>NZ_CP031557.1:0-2421504 GCF_003403075.1 Flavobacterium psychrotrophum | reverse complement strand
TTTTTCATTAGGTTGTTGATTTAAATTTTAATACTGTAAATGTAGATTTTTTTCTTATATTACCAAATGTTGTAAGAAAAAAAATATTAACATTGTATAAAATTCTTTGTTTATAATTAATGGCCAAAGAAAAATGGCAGATTACTATTAAAAGTATATTTTCCGTACTTTCACGCCTCCAATCATTCCATATGCTCATAAAAGTTTTCGGCAGCGCCGTCTTTGGTGTAGAAGCTGCAACCATAACCGTAGAGGTTAATATTGATAAAGGTATAGGCTACCACCTGGTGGGCCTTCCTGATAACGCCGTTAAAGAAAGCAGCTACCGCATAGCCGCAGCACTTAAGAACAACGGCTACAGCCTGCCCGGCAAAAAGATAACCATTAATATGGCTCCGGCCGATGTGCGTAAAGAAGGCTCGGCATACGACCTTACCCTTGCCGTAGGCATACTTGCTGCCTCTGGGCAGATAAAGACCGATGAGGTAGACAAGTATATTATAATGGGAGAGCTTTCGCTTGATGGTTCGCTCCAGCCCATAAGGGGCGTGCTGCCCATTGCCATAAAGGCGAAAGAAGAGGGCTTTAAAGGGTTTTTTCTGCCGAAGCAAAACGTAAAGGAAGCTGCCATAGTAGCGGGGCTTGATTGCTATGGACTTGAAAATGTAACCGAAATTATCGACTTTTTTGAGGGGCGCGGTACACTACAGCCTACTATAGTAAATACCCGCGAGGAATTTTATAAAACGCTCGATTTCCCAGAGTTTGATTTTGCCGATGTTAAAGGTCAGGAATCTATAAAACGCTGTATGGAAATAGCTGCTGCCGGAGGGCATAACGTAATACTGATAGGCCCTCCGGGAGCCGGTAAAACTATGCTTGCAAAACGCCTGCCCAGTATACTGCCACCCATGACGTTGCGCGAAGCCTTAGAAACCACCAAAATACACAGCGTAGCAGGAAAGCTGAAAAATGTAGGGCTTATGAACCAGCGGCCTTTCCGCAGCCCGCACCACACCATTAGTAATGTAGCACTTGTAGGGGGAGGAAGTTTTCCGCAGCCCGGAGAAATTTCTATGTCGCATAACGGCGTGCTTTTTCTGGATGAATTACCGGAGTTTAAGCGCGAAGTGCTTGAGGTAATGCGCCAGCCGCTGGAAGACCGCGAGGTAACCATAAGCCGTGCTAAATTTACCATAACTTATCCGTCAAGCTTTATGCTTGTAGCAAGCATGAACCCCAGCCCGGGAGGTTACTTTAATGACCCTGATGCGCCGGTTAGTTCATCACCACATGAAATGCAGCGTTATATGAGCAAAATATCGGGCCCGTTGCTTGACAGGATAGATATCCATATCGAAGTTACACCCGTGCCGTTTGAAAAACTAAGCGACAACCAAAAAGCCGAAAGCAGTGTAGACATCCGTGCACGTGTTACCGCTGCCCGCGAAATACAAACCCGCCGTTTTGAAGAGTTTGAAAACGTACATTATAATGCCCAGATGAGCAGCCGCCAAATACGAGAATACTGTAAGCTGGACGATGCTTCGCTGCAACTGCTTAAAACTGCTATGGAGCGCCTAAATCTTTCTGCCCGTGCCTATGACAGGATACTAAAGGTGAGCCGCACCATTGCCGACCTTGCCACAAGCGATGCCATTACACCGCAACATATTAGTGAAGCCATACAATACCGCAGCCTGGACCGCGAAGGGTGGCTGGGGTAATATTTTAAATTATAAATTATGGGAAATCGTAACAACAGCTATATATTCAATTACGCCTTTGTAATGTCGTTGTTTTTACTGGCATTGAATGACCACATTTTTAAAGGCCTGTACGGTAATGCAGTTACAGGTAAACTTTCAGATCTTGCTGGGCTAATAGTGCTGCCTCTGTTTCTGGCTTATCTTTTCCCTAAATTAAAAACCAGTACAGTAGCCCTGAGTGCGGTGTTGTTCATCCTCTGGAAACTCCCTGTTTCGCAACCATTTACCAATATGTTAAACCAAACTTTTAGCCTGCACCTGGGCCGTGTTGTTGATTATACCGACCTGTTTTGCCTGCTGATTTTACCATTAGCGTATTTAATTATTAAAGATTATAAGGCAGTACTTTTTTTAAAGATGAAAAACCCAAAACTGCATCCGGCAGTTTTAGCAGTGCCTTGTGCTTTAGTGCTCATGGCTACATCTATGCCGCAGCGGTACCTTGAAAGCTACAGGCCTGAAACAGGTAATATTAGCTTTAATGGTGTTTATTTTGATGTAAATCATAGCCCCGCTGAAATGCTTTACCTTTTAAAAAGAGAAGGTTTAGAACCAACTTTAGACACAGTAGGGACGCCTACCCGCATACATGATAAAGAAGTATATATATCACAGCAAAAACATGGCCTTCTTGAGAAAAACCTGTCTTATGATGACTGGAAAAAGGCACGCACGGCGCAGTGGAGAGATACGCTGGAAGGTGAGTTCAGGGCATCCCGCAAGCACTTTGCTAATATGTATATTATTAAAGAATTTACCGCCGGTAATGATACATTGCGAAATTTAAAGTTTTATCTTTACTCGTATTCTGACGATAAACAAAGGGCCAGGATTTCATTATACGGCCTTAATGTGGGTAAAGATTTTAACAATGAGCAGGTTAAGAAGAAACTTACCCGTGCCTACAAAAAGACGATAAAAAGATATTTTAAAAATTTAGATAAAAAATAGATGCTGAAACAGGAACTTGAAACTTTATTTAGCGATATGCCGCAGTTTGTACAGGAAAAGCTTAAGCCCGTTATGCTAAACATACTGGAGCGTGCAGCCGACCTTGATGCTGAAACAGACAAGACATCTGAATATTATGAAGATGAGCGTGCAGACATTATTAAGGAAGTTAACAAGGTAAAATACCTTAATGACCAATGGCAACTGATAAATGCCAAAAAAAATAATTAAGTATGCTTACCTGGGAAGAATTTGAAAAGACAGAAATGCGGGTGGGTACTATTATTGAGGTTAATGATTTCCCCAATGCACGCAAACCTGCCTTTCAGCTTACGATAGATTTTGGCGAACAGTTGGGAATGCTCAAAACGTCTGCGCAAATAACTAAGCGTTACACTAAAGAGGCACTGGTTAACAGGCAGATAATTGCGGTTGTTAACTTTCCTAAAAAACAGATTGCTAATTTTATGAGCGAATGTTTAGTACTTGGCGCAGTAGGGCAGGACGGTGATGTAGTGCTTTTATCTCCTGATTTTAAGGTAGATAACGGCTTGCGCATTGGCTAAACTAATGTGCTGTATACCATGTATAATCTTATCTTATGGTACAATAAGAAAAAATTATACTCAATATTTTTTTTAATGAATTTAATTACTGTAAATTTGCCTAACGGTGTTAAGTAATTTAAATACCTAACAACATGGGAAGTAAAGAACGTATAATCAGGCAAAAAGAAGAGACTAAGGCTAACATCCTTAAGGCTGCACGTGAGATCGTGAAGCAGGAAGGCTGGCAGGGGCTTAGCATGCGTAAGATAGCCGATAAGATAGAATATACCGCCCCTATAATTTACGAATATTTTTCTAATAAAGAGGCCATACTGCAACAGCTTACCTGTAAAGGTTTCCTGTTGCTGTCAAAAGATCTTGAAGAAGTAAACGTCAAAGACATTTCGCCGGAAGCCAAGCTTGAAGGTATGTGGATGGCCTACTGGAACTTTGCCCATACAAATAAGGAAATGTACCAGTTGATGTATGGTGTAGAGATGACCTGTTGCAACCAGGGTACACCAGAGAGCGATTGCCCTTATGATCTTATTAGTGCACAGATAGCGCTGCTGATGGGTAAGGATGACCCGGAAGATGAAGTAATTGTGCAAAAGTATTTCACTTTCTTTTCTGTAATTCATGGCCTTATATCAATAAACATGATAGGCGACGGGCTAAATGCAGATATGAACACGCAGATATTAAAGGATGCTATTACCGGCATTATCCGCACGCTTGTAAAAGAGTAGTGCTTTTTTTTAACACACCAGTTAACACCATTAAATAATTTAATACCAATTTTACAGTATGCTTTTAACAGGCATTTTTTTAAAACCTTTTACTTAACACCGTTAAATATTTTAATAACCTTTTATTCATGTGCTTCGGCTCTTTTTTTTAACTCACTCACTTAACACTGTTAAACGTTTTTAGACGTATTAATTCACCATCAATTTTCTGTAAAAATTTTTACAAACTCACTTAACACCCTTAAATAATTTAATTTCGTTATGAAGCAAACTATCATAATACACGCTATAGCTTTAGCAGCCCTTGTACTATTATACGGCTGTAAAGGCGAAACCGCCGCACCACAGGCTGCACAGGCTCCATCACTGCCTGTATATGCTGTAACACAGCACGATGCTTTTACCTGGCAGGAATATCCGGTAACGCTTGAGGGCCGTACCGATGTAGAGATACGCCCACAGGTAGATGGCTACCTTGAAAAAATATTTGTAGACGAAGGTGCTTATGTAGCAGCTGGCCAGCCTATATTCAAGATACAGGACAGCCGCTACCGCGAGGCGCTTAACAACGCTACAGGTACACTAAATGCTTCTGAAGCTGCTGTTATCAACGCTAAGCTTGAAGTTGAAAAACTTTCGCCACTGGTAGAGGGTAAAGTAATATCTGAATACCAGCTTAAATCGGCTAAAGCATCGCTTAAAATAGCAGAAGCCAATAATAGGCAGGCACAGGCAGCGGTAGCTTCGGCTAAGATAAACCTTGGTTATACTTTAGTTACAGCACCTGTTAGCGGCTACATTACCCGTTTGCCTAAAAAACAGGGCAGCCTTGTATCTGCCGCAGATCCGCTACCACTTACCACACTGTCTGACATTGCTGAGGTTCATGCTTACTTCTCACTAAGTGAGTCTGATTTTATGGCTTTCCGTGATAAATATGAAGGAAATACCCTGGCGGATAAAATTAAGAAACTACCGCCACTTGCACTGGTACTTTCTAACAACAGCGAGTATGAGCAAAAAGGTAAAGTAGATATGGTAGACGGCCAGTTCGACAAATCTACCGGTGCCATTACGCTAAGGGCAAGTTTCCCTAATGCTAAAGGGCTGTTGCGTTCAGGTAATACAGGTAAGGTAAAAATAGGCCTGCCGTTTGCTAACGCAGTACTTATTCCGCAGGCTGCTACGGCAGAAATACAGGATAAAATATTTGTATATACTGTAGACAAAGACAACAAAATTACCAAGATACCTGTAAATGTACTGGGCAAATCGGGCACTGATTACCTTATTAAAGACGGCCTTAAAGCCGGTGACAGAATTGTGTATAAAGGCTTTGAAAGCCTGCAGGATGGTGCGGTTATCGTACCTGAAAAAATAACACCTGAAGTTGCCGTTAAGTAATTTACAACTAACTCTTTAACATCAATTAAACATGTTTCAAAAATTTATAGGCCGGCCGGTTTTGGCTACGGTCATAAGTATCCTTTTGGCTATTTTAGGGGTAATAGGCCTTACATCGCTGCCCTTAACACAGTTTCCGGATATCGCACCACCGGCAGTACAGGTTACTGCGGTGTATCCCGGTGCTAATGCCGAAACCGTACTGCGGTCGGTAGCGCCTTCGCTGGAAGAATCAATAAACGGGGTAGAGAACATGAGTTACATGACCTCTACTGCCAGTAACGACGGATCGCTGGTTATCAGCGTATATTTTAAACTTGGCACTAACCCAGACCAGGCTGCGGTAAACGTACAAAACCGTGTGGCGCAGGCTACCAGCCAGCTTCCTGCCGAAGTAATACAGGCGGGTGTAACTACTGCCAAGCAGCAAAACAGCCTTATTATGGTGGCCGATCTGTACTCTGAAGACGAGTCGCAGTACGACCAGACATTTTTGGCTAACTATGCCCAGATAAACATTATCCCAGAGATTAAGAGGATTCCCGGTGTAGGGCAATCCATCATTTTTGGAGGTAATAAAGACTACTCAATGAGGGTATGGCTAAATCCGGGTCAGATGGCCTCTTACAACATCAGCCCGCAGGAAGTTATGGCGGCCATACAGGACAAGAACCTTGAGGCAGCTCCCGGTAAGTTTGGTGAGAACAGTACACAGTCATTTGAATACGTAATAAAATATAAGGGTAAGCTAAACAAGCCTACAGATTATGGCAACATTATTGTGCGTACTAACCCAGATGGGTCTATGCTGCGCCTTAAAGATGTAGCCCGTGTAGAATTTGGCGCCTACAGCTACGGTAACTTTACCCGTGTAAACGGCAAGCCGGGCGTAAACATTGCAGTTATGCAGCTGCCGGGCTCTAATGCAAATGATATTCAGATAGCGGTAGACAAACTGCTTACCAAAGCATCTAAAGATTTCCCTAAAGGGGTAAAGCACCTTATACTATATAATACTAAGGTAATGCTTGATGCCTCTATAGACCAGGTAAAATCTACCCTTATTGAGGCGTTTATACTGGTATTCATAGTAGTGTTCCTGTTCCTTCAGGATTTCCGCTCTACACTAATCCCAGCTATTGCCGTTCCGGTGGCACTATTGGGTACGTTCTTCTTCATGTCGGTATTTGGTTTCTCTATCAACCTTCTTACACTGTTTGCATTGGTACTTGCCATTGGTATTGTTGTCGATGATGCCATTGTGGTTGTCGAGGCCGTGCATGCCAAGATGGAACACCGGCACCTGCCGCCAAAGGCAGCTACAACATCTGCCATGAGCGAAATTACAGGAGCCATTATCTCTATTACACTGGTAATGTCGGCTGTGTTCCTTCCGGTAGGTTTCATGCAGGGTTCTACAGGGGTGTTTTATAGGCAGTTTGCCTTTACGCTTGCCATAGCCATTGTAATTTCTGCTATCAATGCACTAACGCTTAGTCCGGCGCTTGCCGCGCTATTCCTTAAACAGCATGCTCCTAAAAAAGCAGATGGCAAAACACCAAACCTTAAAGAGCGTTTTTTTACAGGCTTTAACTCCGGTTTCGATAAGATAACCAACCGTTATGTAGGCAGCTTACGCTTTTTAATACGCTACCGTTGGGGCAGCCTTGCAGGCCTTGCAGTAGTAATTGCAGCTACCGTATGGATGGTAAGAACCACACCATCGGGCTTTATACCAAGTGAAGACCAGGGCTTTATCGCCGTATCACTTTCTATGCCTGCGGGCACATCGTTAGACCGTACCAGCCAGGCCATGGAAGAAGCACAGGCAGCTTTAAAAACACTTGAATCTCAGCGTACCCTGATGGGACTATCCGGATTTAATGTAATCACCCAGTCATCAAGCCCATCATTTGGGGTTGCATTTATCCTTCTTAAAGAATCGAAAGAGAGGGGAGAAGTAAAAGATATTAATGCCATTATGGACCAGGCACGCCAAAAACTTGGCGCTGTTAAAGGTGCTAACTTCTTTGTATTTACGTTCCCAACCGTTCCCGGCTTTAGTAACGTGGATGGCCTTGATATGGTGCTTCAGGATAAGACCGGTGGCTCACTGGGCAAGTTTAGCGAAGTAGGTAACAAGTTTATTGGTGAATTGATGCAGCGCCCGGAAATAGCCGTGGCATTTACATCGTTCCGTGCAGATTATCCTCAGTTTGAAATGGAGGTTGATGATGTAAAGGCAGAACAACTTGGCGTAAGTGTAAAAGACCTTATGCAAACGGTGCAGGCTTATTACGGTAGTGCACAGGTATCTGACTTTAACCGATTTGGTAAATACTACCGTGTTATGGTTCAGGCCGATAAAGGTAACCGTGCCACACCGGAGTCGCTTGATGCGGTGTTTGTAAAAAACAAACTTGGCGAAATGGTGCCTGTAAACACACTGGTAAAACTGGTACGTGTTTATGGCCCTGAAAATGCATCGCGCTACAACCTGTTTAACTCTATGGGTATAAACGCCATACAAAAACCGGGTTACAGTTCTGGTGATGCTATTAGGGCGGTAGAAGAAGTTGCGGCAAAATCGCTGCCATCGGGTTACTCTTATGAGTTCTCTGGTATGACAAGGGAAGAGATAACATCGGGTGGTCAATCTGCCGTGATCTTTGGCCTGAGCCTTATCTTTATCTACTTCCTGCTTGCGGCACAGTATGAGAGCTATATACTGCCGTTTGCGGTAATATTATCTATCCCAACAGGTATCTTCGGGGTATTTGCAGCCATTGGCCTTACAGGTATTTCAAATAACATTTATGTACAGGTAGCACTGGTAATGCTTATCGGGCTTCTTGCTAAAAACGCCATCCTTATTGTAGAGTTTGCTGTACAGCGGCGCAAGGCAGGCAAATCGCTACTGGCATCATCGCTGGAAGCAGCCAAGCTTAGGCTTCGCCCTATCATCATGACATCACTTGCATTTGTTGTGGGCCTTGTACCAATGATGAGAGCTACCGGGCCATCAGCGCAGGGTAACCACTCTATTAGTATAGGTGCAGCAGGTGGTATGATATCAGGTGTAATATTAGGTTTGTTTATCATTCCGGTATTGTTCATCGTGTTCCAGTACCTTCAGGAAAAAGTATCGCGAAAAGAAGAAGAGCCTGTTCATGCAGATAACGGCTTAGAACTAATTAAGTAATTGTAATGAAAACATATAGTATATATATAACAATGTTGCTGGTGCTGGTACTTTCGGGCTGTAAGGTCTCTAAAGATGTACCTGCACCGCAGGATGGACTGCCGGAAGCCTATAGAAACGCTTTTTCTAAAGATACGGCAACGGTTGCTGATATGCCGTGGAACAAGTTTTTTACAGATCCGCAGTTGCAGGAACTTATAAACCGCGCTATTAAAGGTAACAACGATTTACAGATAGGTATAAAGAATATCGAAGCGTCAAGGCAGTTGCTAAGACAGTCGAAATGGGGGCAGATACCGCAGTTTAACGCTGCGGTTACGGCCAACACCAGCATACCGTCTCAAAACAGCCTTAACGGTATAAGCCTTAATAATTTTTTGAATACCAGTCATATTGAAGATTATAATGCCGGGGCTACCTTATCATGGGAAGCAGATATCTGGGGTAAAATAAGCAGCCGTAAAAAAGAAGCACTTGCTACATACTTAAAAACAGAGGAAGCCAAAAAAGCCATACAGGCAAACCTTGTAAGTGCTGTGGCACAGGGGTATTATAACCTGCTTATGCTTGATGCGCAGCTTAGTGTTGCTAAAAAGAATCGTGACCTTAGCGAAAATACCGTAAACATGGTTACACGCCAGTTTGATGCGGGTCAGGTAACCCATCTTGCGGTAGAGCAGGCAGAGGCACAGCGCTTAAGGGCTGCACAAATAGTGCCGCAACTTGAAAAAGAAACCATACTTCAGGAAAATGCACTTAGCCTGCTTACAGGTGCCATGCCTGCCGAAATTTCTAAAGGAGGTACGCTTGATACTGCACAGCTGCATGACAGCCTGCCTACAGGAGTACCCACTAACATACTAAGCCACAGGCCCGATGTAAAAGCCCAGGAATATGAACTTAATGCTGCAAATGCCCGTGTGGGTATTGCAAAAGCATTTATGTATCCGGCGCTTAACATTACAGCTAATGGTGGTGTTAACTCTTTTAAATCAGACAACTGGTTTAATATGCCTGCCTCTTTATTCGGTTTGGTAGCAGGTAGTTTAACGCAGCCATTGCTACAGGGCAGGAGGTTAAAAACACAATATGAAGTAGCTAAAATAGACCGTGAAAAAGCGGTTATCTCATTCAGGCAGCAGGTTTTAGTAGCAGTAGGAGAGGTGTCTGATGCACTGGCAGAAATAGAAAAGCTGAAAGAAGAGCGCACTTTTGCAACAGAACGTGTAGCCAACCTGCAAAGAGGAGTAGGCAATGCCGATAAGCTTTTTGCAAGTGGCCTGGCTACATATCTGGAGGTTATTACCGCACAGAGCAACGTGTTGCAAAGCGAGCTTGAGCTGGCAGCAGTAAAAAGAAACCAGTTTTCAGCCGAAGTCAGGCTTTATAAAGCCCTTGGCGGTGGCTGGCAATAATGGTGTTTTAATTGATGTGAGATGGGCTGCCGGGATTCCGGCAGCCCTTTTTTGATTACTCAGATATGTTATAAAAAGTTGTAAATTTTTACACAATGTGATGATTATTGATTAATTGAAATTTTAATATTTTGTTGAAAAGTGTAAAATAATAAGATTACCAGGTCGATAATTGTAGGTAGATATGATATAAACTTTGTTTATTTCGCAATAATAATAAGTAATATTTAGTTAATGTTAGTCGAAAATTAATATTATGATATGTTTTATGGTTAATTGTTAATTTTGTTAAATGTATAAAATTTTGTTAAAAAATACCCATTGTTGTGTATTGAAAAATGATTTACTAATTGTTTCTTTGCGTAAGCCAACCATAACGACCAATGGTTTATACCGGATAGCATTAGTTTTCCTTAAATACTATGTTGCATTTTATATGCAGGCATAACTGCCTGCGCTTGTCAGGGAGAAATTGTGTCTGGTTTTTATGGGTGGAATTATTTTTTTTGAATAATTAACTACCATATATGAAACAAAAGTTACTTCTATTACTTCTCTTTTTTGGGGTACTCGCGAGTGCCCAAAATTTAGAACGCCATAACAATGGCCCCAGTAGGATTAGTGGTTCAGGTCTTTTTAAGGCCATTCCGCCAGATCCGTCAGCATCTTTAGCAAACCGGACGGCAACTCCGGCGGCACAACCTGCGGCATGTACTACGGCGCAGTATGGTCAATATCCCAGCGGTGTATACATACCAACTGATACCGGGAGTTTAGAAACCATTACCGCCTCTGCTTACGCAGGAGAGTTTTCGGTAGTGGCTGTTGCTGCCGGAAGATCGTATGTTTTTTCGAGCTCAAGAGCAGATTACATTACCATAGCTACTCCTACGGGTACTGTACTTGCTTCAGGTTTTACGCCTCTTAGCTGGACAAACAGCAACTACAATGGTAATATAAACTATTACCTTAACACAAACTCGTCTTGCGGAACCGAAAACGTAAGCCGTACCAGGTACATTACATCGAGTGCGGGAGGATGTAGTACACCATTCAACTTTAGCGCGACCAATGTTGGCCCGCATTCAGCTACGTTTACATGGAACCCAGTTGGAGGTAACGTTCAGGGATATCAGTTAGTTTTTACTGAGCTAAACGGCCTATCTCCTGATGATACTTACCCAAATGGTACAATTACAACAACTACAAATTCAAGCACATCAACCGGTTTTACAGAGTCTACCCGTTACTATGTATGGGTAAGGACTATTTGTAGCAACGGTAACAGCCCATGGGCTGCGCTTGAGTTTACAACAAGCCCTGCTACGGGCTGTACTGCCGGAACTTATGGGCAGTTTCCTTCAAACCCTTATACACCCCAGTGCACAGGTTCGCCTGAGAGCATTACAACAAGTGGTTATGCGGGCGAATATAGTGGTGTTAATATTACGGCAAACAAGAGATATACTTTTACCAGTAGTGTAACTACAGATCTTTTGACCATAACAAACGCTAACGGTGTAACAATTGCCTCTGGTTATACACCACTTGTTTGGAGCTCAGGCACGTATAATGGTACTGTGCGTTTCTATACGCATACTGGTTTATCTTGTGGTACAGCAGCTGTGTCAAGAACCAGGTTTGTACAGTGTGCTTCAGTTAACTGTGGCTCACCATCAAATTTTACGTTTAGCGACATTACTTCAAGTTCGGCTACAGTCAGGTGGGCAACAGGTTCACCAGCACCTTTGGGCTATCAGTACGAGCTTAGCTACAACAGCAGGCTTCCTTATGACGATGCTACCGAAGAAGGTGGTATCCTTACATCTGCGGGAGTAATAATAAATGATTTACCACCAAGTACAACATATTACATATTTGTAAGGTCGGTTTGTGATACCCAGGTGGGACCCTGGATTGCAGGCGGAAGTTTTACTACAAACCCTTCGCTAATATGTAATTCTGCAAGTTACGGTGTTTATCCCGATACTGCTTTTACCCCTTCATGCACAGGCGCTAACGAAACTATTGTTACAAATGCCTATGCCGGAGAACTTAGTTATGTAAACGTTACTGCCGGAAGGCAATATGTATTTAGCACTTCTGTTGCTACAGACTTTATTACCATTACTAATGCTGCGGGTAACATTGTATACGCTTCAGGAACAGGACCGGTAACATGGAGTTCTGGCAACGTATCTGGTAACATCCGTTATTTTATTCATGCTAATGGAAATTGCGGTAATGAAAATGTTAACAGGTCAAGATATATCAGGTGTAGTTCGTGCAACACCGTTGCTCCTATAGCTACTGCGCAAAACTTTTGTGGTACTACTACAGTAGCAAACCTTGTTGCAAGTGGTATTAACTTAAAATGGTATGCGTCAGCTACGGCTTCTACGGCTTTAACGTCAAATGCAGCAGTAAGCACAGGTACCTATTATGTATCTCAAACGGTAAACAATTGTGAGAGTAGCCGTACATCGGTTACCGTAATAGTAAATGCTGTGGCAGTTCCTACCGCATCTGATCTTCAGATTTGTGGAGGTGGTACTGTAGCTAACCTTGTAGCTACCGGTACTAACATTAAATGGTATAATGTTGACTTTGGAGGAAGCCCACTTGCTTCGACCACGCCACTTGTTACAGGATACTATTTTGCAACACAAACAATTAATGGCTGCGAAAGCCAGAGAAATGTAGTATATGTAACCGTAAGCGGATCTGCTACAGTTGCACCTGTAGTTTCTGCACAAAGTTTTTGTGGTAGTGCAACAGTTGCTAATCTTGTAGCAAGCGGCGTCAATATCAGATGGTATCGCGCTGCAACAGGCGGAACTGCTGTAACATCAAATACAGCATTAGTTTCTGGTGTTTACTATGCAACGCAAACGGTAAACGGTTGTGAGAGTAGCCGTGCCGGAATTTTAGTGACGGTAAATAATACTGTAATGCCGGAATCATCAGATGTACAGATTTGCGGAAGCGGTACTGTAGCTAACCTTGTAGCTACAGGTACTAACATCAAATGGTATAATGTTGACTTTGGCGGAAGCCCGCTTGCACCAACCACGCCACTTGTTACAGGATATTATTTCCCAACACAAACAATCAATGGCTGCGAAAGTGCCAGGAATGTAATTTATGTAACGGTTAGCGGATCTGCGGTAGCAGCTCCTACAGCAGTTGCCCAAACATTTTGTGGAGATAAATACATAATAGATATTGTAGCTAACGGTAGTAACCTTAAGTGGTATCTTGATGCTAACGGAGGTTCTTACCTTGACCCTTATACTGAATTAACTACCCGTACTTACTATGTGTCGCAAACGGTTAACGGATGCGAAAGTACCCGTAGAGCAGTTGCAATAACTGCAAATCGTACAGAGTATGCGAATACTACAAACCAAACCCTTTGTAGTGGTGCTACCGTGGCTAACCTTGTAGCTACTGGTACTGCTATTAAATGGTATAATGATGATAATGGTAACCCATTACCAGCTAATACGCTTCTTGCTACAGGTACTTATTATGTAACACAAACCGTAAATGGTTGTGAGAGTAACAAAGCTCAGGCTTATATAATCATAGGTTCATCTACAAACGCTCCTACAGCTGCTGCTACACAAAACTTTTGTGGTAGTGCTACAGTAGCTAACCTTGTTGCTAATGGTACTAACATAAAATGGTATACAGCAACTACGGGCGGAACAGCGCTTGTTGCAACTACAGCCCTTACAGCACGTACTTACTACGCATCGCAAACCGTTAGTGGTTGCGAGAGCCCACGTACTGCGGTGGTTGTAACATTAGGATCTACTATAGCGCCTACGGCATCTGCACAAACATTTTGTGGAGATAATTCATTAATAGATATTGTTGCTACAGGTACTAATCTAAAATGGTATCTTGCTGCTACAGGAGGTTCTGCTCTTGATCCGTTTACAGACCTAACAACCCGTACTTACTATGTATCGCAAACTGTTAACGGTTGTGAGAGTAGCCGTACAGCGGTTGCGGTAACAGTAAACCGTACACAATATGCTACTGTTACAAACCAAACCTTATGTAATGGCGCTACCGTGGCTAACCTTGTTGCTACAGGTACTGCTCTTAAATGGTATAACGATGATAATGGCAACCCACTACCATCTAACACGCTTCTTGTTACAGGTACTTATTTTGTAACACAAACACTAAACGGTTGTGAAAGTAATAAAGCACAGGCTTATGTAACAATTACTACAACGCAAATACCTAACGCTTCAGACCTTTTACTTTGTGGAAGCGCCACAGTGGCTAACCTTGTTGCTACAGGTACTAACATTAAATGGTATAACGTATTTACAGGCGGAACTGCTCTTGCTCCAACAGCAGCGGTTACTACGGGCACATACTTTGTATCTCAAACTGTAAATGGTTGCGAAAGTGCAAGAAATGCGGTTTCTATAACTGTTAATGCAACGGCATTACCTACAGCTGCGGCTCAAAACTTCTGCGGAAGCGCTACAGTTGCTAACCTTGTTGCTACAGGTAGTAACATAAAATGGTATAATACAGCAAATGGCGGATCAGCTCTTGCAGCTACTACAGCCATAACATCATCAGGAACATATTACGCTACCCAAACAGTTAACAATTGCGAGAGTGCAAGGGTTCCGGTTACGGTAACGGTTAATGCTGCTCCTCAGACTCCGGTTGTAACAATTACACAGCCAAACTGTGCATCTGCTACAGGAACTATTGTAGTTACTGCACCAACAGGTACAGGACTTACCTATAGCATTAACGGTACTACCTACCAGGCATCGGCTACTTTTGCAAATGTTGGGCCGGGAACATATAGTGTTACTGCTAAAAATGCAGCAGGCTGTATATCTACAATAAATTCAGCTATAGTTAATCCTGCACCATCTGCACCGGCAAGGCCAACAGTTACAGCTACACAGCCAACATGTGCTGTGAGCACAGGATCTATGGTTGTTAACACGCCAACAGGTACAGATTTAACTTTTAGTATTAATGGTACTACTTACCAAACATCAAATACATTTAGCAATGTTGCGGTAGGTACTTATAGCGTAACTGCTAAAAACTCGGCAGGATGTATATCATGGGCTGCTTCGGTTACCATCAATGCTGCCCCTGCAACACCTGCAACACCGGTTGTAACAACTACACAACCTACTTGTTCAGTTGCTACAGGTACTATTGTAGTTACTGCACCAACAGGTACAGGACTTACTTATAGTGTAAATGGTACTACGTATCAGGCATCGGCTACATTTGGAAACCTTGCAGCAGGTACTTACAGTGTAACTGCTAAGAATGCTACAGGATGTACATCGGCTGTAACTTCGGTTACAATCAACGCTGCTCCTGCAACGCCAACGGCTCCGGTAGTAACAATTACTCAGCCATCTTGTGCGGTTGCTACAGGAACAATTGTAGTAACATCGCCAACAGGTACAGGACTTACTTATAGTGTTAATGGTACGGCCTATCAGGCATCAGCTACCTTTACTGCACTTGCAGCAGGTACTTATAATGTAACGGCTAAAAATGCTGCGGGATGTATCTCTGCCGTAACTTCGGTTACTATCAATGCTGCACCTGCAACTCCATCAACTCCGGTTGTAACAACTACACAACCTACTTGTGCAGTTGCTACAGGTACTATTGCAGTTACTGCACCAACAGGTACAGGACTTACTTATAGTGTTAATGGTACAACGTATCAGGCATCGGCTACATTTGGCAGCCTTGCAGCAGGTACTTACAGTGTAACCGCTAAAAACGCAGCGGGATGTATCTCGGTTGTAACTTCGGTTACAATCAACGCTGCTCCTGCAACGCCTACGGCTCCGGTAGTAACAATTACTCAGCCATCTTGTGCGGTTGCTACAGGAACAATTGTAGTAACATCGCCAACAGGTACCGGATTAACCTTTAGTGTTAATGGTACAATCTATCAGGCATCAGCTACATTTACTGCACTTGCAGCAGGTACTTATAATGTAACTGCTAAAAACGCTGCGGGATGTACATCGGCCGTAACTTCGGTTACAATAAACGCAGCTCCTGCAACACCTGAAACACCGGTTGTAACAACTACACAACCTACTTGTTCAGTTGCTACAGGTACTATTGTAGTTACTGCACCAACAGGTACAGGATTAACGTTCAGTGTTGATGGGACAAATTATCAGACATCGTCTACATTTACTGCTCTTGCAGCAGGTACTTATAATGTAACGGCTAAAAATGCTGCAGGATGTATCTCGGCTGTAACTTCGGTTACTATAAACGCTGCTCCTGCAACGCCAACTGCTCCGGTAGTAACAACTACACAGCCGTCTTGTGCGGTTGCTACAGGAACAATTGTAGTAACATCGCCAACAGGTAGCGGATTAACCTTTAGTGTTAATGGTACAACCTACCAGGCATCGTCTACCTTTACTGCACTTGCAGCAGGTACTTATAACGTAACGGCTAAAAATGCTGCGGGATGTACATCGGCTGTAACTTCGGTTACTATCAACGCTGCTGTAGAAGTACCGGCTACGCCTCTTGTTACAGTTACACAGCCTGATTGTACTACATCTACCGGAAATATTGTGGTTACTGCACCATTAGGTACAGGATTAACATACAGTATTAATGGTACGGCTTATCAGGCATCTGCTATTTTTGCTACAGTTGTAGCAGGTACTTATAGTGTAACGGTTAAAAATGCAGCGGGATGTATATCTGCTGTAACTCCGGTTACAATTAACGCAGCGCCGCAAGTTCCGGCTACTCCGGTAGTTTCGGTTACGCAGCCTACTTGTGCTGCACCTCTGGGTACTGTAACTGTTACAGCACCTACAGGATTTACTTATAGCATCGACGGAACAAACTTCCAGGATTCAGCGGTATTATCAAATGTACTTCCGGGTACGTACCAGGTAACTGTTAAGAGTGCAGGAGGATGTACGTCTACAGCAACTGTAACAGTTAATGCTGCTCCGGCCGGCCCTCTTGCTCCAACGGCGGCTGCACAAATCTTCTGCGGAAGCGCTACAGTAGCTAACCTTGTTGCTACAGGTACTGCTGTTAAATGGTATGCTAACGCTACAGGCGGAACTGCCCTGGCAGCTACAGCTACACTAGCTACCGGTACATACTATGCAACGCAAACCGTAAATGGCTGCGAAAGCCCAAGAGTAAACGTAAACGTTACTATTACACCGGGTACAGTTCCTGCATTTGCAGCAGTTGCGCCTATATGTTCTGGTACTACGCTTGCGGCATTGCCTACAACATCTACAAACGGTGTTACAGGTACATGGTCTCCTGCGCTTAATAATACAGCGACTACAACCTATACCTTTACGCCTGCAACAGGACAGTGCGCTACTACGGCTACACTAACCATTACGGTTAATGCACCAACAGTACCTGCATTTGCAGCAGTTGCACCAATATGTTCTGGTGCTACACTTGCAGCGTTACCTACAACATCTACAAACGGTGTTACAGGTACATGGTCTCCGGCGCTAAATAATACAGCTACTACTACCTACACCTTTACACCTGCAACAGGCCAGTGTGCTACTACAGCTACGTTAACTATTACGGTTAACCCAATAGTAGTTCCTGCATTTGCTGTTGTTGCTCCTATATGTTCTGGTGCTACACTTGCAGCATTACCAACAACGTCTACAAACGGTGTTACGGGTACTTGGTCTCCTGCGCTTAATAATACAGCGACTACTACCTATACCTTTACACCTGCAACAGGGCAGTGTGCGGTAACAACTACGCTAACCATTACGGTTAACCCGATAGTAGCGCCAACATTTACAGCTGTTGCTCCTATATGTTCTGGTGCTACACTTGTTGCATTACCAACAACATCTACAAACGGTGTTACAGGTACATGGTCTCCGGCACTTAATAACACAGCGACTACTACCTATACCTTTACGCCATCGGCAGGACAATGTGCTGCTACGGCTACGTTAACCATTACTGTTAACGCGCCTACAGTTCCTGCATTTGCTGTCGTTGCCCCAATATGTTCTGGTGCTACACTTGCTGCGTTGCCAACAACATCTACAAATGGTGTTACAGGTACATGGTCTCCGGCGCTTAATAACACCGCGACTACTACCTATACCTTTACGCCTGCAACAGGACAGTGCGCTACTACAGCTACGTTAACTATTACGGTTAACCCAATAGTAGTTCCTGCATTTGCAGCAGTTGCTCCTATATGTTCTGGTGCTACACTTGCAGCGTTGCCAACAACGTCTACAAACGGTGTTACAGGTACATGGTCTCCTGCGCTTAATAATACAGCGACTACTACTTATACCTTTACACCTGCAACAGGCCAGTGTGCTGCTACAACTACGCTAACCATTACAGTTAACCCTGTAGTAGTTCCTGCATTTGCTGTTGTTGCTCCTATATGCTCTGGTACTACACTTGCAGCGTTGCCAACAACGTCTACAAACGGAGTTACGGGTACATGGTCTCCGGCGCTTAACAATACAGCGACTACTACCTATACCTTTACACCTGCAACAGGCCAGTGTGCTACTACAGTTACACTTACTATAGAAGTTACACCTGCTACAGTTCCTGCATTTGCTGTTGTTGCTCCTATATGTTCTGGTGCTACACTTGCAGCGTTGCCTACAACATCTACAAATGGAGTTACGGGTACATGGTCTCCGGCGCTTAACAACACAGCGACTACTACCTATACCTTTACACCTGCAACAGGCCAGTGTGCTACTACAGCTACGTTAACTATTACAGTTAACCCTGTAGGAACACCAACATTTGCAGCAGTTGCACCAATATGTTCAGGTGCTACACTTGCAGCATTACCTACAACATCTACAAATGGTATTACTGGTACATGGTCTCCGGCGCTTAATAATACAGCAACCACTACCTATACCTTTACACCAGAGAGTAACTGTGCAGATACCGTTACATTAACCATAGTGGTTAACCCTGTTGTAGAACCGGTATTTACAACTGTAGATGCTATATGTTCTGGTACTGTACTTGCTGCATTGCCTACAACGTCTGTAAACGGTGTTACAGGTACATGGTCTCCGGAGCTGAATAATACAGCTACGACTACTTATACCTTTACACCAGATGCAAACCAGTGTGCTGCTACAGCTACGCTTACCATAGAGGTTACTCCTGCTACGACACCAGAGTTTGCTGTGGTAGATCCTGTATGTTCAGGCGCTACGCTTGAAGCACTGCCTGTAACATCTACTAATGGTATAACAGGTACATGGTCGCCTGAGCTTAATAACACAGCGACTACGACGTATACCTTTACACCGGATGCAAACCAGTGTGCTGCTACAGCTACGCTTACCATAGAGGTAAATACACTTGATGCAACTACATCTTTAAACGCAGAGACCATTACAGCAATCCAGCAAGGTGCTACTTACCAGTGGGTAGATTGTGCTAACGGAAATGCAGTAATAGAAGGAGCTACAGATCAAAGCTATACTGCTACCGCAAACGGACAGTATGCTGTAATGATTGAGTTTAATGGTTGTAATGCAGTAAGCGAATGTGTAACCATTAGCACACTAAGCATTAAAAACCCAATTGTAAAAAATAACCTTGTCATTTATCCAAGCCCTGCAACTACAGTGCTTAACATAAAAACAGATGAGGTAATTAAAGCAGTTAAAATTGTTGACCTTTTTGGTAAAACAATATCGGTTACTAACTTCGCAGACAATAAAATTGACGTGAGGATATTAGAGGCCGGTGTTTATTTTGTAGAGATACAAACTACAGACAACAAGTATGTACAAAAATTTGTAAAAGACTAAGTATAGTCAATAGCATCTTATATAAGCCGGACAGTAATGTCCGGCTTTTTTGTTTTAGTTTTGCAGTATACCAAATATGCAAACACAATGGACTTTGATGAAATTCTTGATGGCATCTACTTGATTCCGCCTGCTTCTAAACAGGCTTTAAAGGAGCACCTGCATGAAGTTTCCTTACCCAAAGGGCACGTTATTATACATGCAGATACCGTAGAGAAGTCTATTTATTTTATAAAGTCAGGTATCGTTAGGGCATATTCTGAGAGGGGAGATAACCAGGTAACATTTTGGTTTGGCAAAGAAGGCGATACAGTAATATCAATGAAAAGCTTTGTTGCCGACGAAAAAGGATATGAGAGTATAGAGCTTTTAGAGGACTGTGAGTTATATAGGATGGAAGTTGAAAGCATCAGGAAATTGTATTATCAGGACATTCACATTGCAAACTGGGGCAGGAAGTTTGCCGAAGTTGAATTGCTCAAAGTGGAAGAAAGGCTTATAAGCAGGCAATTTCGTACGGCTTTAGAACGCTATAATGAAATAATTACCATGTATCCCCACCTTATACAACGTGTACAATTAGGACATATTGCATCATATCTCGGTATTACACAGGCAAGCCTTAGCCGTATTAGGGCAGAGATAAAATAACCATATTTTTTACCATTTGCAAAATTTGTTCCCAATGGCAATCCATAGCTTTGCCTCATAAAACAGAACAAAATTATGAATTGGATACTATTGATTATTGGCGGGCTTTTTGAAGTAGGGTTTACACTTTGCCTGGGTAAAGGAAAAGAAACAACAGGAACAGAATCATACCTTTGGTACACCGGCTTTATAGCATGCCTTTTTTTAAGTATGGGACTTTTGCTAAAAGCTACGCAAACACTTCCTTTAGGTACCGCTTATGCAGTATGGACAGGAATAGGGGCAGTGGGTACAGTATTGGTAGGTATCTTTGTTTTTAAAGAACCCGCCACGTTTTTACGCATGTTTTTTATTAGCACACTAATAGCTTCTATTATTGGCTTAAAAGTGGTGTCAACGCACTAAATGTATTTATTATAATAACCAAAAAGGATAAGCTTGCGCTTATCCTTTTTTATTTTTACCGTTGTTGAATTTTACCCTTTCAACTACAGGTTCTGGTTTTTTAGGTTTGGCAAAAGGGCCTTTTTGCTTTTTAGGTGCAGGCTTTTTTGCAGGGGCTTTACTTGCACGAGGTGCGTTATCGGCATCCTGAAGCCTCGGCGCAGTTTTTACGGCTTCTCTATTAGTATTAATAACGTCCTGCGGATTTTTAGGCGCTTCTTTAGTACCGCGCAGGTGAATGATAAGTGCATTTAAAAAATTGCGTAATACCTGGTCGCCACACTCCATATAGTTAGGGTGGTCTGTATTGCGAAAGAAAGCCCCAAGCTCTGCCTTAGAAATACGGAAGTCTACAAGCTCAAGGATTTCTACGATCTGGTCGTCGCGCAGTTGCAGCGCCACGCGCAGCTTTTTAAATACATCGTTGTTATTCATTTCATGTTTTTTGCAAAGGTAATCTTTTTGCCGGAAGATACAGCTACAAAATGCGTATGCCTGATTTGAAAACATTTAGCATTACCCTAACACTTATTGTGATATTGCTAACAGCACGGTGTATTTTAACAAAGTAATTTAGCATTATACAAAAACACAAAAATAACCTATCATGAAAAAGACCTCATTATTTAGCAAACTGTTTCTTGGAGCCGCTGTAGTTACCCTTTCATTAGGAGCAACTTCGTGCAAGCAGGAACCTAAAGCAGAAGACAGTAAAGAAGCCGCTGAAGAAGCCAACGAACAAACGTTTGACGATACAGCTAAAGACAGTCTGGAAGACGATTCTGAATACCTGGTATTTGCTGCTGACACAGACCTTAAGGAGATTGAGCTTGGTAAACTGGCACAAACTAAAGGTGTTCATGCAGAAACTAAAGCTTTTGGTAAAATGATGGCAGAGATGCATGCAAAATCTTTTGATGAGCTGAAAGCTGCTGCTGCTGCTAAAAGTATTACGATACCGCAAACACTTACTGAAGATGGTAACGATGACTTTAAAAGCCTTAATGATAAAACAGGGCATGACTTTGATAAAGCGTATGCCGATGCTATGGTAGACGGCCATGAGAAAGCAATAAGCAAGATAGAAAAAGCAGCTGAAAACGCTAAAGACCCGGATATCAAGGCATGGGCCGCAAAAATGCTGCCTAACCTTAGAAGCCACCTTGACCAGGCAAAAACGCTTCAGGCTAAGGTAGATGCTGCCAAATAATAAACCTGAATAACCTTATCTATAACCTAAAATATAAACGCTATGAGAAGTTTACTGTATATAATTGCCATACTACTGATAATTGGCTGGGCAATGGGAAGCTTTGCTTTTCATGTAGCCGGAAGCCTTATCCACCTGCTGCTTGTGGTTGCAGTCATTATGATCTTGTTTAACCTGATTAGCGGCAGGAGAAGGCCACTTTAATTCATCAGCCACTTTGGCAACTATGAGAACGCCGTTCGGTTTTAATAACCGTAACGGCGTTTTTTTGTTTTAAATATTTCTCGCTAAGGCGCAAAGCCGCAAAGCTTTGCGGCTTTATGCCTTTGCGAGAAAAAAATATTCAGGCTATTATGTATTTTCGTTTATTATAAGTTTAATGACATACTGAGAACATACAAAGCTTCATGCTCTTCCTAATACAGGTTTTTGATGTATAAAATTTATAAACTACTTGTGCGAAATATAAGCGTTTAAAATCGGATGGTTATAATTTTTACCGGGCAGGCCTTAGCGGCATTTTCGCAAGATGCTGTTTGCGTCATATCAGCCTCTTTCAGGGTAAAAAAACCTTTCTTTTCTACAGAATGCAGCAGTACCGATTTGCCATCTTTCCGGCTCATCACAAACTTTTCGGGAGCCAGGTCTGCACAGTAGTTACAGCCAATGCACTTGGCGCGTTGCAGGGTTATGGTAAGCATCAGTTGCTAGCATATTCAGTTCTTACCAGCTTGTACAGCTTATCTCCGGGGCGTATCCTGAAATCCAGAGGCAGCGTAATGTTGTCTCCTTTAGTGGCACGCTCTGTAACCGTATCATTTGCCATAAGGCTGCTAACGGTAGTTTCCTGTGCCCCGGTAGTAGGGCCGGTTATTAATATCTTATCGCCCACTGTAACATCATAAGCTTCAATAACAAATTCGCCAATATTTGCCTTCGGGAAAAAGTGCCTGCCTTTGCCAATGTAAACCTTTCTTTGCGTGGCCATACTGCCATTTGCGGTACTCCATTCGCCCAGTTTTTGCCCAAGGTAATAACCACTCCAAAAGCCCCTGTTGTACACGGTACTAAGGGTTTGCATCCACACATTAACCTTTTCTTTTGTAAAGGTGCCTGACGCCACTGCATCAATAGCTTCGCGGTAGCACTTTACAACGGTTGCAACATATTCAGGGGCGCGGCCACGGCCTTCCAGCTTTAATACTTTTACGCCACAGTCTATAATCTGGTCCAGAAAATCGAGCGTACACAGGTCTTTTGGCGACATCATGTATTCGTTGTCAATCTCTATCTCAAAACCACTTTCCTGGTCGGTTACTGTATATTTTTTGCGGCAGTTTTGCTTACACGCGCCACGGTTTGCCGATGAGTTATGCGAATGCAGGCTCAGGTAACATTTGCCCGAAACTGCCATGCACAGCGCCCCATGCCCAAAGATTTCAATCTCTACAAGATTACCCGACGGACCCCGTACATCATCTTTAGCTATTTGGGTAGTTATTTTTTTTACCTGGCTTAGGCTCAGCTCCCTGCTTAGTACAATGGTGTCGGCAAAAAGGGCATAAAACTTTACCGTTTCTATGTTGGTAACGTTTATCTGGGTGCTTATATGTACCTCAAAATTTATTTGCCGTGCGTAGGCAATAACAGCCTGATCCATAGCAATAACAGCAGTAATGCCTGCCGCTTTTGCCGCGTCTAAAAGCGTTTTGATCAGTGAGAGGTCATGGTCATAAATTATGGTATTGAGTGTAAGGTAACTACGTACATTTTTTTCGCTGCAACGGCGTGAAATTTCCACAAGGTCGTCCAGCGTAAAATTCATAGATGCACGTGCGCGCATGTTGAGTTGCTCCACGCCAAAATAGACCGAATCGGCGCCGTTATCCAATGCCGCCTGCAACGACTCAAAGTCGCCTGCCGGAGCCATAAGTTCAATCAGATTATTTTTTGTCATACCCTAAAATTTTGCGGGCAAAATTATAAGGCTGGCTTTTCATAAAACATGACGAAAATCATGTTTCAATTTTTTTGAGAAATGAGTGGGAGGGGAGCATTGCAGTGTACTGAAGCTGTTCTTTCAGGATAGTAAATTAGCAGTATTTTTTTAAGTTTCAATTTTCAGCCAGCCTAAAAGTCTAATTGTTTGAATATCAAAATGTCGATTTTTCAGAAATGCCTCACTTCGAAAAAAAACGCGAAATAAAAACACAGAATGTGGAAAATCATGTATAGTGCTTTACAAAAAGGCATAAAAAAGCCGCCCTGTAAGAAAGTTATCAACAGGGCGGCTACTTAACTTAAAAACAAAACATATTAAAATGGATAGGCATTTTCTGCCACAATTTTTGATGCAATAGTTTCACGAAGTGCAACTACATTTGGTAAGTTATTATATTTTGTAAAACGCTTAAGGCCCATCAGCATCATGCGCTGCTCGTCGCCTTCGGCAAAAGAGGCAATACCTTCTTTACCTTTAGTGTTTACAAGGTCCACCGCATGGTACAGGTACAGTTGTGCCATGGCTATTTGTTCTTTAACTGCCTCAGCACCTTTGTTTTTGGCAAGTTTCTCTGTACGCAGTATGGTAGACTCTGCCATATAAATTTCAATCAGGATATCAGACGCCGCCATCAGTAATTGCTGGTGTTCGTCAAGGGCAGGGCCATATTTTTGTACGGCGCTTCCGGCTACCATCAGGAACGCTTTTTTAAGCTTCACGATCATTTCCTTCTCTTCAGCAAAAAGCTCACTGTAATCGGGTGTGTCGAATGATGGTATGCCCATTAATTCTTCGGCTACTTTCATGGCCGGGCCCAGTAGATCAACGTGACCTTTCATAGCTTTTTTGATAAGCATACCTACTGATAACATGCGATTTATCTCATTGGTTCCCTCATAAATACGGGCAATGCGCGCATCCCTCCAGGCACTTTCCATTGGGGTATCTTCGCTAAAGCCCATACCGCCAAAGATCTGGATACCTTCGTCTGTACAACCCTGAACATCCTCACTTACAGCTACTTTAAGGATAGAACACTCAATGGCAAATTCCTCGACACCTTTAAGCTCGGCATCCTGGTGGCTCTCGCCATTCGCTACGCGGGCACTAATACGGTCTTCGATGTTTTTTGCAGCACGGTAAGCGGCACTTTCACCTGCATAACAGTTAGTTGCCATTTCGGCAAGCTTAGCACGGATGGCGCCAAAACTGGCTATCGGGGTTTTAAACTGTACACGCTCAGTGGCATATTTAGTAGCTCCGGTAATGGTGCGGCGTTGCGCGTCAAGACAAGCAGCAGCAAGCTTTATACGGCCTACGTTAAGGGCGTTCATGGCTATTTTAAAACCATTGCCACGCTCGCTCAGCATATTGGCAACAGGTACTTTAGTTTCGTTAAAAAACACCTGGCGGGTAGAGGAGGCACGGATGCCCAGTTTGTGCTCTTCCTCGCCAAGTGTTATACCGTTGGAGGGTTCATTTTCAACGATAAAGCCTGTAATATTTTTGTCGTCTTCGATACGTGCAAATACAATGAACACACTGCAGAAACCTGCATTTGAGATCCACATTTTTTGCCCGGTAATTTTATAATGTGTACCGTCTTCGCTTAGTACTGCTTTGGTTTTCCCTGAGTTAGCGTCAGATCCTGCGCCCGGCTCAGTAAGGCAGTAGGCACCAAACCACTCACCCGAAGCAAGTTTTGGTACGTATTTAAGTTTTTGTTCTTCAGTTCCGTAAAGCGTAATTGGCATAGTACCAATACCGGTATGTGCACCAAAAGCCGTTGAAAAAGAGCCTGTTGCCCCACTGATGTAATCGCAAACCAGCATGGTGCTTACAAAGCCCATACCCAGTCCGCCATACTCCTCGGGCACAGCCACACCCAGAAAGCCAAGCTCTCCGGCTTTGCGCATGCTTTCTTCGGTAAAGGCATAATCCTTCTTCTCAAAACGGTCTTTATTAGGCCATATCTCACGGTCTATGAACTCTTTAACCGAGTCGCGCATCATCAGTTGCTCCTCCGAAAAATCTTCAGGAGTAAAAATGTCCTCACTTTTAGTTTCTGTAACGAGGAACTGTCCACCACGGGCTAGTTGTTTTTCCAATGTATCAGCCATGACTTTATTTTTTATTTTAAATGATGAATTATAAATTTTTTAGAGACCCTTAGATGATAGATAATAGATGAAAGACCTTATTCGGTATCAAGAGTATTTTGAAAAGCCATAGTCATCCGTTGAAATTCTTCTATTTTATTTTCAATGTTTTGTGTTACTTCATTTGAAAAATATTGTCTGTGACAGGCAAGTAACAATTGAGTTTGAAGCTCAAAAGATGAACCTAATGCGATGTCTATAAAATGCTTAAAAGATTTATTCGTACGGCTTGAACCTTCAGCTATATTCGATGGAATAGAAATAGAGCACCTATCCATCTGGCTTTTAAGTCCGAACTTCTCATGTGCAGGAAACGTATCGGTAAGATTTAATATAGTTTTTGCTATATCCATACCTAACTGCCATATCTTCATTTTTTTGAAGTTGTGCCGTTTAAATTCACTCATAGGCGTCTATTATCTATCATCTTTTATCTGTCGTCTTCTTAAAAAATCTCAAATACTCCCGCAGCTCCCTGCCCGGTACCTACACACATCGTTACCATACCGTACTTACTACCACGGCGTTTGGCTTCGTCAAACAACTGAACCGAAAGTTTAGCTCCGGTACAGCCCAGTGGGTGGCCAAGAGCGATGGCACCACCATTAACATTCACAATATCTTTATTGATGCCCAGCTCACGAATCACGGCAAGTGACTGAGAAGCAAAGGCTTCGTTAAGTTCTATAAGCTGAATGTCTTCTAATTCAAGACCTGCTTGTTTAACCGCTTTCGGGATGGCTTTAACCGGGCCAATACCCATAATACGCGGTTCTACACCTGCGGCTGCGTAACTTACCAGACGGGCAATAGGCTCAAGTTTAAGTTCTTTCACCATATCCTCACTCATTACCAGTACAAAAGCAGCACCATCGCTCATTTGAGATGATGTACCTGCGGTAACGCTGCCATCGGCTGCAAAAACCGGACGTAGTTTACCTAATGCCTCTACCGATGTATCGGCACGCGGGCCTTCGTCTTTGGTAACGGTATAGCTGCGGTTGGCTTTTTTGCCGTTTGCGTCTACATATACTTCATCAACCGTAATGGGAACTATCTGGCGGTCAAATTTGCCTTCAGCCTGTGCTTTAAGGGCTTTTTGGTGCGACTGGTAGGCAAACTCATCCTGGTCGGCACGGCTTACGTTAAACTGCTTTGCAACAGCTTCTGCGGTAAGGCCCATACCCCAGTAATAGTCTTCGTGGCCTGCCTTGGCTGCCTGATAATCCGGTACGGGCTTGTAGCCTCCCATAGGGATATAGCTCATGCTCTCTGCACCACCGGCAATGATGCAATGCGCCATACCACTTTGTATTTTGGCGGTAGCCATAGCAATGGTTTCGATACCCGAAGCGCAGTAACGGTTTACCGTAACACCCGGAACATCATCTACCTTAAGCCCCATAAGAGATATAAGGCGCGCAAAGTTTAGTCCCTGTTCGGCCTCCGGCATGGCGTTACCCACCATCACGTCGTCTATACGGGTTTTGTCAAACTCCGGCAGCTCATTAAGCATGAACTGTATGGTTTCTGCGGCCAACTCGTCGGGCCTTTTAAAACGGAACACACCTTTTGGCGCTTTGCCCACGGCAGTCCTGTATGCTTTTACTATATATGCAGTTTTCATAATTGTATTAAGTATCAAGAATTAAGTATTAAGATTGAATAGCAGGTTGACTGAGGCTGCGTTGCAAAGCAAAATTCATGTTGCAAACTTCAACTATATCAGTAATTAACTGCTTTATCCGTTCTTCCTGAATTAAATTTAATCGTTGTAATAGCATCAATTGTGTAATAAGTTCAAAAGACGAGCCATTTGCAATACCTAAAAACTGTACAAACTCTTTTTTAGAATTTCTACCTGAACCCTCGGCAATATTTGAGGGAATTGATACAGCGCATCTCTTTATTTGCGATATCAGGTTAAACCTTTCATCATATGGAAGTTCTGCTGAAATCTTGTAGACTTTTTCTGCTATATCCATTCCTTTTTGCCAAATTTTCAATTTTTCAAACTGGTGCATAAGGTGTGCCTGTCTTTGTACTTAATACTTAATTCTTGATACTAATTTCTTAGCGGTTTACCTTTCGTTAACATATACTGTATTCTTTCAAGAGTTTTACGTTCTCCCGTAAGCGATAAAAATGCTTCACGTTCAAGGTCTAACAGATACTGCTCAGTAACAAGAGTTGCTTCACTTAGATCGCCGCCTGCCATAACGTAGGCCAGTTTGTTGGCAATCTTTTTATCGTGTTCGCTGATGTAGTTACCTGCTTCCATACTGTCCGTCCCAACAAGGAACATACCCAGTGCCTGCTTGCCCAGTACCTTAACGTCTTTGCGTTTTACAGGTTGGGTGTAGCCTGCTTCTGCCAATAGTTTAGCGTGCTTTTTGGCTTCGGCCAACTGTCTGTCTTTGTTTACTACAACCACGTCTTTCCCTTTTTGTAGTATGCCAAGGTCATACGCTTCGTAAGCCGATGTTGATACTTTAGCAGTACCAATAGTCAGGAAGTATTCCTGTAGTACATTCAGTTCTACATCGTTTTTATGGAAGGTGTCAGATGCACGCAATGCCATCTCTTTAGAGCCACCGCCGCCGGGAATAACCCCAACGCCAAATTCAACCAACCCGATATAGGTTTCGGCCGCAGCCACAACCTTATCGGCGTGCATGCTCATTTCGCAGCCACCGCCCAGTGTCATGCCATGTGGCGCAACCACAACAGGGATAGATGAATAGCGTACCCTCATCATGGTGTCCTGGAACAGCTTAATGGCCATATTAAGCTCATCATATTCCTGCTCTACCGCCATCATAAAGATCATGCCAATGTTAGCACCTACTGAGAAATTAGCCGCCTGATTGCCTATTACAAGGCCGTCGTATTCTTTTTCGGCAAGGTCTATGGCTTTGTTAATGCCCTGAAGCACATCGCCGCCTATGGTATTCATTTTAGACTGGAACTCCAGGTTGATGATGCCGTCGCCCAGGTCCTGGATAATGGCACCGCTGTTGCTCCATATTTTTTTACTCTCGCGAATGTTGTTCAGGATAATGAACGCATCCTGGCCAGGCACTTTTTTATGTGATTTCGATGCTATATCGTAAAAATAAGTAGCACCATCTTTAATGGTATAGAAGCTTTTAATGCCTGCTGCAAGCATATCAGTTACCCATGCAGCCGGTTCCAGCCCTTCGGCTTTCACCAGTTCAATACCTTTTTCTACACCTACGGCATCCCATATTTCAAACGGGCCATTCTCCCAGCCAAAGCCGGCCTTCATGGCATCGTCTATCTTATAAAGGTCATCGGTAATTTCTGGCACGCGGTGGCTTACATAAGCAAAAGTACCTGCAAAATTTTTGCGGTAAAACTCGCCAGCCTTGTCCTGACCGCCTACCAGTACCTTAAAGCGGTTGATGGGCTTATCAATGGTTTTAGTAAGCTCAAGCGTAGCAAAAGACGCTTTTTTAGGCGCGCGGTATTCTAATGTATCTAAATCAAGCGAAAGGATATCCTTATCTACCTTTTTGTAGAAACCCTGACCAGATTTGCTACCCAGCCATTTGTTTTCCATCATTTTGTTGATGAAATCCGGCACCTTAAACAGTTCATGAACCTCGTCGTCAGGGCAGTTTTCATAGATACCGTTAGCAACGTGTACCAGTGTGTCTAATCCTACCACATCTACCGTACGGAAGGTGGCACTCTTAGGCCTGCCAATAACAGGGCCGGTAAGTTTATCAATCTCCTCTACGGTAAAGCCCATTTCCTTAACTTGGTGGAAAAGGCTCATGATGCCATAAATACCTATGCGGTTACCAATAAAGGCAGGGGTATCTTTAGCTACTACCGTGGTTTTACCCAGGTACTGCTCGCCATAATTATTCAGGAAGGCCAGTACTTCGGTCGAAGTTTGTGGTCCCGGAATGATTTCGAAAAGTTTTAAATATCGTGGAGGGTTGAAGAAGTGTGTGCCGCAAAAATGTTTCTGGAAATCTTCGCTGCGGCCTTCGCTCATAAATTTAATAGGGATACCCGACGTATTTGATGTAATCAGCGTTCCGGGTTTTCGGTATTTTTCAATTTGTTCAAATACCTTTTGCTTAATGTCAAGCCTTTCTACTACTACCTCAATAACCCAGTCAACATCGGCTATTTTGTGCAGGTCGTCTTCGGTATTTCCGGTAGAAATGCGCGAAGCAAACTTTTGGTGGTAAATAGGGGAGGGTTTGCTTTTTAGGGAGTTTGCTAAATGGTCGTTTACAATACGGTTACGTACCGCTTTACTCTCCAGCGTAAGCCCTTTTTTTTGTTCTGCTTCTGTCAGTTCCCTTGGCGGGATGTCTAATAGTAGCACTTCTACGCCAATATTGGCAAAATGGGCGGCAATGGCGCTACCCATAACGCCGGAGCCTACTACGGCTGCCTTTTTAATAATGCGTTTCATTTTTTATTGTTCGAAGTTTGTGGTTTATAGTTTATTTTTTGCAGCCGTATTACTACTTGCTGTCGTTGTCATTGTTGTAAATCTGGCGTTCGGCAATCAGCTCATTAATCTTTTCGGCAACCTCTATAAAAGCGTCCAGTTTTTCCTGGGGTATATGCTCTTTAATGGCCTCGTTAAAGGTGAGTACGCGGTCTTTACTAAGGTCGCGCTTTTCCTTGCCCAGTTTTGTAAGATGTATTAGTACACCACGGCCGTCTACCGGATTTTTCTTCCGGATTATCAGGCCTTTTTCTTCCATGCTTTTTAGCGTGCGGGTAAGGCTCGTAGGCTCCATACCCATTTGCGGACCCAGTGCTGTACTGGGTATGCCGTTCTCTTTATCGATGCTTAAAAGAGCAAACCCTACCGACATGCTTGCGCCGTATTTAGCCGCTTCTTCATTGTACATTCGCGATACGGCCTGCCAGGTTGCCCTTAATATATAGTCTATTGTTTTCTCTTTCATGGGACTTTGTGTTTCAAATATACAAAAAAAAATAGTATGCACGCATATTAAATTAAAAATATTTTTGTGTTGCCTGTAAAAATATGCGGCATTAATTATGGTTAATGTAATGCAGGCATAGTAAATGTAAGGATTTTATTTGAAAAGGCTAAAAGTTTAGAGAGCCCAAATAGCTAATAGATTGATAAATTATTACGTATTTTCTGTTAACCGGTTGGTTTAAAATACTTAGAATTTATTTATGGCTCAATGTGCCGCAAAGAGTGTAAGAAATCAATGTTTGAAAATACCCAAATAAAGCCTTACACTCTGGGTTTATATGGCAGCACGTATGATGAAAGCTTAGACAAAACATCTGCTTTCAATTGTAGATGATAATAGTATATGCTCGGACTTTTTACTACCCAATTTCCATAGCCTGTATCAGTCCGTCTGTAATAGTATAAATATGCTTAACCGTACCGTCAAAAAGTATGGTGCCGCTTAGGTCTTTTACTACCTGTTGCACTTCAACGTCTAAACGGCCATCGGGCAATTCGGTAATGTTTACAGGGTCTACCTTTGGGTTAATCTCGCTCCACTGGCGTGTCCAGTATTCGCGTATTTCGTCGTGCCCGGTTACAAAGTCGCCTTCAAAGGCTTTTGGCCAGCGCACATCGTGGTGCATAGTGGTTAGGGCAGTGTCTATATCGCGGCTGTTAAAGGCGGTATAGGCGGTGTGGATTAGGTTGTGTGGCATGGTGTGTTTTTGTTTTGAGCTAAGGTAGGGAAATTTGGTTTGTTGTTTGGCTATATGGTCGCCATTATTGATGGTGCGGATTTTTAATCCGTACCTGTAAAGTTGGGTAATAATAAGCACGGATTACAAATCCGCGCGATCTGGGGTTATTGTTTAGCTATATAGTCACGGTTGTTGATGGCGCGGATTTGTAATCCGTGCCTGTAAAGTTGGGTAATAATAAGCACGGATTACAAATCCACGCTATCTGGGCAATACCCGTAATGTTATTACTTTTTAAAATTATATTTTATAGGATAGGCAGCTCCTCTTTTTCTGAATTCATCAGGAATTCTTTTTCCTATATACATTTTTTTGATATCATCATCAGCTTCATCTCCGTGAAAACCATAACGACTATTAGTATGGTTCGTGAAATTTGGGAAATATTGTTTTCTAGCAAGTTTCCACTCTTTAGCAATATATACTCCCCTAATTATCCCTTTATCAACTGCTAGAATATATTTCGCTTTATTTGCTCTTTCTACATCAATCTTCCATGCAAATCTTACGGCATCATAAATACTAAGGTTGTTAGCGGTTTTATTAATAGTAATCATTACGACTTCATGGTTTAATTCTGCAGTTTCTGCAGCATATCTAATTATTATTTCATCTGTACTCGACAGACCGAATTCCAATCCTGATCCGGAATTAATATTTGTTGCCTCAGTATAGATATCTATCAATGCTGCTTCAACATCGACTGCTGAATTTTGATCTAATCCATGTCGATGTACCATGTGTATAACCTCCAATCCTTCTTTGTGGATTTCCAGTATTCGACTTAACTTTAAGCTAATTTCATCTTCATTTGTTTCTTCAACTAATTTTAAAGCTCCGGCTGCATGTTGAAAAATTCTATTTCCAACACCTCTTCCAACATAAAATGTTTCATTATTTCTTGGGTCAATTAGTCTGTAAACGTAATTTTTAAGTTGAACAATAACTTCTTCTGGAAATTTCTTATACATAATTCGTAAGTTTTATCTGTAAAAATAGAACATTTTTTCCTACAAAAATTACGGGTTTCCTTATTCTGAATTATTTTTTCTTAACACCATCTTTGCGAATTGTTATTTTATTACTTTTGATAAAATATAGATAATTCAAAAAACCTCATGAATTTCGACAGAAAACAACTGAGTAATGAACAATTACTTGATTTATATAAAAAATTAATAAAACCCAGGTTAATCGAGGAGAAGATGCTCATCCTTATCCGCCAGGGCAAAGTATCAAAATGGTTTAGTGGCATAGGGCAGGAGGCCATATCAGTAGGTGTTACCGCTGTGCTGCAACCAGACGAATACATCCTGCCTATGCACCGTAACCTGGGCGTGTTTACCGGGCGCGACATACCACTATACAGGCTTTTTAGCCAGTGGCAGGGCAAGGCGAATGGTTTTACTAAAGGCCGCGACCGATCGTTTCACTTTGGTACGCAGGAATATAAAATCATTGGTATGATCTCGCACCTTGGTCCGCAATTAGGTGTGGCCGACGGTATAGCACTTGCTAATAACCTTAAAGAAAACGGTAAAGTTACCGCTGTATTTACAGGTGAGGGAGCTACCAGCGAGGGCGATTTTCATGAGGCGCTTAACATTGCCGCCGTGTGGGAACTGCCGGTGCTGTTTATAATCGAGAACAATGGCTACGGACTTAGTACGCCAACTAACGAGCAATACCGCTGTACCAACCTTGCCGATAAGGGCATAGGCTACGGTATGGAAGCCCATATTATAGACGGTAACAATATCTTGGAAGTCTATACACAGTTAGATGCTATAGTGGCATCGATGAGAGAAAATCCACGCCCGGTATTGTTAGAGTTTAAGACCTTTAGGATGCGCGGGCACGAAGAGGCGAGTGGTACTAAATATGTTCCGCAGGAATTGATGGATGCCTGGGCGGTAAAAGACCCGGTAGAAAATTACCGCAAATATCTTAAAGCCGAAGGCATACTTACAGAAGACCATGACGATATAGTACGCGCCGAACTTAAGGCCGAAATAGACGAACATTACCAGCGTGCTTCGGCAGAGCCGGCTATTGAAGCTGATTTGAGCGAAGAATTAAATGATGTTTACAAACCGTATGGTTTTGAAGATGTTAAACCCGGTTCAGAAACTGAAAATATCCGCCTGATAGATGCGATATCCCAAGGGTTGGCACAGAGTATGGAGCGCCATGATAACCTGGTTATTATGGGGCAGGACATTGCCGAATATGGTGGTGCCTTTAAAATTACCGACGGTTTTGTAAAGCGTTTTGGTAAGGACAGGGTGCGCAATACGCCCATTTGTGAGTCGGCCATTGTGTCGGCGGGCATGGGGCTTTCCATCAACGGTTATAAGTCGGTTATCGAAATGCAGTTTGCAGATTTCGTGTCGACGGGCTTTAACCCAATCGTGAATTATTTAGCTAAAGTACACTACCGCTGGCAGGAAAACGCCGATGTTGTAGTGCGTATGCCGTGTGGTGCGGGCGTGCAGGCGGGACCGTTCCACAGCCAGACAAATGAGGCGTGGTTTACTAAAACACCGGGGCTTAAAGTGGTGTACCCTGCATTCCCGTATGATGCCAAGGGGCTTTTGGCGACTGCCATAAACGACCCTAACCCGGTGATGTTCTTTGAACACAAAGCCCTCTATCGCAGTTCGTACCAGGATGTTCCTAAAAACTACTATACATTGCCATTTGGTAAGGCTTCACTTCTACGGGAGGGAGAAGACGTTACAATAATCTCATTTGGTGCAGCAGTACACTGGGCATTGGAGACTTTAGATAAAAACCCGGATATCAAAGCCGACCTGCTCGACCTTCGTACCTTGCAGCCATTAGATACCGAAGCTATTTTTGCATCAGTTAAAAAGACAGGTAAAGCTGTCATTCTGCAGGAAGACAGCCTCTTTGGCGGTATTGCCAGCGATATTTCATCCATGATCATGGAGCAGTGTTTTGAATATCTCGACGGCCCCGTAAAACGCGTTGCCAGCCTTGAAAGCGCTATACCATTTACAAAGGCATTAGAAGACCAGTACCTACCTAAAGGGCGTTTTGAAACAGAATTGAAAGACTTATTAGCTTATTAACGATACTTTCAGGTAATTGAACGTTTATACTTCACAATCGCGGATTCAAACAGATACCATATCAAAGTAAAAACAAAAAGCTCAGGCATTGCCTGAGCTTTTTTAGTATAATAAAAATCTTTATTATCTACCGTCTTTGTCTACGCGTGGGCGGTTGTCTCCGTTTGCCAGTTGCCAAGCTGTAACAAACGCCAGCTGTGCACGTTTAGCAAGCAGGTCATATTCTATTTTTTCTGGCTTGTCGCCCGGTTGATGATAGTCATCGTGTACACCATTAAAGTAGAAGATAATAGGGATACCTTTCTTTGCAAAGTTATAGTGGTCGCTCCTAAAGTAGAACTGGTTTGGGTCATTACGGTCGTTAAAGGTATAGTCCAGGTTAAGGTTTGTATACTTCTTATTAGCAGCCTCATTAATGTTATGCAGGTCTGTACTTAAACGGTCAGATCCTATAACATATACATAGTTGCCATTGTCTTTATGGGCTTCGTCGCGGCGGCCTATCATATCAATATTAAGGTCGGCAATGGTGTTAGCCACAGGATACAGCGGATGCTCGCTGTAGTAGCGCGATCCGTGCAGGCCGTGCTCTTCTCCCGTTACGTGCAAAAACAATATAGAACGTTTAGGGCCATAACCGTCTTTCTTGGCTTGTATAAATGCCTGTGCAATTTCAAGAAGCGAAACAGTTCCGCTACCATCATCATCAGCTCCGTTGTATACTTCGCCATTCTTTGTACCCACGTGGTCATAATGAGCAGAAATTACCAGTATTTCATCAGGCTTCTCGGTACCTTCAATAAATGCCCAGATGTTTTCAGAATCGTTAAGCTTAGTAGCACTAAACGCTTTCGACATAAATTCTGACGGTACTTTCTGGTACCAGCCATCGGCAGCTTTTGGATAAGAAATACCGTTTGCCGTGTATTGGCTAATAAGGTAACGCCCTGCTTTTTTCTGGCCTTCTGTACCTGTATCACGTCCCTGCATAGAGTCGCTGGCTACAATATACAAATGCTTTTTAAGATCGTTCTGCGTAATGGTGTTCATGTATTTTGCCACGTCTGCCTTAGCGGGATCTTTTGGGCTGTTTTTCGCTACACTACAGGCTACAAGCAGTAATGACAGAGAAAGTATTCCTATTTTTTTCATATAATGGTATTGGTAAATGTTTAGTTTAAAAAATTAGGCTCTGAATCCAGAGCCTAAATCTATTAAAAATTTAAAGAAAAAACTTATTTGCGCGGAAACAATTCGTCAAGATACGCCTTAAAAGCTTTCCATGAGCGCTTATCTGCTTTCTCATTATAAGCGGCACCTTTGCTGTTGTCGTTGCCGGCTTCTTTCTCAGTAAAGGCATGTACTGCGCCACTGTAGTAGTTCATTTGCCAGTCGGCCTTGCCATCCTTCATTTCCTTAATAAAACCGTCAATATCTTTTTGCGGCACATAAGGATCGTCAGCACCATGCAGCACCAGTATGCGAGGCTTTATTTCGCCGTTATTGCGGGAAGCATCTTTGCCTAAACCGCCGTGAAAAGTTACTGCGCCTTTAATATTAAGGCCGGCACGTGCAGCTTCAAGAGCTCCGGTTCCGCCAAAGCAATAGCCTATAACAACAATGTTGTTAGCGTCAGCACCAGATTTTATGAGTTGTTCCAGTGCTGCCGAAATGCGCTTTACATATGCCTGGTAATTAGTTTTATAGTAACCTGCCTGTTCTCCGGCTTCTTTAGTGTTTGCAGGATATTTGCCTTCTCCGTAAATGTCAGCAATAAACGCATGGTAGCCTGCTTTTGAGAGTTTTCCGGCTACATCTTTAGTATGGTCGTTAATGCCCAGCCATGCCGGCAGTATAAGTATGCCCGGTTTTTGGTTTAGGGGTTTTGCAGGAACGGCAGAAAATCCGTTTAGTTTTTGGCCGCCTTCGTTGTATGCAACGGGGGTAAGTTGTGCCGAAGCGCTTACTGCCAGTAATATAATTGGCAATAAAAGTAATTTTTTCATTTGACTTTTAGGTTTTGTGTACTGTAAAGGTAATAAAGAAAGCCTTTATGCACAATGGCATAAAGGCTTTTCAAATAGTAAGGCACAGCCTTACATAATACTGTTTTTAACTATGCTGTAACTGGTGTTTACCTTCGTTAATTTCCTCTACCAGTTTTTTGTTAAATGCCGGTAGGTCTTCAGGGGTGCGGCTGGTAACAAGTCCCTGGTCTGTAACCACCTCTTTATCGCTCCATTGGGCGCCAGCATTTATAAGATCCTGGCTTATAGATTTAACCGATGTTACTTTGCGCCCCTCTATGACACCTGCATTAATAAGTGTCCATGGCCCGTGGCAAATGGCTGCTACAGGTTTCTTTTGGTCAAAAAAGTCTTTTACAAATTTAAGGGCATCTTCGTTAGTACGCAGCTTATCGGGGTTAATAACACCACCCGGCAGTACCAGTGCATTATAATCTGAAGCCGAAACTTCGTTTAATGTTTTGTCTACCTTATATTCAGGTCCCCAGTTTTTATCCGCCCATGATTTAATGGTACCAGCCTCAGGGCTTATGATCTCAGCGGTCCAGCCTTGTTGCTCAATATATTCTTTTGGCGATTTCAGTTCGCTTTCTTCAAATCCGTGGGTTGCCAGTATGGCTACTTTCTTGCTCATGATCTTGATTTTTTACAATTAATAATTTTGATTCATGTAAAGTTACCGCACCACAGCAGGGCAGGATTGTAATGCCATATTAAAGTTGTGCTAATGTTTGTTAATCTACCACTTAGCCGTTCTAACTTAGTAAAACAATTCTCATTAAAATGAAAAAGATATTCGAGTGGAACCGCCTTTTGTTTAATGACCTGCCCATAAGTTTTTTGGCAGAGGTAGCGTTTCGTACCATAATAATGTTTGTAGTGGTACTGGTTACCCTGAAATTTACCGGTAAGCGTGGTGTAAAACAACTCTCGGTCTTTGAGGTGGTAATTATAATATCGTTAGGCTCTGCTGCGGGCGACCCTATGTTTTATGAAGACGTAGGCCTGATACCGGCAATCATGGTTTTTTGCATTATTTTGATGATGTACAGGTCGGTTACCTGGCTATTAGGCAAAAGCAAATGGTTCGAAAATTTTATGGAGGGTACTGCCAAGTGCATTATAGAAGATGGGCAGTTTTCTATAGTCAGTTTTCAGCGGGAAGATCTTGCGCAGGACGAGTTTTTTGCAGAGTTACGGCTGAAGTCTATTGAGCATTTAGGCCAGGTGCGCAATGCCTATATGGAAACCAATGGTGCCATAAGTGTATTTTTTTACCGGGACGAAGATGTAAAGTATGGCCTGCCCATACGCCCTCAGCTTTTTGCATTAAAAAATACGGTAATCCCAAAGTCAGGGGTATATGCGTGTACCTTTTGTGCCAATACCCAGCGGCTGGAACCTACAGAAGGTACCTGTACCGTTTGCGGACGTAAAGAGTGGGTATTAGCCATAAACAGCCACCGCATAGTTTAAAAATCACTGCTATAAAAAAAACAGGGCAGCCCTCACTTTGCTACCCTGTTTCCTCTTAAAAATAAAATATACTAACTAAACTAAACTAACTCCTTGTTTTATTAACCCCTGCGTGAGCCACCTCCGCCATTATTGCCGCCACCGCGTGGTGACATAGATGGGGTGCTTTGGCGTGTTGCCGGTGCGTTTTGCATTTGGGCCGGTGCACTTTGGCGCGGTGTGCTTTGCATCTGTACAGGAGCGCTTTGCCTTGGCGTTTGTATTTGCTGCGGTGCACTTTGCTGCCTTACAGGAGCACTATATTGTCTTGCCGGTTCTGTGCTTTGTTGCCTTACCGGTGCGCTATATTGCCTGGCAGGTTCTGTGCTTGTTCTTACCGGAGCATTATTTAATGACCTTGTAGGTTCATTAACTGTTCTAACAGGTGTATTTACAGACCTTGATGGTTCTGTGCTCGTCCTTATGCTAGTGTTGTTACGGGCATTTCCGTTATCAAAGCTTCTTGACGGCCTTGTTGTAGCCCTGGACGGAGTATCAGTATTGCTGCTGTTGCTAAAACTGCTTCGGGTAGGTTTTGTATTTACATCTCTGGTACCGCGGCTGTTGTTAAGCCCTTCGTTACTTCTTGACCCATTGCTTACCGTACCACGGCTTCCGCCACGTGTACCGCTATTAGACCTGCTTTGTTCCAGTTCGTGCCTGTTAGCTACATTTTGGTTCCTGTTAGTAAACGACCTGCCCGGGTTTTGCTTTTCATAGTAGTTACTTCTGCGGGGTGCATAAAGGTTTGCTGCACGCCTGCTACGTCCACCGGTATTGTAATTGTAGGTGTTTCTGTTGTTTATATGTACGTGCACGTGGTTACGGTACCTGTATACCGGGTATGGTTCCCAGTAATTATAGTAGGTAGGGTAGTAGCCCCAATACCACGGTGAGTAATAAGGGCGATAGGTATTAACCCAAAACAACCCAAAAAGTGCCGGCCTTGTTACATATACAGGCTCATAAATATAGTTAGGGCCATACATATACACATCGCCTACCACCTGTACACTCACATTGTTGTGGCGGTCTCTTTCTATTTCTATAGTTGCTACATCCTGAAAGTTATCTACACCAAGTACTGCCTGTAGTACTATTACATGCACATTGTTTTGTGTGAGCTCTACAACCCTAAGGTAGTCTACACGGTTGTCTCCGTTAAGGTCAAGATTAGATATTTGAGTATCGGGATCATTCAGCCTGCGTTCAAAATCTTCAAGATCGCGGGAGTCGCCAAATATAGAAGCTACGGCCTGAAGATCTAAATTATCGCTGATGTCGCTGTTGTTTGCCCTGACGGTTGTAACATCCTGGGCAAATAAATTGCCTAATGAAATAAAGGCAAAAAGGACTGTATTTATAAATTTCGTTTTCATGATCAGTGTAAAGTTAGTTGCCAGATAAAACGTTTTTCTTAGTGGTTTGATTAGGTATAACCAATATCTGTGCCAATAATTTTTTTTACCTTTACCAAATAATAAAATACCAGAAATTACTGGGTTTTTGCAACTAAAAAGTAATGGAAATAAGAAAAGCCACGCTACAAGACTACGAAATTATACATAAAATAGCCCTTATAACCTGGGATGCAACATATAGTAAAATCCTTACCACAGAGCAACTGGATTATATGCTTGATATGATGTACAGCCATAAAGCTATAGAAGAGCAGATAGCCATAAAAGGGCATGAGTTTTTAATTATTGAGGAAGAAGGAATACCTATGGGTTTTGCCGCTTATGAAATTAATTACCTATCTGAAACTACTAAGCTGCATAAACTGTATGTGTTACCTGAAACTCATGGCAAGGGTGCAGGCCGTGCACTTTTAACCGTTGTAGAAAATGCCGCCCGACTTCATACAAACGACAAGCTGGTCCTTAACGTAAACCGTTTTAACCCGGCACTAAACTTTTATATTAAATCGGGCTTTGAGAATATGGGCGACGATAATATAGACATTGGTAATGGTTATGTTATGGAAGATTACCTGATGCAGAAGCAACTGTGATTTGCCATTTACCGGATACCAAAACAATTAACCACATAGATAGATGGGTATAGTAGTCTTGTAAGTTTACATAAGGCAAAGCTACGCTTCACATAGCTATGTGTAAAATTTATTTTCTATCTGTTCTTTTAGCTCAAGGCAAGCTATGTACCTATTTGTTAAAAATATAGAGATTTTAACGTGGGAATATTTGACACTATCAAGTATTTAATATTCATGCTTTAAAATCTCACTCTCTGAAATTTATCATTTTGTTGGGTATGCTTTATGAAGCCAATAACATACGTCTAAGCATGTTAGGGCTAACTTTGAAGTATACGAATTAAAAACCACAACATCATGATAACGCAGATAAACGATGTACCTAATAATATGGTTGCCTTTCGGGCAGCAGGCGAAGTAACGAAAGACGATTTTGAGATCGTGAAAGAAACCGTAGCCGACTTGGTAGATAAAACCGGCAAGCTGAACTACCTTCTGTATCTTGAAGATGATGTTCCAAAAGATTTTACTGCGGGTGCCTGGCTTCAGGATGCGCTGCTGGGAGTTCAAAACTTAACTAAGTGGAACAGGGCTGCCATTATAACCGACTCAGAAGGAGTACAGAAATTTACGGGTGTATTTAGTAAAGTAATGCCCGGCGAATTTCGCGGTTATCCCAAATCAGACTATCAGCATGCGGTAGACTGGGTATCTGAACGTACTGATGTATAATTTCCACCAACTTTAAAACAATTATTATGGGAACTCAAAAAGATCTTTTCAGCAGTGAGGCCATTGCCAAAATAAAGGAAATGGCCGAAGATATAAAAATGTGTATGTTTTGTACAGAACTTTCGGTAAGGCCGGTACCTACACGCCCCATGGGTGTGCAGGAGGTTGACGACCAGGGGAACCTTTGGTTCCTGAGCTCTAAGGACAGCAACAAAAATTTTGAAATAAGCCACGATAACGAGGTGCAGCTTATTTTTGCCAAGAATGCAGATGCCCATTTCCTATCAGTATTTGGTACGGCAGTTATTTATACAGACAGCTCTCGTGTAGAGGATATATGGACACCCATGGCTAAAACATGGTTTGAAGAAGGCAAGAACGACCCTAACGCTACGGTTATTAAAGTAACCCCACAGGATGCCTATTACTGGGATACCAAAAATGGTAAGATGATATCATTGCTTAAAATAGCTATTGGCGCCCTTGTAGGCGGCGTAGATGACGGTGGGGTAGAAGGCAGGCTGAATGTATAATAGACCTGAAACCTGAATATGAATGACGAAAAACTTCCTTTATGGAAGTTTTTTGTTTTTAAGAGATATAGTAATACCATTTATGAATATATCGTAGCCTGATTTTTTCTACTATTTTATGTCACGCAAAGGCGCGAAGACGCAAAGCTGGGTTACGCACAGCTACCCACGAAGCGACTGTTAAGTCGCAAAGCTTTGCGACTTAACAGTCGCTGTATTGAAACCTAGTTTAGTATATAGCTTTGCGTCTTGGCGCCTTTGCGTGATAAATTATTTAGACTGAATTATATTAATAATTGGCATAATTTTGCAGTATGAAATTATTGCAGGAAATCCGCGAACTTTATGCCCTCAAACCATCCTCCCGCGGGTGGCACATTCCTTTACTGGCATCATTATGTGTTAGCACACCGTTATTCATTGGCTATTTTGCAGGCAATGTTCTGGCAGGTTCTGTAGCGAGTATTGCGGGACTGGTAATTTTATACCTGCCAGAGGCATCATTTACCCGCCGGATGATTACTCTTATGGCGTGCGCATTTGGGCTGCTCATTTCATTCTTTTCAGGATTGCTGTTTAGCTTTAACCCTATAGTGGCGAGTGTTTATCTGGGCGGTTTTACTTTTGCCGTACACTGGGTAACACGATATTTTAAACTAAAACCTCCCGGCAATTTCTTTTTTATAATGCTTGCTGCAGTAGGCATTTGCATGCCATTTAATTTAGAACAAATTCCACTTAAAACCGGGCTTGCCACAATGGGATGTATTAGTGCCTGCCTGCTTGCGTTTATCTATGGTTTTATGGTACGCACTAAAAACCCTGATGCGCAGGAAACAATAATTGTACAAAAGAACCTGATTAGCGGTACGGCAGAATCAGCCATTTTTGGGATTACCATAGGTGTTTCATTGGCAGTAGCCAAATTATTCCAGCTCGAGAATCCGTATTGGGTACCGGTATCGTGCCTGGCGGTAATGCAGGGTGTATCGGCTAAACATATTTGGCAGCGCAGTTTACAACGCATCATCGGCACATTTTTGGGGCTCGGGCTTGCTTATGTTTTACTGTCTTTAAAATTGCCCGTTTGGGGTATCTGTCTGGGCATAGCCCTAATGCAGTTTGTTGTAGAAATGTTTATTACCCGTAACTATGGCTACGCAGTTATATTTATAACCAGCCTTACTTTGTTGCTTGCTGAGTTTGGCAGCAGCCTCTCGGGCAGGCCGAATGAGCTTGTAGTGGCTCGTTTTACAGATATTGTCCTGGGCAGTCTTGTTGGGGCAATAGGCGGGTACTTTTTATACCACCAAAAAATTAAGGATAAGATGGAACGCCAGCTTCGCAAAACCCGCATCGCACTTAAGCGTTAGTTAATGCAAATACATCATTGCGCTTAGTTAAGTTTTTTGTCACAAATTGCACGATTAATCACTAATTAGTTTGTGAGAATTTGTGCAATTCGTGGCTTATTTTATAATGTATTTGCCCTTAAGCGTTAGTATCTTTTGGATGGCTGGTGTCTTCGATTACAGCTGTGGCTACAGGCTGCTGCGTAATAGTCCCGTTTTCCTTTTCCATTTCGCGTTGCTCTACATATACGGCGTAGTCTGCCGGTTGTATGCGCCTGCCTTTAAATATGGCAAAGGCACGGGTAAACTCTGCACCAAAATACATAATGGCAGCGGTATAGTAAATCCATAACAATATTACAATTATAGATCCTGCCGCGCCATAGGGAGAACCGGCTCCGGTAGTGGTTATATAAATACCAATTAAGTACCTGCCTAACAAAAACAGGCACGCCGTGAAAAAGGCTCCCGCTTTTACATCCTTCCATTTAATTTTTGCATCGGGTAGTACCTTAAATATTACGCCAAATAATATCGTGATAACAAGGAAGCTAATGGCAAGGTTGATGATATTGAATATTACAAGTGTAAAATCAGGGAACCAGCGCTTAAGGATGTCGTTAAGGGCTACAATGGCACCATTGGCAATTAAAGATACTATAAGCAAAAACCCAAGGCCTATAATGATAGACCCGCTGCGCAGCCTGTCTTTTATAAGCTTTAACCACCCTTTTTTAGGTTTGGCCTTTACCTTCCATATCATGTTTATAGAATCCTGAATTTCTCCAAAAACGGTTGTGGCACCCAGTATCAGGGTAAATATACCAATTATTAAAGACAAGGTTGTTTTACCCGATAATTCAAGGTTTTTAATAACCTGCTGTATTTGCTTGGCGGCATCGCTGCCTATAAGGTCGCGTATCTCAAAAAAAATACGCCCTTCTGTAGCATCGCGGCCATAAAAAAAACTGGCAAGCGAAATAATAAGCAGCAGTAGCGGTGCAAGCGAAAACAGCGTGTAATAAGAAAGCGATGCACTAAGTTTAAGCCCCTTATCGGCCATAAAGCCGTTAAAGGTATCTTTTAGCACAGTTATGCTGTTTTTTATAGTAGCTTTCCTAAATATATTCTTCATGTTATGGCGTTGCGTTTTTTATGTAAGGATAAAAATAAATATTGCTACAGGCAATACCTACAATATTAACAAATCTATATAATGCGTGCATAATTTTTAGGGTGCTTTTTTTCCTGATTAACAATTGGCTATACCAAAACCCAATTATTTCACAAATTTCCTTAACACAAGGTTATTTACTTTGTGTATTAACAGGCAAAATCTTAACTTTATACAGGCTTTTTAAGCTAAAAAGAAGAAGTTTCTAACACCCACATTTCCAATGAAAATAGTAATAATAGGAGGGGGCTTTGCCGGACTAAACCTGGCAAATGAGCTCTCAGATAACAAGAATTTTGAGATAACGCTGGTCGATAAAAACAATTATAATTTTTTTCCGCCACTTATTTACCAGGTAGCCACCGCTTATCTTGAGCCTTCCAGTATCAGCTATCCTTTCAGGAAATATTTTAGGGGAAAAGATAATGTTACCTTCCGCATGGGCGAGTTTATGATGGTTAAGCCCAATGAAAATATTGCTGTACTGCATAACGGCGAGCTTGAATATGATGCGCTTGTGTTTGCAACGGGTGCTGAAACCAATTACTTTGGTATGGAAAACGTAAAGAAAAATTCCATCCCGATGAAAACGCTAAATGATGCGCTCGAAATGCGTAACAAGCTTTTACAGCGTATGGAGAAAGCTACCCTGCATAAAAACAGCCGCGAGCGCCGCAAGTATATGAACATTGTTGTTGCCGGTGGCGGCCCTACAGGTGTTGAGGTATCCGGTATGTTTGCCGAAATGCGTAAAGGCGTGCTGCGCAAAGAATATCCTGAACTGGCTACCAGTGTAAGTAATGTGTACCTTGTAGATGGTGGCGATGCGCTGCTTGCACCCATGAGCAAAGCGAGCCAGAAAGATACTTATGACGCCCTTACCAAGCTGGGTGTTATTGTAAAGCTCAATGCCCGTGTTACTGATTTTGTAAATGATACCGTACACCTTAGTAATGGAGAAACCATACAGTCTAAAAATCTTATATGGGCTGCCGGTGTAGCGTGCCGTGCTTTTGATGGCATACCGCAGGAAAGCTATGGCCGTGCAAAGCGTATGATAGTAGATGCGCACAACAAGGTAATTAATACCACTAACATATATTCTATTGGTGATACCTGTTATCAGGATACTGATGTGGCTTTTCCGCAGGGGCACCCACAGGTAGCACAGGTAGCCATACAGCAGGGCAAGCACCTTGCAAACAATTTTAAAAAGTTGGTTAAGAACGAAGCCCTTGTACCGTTTAAATATAAGGACAAAGGGTCTATGGCAATCATAGGTAAAAATAAGGCCGTAGTAGACCTGCCAAAACCTAAAATGCACTTTAAGGGATTACTGGCCTGGATGATGTGGCTGTTTATTCACTTACTGTCATTGCTTACGTATCGCAACAGGTTTGTAACGTTCTGGAACTGGATGGTTTCTTATTTCTCAATGGATCAGCCACTGCGTATGATAATCCGTCCTGAAAAACGAAACAGGCAACTACCGGAGGCAAGTAAGCCGCTAAACTAAGAACTCGTCTTGACTTTTTTGATTGAAGCGAAAAATAGGGATTTTTGATTCAGACTTTGACTTTTTTGCACTGCATAGCAGCGCTACGGAGTAATAAACAGGCAAAATATGGAGCGAAAAGACCAGTTTGCAGCCAATTGAAAAAAGTCAAGATGAGTTCTAATTCATAAAAAAAACCGGAGCAACTTTAATTGCTCCGGTTTTTTTATGCTCTATTAAATATTGATGCTTTAAAAAGGATACCCTATAGCCAGGTTAAATACCAGGTTATCTTTTCTCCACGAGCCGCTGCCAAAGTTGATTTCATCTAACACCCAACGGTTGTTTTCCGGTAGCCATGGTTTGCGCAACGGAAAGGCAAGGTCCAGCCTCAATACAATAAACGAAAGGTCTAAACGTAAACCGGCTCCTGTACCCACGGCTATTTCGCTGGCAAATTTACTGCTAAATTCAGCACCGGGGCGGCTGTCGTCTTTGTTCCAAAGCCAGATGTTACCGGCATCTACAAACACGGCACCATGAATAAATTTATACAATTGTGCACGATATTCTGTATTCAGTTCCAGTTTTAGGTCGCCACTCTGGTCAGGCAAAAAGCTGCTTTGGTTTGTGTTACCTTCATTTTGGGTTCTGTAATCGTAAGACCCGGGGCCAAGGCTCCTGGCACGAAATGCCCTGATACTGTTAGTTCCGCCTATAAAAAACTGCCTGATGTAGGGCAATGCAGTAGAGTTACCATAAGGATATCCTACACCTACAATAACACGGCTTGCCAACTGCGAATTTTCTCCCAGCTTAAGATAGTGCCTAAAATCCTGCTCGGTTTTTACAAACTGACTAAACGGCACTTGTAGTACTGTTTTCTGGTCGCTTGCTTTAGCCCCTGTTGCTAAACCTGCTATAGTACCTGCAAGCTCCAGCGAGCCTTTGTAATAAATGGTATGCTTTTTATTTTTTTGCATGGTATTCGTATAATTAAACGAATAGGTAGGGCCAAAAATAAGCTGCTTGTCTATAACTCGCTGTAATGATGGATTTTCGGGGTTTTCTGGGGTGCCATTTTCTCCTATTATCAATCGCTGGTACTCTGCTGTTACATTAGCCGGGTTTACATAGGTAATGTCTGATACATAAAGCTGGTGCTCTGTACGCACGTTATCTTTCCATAAGTAACCAAACTGCGCCCTAAAGGTATTAAGCGCATAAAGTTTCATCCTCTTTTGATAGTCATAACTTAATGATGCCTTGGTACGTGGTACAAAGGCACTGCTGTCTTTTACCTTAATTGGTGTTATAAAACGGGGCCACACCAGACTGGTTTCTCCACCTATATGGTACACATTATACCCTTTGTTTTGACCGGCTACCTGTACATCCATACCACCGTTTACGGCAATGTTTAATAATTCTGCGGCTCTAAATGTATTGCGGTTACTCCAGTTTACGGTAACTTCTGCACCATTATAGTTAGCAGAGTTGGTCTTACCTGTAGTTTCTATACGTATTGATTTTTTAGGCAGGGGTGTAAAGTAATAGTATACATCGAGCATATTCTTAACCGAGTCTGAAGCCGATGGATGAAACTCATTCTTTACAAACTTAAACGTGCCCAGGTTTACCAGCCTGTTAAGCGACAGGTTATGGTCGCGCCTGCTGTATGTATCTCCTTTATGGAAAAACAACGTCTTATCGTAAATAATGGGGCGAAAGGTGTGCGCCGAATCTATGATCGTAAAATCTTTATACTTTTCTACAGCACCTTTAGCCACACGGATACTGTCCTGATTATTTGTAAGAGAGTGGTTAGGAAAAATAATGATATCGTTTATTTTGTATACCTGCCGTGCTTTTTCTGGTGTTTCATCCTTAACTATAAGTTTTATATCTACCTGGTAATTACCGGCAGTACTATCTACACGAGCCAATATATAATCGGCATTAAAGTAATAATACCCCCTGTTTTTAAGACGGTTATCTATACGGTCGCGCTCTGCCTTGATGGTAGCAAGGTCATAAGGGTCGCCTGTTTTTAAAAGGCTGCGGCGTGCCGTGCGGGCAATATCTTTTTCCAGTTTTGATCCTGCCGTATCAGGGAAAGTTACGTTACGTATCTTAAACTGCTTATTGGTAGTAACTGTATACAATGCCGTAGCACGTCGACTTTTTGAAACCGAATCTGCCGAAGTGCGGGTCTTGAAAAAACCTTTATTCTCACTATAGTTTTGTAAAATGTCAGCATTATAATCAAGGTCTACCTGGCTAAACAGTACAGGTGGTTCGCCCAGTTTTGTACGCATCCAATGGCGCAGGCCGCTTTCTTTTTTAGGTTCGCCGGCAAGGTTATACATATATAGCTTAAAGCGCAATCCTAAAAAATTACTGTTAGGTTTAGGGCGCAGCAAGGGCTGTAGCTCTTTCTCTAATACCTTGCGCTGCTTTTTAGTCATCACTGTATCTTTAACCGTTACCTTGCCGCCCACATATAGCATATCGCCTTCGGGCAGGTACTTGGTATTACTACAGCCGTAAGCAAAGAGGATTAAAAATAGTAGGTATATAAATTTATTTATCTTCATCATTAGTGCTGTTTGGCTGTAATTTGTCCTGTACTTCTTTTTCTGCGGCTTTAGCTTTCTTGTTCCTTTTTTCCTGGCGGGCTCGTGCTTTGCGTTCGTTTTCCTGCTTCCTCATTTCTCTTTCCTCTTGTGTACGATGAAAAAGTTCACGGAATTTATTATAATCCATTGTTATAACAAATGAAACCCCGGTTTCAACAATCTGCCCTTGCAGTGCCACCTGATATTCATTTTTGCGATAAGCACGCACCATATATCGGCCATCCTGTGTTAGCTGGTAGTCAAGCGAAACGTCTCCTGCAATGTTTGTTGTTTCCTCATTGGCCTGCTGCGGGCCTTCAAGTCCAAAGCTACTACCTACAGTAACCTTTAGGCGGTCGTTAAACAGGTTTTTAGATACACCCACATTAAGATCAGTTCGGTTAGCCTGTGTACCCGTAGTATAATCATCAGTAGATTCAAGGTCAAAATTAAGTTCTACACCACTTACAAGATTTGCCGCAATATTATTAAGCTGTTGCGAAAGTATCTTACTTACACTCTGGCGGGCAAGCGACTCTGCACTGGTTCCTCCGGCTTCGCTTGAAAAAGGGTTATCGCCAATAAACCTGTTTAATAACAATAGGGCAAATACCTGCTTATTCATTTCTGATGGTTCCTGGCGTATCTGGGCTAGCTTAGACTCTGTAGTATTTATTACTTCGCTCGATACACCATGATTACCTTCCGGAATCACAATATCAAAAGACAGTTCGGGCTTTAGCAACTCGCCACCAATTTTAAGCTCGGTATCAAAAGGGATACGCTGTTTAAAGGTATTTACAGATGTCCTGCCGCTTATCTCATTACTTACAAGGTCTATAGGCGCTGTCTCTGTTGTGTATACAGCAGTAATATCAATATTTGCCGCTGTAGGCTCGCCGGTCCAGATTATTGAGCTGCCCGATTTTATATCGAATTTCCTTTTTATAAAGTTAAACGACATTTGGTAAGCACCTTCTGTAAACTCATATCGTCCGGTAAGGGTGGTCTTACCCGATGGGTCTATACCGCCTGTAAGCTGGGCCTCGCCTTTAAGCTCCAGGAAGTCGCCATTACCTTTATCTATAATGAGGTTTAAGGTAGCTTCTTTAACGATCTCGATATTTACAGAAACATCCATCCCCTCAAATCCGGTTTTATTTACGGCTTCCTCAATTTTGAGGCGCTGCATCATTTCTATATTATCTTCGTCTACAAACTCTACCACGCCTTCGCGGTCTGCGATTGAAGGATCCTGTTGTGGCAGCACTACGGTAAACTTAGTGTCTTCGTTTATTTTAAGGTCGCCATCTACTATAGGTGCGGTCATTGTTCCTTTTATGCTAAGGTCAGCATCAAGGTACAGGTCGCCATAATAAAAATCATTATCCTTTGCCTTACTGTTTATTGCCCTGAAGTTCTCAGCCTTTACGGTCATGTTAAAACCAAAGGCACGATAATCTGTAGTGGCTATGTTACCATCTATCGTAAGGATGTTGTTTTTTTCGTCTTCTATTTTAAAGTTGTTCATCTCTATACCGGCATCGGTAAAGCGGATGTTATTATTTACACCTTTATACAGCGAGTTAAGCTGCGTAACCCGGAAACTTACATCGTTAAATTTCAGGTCTCCCAGTATGTTAGGATCTGTAGCTGTGCCTGTAACATCAAATTTCCCTGAAAGGTAACCGTCGCTGTCTTTCAAGGCACCAAAGCTAAGCGCCTGTATGCTTGCCATGTTCAGTTTTTGCATATCAAGGTTCATATCAAAACTGCTCGATGTAGTATTGTAGTTGCCTTTAAGGTTTACCTGGTTACCGTTGCCTGTAATAGCTACGTCGGCTTTAAAGGTATTAGCTGTCGCGTTGTCTACATAAATTTTTACATTGCCCACGGTATCTTTTGCTACGGCAAGGTCTGTAATGTCAAGATGCGATTCAAATACCGGGGTATTGGCAAGGTCGCGCACTTTTGCATCGCCATTTATGATTCCTTTAATTTTTACTTCATCTTTCTGAACGGCATTGGTAAGCGTTTCAATCTGGAAGTTATTCAGCGTTACATTTAGCGGCGCATTAGCGGTTTCTGACTCCGATTGTATTTTTATAGAACCACCATCGTTACTCAGCTCAAAGTTATTGGCATAAATGCCCTGTTGCCCAAAACGGATAAGGTTATCCTGTGCAATAGCCCACTCATCATAATTAAGCATTAGCCCATTTGGGTTAAGTGCAATTTCTGTATTTCCGTCAACCTGTTTAAGGTTACCCGCCAGCATATATTGCTGCTTCTTTTTCTGGTCGTCTATTTCCAGCCTGTAGTTTAGTGTATTATCTTTTACATCTCCGGTAATGCTGGTTTGCCCCAGTTTAAACGAACTGTTTTCAAGCCCCTCAACCTGTACACTGTACACAAGGGCAGTATCTCGTGTAGTAATGTTTAACGCTCCGCCAGAAATGGTATTGCTGCCAAATACGACACGCGGAATAAGCCCGTTTACTACAAGGCTGTCTGTAGCGCTGTTGTAAGCCCCTTTAATTTTTATAGGCTCCAGGCGGGTAATTTGGGGAACCAGTTTAGTAATAATAGGATCATTATCAATATTAAGGAAGAATGCTATTTGTTGCGGGTCTTCAGGCTTTTCAACCTTTTGCCCCGGAATTTCATAGTATTTAGAAATGGTGTTTTTAATCGCTGCCGGCAACTGGCTTATTTTGTAATGGCCTTTTGCACGGGCTTTTATAAACTGCGATACCACAGTAATATTGGTAGTATCGGGTGTGGTTACCGCTGCTATATTAATAGAGTCCATCGCAAATTGTTCTTCTGCATTGGCAAATAAAAAGTTATGAATTGCTATGCGCCCGTTAAGGTTATCAGGATTGGCATCGTCAATATCAGCGTCTACATTGCCACGCAGTTTTAATGGCCCCGCATGCAGGTTTAACTTGTCAAGATCGGCAATATCAATATTGAGGTGCACTTTTCCTTTCGGATATTTCCCTTTAAATCCACCCGAGGCATCCAGGTCAAAATCAAGATTAGGGTCGTTCATGTTAGCAATTGCCTTAAACGTGCCGTTATTTATAGAACCGTCTATAAACAGGTCGCGGTAGGTGTAGCTGTTATATTCGGCTTTAATAACTGTTCCTTTTAATGATGCATTTGCCGTTTGCGGATCAAGCCCCGAGCCTTTTACTTTTGCCTTGATGGTAATGCGCCCAATGGAATCATTTTTTATAAGGCTGCCCACATCAAAGTTGGCAATATCTACATCAGCATCATATTTTTCTGCACCTTTACGCCTTTGGTCAAACGTGGCTTTTACTTTTGCATTACCAAAGCTGCTGCCCAGGGTAAGATTAGTTGCAAAATTATTAATGCCGCCTTTAAACGTGCCTTTAACGGCAATATTTGCAGGCAGCTGAATATTTGCTGGCAATGTGCCTGCCGGTAAAAGGCTGTTTATATCTTTAGCGGTAGACTTAAAGTCTTTAATATTCAGGTCAAAATTAGCGGTTTTTACATCAGGCAGCCCTTTGATACGGCCGCTCGCGGCAATTACGGTACGGCCTATACCACGCACTTCGAGGTTACCAATGTACAGGTCTGCAAGCTGGCCTTTTACATTACTGTTAATGAACAGGCTACTATTAGGGTTGCCTTTAAACGGCGCAGTATTGGCAAGCTGCGGAGCAAAAAGCAACACATCTTTAAAACCTATCTGGCTGTTATCTAAATTAGCATCTACACTAAGCGAGGCGATGTCTTTTTGCACTGCTTCTAAAGATGGGTAAGCAACGGCAATATGGTCTTTTAGTAATGTTTGTGGTGTTTCAAGATACAGGCCTTTAAGTTCTGCACCACGTGTACCGTATAAAAATTCGGTACGTAGTTCCTGAATATCAACACCGCTCTTATCTTTAACCGTAAAGCGCTCTATAGTACCAGAAATAGCATCAGGGCCATAGCTAAAGTCTTTTGCCTTAAGGTTAAGGTTAGTAATATCAAGGTGTTTAAAGTCGATTCCTTTAGTAACAGGGGCTGCATTTTGGTCATCAAATTTAAAAGCAACATCTTTAATATCAGTATTATTCAGCTTAAATTTCCATTGGGCTTTTTGCACCGCAGTACTTTCTTTTGGAAGTTCTTCCTGTGCCTGTTTTTCGGCTTTGCCAAAAGCTAATCCGCCTTTAAGATTTTCTATTTCAAGGTTATCAAGGTCGATAAGTTGGGTTTTCAGGTTTACTTCGTTTACTTTAGCAAACAGTCTTTTAAGTTTCAGGCCGGTGTCCAGGCTGCTGCCTTCATTATCATAGCCTACATCTACATTGGTAAGGTTTATTTCGCCCAGTTTTAAAGAAAGGTCAGGTTGTTTACTGGCTTCTTCAGCAGCTTTTTGAGTGGTTTGTGCTATTTCATCAACCATACTTTGCTTAAAACGTACGGTTACACCATCAAGGTTTATTTTAGGGATGTTAAACGCCAGGTTATCAAGGTCAAAATCTTTAAATCGCGTATCAAAATGCTTTATGCCCGCCGTTAGGTAATTGCCAGTAATGTCGTCGTCATACTTTACCTTAACGCGGTCAAGATTTACCTTATTGATAGAGAATTTCATGGGCGTGCCGGTAGTATCTTTTGGCTTGCCGCTATCAAATGCTTTTATAATATAATCAAAATTAAAAACACCTTGTTTATTACGGGCAACACGGCCGTTAATTCCTGTAAGGGAGATGCTGTTTATTTCTACCTCACTACTCAGCAGTTTAAACAGGCTTATGTCTACCGCAAGTTTTTCTCCGGCAAGCAGCGTATCATGCTGTTGGCTTTCAAAATAAACATCTTCTATGATTACGGTTTTAGGCAGGCCAATTTCTATACGGCCAATTTTTACATCGGTGCCAATCTTTTTTTCAAGATAGGTAACGGCTTTGTCTTTTACAAAGTTTTGTACATAGGGCACCTGTAACAGCAGTACTATTAGCAGGAATAACGCAATAACGGAGCCTACCGTCCAGAGCAGTATCTTCAGTCCTTTTCTCAGGTATTTTTTTAGCTTGGTATTCTTCTTGTTCATTACTGCTAAAAATACTCGAAATTACCGTAGGGGATGTTTAAAATTTTGCTAAAAAATCTTACAATATTAAGTATGCATTGTACGTTTTTAGGCTCTTCCGGGTTTAGGGTTTTAACTCAAAACTAATATATTAGCGCCTTTTAAATGTCAAACACGGTTACCTCTCTAACCTCTCCCGGTTGTAAATCGTGTAAATGTATATTGCCGACACGAACGCGTACCAGCCTTAGTACAGGAAAACCCACAGCCGAAGCCATTTTGCGCACCTGCCTGAATTTGCCCTCTGTAACTGTAATGCTAACCCAGCTGGTAGGCCGGTGGCCATCGCGTACCCTGCGCGATCGCTCCGGCAGTGCAGGAGTGGCATCTAGTATAAATGCTTTGCACGGTGCAGTAATATATTTAGTACCCTTAAAGCCTATTTTTACACCATTTTGTAACTGTTCAACCGCATCGGGCGTTATAATACCGTCTACCTGGGCATAGTACTCTTTTTCTACATTTTTGCCCCGCACAATTTCGCTCATCATGCCATCTGTAGTAAGCAGCAGCAATCCCTCGCTGTCTTCGTCCAGGCGGCCTATGGCCATAGTGCCTTCAGGAAAATCATGCAATTCGCCCAGTAATTTCTTATTGCGTTTAAGGTTGTAAATAAACTGGCTCAGGAACCCCCAGGGCTTATATATTATAAAATGTTTGTGCATAGTTACTGCTTACGGTACAGGTCTTTTCTTTCGGTCCAGGTACTGTCTGTTTTTGTGAGTTCTTCTAACAGCCCGCCATAGTGCATGGCACCATACATTACGGCTATTTTTTGGTTATTTTCATCTATAATGGCAGCAGCAAGGTACCTGTTACGGTAGCCCAGTACAAATTCTTTCATCCAGTTATTAACCTGCCTCGGGCATGAATATTTTTGGTCAAATGAGGTTTCGAAGTCGCAATTGCTAAGTGCAATTTTGCCATATTGGTCTTCATATGCTTTAAGCAAAACATTCATTGGTACATCTTCAATCCGTCCTTTAATGGTATCTACACCCATTTTATGATATTTGGGCTGGTTGGTAAGGCCTTCTTTGTTTTTAAATTTACGACCCATAAAGGTACCGTTTACAGAATCCAGGTAACCGTTACGGTTAAGGTCTACACCCAGCAGGTAGCGTATTTTTCGGCGCAGTGTGTCTTTTTGAGGAGCTGTGAGTGAATCTTTAACACGCACGCTTTCCATAAAAACAATGTAGCCATTGCGTTGTAATGAATCTACCTTGCTTTTTGTATCGGCATAAAACTCTTTTTTGCCCACATGAACCATAGGGATATAAGCAACCGTTTTATTTCCGTTACTAAAAAAGGATACCGAATTATGCTCCCGGTAAGCACCCACAGACCTTAGTGCCATAGACATACAGGACGTAAGTAATAGTGCAATAAATAGTAATAAAAAAAGAGATTTTTGTTTCATGCGGTTACTGGTTTCTACTTGCGAATATAAGCTTATTTAGCTTTATTGTAGTATGAAACCCATAGAATGCTTAGTGCAAACGCATTAAATTACCTACTCCAGGAAATCTATAAAAGTTAAGCCAAATACAACACCATCGCCCCTAAAGCCCCCTTCGTAAGAGCGTACATAGTCAAAGCGCAGTAGCCTGAACTTACCCCAGCCTACATTGTCTAACCCTATGGTAAATTCCATATACGGATTGTTTTGTGGTGTGGCAAGGTAGTGCGCCCCGGCTACAAGGTAATATTGAAGCTTGTTGAATAACGGTACTGAGTTAGTAAGATAGCCATTAAAATGATGCTCCATATGGGCTTCAAAATACTGGTCGTTTGTACTGTGGGTATAATAGGGCAGGAGGTTAAAAACATTAAGATAACGTTCTGAACGGCCCACGTGGGTTTCGTTACCATTAAAATGTTTCCAGTCCGGGAAGGCTACACTGCCACTATCAAAAAACTTACCAGCCCTGAACGCTGTACCCAGTGTACCGGCATTGCCTATGGTAAGATCATATAATACACGTGCAGATACATGGTTAAACTCATAATCTTTAATGCTTGACGCAAATCCTTTTTCATATTTTAAATATAAAAGCGGATACTTATCATTAGTAATGGTTTCGCGGCCATCAGGACGGGTGCGGTAGGTTTGACCAAAGCTTATGCGCGCCATAACCGATGCCTTCATCATGTTGTGCTTTAAAAAAGCAGGCGTGTCATAATCAAACGGCAACAATGGGTTGTTTGATGTATAGTCGTGATATATATCTTTTAATGTACTAAAATTGGTATTGTTTCGCAGGGCATGGCGGCGCGTGTACTCTACACTCCCATACAGAAACAGTCCGTTTGTAACCTCTTCTTCATAATTAATCCTCGCGAAAGCATTGTCATACAGCTTCATGTAATTATCCCTAAAGAACAGGGTGCTTATACTGTTCACAATCTTATTGATTGGTTTTTCAGGGTTGTATTGCTCTATGCTGCTACCACCGCTAAGGGTAATTTTCCGTTTACTGAAATTATTGAATTTATGCTCTATATGGCCAGTCATCCTAAAGCGCTGTTCTGCAAAACCATAGTTTAAGTCGGTACCTATTTTAGTATACGTCTTATTATACTCATCATGAAACTTTGTAAACTCAAATCCTGGCCCCAGCCAATAGGCCTGTACAGTATTAAATGCCAACCTGCGGATGATGCCGGTGTAGCTAAACTGCCATTGTTCTGCCGTATTATAATAATTATAACCTACGGGTACCGATGTCCACTTAAAGCGGTTGCGCTCGCGGTCAGTACTATCTGTATATGCTTTTGTCTGGCGCAGGGTTTCAAGGCGGTCTTTTACAATGTAGTCGTTGCGCTCAGCAGGGGTAAGGGGTATAGGGCGTATACCATTCCAGTATGCAGCAGTTTTTTTATTGCTGTCGGGCTCAAAATACTGAATTTCTGCTGTAAGGCTTTTATCTGTAAAAGTGGGCTTAAAGTTATAATTGCTATACACATAGCTAAAAGTACCTTCGGCATGAACGCCCAGCAGGCTAAGGTCAAAAGTTATAAGCTGTACATTTTTACTCCACAAGTGCTCTTGCCTGTTGTAGCCAAAGTTTTGTTTTATGGTAAGACTGTTAAGCAATGGCTGTTTTATGGTGCTGCCTTTTACAGAAAGATCTGTGGCATAAATTTCGGCTGTTTTATCTACAAGATACAGGTAGCCATCCATCGTGGCTTCGGTATCTGTTTTTGGTGTTACTTTTATTTTATTGATTATTTGCCCGCCGGTATCGCTAAAAGTGCTTTCCAGATTGTACTTATAATAGGCAAAGGCATCATTAGCTAGCGGAGAAACCACATTTACCTGAAAGGGCAGATAGTTTTGGTAAAAATCAAATTGTGCCGCATCGGCATTGTTGTAACTAAAATCGTTATCCTCCCCACTTACACGGCTTGCAATTACGGTTTCGTTTAGCTTATCCGGTGCCCGGTACTCTATTTTGCTTACCGTTTCGCTTAGGTAAATAATGCCGTTGCCACTGGTATCTATAGATGCGCCCAGGTCGCCTATGCTTTGCCCCAGCACTTTTTGCGGAACATTATGCAGGCGTACTGTACCACGGCTATAAAAATCGGCTTCAAAAGCAGCTGTCCTTGCAGCGTTAATCTTCCTGTTTTTAATAGCGAATGCAATAAGGCTGTCTGCACTTACTTTTTTATTACCAATAACTACCTCGTTAAGTTGGTAACTTTCATCTTCTAAGGTAATATTCAGCATATGCGGAAAGCTTGTAATGCTTTGGCTTACTTCTTTGGTCTTAAAGCCAATGCTCCTGAATATAAATGTGAATTTCCCTTTTTTATTGAGGCTAAGGGTATATTGCCCATCTTCGTTAGATGATGTGCCGCTATATGTACCTTCTACCGCTATCGATACAAAGGGAACGGGTTTGCCGGCCTTATCGGTAACGGTACCACGCACCTGTGCCAGGGCAGGCAGGGTAACCAGGAAAATTATTATAGCGGCTATTTTTTTCATGTTTCGTATATAAATGATTGTAAAGCTAACTCATAGCTTTTTAGTCCAAATCCAATAATAACCCCCGCACAAACAGGCGATAGGTAAGACTGGTGCCTAAAGCTTTCGCGAGAAAACGTATTTGATATGTGTACTTCAATAACCGGTGTGGTTACTGCTTTTACGGCATCGGCTATGCCGATAGAGGTATGTGTATAAGCACCGGCATTTAGTATGATGCCATCGTGGTCAAAACCGGTGTCCTGTATTTTAGTAATAATTTCGCCCTCAATATTGCTTTGATAGTACGACAGTTTTACACCCGGAAATTTTTGCTGTAATTCGGCAAAATAGTCTTCAAAGCTGCGGCCGCCATATACTTCCGGTTCTCTTTTACCCAGCAGGTTAAGGTTAGGGCCGTTAATAATAATGATCTTCATTTAGTGTTTGTATTATAAAAGTAAAAATAGGCATTAGCCTTACTGAATGTATGTGGTATAATGAAAAATTTAACAAGTATCAAAATAAAAAAACCGGTTAGACTAACTAAAGCCAACCGGTTTTTAGAATATTTTTAATTTTTTAGAATATGTTGTACCCAACAGACAGTTGGAACACTCCGTTCTTAGCATCGCTGGCATAAGCACCATCGGCTACTTTAGTAAGGCCAATTACATAACGTGCCTGTACAAAAAGCCCTGCTATAATTTTTGCTTCAAGACCACCGGCAAGCCCTATATCAGTACTTTTAGCTTTAAGATCTTCTGTATCCTTAGTAAGAAATGAGAATTGTGGACCAGCTACAATACTTACTTTCTCTGGCAGTATATAAAACTTAGCCAGTACCGGTACACTAACATAATCAAGGTTAATATCATCTCCACCTTTTACCTTAGCTCCAATTGAAGAGTAAAGCGCCTCAGCCTGTACAGAGAATGTAGGTACGATGTTAAGTTCAAGCACTGCACCGGCATGCCAGCTTGTTATGCCTTCGGTATCTACGTCGTTACCGTTAAAATTTGCGAAGTTGGCACCTGCTTTGATACCAAAATCAATACCCTGCGCCTGTGTTGTCATGACGCCCAAAAGCATTGCTGCTGCTAAAAAGATCTTTTTCATTTTTTTTAAGTGTTGGTTAAATAATTAGAACATTAATCCTATAGAGGCCGTTACGGCTGTATTTTTAATATCTACGTTATCAGATACCTTTTTGCTTCCGCTATAGTATCTTGCCTGTATAAACAGGTTGTTTGTCAGAAAGAACTCAAGCCCGGCGGCAAGCCCAAAGTCGAATGTATTACTTTCAAAGCTCTTAAAGTTATCACTTTCATTAATCAGCATCCCAAATTGTGGCCCCAGCTGAATATTAAATCCTTCGGTAGGGTATATCTTAAGCATAACCGGTACACTAAAATAGCCCAGCTTTACTTTATTGTCATTAATTTCGGCACCCATCACGCTATATAGTAGTTCGGGTTGTACACTCAAAAAGTTTGTAATTTCACTTTCATAAACTACACCAAGGTGCCAGTTGGTAACTACATTAAAATCATCAGACGCATCTCCTCGGAAGTTTGAAAAATTTAATCCTCCCTTTACGCCAAACTGCGCCTGCATAGTAATACCGCAAATAAGTGCGGCCACTGTAAGTAAAAATTTATTCATACGTATTTATTGGTTTACAGGTCAAAAGTAGAGAAAAGGAGTGTTAAAAGAGTGAATTTTAATTTCCTTTTAACCATTTACAATGATAATACATTTGATTACAGGCATATGCAATAACAAAAAAAGCCCTGTAAATACAGGGCTTATATACTTTGAAGTTGGGTTTTAAAGTAAGGAGCAGGTGTTTAAGCAGAAACGTTACTTTTTTTGCTTAAATACGGGCTTTCGTCATCATCACTACCGCAGCCTACAATGAGAACCGCAATAATGGCACAACATAATTTGGTAAAGTTTTTCATAAAATGCTTGTATTGAATTAGTTTGATTATGTTTACCAGTCAGATTTTATTGTTATCAATGTACAAATAAAATTGGTAAAACATTATGTTAAAACGTTAATATATATCTAATTATTATTTTAAAGTATATAACCTATTGAATATAGGTATTATAAATTGGTGTAAATATTATGATGTGCATACAAATTTGTGGTCATAATTATGGCAATTGGTAAAGGCTAAAAAACATTCTTATTACAGTGGGTTATATATTTTAGACGGAAAAGTTTAAAAAAGGTTGCGTACCGGCCCAAAAAAAATTGCTGTTTGTAAACTATAGTTTTTAGCAGGAAAAAGTTTAAAATTACTTTCGGCGGTTTGATGTTATTTACTATTTTTGTTGCACTTTAAATAAGATAAACGCATTTAATATGAATTTACACGAATATCAGGGAAAAGAAATACTTGCCAGCCACGGTGTACGCGTGCAGCGCGGTATTGTAGCAAACAGCCCCGCTGAAGCTGTTGCTGCGGCTAAAGAGCTTACTGCTGAAACAGGTACAAGTTGGTATGTTGTTAAAGCACAGGTACATGCCGGAGGCCGCGGTAAAGGTGGTGGCGTAAAGCTTGCTAAAAACCTGCAACAGGTAGAGGAAATTGCCGGACAAATTATTGGTATGGACCTTGTAACTCCACAAACACCTCCTGCAGGTAAAAGGGTACATAAAGTACTTATTGCTGAGGATGTTTACTACCCGGGAGAAAGTGAAACTTCAGAATTTTATGTATCTGTACTTCTAAACAGGGGTGCCGGCCGTAACATGATCATGTATTCTACCGAAGGTGGTATGGATATCGAAGAAGTTGCAGAGCACACTCCGGATCGTATTTTTACAGAAGAGGTAGACCCGGCTGTAGGCCTTCAGGGCTTCCAGGCAAGAAGAATTGCTTTTAACCTTGGCCTTAGCGGTAACGCACACAAAGAAATGGTTGCCTTTATAGGTTCTCTTTACAAAGCTTATATTACAAGTGATGCTTCTATGTTTGAGATCAACCCGGTTCTTAAAACATCAGACAATAAAATACTTGCTGTAGATGCTAAAGTTGTACTTGACGACAACGCACTTTACCGCCAGAAGAAATATGCAGAAATGCGCGACGTACTTGAGGAGAACCCTATAGAAGTTGAAGCTAAAGAAGTTGGCCTTAACTATGTAGACCTTGATGGTACTGTAGGCTGTATGGTAAACGGTGCAGGACTTGCTATGGCAACTATGGACCTTATTAAATATGCAGGCTTTGAGCCGGCTAACTTCCTTGATGTGGGTGGTACTGCAGATGCTAAGAGGGTAGAAACGGCTTTCCGTATCATCCTTAAAGATCCTAACGTTAAAGCTATCCTTATCAACATCTTTGGTGGTATCGTTCGTTGCGACCGTGTAGCACAAGGTGTTGTAGATGCGTACCAAAACATGGGCGACGCTATTAAAGTGCCTATCATTGTACGTCTTCAGGGTACTAACGCTGATATTGCAAAAGAGCTTATCGATAACTCTGGTATGCCTATCCTTTCTGCAGTGCAGTTTCAGGAAGCAGCAGACCAGGTTAAGGCTGCCCTTGCTTAATAAATATATAAATTGCGCATTCCGCGAGGGGTTGCAATCTAAATATCAAATCCCAAACAGAAATGTTTGGGATTTTTTTATTTTACTGAGTTTCCTTACATTTGATGGGTATGCCTTTCAACCTTAATCTTCTATGGAAAAAAACATTACAAACAAACTCATACTCCATACTGGCATCTCAATACTTTGCTTACGCGAATTTTTACGCGCGATGGATATATATTTATCTATTATACAAGGTTTTAGTGCAGGAACTGAGATGAAACACGTCGTTCTTTTTGCAGCTATTGCATTAGTGTTGCTAACAGTGCTACTTTTACTAAAACCATTACAAATTAAAACTATAAGATTTTCCATTCCACTGATTCACTTAATGATTTTGCCATTGCCAGGGTTGTTGCTGTTGCCGTTGCCTTTTAATGTGATTTTTTTAAATTCAGGTTTTAGGCAGGATTACACGATAGTATTTTTTTCTATAATTTGCATTATACTATACCTGCTATTCGTTACCGCACCATGGTTTTACAGCCGCGTTTTAGGTATACTGCATCATGACGCTGCACAACAATCGCATGACTTAAGTATGGATGTTTTTGCAAATGCCTTTGTAAAAGCTTTGCTTTTATCTTCGGTAGTGTCAAACGCCATATCGTTTATCGCTTATTTTGTATACCCTTCAAATTATTATGTAGCGGTACCGGATAAGTTTAATACGTATATCATACTTAGCGTTGCTGAATTTTTTATACTTGGTAGCTTATATTATATGGTAAATAAATATCCTGTAAAAATTAATTTTTCACATACAACATTATACAGCGTTATAAAGTTATTGATGAAAATCTTAGGCTTCTATGTTATCATCAATCATGTCAATTCATACTTTTATATCCTGCTTGATAACCCGAAAGAATACCTTAAGCACCTTGTAGAGATAACAGTTATTGCTGCTATACTGCTTAATCCTGACTGGTTATTGAGATTGCTAAGACTATCGCATCAGGATATAAATAAAAGGCAATTGCTGGCTGTTTCAATACGGTTTTTTGCCTTAGTAATAATCATAAGTTACCTGTTGCCGGGATTGTATTATGGTACTTCTTATTTAACTAATAACATAAGTTTGTACATTCTTTTGGTTCCCTATGCTATAATAGCGCTGTTAGCAATAAAAATTTCCCAATTATTTCCAAAGTTAGAGTAACCGTATTTTCGTATTCAACACCTTTTTTAATATACTTATAGAAGTAGTTTTTTTGTTGAAAAACTGCAATTTTAAGATCCAATAAAATACAACGAGGCTATGCTTTGGCGATGAAATTATTGAAGATGATTTTAAACCCGTGGTTTTTGTTAAAAGGGTTTTTCAGCACTCCAACGCAACCTTTTGCCGGTTTTGTATCTTTATAGAAACCAAACAATTAAAATCTATGAAAAAGATTTCTATCCTGTTTATTGTAATGATGTTTAGCCTTGTAGGGTGTAGTGGCGATGGTGATGGATTTTCCGGCGACGGAGGGCCATCAAGCGAAGGAGCGCTTCCGGGTAACGGACAGGAGCCCGGTCAAAATGAGCCGGGTGTTATAACTGCCGGCGAATGGAATGACCTTGATAATTGGGATTTCTGGAAAAACCTTAAACAAGGGCAGGAATATGGTAGTATGGAAACATACTGGTCGTTCTACACAACTTCAAGAATATCTGTGCATGTTACTGGTCCCGGTGGAGTCCCGGCAATAAATGTACCGGTAGTGTTGCAAAAGGGGCAAGATGTAGTATATGCTGTGCGTACTGATAATAAAGGTAAAGCTGAACTTTGGCAAAACCTCTTTAGTATTAATCAGGCTAATGCGATTGAAGGAATTACCCTGAATATTAATAACGGCGGTGTTGTTGTAAACGATGTAAAATATTTTTCTGAAGGTGTTAATGAGGTAACCCTGACTCAGCTTTCGGGTGTAGATAACAGGGTAGAAGTTGCCTTTGTAGTAGATGCCACAGGTTCTATGGGCGATGAGTTAGAATATTTAAAAACTGAGTTGTATGATGTTATAAGCAGGGTTAAAACCGATAACCCACAGGCATCTGTTGCTACATCGTCTTTATTTTACAGAGATGAAGGCGATAATTATGTAACGCGTGTTTCTAACTTTACAGATAATGTTTCTACCACGCTTAATTTTATAAAAGAACAGAGTGCTGATGGTGGAGGCGACTTTCCTGAAGCAGTACATACCGCGCTGGATAAAGGCGTTAATGAGCTGCAATGGTCGTCGAATGCTAAAACAAGGATTCTTTTTTTAATGCTCGATGCGCCACCTCATTATGATCCACAGGTAATTAGTGATATACATAAGTCAATACTTAAGGCTGCTGAAAAAGGCATCAAGGTTATTCCTGTTACAGCCAGTGGCATTAATAAGGAAACCGAGTTTTTAATGCGTTTCTTTTCTATTGTTACAAACGGTTCTTATGTGTTTATAACTAATGACAGCGGCGTGGGCAACCAGCATCTGGAGCCATCGGTAGGCGAATATGAGGTAGAATTTTTAAACAACCTTATGGTACGCCTTATTAATAAATATGCAGAATAAATGTTGTTTTATTTTCCTGTACGATCCCGGACGAAAGTTCGGGATTTTTTTATGTTTTTTATTCAGTATTTATAGAAGGGCACACGTTACAATATTATGGATTTCAAAGTTTTTTTAATAGATTTGTAGAAAGCTGTATTTGCATAACAGAATGAGATGTTTTATCCTGATTTTACTTGTTTTTTTATCTGTTGGTTGTAAGAAAGCCTCAGAAGGGAAGCTTTTGCAGGAAACATATCCTTTTAATAGTGCCTCAAAAGTAGAAGTCATATCTTATGCCTTTACACAGGAAGATACAGAGAATCCGGATAATTATAAGATTGCAAATGGCAGGCTTGCTATTGCGGATGAAAAAATAATTGAAAAGATACAGTTGAATAAAGAACAGGTAACTGAGTTATTTGATATTCTTTATACAGATAGTTGTAAAGAGCATTTAAAAGCAGATTGTTATTACCCGGCTCACCGGCTTGTGTTTTATAATAATAAAGCTAAGGTATTTGCTTATATGGAGATTTGCCTGAGTTGTATAGATTACCGTTTGTCGGCTAATGTTGCATTGCCATACGGCTTTTGCAAGGCTAAGGCAGATAGTTTAGAACGCCTGTTTAAATCGGCAGGAATAACCCATTATTCGGAGTTTTAAAATCATTTTTTATAAATGAGTGAAGAAGAAAATTTAGAGCCTTTAGACGGCGGACATTTTTACGACAGAAAAGAAGACCCTGATAACCAGGATACCATTACTAAGGTAACCGGCATGTATAAGGACTGGTTTCTGGATTACGCTTCTTATGTAATCCTGGAACGTGCTGTACCCGCTATTGAAGACGGATTTAAGCCCGTGCAGCGCCGTATTATGCACTCGCTTAAAGAGCTTGATGACGGCCGTTATAACAAGGTGGCTAACGTGGTAGGGCATACCATGCAGTACCACCCACACGGCGACGCGAGTATAGGCGATGCCATGGTACAGATAGGCCAAAAAGATTTACTTATAGACACACAGGGTAACTGGGGTAACATACTTACCGGCGATGGTGCTGCGGCATCGCGTTATATAGAGGCGCGCCTTAGTAAGTTTGCCCTGGAGGTATTATATAACCCTAAAATTACGCCATGGCAGTCAAGTTATGATGGCAGGCGTAACGAACCGGTTAACCTTCCGGTAAAATTCCCGTTGCTGTTAGCACAGGGGGCAGAAGGTATTGCTGTGGGCTTAAGTACCAAGGTGCTTCCGCATAACTTTAACGAGCTTATAGATGCTTCAATAAAAATCTTAAAAAATAAGCCGTTTACCATATATCCTGATTTTCCTACGGCCGGTATTGCAGATGTATCTAATTATAACGACGGTATGCGCGGTGGCCGTGTGCGTGTGCGTGCTAAGATATCTCAGTTAGACAAAAGTACGCTGGTTATTACACAGATACCGTTTAGTACTAATACCGGTAGTTTAATAGACAGCATTCTTAAAGCCAACGAAAAGGGTAAGATAAAAGTTAAGAAAATTGAAGATAATACGGCAGCCGATGTAGAGATACTCATCCATCTTCCGCCGGGCGTATCGCCAGATAAAACTATAGATGCGCTGTTTGCCTTTACGGCCTGCGAAACATCTGTAGCGCCACTTGGCTGTGTTATCGAAGACCATAAACCTTATTTTGTAGGCGTAAGCGAAATGCTGCGTATCTCTACCCATCGTACGGTAGATTTACTTAAACGTGAACTTGAAATACAGCTTAACGAGCTTGAAGAGAGCTGGCACTTTCAGTCGCTGGAACGTATATTTATTGAAAACAGGATTTACCGCGCCATTGAAGAGGAGGAAACCTGGGAGGGCGTTATCCGTGCGATAGACGAGGGGCTTAAACCTTTTGTTACCCACCTGAGAAGAGCTGTTACAGAAGATGACATAGTGCGTCTTACCGAAATCCGCATTAAGCGTATTTCTAAATTTGATATTGATAAAGCGCAGGAAAAGATAGAAGCGCTGGAGGGAGAGATAGAGCAGATTAAGCACCACCTTGCTAATATTATTGATTTTACCGTAAATTATTTCCAAAGCCTTAAAGACCGTTATGGTAAAGGTCGTGAGCGTAAAACAGAGTTACGCAGCTTTGATAATATTGAGGCTACAAAAGTGGTATTGCGTAATACCAAACTTTATGTAAACCGTGAGGAAGGCTTTGTAGGTACCGGCCTTAAAAAGGATGAGTATGTTGCAGAGTGTTCTGATATTGATGATGTTATTGTATTTCTTCGCGATGGCAGCATGATTATTACCAAGGTAGATGTAAAAACCTTTGTAGGTAAAGACATTATACATGTAGCAGTATTTGACAGGAATGACAAGCGTACTATTTATAACATGATTTACCGCGATGGTAAAAACGGATCGAGCTATGTAAAACGCTTTAACGTGTCAGGTGTTACGCGAGATAAGCCGTACGACCTTTCTGCGGGTACAAAAGATTCTATGGTGCTTTATTTTTCTGATAACCCTAATGGTGAGGCAGAAGTAGTTACAATACTGCTGCGCCAGGTTGGCAGCGTTAAGAAACTTAAATACGACCTTGATTTTGCCGCTATTGCCATTAAAGGCAGGGCATCGCGTGGTAATACGGTTTCTAAATATCCTATCAAGAAAATTGAGCTTAAAGAAAAAGGTATTTCTACCCTTAAGCCACGCAGGATATGGTTTGATGATACCGTGCACAGGCTTAATGTAGATGCAAGGGGAGAGCTGTTGGGTGAATTCCGCCCGAATGACAGGCTGCTTATTGTAAACCAAAACGGAAAGCTAAAAACTATTATTCCTGAACTCACTACGCACTTTGATGAGGGCATGATAGTGCTGGAGAAATGGAATCCTAAAAAGCCTATTTCGGCCATTTATTATGATGGCGAAAAAGAGCGTTACTATGTAAAACGCTTTTTAGTAGAAAATGAAAATAAGGAAGAAACTTTTATAACCGAACACGAAAAGTCGGTACTCGAAATTGTGAGTACTGATTACAGGCCGGTTGCAGAGGTTGTATTTCCCAAAATAAAAGGTGTACAAAAAGAAACACAAACAGTAGACCTGGAGCAGTTTATAGCTGTAAAAGGTATTAAAGCTCTTGGTAACCAGTTAACAGCTGATAAAATAAAACAAATAAGCCTGTTAGAACCCTTACCTTATGATGAGCCGGAACCGGAACCTGAAGAAATTGAAGTAAGAGGGGAGCTTGACCTAAGCGATGATGCCCCAATAACATTAGAGGATGATGGGCAGATAACACTTAGCCTTGATTAAATAAAACAAAGCACCCCGAAAGAGGTGCTTTTGTTTTATAATATTTTCTGAGATTAGTAGCTATGTTCCAGGCAAGATTCTTCATATGTCCACTTATTTTCTCTTTCTCCCTGATCAAGAAAAAGCTTTATAGGGCCATACAAAATATTCTTAGGAATATTTACAGCAATTATATTCCGGACTAATAGTACTTCAGATTCACATGATTTTATGTGTAACCATTTTCTTGTCTCTTCAATTATATTATCATCATACACAAATATTCGTACAGTTGTATTTCCAGAGTTAGTATTGAAATCTTCAAAATGATATTGGTTATCATCTTTATCAAATTCAGCTAAAATAATGTCTCCAAATGCAATGTTTTTAGCTACAAATGGTATCAATCAAAAATTTATTGTCGTGTAGGTGTTGGCACCATATTGACTCTGTCTCAAACTCCAGGTCTGAAATTTTTTGTGTGAAAAGAATTTTAATAAACTTGTCCATAAATATTACAATCTTAAAATATAAAAAGATCCCGGCAGGTACACACATAACCGGCCGGGATCGAGAAAAAAAACTAACTTACTAAGTTACATAAAGTCTTATTGCAGTAGTGCATACTGGAATTTAGGGTAACCCCTTTCGCCAGATTCGCTTGTAGCACCTGTTAATTTTAGTTTATATACGTTTCCTGCAGGATCTTTTATCACATAAAAACGGTTTGTAAATAATGAGAATGCAGATGTAGGCACTTCTGCATCCGGGTTTGCTGTTGTAGTTCTCCAGTTAGAGCCAATGTTACGCTGGTCTTCTGTCAACAGGCTTTCGTTTACATTAGCTAATGTAAAGTTATCGTAGTTTACAGTTGCTGAATTTAGAACCTGGTAAGAGTGTGCGCCACCTTTAGTATTGGTTACAATAAAATCTGCAAAATAGTATGGAGTAGTAGGGCCAACTACATTAGTAAATGTGGTAAAGTTAATATCCCAGCTTACTTTTTGCGGCTCTACATTTACAGTATTGTTTGTTGTAAAACTAAAGAAGGTAAAGTTGTATGCGTTGTTTTTTGTAATAGTAACTTCCTGGTGTGTGGTAGCATTAATATCGGCATACTGCAGTTTGTAGTCGCTGCCACTTTTTAGTATCCTTATTTTTTTCCAGCCTCTGTGTGCACCACCGGCAGACCCTTCAGATCCTACAGCGGGTTGTGTAGCAGCCGGGCCATTACCTAAATTTACAAGATATACTTTGTTGTTTGCATCATTATCAGATACAGCTGCTATAGCAGTACCATCAATATTACCTACCGGATTATCTATATAGGCAAGGTTACCCTGGCCCTGTCCAATATTCAGGCTGCTGTCTTCTGAAGCAACTAAGTCAATATCTGTAGTATTAAGTGCTTTTGCAGCCATTTTAAGTGAGCTGTTAAGAACGATACGGAATTCGTCTCCGCCATAAAAACCAAGATCCCAGGATACACGTGGCACAGTAGCAAGGCCACCGCTGCTAAGGTCTACATATACCTGGTTAGGCTGTGTAGCACCACCTGTAAGTGCAGCAAGTGCAGTACCAAGAGATGCCGTTTCGCTAAAGTTAAGCTGTGTTGTTTTGTTTCCTGCAATCGTTGCATTTAAAGAAACATCAGTAATCGTAAAAATTACTCTTTGTGGTTCACCCTGAACACCTTCTATTATCTTATTGAAGGTAAAGCTGGCAAATTTTGCACCTGCTTCAAACGGTACAACTATTACATTGTTAGAAGAAGCCGGTAGTGTGGTAAAGTCTGTTCCGTATGAAACAGCATTAGGATTAAGGCTTAGCGTAACACTACCTGCACCCGAAGCTGCATTAGAAAAAAGTATCTGAACCGTAGTTGCGCCTTCAGGAATGTTTTGTGATGGATTTGCGAACGAAACACTTATGGGTGTGTTATTACTATCATCGTCATTGTTACATGCTGTAAAAGCAAGTAACACAAAGCCAAGTAAAAAAAGGAAAAACTTTTTCATGGATATTTGATTGTATTAATTGAAATTTATATTATATGTAAGTTTTGCAAAAAATGAAGTACCATAAGCTAATAGCATATTACCGCTACCACCGCCGTGTACACCACCCACGCTGCCGCCTGCTGTAGAATTGATGTTTTTCATATTCAACAGGTTTCGGGCGCCAAAGGTAAGGTCCAGTTTTTTTTCAAGAAACGATGTTTTAACTGAAGCGTCTAGCATGCTGTAACCGTCTATTATTGCTTTGCTATAGGTAATATTATTACTTACATCTGTATTTTGCTGATAAAGCTGCTCGCGGCCGGTGTATTTGTAATATAGCGAGAATAAAGTATTCCATTTAGGAACGTTATAACCCACGCTGGCATTACCATTTAATACATAAAGAAAATCGCTGTTAGAAATAGAATCTAGTGCACCTGCATCTAATAACTGAGAAACACCTACTAAAGATAGTCCGGCAGCTGCTTCAAAATTTTTATATGCCAACTGATGCGAAGTTGCAACGTTTACAATTTTATATTTGTCTACATTCATATAGCGGTAGGCAAATGATGGAGTAACACTGGTTAGTATAAGGCTTATTCTGTCATCTACTTCAATGTAGCTGGCAATAAGGTTATTGTTTAACTTAAGGCCTGAACTAAAAAAGGTTTCTTTTTTAATACTCCCTTCATAAGAAAGGCTGCTTTCAGGAGTAAGGTTTTCATTACCCTGTACATTGTGGTTTGAGTCTACAAAGTAACTGTACAATTCGTCAAAATTTGGCGTACGGTATGATTTCCCTACAGATGCCCTTGCTTCCAGTCCTTTTCCAAAAAGGTAACGTGCACCAAGCGACATTGCATTTTGGTCTTCAAATACAGACTGAAAAGAATGGCGATAGCCCGGGCGAAGTGAAAAACGGTCAGTACACTTTATTTCTGCAGAAGCATAAAAGTCATAATTGCCCAGTGTTCTGTTTACACCACCCACTTGTTCTTCATCCCTGAAAGTTCCTGAAGCCGGAGATGCAAAGCCTTTTTCGGTTACTGCTTCATAACCCAGTTGCAGGTCGTAGCGCTTGTCTTTAAAAAAATTACTTACGCTTCCTGTAGAGTATAATACTTCTCTGGAAAGGTAGGTAATGGTGTTGTTTTCTTTTTCCTGCGAAGAAAGAATGTAGTAATTAAAACGTTCCTGGTCGCGTTTCTGCTTTTGGTACGATGCAGATACCGTATAGGCCAGTTGCGAAAACAGATGACCGGATGCGTTAAGGAGATGAAAATTACGGTTTGTTTTATACCTAATGTCCCTGCTGTAATAAGTAGGTTCAAAAGGATAATTGTCAATAGGTATTACAATAGAATTGTAATAATCTACATTCTCATTAAAATAATCAAACTTATAAAATGCCCTGAATGTACCTTTTGTATAACTAACTAAAGCATTAGTAATTATTTGTTGCTTAGGCAGCCAGCTATACCCTCTAAGGCTATCGTTAACACTATAATTTTTTCCTCTCTTGTTATCAAAAAAACCTGCAAAATCGTTCCTGTTAGCTCCTACAGATACATATAAGTTGTTGTTAATATTATAAGAAGCCTTAAAGGCCTGTATGTGCCTGCCCTTATTAAAAATAGCATACTCATTACCCACAGTTTCTTCCTGTACTGTTGCAGAAACCTCATACCTCTTTTTACTGCCTTTTTTGGTTATAATATTAAGAATACCGGTAACTGCGTTTGCGCCATGTGTAACGCCCATAGAGCCTTCTATAATTTCTATACGCTCTACATCATCAAGGTTTATTTGTGTAAGGTCTATATTATTACCCAGTCCTGAATCGCTTACAATGGGTACATTATCCATTAATATTTTAAAATACTGTCCGTCAAGCCCAAACATCGATACTGTAGATCGTCCGTCTGTGCCACTGGGGCGTACAGTAATGTTAAGGTATTGATTTAGTACGTCTGCAAGATTATTAGCGGCTCTGCGTTCAATATCTTCACGCTTAATTACTCTTACATTAAAAACAGATTTTTTAAGAGATTGCGGCTCAAACTGGCCGGTAATTACAACTTCGCTAAGTTTTGTAGTATCAATACTTGTTTTTGGAGTTTCCTGTGCATATAATGAACATGTAAGGAATGAAAAAAACAGTATCGGTTTATATTTTAAAATGTGCATTTCCCAGTAGTTAGAATAATTCTAAATAGAATTGCGCAAATTTAAAAAAGGATAGTGTCTTAAACAAATTATTTTTATTAATTCTAAATAAAATAATACCCGATAAATGTCATTTTTTTACTACCAAATTATTTTTATTAAAATGTAGCCCCGCATTTAAGGTGCGGGCTACATTTTATTATTCGTGATATATTAATAACGGTACATTTGTATGATAAGCCATTTTCTTGGTAAGGCTTCGGTGGAAAAGACTTTCAAAAAATCCACGTTTGTGCGTGCGCATTACCAGTAAATTGGCTTTTTGATTATCTATAAAATCCAGTATGGTCTGTTCTATATGGTCTCCGCTTATATTGAAGAAATCAATATTTTCATCACGGTAATATATTTTCCACTCATTTATTCTTTCCTCAATATCTTCCGGATCGTCGTCGTTTTTAATGTAAAGACATAAAAGTTTTGCATTAAATATTTTGCTGATTTCTATTGTCCTTAGCATGGCATCATTATCCCTGTCTCTATATTGTGTTGTAAAAGCTATACTTTTTACCGGCGCATATTTGGCATCGGCAGGTATACCCAGTACCGGTACTTTGGTATTTGCAATAACGCTCGCTGTAGTACTTCCTAAAAAAGTTTCTTTAAGGCCAGTAGCACCTTTTGTTCCCATTACAATCATTTCAGCCTGTTCATCTTCGCATACTTTGTTAATGTTATACACCAGGTCCCCATACAATAATACGTTCCTCATTTTTATATGGCCAAGATTATGATGCTCTGCAATTTTATGCAATTCAGGTAATTCTTCCCTAAAGCTTTCAAACTGGTGCATCTCTACAATATCAAAAACTTCTTGTGTAGTTTCGGGCATTGGAGGCATATCTACTATTGGCAGGTCATAAACGTGAAGAATGATAATTTCTGCGTCTAGAGCATCTGCAAAATTCAGGGCATACACAAAAGCACTTTTTGCGGCCTCGCTAAAATCTGTTGGAAAAAGTATGCGTTTCATGGTTAAATTGCATTGGTTTTACTTTTATAAAGATAGCATTTTTCTCGGCATTTTCTTACTATTTATACACATATTAACAGTTAGATAACCTTTGTACAGCTAAAGAAGAGAGCATTAAGGCATGCTTAAAAAACGTATCTTTGCGGTAATATTACAGACTTTAATTATGGTTTTTCAGGATACAATTGTGGCACTTGCTACTGCTCCGGGCTCTGGTGCTATAGCTGTTATACGCCTAAGCGGTGCTAATGCTTTAAGCCTTGCAGCAAATGTTTTTCGCAGTGCATCGGGCAAAGACATTACAAAGCAAAAATCGCATACACTACACCTTGGGTATGTAGAAGATGAAGGAAAAGTATATGACCAGGTATTGCTATCAATATTTAAAGGGCCAAATTCTTATACTGGTGAAAATGTGGTAGAGATTTCCTGTCATGGGTCGGCTTACATACAGCAGCAAATTATTCAGCTATTGCTTCGTAAGGGTGCTAAAATGGCCCAGGCTGGCGAGTTTACGCTGCGTGCATTTATTAATGGTAAGTTAGACCTTAGCCAGGCAGAGGCTGTGGCCGATTTAATAGCCAGCGATAACGAGGCAAGTCATCAGGTGGCTATGCAGCAGATGCGCGGGGGCTTTAGTAATGAGATTGCACGGTTAAGAGAAGAGCTGCTTAATTTTGCTTCGCTAATAGAACTTGAACTTGATTTTGCTGAAGAAGATGTAGAGTTTGCAGATCGTACCCAGTTTTTTGAATTGCTAAACCGAATTGAGTTTGTGCTAAAGCGTCTTATCGATTCATTTGCTGTGGGTAACGTTATTAAAAATGGTATTCCGGTTGCGATTGTAGGCGAGCCTAATGTGGGTAAAAGTACGCTTCTAAATGCGTTATTAAATGAAGAACGTGCTATTGTAAGCGACATTGCCGGTACTACAAGAGATACTATTGAAGATGAGCTTGTTATAAGCGGAATAGGTTTTAGGTTTATTGATACTGCGGGTATTAGAGAGACAGAAGATGTTGTAGAGAGCATTGGCATAAAGAAAACTTTTGAAAAGATAAACCAGGCGCAGGTAGTGGTTTATCTGGTAGATAGTTACCAGCTTTCAGCAACAGATGGCGAAATAGCCCGTCTCAAAAATGAGATAGGGAAGATAAAAAATCAGTTTCCGCTTAAGCCGTTAATTATTATAGCAAACAAAGCCGATAAGCTTACTGCTGAACAAAGTGAAAATATACTGACTGATATTGAGGATGTAATGCTTATATCTGCCAAAGAAAATGCAGGTGTAGAACGCTTAAAAGACAAATTACTTTCTTTTGTAAATACCGGGGCACTCCATAATAATGAAACGATTGTAACTAACAGCCGCCATTATGATGCATTGATAAAAGCTCTTGAAGAAATACAGAAAGTGACTTTTGGTTTAACCTCGGGTGTTCCTGCCGACCTAATTGCGATTGATATCCGCCAGGCACTATATTATTTTGGTGAAATTACCGGTCAGGTTACTAATGATGAATTGTTAGGTAATATTTTTGCTAATTTCTGTATCGGTAAATAGAGGACGCAAAATATCACAAGACAAAACAAAGAAACCTAGTTAAAATGTTATAAAATAGCGTTTTAACTGGGTTTTTGTTTCCTGTAACTTTAGCTTTGTTATGATTTTTTGCCGGTTTTTGTACCTCATTTGTACCTCGTGTTCAAGAGGGTTTTGAGGTGGACTCTATCATATCATAAAGCGTCATTGGATAAGCAAATACAGCATTAATTAACTTTTATTGGAGTATTGGAAGCTATGGAAGTGATCGAATCAAAGGGCTTTCAAAAGGATTATTTCTTTCCTTCCTCGATAGATGATTTACGATACTCCTTAAATAATTTCTCCAGTTCCAGGGTAGCTTTACGGGCACGAGCGCCTGCCGCTTTGTTGCCTTGAGCGAAGGCTTCTGATTCTTTCTGGAATGCTTCGATACCTGCGCTGATCTTTTCGTTTAGTTCGTTCATGGTGCTTAAATTTAAAATGATTGCCAAAGGTACACTATTTGGCCGGATTGCCGCAATCTCAATTCAACGTTATCTTTACTGATAAAGGGAATACACGCGGGTAGGGGAAGGAGGGAGGTGCTGTTACTGCTTGATAAACTTCCCTTCCCAGCTTCCTTTTTGGGTCTTGATTTTTACAATGTATATACCCACACTTAAGGAAGTTATATCGATTCCGGCCGTTTGTTGATTGCTTAGGTATACTTCCTGCCCCAGCATATTGACAATGCTGATACCGGTAATTAATGCTTTAATACTTTGGGGTAACTTGATATTGATGGAACTTTGTGCCGGATTGGGATAAAGAGATATGGCATTTTTATAGCCTATTTCCTCATCCAGCCCCATGCAGGCTTCTACCGTTAGATGGATGGGCATAGAAACAGTTGTCCCACATTCATTCAGCATCTCGCAGGTATAATCGCCGCTATCCCCGATTGCAAGGCCGCTTAGGCTGAGTATGGCTGTTGTTTGGGGGGCCAGTACTTGATCATCTCTTTTCCAGATATATCCTGTAGCATTAGTGTTATGGATGTCAAAAGTAAACGATTCTCCTTCGCATATTGTATAGCTATCATTTTCGACATAGTTGTAGGAAGGCTTGCGGCAAATTTCGATCAGGTTTCGGGTGTAAAACTGATTCCCCGGATCACTGTAGGTATTAAGATCAGAAAATTGTAAGCTGTTATCATCCACATTATACTTAAATACACCAGAATTACTAAGATTTCCGGCTAAATGGCCATCACTTGATGCCATTATATTCGATGGACCAAATCTGTTAAGATCTAAATCTGCTAACTTCACAATTGTATTATCATTGGGATTATACTTAAAAACAGTCCCTGTTTTGTTAAAAATGCCTGATGTGTAACCATTCTTATAAGTATCGCCACCTCCGGCACAAACGCCATATAAATATCCATTAAAAAGGGCGAATCCCGATGGTTCATAGCCTAAAGAACTGAAAAAATCGAATGTTATCTTAGGAGTAAGCGTATTGGTAAGCATGTCAAACTCAATTATTGTACCGGCAGGTAATGCATACCCTTCATCAGGAAAAAATATGTAACCTCCGCTACTTAAGAAAAATATTTTATTAGGTAAGGCTTCTGTCATACTTTTACCTCCAATTCCCGTTGAGCCATCACAGTTAAAATAAGCAACTTTTTGAACCGTATTGTTGCTGGTATTTACTTTTAATATGGAACCTTGATTAGATTGGTTGGGAGCCGGGCTTGTGCAGGGAAAAGCCTGATTGGAAACAGCATATAAGAAGCCGTCAGACGCTTTTATCAAATCGTTAATTGGCCCCATGGCTTCAAATGAATAATTATGACTAAGAAAAGAGACCGTTTGAGTAGCAATGTCATATACATAAAAACGATTAGCTGCACCACCATATAATTTACCCACAACAGGCTCAATTACACTGGTAAAAGGATTAGTAGCACTATTTCCATTTGGCGTAGGTGGTAAATTGAAATAATGAACGACTTTATAGGTATCAAATGTTAAATCATATTCATAAAGTATACCATACCCATCTTGTTCATTAGTACTGGTTGTACTTCCAATGCCACCAAAAGCAGCTGTGCCGTAGAGTTTGCCATTGCTGGCTAAAAACAGCTTGCTTCGCGGTAATTTGCCGGTAGGGTAATTAAAATGGTGCATTGTGATTGCATTCTCACCGTTCATGTCAAATTTTATAATATTTCCCTGTACATCTGAAAAATTAGTATATTCCGAAACGCCCCAAAGTTCCTTTTGGGCATTGGCGGTAATCCATGCTAAAAAAAAGAAGAAAAATAATTTTTTCATTGGTTTGGTGGTTTGGGTAATTTAATAAATAAAAATAAGGAAGTTTTGACCAGTAAGGCCAAAACTTCCCATTTAATTTTATTCAAATATTTTACTTCACAATCAATTGCCGGTTTTCTGTTTTACCGTCAATTTGTAAAATAATATTATAAGTTCCGGCAGCAAGATTTTTATTTTCAATTTTATTTTCGCCTTTATTCAGTATGTAAGTAGCTAACACTTTACCTGTCATGTCTGTTAATCTGGCATTAGCCTTTTCTTTAACATTGTCTACTTGAATATAGAAGTTTCCATCATTAGGATTAGGATATATAATTACGCCTTCTCCTTTACTTAGATTTTTCGCATTAGGATTTGCAAGTCTTGATGATGTACCGTGTGCTCCTTTAGGTGCGCTAATTATAGTTCTGCAGCCACTTGGTGGAATTACTACACAATACACTTGAGGATTTGTTAATGCCGTATCACCATAAAGTGTCATTTGATTACCACTAGGGCTAAATGAAGCATAAGGATTTGACCCGGGAGAAGGGATCAGTGTAAGTGTAGCGATGCTGGTATAAACTGATGGACCACTATACCATTGATAGGTAGTTCCCGCTGGTTGTGCATTTACTCTATATACGTCACTTCCCCCTACAGTTGGGTCATAACTAGGAAAACCAGTTGCCCATGCAGCACCGCTTGCTCCTACGGTTATATTTGAAAGTACAGTAGATGCGCTGCCACAAGCACCAACTGCATTATGAAATACAGTAATGCTGTAAGTACCGGCTGCCAATGTTGGAGGGATAGTCAACGCTAAGCTTCCTGATGTAATTACCCCTGATGAAGTTATTCCTACAGGAGAACTTGTAACGGTATAATTACCGAAAGTTTGAGCGTTTGAGATTGCCACAGAAGCTGTCGTTGCGCCAACATTCATACACGTGGTAGCACCTAAAATAGGGGCAACCGGCGAATAGTTTATTGCGAAAGGAGCAGAAGTAGCACTGTTGCACCCACTTAAACCTGTTGCCGTAACGGTTGCATTACCATTTAATACTGCTGTAGCACTAGCCGGGGTTACAGTAATAGAGTTTGTAGTAGTTGTAAAGCTGCCTGCTGTCCAACCGCTTGGGAATACCCAGTTGTAGCTTGCACCATTGCTTGCAGTACAAGTATAGGTTCGAGGTGTCAAAGCGCCTTTAACCACACAGGCTGTTCCGGTAATTGTGGGGGTTAATGGCCTCACATTAAAAGTATACGTTGCACTGGTGGCATTACATGCCGGAGAAGTACTGGCGGTAGCTGTTAATGTATAGGTAGCATTAATTGTCGCATTTGATGCAATGTTTACAGCAACCGTACTGCTAGGTTGCCCTGCAACACTACTAAGGGATACGCCTGTTGCACCTGCTGGCGTAGAGCTAAGTGTCCAAACTGTGGAGTTTGCCGAGGCAGCGCCCAGGTTAAATTGATTGTTAGAGCTTCCGGCTAACATACAAATGCTTCCGGGTGATGTTGTTCCAGGTATAATTATTGATCCTGTTAAACTGCGATTTACCTGGTACGGAATAGTAACTGTACTATTACACGGCGTTCCGGTAATGGTAAGTACAAGCCCGCCGGGGTTGTTATTTGGAGTAGCTACGGTTATTGTAGTAGTTGTAGCGGTGCTGCTGCTGCTAATTACCCAACCGGTATTTGGAGCGGTCCAGGTATAGATGCCTGAAGTAGGATTAGGATATACGATAGTGAATAATGAGGCACCTGTGGGATGGCAAGTTGGTGGTGCAGTAGTATAGGCCGGTGCGGTTGGCCCTAAATAAACCGGGGCTGTTGTACACGTTGTATAGGTAACACTTCCACTAGGTATAGGCCCATTTCCTCCATCAACATTTGAACTGGTATTATATCTACCTACGCAACATTTTAGTGTAAAAGGTGGAAAGGATGCCGGTGTAGTAAATGTAATAGAACTATTATCAGCTGAAAAATATGAATTAATAGCTCCAACAGGTAATCCACTCCAATAGTATTTGTCAAATCCAATGTTATCATTAGCATTATCACTGGCTACTTGATCTATTGAATAGGTATAGGTCTTATTGGGCTCAAGGCAGGTTGGGCCTACTATTGCCGGAATATTACCAAAGGTTTTATAAATTTCAAAAGCTATTGAAGAGCCGCAGCCAGGAACGCTATAGCTTACTCTAACCTGACCTTTACTGCGAGCCCAGCTAGGGTTTAGGCCTTCTGAAGAAGCTGAACGAAAGTTTTTATTATAAGTTATAATATTGGCTGTCAGCCCTGCACTTGGTTGCGTAGGCGCATTGTAAAATGGTGAAGCCGTAGAATTTGAAAGGTCACCATTCAGAAACCAGTTAGCCGAAGTTACGCCTGAAGGTGGATTAAAAGTGAAAATACCGCCCCCGCCTGGGTCAGCCATGATAACTACACCGCCATCACCCACTGTGCCGCTTGCACCTAATGTACCACCTGTACCTGCCACTACCACGGTGCAGCCCGAAGGCACGGTTACCGTTTGCGCCCATGTAAGGGCTCCTGTTAACATGAGTATGGCAAAGGCAATCCTGCCCGGCATACTCTTTTTTAATAAAGTAAAATTTTTCATAAATAGATATTGATTGAAATTAAATGATTGGTACTTTACCTGAACCTTTTATCCAATAGCCATATAAGCCAATCTGATGTATTGCTCAGGATGTATCAAACTTACCTTTTTTAAAAGGTACGACCGTTATCAAATTCCTGCCAAAAATGTGCAAAAACCGTCATAATTCATTGTAAAACAAAAGTCTATATTAATTGTTAATCTATTGATGTGATAAATGAGCCCTTGAATTACGAAATGCCGTTGGTGTTATCTTCGTATGTTTTTTAAAAAACTTACAAAATACCGAGACAGTACTAAATCGAAGTTCTTCGGTTATAAACAATAAGGACAAGTCTTGCGTATTTAGCAGTTTCTTTGCCTCTGCAACAAGGGCTTCTTCTATAAATTGCTTTACGGTTTTACTTCCTGCCTGCTTTACAATTTTAGTGAGGTGCCCTGGAGAAACAAAGAGCGCCTCAGCATAAAATTGCACACTGTGCTGCCGCCTGACATTTTCCTTTACCAGGTGTAAGAACCTGCCTAACATTCTTTTGTTTTTAGAGACTTCCCTGGCATTATATTGGTTTCCTTCCATAAAAACCCCCGTAAATTCACAAATAACCAGGTTAAAGTAGAGTTTTTTATTATCGTCTTTAAAAGTGTTGTCTGTATAAGATCGCGTTTCACAAAGCAGGCTGTATAGCGCTTCAAAGCGTGCGTAAGTCCTTGTGTTGAGTTGCAGCAATTTTGCATAGTCACGAATCTGATGTTCAAATAGCAAGGCCTTTTCCGTATCAAATATGTTCTCCCGACAATATTGCTCTGTAAAGGAATAGTTATAAATAACCAGGCATGACACGGACCGGAATATTTGCCCGTGAGAACCTGCAGGTAGGTATAGTAAATGCCCTGTCGAGAGATGATACTCCGCCCCGTGAACTTTTAACCTCAACTGACCTGCAACGACCAGCATAATTGAAAATACTTCCTGGCTGAACACGCCATCCTCAATACTTTTAATTGTATATTTCGCTGCGCCGAACCCGTCAGTTTGGACGGTTTGGTTTTTTAGATTGGTTAGGTGCCGGATCATGATTTAAAATAGAGCTTCATCAGATAGGTACTTACAAATGCTAAGTTCGCCATCATTACCAGGAATAATATTCCTAACGATAGTTGCAGTGTTTCGAGGTGTTCCATCCCGTTGGCCAGGTATTTAACGGCTACATCATATGCGTTGAGGCCTACGATACAGTAGATGCCCAGAATGTCGAGAATAAGCACTATGCTCCCAAATGCAAATTTGATCAATAGTTCCCTTTGGTATATCCAGGTTACCATATCAAATTCCTCCTGCATTATAGATACCTTCAGCCATTGCCATAGTAACCGCCTTGGCTTCGCTTTCCATGGCACCCACTGCTGCCGCTACAATATTGTTTGTTGACAGCCGCCAGTCCTTATCCTTACCTTTTCCTTTATCGCGGGCGGCGGCATAGCGCGCTATGGTTGCCGTGGTTAAGACAACTTTTTTATCGTAACTGTTTAACTTTACATCCAGCAATACGTTATGCTCGAAACCTTTGAGGGAATTGCAAAAGAGATCAAATTCTTGCTGCGTATAATCTGGTGCTGAAAATTTTGAAAACAGGAATCTCAAATGTTCCCTGGCAACAACCGAGAGCTGAGGATTACCCAGTACAACGTTGCTATCGACTCCTGCTATAAATTCTTCCTGACCCTGTGATATAGCGAAGTAACTTTTGCCTGCCAGGATTTTAAATTCATCATTTAATAGTGCGTGCGATTCTACAGCAGATACTACGTCGTGGATGTTAGACCATGCCGAACCATAGTTCATCTCTAATAATAACTGGTAGTAGACTTTGCCTGTACTGTCGTACGGATTGGCAGGGTTTTCGGGGTTAATTTCTGTTTTTAGCAGTTTCGAAATACCCTTAGTTTGCGTTTCATTACTTATCTCGGTTGTGTCAGGGCTGCATGAAAACATGCATAGGGCCAGAACTGCCAGCCCCAAAGTATTTTTAATCATGTTGCAAAATGTTTTAATTACTGAAAGGATTGGTTCAGTTTCATTTCGCCCGGGTTGATGAACAACAGTTCTGACTGCTGCCTGAATTCATACACAAATCTATAAGCACAAAACTTATACAGCAAATGCATTGGTGTGTAATTCCCGAATTCGGTATGCGTAATTCCGGAATTTTACACTACTTTTTGTTTGTTCAGTTTGTTGATAGTTAATTGTTTATGGGTGCTTTTTTTGTTGTGTCATATTATTATTAATTGGTGAAAATCATTGATGTTAATATCGGAAAAATAGATACTTTAGCATGTAATTAACCATACCTGTAATACAAAATCTTTTGAAAAAATATCTCTTACTGTTTATCTTACTGGCTGTTGTTACAGCCAGGTCGCAGCGGATGCCGGCTGTAAATGATGCACTACTATTACAGCCTTATAGCAAACTTGATGAAAAGATTGAAGAATTTGGTAAAGATGCGCGCGCTATTCCATTTTTGGATGCGTATTTACAAAAGGCTAAAAAGGAAAGAAATTATGGCGAGATCTTAAATGGATATAAAAACTACCTGCATGCTTCTCCGAATAATCTAAGGCTCACGTATGCTGACAGTATGATTGGCGTGGCAGAGCGCTCTAAAGACAATAATCTGTTAGGGTCGGCCTACCTAACCAAAGGTATTGTCTACTTTTCGCAAAAGCGGCATAGCAAAGCCCTTGACCATTATTTGATAGCTAACAAATACCTGGCAAAAAGTAACGATGCTTATTTAAAGAATAAAGTGAAGTATAATATAGCAAGTATTAAGTATTATCTTGGTTATTATAGCGATGCCATTAATCTTTATAAGGAATGTATTGCATACTTTAAGGATGAAAATACCTTAGCTTATTTAAGCTGTCTGCATTCTTTAGGGCTGTGCTATAACAGGATGGGCGATTATGTTCTTTGCAGTGCTACTAATGAATATGCGTTACAGGAAAGTGCCCGCCTGGAGGTACCGGATATGGATGCCTTGTTCAAGCTTTCACAGGGTATCAACCTTTATTTTCTAAGGGACTATTCCAAAGCCATTGTGAAAATTAAAAATACGTTAGCTGCAATCTGTAATGAACATGACTTTGCTAATGAATCGGTTGCTTATTTCTATCTTGGAAAAAATTACCTGGCGTTAGGCAAGGAAGATACCGCGATGAATTATTTCCGCAAAGTCGACCAGCTTTTTAAAAGTAAGGGGTATTTACGTCCGGACTTGCGTGAGGGTTATGAATTGCTCATTAAAAATAGCAGGGCGCAAAACAATATCCGTGGAGAGCTTTACTATGTTAACCAGCTTTTGAAAGCGGACAGCCTCTTACACAGCGACTATATTGACCTATCAAAAAAGATATACCGGGATTATGACACGGCACTATTGTTAAAAGCCAAGGACTCCCTGGAGGGGCAACTTTCCGAAAGAAAAACTCATGAGTATTTTTTTATTTTTATTGTAGCAGTGCTTTTTACGAGCCTGCTGTACCTGGCCTATCGTTATTTTAAAATCCGTCACCACTATAAAATCCGTTTTGAGGCGTTATTTGATCAGGCTCCCAGCGGTGCCGAGGAGCAAGAGCCATTACCTTTGAAAGAAGAACTGGCAACACTTATCATAAAGCCTGAAGTTGTGGAGTACATCCTAAATGGTTTGGTAAAATTTGAATCACAGCATAAATATTTGCAAAGCGATCTTACCGTTGGCAAGCTGGCGGATTCTATTGGAACGAATCCAAAGTATCTTTCGAAGGTAATAGCTGCATACCGCGGTAAAAAGTTCGTATATTATATTAATGACCTCAAGATAGATTATATTATTGAGTTAGTAAAGACAGAAGGGAAATACAGAAATTACACGAATAAAGCGTTGGCAGAGGAAGCCGGTTTTAGTACCACGCAGCATTTTACTACTGCTTTTAGTAAATATGCGGGTATTTCACCGACGTTTTTCATTACTGAACTTAAAAAAAGATATGCCCAGGAAATTGTGCCAATGGATCAGGCATAAGGATTTGGGTAGGATGTGATCATTAATTTTTTTTTACCATCCTCAATGTAAAGTTAATCCTTGTCAGCAGGAATTTTTTGGTCTTAGAGACATGGTGTTTCCAAAGCGTATTGATTGGCCCTGATATTAAAAGCAGTCTACAATGGTGCAGGTAGATTTCTTGGAGTTCATATCAAAAAGTAGACGCCAAAAATATAAGAGCTTTGGGTGGATATCTCTCTCATCATAATTTCCAATTTTGAAAAATTATTCTTCTCTAACTATCGCCTGCCTTTTATCTGCCGGTGCTACTGTCTGGCTGCAATTTGTAAAATTAATATCCGTTGCATATCTAATGTAATATCCCCATGCCGGAAGCATGCCAAAAACACTGTATTCGGGATAGTTTCCTTTATATTCACCGGGCGTTTGGGGATAGAAGTTGCACCACCTTTAAACGAGTCAACCTTTACATTATTAAAGGTAACATCCTTCACTTTATAAACAGTTCCGTCCAAATTAATACCGCTGATACAACTGCCTATATTGTCACTAATATTTCTGAAATCTAAATTAGAAAATGTTATATCGCTTATGCTGCCGGTTTTTGCCGAAGCTCCCGCAGGCCTATGACCCCGTTTTCCGGCTGCATGTAGTAAGAAAAAAGCGTTTGCTGAGGTCTTCAAATTTATCTTATCGAAGGTAATATTCGAAAAGTCGGCACCATCCAGTCCTTGTAGTGAAATGGCGCATAAACCACCTCTCCCAGATCCATTAATGGCTATATCCTGAAGTAAACAGTTCGTAAAAGCGCCATAAGTTAAAGTGCCGAATTTTATTTTATTGCCTGTGGTACCATTTATAGTAACATTTTTAATAGTCATATTATTTACACCTTTTGCCGAACCGCTTTTAGGACAAATCGCATCGTCCTGGCATAAAATAGTACTATTGGTAATGCTTACTTCATGAGAATCACAAATATCAATACCATCTTTATTAACGCCGTATGCAGACGTGTTAATGTTGATTCCGTCTACTATTACGTCATCACATTCTAAAATAACAAAGTCCCACATGGCACTGTTCTTAATGTCTATATTCGCAACCCTTACATTGTTGGAGTAAGCAACATATAATGCCATTGGTCGCAGTATTTCATCTTTGGTATGATCCCATATAGTACAATCTCCATTACCATCAATTATACCACCACCTGCAATTGTTAGGTTGTTTACTCCCTCTGCATATACAAAGGCTTCCTTGAGTTCCCAACCGCCGCCGCCAAGAACGTCGGGTAACCATACATTAGCATTATCCGCATGCCGCGCTATGGCTGGGTATAGCGAATTATCCTGTATGCCTTTCAGTATTGCGGTACGGTCAATCCATAAGGTCATATTTGATTTTAACCTTATTTGACCGGACATATATGTTCCGTTTGACACAATTACAGAACCGCCATTAGAACAAGCGTCTATAGCTGCCTGTATGGCTTTTGTATCGTTTGTTTTTCCGTCACCTTTTGCTCCATAATTTTTTACATTATATTTAGTTCCTGTTGGACTGCAAAGCCCATCATCGCTTGAAAGAGCTATATTGTCTATATTAGGACCACCATTTGAGGTGTTGGCTACAAGTCGTATAATATTATTCCCTGCATTAAGATGCACAGTAACTCTGTCAATCCAGTAATAGTTCCAGTCATCAAAACGTGATGGAAACTCTAAGTCTTTTAATGCCTTACCATTTACGGTTAATTTGCAAGGGCGATTCGTTCCACCTGCATTCGCATATTTAATTAATAATGTATAATCTCCTGCTGTTGCACTATATATATTATTCCATTCGGCATAAGAGCCTTTTCCTCCCATATCAAGATAACCAGACCCAACATATGGAAAATTTGATGTGCCAACTGTACAATCAGATGATTTACTGGTAAAGTTTTCTCCCTCGTAATAAGATGTCTTAAAGGTTTTAGCACCTTGGGCGCTTACTGTTTTTAATGAAAGTATTGTTAAAATAAATAAAGCTACCTGTTTAAATTTCATGCTGTTTTTGTTTAAAATCTCATTTCCTTTGCTAAAGTAGCCTTTTATCATTTGATGTATTTCTATAGGAGTGTGTCAATTTTCATTCAAATTGTTTCAATGCTCAAATTTCAGCCCTTTTAAAAATGGCTTGAAATGTTTGGTTGAAAAATGAGATGATTCGTGTGCTTTCAAAAACTTTAAAATTATAGCTATAAAATATTTTTTTAGGTTTCTAAAGGAATTTTTAATGTAGTAAAAGGGCTTCGGGCTTTAACTTCTCTAAAGGTATGAAAAACAAAAATCCTGTTGAAGATGATGGTTGCAACTGTAGTTCAGTATCACAACAAATTTATCTCCAACAGGAATATTATAAAAAAATCAACATAGTTTCAAGGGCATAATAGCCCCGAAATTATTTATTTTCAAGGTCTTTAAAACTGTCTTCAGTTTTAAAGGTATCGTGTACTTTTTCTGCAGTAATATCGCTGCTTACCGTAAACTCCTTTTTCAGTTTTATATCTTTAGACGATGCACCTAATTTTACAGTATAAGTACCTTTTTCAGCTACCCATGCACTTTGCGCGTCTATAAAAGAAGCAAGGTCTTTTGCTTTAAGCGTAAAGCTAAGTGTTTCAGATTCTCCCGGTTTTAGTGTTTTGGTTTTGGCAAAGCCCTTAAGTTCTTCAGTAGGCTTGTCGGTAAGTTTAGCCGGTGCGGCAAGGTATAGCTGTGCTACTTCTTTACCTGCTGTTTTACCTGTATTTTTAACGGTAACCGTAACTTTAATTTCATTAGTGAATGAAGTGTTGCTTAGGTTAAGGTTGCTGTATTCAAACGTAGTGTAAGAACTGCCGTAACCAAAATCATACGATGGTTTTACGTCAAAAGTATTGAAGTAACGGTAACCCACATAAATGCCTTCTCTGTAATATACATCGGTAGGGTTGTTTGCAGGTGCGCCCAGCCAGTTAGATGCAGAAGCATGATCATTATACGAAACAGGGAATGTCATGGTAAGTTTGCCCGAAGGATTCACTTTACCGTTAAGAACATCGGCAACAGCGTTACCGCCTTCCTGGCCAGCCTGCCATGCAAGTAGTATGGCATCTACCTTGTCTTTCCAGCTGTACGTTTCAATAACCCCACCAATATTCAATATTACAATTACCTTTTTGCCCTCGGCATGAAAAGCATCGGCAACAGTATTTATCATTTTTATTTCATCCTGGCCAAGGTAAAAATCGTTGTCTATATGGCGGTCTTCATTCTCTCCAGATGCCCTGCCAATTGTTATAACAGCAGCTGCATCTGATTTTGCTTTTTGCGCGACCATATTTTTATCCAATGGCATTTCGGGCAGGCGTTGCGGCACAGCCAGTAGCCCGCCGTTTTCTTCTCGGCGCTTCATTTCTTTAGCTACAACAGCTTCAACAAATGGTGTATAAGCTGTTTTAAGGTCGTTGTCTATTTTATAGCCGGCGTTTGTAAGGCCTTCTATAAGCGAAACAGAGTAAGCTTCATTTACATCGCCACTACCGGTACCGCCTGCAATAAAATTGTATGATGTATCTCCAAACACCGCTAATGTTCCTGTAGTATTTGTGTACGGAAGCACGTTCGACTCATTTTTAAGCAACACCATACCCTCAGCGCCCGCTGTACGTGTTACCTGGGCATGCGCTTTCAGGTCGGGCTTGTTACTGTATTTGTATTTTTTGAATGTAGGCGATTGCAATACATAACTTAAAATGCGCTTCAGGCTGGCATTAACAGCTGTTTTATCTGCCTTACCGTTTTTAATGGCAGCTACAAGTGCATTATACTGAGGCTCCATACCGGGCATAAGCAGGTCGTTACCCGCATTTACCTGAGCTGTTACATCGCTAACCACACCGTCTTTCAAAATGTTTTCAAAGCCCGGGTAACCTCCAAACCAGTCAGTCATTACATAACCTTTATAGCCCCACTCGTCTCTAAGCACTGTTGTAAGCAGGTCTTTACTGGCAGAAGTATAAATGCCGTCTACCTTGTTATAAGACGACATTACTGTCCAGGGAGATGACTCTTTAATAGCAATTTCAAAACCGCGCAGGTAAATTTCGCGCATGGCACGCTCGCTAATATGTGCGTTAATGGTAAGTCGGTTTGTTTCCTGGTTGTTAGCGGAAAAATGCTTAATAGAAGTACCTACACCGTTTGCCTGTATGCCTTTGATATAGGCCGAAGCTATCTTACCGGCTACAAGCGGGTCTTCAGAATAATATTCAAAGTTACGGCCATTTAACGGGTTACGATGAATGTTCAGTGCAGGAGCAAGCAGCACGTCTACACCATATTCTTTTACTTCTTCGCCCATTGCTTTACCTACAGCTTCTATAAGTTCAGGATTCCAGGTAGAGGCCAGCAATGTACCTACAGGGAACGCCGTAGCATAAAAGGTATTTGGATTGTTTTTACGCTTTGGCTGAATACGAAGCCCGGCTGGGCCATCGGCAACTACAGTTTCAGGTATTCCCAGGCGCGGTATGGCTCTTGTGCCGCCTGCCTGGCCTAAAACGCGTACATCAGGTTCGCCCTCAAGAGGCACAAGTCCTGCATAACCAGGCATACCCGGGCCTACTAAAAGGGTTGCTTTTTCCTCGGGAGTCATCGCATTTATCACCTCATCCAATGATGCTTTTCCTAATTGCGGTGCTTTCTTTTGGGCATTGGCATATTGTATCGAAAACAACACAACAACGGCCAGTGTTTTTACTGATAATATGTTTTTTTTCATTTTTAAATTATTTACTATTATTATACTTAGCAGTCCTGCTGTCTTTTATTACTCCCTTCCAGTTAAGGCCAAAGCCAAAATCATATTTGTTACCTTCACTGTCTGTATGTGGTTCCATGTCAAACGGAACGTCTTCTTTTTGTGCTTCAACCGTTTCCATATTGGCTGGCATTTGCAGCGGCAATAAGCCTGATGGTGCTGCCTTGCCCGAAATAATATCGAGTACCGCCTGGGTAGATACGCCAAAGTTTAGTACAATACCATCTACCTGTTTTTCAAACTCCGCGAATATCATAGGCTTATCGGCAGTAACCGATACAATAACCGGCTTATCGCCCATAAGCATCTTGGTGTCTTCAATGGTTCTCAAATCCATAATGTTAGACGATGTAGTAGTTTTACCTTTGTAGCTACGGTTTTTAATCGTAGGGTCTACCACGGGGTCGCCTGCTGCTATGCTGTGCTCGCGGGCTGTATTAGCGGTATAAGTACCATACTGAAGAGAAATTGGTACATAGCCATTACCACCCTGTGCACGCTCTGCTTCGCTATAGCCACCTTCTTTGCTTTGCGGGTTCTTTACAAACACAATAGCAAAATCTGCTTTTGTAGCGTCTTCGGTTACGTTGTAGTATTTTTTAACCAGGTTAATATCTACAGGATAATCAAACGTCGCCGGGGTGGCAATGCCCCACCAGTCCGTCTTAACCGGAGTGTATATTTTAGGGATGTACACTGTTTTCTTTTCCTTAACAGGAAGTGCCTGTTGTTTGTTTTTTAACAGCACAACTGATTTTACCTGGGCATCGTAACCGGCTTTCATAAACTCGGGTTTACCTACTGTTGCTTTGGTTTTTTCTACATCCAGGTATGGATTTTCAAATAATCCTGTGCGGAATATGTTTTTTAGAAGGCGCACAGCACTGCGCTCAAAACGCTGACGCATGTACTTTTCGCCATGCTCCTTAACACCCATTTGGTACGCTTCTAGAACAGGGCCTTTGTCGTTATTGCCCCCAAACTGGTCTACACCCGCCATAAGCACTTTGTAGTGGCGCTCTGCTATGTTAAGTGCTTCTGTACCCCAGGGCTTACCGGCAAATGTTCCCGGGGTCTTACCTTCGTCAGCCGTAATAAGCCAGTCGGTACATACAACACCGTCGTAACCATAGGTATCACGAAGCAGTTCAGTAATCATATATTTACTGAAACCGTTACCTACATTTTCTTTGTATTTAGAATCTCGGTCAAAACTAATTGTATAGTAGGGCATTACCGCCGAAGCCGACTTAGTGCCGCCATCAAGCTTAAATGCGCCTTCGAGGAAAGGCTTGGTATGGCTGGCAAAATTATTACCCGGATACACGGCATACTTGCCCATAGCCCAGTGCCCATCGCGGCCACCTTCTTCGGGTCCTCCGCCCGGCCAGTGCTTTACCATGGCATTAACGCTGCTGTAACCCCAGCCATTTTTAATTTCTGTAGCCTTATCAGATGTCTGGAAACCCTCTATATATGCTTTGCCCATATCAGTAACTAACTGAGGCGATTCGCTAAATACATACCCTATACGGTACCATCGTGGCTCTGTACCCAAATCTACCTGTGGCGATAGTGCCGTAGCTATACCCAGTGCACGGTACTCCTGCGCAGCTATACGCCCAAATTGTTTTACTAGTTCAGGATCAAAAGTAGCACCCAGTGCCAGCCCATCCGGCCAAAGCGAAATAGTACCGCCTGCGCCCGCATTAAACTCAGAGGTTACTGTAGCTGTATTTCTTGGGTCTGAACTATTGTTTGCAGGTATGCCCATGCCCAGACCTTCTACAAATGCCTGTGCATTATTGTTCCATTTTGCGGCCACCTCCGGCGACTCTAAAGCCGTTAGCAGTACATGGCGCAGGTTATCATCTTTAAGAAATTGCTTTTGTTGGTCGCTTAGTTCGTACGCCTGCATACCGCTTTCAGAAAATGGCTTGCCATTGTATGTTCCTGCCCCGAAACCTTCAGAATTGCTTGGCAGCTTTTGGTGCTGGCTGTAAAGCATAAGCCCTGCAATTTGCGCTACCGTCATTTGCGACGCCAGGTCTTTTGCACGTTCCTCTGCCGGCAGGCGCCAGTCTTCATACTTATCGAGCTTACCGTTTTTGTTGAGGTCTTTAAATTTTTCACCTTTTATGGTAAGTATTTTTATACCGCTTGTAGCGCTGTAACCCAACATGGTGCCTGATTTAGACTTTACGGTTTTTACATCGGTTTGCTGTGCGGTAGCTATTTGCAGGGCAAAAGCCAGATACAGGCCTGTAATTACTGATTTTTTCATGCTATTACTTTTTGTTTAAGATTTGAAGCTTCGCATAGAAATCTTCAAACATCAATCGGTTATCAAGATGGTGGTATACACGTATGTTCCTGCCGTTATTATGTACCTCATACAAACCTGCATCGTTTACTTTAGGAGCCTGCTTAACAGAATAAAAGCTCGAAGAAGGGTCTGCTTCAAAAGATGACTGCAAAGCAGTAAGCAGCACTAATGGTGAATCGCCCATAATGTAAGTTTCGCCCGTGTAGATTTTATACTTGTTGGTCATTTCTCTAACGTGGTCTATTTTCCTGGTTAAGTATGCGCCTATTTTTCCGTGTGGCTTTACTTTGGTAAGTAATTCAGAATACGACATCAATGTTTCGCGGTAGGCATTGCGGGGCACCTGCCAAAGTGTAATGTTACTTTGGTTAAAAATTACCTTTACCGCAGCTACATCTATACCCGTGTTGTACTCCATAGAGGTATAGCCCGGTGGGGGAGTGGCGATATCTGTATATTCTGTACCACCAATCCAAACCAGTATAATTTTATCGGCAATCTTGGGTTCAATGAGATAGGCGCTTGCTATTTCGGTAAGTCCGCCGCCGCATACTATATACAGAGGAGTGTTTACATCGGTACGCATGGCTTCCTGTACAATAGCTTTAGCCCCGTCAGATGCTATAGCGGTTTTATTATCCTTTAGCGGTGCATTACTGCCCTGATATACGGTAAACTTTTGTTGTAGTTTTAAAAGGCTCAGTACCTCTCTAACATTATCTACAGCGTGGGTAGCCGTTTCGTTTGAGTTGTCAAAACCATCTCCGGGGCGAAGATGCGAACCTATTATGCCCCTTATTTCTACCGATGGCGACAGTACATGATGTACGAGTTGGAACAAGCCATCGGGGTCGCCGGCATAGTCATTGTCCAGTATTACGCGCATGCGTGGCTTTATACCTGCATCTGTAGTATTTTGCGCTGTGGCAGCTAGTGAGCAGCCCAGTAGCAGTGCAGAAAATATATGTTTGTATTTCATAATTTAAACATTTTAAGCAGGCTGCACACAGCACAGCCTGCTTTTTATAATCTTAGAAATTAAAGTTTACTGACAACTGTACTGTAAATGGCCTTATGTAAGACCCTGTAAGCAACTGCCCGTAATATGGGCTTGCATCGCTAATAAGCTCAGCACCGTTTATGGTTCCTTTTGCACCGGTTTGGTTCAGGAAGTTTACCACTGTGGCACCAAAGCCTAAGTTTTTATTGTACTGGTAGTTTATACCTCCAAAGTTTTCCCACCTTGGCGCAAAGTACAGTGCGTTTGTAATGTTAGCGTACTGCTTGCTGAAATACCTGAAACTTGCCCAGAACTTCCATTTTTCAACAGAGTAGCTTGGGTCTATTTCCATTAGTACATTAGAAATTTCCAGTACGGTTTTGTTGTTATAATCGTAGTTGTTACCAAAGGCTGAAAACGTAAAGTTTTTATATACCGGATCTTGTAGTGTAATCAGGTAATGAAGATTAAAGCCTTTAAATGGAGTAACCATCATATCGGTAGTCCAGCCCAGGGTTTGTATGTCATAGAAAACCGTAGCCTGTTGTGTTTCGGTATCATCTTCGGGGTTTACAAGATTAAAACGCGTCAGGTAATTATTCTTCTTAAGATATGTACCCTGAGATACAAGGCTGAAGTACTTTGTATTCCAGAATATCCCTAAACCAGCAAGCGGGCTTCTGCTCTTAACCACACTTGGCGCTATAGCTGTCGAGAAACTCTCTAAACGCCCGTTTTCTTCGGTATACAGGAAGTTTGCCAAGGCACCAAAGTTTTTAGTAATGTTATAGTTAAGGTTAAGATTACCCGCTACGTGAAAATAGCTGTCTTTAATGTTAGTAAGCACAGCATCCTGCATGGTAAATCCTTCGGTACGTGCGGTCTGGCTATAGCTTCCGTTTAGCAGCTGGCTTCTTAGCATAAGTCCTGCTTTAAGGTTAAACCTTTCAGATACCTTCCAGTTGTCTGTACCGTAAACAGAAAGCTTGTTCTCTGAACCATCAAAATATTCTGCGCTGGAGTTATAACCGTAAAAACCATACTCATCTGTACCCGGGCCTATAAGGCGCTGTGGCTGGTCTTCTACCGTCTGGAAAAATAGCGAACGGTTAGAGTGGTATTTATCTACATTATAGTATTGCTCTAAAACACCTATGCTAAGGTCGTGGTTCTTTATTTGCTTGTTTAAAGAGAAACGCCCCATTATAGAAGTAGTAGGAATGCTCGGGCTGTTCATGGCAAGCTGTGTACCCACATTACCCTCATAAGCCTGGCCGGTACCTGCTATGGTATAACCATCTGTAGCCGATGCCTGGAAAATACTTAGAGGAATGCTGTATAGTAATGATGATTTTGCAAGGTGCAAACGTGTGGTATATTTAAAGTTCCAACCGTTGTTTAGTTTGTAGTTACCAAAAACATCGACTGTATGGCTGCGGTTCCTGTTATCTTTTCCATCAAATTCTCCCCAGTAATAGTCGCCTGTAACAGCATCTTTAAACCTCATTTTGCCATCCCTTACATAGTAAGAGCTGTTGCCTATCTCAAAACCGGGAATTTCAGATGTCTTGCCGTTTGGTCCGTACTGAAAAACTGCATAGTTAGTGTTTACATAAGAATCGGCATATTTATAAAATACATTAAACTCTCCTTTATCGTCTTTAAAATACTTGGTTACACCCGCCCTGTAAATTTTGGTCTGGTCTTCATATTTGTTAAAGCCAACATCGTAAGTAGATGGGTCGAAGTTTAAGAATGCTCCTATTGAATACGTCCAGCCATTTTTAGTTATTGGCCCAGATACGTTTACATCGCCCTGTAGCCATCCAAAGTGGCTGCCCTGAAGGTTACCTTTTGCGTGGAAATCTTTAGTACCGTTTTGTGTATAAGAGTTTACCGCAAAGCCAAGATCGCCCATATTGCTTGCCAGGTCTTCCATTTTTAAAAGCCCTGTATTTTTAAGGCTTACGCTTTGCCTCCAGGTTTTGTTAGGGAGTTCCGGCCAAAAAAAGTACACTACCGGCAGGTCGTTCTCTAAAATGGTTATACCACCTACAGAGGCCGGTAACCCGATGTTTACATCTCTGGGGCCTGAATTGCTCGATGCGTTTAGCATCACATTACGGTCGCCGCCGTTATCTGATTTGATTTTTTGGCTCAGGGCAACCGAATCCTGAACGGTAAGTTTCTTTTCCTCCTGTGCGCTTACGCCGGCGGCTGCCATTAAAAAAAAGCCACCTGCAAGGAGTTTAAAGTAGTTGTTTTTCATTTGTATTAATTATTTAGGTTTGGGTATAAGAATTCCGGGTCAGGAGTTTGGGTTTCCTAACCTTTTGAATTATAAATATTGTTGTGAGTATTTAAGAGCGTACCATCAATACAATTGCGCAGGCTGTATTATAGCTTTTCTTTTGTTGTTTAGTTATGTTGTTGTTTATAGTTATATGTTTAATATACACTTCTTACATCGTTTTCGAGAAGCTAGTGTTTTTATGCTTCTACATGAAGCAATATTATAACATTTTTTTAATGTTTCCAAATGAAGCATAAAAATTTTACAACGTTGTAGGGGTAAATTAACATAGAGGCCTATTATTTTAAACCATTCATTTATTAGGAAGTAGCAGTATTTTCTGGGCTTAAGATTAAAATTAATGCTTCATAATAAAACATTAAAAAAATACTAAAATTTGCAGAAAAAAAATCATAGCTGTATTTTTGGAAAAAAAGATTATGTCAGGCAGTTTTAGCGATAAACTTCAAACAAGCTCTGCAATCTATAAAGAAAAATACCTGGCGCATATTTCTATTGATTGTGTGGTATTTGGCTTTCATAACGATTGTCTTAAGGTGCTGCTCACCCGTTTTGAAGGTGAAAATACCTGGGCACTACCCGGTGGCTATGTTGATAAGAACGAAGATATAATAGAAGCTGCCAAAAATATACTATTTAGGCGCACAGGCGCTACCGATGTTTACCTGAACCAGTTTAAAACTTTTGGTAAAACGGGGAGGTCAGAAGGTTTTTTCGACAATTATCCTAAAGGGCTGTGGCAGGCAGACCGCTTTATATCTATTGGCTACTATGCCCTGATAGACTTTACTACACTTGATCCAAAAATTGATATGTTTTCTGATGCCTGTGCATGGCACGATATACAGGCATTGCCCGGATTTACTATGGATCACGGCGAAATATATAATGAAGCACTCTTGCAGCTAAGGCGCGACCTTAATTACAAGCCCATAGGCTATAACCTGTTGCCTGAAAAGTTTACCCTGCCGGAATTGCAAAAACTGTATGAAGTTATTTTAGATAAAGAACTTAACAGAGGAAACTTTTATCGTAAAATGAAGCGATATAACATACTAAAAAAGCTTGATGAAAAACGTAAAGGAGGTGCTCATAAATCGCCTGACTTATATGTATTTAATGGCGATGAATATGCTAAAGCTTTAGAAAATGGTTTCCAGGAGAGTTGGTAATATGTAAATTGTCATTAAATTTAAATTGCACCGGAAAGATATTCAAAAATGACTAATTCTACTAAAGCAAAGAGGCTGCTTATTTGTTTAAGCAACCTCTTACATAAAATGACTAACCTATACTATTTACTTTACTGTAATACAGTAAGTGCTATTGATATTTTAATATCCTCTTTTACTTTTACCAGCCCTCCAAGTTTTTTGGGAGGAGTAAGGTCAAACTCAGGAAATTTTACGGTTAACGATCCGTTTAAATCATCTCTTGTAGTTTTTAATACTGTATCTTCATAAAGTTTTTCTTTACCTGCAAGCCGCAGCCTTAGATTACACACATAGTGGTTGCCGCTTTTTCTGAAACCTGATATACCAACTCTTATATCTTTATATTCTTTAGCCTTTATTGTTTTTTTAAAGTCGCGATTCAGTAAAAAATTATGACATTCAAAAGCAGATGAAGGTATGATGTATTGTACCGTGGTATTTTCTGCAAGCAGCCCGTTTATTTTTACAGTATCTCTTTGATCCAGCTCATATGTACAGGAAAAATCGCCTACAGAAGTATCGCCTTCAATGGTAAAGGCCTGCCTTACTACAATAATGCTTTCTGCCGGGTTTTCAGGAAACGTTACCAACCCCATTAGCATGATACAGATATACTTCCACATGATGAATTGATTTTAGAAAGCTATTGCAGCCTCTGCAACAAAGCCATTAAATTTACCGCCGTTAAGAATGTTTGTTGGTGCAAAACCGTCATATTTTTGGTTTACATATTCTACTTTTACAAGTATGTTTTTTGTCATAAACCAGCCACCGCCAATATTAAAACGTGTAACATCAATATCTTCTCCGGCAGCTGTTTTGCCAGAAACACCATTATAACGGCCACCCAAATAAAGGTTTTCATCTTTACCAAAACGGTATAGCAGCTCAGCGGCATACTGCTGATATGTTCTCCTGTCTGTTTCTGCCAGGCTTCTTCCGCTTGCATTTTCATACACCCCAAAAAGTTCAAGTCCCTGATATTTAATAAACGGGTTAACCATAAATGAAGTAAGCTTGTTAGTAAAGCCCGGAACAACCTGACCCGACCTGAAATTTGCAGAAGATGTGGCTGCTGTGTTTTCCATTACAAAGTAATATCTGGACCCGGCCCTGTCGCCATCATAAAAATCTGTCCTTTTTGTTTCTGCAGCATTGTAAGCAGATCCTGTAAGGCGAAATCTAAAGCTATCTGTAATTTGTTTGTCAAAACCTACTTTACCATATATAGATGGGCTTGTACCTCCGTTAGCAGTTTGGTTAAGTCGGCCGTTTGTAACACCTGCCATAGCCAGCCAGCCATCTCTCTGGTAGTATACTTCTGCAAAAACCATTGTTGCATAAGCATCCATAAGCCAGTTGCCCACAAACGGGTTCATTAATGTACTGGCGTTGTCGCTTCTTCTAAAATGTGCATCTCCGTAGTTTATTTCGTTATGGCCTATTTTTATTGATGCATACTTCATTACATCCTTTAAAAAGTCTTTCTTAATAAAGTCCAGTTTATCAATTTGCAAGTACCCACCTTTTACATAGGTTTCGTTGTGGTGGCGTGATGAAAGGAAAGTTCTTAAGTGCAGGTTAACACCATCGTATAAGGCTACATTAAGATCGAGGTTTGCTGTTGCAAGATTAAAGTTATTTCCTATGTCATACAATTGGTTTGTATTAACATCATTTACCATAACGGGTGTAGCAGTATTTTCGTGTGTAACGGCCTGAAATTGCAGTGCAAATGCACCACCTACGTTTACACGTACTTTATCAAAAGTTGTAGCTGTATCCTTTTTAGGCTCAAAGCTGTTCCTGGCATCTTTATTTTGTATATAAAAATTGTTCATTTTATAGGCTTGCTCCTGTGCATAACCCAGCGTTGCTATCATTACGAAAATGAATAAGAAGAATTTAGTTCTCATAAGGCTTATATTTTAAATTGCCAAAGTGTTTATTTGAAGTTTATTACAAAAGAAATTTTTACAGCGTCTCCTGTTTTAACGGTACCCAAAAGTGCTGTAGGCGGTGTAATTTTATAATCGGTAAGCTTAAAGCTATAATCGCCGCTCAGGGTATTTTTACCTGCTGTAGCTGTTTCTTTTACAGCAATGTTTGCCTCTTTTGTAACTCCGGCTATAGTAAAGTTTCCTTTAAGCGTCCATCCGGTTGTTGTTTTGGTAGCCAGTTTTAGTTCAAACTTTACCGTTTTGTATTGGCTTGTATTAAGTGCTTTGTAAGCATTTTTATCCATACCGCTTTTTCCGCTTTTAATAGATTCGGCAGGCATTTCAATAATCAGGGAGTTAATCTTTTCTATTTTGGCTCCATCCATTACAGCAACCAGCTTTCCGGTAGCGGTGTTAGATATCATCTCCCAGTCATGAAGAGACGACGTGCCTGATATTTTTAGTGTTGGTTTAGGTTCTATAGTAAGTGTTTCCTGGGCACTGGCTGTTGTTACAACAAATAATAGTAACAGTAAGCTAATGCATTGAGTGATTGAATTAATTTTCATGGTGTTTTTATAAAAGGTTAATTTTTAGTTTTCTGTAGTATTGCAGGCAAGCGCTTTTTAATATGCAACTCACTCCCCAGCTTGTAAGGAAAAGTTGTTTTCATTGTTTTGGGTGTCATAACTAATTGGTATTTATTAAATAATTGTGTGCGAATTTTGTATTGTAACCGGTGTTCTGATCCTGTTTACATCGGTAAAATTATACCGGCGTTTTTCTGTAAAAAATGATATTTATCAGAGAGCTGAATAGCTTAAAATTCTCCTGATTACAGAGTAAAATTATGTCTGATAATTTGCGGAAAGCATGACTATTATCATATGATATAAAAAATATGATGAGTAGTTTTTTTAAAGTCAAATATTTGTTATACAGTATTTTGAAAGTGTAAAATATGAGTAATGATATGATTTATATCATGAAAAAGTAAGTAAACAGGTACTAAGTTTACGAAAGTAAACCACAATGAAAAGGCTTACTTACAAGACATGAATAAACAAGCCCTTATAGATGAGATTTTACAGCTCAAAAAAGAAAAGAAAGCTGTAATACTTGCACATTATTATCAGGAGAAAGACATACAGGATATTGCAGATTTTGTAGGCGATAGCCTGGAACTGTCTAAAAAAGCCGCTACAACCGATGCCGAGATGATTGTTTTTGCCGGAGTACACTTTATGGCAGAAACGGCTAAAATTCTTAATCCAGAAAAAAAGGTTGTATTGCCGGATATGAACGCCGGATGTTCGCTTGCTGATGGTTGCAATGCCAGCGATTTTAAAAAATGGAAAGATCAGTATCCAGGACATAAAGTTGTTACTTATATAAACTGTTCTGCCAGTATCAAGACACTTAGCGATGTGGTTTGTACTTCATCTAACGCAAAAAAGATCATTGAATCTTTTCCTGGAGATGAGCCTATTTTATTTGCGCCAGACAGGAACCTGGGCAATTACCTAAAAAAAACTACAGGACGCAATCTTATACTATGGGATGGTTCCTGTGTAGTTCACGAAGCCTTTTCATTTGATAAGCTTATTGCTCTTTACAAGGAATATCCCGGTGCTAAAATTGTAGCGCATCCTGAATCTGAAGCGCAGATATTGCAAGTGGCACACTATATAGGATCTACATCAGGAATGTTAGATTATATAGTGAAAAGTAATGCCGAAACGTTTATTGTAGCTACAGAGGCAGGAATATTGTACCAGTTAGCCGAAGCCGCGAAGGGCAAAACACTCATACCCGCACCGTCTTATGAAGACAATGCCTGCGCATGTAGCGAGTGTGCCTTTATGAAACTAAATACGCTGGAAAAGCTGTACCGGTGTATTAAAAATGGTTATCCGGAAATAACTATTAACGAGCCATTAAGGCTTGAGGCCTTAAAACCAATACAGCGTATGCTCGAACTTTCTTAAAATAAAATAATCATGTTAAAAACAGATATATTAGTAGTAGGCACAGGCATAGCCGGATTATTTTTTGCCATTAAAACGGCTATGAAACGCAAAGATCTATCTATAACCATAATGACAAAAGATTTTGCTGAAGTTTCTAACACACAGTTTGCCCAGGGAGGTATAGCTGCTGTATTAAACACCCTTGAAGACAGTTTTGAACAGCACATAGATGATACTATTAGAGCCGGTGGAGGTTGCAGTGATAAAGAAGTGGTAAGGATGGTAGTAGAACAGGCTCCTGAAAGGCTTTATGAACTTATAGGCCTGGGCGTACATTTTGACACCGTTAATAAAGGATATGACCTTGCCCTTGAAGGCGGACATTCGCACAAGAGAATATTGCATCATGGCGACACTACGGGAGAAGAGGTAGAGCGAGCGCTACTCGCAACGGTCATGTCATTAAGTAACATTACGATACTCGAAAAACATACGGTTATAGATCTTGTGGTAGAAAACAAAACCTGTGTAGGCGCTTTTTACTTTACTCCTGATAACAGGATACATTATACACGTTTTAGAACACTTGTGCTGAGTACCGGCGGATGCGGACAATTATTTAAACACACTACTAACCCTGCTATTGCTACTGCCGATGGTATAGCTATTGCTTACAGGGCAGGTGCAGAAATAGCCGATATGCAATACATACAGTTTCATCCTACAGCGTTGTATGAACCAGGTAAAAACCCAAGCTTTTTACTTACAGAGGCCTTGCGCGGATATGGGGCGCATATAGTAAACCATGAGGGTAAACGTTTTCTTTTTCAAACAGACTCAAGGGGTGAGCTTGCCACACGCGACATTGTATCAGGAGCAATTGGAGAGGAGTTTCGCAAAAGCGGGAAAAATTGTGTTTTCCTGGATTGCCGCCATTTAGATAAAGAAACTTTTGCGGTACATTTTCCTGCTATACTTGCTTATTGTAAGAGTATTAAGCTTGATCCTTTTACAGATTTGTTACCTATTACACCGGTAGCCCATTACCAGTGTGGTGGTATTGTGGTAAATAAAAACGCACAAAGCTCAGTAAACGGTTTATATGCCATTGGCGAATGTGCCCGTACCGGGCTTCATGGCAAAAACAGGCTGGCATCTAACTCTTTGTTAGAAGCTGTTGTATATGCGCACCAGGCAGCACAAGCCGTTTGTAACAGTATAGATGGTACTTGCCTGTGTACTAATGGATATATAAACAAGTACGGTATAATTCCCGGCAAGTTACATGAGAACCAAATTAGTATACTGAAGAAGAAATTACAGGAAACGCTTCAGAAATTTTATCTGGAAGGCCTGCCGGAATCGCACGTAACAGAAATCATAGCCGAATTAAAAAAACAGGCTTTTGCTCTTTATAATAGCCTTACGGTATCGCTTAAACTAATAGAAATTTTAAATATGCTTACTGTAGCAGGTATCATAGTTAAGCAGGCAAAGAATGGACTTTCTGAACCTTACTTATCAGAAAATTATTGTAATTGAAAGCGGAACTGCTAAAACTTAGCTATTTGTAGTCAGGAGAGTATTTTAAAGTAGAATGATACAGTTCCAGAACAACGCAGCAGCCCTGCACAAAAATAATTAAAAAGTATATTTTTTAAAACCCTGGCTTTGATGTGGTCAGGGTTTTTATCTTATGTTTTCTCAAAATATTTAGCCATTTTCATTAAAGCTTCTTCAAGTTCAGATTCCGGGAGTGACCCATAACCCAACCGCAACCCAAAGGCTTGCTGATTAAAGCCATAAATTGTTGGCGAAATTATTTTTATGCCATGTCCTTTCAGGTTTTCTGTGAGTTCTTCCCAGTTTACGGCGGTTTTAGGTACAACCCAGAATGCCAGGCCACCGTCTGGTATAGTGTAATCTACGTACTGCCCAAGATGTTTGTTAAGCAAAATGGCAACATTGTCTCTTTTGACCCTGTAGTGTGCCGTGGCTTTCTTTATATGTTTTTTTATCGTACCGTCTTTAATCAGCTGTAAAACTGCCTGTTCCATTATGTTATCTCCCTGCACATCTATAATTCTGCGTAGTCCTGCAACTCTTTCAATAAATGCAGGATTACTGCTTACAAGAAAGCCAATACGCAAGGCGGGAGCCACAACTTTGCTCATGGTACCTATATACACATAATTATCCAGTTCAGCAAAGCTGGCTAATGGCAAAATAGGGCGGTATCCAAAATGAAATTCATTATCATAGTCATCCTCAATTATTGTAAAGCCATATTTATTTGACAGTGCAACCAGCTCCAGCCTTCTTCTCAGGCTTAGTGATACTGTTGTAGGATATTGCCTGTGAGGCGTTACGTATACTGCTTTTATTACATTTGAGTTGAGATAGGTAAGTATGTCTGTCAGTACTATACCCTCTTTGTCTACGGCGGCAGGCAGTAATTTTGCGCCGGCATGCTGCAAAGCTTCCCATGCAGGCTGATATCCCGGATTTTCAACAATTACGCAGTCTCCTTCGTCTATAAGGGTTTGGGCGGTAAGATACATTGCCATTTGGCTACCCCGTGTTATGCATATGTTTTTATAGTTTACCTGCATTGCCCTTTGGTGGCTAAGCATTTGGGCGACTGCCTCCCTAAAATCGCGGTTACCCAGTTCGCTGCTATAACCCATCATTCGCCATTTTCCTTTTTGATTAAATATCTGTCGGTATGCCCTTGCCAGTTCTGTAATAGGTGCAATTCCGGTGTCGGGATGCCCGTCATCAAACTTTATACGATATACTTTTGTATGTTCAGCACTTTTGTATGTGTCCTGCGGCCTGTTATCTTTAGCACCGGCCTTTGGGAGCTCATCAGATACAAAAGTGCCCGACCGTTCTCTCGAAACTAGCCATCCTTCAAGCAAAAGTACATTTAGGGCCTCAATAACCGTATTACGGTTAACTTTAAGTAATTGCGCCAGATTTCGACTCCCAGGCAATGCCTCTCCAGGTTTTAATCGGCCTGTTTGTATGTCTCTAATCACAGCATCGGCTATTTGCAGGTATATAGCCTTACCGGACTTTGCATCTATCTCAAATTCTAATTTCCAAGCTCTTAACATCTGGACTATCTGTTTTTATAAAAACTGTATCTTTTGTGTAGTCCAAAGTTACAATACTTTTGTACTGTAATAAAACACAAAATTTAATTTTTTGAAATTATGGCAGAAACCGGTACAGTAGATACAAAAAAAGCGATAGCGCAAAAGGATGAACAAAAACAATTCAGTTCAAAGGACTTTCACCAAACTTTTGCAAGGCCCACATATGTAAAACCCACACATATGATACATAAAAATGTGGAAAATGCAGGTGTACACAATCAATTCTCTACCGAAAGGAAACATCCTGTATTTTTCGTAGACCTCCCAAGCAAAAACGTCAGTATGACCATTGGTGGTTTATTACCTGGGCAAATGACTAATCGACACCGACACACTTATGAGACAGTACTGTATGTGATTGAAGGAAAGGGCTGGACGGAAATTGAAGATGAGCGAATAGAATGGCAAGCAGGTGATGCTGTATACATCCCGTCATGGGCATGGCACAGGCACCAAAACCTTAGTGACAGTGAAAATGCAAAATACCTTGCCTGTGAAAACGCGCCACAACTTCAAAACCTTGGCGTTGCACTGCGGGAGGAAGAGGGAAGGGATTCTTAATTAACAGGCAAACGAGCCTAAAGCCTAATAATAATTATAATCATGAAAAAAGTACCCTTAAAAGGCGTCATCGCTTATCCCATTACGCCTTTCGATGAAAATGAGAAAGTAAATATTAAGTTGTTTAAAGAACAGGTAGAGGCACTGGTTACGTCAGGAAGCCACGGCATTGCACCCTTAGGCAGTACCGGAGTCTTACCCTATTTATCAGACGCGGAAAAAGAGGCGGTAACCGAAGCGGCTATAGGGCAGGTTGCCGGGCGTATTCCCACTCTTATAGGGGTTTCTAATCTTACCACAGAGAAAACCATTTACCACGCCCGTTTTGCAGAAAAAGCAGGCGCAGATGCGATAATGATACTGCCAATGAGCTATTGGAAGCTTACCGATGATGAAATTGTAAAACATTATGACCGTGTGGCCTCTACTGTAGGAATACCAATTATGGCTTATAATAACCCTGCCACGGGCGGTATTGATATGTCTCCCGCATTACTAAAGCGGCTCTTGGAAATTCCGAATGTAACAATGATCAAGGAGAGCACGGGAGACATACAGCGTATGCATACCCTGCGTAGGGAAATAGGAGAGGATGTGGCTTTTTACAATGGCTCCAACCCTTTGGCTCTTGCTGCCCTTGCAGCGGGCGCCACCGGATGGTGTACAGCTGCACCTAACCTGATTCCCGGCCTTAACCTTGCCCTGTATGATGCCGTTCAGGATAATAATATGGATAACGCACGAAAACTGTTCTACCAGCAGGTTGAGTTGCTGCAGTTCATTGTAGCTAAAGGACTGCCAAGGGCAATCAAGGCCGGCCTGAATATACTTGGGAGGGAAGGCGGAGGCCTTAGAAGCCCTCTGCAGCCACTGGCACTTGTTGAATTGACTGAGTTAGAAGCTATCCTGGGCAGGGTATTTCATCCCGCAGGGCTGGACTAGTTACTATTTTAAATTCTGTACCGGTATATGCGTACAGTTTGGAATTATTTTTAAAACGTAAAAACAATTAAATTAAATAATCATGGCGAAAGCAATTTTTTATCATGCAGGCTGTCCTGTATGTGTTAGTGCAGAAGAGGATATCCTTACCTTAATCCCTTCAGAAAATGTAGAAGTTATTCATCTTGGAAATGACACCTCAAAGATTTCTGATGCTAAAGCTGTCGGGGTTAAATCGGTGCCGGCTCTGGTACTTGCTAATGGCAATGTGCTGCACATTAACTATGGCGCAGCAATAGAAGATGTAAAATAGCAAATAGTGCCCCGGGGATTTTTTTTCCGGGGCTACTTATTAAAATACAGTAATATAGTGCTATGCCTATGCCCTGAACATAAGCCCTCAGTTTGCGACCGACAGGATTATTACAATAAAATTCAACAAGAAATAAGTTTAAACTACAGCTGCATGCAGATTTTTATATGTAATCTGAAAATAACAGGTTTGTAGTTTTTTAGTTATAAATTTGTGTTATTTATAATTATAAATACAAATATTTTGTATGATGTTTTTTTTCAATAGAAAATTTGGTTTAAGTTTATTTTCACTATTTATATATTTTTCTGCATTTTCTCAAAATCAGCCCGTTCAGGTTTTGAACATTTTTAATGGGCTGTCAAACAACCTTGTTACCAATATATGTGAAGACAAAGATGGATTTATGTGGTTTGGTACGTTTGACGGATTAAATATGTATGATGGCTATTCTTTTACTGTTTACAATAATTCTCTGCAACCTCACAACTCATTAGCCAGTAGTACAGTCTATTGTGTTGCCAGTGACAGTAATGGTTACATTTGGGCCGGAGGTCCTAAAGGTGTTAGTGTTTTTAACAAAAACAAGCTAAAATTTAAATCAGTTCATTTTTTGAACAGAGGCGGGTTACAGCTTCTTAATAATGTTACTCATCAAATAGAATCTTCAGGTAAGTCTGTACTGGTTGCTACACAAATGCACGGTTTAATTCTCTTTAAAAACGGGTCATTTACAGGTTCTATAATACCGCTTGGCAATAGCAAAAAAGAGTCTTACAATGTTAGTGCTATTTCTGAAATTACTAATGGCAACAGGTACATATATGTAAGGGATTATGGCATTTGTAAATTGAACATTGCAACAAATAAACTGCAATTAGTATATAAATGCAGTATGGAAGTAAAGTGCCTGCAAAGTTTTAAAGACGGACAATTGTTGTTAGGTACTGATAATGGACTTTTTTTATTTGATACTAAAATCAAAAAATTATCGCAGAATTATTTTAAAAGTAAAGTTACCATATCTAACATAATGAAAGATAAGAATGAACGTATACTTTTAGCAACAGACGGCGGTAAACATGGAATTTATGAATTGAAAAACAACGCTGTTTATCCATATTATCCTGGTGGAAATCCAAAAAATATGATGAGTAATGTAGTATGGGATATATTTGAAGATTCGTCAGGAAACAAATGGTATGCCACACTGCGGGGAGGGATAATGATGGAAGGTAATATTACTCAGGATTTTAAAACTATTCGTTACGATAATGATAAGGAAAAACCCGAACAAGACTTTATATTCTCGTTTTGTGAAGACAATGATAAGAACCTTTGGATAGGTACAGATGGTGGAGGATTACGGGTTTGGAACCGAAAAAATAATTCTTATACCTTATATAACACTGAGCAAACCGATTTTAAAAAGATTTTTAGCAATTGCATAACCAGTTTAATTAAAGACAGCAATAACAATATTTGGTTTTCTACATGGGGCGGAGGTGTTGGCAGAATTAAGGCTGGCCATAAAAATGCAGAGCGCTTTTCGTGTTATAACGAGGATACCGGGCGTAACGAAGAAAACGTTTGGTGCGTATATCAAGATAAGTTTTTAAATATATGGGCATGTGCTACTAACACAGGTTATCTATACTTGTTTAATCAACAACTTCAAAAGTTTGAAGTTTATAATAAAGCAATCGCAAATTTACAAAGCATAACATCTGCATCCAATGGCAAATTGTGGGGCGGAAATTATACTGAACTTATTGAAATTGATGTAAAGTTAAACAAGCATAAGATTTATAATATTGGATACATTATTCGTTGTATCTATGAAGATAGAGACAAGCAATTATGGATTGGAATACAAGAGGGCGGATTATTAAAATTTAATCCTGAAAATGGAAAATACAAGCGTTTTACTCTTAAGGATGGTTTGCCAAGCAACACCATACTCAGAATTTTAGAAGATGATCAGGGTACGTTATGGATGAGTACATTTAACGGGCTATCGCAGTTTAATTCAAAACGTGAACATTTCAGGAATTTTTCTATACGTGACGGACTTCAAAGCAGCCAGTTTAGTTACAATGCGTCGTTAAAGCTGTCTAGTGGCGAGTTTGTTTTTGGTGGGTTAAGCGGATTTAATATATTTTATCCTAACGATATTAAAGATGCGCATAAAAATAAACCTATAGTACTATCGGGCTTTAAAATTAATAATAAGCCTGTCGAAAATTTTGATGAAATTGCTGTGTCATCAAATAAATTCAAAACAAAACAGGTAACACTACCTTATGAGTATAATACATTTTCACTTGAGTTTTTAACATTAGATTATAACGATGGAGATAAAATTAGTTATGCTTATCAAATTAAAGGCAGAGATAAAAGCTGGTATTATTCCGGCAAATCAAAAACAGCAAATTATACTAAACTTCCGGAAGGCGATTACATTTTTAGTGTAAAAGGCACTAACCTTAGAGGAGGCTGGGATAAAGCATACGATTTAATAGAAATTAAAATTTTACCACCTTGGTATAGAACATGGTGGGCATATTTAATATATATATTTGTTGGAGCAGGCATAATTACAGGCTATATAAGATACAGTAAGAACAGGCACCAAATAAAATTAAAGATTAACAAAGCAAATATGGAGCGCGACCGAGAAAAAGAACTTTCTGAAAGGCAACGCGCTATGTTTACATATATTACTCATGAATTTAGAACTCCCTTGTCTTTAATTGTAAATCCTCTAAAAAAAATATTACTTAAAAATGCTGTAATCAAAAATGATGACAGTTTATCGTCAGAGATGCATGTAGCCTACAGGAATGCTAAAAGGCTACTAAGCCTGGTAGACCAGCTTTTGTTATTTAAAAAAGCTGAAAGTGATGCTTACGAACCTAAACTATCTAAATTTAGCATAAACATACTGCTTAACGAAGTGTTTTTATGTTTTGTAAATTTAGCAAAAGAAAAAAGGCTTAACTATCACTTCACAAACTCCGAAAATAATATAGAGATATATGCTGACTACGAAAAAATAGAAATCGTAATATTTAATTTAGTTTCAAATGCTATTAAATATACGCCAAAGGATGGGGCAGTCACATTATCTCTGGAAGAATCAGACGATAAGGTACTAATTAATGTTAAAGATACCGGTGTAGGTATAACCGAGAGTGAAAAACCTTTTGTGTTTGATAAATTTAGGAGAGACCGTTTTTCTACAATGGGTACAGGCTTTGGCGTGGGGCTGTATGTAGTAAAGTATTTTGTGGAACAACACAAGGGTAATGTTGTATTTAGCAGTATAGCAAACAAGGGTACAACCTTTACTGTATTACTTAATAAATCTATACAAGTCGATAATGAAGTTATTACCCACCCGGGTCCTAACAAAATGTCTGAGCTTTTAATTGAACTTATGCCTCATGAGTTAGAAAATAAATCAGATATTGATCTTGAAGATGTTAATGACAACCCACAATCAGAATCAATGCTGTTAAGTGATAAAAAGTCTGTGTTATTAATTGATGATGATACAGAACTATTAGATTACCTTAAACAACTTTTCTCTAACAGGTATATTTTATATAGCGCCATGAATGGTGAAGATGGCTTAGAAATTGCTCGCAAACAATTGCCAGACCTTATAATATCGGATATTCAAATGGATGGCCTTTCGGGGCTGGAACTTTGCAAGGCAGTTAAAAATGATAAGGAGCTAAGCCACATCCCTATAATTTTGCTAACAGGAACTACTAATAACCAAACTCAGGTTGAAGGTATTATTGAAGGAGCAGATGATTATATTACCAAACCGTTTGATAGTGACATTTTACTGGCTAAGGCCGCACGCTTAATAAAAAGAAGAGACGATTTAAGGGCATATTTTCTTAACAATATAACATTACAGGAAAATAAGCTTAAAGTTCCGCTTGAATATCAAAAATTCCTTCAGGATTGTATCGAGATTATTGAAAAAAACATAGAGAATAATGATTTTACAGCTCAGGAGTTTTCTAAACTAATGGGTTTAAGTTATCGTATGCTTTATGATAAAATAAACATGATTTCAGGGCAGTCTTTAAATGCCTTTATACGTGCAGTACGTTTAAGAAGGGCCGCTTACTTAATGCTTACCGAATCTAATATTACCATAGCCCAGGCAAGCACCCGTGTGGGCCTCGAAGACCAAAAATATTTCAGGCAGCAATTTGTAGCACTTTTTGGAATGACGCCATCTGTATATATAAAAAAGTACAGAAGCTCTTTTAATAAAGATTTAAAGATTATAAAAGACCAGAATATTTAATATCAAAAATGATAGTTTATAATGAAGTCTGCCGGCAACTATGCCGGCAGACTTTTTTATTTAACAAATATCCTAAACTTACCACAACCTCAAATTAAATGTGTCTGTTTTACACTTAAATGCTCTTTATCCCAGTAAATACGTCTGTTATTTTAAGTTTCGTAAATAATATCCCCCTATTATTTAAATTTTACCCCCTGCCACAACCTCAAATCTTCAATTAATTTGCACCAATCTATAACGTTGTAGTGTTGGGCTAATTCATGTAGCCCAATTAAAAAAATATTAAAAGTTGCCTTTTTAAAAGGACTATAGCATGGCACTTTTAAGGAATTGAAATCGCAAATAATACTAATTATATATATAAGTGCCTATGGAGAAAGTAAAATTTGGTTGATATTTTTTTACACACATGCCTGCGGAATTTTAGTTAAAACCGCAGGCTATGTTTTCACTAAAACCTGCTACAATAACAATAAATATAATGCCTGATAGTGTATCAAAATTAGAGTAACAAAAAAATATTAATTATAAGAATAGACACAAGAAGCAACCAAATTACGTGGTACATCCTACGGAAGTGTGAGGGAGAAACTTTAAGTATCCCGTTGAGAAAACAATTTAACATAACGCATAATTACATGAATAAATTTTACAAATTTATCTTTAGAGGAAATCGTAAGAACGTCTTCTTACTTATAGTGCTTTTAAGCAATATTCCTTTAAAAGTATATTCAGCAACAACTATCGAATCTAAAGCTTATTTTCAGGAGCCAATTACAGGAACAATTGTTTCTAAGACTGATAATATGCCATTAATTGGGGCTTCTATCCTTGTTAAGGGAACCCTGATAGCGGCAAATGCCGATGAAAATGGTAAGTTTTCAATAGTAGCACCTACAGATGCTATATTGGTAATTTCTTACATGGGCTTTAAATCTCAGGAAATTTCTGTAAAAGACACTACAATATTCAATATATCGCTCGAAGAAGATATAAGCCAGCTCGAAGAGGTTGTTGTAGTGGGCTACGGAACACAAAAAAAGGCAACTTTAACAGGTGCGGTAAGTGTGGTAAAGGGATCTGAAATACTTAAATCGCCAACTACAAATGTAAGCCAGAGCATAGCGGGGCGCCTGCCTGGTGTCTTTGCAACATCTCAGGGTGGCGAGCCCGGGTATGATGGTGCAACACTTAGGATACGCGGAGTAAATACTTTTGGCGATTCTTCTCCACTAGTTGTTGTAGATGGTGTACCGGGACGATCGTTAGACAGGATTGATCCCAGTACCATTGAGACTATATCTGTACTTAAAGATGCTTCTGCGGCTATTTATGGAGCGCAGGCAGCAAACGGTGTAATTTTGATAACTACCAAGCGTGGTAAAAGTGGTAAACCTACAGTACGATTATCTCATAACCAGGGGTATGCACGCCCCACATCGTTACCTAAAATGGCAAATGCTGCACAGTATGCCACTATGCTAAATGAAATTGATGCTTATTCCGGTAATCCTTCAAGGTATACAGATGAGGACATTCAAATGTTTAGTGATGGATCAAACCCATGGACGCACCCTAATACAAATTGGTTTAAAGAAACGCTTAAACCATGGTCAGAACAAACTTATACTAATGTCTCTATAGAGGGAGGCAGCGAAAATACCCGATATTTTTTAAGTATATCAAAAAAAGAACAGGATGGATTTTATAAAAAAAGCGCATCAAGATATGATGAATACGCGTTGCGTTCTAATCTTGATATAACCCTGAATGATTACATAAAAGTATATTCTAACATATCCGGGCGTATGGAAGACAGGCAGTATGGTACACGATCTGCCGGTGATATTTTTACCTTTTTAATGCGCGGAAAACCAAACATGCCTGCTTATTGGCCTAACGGAAAGCCCGGACCCGATATAGAGTTTGGTAACAATCCGGTTGTTATAGCCAGTGATGCAACCGGTTATGACCGTGATAAAAGATATATACTGAACTCTGATTTCGGAATCGATTTTAAAATCCCGGGAATTAATGGGCTTACTATAAAAGCTAACGCATCTATTGATAAAAGCTTCAGGTTTAATAAAACATGGAGAACCCCGTGGTATTTGTACTCGTGGGACGGCAGCACTCTGGACGCCAATGGCCAGCCGCTATTAGTTGAAGGAAAAAAAGGATATGATGATGCCAGATTAAATGAGTATATGGAAGATAATCAGAACATTCTAACAAGGGGTGTAATTGATTATACGAACACTTTTGCAACAGACCATGCTGTAAATGTACTTGCCGGTGTAGAAAGGATAACAGGTAAGGGGGATAATTTCAGCGCTTTCAGGAGATACTTTCAATCAACAGCTATAGACCAGATGTTTGCCGGTGGGCAGGCAGAAATAAATAATAACGGCTCTGCTTTTGAAAATGCAAGGCTTAATTATTTTGGAAGGGTAAATTACGCATATAAAGATAAATACCTTGCAGAATTTGTGTGGAGGTATCAGGGATCTTATATTTTTGAGCAAGGAAGCAGGTTTGGTTTCTTTCCCGGTGTATCTCTTGGATACGTAATTTCTGAAGAAAATTTCTGGAAAAAAAATGTGCCATTCATCAACTTTGCTAAGTTAAGGGCATCTGCCGGGCAAACCGGTAATGACCTTATAGCACCATATCAATATTTAGCTTCTTACACCCTTGGTGGTTTAGCACATATTAACGGACAGGGCAATGTGCGCAATCAAACGCTTTACGAAGGTGTTGTACCTAATACAGGTGTAACCTGGGAAAAGGCAATTCAGCGCAACCTTGCTTTAGATTTACAATTTCTTGAAGGGAAATTATTTTTCACCGCGGAGTATTTTAACAACAAGCGTAACGAAATTTTATGGACACGAAATGCCTCTGTACCCAATACTGCGGGCTTATCATTACCAGCCGAAAACATAGGCAGGTTTGTAAACAGGGGTATGGAGTTTAACCTGGGCTATAACGGTGCTGTAAATGATTTTACATATAGTGTTAGTGTAAACGGAACGTATGCTAAAAACAAAATATTGTATTGGGATGAGTCTCCCGGAGCGCCAGATTATCAGCAAACCACGGGTTTCCCTTATGGATCTGCACTGTATTATAATGCCGTAGGTATATACCAAAACCAGCAGGAGATAGACAATTCAGCGCACTGGTCTGGAGCCAGGCCCGGAGACATTATTTTTGAAGATGTTAATGGCGATGGAGTTATTGACGGAAAAGACCGTACGAGAAGCGAAAAAACAGGAGCGCCACGATTTACAGGAGGGCTTAATCTTAATGCAGCCTATAAAGGTTTTGATTTAAGTTTACTATTTCAGGGTGCAGCCGGAGGCGTATTTTACCAGACAACGGAGTCGGGAGATTTTGGTAACTACTTACAACGATTTTATGACGGAAGATGGACAGAAGAAAATCCAAGCACTACCAACCCGCGCACTTACAATCGTACAAATGAATATTGGGTAAGCCAGCGAAACACATATTGGTTGCGTAAAACAGATTACATACGTTTAAAAACGTTAGAACTGGGTTATACATTACCGGTTTCTTTTACACAAAAATTTGCAGTACAAAATTTCAGGATGTATGTAAGCGGTTTCAACTTATTTACCTATAGCCCTGATATGAAAGATTTTGATCCTGAAAATCCTGAAAACAATAATGGTTCAGGTTATAATTATCCACAAAGCAAAGTTATAAACTTTGGAATTAATGTAACCTTCTAAACAAAAGCAAATGAAAAAACGAATACTACTATTTGGTCTTATAGCAATGGCGTTTACCACTGGGTGTAGCGATGATTTTCTTGATGTTAAACCCCTCGACAGATATTCGGATGCCGCGGTATGGTCAGACCAGGCTCTGGTAAAGAACTATGTAAATGGCATATATGAAGGCATGCACTATGGCTTTAATGCAGAAATGTTTGCCTCAATATCAGACGAGGCAATGGATGTTTGGGGATGGGAAACGCAAGCTGTTATAAATGGCGACATAAGTAACAGTTACCTGGGCGTATTTACCCATTTTTCTGGTTCTTACAACCGGTTATCATGGTGGTCTTTATATAAAAATGTTAGAAACTGTAATGTGTTTCTTAAGAACATAGATTTATATGGCCTTAGCGGCGCAGAAGTTGAACGCATGAAAGGTGAAGTATACTTTTTGCGTGGGTACTACTACTATTGGCTTATGAGCCTGTATGGCGGTGTTCCTGTAATAGATACGGCTTATCAACCTACTGATGATATGCTTATACAGCGCAATACTCTGGAAGAAACGGTAAACTTTATTGTAGAAAACCTGGACCAGGCAGCTGCACTCTTACCGGAATCCGGAGATAAGGCACGTGCCAGTAAAGGTGCAGCCATGGCGCTTAAATCGAGAGTACTGCTTTATGCTGCCAGCGATTTATTTAACTCTCAGGCATCATGGGCCAGTGGGTATAGTAAACCGGAGTTACTAAGTTATATGGGAGGCGACAGGACTGTACGCTGGCAGGCGGCAAAAGATGCTGCGAAAGCAGTTATTGATATGAACGGCTATAGCCTTCATGGTGGTACTGCGCAGGCACCTGGAGAGCAGGCCATAAATAACTATGTGAGTATATTTCTAAATCATGGTACTAACGAAGATATTTTTTATTCGTACTACGATAATGTAAATGACAATGGATGGGCATCTCCCAGCCCGGGCTTGTTTAACGGGCCTAATGGCTACCATGGTTGGGGAGGTAATACACCTACGCAACAATTTATAGATTCTTATGAAATGGCAGACGGCAGTAGTTTTAGCTGGGCTAATCCTGCCCAGGCTGCGGCACCTTATCAAAACAGGGATCCGCGCTTTTATGCAAACACACTCTATGATGGTGCCCACTGGAGACAAAGGCCGGATGATATTATTGCTTCAGATCCTGCAGGCATTGTGCAAACCGGGTATTATGAAAATGCCGACGGAACTTACCGTGCCGGACTTGATACCCGCCAGGGGCCTATTGAAGACTGGAATGGTTCTTACACAGGTTATTATATACGTAAATTTATAGATCCCGCAATTAATCATCAGTACGAAAGGCAAAAATACCCATGGCGACAAATAAGATATGCCGAAGTACTTTTAAATTATGCCGAGGCTTGTATAGAACTGGGTCAGTATGATGAGGCAAGAACATATTTAAATATGATTCGTGGCAGGGCAGGAATGCCTGCTATTGCAGCTAGCGTAACAGGAGCTGATTTAAAAGCGCGTTATCGTAATGAGAGAAAAATAGAACTGGCCTGGGAACAGCACCGATATTTTGATATCAGAAGGTGGATGATTGCTCCGGAGGTTATTAAAAATGTAGGCGGTATAGATATCAGGCATCCTTTTAACGGTGGCCCAACAAGATATAACGTAATTGACGTGCAAAACAGGAAGTGGAACGCGAACAATAAAACCTATTTTATGCCCATTCTCCTGGATGAGATTAACAGAAATTCGTTACTGGTGCAAAATCCCGGTTATTAAACATTATTAATACGGATACAACTTATAATTAAGTTGTATCCGTTCTTATTTATTATATTTTTACACAATGACTACAATTAAACGCCTTTTACTATTAACCTTTACACTATTGTGTGGGTTGATACATGCCCAAAACAAAACACCTGAAAGAACCATAAAGTTTGATTACGACTGGAAATTTAAACTAGGAGACTATCCGGAAGCCGGAAAACAGGATTATAACGATGCTGCATGGCGCAAACTCGACCTGCCACACGACTGGAGCATTGAGGGGAATTTTGATCCAAAAAACCCAATGGGTAATGATGGAGGATACCTGCCTGCAGGTATTGGCTGGTACAGAAAGGATTTTGATATAAATAATGATTTTAAGAATAAAAAATTCACGATCTATTTTGAAGGCGTTTACATGAATGCTGAGGTATTTGTAAATGGCACATCATTAGGTATTCGTCCTTATGGGTATTCATCTTTCTTTTATGATATAAGTCCTTACTTAAAAGCAGGAAAAAATAATATTGCCGTTAAAGTAGACAATTCGCAACAAAAAAATTGCCGCTGGTATAGCGGTTCTGGTATATACAGGCACGTTTGGTTAACAGAAACTAATCTTGTACATATTGAGCAATGGGGGGCTGCAATAACAACACCCCAGGTAAGCGCAAAACAGGCAACGGTAAAGGTAGCAGTTAATGTACAAAATGAAAATAATACAGTTCAAAACGTATTAGTTGCTGTATCTCTTTTTGACAAGAAAAATAAAAAAACAGGCAGTGCCCGTGTTCCTGTAACAATTAATTCAAACTCAACTAAACAAGCAGTTCTTGAAGTAGTTGTTAAAACACCTGATTTATGGTCGCCAGAAAATCCGGATATGTACCGCGCAGAAATAAGTGTTATACAAAATGACATTATACAGGATGAGTATCCATTACCATTTGGAATTCGTAAGATAGCATACAGTGCAGAAAAAGGTTTTGTTTTAAATGATAAGCACATACATCTTAACGGAGGTTGTGTGCATCATGATAATGGCCCTCTTGGTGCCGCTGCATATGACCGTGCCGAAATTAAAAAAGTTGAATTATTAAAAGCTGCCGGTTTTAATGCTGTCAGAACAAGCCATAATCCACCATCAGAAGTATTTTTACACGCATGCGATTCAATTGGATTATTAGTTATAGATGAAACTTTTGACGGATGGAAAGAGAAAAAAAACACATACGATTATTCTTTATATTTTGATAAGTGGTGGAGTAAAGATACTGAAGCATTAGTACTGCGCGACCGCAACCATCCTTCGATAATCATATGGAGTATAGGTAACGAAATTATAGAACGTAAAACTCTTGATGCTGTTAGATCGGCACATAAACAGGCAACATTAATACGTAAACTTGATCCTACCAGACCAGTTACATCGGCGCTGGCGTCGTGGGATAATGATTGGGACATATTTGATCCTTTGTTTGAAATGCACGATATAGGAGGTTACAATTATATGATACATAAGGCAGAATCAGATCATGAAAGAGTGCCCACGCGTGTAATGTTACAAACAGAATCGTATCCAAGGGATGCATTTAAAAACTGGAAAGGTGTAAATGATCATTCATATATCATTGGAGATTTTGTCTGGACCGCTATGGATTATCTAGGAGAGTCAGGAATAGGACGGTACTATTATGATGGCGATGTTAAAGGAGAACATTATGAACGCGATCTATACCCTTGGCATGGAGCTTATTGTGGAGATATTGATTTAATAGGATGGCGCAAGCCAATTTCTTACTACAGAGAAATACTTTATAGCAATAAAAAGATGACGCACCTGGCAGTTAAGGAACCTAATAAATATTATGGCGAAATTAAAGAAACATTATGGTCTGTCTGGCCTACATGGGAAAGCTGGAACTGGCCGGGGCATGAAGGTAAGAATATAGAAGTAGAGGTGTATTCTAACTACCCATCTGTAAGGCTTTACCGTGATGGTAAACTGGTAGGCGAAAAATCAACTACAAGAGCTGAAGAATTTAAAGCTGTATTTACGCTTTCTTACCAGCCCGGAGAGTTAAAAGCAGTAGGAGTACTTAATGGTAAGGAGTTAGGCCCCAAACTATTAAAAAGTGCTGGTGCGACTGCCAAAATAAAACTATCTGCCGACAAAACTGTACTCAAGGCCGATGGTCAGGACCTCTCTTATATAAGAATTGACCTAACCGATTTACAAGGTAACCGCGACCCCAATGCTGAAAATGACCTTACATTTAATTTGCAGGGTGCAGGTACTATTGTAGGTGTAGCAAATGCAAATCTTAAAGATAATGATCCTTATATAGCAAACCACCACAAAGCATGGAAAGGGCAGGCGCTGGTTATTGTTAAAAGCTCAAGAGAGGCGGGAGCTATAAAACTTACGGTTAGCTCGCAATCGCTACAAGATGCTACTATCGAATTTGTTGTAAAATAATCAGTACCATATTGTTTGTTAATACATTAAATAACAATTAATTAATAGTAAGATACTATATAAATATATTGGCTGCCCCTGTTTGAATGATGGATAAGGGCAGCTTTTTTTATTGATATTACGCTGCATAAAGGCCTTATCTATATATATTGAAACCACGTACGCAATACTACACAGACAGTTGAATGACCAAAAATAATACGCTGAATACTTTGTGATATATAATGAAATCTCATTCATGAGCAACTGACGCTAAACTTTTATATATATTTGCTGCTTAATGCTCGATGAAAACAACTTTTGATCAGGCGCAGATTAGTTTCCACAAAAGTGTAGCACGAAATTTCTGGTTGTCACATTTTGGGATGCATTTTCCTGATTTGTCTATGGGAAAGTAAATCCTGATTTTGATACAGACAATCTACTGCATAACAACAAACAATTTTCCATGGATGTAAAAAGGTTAGAAATCAAGAATAATATCCAAAAAGAAGAGGATAGAAATTTGTCGTTTCGCGTTTTTGATTTAAGCAGTAAACACCTTGAAAACTATCTGCAACCTCATAAAAAAGACCATTTTTGTATTATTATAGTTGAAACCGGAAAAATAGATATCCATATTGAGGACAAGATACATTTACTAAAGTCAGGAAAAATATCCATTATCTTCCCAGACCAGGTTCATTTTGTCTCAAATCTAAGTGATGACCTTAACGGAAAAATTATATTGTTTGAAGAAGTACTTTTTTGTTCTGATATACTGAAAAACGAACTTAGTGTATACAACGTAAACCTTGCTACACACCTTAATTGTACCGTACTTTCTAATCCGGAATTTGAGAAATCGCTACCACTAATCAAAGATATACAAGACATTTATAACGCCCCAAGCCTGGTAAAAAAAGAACAGGCGCGTTTTTATATCAAGGTATTTCTCTTAGGGCTTATAGAAATAATTCATGGCCAGCATCCTGTGCTGCAACATGACACGCACGATGCTAACCAGAACACGTATATAGGTTTTAAAAAGCTGCTAAACCAGGAGTATAAGAGCGAGCGTACCGTGCAATACTATGCTTCAAAGCTTTTAATTACCCCTAAAAAACTTAATGAAATAACAAAAAAGCATTGTGGCGAAACTGCTATAAATGCCATTCATAACCGCATACTTTCTGAAATTAAGCGGCAATTGTTGTTTAGCGACCTTTCACACAAAGAAATAGCTTTCGACCTGGGCTTTAGTTCGCCATCGGCACTTAATAAGTTCGTAAAGGCTAAACTTAAAGAAACACCTACAGAACTTCAAAACGAACTGGCGCAAATTTATACCGCGTAGTCTTGTTTGTATAACATTCCCCCTTTAGCTGCCCATTAACTTTGCATCAGTAAATAACACCTATTTAATGATGTACAGTACCCGTTGCATTATAACTTTTTAGTTTAATCAGCTTATCATTTACATCTATTTTATAGTATAAATGATGATTCTGTATGCAATTTCTGTGCGTATAACGTCTATAAGCATAAACACTATGGTCAACAACAAATTAATTACCGAAAACCTGCATACTATTTTAGAAGAGAACCTAAAACTTGCAAAGCAGATAAACCCGACAGAGGTTAATGCGCTGGTTGAAGAGATAAAAAGTGCTAACCGAATTTTTGTAATGGCAGCCGGCAGAAGTGGCCTTGCCTTAAAAATGGCTGCAATGCGTTTTATGCATTTAGGTTACACAGTATATGTTGTGGGAGAAGTTATTACCCCCGCAATATTACAGGGAGATGTATTACTTGTTGCATCCGGTTCAGGAACAACTGCTACAGTACTATCAGCGGCAGAAAAAGCAAAGAAACAGAAGGCCAGGGTAGTAGCCATTACCGCAGATGCGCAAAGCAAATTAGCAGCATTAGCAGACCAGGTTATACTTATAAACGCTGCTACAAAAACAGATTTTGGGGTGTCAGTTTCAAGCCAGTATGCAGGGAGTCTGTTCGAACAATTTACACTATTTGTTCTTGAAAGCATTTTTATGACACTGTGGCAGGAATCCGGATTAACTAAAGAAGACCTGTGGCCTAAACACGCCAATCTTGAATAACATTTATAATTAATTTTTCAAATATTTTTAGACATGACAAAATTACAAGTCGCAATTGATTTACTTACTACAGAAGCAGCATTAGAACTGGCACATAAAGTAGCTCCATATGTAGATATTATAGAATTAGGTACGCCACTTATTAAGGCTGAAGGGCTTAGGGTTGTTACAGCCATGAAGGAAACTTTTCCTGATAAATTGGTTTTTGCTGATATGAAAACTGCCGATACAGGTGCCTTAGAAGCAGAAATGGCATTTAAAGCAGGAGCTGATTTAGTTACCGTAATGGGAACTGTAGATGATGCCACCGTTAAAGGTGCTGTGGAAGCTGCTAAAAAATACGGCAGAAAAGTAGTGGTAGATACTATTGGCGTAAAAAACAGGGTACAAAGGGCGCAAGAGGTAACCGCTTTTGGTGTTGCTTTTGTTGAGCTACACGCCGGTCTTGACGAGCAGGCATTACCGGGCTACTCGGTACAAACGCTTATTAGCGAAGGTATTGATGCTAAAGTACCATTCTCTGTAGCAGGTGGTGTAAACATCAACACTATTAAAGATGTGGTTGCTGCCGGTGCAGAAGTTGCTGTTGCGGGTGGAGCTATCTATGGTGCCGAAGATCCTGCTGCTGCTGCAAAAGCATTGAAAGATGCAATCATCAGCCTGAATTAATAATAAGTCAGAATAGTAAAGGCGGGAAGTTTATTAATAAATTTCCCGCCTTTTTAGTACCTTTACACTACTATTTAAACTATAATTAATAAACGTCTTAAATGCCCTAAATACTTAGTATTTGCAGCATTTAAGAATAACACAACAATAAAGTATATATGAGCACATTTGATTTTGGTATTGTTGGCCTGGGTGTAATGGGCCGTAACCTGCTTTTAAACATGGCCGACCATGATTTTGCTGTAGCGGGTTTAGATTTAGATACCGTAAAAGCCAGTTCGCTGGAGCAGGAAGCCGGTTCAAAACATACCATAAAAGCAACTACAGATGTAGCAGCATTTGTAGCGCTAATACAGCAACCAAGGGCAATTATGTTATTAGTGCCTGCCGGTAAACCGGTAGATAGCGCTATACAAAGCCTTTTACCATTTTTAGATAAAGGCGATATTATAATAGATGGTGGTAATACTTACTTTACCGATACCGACCGTCGATTTACAGAATTATCTGCCCAGGGAATCCACTTTTTTGGCATGGGTATTTCAGGAGGCGAAAAAGGTGCCCGTTTTGGGCCTAGCCTTATGCCGGGTGGCGATAAAAAGGCGTATGAAAGGTTACGTCCTATTTTTGAAGCTATTGCTGCAAAAGTAGATGGAGAGCCTTGTGTAGAATACTTAGGTAACGGGTCTGCCGGTAATTATGTAAAAATGGCACATAATGGTATCGAGTATGGTATTATGCAGCTTATTTCTGAGGTGTATGACCTTATGAAACGTGGCTACAACCTGGATGACGATACCATTCAAAGGGCTTTTGAAGACTGGAATACTACCGAACTTCAATCTTACCTGATTGAAATTACAGGTCATATCCTTAAAAAAACAGATACTGACGGACAGAAGCTTATCAATGTAATATCTGACTGGGCACGATCTAAAGGCACAGGGAAATGGACGTCTCAAAACGCCATGGATTTACAGGTGCCGCTACCTACTATAGATGCCGCGGTTACTATGAGGGATATGTCTAAAAATAAACCCGAAAGAATTGAAGCCGCTACCAAACTTATTTGGGATACCGAAACTGCAGAGGTTAACCTGCCAGAGGTTTTAGAATCGCTTAAAGGTGCACTTTACTTTTCGATACTAATTACTTACGCACAAGGATTAGCATTGCTAACTACCGCTTCTAACGAATATAATTACGATTTAAATTTAGAAACGGTTACAAAAATATGGCGTGGTGGCTGCATTATTCGTGCTACGGTTCTCGAAGATTTTAGAAAAGCATATGCTAAAAATACAGACCTTAAAAACCTGCTTTTAGATGATGCTATTGCTGGCCAATTAAACAGCAACCAGGCTAATATAAGAAACACAGTACAATTTGCCGTTAAACAGGGATTACCTGTTGCAGGCTTAATGAATGCTTTAGCTTATTTTGATGCTTACAGGTCTCAAAATTTGCCTACAAACATAATTCAGGCACAACGCGATTATTTTGGGGCGCATACTTACGAACGTACAGATGCTGCCGGAACCTTCCATACAGAGTGGAACGAATAAATTCTAATCGAACAAGATGACTAACATCAAAAAAATAAAGCCAACCATTATCCTTATTTTTGGGGCAACGGGCGATTTGGCAAAAAGAAAGCTTTTTCCTGCATTTTATAATCTTTACCTTGATGGGCGCATGCCCGAAAAGTTTAAGATCGTAGCATTAGGCAGGGCAGATAATAGTGACGAATTATTTCGGGACTACGTAAAAACCAACCTGGCAGAATTTTCGAGAAACAAAATAACGTCTGATGAAGCTTACCAGCAGTTTGCGGCTAACATAACTTATTTTCAGTACAATATAGATAGTGAAGATTCGTATAGTGATCTAAAACTTGAATTAGATAAAACTGATGTTATTTTTGGCGAGCGTGCTAACCGCCTTTTCTACCTGTCTATAGCGCCATCATTTATTGCTACAATATCTAACAATATCAATAAATTTAGCCTTGCTGCTAATCCGGATCAGGACCGTATTATTGTAGAAAAGCCATTTGGTTACAATAAGGCTTCGGCAGTAGCGCTTAATGAACTATTAGCACAAACATTTCAGGAAAAGCAAATTTACCGTATAGACCATTATTTAGGTAAAGAAACGGTACAAAACATACTTGCTTTCCGCTTTAGCAATATTATGTTTGAGCCGCTCTGGAACAGTAAATTTATCGATTCAGTACAAATTACAGTTGCCGAGGAAGTTGGGGTAGAAGATCGCGGTGGCTTTTATGAAGGCACCGGGGCTTTAAAAGATATGATACAAAACCACCTGCTTCAAATTTTAACTATGGTAGCCATGGAGGCACCCAGTTCTTTACAGGCAGATGAAATACGAAATCGCAAGGCCGATGTATTGAAATCGATACGCCGCATAACACCACAAGAGGTAGATCATTATACTGTTAGAGGCCAGTATGATGCAGGTTCTATAAATGGAAAAAGCGTACAGGGATACCATACCGAAAAAGGCGTTGCCACAGATTCTGTTACAGAAACATTTGTAGCCATAAAATTTTATTTAGATAATGCCCGCTGGCAGGATGTGCCCTTTTATGTTCGCACCGGTAAAAGGATGCAGGAAAAACAATCGTCTATAGTAATTCAGTTTAAAGAGGTGCCACACTCAACATTCTCTTCGGGTAATGATGCGCTGCTTCCTAACCGTTTGATTATAAATATTCAGCCGGCTATGGATATAAGGTTACAATTTATGACAAAAAAAACCGGTTTATCGCTGTCTTTAAAACCGGCAGAGATGGTATTTGATTATTTTTCGTGCAGTACTAAATCGCCTGAAGCTTATGAGACACTACTACAGGATGCTTTGCTGGGAGACCCTACGCTTTTTATGCGTTCAGATCAGGTGGAAGAGGCCTGGGATGTAGTAACCACCATTCAGGAGGCCTGGGAGGCCGATAAAGTTTCAAATTTGCATAAATACCATGCCGGAAGCTGGGGGCCGGAAGCTGCCGATGCATTACTTGCACGCCAGGGACATGCCTGGATATCTAACACGTATAAAGAAGTAAAAGAAAAAGTAGCCGATGGTAACTATATTTAATACTAAAGAAGAAATAGCAATCCACGCAGCTGAAATTTTTGTAGCAGCTGCGCAAAATGCAATACAGGAGCGTAACCAATTTGTAGTGGCCTTAACGGGTGGCTCATCGCCTGTTGGTTTATATAAGCTTTTGGCTACACCGGAATATCTGTCAAAAATAGACTGGAATAAGGTTTTTGTTTTTTGGGGAGATGAACGCTGGGTTCCTCTTGAAGACGATTTAAGCAATGCTAAAATGTCGGCTGAATCGCTTCTTAATCATGTTCCTATACCAAAAGGTAACATATTCCATATGTATAAAGATGGTGTTACACCAGGAGATTATGCCATCGAATATGAAAAATCTATAAGAGATATTGCAGGCAAGGATGGAAAGTTTGACCTTATTTTATTAGGCATGGGTGATGACGGGCATACCGCATCGCTTTTTCCGGGTGAAGCTGTACTAAAAGAAGATAAAAAATGGGTAGATGCTTATTATCTTGCGCCACAAAGTATGTACCGCATTACCTTAACAGCACCCCTTATTAACAGGGCTAATGAGATTGTAGTGGTTACCTTTGGCGAAAATAAAGCACATGCCTTACATGAAGTTTTACATGGGGAGTATAACCCCGAAAAATATCCAACGCAGTTATTAAAGCCAGTAGATGGTAAATTACTTTTCCTGACTGATAAAGCCGCTGCGAGAGAAACACTATAAGTCTACTGACTCATTACTTTTTTCGGAATGAAAACTGTATCGCTTCTGCAACGGATATTTTGGTTGTTTTTTAAAACTTTTGTGATTGCAGGGGAAATAAAAAGCCTGTAAATTGAACTGCCCCCAAATAGTGTCTGGCTTTTTGGGGGCAGTTTACATGTTATTAGGACGTCCTTTAATATAGGTACTATTTCTTTGAAATGCGTTCTGCTTATGCGCCATCTTTTGTATCTATACGTTTTATGTTCTTCGTCTGCTATTTTATGGTCAGTAAGCGTTTTTATTAAAGATGCAGGAGCGATAATGGCATCATTAAGAGTATTCCGCTATATGACTACTTTAAATTTTATTATTATGTTATCTTCTAGAAAAAAATGGATTGTAAAATTCAGGTTCGGTCAAAGAAATTGATTGATTTTCATTAAATAGCCCAAACCGGGTTTAGATATAAACCAGCACAAGGAATATCAAATTGGAAATCTAATTATCAATTTGATAGGTCGGGGATTGTACCTAAAAAAAACAATGGGGTTAAGTTTCTTAAAATCAAAGATTTGTGTTTTTTAGGTTATTTCGGTATATCATTTGCCTATTAGAAATCAGTTTTAAACAAATCTAAAAATGAATACAGAAATAATAAAGCATAACCCATTTGAGAGCATGCTTGACCGTTTTAATAAAGCTGCTGATTTATTACACGTTAGCGATGTCCTACGCCAGAAATTACAAACACCGGAAAAAATTGTTAAGGTAAATTTTGATATAGAGCTGGATAACGGGCAATTGAAATCTTTTGAAGGTTTCCGTGTGGTACACTCAACTGTATTAGGCCCGTCTAAAGGTGGCATACGTTATAATACCTGTGTAAACCTTGACGAGGTTAAAGCTCTTGCGGCATGGATGACCTGGAAAACAGCCGTTAACGGTATTCCGTTTGGCGGGGCTAAAGGCGGTGTTATTTGCAACCCGCTTGATTACTCTAAAGCCGAACTGGAACGTATTACCAGGGCATATACCAGTAAGCTTGCGCATGTGTTCGGCCCCGATAAAGATGTACCTGCCCCCGATATGGGCACAGGTGCCGATGAAATGGGATGGCTGATGGACGAGTTTTCGAAGATACATGGCAAAAAAATGCCCGGTGTTGTAACCGGTAAACACCTTAAGCATGGTGGCTCTGTAGGGCGTGTAGAGGCAACAGGCCGTGGCGTAAGCATTATAACGCTGCTTGCCCTGGAGCACATGAAAATAAACCCGATGGGCGCAAAGGTAGCGATACAGGGTTTTGGTAATGTTGGCATGTATACTGCACTGTTTTTATATGAAAAAGGAATGAAGATAGTAGCAGTAAGCGATGTAAACACTGCCTTATGCAATATTTACGGGCTCAATATTCCTGAGCTTATTGTTTATTACAATGAGAATAAAAGCTTTGCAGGATACACTAAAGCAAATGTTATACAGCATGAAGAATTACTTGAATTGCCTGTAGATGTTCTTATTCCTGCTGCGATGGAAAATGCAATAACCGATGAAAATGCCGGCAACATTAAAGCAATGTTAATTGTAGAAGTAGCTAACGGTCCAGTTTCGTCTGATGCGGATATCATACTTAAATCAAACCATGTACTGGTTGTTCCTGATGTATTGGCTAATGCAGGTGGGGTAACGGTATCTTACTTTGAATGGCTGCAAAATTCCCTTAACCAAAAATGGGATGTTGCCCAGGTAAATTTCCGAATGGAACAGGTACTTCAAAAAAGTTTCCACGAAGTTTTCTCCACAGCCGAACTATACACCATTTCACCAAGGATTGCCGCTTACGTAATAGCTTTAGACAGGGTAGCAAAAAAAACTGAGGAACAGATGGGTATGGATACTGTAGCCGGATTGCAGTTAAATACTTTAAAATAAATACATCATGGTTAAAAAACTCTATACAATAGTAAAAGTATTTGCAGTAGCACTGGCCGCAATAGTAGGGTTTATAACAATGTGCACAGCCATTTTCTTTGGTATGGTGCATATCCTGCCTCAATAGATTTATTATGTGCCATGGCGCTTTCACTATTTTGTGCATTTCTGCAACTATTAAATTATCAACGTAATGAAAAGATATAAAAAGTTTCATTCGCACTTTTTTTCCATTATGGAAGAAGCGGATAAATCCTTTCAAAAGAAAAACAAGTTGATCCTCACGATACAAATAGCTACCGTGTCGATACTTACCTTACTAATGTTTCAAATGATACTAAATTAAATGGTGCCGGAGATAATCCGGCACCATTTAATTTAGTGTAGGTAGTAAACAATTTTGCCGCTGAATGATAATTAGTATCAGTAATAAAGTTGAAGTGTGTAATGAGTAAAAGCACATTACCAAAATTTTAATCGAAAAAAATCTTACTACTAAATAAATTACAGTACTTTGTACAGAATGCAGTAGCGGCATTTGTAAAATAATATAACAGGCCTCCAAATGAAAAAAATACTAATAATAGATGATGAGGAAAAACTTCGTAACCTTACTGCGCGTATTATAAGGCTGGAAGGTTTTGAAGTTGAAGAAGCCGCAGATTGTAAATCAGGACTGAAAAAAGTCGAAAAAGGGGAATTTGACGTTGTGCTATGCGATGTGAGGCTGCCGGATGGCAATGGCGTAGATCTTGTGCCTGAAATTATAGCGCGCTCCCCCGGAACCGAAGTGATATTAATTACAGCATACGGCAACATTCCTGATGGTGTACAGGCCATAAAGAATGGAGCGTTTAATTATATTGTAAAAGGCGATGAAAATAACAAAATCATACCGCTGATACATAATGCTATAGAAAAAAGCCATCTTACAAAAAAAGTTGCCCGCCTTGAGGCCCGGTTAGATACCACATTCTCTTTTGGGAAAATAATAGGTGTATCGGCAGAAATTGCAGAAGCCAGTGATCTTGCAAAGAAAGCCAGCAGTTCAGACATTACGGTGTTGCTTACAGGTGAAACGGGTACAGGTAAAGAAGTTTTTGCTAATGCCATACACCAAAACAGTAACCGAAAGTCAGAAAATTTTTTAGCTATAAATTGTTCTGCCATTAGTCATGACCTTCTTGAAAGCGAGCTTTTTGGCCATAAAGAAGGCGCTTTTACAGGTGCTTTAAGAAACAAAAAAGGGTTACTGCTGGAGGCCGACAAAGGCACGGTGTTTCTTGACGAAATAGGAGAGATGCCACTTGACTTGCAGGCGAAGCTATTGCGTGTGCTCGAAACAGGGGAGTTTTTACCGGTAGGTGATACCAAACCCCAAAAAACAAATATCCGTATCATAGCCGCTACAAACCGTAATCTTAAAGAGGAAATTGAACGCGGAAAATTCAGGATGGATCTTTATTACAGGCTATCCGTTTTTAAGATTCACCTGCCGCCTTTAAGGGATCGTGTTTCAGATATTGAATTGCTCGCCAATCATTTCCTGCAGCAATTTGCAGAAAAGAATAATAAGGCTATTAAACCAATGGCCGGTAAAATAATCCAGCTGTTACGGTATTATGACTGGCCCGGTAACATACGGGAACTGCGCAATGTTATTGAACGTAGCGTAACCCTGGAAAATACCTGCGAATTACAGATTGATAACCTGCCATCTGAAATAAAAGAACAGTTAGAGCCAGGAAACAACACAAATGTATTATCTGCATTCTCTCTGGCATCAGCCGAAAAATTGCACATACAAAAGGTGCTTAACTATACCAATGGAAACAAATCTGATGCTGCAAAGCTTTTAAAGATAGGTATTGCAACACTTTACCGTAAGGTAGATGAGTACAAGCTGCAATAGTCTTTGGTAATATTCCGGCTACTACTAAAACATTAGCCTTTTGGAAAAACCTATCATAATGAAAATGATTTTTTCATTATGATAGGTTTTTTTTTGGCACAAAGCCTGTTTTTATTTTATTGCTCTATAAATCAGTGAATTGTATTTTGTTATGTTTTGAGGTATGTATTTTGCCTAATAGAAGGAAAACAAAAAATACATTTCAAAATGAAAAATCATGTAAAGACAGTTAGTACAAAAGCTGCCCAATTTGCTGAGATAACAAAAGCCTTTATTAAGCAGGGAAATATTAACAGGGCCCGTAAGTGTCTTGAAATTGCCGAACTACTCTTTACTACCGGCAGCAACGAAACCAAAAATGCCATAGGCAACGTTTACGTATTTTCGGTTTCCACTTTTATGGAGATACGCAACTGCAGGGTAGCTAATCTTTTCCCTCCGCAGCTAAGCAAAGAATATGTTTCACAAATTAATGCCACCGGCGTTTAATCAAAGCATATGATATCTACACTCATCCTTATTGCTTCGGGCGTTGTGCTTTTTACCTTATGCTACAAAGCCATTGATTATTTTGATAAAATATAATTGTTATGACCGCATTATTTATCCTTTCGCTTTTTGTTTTCGGCTATATCTGCTACGTGCTTATAAAACCGCAGAAGTTTTAATATTTAACCAATAGTTCCATGAACACAGAAATTATCGGAATCTTCTTTATGTTTGCCCTTACGCTACTTATTGGCGTTCCGCTGGGCAGGTATATTGCAAGGGTCTACCTGGGTAATGCTACATTTTTAAATGGCATTTTTAACCCGTTTGAAAAATTATTTTACCGCATAGGCGGTATAGATCCAGACGAAGAAATGGACTGGAAGAAGCATCTTAAGGTAATGCTTTCATTCAACTTTATCTGGTTCGTATTAGGTATGGCAGTACTTATGTGCCAGGGGTGGTTACCACTAAATCCTGACCAAAACCCTAACATGAGCCCCGACCTGGCTTTTAATACTTCAATATCGTTTGTAGTAAACTGCAACCTGCAACATTACTCCGGCGAAACCGGCGTAAGCTATCTTAGCCAGCTGTTCCTTATGTTTTTACAGTTTGTTTCAGCAGCCACAGGTATGGCGGCAGCGGCAATATTGTTTAATGCACTACGCGAAAAAACGACCCAAAAATTAGGCAATTTCTATGTATACTTCATAAAATCGTGTACACGTATTTTACTGCCGCTATCAATTGTAGTAGCCCTGATTCTTGTATTTAGTGGCACGCCAATGACTTTTGATGGCAAGCAGGATATGGTTACGCTGGAAGGTAAAACCGCACAGGTATCTACCGGGCCTGCGGCGGCATTTGTAGCCATCAAACATCTGGGTACTAACGGTGGTGGTTTTTTTGGTGCTAACTCGGCACACCCGTTAGAGAACCCTAACTATTTTACAAATATGGTAGAAATGATAGCCCAGATGGTTATTCCGTTTGCCATGATATTCGCATTGGGCTTCTACCTTAAACGCAGGCGTTTATCCTATATGATATTTGGTGTAATGACCGTTGGCTTCCTGTTATTGGTTGTCCCTACAGTTATTACAGAGATGCAGGGCAACCCTGCCATCAGTCAAATGGGTATTGATACTTCGGCCGGAGCTACAGAAGGTAAAGAAACCCGCTTTGGGGCAGCAGCTTCAGGATATTGGAGTATTGCTACCACAGTTATCTCTACAGGTTCTGTCAACTCAATGCACGATAGCAGTATGCCACTTTCGGGTATGACCCAAATGCTGGGCATGATGGTCAACTGCTTTTACGGAGGTTGCGGTGTAGGCTTGCTTAACTTCTACATCTTCATAATACTTGCGGTATTTATCAGTGGGCTTATGGTGGGGCGCACGCCTGAGTTTTTAGGTAAAAAAATTGAAGCCCGCGAAATGAAGATTGCCATGATAATTGCCCTACTACACACCTTGCTTATACTGGCAGGAACGGCACTTTCTACCCATTTTGCCGAGTATGGCGCCAGCACGCTGAACAATCCCGGCTTCCATGGCTTTAGTGAGATACTATATGAGTTTACCTCATCGGCAGCCAACAATGGTAGTGGTTTTGAAGGCCTTGGCGACAGCAACCCCTGGTGGAACATCACTACCGGTGTAGTACTGTTGCTATCACGATTTTTGCCAATCATTGGGCCAATCGCCATAGCAGGTATCCTGGCATCTAGAAAACATATCCCTGAGAGCGCGGGTACCCTTAAAACAGATACGTCCACATTCGGCCTTATGGTATTTGCAGTAATTGCCATAATCGTAGCGCTGTCTTTCTTCCCTGCACTGGCGTTAGGCCCTATTGCAGAATACTTTTCACTTTCATAACTGATATAAAATGAGCGCTAAAAATAAATCACTGTTCCAAAAGGCCCTTGTAAAAGATGCCCTTAAGGAATCGTTTGTAAAGCTTAACCCTAAAACACTGGTGCACAACCCTATTATGTTTACGGTTGAAGTTGGTACCCTGGTAATGTTCTTTGTGTGTATCTGGATACTAACCGGAGAAACAGGACAAGGCACCTTTACATACAATTTTGTTGTTTTTCTAATATTGTTTTTTACGCTGCTCTTTGCCAACTTTGCCGAAGCCATAGCTGAGGCACGTGGCAAGGCGCAGGCGGATAGCCTTAGGAAAACGCGCGAGGAAACCCCGGCTAAAAAAGTAGAGCCGGTAGGGGAGATGTATGTAGACGAAGTACAAATCGTACCTTCATCATCACTCAAAAAAGGCGATGTATTTGTTTGCGAGCCGGGCGATATTATCCCTACCGATGGTGAGATAATAGAAGGCCTTGCTACGATTGACGAAAGTGCCATAACAGGCGAGAGCGCACCGGTAATTCGTGAGGCAGGTGGCGATAAAAGCTCTGTTACAGGAGGAACAAAAGTACTTTCTGATAAAATAAAAGTACAGGTTACTACTAATGCCGGCGAGAGTTTTCTTGATAAGATGATTGCACTTGTAGAAGGTGCCAGTCGCCAGAAAACCCCTAACGAAATTGCGCTTACCATACTACTGGCCGGTTTTACGCTGGTGTTTATAATAGTGTGCGTTACCCTTAAGCCTTTTGCAGATTTTGCTAATGCCCCTATTACTATAGCGGCGTTTATATCCTTGTTTGTTTGCCTTATACCTACCACTATAGGTGGACTGCTTTCGGCAATTGGCATTGCGGGTATGGACCGTGCCTTGCGCGCCAACGTAATTACAAAGTCGGGTAAGGCAGTAGAAACCGCGGGAGATATAGATGTACTGTTACTTGATAAAACAGGTACCATAACTATAGGCAACCGTAAAGCGACACACTTTCATCTTGCAAAAGGCGTTGTGGGCAGCGATTTTATTGATGCGGCAGTATTAAGCTCGCTGAGCGATGACACTCCGGAAGGTAAATCCATAATCGAACTGGCCGGTAAAGACCCTAAAAGCTATAACATAAAGCAACCTACATTCATAAAGTTTACCGCCGAAACCCGTAGCTCAGGCATCGATTTTGATGGTATCCGCATTCGTAAAGGGGCTTATGACGCTATCAAAAACCTGGTAGAAAAAGCAGGTAACCCGTTTCCTGAATCTGTTACCAAAAAAATCCATGAGGTTTCGGGTAATGGAGGCACGCCACTGGTAGTAAGCAAAAACGAACAGGTACTAGGCGTAATAGAATTACAGGACATTATAAAAACGGGTATCTCTGAACGGTTTGACCGCCTGCGCAAAATGGGTGTAAAAACGGTTATGGTTACCGGAGATAACCCGCTTACCGCTAAGTATATTGCCGAAAAGGCAGGTGTAGATGATTTTATTGCCGAAGCAAGGCCTGAAGATAAGATGAACTACATCAAGGCAGAGCAGGCCAAAGGCAAGCTTGTAGCCATGATGGGCGACGGTACTAACGATGCCCCGGCACTAGCCCAGGCAGATGTGGGTGTAGCTATGAACAGCGGAACACAGGCAGCTAAAGAGGCCGGTAACATGGTAGACCTTGATAACGACCCTACCAAGCTTATTGAAATTGTAGAGATAGGCAAGCAATTGCTAATGACACGTGGAACACTTACCACCTTTAGTATTGCTAATGATGTAGCCAAGTACTTTGCCATAATACCTGCATTGTTTATAGCAGCCATACCGGCACTACAGGGGCTTAACATTATGAACCTGCACAGCCCGGAGAGCGCCATATTATCGGCAGTGATATTTAATGCTATTGTAATTCCATTGCTGATTCCACTTGCACTAAAAGGCGTGGCCTATAAACCCATAGGCGCTTCTGCGCTACTGCGCCGCAACCTGCTCATTTATGGCCTGGGAGGTATCATAGCCCCTTTTATAGGCATCAAACTGATTGACCTTCTTGTGGCTGTATTTATTTAAAAACGATTTAAGATGAAAACAATTTTCCAGACTTTAAAAATAACGCTGCTGGGCATCATTTGCTTTTCCGGTGTATATACAATGATTGTATATGGGGCGGCACAGATAATGCCCAACCGTGGCAAGGGTAACCAGATTACAGCAAACGGTAAAACCTACTATACTAATATAGCACAGGCGTTTACTAAAGAAGAATATTTTTGGCCCCGCCCCAGCGCTGTTGATTATAACGCAGCCGGATCGGCAGGTAGTAATAAAGGCCCGTCTAATGCAGATTATCTTGCCCAGGTGCAAACCCGTATCGACTCCTTTCTAATTAAAAACCCGGGGATAGAAAAAAAAGATATCCCTGCTGAAATGGTAACCGCAAGCGGTAGCGGCCTTGACCCGCATATTTCGCCCCAAGCGGCAAAGGTACAGGTAAAACGCGTGGCAAAAGCCCGTAACCTGAGTGAGGCGATAGTACAAAAAACAGTTGATGAACATACCGAGAAGCCGCTTCTTGGGCCAGCTGTAATTAACGTGTTAGAACTTAACCTGGCACTTGACAAATAAATTAATAACTAACAAATTTTAATACACCAGAACATGAGAACGCTAAGCACTTTAGCATTAACCCTTACTGCGGCACTTGGCCTGCAGGCGCAAATTGATTCTACAGCAACAAAAAAAATCCCTTTTGAAGGTATGGACCTGAGCTGGATAAACGGCCAGAACAGGCAGACCAATTTTCCGCTACAGTTACAGGACAAAGACGGAGAAACTATTATAACCGGGGTGGCATATGTAGATGCGTACTACAATTACGATTTCCACAAACCAAAAGACAATACCCATACCATCTCTTCGGCTATAGGGCGCAGTAATGAGTTTACCATCAACATGGCAAGTATTGGTTTGGAAACCAACTACAAAAACATCATTGGCCGTTTATGGCTGCAATATGGCCAAATGGCCTCTATTGTACAGGATCTTGACGGTACTGTGGGTCATGGACGCAATACCAGTGTTAACAACCTTAAATATATACGTGAGGCAGCAGCCGGTTACCATTTTGATGTGGCCTATGGCCTTAATGTTGAAATGGGTATTTTCATGAGCTACATAGGCCTTGAAAGTTATGTATTGGGCGAAAACTGGAATTACCAGCGTAGCAGTGTATGTGATTTTACACCATTCTACTTTCAGGGAGCCAGGGCGCAGTTTTATCCTTCAAAAAAATTCAAGCAGGAAATCTGGTTACTTAACGGGTGGCAAACATATAACGGCTGGAACCAGGGTCTTGGTATTGGTTCATCGAGCTACTACCGCCCTAATGAAGACCTGCAGCTTGTGGCTAACTTTTACCTTAACGGGCAGGATACTCGTAACAACAAAGATGCAAAACGTTTCCACCATGACAATAGTGTTGTAGCGCGTTATTTTAAAGACAAAGAAAGTACAGGTATTTCTCAGGCTGCCTTTAGTTTAAACACGCACTACGGCTTCCAGAGCGGAGGTGGGTTAAAGGCAAAAGACAATCACTTTATAGGGACATCATTAGCAAACCGTGTGTGGTTCAATAAAAATAAGATGGCAATAACACTCCGTGGAGATGTACTTACAAATCCGGGTACTTATCTTGCCTTTTCACCATCACCTGTAGCCGATAATGATTTTAATGATGCACTGGCAGAGGGTAAAGACCTGAAAATGTTCCAGGGAACGGCTACATTTGATGTTATGCCAAATGACTTTGTTACCTTTAGGCTTGAATACGGCTACAGGAGTAGTAATATGCCTTATTTTGCCGGACCAGGAGGTACCACAAGCCCTGATGGTTGGGTAGATACTCCTACCAATGGCTGGAGGCCTGATCTTAAAAAATCAGAGAACAGGATAACACTTGCAGTTAACTTTAGGTTATAGTGGATACAGAAAAGGAAAATAATGTAAGGCATTTTCTCGACCTGATACAAAAATCAAGGCGGGGCAAGTTTAAAGTCTACATCGGCATGAGTGCCGGTGTAGGCAAAACTTTTCGCATGCTACAGGAAGCGCACAGCTTACTGCGCAACGGTATAGATGTAAAAATTGGCTATATTGAAACCCACAACAGAAAAGAAACCCACGATCTTTTAGATGGCTTGCCGGTAATACCGCGCAGGTCTATTTTTTATAAAGGCAAGTACCTTGAAGAACTGGATGTGCAGGCCATTATTAACCTGCGCCCCGAGGTGGTTATTGTTGATGAACTTGCCCATACCAATATTGAAGGCAGCAAGAACGAAAAACGCTGGCAGGATGTAATGGAAATACTGGAAGCGGGCATAAATGTAATCAGCGCCCTGAATATACAACATATTGAAAGCCTTAATGAAGATGTGTACGAAATAACCGGTATAGAAGTTAAAGAGCGTGTACCCGATAGTGCGCTAAAAGCTGCTGATGAAGTGGTTAATATAGACCTTACGGCAGATGAACTGATTACCCGACTAAAAGAAGGCAAAATCTACACTGCTGACAAAATATCTAATGCACTAAGTAACTTTTTCAAGGCAGAGCATATATTGCAACTGCGTGAGCTGGCCCTTAAGGAAGTAGCCAGCCAGGTAGAGCGAAAGGTAGAGAGTGAAGTTACAGGTCTCAAAAATTTTAAACAAGAGCGTTTTATGGCGTGTATAAGCAGCAATCATGTAACAGCTAAAACCGTTATACGTAAAACGGCAAGGCTGGCTAATTACTACCATAGTAAATGGTTTTTGCTGTATGTGGAAACACCTGCCGAAGAACCGGACAGGATTGCCCTTGACAAGCAACGTCATCTTATAAACAATTTTAAACTGGCTACCGAACTGGGTGCCGAAATTATTAAAGTACAGCACTCCCGGGTAGCGACTGCCATAACAAAACAGGCAGAAGAAAGAAAAATTACCACAATATGTATTGGCAAGCCGCATCTTACCTTGTTTAAGGTAATTTTGTCTACTAATATATTTAATGCCCTGCTCACTAAACTCTCATCAAGCGATACAGATTTAATTATCTTAAGTTAATCATGAAAATAAAAACAAAGCTAATCATAGCTCTTACCATACTTTTTTTCCTTACATTAATACTGTCGGCATTCTCGGTTCGGCAGGTAAATTTGCTTGCAGATGACACTGAAAATATCCTGACAGCCAATTACCAGTCTCTTGAATATTCCAGAAACATGTACAAGCTACTTGATAATGTAGCTGGTGAGAATAAAGCACTGGAAAAATTTCAGGAAACCCTGGACCTGCAAAGAAACAACATTACCGAAGTGGGCGAAAAAGAACTTACTACAGATTTGCAGGAAGATTTTGACGAACTGGTTAAGGATAGTAATAATACTGTGTTACTGGCAAAAGTGCGGACGGACATCAACAGCATCATGAAGTTGAACATGGATGCCATAAAACGTAAGAGCAATGTAGCAGAAAAAACAGCGAAGAATTCTGTATTATGGATTTCAATAACAAGCTCATTTTGCCTTATTATCGGTTTTACTTTGCTTGTAAACCTCCCCGGTTATATTGCTAACCCTATACGCGACCTTACAGAAAGCATAGGCCAGATTGCCGCTAAAAACTATGGGCAACGCCTGCATTTTAAAGGGCATAATGAGTTCACTGCGCTTGCGAAATCCTTTAATTCCATGGCTGAAAAATTACAGGAATACAGTGTTAGTAACCTTGCAAAAATAACCATGGAAAAAATGCGTGTGGAAACCCTCATCAACAACCTGCACGATCCTGTAATAGGACTGGACGAAAAAGACCATGTGTTGTTTATTAATGAACAGGCATTAAGAACCTCCGGTTTAAAAAAAGAGAATGTAATTGGGAAGCCTGCGAGCGATATTGCACTGCATAACGACCTTATGCGTTCTTTAATGCAACACCGCACCGCAGAGCAGCCCAAGCGGCCGGAACCTTTAAAAATCTTTGCCGACAACAAGGAAAGTTATTTTGAAAAGCAACTCGTACCCATTAGTATTCTGCCTACGGGAGAAACAGAATCTAAAGAAATTGGTGCTTTTATAATTTTGCGCAATATAACAGCTTACAAAGAGCTTGATTTTGCCAAGACTAATTTCATCGCAATGGTCTCGCATGAGTTTAAGACACCTATTGCAAGCATGAAACTAAGCCTGCAACTTTTAGAAAACGAACAGACCGGAATATTAAATGAAGAACAAAAGAACCTGGTTGGAAGTATTAAAGAAGATACTACCCGTTTATTGCGCACAACAGGCGAGCTGTTAAATATTACGCAGGTAGAAATTGGTAAAACAAGCATACGTTCAGAATCTTGTGATGTAGAATCTATTGTAAAAGATGCGATGGAAGCCAACAGGACCGAATCAGCAGCGAAGAACATTAAGGTTATTACAGCAATTGAAAATGGTTTCCCTGATATAATAGCTGATAAAGAGAAAACTACCTGGATAATTTCTAATCTCATTTCTAACGCGCTGCGTTATTCTTATGAAAACGGACAGGTAAAAATTTCAGCGGAAAAATTGAAAAATGAAGTACTGATAAAGGTAAAAGACAATGGTATTGGGATTGATGATAACTATATAAGCAAAATATTTGATAAGTACTTCAGGGTACCCGGGAGCCAGAAAGAAGGTACAGGATTAGGCCTGGCAATCAGTAAGGAATTTATGGAAGCTCAGGGCGGCACTATAACGGTAAAAAGTACAATGGGTGAGGGTAGTATATTTACACTTTCATTCAGGAGGGCTTTCTGAGTCAAATAATATTTAATCCGCTTTGTTACTTATTATTGCCACTAAAATGGTCTTTTTATTATAATGGGCAAATTGATATTTTGTCTCGTCCTAAAAAAGTTGACTAATAAATGTCAGCCATATGAAAAAAACAGAGGTAATGGTTATCATCCCTGCGATAAAGTACAGAGAGTCGTTTAAAATAGGCATTACCATTTTGGTCACTCTTCTTTTTTCAAGATGTAAACTGTATTTACAGGTTTATAAATCAGTATTTTAATGCTATTTGTGATACAAAATCGATGCAGTTTTTTTCGAATGAAAACCGCACTGAATTTGAACCGGAGATTTTGGGCGTTTTTGTAAAATTTCGTTTTGCAGGGAAACACAAGGGAAATAAAAATTTAAAATCCGTTAAAACAATTGATAATCAATGCTTAACGGATTTTAAAAGTGGAGTGAGTGGGATTTCTATCGAACACTTGATACCTGTTTTGACGTTTCTTAATAACTTATAGTAATTTGTTTTTATTAATAATATTGTAACACTGCCATAACTATTCATGAAAAGTTGGAAGTTTAAAAGCTGAGTTCTTCAAAATTTTTAGATGTCACTGTAATATTTTTCAAAGACTTTGTCGAGTATTTCTTTATCTAATGGCTTGGTTTTAAACCCGGAAAGAATATTGTGCTTTTTTGCCATCTCAATATCATCCGGATTTTTTGAAGTTGTAAGCATTATTACAATTAACCTACATTGTAAATTTTTATCCAGATTTTTATATTCTTCAAGGAACTCCCAACCGTTCATTCCAGGCATATTTATATCTAAAAATATAATGTCAGGATGATTATCTTGATCACAGTCTTTATTGCGTAAATAATCGAGCCCTTCTTCTGCTGATTCTTTAGTTATTACTTTAATTGCAGGGTTATATTTTTTTATCACTCTTTCATGAAAAAAGTTATCTACCTTGTTGTCATCAACAAGCATAATACAATCAAGTTTTTGTTTCATAATGCTAAATTTGATATTGTAAATTTAAAAGTGCTTCCATATCCGGGTATAGATTCTACCCATATTTTACCTCCATGCATTTCGGCAATTTTTCGGCAATTGGCTAACCCTATACCGTGGCCTTCATATTGATCTTGTTTGACTAACCTCTGAAATATGTGAAAAATTCGTTCGTAATGTTTAGGGTTAATTCCAATCCCGTTGTCTTTCACGTAGAATTCATAAAAACGCTCCTTTTTTATCGCTCCTATGGTTATTTCAGGCGGTGCGTCAACACGTCGAAATTTTACAGCATTGTTTATAAGATTTTGAAATAGTTGCCTTAACTCAGTTTGGTAAACATTAATGGTAGGCAATGTTCCATCTATTTTTATTACAGCCTGTGCATCATGTATTAAGGTGCCAAGGTCTTCAATAACATTTTGGACAATTCCGTTACAATTTTCGATACTAAGTAGTTTATCGCGCCCTAACCTGCCAAAATCTAATATGGAATGAACCAATAGTGACATTCGCGATACTGCATTGTCCATGGTTTTCAGATGTAATTTTAATTCGTCACATAACTCGTTGCCATAATCTTCTTCGATAAGCGTCACATAGTTTGAGAGCGTACGTAAAGGTTCTTGCAGGTCATGTGAGGCTATATAATTAAACTCCTCCATTTCCTTATTTTTCATCTGTAGTTCAATCATTTGATTAGTAATTATATTCTCATTCTTTTTCCGTTCAGTTATATCTATTATTGAAGCTAAAACCATTGCGCCTCCTTCTGTCGTAATAGGATTAAGATCAATTTCTACAGGAAACTTCGTGCCATCACTGCGTACTGCATACAAATCACGGCTAGCTCCAAAATAACTTGATTCAGGCTTTAAATTGTAGTAATCCATGTTTTTGTAATAATGAGGCGAAACGCTGTCCGGGACAAGCATATCTATACTTTTTCTAATAAAAAGTTCACGGTCATAACCAAACATTTTTTCTGCCTGCTTATTTATCATCACAATATTACCTTTTGTATCAAATTTAATAAGGGCATTTGGAGCCGACTCAACAACCAGCCTAAAATTTTCTTGAGCCATGCGCTTTTTAGTCTCCTTTCTGTTCAGCATAACTGTTGTTTCACATATAATGAAAAGGTTTACTATAATTGCAGCTATTGCAAACGTTGCCATATGAAATTCTATAGTTACTAAATTATATTTATGCCCAAGGTATTGTAAGAGGATAATTATAAATGTAGCACTAAACATTTGTAAAAATAAACGGCGGGCCATGACGTTGCCTACTTGCTCTCCTGTAAAGATACCTGCTAAACCTAAATGAGGATTTATTAATGAAGTGCTGACTGACAACAGAAAAAACGCTACTGAAGTGTGTACGGCCATTGAGGTCATAAAATTTAAAGTATAAAAATCCGGTGCATGAAATATGTAACCTATTGTGGCTATAACTGACATTAAGGTTACAAAATGCAGGGCATATTGCATATAAAGAAGTTTTTTTTTGGCTTTTATAAATATGGAGCTTAAAGTCATTATAATGAAAAGTATGGAAGTTATAGGCGACATACGGCCGGGAAAAGCTTCGTTAGCCTCTATGGCGTTATTGTCTGCTATAATTAATTGATCTATCCCGAAATCTAAATCAAATAATTCCTGCGAATATGACGTAGCCGCTATAATAAGTACCGAAACATTTAATATGGAGCTTAGAAATGTTAGTTGTTTAGCGTTACTTTCAATCAGGATTGAAATGCTTAAAAAAATAAAACATAAAGCCGTATTAAATTTCATCGAAATATAACCGGGTATTATGCTTTTTAAAACCTCTATATTATTAAACCATCCATAGATAACTAAGTAGGATATTAAAAATACAGTAAAGAGTAAAGTATTTTGCAAGAAGCGTATTTTAGTTGTTGCATACATAATTTTTATAATTAGAACTTCCAAATGTTATTCACAGATTACAATGCTACAGCTTAGTTAGGCACAATATAATTTTGGCAATGCATGTGGTGTTTTACTCTGTAATTAGATATGTGCATATTAAATAAACAATAAAGATTTTTATGTAATGAAAATATTATTGAAAGAGAGGTTGGAAACTTGCCGCGTTTTTTCGTAATCCTATAAATATGTGTTATATAAAATTAATTCTTGCTATAATATAATTTAAGTTTGTATAAATTTTAAGCATATCTCCCTTGTTAACACCGTATAATGTAAACACATACAGAAGGACTTTTCTACGTGGACTAAGATTTTTTGAATTATAAATGAATTAAAACCACCTAATCCAATTTGTATATAATAGCAACCTCAGGGAACTACTAATGCCACAATGTTACAACCATCTTTAGGTTAGGTAGTGTCTTTTATGGCAATAGCAACAAGCCTTGCACAGTTTCTAATGATTGTAAAACGCCTTTTGTTACTTAACAATACATTTAGATTGATATACTTTATTATCATTAGTAACGGCTCTTATTATGTAGGTACCGGATGGAAGGTTTAGGTTATCAAGTTTTACTTCAATACCATTTTCGGATTTTAGTTCTCTACTAACAAGCTCTCTTCCCGTAAGGTCTAATACCTGTACACTAATTTTATCCGAAGGTGCTGGTAATAAAAGTGTAGTAGTGCTGTTAAACGGATTTGGATAGTTATAAAATTTACCGGAAGAGGTAGCTTTTACGTCTTTAACGCCTAAACTATAATTGTCTAGTTTCATGTTAGATAAATTAATGCTAAATGGCTCAAAAGTGCTATAGTTACCAATAACTGAGAATACAAAACCTTTTATAAGCTGGCCATTAAATGTCTCACCGTTAGCACTTACAAAATCATTAAGCAATATACTTTTTGCACCCATGCTTTGCTGTGCGGGCAGTTCAAATTTAAGACGGCTAGTCCAGTCTGTAAGACCTTCTGTTACCATCACCACTTCTACAGCATGGCTGCTTACAAGGTCAAAGTTAAGTGCTTCATATACTGTTGCATCAAGTGCAAGTTCACCAGGTAGCAGGTTCCTAAAAAGGTTTACAGTGCCTTTTACCTCTCCTGTAAGTGCCGCATTTCTTTCTATAGGGTATATGCCGTTTACTGATGCCTGAGGGGTATATGCTTCTATATTGAAATTATTTATGGTTGTTTCATCTGTATTATAATCTACTCCCCATGGGCCATCTGCAAGGTAAAGGCCGTCTTCTCTTGGAGAGTTGTCAGCTACTATTGAGAATCCAATATCGAATATACCGTTTGTATCTACAGTTAAGTTTTGGTTGTAATTTCCATCAAGACTTACTGTTTCTGTAAGGATTTCTGTTTGGCTTAATTCTGTTTGCTTTCTATTGCCGTTAAAGTTTAGTATTGTAGACGATGATTTATTAATAATTTCGAGCGAAAGTTGACCATTTTTATAAAAACCTTTTTTTACAAATACAGATGGTATCCTGTTTTCAATAACATCACTTGTTACAATGGCTTCCTGGTCTAATTGGTCTAGGATAAAATTAACAATACTGCTTACCTGTCCCATTGTGCTACCCCATACTTGAAAGTTTAGGTAATCTCCTGCAGGGTACTGGGCTATGTTCCAGTAGCTGCGTAGCAAGTTAGTAGTTTGTGTTTGCTCTACACTAAAGGTTAGCGCATATTCTGTAACACCACTAGCTCTTCTAAGTTTTACCATAATAATTTCGTGGCCTTGTAATGTTATTGTACGTATATCTTCTAAGGAAGAACCATTAAGCCTGTCACATATCATTTTGCTATGGTCATAAACACTACCTGTTGTGGCGGTTACAAGCCCCGCAGCAACACGATCTGTACCTTGGTAATAATCGACAGAAAATATCTGATCAGCATTCGTAATCCCGATAAGATCTTCAGGACTTGATTCAAAAGCTGTTTCTGTACTATACATACCTGTTACAGGGAAAAAAGATTGTAAATTAGCACTATTAGTATTTGCATTTCTTTGAAAACTTGATGCAATGGGTGCAAATGAGGATTGAGATTCTTTTTTATTTAAAAAAGTGTTGTTTTTAATGCGTTTAAAATTTCTACGTGCAACTAAATTAGCAAGGCTACCATTACTCTCAAGACCGCCATCATTTCCAGAAGACACTGGTGCCGCATCTGCAATATCTGCCGTGTTATAGGTTCTTAAAGCAGAGTATGGATTTGCTGTAACATAAAATATTGCGTCATTAAAATCATTGTCGCATGAAGCAAGATCTCGTTTTACATCCTCAAAACCCAATATTAGCCTTTGGTTATCAGGATCATTAAGCAGTACATTATGGTGCCTTAAAGTAACATCGGCTTCAGGGTTAAAATTAGGATTTGAAAAAAGCTTCCAGGCTCCTGCTCCCACAGTGGTGCCGTTCCAGGCGTTTGCTAAAAGCACCCAACCTATACCTGTATTGGGCGGAAATGTTCCTATTTTTACTTTACTGCCCGAGGCCAGGTTACCACCACTGTTTGGTAAAGATGCATTAGGAAAAATAATTGTGATAGCAGCATTTGCGGGAATGGTTGTGGGCGGATTACTAAGATCGTAGGTATAAAATCCCAGTACGTTTTTATATCCAGCGCCTTCGGTTACAAAAGTTACCCACACCTCTGCTGTAGACATTACTTGCAAATCAGTATCATAACCAGCGGTAATATATTGTGGGTTATAAACAGGCACCGGATGGTTTTCTGGCAGCGCGTTGTTTATAAGTGTCATTGTAGTGCTGCTAATTATATCTGGTGTTTCCATCATTGTAGGTACACCGCTTGAGTCATAAGGGCTTAAAAACTGATATCCTTGAGCATAAGAAGACATTCCGTATACCATTGTGAGTAAGAGTAATAAACGTTTCATGATTTTTTAATTTACTTATTTGTTGAACCGAAATTAGCAATTAGTAAAAGATAACATTTATATTTTCGTTGGTTTATAAATATGCTTAGGTTATGTGCAAAGATGTGTCGATGAGTGGTTTATTCAAATATAGAAGAATTTTAGTATGCAAAATGCCTATTTGTAAGCCAATGATTAAATTTAGTGTAACTAGATTCATTAAATTAAAGAAGTCAGCGGAATTGTTAAAAAACAATTCCGCTGACTTCTTTGCTATCCGGGCTGTATCTTAATTATTTTAATATTGTAAAGAAAAAAGTTGTTCCAATATTTTCTTTACTTTCCAGCCATATACGACCACCATATTGTAATATGATTTTTTTTACAATGGAGAGTCCAATACCTGAAGACTGGTCATTATTTTCGAGTTTGGTAAAAATATTAAATATCTTTTGAAAATAAGCTTCAGGAATACCTTTACCATTATCTTTTATATAAAATTCTATTTCTGTATCTTTTTCGACACTTCCAATTTCTATTATTCCCACCTCCTTATCGTTATATTTTACTGCATTTTCAATTATATTTTGAAACAACTGTTTAAAGCGAAAAACATTTCCATTAACCGTAGGTAAATAGTTATTAATTTTTATTTGAAAAGATTTTTGTAAAACCAGCGTGCTTTTTATCTCTTCTACTACATAGTTTAGATCCACATTATTTTCATCCGTTTCCCTATCGTCTATAGATGAATAATCTAAAATACCTTTTATAAGTAAATCCATCTTTTCCACATTAAATAATATGAGATTTAAGGACTGCTTATTATCTTCGCTCAATAAGGATTCATTATCTTCTATATACCAACTAATTAGAGCATTTATACTCCTTAGTGGAGCTTTGAGATCGTGAGAAACTACATGTGCATATTCATTTAATGCCTGATTTTGTAACTCAAGTGTTTGTACTAATTTTTCTTGTTGCTGATTAATCTTTATAATTTCTTCAGATTGTTTTTTTAAAAGGTCTACATGGCTAAAGTTTAAGTTACTATCTTTACTACCATCACTTTTAATCTCTTTTAAGATACCCTCAAGGTTACTATTTATTTCTTTAAGGCTTTCTGCTTCAACTCTTAATTTTTGGTTAGCTTCAAAAAGTTCGTCAGAACTAATTTTCATAGCCCTTTGCAGCATATTAATATTATCGTCATATGCATAATAAGTGTCGCTAATGTACTTAAACAAAGTACTAAAATCGTCATTCCGTAAATACTTTCTTATTTGTCTCTGAAGTAGTGAGTTCATTATTCGCTAATTAACGTTAGGGTCATAGTTTGATTATGCAACTCGCAATTAGAACTGCCCAAAAATGGTGCTATTTCTCCATATGAATAGAATCCAGCCATGGGAATTTCTTCACCTATAATTTCGCCTACCTGCTCTATTTCTTCTTCGGCACGCTGCCCCATAACCAATTTACGGCCTATACAACTTATTACTAATGCAAGCTCCGGTTTCTGTTTCCTGCCTTCCATTGCATGTTTTGCAGCGATGGCTGCGCCGTGAGCAATTCCTTGCGGTGATACCATCATTAGCTGCGCGAGAGAACCCTGTGGTACATCACCAGCAAATGTCATAGAATCGCTATTAGTATCGATAGATAATATTGTGCGTACAACAGGTTCACTTTTTCCCGGAACGAGGATGTTTAACGGATACAAAAGGGTAGATTCAGCAATATTATCAGCTTTGTCTCCAAGATATTTTTTGTACAGCTTAAGGGCGGGCTGACCATCTATTTCATAAAGTATATTGCCCTTGGATTTTGTTATAAGCCTTTCTGGACCAAAAGGCTGCCATCCACCGTAACTGGCAGAGCTAATTTCTAAAGATTCACCATAAAAACCTATCAATACAATTTCGCCTTCCATGGGTTTCTCGTTGTATGACGCAATGGTTCTCTCAAAACGTGAATCGTCTCCACACAATGCGCCTGTAACACTGGTATTATGATCAATAACCTCTTCAATACTATTTATGAGTAACGTTCCGTTTACAAAACTTCCTTCAGATAATACAAATAAATGTTTTAAATTTTCTTGAGGCATTTGCGATGTTAAGGCTTCTGCAACCCGCTTGGTGTCTTTATCGTATTTAAAAATATTCTCTTTCTTTATTACAAAAAAACTTTTTTCAAATTCAATTGCGATAACAGTAACTGAATCATTAAGTACTGAGGTATTAAATATTTCTCCTGCAGTAGAACCATATACAATATGCTCGTAAGGAAATTCATCCGTTATACTGCCCAGTATATTTTCATCTTCAAGTAATATTCTATTTGCAAATACAAATACTATAGGATTTTTAAGTGCAACTTTTTCCTTAAAATATTGCCAATCAGTATTTTTTGTCTTAAAAGCTTGTATGATTTTCATATTTTTTGCTTTGATAGTTGTATTGTCTATTTGAAAAATTGAAATAAAAAGGGAACAGGAAATAAGATCTGAAATAATTATAATTTAATACTATAATTCCAGTAGTTCAAAACACTTTTTACACTTTTGTTGTAATCTTCATGCTTAAGAGGTTTTACAAGGTAACCGGCAACACCTGATTTGTATTATTTTGAGATTGTTCTAACATTGTTGTCTGTAGATCATTTGCTTCGGCAATAAATTAGTCTATATTCATAGATTTTAAAACTCGGTTAAACTTCATTACTTCTACATCATCATTCTCTATAAGTAATATGTTAAGAGATCTTGTCATGATAATATTTTTATACTAAATCAAATTTAACAATACAAAACAACAGCTTACAACGTTTTCGTTAGATATTTGTTTTCCGTAGGCAAGGAGCATAATAATTTCGATGAACAGAAGTTAACTGCCTGTTTTAAAAAACAATGGTTTAGAAGTAAGATACCATTTAAATCTGATTCCAAATTCAGTATAAGTAAAACCGGCGGCTGTAGCCGATGCTATATTACTATGCAGTCCATATAAGTTTGCAATAAGTCGGTCGCTAAATTTATAACCTATTTTACCCTGTAATCTGTAGGTACCTTGTTTACTATTGTTTTCTATCCACTGATAACCTGCTGCTGCGGTAAGACCAAAATAGATATTTTCCGCCTCGGCTACCTGTTCATCTTTTATAAAATCGGTAAATACCTCAACTACATTAAATCGTGCCGGGCTAAAATAGGTTTCCGGCACCTGATATTTAAAAGATATGTATTGGTAATTAATACCAAACTTTAAAACCGGATCTGACATAAAGCTGTAATATAATGATGTAAACAACAAATTACGTTTATTGCCATCTGATTGTGAAGTGTAAAAATACTGTGTAAACCATCCTAACTTTATATTTGTGCCCATATTATAATTTAGGTAAAGATTATCGGCAGTAATTTCGCTGTTAACTAAATCAGCGTTAAAGTTTTGTACATCGCGTTTGTAACCCGCCTCAAGATCCTGAAGTTTAAACGGTTTGGCTTTTATAAAAACGTCTACAAGTGCCTGAGAATAGTTATTTGCATAAGAGCTTGCAGATGATGTTCCTACAGATACGTTAGCACTTACCTTAGGTGCAAACTGGTATTGAGCAGCAATTTTGAAATCGTTAGTTTCTGCGCTGCGATTTGTAAAAGTATTTTCTGTTTTACGGTATTGATAAAAAGCAGAGAATGCCCACTTAAAACTAACCGGGAAATGCAGTGTCGTAGCAGTAAGGTTTGCGCGGTTATTACCATTATCTAGCGAATGGCCTATCTTTTCTTCTACATATGGAGCATAAGCCTGGCTAAGCTTAACTAAAAAACCAGTTGCATCTTTTTGGTTTTCAAAAATGGTGAGCGTTTTATTAACAGCGTTGTAAGCATTATAGGGATCTCCCTTAGCAAAATAAGCGTTTGCAATACCCAGGTTACCATCAAAAGATAAAGAATCGTTTACCAGTATGTTTTGGTAGTCGCTTATACTTTGATTAAAATTACTTTTGTACATGCCCAGAGTTGCAGATAATGCCAGCACACGATTTTCATTAGGATATTTTTCCGTCTCAATAACTATTTCCTTTTCTGCCTCACTATATCTTTTATTCCATATAAGTGCTTGTATATATCGCTCACGGCTCAGATTTATAAGCTTTTCGTTATGTAAGTTATCGGCCTTTTTAAGGGCTAATACTGCCCAGCTTAAAGCTTTTTTATCTTTTTTACAAGTATGTAAAGCAAGAGCAATTCCATTTAAAGCTGTAATACTATCCTCGGGAGTAGTAGCAAGTTCTCTATATGTTTGCTCGGCATTTGCCCCTTGTTTAGTCATTAAGTAAATATTAGCCTTATTCATCAGGGTATCTTTATCTCCCGGAAAATCTATAAGGTTGTCGTTAAGCATTCCAAGAGCACCATCATAGTCGCGTTTCTGTACCAGCTTTGCAGCATAGCCAAGCCTTACATACTTGCGCGATACAAGGGCGTTATCATTACCTGGCGACACTGCCAGTGCACGGTTTACATAATCAAGCGCTTCAGGATATTCTTTAAGGTTGCTCAGCGTATTAGCATAGCCCAGTAACGCTGGAAAACTATCCGGATGATCTGCCGCAAGGCGCCCATAATATTCTTTCCCATCGGCATATCGTTTGTTCCATAATAAAGACTCTGCGTAGTTTAGCTCCAGTTCAAAATCTCCGGGATATTGCTTTAGCATTTTATCAAAAAGTTGCGTGGCCTCATCAGGATTACCATTAAGGCCCATGGCGCGGCCATAACACAAGTTTGCTGTTTTGTTATCAGGATATGTTTTTAAAACTTCTTTGAAAAATACTTCAGCTTTGGCGAATTCACCTTTCTCCAGATAAGTAAATCCCTCCTGCATATCCTGGGAAAAACAGATAACGGTAAAAAAGCTTATAATTAATGTGAATAGTGTTTTAGATTGGCTCATGATTAGTTGAATTTGCATGACTGCAAGTTAAGGATTATGCGGTGATATTTCATCTAAAGAAAACGTCTGTTCATCGAAGAGAATTGTTCTTTGGTAAATATTTATAAGATATTTGCCTGATACAATTACAATTACCAATAATAAAAATACAAAACAATGAAATCAATTATTGCAACCATGGCGCAAAATAAAGCACTAACGAAAGAAAAGGTATTTATGCTCTCTACACTTATTGTAAATGCGGGCAACTATATATACAATCTTTTGCTTGGTCGTATACTGGGGCCGGAGGCCTTTGCCGACGCGGCAGTGCTTATAACATTATTACTCATACTATCTTTTGTAGGCATGACGTTTCAAATTGTAACCGCTAAATATACCGTATTGCTTGAGGGGCCAGACAGTAAAATATTTATTCAGCAATTCTTTAAAATTGCCATGCTTCTGGGTTCGGCCTTGGCAGGTGGAGTAATTTTGTTAAGCCATACATTAAAGGATGTATTACACACACAGTCCCAACAAATGTTTATTATATTCGGCGCAGGGTTGCCCCTTTACTTTTTAATAAGCCTTAATCGTGGTATACTACAAGGCCGCGAAGACTTAAAAAAATTAGCTACTACCTATCAGGCCGAAATGTTTTCCCGGCTTATTTTTACCCTGGCAGTTGTTTTGTCTTTTACAAATATTGATAGTAGTATAGTTGTAGCGGGTGGTATTTTAATTTCGCTGATAGCTGGATTATACCCCTTTCAAAAACATATAATAACAAAAGGTATTTCGCTAAAAGAGCATCATTTTGATATGAAGCCAATTTTAGCATTTTTTGCACTTACCGCTTTTTATGAATTTACTCAAATTATTATAAACAATAGCGACATACTACTGGTAAAGCATTACTTCCCGGCACGCGATGCGGGCCTGTATGCCTCTTTAGCACTAATTGGGCGCGTAGTATATTTTGTAGCATGGATGTTTGTAATGATGCTATTGCCTAAAGTAATACGGCTTAAAAAAGAAGGTATGGATACCCAGCCTATATTATTAAAATATGTGGGGTACATAGCGTGTCTGTCCGCCGCCATTATACTTGGTTCTCTTTTGTTTCCTACACTTGCGGTAAACATATTATTTGGCAGCGAGTATATCTCTGTAGCATCATTACTATGGCTCTATGCTCTGGCTACATCAGTATTTGCTATAGCTAATATATTTGCCTACTATTTTCTTTCGCTTGGCCATTATGTACCCGTTATTATCTCTGGCTTACTTGGTTTTACACAAATAGTGCTTATAGTTATGTATCACAACTCATTACATCAGGTTGTTGTAATGCAGGTAATAGCAATGGCTATCTTGTTATTCTTTCAGCTTGGATATTTCTTTTATCAAAACAAAAAGATCGTTCGTCGAAACTAACTGGGCAGCTTATCGAAAAATCATCACGCTATGAGGTAGTTACAAATACCTTTGATCTAAGAATTTAAAAATATAGATCATGAAAATAGCAGTTGTTACCTCGTTCCCACCTAGTAAAGTAACCCTTAATGAATATGGTTACCATTTGGTTAAAAATTTTGTAAATAAAGAGGAAGTTACAGAACTTGTTCTGCTTACTGATAAAACTAAGCAGCCAAAACAACTGGACTTTGAAAATGCAGACAAGGTTATAGTTAAAGAATGTTGGTCTTTTAATAACTGCGCAAACCTGTTTACAGTAATGAAAGAGATACTAAAAGAAAAACCAGATGCAGTATTGTTTAACCTGCAGTTTGTAAAATTTGGCGATAAGAAAATACCTGCAGCCCTAGGTCTTATGTTGCCAATGCTTACCCGCATAACAGGCATTAAAAACATTACATTGCTACATAACATTATGGAAACTGTAGACCTGGAGCAGGCCGGTTTTAGTAAAAGCAAGATTATGAGTAAAGTGTATAATGCTATAGGCACTAGCCTTACAAGATGCTTACTAGCTTCTAATCTTGCTGCTGTGACGATAAACAAATATATGGAAATAATTAAAAATAAGTACCATGCTAATAATGTTATACTTATGCCTCATGGCAGTTTTGAAAAGGCTAAATCGCCCAACTTTAGTTTACCGGCCGGACCAAAAAAAATAATGGCTTTTGGCAAATTTGGTACCTACAAAAAAGTAGAAACAATGATAGAAGCAGCCGAAATGCTGCGTGCTAAAGGTATGAATGATATAGAAGTGGTAATAGCGGGTACCGATAGCCCCAACACACCCGGATATCTTGAAAGCGTAAAACAGAAATACAGCCATATTCCCGGACTGGTTTTTACCGGTTATGTTGAAGAGAATGAAGTAGAACGGATATTTACCGAAAGTGCCGTAGTAGTATTTCCTTATACAAGTACTACAGGCAGCAGCGGTGTATTACACCAGGCGGGAAGCTATGGCAAAGCTGTGGTAATGCCTAACCTAGGAGATCTTGCCCATTTGGTAGAAGATGAAGGATACCGTGGTGAGTTTTTTACACCAGGAGATGCATTATCTATGGCACAGGCTATGGAAAATATTCTTACAAACGACGGTTACCGAAGGAGTATAGCAATGGCAAATTATAATGCTGCCGAAGCACTTAGTATGGAAAAAATAACAGATATGTATATAGCACATTTTAATGAGCTACGCGGCAAAAAGATTAATGAACAAGCACTACTTGGAAATATGTAAAAAAGAAGGTTTCTTTTTACCTTCTACATCTATAAAGCCAAACTCCTTTTGCTTGTTTTTTACCCAGGGCTTTTTACCTACAACGGCATCAGGTACAGAAGGAAAATCATATAAGGTCCACGAAGCAAATGCAAGTTGTTTTTCTTTAAAAATGGCTTGCATTTTTTTATGATATTCAGCCTGGTCATCTTTATCATCGCCAAACCAGTTCCAGAAACCATTGTAAGATGACTGCCCAAACTCTTCTACCAACAGTGGGTTTTTAACCTCGGCATCCAGCTTGTCATTTTTAGCGGCAAAATAATCTATATTTTGGTAATAATGGTACGATACTATGTCTACCTGCGGTGCTAGCAATACAGCGCTATCAGGATTAGACCAGCCTATGGTAACAAGGTGGTTTGGATCCCATTGCTTGATGTAAGGCAGGATATTTTGCAGCCACGCAATTACATTTTCTTCCCCGCGGGAATTAAAGTCGAGATCAGGCTCGTTTTTTATATCCCATGCCAATAATGCCGAATGATCTTTTAAAGCTGTAATAATTTTTTCGGCGTGCCGGTGGGTAAGCGTCCAGCTCTCAAGGCTGTAATCGCCGTAAAAGTCAAAAAGTGTAACTATTACCGCGAGTTTTTTTTCATCAGCAATATTCATTACTTTTTCGAGCTTGTTTTGTTTAACTGTATCTATCTGAGCCTTACCAAAATCTTCATAAGGCACAAAAATACGCACTGTGTTAAGTCCCGAGCCTTTTATTATATCAAAATCAGCCGCAATGGTATCAGTATTAAAATTATCGCCATATAAATCCCAAGGCGAATTTTTAGGGTAGTAGTTTATGCCTTTTATAGTAAATTCTTTACCTTCTTTAAGTACTTTTTTACCCTTAACGGTATACACAGGTAATAAAGGCAAAGTTGCTTTTAAAAGAGGTTCTTTATCCATACGCTTAAGATGCCGAATGCGCCAAAAACCATCTTCCAGCAGCATCATTACTTTATATGTAGCGGTATCTTTAGTTTGGGCTATGCGATTTTTATCCTTAAAAATGTGTTGATATTCTATCACGTTTTTATCTGTAAACACTACAAGCTGCCCATCTGCGCTATAAAAATCCAAAACAGGATGATGTTCCAGGGTTGTGCTTTCTACAGTAACCTTATTTTTTTTATTGTAATTTACAATGCGGTAAAGGTCTACTCGTGTGCTATCAGTATAAAAATCTTCAATACCTTCTTTTACATTATTTTTAAGGGCATTGTTTTTTATATGCCAGGCAAACAGGTAGTCTTTTTCAATTTCTCCCAGGGTTTGTTGCTCCATAGGACGACCTGGATTTTTAAGACTGCCCCATATTACCTTAGGCAGGTAGGTAGTTACTGTTTCTTTTTCCAGGTGCAGCATTCCGGTGCGGTCTGCACCGGAATTAAAATAGCCTAAAATTTTGCTAAGAGCAAAAAGCACTAAAAGATTACCCGCTATAAATGTAGATATTAAGGCTATGCGGTATATATTTTTGTTATTTATTTTTGACATCTGTAGTGAGTTGGGTTTTCAGGCGGTTGCCTAATATGCTTATTGTAAGCTCATATTGTTTTTCAGGATATTCTTCTTTTGGCAGTTTAAACGATACAAAGCCTTTGCGGGTATATTCCTCAAGGGTTGCTACGGCTTTATTTTTATATAAAAGTAAGATCTTTACGGTAGTACCGTCTGGTGCGTGTTGCCCCATAAAGCTATTGATTGGCCCTACGGTAAGTGTTTGTGCTTTTTCATTATACGAATGCTTAATCGCCACTTTAACGGGCATATATGATATCTGTATTTCGGGACTTTCACCCATGCCGTTTACAAAAGCTTTTACCCGAAATATATCCCAATGCTCGGGCGCAGGTATTTTACCTTCGGCAACGCCGTTTATGGTTGTGCCAAAGGTTTTTAACGTAGCTCCCTGGTTATTGTGCACAACAAACACTACGGTTGTACCATCTGACACTACATTGCCAAATTTATCACGCATTTCTGATGTGGCCAGTACCGTAAGCTGGTTACCATCGGCAAACCTGTGGTTGCGATAGTAGCCAATTTTAAAATCTACCGGTAGGTTAGGGTACACATCGGTTTCTGTTTCTTTGCTTTCTTCTCCGCCACACTCTATTGATGTAATCAGCTTACCCGATTTCTCAGGAGAAAACAATCGCTTCCAGGCAATAAAATCTTTTACCGGATAAGTTACAAAATTTATGTTATCTAAAAACTGGCTTTTAATAATAACCGGTGTTCCCTCAGGTTTTGGGTTGTCAAACTTATCGGTAGGGGCGGCTACCATCATGGTATAGTGGCGGTCTCCGGTAAGCATGCTGCGTGGGCCCAGGTAATTTTCTACATGGGTAACACTGCTCTCTGGCACTATAGTAAAAAAGCCCTGCTTTATAATGTTTTCATCGCCCACAAGTTCCCAGTGCACCAGCCCCGTTTTGCGTGAAAAGAAATCAGGAACGTTATAAACCATGCTATTGTCTGCTACTTTTACAGCAGAAACAATGATGGTTCCGTAGGACGATTTTAAAATTAGGGTAGGTGCATACGTGGCATCACAATTGCAATTTATTGCGAATGTAATTTGGTCGCCCGCCGTATATATTTTTCCTGAAGGAGGTACAGTGCTTACTGTACTTTGCTGCTTTTGTGTAAGGGCAGCAAAAGAGAAGAGAAAAAGCGTGCAGGCAGCAATGGCAAGTATGTAGTGTTTTTTATTAAGCATTTATTGTATGTTGCCTACAAAGTTATTTATCTCTACTTTAATATAGCTAAAGCCCCTTCCATCTATTTTTTGCAGGCCTTCTTTTTCATGTGCTACATTGCGGTTGGGCACTGTTGCAGCAGCCATATCGGCATTGGGTATGCCATTTACAAAGCAATGCTGCAAATCTGACTTTACAAGCTGAAGCTTTGTAAGGTTTGCAAACTGATATTTAAAACGTTGTTTGCGCTGTATCCGTACACCTTCACGTATAAAAAAATGATCTACATATATAAGTTCTTTTTTACTGTTGTAGTAGGTAACTAAAAGCTCTGGCACGGTTACTTCCTGCAGGCCAAAATCAAACAGTGTGCCGCTTATTTGTTCGTTTGTAAAATGTAAATCGCTTAACGATACATCGTTATATAAATCTTTAATAGCCACATTTCCGGCGCTTTGCACGTCAAAATTTACAGGCATCCCGTTAATATCTGCCGGCGTAAACTCATTCGGGTTAAAAGTTTCAGGCTTTGCTGTTTTTTTATCAAGCCAGGCTATTCCTTCGAAATCGACCCGATATGAGGTAACTTCTTTTGGCATTAATTTATGCTTTATTACATATTTGGCATTAAAAGATGCCAGTTTTTGGTTTGCCTTGTCGTATAAAGTAGATTTAAGCACAACGTCTGCCGGTACATTATCTATATTTTGCAATTCGCCAATGATTATATAAGAGTTGTCCAGTTTAATAAGTTTTGCCGAAAGGATTTCCAGTTCCGGCTGCTTCAGCACATCGTCATGGTAGGTTTGCTGTGTGGTAATGCGGCGCCTGCCATGTTTATAAAAGCCGGTAATATTATCCGAAAAAAACTGGTCTGGCGGTATATCCGGGTCTTTTTCATCGGGTACTATCCACCATTTTCCTTTTCTTTTAACTACCTCATGCACATACTCTTTACTGATAATTTCAAGCGGCGTTATCCATTTGGTAACAGCTTTTAGCTTTACACTGTTTTCGGTTTGCTCAAGTATTTTAGTTTCTATCGCATCCAGTTTCCCATAAGAGTTTAATATACCGTCGGACACCGACATCTCAAGCATAAACTGAGATACAGTGTAAGTGCTATCAGGCACAATATAGGAATGTGCACGTTCAAACTCTTTAAAATCGAGCGCGTCATAGTATGATTGTACAACATTTTGCGCACTTATTTGTGCTTTATTTTCTACATACGCTTTGTAAAGCGCAAATGTTATCGCTAAAAACAATATGGCAGTCCATATCTTAATAGTAGGAATAAGCCGTTTATAGTAGCCGTTGTAAGGCAACACATAATTAAAAAATGTGGGTGTTGGTAGTAGTCGTATTTTAAGAGCCTGCACCCATATCATTTGTATATTTAGTATAAAGGCAATAATAACGGTAAGTATTGGTATAATGCCCCACATAAGTTTTAAATATACAGGCACGTCTTCTATAGGCAACACTTTAGGCAGTGGCTGCACATTAAGTTTTTCCCAAACCATAATACCATTTTCCAGTTGCGTAAGGCGGTGCCAACCGCAAAAGTACAGTATGGGGTCATAAAATTTATCATTGCTAAACACGTATTTAAGGTTATACTTTTCAGGCACGGTTAAGAACTGCTGTAACGAGCCTATACCTTCAAGCCCCCTGAACTTTGAGTTCTCTAAGCGTTCTACCGCACGGCTGGTAAGTTCAGGTAGCCTGCGTGCACTGTGGTAGTTGCCGTCTACCGTCATGGCACGGGTTTGGGTAGAAAGATAAGCCATCTGGTCGCCAAAGCCAAGTGGTAAAAAACGCCACTTATCATGCTGATCCTGGTTAAGAAAGTTAACTATGGGCAACATATTTATTTTTTGTGGCTGAAACGGCCTGAAATAGCTTAGCGTTACTGTAAACAGTGCCATAAACAAAAATGCACCGGCAAAAATGGCCGCTACTACACGATGATATACAGTACCAAAGCGCTCCTGTATGGCCTGCTTGAGGTCGCCCTCGGTAAGGCGATACACAAATTCGCCCACCATCGGTAAGCTTATTATAGACGCCCAAAGAGTAAATCTATCCAGCGTAAGTATATTAAAAGCATTAGAACCCAGTAGTTTTAAAGGTATAGGTGTAGTGCCGCCAGTGCCCAATACAGTGAGCAGTGATAACGACAGCCCAAAGAAAATATAGCGCCTGCTGTAATACCTGTATAAAATATAAGGTAATAAAAACATAGCAATGCCCCATGGTATTACAAAAAACATCAGGCCTGAAGAGGCTACCTCTAAAAAGTTATCTCGGCTACCGTGTGGTATGGGGACCTGCGTAATAGGGTTTTTTTTAGAATTTATCCAATACGGAAAAATACAAAGCACTATTAGTACGCCAGAACCTCCTCCAAAAAGAATGATCCGCTTAAGCTGCTTCCATAATGTTTTTATAAACAGGGGCAGTTTAATTTCTTTATAAGAGATAACCTGGTCGCGGGCATTATCCATAACCGCCATACCAATAAGTGGGAATATAAAAAACACCATGCCAAATATAGGGGTAACGTGGTGCGATGTTACCGTAACAGCTATAAGCGAGAGCGATGTAAAAAGATAATGCTTGCGCCCGGTGCGCAGCCAGAGGTATATTTCGGGCATGGCATGCATAAGTACCGATATGCCTATAATACTGGGTAATTGCCCAAAAATGTGCAGGGTTTCTACAAAAGATGACGAAAATACAGCAATAAGAGATGCATAGCCCGCTACCTTTCTGCTACCCGTCATGACGAGCGTAAACCGGAAAACCCCGGTAATAAAAAGAATAATTCCTATAATGGCTGCGGTAAAAAGCCCAAATTTCAATCCGCCCACTAAGGATAAAATACCAATAGCTTGGTGTATAAGCGGCGGATATCCCATAACGGTAAAGCCCGTGTACCAGCTATAATTCCACGGTTCAAACCAACTGTGTGCATAATGATTTGCAAAAAACAAATGAATAAGAGCATCGTAGGTATTCTCGATGGTAAAGAAGATTAATGCTCCATGAAAAGCCAAACCTATTAAAAGTGCGGCTATTAAATATTTGTTAGTAGTTTCCTTCACAAACGTTTAGCTATTGTTATGTAAAGATAAAAAAATTAAGGAGCTTATATTAATTAATATGTCTCTAGAACTTTGCTATTCGTCGAATGAAAACAGTACGTTGGTCTAAAAAACAACATAACTCTTTTATTATCAGAATATATTTGTCATGCAATCTAAAACTAAAAAATAATAGTATCATGAAAATTTTAATTGTTGATGACCAGGAATTAGTACTGCTTTCATTAGAAAAAGCTTTAACAGATTTAGGATATGACGTAGCAAGGGCAGAAAATGTAATTACTGCCATAGAGGTTTTTGATTTTTTTGAACCGGATCTTATAATTGCTGATATGAATATGCCTACAGCTCCCGAAGGAGAAGTTATTTATGAGCCTATTACTTTTGCTGAAAAAGCTCCAGGCTTAGATTTAATATTCTATTTAAGAAATACACGAAGGGATAGTACTCCAATCATGGTACTATCAGGTAATCTTGACGAAGAGATAATTGAGAGAGGCTTTGAGCTTGGCGCAAACGATTACATGAAAAAACCGTTAAGCATTAATGAAATTGGTATTCGTGTCAGAAAGCTTATTGGAGGTACAAGTCCGGCTAAAAAAATTGAATGTAAAAATCAGTTTATTCAAACCACATGTGTCGGTATTGTTATTCCTTGTTATAATGAAGAATCGCGCTTGCTTAGTGAAGAATTTAAAAGCTTTGTACATACTAATCTTGGCTATCATCTTTGTTTCGTTAACGATGGAAGTAAAGATAATACACTTGGTGTATTACAGGAACTTCGTAAAGGAAATGAAGAGCATATAAGTATATACAATTGTGAAAGAAATGGAGGTAAAGCTGAGGCCGTTAGGCTTGGGATGCTGCATTTGGCAAAACAGGCACAATTTGATTATATAGGTTTTTTAGATGCCGACCTATCCACAAATTTTGATGATTTTACAGACCTTGTTACAACGATATCGCATTCAAATTATAAAATAGTGAGTGGTTCGCGCATTGCACGTATGGGGGCTAATATTGCTAAAGATGGTGCACGAAAAATTATTAGCAAAGGCATTAATCTATATATTAGAAAAACATTGGGTATGGAATTTAGAGACACACAATGCGGTGCTAAAATTATGACAAAGGATGTGGTGATGCAAACATTCCAGAAAAAATTTATTACAAGGTGGCTGTTTGACGTAGAGATATTTATGAGAATGAAAAAACTATACGGTAATAGGGAAGCCCAGGCCATGCTTTGTGAAAAACCTTTAAACCGTTGGGTACATGTAGACGGGTCTAAACTTTCATTTAAAGATTCATTTAAAATTTTAGGACAAATAGGACAGATAGCTTTACACTATAAATAATTTGTACAATATAAACAGAACCTGTAACAGTTGCCACATAATTTTTTTTAATTTTAAATATGTTTTTTAAGGACTGATTTATTGTTATAAAAGGATTAAGAATTGAGTAATTGAAAGAAGAAAGATTTACTAAGAAATATGTTGAAAGTGTTTTTTTGTCGTTTAAATAATTTATATTTATATAAACTACTTAAAACATATTTTTGATGGAACAATATCCCAAACCTGATAACGAGCAAATGAGAATCTGGGTTTTAAAAAATTATGAAATCCTTGATACTTTACAAGATGACGAGTTCGACAGGTTCACGGAGATGGCTTCCCTAATTTGTGATGTACCGATTGCTCTAATTTCTTTAATCGATGAAAACCGTCAGTGGTTTAAATCAAAAGTCGGTTTAAATGTAGACCAGACTAGCAGGGAACTGTCTTTTTGTCAATATGCAATACTACAAGATGGAATTTTTGAAGTTGAGGATGCAACTAAAGATAAGCGTTTTAAGGATAATATACTTGTAACAGAAGACCCAAACATATCTTTCTATGCCGGGCAACCAATTATAGACTCCGATGGCTTTGCTTTGGGAACTTTATGCGTTATTGATCGCATTCCGAGGGTGCTGAACGAAAATCAAAAGAAAGCCTTGCTATTACTCTCCCAGCAAATCATGGTCTTAATATCTGAAAGAAGAGTAAAAGATGAAATGAAAAGTTTTAAAGATTTATTTAACCTTTCTTACGATCTTATTTGTGTTGCAGGTACCGATGGTTTTTTTAAAAAAGTAAACCCCGCTTTTAAAAAAGCACTTGGATGGGAGGATAAGATATTATTAAAAAGCTCTTTTTTTGAATTTATTCACCCTGAAGATGTTGAAATAACTGAAAATGAAATTAAAAAACTTTCAAACGGCTTTAAAACAATAAATTTTACACACCGTTTTAAAACCGTTGCCGGTAGTTATAAAACATTACAATGGGTAGCTACGCCAGAGCCAAAAACGGGCAATATATTTGCTATAGCAAGAGATATTACAAAAGAAAAAGCTAATGAATTAGAATTACTGGCAAGTGAAGAAAGGTCTCGTATATTTTTTGAAAACTCGCAGGGGCTTATGTGTACCCATGATCTTTTGGGTAAATTTACATCGGTAAACGAAGCAGGGGCGGCAAACTTGGGATACACTAAAGATGAAATGCTGCAACTCAGCCTTTATAATATTGTACCACAGTCACGCCATCAGCTTGTTAAAGAATATTTAAACAAAATTAAGATTGATGGTTTTGCACGAGGACAAATGCTTACCTGTTGTAAAGACGGGAATTTTGTAATTTGGCTGTATAATAATGTACTTGAGAAAGGCGTTGAGGGCAAAGATTACATAATAGGCAATGCAGTTGATATTACTGAACGTATAAAGCTTGAAGAGGATTTAAGGAAGACCAAAGAAACGCTGGAGCAAACAAACAACGTTGCGCGTGTAGGTGGCTGGGAGATGGATGTGCAAAAACAGAAAATTTCATGGACAAAAGTTACCAAAGAAATTCACGGGGTATCGGAAGATTACCAGCCAATATTAAAAACATCAATAGATTTCTATAAAGAAGGAGACAGTAGGAATATGATTGCCAAAGCGGTAAGTATTGCTGTTCAGACTGGTCAATCGTGGGACTTAGAGTTGCAAATCATTAATTTGCAAGGAGAAGAAATATGGGTGAGGGCATTAGGAAGTGCTGAGTTTGAAAATGGGGTGTGTAAACGATTGTATGGCACTTTTCAGGATATCAACAAGGCAAAGCTTTCCAGCATTGCATTACAAAGTTCTCAAAAATTATTTAACGATGTTTTACAGGCTGCATCTGAGGTAAGTGTTATAGCTACAGATATTAATGGGCTAATTACCGTATTTAACTCAGGAGCAGAGAAATTACTGGGCTACACCGAAAGCGAAGTTATAGGTAAACATACCCCGGCTATTATTCATTGCCCCAAAGAGGTGCAGGAAAGGAGTAAAGAACTAAGCATGGAATTTGGTTTTCCTATAGAAGGGTTTAGCGTATTTGTACAAATACCGGAAAAAGTTGGCTCTGAACAAAGGCAATGGACTTATGTAAAAAAAGACGGATCAAGAAAAATAGTCTCGCTTGTGGTAACTGCCATACGGGATGTTGATTATAACACAATTGGTTACCTTGGTATCGCAAATGATATAACACAACGTACAATTATAGAAAAAGCTTTAACGGTTGAGAAAGCACGACTATCTGCATTTGTAGAGCATACTCCCGCATCTGTTGCAATGCTTGATACAGATATGCGATACATTGCAGTAAGTAACCGATGGATTGAGGATTATAGCCTGCAAGGGCATGATATCATAGGAGCATCATACTATGAGATATTTAAGGATATAGACGATGAGAGCAAAAAACTTCATCAGCGTGTAATGGCTGGGACAGTAGAGAGAAAAGACGAGGACACTTATAACGCACCCGGAGATAACGAAACTCAATACATAACATGGGAAATGAGACCGTGGTATTCTTCCGCTGAGAAAGTTGGTGGGATAATGATTTTTACGCAAAACATAACACAAATTATACGGCAGCGCGAAGAACTTAAAGTCGCGAAGTTAAACGCAGAGATGGCGAATATTGCAAAGTCTGAATTCTTGGCTAATATGAGCCACGAAATACGCACACCATTAAATGGTGTGATTGGCTTTACAGATCTTGTTTTAAAGACAAAACTTGACCAAACGCAATACCAGTATCTGTCAATAGTTAACCAGTCTGCAAATGCTTTATTGAGTATTATAAATGACATTCTCGACTTTTCTAAAATTGAAGCCGGAAAGCTTGAGCTAGATTATGAGAAATGCGACCTTTATGACATAGCGGGGCAGGCAGCCGATATAATTGCTTACCAGGTGCAAACTAAAAAACTGGAAATGTTGCTAAACATTTCTCCTGACCTGCCCAGATTTATTTATGCCGACTCTATACGGCTTAAACAAATACTGGTTAATTTATTAGGCAACGCATCTAAATTTACTGAAAAGGGAGAAATTGAGCTTAAAATTGAACCAATATCAGAGAACATTGGTGAAACAACCTTGCGCTTTGCTGTTAGAGACACAGGGATAGGTATAAAGCCAGAAAAACAAATTAAAATATTCGAGGCTTTTGCACAAGAGGATAGCTCTACTACAAAAAAGTATGGTGGAACAGGGCTTGGTTTAAACATTTCGAATAAATTGTTGGCGTTAATGAATAGTTATTTGCAATTGGACAGCACCCCAAACGCAGGGAGCATATTCTATTTTGATGTTACTTTTAAATCAGAAAATGGTGATCCAATTAATTGGGAAGGTATAGAAAAAATAAAGCATGCGTTAATTGTTGATGATAATGAAAATAACCGCCATATACTGTCTCAAATGTTATTGCTCTATAATATTAATTCTACAGAGGCGGCTAATGGCTTTGAGGCCTTGCAATTACTATCTGAAAGTGATGTATACGATGTAATATTCATGGATTATCATATGCCCTTTATGGATGGTGTAGAGACAATAGAAAAAATAAGAAACACATTTTCGTCGGATAAACTTTCAATAATTTTGCTTCATAGTTCATCTGACGATTCCAAAATCATTGATGCATGCGAACGCTTAGATGTTAAAAACCGTATTTTAAAGCCTATAAAACTCCAGGAAATATATAATGCTTTGTCACATCTCAGTCGTAAGGGTTCTGTAAACTCACAGGAACAAGTAAAAAGTACATCAACTGATAACTTTACAATTTTAGTTGCCGAAGACAATCCCGTAAACATGATGCTCGTTCGTTCTATTATTAAAAAAATAGCCACTAACGCTATAGTGATAGAAGCTGTAAACGGAATAGAAGCCGTAAAGTTTTATGCAGGTAAAACTCCCGATCTTATTTTCATGGACGTGCAAATGCCCGAAATGGACGGTTTTGAAGCAACAAAAGCAATTAGGGATATAAATAAAGAGTTACATGTACCCATCGTTGCATTAACCGCAGGTAATGTAAAAGGAGAAAAAGAAAAATGTATTGCTGCAGGCATGGATGATTTTGTTGTTAAGCCAATTAAAGAGGAGAATATTGATTTTATTTTTAACAAATGGATATCCAAAAACGACAACTCTGAAAGTGTAAATACCTCTGAGCCATTTAATGAACCTATGCATTTTAATCCCTATAACTTTGAAGGATATTTTGGCGATGATAAGGATATATTAGAAAAGGCGCTTACCACAGTAAAAAATGAATTATTAGAGTCTATTTCAAAATTAGAAATCTACATTAAAGATCAATCTCTAACTGAGATAAAAAAGCTTGGCCATAAATTATTTGGTATGGCAATATCATCCGGTTTAGAAATTTTTTCGTTGTATGCCAGTAGATTAGAACATTTAGAATGTTTCATAGAGCCTGATCTTGAGGATTTATTCGATAAAATTAAATCCGAAACAAATGCTATTATAGATGAAATATATACAATTTACAAATTGTAAAAATCGATGAACTATAGATAAAAATAATTAAAACTGCAGTGCATTTTGCTTGTAAGAAGCCTAAAAATCAATGACAATTTTAAGGCTTCTTACTCAGATAGTTAAATCTAGTGAAGTTCTAATTTTTTATAAGCTTTTCCAAATAAGCTACCTTATCTTTCTCTGCCTGTACTAAACGTTCATATAGTGGACAAACCAGTGTAAACTGACCCCTCTTGACCGATTCAAAAAGACCTCTTTCGTCGGCTGAAAATGACCCCTTTCCGCCAGAGCAAATTGACCCCTGTGGCCAATTGAAAATGACCCCTCAAAAGAGTTTAAAAAAGTAGCCCGTTGTCGGCTTTGGAACAAGGTTTAGTTTAGCGTTTTGATAAACCTAAACCTGCGTAAGAATGTCCAATAAGCCGATAAAAATGAATAAATTAAGACAGATCATCCGCCTGTATTGCCAGGGGACGGGGATCAAAACAATCCACGGGATGGTGGGCACCTCCCGCAACACAATCAAGAAATATGTCCGCATCTGGAACGGTCTGGATATAGATTTTGAGGCCTTTAGCGCCAAAAGCGACAGCGAACTCTCTATCATTTTTACTACTCCTGTTGCCAAAATCCATAGCAGCCCACGTATGCAGGAGTTAGAGCCATTACTGCCTGAGCTGGACAAACCAGTGTAAACTGACCCCTCTTGACCGATTCAAAAAGACCCCTTTCGCCGGCTGAAAATGACCCCTTTCCGCCAGAGCAAATTGACCCCTGTGGCCAATTGAAAATGCCCCCTCAAAAGAGTTTAAAAAAGTAGCCCGTTGTCGGCTTTGGAACAAGGTTTAGTTTAGCGTTTTGATAAACCTAAACCTGCGTAAGAATGTCCAATAAGCCGATAAAAATGAATAAATTAAGACAGATCATCCGCCTGTATTGCCAGGGGACGGGGATCAAAACAATCCACGGGATGGTGGGCACCTCCCGCAACACAATCAAGAAATATGTCCGCATCTGGAACGGTCTGGATATAGATTTTGAGGCCTTTAGCGCCAAAAGCGACAGCGAACTCTCTATCATTTTTACTACTCCTGTTGCCAAAATCCATAGCAGCCCACGTATGCAGGAGTTAGAGCCATTACTGCCTGAGCTATGTAAAAGGCTTAAAAAGAAAGGTATGACCAGGGAACTGCTCTATAAGGAATACCTTGAGAGATATCCAGATGGTTATAGCCGTTCCAGTTTTAATAATGCCATCCATACTTACCTGCAACTCGCCCGGCCAGTCATGCATGTGGAGCACAAGGCGGGCGATAAGATGTATATTGATTTTGCTGGCAGCAAGCTGAAGGTTGGCCAGGGTGAGGCTGCACGCGATGTAGAGGTTTTTGTTGCCATACTGGGCTGTAGCCAGCTTACCTACGTGGAAGCCGTGGATAGCCAGCGTAAAGAAGACCTGATCCTTGCCTGCCAAAATGCGTTGCGTTACTTTGGTGGTGTGCCAAAGGCCATCGTGCCGGACAACCTTCGTTCGGCAGTAACACGGGGCAGCAAATATGAAGCAGTGCTTAATGATGAATTTGCTGCTTTTGCTGAACACTACGGCGTTACTATAGTGCCTGCACGTGTTTATAAACCCCGTGACAAGTCTTTAGTAGAAGGTGCAGTAAAACTAATCTACCGCAGCATTTACACCCGTCTGGAAGGTCATAGCTTCGATACTCTTGTATCCCTTAACGAATCAATACTCCCAGCACTTGAAATGCATAATAACAAGCCTTTCTCCGGGCGCAGCTACTCCCGTAGGGAACAGTTCGAGGAGATAGAGCGCGAAGCCTTATCTGCTTTAAACCCTATTGATTATCAGGTTCACAAGCAGGTAATGGTTACCGTTATGAAAAACGGCTACATACGTCTGGGGGAAGACATACATTACTACAGCGTACCTTATACCTACATCGGCAAAAAGGTAAAGATACTTTACACAACGGCATTGGTAAAGGTTTATTATCAGTATACCATGATTGCCTGCCATGAGCGAATAAGGAGCAAATACCACTACACAACCAATGAAGACCACCTTGCCTCACAACACCGCTTCCTTACCGAATGGAGCCCCGAGAAGTTTATACAGCAGGCACAGGCCATACACGAGGATGTAGCTCTTTATATAAGCAAAGTACTGGAACTTAAACCCTATCCCGAGCAGGCTTATAAATCCTGTTCGGGTATCTTAAGCTTTTCAAGACGTGTAGGCGCCGAAAGGCTTACCAATGCCTGCCGTTGGGCAATGAACCTTAGCCAGTACAATTACGGAGATACTGCGCAAGCGCCTTGACCAGCTTCAGGCTGAAGAAGAGTTAACAGAAATACCCCCGCACAATAACATCCGTGGAAGAGAATATTACCAATAATCATTACTATTAAAATAATAAAGACCATGAATAATGAAACGTTAGACAAGATGCGCCAGTTGCGCTTATATGGCATGTATGATGCCTTTAAAACCAATCTGGAAACTTCCCTAAAAGAATCGCTTACACCAGACCAGTTCATAGCTTTTTTAATAGCCAGCGAATGGGATGACCGACGTAACCGAAATATAGAACGGGCCATTAAGGCAGCGGGCTTCCGTTACAAAGCTTCGTTGGAAGAGGTAGATTATGCTATTGACCGGGGTCTGGATAAAAACCAGTTCCACAGGCTTGCAGGCCTTGACTTTATAAAAGAACATAAGGATATATTTATTACCGGATCTACCGGTACAGGCAAAAGCTACCTCGCAACAGCACTGGGCTACCAGGCTTGCCAAAACAGCTTTAAAGTAATGTACGTCAACACCGCTAAATTTATGGGGCAGCTTAAACTAGCCAAGGCAAAAGGCACCTTACTGGCTGAACTTAAGCGTATAGAACGTGTAGACCTGCTGATACTCGACGACTTTGGACTGCAACCCTTCGACCCCCAGTCAAGGCTTATACTGCTTGATATTATAGAAGACCGCCACCAGAAACGCTCTACGATGCTTACTTCCCAAATACCGGTAAAGCAATGGTATGATATAATCGGTGAGAAAACCATAGCTGACGCAGTACTTGACCGTATTGTTCATCACTATTTAAGGCTGGAACTCTATGGTGAATCTTTAAGGAGAAGAAAATCTAAATCAGATAATGTATTTTTGTAAAAATATTAGTGAATAACCAGGACTAAAAACTACCGTTTTTAAAGCCTGCAACGAACTACAACTTTTACTCTTTTTTGTCAACAACTCTAAGGGGTCAATTTGCTCTGGCGAGAGGGGGTCAATTTAATTGGTATATCCAGTTTGTGAAATTAATTAAAACCGTAAATAGGACTAACATGATAATATTGACACAATTGAATTTCTCAATAGTGATAACGTGCTTGAAAATTTAATTAATGCAAAAAACAAATCAGATTATAATAAAATAGCATTTTTTGTCATTATTGCATGTTTTAATTTTGTCCTGAATTAAGATATCTATTATGAACATTGAATATATCGTTAAGCCATTTGATGGACTTACTATTAAAGAGTTGTACAAAATTCTCCGCCTGCGTAGTGAAGTCTTTGTAGTAGAACAAAATTGTCCCTATCAGGATATGGACAATAAAGACCTGAAAGGCTATCACCTGATGTGTTATGCAGATGGAGAGCTTGCAGGTTATACCCGTTTATTACCGCAAGGTATATCGTATCAGGAAGCCTCTATTGGCAGGGTAGTAATTGCGCCTGCTTATCGTGGGCTTAAACTTGGAAAGCAGCTTATGGAAGAATCAATAACTGCCTGTACCAGCCTGTTTCAAAATCCGGCTATGCGCATCAGTGCCCAGGCACATCTACAAGGATTCTATAATTCTCTCGGGTTTGAACCCGTTGGAGAACCTTATGATGAAGACGGCATTCCGCATATAGAAATGCTCCTTAAGCAGGCTACGCCAGTTCCAGTAGATTGTTCAATATCGGGTTAGGGTCATCTTTTCGCCAGTTGATATATAAATCTGTCATAAAAGGCAAAGGGATGAAGCGTATACCGGCAACTTCATGGAGTTGATAGGACTGGGGCAATATTGATATGCCAAGCCCTTTTTTGATCATCGACATGATGGTAGAGCCAAACTCGCACCGTATATAGCTTTCCGGTACTACATTGTAAGATTTGAGCACCTGTGTAACCAGTGTATTATAGCTGCTGTTGTAGTCGCCGGTGGTCAGAAGAAATTTTTGTCCTTCAAGATTTTTTGGGCTAATGTGTTTTAATGCACTAAAAGTATGGTTTTCAGGTACAGCAAGGCAAAGATTTTCGGAGTGAATTTTCCGGCTGCTGATATTTGATGATGGTGTAATATCTCTCGTGAAAGTCAGGTCTATCCTGTAGTTCTTCAGGTAGTCTTCCTGACTCTCATAAGGGAGTTGGAGGAGTTCTAACTGAAGCTTTGGGAAAGCATTTGTGACTTTAGAAACAAAGTCGGGCAAAATAGAGGAAGATATAGAATCCGGGTGGGCAATACGGATAGTTCCTTGCTCTCCCAAGTGTATTTGACGGGCAAGCCTGTGCATTGATTCGAGCTGATTTATCTCTTCACTCCATTTGTCTTGCAGGAATTTCCCCGCCGGGGTGAGTTTAACGCTGCGCTTGTTGCGGTAAAACAACTGTAGCCCCAGCTCGCTTTCTAAAGACTGTATCTGGCGGCTTAGTGCTGACTGGGTGATGTTCATTTTTGCGGCGGTATTCCAAAAGTGAAGTTCCTTAGCCAACGCAAGAAAATATTTTAATTGCTGTATGTCCATTGATGCAATATAAACATTAGTTGAGTGGATTTTTGTGTTTTTATGAATTAAATTAATTAAGCTATATGCCTAAAAAAAATATATACCTAATCCTTTTGTCTTTGGGAACTGCCCTTTGGGGCATATCATTCTCAGTTACAAAACTCGCCGTGCAGGAGTCATCTCTCTATATCTTTTTATTTTATCGCTTTTCATTGGCTACCGTTATCCTATGCGCCTGTTTTTACAAGTATTTTAAAGAGACCAGTAGTGAAAGCCTGCTTGGAGGTGTAAAACTCGCCCTGCCGCTTACCGCCGGAATTATGCTTCAGACGTTAGGGCTCAAATATCTTCCGGCCTCACAATGCACCTTTATTGCAGGTATATGTGTGGTTATGGTTCCTGTGCTAAAATGGGGCGTGTATAAAATGAGCGTATCAGCTAAGATATGGATTGCATCGCTAGTCGCATTAGCCGGGTTATGTATCATTTCAGTTTCAGACACATTTACCATCAATCAGGGTGCTATTTACACAATCCTGGGGACTTTTGGTTTCAGTATGTACCTCATACTGGTCGAAAAGCAAGCTACTAAGGGCAATATTATTACAACAGTAGTGCCTATGTTTGCCGCATGCACTGTACTAAGTTTATGTTTTGCCGTGACTGAGCCTGCCGGAAGCTGGGTTCCTGCTAATAATAACTTTTGGATGGCTGTTATATATTGTGCTGTTTTTACCACAGCTTTTATGTATACGGTTTCAATGATGGCACAAAAATATATACCTGCAGAACGGGTTGCCATTATTTATCTTTTTGAACCTGTTTTTGGAGCTATAGCCGCTTTTTTTATATTAAACGAAGATTTGTCATGGCGGCTGTTTATCGGGGGCGGATTAATACTGGCTGCAACTTTTGTAGCGGAACTGAATATTAAAAATATGGGGTTTCGTAAAGGAATACGAACCAATAAAATAAGTTAAGATGGATTATATAATAAGAGATTGTAAAGAAACAGATTTGGACAAGCTGGTTATTTTATGCGAAAAACATGCGGCCTATGAAAGGGCAGCGTATCTGGTCGAAGGGAAAAAAGAAAGGCTTCAGTATGCCCTGTTTTCTGACAACCGCCAGTTGAATTGCCTGGTAGTTGAAGTATCAGGTACTATTATCGGGTATGCTACTTATACATTTGATTTTTCAACCTGGGATGCCCAGAAGTTTATTTACCTTGACTGCCTGTATCTTGAAGATGAGTACAGGAATTATGGCATAGGTGCGGTTCTTATGGATAAAGTCAAACAAGCAGGAGAAGCCAATGGTTGTATCAATATGCAATGGCAAACCCCCGATTTTAATGAAAAAGCCATAAAATTCTACAAGCGAATCGGTGGCGTAGGAAAAGAGAAAATGAGATTTACCTTGAACCTTGAACAGTAATTAGTATGAATGATATTATTTTAAACCAAGCAGGGCCTGAAGCCAGTATCTTTTTACAGCAATTGGGTAAAAGGACTTTTTATGAAACATTTGCCGAAAGTAATAATGAGGAAATAATCCAAAACTACCTTGAAAAAAGTTTCAGTGCTGAAAAAATAGAACATGAGCTATCCAATCCTGAATCTTATTTCTTTATTGCTTATGAACAGGATACCCCGGTAGGCTACTTAAAACTAAACACAGGAAAAGCCCAGACAGAACTTCAGGGTAATAGTGCCCTTGAGATTGAGCGTATTTATGTGTTGAAGGATTTCCATGGAAAAAAGGTCGGACAAGTGCTTTTTGAAAAAGCACTGGAGATTTCAAGGCAGTTAAATAAAGAATTTATATGGCTGGGTGTATGGGAACAAAATACAAAGGCGGTACGTTTTTATGAAAAGAATGGCTTTGTTGCTTTTGACACACATATATTTAAAATGGGCGATGAGGAACAGACTGATATACTGATGAAAAAGACATTATAGTTAAATCTGCATTAACTTGAGTACTTAAAAAAGTAAATTTAAAATCTGTTAAAGCAAAGTATTTTTTGAAGCACTTTTATCAGTTTTCTTTTTGGGTTTTGTTGTTAGATGATTTTGCGACCATATGTTGCTTTAATATCGTAAATTAAAAATGCATAACTTAACTGAAAGCTTTGAGCAATCTGCCCAACCCTTCCCTCAATGTTTGACGGGGGCAGGCGATATTAATCCTCAAGAAATGCGCTCCTACACTACCATACATACTACCAGCATTTAACCAAAGCTTATGCTCATTTAATAATTTTTCGGTTAGTGTTGAAGCTGGTTCCGGGATATTACAACAGTCAAGCCACACTAAGTAAGTAGCCTGTAACGGTATAACTTTAAGCTGTGGCAGTTGTTCTTCAACAAATGATTTTAGATATAGGTAATTGTCATATAGATATACTTTTACAGCATCAAGCCATTGTGTGCCGTCGTTATAAGCTGCAATAAGTGCTTCAATAGCAAAAGGGCTAAGCAGTTCCATTTCCTGAACTAACAGCGTTTTTTGAATCTGTTCCCTGAAGCCCGCATTTTCTGTAAAGAGGTATCCCACCTGCAATCCTGCAAGATTAAAGGCTTTACTGGGTGAGCTTAACGTGATTGAATTATTAGCATATTTTTTACCAATTGATGCATAAGGTGTATGTTTGAAACCCCTTAATGTAAGGTCGGCATGTATTTCATCAGAAATTACGATTACATTATGCCTGAGGCATATATCTCCAATTTTCTGTAATTCGTCAAACGTCCATACTCTCCCAACCGGATTGTGAGGATTGCTGAGTAAAAGTAACTTTGCATCCGTATTTGAAGCCTTTAATTCCAAGTCGTTAAAATCTATAGAATAATTGCCATCACTGTAAATTAGGTTATTTTCCAAAACCTCACAGCCACAGTTTTCGAGCGTTGTGTAAAAGTGATTGTACACGGGTGGCTGTATGATTACTTTACCACCTTTATTTACCAATGACCGGATAATAGCAGATAGGGCAGGAATAACACCGGATGTGGGTATTACCCAGTCTTTTTGAAGGCTGAAATTGTGTTGTGTTTGCCACCAGTTAATAATAGCATCATAAAAACGGGAAGGCATTTGTGTGTAGCCAAAAACACCATGGGTAACACGCTTTTGCAACGCTTCTATAATTGCAGGGGCAGCTTTAAAATCCATATCGGCTACCCACATTGGCAGTATATCAGAAGAGGGAGCAGCATCCCATTTTATAGAATTGGTGTTTCTTCGGTCTGTTATTTCATCAAAATTAAATTCCATCGATTAGCCAGTTTATGGCTTACTAAGATAAAGTATTATTACTTATTTTGCCAGGCGTATACCGGTAAACTGCCATTGGTGCTTCGGATGGAAAAAATTTCTATATGTATTACGGCTATGCCCCGCCGGTGTGGCTACAGATGCACCACGCAACACCATTTGGCTTACCATAAATTTACCGTTGTATTCGCCAATAGCACCCGGTTCTTTACTAAACCCGGGGTATGGCAGATAAGCACTGTTTGTCCATTCCCACCGTTCGCCCCAGTTAAACAACCCGGATGCTACTTCCCACTCGGCTTCGGTTGGCAGGCGCATTCCTTTCCAGGAAGCAAAGGCAGACGCTTCATAGAAATTAATATGGCAAACGGGTTTTAAAAGATCAACATCCTTAATACCATTTAGGGTATAATATTTCCATTGGTTATCAACCTCATGCCAGTATAGCGGCGCTTTGGTTCCGGTTTGCTTCACCCATTCCCAGCCTTCCGAATGCCAATGACGAAAATCAGTATATCCGCCGTTAATAATAAAATCAAGATATTCAGCATTGGTTACAGGTGAGCTGGCTATCTGAAATGTATCGAGATATACCTTATGCCTGCCCAGCTCATTGTCAAAACAAAAGCCTTCACCTTTATATCCTATTTCATATATCCCGGCATTAATGTCAACATACTTTATGTCGTCTACTAACGATTCCTGAAAAACATTTCCATCTGTATAGGCAGGGAAAAGAGGGTTGTGCCCCAGTATGTATTTTATATCACTATATAATAATTCCTGGTGCTGCTGTTCGTGGTTCAGGCCGAGTTCAATCAATGCTAAAAGCTTATCATCATAAAGACCCTTGTTTAAAAAAACTTCCATTTGTTCATCTACATACGCCCTGTATCGGTACACATCAGTAATTGACGGACGGCTGAGGTTGCCCCGGTCGGTACGTAAAATACGTGCCCCGACACTTTCATAATAGCTGTTGAAAACAAAATTGTATTGCGGATTAAATTCCCTGTACCCCTTGAAATTAGGTAAAAGAATAAAGGTTTCAAAAAACCATGTAGTATGCCCCATGTGCCATTTCGGAGGGCTCACATCGGCAATGGGTTGTACTACATAGTCTTCTATTTCCAGAGGTTTACAAATTACCTCAGTATGGTTCCGTACGCTGTTGTAGCGCTGTAAAAGCTTTTCAGGAGTTAGTAGGTGTATGGTATTATTTTCCATTGAAATTATTATTTAGCAATCCATATTGAATCGGTAAACCACCCTTTATTATCATAAGCAGCTCCGCCTATATAAAAGCCGGACTCCTCTGCCATCATGGCTATATCATTTTTAGAAAACTTTTGGGATACTTCCATGTAAATGGCTTCATCTTTTTCGAAGTTAATTACTTTATCATCAATAATCACAGTTTGCTTTTTAAGGCTGACCAGATAGCTCCTGCAGGCGCCTGTAAGCGGATCGTAATTTTGATAGTGTTCAAAATCCTGAATATCGAAATTTGCGCCAAGTTCGCGGTTGATACGTGTGAGGAGGTTGAGGTTAAAAGCTGCCGTTATACCCTGCTTATCATTATAAGCATCTAATATGGTTTGCGGATGCTTTTTAAGGTCAAAACCAATCAGCAAAATATCACCCGGATTTAAATACTCCCTAAGTTTCATGCAAAACGACAAGGCTTCGTCTTTTTCCATGTTGCCAATGTTGCCTCCCAAAAACATTAAGACTTTTCTTCGTGCAGAAATATGTGTGGCTTGCTCAAGCATATCGAAATATTCCCCTTCAAGGGTTATGATATCCAGGCCAGGTATTTCAGCAGTTAATCGTTTATTGAGTACAGAAAGTATATTTCCGGAAATATCGATAGGCATATAGGTAAAGTCTGTATCTGTTTCGACCAGATTTTTTAACAAATACGATGACTTTGTAGCATCGCCGGCGCCCAATTCAATAAGGTCGAAAGGTGAATTATCTGCCGCTATATAGCCATTTAATAATCTTGTCTGGTTTTTAAAAATATCCAGTTCACACCGGGTAAGATAATATTCAGGCATGCCCATTATTTGTTGAAACAGGACATCTCCTTTCTCATCATAAAAGTATTTTGACTCTAATGTTTTAGGAATGCTTTGAAGTCCGTCAAGAACATCGGCAAAGAAACGGTCATTAGAATCCTTACAGTTTTTATCCTCACGGCACAGTATATTTTCGGGTTGTAACATAGATTATTATTGTTGTTATTTGGGATTTTAGGTTAGCACTACAATCTTACCGTCACTGGAGTTTATCCATATAGCATTGGATCGGGCCAATTCTGTTATATTAAATGTACGTTTAATGGAGGGTTTAATAATCGCTTTTTCGATATCCTTAACATAAATTGGGGAAGACCAAGCGATAGTCTTCCCTAGTTAGCTTCAATAGTTTGACTATATCTGCTCTATATTACTGTGTTACTAAATACAGGTGTGTAAGTTGTAAGAAATATTCATAATTTCATGACGCAGCCTCCCGCCAAATTCCTTATATTTGGTATTAAATCCTTATACAATCAAACATACATAATGGAAAAAACTACAATTGAGATTTTAAAAGGCAATGGCGGGGCTATCCTTGATTTATGGATAACTAAACAAAAGGAGGATGAAGGGTATTTTAATGTAGACGACCAGATTGATGATTCTAAAGAACTGGTAGAATCTTTTCTCAGTTCCATAAATACTGCCACACTTGAAGACAGAAATGCCGATGCCTTTGAAAAAGTTAACGAAGTACTTATGGGTATTTCCGTTTCGCGTGCTAAACAGGGCTTTTCGCCACGGGAAACCGCCCTTTATATGTTTGGATTCAAGGAAGCGCTTTTAGAAATCTTATCCCAGAATATTTCAGAACCTGCAATATTATATACTGATAGTCTTAAAATTAGTAAGATCATTGATAATATGGCAGTACTAACTTTTGAAGGCTTTATTAAAGGGCGTGAGGACGTGATTATGCGACAAACTGATGAAATTACCGAAATTTCAACCCCGGTAATAAGGGTTTGGGATGGTATTGTGGCCCTGCCTATTATTGGAACCCTTGACAGTGCCAGGACGCAGGTTGTTATGGAAAGCCTGTTACAACAGATAGTAGAAACTGGCAGCACTATAGCGATACTTGACATTTCCGGAGTTCCTGCAGTAGATACCCTTGTTGCACAACATCTTATTAAAACCGTTAGCGCCACGCGTCTTTTAGGTGCTGAGTGTATTATTAGCGGTATAAGGCCGGAAATTGCCCAGATAGTAGTGCATTTAGGAATCGACCTGTCAGGTATTATGACTAAATCTACATTGGCGAGCGCGCTGCAAACAGCTTTCCACATGTTGCAAATTCAGGTTACTAAAAGAAAATAATTAATCGATAGAAATGGACAGAATACCTATTTTAAAAATGGGCGATTTTTTACTGGTTACCATACAGGTAGATTTGTATGACCAGTTGGCCGAAAACCTTGAAACAGACCTTGTTAATTCGGTAAAAAAGCATGAATCCAAGGGCGTACTTATTGATATTTCTTCGGTTTCCATCATTGATTCCTTTATGGGAAGGATATTGGGTAATATTGGAGTAATGTCTAAAATAATGGGCGCAGAATCGGTCATTGTGGGCATGCAGCCTGCGGTTGCCATAACTTTGGTTGAGCTTGGGTTAACCCTTACAGGGGTATCTACGGCACTTAATGTTGAAAAAGGTATGGAGCTGTTGCGTTCCAAAATAATATTGAGTGACAATGAAAGCGATACCCATGATGACAACGATACTGAATAAGGAAGATGTTGTTATTGTGCGAGAGCAGGATGTAGTTCCGTTTCGCAACAAGGTAAAAGAAGCTGCTGTAAAAATTGGTATGGGGATACTGAACCAGACAAAACTTATTACAGCAGCGAGCGAACTAGTGCGTAACCTGCTGAAATATGGTGGCGGTGGCATAGTTGGTATAGAATCAGTAAATGATGGCAGGCAGCCTGGAATACGCCTTATTTTTAGTGATAAAGGGCCTGGTATTGTCGATGTTGACCTTGCTATGAAAGACGGTTACAGCACCGGTAAAAGCCTTGGATTAGGGCTGCCGGGAACTAAAAGGCTGGTTAATGAATTTAATATACAATCTGCCGTTGGACAAGGAACAACGGTAACGATAATAAAATGGAAGAATGGATAATACGTTTTACAGTTATAGGATTGAAGATAAAAGCTATGTTTCTTTTGTAAAACGTGAAATTCATAACCTTACTGTTGCTGCCGGTTTCAGTTCACAAAAAACCGGTGAAATTGACATCGTAGTTTCAGAACTTGCATCAAACCTTGTTAAATTTGTGGGTTCAGGTGAAATTTTATACCGCACGGCAACAGATACTAACGGTGTTTTTTTTGAGATATATTGCCTGGACAAAGGGCAGGGTATACACAACCTGCCACAAATGATGAGGGATGGTGCATCCACCTCACAAACACTGGGGCAGGGGCTGGGCGCTATTGAACGTCTTAGTTCTGAATCATCTATTTACACGTTAAAGGGCTGGGGTACTGTTGCGCATAGTAAGATTTATAAAGATGCGCAAAATGAAATTTTCAGGAAAGAGCCTGTGCACGTTGCCGCTGTACAGGTAAACATGCCAGGAGAATCTGTATGTGGCGACGGATATGCGGTAAAGTATGCTAACAATGGTGTATACTTTTTTTTAGGCGATGGGCTGGGTCATGGTGAACATGCACATGATGCCGTTGCCTTAGCGATAACAGCGTTTAAAGAATGTCGCGAAAAAAGTTTGGTCGCCATTTTACAATACATACATCATGAAGTTAAGAAAACGCGGGGACTTGTAGCCACTATTGTGTTTTTAGACCTAAAGGCACAAAAATGGCATCTCTGCGGTATCGGTAATATTGCCACTTCTATTTACACCGGGCTTGAGAGCAAAAATTATACTCCATACAATGGCATTGTGGGGCTAAATATACCCCGTACACTAACGGAATCTGTTTTTGAGCTTAATAAATACCAGACGCTCGTTATGCATTCTGACGGGTTAAGGGGGCGGTGGAACTTAACCGGTATGCCAGGATTGTTAAAACATTCGCCAAATACCATAGCAGGTACGCTTTATAAGGACCACGCACGCGGTACTGATGATATGTCTGTACTGGTAGCCAAGGTAAATTTATAAAATTATGAAAGAGATTATAAGCATAAGGCTGGATAATGAGATGGACCTGATACTGGCGCACAAGCGCAGTATCAAGCTGGCGGAGCTATGTGGGCTTATGGCATCTTCCCAAACCCGATTTGCCACGGCTGTATCTGAAATTGCACGCTGTGCTATTGCAAGCGGTCTGGAATCGTATCTTGTATTAGGCATTAATTCTTTAAATGGCGGTAAGAAAGAAATAACAGCCGTACTGCACGATAAAATAGACCTTGCGGGTTGCAACCCTGAGGCGTTTAATTATGCAAAGCGTCTTGTAAAGGATATTATTACAAGTGCTGAGCAAGGAGACTATAAAATTATACTTGCTGCCAAGGTTCCATATTCCGGAATCCTTTCAGAATTAAGGATCAGTTCATTTATAGAATATTTTAAAAAAGAGGCGCCACTTTCAGCATACGATGAAATAAGGAAAAAGAATATACAACTAATTGAGCTTGCAGACAAAGTAACTGAAAGCGAAAATAATTACAGGCAATTAACTGATACCTTACCGTTTATTGTATTTTCCGTTTCAAAATCAGATAAGATTTTTGTAACCAATAAAAGCGCAGAAAACCTTTTAGGCACTACCGTAAAGGAGTTTTCGCCGGCTATTATTCACAAGTTGTTTTATGCAGATGATGCAGAATCAGTAATTAAGGCATGGAGCGTAGCCAAGAAAAAACAGTCGGTACAATCTATCCAGGCAAGGTTATTTACAGCATCTTCACCGGTTTGGTACCAGGTATATATCGTTCCTAATACTGATGAGAAAGAAAATTCGACCGGCTGGATCATAAGCATGATAAACATCCATGCACAAAAGCTTGTTGAAGAGACCCTGAAGGATAATAAAGAACTGAGGGAGGCGCAGCAAAAACTAAAGGAATATAATGATGAACTTCAACTGAAAAATAAAGAGCTTGAGCAGTTTGCTTATATAGCGAGCCACGACCTGCAGGAGCCGTTGCGAAAAATCAGGAATTTTATATCACTTTCCCAACATAATCGTAAGGATGAAGAAAAACAGGACTTTTATTTTTCGAAGATAAGTGGCGCTGCCGAACGTATGTCGCAACTTATTAAAGATGTGTTAGGATATTCAAGACTGGCCGTAAAACCGGAATTGTTTACCCAAACTGACCTGAACAAGATTATAGAAGAGGTAAAGAATGACCTTGAATTTACAATAAGAGAAAAAGGCGCGGAAATCAATGCAGAAGACCTGCCTACCGTTATGGGGAGTCCTGTTCAATTGAGTCAGCTTTTTTATAATTTAATCAGTAATTCACTAAAGTTTAATACAAGTAAGCCCATCATAAATGTGACAATTAGCAGGGTTAGTGAAGATGCAGCATCATTTTATAAAATTACGGTAAAAGATAATGGTATAGGTATTGAGCCTCATCATATAGGCAAGGTTTTCACCATTTTTAAAAGACTCCACAGCCAAAATGAGTATCCCGGCACCGGTATAGGGCTTGCATTATGCAAAAAAATTGTTGAAAATCATTCTGGTAAGATAGAGATTGATACAGGTGTTAACAATGGTACGTCAATTTCAATTTACCTGCCTGCATCAAAATAATAGAGAATTAATTCTTAAAAAGTAATGATTACATAGTGTATCAATTTAACATTTATTGTAATTTATCGCTTCAAAAAATGTATTTAGTTTATTTTTCTATTGTGACTTTTACACAAAGTAGTATTAAATAGCTATGAAATGCCTTTCATTATTTTTAAATTCATAAAGAATTTAAAATCAAAACTATGAAAGCATTGTGGAAAGGCAGCATCAGCTTTGGCCTGGTGCATATCCCTATAAAAATATACAGCGGTACCCAAACCCATCGCATCGCCCTGGACATGGTGCGTAAAAAAGACAAATGTGCCATACAGTACGTCCGGGTATGTAAAAAAGATGGCAAAGAGGTACCTTGGGAGGACATAGCCAAAGGTTACCGCAAGGAGAACGGCGATTATGTAATTCTTGATAAGGACGACTTTGCCAAAGCGGCCCCTGAAAAAACACAATCACTTGATATTTTTGAGTTCATAAAAGAAGATGAAATCCCTTCTAAATACCTTGAAAAACCGTATATAACTGAGCCGTCTAAAGACGCTAAAAAGGTGTATGCGCTTTTACGCGAAGCACTCCGCAAGTCCGGTAAAGTTGGGCTGTGCAAATTTGTTATGCGTACCACCGAACACCTTGGAATATTGAAGGTGGAGGAGGATGCCATACTACTGATTCAGATACGTTTTGAGGATGAACTCCGAGATCCTGAAGAAGCAGGATTAATTCCTTCTGATATAAAGATTGTCAAGAAAGAACTGGATATGGCCATCAACATTATTGACCAGCTGACTGATACTTTTGACCCTTCAAAATATAAGGATACCTATAAGGCCGAACTGATTAAAATGATCAAGAAAAAAGCTTCGGCTAAACCAGGAGCAAAAGCACCTGCACCGCGCAGGAGGAAGAAAACCCCTGAAGCTAAGGATGATTTACTGGAACAGTTAAAAGCCAGCCTTGCCGCCATTAAAAACTAAGCTGCCATGAAATTATCAGAATACAATAAAAAGCGGGATTTTAAGAAGACAGCAGAACCCAAAGGTAAAATTAAAAAAGCGGGTGAGGCACTGCACTTCGTGGTACAGAAGCACGAGGCTTCTCACCTGCATTTTGACTGGCGGCTGGAAATCGACGGGGTATTGGTAAGCTGGGCAGTGCCTAAAGGCCCAAGTGCAGACCAATCGGTCAAAAGGCTCGCCATGCACGTAGAGGATCACCCTATGGACTATATTGACTTTGAAGGTACCATACCTAAAGGACAATATGGCGGTGGCACCGTTATGGTATGGGACACCGGTACTTATTTGGCTGAAGGAGCTGATACACTGGCGGAGAGCAAAAAAATGATAAAAAAAATGCACGCTGACGGCAATATCAAAGTCGTTATGCAGGGCAAAAAACTAAAAGGATCGTACCACTTGGTACGTATGAGCGGTAAAAAAGAGGAATGGCTGCTTATGAAAGGCAAGGATGATTTTGCCGACAAAAAAGAGTTTGACCAGCATTCGGTACTAACCGGGCGTACACTTATACAAATTGCAAAAGATAAAGCCTCCAATACCTGGGAAAGCGGTAAAAAAGCCACAACAACTAAAAGTGGGGATACCAATAACATCCTTGAAACTACAAAGAAAAGTACCTCCGCGCCATCTTTTACAGCAGATGATGTAGCCGGTGCAAAAAACAGGAAAACGTTCCCTAAAGAATGGAAACCGCAACTTGCTACTTTGACCGACAGTGTATTTGACAATGATGAATGGCTGTTTGAAAACAAATACGACGGTTACAGGGCATTGATACAGATCAATAAAGGTAAGGTTGAACTGATGTCTCGTAACGGGTTGTCATTCAATGCAAAGTATGTGCCATTGGTTGCCTCGTTTGAAACGATTACCGACACCATGATACTGGACGGTGAGATTGTGGTAGAAGACTCAAAAGGGAAAAGCCATTTTCAATGGTTGCAGGATTATGAGGATAACCCCGAGAGAGGAAAGCTGAAATGCTATGTGTTTGATATCTTGTACTTCAACGGGTATGACCTAACCTCATTGCCGTTGTTAAACAGAAAACGAATACTGGAGGCTTTACTACCCAGGCAGGAGGATATAATCTATTCAAAACATACTGTAGGTAAAGGTACTCAGGCACTAGAAAAAGTTACCAAACAAGGCGGTGAAGGGTTAATCGCTAAAAAGGTTGATTCGCTTTACCATGTGAATAAACGCTCCAAAGACTGGCTAAAGATTAAAGTAACCAAAGAACAGGAAATGGTCATTGGCGGCTATACCGAGCCAAAGGGTTCACGTAGCGGGTTTGGCGCATTGTTATTAGGATATTACGAAGGAGATAAATTTATCTATTCCGGGAAAGTGGGGACAGGTTTTAATGAAACTTCATTACACGAGCTTCATGGGGTATTAAAGAAATTAGAGATAAAAACTAATCCTTTTACAACGAAGCCAAAAGAGCCTAACATACATTGGGTAAAACCTGAACTTGTAGCGCAGGTTAAGTATTCTGAATGGACAGAGGCGGGCAGCCTCCGCCACCCGGTATTCATTGCACTCAGGAGCGATAAAAAGGCAAAAGCAGTAACGCGTGAGTTACCAACCAAAACCGATAAGATGGTTAAAGATGTCACCCAAACAACGCAAAAAGAAGCGCACACTTCACAGGGTTTTGATACCGATAAAGTAGCCATAACCAATCCCGATAAAGTGTTTTGGCCTAAAGAGGGGTATACTAAAGGCGATGTAATCGCCTACTATGATGCAATGGCGGATTATGTATTAAGGTACATTCAGGACAGGCCGCAATCGTTAAGGCGCAATCCTGACGGCATTAAAAATGAAGGATTTTTCCAAAAAGATATGGCAGGTAAAGCACCGAAATGGGTTAAAACGCGAAAACTAAAGTCTTCCGCTGATGGAGAATCAATAGAATACTTAATCTGCAATGATAAGGAAACGCTGATCTATATGGCTAACCTCGGGTGTATAGAAATAAACCCCTGGAGCAGCCGTATCGGAAGCATTAATAACCCGGATTACATCATTTTTGACCTTGACCCGAATGAAGCCTCGGTAAAAGACCTCATTAACACTGCAAAGAAAGTAAAGGAAGTATTGGACAAACTTAATATTAAAGGATACCTGAAAACCTCAGGAGGTAAAGGGCTGCATATATTTATACCTGTAAAACCTCAATATACATACGACCAAACACGTGAATTTTCCCACCTGATTAGCCATGCGGTTCATAGCGCACTACCGGATATCACCAGCCTGGAGCGTATGCCCAAAAAACGTATAGGGAAAGTATATCTAGATTTTCTACAAAATGGCAAGGGAAAAACCATGGCTTGTGCCTACTCTTTGCGCCCACGCGAAGGTGCTACTGTCAGCACGCCATTAGACTGGAAAGAACTGGATAGTAAGTTTGATATAAAAAAATACAATATTAAAACATTGCCAGAAAGGGTAGTAGAGAAAGATGATTTATGGAAGGACTTTTTTGATGATGCTATTGATTTAAAAGCAGTGCTTAGTAAACTTTCAGATGGTTAATTAAGGAACAATTTAAAGGGGATAACTCCACCCAGTAAGAAAAAGAATTTAACCATCGGAATGAAACCTATATGAGAGTTATGCTGCAAATTTCAAGATATGGCGTGCTTGTTGCAGAAGATTAATTGCGTAAATTTGGGCCATGAACGAGCAAACACCTTTTTCGGTATGCGGAGAAACATTAATGTCGCCAATGCATATTTGCGGTTTTTTTGATTCCAGGGAACAGCAATACGAAGTGATTATTCCATATATCATGGAGGGTTTGTCAGTGAATGACAAGGTAATTAATATTCTTGAAAGCAATCGTCATGGGGAACATTGCCGTTGCCTGACTGACAATGGAATATCCATTGCGCAGAAGCTTGCGAGCGGCCAACTGGAAGTATTAGCTTCTGAAAATACTTACATTAAGGACGGCAAATTTGCTGCGGAAAAAATGTATACTATGTTGGAAAATACTTTAGTATCGGCATCAAGAGCAGGATACGAAAGTGTCAGGGCTTGTGGAGATATGGTGTGGGCGCTTAAAAATCTTCCTGGAACAGACGAGCTCGTTGCTTATGAGGCCAGTTTAAATATACTTACACCGAAACATCCATGTTCACTAATCTGTATGTACGATATCAGCAATTTTAGTCAGGACACACTTGCTGAGGTATTGCTTACCCATCCTTACGTTATTAAAGATGGAAAAATCAACAAAAACCCACACTACATAGAGGCATCGGCAGTAATGGCAGGTTTTCGGAATTAGTAACCAGACCGCTGAAATCTTAAAACTTTTCTTTATTTCTCACTTGGCATATTTTATTATGTGTAAAGTTTTGTATCGGGATCAGTTCCAAAATAGTACCTGCAAAGAAATGATACTTTCCAGTGAGTGTACGCACATCTTGGTAATTGTGACGCAAAACAATCAAAAGGAGTAGGAAGAATAGCAGACTAATAGTTTAATGCCTAAGTAAAAATGATTTTAGGATTGCTTAATTGAAGGTTAGCAATAGCGTTCTTAATTCCGGTGCATAGATTTTCGGTGAATACTTTCAGTACTTCTATCAAATCCCTAAAATCATTGGGTTTAACCAAATAACAAACGGCACCTAATTGTATGGAAGTCTCCATATCTTTTTGATGTGATGAAGTGGAAATAATAATTACCGGTATATCCCTGTAACGCTCGTCACGTTTTAAGATTTCCAGACATTGCCAACCGTTCATTACGGGCATATTCATATCGAGAAAAATTAAGTTTGGTGCTTTTTCCAGAGTGTGTATTTTTTCTAATAGCTCACTACCATTTAGAGTGCTATAACATGAAATGTTGTTATCAACGAGTTCAAGGGCTTCATGAAACATTTCCCTGTCATCGCTGTCATCATCCGCTAACAATATTACTTTTTGTCCCATCTCTATATTCCTGAATCTTTTTGTTTTAAAGGCAGTGTGATAACAAATGAGGCTCCCTCGCCCGACGCGCCGTTGGCACTGATACTGCCGCCGTGGCGTTCAACGATTTTCTTGCAAAGCGATAATCCCAAGCCGGTGCCCTCAAATTGATCTTTTGGATTAAGGCGTGTAAAAGTTTCAAATATTCTTTCGGCGTAAAGCGGTTCAAAGCCAATTCCGTTATCATTTAGTTGAATCCTGGCAAAACCAGCAGTATCTGTTTCCGAAGAGATTGTAATGTGTGCAGGTATGTCTGGCTTAGCAAACTTAAGTGAATTATTAATAAGGTTATAAAAGAGTTGATAAAGCAACACGTCAGAACCTTCAAGTGTAGGGAGATTTTGATATTGAATTGTGCCATTTGCCTTTTGTAAAGCAACTTCCAGATCAGTCTCTATATTTTTCAACACTTCATTTAAGTCAACTTTAGTTGGCTTTTGGTGCACAGCATTAGTGGTAGAGTATGCCAATACGCCATCAATCATAGAGAACATCCGGTCTGTTGCCACATGTATCCTGTCCATAAAACGGGCCGCAGTTTCATCTATCGTACCTTCAAGATGATGTTCCAGCCTGCTGGTAAAAGTTTTTATTTTTCGTACAGGCTCTTTAAGGTCGTGGGAAGCTACGTGTGCAAACTGCTGCAGGTCTTCGTTAGAGCGTTGTAGCTCCTTTGTACGCTCTGCCACAAGGCTTTCTGGTTTTTCAGTAATTGTTTTTTGTGTGGTAATATCGGCTGCTGAACCAAACCATTCTAAAATATTTCCCTGCTCATCCAGTATCGGTACTGCCCTTGAAAAAATCCATCCTAAAGTACTGTTCGCTGTAAGGACACGATGTTCAAGTTCGAGAATATTTTTTCCGGAAACCGCATTAGCAATAGCATTTTGAACCGTGCCGATGTCAGCTGAATAAATATGTTTTTCAATCCAGTTTGTCATCGGTTCACTTATGTCGGCAAGGAAACCACGTCCTTCGAGGTTGCGCATGATGGTCCAGTCGGCGTTCATACTATAGACCATATCTGATGAAGCATTGACCAATGCCCGAAAACGGCTTTCGCTTCGTTCCAGTTTTTTTCGCGCAGTAACCTGTTCGGTAACATCGATTGCTACCTGTATCATACCTATAATTTTTCCATCTTCCCTTAAGGGGCGATACGCGATATTATAAAAATAGTCTTTCATAACGCCGGTCCGCTTATGCGAAACCGCTACTTCTGTCTGGTCAAAAGGAATACCTTCCTTGTATACCTTTATTACCTGTTCCCAAATATACTGGTTGGTTAATTCCGGCATGTTTTCAAGCAAAGGCGTACCGATTATTTCTTTTCCAAACCCAATCATCTGGAGCATGGACGTATTGATCTGCTCTACAATCAGGTCGTCTCCCATTAAAACTAATGTTGGGGCCGGCGTTTGCTGAATCATACCCCTAAAGCGGGTTTCACTTTGCTGAAGCTTTCCCTCTGTCTGTTTTAGTTCAGTAATATCACGGGTTGTCCCGGCAATGGCCTCTACCTGTCCGTCTTTATTTAATACCGGTACCAGGATATAGTCATAGACACGGCTGCCTAATTCGGCATGCGGAAAAGAAACGGTTCCGCGTATCGATTTTTTATTGGCTATTATTTCGTCTATCTCACGTTCATGCATGGCAGCATGCCACTCTTCGTAACCATTATCCCGCAAACCATATCCTATGGCTTCTTCAGCCTTTTTCCCCCACATGTTCAAAAGCGCCTTATTGGCATATGTAAACTTATAGTTAAGGTCGAAAACATAAACAAGGTCGGGCGTGTTATTTGTAATTGAGTTATACAGGCGCTGTTGCCTTTCAGATACATCTAAGGCATTCTTGAGGGTTATTTCAGCAAGCTTATGCTCTGTAATATCTTCGCTTGTTACCACCAGCAAATCCGCCTGTTTCACTACCGTAAAACGAAACCAGTATAAATGAACTTCACCCGGGTATTGACTTTCAAAATTAGCAGTAATACCAGTTTGGGCTACCGCTATTAATTTGTCCAGGATACCAGTTTGCTTAGCCCCCGGAAAAACCTCGCTGTAACGCTTGTCACTATAATCAATAGTACCAAGCCACTTACGGGCGGAACTGTTACAAAGCTGTATTGAGAAATCTTCTGCGTTGCCCTCTAAATTATAAATTGATTTCAAAACAATGATGCTGTTTGAAGCAGAATCAAAGATAGTTTGGAAGAGTACTTTATTTTCTGTCAACTCCATTGTTAAGTCATATTTAGGTTGCAATGTTGAAACCTATGCTAAGGTAATAAAACAAGGGCAAGTTCGCAACGTTAGCATATTTTACTTTCTGCTATAGTTGAGCCCAGAAACGAATAGTAATTATCACATGTTAATTGTGCAACTGAGTATCTGTAGCACAAAGCTATGTCTTGCTTGATATAGAATCACATATCTCCCCGGTGCGATTGAATTTTTTATAGGAATTATCCCGATAAACCGGTAAGGTTAAGTTTATCAAACCTTTAACCCCGTTTTATATAAGTGCCTTCTACAGGATGGGTATCTTTAGAAATCTAAGAAACTAAAATAGCATATTATGAATAATGACAATACTATGAGCCGTCGAAAGGCATTAGGAAGTATCGGTGCCGTGCTGGCTACCACAGTTGTTAGCCCTGTAGTAGCAAATGGCCTTGACAACGATTATACTCCGTCTAACGCAGGAGAAGATCCTACCACAAAATACCCGCGGCCGCCTTTTAAGCCGCAAACCCAAACATGGCCGGGACTGGCTGGTAAGATGAATCCATTGCCCGATCATGGCGAAAAAAGCTATAAAGGCTCGGGGCGCCTTAAAGGCCGCAAAGCACTTATTACAGGTGGCGATTCCGGTATGGGCAGGGCAGCTGCGATAGCCTACGCACGTGAGGGTGCAGATGTGGCGATCAATTACTATCCTAATGAGGAAGAAGATGCACAGGAAGTAATAAAGCTTATTAAGGCTGAAGGCCGTAAGGCTATTGCTATTCCCGGCGATTTGCGCGATGAGGCCTTTTGTAAAAAGCTTGTAGAAGAAGCAGTAAAAGGGCTCGGTGGGCTTGATATTGTAGTAAACAATGCTGCACGCCAGCAAACCCAGGAATCCATTATGGACATTACTTCGGAGGCGTTTGACGCTACGATGAAAACCAATATCTATGCACCTTTTTGGATCTTAAAGGCCGCATTACCGCATTTAAAAGCCGGTGCTTCTATAATTGGAACAACTTCTGTACAGGCACAGGATCCAAGCCCGGAACTCTTTGATTACGCCCAAACCAAAGCCGCAACTACCAATTACATACGTTCGCTTGCAAAGCAGTTGGGGCCGAAAGGCATCCGTGTAAATGGCGTGGCACCAGGGCCTATATGGACACCACTTCAGGTCAGCGGAGGTGCTACCATGGAAAAGCTTACCCAGTTTGGTGGTGATACCCCTATGGGGAGGCCAGGGCAACCGGCAGAACTCGCTTCCATTTATGTACAGCTGGCAGCAAATGATGCAAGTTATGCAACCGGACAAATATATGGCGCTGCCGGTGGGGGCGGTCAACCGTAAAACTTATACAATATCATTTATAAACTAAAAACTAAATTATTATGTCAGTTATTCAAAACGATCATTCTGAAGGACCTGTTGCAAAGGCCATTGAAAACCAGACTTCAAAACTGCCGTCAGACCTGTTCTTGTGGGCTGCTGTAGGTTCTATGGCAGCGTCTGCCACGCTAAAGTGCCTTGGTAAAGATAAGTCAGCACTGTTTGTAGGTCAGTGGGCGGCACCATTTCTGCTGCTTGGCGTGTATAACAAAATTGTAAAGACCGAAGGGCACGACAACAAGCACAAACATTCAAAAGGCATTGAAAACCATCCCGCTGAAGCGCACCCTATAAGCGATTATGCGGAGCCTGAAACAGATATTACAGTTTAAGAGCGGTGAGATACCAAACGTCATTTCTCCAAAACAACACCGGCAATGAGCCTTTATCAAAATAAAAATCAACACCAACTATGAAAGCAGCAGTATTTCACAAACCCAAAGACATTAGGGTGGACACCGTTGAAGACCCTAAGATTGAAGACCCACGCGATGTGGTATTAAAAGTTACCTCCACTGCCATTTGTGGCAGCGACCTGCATATTTACAATGGGCTGTTTCCGCAGCCGAAGCCGCTGGTTTTAGGCCATGAATTCATGGGCATTGTAGAGGAGGTAGGTTCAGGCATAACCAACTTAAAGGTTGGAGATAGAGTAGTAGTACCTTTCCCAATTTCATGTGGCACCTGCCATTTTTGCAACATGAGCCTCCCCACACATTGCGAAAATTCCAACCCGGAACATTACGGGCCTGAAGGTGGTTTACTTAAGGGCAAAGGGGGAGGCCTGTTTGGCTATACCGATTTGTACGGCGGCTACAGTGGCGGCCAGGCTGAATATGTGCGCGTACCCTATGCCGATTACGGGCCACGCAAGGTGCCGGACAACCTAACGGACGAGCAGGTACTATTCCTAACCGATATATTTCCTACGGGCTGGAGCGGCATTGACTGGGCAGGGCTTAAAGGAGGCGAAACGGTAGTAATATGGGGTGCCGGACCGGTAGGCATTATGGCCGCCAAATCAGCATGGTTAAAAGGTGCCGGACGTGTTATTATTGTAGACATACAGGACTACAGGCTTGCCAAGGCGAAACAAGCGGCTAACGTTGAAACGATTAATTACAATGATGGCGATGCGGTTGAAAAAATCCGCCAAATGACCGGTGGCTACGGTGCCGATGTGTGTGTGGACGCGGTGGGTATGGAAGCTGACCATGGCGTGTGGACGAAAGCGCTGAACGTGATACAGGGTGAAGTGGGAACCATGCGCGTACTGGAACGCTGCCTCGATGCAGTTAGGCGTGGCGGTGTGGTAACGGTGCTGGGAGTATATGGTTCGCCTTATGACAACTTCCCGCTGCATCAATGGTTTGATAAGGGCATCCAGATTAAAGGTGGGCAAGCTCCTGTACACAATTATATCGACCATCTTATTGAATTGGTTGCAACCGGCAAGGTAGTGCTCGAAGATATAATTACGCACAAAGTACCGCTTAGTGATGCGGCCAAGATGTACGACATTTTTAATAAGAAAGAAGACAATTGCGTAAAAGTAGTGTTAAAGCCTTAAATTCAAATAAATATATGTAAACAGCCTTCCAATCGAAGGCTGTTTTATTTTTTCGGGAAATTCCTTTAGGCGTAAGGCATTTAAAGCGGCATACCCTTTCACATCGTTATCAAAATAGACATATACTTGTTTGAAGTCGAGTGAAATTTCATTATTGTACAAGGTATTACTACCAGCCTGGGGAACCTGCGTACAGGCCGGATATTAGCTAACTGATTTTTGTGAATGGCCCAATGCTTTGTAGGTAGCTATTCCCGCAAAAGAAAACACAATGTGTGCTATCAGGAGCTGCTTGTAATAGCCGTACCTGTAGTTGTGCGGTGGGTTATCATGTTGGGTAAAGAGCAGTTTCCAGACGGCAATCCCTACGATACCACTTGTCACTCCGGTTATTGTTATGCGTGATAGCGTTGGCTTTTTCAGTACTTTTTTCCATAATAAATAATAGGCCGCCATAAATGCAATACCTGTTGCATAATGTAATCCCCAACCTAGAGGATGGCTGTCATTATCCTCAACTTCAGGTAGGTTTCGGGATTTGTCCACCAGTTTGTTGATTAAAACCGGTTCTACATATTCCTGCTTTTCTTTTTTTGCCTTTAGGTAGCTGTACAGGGTCATAACGGTGGTACCCACAATGCCTGCAATGATTATTTTTTCTGCAGTTTTCATGTAATTTATATTAGAGCGTTAATCTACTATGTCTAAGTTATTTATTTTTAAGTTGTCTTAAGTACAGGTTACAATAATATTAGCATGCACTAAGTACTTTATAGATTAAATAAGCATTCAAAATCTTAAAATACTTCAGTATACAGATATTCTTATGTAATTTTAAAAATTATGATTAAAGATGGATTTTAATGAATGTAAAAAAAACTTTGAAAGACAGTATAGGAGTATTGCAGGACACTGTGAAAGGATTTATGGAAGACAAAGGGCTTAAGCTGAGTGCTTCTCTTGCTTATTATACCTTGTTTTCCATGGCTCCCTTACTATTGCTTATAATATCACTGGCCGGGGTCTTTTTTGGGAAAGATGCTATTGAGGGGACTGTATTTAAAGAACTCAACGGCCTTGTGGGCAATGAGGCTGCGGCACAGATACAAAAAATTATCCGCAATATGGAACTTTCCGGCGATACGAACCTGTCGCTCATAATAAGCGCGGCTACCCTGATAATAGGTGCTACAACCGTTTTTGGAGAGATCCAGGATTCGATAAACATGATATGGAAGGTAAAGGCCAAACCCAAAAAAGGATGGGTGAAACTCATCAAAGACAGGCTGCTATCAGGTTCACTGATTGTTGGCCTGGGCTTTTTGCTTATCGTATCACTGGTGGTAAACGGGGCACTAAGTGTATTTAACGGGATGCTGAAGCAGTGGCTGCCGGATGTATCTGTAATTTTCTTTACCATTCTTAGCCTGATTGTAAACCTGGTCGTGCTGAGCCTGATTTTCGCAGTCATTTATAAAGTGCTGCCCGATGCTAAGGTTAAATGGAGGGATGTAAGGGCGGGGGCTGTGTTTACTACGCTGCTTTTCCTTTTGGGCCGGTATATTATTGGCTTGTATATCACCTCGTCAGGAACGGCCTCTACTTACGGCGCTGCAGGTTCACTAATCGTCATACTACTTTGGGTATATTATTCCGCAGCCATCCTGTTTATCAGTGCCGAATTTACGCGTGCCTATGCCGCATTTAAAGGGGAGAGGATATTGCCTGCTGAGTATGCGGTATATGTTGAGGAAAAAGAAACAGAGCAGCCACAGGCCAATGTAGCCAGGGAAAGCAACTCCTGATTTGACAGCATCCAAAGTACATGAAAAATAAAATCTAAATCCAAGCAAGTATGCCTGAAGGTCCAAGTATAATAATTGCTAAAGAAAATATGGTAGCATTTACAGGCCATAAAGTCATTGCCGCTTTAGGCAATGCTGCAATAGACATGTCGTTATTGGAAAACAAAAGACTTCTTGACATTAAAACCTGGGGCAAGCACCTGTTACTGTGCTTTAAAGGGTTTACCGTACGCGTCCATTTTTTACTATTTGGCACCTACCGAATTAACGAAACAAAAGAGGCCAAGCTTCGGTTGGGCCTGACTTTTAATAACGGGGAAATCAACATTTATACTGCTGGCGTTAAAATTTTAGAAGGTGACATTAATTCCCATTATGACTGGTCTGCCGATGTGATGCACGAGCAATGGGATGAAAAAGCCGCCCTGGAAAAACTCAGCCATAAGCCTGATATGATGATATGCGATGCTTTATTAGAACAGGATATTTTTTCGGGTGTGGGCAATATTATAAAAAACGAGGTATTATACAGGGTGCACGTGCATCCGGAATCACGTAGCGGGAATATACCGGATGAAAAACTCAAAGAAATTGCAGAACAGGCAAGGGAGTATAGCTTTGATTTTTTGAAGTGGAAAAACGAAGGTACCCTGAAAAAGCACTGGCTGGCCCATACCAAAAAAACATGTAAACGCTGCGAACTGCCTATGCACAAAGAATATACCGGGACCAAAAAGCGCCGCAGTTTCTTCTGTACCAATTGCCAGGAACTTTACGCATGAAAAAAACAACTGTACATATAGGATGTTCCAGTTATGCTACCGCATCTTGGCAGCCCCTTTTTTTTCCGGAAGGTTTACCCAAAAAGAAATGGTTTGACTATTATTGTAACTATTTCAATACGTATGAGCTCAATGCTACATTTTACCACTTCCCTACGCTAAAAAGCCTGGAAGCCTGGTATGAAAAAGCACCTAATGGTTTTCTTTTCAGTATTAAAATCCCAAAAACAATTACCCACATTAAAAGGATGGAAGATTGTAAGGATGATATTGAGAAGTTTTATCAGGTGGCGCGCGAAGGTCTCAAGGACAAATTGGGGTGTGTGCTTTTTCAGTTGCCGCCAAGCTTTACCTACAGCCCGGAACGCCTGGAGGCCATTATTGCGGCTGTTAATCCTGAATTTACTAATGTTGTCGAGTTCAGGAATGAAAGTTGGTGGAGGGAAGATGTCATGGACATACTGGAGAGCAACAATATTAGTTTTTGCAGTGTGAATTACCCCAAATTACCTACTGCTGTAATAAAAACCAACCAAAAGGGCTATGTGCGGATGCATGGCAACCCCAGGCTGTTTTATTCGGAATATACGGAAGAACAAATTGCAGATATGTACAATGAGGTTGTACGTAAAAATTTTAAGCAGATTTATATCTATTTTAATAATACAGCATCGACTGCTGGTATTATTAACGCTCTGCAGGCAAAAAGGCTAAATGATGAGTACTAAAGCTCCTATTTTTGCACGGTAACGGCCTGAATGTGCCTTGGCGCAAAGGAAAACCCTGCTAAGTTTTAATTCTTCTTTTGTAAGTTGCCCAGCCTGGAAAATGATTTAGCCATATTTTCGGCATCCTGCCCATACTTTTTTTCATAATATTTCAACAGTTCCGCCCTTGGTGTGGTCTTTCCTTTAGTGTGGCCTTCCCATATAACACCCAGTGAGGCATAGGCAGGTACTGTGACACCTATGCAGGTAAAAAAGTTGGCGATGTTGCCGGTTATGTGCTCTGCGCCGTCAGAATCTCCCGTTATAATCACCCCGCCCAGCTTTCCGTAAAGCGGAGAGGGCTTGCCCGATTCCACAATATGGTATACCTCGTCGAGCCTCTCTATTATGCGTTGCAATTCTGATGAATGGCTGTTCCACCATATGGGGGTCGCAAAAATCAGGATGTCGGCGCCGAGTATCTTTTCATAAATACCCGCAAAATCATCCTGCGCATCGAGGGTGATGTATGAGCCTGGCAGGATGTTGTGCTCAGCAAGGCGTACCACCTCACATTCAATATTTTCTTTTTGCAGGTAGCTTATGGCAAATTCGCTCAGTATAGCCGTGTTAGATGGACCCTTTTCTTTAAGGGTGCCCAGTAAAATAAGTGCTTTCATACAGCTACTAAGCGGCTTTAATTTTTTGAAGGGCATCCAAGGCTGCCTTGTTTCCCTGCTGGAAGGCAATATCCAGTACATCAAGTCCGCGCTTGTCCTTAAGATTTACGTCGGCGTCGTTGTCTATCAACGTTTCGATAATATCGTTGCGGCCAAACATCACGGCAAACATAAGGGCGGTGCCGCCGTTGCCGTGCATTGCGTTTACATCAGCGCCATTAGCAATAAGCAATTGCGCAGGGTACAGCTGGATTTTAAAGATGCTGATTCCAATGGCAATTTCCGCCAGAAGCATTACCATGAAAATTACGGTTATGATTTAGATGCGGTAATCTCCAAACACCCAATCAAGGAGCTTGGAAATCCTTCCCACAAGGAAGACCTCCTTAATTCACTGAAAAAAGGCAACAGGCAGTCCGCCACGTTCATCAAGGATGGCCAGGAGGTAAAGCAGTATATAGAAGCAAGCCCTCAATTTAAGACCCTTACTGTTTACGATGCCGAACACAAACGCATTGATACAAGGCAGGCAAAAGAGCAGCAGCAGTCTGAAAAGGAAGGAACCTCCCAGAAGCAGGATGCCAAAAAGGCCCAGTCGGCTTCTGCCGAGGACAGCCCTGGTGAGGAAGGGGGACAAAAACAGCGCAGGAAGGCGCAAAAAATGTAAATCATGAATCCCCTGTCAGCTTTTTTCCACAGAAGCGTGAATGACCAGCGCGTGAGCACTACCCATATCGGGATATTTGCTGCCCTGGTGCAGTACAGCACTGACAGGGGATCTCTAAACCCATATCGGGCGTACAGCCATGAGATTATGGCAATTGCAAAGGTTTCTGCGTTACGTACTTACAGCAAGTGCATGCAGGAGCTGGATGCTTATGGCTACCTGCGTTACGAAGCCTCAAAAAAGAAAAATCTACCCAGCAAGATTTTTTTCCTGAATACTTAAAGCCCGCGAGGGCTTTTTTACTTTAACAGTTCAGCCATGAGAAGGAGATTAAAAGCGGAGGCGGGATTTATCCCAACTGAACAAGCGAAGAAAATACTGCGACAAGGTGGTATGGAAGTTGCTGATGAGCAGCTGTTTATCATATTGAAATTTTTATACAAAATGGCAAATGAGTCGGTGTCATTGTACCTCTATCCGGCTCAAAATTCTTAAATTGCAGCTTTACTTGAGACTATGAAAAATGCCGATTTATATATAAGGGTAAGTACTGACGAACAGGCGGATAAAGGCTATTCGCAGCGTAATCAGGAAGATATGCTCCGCAAGTATTGCGAGAATAATGACATAAGCGTCCAAAATGTGATTTTGGAAGACCATTCCGCAAAAAGCTTTAACCGTCCGGAATGGATCAAATACCTTGAAATCCTAAAAAGAGAGAAGCGACGCTCGGATGTCGTGCTGTTCACCAAGTGGGACAGGTTCAGCAGGAACGCCGGCGATGCCTACCAAATGATCAACATCCTTAGAAAATTCGGAGTTGAGCCCCAGGCTATCGAGCAGCCACTGGATTTCAGCATTCCGGAAAACAAAATAATGCTGGCCCTTTACCTTGCCACCCCTGAGGTGGAAAATGACCGCAGGGCGCTTAACGTATTTCATGGCATGCGCCGTGCCAAGAAGGAGGGAAGGGCATTAGGAATTGCACCAATTGGGTATAAAAATAAGATTACTGAAGACGGAAAGAAATATTTTGGGATAGTTGAGCCACATGCGACCTATATACGGTGGGCTTTCGAAGAGTTAGCAAGAGGCGTTAAGCCAGCCGACCAGATCAGGAAGGAAGTGAACCGTATGGGATTAAAATGCGGAAGTTCCGTTTTTTATACGATGGTGCGCAATCCGATATACTGCGGATTAATTTATGTACCTGCCTACAAAGATGAGGAAGAACGGTTTGTAAAGGGAACACATGATCCGATTTTGTCCGAGTACCTTTTTTATGAAGTTCAGGATGTACTGGATGGCAAGAAACGAAAGGTACGTTCAAGGTCAAAAATCGAGGCTGACGAGAATTTTCCGCTGCGTGGATTTCTGCAATGCCCACATTGCGGCGGTATGCTTACAGCCAGTTCCTCAAAAGGCAAGACTAGACACTATCCGTATTACCACTGCCAGCCAGGATGCAGGTATCGCTATCGCGCCGACGAGCTGAATGAGCTTTTTGAGCGTGAATTGAGGAAATTTGTACCGCATCCTGCAATCAAAGAATTGTATAAGGTGATTGTCGGAAAGCTTTTTTCAGAATTTACAAAGCCGGAAAATGACCAACGCAAAAGAATCTCTGACGATATTGACAGGCTAAGCCAAAAAATTTCCAAAGCACGGAACCTGCTGCTGGCAGACGTGATAGATGCGGAGGATTATAAAGCTTTAAAAGAAGAAGCGGAAAATGAAATCAAGAAGGCCGAAAGATTATTGAACACCATAGGCGCTAATAAGCCCTCGCAGATGCAGGTGGAAAAGCTTATGGATAAGGCAATTAGCACGCTTTCAAGGTTGGATACGTACTATAGCACTTTGCCAGTAAGTAAGAAAAGAGAGCTGATAGGTTCGATATATCCCGAAAAAATCGTTTTTGACGGGAAAGATTATCGAACACCTAAGCTCAATGAAGCAGCCCGGCTTATCTATTTGATAAACAACGACTTATATTCAATAAAAAACCGGAAAGGACAAAAATCTGCGTACCTTTCCGGTCAAGTGGAGTCGCCGGGAATCGAACCTGCTTCGAAAACCCTTGTAAAACCTATATTTTAAAGCATGCAATTAAAACTTGCACCTGATTTGCACCTAAGTTGTAAAGTGTTGATTTACAGTTGTTATTTCATAAAACTGTTATAATGCAAACTTATAAAAAATATTTACGCGCAGAATTGAAAATAGCCATCAATTATTGCCTTTTTAATATTGCAATTTTGCTGATGGTGGAGATTCGAAATAAGGAGGGGAGTTCACATTAATTATGCGAAGCAAAATCAACTAACTATCTTTTTACGAAACATCGTTAAATAGTCCTAAAAGGTCGGCCTTATTATAGTAGTACGAGCCCATAACTTTTTTGTAGCGCAATTTGCAGGTAATACGAAGGTTCCGGAGCGATCCGGCGGAAATATCCAATATCTTGCGGACAGCTTTGCTTTTCAACCACTCGTCACTTATGACTTCAGATTGATTGGTCAGCGGGTTATTGATTTTTGTTACTTCACGAATAATTTCCGAGGCGAATTGCCAAAGATCTTCTTTCGTAAATGGCTCTTTCATAACACTACTATTAGCTTACGAATAATTGCTGTCAATGTAATGATGCAAAAAGGAAATATATGCAATAGGGCATCAGATTTCATTTCTTGGAACTTGTAGTCTACTGCAATATCACGTCAAAAATAAAGTGCCGATATAAATATGGGAGCTTCCATTGTGATGTTACGATACAGAATTTACTCTCCTTTAATTTTTACGCATAGTCTTATATTCCTTTTCGATTGCGTTGATAATATCTTCCTTAATGAATTCCCAATAATTGCCGCGGAGACAAATAGGTTCGAAATCATCGTCTGCTTCACTAAAATTCACAAAGTTGCCTCGTATCAAAACTTCATCATGTGAATATTTATACCGGCTTTTATGGAGTGCTATCATATCCTTTATACTATATTTTGATAGTACTTCATAAAGGTCCCAAAAATCTTTCTTACGGCCGGTACGCTGGATAACATCCACTTTCATGGCTATGATCTCATTTAGGGTTGCCATCCTAATCTCTTCTATTATCAATGGCGGTTCTATAAACGGATCTGTAGTGTAATAAAGGTCAAGCTTGATTGTGTCGTTTACATCTGATCCTACGAGATAGGATTTTCCCATTCCGATAACGTCCCCAAATCCTTTATCGACGTAGGAGAAGTTTGCTTCTAGAAAACTTTCAATGCTTTTAAAATCCATTGAACCGTACTCAGTGTCAGTGAAAAGGTCTATATCTACTGACATTCTGTGACCTAACTGCAGGCTTAGTGCAGTGCCACCTACAAGGCGAAATTCATCTAATTCTTTTGAACGCATTAGGAGCAGTAAAGTTTCCCGAAGCAGATCATTTACAGTTTTCCAATATATCATCCTATAGTATTGGTTTAATTTGTATACCTCTTGTAAGTTTTGCTTTAGCTGATGGCGCGAAGATTATAGCACGGATCTTGGAAGAGCCATAAAAACGTATGATTTCTTTCTTCTCAGTTAAATTTCCCCGTTCAAAAATTCTTTCAATTACCGCTTTTGATTGTTTTTCCCAATCTATTGTGTCAATAGCGGTATCCCAAAACAGGCTTTTTCGTAAGTGTATTAAATTAGGTTTCGGATGAAATGAGTTTTTCATTTTTTCAACACTGATATCATAATAGGTTTGCAATAAGGCTAAAGCGCCCTCTTCCAAGTTAAGGGCTCTTTCTATCTTTAGAGCGGCAGATATCGGTAAGGGCCTCTTAGTTTTAATAATTTGGTTAAATGACTGGGGGGCAATCCCAATTGATAAGGCAAAAGGGCGTTGCGCAAGGTCTCTTTTTTTGAGTTCACGTTCAAGTATAGCACCGGGATGGATACCTTTATATTTCTCAAATTGTGGGTTCATAATTCAAATGTAAGCATTTTTGCTTACTTGCGCAATCCCTATCTTGGATACTGTTAATTTTTAAGTACAGAAGTGACTGTCAATATTGCTACTTCTGTTTTTTATACAATTTATTATTTGGTTACTAATCACCGTGAATTATAGGTTGTATTCAGAGCAGGACCCAGATCACTAAATTAACTTCTTTTTATAGTAATGAAAATCAATAATAGCTTTACTTTATCTTCCGATACCTGCTTAGGATATCTATGAAATCACATTATATAAACGTTTGTTTACCAGTAGGGTAATATTCTATTTTAAAGTTAAGCACTATGAAAGAAGATAAGCTAAGTCCAACAACTTCACTATTAAATGATCAAAAGATCATAAATGAGCATGATGAAGAAAAATTGGATATAAACGAGGATTCTGAAGCCGGGGGATGGGTAAGCCACTGGCCGCTACTTACTGCATTTGCTATCCTGGCCGTTATGCTGACCCTCGAATTTGGATTTTCTTACCAACCGCCATTTCCAGTTAACCTGATCATTTTTTCTGTGGCATTTTTGCTAGCGGGTTATAACGTACTGGGCATGGCCTGGCGTAAGGCAAAGCGCTTTGATTTTTTTAATGAATTTTTCCTGATGAGCGTTGCAACAATTGGTGCCTTTAGCATTGGGTCGTATAGCGAAGGGGTAGCAGTAATGGTATTTTATTCGATAGGTGAGTGGTTTCAGGATGCAGCCGTAGACAGGGCTAAACGAAGTATTAAAGCGTTGCTCGATATAAGGCCTGATAAAGTTACCGTTAAAAGGGACGGAAAAACGGTGGTCGTAAACCCTAAAGAGATTAAAGTTAGCGAGACTATAGAGGTTAAGTCCGGTGAAAAAGTAGCACTCGACGGCGTCCTTCTTTCAGATGCCGGAACCTTTAACACTGCAGCCCTTACAGGCGAAAGCAAACCTGATACCAAACGAAAAGGGGAGGCTGTATATGCCGGTATGATTAATCTTGATAAGGTGACAGAAGTAGAAGTTGCCTCGCTTTTTACAGATAGTAAGCTTAGCAAGATATTAGAGATGGTGCAGGATGCTACGGCACGCAAATCGCAAACACAGCTTTTTATAAGCCGTTTTGCCAAAATTTATACCCCTATTGTATTTGCCCTGGCTTTACTGGTTTGTTTTGTACCCTATTTTTTTATTAACCCTTACAATTTTCATGACTGGTTTTACCGGGCACTGGTATTTCTTGTTATAAGTTGCCCGTGTGCCTTAGTGGTTTCTATTCCGCTGGGCTATTTTGGCGGTATAGGACTGGCTTCCAGAAACGGTATCCTGTTTAAAGGCTCTAACTTTTTAGATGTAATGACCACGATTAATGTGGTTATTATGGATAAAACCGGTACGCTTACAAAAGGAGTGTTTAAAGTTCAGGAAGTTGTAGCTGTGGGAATAGATAAAACAGAGTTGGTAAACCATGCAGCCGCTCTGGAAAAAAGCTCTACACACCCTATAGCGCGGGCAGTGGTAGACCATGTAGGTAAAGAGTTAGGGCTAAAAGCAGAAGGTGTAGAAGAAATTTCAGGCCACGGGTTGGTGGGTAAAGTGGATGGAAAGATCATACATGCGGGTAATGCAAAACTGCTCAAAAAATATGATATATCGTATCCGGAGGAAATAAATAGTTTGATAGATACCGTGGTAGTATTGGCTATAGATGGCAATTATGCGGGTTATATAACCATTGCAGATGAAATTAAAGACGATGCCAAAGAAGCAATCGACCAAATGCACAAGCTAAATATACAAACCGTTATGTTATCGGGCGATAAGCAGGCGGTAGTAGATAAGGTTGCTAAAACATTGGGTATTGACCAAGCTTATGGAGACTTGCTGCCTGAAGGGAAAGTAGAGAAGGTGCAGGCATTAAAAGATTCCGGTAGCCGGATAGCCTTTGTGGGCGATGGTGTAAATGATGCGCCGGTAGTTGCCCTTGCAGATGCAGGTATTGCTATGGGAGGCCTGGGCAGTGATGCCACTATTGAAACCGCAGATATTGTGATCCAGAACGACCAGCCCTCTAAAATTATTGCTGCCATAAGGGTGGGCAAGATTACTAAACAGGTAGTATGGCAAAACATTACTATAGCCATGGTTGTTAAGGTAGTTGTGTTAGTACTTGGGGCAGGTGGTATTGCAAATTTATGGGAGGCTGTTATTGCTGATGTGGGTGTGGCGTTGCTGGCTATACTTAACGCAGTAAGGATACAGAAAATGAAGTTGAAATAGCTCCTCAATATAAATTTAAAAGCTCCTGCTTGTATAAAACTGGAGCTTTTCAGAATTATAATTAACCTTGATGTTATTTTTTAGCTGCGCTAACATTGTCAACATACAGTTAGAGGAACGTATCGTAGTAAGAGAGCAATGAGTTGGTAGTGCCACTTAGAGCAGGCATTCGCGCTTTGCGGCACGTTCCCCGGAAACAAGATTCTCCAGGTAGGCATCAAACTGGCAGTTGGTAGATATATTATAGAGTGAGGCCTCACCCAGTCGCTCCGGCGTCGTCCTGATAATATCACCCCTTAGCAGCTCACAATGGCCAATGGGCTCGAAAATCAGAAACAGGTCGCCACTTATGTAGAGTGAATAGCGTGCCTTATCCGCATTGATATGGTAAACGGTACCTTCCATAGTATGTGCTTGTGTTGGGCTTATTTATTTTACGAGGGCTTATGAAGCAACCGTTGTAAAGGGTGTTATCTCTTTTTGTATTTAGCAAACGGATTGAAGGATACACCAAAGTTAAAGTAAAAGGACGGGTCGTTTTTAATTTCAAAAACGGGGTCGGCAAATGAGCCACTTTTTTCAAAGATCCTTCCGTTAGGGCTTAGCTTGATCCCGGTTTTCGCCGTGATGATAAAATAGTTGGCCACCATGTGCTCGTACAGGAGCCCGGAATTGATATCGAGCTGCCTGAATTCATACCTGCGGCCGGTTGTATCCAGGTTATACAAATAAAAGGAAGTCTGGTCCAGTTCGGTACCCAGGGAAACCCTTCCATTGCTGAATACATTTTTACGCAGCATAAGGCTTTTAGGCAGGTTGATGTCAATGATGAACCCATTATTAAAATGATGTTCGTAGCCAAAGGTTGGGATGATGGGGGTTTGTGCGGTAGGGTCGATGTTCCCCAGCAGGCCAACGGTCATTTTGGTTTTTGCATTTGCCTTGAGCACCATCGTTCCGGTAAGGATACCTTTAAACCTCTCGAAATGCTTATCACTGCCGTCCAGCATCAGGCTAGAGGTAAATATGGTGGTTTTTTTAAAGATGCGTGTAAAGTATATAAAATTAATCGTGGTAAACTGATAGTGGAAATCTTCCTGTAACAGCCTTTTCTCCCCGGTTGTGGGGAGGTGAGTGCTGCTTCCGAATTAAGGTATTTATAACTTAGGGTGGCTCCCAGCATCCAGCTCCTTTTTTTTATAAAGTTGATGTTAGCGCTTACTTTCGCCAGGTTCAGTCCGTTTACGCGCCCATCGGGCATGGCGGTACCGCGCTGCTCCGGTGAAAAATTGTAGGGTGCCGTGTGCGTGAACTCAATGTTCAGGGCACGGGCAATCGGGAATTTGTCCGCTGCATAAGCGATGGCTCTTTTTGGGATGCTGTCGGTAGCGGTTTGGGCGAAACTTGCTAAAGAGGGCACAAGTGCACAACAGGCTAATAGTGTTTTTTTAAGAATCTTCATAGGGTCGTGTTAATTTATGGTCATAAAGCGTCTCGTTCTCATGGCAATGCCCCAAGGTACCCTATAGATATCCCAGGCCTTCCCGTAACAAAAGAAGGGATTATCTGAAAGCGGTATTTAAAATTTATACCAAACCCCTTACAAATTAGACTAAACGGGCTGCATGGTAAATTTGGTAGAACGAACAGGGGGGTTGGTATAATAGTAAACGCCCCGGCGGGATAATCCCCTATATTTGCTTTAAAGAATCATTAATACCATTACCACGATGCAACAAGCTACCCCACAGATCCGGGATAAAAGGGCGATTGACCTGCTTTTTGAGTCCCGTTATAAGGTACTGCGCCATATATTGCTGTGGGTCATTTTACTGGGCATTATCTTTTTTTCGAACTGGCTTAAGGAGTACAGCGGCACTGTAAAGCTACTAAGGCTGCTGTGTGTGCACATCTCCTTCATCGCCATGTTTTACATTAATATGTACGTACTGGTACCCCGGTTTTTTTTCCGTGGACAGTACGCGCTGTACTTTCTCTTTTTGCTGCTGCTGGTCAGCCTGGGCCTGTTCCTTATGTCAGGCGTCCTTACCAAGTACCTTGATCCCTTAAGGATAGCAGAAGTGCGGCAACAGGCGGCTGATGATACCGGATTTTATGAGGGGATCATCATAGTGATGCCTATTATACTGATGACCACAGCATTTTCGCTTTTTGAACGCTGGAAAACCGATAACCAGCGGATTACCGAACTGAGCAACCTGACCTTGTCGATGGAGCTTAGCGAGCTTCGCAACCAGATCAACCCGCACTTCCTCTTTAATATGCTCAACGGGATCAAGGCGCTGGTGCGCAGCAACCCTGAAAAGGCAACTATGGTGATCATGAAGCTATCGGAATTTTTGCGTTACCAGCTTTATGACAATAATGAACCCGGTACGCCTTTGCGTTCTGAAATAAATTTTCTGTCCAACTTCATGGATCTGGAGAAGCTTCGCCGGGACAATCTCTCGGTAAACATTACATCTATGGCAGACCCAAAATTGCTGGGCACCCTGCTTATACCCCCCAACCTTTTTACCACTTTTGCCGAAAATGCGGTAAAGCACAGTGTGGACATCAGTGATAGCCCCTCCTATATCTGTATGAGCGTGGAGGTAAAGGGCGAGCGGCTGGAATTTACCTGCCGCAATTCAAAAAGTGTGGACTATGTTGCGCCCGGGGAAGGCAGCAGCGGGCTGGGCCTGCCCAATATAAAAAGGCGCCTCAGCCTGTTGTATGGCACGGGCTACAGGCTGGATATCAGCACTACCGAAAAAGAATATACCGTTATTTTAAATATTCCAATATGAATTGTATCATTATTGACGATGAGCCGCTTGCCCGCGCGGAGATGGAGGCCCTTATACGGGAAGTTTCAGACCTTGAGATCCTGGGCACCTTTTCCAACGCACCGGCAGCACTTGGTTATATGAGGGAGCACCGTGTAGACCTGATGTTCCTGGATATTGAAATGCCGATGGTCAACGGCCTGGAATTTGCTGCCCAGGTTTCCGGTGAAAGCCTTATTGTTTTCACTACTGCCTATCCGCAATACGCGCTCAGGAGCTATGAGCTGGATGCGATCGATTACCTTTTGAAGCCGGTGGAGAAAGGCAGGCTGGAGCGGACGATAAAAAAAGCGGCAGCTTATGCAGGGCTGCTTTCCGAGGCTACCGAAAAAAGCACTGTTGAGGGCAATAGTGAGGATTACCTTGTTATTAAATCCGAGCGACGCTTCCACCGGATCGCCTACGCCGACATCCGTTACATCGAGGGTTTAAAAGATTATGTGGTAATCCATACCAGAACGCAAAAGCTGATCACAGCGATGAACCTGAAGAACATCCACCAGAGAATAGCGCAGCATATTTTTATGCGCGTGAGTAAATCCTACCTGATCAACAGGGATTATATCGATTCTTTTGACCATCATACCATTTACCTCGGCGAATCGGAGATCCCGTTGGGGGAGGTCTACAAGAAAGAGTTTTTCAGCAAATACACCGGCGGTGCGCTCAACCCGGAACCGTAAGGTGGGAGCCGCTTTAAATCAGAAAAGCCAGCCGTTATCGGCTGGCTTTCCCTTTCTATAGAGGACGGTAAAAGGGGTCAGGGTTTGGGGCGTTTTAGTGCCGTGAGCAGGTTGTCGATGATCAGGTACATGCTGGGCACCACAAATAAGGTAAGCACCATGGAACTTGTGAGCCCGCCGATAATTACCCATGCCATGCCGTTCTTAATTTCAGAGCCGGCACCGCTGGCAATGGCGATGGGGAGCATGCCAAGTATCATGGCGAGTGTGGTCATCAGGATCGGGCGTAAACGTTCTTTACCGGCCTCCACTAAAGCCTGGCGAACGTTATGCCCTTCATCCCTCAGGTGGTTGGTGAAATCGACAATCAGTATTGCATTCTTGGATACCAGCCCCAGGAGCATGATCATCCCTATGATGGTAAATATGTTCAGGGTTTCCATGGTCAGGGCCAGTGCAAGGAGCGCACCCACGAGCGCCACGGGGATTGAAAAAAGCACGACAAAGGGGTACACCGCATTCTCATACAGTGCCACCATGATCAGGTAAACCAGGATGATGGCGGTAAGCAGTGCCAGGCCCAGGCTTCCAAAGGCATCACCCTGGTTCTTGGCGTCCCCAAGGTAGCTGACGGCGATGCCCTCGGGAATTTTGACCGAGGCTGCTTTGGACCTGATCTCATCGGTAACGGTACCGGAAGGCCGGCCGGCAACATTGGCCTGCACGGTGATGGCGTTTAGCCTGTTGATACGCTGCAGGGTGGTCTCACCCAGCACTTCGCCCACTGTTGCAAATTGTCCCAGTGTTACCGTTTGTCCCAGCGTGTTCACAAAGGGCATGTTGCGTACATTACTTATATCGGAACGGTTAAAATGGTCCAGGCGCACCAGTATGTCGTATTCATTGCCCCCCTGGCGGAATAGGCTCTGGTCACTGCCGCTGAACGCATTTTGCAGGGTAGCACCCACCTGTGCGGCGTTGAGCCCCAGGAGCGCCATTTTCTCACGGTCGAGCTGTATCGCTACCTCGGGCTTAGGGTTCTTTACGGAAAGTTTTACAAATTTAGTGCCCGGTATGGAGGCGACAACACTCCTGTAGGCTTCCGCGACCTGTCGTACCTGTGTTATATCCGTACCCTTAATGGCGATCTGTACCGGGGCACTGTTGACATTTCCGGTTATGGATATGGCGGAAGCGGTTATCTTTACCCCCGGTAGCACACTGCTCAGCCTGCGCTGCATGGCAATACCGAATTCTTCGGCACTTTGGTTACGCTGCTTTTTGTCGACCAGGGTTATGGTTATCTCCGCCAGGTTGGCATTAGAGGCGGCTCCCGAGACGCTGCCACTTACAAAACCGATACTTGAAAAAGCCTGCTTTACCTGGGGTTGGGACAGCAGTATCTTTTCGGCTTTCTGGGCCATCAGGTTGGTACGGTAAATTGGTGCGGTAGGCTCCAGTTCGAGGTTGATCACCAGGTCGCCCTGGTCGGTAGCCGGTATGAACGCCGCCCCAATAAATCCTGTAGGCACCAGGGCAATGGAACCGATAAGGAGCAGTAGTGTGGCTGAGAGCACCCACCTTTTTTTGCCCAACGCGATTTTCAGCAGTGTGCCGTAATCTTCCTTAATGCGGTCCAGGAACTGCTCAAAGCCCAGGTTTGCGCGTCCCCACAAGGTTGCCTTGTTTAGATGCTCCACACGCCCAAAGCGGCTTGCCAATAGGGGAGTGATGGTAAAGGATACAAACAGGCTCATCAGGGTCGAGATCACCACGACCAGGGAGAATTCCCGGAGGATGGAGCCGATCATTCCCCCGGCCAGGGCCAGGGGCAGGAATACCACGACATCCACAAGGGTTATGGCCAGTGCGGTAAAGCCGATCTCGTTACGGCCCTTTAGGGCAGCGGTCCGTTTATCGGTGCCCATTTCCAGGTGCCTGTAAATATTCTCAAGCACCACAATAGAGTCATCGACCAATATCCCAACGACCAGTGACATGGCCATAAGGGTCATCAGGTTAAGGGAAAAACCCAGAAGGTACATCGCGATGAAGGTAGGTATGATCGACGAGGGGAGTGCTACCAGTACAAACAGCGAACTGCGCAGGCTGTGAAGGAAGGCCAGCATTACAATCCCCACGATGGCTACCGCCAGTACCAGGTCGTGCATTACCGCATCGGCCGATTCCAGGGTATAGACGCTCTGGTCCGAAGAGATGGCAAAGTGCAGTTTACGCGCGCCATATTGGCTTTCCATAGACTGTAGCGCCTGTTTGACCAGGTGGCTTACATCAACAGCGTTGGCATCGTTTTGCTTTATGATCTGTATCCCTATGGATGGGATGCCGTTAATGTGGTTGATCGCCGTCGTCTTTGCCGTCCCATCGGCAACCTCAGCCACATCGGAAAGGTAAATCATACTGCCGTCTTTTCCCGTAGCCACCGCGAGGCGGCGCAATTCTTCCAGGGACTTCAGGTTGGCATCGTAACGTATGGAAAGCTGTCGGGAGGGTGTTTCTATGCTGCCGGCAGGGAAGGAGAGGTTGGCATTATTTACCGCCTGTGTTACCTGCGAGAGGGAAAGCCCGTATTGCTGAAGGCGTTCCCGGTTGATCTGCACCTGAACCTCGCGCTGTTCGCCACCGATAATAATTACCTGCCCCACACCTGCCACGTTTTGCAACAGGGGGCGCAGCTGGGTATCCACAAAATCATAAAGTTCCCTTGGGGGCATGGCGGCGGTTACCCCGGCTTTTATCACGGGGGTTTCTTCCAGGTTGACCTTATTCACCTGGGGCCTCTCGGAAGTATCGGGCAGGTCATTCAGGGCCTGGTCGGCCTTACGCTGCACGGCGCGTTCTGCCTCTTCGAGGTTGGTGCCGCTTTTAAACTGGAGGGTAATTTGCGAGACGCTTTCCTGGGAAGTGGAATTCATCTGGTCAAGGCCTTCCACAGCCGCAAAGGCATCCTCCAGCTTTTTGGTTACCGATACCTGGACTTCCGAGGCGGAAGCCCCGGGATATAGGGTGCTTACCGATACGGTGGGTACCTCGATTTTGGGCAGCAGGTTGTAGTTGAGGCTCAGGTAGCACTGCACCCCGAAGAGCACCAGCACGGTAAAGATTACAATGAGCAGCAAGGGCCGCTTTATGGCAATTTCGGTTATAGACATGGCTTAAATTATTTTGAGATGGTTACCGGCGTTCCGCTTTGCAGATTGATCTGCCCCGAGGTCACGACCTGCTCACCCGGCTTAAGCCCTTCGATTATGGCTACGCGGCCGCCATAATCGGAGCCTGCCTTTACGGGGCGCAGCACCGCTTTGCCGGCCTGGATTACATATACCGAGGCATCACGCGTGGATTCCAGGAGTGCTTCCCTAGGGATGAGCAGCATTTTCTGCGGCGCTCTTCCGGCGAAATCCACCCTGACGAACGTGCCGGAGCGCAGTGGGGCCTCCCGGTTGTTTTCGGCGGAGATCTCTACAGCGTAATTGTGTGCTGCGTCGGCCTGCGGGCTGATGTACGATAGGGTGCCCTGCCACTCCCTGCCGGGGTAAACGTCAGTTTGCAGTAGTATTTTTTGGCCCGCGCTAACCTGGTACACTTCCGCCTCGGTCAGGTTTACCGTTACCTTGACACGGGAGAGGTTGACAATGGTCGCCACCTCGCTTCCGGAGGCGACAAAGACACCCTGCTCTACCGGCCTTGAGGCAATAACACCACTAATGGGAGCCTTCAGGGAAGCATCAGCTATCTGACGGCGCAGCTGAGAGGAGCGGTTGGCCGCCTCGTTGTAGCTTTGGCGGACCTCCTCAACCTTTTCGCGGGTTGCGGCGTTGCCTTCCAGGAGTTCACTGTACGTCTGCAGGTCACGCCTGAGCTTTTGGGCGGCAGATTCCGATTTTTCAAGGTCAAGCTGCAAAAGTTGCGTATCAATACGCCCCAGCAGCTGCCCTTCCTGTACCGGGGTACCCAGCTCAAAATCCAGGCGCAGCAATTTTCCGCTGGCCGTTGCAAGTACGGTGGCCTGGCGGAAGGGCGCCAGTGTACCGGTTTTTACCAGTTCGGTGCTTAGGGTTTCTTCAACGGCAGTTGCCACGGTTACCGGGATGCCTTTGGCCACTTCAGTTCCCGGTTGGTTGCGTTTGTCTATAGTATTCTTGTTGGAAACCAGCCGGATAACTATAAGTGCCGTAAGGCCAATTACCATCAGGGCAAGCAGTACTTTCTTTTTCATGGTGCTTATAATGAATTGTAAAAATTTTGCAATGTGCCGGCAGCTTTTTCAAGGTCGATGCGCGCCAGGTAATAGGTATAGAGTGAACTAAGGTAACTGTTCTGGGACTGCTTCAAGGCGTTTTGTGTCGTGAGCCAGTCGGTCAGGTCGGTTGTTCCCTTTTTAAACTGCAGGTCAGTAACGGTAAGTACAGACTGGGCGAGGGTAACGTTGCGCTGGTCGTTCTCTACATTGGATTGCGCCTGCAGGAGCTTGGCCTGTGCGTTGTCAAATTCCATCCTGTAGCGCCCTTCGGAAAGGGTAAGATTTTCCTCGGCATTGAGGCGCTCCACCTCTGCCTGGCGGTAGCGGGCGTTGCGCCTGTAAAAGTCCAGCAGTGGTATGGTCAGCTTTAGGCCTACGGCCGAAAAAGGGTTGAGATCGCGGTAGGCCTGGTCCAGGTGGTCGCCAAACCCCACGGCCCCATAACGTGCGTAGGCAGAAAGGGTAGGGAGTGCCCCGGCCCGGATGCTCTTTTGCTGTAGTTCCTTCAACCGCACATCCAGCGCAGCCAGGCGGTAATCGATACGGGCTTCGGGGGAGAATGCTACATCCTTTTCTATAGCAGGGTTCGCCGGTGCAGCGGTATCCACCTTTAAGGGGGTATCGAAGGGGTAGCCCATTTCGAATTTAAGCTCATTGTGCGCCAGTTCCAGGTTGCTTTGGGCTACGCGCTGCTGGGAGCGGGTGTTGTTATAATCCACCTGTACCTTATCCAGGTCTTTTTGTAGCGTTACGCCTTTGTCCACCTGTAATTGGAGCACATTTATCTGCCCCTGGTAGGTTTCAAGGTTGTAGTGAAGGAGTTCCAGCTGCTGGCGGTACACAAAGATGTCCAGGTAGGCGGCGGTAATGTTGTATATGATGGCCTCCCGGGATTGCTGGAGGTTGAGTGCTGCCTGCTGCCGGTTGTATTTGTTCGCCCTAAGCCCGGTAAGGAGTGCCTGGTCGTAGAGTACCTGGTCTACCTGCGCCGTCGCATTGCTGGCAAATTTCTTGGTAAGGCTGACCCTTAGGTCCTGGTCACCGAATATCCCTGCCGGTATCACGGTTTGCTGCAGCTTGAGATTGTTGTCAAGCGTGGAGGTCAGGCTGATGCGCGGTAGGTAGTCGGCCAGCGCTTCCCGTGCGCGTGCGTCGGCGGCGCGTTTCTGATTGGCATAAATCGCATTGTTACGGTTGTGTTCAAGGCCGTATTCGATACACTGCCTTAGCTGCCAGGTTTCCTGTGCATAGAGCTGGCAGGATACAGCAATAAGAAGAAGTGTGATGATTTTTTTGCTCATAAATTCGGTACTCTGGTCATTATGAGTGCCAAAATACCCGTTTTTATAAGGCTGGTTTTGGAAATTATACCAATTCCCCCCGTTCTTATACCAACTGGTGCCTGCGACGTATATTCGATTTTAGAAACTTTTATACCATGCACTTCGCAGCTTTCTGTTGTACCTGAGCAGGTAGGAGCAAAAAGCATTTATAAGCTGGGGATTCGAAATCTCCTTTTATAGTTGGACACTGGATATTCTTTTTAAAGGGACTAAAGTTATTTAGATTAGATATGCTTTCCAGAAAGTTCGGGTTTTGTGTCGGCTAGGTTCTTTTCTCGGCACGCCTTGCTTCTTAAAACGCTCCCAGTAGGATAGTAGGCGCTCCTGATGGTCGCGTTGGATATTTTTTACAGCGTGGTCTTCATTAAAAATTTATAAATAATAAATAGTTATAGGGCGTTTAATTGTTGTTTGAGTAGGAGTGGTAGTCCGACAACCTACTCGTAAATACTTGTAAAAGAATTAGATGTGCCTGAATTTTAACTCTTGCACAGAATAACTCACGCATGAATTTTAACGGTAATTTCAAAGAGGATTTAGTGATTTCTTCACAGACTTACCTCATATTTGAAATTAGTTCTCGGGTGTCATCTGACCTCTTTTTATCGCTTATCAGTTTGAGGATATCGCAATATTTATAGTAAGTAGTCTTCCAATTTTGCTATAGGGTAAAGTACCATTTATGTGTAGGTCTTGGAGCGTGCCTTTTAATATGTCCAAGAGTTTACGCACCTCCTTACTCTTAAGCCAGGTTTTGCCAAAAATCGAACCTGATTCGAAAACCCTTATAAACCTATATTTTTAGTGGCCGAAAAAAAGTTGCACCGAATTTACACCTAAGTTTAAAGTGTTGATTTACAGTTGTTATTTCATAAAACTGTTAGAGATGCAAACTTATAAAAAATATTTACACAGAGAATTGAAAATAGCCATCAATTATTGCCTTTTAAATATTCGTAGGTATGCACTTAGTGGTGCAATTTTGCTTATGGTGGTGATTCGACATAAAGAGGACAGTTCACATTGATTATGAGAAAACATCAACTAACTATCTTTTGACGAAACATCATTAAATAGTCCTAAAAGGTCGGCCTTATTATAGTAGTACGAACCCATAACTTTTTTGTAGCGCACCTTCCCGGTAATGCGAAGGTTCTGGAGCGATCCGGCGGAAATATCCAATAATTTCCTTGCCCCTCGGCTTTTAAGCCATTCAGGATCGGAAGTATCTTTCTCCCGATTATAATCTCCCTTTACCATAATACTTATCTCGTTAACCAGCATCCTGCCAAACTGGATAAGGTCATCTTTTGTGATCTGCTCGTTCATAACTCATAATTTTAAGGAAATAAAGCTATTATTCTGTAGGAGGTTGTTTTTAAATAGTCTTGCTATGGATTGATTTGGAATTAAAAGTCTCTACTATCACATTATTGCAGGGTTCCACCAAGGGCATAACTTTTTAAGTATTTAATTATCTGTAAAATACCTAGTAATAGGTATTGCAATACTTAATATAAGAGACTACCTTCACGCCCTTTTAAGAAAATTTTAACAATACATTTTTGTAATATATTTGCCCAACCAACAATTTACACCGTATGAAACAAAGCTACAAGCTAATCCTTATTTTTATACTTCTATTTGCGCAGTCATTACAAGCTAATCCAGTTTCGATACATGGCGTAGAACTAACAAAAAATAAAATTGTAGCTGTAAATGCTACTATTACAGGAAGTAATACCGTGTGCCTTAACGGTGCACAGCCTCAACTTACATTTACCGGAAGTGGGGGTAATGCGCCATACACGTTTAGTTATACCATCAATGGCGGGAACCCTCTTACTGCAGTGTCTAACGGAGCCGGTATTGCTACAGTAAATGCACCTACAAATGCAACTGGACAGTTTACTTATAACCTTACCACAGTGGCCGAAACAGCGGGTTCACCTATAATTATAAACAACTCAGCAGTAATTACGGTGGTAGCACCACCAGTGGCAGCTTTTACAGCGCCAACAACAATAAACTGCGCTAATCAGGCATTAACATTTACAAATCAATCCACAACAGGTACTAATATCGATTACTCATGGAATTTTGACAACCCGGATTCTGGAACCAATAATACAGCTACCAACATCAATCCTTCCCATATATTTATACTTAACCCAGGCAACGGAAACCAGACATTCACCATCACATTAACTGTTACAAATTCAGCTACAGGATGTAGTAACTCAGTGACACATAATGTTGCCGTAAAACAATTGCCTGATCCAATGCTTTTAGGAAGTAATTCAAGTAATTTTAATGGGTATACCACGTTTAAAAACTGCGTTAACAGTCCATCTACACTCAATTTCGGAAATGGGTCATCAACACAAGCTTCAAACACAAATTATACAATAGACTGGGGTGATGGAACTGCTGACTATAATAGTGCAACTTTCTCGTCTCCAATAGGCCATTTGTATCAGGTAGGTTTATGGACATTAACTTTCACTATTGATGGCGATAATAATTGTTCGATTACCAAAATATATAAGGTTTTTGTAGGATCAAATCCCGCCGTAAGTCTTGGTAATCCGGGAAATACCGACATTTGTATTACTGGTAATCCAAATAATGATACACTTACTTTTCCAATAAACAATACGGCTAACAACGCCAATGGAACCACATATACCGTCACTTTCAGCGATGACCCTTTAAACCCTCAAATTTTCAACCATCCACCCCCGGCCGAAGTTTCGCATATTTATAATGCAACGTCCTGTGGATCAAATTTACCAGGATTTCAAAATTCATTTTCTGCCACGATAGTAGCTAGAAACCCTTGCTCCCAATCACAGGTATCAGTGGTGCCTATTTATATTTCAACACGCCCTGATGCTGATTTTACAATGCAAAATACAATCGCATGTATTAATACCACAACATGTTTTACAAATGCTACAGTAAACTCAAACAGCATCGATGCAGCAAATGGTGATTGCAGTAATGGTGCTCCAATTTTATGGACAATTATACCCAACACAAATTATACAATTACTAGTGGTTCATTAGGTATGGCACTAGATCCTGCCGACCCATCTTCATGGTTAACAGGAAGTACGAATTTATGTATTAAGTTTACACAGGCTGGCACGTATACCATTAAAATGAAATCAGGTAATCGATGTGGCATTGATGATGAAGTTGTAAAAACTATTTGCATCGAAGCGCCGCTCGCGTCTGCATCTTTTACGCTAAATAATACAGTGGGTTGTGGGGCGCTTACAGCGCAGGCAACCAATACTACGCCTACAGCAAGTGCCTGTAATGTTACATACAATTGGGCTGTAAATTATACAGCTTCCAACTGCGGAACCTCTCCCGGCAATAGCTACAACTATTTTACAGGAGGCACTACAAATACGTCTGCCAACCCGTCGTTTAACTTCCCCAATCCCGGGACGTACACCGTAACCCTTACGGCACATAATTCTTGCGGTAACCAAACCGCGACGCAAACCGTAACTGTAAAAGCTCCGCCTACGGTGGCTATAGCGGCCATCGCTAATATTTGCGGGGGTACATCGGCAACCATATCACCTACAGCTACGGTGACTAATTGTGCTGCTCAAACACCGCTTACATACGTGTGGAGTTTTATAGGCGGTACACCATCATCCTATACCGGGGTAGTACCACCTGCCATTTCATATACCACTGCGGGATCCTATACGGTTAGCCTTGCCGTTACCAATGAATGTGGTACTACTACTGATAACGAAACCTTTACCGTTACACCTGGCGTAACCGCTAATGCCGGTGCTGATGAAACCCTTTGTGCCGGCGAAACCTTACAACTTACAGGATCGGGCACTGCCGGGGTGGGCGCTACGCTAAACTATAGCTGGTTACCAAGTGCAGGGCTTTCAAATGCTAACATTGCTAACCCAACTGCAAACCCATCTGTAACTACAACATATACCCTTACCGTAAGTACAGGAAATGGTAGCAGCGCCTGTACTGCTACAGACCAGGTAATTGTGTACCGTAATACAATTAATCCCGGTGCTATAGCGAGCGACCAGACCGTTTGTAGCGGCACAGATCCTTCCGCATTTACGGTAGCAGCGGCTGCCACGGGTGCCGGTACGATTACCTATCAGTGGGAAAGTTCTACAGCAAATGCAACATCAGGATATAGTGATATTTCCGGGGCTACTTTGGCTACTTATGATCCACCCGTACTTACACAAAATACTTGGTACAGGAGGAAAGTAACCTCAACCCTTAACGGGGAGGCGTGTACTGTAACAGGCAATTTTGTAAGCATATATATAAATACCATAACAGCGGGAACTATAGGAAGTGACCAGCAAATTTGTTCCGGTGGCGACCCTACCGCACTTAGCGGCACAGCGGCCACAGGTGGAGGTACTATCAGCTACCAGTGGCAATCATCAGTAGATAATAGTACCTTTACAAATCTAGCAGGTGCTACGACTGCCAACTATAATCCACCAATTCTTACCCAAAATACCTGGTACCGCCGGGTAGATACCAGCACTATAAACGGCGTTTCCTGCAGCAGCTTTACCAATATTGCAGCCATAAGCCTTACCAACCCGCCAGTTATATCGCAGAATCCGCTGTCTACACAAACGCTTTGCGCAGGCGGTACAGCATCTGCGCTAACAATTACAGCTACGGGAGGGAGTACATTAACATATCAATGGTATGCAAGCACTGCAAACAATAACACAACAGGTACTGCTATCTCAAGTGCTACAGCAGCAACATATACACCACCTACCACAACAGTTGGCACAACGTATTATTACTGCGTGGTAGCTACAGGTGTTTCGGGTTGTAACGCTGCCAGTGCCACAGCACAGGTCACCGTTATTGCAGCTCCAATTGTTACATCGCAGCCGCAGTCGCAAACCCTTTGCGAAGGGCAAAGCCCGGCGCAACTTTCTATTGCATATCAAAATGGTACCGGTACACCTGCGTACCAGTGGTACAGCAATACAGCAAACAGCACCGCAGGTGGTACAGCCATTTCGGGTGCTACCACAACTACCTATCTGCCACCGTCAACTATGGGCACATTATATTATTATGCAGTCATTACCTTTCCCGGTGGCGGATGCAGCGTGCTTACCACAAGTGCCGCAGCAATTGTGCTTAACCAAAAACCTGTAATTACAAGCAACGAAACAGCCACAATTTGTAGTGGTGATACAGTTAGTATCACTCCGGGTACTATCGGGAATACAATCCCTACAGGCACGCAGTACACCTGGACGGTACCTGCCAATGCAAATATTACAGGGGAAGCCAATCAAACTACACCTCAGAATGGTATAGGGCAGACACTGGTAAATACTACTAATGCGCCGGTAACAGTGGTTTACACTGTTACACCGGTAGCTAACGGATGCAGCGGCCTACCGTTCAGCGTTACTATTACAGTAAACCCTAAACCTTCAGTAACGGCACAAACAGCAACTACTTGTAGTGAAGGCACGTTTACAATAACTCCCGCTAATGGCAGTGGAAATATAGTACCGGCAGGCACTACATATTCGTGGGGCATGCCTGTGGTAAGTCCTGGTGTAGCGGGAGGGCTATCAGGTACCGATGCACTAGGTATAGGTGGAACCCTAACAAACAATACCAATACTATACAAACCGCTACGTATACCGTGACGCCAAAATGGACTTCAGGTAGCCAGACCTGTACCGGAAATACATTTACCGTTACCGTTACGGTAAACCCGAAACCGGTTATCAACAATATAACCCAAAACAGCTGTAGTGGTACTTCTTTTACCATCACACCAGCAGATGGTGTTAACGGTACAGTGCCTTCAGGCACAGTGTATAGTTGGGCAGCTCCAACAGGCCCTCCGGGCGTATCTGGTTTGGGAGCAGGCACTAACAGCGCTGCTATATCGGGCACTATTACCAATACAACTACTGCAACGGTTACAATAACTTATGTTGTAACCCCTATAGCGAACGGCTGTACAGGAAGCAGTTTTGATGTAACCCTTACAGTCGCGCCTACACCAACAGTGGCAGCTGTAAACAGCCAGACTGTATGTAACCAGTCTGCTACTGCTGCAATAAACTTTACCGGAACAATAACCGGGACAACATTTAACTGGACAAACAGTACTGCATCTATAGGGCTTGCCACAAGCGGATCCGGGTCTATACCAACTTTTACAGCCTTAAATAGTGGTACCACGCCGGTAACGGCTACTGTAACAGTTATCCCTGAAATCAATGGCTGCAACGGTGTCCCGCAAACCTTTACCATTACCGTTAACCCGGCACCTTCGGTAATTTTTTCTCAAACAGGCCAAACCATTTGTTCAGGCAATGCCACCACAACGGTTAACCTTAGTAGTGCCACCCCAAATACAACAATAAGCTGGACGGCAACACAGCCGGCAGGTATTACAGGGGTAGCAACAAATGGTACGACTTCCATCCCGGTGCAAACACTGGTAAATACTACCAATGCCCCAATTACAGTTATCTATACCGCTTCAGCCACAACATCTGACCTTTCAGCCTGTCCAGGAGCAACTACGGCATACAGTATAACTGTAACGCCAGTCCCTTTTGTGAACGGTACGCCCCAAATAAGCACTTGTAGTGGTACTGCACTAAATTATATACCTTCTAATACCGGCGGCAATAATATGCCTGCGGGGGTAACTTTCACCTGGACCGCACCAACCGGAAGCGGATTTACCGGAGGGTCAGCACAAAGTACTCCGCAAACCAGCCTGAACCAAACGTTGGTTAATACAACCAACACTGCTGTAATAGCAACCTATACAATTACACCGCATTATAACGGTTGCGACGGAGTACCTTTTAATGTTGCTGTTACTATAAATCCGACTGCTATTATACCTAATGGTTCAATAACACTATGCAGCGGTACGGCTTTCAGTTTTGATCCCGCCACTACGGCAACTATTTTCCCTAACGGTACGGTATTTAACTGGAACGCACCAACGGGTACTATAACCGGTGGAACGGCCGGTACTGCACAAAGCATCATAACAGGAACGCTCAACAATGCTACAGCTTCGGTTCAAACTGCAACATATACCATAACGCCTCTTTCACCGCAGGGCAACTGTAACGGGGCAAGCTTTACTCTGACAGTAACAGTTAACCCGGTGTTCACAGTAACCCATACCGTATCAAATTACAATGGCTTCCAGATCAGTTCGGCTGGTGCTAATGATGCGTTTATTAACCTTTCGCCTACGGGCGGGTCAGGAAACTATACCTATTCATGGACGGGACCTAATGGTTTTATGGCTTCAAGCCAAAACGTAGCCAATCTTGGCCCCGGTACCTATACTGTTGTAATAGCCGATGGCTTATGCAGTACTATTTCGATAACAGTACTTATTGCCGAACCGATGCCGCTGGTTATTGCCGAGGTTACAGCCAGCCACATAAATGTTAACTGCTATGGCCAGTCTACCGGAGTGGTTGAGGTGGCGGTTACCACAGTATCTATCGCGCCTTTTGACTATGCCATATTGCTGCCAGATGGTACTGTTGTAGAGAGTGCAGACAATCTTACAGCATTAAATTATGTTTTTGACAACCTGCCTGCCGGAACGTATAATATACGTGTAACCGATGCTAACGGCACGATTAAGTATATAAATGGGGTAGAGGTAACACAGCCAGCAACTGGCCTTGCCATAAGCAACAGCATTATTTCAAATTTCAACGGTTTCAATATAAGCTGTAATGGTGCAAACGATGGCAGTATTAATTTAACAGTAACTGGTGGTTATCCTACCTATACATACAGCTGGACGGGGCCAGACGGATTTACCGCTACTACCGAAGACATTGCCGCACTGGCACCCGGCGTGTATACTGTTACTATTTTTGACACTACAAACGCCTGCCCTCTGACACAAAACTTTACGATTACCGAACCACAGCAGGTAACTTTTACAGGGGCCATGTCGGCATTTAATGGTTACCAAATAAGCTGTTTTGGGGGGACTAATGGTACTATAAACATTACACCTTCCGGCGGGACAGCAGTCTACACCTATGCCTGGACAGGCCCGAATGGCTTTACCGCATCGACCCAAAATCTTAGCGGGCTTTCTATTGGTACCTACGCTGTTACTATGGCCGACAGTAACGGCTGTAGTGCCCCGGCTCAAAGTTTTACACTTACTCAGCCAACAGCATTGGCGATAAGTCAAACCCAGGTAAATGTATTATGTTTTGGTGCCGCTACCGGGGCTATTGATGTTACCGTTACAGGAGGTATTGCTAACGGTTCCGGCAGCTACACCTTTGCGTGGACTGGCCCTAATGGCTTTACGGCATCTTCCGAAGATGTAATAACTATTGTTGCGGGTGCCTATAACCTTATTGTTACTGATGCTAACGGGTGTACAATACCGCTATCGGTAAACGTTACACAGCAGCCTGAAATAATAATTACACCTACAACTACGCCGATTACTTGCTATGGCGCCAACAATGCCTCGATATCGCTTAACATTATTGGAGGGAACCCACCATACACTGCCGACTGGAGCAACCTTGCAACGGGAACCTATCAGGATAACCTTGCAGCAGCCATTTATACCATTACAGTAACCGATGCCAGCAATTGTGTCAAAATGATTGCTGTACCCATACCCGAAGCACCGGTGTTTAAAGTTGAGCCTGTATTTGCCAACGTTTCATGCCATGGAGCAAACGACGGAAGTATAACCCTTAATCTTACCGGTGGTATTGCGCCCGTTACATTGGTTTGGAGCGATGGCTCGACAGCCGGAACGCAACGTAATAATTTAGGGCCCGGCACATACACCGCTACCATTACAGATGGCACACCCTGCCAGATCATCCGTACGTTTACTATTATAGAACCTGCTGCGCTTACGGTAGCAGCAAACCTTACCCATGCATTGGATTGTAATGACACTACAAGCGGTGCTATAGACCTGTTAGTAGCCGGTGGAACGTTACCCTACACGTATAACTGGTCTAACGGCCAGACTATAGAAGACCTGTCCGCCATTACTTCCGGCACGTATTCAGTTACTATTACCGATGCTTCTGGCTGTACTGTTTCAGGCACTTATACCATAACACGGCCGGCACCGATAGTGCTTAATATAACCAGCAATGTTGTACATAACTGCGATACCCATTATGTTAGGCAAACTAATACAGCACAAGCAGCGGGTGGGGTACCACCTTTCCAGTATACCTGGAGTAGCGGAACAGTTTCGGGAGCTTTTGGCCAACTTATGAATACCGACCAAAATGGTACTGTGATTGTAACGGCTACTGATTCTAAAGGATGTACTGCTACATCCACTTTTGAAGTACAAACAGAACAACTTGGCGAGGCTAATTTTACGGCAGGTTCCTACGCGTTTACTACCTATCAGGAATACTCAATATCAGATCCTGTCCAGTTTGATAACGTATCCACAGGTGATTACTTGGAAGTCGGCTGGGATTTTGGTGACGGCGGGAGTTCCAGCGAAATTAGCCCTTCACATACTTATCTAAATGAAGGGACTTACACGGTGACCCTCCATGTAGTCTATCCTTACGGGTGCAATGATACCTACCGTATAACTTTGGTGGTTACAAAAGGATATGATGTAATGGTACCAAATGCTTTTACACCCAATGCCGATGGCATGAATGATACGTTTAAAGCTGTACACAGAGGTTTGAAATCAATTGAATTGAATGTTTTTGATACATGGGGAGCGCTGTTATATTCTGAAAAAGGTGAAGTAATAACAGGATGGAGCGGTTATATAAAAGGAAACCCGTCGGAAAACGGTAACTTTTATTACCGCATCAAAGCCGAAACTTTTTATGGCCAGGTCATCGAGTTTAACGGCCCATTCGTACTTATCAAATAACCATCCCCAATCTACATCATGAAAAAGCTTACAATCACTATATTATTCATAATAACCGCGTTAACGGTGCAGGCACAGGACCCAATATTCACACAGTATTTTATGGTACCCCAAACTATTAACCCGGCATTTACCGCCTTTATGGAAACCACAAGTGCCGGAGTTGTGCACCGCAGCCAATGGCCAGATGCCAAACTAAAAATTAATAGCGACTATGCCTTCCTCAATACCTGGTCAGAAGATATGAACAGTGGTTTTGGAGTCAACTTCCTGAGCCAGCGTGAATCATTTACCAACTACAGCCTTTCTCAGGTTAATGCCAGCTACACCTACCGCGTACAGATATCGGACTACTGGTATTTTCACCCTGCACTTGAGGTGGGATACGGAAGCAAGTCGTATGGATTTCAGAACATGGTGCTTGAAGACCAGATTAACATAGGTAGCGGTACAATAGATCCTACAAGTTCAGATCCATTGGCTTTAAATAATAAAGTTGGGTATTTCGATGTTGGCGCAGGCTTTTTATTCAATAATGAAGATTGTTGGATTGGGGGTTCGTTACGCCACCTTAACAAGCCAAATATTTCGTTTACAATGGCTGGTAACTTGCCGCTGGATATGTTCTTTTCAATTAATGGAGGATTTGAAACCGAAGTCTCCAATTCATTTTTCCCATTTGATTCAAAGTTGCTAATAACTGCAAATTATATGCAACAATCAAAATTTAATCGTTTTGACTTGGGCGCAGGGCTTATTTTTGAACGCTTTTTCTTTGGCGTGATTGCCGCAACAAACCCGGCGAGGAATAATCCAAATGCACCTTTACTAACATCCATAAACCCTTATTTTGGTGTTCAGTACGAGCATTTTAAAATTGGCTATTCTTATGATGTTATTACAAATAGTATGGGGCGTAATGGTGGCGTGCATGAATTTTCGCTGCTTTACCAATTTGATTGGGAGAAGAAATGCCAGGGCTGCCCCGATTATTTTTAAAAATTGCCAGGGAATTGTTTTGATTGCAAAGGTGACATTCTGTTGTGCTTTTATTGGGTGGCAGTCCGACACCCTTTATTTGTAAGCGTAACTGAATTATTATAATGTTCTCAGCCTCAAATACATGCTCACCGAATTGTTTACATTTAATTTGAGCGGTAACTGATGCAGATTTAATGATTTGAAATATGAAATGCTACATTTAATATAAAAATATAGGGAATTACTTTCTCATCAGTAGTATTTTTATCCATCAGTCTAAGTATATCTTCATATTTATATTATATGAGGCCACCTATTTTTGTATAGGGTAATGTGCCATTAACCCTAAGATTTTGTAGCGTGCCGGCAGAAATGCCCAAGAGCTTTCGAACCTCAAAACTTTTAAGCCAGGTCTTTGAAGCTTCACCCTCCTTTTGTGGCATTCAATTGCATTTAGCATTTTATTGGGAGTGCAGGTAGGAAGAACCATAGATATTTACCCTTCCTTATACGCTCACTAAGTTTCAATTTAAATTATAGCCGTTTTTTTACTATAGGCCTATCCTTCAATAATTATAGAGGATGTATGTAAGACATTTCCTCTTAGCAAAAATAATCTTTTAAAACAAGCGTCTTAGTAGATATTGCCGATACAGCTTTGGACTAACTACATTAAAGTTAATTCTTTATTTTAATTATATACAGGCCTTAAATTACATAGGAAGATAAATTTCAAAAGTTGTACCCTTATTAACTGCACTCCTGACTTCTATATATCCTTTATGATTATCCACAATCCTTTTACACAAAGCCAATCCAATCCCTGTACCACTGTAATCGGAATTCAGCCTTTTAAAAGGTTGGAATGCCTGATCGGCGTATTTCTGGTCAAACCCAATTCCGTTATCAGTAAACTGTAATAAAAGATACTCGGTTTCAGAATCAAAATGCTTATCATTATCCTTAAATTTACCGGTTGAGATCTCAATAAGCGGTTCATGTGTATTGAATTTAATAGAATTACCAATAAGGTTAAAGAAAAGCTGGTGCATTTGTATTGGGATTGCCTTAATTACAGGTAAATCATCGGCAATGATGGTCACGTCCTTTTCTGTAAATAGAACCTCAAAATCCTCTTTTACAGCTTGAAGTACAGTGTTAAGATCTGTATCAATAAATTGTTCCTGGGTTTGTGAAAGGCGGGAGTAATCCAGTACACTTTTAATTAAGGTTACCATCCTGTTTGCAGAAAGATTAATCTTCTCCAGGTATTTTTGTACCTGTCCTTCATCGGATATGTTTTTTTCAAGCAGCTTCGCAAAGGTCTGTATTTTCCGCACAGGTTCCTGAAGGTCATGCGATGTGATATAAGCAAATTCTTCGAGCTGCTTATTTTGAAGCGCAATATTTCGCGCATCGCGATCCCTGCGGTCTTCAGCAAGTTTTCGTTCCGTGAGGTCGCGGGTAACTTTAGAGAAACCAATCACTTCCTCATTATCTCCGTGCAACGCTGTAATAACAATGTAACCCCAAAAAGTACTCCCATCTTTACGCAAGCGCCAGCCTTCATGTTTAGCCCTTCCATTTAGGGCTGCTTCTTTGATCAGATGTTGGGGCAGTCCGGTTTTCCTGTCTTCTTTAAGATAGAAGCAGCTAAAATTTTTGCCTACTATTTCTTTTTCAGGATACCCTTTTATTTTCTCGGCCCCTTTATTCCAGTTAAGTATCGTACCATCGCGATCCAGTAGAATGATAGCATAGTCCTGCACCTCTTCGATCATCTTTAAATAGCGTTGGTCATTAGATTTAAAAACCTGCGGCACTATGTCCTCCTGCTTGCTATCCATTTTTTTAAGTTTAGGGCAATTATAATTAACTCAACTCGTACGGAAGTGCTGTCTTACTAAAAAGTTTACCTAAGATCACGGAAAGGCGGTCTACATCGGGCGTTTTGGTAAGAAAATGAGTAGCACCATATTCTTTAGTTTCCGCAATGTCTAAATGATACGAAGACGTACTGTAAATAATTACCGGTGTTATATGTAGTACAGAAACCTTTCTTATTTCCTGCAAACACTCTTTACCGGAAAGTAACGGCATGTTCAGGTCAAGGAAAATATAATCCGGAATATCACCAGCCTCAATGTCTGTAAAGATTTCCAATGCTTTACTACCACTGGATAATGGTAGCAGGTTAAAGGGATGCCCCGAATTTTCCAGCGCAATTTCAAAAAGCTCCCTATCATCAGGGTCATCATCAATAATAATGCAACGAATATTTTTCATGGTAAGGGTATTTGTTGTATTACAGACCGTGAATTTAAACATAAAAATATAGCTGTGCAAACCTTGTAACCTTTGGAATTAATTTTGTAGCGCTTCTACTTTTGTCCATGTGATTACGAATCCTTGATGAAAACATATTACCGGTTCTACTATAAAAAGATGATTATATTTATGCAACTCTAAATCAAATAAACAGTGAAGATTATTACCTATCGTCTGCGTAAATTTTTTGATAGAGAGATTTCCCTGTGTCGTACCCTTACCGACACAAGAAAGCAAAAGCTTTCGTTCAGATCTTTCAAAATCTCAAAATAATTTTCTGCCCGCCGGTAACGTCGTATTCCACAGATTTTGGTGACGATCTTGCTGACGTTAGGATTGAATCTTTATCTCCTTTGGCAAGGCTAACCTTTATGTTGCGAAGGGTCTTTTTATCGTCATTAGCCAGTAGTATAAGGCGCGATGTGAAATTCTCACTGCCAATTATCGTAAAGCCCAGCGATCCATCTTTAGCTTTAGTGAAAGAAGTGATTGGATAATCTGTAAAAAGTATAAAGTCACCTTCTTCGATTTTTACATATTGCCTGGGCACCACACCAAATCCCACACCGGCGCCGTACACTTCCTGGCCCACCTGGCCATGTTGTTCCCAGCCGTCCTGCAGGTCTTCCACAGGTATCCATAATTTAGGGTCTACTTCTCCTGTTTTTACTTCGTCCGATAGAATATCTTCAGGTAACAGTGGTGGATAATAACCGGGCAACCTGCTTACACTATAGCGCACAAGTTCCGGCAGCAGCAGCATTACTGATGGTAAAATGGGTGCTTTGATTGCAACCGCTTCTTTAATATAATCGTTGAGGGCAGCATACACTTCCATTTCTTCATAAGCCGCTTTGTAAGGGGCATCATTAAGAGGAAATATACCAAAGAAGTTATCAAAGTTTACAGCGTTTCCATAGTTACATTCCCATAACTGTACGTTTTTCATGATACCGGCTATGCACAGGTAGCTGATATCCAGAAAGAGTTCTTCTTTCGTTTCTCTGTATAAGCGCAGCATTGCCAGTGCAGAAAAAGCCGTATTGTTAGCCTGGTAAAAAATGTTCATGCCCCTATCCCGCAACTTCCTGGCGGCTTTTAGGGCTTCATTTAAATACTTTTTTTCGCCAGTTACCTTCCATACGTTTATCATAAGGTGCGCATACCCACCGGCAACATCTTTCTCGCCGCCGCTGCCGGGCACCGTCTCTGCTTTTAAAGTTTCAAGGGTGTCCATTTTGTAAAACACCGGCCACTCATAATTAAAATGATGGGCCACTTTTATAGCATAATCAATAGAATCAAGCAATAAATCTTTAGCTTCTTTATCGCCATCCAGTGCCAGCTTCGACAGGTTCATCAAGGGGTGGTGCAGGTACCAGGAGTCCATGGTCATGGCCTTCTTTTGCTCTTCAGATTCGTCCAGTTCCCCACGCTGCGATGGCAGCCATCTCGAAATTGTTTTTAGCTTATCATCATAAAATGATTGTAAGCCGCCTTTAATTTCGTCTATCACAGGAAAACTTTCGCCGGTCCATTGGGCATATTCATGTACGGCATAGAGAACAGAGAGCTGCACCATTATTTCTGCAGGCGTTTTATAGTCGCATAAATATGCATTTAGATAGGGGCGCCCTTTAGTATAGGTCCAGCAGCCCTTATTAAACGTAAGGTCGTTTAATGCGGTTTTAGAAGTCGTTAACCAGTCGTGGTATTTAGTATCAGGTTTGGGTATAACGCTATAAATTGCCGCTAAATGATTAAGATATTGTTTGGAAATAGCAATATCATCTGAAGGAACTTCAGGGCTAAATAAAACATAGGCGTCAGATACTACATAGTCGGTAGCCGCAGCAATTGCCTTCTCTTTACTAACAGGAAGGCTAAATCCGATTTCCGGCCATTCGCCCCCAACGGTTTCGGCAAGGGAGGTTTCTGTCGCATTGCAGTAGTCCGATAGCGCAGTGAGGTTTTGGAAATATAAAAAAGATCCTTTTTTAGGGCTTGATGTGCTTGCAAAAAGCAGGCCCGAACGTGTGCCCGCCTGGTGCAGGTGAATGGTTGCTGTTGTATTTTCGATACTGCCTTTTTCGGTAAGTGGAACGATATCCTTTGGCCAAAAAGGAATTACGACAGGGATGGCGGGAGTAAAAGTTGCTTTATAGTGTAAAATTGTATTCTCGGTATCGGGAAAATCCACAGCTACTTTGTATCGCCCAATCGAAGTTTGCAGCAAAAGAGTACAACCCGTATCTCTTTCATTTAATTCTAAAACTTCAAAATCGCAGTCGAGGCCAAATGCTGCCCTGAAGCCAAGCTTGCTTCCGTTTGCGGCAGTACTTACGATCCATACCGAGCTGCCTGCGTTGTGTAGGGTAAAAGTATAATCTAAAAATCTTTTTTCAAGAAGAACGGCACTGTTCTTAATATCTGACTGCGCCGTTGCTGCCCAAGGAGAAATCAGTTTCATGGTTTAAATTTTTAAGTTATAGCTTAATTTTTATATGTTTTATATATTTCTATGTTACTTCAAATTATACATTTACAGGGCGTGTTCATATGTAGTACTACCACAATTACATTTTTCTTTTTCCAAGGCATGCCTGCCACACGACGAACATACTTTTTCCGTAGTAAATTGTTGCTTATCATGAAGGTCTGCATCCACATCCGGTATTATGCACAGACCCGGTTTAGGCTCTTTTTTTTCGACCAAAGAAAATGCTCCATTAGCTTCAATGTATAACCGTTTCACTTCGCCCAGATGCCGTATGCCTTCTTTTCTAAGTGCAGCGAAAAGGCGCTCCCTTGTCAGGTACATTGTTTTCATTAAGTCTTTATTCATAATGCCGTCCTCTACAAGGATGCCGTGCTTGCCTTGGAATACTTTTTCTATACCGCGTTTGTAAAATACTAATTGAGCTATCCAGCGTCCAACTATTACAATTACGATCACCATTACGAGGGCGACTAACAATCCACGACCAGGACGCTGTATCGGCAGGCCCACTGCTGCTGCAAGGCATACGCGTGCAACCATATCAGCGCGGCTCATTTCTGAGGACATGCGCTTACCCATAAAGCGTATAGCAACTAATATAATAATATACACTATTGCAACCCTAACAACTACCTCTAATAAATAAAGCGGTTCCGCCTCACCAAATAGAATCCTTGCCCAGTCGGTTATATCAATATCTTCTTTTTTCATGTCAGTTTATTGCTTTTACCCATTTATTACCATGGCAATGATTGCATTCCGCCTTCATTGTAACGGGAAGAAGAAAACCACAGTCGTAACATGCCTGCATATCTCCACTTGCTTTCTTTTCCTCTAAAATGGTGTCTTCTTCAGGATATACAGCCAGCCCTGCCGGTGCATCGTTCTTATATTTGTAAATACTAAAACCACCGCCAGCCTCAAGGTACAGCCGCTCTACCTCACCTAACTGGTGCACTTTTTCATGGCGCAGCGCGGCAAATAGTTGCTCTTTGGTCACGCGGGTATCCTTCATCTTATCTTTTTGCAATACACCGTCCCTGATAAGAATGGAAACGCTGCCCTGGCTTACCGTTTCAAAATTTTTGCTTGCTAACGTCAGTTTGCTTACAATCCTTTCAAAAACAAAGGCACATGTAAGTACTACAAAGCCTATAAGTGCGCCGCCTTCCGGTACCTGCATGGCAACCGCTACAGATCCACCAAGAGTGATCATCAGTACCATTTCGGTTATAGTGAGCTCGCCCGCCATACGCTTGCCTAATAAGCGTACTATGAACAGCATGAACAGGTATAGCGCAAGCCCCCTGAAAAAAACTTCGATAAGAAATTCAGGCGCGGCTTCGCCAAAGAGCATGCGCTCTACATCGAATGCTTCTATTTTTTGCTGTGCCACTGGATTTCCTGTATGTGTTAGGGATTAGATGCGCTACTTTATTTACCGGCAAATTTGGCGAAGGATTCGGCCATAGCCTCAGCATCCTGGGCATACTCTTTCTTATAGTATTTCAAAAGGTTGGCTTTTGTAGTTTTTTTGTCTTTGCCATGGCCTTCCCAGATAACTCCCAGCGACGAATAGGCAGGCACTGTAATACCGAGGCTGCAGAAAAAATTAGCGATATTGCCGGTTACATGCTCCACACCATCGGAGTCTCCTGTAATTATTACCCCACCCAACTTGCCGTCGAGAGGCGAATCTTCACCTGCGTTGATAATATCATATACTTCATCAAGCCGCTCAATGGCCCTTTGCAATTCAGAAGAATGGCTGTTCCACCAAATAGGCGTTGCAAACAGTAGTATATCTGCCGCTACCACTTTCTCGTAAATACCGGGCCAGTCGTCTCCGGCACCCATATCGGTATAGGTACCGTTTACAATGTTATGCTCAGCAAGGCGGATTATTTCGCACTCAATGTCCTGCTTTTCCAGGTAGCTTACGGCAAATTCAGTTAGCACCTGTGTGTTAGATGTTCCTTTTTCTTTTAAAGTACCCAATAAGATTATAGCTTTCATATTTTGAGTCTTGATGTTGTTATTATAAGGTTTTGGTCATGTGTGATCTACTGTTATCAGCGTATCTAAATTAGAAAGTTGTGTTTGCTTAACAGCGGTATTTATCAAAACTTTAGCTAAGCTTTGAGTTCCCTTGAATTGAGTTGTATCTTTTACCGAATCGGTTAACAAAAAAAGCCTAAAGCTTTACTACAAATTATTAAAAGTGGTTTTTACTGCCAAGCAGGTTTTCCGGCACGTTTAATTCGCCACTTGCAAAATCAATCGGGCCATTCTTTTCATCTTCTATATTCGTGGCTTGAGTATATACATCGCCTGCAATCGCATGCTTGCTTAATTCTTTCTTGTATAGGGCAATTTTGGACGACCTGTCCTGATCGTCCTGTGGGCCACCATAATCTGCAAATCCGAAACCGCCCCACTCACTAATTACAAGAGGCACCTGTTTCCTGAAAAAGAATGGGTCACCAACGGTTAGTGGAAATGCAGCTACCGTATCCATATTGCCGCTTTCAAGTTCGTTGAGGAGCTGCGACCACCGTTCAAATTCAGCTGTGTAAATATGGACTGTAAGCAGGTCAGACTTTAGGCGGCCCTCATAGGATATATGGCGCCATCCGTCATTATCTACAACCAGGAACTGCGGGTAGGCTATTTGCAGATAATGGTACATGCTCATAATATAGGCCCTTGTCTCAGTGTTGGTCGCAATATCCTGCGCTCCCCAGTCTTCATTGTAGAGGCTCCAAATAACAACCGATGGATGTGTACCGATAAGGTCCAGCATCGCAATAGGAAAAAAGGTACTGGTAATTGAAAAACGCGATCACATAGCAGGTAACTGCTACGATTATATCGATGAAAACGGCATACTTGTTTCCAAGTATGGTGCACATCTTTTTCATACCAATGAAGAACAGGTATGGGACTATGTAAACCGGTATGCTAACTGGTATAACTGGGAGCATAAGGTCGTGGCAAAAGTAGAAGGTGATTTGTTGCCCATACCGGTAAACATCACTACGGTAAATAAGATATTCGGCCTCAATATCAATTCTGAGGAGGAGATGAAAACCTGGCTTGACGAAAACCGCGAGCCCTACCTTAATCCATCCAACGGAAAAGAAGCGGCACTTAATAAAGTCGGCGCGGTACTCTACGAAAAGATGTTTCGCCATTACACTAAAAAGCAGTGGGATAAATACCCCGAAGAGCTGGACGCCTCGGTGCTTGACCGTATACCGGTGCGCAGTAACTATGACGACCGTTACTTTTCGGATACCTACCAGGCACTGCCGGAGGGCGGGTATACGAAGCTCTTCGATGCGATTCTAGACCACCCTAATATTAAAGTGGTTCTTAACACCGACTATTTTGATATTAAAGACCAGGTTAAGGGCTATGATAAACTATTCTATACCGGGCCAATTGATCGGTTCTTCGAGTTTAAGCACAGCCTTGACGATAAGTTAGAATACAGGTCCATTAACTTTGCCTCAGAAACAATTGATGCAGAATTTTTCCAGGAGAATTCTGTAGTGAATTATCCGGGCAATGAAGTGGGCTTTACCCGTATTATTGAATATAAGCATTTTGGTAATCAGGCATCGGAAAAAACCACTGTAGTAAAAGAATTTACCACGGATGTAGGAGATCCGTACTACCCGGTGCCCAATGCAAAGAACCAAACGATCTATGAAAAATATAAAGCGGATGCTGAGGCGTTAACGGATGTATACTTTGTAGGCAGGTTGGCCAACTACAAGTACTTTAATATGGACCAGGCTTTTAAAAATGCGCTTGATCTTTTTAAGGCTTTGGAAACCACTCCTGAATCCCTAATCCAGGAGGCTATATGAGTATCTTCAGGTCGTTCTTTATGGGAGGCTATGAATGTGCCGACCATATCAACCGTTCTGGGGAAAGGGTTAACCTGCTTAGGGTGACGCAGCATGATGCGCGTGTCAGGGAAGATTATCGCGATTTGCTTACCTTGGGTATTACGACCGTGCGTGAAGGAATCTGCTGGAGCGCCGTGGAGACAGCACCCTATGCGTTTGATTTTAGTGAGGTTAAAAATAGGATAAGCGCTGCTGAAGAATACGGCATCCAGATTATTTGGGATTTGTGTCATTTCGGCTATCCCGACGGCATATATCCTACGCACCCGCATTTTCACCTGCGGTTTGTCGCACTGTGCGAGGCTTTTGCATTATTCCATAAATCCGCTACAACGCAACAACTTTTCGTAGTGCCTATCAATGAGATCAGTTTTTTGTCATGGCATTCAGGCGATGTACGCGGCACTGTACCCTTTGCAGTGAACAGTGGCTGGGATATAAAATACCATTTATGTCGGGCAGCTATTTTAGGTATTAGCATGCTTAAAGATATAAACCCGGATTGCAGGATCGTGTTAGTAGAGCCGCTTATAAAAATACATCCGGGTTTTGAAACCAATCTTGAGCATATCGAAAACCTTAACGGGCACCAGTTTCAGGCAATGGATATTATTGCAGGCCGGATGTGCCCCGAATTGGGCGGTAAAGAAGACTACCTCGAAATACTTGGCTTTAATTACTATTGGAACAGCCAGTGGGACCATGGAATAGGATCGCTTGACTGGCCTGAGAACGATGTGCCCCGGCGCACGGGTATCGCTGACCTTCTGGAAATGGCGTACCTGCGTTACGGCAAACCGCTCTTTTTATCAGAAACCGGCCATTTTGGCGTAGGCCGTGCCCTGTGGATGGACGAGGTTACGAACGAATGTATAAAGGCATTGCAAAGAGGTATACCATTGTTAGGGGCGTGTATTTATCCGGTAACGGACAGGCCTGACTGGGATGATCTGAACGTATATCATGATTGTGGGATATGGGACCTCGACGAAAATAAAAACCGGATACCGCATTTTCCAGTTATCAGTAAGATACGGGAAGGTAGCACCCTTCTTCAGGCTGCATTAGAAAATCAATATTCATTCATAGCCACCTAACAGTACTGATCGCCGGACGCAAAGCCTCTTACAAGACAATCTATCAGCGACTTATAGTATTTATTTTAGTATAAAATTATGAAGAGTACAAAAATATAATACTGACCTTTAGGAATACTATAACAGCAAAAAAAAATGGAACAAAACAACGCAAGGGGAATCAACCATCAGGATGATAAGCAAAAGGATTTGCTCACCAACAAATCTGACGGTACCAACAAAGTTCTGACTACCAATCAGGGCGTTAAAATTAATGATGACAACAACTCGCTGAAAGCGGGAGAACGTGGGCCATCTTTACTTGAAGATTTTATCCTCAGAGAAAAAATTACCCACTTTGACCATGAGCGCATCCCGGAACGCATTGTACACGCAAGGGGGTCCGGCGCACACGGCTACTTTGAAGTAACCAACCCCATACCGCAGTTTACCAAAGCTGGCTTCCTGCAGGAAGCAGGCCTTAAAACACCGGTTTTTGCACGCTTTTCAACAGTTGCAGGATCGCGTGGCTCTACCGACCTTGCACGCGATGTACGCGGCTTCTCGGTTAAGTTTTACACCCAGGAAGGTATTTATGACTTTGTGGGCAACAATATCCCGGTATTTTTTATACAGGATGCCACTAAATTCCCGGACCTTGTGCATGCCGTAAAACCGGAGCCACACAACGAGATTCCACAAGCGGCCTCTGCGCACGATACGTTTTGGGATTTTATCTCACTGATGCCCGAGTCGGCACACATGATCATGTGGCTGATGTCTGACCGGGCAATACCTAGAAGCTACCGTATGATGGAAGGTTTTGGGGTACACACATTCCGTTTTATCAACGAGCAGAATGAGTCGCACTTTGTGAAGATCCACTGGAAACCAAAATTAGGTACCCATGCCGTGGTTTGGGATGAGGCTCAGAAGATTTCGGGAAAAGATCCTGATTTCCATAGGCGGGACCTTTGGGAGGCGATTGATACGGGTAAATTCCCTGAATGGGAACTTGGTGTGCAAATAGTGCCGGAAGCCGATGAGCACAAGTATGAATTTGACCTGCTGGACCCTACAAAAATTATCCCTGAAGAGCTTGTTCCCGTAACTATAATTGGTAAAATGGTACTTAACCGTAACCCGGATAATTTCTTTGCCGAGACGGAGCAAATCGCTTTTCACCCAGGTCACATAGTGCCGGGTATCGATTTCACAAACGACCCACTTTTACAAGGGAGGCTCTTTTCTTATACTGATACGCAGTTGTCACGCCTTGGCAGCCCTAACTTTCATGAAATCCCCATTAACAGGTCGGTAGCACCGGTACACAATAACCAACGCGACGGCCATATGCGCCAGGAAATCAATGTAGGCAGGGTTAGCTATTCACCAAATTCATTAGGTGGTGGGTGCCCGTACCAGGCAAAGATAGCTGAAGGTGGCTTTGCCAGCTTTAATGAAAGAATAGAGGCGCACAAGGTGCGCGGCAGGAGCGAAAGCTTTTCTGACCATTTTGGCCAGGCAAAATTGTTTTATAACAGCCAGACACAAACTGAAAAAGACCATATCGTAAAAGCATTGCGCTTTGAGCTTGGTAAAGTAGAAACCACCGCCATCAGGGTGCGAATGCTGGGTATACTTTCACAAGTTGATACCGACCTCGCTAATAAAGTGGCTGCGGGCTTAAGGCTAACTATACCCGCTAAACCGGAGCATCCCATGAATCATGGAGTATCGCCCGAAAATCTTGGCGGGGACCAGGAACCGAAATCGGTACCTTCATCCGTTGAAGCATCTTCCGCACTGAGCATGATTAACAACCCCACTGTTAAACCAACAATTGAATCGCGTAAGGTAGCCATTGTCTGTGCTGATGGCGTGGATGAACAAGCTGTCCTGGATATTAAAGAAGCGCTTATTAAGCAGGGCGCTAAAGGCTGCGTAATTGCACCTTATAATGGTGTCGTAAAAGGCGATGCAGGCGGCGAGCTGGCCGTCGATTTCACGTTCCTTACTTCATCATCAGTCTTGTTTGACGCTATCTATATTCCCGGCGGACTCGATCTTAACGAACTTTCACAGGACAGCGATGTGCTGGATTTTCTTAGTGATGCCTATAGGCATTGTAAAGTAATCGGTGCACAGGCAGGCGGCCTGGACCTGCTTTCGGGAACCGGTTTTGCCTCTAAAATTCATAACGAAGACGACGGCATTATCATCGACCGTGAGGTTGACAACCAGGCTTTTGCCGCAAAATTTATTACAGCGATGGCCAACCACCGTTTCTGGGCACGTGAAGCAACAGTATAAACAACAACATACTAAAAATAAAGACATGAAAAATTCAGAAAAGCCGGTTAACAACAAGGCAAAAGAACAGGATAAACAACCCGGTCTAATAGTAAGCCCGGCGGGAGATGCAGCTACAGAACTTAAAGACTTCTTCATTGATTCCCTGAAGGATATCTACTGGGCGGAGAATGCACTGGTTAGTGCGCTGCCTAAAATGATAGCCAATGCTACATCGCCACACCTGGCCTCAACCATTAAAGAGCACCTTGCCGTGACCAAAAACCAAGTGGTACGCCTGGAAACCATTTTCGACCTTTTGGGAGAAAAGGCGGAGGGGAAAAAATGCGAAGCTATGGCCGGGCTTTTAAAAGAAGGCGACAGCATACTGGAAGAAACGGCTCCCGGGCCGGTGCGTGATGCAGGCATAATCGCTGCCTCGCAAAAAATTGAGCATTATGAGATAGCTACTTATGGTACGCTGATTGCATTCGCAAAAACCCTTGGCGAGAATGACGCGGCTAAATTGCTTACACAAACCCTTGCAGAAGAAAAAGAGGCCGATATGTTGCTAAGTGATGCCGCGTATAGTGCTATTAACTTCGACGCAGCAGAAAATACCCTGCAACAGGATATTGCAGAGTAGTTAGTAACTGCTTATAAAAAAGCCGCTGTAATTACAGCGGCTTTTTTATAAAGTATTATCAGCTTTGAGTACACATTTACATCAAAGACTGTTATAAGGAGCGCACACGCATATGGGTTTAGCTTCTGAGATCGTTGCTATAACCCGCCAGCACCACAACTGCATGCTTGACATCCAATTGGATTATTAGAAATTTATTTGCTCTTTGGCAGTGGCATCAGCCTTGCATGCTGGATTGCAAATTTTTGGGATGGCACAGAAGTGCTGTCTACTAATTCGCTGAAGTTGGCATTCATTACCATAACTTTATCCATCGCTTTTGTCGCTGTAGAAGGATAGGTAAATCGGTCGGCGGCAAGCGTAGATGCAGAAAGTTTTGCACTGGACCATCCATCTTCTGATGTCAGCTCATAAATTTTATCACTACCGCCATTTTGCACAAGTATAAGCTTTTTAGCATTAGTGAGTAAAAGTCCATCAGCATTAACAAAAAACTGGTCAGTACTCACTTTTTGTACTTGTTTAGGATTACTTATGCTTATTTTATAAACAGCGCCGGTACCGCTACTGCATGCCAGCAGGTAGCCATTGGGGTGGAATACTATACCGTTTAAACCCACGCCTTTCGTTTTGAAAAGGGGGCTGTCAGCAAACACGTTGGCTTTTCCCTCCGGTGTCACCTTGTAGATTACGTTCGCAAAGCTGTCTGTTATATAGGCATTGCGATTGCTGTCAAAAATAAGGTCGTTTGGGAAATGTTCGCCGGGCACTAAAGTAGAAAGGTCAATATCCTGCAGTTTTTTACCGGTTGTAATGTCAATACTTATAAGCCTCGCCATCTTTTTACGGGTGTCGGGCGAAGTGAACTTGCTGTAATTGGCATCGCCAATACAGGCATAAAGGCTCTTCCCATCAGGATGCAGCTTCAGGCCGTAGCTTGATTTAAGTGTTGGGTCTGTATACAGTGCAGTATAGGCACCTGCGGATGTAACGCTTCCTATGGTACCTAACCTCGCAGAAGACACATAATATTTGTTGGCAATGCTATCATAAGCAATGCCCTCCGGATAACTATCAGGGGCGCTGAATTCTAGCCGTGCCGTAGGTTCAGACGGTATTACAGCGGCGCAGCCGGCAAATAAAAAACAGTATAGTATTTTTTTCATAATAAAGGTCTTAGTTGGGTTTAACACAATAGAGCACTCCGTTGGCATCATCTGAGATGTATACCACTCCCGCATCGGTAATGGCGGCTCCTGCCGGACGGCCAAAACGGGTCTTGCCCTGAAGGAAGCCGGTTAAAAAATCGTCAGCACTTACAGCAACGCCGTTTTCAAAATTGATCCTTTGGACCTTAAACCCTACAGGCTTATCCCTGTTCCATGAGCCATGCCAGCACACCAGGGCATCTCCGGTATATCCGGCAGGTGTCCCAGATCCCGTACCAAAAAACTCAAATGCAATTGGGGCCATGTGCGCCTGAAGTTCGAGCACGGAGCCTTCTGTATTTTTAACCCATTCTTTTTTGCTGTTTCCGGCAGGGTCTTCACGGCTTTCATCAACCTCTTTCTTACCATAAGCAAACGGATAACCGTAATTTTTACCTTTCACTATTTGGTTAATCTCTTCAGGTGGCCAATTATCTCCTTTCGCGTCTCCGCCATTGTCGGCACCCCAGAGTTCTTTGGTTTGCGGATGAAAATCAAAACCGATCATATTTCTAAGGCCTGAAGCATAGATCGTCCTTTTCCAGGTAACAGGGTCAACCTGTACCAGCGTGGCAGCTTCTTTATCCGATTCTTTACAATCGTTGCAAAGCGTTCCTATGGAAATATATAGCATTCCGTCGGGCCCAAAATCCATGGTTCGATTGGGGTGCTGCCCGGCGCTGGGCATGTCTTTAAACAGCATTTCTTTTACCCCAACGGTTCCATCACTGTTTAACTTGTAGCGGCGAAGCTCATTGTTGTTGCACAGGTATAGCCAGCCGTCTTTTATGGTAATGCCGTGCACGCCTTTAAATTCAGCAACAACTGTGCTTACTTCCTCAAATTTATTATCACCATTGGTGTCCTTAAGTAATAAGACATCACCTGCATCCCTTCGGGTAATGTACAGTTCGCCATTAGGTCCCAGATAAAGCATCCGCGGTTTGCCTAAACCTGATGCGGCAACACTAACGTTCCATCCGTCGGGTACTTTCAGCAGCTTAACCATCTCCGGCAAAAAATCCAGGTGTTCCGCATATTTTGTGGTGTGGGTTGTGGTAGTTACTTCTTTAGGCGGGATTCCGCGTTGAGCAAAGGCCCCGTGCAGGCTTAGCAGCAGTAAGGTGCCGGTTAACAGTAATTGTCTACACATACTATTTTCTGATTAATAATTAAAGACTTGAAAATTCCCCGCCGGATATGACGGGGATTGTAGGTTCTTATTATGCCTGATCTTCTTCAGCCGCTTCGAGATTGATGCTGTTGTATGCTGCATCGGTCAGGATGTTGTCAGCGTCTTTTTCTTCTTCCAGCGTTTCAAGCAGCAGGGCAGCGATTTCTTCTTCGCCCAATATTTTTGCAAAAGCGATCAGCGTACCATACGAGGCAATTTCGTAGTGCTCAATTTTTTGTGAGGCTGAAATGATTCCGGCATCACGTACAGGCCCCGGTTCGGTATCTTCAAGGATGGATTCACCTTCTTTGATCAAGCCTTCCATGGCATCGCATTTTTTTCCCCTGTTCGATTCTCCCAGTATTTCAAATACCTGTGTCAGTCGTTCGACCTGGCGTTCGGTTACCGCAACGTGTTCTTCGATGGCACTTTTTAGTTTAGCATCAAAAGCATTGTTAGCCATTTTTGGAAGTGCCTTTACCAGCGCCCTTTCCGCATAGATAATGTCTTTTAATTCGTCAATAAATAACTCTTTTAATCCTTCAGCTGCTGAGGATTTGGCAGGCACAATTCTCTGTCCCCTGCCGTCGCTTCCCTGTTTTGATGAATTTGGCATAATGTAAAGTTTTTAAGTGGTTATACTATAAATTTACAGTACTGATAATCAGTAATTTGTAAAATACTCTTAATTAGCTTTAGTTTAACAGCCTTTCGATTCTCCGCTTACTTATAGTAACTATCGTTACGTTTCGTTTATATATTCGATAAGAAGTTTAGCCGCCCTATCAATAGTTTGTAACACTATTTCTTCAGGAGTTCCGCTGTAAACCGTTCGATCAGCTATGTATCCATACCGTGAGAGAATATAGATGAACATCGTTCCCACCGGTTTTTCATTGGTTTCACTACCTCCCGGCGTAGTAAGCCCCGTAACAGCTACGGTAAAATCCGTCTTAAAAAGTTTAGACGCATGTTCGGCTAGTGAAGCAGTTACCTCGGCAGATTCCGGCGTATACCTTTTTATAAGGTCGTGGGGCACTTTAAGAATGTTTTCTTTTATAAATACCTCATAGCAGGAGATGCCGCCGCGGAGAATGTCTCCTGACCTTGGCGATAAAGAAAACTCTGAACACATGCGGCCAGCGGTTGCGCTTTCAACAAAAGCAATGTTCAGGCCTTTTGAGGCAATGGCCTCTGCACATTGTAATACTATTTCTGATGGCATATCTTTACGATTTAAATAGATCCTATTCCTATTCGCTACCTGAAGGTTATCACACCCTATCACTAAGCGTAAATAAAATTATTATATAATTCATTAATGAAATTCCTATTTATAAAAATTTTAGCATCTCTTAAATCAGGGTGTGGAGAAAGCTAATTACTCATTATTAATTAATTAGCGATGTGTATTTTCTTAAAATAGTGTCAAAATGTTTGATCCTTTTCAACTTATTTTGTAAATTTTATCTTTCTAAAATTGGCACGATGGATAGAGAGCTATTAAATATTGCGAGAAGTGAATGTGGTTTAAAGGTAGACCGTATTTTACAGGAGGAGGCCAATGTAAAAGAGTATAAGATATATAAGTTGGATGTGGGCCTGCGTAGAATTGAAGAAGAATTCCAGAGCTTCAAAAAGGAATTTATATCAAAATTCGGGCTTACTAACGATCAGGCAGCGCTTCGCGCTTTACATAAAATTTGCCTGGTAAACGCCAAAGATTGCGTTACGAAATTAATGTGTTTTACCCAATCAGGACCAATCTACAAATAGTCGATGGATACGGTAAAGCTTACTGTGAAATTAATCAACTTTCAACCGGCAGGAATTTGCGTTTATTCCACAACCTTCGGTACGCCTTCCCGTCGATAAAACGATAAAAATAGGTAGGCTTTACATGACCGGATTGCGGGATCATCAACGTTACACAATGTTCCGTCGGCAGGTCAATAATCTGATGGATGTCAGTCGCTTTGACGTAATGTGATGTACCGGTTTTTCGTTCAATATCAGTAATATCGACGTCGCCAAGCTCATTTATTGAATAGTTTCGTTCCGTATATCCACCGCTTAAAATATGGGTAATGAAATCAAATGGATGGTCGTGCGGATCACCAGTATCCGGAGCGCTAAATTCATTGAATGAAGCCGCGAAAGGCAGCCCCTGAACGTGATACTTTTTAAAGGCCCGTGACAGTTTCTCTGCTTTAATGGATAATTTCATTTTCGTGCATTTAATTAAAAGATAGACGCTTGGCTCCTCGTTTTGGCCTTACAGGCGGTGACCCGATTTATTTCGGACTTTTTCCAATACATACCCAATATTTCTTAAGGTTATGGTATAAGAACGTTAGCATTGGGAATCGTTCGGTTTTTAATAAAACACTGTTTGCGCTTTCTCGAGTGCTTTTTCCATCTCTATACCTTTTCCAAGCGTGCCTTTAAAAAGGTCGCCTTCACTTTTAATACGGGCGAGTGCATTAGAGATAGTAAAATCTTTCATCGTTAGTCCTTTCTTTACTTCATCCCAATGTAACGGCATGGAAACCGTTGCGCCCACCTTTGGCCGTAACGAATAAGCACAGGCAATGGTTGCGCCAGGCCTGTTCTGCAAAAAGTCTAAGTACATTTTACCATCGCGGTCTTTTATTTTTCTTTCAAGCGAAGTAAAACCTGGGAGCCTCTCATGCACAATGGAAACGAGCAGCCGGGCAAACATCTGAGACTGATTATAAGTGTATTTTGCACCCAGAGGGATATAAATGTGGATACCTGTTGATCCGGAGGTTTTTACATAGCTGACTACGTCTATGGCATCCAATACTTTCTTTACTTCCTGGGCAGCTTGTATGACCTGTTCAAAAGTGGTTGTGTCTGAGGGGTCGAGATCAATAACACAGTAGTCGGGATTGTCCGGATGCGCGGTACGGCTGAACCAGGGGTTCATTTCAATGCAGCCCAGGGATGCCATCCATAGCAATGTTGCTTCATTATCACCTACCAAAAATTCCTTATCCTCCCCATCACTGGTATGGTACGGAAAAGTATTTGCCCACTCCGGTGCTTTGCCTTTTACATCTTTTTGGTAAAAACTCTTGCCATGGATACCACCGGGATACCGGTTTAATGATACAGGGCGGTCTTTTAAATAAGGCAATATAAATTCGGCTACCTGATAATAGTAATTAAACATATCGCGTTTGGTATAGCCCTCCTCAGGCCAGTACACTTTGCTGAGGTTACTAAATTTAAGGTCGTGCCCATTCACTTTTTTAACCTGGGTTTCTTCCGTTGGGTTTAAAAGTGTTTGTTTACCGCCACGTTTTGGCGCTGCTACCAATTTTGTTTTAGTATTTGCCGGGCTATCATTAGAAGCTTTTGTTACAGCTTCAGTAGCAGTAGCAGTCTCCCTTACAACTTCTTTAGCCTTTTTGTCATCACGCATACCTTCAAAGGATGGATGCCTGAAAACCCCGTCGGAAGTTACTTCCGCGAAACTGACTTCGCATACCAGTTCCGGCTTTAACCAGGTTGCTTTTGCTTTAGGAGGGTTAGGCCTGAAACGGGAAGGCTTATTAACATCCGGCTCCGCGGAAAATGGAATGGAATCCGTGATGAGCGGTTTGAACTGCTCCATCATTTCCTTTTGCTTCTTCGCGTTAAATCCCGTACCGACTTTTCCGACATATTCCAGCTTACCGTTTTGGTAAACACCCAGCAGTAGCGAACTGAACGTTTTGGATGAGCCTTCATTTTTGGTAAAGCCCCCGATAACCACTTCCTGCCGTTGGTTCACTTTTACTTTCAGCCATTCTTTAGAGCGCGCATCGGGATGATAGGTACTGCTGGATTTCTTGGCCATAATGCCTTCAAGCTGCATTTGCTTTGCCGCTTCAAAGAATTCCAGCCCGCTTGCGGTAAAGACCTGGCTTAAGCGGACATGGTCATCGTTCGTCGGCAGTATTTCTTTAAGGATGGCCTGCCTTTCGGACAGCGGCAGCCCCATAATATCTTTCCCTTCGTACCATAAGAGGTCAAAGGCATAGTATACCAGGTCGCCGTCGGCTTCACTACGCCAGTTCTGCAAGGCGCCGAAATTAGCCTTGCCATCCTTGCCAATTACTAAAATTTCACCATCAAGGACGGCATTGACTGTCCATTCCTTCATAGTGTTTACCAGTGGGTAGTATTTTTCGGTAAACGATTTATTGTTGCGTGAAGATAGTTCCACACTACCTTTATTGATGTATGCAATGGACCTGTAGCCGTCCCACTTCACCTCATAGGTCCAGTCCGGGTCATCAAAAGGCTCATTCACAAGTGTCGCCAGCATGGGTTTTATTTTATCCGGCATTTTGCTGCGCTTGCTGTTTTTCAATAGCATGTCAGCACTGATTTTACTTTCTTCCTGCTTAACTTCTCGTTTTGCTACTTTCTTCTTTAGCGTATCCTGCTGTGGTTCCGCAGGCTTTTCACCGTAGATATTTGTGCTGGTTGCGCTTACCTGCTCAAGGGTTTTCTTTGAGATGACGGATTTATCTTTTTTAGTGACGTCTTCAGTGGTCGCGTATTTGTCATCCAGCTTCATGAGCAGCCAGCCGTTCTCGCCACGGCCGTGCGCTTTAATAAGCGCAAAGTCCCCTTTAAGTTTTTTGCCTTTCATGTTGAATTTGACCTTGCCGCTATGAAGGCCGTGTAGGAGTTCTTTTTCCTGCATCTTCTTATCTGTAGCTTCGGATTCCAAAGGCTCGTAAGTACCTTCATCCCATACGATAACAGTGCCACCCCCGTATTCACCCTGGGGTATAATACCTTCAAAAGTGCGATAGTCGTAAGGATGGTCTTCCACCATCATGGCAAGGCGTTTTACCTCAGGATCCAAAGACGGTCCCTTAGGTACTGCCCAGCTTTTAAGCACGCCTTCCATTTCCAGGCGGAAATCGTAGTGTAAATGCGACGCTGCATGCTTTTGGATAACGAATCTCAATTGGTTATCGCTGCTATTGCCGCCGAAAGGCTCCGGTGTTTTGGACGCATCGCGTTTCTGATTGTATTTGTCTAAAGCCATGATGTTAACTGCTATAATTCAATTAAAGTTAGCTTGATTACAGCAAATACAAACTTGATTTATCATAACTTTAGCTTGAAGTAGCATCAGTTGACTCAAAATATAGGTTATGCTAATACTGCACCCCGACTATTGTACCTCATACGTATCGCTAAAATGATAAATTTGCTAAATAGCATAGTAGGTTTTATCATAATCCGTTAAAAGCACATTTACTGTCGCTAATGCGCTCAGCACTATATGAAAGGCAAGAGCCTTTCGATCTTTTTGGATTCTTTTTGCAGCAAACATTCCGTAAAGCAAAGCCAGGTTGGCATAGTCCAGCTTTTGGTGCGTCTTCATGGAGATAACCGGTTTAAAGCCCGCTCCGTGATCGGTTGAACCATTAACAGCCACAACATTATAACATAATCCATTACAACCTTTTCGCCTTCGGATTCACGTTCATCACTTCCGGTATTATGAACAATCCGGCTACAAAACCCCAATCAGTAATTCCATGCTGTTTTGGAGACAAAACTTTTGGTAACATAGTAAGATTTACGTTTAATGGTTTAAAAAAGCCCGGATTTTAGGCCCGGGCATCTTCTCATTTTTATTTATCTACAGGTTCCTGCTGTTTGTTCATCTGGTCAGCGAGCATGGTGTCCGGCGTTATATTACCTAAGGCTATCTGGACTTTATTCTTAAACCCTGAAACTACTTTGTCTTTACCGGCCATTAGCGCTTCGTAACCATCCCTGGCTACATCGGCAGGGTTCGATAGTGAATCTTTATCCTGCACGGCTTTACTGTCGGTCATACCGGCCTTATTAAAGAAGTCGGTATCGGTAGCGCCCGGTTGCAGGGCAGTAACCGTAATTTCGGTATCTTTCAATTCTGAACGCAACGCCTCCGAGAAGGAGAGTACAAAAGCCTTTGTAGCATGGTACACCGCCTGCCATGGGCCGGGTACTTCGCTGGCTATAGAGGCAAGGTTTAATATTTTGCCACTGTTGCGCGCCGTCATTTCCTTTACAAAGTGCTTGGTAATGATAAGCAGCGAAGCGATGTTAAGGTCAGTAATCCCCAATTCCTTTTCAATGTCATTATCCTGGAATAGGCCATATGCCCCCTGGCCGGCATTATTAACCAAAACATCTACCTGAATGCCTTTCGCTGTAACCTCCTGGCAAAGGGCAAATGCTTCCTCCCTTTTAAAAAGGTCTTTTGCAATAGTTATTACCTCTACACCGTATTGCGATCTAAATTCCTCTGCTTTGCTTTCCAGTTCGCCCTGACTGCGGGCTACAATAACGAGATTGTAATTATCTTTTGCAAAAAGCTTGGCGAGTTCGAAGCCTATACCGCTGGTAGCACCTGTAATAAGTGCATAGTTTTGATTGTTTGACATAGTTTATTGTTTTAATTTACAGTTGTTGGATCTATTTTGTTTTTAATAAAATTTAGGCCCAGGGATCCAGCACTACCTTAACGCAGCCGTCTTCTTTTTTGTTGAAGATATCATAAGCATGCGATATCTCAGTCAGGGGTAGCCTGTGGGTGATGATATCATCAAGTACCACCTTACCTTCGGTTACATAGCTCAACAATTTATCGATATGCTTGTGGGCCGGAGCCTGCCCGCCTTTAAGTATGATGCCTTTGTCGAAGAACTGGCCTACCGGGAAATTATCATAATAAGTGGGGTATACACCCAGTACTGAGACTATACCGCCACGGCGTACGGCGCTCATACAGGCCTCCAGCACCTTAACCGAACCTTTCTCAAGGTTGATAACTGCCTTAGCCCTGTCCAGAAAACTACGGTCCGGCTCAAAACCTACAGCGTCAACACATACATCGGCGCCACGGCCCTGGGTCATATCGCGTATCTGGGCAATAACATCTTTAGCGCCATCTTCCCAAAGAATAGTTTCGCAGCCTGCGGTTGCCTTTGCCTTATCCAGGCGGTACTGTACCGTATCTACAATTACCACCCTGCCTGCGCCGCGCAGCCAGGCACTTTTAGCCGCCATAATCCCTACGGGGCCTGAGCCAAAAATAGCAACGGTCTCACCGCCCTTAACCTCGCCCCAGTCTATACCTGTATATCCGGTAGGAAAGATGTCGGTGAGGAACAAGGCCTGCTCATCAGTCAGGTTATCCGGCACAACGCGTGGCCCAAAATTAGCATACGGCACGCGTACATATTGTGCCTGCCCGCCGTCATAACCGCCATACAGGTCGGTATAGCCAAAGAGTGCACCGCCTTTTTCGGTCAGCAGGCCGCCTTCAGGGCCATAATGTTCCGGGTTGCTGTGTTCACAATGCCCCGGCAGTTCATGGTTACAAAAGAAACATGAGCCGCAAGCCACAGGAAAAGGCACAACCACCCGGTCGCCACGTTTAAGGTGGGTAACGTTTTTGCCTACTTCTTCGATAATACCCATAAATTCATGCCCCAATACCATGGGGCGGGGCTGTGGTATACCGCCGGAATAAATATGCAGGTCGGAGCCGCAAATTGCCGTGGTAGTAACTTTTAAAATAATATCGTCAGGATTTTGAAGTTTTGGGTCGTCAATGGTATCGCATTTAATCGAGCCCGGTCCGTGGATAACAGCTGCTTTCATATGAAGAATTTTTAATTGGTTTATAGTATCAATTTGAATTATACAAGTTACCATTTGAGATAAAAATGTTTTCTTGTGCAAATTATAAAGTTTTGATAATTAACGTTTTTCAATCGTTCCAACACTGTAAAAATTATCCTAACAAATACATGGCAAATACTTTAGGCAACATTTAACCCTTTTTTAAAAGAGTACCGGATTGCGAGTGATAACTTTAAGTTTTAGGAATTTAAATCAGAATGTTATGAGTGAAGACAACACAATGAGCCGACGTAAGGCTCTCGGAAGCATCGGTGCCGTGCTGGCTACCACAGTAATTAGCCCGGCTATGGCGGAGGGTTTAGGCAGTGGGGATTTTACTCCTGCCCCAGGACTGGAAGATCCCACCACAAAATACGTTAGGCCACCTTTTAAGGAGCAAAAGCAGGAATGGCCGGGACTGGTAAGTAAGATGGACCCCCGCCCGGATCATGGCGAGAAAAGCTATAAGGGTTCGGGCAGGTTAAAAGGGCGTAAGGCTCTGATTACCGGTGGGGATTCCGGTATGGGAAGGGCAGCCGCCATTGCCTATGCCCGGGAAGGTGCTGATGTAGCGATCAACTATTATCCCACCGAGGAAGAAGATGCTAAGGAAGTCATTGCGCTGATAAAGGCTGAAGGGCGCAAGGCAGTAGCGATTCCCGGAGATCTGCGGGATGAGGCATTTTGCAAAAAGCTTGTCGATGAAGCGGTTAAGGCTTTGGGCGGGCTGGATATTTTAGTGAATAATGCCGCAAGGCAGCAAACGCAGAAATCGATACTGGATATTACCTCAGAAGCTTTTGATGCTACTATCAAAACGAACATCTACGCGCCCTTCTGGATCATCAAGGCCGCATTGCCACACCTGAAAGCGGGTGCCTCAATAATTGGTACGAGTTCCGTACAGGCAACAGACCCAAGTGAAGACCTGTATGATTATGCCCAGACCAAGGCCGCTACAACGAATTATATTAAATCGCTGGCCAAACAGCTTGGCCCAAAAGGCATCAGGGTTAATGGCGTTGCACCTGGACCAATATGGACACCACTGCAGGTTAGCGGCGGGGCTACAATGGAAAAACTAAAAGGATTTGGTGGCGATACACCGATGGGCAGGCCGGGCCAGCCGGTGGAATTAGCCTCTATATATGTGCAGCTTGCCGCAAGCGATGCCAGTTATGCAACGGGGCAGATTTACGGGGCTGCAGGTGGTGCGGGGCAGCCTTAACCATGCAGCATTAATACTACTGACAGCAATCAGGTCATCACGTATGACTAAAGACCCTTGGATGAAGCAAAAAAAAATCCTGTTATGTGATGTAGCAGGATTTATTGTTATTAAAGCTGTAACGGAATTTTAAATGATTCTTTGAAGCCTAAATGCTTTTCAGACATCAGCTTGCGTAGCACGGTAACTTCTGTGCACATCCATTGCGCGGAATAATTTAAATTGTCGAGATAGGGCCTTAGCTTTCCAAATGTTTGATGTGGTATTTTTTTAGCCAGGCTAATGTGGGGCGTTTTGGCGGAAGACCTTAATGCTTCAGCCATATTTATTATCGGTTCGGGATCGGTAATTTTTAAATAGATGGTAATGCTATGCCCGTGGTCAAAGTAGCCCCATCCATTTAATGTAACTGCAAAAGCCTTTTGCCGGGCAGTAAGTTCTGTTATAGTATCTGTCAGTTCCGTATCATCGGTAAGCTTATCCGTAAGTGTAATGTGGGCAATAGAATGCAGGTTTCTATCGCTTATAGTAGCGATGGCGTTCAGTTCTTTCTTAATTGCCGCAATTTCAGCTTTTACCTTTTCAGGTGGAGACAGCACTACTAAGTAGGCATACAGGGGCCCAAAAAGCGATGTTTGATTATAAATGCGCTTTTTCATATCGCTACAATGCAAATTCAGTTTTGTAACCACTACATCCACAGGATTTGTCCGGCTCGTCTGGCCCTAATAGGCAGAATCCATTTTATTCGTATCCGCCGATGACCTCTATAAAATTAAAAGGTTGTTTTTGAATATGTATCGTATTTATAAAAACTTTAGCTAAGGTTTTATATCTCCGGATTATGAGGCGTTTAAGATACAAATAAATATCTGTAATCGTCAAACCTTTTGAGATCATAAAGTACGAATAGTAGGACAGAAATTACGGGTGGAAATGGTTTCTACAGTTATACCGTTAAATCTGATTTAAATCTTTACCCTCGAAATGTTTAGTCACACTATTTAATTTTAAATTTAGGCCGATACATTACATAAACGATGGACAAAGGACTTACACAAAACGAATTTGCAGGGTATATAAAAGTTAGGGGAGCGAGAGAACACAATCTTAAAAACGTTGACCTTGACGTTCCGCGCAATGCTTTTGTAGTTTTTACGGGTATATCGGGTTCAGGAAAATCATCACTGGCCTTCGGTACGCTGTATGCCGAGGCGCAAAGACGTTATCTGGAATCGGTTTCGCCCTATGCCCGCAGGTTGTTTAACCAAATGTCGATACCCGAGGTGGATGAGATAGAAGGCCTGCCGCCCGCGATTGCCTTGCAGCAGCAACGCAGCTCCGGCAGTACGCGTTCTTCGGTAGGAAGTGTTACCACAGTTTCTAATTTACTCAGGATGCTGTATTCCCGTGCGGGTGACTATCCTAAAGGGCAGGGCATACTGTATGCAGAGTCATTTTCTCCCAATACGCCCGAAGGTGCCTGCCCACAGTGCCACGGCCTGGGCAGGGTATATGAGGTTACCGAAAGATCTATGGTGCCCGATGATTCGCTTACCATCCGCGAACGCGCAATAGCCGCATGGCCTACCGCATGGGGCGGGCAAAACCAGCGTGATATATTAATAACAATGGGCTATGATGTAGATGTGCCCTGGCGCGACCTTCCCAAAGAAACACGCGACTGGATCTTATTTACCGAGGAGCAGCCTGTAGTGCCGGTATACCCGGGGCTTAGCCGCGAGCAGGTGCAAAAAGCCATTAGAAATAAAATACCGCCCGATTATATGGGCACTTTTACAGGGGTTAAGCGCCACGTAATGCACACTTTTGCCAACACCCAAAGCCAGCTCATGAAAAAGCGGGCGGCGCAATTTATGCTTAGCAGCGAATGCCCGTTGTGCCATGGCAAGCGTTTGCGGGTTGAGTCGCTATCTGTAAAATTTGCAGGGCTTGATATTACTGAGATGTCACGCCAGCCACTGGAAAAATTGGCCGCTATTTTCACTCCGTTTGCAAAAGCCGGTAATCATTCTGGTTCTGCTTCACCCGAAAGGCTAATTGTTGCCCAGCGCATTGCCGAAGACCTTGTGGCGCGCCTTGCTATCATGCTTGACCTGGGCTTGGGTTACCTGACTGTAGAACGCAGTACCCCAACGCTTTCTCCAGGCGAATTGCAACGCCTGAGGCTTGCTACACAGGTGCGCTCCAACCTGTTTGGCGTGGTGTATGTTTTAGATGAGCCTTCTGCGGGATTGCACCCAGCAGATACCGAAGCACTGTTGCGGGCATTGGATAAACTGAAAGATTCCGGCAACTCACTCTTTGTGGTAGAACATGAAATAGATGTGATTAAACACGCCGACTGGATTGTAGATGTGGGCCCTGCTGCCGGTGAAAATGGCGGGAAGGTTTTATACAGCGGCCCACCGGACGGATTAAAGATGGTAAAAGAATCGGTTACGCGTCATTATATTTTTGATGATACGCCTAAAAACACGCCTGCGCCACGTACCGCAAACAACTGGCTACAGCTGCAAGATGTATCGCGCAATAACCTAATTAATGTAAGTGTGCAATTTCCGTTAGGTGTTTTTACCAGCGTAACCGGGGTGTCGGGATCGGGTAAGAGTAGCCTTGTAAGCCAGGTATTGGTAGAGTTGGTTGCTAACCATTTAGGGCTTAAAATTGAGGTTGAGGCCGATGAAACCGAAAACCCTTTAGAACAAAACATAGTTGAAACCACCGGTGGTACTATTACCGATGGTATGCAGCATATAAAAAGGCTGGTAGTGGTAGACCAAAAACCTATTGGCCGCACGCCGCGCTCTAACCTTGCCACTTATACCGGATTGTTTGACCACGTACGCAAGTTATTTGCGGGTACAAAACTGGCTAAGTCAAGAAAGTATGATGCGGGGCGTTTTTCTTTTAATGTGGCTAAAGGCCGCTGTCCGCACTGCCAGGGCGAAGGGTTTGTTATGGTAGAGCTATTGTTTTTGCCAAGTGTATACACGCCTTGCCCCACCTGCCATGGCACCCGCTATAACCCTAAAACCTTAGAGGTTACCTATAAAGACAATAACATTGCCCAGGTATTGGGTATGACGGTAGATGCAGCCTGTACTTTTTTTGACGAAGTACCGCAAATATACCATGCGCTCGACGTGCTAAGGCAGGTAGGGCTGGGTTATTTACGCCTGGGGCAGTCGGCAACCGAATTATCCGGCGGCGAGGCGCAGCGCATTAAACTGGCTACCGAACTACAGCGCACGCAATATGGCAATACCCTATACATTCTTGACGAACCTACTACAGGGTTGCACCCATCGGATGTTGAAAAACTAATGATTCAGCTAAACGGACTGGTAGATGCCGGAAACACGGTTATAGTAGTAGAGCATGATATGCAGGTTATAGCCGCCAGCGACTGGGTAATCGACATTGGCCCTGGAGCAGGGGATAGGGGAGGTACTATTGTTGCCGCAGGCATACCAGCCGATATTGTTAAGGCTAAGGATAGCAGGACAGCACCTTATCTCGCGGGCTTTATATGAAATTACATTTTATTGGGTTTACTGACATATTTATTCCCCTTTACAAAAAACCGCCATGGCAAATCAGCGTGCTCCTGGGCGTAGGCGACACCTACGCGTGGGCAGGCAACGATATCGCCGGGCGGATACCGAACACCATGATCTTCGATCCATACTTCATCGCCGGTTAAATCTTTTCCATTAAACGAGCGGTCGATACCCAGTGCTTTTGCAGCTGAGCCGGGACCTGCTGAAACAGCAGCTTTTGTAGCGGGCATATTTCTTCTCAATTCAATTATATCTTTCCCAATAAGAGGTTCAACACCCCGGATTAATACCGCGTGTGGCTCCCCGTTAACAGAGGTTACAACATTAAACAGGTAATGGATACCATAGCATAAATAAACATAAGCAATTCCGCCCTGGCTGTATAATGTTTGAGTCCGATTCGTGTGCCGGCCCCCGTAAGCGTGAGATGCTTTATCTTCTACGCCATAATAGGCTTCGGTTTCTACTATAACACCGGCGGTTATTTGCCCATCTATTTGTGTAAAAAGCACTTTCCCTAAGAGGTCTTTAGCAATAAAAATCACCTCCCTGTTCAGGTAGTACGGTAGTTGTAACTTCAAACTATTTAATTTAATAATTATAGTGTATCAGTAACCCGATATTGGTTATCAAACAGCAATTCAAGGTTATTTATTTCCCTTATGAGCAGATTGGTCGGCCAGTACGGCAATTTTAAGGCTTTCGTGCGCGTCTTGTAGTGTAACGTTAAGAATGTGATCCGGATTTTCGATTTTCTTTATAACGTCCGATAAAATTTGCTGTACACATGAGCCATATATTTCTGACTTTGTTTGGGGTAGTTTAAAGGTTCCCGTTACCAAATCGTCTACAGCGTAATCTATTCCCCCACAGCGCACCGTATTTTGAGGTTCGCCTGCTAAACTTCCCCAACCTTCAGGACGTGATATATCGGTAAGTTCTGAAATTGGTGTTGATTTATCGAGGTTCAGTCCGGGCAGGATATTCAGGCTTTCTCTGCCTGATTTATTTACAAGTGCCTGAAACCTGCCCTCCATCGGGATCCACCCTTCAACTTCTATCCTGGCAAGGTCGTAGGTAAGGCGTATTGTGGTCTGTTCGAAAAAACCGGGACCCGAAAATGAATGGTAATGGGTCGCTATTAATCCATCGTTATAAAGTACCGTTGCAGCGACCTGATCTTCCTGCTGCTCATTCCTGTTGTGCGTGCAGCCGGAAACACGGACTACTTTCTGGTTGGTCAGCGCATTTACAATATCAAAAAAGTGTACGGCATGTTCTATAAATATCCCGCCTGCAATGGCTTTATCCCAAAACCAGTGTTCAGCAGGCAGCGATCCGTCCTGCGCGTAGTTACTCACAACCACATGCCTCAACTTCCCAAAGGTTTCATCTTTACTTAACTGCATTAACGACTTGACAATAGGGTCATAACGCAGCATGTGATCTACCGTAATGATCATTCCTGTCTCCTTTTGTACCCGGAGTATTTCTTCAACCCCCTCGTTGCTCAGCGCAACCGGCTTTTCAAGTAAAACATGTTTATTGTGACGCATCGCTGCACAGGCCATTTCAACGTGGAGGGAAGGAGGAGTCGCTATGCTGACAATATCTATATCTTCATTTTCAATCAGGTCTTCCCAGTTATCGTACAGCTTTACATCCCCGGGTTCAGCATCCTCGAGATTAGTGCCCGAAATCGCAACAACCTCTACGCCTTCAAGCGCATTCCACCAATGGTGTAAGAATCTGCCAAAACCGCCATAACCAATAATTCCGATGTTGTATATTTTCATTTTGATAGGTTTAAGTAGTATGCAATGTTATAAAATTAAAGTACATCCATCAGCTAAGTTATTTGTTTAGTAAATGATTAACCAATATTAACGCTAATTTAAGGTTTCGTTCCTCTTATGTATTTTCCCAAACAAACCGGTAGTTACTTTAACATATCCATAGCACTTATTAACTTCTTGCTACAAATTGTTGAATGTTTATAAGGGTATCTTTATATAAACTTATAAAAATCAATACTATGGCTTTTAACGACAACGACCAGACAGAAGGAAAAGTAGCAAAAGGAATAGAAAAACAAACCGCTAAAATACCTTCAGATGTATTCTTGTGGGCTGCATTAGGTTCAATGGCAGTGAGTGCCGGGCTTAAGATTGCGGGCAACGAAAAGACTGCTTTATTTGTAGGCCAGTGGGCTGCACCATTCCTGCTGCTTGGGGTTTACAATAAACTTGTAAAAGTCGAAGGCAGCGACAAATATGATAAAGAGTAATAACAGCAAATGAGGAAAAATCCGGAAATGAATAATTGCATTTCCGGATTTTTTTATTAGAATCCTATTTCAACATGGACAAACCGACCTACCTCAATTTCGACACCGATACTTATGCCTGGAAGCCCGAGATCAACTACCGGGAACATCCGGAGCTGTACCGTGTAGGGAAAGGCGAACAAGGCGTGTTGATCTGCCAGCCCTATAAAGAAGAGATAGGTAAATACTGGCGCTTTAAAAATGAAGCTATCGCTAAAGAGAGCAGTGAAAAAATCTTCGCCCTTTTCAACGCGTACGTAAGCAAAGGCGAGTTTGTCGGTGCTGACATGGCCCGGAAATATTTGCAGATGGGATTTACGCGCGCCAGGCGTTATGCCAATTATAAAGGCGGTAAAAAATACGATAAAGAAAATGATTATAAGCAACTCGAACGCGGCACAGGACAGGCCGAAAAGGCTGCAGCTGCTGCCATTTTTTACGATAAATGGCAGGTAGCCGAAGCAAATACAGTGTATGCCGAGCTGAAAAATAAGTGGAAACTCAGGTGTGGATAGCTATATACCTGTCGCGATTTTAATATTCGCTTTCGGCTGGATCACATTTTATTACTCACTTTTAGCGGGAAAAAAATTAGTTACACATTATGTGGCCCTCATTTTTTAAATGCAGGAAAAGCTCTGAATATGGATTGCCTCTTCCTATATGTTCAGTAATTGTCTTTACAAGACGTACCAGGACATTGAAATCGGCAGGTTTCACAAGGTAACAAAGTGCACCACTTTCCAGGCAGGTAGCCACATCTTCCCTGTGCGAAGAGGTAGAGATCATAATCACGGGAATTTCTTTATAGCGCTGGTCTGCTTTTAGCAGAGCTAAACATTCCCACCCATTCATAATCGGCATATTCATGTCTAAAAAAATAATGTCGGGCAACCTTTCCAGTTTTTGTAGTTTTTTCAAAAGTTCTTCACCATTAATTGCAGTATGGCATATGAGATTCCTGGAAGCTATTTCTACCGCCTCACAAAACATTTCCGTGTCGTCGCTGTCGTCATCGGCCAACATAATAATTCTTTGTTCCATGTTACATTCGGCCATCTGATTGTTGTAAAGGAATATTGATTATAAATTGGGCACCCTGATTTAAAATGGCAGTCGCTTCGATAGTGCCCCCATGGCGCTCGATAATTTTTTTGCAGAGCGAAAGCCCTAAGCCCGTGCCTTCAAATTGATCTTTAGGATTAAGGCGGGTAAAGGTTTCGAATATCCTTGAGGCATGATGGGGGTCAAAACCGATTCCATTATCCGCTACCAGGATCCTGACGGTTCCATCCCCATGTATTTCGGACGATATATTAATTATAGGAGGGATACCCGGACGCGCGAATTTAAGAGAATTATTCACAAGATTATAAAAAAGCTGATAGAGTAATACCGGCGCACCTTCCACGGTAGGTAGATTTTCATGAGCGATAACACCTGCTTTGCTTTGCAGGGCTATTTCAAGATCGACCTGGATATTGTTAACCACTTCGTTAAGGTTTACTAACTCTGCCTTCTGGTTTACGGCATTGGTGGTGGAATACGACAGGACGCCATCAATCATGGTGAACATCCGGTCTGTGGCAACATTAATGCGCTCTATAAAACGAGAGGATTCATCATCCAATTTGTCCTCAAGGCGCTGCTGCAGCCTGCCTGTAAAGGTTTTTATTTTTCGCACCGGTTCTTTTAGATCGTGTGAGGCCACGTGGGCAAATTGCTGCAGGTCTTCATTAGAGCGTTGTAATTCCCTTGTGCGCTCAGCCACCTGAAGCTCCAGGGATGCAGATAGTATACGATACCGGGCTTCGCTTTCCTCGATTTTCTTTCTTGCCTGAACCTGTTCGGTAACATCGATTGCTACCTGAATCATACCGATGATTTTTCCTTCTTCCCTAAGCGGGCGGTAGGCAATATTATAATAGTAATCCTTCATCTCTCCGGTACGCTTGTGGGTTACGAGTACTTCCTGCTGGTCAAAAGGTGTACCTTCGTTATACACTTTTAAAACCTCATTCCAAATGTACGAGCCTGCCAGTTCCGGCATCACCGTAAGAAATGGCATCCCTATAATTTCTTCGGTGTGGCCAATCATCCTGAGCATCGATTGGTTGATCTGTTCCACTACCAGATTATCACCCATAAGGATTAACGTAGGGGCCGGTGTTTGATCGATCATGCCACGGAAGCGGGTATGGCTTTGCTGGAGTAAATCTTCAGAGCGTTTAATTTCAGTGATATCCCGGGTCGTTCCCGCTACGGCTTCCACTTCACCTGCTTTGTTGACTACAGGTACCAGTATATAGTCGTAAATACGCCTGCCCAATTCCGCGTGGGGAAAAGAGACGGTACCACGGATCGAACGTTTGGTAGCAACAACCTCATCAATTTCACGCTCGTGCATCAATGCGTGCCACTCTTCGTATCCGTTTTCGCGCAGCCCGCGACCTATGGCATCTTCAGCGCTTTTGCCCCACATGGTAAGCAGGGCCTTATTTGCGTAGGTAAACCTGTAGTCGAGGTCGAATACGTAAACAAGGTCAGGGGTGTTGTTGGTAATAGAATGATAAAGCCGCTTCTGTTTTTCAGCATCTTCGAGTCCATTTTTTAGGGAAATCTCTGCCTGCTTCTGCTGGGTTATATCATGAGTCGTCACCACTAATACATTGTCTTGTTTGACAGCGGTAAAGTGAAACCAGTGTTTCAGTCCCTCACCTGTGTAGTAACTTTCAAAACTGGCGGTATTGCCCGTCTTGGCTACTTCAATAAATTTTTGAAGAATTCCTGCTTCCCTTACCATTGGAAAGACTTCGCTATAGCGTTTGCCGAGGTAGTCGACATCACCGATCCACTTAAGGGTATAGGAATTGAAGAGCAGTATTGTAAAATCTTCAATATCACCCTTTTCGTTATTTGGGATTTGTAACACAGCAATGCCGTTAAATGCAGAGTCAAAGACGGTTTTGAATAAAGCTTTATTGTGAGTGATATCCATTTTTGTTTCGGGTATAATAAGTAATACAGCAATTCTTAGCTAAGGTAATAAATTACGACTAGATAGCCATATTGAATCGGCTACCACCCATCGTACGGTGCTAATGGCGCAGTTTAAAATTGTATGTTTCGTTACAAATGTGAGATCCATTTATCCTATTGAAAGTTACATATGATACAATTTAAACCGGAAACGTAAGGTTAGAAGGCAAATATGAAACTGCTTACCTCAAATGACATTTTTTCATATCTGTTTCTGAAAAAATGTCATTTTTTTGTGCTGGCATACTTTTGGTTTTTCGCTCTCTGACACTATTTGAGTGTACGATCTAAATTTATTGTTTAACAATTTAAAGTAAACTGTTATGAATCTTATGAAAAGAAACGGAAACCAGATCCCGGGTTTCCAACGTTTGTTTTTTGACGACATCCCTGGCCGCGAGCTTTTCAATTGGGAAAACAACAATTTTTCAAACACAAGCACTACGCTGCCATCGGTAAACATTAAGGAAACCTCAGACAACTATGAGGTTGAAGTCGCCGCACCCGGAATGGAAAAAAGTGATTTTAAAATTACTTTAGACGGTAACCTGCTTACGATTTCATCGGTAAAAGAACACCAGCAGGCCTCCCGCGAGGAATCTTTCACGCGTAAGGAATTTAGCTACCAATCCTTCCAGCGAAGTTTTGAACTGCCCAAAAATGTGGTGGACGAGGATAAGATCAGTGCCCGTTATGAAAATGGCCTTTTGATGCTTACCATCCCTAAGCGCGAAGAGGTAAAACAAAAACCACCAAGGATGATTACGATCTCCTAAGGTATCATTGTAATTAGTTGGAAGCTGCCCATAAAAGGCAGCTTTCTACGTATTAAACCTATAGCCATGTCATCGCACTTATTCTCCGGTATAGCTGTACTGTCCTGCATCATCCTTTTACTGATACTGCTTCTTCGTAAGTTGAAGCAACCCTATTTTATTGCTTATATCGCTTCGGGGATACTCTTAGGCCCACAGGCTTTTAATGTGATCAATAAAGCGGAGGTCATATCGGAATTGGGAGAAATAGGCATTGTGCTGTTACTATTCACCATAGGTAATGAAATCGATTTGAATAGCCTGAAACGCAGTATTTCCAAACCTTTGGTTATCGGCATAGTCCAGGTTGTATTGAGTTTTGCCTGTATGTTTGCCATAGGCCAGTATGGAGGGTGGACTATTCCAACCATTATCCTCACCTCTTTTATAATCAGCCTGCGCAGTTCAGCAATAGTATTCCAATACTTATCGCGCACCGGTGAGATTAAGAGCCAGTTAGGCCTTATTACCGGGGGTGTCCTGCTAATACAGGATATCCTGGTTATCCCCATGATCCTGACGCTGAGTTTCATGTCCGGAACCCGTATCTCTACGCTGGAACTGGGCAAGGTCTGCATTGGAGGCTTGCTCATGCTGCTCTTTTTGAGGGCGGCTGTCACCAGGAAACTTTTTGTAATGCCTATGCGGAAAGAGATTATTGCAGACCATGACCTTCAGGTCTTTGTGGGCCTGAGCATATGTTTCGGGATGGCAGGAATAAGTAACTGGTTTGGCCTGTCTCCGGCCTTTGGGGCATTTATTGCAGGGATTATAATAGGTGGGGACAAATCGACCCACTGGCTTGGAAAGGCACTCGTACCTTTCAGGGTTTTCCTTATGGCGTTTTTCTTTGTTGCAGTGGGCCTGCAACTCGATATTCATTTTTTCATTGATAACGCAATTACGATCGTACTTATAGCCCTGTCCGTGCTATTGATCAACAGCCTGATCAATACGGTGCTCTTTAAAGTTACGGGAAACAGCTGGAGGGACAGCTTATACGGCGGTGCACTCTTAGCACAGATCGGGGAGTTCAGTTTTGTCTTAATGACACAGGCATCTGCTTTAGGCCTGGTCGGGAATTACGTGTACCAGGTAACCTTGTCTGTGATTACCCTTACCATGCTGCTTACAAGTATCTGGCTCACTACGATCCAAAAGCTGATATACCGGTTACCCGCAGATAAGTCCTGAACCCTGCCTGAAAGCGATACGCCTTATTTCCGGCGGAAATGTTGTAAAGGCTATGCTTGTATCCCATGCTGATTTTTTAGAAAATTTTATGAAAAATGATTGGTTGTGTTATTTGTAATTTAATAAATTCGCCCTCAAAATTTTGGCGATATGAATATGAGAATCATAGGTTCTGGCAGTTGTATTCCCGAAATCAAAGTCTCCAACAAGGATTTTGAGAACCATAATTTTCTGGATGTTAACGGCGGTACCTTACACCACAGCACAGACACTATTATCGGCAAATTTGCCGCTATAACGGGTATTGAAGGACGCCGTTATGCACCGTCTCATTTTGTAGCTTCCGACCTTGCATTTACAGCTTCCGAGAATGCCATTGAAAATGCCGGTATCGACTGGGAAACCCTGGATTATATCATCGTGGCACATAATTTTGGCGATGTGCAGCATAACACCATCCAGTCAGACATCCTTCCCAGCCTGGCCTCGCGGGTAAAAAATAAGCTAGGGATCAAAAATCCGGATTGTGTGGCGTACGATATATTGTTTGGATGCCCCGGCTGGATCGAAGGCATGATACAGGCCAACGCCTACATCCGTTCCGGCATGGCAAGACGATGCCTTGTCATTGGGGCGGAAACCCTTTCACGTGTTGTGGATGTACATGACAGGGACTCCATGATCTACTCGGATGGTGCCGGAGCCACTATTGTGGAAGCCTCCGAATTTGTAGGCATGCTTTCGCACAAAAGCCGCAGCTACACGTATGATGAATTTAATTATCTCCATTTCGGCAGTTCCTACAACCTAGAAAATGACCCAGATGTGCGCTATATCAAGATGCTGGGCCGTAAAATATATGAATTTGCCTTAAGCCAGGTACCGGCTGCAATGAAAAGCTGTATCGACCAGGCAGGCATCGACATCAGCCAAATAAAAAAAATCCTTATCCACCAGGCTAACGAAAAGATGGACGAGGCCATAGTCCACAGGTTTTACAAGCTGTACAACAGGCTCCCTCCGGCAGGCATTATGCCAATGACCATTCATGAACTGGGAAATAGCAGTGTTGCAACAATACCCACGGTATATGACCTGATCGCGAGGGGCGAAAAAGAAGGGCATGAATTTAGGGAAGGGGATATACTACTTTTCGCATCGGTAGGTGCCGGTATGAATATCAATGCCTTTGCGTACAAAGTTTAATTGGGATTTCCTTTTTTGAGGGGTTGTTTTGAGACAATACAATTGTAAACCGGGCGCCTTCACCTTCAGTGCCGTTACCGGTAATGGTGCCGTGGTGGCGCTCAACAATTTTTTTTGCACAATGAGAGCCCAAGCCCAGTGCCTTCGTACAGGCTTTTATTATTCAGGCATTAAAAATCTGTTTGGAACAATACATTTGACATTAAGGCAGGATTGCAATGAAGTTTCGGGTATTATAATGTAACGTTAAACCTTGCCTTCGACAGCGTAATATGGCTAACTTAGTGTAAACTAAAAACAAACTGCCATGAGTGACAATACATCAAACACAGGAAGCCCGGACCGTGACCGCATCAGTACATCTGAAGACTACGAAGTGCGTTACTGGTCTGAAAAATTCGGGGTCAGCAAGCAGGAGCTTATTGACGCTGTTAAGGCGTCAGGAAGCAATAGCCCGGACAAAGTTGAAGCGTACCTAAAGGAAAGAAAGTAACAAAAGGATTGCCGTAAGGCAGTCCTTTTGATTAACCAAAAGATTCAGTAATGAATTTACTTAAAATAGCTATTGCAGCATTTTCAGCAACCAATATAATGACCACCTTTAGCTACCTGCTATCGGCCAATTTTAAAAAGCTTTTTAAGGAGCCTGTAATGATGAATTTTATACTGGAAGGTATTGGCATAGAGCTTAAAGGTAGATGGCATAAAGCAGGCGGCTGGATCGCACACTACATTATTGGCTTTGCTTTGGTGATAACCTACGAGGCGGTATGGCGGTATACTAGTGTAAAATTTGGATTTATAACGGGAATAATATTTGGTGTCATCAGTGGTTTAGTAGGTATCCTATGCTGGAGGGCCATCTACTTAACTTCCATTCATGACGATGTATCACGAAGATCGTACTACATACAGTTGTTCTTTGGACATATCCTTTTCGCCGTTGCAGTTGTTATTGCTTTCCGCATATTCAGGTATGACCCTATTTCTAAAATTGAACCGTACCTTTAGTTGCACTCAATAAACAATACAAATCCTAACTATTTTCCAGCAGCTCCAATGTGCGGCTGTCCAGTAGGCCTCCAAAATATATATTGATCACTTCATTAAATACGGGATCTGTATTTTCTACCAGGCTAAACAGCGTCATGGAAGAATGCAGTTTTAAATCGTCGGGATACCCGAAAATATCAGAAGCTGATTTGCCTTTTATCGCTAGTAGTGCTTTAGTAACTTCGATAAGGTGTTTGCCTAATGTGGGGTGTTGCAGATACGCTGTTGCTTCCGGCAAACCCGTGATACCGAAGTAACGTGCATTTTCGCTGGAACCCAAACCCAAAAGCTGCGGAAATATGTACCACATCCAGTGGCTGTGTTTATGCCCCCCTTTGATTTCGGACAGAGCCTTCAGATACACCTGATTTTGGGCTTCTAAAAAACGTATTAATTTGTAGTTGTCTTCCATAATTAGCGGGCTAAATTAATTTTTTTGGAATAAAGAAATTTGTTAAAGTTTGTTAAATTAATTACCATTTCTTTACCTGCCTAAAAGTGAGGTTGATCCTTGGCGCCATTTCTTTGGCCGACTTAGGTATATGGTGCTCCCAGAAAGTGTTGGTAGTGCCTGACATTAGCAATAAAGTACCATGGTGCAGCGGTATCTCAACCTGCCCGGCTTTTTTATTTGTCTTGTGCCGGAACTTAAAGGGCCTTGTCTGCCCGAAGGTTACCGATGCGATATTGGGATTGCTGCCAATCCGGTGTTCCTTATCGGAATGCCACGCCACACTGTCGTTGCCATTACGGTACAGGTTTAAAAGAACGGCATTAAATTGCAATCCCGTTTCTTTCTCAACCCGTAACCGCAGTTCTGAAAGCTCCGGTGTCCAGGGCAGCGCATTTTCGCCGGCTTCTTCCTGCGCGCCGTACCAGGCAACCATACGTGGTGCCGTGACTATTCTATCATACATCGGCATTTGGTATTCACGCCATGGTGTATTGTGCAATAGTGAATTATAATATGCATCAGCGGCGTCTTTTGCAATGAAACCATCATAATGCATTAATTCCAGATCCGGCAGGTCAATATATTTTTTAGATGAAGTGCCGACCGTAAACAGTTCTTTGTCGTCAAAAAGTGTCATCATTCCTTTTTTTTATTGGTGGAGTTCCATTAAAGTAGCCTGCCGGACAACCTTGCCGGGGTATTTTGCCGCAAATGTTGTGATCAGCTGCATGATATAATTGTTGCTTTTATGGGGTGTCACATAGCCTTTTATTTCGGATGCCTCCGTAATGCTAATATCGGAAGCTATGTAACCCATCCCATAGAAGTGGCCTTTTTCTATCCAAATACAACTGCGTTCGTCGGCAGTACGCCCTTTATCAATAATACCGAAACTGGGCCTGCTTTCGGCAATAAAATCAAGGGCATGGTCAATGGAACTATTGTGTGCTGATACCTCAGGCAAATCATTCAGGTCCCGTATTGCCGATGCTTCCCCTTCGATAGTTCCATAATGGCAAAACCTGTGGTCAATTCCAAACTGCTGCGTAAGTTTGAGCAGCAGGTTCACACCATCATATTGGGAATGGAACATTTCAATATAGGATTGGTGCTTCGCCAATTTTCCAATCGCTAAATACCGGTAGCCATTACGCGCCTCGTATTCATATAATCCAAATTTTGGGTCAAACCTCTTTAACGCCCTGTTGTGTACCGGCCAAAGCTTCTTGATCTCGCAACATTCCAGAAGCAGCGCCATGAATTCGGTAGCACAAACTTCGAAAGAAATGGAGTAAATGTCCTTTAGGAAATTTTGCCGTTGCGGGGTGATCTTATGGCCGCTGAAATGCTGCGCAACGCGTTTCTTTACATTTTTTGCCTTGCCGACATATACCACCTGCCGCTGCTGGCTGTAAAAATAATACACACCGGGCTTTTCGGGCAGCTGCTCAAAGTCTTCCGGTGGCAGGTTGGGCGGCAGGCGCTGGTCCTGAGCATTCTTCCTGACCATTTTTATAATCACATCGTCACTGTCCCATTGTAGTAAAAGGGATAGCAGGATGGCGGTAGCATCGGCATCACCCCCGGCACGGTGCCTGTTCTCTAAGAGGATATCGAGCGAGCGGCACAGGTTCCCAAGGCTATAGGAGGGCAATCCGGGCCGTATTTTCCTTGCCGCACGGACCGTGCATAATTTTTGCTTAGCTGTCCATTTAAGGCCGGCCCTGCCCAGTTCGTGGCGGACAAAAGAGTGGTCGAAGTTCACATTATGCGCCACAAAAATGCGGCCTTCAAGCAACTCCATGACTTTTTCAGCAACCTCTTCAAAGAGGGGTGCATCACGTACCATTTCATTATTGATCCCCGTCAGTGCAAATATGGGCAGCGGTATTTCTTTTTGTGGGTTTACGAGGGTCTCGAAGCGGTCCAGTACGTTCGTCCCGTCATGAATTATAATAGCGATTTCGGTAATGCGGCTGCCACTGGCATTACCGCCTGTGGTCTCAATATCCACTATAGCATATTCCGTTTTCTTCATCTTACGCTTCTATTTTGATTGGACCATTTTATGCCTTGGCAGGTTGATCTCCTGTTCCTGTGGATACGGTTCACGATGGGTCATCGAGACGTCTTCGCGCAGCTTTTCCTGGGTTTGGGAACTCTCGGCATCGCTTTCCCTGTAGCGCGGGTCCGAAATGAATGGCATTTTTTCCATTTTGGATATCGTGATGGTCGGGAAATGATAATCCACCTCTACGGTACCTAAAAGCAGGTAGCAACCCCCGCCTTTAAAAGGATATTCTTTGAGGCTGCCGGTAAAGTGCGCCGTATCAAAAAACTCGCCATTGGCATCGATCCAGGTACCAAAATACATGGCACCCATTTTTGTGGGTACATGCTTTCGCGATACCAGGTAGGCCAACATCTTCACCTGCTTTTTATGGTACTGTACAAGATCGCATGCCTTAACGTCTCCACGGTAGGAAGTCCTAAGCAGGTTAAAGGGTGTCACCGATACCGGAAAGCCCAGCAGTTCAATCTCATCGAAGGCATCCTCATAGGGCGAGCGCAAGAGCATCGGGAGTTCATACTGCTGGACGGCATAAGGGAACAGCATTGGCCCAATACTTTTGGGGGTGAACCGCAACATTATCCTGCGGGCAGTCACCAGCAATTCATTCTTTGTCTTTCCTGTAAAACGGAATGCACCAATGTAGATCAGCAGTTGCACCCCTTCAATACCGATGGGTATCCGGTAGATAAACTCCTCCAATGACGCATACTCACCGTGCTGCTCACGCTCCGTAACAATGTTTTGTGCCACTTCCCTTTGCAGGCCCTGTAAATGCATGAAGCCGAGGTACACATTTTTGCCATACAATGTCGTTTCAAACTCACTTTTGTTCACGCAGGGATTGTGTATCCGGGCTCCCGACATACGTGCCTCATGTACATACACTTCAGTACGGTAAAAACCTCCCTGGTTGTTGATCACGGCTACCATAAATTCAATAGGGTAATGCACTTTTAGGTACAGGCTTTGGTAGCTTTCCACGGCATATGATGCCGAGTGCGCCTTGCAAAAAGAATATCCGGCAAAGGATTCGATCTGGCGGTAAATTTCCTGGCTCAACTGTTCTGGATGTCCCTGCCGGGCACAGCATTCGAAGAAATGGTCTTTCACCCTTTGAAGCGCTTCTTTGGATCGCCCCTTTCCGCTCATGGCACGCCGCAATATATCCCCGTCGGCCGCAGGAAGCCCCCCATAATGCAGGGCAATCTTGATCACGTCTTCCTGGTACACCATAATACCATACGTTTCGCCCAGCTGTTCTTCAAATACCGGGTGGAAATATTCAAACTTATCGGGATAGTTATGACGGAAAATGTATTCCTTCATCATTCCTGATTGGGCCACTCCGGGGCGGATGATTGAAGAGGCAGCTACCAATACTTTGTAATTGTTGCATTTCAGGCGACGCAACAGCCCCCGCATGGCAGGGCTTTCAATATAAAAACAGCCAATGGTGTTGCCACGCCCTAAGTACTCATTGCAGCTGGCCTCATCCTTTGAAATGGAAGTGTCCCGGATATTGACATCGATGCCACGGTTTTTTTTAACCAGCTTGGCGGCATCATCGATATGGCCGATTCCCCTTTGGGAAAGGATATCGAATTTCTCAAAGCCTATTTCTTCAGCAACATGCATATCAAATTGTACAATGGGAAAACCTTTCGGGGGCATTTCCAGTGCCGTAAAATCGGTAATGGGGTCTTCCGAAATGATGATCCCACAGGAGTGCATGGAACGCTGGTTTGGATATTTCTCCATCATCATCCCGTATTTGTGTATCTGCCTAACGATCTCGTTTTTATCGTGCTGGTCCATTGAAGTCCCCGAGAGCTTGTCAAGTTCTTCCTTTGGACGGCCAAAGACCTTACCCACCTCACGGAATATGGACTTGTATTTGAATTCCACGTTGGTGCCGCAAAAAGCCACGTGTTCACGTCCATAGCGGGTAAAGATGTATTCGAGTATGGTATCGCGCTCTTTCCAGGACCAGTCAATATCAAAATCGGGTGGGCTTTTACGGTTCAGGTTCAGGAAACGCTCAAAATACAGGTCAAGTTCCAACGGGCAGATATCGGTAATGCCGAGGCAATAGGCAATAATGCTGTTGGCCCCGCTGCCGCGCCCGATATGAAGGAAACCCATGGAATTACTATAGCGGATAATGTCCCAGGTGATCAGGAAGTACCCGCTAAATTCGAGCTCGTGGATTACTTTAAGTTCTTTTTCGATACGCTGTTCCGCATCAATATTCCCTTTACCATACCTTTTGATCAGGCCCTGCTGTGCCAGGCGGGTTAGGAGCTGTAAGTCAGTATCCCGGTTTGCGGTATAATGCTTTTTATTGCGTGGCACTTTGAATTCGTATTCAAAATGACAATCTGCCATCAGGATATTGGTGTTTTCAATAATGGAAGGATACTGGCTGTACGTTTCAAGCAGCTCGCTTTCAGGTACCATACATTCGCCCGGGGAACAATAATCCGAAGGGGTCAGCTTGCTCCCAAGAGTATTTAGGTCAATCGCCCGCAGGATACGGTGCAAGTTGTATTCCGGCTTGTCGCGAAAAGTGACAGGATGCAGTACTACCATTTTATCCAGCTTTGACTGCCATTCCGGGCGTATGAGCATGGAGAGGTTTTCAGGGCGGATGCCAATGTATTCAAAATCCTGAAGCACTTCAGGAATGTTATCAATGGGATAAATTACAAGGACATTTTCAAAACCCGGGGCGACAAGTGGCAACGCCGTCCCCGCAAGGTTATGCTGGGTGCGCAGGCGGTTGATCTCTCCAAGGCCTGAACGGTTTTTTGCCAGTGCGATATAATGCAGCCTGTTGTCGTGGCGTAGTTCCATCCCCACGATTGCCTTGATCCCTGCTTCGTTACAAAGCCTGTAAAATTCATAAATGCCCGTTACCGTATTGATATCGGTAAGTGCCATAGCCGTCACCCCACAGGCGGCCGCAAGCGGTATAAGGTCTGCCACCGGAATGGTGCCGTAGCGCAAGGAGTGAAAGGAATGGCAATTGAGGTACATCTTAAAGGGCTTTAGGTTTCAGGAACGCGCCGTTGCAGCGCATCACGGCATTGGCTCCGAAACGGTTCTTGATCTTGTCCATTGCCTGGTAAAGCGACATGAGTTCTACGGTGTCTTCAAACATATTGATCTGGTAGGTACCGCGCACCAGCCCGCTAAAGCGCACGCCGATAAGGCGCAGGCTCATACGGCGCTGGTACAGCTTTTCAAAAAGCTCCAGCACCGCCTTGGTCAGGGTATGGTCGGCGGAGGTATAATCAAGGGCGACCTGACGGGTTTCTGTATCAAAATTGGAATACCGGATCTTGACCGTAACCGTCGATGTTAGCCAGTTCTCCTGCCGGAGCTGGTAGGCGAGTTTTTCGACCATACCACAGAATACTGCCCGTAAAAAATGCAGATCGGTAGTGTCCTGATGGAACGTGTCTTCTGTAGACAAAGATTTGCGGTAACGGTGCGGTTCCACCGGTGTGTTGTCAATGCCGTTGGCTTTTTTCCATAGTTCAAGGCCGTTCTTGCCGATCATCTCCTGCAACACCTGTCCCGGCATTTCGGCAAGGGTTTGTATGTTACGGATACCAATACGGGATAACAACGTAAAAGTCGCGTTACCGACCATGGGGATCTTACGGATGGAAAGCGGGTTAAGGAAGTGCTGCACCTGTGAGGCAGCGATTTCAAGGTTGCCCTTTGGCTTGCCCTCACCGGTGGCGATCTTGGAAACGGTTTTGTTCACCGATAAGGCAAAGCTTATCGGCAGGCCGGTCTCACGGGTGACTTTTGCTGCCAGCTCATTCGTCCATTTATAGGCACCATGGAACTTGTCCATCCCGGTAATATCCAGGTAGTGCTCGTCAATGGATGCCTTTTCTACGACGGGTGCCTTTTCTTCTATGATTTGAGTAACTGTAGTGGAATAACGGGAAAATAATTCCATATCGCCCTTTACGATTTTTGCTTCCGGGCAAAGCTTTAGCGCCATTTTAATCGGCATGGCCGAGCGCACGCCAAACCGGCGTGCCTCATAGGAGCAGGAAGCCACCACACCACGGTCACCACCGCCCACAATAAGGGGAATCCCTTCCAAATCAGAGTTTTGAAGCCTTACGCAGGATACGAAAAAGGTATCCAGGTCCATATGCACAATCGAGCGTTCCATAATCAATCCATTTTGTACCCCACAAAATTAGGATAGATATTCCCAAAATAGCTTATATTTGTCGGGATAAATAATCCCAAAACGCTTATGTCTTTATTCTCTGACAATATCAGGCATCTCCGGATGAAAAAAGAAGTCTCGCAGGAAATCGTTGCCGAGCGCCTCTCTATTTCACGCGATATCCTTGCTAAATACGAGCAGGGAAAGTCGCAGGCCCCGTATGAAAACCTCATCAAACTGTCACGGTATTACCACGTCAGCATTGACCTGTTGCTGACCGTGGACATCCGTAAAATCGATATGGACGGGCTTATACAACTGGATGATAACCGTATCGTGCTTCCCATTACAGTAGACCATAAAGGGGAGAATGTTATTGAGATCATTCCCCATAAAGCCAGGGCGGGATACCTGAACGGCTATAGCGACCCCGAATTCATAGAAGGGCTGCAACATGTTTCGTTGCCTTTTTTGGGCAGTGGAAAATTCAGGGCTTTTCCGGTAGAAGGCGATTCGATGCCACCCCATAAGGACGGCTCTTTTATTATTGGGCGTTATATAGAGCAGTTGGGCCATGTTACCGATGGCAGGACCTATATACTGCTGACCAAAGACCAGGGTATTGTTTACAAAAGGCTGAATAAGAATGGCAAGAATACCCTTGTACTGCAATCCGACAATACCTTTTATGCGCCGTATACCGTAAAGGCCTCCGATGTCTTGGAAATATGGGAATATGCCTGTAGTATTGCCACCAAGGAATTTGAACCTGATGACAGCCCTGAGATGATACGGGATGTATTACAGGGTATGCGTAAAGAGATGGCAGCTTTACGAACGATCAATAAACAATAGAACACGAAGATATTATACACGATGGACACAGTCATACGCTTTAAAGTAAAAAAAGACCTTGATAATAAACAGTATCAAAGCCTGCTTCGGTTAAAGGGGAGCATCATCGCTAAGGGTTTTACCGATATCATCCATATCAGTGATGAAGGGGAAGAATTCCATATCAATTCTTTTTCTGTGCTGCCGGAACACAAAGCAGCGATATTGGAGTACGTGAGCCTTTATATTAGAGAAAACAGCCTTGATTCAACAATTACCATGCAGTAATTTAGTTTTATTACTATAGCGCCTGAAAACAATAATGAGTTTAGTTTACATATTCTTTTGTTTTACAACATGCCTGGATAGTTGATTCTTTCAAAGTGCTGCCAGTTATCAAATTATCTACCTTAAAAAAACAGGTATATTTAAATTTATAATTAGTATTGATTTTACAGGGCAGAAGGTACTAAGGCATTTTTTATTTTTACTATATGAAGCTTCAAGATTGCGAAAAAGAAATTAAAGACCGCCACTACCTGATTGGGTCAGAGATGGAGCACCAGTCAGGCACCCATAAAATAAAGATTGCTTCATTGGGAGCCTATCCAATCAATGGAACTGCTATGTACTATATTTGCTGCCATTATTATAAGCAGAACGACAAGGCCATTATGTGAATATCCTTTTGGAAAACAAACGCATTGATATTTTATGCCAATAAGTCACTTCAAGCCATTTTATTCCTGATTTTGGCACTGAACAATAAAGTTGAAAGGGTAGTGCGGCATTTAAAGAGCCACACATACGTCGTTGTACTGAGCCCTGCGCACCGTGCCGAAGCGTCATCGGTACTACGTAATATAGCTGTTATCCATTGTAATTACATTAATCGCATTTCAAAATCACTCGATTTGAATATGGCCTGGTCCTGTTATTTGTGTAAAGCATTTTTTAATGATAGATCAATGGAATCCCCTAAATTTCATTGGTATCGATTTAAATGTCTATATTTTTCAGGCTACTATTTTCCAAGTAAAGGGAACGCTATTTTACCAATAATGATAATTTAAACCATACTAATTTGATGTTCGATTAAAGGGTATTTATTGGTTGGGTTTTTATATTTTTTGGTACGGTTTTCTCATCTCATATTCAGTAATGGTTTCTTAATTTGGTACATGTAAAAGATTATACACTACCTAAGCGAAACCAAATGAGACAATTATATCTATCCGAGCGGATTGCAACAATCATCAGTTGCTTATTCATCTTATTGTTTACTTATGCCGGAGTAAGCAAACTTATAGACTTTCAAAATTTCAGGATACAGCTTGGACAATCTCCTTTACTCAGTTCTTTTGCTACTGAACTATCGATCCTCGTGCCTTTAACTGAACTTTTAATAATAATTACACTTTCAGTAAAATACCTCCGGCTAGCTGGTCTTTTTGCGTCCTATACGTTGATGGTACTGTTTACCGCGTATATCTTCATCCTGCTGCACTACAGCCCGTACATACCCTGCTCGTGCGGCGGCATCTTAGAGAAAATGACATGGAACCAGCATCTTATTTTTAATCTTTTTTTTATTTTTCTTGCTGGGGCCGGTATCTTTATCATGCCGTCAGGGAATGCTCACTTTAAAAGTTCCGGACATGCCTCTTAAGTATAAATTCCTTTGGCTGTGCTTGTGCTCCCTTACAGGGGTCGGGGCCATAATTGTAATGTTCCGTATTTCCGAAGATACCACTCATTATCACAATCGTTTTGTGCGAAGATTTCCCCAACATGTTGCTGAAAAAATAGCCCAGGCAAACCTGGAATTCAATTCGTACTACTTTGCAGGCTATAGCAACGGCCAACTCTATTTAGGCAATACTACAGCGCCACTGCAGGTCATGGCATGGGATGCCGGCCTTAAAAAAAGGACTGTCCATCATATTGAATTGATTGAAAAGGACCTGCCGTTCCAGTCACCCCGGATCCGTGTTGATGGTAACCAGTTCTATGTTTATGAAGGAAGTGCCCCCTATATTTACCGGGGCACCACCAAGGTATGGAAAGCGAAGCGAATCCTTCAAGGGGGGCATTATTTTTCCCAGCTGGAGCCCCTTGACCCCGAACATCTTGCCTTACGGTATGTAAAAGATAATGGCGAAAGCCTTATCGGGATAGTAAACCTTTCTGATACTACCGATGTTACCTATGGGCCAGCGGTATTGCAAAAGCAATTTGACGGTATTTTCGATACCGATGGCAGCCTTCATACCGATACAGAGAAGAAACGGCTGTTGTATGTCTATCGGTACCGTAACCAGTACATCCTTGCCAACGACCAGGCAAAAGTCCTTTACAGGGGCAACACTATCGATACCATCAGTACGGCACAAATTGAAATCATTGAAGTGTCCGGACATAAGAAAAAAACATTTTCGAAGCCACCCCTGATCGTAAATAAAAGCAGTGCCTACTTCAATGGCTTACTGTTCGTCAACTCCCTGCTTCCGGGTCGCTATGAAGATGATGACCTCTGGAAAACCTCCAGCATCGTTGACGTTTATGATGTGGCCAGCCGCACGTACCGCTCCAGTTTTACCGTGGCGGATGCCGGTGGGAAAAAGATGCGCTCCATGTTTGTTGTGGAAGGAAAACTGTATGCATTGATCAATAACCAGCTGGATTGCTATAGGCTTCGCGAGCACTTGGCCCAAAGCCGCGCCGCCTCGGCAAGCCAGCCTTAAAATATACCGGCCGGTACCAGGGTACGATCGAAAACCTGTAACAGAGTAGATCAACAACACTTAAATTTTTTTATTATGAAAACAAACCCGTTTAAACGACTGATGCTGCCGCTTGCAGTTGCAGTCTTAGGCTCTGCCGGAGCTTTTGTGACCACCTCAATGGGTAAGGCAGATGCGTTCGCTAACCAGCAGGGCTATCGTTTCGTGTCAGCTGCGGACCCCTGTCACAGTGAGATCATGTGCCGTACCGAAGAGGGTGATATCTGTACGTTAGGTTCCGTAAGGCTATGGGGTAAAGCAACCCCTGCAGCTACAACGTGTAGCGTACCGCTTTATAAAATAAATTAAGGCGCAGGTATAAAAATGGTGCAGCCCGTAGGTTTACGGGCTGCACTTTTTTAATTTGGTTTGCACCATCCCGGTTCCGGCTTGTCCTTAAGGTAATGGTCAAACCACTCCATAACCTTAATTGACAAATCCTTTTGCTTATAAGGATCAATGATAACATGGCCTTCGCCGGGATATGTTATTAGTAACCCCCTTTTACCCAACCGCCGTAACGCGATGTGGAACTCGTAGCTTTGGAACGGGTTGACCTGGTCATCATTCTCGCCGATCCAGCTAAGCAAGGGCGTCGTTACCTTATCCGCAAAACGAACCGCTGAATTCCGGTCGTAGTGTTCCCAGTTGTTGAAGATGTAACCCATACGGCACTGGTCGTGCTCAAAGCGCCAATAGTTGGGCAGGGCATAACTCCATCCGACAGAAAGGTAGGATGAGCTTAGGTCTGAAACCCCATTTCCGGATACCGCTGCGTGGAAAATATCGGTTTGGGTAATGATGAAATTGGTTTCGTACCCCCAAAGGAATGACCGATCAGCCCGATACGCCCCTCGTCTATAGAAGCGTTTTGTTCTGCGGCATACACAGCTGCTGTTACGCAGTCAAGCGCTGAGATTCCCGGCTCCCATATTGTATATGCGATATCAGGATACAGTACAAAATAGCCACTTGTGGTAAAATTTGTTTTATTGAAACCGGATGCATTCAAAAGGGAGGGATTTGTATACCTATGCTGCTGCGCTAACTGCCTTTCATAAATGTGTACGACCATGGGGTATTGTTTCCCAGGATCATAACCGGCAGGGTAAAAAAGAATTCCCTTTAGTTTTTCACCATGGCGGCCAGTATAGCTTACCAATTCTGACCTTCCCCATAAAAAACGGTCCTGTTGTGGATTACCCTGTACGATTACCCTTTCTTCTTTATTGTCTTTCTTTATATGTAACGCAGGCGGTCGGTCGTAATCTTCAACCGTATACCCATAGGTTTCTTTGTTTGACGCTTTTATAAGAGCAGCAGCGTGGAAGGATCCATAGACAATTTCCTGAAGCTTATTATTGTGCCAGCTAAAAAAACCTGAAGCCTGGTAATCGATATCCCTTGCTTCCAATAGTAATGTCCGAGCGGTATCAATCACAGGCCCACTTCCACTAAAGCCCTGTCCCTGGCTGAATTCCCAACGGTTGAACCGGTACACTCTATTGTATTCCTTCCCGTTGGTAAGCCGGGCTGCTGCTGCGCCGTCAGCGGCCACCTGCCATACATCGAACCGGTCATACAGCAATACGCCTTCCTTCCCATCTATCCAACCCGCAAAGCCATATGGGGGAATATCCCCGGCCGGCTCTCTGAAGCGTCCGCGAAATGAGTAGCTATGTTTTTCGTCAGGTTGCGGTGTTGGTTTTCCGGAATACTATACACCCACCAATCCTGCCCGAGGAAATAGGCAATATGTTTGCCATCGGGGGACATGTACAGGGCGTTATAATCGGGCAGGTTTTTCAGGAAAAGTCCTTTTTTTCCTGTGGACAGGTCTGTAATACAGCAATCCCTGTCAGGCTGCTGTTTGCTACCGGGGGCGTTATCAATAGGGTTGAAAGTAATGGCATGGGATTGCGTACCGTTAAGTTGCGCATTTTGTTCAGTAGGCGTAGCAATGTTTTGAAATTTATCCGAACCCGGTGTCCACATTGCCAGCCTCGGCCAAGTTTGGTAACTTCCATAGCGCTCAGCGTGTGCCTGTAAGAATTTATCAGCCGTGTTCCAAACGCGCACAGCCGGAATTTGTCCAGTTGTACTGTCGGTACTGTGATCCCTTGTGTAGAAGAATACCCTCCTGCCATCCCCGGCAATAACCAGGTTGTCCCGAAACAGGCTTGCCAGGATATGTCCCTTCGGCCAGCCAGGATGCAGGGTAGGGTCAAGGCAATGAAGTTGCCTGTCATCCATCGCACGGTAATACAGTCGGTCGCCTGTTCCTTCAGCCTTCCCTTTGGGCCTCCCGACAAAGGCGACCGCTTTTCCCGCCCCATGCCACACCGGGTTCAGGAACTGCAGGCTGTCGCTGTGCATAAGTAGTTCTTCTGTAAAGCCGTTATCAAGCTTTATTATCCCGACAGTATTTTCTTTCCCAAGGCTGCAATACAAAAGGGATGCGGCTTGGGGATTAAAATTCCACGAGGTAATGCCGGGCAGTGTTTTCAGTACCGTACCATCAGCGTGAAGCACGTTCAACAGGCTGCCATTCCCATTGTCCCTGCCAAACAGTAACAGGGTCGTGCCGTTCCCGACCTGATATTCCGAAACGCCCTTAACGGTGCTGCGCGTGTCCTTTTTAAGGTCCTGTACTACAAAAATGCTGTCATTAACGATGCAGGCAAAATGCTGTTCACCCACAAAATGGCCCTCCCTGCCGCCGGCAAATGTGAAAGTGCGCCCATTATCTACTGCTTTTACAAAGAGGGTATCGGGACCCTGTTTGTACTCCATGGAGTAGCTGGCAAAGCGACCGTTAGGTGAAAGTGCCGTGCCGGCCAGCGTACCCCAAAGCGGATAATCGGCCGTGGTTACTGCCTTTTTTGGTACCTGCCCCATTAAAGGGCAGGCGGAAATCAGGCCTGCAATGACCACGTGCCGTATTTTTTTGATCTTTACTAGTTTCATCAGTACCCGGTGTTTTGCGGCAGAAGGTTGGGATTCAGGTTCAGCTCGGCATCCGGCAAGGGGAAGAGCGCATCATTCGCGGTCCAGCCGTTCTTTGCCGGTGCAAGCACGGCATCCAGTTGCCCGAAACGCCTGAGGTCAAAAAAACGATGGCCGAATTCGGTAAATAATTCCGCACGCCTCTCGTTGAGTACCGCTGCGAGTAAGCCTTCCTGCGTGATCGCTGTAGTCGGTGGCAATCCTGCTTTTGCCCTGATGATGTCCAGGTCTTCCTTACCCCCGATAAGGTCGCCGGCACGCAGGCGTGCTTCGGCCCTGATAAGGTACATTTCCCCAGGCGCAGTACTATGGAGTATTCCTGTGAAGCCCCGGTATTGGATTCCTCGCGGTATTTATAAGGGCGGTACCAGGTAGTCATGCCATCAGAAACTTCAGCGACCCATTCCTGCCTGCGGAGGTCGCCGGGCTCAAAACTATTGGCAAGGGAGGCGGTTACTGCCGAAAGGGGAGGAGGGCCGCTGGTAAAACTGAAGGTTATTGCCTCAAGGCTGTTGCCGCCACCGCCCGAAGGGCTAAATTGCCAGATGTTTGCAGGGTTCCCTAATAAGAACATACCAGCCACATCCTGCCCGTAATTGTATAGCCCTGTATTGTTGAGCACTGCGGAAGCAGCATCGGAAGCCCCGGCATCATCACCCGCGTATAATGCAACACGTGCCAGTAGCGCATAGGCGGCGTATTTGTTGGGGCGCGTACGGTCGGGTGTGGTATATTCTTCCGGCAGGCTTTCAATAGCACTGTACAGGTCCTCTTTAATCTTCAGGTACACATTGGCCTGAATCAGTTTTGATACGTTACGGTTCTGCTGGTAATCGGTCGTGGTTACGTAAGGTACATCGCCAAAAACCGAGGTAAGGTAAAGGTGCAGCAGGCCCCTTACAAAAAGCGCTTCCCCCTGGAGGCGGCGGCGGTCCGCTTCCAATAAAGATTGTGAGGCCGTAGCGCCTTCCAGTACCGCATTAGCGGCGTATACCTGCCCGTAGGCATTGTCCCAGAGTGTCTTTACCGTGCTGTTGGTTACCACCAGTGCATTGTTATAAAACGGTACTGCGCTGTTTTGTGGGCTGCCATAAAAGTCAAGCTCATCGGTATAATTCCCCAAAAGGAACGACAGCCCTTCAGCATTTCCGGACAACATGCCATTGTCACGCATCCTGGCATATACATCCGCCATTGCAGCGTCCGCTGTTGCTTTATCTTCAAATACAGCTTGCGCTGCCAATTGGGAATCGGGCAGGCCCACTTCCGTAAAATCGCATCCTGAAGTGACGATTGCTATAAAAAGGGCGTATGCTATATGTGAAGCAGTAAACCGGCGCAGGCGCATGGTATACGCAGTAGTATATTCTATCAATATTTTCATAATCGTAATGTTTAAAAGGTACATTGTATCCCGGCACTGATTACCCGGAGGGGGGGAAGAAACCCTGTAGCCCTGAATTCGGGGTCGGCGCCTTTGTAGGAGGTGAACGTCAGCAGGTTCTGTGCCTGCGCAAAGATTTTGCAACTGATCCCATCGAGGGGCAGCTGGTAGGACAGCGACAGGTTTTTAAGGCGGATGTAAGAGGCATCGCTTATGGCCGCATCGCTTTCCATGTAGCGGTAATACGCATCTACAGCGGCACTGTTCGTCCCATCGGTATACAGCTGGTGGGTAGCGGTAGCACCCGGTTGCTGCCAACGGTCCAGCATGCTTGCAGGCTGGTTGGAGGCTGTACCCGGCACACCGAAGAATGCCACCTCATTAAAATTCTGTTGTTTGGAGAACTGGAACAGAAAATCAAGCTGCCAGCGCCTGAACCTTATGGAGTTCTGTAATCCCCCGAAGTACTCCGGGTTCAGGTCTTTTACGGTCTGGCGGTCAGCGCTGGAAACCGTACCGTCGCCATTGGCATCTTCAAAGCGGTAAATGCCTGTCTGGGGATCTACCCCCACTACGTGATACACTTTACGGATGTTCAAAGGCTGGCCGATCACATACTGGTTGGCATACGTGGAGCCCCCGAGCCCGGGGAACGCCAGGAGTTTGTTCCTGCCTGCGGAAATATTAAAACTGGTTGTCCAGTTAAAATCTTTGGTATCAAAATTGACGCTGCGCAGGGTTACCTCCACTCCCGTATTCTGCACGGTGGCATCCAGGTTGGCCTGTACCGATGAAAAGCCGGTCGTCCCCGGAAGCGGGATACCCGTCAGCTGGCTGGAGGAACGGTTGCGGTACCATCCCAGGGTCAGGAACAGCCGGTCGTTGAAGAACCCGGCCTCCAGTGCCGCTTCCAGTTTTTTACTGGTTTCCCATCCGAATTCTGGGTTGTACAGTCGGGAGGGCTGAAGCCCGATAACGCCTCCATAAGACACACCCGAGGTGGAGTAGGTGTCGAGGAACTGATAATCGCCAATCTGGTCGTTCCCTGTGATGCCGTACGAACCCCGAAGCTTTCCGAAACTCCAAAAGCTGTCCTTATCAAAGAAACCTTCTTCGGAAAAAATCCATGCCGCGCCAACTGCCCCAAAACTGGCGAAGCGTTTTCCGGGCCCAAAACGGCTGGAACCGTCCCTCCTGCCGGTCAGGTTCAAGAGGTACCTGCCTTTCCAGTTGGCGTTCACCCTGCTAAAAAAAGCCATGTAACGGTATTCGGTACCCTGGTCCTGCAAGACGAAAAGCTGGGAGGCCGCTGCCAGGTTGTAGATAAGGCTGTTGCTGGAGAACCCGGAGGCATACAGCACGTTTTGCTGCCCCTGCTGCGACTGGAAGGTACTCCCTGCAAGCGCGTCAAGGTTCAGCGCGCCCATAGTTTTCGTCCAGTGTAACTGTGGCTCTATGATCCACGACTTCCTGTCGGATGACGATCGGATCAGGGTGGAGAAGTCACTCCCGAGGCCATAAGCGGGGTCGTACTGGGTGGATGGCGAAGCGTTATCTTCCCCATTGTTTACCGATGAATAGCCAAAGCTGGACTTTAGTTCCAGCCCGCTGCCCAGGTCATAGGAGAGCTGGGCGTTGGCGATCAGGTCGTACGTCCTGGACTCGTAACTGCCTTCGAGGTTACGGAGCGGGTTGTTAAAAGTGCTGTTCTCCCAGTTCAGTTTTCCCTGCTGGTCGTATAGTGCGGGCGCATTGGGGGCTAGGGAAAGCGCTTCCTGCATCAGGTCGATGCGGGGCTGGTTGTTGTATTGGGCTGTGTAGCCTGCCGAGAAGTTTACCTTAAACCTTTTATTGTCCGATACGTGGTTCAGGTTCAGGTATACATTCCCCTTTTTGTAATTGAAGTCGCTGGGAAATACGGTAGCCTGCCTGTTAAACGTACCGCTTAGCAAGAACTGGGTTTGCCCGGAGCCCCCGGATAAGGCAACCTGTGCATTGGTAATCGCCGCGGTGCCTCCCAGTAATTCTTCCTGCCAGTCGGTGTAACGGCTCTGATCCCATGTCCCGTTGACATCATACGCTGCGGCGGGATACTCCGTAATGCCATCGTTGGCCAAAGCTTCGCGGCGCATTTCAAGGTACTGGCGCGTATCCATCAGGTCCATTTTCCGGGTTATGGTACCCGCCCCCTGGTACATGGTGCCTGTGAATTTCATCTTCCCAACCTTACCCTTTTTAGTAGTGATGAGCACTACGCCATTCGCGCCCCGTGAGCCGTAGATCGCGGTGGCATCCGCATCCTTAAGCACCTCAATGCTCGCAATCTGCTCGGGATTGATGCTGTTCAGGGGCGAGGGCTGGGTGGGAAGGACCGTTGCGGTGGACGCACTGCCGATGGGTTCGGAAGAATAGGGGACACCATCGATAATGTATAGCGGGCTGTTCCCGCCACTGCGCAGGCTGTTGAGCCCCCGTATCTGGATATCGAAGCCCCCACCCGGCGTGCCGGTGGTCTGTACTACATTAACACCAGCCATACGCCCCTGTAGGGTGGCCAGCACATTGGTTACCGGCTGGGTCTCAATGTCACGGGAGGTAATCCGGGCTATGCTGCCCGTGCTTTCTTTTTGCTTTACGGAATAATACCCCGCGTTAATAGTAACTTCCTCAAGGGTGGCCGAATCTTCTTCGAGTACAAGGTCAATCGTTGTCCGTCCGTCTACTGAGATTTCCACTGTCTTATAGCCAATGCTTTCAAAGACCAGAATATCCTGTAATCCGGCATTGATGGAGTAGGTGCCGTCAGCAGTGGAAACGGCATGCATGTTCTTACCTTTAACAGAAATACTGACACCCGGCAAAGGGCCGGAAGCATCACGGAGGTTTCCTGATATGGTGTGTTGCTGCCAGGTGTGACCTGAATACCCAGCGGAGTACGAGGCATTGGCAGGGGCAGGGCAAAGAAGGAGGCAGCACCCAATAAGTATTGGGTACCCAAAAGCCATCCTACCCTTGCAGAATAAAAAATAATTCATACATTGGTTAAGTTAAATGAAACGATGCGTTTTGTTGGCTATGGCCCTCTACTAGTCCGCCAAGATCGAGTACGAGGGCTTTTTTATGTAATCTTATTACATGAGCAAAGGCAATAAATGGTTAGTTGAAAAAACAGCCTGAGACTCCCAATCACTAACTCAAAAGAAAATCAGTACCTCCCAGGCCTTTAAAGCGTAATAAAGATTTTTTTATATCATAGGCAGCAACTATTAGTTCAACAATTACGTATGTGCGAGACTATGAAATCATTGAAGTGCGCTAAGAATTGAAGTTGAGTGGTTGTCCCCTAAAAAAGGAGGCGTGGGTTTAAACTCAGCTTACTGCCTTAGAGGTACTGGTATACCATGGAACAATAAGTGAGCCCACGCCGTATGGCGTGAGCATTTACACTTATCTCCTCGTTCCTATTTAAAATTACCAGTTTTCTAAGACGAGATTCAAAGCGAATGCTTCTAATACTAAATATTGAAGAATCGCAAATTTAACAAAAATGATACTATTTGCATAGCACAGAGCCAAATATATTAATTTTTATCGGTACGGCAAAGCGTACCGATAAAATTATTCAGAAATTGTTAATTGCAGTTGTGAAAGAAGAGTTAGAAGAAAATATTAAATTAAAGACTGCTGCAAGTTTACGTAAGCTTATCAATTGTGAAGACATCGAATTATTGTCTGATAGCTACAATCAAATTGCTTTAGCTATTGGTATGCGCAAAGGGACAGTATCTGATGCCTTTAATGCAAACTCCAAGCCTAGTTCCTCTACTTTATTTATGATAATAAAAGCAATGGGATATTCACTCTCTGATTTTGCTAAAGTATACGAATCACTTACAGATTTTGAAGTCAATGAATTCAAAAAAAGTAGAGAAAAATAACTTTACTATAAATACGCAAGAGCATATTTTTTTAAAAAACTACTTGGGCGATAAAAACAGGTATTTTTACCTGTACTCATTATCGCCCTAAATTTATAATTTAGACAAAATTATCTTGTTAATAAATTACTTTAGAATTGTTGAGGTATATCAACTTCTCTACAGTAAAAATTCCTATATATTTATCAATCTTAATTATTAATAATTGTGAACATCAAAGAATTTGTAAGTGGGTTTAAAAGCCATCCCGTTCTCTTCGTTGGAACAGGTTTAAGCTTAAGGTACTTAAATAACGCTTTCAATTGGGATGAGTTATTAAAAAGCACATGTAAAATTGTTGACAAGAATGAGGAAAATTATTTAGATATAAAAGCTAAACACATCATAGATAACGGAGTTTTTAACTTCCCTAGCATAGGGTCTGATGTAGAAAAGCTTTTCAATCAGTTTCTTACTGAGAATAGAAATGGTGCTTTGAAAGATATCAATGATGAATATTATAAGTCCATAGAAAACGGTAAACCCATAAGTAGATTTAAGTTATATGTAGCTTCAGTTTTAAAGAACCTTGAACTTAAATCAATACAAAAAGAAGAAATTGAACTTTTAAAGCAGTTAAAAAACAATATTTCATCAATAATTACAACTAATTATGATACTCTTCTAGAAAACATAATAGGATTCAAACCATTAATAGGTAACGATATTTTATTATCAAATCCTTATGGAGCATTATATAAAATTCATGGTTGTGTATCAGATCCGTCAAAGATAATTATCTCCAGTGAAGATTATGATCGGTCAAAAAGTCAGGATGAACTTATTAGAGCTCAGTTACTTTCTCTATTTATACATAATCCAGTTATTTTTCTGGGATATGGAGCTCAGGATGAAAATGTAAATAATATTTTAAAGACAGTTTTTAAATATACAGAATATAATACGGAAGCTTTTAGAAAAATTAAAGAAAATTTTCTAATAGTTGAATACGCACCTAATTCTGAAAATGAAGAAATATCCGATTACCACTTAAAAATTGAGGATATTCCAATACAAATTAAAAAGCTGCAGACAGACAAATACTCTTCACTTTATAAAGAACTTGTAGAAGCCAAATATCCTATATCTGCTGTCGATATACGGAAAGTTCAAAATATTATGTCTGACATAATAACTGCAAAATCATCTGATAAAAAATCGGTTCGTGAAGTTATAGTTGTCGATTCTCAAGAAGAAATAAATAATGAAGATCGTGTACTCGTGATAACATACGGTAATAGAGAAACGGCAAATACAATTAAACAGACCGTTTTTAAAGAGAAGTTGATACCAGAGCATATGTCTGTAAATGATTTTATAAATAATTACTTTGAAATAATAGATGAAAAAAACAAAGAAAGAATAAAAGTTATTGATCGCTTAACTATTGCAAAGAATGTATACTTTCCAATTTTAGGTTTTCAAAAGATTTATTCTAAATTGAAATTTTCATCAAAAATCGAACAGATTCAGAAGGATATTTTGGACAAATTCGTTAAAAAGACACCAAAGCATTTTACAAAACATATGTCAATTGAAGATGTGTTTAAGGATTCAACTATCGCAACATCCAATAAACATTCGACCCTCGTATTTAATGTATGGAACGATAATATTCCACTCGAAAATTTAGAATTATTTTTAAGAAACTATGACGAAGACAAAGGAGACTCTAAATATAGAAGATTAATTACGTTATATGATTACAAAAGATATAAATAATACATTCTATTAATGAAAATTTTAATTCTTATCTGTTCAATAATTTTTATACTATCAATATTTTCGACATTCAATAAAGCGGTATCAAAATATATTTTTCGAGCTTACCATAAAAGAACCGATTTTTTAATATTAGGCATTGTAACAGCTTCGTCAGCGACTATTATTTACAGTCTTGTGACTGTAAATCACTTTATAGAAAATCCAGATTTTAATGATGATGGAAAAATTGAATATCTGGGTACCCTAGGAGATTTAGTTGGAGGCTTAGTGAATCCTGCTATTGCGATTCCTGCTACATTATTAACTTTTTTGGCATTCTGGGTGCAGTATAAAGCTAATGATGAAGTTAGAAAACAATTTGATGTTCAGAAATTTGAGACTGAACTTAACTTAAAAATTACAATATTAAGACAGGAAATAACCGAGATAAGTCTACCTGCAATAAATAAAAAAGATTATTCGGGTAGAGAGGTAATGTATCAGTTAGATAAAGAACTGAAATTTATATATTTTATTGTAAAAAACACTAGTTCTATAACTGATAGCCAAAAGATACTATCATTGTCATATTATATTTTTTTTAAAGGGCGTTTGCTTTTTTTGAAAAACATTAACCATCTTTCTTTAAGATATAATGTATCTAGAAAGCAGCTTTTAGATATTGAACAAGTTATATCTAAAATATATACCACATTCAAATTTGATACTAAGAATATATTAAAGGATGTCAGTAATGAAGAAAATACACTTGATCAAATTTCATTACTTAAAAAAGCTTTAAAAGATGAATTTAAAATAGGAGATTTGTTCGACGAATTTGCTGATTATAAGATTGTATATTACTTATTTTCTGACATTTTTAATTATAACCTACACCACTTTCCTTTTAAGGGACATGAAACTAAACTATCACTTTTTTTTAGGCAAATATTTAATATTGTAAAGTTTGTTAATAATGTAGATTATTTCACCTATGAGCAGAAACGTGGTTATTTAAGAACATTGAGAGGATTACTTTCAAACTACGATCAACTTCAAATTTTTTATAATTGGTATTCTGATACAGCAACTAAGTGGGAAGATAAGGACAATAAATTTTTAACCGATTTTAGAATGATTCATAACATTCCGCTAGACTTCTTGATTGAAGATCTTAAACTTGATGATATTTTTTCAAACAGAAGCTTTAAGTTTGAAAGTGGAAGAAGAAGCTCAGATTCTTTATTTGAAAATATAGACATATTTTCAAATCGTGTATAGTCAAGTAATCGTGTATGACGGCTATATTATTGATTGAATTTCATTGAGATTTTAAATTCTCCCAATTTTGTGTTAATGGACTAAACTAATAAAACCGTATTTTTACAGGAAATCAACTCCTTCTATATGACGTTTAATGAAGATTCCCGGGTAAAAATTCCTGCTTTACTGCACTTAATGCGCCTGGGTTATAGATATATTCCTTCTAATCAGCAGATAAGGATAGAAGAAAACAATATCTTCCCCTCTATTTTTATTCCAAAGATAGCTGCCATAAATAATATTTCTGAGCAAGATGCCCAGCGTTTACTCGATGAAATTAATTTAGAGCTCGACTATGAAGATTTAGGTAAAAAATTCTATGAGCGGTTGGTGGCTACATCAGGGCTGAAACTGATAGATTTTGCAGATTTTTCCAATAACGAATTCCATGTCACTACAGAGTTAACCTGCAAAACGGGTGATGAAGAGTTTCGCCCTGATATTACCGTTTTAATTAATGGGATGCCTTTGGCATTTATTGAGGTTAAGAAACCACACAATAAAGAGGGGGTTATCGCTGAACGGAATCGTATCAATAAACGCTTCGCTAATAAACACTTCCGGCGTTTTGCTAATCTAACACAGTTATTGGTGTTCTCTAACAATATGGAATATGAAGACGGAATTGTAGACCCTGTCTTTGGGGCATTCTATGGAACTCCGTCTTACGATCAGGTTCATTTCAATTTCTTCAGGGAAGATGAGGAGTATCCTGTAAAGCAAAAGTTGCTTACAATTGACGAGAAAACCGAAATTGAGCTGCTTAAAGATAACAACCTGATTGTTATTAAAAACAGTCCGGAATACCTTATCAATAAAGAGGAAAGGACACCAACAAACCGAATTTTAACTTCTTTATTCGGTAAAGAGCGCTTACAATTTTTGCTGAAATATGCCATTGCTTATGTAAAGGAAGATACTCAGGGTAAAATTTCGTACCAAAAACACATTATGCGCTATCCTCAGTTATTTGCCACGCAGGCAATTGAGGCAAAGCTACAGGCAGGTCAAAACAAAGGAATTATCTGGCATACCCAGGGTTCGGGTAAAACGGCCCTGGCCTATTATAACGTGAAGTATCTAACCGATTATTATGCTAAGCAACAAATTATACCCAAGTTCTACTTTATCGTAGACCGTTTGGATTTGTTAATCCAGGCTTCTGGCGAATTTGCCAATCGAGGCCTGAGGGTAAAGCAGGTAAATTCTAAAGATGAATTTGTTAAAGACTTGCAGGTAGTCGGCGCTTTGCATAACGATTCCGGAGAGCCTGAAATTACAGTAGTCAACATTCAGAAATTCTCAGAAGATGCCGTTTCAGCTAAAGATCTTATGTACGATATCAATGTGCAAAGGGTTTACTTTTTAGATGAAGCCCACCGTAGTTACAACCCGAAAGGAAGTTATTTGGGCCACCTGTTTAATTCTGACCGCTCAGCGGTAATGATTGCCTTGACCGGCACACCATTATTAAAAGAAGTTGCAAAGGACTACGATTCAAAATTGTTGTTTGGCAATTACATCCACAAGTACTACTACAACATGTCCATTGCCGATGGCTATACGCTTCGCCTTATTCGCGAACAGATTGAGGGCAACTTCAAAATGGAAATGAAGGAGGTCATGGACGAAATCAAGGTGTTGCAAGGCGACATAACTACAAGACAAATATATGCGCATCCTAAGTTTGCCGCGCCTTTACTCGATTATATTACTAAAGATTTAATCAAATTCCGTCGAGACAACCAGGATACATCGTTAGGCGGTTTGGTGGTTTGTGATTCTGCCGACCAGGCAAAGGAGCTCTTCCTGTTGTTTCAGGAAAAATATGGCGTGCAGGAAACCGATGCCAGCCTTTTAATGGCAGCTGAGCCAAAGGCGAAATACGGATTACATGATGAGCCAACCCTGAGCGCGGCGCTGATTTTACATGATGTTAACGACAAAGCCGTTCGTAAAGAGTTAATTAATGCATATAAAAAAGGCAAAGTTGATATATTATTTGTCTACAACATGCTGCTGACGGGTTTCGATGCCAAACGGTTGAAGAAATTATACCTGACGCGCATAATCCAGGATCATAACTTATTACAGACCCTGACCCGTGTGAACCGCCCGTATAAGAAATACCAGTATGGCTATGTAGTGGATTTTGCCGACATCTCCAAAGCGTTTGATCGTACCAACAAGCTGTATTTTGACGAGTTGCAGGAACAGTTGGGCGACGAAATGGAAATGTATTCCCACCTGTTTAAAACAGAGGAGGAAATCCGGAAGGAAATACAGGAAATCAGGGAAACGTTATTTCATTACGATACGCAGAACATGGAGCTATTTTCGCAGCAAATTGCCCGGCTTACCGATAAAAATGAGCTGCTGCGATTGATAAGGGCTTTGCGTACTGCCAAAGAACTTAAAAATATTATTGCCGTAAACGGTTATGATGCGCTTGATGGCATAGCCGATTTTGAGGTATGGAACCGCCTGCTGCTTGAAGCGCAACACCGTCTGGATAACCTTAATTTCCTTGAAAGCATAGGTAATGAAGAGGCTTCTGCCAATTTGCTAAACACGGCTTTAGAAGATATTATTTTCCAGTTTATTAAAGTAGACGAGAGCGAACTTGTATTAGCAGATGAGTTTAAAAATATTTTACGTAAAACCAGGGAATCGCTGCAGCATAATTTCGACCAAATTGATCCACAATTTGTAAGTTTGCGCGAAGAACTGGAACGCATTTTTAAGAACAGGAACCTAAGCGAAATTTCTCAGGCCGATATGGTAGAGAACATGCATTTGCTGCAAAAAATTTACGACCGGGCAAAAGAGCTAAACCGTAAAAATGCTTTGCTGAAAGCCAAGTATGAAAACGATGACAAGTATGTCCGCGTGCATAAGCGGCTTAGTGAAAAAGGAACGCTCAATGCTAAAGAAATTCAATTGCATAAGGCGTTAATGCAGGTGAAGCAACACGTGGATAGTAAACTGGAAGGCCAGGAAGATGTGTTGAAAAACGAAGCCTTTTTTAAACGGTATTTGCTGCAACTGGTGGTACAGGAATTCAAGAAAAATGAGAACATACCGCTAGATTTCCCCACTACCGAATCTATTAATAATTTAATTGTAAACGAGTATTTACACCAATATCAATACAGATAATACATGACCCAGGACATTAACTTCATGACCAAAACCAAGGCACTTATTGACAATCTAAAAAGTGTCTGCGCCAACTATGGTTTGGGAAATGACGGAAACGAATTTAAAATAATTACCCAGGTATTCCTGTATAAATTTCTAAACGATAAATTTAGGTACGCCGTAAAGCAGGAAATGCCCGCTATAAGTGAAGCTGAGAATTTTTCGGAAGCCTTACGTAACCTAAGTGATGAGGACTACAGTTTTTTGGTAGCTTCATTAGACCCTAATATTCCGCGATTAAGGCCACAGCACCTTATCTCGCATTTGTTTACCATCCAGAATGATCCCGATTTCGGTAAAACTTTTGACGACACTCTAAGACAGGTTTCGGTTGAAAACGCCGAAGTATTTTCGGTAAAATCTTTTACCGGCGCTAAAGATAGCTTGTTTGACGATTTAACGCAGTTTATTTCAGATTCCTCGCAGCGTGATGCGTTTGCAAAAGCCTTAGTCAACAAGCTGTTTGAGTTTAGTTTTGAGGAGATGTTTGAGCAGAAATACGATTTTTTCGCTACCATTTTTGAATATCTTATTAAGGATTACAATACCGATAGTGGCGGGAAATATGCAGAGTATTACACACCCCATGCAGTTGCTCGCATTATGGCACAAATTATGGTACCCGGACCGGTAAAGGGGGCAAAAGTGTATGACCCTTCGGCGGGGTCGGGCACGTTATTAATGAGTATCGCCCACGAGATTGGCGAAGAGAACTGTACGATTTACTCCGAGGATATTTCGCAGAAATCGAGCAATATGCTGCGTCTGAATTTGGTATTGAATAACCTGACGCATTCTATACCGAACATTATCAAGACCAATACGATAGCGCAACCGAACTATTTGGACAAAGAGTTCGACTACATCGTTTCTAATCCGCCATTTAAGCTGGATTTTTCCGATTTTCATGCTGATTTAGATAAAGACGCTTTTAAAAAACGTTTTTTTGCCGGGATTCCTAATATACCGAAAAGTAAGAAAGAATCAATGGCCATCTATCTGCTATTCATACAGCATATTATGTACTCATTGAATGATACCGGAAAAGCGGCTATTGTAGTGCCCACCGGTTTTATTACTGCGCAAAGCGGCATTGAAAAGAAAATCCGTGAGCGCATTATAACTAACGGCTGGCTGCGTGGCGTGGTAAGTATGCCCAGTAATATTTTTGCCAGTACGGGTACCAACGTTTCGGTGTTGTTTTTGGATAAGAAAGCCGATAGCGACCAGATGGTATTGATGGATGCCTCTAAACTGGGAGAAACGGTTAAGGAGGGTAAAAACCAGCGCACCGTATTAACCCCTGTCGAGGAAAACCTTATTATTGATACCTTTAATGCCATACAGGCCGTACGCGACCTCTCTGTAGTGGTTAGCAGAGCACAGGTAATAGAAAAAAACTACAGCTTTAGTGCCGGGCAGTATTTTGAGGTAAAAATTGAGTATGTGGATATTACAGCAGAAGAATTTGCAGAAAAAATGGACGGTTTTCAAAATCGACTGCAAAGCCTTTTTGCAGAAGGTAATGCCTTAGACCAAGAAATTCAGGAACAATTAAAGGGTTTAAGGTATGAGTAAAATAAAGTTGAAGGATGTTGTATTTTATTCTAAAGAAAGAATACCATATGGGGAACTAAAACTTGAGTCATACGTCTCAACTGAAAATTTACTTCAGAATAAACAAGGTGTTACTAGAATTGATGCTCTTCCTGCATCAATTAATAATACTACTAAGTATTCTGCTGGAAATATATTGATTTCGAATATACGTCCATACTTAAAAAAGATTTGGTATGCTAAGAATGATGGAGGAGTTTCCAGCGATGTTTTGACTTTTGTCGTTAGGAATGATTTTGACTCGAGATTTGTTTATTATAACTTATTTCAGGATATGTTTTTTGATCATACGATGGCTGGCTCAAAGGGAACTAAAATGCCTCGTGGTGATAAAAATCAGATACTTGAATTTGAAATCCCAAATTTAAATCTTCCAACCCAGCAGAAAATCGCCTCTGTCCTTTCAACTTTAGACGATAAAATAGAATTAAACAGCAAAATCAACGCAGAGCTGGAGGCAATGGTCAAAACGCTGTATGACTATTGGTTTATACAATTTGATTTTCCGAATGCTCATGGCAAGCCTTATAAATCGTCAGGCGGTAAAATGGTCTGGAATGATGCGTTGAAGAGGGAGATTCCAGAAAGATGGGAGGTAAAAGAGCTCGGAGATATCGCTGCTATTAATGCCGGTGGTGATAAACCTGATTTAATATCGAAAGTAAAAACCGAAGATTATAGAATACCTATATTTTCAAATGGGTCAACTAATGAAGGCCTTTATGGCTATACGAAGTTGGCTAAGATAAGTGAACCAAGTATAACAATTTCGGCTAGAGGGACTATTGGTTATACAGTGTTAAGAAATGAATCGTATTTTCCGATTATACGTTTAATATCTATTATTCCTAAAGTAAAATATAGAGCACTGTTTTTTTACTACGAAATTAAAAACTTAGTTTTTGAAAACTCAGGTTCTGTACAGCAGCAATTGACTGTTCCTCATGTTTCTAAACTAAGGATACTCAATCCTGCGTCAGCGGTTCTGAATAGTTTTTTCACTCAAACTAATCAAATTATAAAAAAAATTGATTTAAATAAAAAACAAAACCATGAACTTGCTTCGCTTCGCGATTGGTTATTGCCTATGTTGATGAACGGGCAGGTAACTGTCGCTGAGGCTAAGGAGAAAGTGGGTATGGTGGCTGAGGGGAGTGTATCGTATAAATAATATTTAGATGTTAGAAATTATCACATCGAAGCTTTTTAAATAATAAATATGGATTTTCAGAATTTTGAAACGTTAATAAGGCAGATTGAAACAGATCTAGGAGATAACTTTAATCAAAAGTTTAGAGAGGCTAGGAAAAAACTTTCCGGATTAAATAACCTACCTAATAGAATACTTTTTTCGGAATATGATAAAGATAAATCAGAATGGGTTTACAATAGAGGAGGAAAAAAAGAAATCCAGTATCATTTATATTTACGGAATGGAGAATTAGGTTACGGACTTGGAATTAACAGCCAAAGAGGATCTTTTAATAATGATGATCCCGCAAAAATTGCAAATTCCTTAGGCATTTCTTTTAAAGATTTATATTTTAAAATAAAAAATGTTGTTCCAAATTATTCTTTTAAGATAGGTTCAGAAGACCAATTAGGTAAAATGAAGGAAGAAGAGTTTTTACTTTTTGGAAATTCTATTCCTTATTTGAATGACAACAAATTAGATGATTCGGATTATCAAACTGTGATTTCGGATCTAAAAAAACAATTTGAGGTATACTGTATGGTTTTTGAATTAAACAATAGGAAAAATGAAACTCTTTCGCATCAGGAAATACAATTGAAGGAAATCACTAAAAAGATAAACTTGCTTAAATACAAAAGGCAAATTATCCTCCAAGGTCCTCCAGGTACAGGTAAAACTAAATTGGCAAAAGAGATAGCTCAACAATTACTAGGATTAAACCAAATTGATAAAGAGTTTGTAAAGAATAACCTTAATTTGGGTTTAAAATTTGATAGTGTCGGTGGGACGAAAAAATTTGAGATAATTTCGATTAATCAAGACAATATTGAAATTACTACATCTGGAGAAAATCGTCTTCCAACAATCTCTGGGATAATAAAATATTATAAAGATAATTTAGATTGGAAAACCTCAACTTTAAAAAATGTTGAAGCGTATGAAATGTCATTGGCTAAATATATAACGGAAAATGTAAATGTTAATAAAAAGGACTCAGAACAAGTCAAACTAATTCAATTCCATCCCAGCTACACTTATGAAGACTTTGTACGTGGTATCGTAGCCGAATCAAAAGGTGAGAAAATCGAGTATAAAAATGTAAATAAAACACTTGGTTTGTTTGCTGAAAAAGCGTTAAGGAATTATATAGCAAGCCATAACAATTCTTCTGAATCAAACATTGAGCAATGGGTAGATTCCAAGTTTGAAGAGTTTAAGAGTAATGTTGAAGCAAAATTGCCTGAAGAGCAAGTAACACTTTCAGGGGATATTAAGATTTATGAAGTAACGGATTCTTATTTTAAGTATGCCCAATCCTGGCAAACACCCGGATATATAAAATTTAGCGAGTTCAAGAGTCTGGTTAAGGCTATAGTTTCGGGAGAGCTTGAATTGACAAATAAGCAATTAGATAAAGAGAAATTTATCCATGCACATTATCGCTATACCTATTATAATGCCCTGCTCAAAATTTTCTTTGATGAGTATAAGTATCAAGGAGAGTCTTATTCAGAAGCTCCCAGAAATTACGTGCTCATTATAGACGAAATTAATCGGGCTAACCTTTCATCTGTTTTAGGCGAACTCATTTATGCCCTAGAATACCGGGGAGAGGCCGTAGAAAGTATGTATGCCGTCGAAGACGATAATAAATTGATTTTACCTCCAAATCTTTACATCATTGGCACTATGAATACTGCCGATCGTTCGGTGGGGCATATTGATTACGCCATCCGCAGGCGTTTTGCATTTGTAGATGTTCCATCAGAAAATCTTAAAGAGACACAAGGTTTGGAAACATTTGACGGCGTTTTATTTGATACAGTAGCGGCTTTGTTCGATACCAATTTATCACCTGAATTTGAGAAGAAAGACGTCCAATTAGGTCATTCCTATTTTATCGATAAATCAGCAGAAACAGATGGCGCTTCGACCGAAATTCGACTTGAATACGAAATCAAGCCGATTTTACGGGAATATGTAAGAGATGGCGTTTTAACGGGCGAAAAAATCAAGGAAAAAATTGAAGCTTTAGCTCCTTCTATATAATGGGTATTTGTTTATCCGAACATAAAAGCCTTCTAATCCGCTTCGTGAATGATGAAGAGCAACAGCCAGAACAAGAAGGCATCGTAAAAATTCATCGGTCAAAATTTGAACTGTTTGAATCGGTAGTGTCTAAGCCGTTCAATGATAGCAGTCATTGTTTTATATTTAATAGAAAAGATTTAGATTTTGAACTGAAGGCAGATTACTGTATTGGGCTTGACTGGATTGGAAAGACAGGTAGGTACTTGTATGTTGAACCAAAAATAAACAGTAAGTATGCTAAATTGTTTGATAAAAAAAGCGAACATGATTCCGATGATAACACAAAGCAGAAAAGGTCGAAAGAAGTTGATGGGTCTATATTTGAACTGGATTACCTAAGTATGCTGTTGCAGGTAGCGTCAGTTGATGAGAGTAACAGAGAAATCATAAACTTGGTTAAAATTGACTGGCTTGCCCAGCCCATTAAAATTGAACAAAAAGACGATAGGCTAACCCCTTTCCTGATTGTACGTTTTTTACAGATATTGAAAAACATTGTCCGTAAAGGGTTAAAGAAAAATTACTACAAAGTGCAGGAAAACCTTAACAACAGGGTTAAAGGCAAAATATTGGTTGGACAACATATTAAGCAGAATGTTTTTAAGAATCGATTCACAACTACATACTGTGAGTACCAGCAATTCGGCTACGACCATCCTGAAAACCGTTTTTTAAAAAAGGTGTTGCAATTTGCCACGGCCTATTTGGAAAACAATAAATCTCTTTTTGGAACCATTTATTCGGATATACAACATACTATAAACTATTGTCGTCCCGCTTTTGAATTGATTTCGAATGTAGTCAACGAATATGAACTTAAGCACATCAAGCACAATCCATTTTACAAAGCGTATGAAGAAGCTTTGCAGACGGGTCAGCATATACTGAAGCGTTTTGCTTATAACATTACACAGACGAGTTCCAAAGAAATTGCAACACCGCCATTCTGGATAGACATGCCCCGGTTATTCGAATTGTATGTTTATAGTAAAATGATAGAAGCCAATCCAGCTGGTAAAAAAGAAATCCATTTTCAATTTAAAACCTATGGCAATGCACTAGATATTTTAGTTTCAAAACCTGATTTTCAAGTGGTTATCGATGCTAAATACAAACTCCATTATCAACACGGACAGGTACACGATGATATTCGTCAAGTAGCCGGATATGCACGTTTGAAAAAGGTCCGGGAAAAATTGAAAGTGACTGGAGATATAAATATATCTTGTTTAATTATTTATCCTGACATGGAAAACGGGATTGAAGATTTTTCATTAGAAAATATCAGAGATAATATGAAGGAAATACCTGCCTATTACAAAGTATATAAGCTCGGCGTAAAGTTGCCTTATATCTAATTAAATAGTTAATATTTAAACATATTTCTGATATAGCTTTTCATGTTCACTCCCGCGACCGGGACCGCAACGGCATCCTTTTTCGCAGAAAAAGATACAGCGGAGTGCCCGAGAAGTCGCCCTAAACAGATGTACTAAAAAAATCCCAAAAACAACAAAGCCCCTTGGATCAACAAAGGGCTTTAAAAAGGCTATTTCTTTCCTTCCTCGATAGAAACCTTACGGTACTCCTTGAACAATTTTTCCAGCTCTAACGTCGCTTTACGCGCACGTGCACCTGCCGCTTTGTTCCCCTGTGCAAAGGCTTCTGATTCTTTCTGGAATACCTCAATACCTGCGCTGATCTTTTCGTTTAACTCGTTCATGGAATGCTATTTTTAAAATTAGGCACCAAAATTACACTAATCTCCCGATTTTTCATATCCGTCGGCTGTTTTTGCTTTTAATTCCCATTCTGTTTCCTGTATGAAGAACTTGGGCGTCATCCCTGTCTCTTTTTTAAAGCACCCTGTGAAATGCTGGGTAGAAACAAAGCCTGCTTCCTGCGCGAGGCCTGCCGTGTTGTATTGCCTGATACGCGATTCATTGCGCAGGCGCTGCAGGATATAATTTATGCGCAGCCCGTTAATGTAATCCGTAAAACTTTTGCCCCTGTGTGCCAGGATCACACTAGCAAGGTATTTGTTGTTGGTCTTAAAGCGCTCGGCGAGAGCGCTTGCTGTCAACTCCGGTTCGCGGAATGCATCCTCTTTCTCAAAATCCTCCAGGCATTTCAGTATCCTTTCGGTAATGGTATCGGTAACCGGGATTTTCGGGATCTTCCGGCTCGCTTTTTTCGTGGCGGTAGATAGTCCGTTGGCCAGCAATTCTGCATATTTTTTACGATAGCGCCTCTGTGCTGTAAGGTTGCGGTATACAAAGTAGGGCAAAAAGCACAGCAAAGCCACGCTGAAGACCACGGCAACCATGTGGTACCGATTGCGGCTTACGGACTTCCGCTCCGCGTCGTCCTTGAATGCCTGTAGGGCACGGGTATCGTATTCCCGGTGTATTTTCTGGCTCAGGTACCTGAAATTGTTGTCGATCTCTTTGTCAATCACCAACAACCGTTCGATGTAGGGTAGTGCTTTTTTCATTGTATCCCTGTCCCTGTAATAGGCAATCAACAGTTCGTAATTCTCCCGCAATTCAGGCCTGATATATTTTCGTTTGCAATAGATCGAATCCACTTTCCTGAAATAGGTTAGCGCTGTTTCATCCATCTTTAATGACTTATACGATTTACCGATATAAAAATACGATACCGCCTCGGTCGCAAAATCATCTTCCTTCCGGATAGGCGCCATTGTATGCTCCAGCACTTTTATAGCCCTACTGTAATCGGCATTGTGGTATAAATTAACACCCTCAAGCTGCTGGATGTGCGGCATGATCTTATCATAACCCGCCTCACGGCTAACCTGGGCTGCTTCAGCGTTCGTTTTTACCGACAATTTCAGTGCGCCGGTACGGCTGTAGCACAGGGCGAGGCTGTGCAGTGAATTGGCATAGGCGAATGGGTCTTCGCGCTCATAGTACGCCGTACATTCCTTTAGAAGTGCAATTGCTTCGTGGTAATATCCCAAATAGGATTTTATGAGGGCCATGTGGTATTTTACCTTATGCTTCAAGTACTGGTCATCCGTAGTTGCTATATACCTGTTCGCCACAGTGTAGTTCTCAAATGCCCTCATGTGGTCCTTCCTATAATAGTATATTATCCCTTTGGCAAGGTAAGCCTCACCGATTAATGCAGTTTCCTTAGACCTGGTTGCAGCATATATCATGCTGTCAGAATACACCAGCTTGTCTGTGCCGGTACTTTCATAGACTGCGTAATGGTAGGCATCCATAAGCTTTACCCAGTCACGCTCTTTCCAAGCTTTATTCCGGTAAGCATTGATGGCCGCCCATACCTTCGGGCTCCCATTTAACCGATTAATCTGCTCTTCCAGTTCGGGATAGGTGTCAAGGATAGGACGTGGATCGGTAATGAATGTAAACAATAGTAAGGTGATCGCAGCGTATAGTGTTTTCATGGCTGGCTGATTAAGGTTAAACCTAGCTGAACCGTGCTGTATGGCAGGGAAACAGTCCATTCCAATGTAGTATAAACAGCGTAAAAGTTGCGAAATTATAAGAATAAAATTACGCCATTCGCGAATGGTATGCAAATGATTCCCGAACCAAAACAGCAACCATTTGCAAATAGTTGGGGCGCAATGTAGTTTTGAAATGAATTCAATAAAGTGTTCTACACAGAACATTTTATGCCCGGGCAAATGATAAGGGAATCATCAACTTAAACATTTGCACTTATGAAAATTATCTTTTATTGCGGGCTTGGTGCCTGCCTGTTTTTATCATGTACCAACGACGGGGATGGGAGTGCCGCCATCCAAAGCAGTACTACATCCTTATACGCTGCCAAAACGAAAACGGTTACCACTACAAACCCCGCGAACCCCCAGGATCAGGTGGGTACAATCTATAGTGTCTTGTACGAAGGATATTTTCCGGATTCTACGCGTGTCCTGTATGGGACATTACCAGATATAACCGATTACGCCTCGGGGGAGGAGCCTTTTGGACAACTCGATGCAAATAACAATCTGCCACCGGATAGTGCTATTTTAGAAACCATCATTACCACAGCCGCTTCAAATCCTGAACTGGCGTTCTCCTATTCCGCACTGACCCCTAATGGCCTGGCTTCGCTGCTGGGAATAACCACCATCCTTTCCCAAATGTATGAATCGGATGCCCCGTACCAGCAGGTTTATGATGTAATCGTTTCCTATGAAGGGGAAGTAGTTTCTGACCCACAATTATCAACCACAGATCGGAATATACTACTGACGACTATGGCCGTAGTGCGGCAGGATGCCACCGGGCGTAAACCAAGAAAGCGCAAAGACCGTGACTGGGAATTTTCTATCGGGCATGTTGCGGCTACTGCCTATGGCGCATCGGAAAGTGATGTTTCAGCAGTCCTGTACGGGCTGGGTGCCACCTTTGAATAATTCCACGACAACTATTTATCCCAACACTATGGCTATGCAATCGCTCCATCGTTTTGCCGACCTGAAGTCCCTGCTGGACTTCAGGGAAGCATATACTAAAGCTATGGATTGCTATATCTATTGCAAGGATTTCCCAAAAAGATTAGTGGTCGATGGATATACAAAAAGTGGCGCGGAAGTTTTCCTTTTTACTGCCCGGTACATGCCCATTGATGGAACTTTTCTACAAGGTGGAAGTGCCGCTTACCTGCTCGTTTATTCAGGCTTTTCACAATCTTTACCTGAAGATGGTGATGCGGTAAGCAGCACTTCTCCTTTTATATCCCTATCGGTAGCGCAATCCTCCTGTATTGAAACGGTTCTTGGAGAGGTATTATTAAGCCGGGAGGAAAAGAAAGGCCAATTTCTTTCGTTTTTGGAACTTTTACTTGCGCCGTCAGATCTTAACGTAGTGCCGGATATTGGGCCTTATGGGAGGCGTTTGGGAATCGCCTACCGATTTATAGTCCTGGTACAGCGCGAGGCTACCCGGCACCATGATGTGCACTATTATGCGGATATCTTATGTATTGGAGCCAGCTACCTCACGCGTTGTGTACATGTTACCCTAAATATGTCTGCAAAGCAGTTTATTGTCGCTATCCTTATGGAGCAGGCAGAGAAATTGCTATGCACTACAGATGACACTGTCATGCAAATTTCAGAACAGCTGGGATTTCAGAACAGCGCGTCTTTTACCGCATTTTTTAAGCATAACAGAGGAGTACCCCCCAACTCTTTTCGACGATAATAATTATCCCCGTGGATTATGATACAGAACTATCCCCTGGAGTGGCTGGATTCGCTAATCACCTTAACGCTGAACCCAAAAAAAATGTATTTTCAGGACATTACGAAGGAGGAAGCACAGGCATTATCGGAGAAGGCAATCATCGAAACGCTCCATATACAATCGGAACTAAAAAATAAAGTATTTTCACTTCCAAAGGAGAACCAAATCAGGTTACTGGTGCGCAAATACCATTCAGCGCTGATCATTCTCCTGGATAGTGTCATTGACTATCAAAAGAACGAGCTGTTCAAAAAATCGGAACTTGTCAACATTACAAAGACACTCACTTCCTGCCTGGATGAGATACTGTCATTTATTGAAACACGCTTTGCAAATTTCCTCAGCCTGGATGAACGGGTGCCGTCCACCTACCTTGAAGTTTCAAAGATGGAGATGCGTATGAAATTAGACCGTATACGTAAACGCCTGATCACGGAAGTGGCCGACGTGCGTTTTACAGACATTGTCCTGGGCAATCTCTATAATTTTATAAATTCAAAAAAAGACCCGCCGACAAGTTTTAGGGAATTGCTTTACCGTAAAGAACTTGTAAAAGAACTGGAACTCCTGGGCAGAGCCAAAAATAAAACCAGTATCTACACCGCCCTTAATGAACTGCTGATCTACATGAACTTTAATAGCAGGAGCTATATCAATTATTTTACCCGGTGTATCGCTGATAAAATAAACATGTTGGAGCATAAAGCGGAACGTGCAGACAGCCTCCATTTCCATTTTAAAGAATTTAAGCAGATGCATTGCAACCAGAATACCGTGCTGTATCCCCACCATCAAAACCTCAAGGTCAGTTTAGCGAATTGGTTTAGTAACGAGATTGCTTATCTGGAGAAAACAATGCCAATGCCTGTGCAATCGACAGGGGAGGGGCATGCCCCGGAATTTAATAATAATGAAAAAGTTTTATGTGACCTATCTTCCGACCAGATCGGCATCATATTGCGGGCAGCAGATGAGCTGCGCATACTCAAGGCAAAATCAATGAGCAAAGTATTTAAAAGTATCATACCTTTTCTTGCTACGGCCCATAAACAGGACCTCTCCTACAATGCTGTGCGCATCAATTCCTATAAGGCCGAGGATAAGGATAAAGAAATCGCAATTGCTGCGTTGGAGAAGATCATCCGAAAAATAAAAACTTACTGAACTTATAATCGGGATGGATATTGCCATTAACCCAATTACATACATCGTCTTAGTACCAGCGGGTCGGAAGTTCTCTTCCCATCCGCTTTTTTATTTTTAGATACCCCACAACTGCTTCCTATACAAATGATGGCTGCCCATAACAAATTTTAAAGGGATACCCGGTACACAAAAGGCTACAACAAAAGTTGTAGTTGTGCACTTTTTAGCTGTTCGCTTACTTTGATGTGTGCCTGGATAACCGGCCAACATTGGGAAGCAAAGTATCACCATAAATCCAACACCATGAATATAGACAGAACCGAATTTCACGCCTGGATGGAACGTGTAATGCAGCGCTTTGACCTGCTTGCCGAGAAGATCCATAAGGTGGAACAGCGCCATAACAGTATTGATGGCGAAGAATTACTGGACAACCAGGACGTGCTCCAGATGCTCAAAATCAGTTCGCGCTCCCTGCAACGCTACCGTTCTGACGGAAAGCTTCCCTACTATACCATAAGTGGGAAGCTGTACTATAAACTTTCCGACGTGCACCAGTTTATCAGGGAAAGCTTCCACCGCCCGGAACCGCAGCGCAAGGCCACCGGATGACAAACAATCCCTGCCGCGCCTTTAACTCCCTCCCTAAGGAATGGCTATTATAGTTTTAATCCCTAAATATTTTGTTATGCCAGACCAGCCAAAAATCCAGAAGAGTCCTGACGAGCTCAATGAAATGCTCCTTGTCCTGGATAAAAAAGAAAACAAGGTCAAGGGTGTCAAGGGGCTTTCGAAGGACGGCATCGTAAAGGCGGAGGGCATTGATGAAAAAAAGCAGCAGGATTTCATGCGTGTCGAGCGCAATGGCGACTTCTTTTCCAACTTCTTCGCCAATTTCATGCGCCAGCTCAAAGAGCCCACCCGTTTTGACTTCTTCCGCGTACCCTACGCATTAGGGAAAGAGATAGCCGCCGAGCTCCAGTCGCATTTGGACAACCTTGGAAAAGATGCCCAAAAGCTCATGTCTAAGTATGCACTCAATTCTGAATATCAATTTAAAAATCATAATACTATGGAAACAACACCGTCAACACAGGAGACAAGCGAGTACAAATTCAAACCGGAACAGGTGAATTGGGAATCACTCGCCAATTTAGGAATCAACAAGGAGCGCCTTGAAAAAATGAACCTGATGGAGCCCTTGCTAAAAGGGTTTAAGACCAACGATACCGTACCACTTACCCTTACCATGGGTGATGCGGTCGCAAAATTGGATGCCCGGCTGTCGTTACAAACCAATGATGCGGGCCAGGTCGTCGTGGCCATGCACGGCATACGAAAAGAGCCTAACCTGAACTACCCGTTTTTCGGGCATGAGTTTACGAAGGAAGACAAGGATAACCTTTTGAACACCGGGAATATGGGCAGGGTCGTCGATCTATTTAATCAGAAAACCAGTGAAAATATCCCTTCCGTGATCAGTGTCGACCGTAAAACCAACGAGCTGGTAGCCTACAAGGCAGAATGGATCAAGATACCCGACGAAATTAAAGGCGTTAAACTGGACGATGCCCAAAAACAAGTTTTACAGGAAGGTAAACCGTTACAGCTTGAAGGGATGACCTCGAAGAAAGGTGAATCCTTTGATGCCACGGTACAGTTCAATGCCGATAAGCGTTACGTGGAATTCCTGTTCGACAACAAGCCCGCCCAAGGCCAGTCACAAGGCAGGACGTACGACGAGGCACCGAGGGAGTTCAGGGGCAAGGAACTTACCGATGACCAGTACAATAAACTGAAGGACGGGTTAACGGTCTATGTGAGCGGCCTAGTAGACAAAAACCAAAAGGAATACCATGGCTATATCACCTACAACAGTGAAAGCGGCAAGGTGGGCTTTTCCTTTAACAACCCTGCCAAATCAAAAGAGGAATCCCTGCCTGCCGGGGCTTCGCAGGGCGCAGCTACAGAGAACAAAACGGCACAGGCAGGAAATGCTGCAAAAGAGGACCAAAAGAACCAAAAGGAAACTACCGCTAAGCAGGAGCAGGAACCACAGGATGCCCCGGCAAAAAGCAGGGGAAGAAAAATGTAACAAATAATTATGTACCATGATAACAGTAGTAGCAGAAAAACCCAGCGTAGCCCGTGAACTGGCTACGCTGTTGGGCGCGACGGCAAAAAAAGAAGGTTATATGGAAGGCAACGGCTACTTGGTAACCTGGGCGCTCGGCCACCTCATTGCCCTTGGGCTGCCGGAAGATTATGGTATCAGGGGATTCCGGAAAGAAAGCCTCCCGATTTTGCCTTCGCCCTTTTTGCTGACCCCCAGGAAAGGTACTGGAACTGAGCGCCTGTTGCCTGACAAAAGGATCCTAAAGCAACTTGTTGTAATTGGGGAGCTATTTAAAAAGAGTGAAAAAATCATCGTTGCGACGGATGCGGGCCGTGAAGGTGAACTCATCTTCCGTTACATCTATGAATACCTCAATTGTACCAAACCTTTTAGCAGGCTTTGGGTAAGCTCATTGACCGAAAAGGCGCTGCGCCATGGCCTGGACAACCTGCTGCCGGGCGGTGATTTCGATAACCTGTACCTTTCCGCCCGTGCGCGCAGCCGCGCCGACTGGTTGTTGGGTATCAATGCGTCACAGGCGCTCAGCCTGGTGGCAGGTTCCGGTGTGTATTCCCTTGGCCGCGTACAGACCCCAACACTGGCACTGATCTGTGAAAAGTATAAGGAGTACCGCGATTTTATGCCCGAAAAATACTGGCAGCTGCAACTCACGCATACAAAGTCATTTACCGATTTTAACAGCCTTTCTTCTTTGTCTTTCGAGAGCAGGGAGAAAGCCGAAGAAGCGCTGAAATCCATACTGCGTAAAAACCAGGCTGTAGTTACCCGTGTCAACTCGGAGATCATACAGGACCCGGTGCCGCTGCTTTACGACCTGACAGGGTTGCAGAAGGCCGCCAACCGGAAGTTCGGGTTTACTGCTGCCGAGACACTGGAGGTCGCCCAGGCATTGTACGAGAAACAATTTATTACCTACCCGCGTACCGGCAGCAACTATATTACCGAAGACCTTTGGGCAGTGCTCCCGGGGCTTATCAGGGGGCTTGGGCAGGATGCTGCGCTGGGCAAACACCTACCCAAGATCAAATTTGGACAGCTTAACAAGCACATTGTAAATGAGGGCAAGGTTACCGACCACCACGGTTTGCTGGTCACTGAAAAGGTACCTTCCGCCTTATCGGCCAAAGAAAATACCCTGTACCAGATGATCGCATTGCGTTTGTTGGAAGCCGTTTCAGGAATCTGTGTGAGGGAAATTGTCGCTACCGGGCTACAGGTGTTGCACTATGATTTTAAAATAAAGGCGGTAAATGTGCTGGAGCCGGGATGGCGCGGGATTCAAAATGAATTTGACGACGATGAAGCACTGGAAAACGATGTCCCTGAACTGACTGTGGGTGATCCGCTATCCATTACAGGGAGTGCCATTTTAGAAAAGCAGCACCGGGGGCCGCAGCTTTTTACAGAAGCTACCCTTTTAACGCGTATGGAACATGTCACCAGTAACACCTATGACCCCGATACAAAGCAAACTTTCAGAGGTGTGGGTTTGGGCACACCCGCCACGCGGGCGGGAATCATAGAGACGTTGCTCGGGCGGCACTATATTGAACGAAGAGGGAAAGCACTGGTACCTACGGCGAAGGGGGAAGCCGTTTATGACATGGTCGCATCCATGAGTATTTCCTCTGTTGCGCTGACAGGCGAATGGGAAATGGCTTTGGGAGCGATTGAGGATGGCCTTTTAGACAGCCAGGATTTTCAACGTGAGATTGAAGCGTATACGCGGGAAGTGACCAAGGAGTTATTGCAGGCCCAATTTAAGACAGAAGGTATGCCGGAACTTTTATGCCCAAAGTGTAACACACAACATTTATTCATTACCGACAAGGTTGTCAAATGCCCTGATGCGTGCTGTGGCTGGCTCCAGTTCCGAAAAATATGTGGCTTGGTGCTTTCTATAGGCGAAATTGATAATCTCGTTACAGGAAAGGCAACCAGCCTTTTGAAGGGGATGAAGAGCAAATCCGGTAAGGGTTTTACGGCGCGTCTTGTTTTAAATGAAAAGTGTGAGGTTCAATTCGACTTTGGCAATGATAAAGCCATAGGCCAATAATAAAAGGCTTGCCGTAACCACGGCAAGCCTTTCTGCTATTTTTTAGATTCCTCCAGCGAAACTTTACGGAATTCTTAGTTGGCCTTATTAAACCACTTACGCATAATGGGTCTAATAAGGCCAATTATTGCTTGCAGTGCACGAGAGTGTTCTATAATACCACGTTACTTTCTGTTTATAACCAATACACTATGAAATGTTCAATTTTAAGCCTCTAATCGGAATTATCCCGGTTAGAGGCTTTTTTTTTAACACCTATTTCTTGTTTTGCGTAGGTACAAGATGTGCGAGATCGGGGTCATTTTTTATCCGGGTTAGCTCCAAATCAATAATATTTACAATGTCGAGTTTGATCTGGCGGTAATTATCATCAATTTCCCGTACCATGTTATCTTTACCATCCTTACCGGTAAATGACCGTATGTTCGGTATTTTTTGATAGTGTTTTTCTTCCGCTGCTACTTTTTCTGTATCTACCACAATTTCCGAATGGAAGATCTTCTGCTCGATGCGCTCGTCAAAATTGTCTGAGACTGCGCCCACGAACATCCCCTGGGTAAGTGTCGCTATCTTGGAAGCCGGTATAAGGCTGTCCAGCTGTGTAGAGATAGACGTGGATTTATCGCTGCGGTTGATGGTCATGCTTTGCCTTTTCTGCAAGACCTTCCCAAAGCGTTCCGAAAGGCTTTTGGCCGTTTCCCCTACGACCTGCCCACTAAAGATATTGCCGACCGTGTTCTGGATCACCTTACTTTCCTTATCCCCGTAATCCCTGGTCAGTTGCGAATAGTCCTGGAAGCCCAGGCATACGGCAACTTTGTTGCTCCGGGCAGTTGCAATCAGGTTGTCCAGCCCACGAAAATAAATCGTGGGTAGCTCATCAATAATTACAGAACTTTTAAGCTGCCCTTTCTTATTGATCAGCTTTACAATCCTTGAATTGTACAGGCCAAGGGCTGCAGAATAAATATTCTGGCGATCCGGGTTGTTACCCACACAAAGTATTTTAGGTTCCTTTGGATTATTAATGTCCAATGAAAAATCATCGCCGGTCATTACCCAGTAGAGCTGGGGCGAGATCATCCTTGACAGTGGAATCTTTGCTGAGGCGATCTGTCCCTGTAGCTGGTCCTGCGCGCCGCCCTGCCAGGCATCCATGAAGGGTGACAGGTAGTTTTCCAAATCAGGATACGATGTGAGAATCGTAAACACATCCGCATATTTTTTGTTCAGTAATTCAATGGCATGGGGAAATGTACAGTACCTTCCGTTATCATAAATCTTTAAAAACCAAATTATAGCGGCCAACAGGATAATCGGAGATTCCACAAAGAAATCGCCCTGCTTTTGTATCCAGCTCCGGTTCAGGTTCAGCATGATGGTATAGGCCGATTCGTAGGCATCGGAAATATCACTCATAAACTCCGGGTTAATGGGGTTGCAGCGGTGGCTGCGGCGCGGGTCGTCAAAATTGATCACATAGAATTTCGGCTTTACTTTGTAGCCGTGAGTATTATGCAACAGGTGATTGTAGGCAATTGTAGACAGGTCGTCAAATTTAAAATCATAGATGTACATGGCAAACCCTTTCTCAATATGCTGCCGGATATAATTATTGATAATGGCGAAGGATTTACCGGAACCCGGTGTACCCAGCACGGTGGTCGCCCTGAAGGGGTTCACAATATTAATCCAGCCCTTGTTCCACTTCCCTTCGTAATAGAATTTTGTAGGAAGGTTAACCGAATACTCGTTTTGCATCAATTGTGTTTCCTGCTGGAAACTTTCATTCTCCATATTAAATACATCATCCATGAGGTTGTTGCGCAGTAAACGGGACATCCAGACACCGGCTACCATTAATGCAATATATCCCGCGCTTGTGGTAAGTATGTACAAGAATACCCCGGTAGTACCCAAAGCCCTCAATAAGGGCGTATTGAAGAAAAATAACGCAAAACCAAACACAAGTGTACTGTTGATCTTGCGCCAGGTTACCTTTTCATTTTTAACCCCCTTGGTACCCAGGCAGCTTAACGCAAGTAGCACCAAAGCAAATAGCTTTGTGTACAGCAACTCGGAGAATAAGCCTGCCTTTTGCTGGAAACCAGACAGTATGGTATTAATTAGCTGTAACGTCCAGCCTTTATCAAAAAAAACGCCATAACAGAACCAGTAAAAATGCATCAGTACCAATAAAATGCTTACCGCACGCATGAACGCCATTATCTTGGCGAGCCCCCTTATATCATCTTCTCCCTGCATTACTTTAATTTTTCATGTTCGGACTTGAATTTAAAGGCTCTACATTTTGTCTATAAGAATGTGGCACTCACCGGCGGTGCTTGACAGTGTTTGGTTTTGGAGGTCATTATTTTATTTTAGACTACAACAATTACCAATTCAGATACATTTCATCAGACGGCTATTAAGAATTTTGCACTTGTAATTAAAGTCAGTGTAAAATGGAACATATACTATTAAATAATGGGGTAAAAATCCCGCTTCTTGGTTTTGGTACGTACCTGCTTCGGGACGGTTCTGAGTGTGAGCAGTCGGTGCTACATGCATTAAATATCGGCTACAGGCTCATAGACACCGCCGCGGCATACCACAATGAGGCATCGGTGGGCAGAGCCATTAAGAAAAGTAATATCAGACGGGAAGAAATCTTTGTGACTACAAAATTTTTACCCGCGGATCACGGATATGAAAATGCAAAAAGCGCTTTTGAAGCATCGCTAAAGAAAATGGGGCTTGATTATATGGATCTCTACTTAATCCATCTACCGCAGGGAGACATAAATTCTTCCTGGAGCGCAATGGAAGATTTATACAGGGAAGGTAAAGTACGGGCTATAGGTGTAAGTAATTTCAAAATAAGCCAGGTTTCAGATTTAATTAAACAGCATAGTGTGGTACCCGCAGTCAACCAGGTGGAAACCCATCCATTTTCCCAAAAAACAGCAATGCAGAACGCTTTGAAATCTCAAGGCATACAGTTGGAGTCCTGGGCACCCTTCGCCCAGGGTAAAAATAATCTTTTTAATGATGAACCTTTAAAAGTGCTTGCAGGCAAGTATAATAAGAGTGTTGCCCAAGTGGTTCTGCGATGGTTAATTCAAAGGAAAGTAGTTGTTATCCCGAAATCAACGAACGTGAAAAGGATAGAGGAAAATTTCAATGTATTTGACTTTGAGTTGTCTGCTGATGATATGGCAACGATAAAATCGTTAGATAAAGGTCGCGGACTAATTTACAGTGTTTAAATAACGTTTGAAAATCTAACTACAACAATTACCAACCTGACTACTTCTCAAAGCACAACAATCAGCAATTTTGTACCTGAAATTAAGTCGGTTTTAAAAACAATTCAAAAACAATTATGCAAACAAGAAAATTAGGAAATAGCGGATTAGAAGTTTCCGCATTAGGATTTGGCTGTATGGGCTTAAACTTTTTAGATGGGAAAGGTCTTGATAAGAACGAGGCCATGACACTATTACGCAACGCAGTTGAAAGGGGTATCACATTTTTTGACACTGCAGAGGCCTACGGGCCTTACACCAATGAAGAACTAGTTGGCGAAGGGTTACAGCCTTATAGAAAAGACGTTATTATAGCAACAAAATTTGGCTGTAAAGATGCCAGGCCAATAACAGGTTTAGACAGCAGGCCCGAAACGATCAGGGAAGTAACCGAAGCGTCTTTAAAAAGATTAAAAACAGATTACATTGATTTGCTGTACCAGCACAGGGTTGACCCTAATGTTCCGATAGAAGATGTTGCAGGTACTGTAAAAGACCTGATACAAGAGGGTAAAGTAAAATATTTCGGTTTATCGGAAGCAAGTGCCAATACGATTCGCAGGGCACATGCAATTCAACCGGTATCAGCATTACAAAGCGAATACTCTTTGTTTTGGCGTGAACCCGAAAATGAGATCATACCGACATTAGAGGAGCTGGGAATTGGTTTCGTTCCGTTCAGCCCGTTGGGCAAAGGCTTCCTTACGGGTACCATAAATTCAAAATTAGCGGATGTCGACCGCAGAAATATAATTCCCCGTTTCAGCAAAGAGAACATAAAAGCCAATATGGTTTTAGTGGACGCACTTTCTGAAATTGCAAAACAAAAAAATGTTACTCCCGGACAGTTAGCACTGGCATGGCTCTTAGCTCAAAAGCCCTGGATAGCACCAATACCGGGGACTACAAAATTGCATCGTTTAGAAGAGAACATTGGAAGTACAAACATTGTACTAACAGCCGATGAACTCGCAAAAATAAACACAACCGTAAGCGCAATTACGCTTGTTGGAGACCGTTATCCCGAAGTTTTAGAAAAGCAAATAGACAAATAAAACGAACATAATGGAAAATATCAAAGATAAAGTTATAGCCATTACTGGTGCAAGCAGCGGTATGGGTAAGGCCATTGCTATAGAATTAGCAAAAAACGGGGCAAAGGTTGTTTTGGGAGCAAGACGAACAGAGCCATTACAACAACTTGTTGAAGAAATTAAAAGTACAGGTGGCGAAGCTGCCAGTACTACAATTGATGTAAAGGATAAAGCCGATCTGGCCCGGTTGGTAAATACAGCAGTGGAACACTACGGAAAATTAGATGTCATTGTAAACAACGCAGGCGTCAGCCAGTTAAGCCGCATTGACGCATTGGATATTGATGGCTGGGAAGAAATGATCGACATTAACCTTAAAGGTGTCTTGTATGGGATGGCTGCTGCAATTCCCGTTTTTAAACAACAACAATCGGGGCATATCGTCAATATTATTTCAACTTCAGGTATAAAGATCGTGCCAATGCAGGGCGTTTATGCCGGAACTAAAAATGCCATTCGCACTATTGCAGAAGCATTTCGTCAGGAGTCCGACGGAAACATTCGCATTACAGGCATTTCGCCCGGGTTTGTAAAAACAGACTTTGCGAACAACATAAAAAACGAAGAAATGAAAACAGCTGTTCAAAAAGGAATGGAACAAATTGCTATAGATCCGGTAGCCATTGCCAATGCTGTAATTTATGCAATAAGCCAGCCTGACGATGTTGAAATTGGCGACATTGTTATTCGCCCGGCAAAACAAAATAGATTAAATTCGTAAACAAAATGCAACAACAGCCTAACATAAACCACATTAATAGTATATCGCAACTTGTGCGTGTTTTGGGAGTTCCTGCGCCATTGCACCCTTTGATCGCAGTGGTTGACTACAATAATGTTTCGATAGACATGTTTCCGAAAGGGGAAAAAGTAAGCCTTGATTTTTACAAAATTTCTTTTAAGCCTACATTTACAGGACAAATAAAATACGGGCAGGGATATTACGATTTTGAAGAAGGCGGGTTAGCATTTTTAAAGCCCAAACAAGTTGTTTTTCCACCAGAAGATATTGATAGCTATGAGGGTATTGCCTTGTATTTCCATTCGGACTTTATACGAAATTACCCCTTAGGAAAAACAATACATCACTATGGGTTTTTCTCGTACGATGTTTCAGAAGCATTATTTTTATCGGCAAAGGAAAAAGAAATTATTGCCAATTTATTTGCTACGATAGCCAATGAACTGGACAACAATATTGACGGTTTCAGCCAGGATGTTTTGGTATCGCAAATAGAATTATTATTGAATTACAGCAATCGTTTTTACAACAGGCAATTTATTACCCGAAAAGCAGTCAATCACGATATCGTAACTTCATTGGACAGGCTGTTAAACGACTATTTTGAAAAAGAAAACAGCCTGAAAAACGGTCTGCCATCGGTAAAATATATCAGCACAGCATTAAAGCTATCGCAACGTTACCTTAGTGATATGTTGAGTTCCTTGACGGGGCTAAATACACAACAATATATTCAGAGTGCAATCATAGAAAAAGCGAAAGAAAAATTATCATCTACAAATCTTTCCGTTTCGGAAATAGCTTATGAACTGGGTTTTGAACATTCGCAATCGTTCAGCAAACTTTTTAAGACAAAAACAAACGTTTCGCCTTTGGAATTCAGGCAGTTGTTTAATTGATTGCCCGGGCATCATCTATTTTCATTCCATTAAACATATTACTATCCTCTTCGATGTTTTCTCTTTTTCTTCATTTAGTTTTCAAAGTAATATACTTACTGCACACATAAACGCCATAATCTTGGCGAGCCCCTTAAATCGTCTTCTCCCTGCACAACAAAAATCTTAACTAAGCAGGTTTGAATTTAAAAAGTGTGGAACTTAGTCCTTTTATTTTGGCTGCGGATAGCAGTAAATGGCACTGTTGGTGTTGATTGTTATTTTCAGGGACTTTTACCATCGGGCACCTACTAAGTGCAATCCTCGATTAGGCTACAATAATTCCTGATCTGACTACAACTACCGCATCAATATACTGGAATTTTGGGGTATTAAATTTTTAAAGATAAAATTATGGAGACGAACAAAAAAAAAGTAGCACTTGTAACAGGTGCCAATACCGGAGTTGGATTTCAGGTCGCTAAAGCGTTAGCTACTGAAGGGTATACGGTGTATGTTGGGGCAAGAAACCTGCAAAAAGGGGAAGCTGCGGCTTCTGCGATCGGCAATGCTGCCAAAGCCATCCATTTGGATATTACCGATACGGATACCATCAATAGAGCAGTAGCAAAAATTCAGGACGAATCCGGGTATCTTACCTTATTGGTTAACAATGCCGCCATTTCTCATGCCGGAAAAGAAGGGCGCACCATGGAAGAGGTATTAGGTGCCCAAAAGCCCAGCATTGCTTCTATGAGTGAGCTGCGTACGGTTTGGGACACGAATGTATTTAGCACACTTGCGGTAACACAGGCAGTATTACCGCTGCTGCAAAACGCACCAGCTGCACGTATTGTTACCGTATCCAGTGCTTTGGGTTCACTTACATTAAATGCGAATCCCCAAAATCCGTACCGTGCAGCATTTGACGCAGTATATGGGGCATCTAAAACGGCACTTAACGGAATTTTCCTGTCTTTAGCCAATGAATTGGAAAACACCAACATCAAAATTCATTTGGTAAGCCCAGGCTTCACGGCGACAGCACTCAATAACTTTCAGGGAACCGATACTGTGGAACACGGCTCGTTGGAACCCATACGCGTAGCACTAGCAGAAGACCTTCCCAATGGAAGCTTTACAGGACCGGCCGATTTTGCCGGTGCTGACAATGTACTTCCCTGGTAATATTTAAAAAGAAAGAACCTATGGCGATGCCAATACATCCGCCAAAGGTTTTTTGATTAGATTTGAATAATGAAAAATAAGAACATAGTACGGTTTCGCTCCATATCGGAAAGCCACGAGGCGTTTGGTTTACCCAAACCCCAGCACCCGCTCATAAGTTTGGTCCATTTCAATGAAAGCAATCCTTTTAATACGGACATGGCACCTATTTATGATGTGCTGGATTTCTATAAAATAACCTTCATTACGCAAAATAGCGGCAGGTTGAAATACGGGCAGGATTATTATGATTTTAATGAGGGCAGTATGTTGTTTACGGCGCCTAACCAGCTGGTAGGAAGTAATGAATACAACAGGAATACGTATGCTTATCTGCTGCTTATACACCCTGATTTTTTGTTAGGATATCCATTGGCAGAGAAAATTAAGCAGTACGGTTATTTCTCGTATTCGATGAATGAAGCATTGCATTTATCCAGCCAGGAAAGGGAGGTCATTTTATCGGTGTATAAAATCATGGAACAGGAAATCAATGCCCGTGTGGACGAGTTCAGCCAGGAAGTGATTGTTTCCCAGATAGAATTGTTGCTTAGTTATGTCAACCGATTCTATAAACGGCAGTTCATTACACGTAAAGGGGTTAATAACGATGTCCTTCAAAAAACGGAAGCCATTTTAGATGACTATTTTGCTACCCAAAAGACGGTAAATCAGGGTGTGCCAACCGTACAGTTTCTGTCAGAACAATTGCATTTGTCGCCGGGATATTTAAGTGATTTGCTTCGGTCACAGATAGGACAAAGCGCGCAGCAATACATTCACCTGAAGCTTATAGAAAAAGCGAAAGAAAGATTATCCACTACCCATTTAACCGTAAGTGAGATAGCTTTTCAATTGGGTTTTGAACACCCGCAATCCTTCAGTAAACTTTTTAAGACAAAAACTAACGTTTCGCCGTTAGAATTCAGGCAGTTGTTTAATTGATTGCCCGGGCAGCATTTATTTTCATTGTATTAAACCTACTACTGTCGTCTTCGATATTTCCTCTTTCTTTTCATTTGGTTTTCAAAGTAACATACTTACCGCGCGCATGAACGCCATTATCCTGGCCAACCCCCTTAAATCATCTTCTCCCTGCATTTTACTAATATTTAATGTCCGGACATGAATTTAAAGGCTTTAAAGACCGGACTGGGAAATGTGGGAGTCTATTTCAATACCTTGACTGGATTTGGCTTTTGTAATTCTGATAGCTGGAAAAGCAAGTGATTCCAAAAATTTACCGCTCATTTTAATCCTGACCAATCAATTCTGTGGGGGTGTAACCGAAATGTTTTTTAAAAGAGTAGGAGAAATGCGACAGGTTTTCAAAGCCTGTTTCTAAATACACTTCAACAGGTTTTTTATTTTTTTTTGAAAGTTGGTAATGGGCCAGCTCCAACCGCTTTAGTGTGAGCCAACGCTGTGGCGTTGTATTGTAAATCCTGTGAAAATCACGTTTAAAAGTTGTCATGCTTCGTCCGGTCAGGTAGCAGAATTTTTCCAGAGGCATATTGAACATAAAGTTCTTTTCCATAAAACCGGATAAGTCAATTTTATGCGGTTCTTCAAAATTCGCCAATATGTCGTCGATGCTTTTGTCAATCGTTCTAAGGACTGAGATTGCTTCAGTAATCTTTAGTGAAGCTATATTTTCGGGAAAAGCTTCCTGCAGGTCAAAATAAGGTATCAACGAAGCAAGGCAGCTTTCCAAAAAAGGGTGTTTGTCAAAACTTCGAACTTTTTGTGTTGCAGAAACTTTTGTTTTTACATTTAGGTTTGTGTAAAACTCCCTTAGCCGTTCAATAGTTAAGTGCATTACAACTGATTTATGGGGCAGTCCGTCTTTCGGATAATTGATAATTGTTGCTAATTGATTTCTTGGGATAAGAAAAATGTCCCCAGCTTTAAATACATAATTTTGATCTGCCTGAATAATTTTGGTTTCACCCGAAATAAACCACACAAGCATATGATGATCAAAAACGACTTCAGTTTTGAACAACTTGTCTTCGTAACAGGAAAGTTTAATATCGTCTGTTATATATTTTAAATGAAATTCCATATAGCTTATGTAATGTATACTGTTCAAAAATAATACTTTCAAATGCAGGTGGCCATCTCGTATTTACTCCTTCCCTTTTCAATATAGCACGGTGAAACCCTTGTAACGCCCATTGCCTCAAATTTACAAAATTCGATCAACCGGAAATAGTATGCCTGTTATTTCCTCGCTCCATTTCCACAATTTTCTGGCGTTGCCTTCCTCTAACGAATAAGGTTTAACACCTGACGAAAATTCCTGCCCGCAATATAGTTCGGCAATGTCATTGTCTTCACAGTATACACCGCCAAGGTTATTTAGTTGTGGACTTGTAGCACACCAAATTGTCGTAGATGCTCCTTGTGGAATTGTTTTTAAAGAAGCGCTAACCTCGGGAAGCATATTTCCCTTGTCATCGCAAAAGCCCATTTTTATAAACAGCTCTAAAGATGCTTCCCTTCCTAATTCGGTTCCTGCGATAGAACCGGGATGCAGTGAATATGCCCTGACACCGAACTCCTTTATGCGGTTGTCCAGTTCAAGCGAAAATAGATTGACAGCTGTCTTGGACTGCCCATAACCCTGCAGGGTTTCATATTCACGATGTATGAAATTCGGATCGTCAAAATTGAAAGGTGCAAATTGATGTCCCTGCGAAGAAACATTTACAACCCTTGCACCATTTGCACGTTTTAATGCTGTACATAGCCTGGCAGTTAGTTGAAACTGTGCTAAATAATTCACTGCCAATTGAGATTCAATCCCGCGATTGTCCCTGCGAAGCGGAACCCACATAATTCCCGCATTGTTGATAAGCAAGTGTAAAGGCCTGCCCGAAGCCAGAAATTTTTCTGCAAATGCGTCGATGGATTTGTGGTCCATCAGGTCCATCGCTTCTATTTCGACATTGGCAATTCCCTGCAGGTTCCTTTTTGCTTTTTCAATGTCCCTTGCCGGGACAATTACTACTGCACCTGCATTTGCCAGTACTTTTACTGTTTCGAGCCCAATCCCCGTATTTCCACCTGTTACAATGGCAATTTTGCTTGTAAGGTCTATTCCTCTGGCTACTTCTGTTGAAACTGATTTTGCGTTGAAACCTGAATTGAGAGGTTTCTGTAATGCCCCGTTGTAATTTGTCTGTCTCATTATTTTAAAATTTACTTAAGACAAAAGTAGATAGGATCTTACTTGGCGGCTTTGTTCAAATGTCCGAATTCACTTTGTTCAAAAGGCCGAAAAACTCTGAGTATAAAATATAATGAACTACTTTCTCTGGCCTCTTTAGTGCTTTCTTTTCTTCTTCATCTTATTGGCGAAAGCCAGTTCCTCATAATTTTCTCCCTGGTCAGTGGGTAATAATCCACCTATCACTTCGGCCAGTACATTTCCGGCATTATGGCTATCGTTGTTTGTCTTGTCCAAAAAGCCAAACGGCCCCTCCATTGCAGTCTCCTGAGATGAGAAATTTTGTTTCAGTATTTGATCACGGCCGACATCCATGCTCTTTGGGTTGATCCCATTAGTCCACCACTCGTTAAATACATTGGCAGAAAGGCCTTTCGCTAATTGGGAACCGTTCCAGACGGCCCTTGAGGTATGGTCAATAAAGGTAATCCCGTAAATGCGCCCTTCCGGGTTTCGGTGAACCACGGTATTAATACCCTGTCCTTTCAGCATCGTAGTGAAATCGGCTTCGCCACTGGCAATGTGCATTGCAGCCTCAAGGGTATTTTTAAGTATACCTTTTAAGGTACCATTTTTAAATACTTCACCCGATTTTTCATAATGCGCCTTTAATGCTGTAAAGCCGGCATTTTTGCCAAACAGCGAGGCTTTAAAAGGGTTGCTCGCTTTTTGCCCGGAGGCATCCAAAGCAAAATAGACGATACCCTGGCGGGATTTTCCTAACTGCTCGCCGGTCACTTCCTGGGCGGTAATATTGAACAGGGATAAGAGCGCGTTGTACGCCCCTAAACTCTGGTAACTGTAATACTTGGGGAGATAACGGACCACAGCCGCAATTTGGCTTTTTATATCTCCCTTACTGTAGTCCACCGGTTTAAACAACGTTTCCTGTGCACTGTCTTTTTCTGCCCCCGGCGCAATAGTAAGTCCATACTTTCTTTCGAGTTCGCGGCAGGCCTGCATGGAGCGCCTGTGCTCGAAAGTGTCCGGTATTTTTTTCCCAAGGCGGTCCACGTTGGTCGAAACAATGTGGATGTGGGTGCGCTCGATATCGGTATGCTTAAATACAATGTAAGGCTGCTGCCCATATCCCATTTCCTTCATGTATTCCTGTGCCATGGCAATATACCGGCTATCGTCGACCTTGTCTCCCGGATCGGGATTAAGGGATATGTGTAATGCCGGTTTTTCAGTGTTCCTGTTGGCCGCTAAATACGGTTCAAACGACTTATAACAATCACCCAGGCTGAAGGTACCATCCCTGCTTTCACGCATTTTTTGGGTAAATAAAACGTGCCCTTTTTCCTGGTTAACCTTGCTCAGGTTATAGGAAAGTGCGCCCATAATATTTGTCCCATGACCAATTTTTGCAATCATAACCGCTACTTTTTCAGGTATTTTACTTCGAATTCGTCTGTCAAATCCATTATTTGTTTGCACAAATAAGCCAGTTCTGCCGTTTGCTTTTCCAGTTTAAAGAGGTAGGCAGCGGCCTTCTTCTCCGAAAAATTCCGGTATAGTATCTTAACGATCTGGTTGTAATTTACCCCGACGGACCGGAACTGCCCGTACAATGTGGTCAGCCGCATGTAATAATCCATGGCAGCCCCATCTATTTTCACTGCCCTGATCTCCCTTTCAAATAGTACAGATACGATAAATTTCGCTTTGTTATCCAAGCCTGATGCCTCGAAAAGTGACAGGAATTTTGCATTTTCCTGATCGGTTAACCGGAACACGTACCGGTGGGTACTCGGGTCAGCCTTAGGCTTCCTTCCGCCAATACCTCTTTTTTTATCTGCTCCTTCCATATCAGTCCATTTTACGTTGTACAAAACCCCGACTTCGGAGGGTGTTTTCCAGCCCCCTGCAGGGGCAAGTTGTTTTGGGGCACCCGCGTAGTTTGGGGTGCCTCAAAACACAACTTGCTCCTTTCCTGCGAAAGGAAAATCCGCCCTGTGGGACGGATTAAGGTTAGCGTGGATGAAAACGGCTCCCTGCCGTTTATCCAAAATTTGCCATTACACTTTGTAGTTTACAAAGTAAAGTTTTGTTTTTTAAATCGTTGACAACGAAATCAGTGACATAAAAAGACATATAGTGTCAATACCTTCCAATATGGGAAATTGGCGAAGTAGCAGCGTACTATTGTACCTGCATCTGTAAGTACGTTGCTATGTATATACGTCAGTACGTAGCTACACCGGTACTCCCGAATGCAGGTAAAGCGGTATAAACGTACCGCAGGAAGTGTATACAAACATGGGTAAATAAGTACCGATATAGATCACGAAGTACCAACAGCAGTACAGTCATACGTCCGTACCGGCATACTGTTGTATGCTGCTCAATACATAGTTGCGCAAGTATAAACGGGTTTACGTATCACCGTACAATTATAACGGTATACATAGCATGGCACGGCATTACAAATACACATACACAATTAAGTACATCAATATGGAAACACAGCACAACACATTATTTGTAGCCTTTGCTTCCCAAAAGGGCGGCGTTGGCAAAAGCACTTTTACAAGTTTAGTAGCCAGTGCGATGCACTATCGCCTGGGTTACAATGTTGCGGTATTCGACTGCGACTTCCCGCAGTACAGCCTTGTACAAATACGGGCAAGGGATATGAAAACCGTAATGGAAAATGAAGCGTTTAAGAAGATGGCGCACCGGCAGTTCACAACCCTGAATAAAAAAGCCTATCCCGTCCTGCAGCAAAAAGCGGATACTGTGCTTGAGGCTGCCCGGGAATTTATCGCCACTTCAGAAGTTCCTGTAGACCTCTTGTTTTTTGACCTGCCCGGTACGGTAAACTCAGCGGGTATTATAAAGGCATTGGCGGGAATGCACTATGTGTTTACACCCATAATCGCTGACCGGGTGGTTATGGAAAGTACCCTGGTTTTTACCCAGTTGATTACCGATGTACTGATGAAACAGCAGAGTGTAACTATTAAGGATGTTTACCTGTTTTGGAATCAGGTGGATGGCAGGGAGCGTAACCCTTTGTATGCGTCCTATGGGGAACTTATCCGTTCGCTTGGGCTTGAACTAATGGAATCGGCTATTGCAAGCAGTGTACGATTCCGGAAAGAAAGTGAGCCCGATGCAAAAGCAGTATTTCGGTCTACTTTATTGCCACCCGATGAACGGCTGATGCAGGGCTGTAACCTTGATGCCTTTATCAACGAGTTTTTACAAATGCTCAAATTATGACGGATATGGAAAAGGATGATAAAAAGAACAGCAACAGCGGCGAAATTGATGAACAATACCTGATGTCCATGATGGCAGGCGGTGTGCGTAGAGAGGGGTTTGAGCCGAAAGCTGCCGCCAGTGAGCAAGACCCCATGAAAGAGCCTTCTGTAAACAAAGAGAAAAAGCAGCGAAAAAACAGTAGTGAGGACTACGAAACTTTGTTTTTACGAATTACGGAGGGTAATGCCCGCAATGGAAAATCAGTCTATATCCGCCAGGATTTCCATGAGCGGCTTACACGCATTGTGCAGGTTATTGGCGAAGACAAAGTAAGCCTGTATTCCTATTTGGAGAATGTGCTGGAATACCATTTCAGGGAGTTTGGCGACCAGATTAAAAAAAGTTTTGATGACAAATATAAACCAATATTATAGCTATGGGAACAATTATTATAGGCCTGTTGGTACTGGCAGTTGCCTTATTACTGTATGTAATAGCGCAAGGAAAAAAGGACAAAAATAACGTGCGGCAAAATGAAGACCCGTTGGCAGGATTGCCGGATATTATCGGGAGGCCAAAAAGTACTCCAAGCTATTCTTCTACCACTACTAATATTCAAGGCAAAAGAGAAAGTGGTATCAGCGCAACCGATAACTTTGATAAAATAAATGAGGGAACATCCAAAATTTCTGAAATGCTGCAAGAAGGGCCCGATGCCGTTAACACGAAACCGGACTTGAAGGAAGAGGAGCAGGAAATGCAGGAGTATGCGGCTTTCGAAAAAAACGAAGATTTTGCTACCGGGATTACCTTTGATGAACTTGCTATCGCACAAGAGATGCTGGCGCGCCAGTCGCTTCATCCCACAGAAGAAAAAACGGCTATAACCCTAGTTTCAAAAATTGACGGAACCGAACTTTTGGGATTGCTCGAAAGTAAAATCGGCGATGCCTCAAAAAGGATAGCTTTGCTGTTGGACCGAGGTATTGCTAAGCAGCCGGATGATGGTACTTCCACTTTGCGGGATGGCGGCCAGGAAAATTTTGAAATAAGGGATTATGTTTAATACCCCATATCATATTAGTACAAATTATAAAGTTGATCGGAGTACTATTTACTTTTGATGATTTACAGCCCCAACTGCTGCTTAATAACCAGTTTTTCACGCTCTATTTCTGCTGCCAGCTCTGCTTCTGTAGGCAGGTACGCCAAGTATTTGTTAGCGAACAATTGTTTATTCTCATGCAGCACTGAATACCGTGCTATGGTGCTATCGGTTTCGGTACATAGCAAGATACCAACTGTCGGGTTATCACCTTCAGTGCGCTCCAGGTCGTCGTACATGCGCACGTACATGTCCAGCTGCCCGATATCCTGATGGGTGATTTTATTGGTTTTAAGCTCTACTATAACGAAGCATTTCAGGATATAGTTATAAAAGACAAGGTCAATATAAAAATCAGCCGTTTCGGTACGTATATGCTTTTGACGTGCTACAAACGAGAAACCTTTGCCAAGTTCCAGTAAGAACTGTTGCAGGTTGTCAATCAGTGCCTGCTCAAATTCCTGTTCGGTATAGGATTTATTGGCCGGCAGCTTTAAAAATTCCAGTACCGCCGGATTTTTTATAAATTCATCGGTCATGTGGGTTTCCGGTACTTCGGAATCTTTTGTGAGCTCTTTTTTCTGTGACGATAGCAGCCTTTGATAGTATAAGGTAGATATGTTTCTATCGAGGACACGTACAGACCAGTTCTGTGTAACTGCTTCCGAAATGTACCAGGCCCTTGCCTCAGTATCAGGCACGCGCATCAGCCGCTCATAATGCGACCAGCTCAATTGGGCAGACAGTGTCTGCCCTTTTTGTTCTTCCCTGAAAGTAAGGTAAAATTTCTTGAAATTTTTAAGGCTTGTGTGGGAGAAGCCTTTGCCAAATTCATGGATAAGTGCTTCTGATAATACTTTAAGGATTTCATCTCCGTAACCTGCACGATCTGTACCGTTTTGTTCTTCTTCAACGATACGTTTCCCTATCTGCCAATACGCTTCCACCATAGCTGCATTGATAGCTGTATATGCCTTTTTACGCGCCTGGGAGAGTATTAGTTTTATTTCTGAGATATAGTCGGGTTGCCTGTATATGTCCATTTCATGATAGTTTATTGATTACCGGTCTTCGCGGTGCCATTAGGGTTAATGACCATTCAAATTTATGGTTTCCCCATGTAATGTCAATGCAAAAGTAATCATAAATGCAGATGAAATATCCATAGCCTCCTCTAATCCCACTACCATTAGCAGACAAGGTATACCAATAAACGCCCTCTTCTTAATTGAGCCATTTTGATCTACATATTTGCCGTAATCCTGCTATTATCAGGTAATTAAAAATCTTTAATTCGGTAAATGTTATGAAAAAACAAAGCAAAAAAGTACTGTTTACGGCAGCCTTGCTGCTGGCAGTATCGGGGGCTTTTGCCCAGGGAGACGGTTCGGCGGGGATCACGGAAGCCACACAGATGGTGACCTCGTATTTCGATCCCGCCACACAGCTTATTTACGCCATAGGGGCTGTTGTCGGGCTGATTGGCGGTGTAAAGGTGTACAACAAGTTCAGCAGCGGCGACCCTGATACCAGTAAGACGGCGGCCAGTTGGTTCGGTGCCTGTATCTTCCTTATCGTGGCTGCGACCATCCTAAGGTCCTTCTTCTTGTAATCCAGAATGTTATGAATAGCTATAACATCAACAAGGGCATTGGCAGGACGGTCGAATTCAAGGGGCTTAAAGCCCAGTACCTGTTCATTTTCGCCGGCGGCTTACTGGGTGTGCTGGTTTTGGTCATGGTATTGTACATCGCAGGGATGGGGTCGTATGTGTGTATCGGTATCGGCGGTGGCGGTGCATCGCTCCTTATCTGGCAAACCTTTGCCATGAACAAAAAGTACGGGGAGCACGGGCTTATGAAGGTTGCGGCGCGTAAACGCCATCCTAAGTACATACTTTCCCGCAGGCGTATTGGGCGCTTTGTAAGGTCGAACCTTAAAAAGGAGACGCCATGAGAAATACAGCCAAAGCAACCACCTTAGAGAAAAAGTTCCCACTGCTGGCGGTTGAAGAGAATTGCATCCTCAGCAAGGATGCCGACATTACCGCCTGTTTTGCGGTCGGCCTGCCGGAACTGTTTACCGTTGGCTCGGCAGAGTATGAAGCCATCCATGCGGCCTGGCACAAAGCGGTTAAAACGCTGCCGGATTATACGGTGGTGCATAAACAGGACTGGTTCATCAAAGAAACCTATGCGCCCGTCCTGACCGAAGAAGGCCTGAGCTTTTTAGGCAAGTCCTACAAGCAGCATTTTAACGAACGCCCGTTCCTGAACCATTACTGCTACCTCTTCCTGACCAAGACGACGAAGGAGCGCATGCGCATGCAGAGCAACTTCTCGTCGCTTTGCCGTGGCAAGCTTATCCCGAAAGAATCGAGGGACAAGGAAGCGGTGCACCAGTTTATGGAAGCCGTTGCCCAGTTTGAGCGTATTGTGAACGATTCCGGGTTGCTCAAAATGGTACGCCTCACCGAAGAGGACATTGTAGGTACGGATGAAAAGCAGGGGCTGTTAGAACAATACCTGACCTTGTCGACAAACGATGATGAGCCACTGCAGGATATCGCGCTTGGTAGCGAAGAAGTACGTATCGGGAACAAAAGGCTGTGCCTGCATACACTATCTGATACCGATGACCTACCGGCAACCGTGTCCGCCGACACCCGCTATGAAAAACTCTCTACCGACCGCAGCGAATGCAGGCTCTCTTTTGCCGCACCGGTGGGATTGCTGCTCAGCTGCAACCACATCTACAACCAGTACCTGTTCCTGGACAACAGCGATGACAACCTCCGGAAATTTGAGAAGTCAGCAAAGAACATGCATTCGCTGGCACGTTACAGCCGCAGCAACCAGATCAATAAGGAATGGATTGAGCGGTATTTGAACGAAGCGCACTCGTTTGGGCAGTCTTCCATCCGCGCGCATTTCAATGTGGTTGCCTGGTCGGACGACCCGGCAGAACTTAAGCAGCTGAAGAACGATACGGGAAGTGCACTGGCCTTAATGGAATGCAAGCCCAGACATAATACGACGGATGTGGCCACCCTGTACTGGGCGGGAATCCCCGGTAATGGCGGTGACTTCCCCAGTGAGGAGAGCTTCTACACCTTCATCGAACCGGCATTGTGCTTCTTCAGCCAGGAAACCAACTACAGGGATTCGCCATCGCCCTTTGGCCTAAAGATGGCCGACCGCCTGACGGGCAATCCCATTCATCTGGATATCTCTGACCTGCCGATGAAACGCGGGGTCATCACGAACCGTAACAAATTCATCTTAGGCCCTTCAGGCAGCGGGAAGTCGTTCTTTACCAACCATATGGTACGCCAGTACTATGAACAGGGCGCGCATGTATTGCTTGTGGATACCGGTAACAGCTACCAGGGATTGTGTGAACTCATCCACGGGAAGACCAAAGGCGAAGACGGCGTGTATTTTACGTATACCGAAAGTAATCCCATCGCTTTTAATCCTTTCTACACGGACGATGGTGTCTTTGATATTGAGAAAAGGGAAAGCGTCAAGACGCTGGTGCTGACGCTGTGGAAACGGGATGACGAGCCGCCGACCCGGGCGGAGGAGGTGGCGCTCTCCAATGCGGTAAGCGGGTATATTGAGCAGGTTAGGGGAGGGGTGCTGCCATCATTCAATGGGTTTTACGACTATGTGCAGGGAGATTACCGCAAGGTACTGGAAGATAAAAAGGTCAGGGAGAAAGACTTTGACCTTGCGAACTTCCTGAATGTACTGGAGCCCTATTACAAGGGTGGCGAATACGACTACCTGCTCAATTCCGACAAACGACTGGATTTGCTCAACAAGCGGTTTATCGTTTTTGAGATCGATGCGATTAAAGACCATAAAATCCTCTTTCCGATCGTGACCATCATCATCATGGAAGTGTTCATCAACAAGATGCGCAGGCTCAAAGGGCAGCGCAAGCTGATCCTTATTGAGGAAGCCTGGAAAGCGATTGCCAAGGAAGGCATGGCGGATTACATCAAATACCTGTTCAAGACCGTCAGGAAATTCTTTGGTGAGGCCATCGTGGTGACCCAGGAGGTAGATGATATCATCCAGTCGCCCATTGTGAAGGAAAGCATCATCAATAATTCGGATTGCAAGATCCTTTTGGACCAGCGCAAGTACATGAACAAATTTGATGATATCCAGGCGATGCTGGGGCTAACGGACAAGGAAAAAGCACAGGTACTTTCCATCAACATGAACAATGACCCATCCCGATTGTACAAAGAAGTGTGGATCGGCCTTGGCGGCATCCAGTCGGCAGTCTATGCTACAGAGGTCAGCCTGGAGGAGTACCTGGCCTACACTACGGAAGAAAGTGAGAAAATGGAAGTCATGGAGCTGGCCAGCCAGCTTGGGGGCAATGTAGAACTCGCCATCCGGCGTATCGCGGCAAGGCGCCGCGAGGAATAAATAATAACAATTAAAATTAAAACCATGAAAAGAATCATTTACACGGTGCTGGCAGTACTACTACTGGCTGCTACACCGGCAAGGGCGCAATGGGTCGTGAGTGACCCGGGTAGTTACGCGCAGGGCATTATCAATACCGCCAACCAGATCATTGAAACATCCGCGACGGCCAGCAATACCCTCGATAGTTTTAAAGAGGTCAAGAAAGTCTTCGAGCAGGGCAAGGAATATTACGATGCCCTGAAATCGGTCAATAACCTGGTACAGGACGCACGACGTGTACAGCAAACGGTGCTGTTGGTCGGGGATATCTCCGACCTGTATGTAACCGGGTTTGGCCTGATGATGAACGACCCAAACTTTAGCCCGCAGGAACTGAGCGCCATTGCCTTTGGTTACTCCAAGCTGCTGAATGAGACCACCGGGCTGTTGGGCGACCTGAGCCAGATCATCACGGCTTCGAGCCTGTCGCTCAGCGATAAGGAACGTATGGACATCATTGAGCGCGTACATGCGGAAGTACTGCATTACTATAACCTGGTACGCTACTATACCAAAAAGAATATTTCGGTAAGTTTTGTCAGGGCGAGGAAACAAAACGATACCCAGCGCGTACTGGAGCTTTACGGCCCGGCGAACCAAAAATACTGGTAAATAGCCATGCTTTTGGATATTGAATTCAACAACCTGCACGAGATGCTGCGCAACCTCTATGATGAGATGCTGCCGCTCTCGGCAGAGATGGCGGCTGTTGCCAAAGGGCTTGCCGGGCTGGGCGCGTTATTTTACGTTGCCCTGAAAGTCTGGCAGGCGCTCAGCCGTGCCGAACCCATCGACCTGTTCCCGCTGCTCCGGCCGTTTGCCCTTGGGCTGTGTATCATGTTTTTCCCTACAATGGTATTGGGGACGGTCAATGCCGTACTCAGCCCAATCGTTACCGGTACCCACGGTATTTTGGAGGGGCAGGTTTTAGACCTTAATGAGCTGCAGGCACAGAAAGACCAGCTGGAACGCGAGGCCATGTTGCGCAACCCCGAGACTGCCTACCTGGTTTCTGACGAGGCATTTGACAAGGAACTGGAAGAACTGGGCTGGTCGCCCTCGGATTTGGCCACGATGTCGGGCATGTACCTGGAACGGGGCATGTACCAGCTGAAGCAGGATATACGCAATGCCTTCCGGGAGCTTTTGGAGATCCTTTTCCAGGCGGCGGCACTGGTCATTGATACCATCCGCACCTTTTTCCTGATCGTGCTGTCCATACTCGGGCCGATTGCTTTTGCCATTTCGGTCTGGGATGGTTTCCAGTCTACCCTTAACCAGTGGTTTACAAGGTATATCAGCGTGTATTTGTGGCTGCCGGTTTCCGACCTTTTCAGTTCGATGCTCGCCAAGATACAATCGCTGATACTGGAAAAAGATATTGAGAACCTGTCGGACCCGACCTTCATCCCGGATACCTCTAACGCGGTGTACATCATCTTTATGATCATCGGGATCATCGGCTATTTTACCATACCGACGGTTACCGGCTGGATCATACAGGCAGGCGGCGCAGGAAATTATACCCGGAATGTCAACCAGGCTACCCAGAAAGTAGGGAATGTTGCCGGTGCCTCAGCAGGTGCGGCTACAGGCAATATCGGCGGCAGGCTCATGAATAAAAACTAAAACCTTTAATTATGGAATTTAAAACCTTAAGGAATATCGAGAATAGTTTCCGGCAGATACGGCTGTATGCCATCATTTTTGCCGTGGTATGCCTCAGTATCACTGGCTACGCTGTATGGGAATCCTACCGTTTTGCCAAAGTACAGCGGGAAAAGGTCTATGTGCTGGACCAGGGAAAATCGTTAATGCTGGCCTTATCTCAGGACGCGTCCATCAACCGCCCGGTAGAGGCCCGTGAGCATGTACGGCGTTTCCACGAACTCTTCTTTACCCTGGCACCCGATAAGGCGGCCATAGAAAGCAATATGAAGCGGGCATTTAGCCTGGCTGATAAAAGTGCCTTTGATTACTACAAAGACCTTTCTGAAAAAGGGTACTACAACCGTATTATATCGGCTAATGTGCAGCAGCGCCTTGAGGTGGACAGCGTGCAATGCAATTTTGAAAAGTATCCCTATGCAGTACGCACCTACGCCCAGGAGTATATCATCCGCGCCAGTAACGTGACACGCAGGAGCCTGGTTACATCATGCCTGTTGGTCAATTCAGTACGCTCCGATGACAACCCGCAGGGGTTCAATATCGAACAGTTCAGGGTACTGGAGAACCGGGACGTTGAGGTAATCGACCGTAAATAAACAATTATGAAAGCGTATACCACCTCACTGAGTTCCTGGATGGACACCATTGACAGGCGTTGGAAACAACTGCCGGCAAGGGAATCACGCCGTATTATACTGTACAGCTTTGCCGGATATCTGTTGATTACCCTGATGATAATTGTACAGGTCGTGTATCAACTTTACGCTGGGCAAAAAACGATGGAAATCAAACACATTAGCAACCCGGTTGCTAATGTTAAAGCGAGTAAAAACATAAATTAACCTAAAACAGCAAATGATGAAAGAGAATGAGAAAAAGAAAGCAGCCGTGCAGGTTACCGAGGGTACACCTGTGGCAAATACACCCGAAAACGGATCCGGTACCAACAAGGAACGGTTAAAAAAGCCCCTAATCTTTAGTGTAATGGGGCTGGTATTTTTGGGTTGCCTTTACTTAATCTTTGGTGGGGATGGTGGAAACAAGGCGAAAGAAGCCATCGATATCGGCATCAACGCTGCCGTGCCACAGGCATCCGGTGAAGGGCTGCCTACCGATAAGGGGAAAGCCTATGAACAGGAAATGCTGGAGGACAAGGAACGGAAAAAGCGCGAAGCGCTGATGACCCTGTCCGATTACTGGCAGTCGGATAGCACCGGTCAGGATAAAGAGACTGCGGCCGGCCTTTCGGAAAACGCGCAGGAAAAAAAGCCTCATAAGGATGCCGACCCCGCGCTGAGCAGCTACAAAACGATGCAGCACTCCTTGGGCAGCTTCTACCAGAAAGACCGGGTACAGGAAGCCTTACAAGCGGAAAATGAACGGCTGAAGAACCAGCTTAGAGAAAAGCAGGCTTCACAAGGCCCAAAGCCGGACGATCGCCTGGCACTGATGGAGAAATCCTACCAGATGGCTGCGAAGTACTTTCCGGGTGTCCCACAACCTGTAGATACCCTTGCAGCCGGACGATTAAAGAAGGAAAGTGCAGACCAGGATTTTGTAGCTGTTGTTACCGACAAAAAAACAGTGGTATCACAGCTCTACCGTAAGGTTCCGGACTCATTGTTACTGGCACGTCTTGCCAGCGGAGAGTACCACGGTTTTACCACGGCGGGCTACGCTCAGGGCGTTTCACTGCCGCCCAACGCCATCCGTGCCTGTATCCACCAAACCCATAAGTTAGTTGGTGAAGGCAGCGTTCAATTGCGCCTTTTGCAGGATGTGCGTATAGGGAAAGCGGTGTTACCCAGTGGCTATATACTGACCGCTGCTACAAAATTTCAAGGTAACCGGCTGCAAATGCAGGTAGTATCCATAGAAATTGACGGGAGTATCGTACCCGTAAATCTTACGGTGTACGACCTGGACGGCCAGAAAGGACTAAACCTGCCGTATTCGGCTGAAGTCACGGCTGTAAACGGCACGCTGGCCAATATGGGCAACACCGGTGGCAGCAGCTTTACGTTGAACCGTTCTGCCGGGCAGCAGCTTACCTCGGATATGACAAGGGGGCTGATCCAGGGCGTGTCGGGCTATTTTTCAAAAAAGGTAACGGCGCAAAAAGCAACCCTGAAACAGGGTTACCAGCTGTTCCTGGTATCTAAATAGAAATAATTTTAAAGAATTACATTATGAAACTACAGCATATAAAAAATAGCCTGCTGGCTATAATATTCACTATACCATTATTGCTACAGGCACAGGTAAAGCAACCTGAAGTGTTACCCCTGGGTGAAGTTCCACCTTACTTTATAGAGGTTACCTACGACAAAACCTCCCATATTATTTTTCCTGCCGGTATCCGTTATGTCGATCTGGGGAGTGATTACATAATAGCAGGCAAGGCAGATGATGCTGACAATGTGCTACGGGTAAAGGCTGCTGCAAAAGGCTTTGAGCCCGAAACCAATTTCTCAGTAATTACAGAGGATGGCAATTTTTACGGGTTTAATGCCTGCTATAGCGATGCGCCCCAGATAATGAGTTACAACCTTATCAAGGGTCAAAAGCTGGCTGACCGCTCGAAAGCTACCGATGTCCGTTTTGAAGCGTTGGGCAAAACACCGGCTTCAGTTGCGGGATTACTCATGGAACAGCTGTATGAAAAAGACAGAAAGACGATCCGGAAAATTAAATCTGAGAGCTATGGTATCACGTTGCGCCTAAAAGGTATCTATGTCCACGATAGCAAATACTATTTCCATATCCAGATCGAAAATGAAACATTTGTCCCTTTTAACGTTGATTTCATTAGCATCAAGGTAATTGACCGGAAGGTAGCTAAGCGCACGGTGGTACAGGAGCGTACCCTTACACCGTTACGCACGTATAAACCATTGCAACCGGTTATGGGAAATACGACCGAAAAAAATATCTTTTTGTTGGATGTGTTTACGCTGACTGACGGACAGGTACTGCATATTGAAGTAGTTGAAAAAGATGGTGGACGCGGGCAGGTACTCAAGCTGAAAAACTCTGACTTGATAAAGGCGCAGCCAATTAGCAGGCTCCATGTCAAATTTTAAAGGAGTACAAAAGTAAGCGATTGGATTATACGGTAAACCTCGCTATCGTTGTGTAAAATATAGAAAATCTTAAAGTGTTTTTGCTTTAAGTCTCGTCACTGAAAACTGGTAATTTTTAAAGACTTCGAGACTAAGTGGAGACGCTCATGCTACGGCGTGGGCGCTCGCTTATTCGAAGTCGGGTATACCAGTGCCTCAGTGTCGGTAAGTGTAGTGGTCTGCGCCTATTTTTTTTAGGCTATCACATAAAGCTACACTGACGCAATTGTAATCTTAACAATTAGAGATATGGTAGCAACAGGTTCAAAACTTCAAATGCAACTCTCAGAAAGCGAATTTCCCTTCAGCAAAAGGATGCTGAATTTCTTTACAAGAGCAGAAATTTACACCGTGGCGCAATTGGCAGAAATCCCCCTATCAGAATTTATGTGTTTCAGGGGATTTAAGATACAGTGTCAGAACGAACTTACTGCTTTTATAGCGTTTGAGCAACTTGAAAATTATTTCAGTAAATAATTTGATTTTTACTTTAAATCTAACTAATGCGCATGTATTATTGTTACAAATTTGGGATTAGCCGAAAACATTAAAATAGATTATCTATATAATTAGCGCTTATTCGTGTTCGATTCCCATTCACTCCACCAATTAAAAATCATTGAGGAATCAATGATTTTGTTGTTTAAAATGATATATTTTTAACTTAAAGTTGGTTATTTTGATTGTGATGGTATTTAGTGTTCGATAAATCCCTCACAATCGACATGAATTCATCGAATAAGTAATTTGAGTGTCACTTTTGCCATGAACGAGTAATTGTTGAGCAAAGTAAACTGTAGTGATCTATAGTAGCGGTGCCGCGATGAAGATTCAAAGCATTCACTGGAGGAACTTCTTAAAAACACTATTTACAAAGTATTTGATGCCCACCTGCGACCGCCGCATTATACTCACGAAATTGTAGAGAGCCTAATAAAATCGGCAAGTTTCATTAAATTTAATGATGAAGAATTACTTGAGATAGCTGTAGGCATGGGTTCTACATACACATTAGTGGAAGATAATAAGGAGTTTATTGCTAATCAGACGAAAACGCGCTCTATGTGCGTTACCAAAGGCAAACATGGTGCCGTACTCATGTGGGAAGGCAACCTGTACAGCAATAACGACTATCCTGTAAAGGTAATAGATACAGTGGGTGCGGGCGAATCCTTCCTTGCCACCCTTATTATGGGGCTGCTTACAGGGCAGGATCCGCAACATGCAATAGATTATGCCTGTGCTGTTGGAGCGCTGGTTGCAGCCTCGGCAGGTGCAAATCCTGCATTGATGGAAGACGATATACAAGCTTTAATGCTTACAGTAATATAATAATTTGGGTTAGTTAGTAGTTCCAATCTTTTTGGAGTTTGGAAAAAAGAGGTTTTTACTTCTTAAAAGGGCAGCAGTGGGTAGCTGCCCCTTTTTTATTTAGCAGATCAAACAGTCTGTCTACCTCGCTTCTGTATCCTAGATGATAACATGGTGTATATAGGATATACCCCATAAACCGGAAGTTCCTTAAAGAACTGGTAGTTTAATAAAATTTCTAAGAATATATGTCTAAATAACTATAAATGCAAAAGTGATAAATAAAATTATGCCTTTTAGGTGGTGCAATTGTCCTACATTAAGCCTGTGTTAGTCAATTTTCAGTCGTGCCAAATTTCATTCCCGCATTTCTGATTGCCCTTGGGCTTTGTATCTTTATACATTGGTAAACTGTCAAATAAATTAGTGAAAATGTCACGAACTGACTTTAGCTTTTTTTCTTTTGGCCGGGAGCAAAAGGTTTAGCACTCTTACTTCCAGACGCTTTTTTTGCCTGTCCCGGAGGTACTTTGCCTGAGCCTGTAGATGATGTATGTATGCTGCAACTTGCAATAAAGACAGTCAGCAACACAGTAATGAAGAACCTTGTATAGATGTGATTATATTTCATAACGATTTTTTATAAAGGTAAACCTTTCTATCCTAATTATTAAGTAATTTCGATAATGAGAGGGAGTAGGCTGTTTTTTTTGTAATGTTACTTTTCAAGTTTTTTGGCATCCATATTAAATCTCATGATATTGTTAAAATCCTCTCTTACGTCCTTAAGACGTTTATAATCTAACATATACACTTCATCGATGATTGTTGGCTTTGATCGTAATTATAGTTAATTTTATCATAAAATATAAAATGAATAATATATTCATTTATAGTAGAAATATTTTCAAATTGTATAATAACCGTCACGGTGAAGATTATCTAAATTATTATAAAATAGCATATGAGTTCAATTCAAAAAACAGATTATAAAAAATATCTAAAAATCAGTATTAATAGACGAAGAAAATACTATTATCATCTAAGCCATCACGCAGATATTGTTATAAAAACTAAAGGTTTAGACAGTATTAGCACAGGAAATATCTAGGATATTAGTTTGAACTTAAGGCTCAACTACATATTTTCTGATTTCATTATTCTTAATCTAACTTTAAGCTTTGCATGTATAAAAGAAAATTATTTTATTTTACTGTTTTTATCGTATTGTCATTATTGCTTTTTTTTTTAAACAGGACATATAGAGAAATAATAGCATATTCAGATATATCGAATAGGCACGATGCGGTGCATGGCTATTATCAAAGCCTCTCAAAGGAAATAAATAACTTAGCAATTATAAACCCTACAATAGTTAAAGCCAGCAAGTCAGCCAAAGTCCAGTCGTTATTTTTTGCTGACAGCACATCGATTACTCAACAATTGTTTCTTTTAAAATCAGTGGTGCGGGATACGGTGAATGTGGAAATTGCTTATAAATTAGATAGTATAATAAAGCAGGAATTATCCTGGCTTATGAACAATAATATACTTGATTCTTTAAACCATCACAATTCAGATGTGCATATTGCTGCGTTGAAAAATATAGATTCACTCATAGGCCAGGGCATTCATAGAACTGATTTTTTATTTGATTCGTGTAAAGTGCAATTAAATGAGAATATAGGAAAAGTGAGAAAGTTGACCATTGCATTTATCCTTCTTATGGGCATGTTAATTATTTATACTGCGGTTAACCTGTATTGGCAGCGATCTAAGAGAAAACAGACAGAAAAAGACCTGGAAATTTTTATTAACCGTATTAACGACTCGGTGGTATTTGTCGATAAAGATTGGAGATATACTTTTATAAATGATTCAGCTATGGTTAACCATCAACTTGGCAGAAAGAAGACGCTGGGTAAGGTTTTATGGGAGGTACACCCAGAAATGAAAGGCACAGTTTTTTATGATGCCTACCAGAAAGCAATGAATGATGGTAGGGAAGTAGAAGTAGAGAGCTACTATGCTCCAATGGATAAATGGTTTTTCGCAAAAGGTTATCCATCTGACAAAGGGCTTACAATCTTCTACCAGGATATAACAAACAGTAAAAAAATTAGCGAGCAACTTATCAAAAGTGAAGAAAAATACCGCACCTTATTTTTAAAAAGCCCACTTCCTACCTGGATATACAACTATGAAACCTTGCGCTTTATTGATGTAAATGAAGCTGCGGTGAAACACTACGGATATTCTGTTGAGGAATTTCTAGCAATGACTATTAAAGATATCAGGCCTCAGGAAGACGTGGAAGCACTTTTGGAAGATATTACCAAAATACCTCATGATTATACCGGTTCCAGGTCAGGGAACTGGCGGCACATTAAAAAGGACGGAGAAATAATAATCGTAGAGACAACAGCTCATTCTTTTAATCAATATAATACGCAAGTAAGAATAGTAATTGTTAGCGATATTACTGAAAAAATAAAAGCCGAGCAGGAGCTTATACAAAGTCAAATGCGATTAAGTGAAGCCCAGGCAATTGCACATATAGGGAATTGGGATATTGATCTTGAGAAAGATATGCACACATGGTCTGATGAGGTATATAAGATATATGGCCTTAATAAAACAGGAACCATTCCATCAATTGAGCTCTTCCTCTCTTTTATCCATCCGGACGACAGGATAATTGCAGAGGAACTGTTGAAGGATGCACTGCAGAATTTTACAGAATCAAAAATTGACTTCCGGCTTTTACCCAAGGCTGGCAAAAAGAGATATGGTTATATTGAATGGCGGTTTGAATTTAATAAAGACCAAACTCCTGTAAGACTTTTTGGAATCCTGCAGGATATAACGGAACGCAGGGAATCTGCGGAAAATTTGATATTACTGGAAAAAAAATTACAGGAACAAAGAATACAGGGGCAAAAAAAAATATCGCGGGCCATTATAAAAGCCCAGGAACAACAAAGGAACCATATAGGCCAGGAACTACACGATAATATAAACCAAATACTATTTGGTACGAAATTTCACCTTAGCATTGCCGGGCGAAAGGATAAAAATGTAAAAGAACTTATCGAATACCCCATGCAACTAATAGACAACTCTATGGAAGAAATCCGTCTATTATGCCATAATTTGGTAACACCACTTAAAAACATTCAGTTGCAGGACTTGGTTCAGGATCTCATAAATAAACACAATTATAGCACAGATGCTCTGCCAAGAATAAATTTTAAGTACGAAGTTTTCGATGAAGTTTCTGATGATCTAAAGTTAAATATATATAGGATTATACAAGAACAGATAAATAACATTTTGAAACATGCTGAGGCAAAAAATGTAAATATTTCTATATGTATCGTGGGACAAAGTATTTATATAAGTGTGCAGGATGATGGAAAAGGATATGATGTGGAATCTAAAAGAAAGGGTATAGGTATTTCAAATATGATGAACAGGGTAGAAACGTTTAATGGCAAAGTGAAAATAGAAAGCGGTCCTGCTGAGGGATCCAAAACAGAGATAACAATACCTTATAAAACCAAAAAAGAATACTCTTGATTTTCTTCTTGCCTTTAACGTTAATATCGCCTAAAATTAATAATTGAAGCACCACTATTAGCATTACATTATTAGCTAAAGCTGCGACTAGGCTTTAGGCCTCGCCGACAGGGAGCGCAAGCTTAGGGAAAAGCCGGGTGTGGTATACTTCATATAATGCCACCAGCCTTGGGGCAGTTCAGCATTTCGCCATGCTTCAGGTAGCCAGATAGGGTTTCACATTCTTATGAGCGGAAACTTATTCAAATCAGGATCACAAAATCAATATCCTCGTTACACAGCCATGAGTACGGCTGCCGGTACATGTATTTTGTCGGAGCAAAGTCTGCCAGGAGGCACTGTTTTTCCCCCGCAAAATGAAAATGAAGTATGTTAGGCAGGTCAATACCATAGTGCATTAATATCCTAGCACCTTCGCCTATAAAAAAGATAAAACGCAGCCTTTTTACCAGCCGCAGCCGCAAGGTCGGGTCAAATTATGTCCGCCTTCATGACAGGCCTAACAGGTGTATGCTCATCGGCACTATATCTTTGGGTGGTGTCCTGCCATAGAGTTTGTATAATGGGGAGACTCTCGCCTCGTCCACATTTTCATTTGCCTGGTGAATCAATATTTTTTTCACCGCTTCAATTGTTATCCCGGCTTTATCCAGGGCACTTTTCATAGCTTCAGGGACGTGGCTTAGGGCAAACTGATAAATTTTCCGACCGTGCATTTTAATTTTCCGACCGTCGGGGTCATGGTTTACAACCCTCCAAAGTAAAGGAACCCTGCTTTGGCGAAAGTAAAGCCGGCGCTTTCATGCAAAAGCAATCCGCCTGCTGCATCTGAAGCTTCTACAATGGCGGCACCCGCACCATCGGCATAGATCATTGATTGCCTGTCGTGGCGGTCTACGACACGGGAAAGAGTTCCCCCACCGATTACTAGGCCATGTTGGCAATTCCCGAACGGAAGTACGCATTGGCCTGCACCATACCTTCAAACCAGCCCGGCATCCAAAAATGAGGTGGTAAGCAACACACCTGCCATTTTTATGCCTAACTGACGTTTAACACGTCGGCAAGGCTGGGTATGCAGTCTGACTGGATCGTGCCGGAGCGTACATCGCCAAAATATGTGCTGTAATAATGTAGTCAATGCCCTCCCGGTCAATACCTGCATCTTCAATAGCCTTTTCAGACGCAATAAAAGCGAGGTCGGAGGTTACAACACTGGGGTGTGCGTAACGGCGTTCTTCTATTCCTGTAACGACGGCGAACTTCCTGATAATATTTTCTGTGGGGTGCAATAGCAGACTTCCATCCTCATGCAGAAAACTATGGTTTTCAAAATCCTGATTGGAGACTTTGATTTCGGGAATACAACTGCCAGAACCTATAATTCTCATATTCATATGTATGTTCGATCGCTGCTTTGCAAGCCATCTGAAGTATCTATGAGGGAAGCTACTGGGTCATAGTATAAAGATAGCAACTACGCTATGTTAATCTTTTTGCAGAAGCAGATTTATGTACCTACCTTTCAACATTATACCTTGCGATAATAATTTTAATTCGCGCTATATAATAGCGAAAGCGCTTTTATAAAGTTTGACAGCAGCGTCGTTATTGGAGCTTCGGCCGGCGGCCCTGGACGCCTGCCATTAATCGAAGGCTGTCCCGTGCTGTTTTACCAGCTGTTCTACAAGTTAGTTTGAAGTTGCTCATATATACGATGGTAGGAAGACCTTCGCATATTTCGATAAACTTTTAAACTTGTACGCAACAAAGATAATTATGCAGCGATAACAATTTCTTACAACGGCATAGATTTCGATCAGCAATATGCGTAAAATATTGTTAACTCCTTCCCCAGGTTCAAAATGCCGGGTTATAGTAAGGTTCCGGATTGGGATTATGCAAAATAATCGGTTAGTTACCAGGATTGCATATCTGCCTGCAGCGCTACGAATAAAGGTGCTTTACTTACACTATCATTTCCTTACAATAATAAATATTATTATATCTATGCAGTATAAAATTCTTCTTATAGATGATGACAGTGATGACCGGCTTTTCTTTAGGGATGCTGTTGAAAAGATCTCCACGGGCGATGTATCGAGTATTACCTTAGATGATGGGCATATTCTGGTATCTACGTTAGCGGAAAGCAGTACCGGTAGGCCAAACATAATTTTCACCGATATAAACATGCCCGGAATGAGCGGATGGGAGGTTCTTTCGATGTTAAAAGGTCATGATACTTATAAAAAAATCCCTGTTGTAATGTATTCTACTTCTCAAAACGCTGGAGAAGTAACTAAGGCGAAAGAATTAGGTGCATTATGCTTTTTTAATAAGCCACGGGATTTTCGGGATTTGCAAAATGCATTGAAAGAAGTTGTACAACATCTTCAGGCCGGGACTATAAACCAGCTTTGCGAAAATTCTACTATATTTACATAAATAAAATTACCAATGTAAATATATTGTTTTCACTGTATAAGTTTGTTAATTAAATCATTATGAATAAGACAGGACCCATAATTATAATTGAAGACGACCTGGATGACCAGGAATTTCTATCGGAGGTATTCCAAAAGCTGAAATATAAAAATGATCGTGTTTTTTGGTGATGGGGAGGCTGCCCTTAGTTACCTGACCGAAAATAAAACGGAGCCGTTCATTATTTTTTCAGATATTAATATGCCCAAGTTAAATGGTATGGAGCTGCGTGCTAAGATCCGTGAAAATGAAGAGCTCCGCATTAGTCAATTCCATATCTGTTTTTTTCCACAGTGGCGGAACAGGAGAATGTAATAGATGCCTATTCAAAATCCGTACAGGGATTTTTCATAAAACCCTCCGACTTTATTGAACTCTATGATATTATTAAAACTATCGTTGAGTATTGGCAGAAGCGTGTATCTCCGGACTATGTCAGGTAGTATTAAAGTGAGTTCCGCTTCAATCAGATTTATTGAAAGTCGTTTGCTACTTTCTGATTTATAAGGATAGGCTGTCAATATTTTTAAACTGAAAGCACGGTGTACAGACACCGGCAAAAGAAACGCGCCCGCCGGGCAAATGCAGCAGGGGTTTCCCCGATGCTGTTGCCTGGCGGGCGCACCGCTTTCAAACTGCAAAAAGGCGTTCCCGACCACGGGGGGGATTGCCTTTCTGCACCGGAAAATAGGCATAATCAGCCAACCGATAACGGTTGGCTGCGAAAATCCTTCAAATTCAGAAAAAAGCCCCTTTCTGTTGTTAACCCCTGCCTGAACAGCTGCCATAGCAGGCTGCAGCCCATTTGTGCTAAAACGGAGTTGATGAACAAATCCTGCTTTTCAAGGGCTTCGGCAAGGGAACAGCTTGGCAGGTCTTCGGTATCGCCCTGCAAGAGTAGTTCGCCAAATTCCTGCGTAACTTGTGGCAGGCTGCCTACAGGAAGGAATTTTTCAGAGGCAGGCTGTTTGATACTGCCTATGGTAGACAGGATAACCTGCCCCGTGTCCTTGCCGTTTCCGAAGTCTATCCAATAGCGGGGTGTATCGGAACGGCTTGGATTCAAATCCAGTTCGCTTAAAACTTCCGCAATTTCAAAACGGGCTGCTGCGGTGTCTACGCACGAAATATAAATTGCTGCCCTGCCCGTGGCGGTTGCAGCGGTAAAGGGCTTTTCTACAGCTTTCCATGCCGTTCCGAAAAAGCGGTTGGTACGGGTTATGAGTGCGGCTGCTTTGGATAAGCCGATTTCGCACTCGGCAAATAATTGCCTGCCAGGGTTGGCATCGGTAATTACATCATTGTCCCACAGGCTGACCTGAAAACCTGCATGCCCCAACTGTTGCAGGCTGTGGGACATTCGTGCCAAGCCTGTCAGCACCTGCGAACCTGTACCGCCTGCCCCGATAAGGCAAACGGCTATGGGATTGGTCGGATTCAGTAGTTCGGGTGCGGTAAAGTGCGCTTTTATTATTTTATCTGTTTTCATCAGAATAGATTTTTAAGGGTTAGCTTTGTCGTAATGAGGGTATCGCAGGGAAACGGCTTTTCGCTGTCCATCAACTCCCTGTACAGGCTGATAAGGTTTTGCCCTACTGGGTTGTGGCTGTCGATGTGGTGGCTGAAATAGCTACCGAAAAAGTAGCCTTGCCATGCGCTCATAAATTCTTCCAATGTGGCAGCGGCTTTGATAGAGACATCGACCGTACCCATGCACACAGTACCTTTACGGTAAAGATTAAAGAACGGGGCATTATAAAGCACCGTAGCCGTTTTCGGTTTGGCTTTACCTTTGAGGGCAAAGACCTGCAACTGCTTTTTATCGGCTTTCCATACGAGTGCAGGCAGGTGTACATCGCCATTTTGCATGTTCAGGCTCTCCACAAAATACAGTCGCTGTATTTGGGGTTTGGTATACCATACTACGCTGCCGTTTGCCGAGGGATCAATATGCAGCACACCCGCAGGCAAAATACCCTCGGGGCGCAGGAATGCCTTGCCTGCCTGCTCACGGGTGTCAAGGGCTTTGGCAAGGCTTTGCGCTTCCCGTACCGATAGTGGGTGCGGGTTTACGGGGCAGCCGCTGCTGTCCATATCGTAGTATTCAATATAAGGTTTTGTAATGCCGTTTGCAGTAAAGACCACAAGGGCGGCTTTAGGTTCGTAGAGTTGCAATATATCAGGTGTCATAATCCAAATTATTTAAAAGGTAACACAATTCGTTGATGAGGGGCAGAAGGCGGCACTCGTAGTCAAGGGTATCGTTATCCTGACTGCGCCCGTCAAAGCAGCGTTTAAGGACAGGCTCCTGTATCGAAAGGCATTCGCCAAATTCGCTGTTGATGGACTGTTCGAGGTTGTTGTACAGCCACCCGTCGGTGGAAGCCACAAAGCCGATGTATTTTTCCATAGTAATACAGTCGTTATCGTCATAACAATCGCTTTCAGGGTCGGGCAGGCAGCTTTCATCGGCATGGGAATACATCGTCATTTTAGGATAGTCCTGCGAGAGGGCATAAAACTTTTTGGCAAGGCGGTGGCAGTCCCTTTCAAACATATCCTTAGGCTGGTAGTGGGAAACCCACTCCCCAAAGCGGTCACGGTGTATGGTGTTCCATAGCCTGCGCAGCATGGTGTCCCCGATGTATTGTGCTGCCCTTACCTCACGCACATTATTATAATAGTCCTCCTCATCCCATCCGCCAGGGTCGCCTGTTACCCAGTCGGCAAGCATCTCATAATTCCAATACAGGTAGCTGTTTTCCTCGGTGTAAAACGGAACGCCTGCGGAGTGGCAGAGATAACGGAAAATACAGAGCAGCAGCCGTGCCGCTTTCCTTTTTTTCCTGTCCCGCATCAGGGTATGCAGGGGCAATACAGGGATATAGAACAACGTATTTTGGGTGTTGAAACGCTCGATAGCCTGTAGCGCAAAACTGCCACTATCTTCCTGCAATTCCATTTCAATATGCTGCGGGTGTTTGTCCCTTAGCAGCCGTGCGGCTTCGTGTAGGGCGACCTCCCTGCCATAGGGATAGGCGAACCCACGCGTATCAACGGGATTTATACGGTAGTGGCTGCACAGCAAATCAAAACTGCGGTAAAAATCTTCTTTTTCTTTATCATTCCCTGTAAAGGGCTGCCCCGTGTGATGGGGCAGGAAACGGGTTTTCAGAAAACCATAGGCAGCAGCCCCTGCGGGGCAGAGTGCAGTCGGTCGGCAATTACTTCGGCGGTATCTCTCCTGCGCTGCAAGCCCATCAGGAACTCGCCTGCGTTTTTGTGCAGCAGCTTTTGCCTTTTGTTTTGGGGCAGCCGTAGCTGCCCCGATATTAACTTTTGCATAATCCATAATTTTACTTTTATCATTATCCTTTTGTCCCCATTGTGGTTTCAAAACGGTACTGTACCGTATCGTTGGTAATTTCAGGGCCGACCGTCTTGGCGGTGGTCAGCGTCGGGTAGCTGTTTGCATAGAAATTCATTACAGCTTCTATGCTCCATTTGGGGTCGGGGTCGGTCAGGGCAAACTCATTGCCCTTATCTTTCATCAGGAATACCCTCGGCATCAGTGTTGTCTGTAGCATCGTTCTCGGTTTTAGGTTCAAGATGGGTTACATCGGTGGCAGGCTGCCCTGCCCCAAACAGGTCGGGGCTGAACTTAGCGGACAGGCTTGCCCTGCGTTTCTGCGTTTCTTCTGATTTGTCGGGGAATTCGGAAGCCTGCGGCACTTTGAGCCACGCATCCCTGAATTTGCCCTCCTTTTCAAGGGCATCGACTTTTGCCATAATGCCGCCGTATTTCATTTCCTTTATTTCCTCAGGCGTGGCGGTCTTGTCAGGCTTGTCGGCTTTGTCCGCTTTCTCGGTTTTCTTTTTCTCCATAGCGGCATTTTTCTTTGCGGCTTCCTGCCCTTTAAGGTACTGCTCCATATTGACAAGCAGTTGGGAAGTTTCGGCAAGCGGTGCGGTAACGGCATCAAAAAAGCCCTCGCACAATTCCTTTGCGCTGCCCTTTAGTATCAGGGGCGGTATATGGTTTTTGGCAGCATCCCCACAGCCCTCGTTTTGCAGCAAAACCGAAACGGTAAGCTGTTCGGAATCCTTTTTTATGGTGATGTTCAGGCAGCCCTCAAAGGGAATGGCGGCTGCATGGGCGAAAAAATTAGTAACTGGCATAACAATTATTTTAGGGTTTTGCGTTGTCGTGCGGGGTTGCTCTCAATAACCCGCCTTATCAGGTTTAGGGCGGTTCTCGTGTCAAAATCATCTTCGGCAGTCATTGCCACCGTATCAAGCCTTTCAAAATAGGGCAACACTTTTTTCAATACAGTAATTGCCTTGCGTTCTGTGGTTTGTGCTAATACACTCATAACTTTAATTTTAAGCAGCCCTGCAAAACAGGGCTGCGGTTAACTATCAGTTCAGTATCAGGGCGGCTGCCCCATTTTTGGCAAAGCCCCCGCACAGGTCAAAGGCTTTTTGCCCCCGTGCCTGCGCTGTGCCTCCCAGGCAGATGGATTTGAGTTTATCCTCACCTGTCTTGAAGCTGCGCACATTTTGATAGTAGCCCGTTACGGCATTGTACGCGCCAAATAACGTGCCTTTGGTGGTTTCCATGCTTTGCGTGTCATCTGCCATAGCGTATTCAAATGCCGCTTCGCAGGCATTTTTGTACATGCTTGAAAGTTCCTCGGTAGCCCCTTTTTTAAGCAGGCTGTAGGTTTCCTTATTCGGGCAAAGGGCTAACTGTATCAGTTCTTTTACCTGTTTATCTTCGATGCGGGTATTTGCCCACTCGTTAAAGATGCCCTCTAATTGCAGGGAAAGCGTATCGGCAACACCCATCACTTTGTGCGCCTGTTCCAGGCGTTCTTTTGCCCCTGCGGTGTGGCGTATGCGCACCACATTGGTAGCAGAACGCAGCGCAGCGTTCAGGGTATTTTGGCAAACTACACGTACGGGCGTAAAAGCTGCGGTAATGCTTCCGCTGCCATCATGGGAGGTGGTCAGGAAAATATATTTGCCTGTAACATCGTCCCCGTTACCGACACGGATGTAGCCGGGCAGCTTGGCGGTTATGAAAATGCGTTCCCCGTTGCCTAAAGCCCCTGCGGTTTCATACTGTATGCCCTCGCCGCCGCCTACAATGGCATCGAAAAAGGCGAACGCATCGGCATTTTGTACGATTTGGTAGTCTTTGCCCACCACACCGAACACGGCTTTGGTATCGGTGCGCATGGTGGCGAACTGGTCAGGGACTGGAAAACTCTCGAAAAGCCCTGCGCCACGTGCGAAAATCGGGGCTTTTGCCACTTCATAGTCCAAGCCTGCAAAGGCGATAGCCTGTGCGCTTGTCGGGTAATCCTGTACGATTTGACCCAATCCGTGCCATGCGGGCTGCTTTACGCTCATAAAGGCGTGCTGCCCTGTTGCTTCGTTGAAATTTATATTATGTGCCATGATTTTAAATTTTAAGGTTAAACGTTCTTAAAATGGGAGGTCGTCGTCAGGTGCTGCTCCATTGGGCAGTATTTCGGCTTCATACACAGTAGTTTCCGCTGCGTTGGCGGGTGCAGCATTCGTTGCCGCCTGCTCAGGTTGTTGGGCTTGTTGCTGCGCCTGTTGTGTTTCTCCCTGTGGCTGCTGTTCCTGAGCACCGTTTTTATTTCCCCCGTGCAGGGTAATATCTGTCGTGTTGAAGTTCAGTCCTGCTTTAGGCACACCGTCGTTGCCCATCCAAGCACGGGCAGACACACGCCCTGCAAGTTCTACAAGGCTGCCTTTGGTCAGGTACTGCGCTATGCCTGTAGAAAACCAGTAAGCACAGTCGAAAAATTCGGTTTGGGTTACTTTCGTCCCATTTTTGTCTTTGTAGTCGTGGTTCACGGCTACAGAAAAACTCACTACACTTTTGTTGTTTGACAGGCTGCGCACCTCGGCGTCCCTTGTCACTCTTCCAATAATTGTCATAATCGTCCTTATTAAATGATACATTCGTTTTGTATCTTCTGCCAGTCCTCCAATTTGTTACAGTCCTGCCTCGCTTGCGCTCCGCATAACTTTTTTCCAAAAGAAAACCGGAAAAAGAAAGCAGATAAACAGTGCGGGTAAAGCGGCAAAACAAAAGGAAACGGAATAAGTCCCGAAGGGTGGGTTTGTGAGTATGCGAGCAAAGCCATTATGCCGTAGTCTTTTGCTTTTGCTGATGGCTTTACCCGCAATACATTAGCTGCCTTTTACCGGATTATCTTGGGAAAAGTTTCCCTTCTAAACCTATCAAGGCCAACCAGTGCCATAAATCGCTGGTAGCGATTTACCAACGAAACCAATCAGTACCTTAATTTATATAGTTGAAGAAAAACAAAGAGAAGGCAACAATACGTGGACAATGATAGGACACATAAAAACATGGTGCGGCAGGCATCTCAAAGATGACCCTGCCACGTTCCGATATTCCATCATCCTGATGGCTGTGGAAAATGTAAAGTTCCTGCTTTTGTTCGAGCAATCGGGCATGAATGTCATGGCATACTTTATTACTGCCTAAATATTCCAAAAGCCATTCTACGGTAAAAAATGGATAAGCCCGCAAGCTTCGCCATCCAGTTCCGGCCTTTGGCAAGGGTAACGTATTGATGTTGTTTGAGTATATGGCATTACATACTGTTACTATGGATAGGTACGGGTGCTGATTCGTCTAGGTAAGGAGAATTAGCCACCGGATATAAACAGGCATTACCTACACCGGCCGACGCTATTTCTTTTTTGTGGAATCTTTTAAAATAACGATGGACTTTTTTCTAATAGTTAAATGTTTAGCTGGTCGTGAAATTGCAAACACATCCGTACCAGCCCTTTAATGTCATTGTATTGAGGCTACTTAAAAACTCTCGCGTAGTCCCTATTTTTGCTACCCGACCACTTAAGTTTAATAGCAATTCTAACGTCGTAAAGAGTCAAAATGCTGCTATTGCTTAAGTGGATCCTCAGCTTAACTAGGTAATTTACCCCATGACATTATGCTAATCCCCTTAAAACAGCTTTTTGATTTAATACTAGATTTACATCATCACCCTGCTATGTATCTTAGGATAATTAGTGGGTATTAGCCCATGAATAATATTTTGAAGTATAGAAGCCATCACCTTTTTAGTAATAGATTTTAGATAAATCTTTCAATTTAAAACGATTGTTTCATAATTTAATTTATCTTTGCCTTGAATCAAATAAGCTATGGCAAGAAATGTTGAGTTTAGCGAAGAGGCAGCAGTCCAAAAAGCGATGGAAGTTTTTCGGAGGAAGGGCTATAGCGGGGCATCGCTTCGTGACCTCACGGACGCGATGCAGATTAACAGCAGCAGCTTGTACAATACCATTGGTGACAAGCGGGAACTCTTCGTACGGTGCATCCGCTCCTATACCAAGGCCAGCAGGGAAGAAGCACTTTTACACAAGGCCAACCATACATCCCCATTGCAAGGAGTGATCAGCTTTATAGATGCCGCTATAAACAATATTGCCAGCAATAATAACTGTATGGTCATTAAGATGACCTTTGAGATCGCCGGGACTGATCCCGATGTCAAGGCGCTACTGCGGCAGGCTAACGAGTTTGCCCATACATTTTTGCTGCAACTTATAAAGGAGGCTATAGCACAAAATGAATTACGGGAAGACCTCGATGCTGAAACTGCAACCAATTGTATCATCAATGCATTTACCGGCTGGCATGAATCCTACATACTGCACCAGGATACCGAGCGGATCCAGAAAATGGCCCACTACCTTATTGCACAGCTAACGCCATAATTTTTTGTCTTATTTTGAAACAATTAACTTAGAATTATTTCACTCATATTTTAAAACAATCACTTCATAATTTTATTAAAAATGGAAAACACTCAGAATTACAATTCAGAACTTAACGGAAAAATTGCCCTTGTAACAGGAGGGACTAAAGGAATAGGAAAAGCGATTGCCGACCGTTTGCGCGACGCAGGCGCAAGTGTAATCGTTACGGCCCGGAACCATCCAGGTACCGATCTCCCGCATCATTTTATAGCCACTGACCTAACAGTGGCCAGTGAGACTGCTAAAGTTTTAGGGGAGATTAATGAAAAATTTGGAACCGTAGATATCCTGGTAAATAATATGGGTGGTTCCAGCAGCCCTTCAGGCGGATTCAGCGCCCTTACAGATGAGCACTGGGAGAACGATATCCAGTTGAACCTCCTGGCGCCGGCCCGTATTGACAGGGCGGTACTTCCGGGCATGCTGGAGCAGAAAAGCGGTGTAATTATCCACATATCATCGATTACCGGTATATCACCCGTGCATGAGTCGCTGGGTGCCTACGCGGTGGCAAAAGCAGCCTTGATAAACTACAGCAAAAGCCTTTCAAAAGAATTCACCCCTAAAGGCGTGCGCGTACTTACTGTGTCCCCCGGTATGGTGAAAACAGATACGATGGATGCCTACCTGCACTCCCTTGCCGGGGAAGCCGGGGTCAGCGTTGATGAAATCACACAAAACCTCATGAACAGCCTTGGCGGAATACCCATGGGCAGGATGGCAAGTCCGGAAGATGTTGCTGAATTTGTAGGCTACCTTGTTTCCCCAAGGGCGTCTTACCTAACCGGTGCGAATTATGTTATAGATGGCGGCACAATCGCAACGGTATAACCAACCGCTTTAAAGATTAAACATATTAAATAAAGTCAATTATGGAACAACAAGCTTATAAAATTAGCAGCGAGAGAGCAATAGAGAATCTAATTGCACAGTACACCCACTTTTTAGACGCAGGGGATTTTGCCGGGGTTGCAGGATTATTTAAATACGGCAAGATCATATCGACCGGTATTGTAGCAGACGGCAGTGAAAATATAGAGAAGCACCTCAAAGAAAACCTTCAGCTGTATGGCAATGGTACGCCTAATACTGCGCACATAACCACAAATACCGTATTAAAAATCAGTGATGATGATCATTCAGCCACTGCCTCATCGTACATGAGTATTTTTCAACAGGATCTTGACCGGGGTTTCCCATTGCAGCCCATAATAATAGGCAGGTATAACGACAGTTTTACGCGTATTGATGGTGGCTGGCATTTTAAAGAACGTAATTTGGTAATCAGTCTTTTAGGCGATTATACACATCATGCCAATCCTGCGGCACAAAGCTCAAAAAACCTTAAAAGTGAATAGTCCTAAAACGGCTTTGGTAACCGGCGCTAATAAAGGTATTGGTTTTGCAACCGTAAAAGCACTGGCCCGGCAAGGCTATCGCGTATGGCTTGGATCACGCGATGCGGCACTTGGAAATGCTGCTGTTCAGAAACTTCGTACTGAAGGGCTTGATGTACGGTTGCTTCTTATTGATGTTACCGGCGACACCAGCGTACAGCAGGCGGCAGCCTTGTTAGCCGCCGAAACGCCGCACCTTAACCTGTTAATAAATAATGCCGGTATTTCCTTAGACTTAGTAAGTCCGCCAAGCATTGAGAGCCTCGAAAACGTTCGCCAGACGTATGAGGTTAATGTTTTTGGGCCTATCCGTGTAACGCAGTCCTTTCTTCCTTTGCTAAAGGCAGCGCCTCAGGCCAGGATTATTATGGTAAGCAGCATTGTAGGTTCCATTACGCTTAGCCAGGATAAATCCACGGTGTATGGACAGGTTAATTACATGGGATATTCCAGTTCTAAATCAGCGCTTAATGCAGTAATTGTTGCCTTTGCAAAAGAACTTGAGCCACTGGAAATAAAGGTGTATGCCATAGAACCGGGACATATAAAAACTGACCTTAACGGTAATACAGGAACACTTAGTCCTGATGAGGGCGCAGCTGTTTCGGTTAAATATGCTACAACGACCGATGATTTGCCTACCGGAAGCTTTTTTGGGCCTCAGGGGGTTCTGCCCTGGTAAACATTAAATTAATCCGGTTTGCACATAAATAATAATGGGTTGTGCCCTATTCTTGAAAATCTCGAATATTTAGAAGTAGTACTGCCAGGCCATTGTGATATTGATTACCAACTTTAAATAGTTAAAAAGACGATGCGTAAAAATATAGAATTAAAGGAATTTATAGAAAGGTCCCTGAAATTGAGGGAACTGTACCATGAGCTTGAGCTCAAACACCATGGAAGCGAATGGACGGTTGAGGAAGACGCCTTGGCTTTTTTAACTGATGCCGGCCTTGTAGGGAGGCTAACCATGTCACAACAAGGCAGATGGCCCAAGGGCGGGGAACCTGATACGGAGTTGGCCCATAAACTTGGAGAATGTATTTGGTGGCTGGCCGTGCTTGCTGGGCGCATGGATATAGATATTGAAGAGGCCCTGGAAAATTTCCTTGTGAAAACAGAAAAATTGTTTACGTAAAACGTGTTATCAACTTTAAAAACAGACTGATGCTAAAAGAGAATAACGAGGACAAGGTCCTACTGATCTATGGAGCCACAGGCTATACAGGCAGATTAATATGCCAGGAGGCTGCCCGGAGGGGCCTTACCTTTGAAATTGCGGGACGCAACCCGCATGAGGTTGCTGCTTTGGCAAAAGAACTGAACGTACCATACCATGTTTTTTCCGTGGATGATGAATTTGGCTGGAGTAAAAGCCTTTTGGGTAAGACAACCCTGCTCAATGTGGCAGGCCCATTTAGCGAAACCGCTGAGCAGGCCATGAATGCCTGTATTAAATACAAGGTTCATTATACCGATATTACGGCTGAGGTAGGCATTTACAGGCTTGCGGAGTCCAAAGATGAAGCGGCGAAAAACGCGGGTATCATGCTATTGTCAGGAGCCGGCCTTTTTGTAAGCTATGACCCGCTGGTCCTCCATACGGCCAAGCGCGTCGCCGATCCGGTGGCCTTACGGGTTGGCTTTAAATATTCCGGCGGCTTTACCCCGGGTTCCGTTGCCAGTAGCGCCAATATCATTAATGCCGGTTTACTGGTACGAAGGGATGGGGAGCTCGTACAACTTAATGAGGCATTACCCAGGGCGTTTGATTTTGGAAGTGGCCCTGAAGACTGCCTGCCGACACCACTGGGGGCGTTGTCCTTTCCTATAAATCGACAGGAATTAAAAACATAGAAGAATATTTCCAGATGGCGCTCCCTAAAGACCTGCCGGAGGATGAAACGCTCACCATCGCGACTTTAGAATCCCCCAATGCTACCCGGAAGGGCATCAGTACCCTACTTGCCGAAGTAACTGGTGCAAACGGGCTTGTTGTAAGCTCTAAAATAGATATGGAAGAGGGATATGCCCCGACGGTATTCTCGGCAGTCGAAATTGCCTCCAGGACGCTCGGCGGATCCTTTAAAAAAGGATTTCAGTCGCCCGGGTCCGCTTATGGTGAGGAGCTGCTCTACGTGCTGCCTAATGTGCAGGTTACTGATTTGTTAAATTAAAAAGAGAAAAGAAATGGATACCAAAAGTTATCTACAGGGTATTATTCCCTTTAAGGAGGAAATACCGCAGGAGGTACGGCTATTAGCCCCCGTACACCAAAATAAAATACTGATCAATGGGGAACTGATCCATTGGGAGGGAAAGGCCCAGACCGTGTATTCCCCGATACCAGTCAGGGGCAGGCAGATTATTTATCGGAAAAACAGCCGCTGGTTATTGGTAGCTATCCTATAGGGACAACCAAGGAGGCCGGACTGGCACTAGACGCCGCATTAAAAGCTTTCGATTCCGGTAAGGGTGAGTGGCCTTCCATGAGCATGAAAGAGCGGATCGAATGCCTGGAGAATTTTACTATCCGGATGATCAGTAAGCGCGATGCCGTCATAAAGCTGATCATGTGGGAAATAGCCAAGACGCTTACTGATGCGGAGAAGGAATTTGACAGGACCGTGGACTATATTAAGGAAACCATTAAAGCGGCCCAAAAGTTGCAGACTGAAACCTCAGCCTTTACCCTGGAGCAAAACTTTATCGGGCAGACGAAAAAAGTGCCCTATGGCGTGGTCTTATGTATGGGGCCATTCAATTATCCCTTAAACGAGACCTTTACCACATTGATCCCGGCCCTTATCATGGGTAATGTGATCATGTTCAAGCCACCAAAGCAGGGAACCTTACTTTTCGAGCCGTTACTCGATGCCTTCCAAAAAGCGTTTCCCAAAGGTGTTATCAATACCGTTTATGGAAGGGGCAGGGATATTATACCTGGCCTTATGCAATCCGGAAAAGTGGACGTGCTGGCCCTGATAGGCTCCAGTAAAGTAGCGGACAGCCTAAAGAAAATGCACCCGAAATCCAACAGGTTGAAATCGGTCCTGGGGCTGGATGCAAAGAATGCGGCTATTATCATGAGTGACGCCGACCTGGACCTTACTGTGAGCGAGGCCGTTGCCGGGGCGTTGGCCTTCAATGGACAGCGGTGCACCGCCCTAAAAATATTTTTTGTGCATAAGGACATCCGCGAAGAATTCATCCGCCGCCTGCGCCAAGAGGTCAATAAACTGGTAATAGGGCTGCCTTGGGTAAAAGGCGTAAATATTACGCCACTGGCAGAGCCCGATAAGCCTGCCTATTTGCTGGAATGTATCCAGGATGCAATTAAGCACGGCGCTACCGTTATTAACGCACAGGACGGCGGGGGCGAAAATTACGAATCCTTCTTAAAACCAGCAATCGTCTTCCCTGTAACAAAAGCCATGAAGCTCTACCACGAGGAGCAGTTTGGCCCGGTACTACCTATAATTGAATTTACCGATATTGCTACGCCGATAGATTACGTTACCAATTCCCCTTACGGGCAACAGGTAAGTATATTTAGTAATGATACCCAGGCAATCAGCACCCTGATCGATGGACTGACCGGACAGGTTGGGCGCATCAACATTAACAGCCAGTGCCAGCGCGGCCCGGATATATTTGCCTTTAACGGAAGGAAGGATTCCGCCGAAGGAACCCTTTCTGTCGACCAGGCGTTACTTGCCTTTTCAGTCGACTCGGTTATTGCAGCCAAGCAGACCCAGCAGAATGGGACTTTGCTCAATAGTATTGTAGACAACCACTCATCAAGCAGGCTGGAAAGTGCACAAAATTTTTAAGTAGTGTGTAACACAGCCATTAAACAAAAATCCCAAAATGAAGCCATTTTGGGATTTTTTGTTCTGCTACAGAAAAGGGTATCTTAAATTAAATCAGCACCAAGGGATTCTATTTTATGGTTCTTAAATTTAAAGTCGAAAGTGCCGCCAATCGTGCCTTCAGGAAAGTCGCCCGTAAACTCCACCCGCAAATGGGCACGATCAGTATCCTTAATTTCTAGCTCCATGATGGTTGTATGCGTGTTATACCCTATAAAGTAGCTCTCAAAATACTCCCGGATACCCTCTTTGCCCTTATATTTGCGACCTACGGAGGGGTCGTCCAGGACGGCATGATCGTTATAAAAGTCCAGGTACTTTTCTGTGTTAAAGCTATTGCTTGCGATAATCCACTCTTCAATAAATTTTTTTATATCCATTTTTATGTTTATTATGAGGGCAGCATGCTGCCTTGCCTCGTGTTATACAGTTGTTTATCATATAATTTTCTAACGGCTTGCCACCGTGTTGGGTGAGGTAAATTTGAGGCAAATTCCGGGCTGTGCTGCACCGGACCGGTTCGTTATGTAGCCATTTTGACGCTGCGCCAACAGCCGCTAAAAAGCGAAAGCCCCGACCTGGGGCTCTTATTTATTTCTATGGTTGGCATTGCCTGAGGCAATACGGTTTTTAATCCTGCTTAGGGACTGGTTCTTTATGCCGAGATACGAGGCAATATGCTGTGAGGTAACCCGCTGTATAATATTAGGATGTTCCTTTAAAAGACCGAGGTAGCGTTGCTCATGGTTAAGGAAAAGCAAATTTTCCGTCCGCCCTTGTGAGGCATTAAAAAAGTGTTCTGCCAGCAGCCTTCCAAAGCGTTCCCAAGGCCTGTGCTCACTGTATAAATAGTGGAGGTCCTGATAGGGGACGTAAAGAATTTCGGCATCTTCGAGTGCCTCGATAAAGTAATTGCACGGGTACTGGAAAATAAAACTACGGAAAGATACAATGAATTGGCCCTCAGAAAAGAAAAAGACATTCTTTTGCTCACCTGTTGCGGGATCAAAAAAATACACGCGGAAAATGCCCTTCGTTACAATGCCAAGGTCCTTGCAGACTACATTCTGCCGGTTGTAAAAATTCCCTTTTGCGATGTTGCGCCTGTGCCAAAAGCGAAGGCTAACGGAAATATCATTTTCCGTTAGCCCTGCAAATGGCAGTAAGATTCCACTTAAATAATGAAGATCCTCCATGCCTTATTAGTGTTGTAAATATTCCAGTGTTTTTTGCACATGTGCCGTACCGTTTAGAAAGCCCCGATACTTATAGGTCACCCTACCACTCCCGTCGACAACGAAAGTTTCCCTACCAGTTAAGAACAGTACGCTCTTAATGCCAAACGCCTTTAGTACCTTATTCCCCGGGTCGCTGAGCAACGTGAAATTCAGGCTGTGGTTCGTTGCGAATTTTTTATGGCTTTCGACGCTCCCGGAATTGATGCCGATCACCGTGGTGCCTTTTGCCTCAAAGGCCGTATAGCTGTCGCGAAACGCACAGGCCTCCCTGGTACACACGCCGCTTTCATCTTTTGGATAAAAGTAGATTACTAGTTTCCTGCCCAGATAATCACGAACGTTAAAGTTATCGCCATTTTGGTCCGTCAGTGTAAATTCGGGTATTCTTTCACCTACCTCCATTGTAATATCCTTATTTATTGTTTATTAAAATTTCACTCAGCATGGCAGTAAGCTCACCGGGCTTAGAGATAAAGGGGCTATGGCCCGCATCGATGGTGTAGGTAGCGGTAATGCCCGCATCTGCTGCCATCTGCTGCTGGAATCCAAGGCTGATAGCATTATCAATTTTCGTGTAGATATAATATTTGCTTCCTGCCGATTGGTAATCGCTTGCCTGGTAGGAAAGTGGTGTGGCCAGGGGTGCGACAGCTTCCGGCTTATAGTGTTCCAGGAGGAACTGTTTTTGCTGGGGCGTACCATCCTGGCAAAAGACATTAGGAAAATTAATTTCGGGATTTACCAGCCCTGCCAGGCTGCCCTCCGCATTAAATTCAAGTACAGGGCCCAACAGGGAAGCAGGATCCAACATGGAATAATCCAGTACGCTTTTTCCGCTCGCGGGTATGAAACCTGCAACATATACCAGCTTTTTGATTTTGCCGGGAATTTCGGCAGCGGCTTGTGTGATCAATGCCCCGCCAAGGCTGTGCCCTACCAGTATTACCGGCTCATCAAAAGCGGTAACGGCCAGCTTTACCTGGCTAACGTAACCTGAAAATGTTAACCCACTTACCGGTGTGTTATCGGCACCGTGCCCCGCCAGTGCTACTACGGTAACGTCATACCCACGCCCAACCAGGCCGTTCCTTACTTCTTCCCAGGCGTAGTCACCCTGCCAGGCGCCATGGACAAGCACGACGGGTGATTTTTTTACGGTGCCGTGGCGGTCATCGTCCGAACATGATGTAAATACCGTCATGCCTGCCAGAATCCAAAGGCTGCATACAGCCGCAATTATTTTTTTTACTTTACTAATCATTATGTATGTATTTTAATATTATAGGGCAAAATTCCGTATAAATAGATTTGAAATTTTTCACTTAAGTTAATCCGGCCTATCTTTTTTAGCCTATGCTCATTGCCTGTTTTGAACGGGAGCGGCTCTCGAAGGGATAATAGGTATAGCACAAGTTACCTACATCGTAGATTTCACACTGGCTAAACCCGCACGAAGGAACCCCATCAGGGTCTTCATGGGTTTTATTAAGGTACTCTTTTGTTATAAGCACGTAGGTATCCAATGGGACGCTATTTTTGAGTAACCGGTGTGCATCGACCAGCGTGTTACCATACAGTTTATAAAAGCGGTTCACGGCAAACTCTTCCAGATCGCCGTAATGGACAATAGCCTTTAAGCTGAGGCTTGCCAGAATTGAAAACTCCCGTACCTGCTTTTGCAATTCCTTTTGGAAGCGCAACAGCATGCTTTTAAACTGCAGTAAGATGCGCGGTACCGATACGGGTTTGCCGAACCGGTAGAATAAGATGGCATCTCCCTCGATTTCAGATATTTTAAATCCCAGGTGGTTTTCTTCAATAATGCCATTGAAAAGGCGGGTGATGATCGCCATGCCATTAAAGTGGTCAATTTCCTTGATGAACCTGGAATATCCACTGATGTCTACTATAAAAACAGTACCTTCATTTGTCTCTTTCATGGCATTCTGGTATTAGGGTATAAAACTGCCTGATACGATCAGGGCATATAAATTAAGTCCGTTATCTTTTAGGGTACGGATGGTTAAGTTGGCTTGCGCGGGTAATAATAGATTTGTAACCCCGGGCTACCGGCACTTTTCCGGGCCCGGTATCCTTCGCACGGGGCTTCCGCTGTGCTGATAGTTACCTAATTCAGCAGGCTCTTTTTGTAGTCGGATGGGGAAAGTGAGGTCTTGCTTTTAAACAGCTTGTTAAAGGACTGTGGGTGCTCAAAGCCCAGCAGGTAAGCGACTTCGGCTACTGTCAGTGTGTCTTTTGCCAGCTGTTCCTTCGCCTTTTCAATAAGCTTTCCATGGATAAACTGTTGGGTGTTCTGCCCGGTAAGGCTGCGCAGGAGATCGCTTAGGTATCTCGGGGTGAGGCTGAGTTGTTCCGCCACCGAATTTACCGTTGGCAGGCCGCCCAGTAGTGTTCCCTCCCCGTTAAAATACTCATCCAGTAAATGCTCAAGGCGGGCCAGGATATCGTTATTCACGGCTTTCCGGGTAATGAACTGGCGGTCGTAAAAGCGGTTACTGTAGTTGAGCAGCAATTCAATCTGTGAAATGATTACGTCCTGGCTGAACTTATCGATCCGTTCCTCCAGTTCATCTTTTATGAACTGGAATATGCTGAGTATCTTAGTTTTCTCTTTATCCGAGAGATAAAGCGCTTCTGCAGCAGCATAACTAAAGAAGCCGTACTGCTTGATCATTGAGTTTATAGGATAGTTGCGCAGGAAATCGGGGTGGATATGCAGGGACATGCCCTCATAGTCCGCCTCCTCTTCCTGCATGCGCAGGATTTGGCCAGGCGAAATGAACGACATACCGCCCTCCTCAAAATCATAAAACCCCTGCCCATACCTGAGCTTGCCTGAAAAATTGGTCTTAAAGGAAATCTTGTAAAAGTTAAGGACAATACCCTGCTCGTAATCTTGCGGGTCAAAAATTGCTTCGCCATAATTTATGATGCTGATCAGTGGATGCAGCGGTTTTGGCTGCCCCATGGCCTTGTGCAACTGCGACAAGGAGTCCATAACGACGGGATGCTTTTTCATACGATACAGTATTAAAATTCTAAATGTAATTAAAAAATAAATTGAGCCCTAATTTTCGCTATCTGTCCCTCGGCACCCATTGCCGTGCGCTCGTCGTATAGCGCTATGGCATCCTTACCCGCTATGTACCGGAACTGGTCCTTGCCGTCGGTAGCTGCCTCAAAGATCACCTGTGCTACATCTTCCGCTTTTGTATAGTTGGCAACCTGTTCGGCGCTATACCCTTCACTTACCTTTTCCACCAGTTTGCCGTACGCCTCATGCATGGCACCATGCATCGAACGGCCTGCAAAATCGGTCTGCATACCACCAGGCGCCACTATTTTTACCTGGACGCCAAACTGGGCTAATTCATGGGAAAGGCCTTCAGAAAAACCATCAACGGCAAATTTAGTAGCACTGTAAACACTACAGGTTGGAAAGCTAAGCAGCCCAAACGTCGAGGTCACGTTAATGAACATGCCACTCCTTTTTTCACGGAAAGCAGGTGTAAAGGCGCGGGATACATTAATGACGCCAAGCAGGTTGGTGTTGATCTGGTCAGTGACCTGTTCATCACTAAAGGCTTCCAATGGGCCAATGAGCCCATAGCCGGCATTGTTCAGCACTACATCAATCGGATGGATGGATGCTGCCTTTTGAACGGTTTCCTTAATTTGGGCGCTGTTAGTTACATCCAAGGGCAGCAGGGTCACATTTTCCAACTGGCCTAATGCGGTCTCTTTTTCCGGATGGCGCATTGTAGCGATAACATTCCATCCTTTGCTTTGAAATAATTTAGCTGCTGCTTTGCCTAACCCAGATGAAGCTCCGGTAATAAAAATTGTTTTCTTTTCCATTGTTTTAAGTTTTAATTCTTCTATTATTTCTTATACAAATGTCTGGTTCAGTTTCCCGGGCTGATTAGCCGAAATGGCGTATGTTGTAGCCATAATGGTATTAAAAGACAGCAGTTATAAAATACGTCTTATTTTTTTTTACACGGGTCCGTATGCGCTTGCCTGCCCACCGTCAACAGCAATAATTTGCCCATTTACGTATGAACAGTCTTCGCTTAAAAGAAATGCAACCACTTTTGCAACCTCTTCAGGCCGACCTAATCGTTTAGCAGGGTTCCTTTGTGAGGACTCTATTTCGGCGGCTTTGGGGTTTTCAGGGTTCATTATTAGAAAAGCCTCCTCTACCATTGGCGTGTAAATAAAACCAGGCGCAATGGCATTAGTAACAACCCCGTCCTTTGCATATTCAATTGCAGCAACTTTTGTTAATCCAGCAACTGCATGTTTAGTGGCTACATAGGCTGTTCTATCAACCACGCCATGTATTCCGGCCACTGATGATACGTTTACAATTCTGCCGTAACCCTGCTTCTTCATAACCGGGATCACATATCGTAATCCGTAATGTATTCCCATTAAATTGACATTAATTACTTTTTTAAACAGGTCAGTATCGTAATCAATTAATTTTGTCTGACCACCTTCGATTCCTGCATTGTTGTAAAATCCATCGATTCTGCCGAAGGCGGCAACTGTTTCCTGGACATAATTTTTTACCGCTGCTTCATCTGAAACATCCGCAATAATAGTGATTAGTTCCACCCCAGGAAACGATTCAACAATCGCAGCTTTTGCTTCCTGCAAGGCCGCTTCGTTGAGGTCTACCAATGCAAGGTGAGCTCCTTGTGATGCCGCTTCCCTCGCAGCCGCTAGTCCAAGTCCCATTGCTGCCCCTGTGATCACAATTGTTTTTTCTTTAAGTGTACTCATGGTAATTTATGTTAGTTAATCTTTTATAATTATTGCCAGCCGCCGCCAACTGAGCGGTAAAGTTCTATGGATGCCTCTAATTGCGCCCTCTTAATTTCTGCCGATTGCAATTCGCTTTGCAGGACATTGGATTGGGCGGTAATTACTTCAAGGTAGGTAGCCAACCCATTTTTAAAAAGCAAATCCGCATTGGCGGTAGCCTTTTGGAGTGTCTGTGTTCTTTTGTCTGTCTCCAGCCTTTGGCTGCCCAGTTTGTCAATCTTAACCAGCGCGGAAGAAACTTCGCCTACCGCTATAAGGAGCTGCTGTTTAAAGCGTACGATCGCTTTCTCCTGTTCAATTTTAGCAAGTTCGTATTGAGTCTTTAGTTTCCGGCGCTGGAACAGGGGTTGTGTAAGCCCGCCCATGACATTTCCAAATAACGAGGCGGGAAGGTTAAACCAGTTGGAAGCTGTAAAGGAATTGACCCCACCCTGTGCCGTAATGGTCAGGGACGGATACATATTGGCCTTAGTAAATTGTGCTACCGCCTTTGCCCTTACAATATCAAGTTCTGCCTGTTTTACATCCGGTCGGCGCTGCAGGAGCTGCGCCGGAACTCCGGCACCCATGGATTCCAGGGGAAAAAATATATCGAGCGATGCAGCCCGCACTACTGGTGCCGGCATTTTACCAAGCAGCAGGCTTATGGCATTCTCCTGCAGCACTATTTCCTGCTCAAAGCGCGGAACAAGCGAGGAGGCAGTCAGCTGCTGGGCCTCTGCCTGCTGCACGGCAAGGGAGGTAACCTGCCCTGAATCATATTGCAGCGTGATGATTTGGAGCGTATTGGTGTTCAGTGCTTCGTTTTCTTTAGCTATTTTAAGCTGTGCATCGAGCATGAGCAGGTTATAATACCCCCTGGCAACATTGGCTACAAGCTGAGTCTGCACCGCTTTCTTTGCTTCGCCGGTCAGCAGGTATGCTGCAAGGGCCTCTTTCTTTTGGCTGCTGACCTTCCCCCAGATATCAGCTTCCCATGAAAGACCTGCCCCTGCAGTATAGTCCTCTATATGTCTTTTTCCAAGGAACTGGTTAAGACTGATGCCGTTAAGACTATTGTCCGACGGGCGGCTGCTTGTCGCATTTACGGCCAGGTTCACATTTGGCAGGTAGCCAAGTTTCGACTGGGTTAGCAACTGGCTGGCGGCGTCAATGTTTTTAACGGCGAGCTGCAGGTCCGCATTAGTTACCAGCGCAGTGTCGATAAGCTGCTTTAGGTGTTCTTCCTTCAGGGCATCGCCCCAGGGAAGTACGTCCACCGGGGTAGTGGCTGCCGCTGCCGCACCACGGAAGGTCTCGGGCAAGGCGATATCCGGCTGCTGCGCATCAAGGGATACCTTGCACGAACTGGCCAGCAGAAGGGTACAAAAGAGTATAACAATTGCACCGTGTGGTTTAAATATAGCTTTCATGAATTATTTTATTGAATGGAATTTGTGTGAGGGCCCTTGTTGCCCGGATCACCGGTAAAGCGTTCCTGGAGTCGCTGGAAAATGACATAGAGCACAGGTATGATCAAAAGCCCCACCACTACTCCGAACAGCATTCCGCCAATGGCGCCAATACTGATGGAATGGTTACCCTGGGCAGAAGGCCCGGTGGCAAAAATCATGGGTACCAATCCTACAATAAAAGCCAGCGAGGTCATGATGATGGGCCTGATACGGGATTGTGCGGCTTCTATGGCGGAGGCTATAATGCTATGGCCCATACGTCTGTGTTGCGCTGCGAATTCAACGATTAATATTGCATTCTTGGCCAGCAGCCCGATAAGCATGATCAGGGCAACCTGCACGTAGATGTTGTTATCGATCCCGGCAATACCAATGGTAGCGAATACCCCTAATATTCCGGTTGGTATAGATAGCATCACCGCCAGTGGTAATATGTAGCTCTCATATTGTGCTGCCAGTAAAAAGTATACAAATACAAGGCAAAGCATAAAGATGACCACAGACTGCCCACCGGAGGATATTTCTTCGCGGGTAATTCCCGAAAATTCATATCCATAGCCTGTAGGAAGGCTTTTTGCGGCGACTTCTTCAACAGCCCTGATCGCATCCCCGGTACTGAAGCCGGGTTTGGGGATCGCATTGATTTTCATTGAAGTGAAAAGGTTATAGCGTGAGGCGGTTTCAGGGCCAAAGGTCCGTTTAAGGGTAACGAGCGTGTTGATAGGCACGCGCTCACCAAATTTGTTTTTTACCAGTACACCGTCCAGTGCTGAAGGATCATTACGCTCGGCAATATCGGCCTGGAGCATTACGCGGTAGTATTTCCCGAAGCGGTTAAAGTCCGATGCCTGGGTTGCCCCAAAATAGGCCTGCATCGTTTGGAGGATGTCTTTTGTACTTACGCTCAACTGGTCTGCTTTTTCATCATCGACTTCGAGTTCGTATTGCGGATAATTGGCCTGGAATGAGCTAAAAGCGACAGCAATTTCCGGGCGTTTCATTAATTCAGCAATAAAATTATCGCCTATGTTGCCGAGTTTGTTCAGATTGCCACTACCTGTCTTGTCCTGTAAGACAAAGTCCAGCCCCTCAACATTACTGAATCCAGGTACGGTTGGGAAGGTGAAGACAAAGAAATTGGCATTTTTAATTACCGCTAGTTTCTCCCTGATGATCAATACAATCTCATTGATATCCTGTACCGGCCCGCGCTCTTTTTTTGGTTTGAGCAGTACAAAGGTGACGTTCTGGGACGGGCTATTGGTCAGTGTAAGGATGTTCAGCCCGCTGGTTATACTCAGTACACGCAGGTAGGGTTCTTTGAGCAGTAGCTTCTCTATCTCCTTTGAAACTTCCATATTGCGATCCAGGGATGCCCCGGGAGGCAGAGAAACGGCAACGGCAATAAAGCCCTGGTCCTCGGAAGGAATAAAGCCTGTCTTACTTTGGTTCATAAGGAAAACCGTTATAATCACTACAAGCCCCAAGCCTGCCATGCTCAGCCATTTGTGCCTGATGAGGAAGGAAAGGGAATGGGTATACCTTTGGGTCATGTTGCCGAAAGACCTATTGAAACCGATGAAAAATTTGCCGATAAAGCCTTTCCGGTGCGTGCCTTCTTCTTCCAGGTGGACATTTTTCAAAAATAAGGCGGCTAACGCCGGTGTTAGTGTTAGGGCATTGACTGCGGAGATTACTATGGCGATAGCCATGGTGAAGGCAAATTGCTGGTAAAATATCCCGGTAGACCCTTTTAGGAAGCCTACGGGTAAAAATACCGCAGCCATAATCAGCGTAATGGAGACGATAGCCCCGCTGATCTCGCTCATTGCCTTCATGGTAGCACTACGTGCATCCAGGCGGTCGTGTTCCATCTTTGCATGGACCGCCTCGACGACGACAATGGCATCATCGACGACAATACCGATAGCAAGGACCAGTGCAAACATTGTAAGGAGATTGATGCTAAAGCCGAATATATACATGAAAAAGAATGTCCCCAGGATGGCTACCGGAACGGCAATAGCAGGGATAAGGGTTGAGCGGAAATCTTGTAGGAACAGATACACCACCACAAAAACCAACAGGAATGCCTCGATCAGTGTATGTACCACCTGGTCGATTGATTCATCAAGCGCTTCTTTAGTACTATAGAGTATCAGGTACTTTACTTCTTTAGGGAAATTCTTGGAGGCTCTTTCCATTATATTTTTGATCTCTACCTGGATATCGTTGGCATTGGAACCACTTTGCTGGAAAACACCGATCATAAAGCCCGGTTTGCCGTTAATGGAGGTATGGCTGCCATAGGTATAGGCCCCGAATTCCACGCGTGCCACATCCTTTAGCCTAAGCACCGAACCGCTGGCATCGGAACGGATGATCATGTTTTCATAATCCTGGGGCTTATTCAGCTTCCCCTTGTATTTTATGATGTATTCAAAAGACTCGGTACTGCTTTCGCCCAGTTTTCCGGGCGCTGCCTCTACATTTTTATCCTGGATTACGGCCATGACCTCTTTTGGTGTCAGGTTATAATTTGCCATTTGCTTCGGGTTAAGCCATATGCGCATCGAATAATCCTTATTACCGCCGGCAACGACGACTGAGCCTACGCCCGGGATTCGCTTTATCTCAGGCATAATATTTATCTGGGCATAATTAACTAAGAATGTTTCATCATATTTTGAACCATCTTCTGAATACAGGTCGACAGACATGACATTACTGTTCTGCTGCTTGGCTGTGGTTATGCCCTGTTGGATGACCTCGGGGGGAAGCTGGCTCTGGGCCTGCGATACCCGGTTCTGCACATTTACGGCGGCTTGGTCAGGGTCAGTGCCCAGCTTGAAGTAAACAGTCAGTACTAAACTGCCGTCATTGCTGGCGGTGGAATTCATGTACATCATGTTCTCTACGCCATTCACGGCTTCTTCCAGCGAAGGGGCGACGGATCTTAAAAGCGTTTCAGCGTTGGCTCCCGGATAAATAGCCGTTACCTGGACCGCAGGTGGGGCAATATCAGGAAACATTTGTAACGGAAGCTGGAGCAAGCCCAGGACTCCGAGGATTACAAGTAGTATTGAGATAACGGTCGCCAGGACAGGTCGCTCTATAAATTTCTTTATCATGGTCTTAATTGTGTTTAACAGTAGCAGCCGCCTGCAAATCGGCTGACGGTTCCTGTGGAATTATTTTTTCGCCTTCCTTTACATGCTCAATCCCGGAGGTGATGATCTTGGTGCCTGATTTAATGCCGCTTTTTACATAATAATTTTCATCATTTTTACCGGAAACTGCGATAAGTTGCTTGGCCAGTGTATTACCGTCCCCCACGGTGAATACGAAAATTTTATCCTGCATTTCTAGCGTGGCGGCCTGTGGGATAATGGCAACATTATCATGCAGGGTTCCCAGGCGTATTTTGCCCGTGTTCCCTGAGCGAAGGGTTCGTTCGGGGTTAGGGAAAGTTGCCCTGAGTGCCACCGCGCCAGTATTTTGGTCAAACTGCCCATCGACCATATCGATGTGGCCCGGGCGCTGGTAGACTTTGCGGTCTGCCAGGATAAGCCGCACGGCCGGAAGGTTTTTGATCTTTTCTTCAACTGTAATTCCCTTATACTGTTCCTTGAATTTCAGGAAATCTATTTCACTCATCGAGAAATAGACATGCACATCATGGATATCGGAAAGAAGGGCCAAAGGCTCAGGATCATTTGCCGAGACAAGGCTTCCCTGCCTTTTTTCAAGGCGCCCAACGTACCCGCTTACCGGCGCCTTGATTTGGGTATACCCTAATTCTATTTGTGCTGATTTTACCCCGGCGCGGGCGTGGTCAACATTTCCCTGGGCTGTTTCTTTTGCAGCTTCGGCAGTCTTGAGCTGGTAAGAGGATACCACGTTATTTTTTACAAGCGGACCTAACTTTTCAACTTCAAGCCTCGCTGTAGTTAGTGCACCCTCGGCGGCGCGGAGCGTGGCCCTGGCCGTGTTGAGGCGCTCCCGGAAGGGATGGTCGTCAATAACGAATAGTAATTGCCCTTTTTGTACAAAAGCGCCTTCATCCACAAGCAGCTTTTGGAGCTTGCCGCTGATCTCGGGGCGGATCTCTATATTGTCAGTACCTTCAACACCGGCGGGATATTCCTTAAAAGTGGTAGCGGTGTCTACGGTAACGGACATAACTGGCAGGCTTTGAAGTGCCTGCTGTGGGGCGTCCTGTTTTTTGCTGCAGGCAATGAGTACTGCAGCAGCAGAAAGAAATGTAATGAGTTTTTTGACTTTGGGCATGGGTAGCCCGGACATCGTGGATTTTAAATCTGACATAGTAAATTGTTTAACAATAAATAAATTGATTACGGAGGGATGGGACAGGTAACCGCGTGAAGGTTTTAGGCGCCTCGGCCCGGTACTGATGCTACCAGCATGTTCATTATCCCGTCAAGAGCCCCGGTCAGCACCTGCATGCTCACCTTTTCAGGTACGTCGTCACGTATGTGGTTGATGGAAATGAGGCCATGTATGGTTGACCAGAATGTATAGTAATATTTCAGCGCAAGTTCTGATGGCGCTTCCTGCTCGTGCAGGATTTTCTGTATAACTGAAATAAACAGGGACACCGATGCCTGGGCCTCGGGCAGGGTTTTCTTAAAGTCGCAGCAAATGAACTCGATGCCAAACATGATTTGGTAGCGCTGGTGTTCGGAAACTGCAAAATTCCAATAGGCGATCCACATGGCGGGAAGTTGCCGTAAGGGGTCACTGGTCCTCGCTAATGCCTGGGAAACATGCCTGGTGAGTAAAACAAAACCGTCGCGGGTAAGCTCCCTTAAAAGATCGTCTTTATTCCTGAAATATTCATAGATCAGGGGTGCAGTGTATTCAATTGCGTCGGCGATCTTGCGCATGCTAAGTGCATTCCAGCCGGATTCTTTGCCGATCTGCAGGGCGGCATCCATTATATCGCGCCGTACCTGTTCCTTATGCCGCTCCATTCGTTCTTTGCTTCCCATAACTGATTTCTGTAAGCGTATCACTTAAATGTGATAGTTGTTTTAACAGTGTAAAGTTACCCCGGCGGTGTTCAGGAAATTGGGCATAATCAAGCGGAAAATAGGCAAAATCAAACAACAGTATTTTTTCTGAAGGTGCTGGGGGTACTTCCCACGCTTTTCCTGAAAAACTTTACAAAATGGGAGAAATCCTCAAACCCCAGGGACCAGGCAATCTCCATAATGTTCCATTCGGTATCCTGAAGGAGTACTTTTGCCTCTTTAATTATTCGATCTGCAATAAGTTGGGTGGTCGTCCGACCGGTGACTTGCTTTAGGGATCGGTTAAGGTGGTTGACATGTACGGACAGGGAGTCGGCAAACTCCAGCGGATGGCGCAATATCATCCTGTACGATGGGTTGATTATTGGAAATTGGCCTTCAAGCAATTCCTTGAAGTACCCGGTTATGCGTATAGCGCTGTTCGATTCCCTTAGCTGCAGGTGCGGGGCGGGCTGTTGTTTAAGCCCATCGAGGATCAGCTGTAGGACTAAAGTGCGTATAACATCATATTTATAGCCAAATTCCTGTGTAATTTCCTTTTCCATCCCGTGAAATATACCCGTAAAGGAATCCAGTTGTTCCTGTGTGATTTCCATGATAGGCGATGCCTCAGGATCAAAAAGGGGGTAGCTCGCAATGTTGGCGAACTTGTCAAAAAAATCGATTGTAAATACACACAGATACGCTGGATGCTGCTTACCGATCGGCTCAAACCTATAGATCATATTAGGGCGCGAAAACAATATGGCCCTTTCTTTAATTTCCACAACTTTTCCAGCATAATGTACCCTATTGTGCCCCTGGTGGATACTGATCTTGTAAATACCCTTTTTGTTATAGGGCTGGCATACAAAGATGTCATCAGCGGGCAGGCGTACCACCTCGAAATTGTAATTTGCTAAATTATTTGAAGGGGTGCTGTACAGGTTACGGCTTACAGGCAGCTGTGGTGTTAAAGCTAGGGTCTCCATCTTAGATAATGTTACGATTATTTAAAAAAAACACGATGTTCGGAAAAATTATATAAGTACTTATTGGTCACGTTTACAATAGTAAGGTTAGGTATGGTTTTTGTATCTTTGCCCCTATGGCAAGAAATGTAGAATTTAATGAAGATTTAGCGATCCAGAAAGCCATGGAGGTATTTTGGAAAAAAGGCTATAGCGGTACTTCAATGCGTGACCTTACCGATGCTATGCAAATAAACAGCAGTAGCTTATATAATACCATTGGTGATAAACACCAATTATTTGTCAAGTGTATACGCAACTACGTTGAAGGGCGTATAGAGGATGCCAAGGCTAACGCTGACAGGACGAAATCGCCGTTGAAAGCGATAGTCAATTTTATTAACGATGCTGCGAATACTATTCTCTACAGCAACAATAGTTGCCTGGCCATCAAGACTACCTTTGAATTGGCGGCCACCGACGCTGATATACAGGCCATACTAAAACAGGATAATGATTTTACCTACGAGTTTTTACTGCGTCTGATTAAAGGAGCAGTCGAGGCAAATGAGATCGATTCTAAAACGGACCCGGAAACCGTAACGGATTACATTATAAATGCATTTACGGGTTGGCATGAATCTTATATCTTACACCAAGACCCAATAAGGATCAAGAAAATGGCAAAATACCTTATAGAACAAATCTCTAAATAGTTGGTCATTATGCTGAACGCCTGCCTGCCGTTGGAAACAGTATGCCATAGTTATAAATAAATTAAAGCCTGCTGCACTGCACAGCAGACTTTAAAATACGTGACAGATTAGATAACCTTACCTCAGACAATGAAACGACTACGGTCCAGGTGGAATAAATGCTTCTTTAAATTCCTTTAACGCACACATTCAACAACATCAAGTAACGCGGATTCTGCTGTTTTACAATATACATATTCATAATTTCGAAACATTTGTTTTAGAATAGAACCTTAAAAAGTGGTTGGGATTGTGCCACCATCGATCACGTAATTAGCTCCTGTAATATAGGAGGCTTTAGGTGAAGCCAAAAAGCCCACTAAATTGGCAATTTCTTCAGGACTTGCCAAACGGTTCATTGGCACCCCGCCCAAACTGTCCATCACCACTTGCGTCGTTTCTTCAAAGTTTTTACCGATAGTAGTCCCTAACCCATTTAGGAAGGTTTCCATGGCTGTAGTTTTGACCATGCCCGGGGAAACGGTTATTACGCGCAGGCCATGTTGGGCGACCTCACTTGCCAGCGTTTTACTGTAATTATTCAGGGCTGCTTTGGTAACTCCGTACGAGAAATTCGAAGCATAAAGCGGAAGTTTACCGTTTAATGAAGAGATATGGATAACAACCCCTGTTTTTTTATCGATCATAGACGGTACAAGGGCTCTGTCTAACCGGATTGCCGCCAGAAGGTTTAACTGCAGATCGTTTTCCCAATCTTCATCGGAGAGCACGCTGAAACCTCCTGCAGGCGAAGAAGTGCCCCCGACATTATTAATCAGGATGTCCAATCCGCCATAATTTTCCGTAATAGCCTTAGCAAGGCTTTCGTTATCTTGGCTCTTGGTCAAATCAGCGGCGATAAAATCATAGTGTATGTCTTCTGCCGGCTTGCTTCGGGCGGTAACGATTACCGTAGCACCCAGCGATGCCAGCTCATCAGCAATAGCTTTTCCTATGCCTTTTGTTCCCCCAGTAACTAATGCAACTTTCCCTTCTAATTGTCGAATTGTGTCTTTCATTTTTTTTATATAATTTAGTTTTTAAAACGTTTGTTTTAGATTTATTGCAAGATATTTAACTTAAAAGGACTGAACCGGATCCCTTAAAATTGTTTTTAAATGCTTTTGGCTCTGTCCCTGCTCAAAATGGGTCACGTGAATTTCATGGTGCATCCCTGATTTAGCCAATTTGTTGTGATCCGCAAAATCCTGAAGGATTGGCAATGTTTCTAATTCGTCGGCGAAAGGCCCTACATGCATTACCTGTACACATTTACCTGCGGTATACACAAACTTTTCAAATTCATAAGCAAAGGGGATAGTACCGTTTTTATTGATTGTACTTTCAATATCTTCCGCTGTGATATATTCCGGCAGAAGAATAGCAATCCTATACTGTAGTAGACTTAAATCAAGGGTTGTATAGAAGTCACCTATATCTACGAATCCATGCTTCTCGTCAAACCAATAAAATATTTCGACGATATCGCTTTTAAATTCCTTACCCGTTCCCTTAACGAGATTTTGAAGGTGACCCACAAATTCAAGTATTGCTTTTTTCTTCTGGTAAAATTGTGTCGTTCCTGGACTTCCGGTCCCTAGTAGGGATAGATAATTCATTTCTCCAATCTCTACTATTTCGGGTTTCGTGCCGGCAGCGTAATAACTGCTGAATGCATCGGGAATGTTGACTGTCTTCATAATTATAAAATGTTTGTTTCAGATTTAAGTCTTAGAATATTTGTTCATCCGGGAAGCAAAGTTAATTAAATATTTGAAACATTCATTTCAAAATTTGATAATTTTCTGTTTCGAAACCTTCCCAATGCTAAACACATAATTGCTTTTGTACCTCGTTTATTTTCCGGAAGTCCCTTTATCAATCAACTTTTTAATTGGAAAAACTCGCAGCTATGTGATAGAGATGTTGTGCGTTTAAAACTTAAAGAATATTTTCATAGTATACTTTTACCTTATAAATAGATCCCGATAGCGTCCTTGTCAGCAAGGAAATGGAGTTTTCCGTTTGCAGGCTTGATTAAGTTCATTCAGTATACGGGATTATATTTATCGTAAAGTACCTGTCGGAATGCATTGCTTTTACTTTTTCCAAAAGTATCGATCACGCTTACTTTTAAGTTTCTGAAATTTTAAGTCGGCTCACTGAAAACTTTATAATTGCTTAAGCTGTAATAAAAGAGTTGCAGCCTGGATAATCGAAGTTAACCAAATTAATGTAAACATTAGTCAGCTACAGCGTAAATAAGAAGTTATATCTTACTTGTGAATAATTTAGATAAACGTTCCAAATCCTCTTCAAAATAGTTCGACATTTGTTCGGGCAAGGCTACAAAAGTATTTTATTTAAAACGAGCTGGTTAGTGTACATTAACCAGCTTTTTTATATCTAATATTTTACTACTTTTAAAGACAGTACACCAAACAGCCAGCATTTTGCCACTCAAAAAGAAATTTACACAACCCAAAATTTATATAGGAGGAGTTGATATTGCACTATGGGATCAACTCTCTAACGAAGAGCAAAGCAATGCACTTTCTAAAGATTGGTATGTGTATTATAAATTTATTGATGGCGATACTGATACGTTAATAGGATGCCTAATATAAAGGGAGGTGATAACAGATTGAAAACGATTTCCTTTACCGCCATTGCTGCAATGATTACCAGCCTGTTTGTAACAGTGGTAACCCAGCGGTTAGACCGCAGGCATGTGCTGTTATCTTTCTGTCTGTTGCAGGTACTGTCGAATTTACTGGTTGTATTTGCTCCCAGTTTTGCGTTACTGTTACTTGGGCGTATTCTTCTTGGCATTGGCCTCGGAGGGTTCTGGGCAATGTCTGCGGCTACGGCAATGCGGTTAGTACCGGAGCATTTGGTTCCAAAAGCCTTATCCATTATCTTCGGATCCCTGTCTGTTGCAACTGTAGTGGCCGCGCCAATGGGCAGCTTCCTTGGGGCACATATAGGCTGGCGCAATGTTTTTCTTATTGCTGCTGCTATAGGGCTTATTGCTATGGTTTGGCAGGCAATGACTCTGCCTTCAATGCGAACCGGGAAACGCGTGCAGGTAACTACGCTGTTTCATGTATTAAAACGCCCTAAAATAAAAGAAGGATTGCTTGCAACTATGTTCATCTTTATGGGCTATGCTAGATTTTTACCTACCTGCGCCCTTTTTTAGAAAAAGCCGCGGGTGTTGACGAGAATATACTTTCCATTATACTGTTAGGTTTTGGGATAGCCGCTTTTTTTTTTTGGCACAACACTTAGCAGGTTCCTGCTTGAAAAGAAACTAAAACAGTCACTGGCTTTCGTTCCATTAGTAATGGGTATCCTGGTCGCTGCCATGGTATTGTTCAGCGACAGCCTAATAGTAGTTTCTGTATTCATTGCTTTATGGGGAATGGCCTTTGGGATAGTGTAGTTAGGATGGCCTACCTGGCTAACACGTACCATTCCCGATGAGGCAGAAAGTGCCGGAGGTTTACAGGTTGCCACCATACAACTCGCCATTACAATGGGAGCTGCCTTTGGTGGAATATTTTTTGACCATACAGGGGCATCCGGGGTTTACATCAGCAGTAGTATAATACTGTACTGGCAGCTGCCGCAGCTGTTTTTGCTTTTTAAGAATAAACGACCATTAAAATAAATTGTATGCCTTTAAATCGAAGATTTGAATTGGCATTATGCCACAAAGAAATATGACGATACAAAAAGTGTAGCAACTAAGGATATTGAAATAATCATTGAAGCTGCCCGACTGGCCCCATCGTCGTACGGCTTGCAGCCTTACAGGGTTATATCGATAAACAATCAGGAAATTAAAAATAAAATAGTCCCGATTTCCTAGAACCAGCAGATTGTGGCTGATTGTTCGCGCCTTTTTGTGTTTGCGGCATGGGACGGTTATGGCAGGAAGCGCGTGGAGAAGATATCTCATGATACTGCTAATCAAAGAGGCTTGGAGAAGGGTACAACATTCGGTAACCATACCGAGGCTATTATTGAATATCAAATTAATCTTTCCGAAATAGAAGCACGTATTGATACTGTAAAACAAGCCTGTATTAGTTTAATAATAGATAAGGCTCCCTATTTTTGTATAAGGTAATGTGCCGTTTACCCAAAATTTTGTAATGTAACGGCTGAGATGTCTAAAAGTGTACGTACCTCCAAACTTTTAAGCCAGGTTTTTGAAGATTCACCCTCCTTTTGTGGATACATTGCCATATGTGGCAGAAATGCCAATACGCTTGTAGCGGTATAACCGAGCTCAAGCAAATTATCGGCCAGGAGGCTGTCACCACCGCCTACATCGATTATTGCCGAAGAAATTCCGATTCCGGAACTTTCAATAAGTTGCAATGACGTGTGCGGGATTAACTGATACCAACTCACTTCCCCTGTTTTTTTTGTGCTGTAAACCGTTTCCCAGTGCTGTTTTTTATCCATCAGATAATTTTTTTAAAGATAAAAATTAAAATAAACGTTTCCGTGATCCATCCGGTATGTTTTAGGATAATTGTAATAGCCCTAAATCTACTAACTGTTCATGACTTGAAACATCTTTTCATTCCATTCTTTCATGCCCCCGGCGTAGTTTTTCACCTCTTTAAAACCATTTTTTGCAAGCAGCGACTGTGCAATAGTAGCCCTGTCGCCACTCTGGCAATGGATCACTATTTCTTTGCTCTTATCAATCCTATCAAGATGCTTTTCAAGGGTTCCTACAAATATGTTTTCGGCTCCTTCAATGTGCCCCGCGTTATATTCGGTCGCGTTGCGTACATCGATGACCTGGACCCCCTGCAGGCCGATGTAGTATTGAAACTGTTCGATATTAAGTATTTCGCTGCTTTCTGGTGTTATGCCGATTTGGGTTATATCCTCTATAAAGCCCAGCATACTATCAAGGCCTATGCGCATGAGCTTTCGTGTAAGACCGTCCATTTGCAACGTGTCAGCAATTAGGATAAAAGGCTTATCATAGTTTAATATCCACCCGCACCAGGTAGCGAAAGAGTTGATATCCTGTATGTTTATGCTTCCGGGTAAATGCGCTTTTGCGAAATCAGCTTTACTGCGCGTATCAATTATCGTAATACCTTTAGTGTAAGCCTTATCAAATTTTTCTTTGGTAAGTTTTTTATGTTTTGGCACATTGATAAGCAGTGGGCGATTGACTTTGTTGAGGTGCTTCATCATGGCAAAGTATTTTGGGGGTTCCGGCTGTCCCTCCAAAAGGTAGTCTACAAATCCCTGCTCATTGTTTTCATACTGAAAGGCCCAGTTGCGTATCACTTCATATCCTACGGTAGAGCTGGGCACTGCGCCCAGGGACTTACCACAAGCGGATCCGGCGCCATGCCCCGGCCATACCTGCACGTAGCCAGGGAGTTCTGCAAAACGCTGTAGGGAATCATACATTTGCCTCGCGCCTTTTTCCTGCGTTCCTACATAACCGGCAGCCTTTTCTAAAAGGTCCGGCCTGCCTATATCGCCCACAAATACAAAGTCGCCTGTAAATACCATCACAGGCTTATCGGTGGCCGGGTGGTCGGTCAGTAAAAAGCTGATGCTCTCCGGCGTATGGCCCGGTGTGTGCAGCACCTCCAGGGTAAGCTTGCCTACTTTTAGGATATCGCCATGCTTAAGGCCTACATGATCAAATTCATACTGCCACTCGTCGCCACCCTCATCAGACAGGTACATTGTAGCCCCTGTTACAGCAGCCAGTTCGCGAGAGCCGGCAAGGAAATCGGCATGGATGTGCGTTTCGGCAATATGGGTAATTTTCATATTGTTTTGCGCGGCAATTTCAAGATAGGTGTCCATATCCCTTTTGGCATCAATTACAATGGCTTCGCCTTTTGCCTGGCAGCCTATAAAGTAGCTGGCCTGTGCCAGTGAGGTATCGTATACGTGTTGAAAATACATAGCTATTATTTTAAGTTGTTGTTATTAACCCGGTTTAAATTATAAAGTAAAATTAGTATAAGGGGGCAACCTGTGCAGTAACAAAAGTTACACAGCACTTATCGGATAAAAAGTTCTTTAACAATAATATACAGACCCATAAACAGTACAAAGTAGCCAAAACCCGCCTTAAGCTTTTCGCCGTTTACTTCACGGGAAACCCGTATACCTATAAAAATGCCCACTATGGCAACACCGGTAAAAGGCAACAGAAATCCCCAATCTAGTGCTTTTCCAAAGGCATCGCCCGCAAAACCGGCCAAGGATTGTATGGCGATGATGAATAGTGACGTGCCCACGGCTTTTTTCATGGGCAGCCCCGCCAGGAACACCAATGCAGGGATGATAAGGAAACCGCCCCCGGCACCCACCGCCCCGGCCATGAAGCCGGTACCAACGCCGCTTGTAATGAGTTTTATCCCGGGAACACGTCCAATACCGGTAAGGACCGGAGCCGAACGTATCATTTTTAAAGCAGCCAGCACCATTACGGCAGCAAAAAGTACCATCAACACTAACGGCTTCGTAACGATAAGGCTTCCCATCGTGAACATAGTGTAAGGAACGGCAGGTATAAGCCATGCACGTACAAAGCACGCTGTAATCAGTGAAGGAAGGCCGAAAAAAAGGACGATAGTAAAATTCACATTGCCTTGCCAGATATTCCGGATGCCGCCTACAAGCGCAGTACCGCCAACAACAAACAGGGAGTAGCCAGTTGCGGTAACGGCATCAAAGCCCAGTATATATACTAAAATGGGTACTGTAAGGATAGAGCCACCGCTGCCCACAAGGCCCAGTGAAACCCCAACAAGCAATGCCAAAAAAAAGCCTGATACCATTAAAAGATCCATATAATTATCTTTAGAAATATCAGGCTAAAGTAGAGCACTCAGAGAGGCTGTGCAGTAACAAAAGTTACACAAGCCTTATTATTTTAAAAGTTCGATGGTATTGCGGTGCAATTTCACAATCCCTTCGTTTTCCATGGCCTTGAGCAGCCTGGAAACCACAACACGCGAGGTGTTGAGCGCGTAAGCTATTTCCTGGTGGGTATTGGCGACGGTGGCAGTATTGTTCACTTTTGCCTTCTCTTTTAAATAAGCCAGCAGCCGCTCATCCATTTTCATAAAGGCCAGGTTGTCTATAGCCGTGAGCATTTCGCTAAGCCTTTTGTTGTAGCTGCTAAACACAAAATTGCGCCAGCTTTTGTATTTGCCCAGCCATTCCTCCATTTTAGCTACAGGGATCATGGCTACAGTACCAGCGGTTTCAGCAATGGCACGTATTTCGCTTTTGGTATCGCCCATGCAGCAGGCGAGGGTCATGGCACAAGTATCACCTCTTTCAAGGAAATAGAGCAAGAGTTCCCCTTCGGTACGGTCCTCGCGAAGGATCTTTATGGCACCGCTAACCAAAAGGGGCATCTGGCGAATGTATTTGCCTATTTCAATGAGTTTGTCGCCTTCTTTAAAATCCACAAAAGAGGCCAGCCCTGAAATTTCGTCAATCAGGGCTGGCTCAAAAATATTACCATACGCTAATGCTATCGCTGCTTTCATATTGTATTGTGCTACATGTAAATATACAAATTAATGGGGCAGCTTATTTTTTATTAGCCCATAGGTCCATGTACCTGCCAGGGCCCCTCCAATTACTAAAATAATGGGGCCGAACCCAGCACCTAAAAGCGTGAACATCGGCCCGGGGCAGGCTCCCGCAAGTGCCCAGCCCAGCCCGAACAAGGTGCCGCCTATTGCATAGCGGGCAATACCTTTTTCTTTAGGGGCAATCTCTATTTTAGCTCCCCCTATGTGTTTTAATTCTTTGTGCCTGATAAGTTGCACGATTATAGTGCCTATTACTAACGCAGACCCGATAATGCCATACATATGGAATGACCCAAACAGGAACATTTCATAAATGCGGAACCAGGATGCCGCCTCGGACTTGAACATCACGATACCAAAAAAAGTACCGATGATAAGGAATACGATGTTTTTCATAACTACGGTATTAAAACAGTAAAGGGAATACTACATGTACCATGATAAGGCCACCGGTAAAGAAGCCAAGGACTGCAATGAGCGAAGGCAGTTGCAGGTTGCTCAGCCCAGAAATGGCATGGCCGGAGGTACAGCCACCGGCATAGCGCGCACCAAAACCCACCAAAAAGCCGCCTGTAATAAGCAGCATCACCGTTTTCAACGATGTAAAGGCACTGTTGCCAAATAATTCGGAAGGCTGGTACGTGCTGCCTGCGCTCTTAAATCCGATGGTGTTGAGTTTCGCAACCACATCAGGGTTGATATCAGGCACAGGGTTTAGGGAAAGGAAATTCACAGCAATGAAGCCACCAAGCACGGCGCCTGCCATTACATAGAGGTTCCAGCGTTGTGAGCGCCAGTCAAACGAAAAGAAATCGCAGGTTTTTCCCGCGCCAAGGGCAGCGCAAACGGTACGCAGGTTGGAGGACATTCCGAAATTTTTTCCGGCAAATAAGAGCGCCGCCATTGTAAGTGCAATAAGCGGGCCTGAAATATACCAGGGCCAGGGTTCATACATCCAGTTCATACTTTTTAGTTTTAATGACGGCAAAGTAATGCGATGTAAAACATATGGTCAGTAACATTTGTTACATGGGGTAAAGTAAAATAAATTCGCTACCATCAGTATCCGACCTTCTCCCGGTAGGCTGTAGCGTCCAGTAGTGCACTTAGCTCTTCAGGATTTGACAAATGGACCTTCAGCATCCAGCCTTTTCCAAAGGGGTCTGTATTAACCAGCGTTGGCTCATCATTTAAGGCAACGTTTACCTCCAGTACCTTGCCGGATACCGGCATAAAGAGGTCACTCACGGTCTTTATGGCCTCCACCGAGCCGAAGATTTCATCCTGGTCCAGGTTTGTGCCACTATTTGGCAGGTCTGCATATACAATTTCGCCCAGTTCTTTTTGGGCGAAATCGGTAATGCCGATACTACCGATAGTTCCTTCGACCTTAATCCAGGTATGCTCGGTATGGTACTTTACGTTGTCAGGAAAATTCATGGCTTCTATTTTTAGATTAATAAGCATTGCGCAGCATATCTGCAAATTCATCGGGTAACGGACTGTCTTTTATCCCGGCAACCGCTTTTTCAATATCATAGGCTACGCGGATAAACCCGACCGTGATAGTATCTTTATCTGATAAATTGCTGTTTTCGGTAAGGGTCAGCATCACGTAGCAGGCGCGTGGGTCGCCGTCCTTTGGTTTGCCCACTGACCCCACATTTATGGCGTGGACATACTCTTGATCCGTCCCGTTTCCTGCCGGAAGGATCCTGTGGTAAGGTTTATGGGAATGGCCGAAGAGTAAGATGTGGGCACCGGTATCGGTAAAAATGTTTAGGAATTCAGCCTCATCCTTGTCTTCCAGCAAATATTCTTTGTTGCTGTACGGGCTGCCGTGCACCATAAGGAGATGTATGGGTTTGCCGTTGAAGCTGAACTCCAGGCGAATGTGGGCCGGGAGCGTAGCCAAATAGTCCATTTCATTAGTCCCGATGATGGAGTAGGCATAATTGCTGCCTTCAGTTCCATCATGCCACACTTTTTTCGCCTTGGCGTCATGGTTCCCGGCCAGGGTGGCAATGCCGCGCTTCCTGATTTCATTGATAACCTCATTAGGCCATACATTATAGCCCACTAAATCGCCCAGGCAGTATATGGCATCGGGCTTTTGGCTGTCAATGCTTTTTAGGGTTGCTTCCAGTGCCGGGAGGTTGGCATGGATGTCGGACAATATTGCTATTCTCATACTTATATACCGTTTCGCAGGCTCTCTGCATAAGCATTGGGCAGCGGGCTGTCCTCAACAGCCTTTGCCGCTTTTTCCACATCATACTCAAAGCGTACAAACTCAGCTCGTACACTGTCTTTATCGGAAACAGAACCGTTCTCGTCAATAGTAAGGAGTACATAGCCGCCCCTTGGGTCACCGTCTTTAGGCTTACCCACAGATCCGATATTAATGGCATGCCTGAAATGGTCAGAACCCTCATTACCACTGTTCATAACCCTGTGGTAGGGCTTATGGGTATGCCCAAAACACATAATGTCGGCATCGGCCTGCTGCATAATGCGCAGCATGCTTTTCTCGTCGCGGTCTTCAAAGAGGTATTCGTTTATTTTACGGGGGCTCCCATGCACCAGGAGCAGGTTCAGCTTGTCGTTATTGAGATGGAATTCCAGTTTTATATGTGCGGGCAATGTCCTTAGGTATTTACGTTCATCATCATTGACCAAAGAATTGGTAAAAGATATGGATACCGCACCATTTGCTTTTTCGTCATCCGATTTATAGGCGCACCCGCAATCATCGCTCGTACGTCCAATGCCAAAATCGTAATTACCAGCTATTGTTGGGATACCCCTTTTTCTTACTTCATTAATTACCTCATTGGGCCAGATATTATAACCTACTAAATCGCCCAGGCAGTACACTGCATCAGGCTTTACGGTTTCGAGATGGGCAAAGAAAGCTTCCAGTGCCGGAAGGTTAGCGTGGATATCGCTGAATAATGCTATTTTCATTATTAGATAGTATTAGTAGTAGTGGGTGTAAAATATTTTTTCCTGAACCAGAAGGCGACGTTGACCAGAGCAATTAGTGCCGGAACTTCGACTAAAGGCCCAATCACACCGGCGAAGGCCTGACCGCTGTTGATGCCGAAAACGCCAATGGCAACCGCTATGGCCAATTCGAAATTATTGCCGGTGGCTGTAAAGGCAATTGAGGTGCTTTTAGAATAATCCGCGCCAAAATATTTACCGGCGAAGAAACTGATCACAAACATTACCGTAAAGTAGATGACAAGCGGAATAGCTATGCGCACCACATCCATAGGTATCTGTACGATCAATTCGCCTTTAAGGCTGAACATGATCACAATTGTAAAGAGCAATGCTATTAGGGTTATGGGCGAAATAAAAGGCACGTATTTAGTAGAAAACCAATTTTCACCCTTTAGCTTTATGAGTGCATAACGGCTAATGATTCCCAAAGCAAAAGGGATACCGAGATAAATGCCTACACTTTCGGCAATCTGCCCGATACTGATGTTTACCTCAAAACCATCATAACCAAAATACGGTGGCAATACGGTAATAAACAGATAGGCATAAACACTATACAGCAACACCTGGAAGACACTGTTCAGGGCAATCAGCCCTGCGGCATATTCACGGTTACCCTCAGCAAGGTCATTCCATACAACAACCATTGCGATGCAACGGGCAAGGCCAATTAATATCAGGCCTATCATATATTCCGGATAGCCGCTTAAGAATAAAAGCGCAAGGAAGAACATCAGTATTGGCCCTACAACCCAATTGAGCAAAAGGGATGCGCCTAATATTTTAGTATTCTTAAAAACGGTACCCATTTCTTCATACTTCACTTTGGCGAGTGGTGGATACATCATGAGTATCAGTCCAATTGCCAGGGGGATATTGGTGGTGCCACTGGAAAAGGAGTTGATAAACCCACTGCTGGATGGTATAAAATAACCTATGGCAACACCGAAGGCCATGGCCAGGAATATCCACAAGGTAAGGAAGCGGTCCAGGAAACCCAGTTTTTTCCGGTTGGCCGCAGGGGCGCAGTTGTTTGCTGACATATACAGATGGATTTAGCAGCAGCCCCCGCCGGGAGCACAGCTGTTGGAATTATTAGAGCCTATAGCGGATAAGCTTACCTTTTGTTTTTCAGCAGGGATACCACACTGGTCTAGGGCAAGGCAGGCCGTCTGCTTGTTTACCAGCGTAAACGCTGCGCCGTTAAAGCCCAGTCCGTACCTGCCTATAGTAGTGCCCTGGTATTCTACTTCAATCTCGTAGTCTTCGATGCCCAATACTTTTTCGGATAAAGTAATAATGTCCAGCAACTTTTTAGGCTTAAGCCTGTGGTCCTGATCACCGGCATCCTCCCAGAGCTGGAAGTTAACCACTGTCTCTTTCCTGACGGTGCCCCCGCAATCAATAAAGTTTTTTGTGATGAGGCCAACCTCCGTCACGTGGAAATTTTCAGGTACACGCGTGCCGTCAGGCAGTACAAAATTTACAGCTTCAACAGCCGTAAGATGATTTTTAATTTCGGATAGTTTCATAGTCGTAGTGGTTTTGTTTAACAGCATTCGCTTTGGTTTTTCTTTTTATCAAGGTAAGCAGCGATCTGCTCAAAGAACCCTTTGATTTTCTCGAAGCCCGGCTCGTTGATGCAGTAGCAAATTGCGGCACCTTCAATGTTACCCTTTATTAGCCCGGCATTTTTTAATTCCTTTAGGTGTTGTGATACGGTAGGCTGCGCCAGGGGCAATTCGTTTACGATGTCGCCGCATATGCAGGTATCCACTTTCATTAGGTACTCTACTATGGCAATCCTGGCAGGGTGCCCGAGTGCCTTAGCTAAAATCGCCAACTCGTTTTGCTGCCCTGTAAAATGATCTGTCTTTGTCGCTCCCATCTCTTATATTTTAATATTGCAATATTACGATATAAAAAGACTGTCATCGTAGTATTACGATATTTAACAATTAGTTAATATTAGTATCATCCCAAAATTTTACCTACTTAAAAGATTGGTATAAATTTAACTGAGTTATTTCGTTAATAGAGTTACTTTCCTGTTATAAAGCCCTAAATTTGAAGCCTTATCCTTGTGACAACCGATAGCCCGTAAGAGTGTAACGCATGAAAAGTTTTAAAATCATCTATTTTATACTATTGCTTAGTATTTCCTATCCCGGAAATGCGTATGCGGCGGCACGTTGTGAAACCAAAAGTCGTACTACTGAACTTGAATTGTTCAATAGTGCTTCTTTTAAAATTGTAAGTTCAAGTTTGAATAGAAACGCAAAATTCGTCACCTGTTCATTTTCTGATACTGCACGGATCAAATCGTTTTTTAATAAAGGATCAAGAAAGAAGGCACTGCCTTTAGAGAGTGATTTCTTTTTTCTTTTTTATACTGCAAACTTTATAAAAGTCAGTATTCCGGTCGATCGTGATCTGGTTAGTGGTGTTAAACTTTATTTGTTATCGAAACAAATACACCTTCATTTATACCACCTTTTTTAGAGCCAATCCTTTTAAAAGGCCGGTTGCGACACCATTTACCGTATACAAGCAATTTGATGCTGTGAATCTGCAAGCTATTTTGGTAATTATTTACTGCAAAGGCCCCGTAGTATCATACATCCAATTTATGTAGCTATTGCCTTGAAGCAGCGAATACATAGCGCTGAAAGTATAGTTATACGCAAACTAAACCCGCAAAGACCTTTTTACTTGCCTGTAAAGGCGTCGTTCCATATGTTATTGACCCTAGGCTCATCTTTATATTACTTATCTGATTACCATTATTTATGTTTAAGAAGGAACTTTTACAAATTGAATCCCTGCTGATTTTAGGCAGGAAAAAACTTTCTCCAAAACAGTTTATTTTCTTATCCAGCGTCCTCGTTGGAATAGCGGTTGCAGCAGCCGTCATACTGCTTAAGGCGTTCGCACATTCGGTTTATTCGTTTGCCACATACATCAATGGCATTTTAAAACTAAGCTTTATAAATAGCATCCTTCCGGTTATAGGAATATTACTCACAGTGTTGGTTGTAAGGAAAGTGCTTGGCGGCACCATTGAAAAAGGGACGTCACAAATTCTTTATGCCGTAGCCCGTAAATCAAGCATCGTTCCTAAAAAGCAAATGTACGCCCAGATCATTACCAGTTCGCTTACTGTCGGGCTGGGAGGTTCAGCAGGGCTGGAAAGCCCTATTGTAGTTACGGGTGCTGCTTTCGGGTCCAATTATGCACAACAGTTCCGGTTAAGTTACAAGGAGCGGACACTACTGGTGGGGTGCGGCGTTGCAGCGGGCATTGCCGCAGCGTTTAACGCACCTATTGCAGGGGTCCTTTTTGCAATAGAAGTACTTTTAGTGGATGTAACAATCGCTGCTTTTACACCTATTATGATTGCGGCAGCAACAGGCACACTGGTATCTACTATCGTTTTAAATGAAGACGTGCTACTGTCATTCAGGCAAAAAGAAATATTTGATTACAAAAATATTCCCCTTTACATATTCCTTGGGCTTTTTACCGGGCTCATATCCGTTTACTACTCCCGTAAGTTTTTAAAAACAGAACATTTTTTTGCACATCTTAAATATGGCGTTTACAAGAAGGCACTTATTGGGGCGTTGCTGCTCGGCCTCATGATTTTTATTTTTCCGACCCTCTTCGGCGAAGGATATGAAAGTATTAAAACCCTTGCCGATAAAAATCCGGGCAAGCTATTGGAGAATACGCTTTTTGCGGACTTTAGCAATAACGAGTGGGTGCTACTTATTTTTGTAGGCTTATCCATGATGCTTAAGGCTTTTGCTTCCGGTATAACATTGGGCAGTGGTGGTAACGGGGGGAATTTTGCTCCATCCCTTTTCCTGGGCTCATATGCCGGATATTTCTTCTCAAAACTCCTAAACCTTACGGGGCTTACAGACCTGCCTGTCAGTAATTTTGCAATGGTCGGTATGGCAGGTATATTGAGCGGTCTGTTTCATGCCCCGCTTACCGCCATCTTCCTTATTGCTGAAATAACGGGTGGTTATGACCTTATCGTGCCACTGATGATTGTCGCTTCGATAAGCTTCGCAATCTCTAAACGATTTGAGAAGCATTCTCTTGACGTTAAAGGCCTTGTGAAAAAGGGTAACGTCTTTACAAGTAATAAGGATACCAATATTCTATGGACACTGAATATTGATACGATTATCCATACCGATTATTCCACCCTATCACCCCAGGACAATCTGGAAAAAGTACGGAATTTAGTTCGGAGGTCAGGTTCTGAACAGGTGATTTTTGCTGTAACCGTAGAAGACACGCTTATTGGCACGGTTTATTTTAATGATGTACGGGAAGTTATTTTTAGTGATAACCCGCTACAGGTAAAAGATTTTATGACAATCCCGCAGCAGATTGTAAACTATACAGATAGTATGGAAGCCGTTATGCAAAAATTTGAAGCGAGCATTAAAGCCTACCTCCCGGTAGTCAAAGAGGGAAAATACTTTGGTTTTATCAGTAAATCCGACGCGTTGGAGGCGTATAGAAATAAACTTCGGGCGATGAATTTTGATTAAGAAACATTGTGATAACTCACTGATATTAAAAGAAATGATGTAATATTTAATTTTGTGGCTGTAACCAAAATGTACAATAACAAATACCTTAACTCCTTACTATGCAAACCACCTTACAAAATATTGAATTTCAGCTTAGGAATGTAGTGGAAAATGCCCCTTTTCCGATTGGAGTGTATACCGGTCGTGAGATGAAGGTAGTTTTAGCCAACAAGGCACTTGTTGACACATGGGGCAAAGGCCCCGATATTATCGGCAGGTCTTATTTTGACGTGCTACCCGAACTTAACGGTTTTGGTGTCTATGAAGAGCTACTACAGGTATTTCATACGGGCAAGGTATATGAGGCTAAAAATAGCCGTATTGACCTTGTTATCAACGGCATCATGACAATCCATTACTTTAATTTTACCTTTACACCCCTGTACGATGGAGAAGGCAATATTTACGGTGTCCTGAATACCGCTGCCGACGTGACCGACCTTATGCTCGCGCGCCAGCAAACTACAGAGGCCGAGGAAAAATTACGCCTTGCGGTAAATTCGGCGGAGCTGGGCACTTATGAAATAAATTTATTCAATGATGCCGTTACCATTTCAGGCAATTTCAGGACGATATGGGATATTGAAGACGATGTAATTACGAAGGAAATGATCCTTAGCCGCCTGCATCCCGATGACGTGCATATCCGGGAAACAGCCCATGAAAATATGGGAAATGAGGGCAGGGTATCCTACGAGCTTCGTATATTTCATAAAGACGGCACGATTCACTGGCTGCGAATTAACGGCACCCTGATAAAGGACAATGCCGGCGAACCTGCCCTGTTAATCGGAATTGTACAGGACATAACACTTCAAAAGGAATCAGAAGAACAGCTATCTATTCTCGTACAAAAACGCACTGAGGAATTGCACCGTTCGAATGAAGACTTACTGCATTTTGCACGTTCAGTAAGCCACGACCTTAAGGAGCCGGTACGAAAGGTGAAAATTTATAACAATATGCTAAGGGGTGAAATGCTTAGCGGCATCGGGCATGAATATAATCAAAAAGTTGCTACAGCCGCGGACAGGATGGCTTTGCTTATTGACGGTATACTTAACTATTCCAAAGTAAGTTCAGGCGGATTCCTGACTGAAAAAGTGAATCTTGGCGAAATAATAAAAAAAATCAAAATCGACCTTGAACTTATAATACATGAAAAACAGGCTATTTTGATTGAGGACGAACTGCCGGAAATTGAGGGTTCAAGCCTATTATTAACCCAGCTCTTTTATAACCTGATGAGCAATGCGCTCAAGTTCTCCAGAGCGGCGGAACCGCCCCGTGTTACCATTTACAGTTCAATACTACGCGATCATCCTGTTGCGCTCGTGGAAATCGTAATTAATGATAATGGAATTGGACTAGACCCTAAGTACCAGGACAAAATTTTTATGCCTTTTGAAAGGCTGCACCCCAAGAATGAATTTGAGGGCAATGGCCTCGGACTGGCACTATGTAAAAATATAGTCGAACGGCACCATGGTACCATAAGGGCCACAGGAGTAATTGGGCAGGGGAGTGACTTTATTATAACGCTCCCGCTAAAACAGGCAATCACAACGATCTAATGTACTTAGTCCGTTTTGTATGTTAAATTTAGCGGTTTACCTTTGTAAAATAGTATTTTTGAATTTCGGGCTTATTAATTTTAAATATATTGATAAACGTACATTATGAAACGTTTTAAAATTATCTACTATATCGTTCTGCTGTTGCTTTCCGTTAGCGGAGTTGCTTCTGGCAAGGCAGAGCCTGCGGTTAGAAATTTTACTGCTCAACGTATTTCTGTAAAAGAATTGCCGGCCGGAACCAGCATTTTCTTTAGGGACGAAACAAAAAAGCTGCCTTATTTTAAGTTTGACAAGAAGGAAAATGCCCGTTCGTTGTTCGCTAAAGGAATGAGGAGAAAAGCGCTCCCCCTGGAGACGAACCTTTTACCTGATTTTTATTACAGAGAATTTGTCACGTTAAGGTGTTTCCATGATTCAATGATTTACAGCCTGATAGTACGCTATACTATTTCCAGGCATACCTACCTGCATCTGTACCAGCTGTTCTAACCGAATGTTGTAAACAGGGGGATTTAGGTTTGGGTTATTCCTTCAATAAGTGATGACAGTCGCTCATCAGGATTTGCCGGACAATTCCAATATTAAAGACCCTGCAACCCTGCATAAATCACCTAATTTGCAGCCCGGCACTACTTGTGTTTCGGGGGTATATCACTTTACTATATTACTATATGATACTCAAAAAAAATCACCGATCATCCGGTGCAAACTCCTTATATACGCTTTTTTCCTGCTTTACAGAAGCTGCTAAAAACGACACGGCAACAAAGCAGCGGCCGCTGTTTGATGACAAATTTCGAAGCGCCGACAGCACGCGAAGATTTCGAACGGCATGGCTTGCAATCGCTTCTAAACTTAATGTATTTCCCAGTGAAACGAAATACAGGTGCAAAAATGTGTGCGCTGCATTATGCGTTTTATTGAGTGGGGTTTCCCATGCCCAAGAGCAAATCGCACTTAAAGATTTACTGGATAACGTCTACAGTAAGGCCCCAGGATTAATCTCCGGATCGGCTTCCGTTGCAATAGTTGAATCCCAGGCCAATGAAACCCGTGCCAGCTGGATGCCTAACCTTCATCTAAATTATCAGGCAGATCTGGGCACCAACAACAATACTGCCGGACCTTATTTTGGCTTTGGGATCATTCCTTCGAATACAAGGGGCGTACGTACGGAGAGCAACACAAGCCCTGTGCTCACTAATTTAGGTATCGTTGCCTTAGATTGGGAAGTATATAATTTTGGTGCCTTCGAAGCCCGAAACAACGTAGCGAAATCGGATATCGAAGTCGGGCAAAATCAATTCCAGCAATTAAAATACAGATTGCAGGCGTATACTATTGGCAATTACCTGCAATTGCTGCGGCTACAGGATTTCTTAACGATCCAGTCACGAACCATTCTGCGCAGCGAAGAGATTGTCCGGTCGATACAGTCGTTGGTGAAAAATGGTGTTCGCCCCGGTGTTGAAAGCAGTATTGCTGAAGCCGAACTCTCAAAGGCCCGTTTGACGTATATCGAATTAGATAAGGAACTAAAAAATACGCAGCTGCAATTGGCGGCACTAAGCGGTCTTCCACCTGAACGCATCATTCCCGATACGCTGGTAACCACCCGCCTTATCGCAAAAGCCAGGAATCGGCAAATGATCCTTGCCAATACAGACAATCATCCTGTGATCAATTACTTCAATTCATTAGTGCAAAATAGCCGGGAGAAAGAAAAATTGGTAAAAAATCAGTACAATCCCAAAGTATTGCTCGAGGCAGCAGTCTGGGGCCGCGGTGCCAGTGTGGATGCCAATGATAATTTTAACGATCTGTCCACCGGCATTGGGTTTGACCGCACTAATTATCTCGTAGGCCTTGCAATCTCTTATGATATTTTTGATTTTCGGCACAGGCAATTAAAGCTCCGCACTCAAAAAAAAGTCACCGACTACGCTATAAAAAGCCTTGATGAGCAGAAAGCCCTGCTGTCACTGGCTGTTAGCCAGGCCGATTTGGAACTTAATACAGCAGAACAGCGTTTGGAAGAAATTCCTAACCAGCTGAGAGCAGCAAAGGCGGGTTATCGCCAAAAGCTTTCGCTATACAACAGTGGCCTTACCGACATTATTGAGCTTAATGCCGCGCTTGCTATTTTGTACCGTGCGGAAACGGATTATGCACAGGCCCGCTTTTCCTATGTAAGTGCATTATTTCAAAAAGCAGTTACCGGCAATCAAGTCAATTCTCTTTTAAACCTTCTAAATTAATCCATCATGTCAATGGTCACCTCCGCGCTCAAAAGGCCAATAACGGTTGTCGTTATTACCCTGAGCCTTTTGATTTTTGCTGTACTAAGTGCACTTAGAATACCTATAGATATATTCCCTCAGTTAAACCAGCCAACCATTTATGTTATAGAATCTTACGGGGGTATGTCACCCCAGCAAATGGAAGGTTTTTTCAGCACCCGTTTACAGGACCAGTTCCTGTATGTAAATGGCATTAAAAATATATCAACAAAGAACATACAAGGGCTAACCATGCTTAAAATAAGTTTTTATGAAGATACTAATATGGCCGAAGCACAGGCGCAGGTTGCCCTGCAGGTTAACCGGGCAATGAAGTTTTTCCCGCCGGGTGCCCCGCCGCCGCAGGTGGTCCGGTATGATGCGTCATCCCTACCGGTAGGGCAATTGGTCCTGTCAGCCCCAAACCGCAGCCTGAAAGAGATTTATGATATGGCGGCTACACGCATACGGCCCATGTTCGCCTCGGTACCCGGGCTTTCTGCACCGCCACCCTTCGGAGCCAATTCCCGTTCCATTACCGTGAGTATTGACCCTTCTAAATTGCGCAGCTATGATCTGACACCCGACCAGGTGGTGGAGGCACTCGCCAAATTCAATGTAATGTCCCCCTCCGGCAACCTTCGCATAAACAATACAATGTTTACCACGACGGTTAATTCACTGGTGCAAAAATCAGAAGAGTTCGGCGAGATTCCTATCAAAACCAAAAATGGTATATCGGTCCTTGTGAAGGACGTAGCACGCGTGGCCGATGCCTCGGATATAACCGTAGATTACGCATTAATTAATGGCAAGCGATCGGTTTATATCCCCGTTGTAAAAACTGCCGATGCTTCCACATGGTCCGTAGTACAGGGCCTGAAAAGTAAATTACCCGAAATGCAAAGTCTGCTTCCTGACGATATTAAGGTGTCTTATGAATTTGACCAGTCTGTTTTTGTTATAAATGCGGTTGAAAGCCTTATTACAGAAGGGGGGCTGGGTGCTTTGCTAACGGGCTTAATGGTGTTGTTGTTCCTGCGCGACTGGCGCAGCAGCCTGATTGTAGTAATAACAATTCCCGTTTCTATCCTCTTAGGTGTAATGTTACTGGGTGCCTTTGGGCAGACCATAAATATCATGACGCTGAGCGGGCTGGCATTAGCAATTGGTGTCCTCGTTGACCAGGCGACGGTTACTATCGAGAATATTCACCAGCACCTTGAAATGGGCAAATCAAAAAAGCTGGCCATTTTTGATGCCTGCCAGGAAATCGCTTTTCCGCTACTGCTGATCCTGCTGTGTATCCTTGCTGTTTTTGCACCCTCCTTCCTTATGAATGGCGTGCCAAAGGCTATGTTCCTGCCCTTGTCAATGGCTATTGGCCTGACCATGATCGTATCGTATATCCTTGCACAGACCCTCGTGCCGATTTTGAGTAACTGGCTGATCAATGCGGATCAGTACCAGCATTATCATCACGGCGAAGTTCACAGCCATGCAGGCGAAGCTTTGGACCGCGATGAGGAACTGCAGGTAAACCGGCATTTGCAGGAAGAACAGCAGCATCCTGAAAAAAACGATTTTTTCGAAACGATCAAAATAAAATTTGCCGGCATTATCACGCGGTGGATGCCCCATAAGAAAATAATTGTGCCTATATACCTGGTGTTGGTCATTGTACTTGCCGGCATTGGTTTTGCCGTTATTGGAAAAGATATGATGCCGAAAGTGAACAATGGGCAGTTTTTAATGCGCATCAAGGCGCCCGATGGCACCCGCCTGGAACGGACTGAAGATAAATTTAAACAGGTTTTAGCTATAATTGATAAAACGGTTGACCACCACATTGAGATCAGTTCGGGTTATGTGGGTATCGTACCCAGCAGTTACGGCACGAGCAACCTGTACATATTCAATACCGGTACGCACGAGGCCGTACTACAGGTAAAACTTGATGACGACTATAAAGTCAATATGGACGAGTTAAAGGACGCACTTAGAAAAAACATAAAGAGTGCTGTACCGGACCTGCGCATAAACTTTGAGCCGATTGATATGACAGAAAAAATAATGAGCCAGGGAGCCGCCACACCGATTGAGGTGCGGGTTGCTGGTAAGGATATGGCACAAATTGAGGCCTACGCCAACAAGGCGGTGACACGATTAAAGCAAATTCCGTACCTCCGTGACGTCCAGATCGTACAGCCTTTAAAGATACCGGTAATTGCAATTACGCTGGACCGCCAAAAAGTTTCCCAGTTTGGGTTGAATGTATCCGACATCGCCCGTTCGGTGACGGCGAGTACATCGTCCAGCCGCTTTACCGAGAAGAATCAGTGGTTGGATGAAGATAAGCAGTACACCTACCAGGTACAGGTGCAAATTCCCGAATATACGATGAATACTATGGAAGAACTAAAGGAAATTCCATTACTGGAAGGCCAGAGCAGGCCGACGCTCTCCGAAGTTGCAGAATTTAAAATTACCTACGCCCCCGGCGAATATGACCGTGCCGGGCCAAGGCGGTTTTTAACCGTTAGTGCTAATATCAACAAAATGAATTTAGGGACTGCCACAACAGATGTCCAAAAGGCGATGGAAGATTTAGGGACACCGCCCAAAGGCCTGGTAGCGGAATTAAAGGGCATGACAAGTTTGCTAACAGATACTATGAGCAGCCTGCAGACAGGTTTAGGTTTCGCTATTCTGGTAATCTTTTTATTATTGGCGGCAAATTACCAGTCATTTACATTGTCGCTTACCATATTGTCCACAGTGCCTGCCGTAATACTGGGATCTTTAACGGTGCTGTTGCTAACAGGTTCCACCCTGAATTTGCAATCGTATATGGGGATGATTATGTCTACAGGTGTATCCGTTGCCAATGCGATACTCATCGTTACCAACGGAGAGAAACTGCGCCTTGAATTCAGGGATGCGACACGCGCCTCCATCACCAGTGCAGCGATACGTCTGCGTCCAATTTTAATGACCAGCCTTGCCATGATGGCAGGTATGGTGCCGATGGCTGCAGGTATGGGTGAAGCCGGCGAGCAAACTGCACCTTTAGGCCGCGCCGTGATTGGGGGATTGTTTGCTTCTACATTAGCGGCTTTGTTCATTTTACCTTTGGTATTTGCATGGGTACAGGCTAAAACAACCTACAAATCACCTTCTTTACTTCCTGAAGATACAACTATTAAAAACCTCAACACATAATACATGAAAACAAAATTGATACTTTCAGCACTCCTAATCTACATAGTAACAGGCTGTGGCAACAATCAAAAGCCAAAAGACCTGACCGAAGCAAATGATAATGAGAAAAGCGCCTACGAAATTGGTGCCATTACCGAGCAGGCATTGTCGAGTTCCGTGCGGTTGCCCGGCAAGCTCCACCCTTTTAATGAAGTAAATATATTCCCGAGAGTCAATGGGTTCGTCAAATCCATACATGTTGACCGCGGGTCCCAGGTCAGGGCCGGTCAGCTATTGATTGCGCTTGAGGCACCCGAAATGGAATCACAATTCCAGGCTGCCAATTCCCGTTACCTGCAGGCACAGGAGACAGCAAATGCCAGCAGGGAGAAGTACAATCGCTTAAAACAGGCAGCGGCCGAACCGGGATCGGTGTCACCGCTTGATCTTGATAATGCGATGTCGCGGATGAAATCGGACCTGGCAATCGCCAATTCGGAAAAGTCCAATGTCCAGTCGGTAAAGACAATGCAGGGGTACCTTGAAATTTATGCCCCTTTTGATGGAACCATCGTACAGCGTAATATTTCACCCGGAGCTTTGGTATCGCCGGGAAAAGCAAGTGACCAGCCCATGCTGGTACTACAGGATACCCGTAAATTACGACTGGAGGTGGCTATCCCGGAAAATTACGTTGATAAAGTAGATCTGGAGAAGGACGTTACCTTTACGTTTAACGCAATGCCCGGGAAAAAGTATTCCGCAAAGATCAGCCGTGTATCCAACGCTTTAGGCGATATGCGTTCTGAAGCGATAGAAATAGACGTTCTTAACAAAGGTGGAAAATTAAAACCGGGAATGTATGGCGAAGTCTCCATCCCGATGCTGTCCGGGGCGAAGTCCCTGCTGGTGCCCAACACCGCCATAGTGCAGACTACTGAACGTAAATATGTAATTGTTGTTAAGGATAGGGTTGCTAATCTGGTGGATGTTAAGGAAGGCATGACTGGCGAGAGCACGACCGAAGTTTTCGGATCGCTGACGGCAGCAGACCAAATTGTCCTGAAAGCAAACAATGAAATTAAAGATGGCGACATTATAGATTAAACAAGTTCCACCAAATACAATTGGTGGAACTAAATACAGCTAAAAAAGAGCTATCGCGCGGTTTCAAGAAGATAGGCAACAACCACACAACCCGCTATTGCAATAATCAGGGCTAGAATCGATGCTAATGTTGAAGAGTAGCTAAAACTGTGATTTCTAATAAGCAGTATATTCCTCCTATAGCGTACAAAGGCCAGGACGGTTATCATAATTCCTACGATCACCAGAGAGATACCTATCAGCGAGGAGTAGCCTTTGTTGTGGACCGGATTATCTGTGTTGAAGCCTAAGGCAATTTGTTTGATGAATAATGAAAATTTTACCACGACAAAGCCGAAAGCCATTATTCCGATACCTGTACGGGTCCAGGCCAGGTACGTCCTTTCATTTGCTAAATGTTCCCTGACAAGTTCCCTGTCATTAAGATGTTCCATGCTATTTTTTATGCTAAAGGTAGGAAGCTAAGGGCAGATTTTGTAGCGATTTTGAATAAACTTAACCATTATATTTCGAAGATGAATACTTCGGAAAATTGTAAATTGCAAATAAAAATTATTGATGAACGCCTACTTAATACTTGTTGTCCTCATTACGTTATCAGCAGGCTTTGCCTACATAAACCATAGGTTTATACGCATGCCTTTTGTCATAGGCCTATTTTTCTTATCTACGGTACTTTCCCTTCTAATTATTAGTAGCCGATGGTGGGATATTACGCATTACATGCAGATCAGGGCCATCCTCTCTAAAGTTGAGCTGAGCAGGGTCATTATGGATATTATGCTGGGTTTTCTTTTGTTTGCCGGGTCACTGCATACCAAATGGGATAGTATTAAGAGCCAGCTTAAACCTATAACATTATTTGCCGTTATGGGTGTAGCACTTTCAACAATCCTGATTGGTGCAACTTTATTTTACACGGCAAATGCCTTTGGCGTTACCCTTGGCCTGTTGCACTGCCTGATATTTGGGGCGCTGATATCACCGACCGACCCCATAGCGGTTTTGGGTATCCTTACCAAAGCGAACGTCTCGAAGAAAATAGAGTCGACCATCGTAGGCGAATCTTTATTTAACGATGGCGTCGGGGTAGTCATATTTATTGCCCTGCTTGAAACTTTGAAACTGGGGAATTCCGAAATTGATTTTGCGCACTTTGGGGTGCTTTTCCTACAGGAAGCCATAGGCGGCCTCATTTTCGGGCTTGCTTTAGGCTTTTGCCTGCATTACTTGTTAAAATCAATTGATAATTATGAAACCGAAGTATTGCTTACCGCGGCATTTGTTATGGCGGGCTATGCTGTCAGCAACTACATGCATTTATCAGGAGCATTAGCCATGGTGGTTATGGGGCTGCTTGTAGGGAATTACAAGAGGGAAAAATCTATGAGTGATAAAACTCAGGAATATGTACATAAATTCTGGGAGCTCGTGGATGTAATACTCAATGCAGTATTATTTATAAGCATCGCTTTCATACTGGTGGTAATCGAATTCGAAAGCGTGTACTTTTTACTCGGGGTCGTATCAGTAGTGATCGTATTGGCATCCCGGATAATAGTTATATTTCTTCCTAAATTGTTGTTGCCTAAAGTTGTAGATTTTACGGGAAACGAAGCAAAAATAATTGTGTGGGGCGGCCTGCGCGGAGGGCTTTCAATAGCATTGGTACTCTCCCTGCCGGAAAGTCCTGCGAGAAATGTCCTTGTGTTTATCACCTATTCCTGCGTTGTTTTCAGCATTATGATTCAGGGGCTTACCGTAGGCAAAGTGGCCAGGATATTGAGCCGGAAACAGAATTAAAAAGAGGTATTTTACAGTTATGCTGGTAGGGTATATTCGATTTGAAGCAGCAAAATACTAAAGTAAATCACCTCCTCAAATAAATGTTTACGATAAACTTATCCAGAAATATTCCAAGTAAATCTTAATTATGACAGAAAAGATAAAGCATAAACTTAATGAACTACAGGCCACGGCTATTTGCGGTAATGATATAACTTCATCCTGCCTGTATGTATCAGCGCTAACCATAGGCTACGCAGGACAATATGCATGGCTTTCCCTGCTCATTGTAGCGTTTGTCTTATTCCTCTTCCGCAAAATTTACAGCGAGGTGGTAGGTGCACTGCCACTTAATGGAGGCGCCTATAATGTACTGCTTAATACCTCTACAAAGCGCATTGCATCTTTTGCCGCGGTGCTTACGGTACTTTCATATATGACTACCGCCGTAATTTCAGCTACCGAAGCAATGCATTATTTAAGTACCATTTTCCATGGGCTTAATGTTCTTATCGCTGCCGGTGTTGTACTTGTATTGTTTACAATTCTGGCAATTATAGGCATTGGGGAATCGGCGATTGTTGCTGTAATTATCTTTATAACCCATTTGCTTTCCTTAACACTGTTGGTAGCGGCCTCGGCGTGGTTTGTTTTTTCAAATGGCTTAGATACCTTTCACCTTAACTGGGAACTCCCACTCACGTCAAAGGGAATTATCTATACGCTATTCCTTGGCTTTTCGGCGGCAATGCTGGGGATATCCGGTTTTGAAAGCTCCGCAAACTTTGTAGAGGAGCAGCAGCCGGGTGTATTCCGAAAAACACTGCGCAATATGTGGGCTATCGTAAGTTTTTTTAACCCCGTAATAGCATTGCTGCTCATTGCTATTATACCGATTGCTGAACTTGGAGAACACAGGGAATCACTTTTATCCTACCTGGGGCATACCACTGGTGGCGCATGGCTATCGTGGCTCATATCTATCGATGCCGTATTGGTTTTATGCGGCGCGGTGCTTACTTCTTTTGTAGGTGTTTCGGGGCTGCTTCAAAGGATGACGCTGGACCGTATATTGCCCAATTATTTTTTAAAAGAAAACAAGAACGGCTCTAATTACCGGATCATTATAACGTTCCTAATTCTTTGTGTATCTGTAATGTTTGTCACTAATGGGGAACTTGAATCGCTTGCCGGGGTATATACGTTCTCGTTCCTTGCAGTGATGGCACTGTTTGGAATTGGCAACCTGCTCTTAAAGGTAAAGCGCCGGAAATTACCCAGGCCTGAGAAAGCTAAAGGGTTGGCCGTGGTTGTTGCAATAGCCTTTATTGTCGTTGGCTTTTTCGGTAATATCATCCTCAACAGGGATGCCTTTATAACTTTTATAAAATATTTGGTACCCGCAATAGTACTGGTACTTATTATGCTGAACCGCTCCCTGATTATCCAGTTAAGCCTTGATTCCCTGGAATATTTTTACAAACCGGTGCGAAGGTTTGCTATAGTCAGCAATCGCTATTTAAAGAAAATGCACCGCAAAATTAATTCGCAGGAATTTGTGTTTTTTACTAAAGGCGATGACGTTGCGATATTAAACAAGGTGATGCAATACGTACAGGATAACGAAACTACCAGAAAGCTCAAGATTGTTAATGTAAAAGGTAGTGATGATTGTAATGAAGCGTTAAAGAAAGACCTGGAAGTGCTTGACAGGGCGTATCCTGATATACACATCGAATTTGTAGAAATCGACGGGGTTTTCGGGCCGGACCTTATCAATGAACTTTCCGAAGAATGGGGCATCCCTAAAAACTTTATGTTTATTGCCTCTCCCGGTGATAAATTCTCCTACAGGGTTTCCGAGCTTGGAGGCGTCCGGCTAATAATGTAGCTACAATGAGCTGGCGTTACCTTAAGGCCCACATTGGATTAAACTCCTTCTTGTACTTGTGCTTCCTGGTTTACAAACAGGGTTTGTGTGGGGAAGGCAAACTCAATACCCTCTTTTTCAAAAGCAGTAAAGATGTCCAGATAGATGCCCTGTTGGTTATCCATATAGATATTATATTCAGGGCTGAGCACATAATAAACAAATTCAAAATTAAGGCTGAAGTCCCCGTAGCCTGAAAAATGTCCCCTGTCAAACTGGAGCTGCGATCGGGAGGTTATAATATCTTTTACCATTACGGGTATATTTGCTAACTGCCTGTGAGTGGTTTGATAGGTAACCCCGAGTGAAAACACGATCCTGCGCTTTTCCATGCGTTTGTAATTGTGTAGCCTGGAATTAGTCAGGTCCGTATTGGAGCAAACCAGCTGCTCTCCGCTAAGGGTACGAATACGGGTGGTCTTAATGCCAATATATTCAATAACACCATTTTCATCGCCTAAGGTAACAAAATCGCCAATTTCAAACGGGCGGTCAAAGAATATGACAAAGTAGCTAAAAAGGTCGCCCAGTACAGCCTGTGCGGCCAGTGCAATTGCAATACCTCCCACACCCAGCCCGGCAATAAGCGTAGTTACGTTATACCCCATATTATCTATAAGGAAAATTACACCACAGATCCAAATAATGATGTTTACAATTGCAATAAGCCCGCCGGCCTGTTTTTCTTTACTTTCACTATCTTCTTCGCGCTGTATAAAGGAATATACAAACTTTTTAAATGCGGCACTAATAACTTTTAACACGAAAAAAGTAACGGAGAAAAGATAGGCAATATGGATAACCCTCTCCACAGTGGCATTGAATTTCAGTGTCAGGAGGGCAAAATAAACCGAGCTGATATACAAAAGTGGGATTACAGACCTGTCTATAATATCAATTATAAAATTATCCCAAGTGGTATTCGTGGTAAGCGCCCATTTTTTTAACCGCCTGATTACAACAGTTTTTAAAATTTTTGTGATTAAAAAAGATACTGTGATTATTATCGCTGCTATTATCCAATTTATAAGCGTATTGTCTAAAAAAAGTACATTCAGAATGTTATCCATAGTAAAAGTTTTACGTTGTGTTATTGTGATTAACGGGCACAAAGCTATACTAAGATGTATAATGTAGACGCAGGGGTACTTTTAGTGATGGATTGTCAGGGTGTCGGAAAATTATACCTGTGGTAGCCGGGGTGTAGAATTAACAGCCCATCGATGTAAAGCAATAACGAATTATTTACACACAGCTATAAATATATAGTAGTGTTCCGATAATTAGTGGTTCAAAATTACGCATATTAAAATCGCATTCCAAGAAAATTTTAATTTATAACATTTTTACGAACTTAAGGGGCTGCCGGTCTGAATTTTCATTTTAAGTATCATTGTAGCACCTACGCAAAGTAAAAATATTGTAGGGCGATAAACATTGGGGATTTATTATTTTTAATCATAAAGTTGTGTAATAGGTTGGTATTGGGGATGTAATTTTTTAAATTTACGTAAACCGCTTATTAATGTAAACCCGTTTAGATGAATAAAACTATAATAGTTTCCAACCGCCTTCCTGTCGATCTCCGATTTGATAATGATACCCTTGTGGCCAAGTCCAGTATTGGGGGCTTGCCACGGGCATGAAATCAGTGCATTCTCAGGGCAACGGGATCTGGATAGGCTGGTCCGGACTCACGGAAGAAGAAATTGGGGATGGACAGCATGCGCACGTTGACCGTGCCCTGCGGGATGAAAAATGCATCAGGGTTCCCCTGACAGCAGAAGATATAAAAAACTATTATTTCGGATTCAGTAACAGGGCCTTATGGCCCCTTTTTCATTATTTCCAGGCCTACACGCAATTTGAGCTCATCCATTGGGAGTCGTATAAAGAGGTAAATCAAAAATTTGCCGATGTTGTGATAAGCAATGCGGATGAAGGCGACACGATATGGATACATGACTACCAACTTTTACTGCTCCCGCAAATGATCCGGGAACAACGGCCCGACCTTGTAATAGGGTTCTTCCTGCACATACCATACCCTTCTTTTGAACTTTTCCGTACCTGCCCATGGCGCGATGAGTTGCTTAACGGTATGTTGGGTGCCGACCTGATTGGCTTTCATACGTATGATTATGTGCGCCACTTTCTCAGTTCAGCAGCCAGGATCACCGGGCTTGAGGTAAGGTTCAATGAGATTGTATACGGAGAGCGCGTTATAAAGGTAGATTTTTTCCCAATGGGTATAGACTACACACGCTATCACAGTGCCGCACTTGAGCATAGCCTGAGGCCTGAGGAGTCAAAATCCGAGCTTATGCGCAATATCGAATTGCATAATTTGTCTTACGGGGATGCCAGCCTTGTATTGTCTATTGACAGGATGGATTATACCAAGGGAATACCCAACAGGATAAAATCATTTGAATACTTCCTGAATAAATACCCTGAATATAAAGGCAAGGTCCGGCTTGTTATGCTGGCGGTCCCATCAAGGGAAGATGTACCCCAGTACCAGATGCTGAAGCGGGAAACAGATGAGTTGGTGGGCCGGATCAACGGGCGGTTAGCTACCGTAAACTGGACGCCAATTTGGTATTTTTACCGCTCTATGCCTTTTGACGACCTTATAGACCTTTACGTAGCTGCCGACGTAGCGTTGATTACACCCATCAGGGACGGGATGAACCTTGTTGCAAAAGAATACGTAGCCACAAGGACAACCAAAGAAGGGGTGCTTATATTAAGCGAAATGGCAGGGGCAGCAAAAGAGCTCCATGAGGCAATTTTAGTGAACCCTAATAATTTTGAACAGGTTGCTGACAGTATAAAATACGCGTTAGAGATGCCTGCCGATGAGCAAAAAGCCCGTATGGGCGCCCTCCAAAAAAGGGTGTCACGGTACAATGTGGAACGATGGGCCGGAGAATTCATGAAAGCCCTTGCCACGACTAAAGTTATTGAGCCTGTTGCGGTTTCTAAAAAATTCAATGGTGTGCACCGTGAAAAGATAAGGCAGCATTACAAGACGGCAATAAGAAAATTGCTGCTCCTCGATTATGACGGCACACTTGTAGGCTTCCAGAATATCCCGGCAGATGCCCGGCCCGATGCCAACCTATATGAGCTTTTAGACGCCCTGGCGGCCGATAAAAGTACAGAGGTCGCCATTATCAGCGGCCGGGACCGTGCTACACTTGAGCAATGGTTTGGCCATAAAAATTATACCCTTATAACTGACCACGGCGTATGGCTGCGAAAAAGAGGAAAGGATTGGACAAGCCTGGAGCGGCTTAAAACCGATTGGAAAGAAAACATAAGGCCCATAATGGAAAATTTTAGTGACAGTACACCGGGTACTTTTATCGAGGAGAAAAACTACTCCCTTGCATTTCATTACCGAAGGGCGGACAGCGATTTAGCGAACCTGCGTACCATGGAACTTAAACATGTACTTACCGGTCTGCTTGCCAATAATTCGCTGTCGGTTTTAGAGGGTAATAAAGTGCTTGAAGTAAAAAGCAGCAGCGTAAACAAAGGCCGGGCAGCCTCACGGCTGACCAGTGGCAAAGAATATGATTTTATACTCGCTGTCGGCGATGACTGGACCGACGAGTTTATGTTTGAGGAACTGCCTGATACTGCCTATACCATAAAGGTAGGCAGCCAAAAAACGGCTGCCCGCTATTTTATTAAAGATCCCCGCGAAGTGCGCACAATTTTGGCGGATTTCGCCGAATAAATATTATTTTAAGAATCAGATCTATATATGGGGCTTATCATTTCAGGCATCTGAAATAGCGCTATCCACTGCCAATAACTTGTTAAACACGATTATTGTTAAGTCTCTCATTATTATATATGTAACTTGCTAAATAAAAAAATACTATGGAAAACAGCACTACCACCCCTTACAGGAAGCTTGCCTTAATGTTACTTATCTCTTTTGTAATTATGTATATCGTAATGTTTTTTAATGTGGATGAATTCAGCCACATTTATTTAAGCTTCACAAGGCTGTATATGACACTTCTAATGATTTCGCCCATGGCACTCTTAATGTTAGCGATGATGCGCAGTATGTATACGATTAAAAAACTTAATTCTATCATAACAATAGCTGCTATTGCTGTTTTTGTATTTGCATTCACTGCTTTGCGAAGCCAGGCATTTATTGGAAACGTACAATATATGAAGGCAATGATTCCTCACCATTCATCCGCTATAATGACCAGTAAAAATGCGAATATTAAAGACCCGGAGTTAAGGAGGTTATCCGATAGCATCATAAAATCTCAGGAGGAAGAAATACTACAGATGAAGCAGATCCTTCAGCGCATGAAATAATAGATACAAATAAGATAAAAGCGATCTGCTCTGGTTTTAAGGCTTACTACCATTATAATATCCCATTTCGTTGAAGTGATATTTTATAGTATTGCACAGTAGACCTGAAGGCCTTGCCCGTATAAGGCAATCTCAATAGGTACTTTTGACTGTTTTAGACAAAGACTTTACTGCCTGTCACCCCCTTTTGCGAACGGAGTGGAAATACGATCTGACAGTATTAAATTGCAGCAATTTTCACTCTCTTAAAAGATGAAATCTAATTCATCCGGCTGATTCACTCACACGAAACAGCCTTAATCTCGGTCAGGGCGATGCTGCGAATATAAGACCGTTCGGCAATGGTCGCACCCGGTCGGTGCAGGAGGTGAAAGCTCACAATGCTATTCAACGACTTCCCGTATTTCACTAATCTTTCTGTTTTACGCATAAGAATGATGTAAGTAACATAGAAGGTGCAGTTACCAATTTCAGGCCGCTATAAAAACAAGTGGTATAAATCACGGCACTTACCTTTAAAAGGAATAATAGAGCGGGAGAAAATTATGGTTAAATATGACCAGGAGCGATTATTGCTCATTAGGCTAAGTACTCCAAACATACAAACTTAATTAATCATGAAGAAGCAATTAACCTAAAGCTTGGTAACGGCTAATATTTATTGTATTTATATAGGTACTGTGTCAGTAAATTATTTTCCAGCTTATGTTTGCGTTCTGTCACTCCTTAGAGCCAGGACTGATATTTTATGAGATAACGATCCTATTGCTTGCTATTTTAGGTATTGTAATTTCAGTATGTAATTTGTTACACTTCGTTAAAAAAGAGTAAGGCAAGCTAATACAGAATTCGCTCCGAGGGTTACGAAATAAAGTGGTATGGATAGATCATAACTTTTTATTCTTTAGGTTTATCAAGATAATATACTTGCCTGATCAGGCAATAACCGTTAGTTTTGCACCTATGGCAAAACTCATCAACCTCAAAATTTTCGCGCGTTTTTTTCACTCATCATCGGCCGGTGGAATCATCCTGCTTTTATGTGTGGCAGTATCACTCATAATAGCTAACACGGGCTGGGCGGAATCTTTTCAGGAGCTGCTGAACAACGAACTTGGTTTTGCCAATGACACGGTTGAATTGCGCTATCCGGTTTTACTGTGGGTCAATGACGGGCTTATGGCAATATTTTTCCTGCTTGTAGGGCTCGAAATAAAGAGGGAAATCATAGAGGGAGAGCTGTCGACGCTACGGCATGCTGCACTTCCTGTGCTGGCAGCCATTGGCGGGGTGGCACTACCAGCATTGATCTACGCACTATTTAATGCCGATACTTCAACTTCCAAGGGCTGGGGCATCCCCATGGCTACCGATATTGCGTTTGCCTTAGGGATACTTTCCCTTTTGGGAAGCAGGGTACCTTCCGGCCTGAAGATATTTTTGGCGGCACTGGCCATTGTGGACGACCTTATGGCTATTTTAGTTATCGCGGTATTCTATTCGTCCGACCTGCATTTTATATACCTGGGGTATGCAGCCGGTATCTTTGCCCTGCAAATTGCTTTTAACAGGCTGGGCTTCAAAAACCTGTTTTTTTATTTAGTGCCCGGTGCCTTAATGTGGTATTTTATCCACCATTCGGGTATCCATGCTACGATTGCCGGCGTGCTCACCGCACTTACCCTGCCCACCAATGAAGAAGATACCGATTCGCCACTTGAGAAGCTGGAGCATGCCTTAACACGCCCGGTAAATTTTTTCATTATGCCCCTGTTTGCCATTGCCAATACCAACATTACTTTTGAATCGGGGATGATCGAAGGGCTTGCCAGCAACCTTGGGCTGGGCATTGTGCTGGGGCTGTTTTTAGGAAAGCCCGCGGGTATCTTTATAATGTCGTGGCTATCGGTTAAATTAAGGATAGCGGACCTTCCTGAAGGAACTAACTGGATTCATGTTTTAGGGTTAGGCCTTTTGGGGGGCATTGGCTTTACCATGTCAATTTTTATAGCCCTATTATCATTTCAGAAACCCGAATACCAAAATGAAGCGAAGTTTGCCGTGCTGGTTGCTTCAATATTTGCCGGTATATCAGGATATGCTGTTTTAAGCCTGTACAATAGAAGGCAACAAAAGCAAAAACAAGATAAGAAAGCTATTGTTTTTTAAAAAGTTCCACATTCTTAACCGATAACCGCTCATTAAGCCAGTTCCTGAATTTTTCTTGGTCATCACCACTCAACGCTTTGGTAACATCATAGATTACAGCCGTGAGGGGAATAACACTATCTCTGGGAGTAACAAGGGTATTTTTGGTCACGGAAATGGAAGTAATCGTTGGAAATAATGCCCTGCTTTCTTTTAAAAGCTGTTTATTATCAAAGGTGTTCTTTGCCAGTTCCTTTTCAAGCTGCACGATCCTGACATCCTTAGCATTCATTTCATTTTCGCTACTTTTAATCTGGCTGAGGATATCGCCCTTAAGTGCATTAAAGCGGTCGGTGCTATCCTGCCGTATAACGAGTGACGTACCTCTTAGGTATTGGTTGTCGTTGATTTCTTCTTTAAGTTCTTTAATTTCTAAGCTATCAAACCTCTTGGATAGGAAGGCTAGTTCCAGCTTTTTGCCTTTAGGATTAAAATCCGTCTTTTTATAAACCACGGTATATCCTTTATCACTAAACTCCCTTTCGATAAAAAGGTCGGCATTTTTCTTGAACTGTTGTTCCCTATACAAAGAATACGCCAGGTAACCACTGGGAACGAGCATTGCCGTAATGAGAACAGGTATAATTATTTTCACCCTTTTTTGCTGTTTTTCATTTGCCTGTTTGATGGCGGGGTATTTGAGGTATTTGATTATAATGAATGTGGCGATCCCAATAAAGACGCAGTTGATGCAGTACAGGTAAAATGCGCCAAAGAAGAAGGACCAATGTGCTGTCGCTAGCCCGTATCCCGCGGTACATAGCGGCGGCATTAAAGCGGTAGCAATTGCCACACCCGGAATCGGATTTCCTTTTTCAGTACGTGTGACAGCGATAACCCCTACGACACCTCCAAAAAAAGCAATTAGGATATCATAAATATTGGGCGACGTGCGGGCAAGCAACTCTGACTGTACATCTTTAAAAGGGCTAAGGTAAAAGTAAAGCGTAGAAACGGACAGGCTTACTACCGTCGCATTAAGCAAATTTCGTAATGACCTTTTGAGCAGGGTAAAGTCATAAATGCCTAGGGCAAAGCCCGCACCCACGATTGGACCCATTAGGGGAGAAATTAGCATGGCCCCTATAATGACTGCCGTAGAATTTACGTTCAGCCCTACGGAGGCCACAATGATGGCACAGGCAAGAATCCAAAGATTAGCTCCCTTAAAATCAATATTTTTCTTAACGCTTTCTAATGTCTTTTGCCTGTCATCTTCGCCATCGCGCAGGTTCAGTATATCTGTAATTCTTTTCATTTAACCTGTGTTATAAGAAAGGCGGCCTTTAGGCCGCCTTTCGCTACTGTTGCAATACTAAGTTAAAAATAAATTACCAGTTAATCAACCTAATTTTATGATTATGCTAAAAACGGTCAGTAGCTACGCTGTAATTTGGGTCTTCGATAATGTTTTAGATCAATAAGTACAAAACATTTTAAGATGCGGTTGTAAAATACCAAGTCGATCCTAATGCTTATCATCGAAACTTAAACGGTCCTGCCTGGCGACAGATTTAAAGTACCCAATTCCAGGATAAAATGCTCCAACTTCTCAATCAGCTTTGACTCGAGTTCGCTTTCAGAATAGCTTGCTCGGTCAGGCAACCCGATAAATTCCAGGATATAACGATCTTGAAATAAGATCCTTTGGTTTTCTAACAATTGGCCTTCTATAGATGGCCTTAGAACCTCTGATCCGTCTCTTGTAAGCGAACGCCGGGTAAAAAGGGCACAATAATATTGCCTGTTTAATTCCATTAAGCTCCATTTTTTTTTACAGATTCTATTTCATAAAATCTTCTCTCAATATAATCATCACTCCACATTAGTTTCAAATAGTGAGACCAGCTTAATTGGAACACAACTGGAGCTTCCTGATATACCAAGTAAGTCTGGCGCATTTGCTCCAGGGTCCGTTGTATCATTTTGGGTATACGCCAACAGAGGTGCATCAGGTAAATATTCTGCGCTAAGTATCTAATTAGTATCGTCTTTAAAGCAAATTTATAGTCTGATAAATAACGCAAAAAAATTGCTCCCGTTTTAGAGAACGAGGAGCACTTTTAGAATAATAATAAACCTTTTATTATTTTTTGGCTGTGCTAACATTGATACCGATTTCGATATCTTTGCTTATCATCCACTCAGCAGGGTCTGCCTCAGAAGATCCAAATTTGATATCCCAATCGGTACGGTTAACCGTAAATTTAGCTTCAAGTGTCACGGTTCCGTTTGCTACCGTAACTTTTGCAGGGAATGTAACATTAAGTGCTTTACCTTTAAGGGTAAGGTTTCCGCTTATGGTTTTATTAGCGCCTGCTACTGCATCTTTCGCTGCTGCTCCATCTAAAGCGGTAACGCTGGTAATTTTAAAATCAGCCGTTGGGTTTTTCTCAACGTCAAAAAAGTCAGCGCTTTTTAAGTGGCCTTCTAATTCAGAATATTTTTTATCTTTTTCTGTTACCGAGGCTGGGTCTACTTTAAGAGATGTCATATCGATAACAAAGTCACCAGCTGTAAGCGCTTCACCTTCAACAGATACTTCGCCTGATTTTATAGCAAGGGTTCCCCAACGCGGAGCCATGCCCCCTTTATGAAATGCTTTCCAGTCTACCTTAGATGTTTCAAGGTTTACAGCAAGCACTTCGCCTGTTTTTTCGGCTACCTGCTGCTCTTCGGTTGTTTTAACTTCTTCAGATGATTTTCCACCACATGCCGTTAAAAATAAAGTAACAGCTGCCAGTGTAAGTACATTAAATTTTTTCATTTTTTACTGTGTTTAATTATTAATTGTTTTTTTACTATTTAACTTCCGAATTTAAGGAAAAATCCTTAATTCGATATGTTGTTATTATTTGAAAAAAAATTGCTATTTCTTTTTAATCGATAAACTTTTTCCATCTCCGCCCAAGTACACTACAAAAACCACTACATCGCTGGTTCCTAAGTTTGTGCCTTTATGATACAGGTTGAAGGATTCTGCAAAGCAGGTGCCCTCTTTAAATTCCATAATTTTGTGGTCTTCCATTTCTACAGTCAGTGTTCCCTGCATCACGTAGGAGAATACAGGAATATCGTGTTTGTGCCAGCCGGTTGTTTCTCCGGGGGGAAACGTGATTTTCATCATGCTTACCTTGGCATCTTTAAAATCGGGGTAGACAATCTTCTGGCCCATGCTGTTCTGGCCGGATTCCATCATTTTTTCGATCTTTAGTTTTCCACTGTATTGGTCTTGTGCTTTCATAACAAAGCTGGATAAAATTAAAAATGCCAGTGTCAGGATTTTTCTCATCATTAAATTATTTATCCGTTCGGAAGGACTTCTACATCTGGATTTACGAACGGTTGTTTATGGCAAAGTTCCTGCTTTATCAAGCTAACCGGAATAAACTATTTTAATATTTACCCTTAATGTAGTTTAAGGATGGATAATTAATACAGGGCGAGAGCAGGCTAATTTTTGTTAAGCCAGGTTATAACATCGGCAAGCATTTGCTGGTTTACCGTGTGGCCATCATCATACTGATGAAAATCAGGATTTAGGCCTTTGCTTTCCAGATAATCGACAGCCTCTGTAGCGAAAGGAAAGTGCAAAACCTGGTCCTGCTTACCGTGCGATACAAATATTTTTAATTTGGCCAGGCGTTTTTCATCGGCAACCAAAGGTTTAACCTCCGGTAATAGCCTTCCGCTCATTACGGCAATGCCTTTAATTTTCTCCGGTTCGGTAAGTGCCACGCTGTAGCTCATAATACCTCCCTGGCTAAAGCCCATCAGGTAGACCTGCTTCTCGTCAAAATCCAGGTCTTTTTTAAGGGTTTCTATAAAATCAAGTAGGGTTACCCTTGCGGCTTCTGCCTGTATTTCATTGATCTGTGGCCTGCCGCTCGAAAAATCGACCTGAAACCACGCAAAGCTATTAGCACCAAGGGTAAGTGGGCCGCGTGCTGAAACCACCAGATAGTTATCGGGCAATGCATCGGCAAATGAAAACAGGTTTTGCTCGTTGCCCCCAACCCCATGAAGTAAAAGTAATAGAGGAGGGTGCGTTGTCTTAACCTTGGGCTGCCTTACCAGGTAATGCAGCTTGGGTTGTGTTGGTGTACTATTCATAACTGTAAAACTAAAAGTTGAAACTAAAATAAGGATAACGATAATGCCCCTTACATATTTATTTTTGATCATGCCTTGTCTATTTTAACCGACAGCATATTGAGCGACCCCGCCACGATGCCATCATTAAACAACGTAGCCTTTTCGTCTTTTTCCTGTAATGCCAGTGTATATAGTAATGGAATATAATGTTCCGGGCTTGGTACGGCCAGTTTAAACTCACGGCCTTGCTTGTCGAAATTAATAAGCGACTGGTGGTCTTTATCCAGGATCATTTTTTTTATCTTTTCGTTGGCCGTGGTAGCCCAGTCAAAGGCGTATCCCGGAGTCATCATTTTATCCCAGGCAGCGAGCTGCAGGTTGTGTACCGAATTACCGCTGCCCACAATAAGTACGCCTTTGCGTCGTAGTGCCGCCAACTCTTTGCCAAGGGCATAATGGTAAGAGGCGGGCTGCGAGTAATCGATGCTCATTTCTACTACAGGGATATCTGCATTTGGGTATAAAAATTTAACTACCGTCCAGCAGCCATGGTCAAGGCCCCATGCGTCGCTCAATCCAACAGGAACCGATTTGATTAACTGCTGTGTTTCCATAGCAAGCTCCGGGCTGCCGGGGGCAGGGTATTGGTAATCAAAAAGCTGTTTTGGAAAGCCTCCAAAGTCATGTATGGTCTCCGGCTTTTTCATGGCAGTTACAAAAGTGCCTTTGGTTTCCCAGTGAGCCGATATACACAATATAGCGCGGGGCTTGGGCAAAGTTTTGGCAATTGCCTGAAACCCTTGGGTAAAATTGTTGTCGGCCAGGGCATTCATAGGGTTGCCGTGCCCCAAAAACAGGACAGGCATCCTTTCTGTTGGAGCAAAGGTGTCGGTTACTGATTTAAGAGTGCCCAGCTTTAATGCTGCAGCCCCTAAAGGTAAAATAGCCATAGTCTTTAGAAAATCTTTTCTGTCCATTGTAATTAATTATTTACCAATTCCCATTTGGTCCATAAACGATTTGTTATCCCAAAATAGATATTCTTCTATCATGGTACCATTTTCCCAAACGCCAATAGTTGCCATTTGTAATTTGTATTTTTTACCAGTAGGCTGTATAAATTTGCCATCGCCAATAGGCATTGGTTTTGTAAACGTTCCTTCCATATACCCCATTACAGCAGTAATGTTGCCTGAACCGATTTTAAAAGGGTGTTCCTTAATACGGGTATCCGGCGCATAAACGAACATAGCATCCAGTGTTTTAATGTGCTGTTCCAATCCAATTTCGGTATGGCCGTCAGGAAAGTGTACTTTAATGTTTTTGGCGTGGCTCTCATGCAGGCGTGTCCAGTCGCGGTTGCTAAAAACGGTAAAATCAAGCGTATCAAAAGTGGACAGGTGTTTTGCAACTTCGGCATTCGCTGCGGTAAGCTCTTTAATTTGTTTAACCAAGGCCGCTTTGTCATCTTTTTTTTGTGCAAAAGCGGTTGTAGTCAGGGCTGTAAATACAAGTACTGTAGCAGCTGCTTGTTTAAGGATTGAATGTATCATAATGTATCATTTTTTATTGATACAAAGTTGCAACATAACAGAAGGGTAACGGTAACGCTTTTCGGAAGAAAGATAGCGTTTTTAGGAAATCAGCTTCTGCATTTCCTCACGAAATTCGGTTGGAGTTACACCAGCTTTGCGTTTAAAGGCATGGGTAAAATAGGCTTTTTCGTTAAAGCCCAGCAGATAACCTATTTCGGCTACATTTTTATCAGTACTCATTAAAAGGTTTTTAGCTTCGGTAAGTTTTCGGATCTCGATAATTTCCGAAACGCTTTTTTGCAATATGGCCTGACAGATTAAATTTAGGTTGCGCGAAGACATAAAAAGCTTATCGGCGTAGAAATTTACGTCCTTCGGTTCTTTATAATGTTCTTCTAAAAGGTGCAGAAAATTTTTGAAAGTAGGCCCCTGTATCTTTTTAGATTCTTCGTCATCCAGGTTTAATTTTCTGCGTTCCGATTCTATTATCGTAAACAGGGCACTCAGCAATTGGCGAATGACAGCAAAATCGGGAGCAATTTGTTGGTATTCGTCATAAATGATGCCACATATCATATTCAGTTTTTCAGAGCAGCCATTGCCCTGCATACAAATATTGGCCTTGTCGTGAAAAGAGGCGTACAGGCTAAAAGTAGTATCTGCAATAAATTCGCTTTTAAACCGCAATACCCAGATATCGCATTGCCCATCTTTAGGAAGGGGGCGAACGCGATGGACCTTGCCCTGTGTTATAAAACTGATAAAAGGGGCATCCATAAGCCGCGACTTAAAATCGATAAAATGTTCCAGCTGTCCCTGCATCCCAATGATGAGTTCCTCAAAATTATGGGCATGGGGCTCATTGACCGACTGCATTATCTTTTCAGATTCTGCCGTAGTGATACGGAACATTTTAAAAATCTCTGTCATGGTATAAGCAACCCTTAATTAAAGAGGGTCTTTTTATAAAATTTAAATTTACAATTTATAGTAATACCCGTTAAAGGAAATTATAGAATTTTCTTTAGCGGGTGTTAGGAAAGAAATTACATGGTCATACCGCCATCTATGGCAATCGCCTGTCCGGTAATATGTTTGGCGCCTGCTATGAACAATACCGCTTCAGCGATATCTTCAGGCGTTTGGTCAACCCCTTGCGGTATAAGGTTTTGTTTGTTACGCTCCCAGGATTGCTCCTCGGTTTCGCCATCTAACTTCCATCGGTCGGCTACGCCACCTTCACCGCGCCACATTCCGGTACCTACAATACCCGGGCAAATAGCATTCACGGTAATGCCTGTAGCGGCTACTTCTTTCGCGATACTGTTGGTAAAACCAATCACAGCAAATTTAGAAGCCACATAGTGCGACAGGTGTGCCATACCCATTTTACCTGCGATTGAAGCGGTATTTATAATAGCACCTGCGCCTTTAGGTTTAAATATTTCAAGTTCGGCTTTGGTACATACAAATACGCCTTTGGCGTTTACGCCTAATACGCGATCCCATTCGTTGGTGTCGATTTCCTCGATACTGCCAATGCCTACAACACCAGCATTGTTTACACCAATATCCAGCGTACCAAAAGTTGCTACGGTCTTAGCCAGTGCCGCCTTAACCGATTCATAGTCTGTAACATCTACAGTAACAGCAAGTACCTCTGCGCCTTCCGCTTCTACAGCCTTTACGGTATTGTTTAAAAATTCTTCTTTAATATCTGCTACTACCACTTTTGCGCCCACTTTTGCAAATGCTACTGCTATGGCTTTACCCAAGCCGCCACCGGCGCCGGTTATAAATACCACTTTGTCTTTTAATTGTGCCATAATAAAATTTAATTTCAATAATGCGCTGTTAACCTGAACCAGTCTTTCTGATTATTGGTTCTTTAGCGTACAATAAAATTACGATATCGAATTCGAGGAGAACTTAATGTAGATTAAGAAACAATCTTAAAATATGTTAAGGATACTTCTTAAGATCGTTTATAGGTAAAGACAAGGGCAATAGTATAGGTTTGTCATCTAATTTTAAAAACACTAACAATGAAAAAATCTATTTTTTTATTTGCAGTAGCTGCTCTTTTTGCATCCTGCAACAATGATGACGACAATACTGCAACTGTACAACAGGAAAGTGATGCCGTAAAGAAGCTGGTAACGGTATCCTATCGGGATGCACTGGCATCATCCGATCCTGATAATATAACGGCTGTATTTACAACAGACGGTGTGGTTATGGGACCAGGCTCACCCACGGCAAATGGTACCGCGCAGTTGGACAGCGCCTACGAAGGTATTTTTAGTGCGGTTGCTTTAGAACTGAATTTTAAAGTAGACGAAATTATTGTCGGAAATAATTATGCTTTCGTTCGTTCAACATCTGCCGGTACTGTCACGGTAAATGCTTCAGGCACATCAGCACCGGAAGAGAACAGGGAAGTTTTTATTGCCAAGAAAGAAAATAACCAATGGAAGCTTGCGCGATACATTTATAATAAAATGGGTGTATTAAGCCAGGCAACTACTACGCAGGTTGTTCAAAATAACACAACTTCCTATAATGAACAGGATAGTGCGGCTATTAGTTCGCTGGTAACGAATACGTACGCTAACGCACTTAATGCCTCTGACGCTGCTGCAATATCAAATGTGTTTACTGCAGATGGTGTTTTAATGGCTCCCGATGCCCCAACAATGGAAGGTACTGCGGCAATTAAGGCAACGTATGAAAGCGTGTTTAGCTCGCTGGCATTACACCTTGCGTTCACTATAGATGAGGTTGTAATTGATGGAGAGTACGGTTATGTACGTTCTCATTCGGCCGGTACTGTAACTATTGCCGGACAGGAAGCGCCCGCTGCCTACCGCGAAATCTTCATCGTGAAAAAAGTAGACAACCAGTGGAAGCTGGCCTGGTATGAGTACAACCAGCCCAATTAAGGTGTTTACATATTCTTAATATAGGTTAAGTTTTACCCTTAAACCTGTTTAAGTATATTTCTTAAACAGGTTTATTGCATTAAGTAGATTTTACATCGCACTTTTGTAGTGTAACATGGCAGATAATCATTGGACTGTCTGCAAGTACTATTAATTTTAAAAGAAATAAGATGCCACACATTGTAGTAAAATTTTACCCGGGTACTCCTGAGGAAAACAAAGTAAAAATTGCAGAAGGGATTACAAAGTTAATTCAGGAACAAACCGGTAAACCGGAAGAATACATATCGGTAGCTATAGAAGAGGTCGACGAAGCGGTATGGATGGACGAAGTGTATAACAAAGAAATAAAGCCAAATTTCGAAAAGCTGTATAAAAAGCCAGGGTACTAAATAGGCCTGTCCTTATACTCAAATTTGGTGATGAACAATTAGATAAGAATGCTATGAGTTATCAGGAGGAAAAAGAAGCAATAAGCAATGTACTTGGGCGGTATGCCCAGGTACTCAATGCTGCCGAGTCAGCATTAATTCCGGAATTTTATTCCGAAGACGGTTTGTTTATACCCGACAGTATGAATGTGGTGTACAAACGCAGCGATCTAAAGGCCCTGGGCAATACCTATTTAAAGGAATCCGGCTTTAAAATCGAGTATGCTATACAAAATATCAATATCGACGAACGCTATGCTTTTGTCGAAGCTTTGGCAAAAACATCGAACAGGGGGGCTTTAAAACAAAATAACATTAATAAGACCAGTATTGACCTTTTTATACTGAAACGTACCGATGCTGGCTGGAAAATTTACCGTTACATTTTTAACAATGTAAAACAGGTTAGTTAACCTTAAAAAATCCAATTTATATGAAGGCAGCGGTATTAAGAAAGGCTGGCGGTGCTGAAAATTTTTCGATAGAAGAGCGTAGTATGCCAGTACCCAACGAAGGCGAGGTGCTGGTAAAGGTCAGGGCTTTCGGATTGAACCGGTCGGAGCTGATGACCCGCAAGGGGCTTTCTCCCAGTGTGGTTTTCCCAAGGGTATTGGGTATTGAATGTATAGGGCAGGTAGAGCAGGACCCCAGCGGATTTTTCGCCAGGGGCCAAAAAGTGGCTGCCTTTATGGGGGGCATGGGGCGTGATTTTGACGGCAGCTATGCAGAATACGCTTTGCTGCCTGTTCAGCTTCTAACGCCTTTTGACAGTACCTTGCCCTGGGAGGTCCTTGGCGCATTACCGGAAATGTTCCAGACTGCCTATGGCTCACTTCATAAAGCACTTAAGATTCAGGCAGGCGAAGTGCTGCTTATTCGGGGTGGTACATCTTCGGTGGGTTTGTTGGCCGCACAACTGGCTAAAGAAGCCGGGCTTAGAGTGATAGCCACCACCCGAAATGAAGCTAAAAGGGATCTACTGCTTGATAATGGTGCCGATGAGGTGCTGATCGACAATGGAAATCTTGCTGAGGTTATTAAAAACAACGATCACCTTAAAATTGATAAAGTACTCGAACTGGTCGGGACAGCTACCTTAAAAGACTCTCTGCATTGTACGGCTCAGGGCGGTGTTGTCTGCATGACGGGTATGCTTGCTGAAGAGTGGTCGATTGCAGATTTTGCCCCCATGGATTTTATTCCTGTAACGGTAAGCCTTACGGTTTACAATACCGGAGAAATCCGTATTGAAGGTAATTTTTTTCAGGAATTTATAAAGGATATAGAGGGAGGTGCCGTTAAACCGGCCATCAAGCAAACCTTTAGCCTGGATGAGATCGTCGAAGCCCACCGCTTCATGGAAACCAATTCCGGCGGAGGCAAGATTGTAATCATTACTTAAAGTATAATTTCACTAAAAATACCTGAATCACTTTTAAGGTTTCAATTTAAATATGTTTCAGGGTTTAAATTATAGAATCTATCCAGATTCAGTAAACTTCACGACGATAAAAGTCGTCTAAATAAAAATATATGGATTTACAGTTGAAAGGTAAAACGGCACTTGTTACAGGTTCTACGGGTGGTATAGGTTATGGTATTGCCCTTGGCTTACTTCGAGAAGGTACCACAGTGTATGTAAATGGCAGGTCCCGGGAATCTGTAAATACGGCTATAACTAAACTAAAGCAGGAAGTTCCCGGAGCATTAGTTGAGGGTTTTGTCGCCGATTTCGCAAAGGTAGAAGAGGTAAACCAACTGATTAGTGCACTGCGTGAGGTTGATATTTTAATTAACAACGTCGGGGTTTATGGCGACCAGCCGTTTGAAACTACCGGCGATGAAGTCTGGCTGCATGATTTTGAAGTAAATGTTCTTAGCGGCGTTCGCCTTTCACGCCATTATGCACCGCTAATGAAAGCTAAAAACTGGGGACGTATTATTTTTATATCAAGTGAGTCGGCCATTAATATACCGGAAGACATGATACTTTATGGCGTGACAAAAACGGCATATCTTGCTTTAAGCCGCGGGTTGGCAAAACATTTAAAAGGGACTAATGTAACGGTCAATGCGATTTTACCCGGCCCTACATTGGCAGAAGGCACCGCTAAAATGTTTGAGCAAATTGCTCGTGATAAAGGTATTAGCGTCGAACAGGCACAAATAGAATTTATTAAAGAGAAACGTCCGTCATCCATTATCCAGCGCTGGGCAGATACCCAGGAGGTTGCTAACATGGTAGTGTACATAGCCAGCCCCTTATCATCGGCTACTTCGGGTGCGGCGTTACGCGTAGATGGCGGTGTGGTGGATAGTGCTTTTTAAAAAAGGCAGGATATAATTTATAGTATTATAAGTTTAGTGAACGGCTTAAAATTCAATTTTTTATGATGCCGATAAATATTTTCAATATTGGGGCATGGGCTTTTTTAAGCTACCTAAGCCAATTATTGTTAATTTAAAAGATGTGGATGAAGCAAATGATGACACAAGCAGATAAATCGCTGCATATTAGTGCTATGGAGCGAGGGAATATAAAGGATCAGTTTAAGACCGATGTAAAAAAAGGCTTGGGCGATACCCCTAAAAAATTGCAGTCTAAATATTTTTATGACGCAATCGGCGATGGTCTTTTTCAGCAAATTATGACAATGCCGGAATATTACCTTACCCGTTGTGAACTTGATATATTTAAAAACAGGACAGTTGATTTAGCTACCCTTATTACTAATGCAGGTACAGCATTCGACCTTATCGAACTTGGCGCAGGAGATGCTACAAAATCGTCGTATCTTCTAAAACACCTTATTCGCCAAAATATCGAGTTTGCATATATGCCCATTGATATTTCGGGTAACATCCTGAATGTCTTAAATGAAAAACTTAAGGCTGATATACCGGGGTTACCTATAACTTGCCTGGAAGGTGATTACTTTACAATGCTTAAAAAGGCAACTAAAATATCAGGACGACGAAAGGTAGTTTTATTTTTGGGAGGGAACATTGGCAATATGGAACAAGAAGAGGCGCTTGCATTTTGCCTTGAACTTAGGGAGCACTTAAATCCTGGCGATATCGTAGTAATGGGTTTCGACCTTAAAAAGAACCCACAAACTATATTAGATGCATATAACGACAAGGCCGGAATAACCGCCGCATTTAACCTTAATATGCTTGCCCGTATAAACCGCGAGTTACAAGCTAACTTTAATATAGATAGTTTTAAGCACTACCAAAATTATGACCCACTTACCGGAGCTTGCCGTAGTTTCCTTATAAGCTGTGATGACCAGAAGGTTTCCATAGATGAAAAAATTATTTCTTTTGCTAAAGATGAATTTATTTATATGGAAGTGTCCCAAAAATTCTCCCAAGAGGATATTCAGGTACTTGCCAACGCCACAGGTTTTGAAATCACGTGCTCTGTTACTGATTCTAATGGGTGGTTTACAGACTCATTATGGGTTGCCCAATAATTTTATTCTATGGAAAGCAATTTGATAACAACCGATAGTAACAGTACACTTTTGCAGCTATTTAAAGAGGTGCGAAAGCATTCAGAGGATATTTGCAAACCGCTTGAAACAGAAGATTATGTAGTACAGCCCATTGCCGATGTGAGCCCGCCAAAATGGCACCTGGGGCATACCACCTGGTTTTTTGAAACATTTATCCTTAAGCCAAATTTTATAGGGTATAAAGCGTTTAATCCGCAATATAATTTTGTCTTCAACAGCTATTACGAGAGTGTTGGTGCACGGGTAATGCGCACCGACCGTGGCAACCTGAGCCGCCCTTCGGTTAATGATGTTTACCGGTACCGGGCTTACGTTGATGTCCAGATGGAATTGTTTTTACAAAGCAGCACGTTATCACAGGAACTCGCCGGGCTTTTAGAGCTTGGCCTTAACCATGAGCAACAGCACCAGGAGCTGCTGTATAGCGATATTAAATACATACTGGGGCATAACCCGCTTTTTCCGGCCTATAGTACCCACAATGTTTGTAGTGAAACTGCGCATGGCGATGTACACTTTATACGTGTCGACGCAGGTGTTTATGAAATAGGTTTTAAAGGCGATGGCTTTTGTTTTGACAATGAGATGGGCAGGCATAAGGTGTACCTGGATGCTTTTGAAATAGCGGACAGGCCTGTAACCAATGCTGAATACCTTTGGTTTATAGAGGACGGCGGATATACTGATTTCCGCTACTGGCACTCGGAAGGCTGGGACTGGGTAAAGAAAACAGGCGTGCAGGCACCGCTGTACTGGCACCAGGTCGATGGGAAGTGGATGCATTACACCCTAAATGGGCTATGTGAAATAGACCCCAATGCCGCCGTATGCCATGTCAATTTTTATGAAGCGTCCGCAATTGCAGCATGGAAAGGCCATCGATTACCGACCGAGGCAGAGTGGGAAGTAGGTTCAGTAAACCTTAAATGGGGAGAACGCTGGGAGTGGACGAACAGCGCTTACCTTCCCTATCCCGGTTTTAAAAAAGAAACAGGAGCCATAGGGGAGTATAATGGCAAGTTTATGGTTAGCCAAATGGTGTTGCGTGGGGCATCAGTAGCAACGGCGCACGGCCATAGCCGCACTACATACCGCAACTTTTTTCATCCCAGGCACCAATGGCAGTTTAGTGGTATCCGCCTCGTAAAATAATAGCTGTAATACATCTGTTTACGGATTGTATTATCCCTTCCTTTTCAAATTCTAATTACTGCGTTCAAGTATTTTGCTTAACCTAAATTAAGAGTATTTCTTAATTTAGGTTAAGGGTGTATGATGAATAATATCAGGAACTTTGAGAGAACGATACAGGTTATAAGTTATAAAATCATCGTACCTAAAAATAACCTGATCATCATTTATGGCAGTAGTACTAACTACAATGCCCGAAATAACAATCTAAAAAAAATATATTTTATGGAAATTACAGCAGCAATCGTAGGCGAAAAAGGCAGCGATTTTGAGCTTGGTAAAGTGCTTCTTGACGAGCCGGGCTCTGAAGAAGTATTGGTTAAAATAGTAGCAACCGGCATTTGCCATACCGATTTGGTAGCACGTGATTTTATCATGGGTTCGCCTAATTTTCCGGTAATACTGGGCCATGAAGGTGCGGGTATTATAGAAAAGATAGGGGAAGATGTGCACCACCTGAAGGTTGGGGACCACGTAGTACTTACCTATGGCTATTGTGGCGAATGCGAAATCTGCCGTAGCGGTACCCCGGCGTACTGTTATGAATTTTTCCAAAGGAATTTTTCCGGGGCGCGCGTAGACGGGTCGCACAGCCACCATGACCATGACCATAAACCCATTAATGACAATTTCTTTTCGCAATCGTCTTTCGCAACGTATTCCATTGCCCATAAAAATAACGTGATCGCTGTGCCTAAAGATGCGCCTTTGGAAATTTTAGGCCCTTTGGGCTGTGGTATACAAACAGGATCCGGAGCAATAATCAACACCCTGAAAGTTAAAGTGGGCAGCTCAGTGGTGATATCAGGTACGGGTGCTGTGGGCCTTTCTGCCGTTATGGCTGCTAAAGCTTCTTCGGCAACTACAATCATTGCGGTAGATATTAATGATGAACGCTTAGAATTTTCTAAGGAACTTGGTGCCACCCATACTATAAACAGCCTGAGAGAAAATGTGCAGGAACGCATCAGGGAAATACTTCCTAATGGGGTACAGTATGCGGTAGATACCACTGGAAGGAATGAAGTGATCAATAACGCGCTTGCCGTTTTGGCTCCCGTTGGTGAAATCGCGATAATTGGCGTTGCTACCAAACCGCTGGAACTTGAAACCAATATATTCCTTACCAAAGGCTTTAAAATTAAATTCGTAAACCAGGGCGACAGCGTGCCCCAGGAATTTATACCTAAGCTTATAAAAATGTACCAACACGGGCAGTTCCCTTTTGACAAGCTGATTAAAACCTATGCTTTTGAAGACATCAACCAGGCGGTTGAAGATTCTGAAAAAGGAAGGACCATTAAATCAGTACTTTTAATTGGAGACTACAAAGGTTAAAGTAATATTATAGTGCCGGGTAACCGGCACTTTTTTTTGTAATTTTTCGTAAAACTAAGTTGCTGTATAGATGCAACAACTATTAATATAAAAATATATGAGCAAAGTAATAGGTATCATGGCAGGGAGCCTGCGTAAAGAATCGTTTTCAAAAAAATTGAGCAACGCTGTAATAGCAATGGCGCCGGAGGGGTTTGAGTTTAAAGCAATCAGGTTGGACGACCTGCAGGTCTACAATCAGGATTTCGACGACAATAATGAAGTGCCGCAGGCCTATACCGCTTTTAGGGAAGAGGTAGGTCAGTTGGACGGATTTATTTTTATCACGCCGGAATACAACCGGTCGGTTCCTGCTGTTCTAAAAAATGCGCTCGATGTGGGTTCAAGGCCTTATGGTAAAAGTGTTTGGGATGGCAAACCGGGAGCTATTTTTAGCAATTCACCTGGTGCTGTGGGGGGTTTTGGTGCCAACCATCATTTAAGGCAAAGCTTAGTTTTCCTAAACATACCGGTAATGCAGCAGCCGGAAGTATACCTCGCCAAGGTGAATGAGCTCTTTGACGAAAGTGGAGCCATTAAAGAAGGCGGGACAAAAGACTTTATTAAAAAAGCAGTTGATGCTTATATCTCATGGTTTAACCAAAATGCTAAAAAATAAAAAGTTAAGATTTTTAGTGCTACCTCTAAATCTCTTATCCTTTTTTGTATCCAGTAGGGGACACGCCCGCATATTGTTTGAAGAAGCGGCTAAAATGGAACTGGTTTTCAAAGTGAAGCCTGGCGGCGATCTCTTTTACGGAAAGAATATTTTCATTAAGCAACACCTTGGTTTCAAGGACAACCATTTCGGTAATAAACTGGCGGGCTGTCTTGCCCGTTTTGCGTTTAAGCAGCTGGGTCAGGTATTTTTCATTGATGCCTAATTTTTCTGCATAAAAGGCTACTTCCCTATGACTAAGGTAATGCTGCGAGAGCAATTTTATAAATCGGTAAATAAGGCTGGCAGACAACACTTTATCTACCGGGATTTCATCGTAGTACTGCTTAACCTTTAACAGCACAGCCCTGAAAAGGTTACGTATCACTTCATCATCAGTGGGGGCATAAGGGTCGGTATTGAGCAGCGTATAGATTATTTGCGTCAACTGTAACAGCAGGGCATGGTCTGTTTTGGAAACTTTACTAAAAGAAGCCATCCCTTCTTTGAGAAAATTCGCTACGTTAAAGTATTTCCCGAGTATCCCTGCCTCAGCCAGAAACTCCGTGGTAAAGAGTAAAGAAATAAAATGTACATCGTTGCCTTCCCATAGCATCTCGCGGATAGCATTAGGAGGAATGATCAGTACTTCCTTTGCAGCCAGTTCGTATTCAAAGAAATTGACCTTAATTTTCATGCTGCCTTTAATGATAAGGATCACCGAAAAGTGGCCGGATCGAAAAGGCCGGTTCTGTATGAAATCGCTATTGTGCTGCTTTGAATCGTATACCAGTAAATCCGGTTGCCTGTGTTGTAGACCTATATCCTGCCTAATGGCGGGAATATCTATATTTCTATAGGTGTTTTCTACAGGCCTGTCCATTAGAAGTATCGAATCGGGTAGTGTCCTTTTCATATTCATTGTTTTGCATATCAGCATGATGTTGATTCACGCGGTATTTTCTTTATTCCTTCCTTTAAAAAAAGAACGATGATGGTAAAGTTATGCTTTTTAGTTAAATAATTACTTTTAGATATATCATTGTTTCTTTTAGCTATTGCTCCGCGCAGGTTATAGGGGGAACTTTGCCATAGAAAACTTTGATGATGCAGGTAGGTTCTTTTGCTAAACAAGCGATACTTTATTTATTTCTTTTACAGGGCGGCATGGCACTGGCCCAACAGGATTCACTCAAAATCTCGTTGGACGACCTGTTTAAAATGGCCAATATGGGTACTAATCAAATTAAGTTAAGCAATGCACTTTTTGAACGGTCTGAAGAAGTTATACACGATAAGAAAAACGACCGCCTCCCTACAGCAGGTGTTAATGGGTCTGTAGGCTATCTTACTAATGTAGGTGTTATTGGGCTGGGCACCATGGCATCCGGCTTTTATGATATGCCTCATTTTTCAAATTCATACGCACTTCAGGCAGGATGGGTTATTTATGCCGGTGGAAAAGTTGCTACCGCTATAGACATTGCTAAAATTGAAAACCGTATTGCAGGCTTGGATTTGGCAAAAGACAGTCAGGGTATAAGGCTCCTGTTAGCGGGATATTACCTCGACCTTTATAAAGGTTACAGCCAGGAAAAAGTATTTGAGCAGAATATCGCTTTGGGCCGTGACCTTTTAACGAAAATAAATAACCGCTACCAGGCGGGGGCTGCCTTAAAGAGCGACCAGGTGCGGAATGAATTGCTGGTTTCTACTTACGAACTGGCACTATCTAAACTAAAGGACCGTATTGCTATAACCAATTACAACATCGCGAGCCTGCTGGGGTTGCCTGAAAGCACTATAATAATTCCTAAAGCTATAGAAATACCCGATGCTGCAAAGGATTATTCAGTAAATGATAATAGTAGTAAACTTTCTAACATAGCGTTAGCTGCTAATCCTGATTATCAAAAATCGATCCTGCGTGTTAGCCTTGCAGAGAAAAAGCAAAAACAGGTAAAATCATCTGACTATCCTCAAATAGAGCTATTTGCCAATGCTACTTTTGCCCGGCCTTATACGTTTGATATACCGGCAAAGGATATTTATGCCTACAACAACGCCATAGGATTAAGGATCAACTATTCCCTTAGCAACCTGTACCAGAATGGCAGGAAAAAAGATATAGCAGGAAAGGATGTAGCCATAGCAACGCTTAATGAACAACTGGCTAAGGAATCGTTAAGCCGGGAAGTTAATAGTGGTTTTATAAACCTGAGGCAGTCCTTTAACCAACTTACTACATTGTACAAGCAACAGGAACTGGCCCGGGAAAACTATAAAAGGATTGCCGACAGTTACCTTGAACAGCTAACGCTCAACACAGAGGTTACCGATGCCACCAACCAGAGGCTGGAGGCCGACCTTAGGGTAACTGATGCACAGGCGGAGATACTGTTTAATTATTTTCAGTTGTTAAAAAGCTTAGGACAACTTTAATCTTATTTTATGAAGAACCATCAAAGACCGGCAAAGAACAATACTACGATGTATTTTCGCCTTTTTATAGGTTTGTGTGCTGTAATTGTACTACTGCTAACAGGCTATTATTTCCTGAATTTTGACCAGGGGCGCTATACCGATGATGCCCAGGTGCAGCAACTGTTAACACCGGTTAATGCCCGTGTAGGGGGCTACATAAAAAGCGTTCAGTTTAAAGAATTTCAGTGGGTAAAAAAAGGCGATACGCTGGTGGTAATTGACGATACCGACTACAGGGCGCAAAAGGAACTGGCTGAAGCGGCACTGATGGATGCCGAGGCGGGAAAAAAAGTAACGGTATCCGGTGTTACTACCCTCGAAAACGGGGTAGCAATATCCGCTGCGCGTATTGCGGAAGTGAAAGCGAAATTATGGAATGCCGAGAAGAACTTTAAGCGGTATGCTACATTACTGGAAAAAGAATCGGTAACGCAGCAGCAGTTCGACCAGGTGAAAAGCGATTACGAAGGGATGAAAGCCCAGGTGGAGACCTTAGAAAGGGCGCGTGTAGGCAGCAGCCTGACCGTGCAGGAAGGCAATGGCAGGGTTTTAGTGAATAATGCTGCCCTTAAGAGGGCACAGGCGCAACTCAATATTGCGAGCATTAACCTGCGCTATACCGTTATTACAGCGCCCTGCAACGGCTATATGGGCAGAAAAACCATTACTGAGGGGCAATTGGTGCAGGCCGGTCAGCAATTAAATACGATAATCGATAATGAGAATAAATGGATCACGGCTAACTTTAAAGAAAAGCAGCTGTCCGGAATCAAGATAGGGCAGAAGGTTAGGATTATAGTAGACGGTATACCCGACACTACCGTGTGGGGAAGGGTGGGGGCGTTTGCCTCGGCTACAGGTGCCGTGTATTCGATGGTTCCTGTTGACAATGCTACGGGCAATTTTGTAAAGATACAACAACGCATACCGGTACGTATCGAAATAGACAGCACTACCAGCCGTGCTGTATTGGCACAACTAAGGGCAGGTATGAACGCGGTAGTAACGGTAGAAGACTGATTATGAACACCGTTCCTAAACATACAATAGCTGCTTTTCATAGCTTTATTCCCCGGATGGCGCGGATAAGCTTATTTGTGCTGTTTGCCCTGATATTTCAATTTTCTAATACTGTGTATCTTAACCTCACGGGTACACTTACCGGTGCCAGCCAAATGCTGAAAGAAGACCTGACCTTTTTCTTCCAGATGACTATGGTAGGGCTTTGCCTTGTTTATCCGTTACTTTTTCGGTTTAAATTGCGGTTTACTTCACGCCAAACTATTACCACGTGCGCCATTATTGTGGCTGCCATGATGGCTATCGCAATGTATTCCGATTCTGTTGTTGTACTTGCTACAGCATCATTTATACTGGGCGCCGCTAAGATGGTGGGTACTTTTGAAACACTGGTATCTATCCAGCTTATTATTACCCCTAAAAAAGACTACGGTGTATTTTTTAGTGTTGCTTTATGCCTGGTGCTGCTCAGCGGGCAGATATCTGGTATCTGGGCTGTACAACTTAATTACACGTACGACTGGAAAGCTATATACCGTATTTTACTGGCCGCGCATGCTATAATGATACTACTTGCACAACTTGTATTACATAATGTACGGGTTACCAAAAAGCTTCCCCTGTATGGCATCGACTGGTTAGGGCTTGTGTTATGGAGCCTGTTGTTTACCGCTCTAACCTATATATTCAGCTACGGCCAGTTAATGGACTGGCTACACAGTGGGGAAATAAGGATCGCTGTTTTCCTTTCCTTAGTTTTTGCAGCCCTTACCCTGTTTTGGATGTTTCGTGCCGGGCGGCCCTATATTCATTCTTTTATATTTACAATAAAAAGTGTCAATACGGCAATTTTCATCATCCTGATCATGCAGCCTTTTTTATCGGCGAGTGGTAGTGTAATGGGGCCTTATACCATGGGCGCTTTAAAACTCGATGATCTTAACAACGCTGCCCTAAACTGGTATATAGCAGCAGGTATCGCCGCGGGAAGCATGCTTAGCTATTGCTGGTTCCGGTGGTACAACGGCCCATACAAACTATTTTTTGTAATTGCCTTTATTAGCCTTACCCTGTACTACGTCCTTTTATATTTTTCGTTGGGGATGTTGGCAGATTCCTCCATCATTGCCCTGCCTTATTTTTTACGGGGCTTTGGCAGTATACTTTTGTTTGCTGGCACAGGAAAATACATAACACGCGATGCTGGCCCGGCTATCTTTACCCAGGTGCTCTGTTACCTGGCTATGGCGCGCAATGCATTGGGAAGCCTTATACCGGCCTCTCTTTTAGCCTATGCGCAATCTGTACGCACCCTGGACTTCCATACAAGGCTGGCAGGGAATACGGGTACTTATAGCCCTTTAGTTTCAGACTTTTATTCCGCAGCGTATAACAGGGCAACACGCGGCGGGGGCACTGCGGCAGAGGGTTCTATAATGGCTTCAAAAGGGCTTTATGCTAAGGTAAACCAGCAGGCCGTGTTTTTAGCAGGCCGCGAGATTTTCGAGATTATGGCGATGGCCGGACTGGTCATAATACTGCTGCTCCTGCTTTGGCATTTTTCGGCGCCTGTAACACGAAAAATACCTTCATGGAGGGCGATTCGCTCGGTAACCCGATAATATTGGCCAATCAGCATTGCTGTTATAACTGGTGCTGGACTAACTAACAGGTATGCTTTTGCTTCTTTTAGGCATTGTGATAACCAAACCAAAAAATAATATTTGTCCTTTTAAATTGAGAAACAGATGTCCGTAACTGCAGAACATAAGAATACTAAGGTTACCGTTCAGGTAATGCGAAAAATGAAGGCAGCAGGAGAAAAGATCAGTATGCTAACGGCATACGATTTTACCATGGCAGGCCTTTTGGACCAGGCGGGTGTAGATGCTATACTTGTAGGTGATTCTGCCGGGAACGTCATGGCGGGTTACGATACCACACTTCCCGTTACCCTGGAGCAGATCATCTACCATGGGGCTTCGGTGCGCCGCGGCGTAAAACGTGCTTTGCTGGTGGTAGATATGCCCTTTGGCACGTGCTGCGGAAATCCTTATGAATCACTCAGTAATGCTGTGGCCATCATGAAAGGAACAGGGGCGGAAGCCCTGAAGATCGAAGGGGGGGAGGAACTGTTGCAGGATATAAAAAAAATAATTGCCGCCGGAATACCCGTTATGGGGCATTTAGGGCTGATGCCGCAGTCGGTACACCAGTACGGTGGCTTTGGGCTGCGCGCTAAATCGGATACGGAGGCCGAAAAACTGAAGCGTGATGCATTATTACTGCAGGAAGCGGGATGTTTTGCGATTACCCTGGAAAAAGTACCCGCTTCCCTGGCGGGTGAAATAGCGGCATCATTGTCCATACCCATTATTGGAATCGGGGCAGGAGGCAGGGTCGACGGCCAGGTGTTGGTGGTGCAGGACATGCTGGGGATGAACCGGGACTTTAGCCCTAAATTTGTGAGAAAGTACGCTGACCTGTCTTTTGCAATTACCCAAGCGGTATCCGGTTATATCAGCGATGTGAAAAGCCTGGAATTCCCTTCGGCGGAGGAATCATACTGAGCCCTTTTTATTGCAGCCGATAATTCTTATATTTACTACTTATATACTATTTATGGATACCATTAATACATCAACGGCCACCGCCACGCCTACCGAGCAATTGATCCGTTTCTTCAACCGGTTTTTTGCCCTTGATGAGAAGGAATGTGAAGAGGTAATCCGATTGTTCTCGCAACGAAACATCCGGCGCAAGGGTTATCTATTGCAGGAGGGTGATGTATGCCGCCACTATTATTTTATCGTATCCGGCTGTTTTAAAATGTTTGCCGTAGATCCATCGGGGAAGGAGCACAACCTTCAATTTTCGGCTGAAAATGACTGGATCAGTGACCTGCACAGCTTTTACTCGGAGGAGCCGAGCCGTTTGTATATCGAAGCGCTCGAACCTTCTGTCGTACTTCAGATACAGCATGAAGACCTGTTATACCTTTTTATCAATTACCACAAATTCGACCGCAATTTCAGGATTATAACGGAGCGAAAGTATATTAACTTTCAAAACCGCATCCTGCAAAATATCAGTTCAACTGCCGAGGAACGCTACCTTAGCTTTGTAAAGCAATATCCCGGGCTGGTCAATAGGGTGCCCAATACACAGATCGCTTCCTATCTTGGTATAACACCTGAGTTTTTAAGCAAGATCCGGAAAAAGATCGTGACCGTACAGTAATCTTTAAGTAACAACATTCTATATTTTAATTATCAGGGCGCTATTAAAATGCCGTCAAACATTATTTAATAAACCTCCATCTAACGGAATATTGGCTCCTGTCAGGTAGGCAGCATATTCAGATGCTAAAAAGGCAACGAGATGACCATATTCTTCAGGTTTGCCTAATCGTTTCATGGGAACATGCGCTTCCCTTTTCTTACGTATTTCTTCGGTAGTAAGTATACCTAAAGAAGCTTCTTCATTAATTAGATGGCTTATTCTCTCAGTATCAAAATAGCCGGTTAATATAGTATTAACGGTAATATTATATGACGCCACTTCTTTTGACAGTGTTTTGGCCCAGGCTGCGGTAGCAGAACGAATGGTGTTAGAAAGCACAAGGCTGGCGCTTGGTTCTTTTATGGTAATGGAAGAAACGTTTATGATGCGGCCCTGTTTTTTTGCGATCATGTGCGGTAAAACCAATGTTGTAGTTTCGCATACGGTTTTAAATAACAGGTCGAACGCCGTCTGGTAGGAAGCCATATCCATGTTTAAGGCTGTTCCGGGTTTGGGCCCATTCGTGTTATTAATAAGTATATCAATAGGATTTCGTTGTACAAATTCTGAAATCCTCTGGCGGTATTTTTCATATTCTAAAAAATCCACGACCAGATAGCTATGGGATTGTTCGTTGTGTACAGCAGGTAAAAGTTCGACAGCTTTTTTAAGTTTTGCTTCGTTACGCGCCATCAGGGTAACATTGGCACCACATTCTGCCAATACTGTTGCAACTCCATATCCAATTCCTCCTGTACTGGCACCCACCAGTGCATTTTTTCCTATCAGTTGTATTTTCATGGTAATTATTATAATGTTTATAGGTTAACAAGTAGTACTGGCAATGTAGCTGTTAAGCTTGTAATAGTACCTAACTGATAAATATAAAGGTAAGATATTAAAAGATTTTTTTTTGCATTAGCACCTACTCGTTGCGAATAATAAGATCCTTAAAATAACCCTCGGTACCTATATCAACAAATAGGCCTATTCCTCCTTTTGCACCTTCGCCAAGCTTTAGGTCACTGACGATCAAAGAGGGTTCTTTGCGGCCATCTAAATACAGTTTAGCCTGCCGCCCTTTAACGATAATTTTTATGGAAATCCATTTGTTGAGTTCCATGTCCTCATAAGATTCATAAACGCCCGGTGCGGTTTTCCGACTGTCGGTAAATTTGAAATCCGGATAGGCAAAATATTGTGTAGAACGGTTTCTTCTAAGCTGGTCGTCCGACATTGCGTTTGCAGGTCGCAGGTAAATAGCCTCGAATTTTGAATTGTCTTTATTAATATGGAAGGCAATGCCAATAAAGCCCCGTGCATGTTCAGGGGCAGTAATCAGTAGTTTGCTCAGTATCTTAACCTCAATGACACCCTCACTAAATTCAATGCCTTTCACCCTGGCATAGGTTGCTTCATCATCCAGGAGGATGTTGGAATCTTTGACAACACGTATTGCCGTAACTCCTTCTATAGTACCTTCGGAAACGTAGCTGCCTACAGGCTCCAGGTCTTTCTCTGTAAGCAGTATTTTCTGGGCAAAAAGGGCCGGGCTAAAAAGTACAAGCAGCAGGGGATACTTATAAAGGTTCATCATCATAAAAGTTAGATTTGTATAACTTTAATTACTGCTTCAAAAAATAATGTATCGCCGTCCAGGCCACCGGCCATTTTTCCAAAAAAGCACCGTGCCCGGCACCGGGAATCACACTTAGTTGGCCTTTTGGAATGAATTCAGCGGCATTTGCGGCATGTTCTACAGAAATAAAATTATCGTGGTCGCCCACCATTACCAAAACCGGGCATTGAATGGTGCTGAATAATTTTTGATCGGCCACCAATTTGGTGTTGAATTCATCCTGCACGCGGGCGAAGAGTTCCGGAAGCCTTTTTGGATCGGGCATCAGGGCCAGTTGCTGGTCCCAAAAAGGCATATCCAGTTGTAAGGCCTGCGCTACCGTAATGGCATTGGGCGTATCCCCGGGATGCCGTTCACCTGCACCCACCACTACTAACTTTTTGACTTTGGCAGGGTAAAGGCTGGCAAGCATATAGCCGGTATAGCCACCATCGCTAAAGCCTATTACCGTGGCACTGTCTTTAGTTACAGCATTGAGTACGGCAGCCGCGTCTTTAGCTTTAAGCTGGTAGGTGTGGGGCTGGTTGCCAAGCTCGGATTTTCCGTGCCCACGGGTGGAGATGGCAATGACCTGGTGGTTGGTTTTAAGGCTGTCTATAAAATGGTACATTTCGAATGTAGAACCAAATATACCACCATGCAATATTAGTACCGGGCTGCCTTTGCCGTATACTTCATAATATATTTTAGCATCGCCTGAGGTAATGTAATGGCCGGCAGTGGCGTTATTGCCGTAAGGAGTAGTGCCCTGTGGTGCAGCAACGGCCTGGAGGGCGTACCTCATGGGTTTTGGCTGCTGTTGTGCATATAAAGCTGTAGATAAAATTACAGCAACGGACAGAATGAAATTTTTCATAAAAAAATGGATGAATTATACAGCAAATTTAGGGTAGTAGTTACGACGTGCGGAATAACCTACTTTAATAAAAATACTTAACATAGTTTAAGGGTGCGGCTGATTTTAATACGATCGACATGTTCACTGCACCAGAATACGCTTTATAAAGCCCTGTCGCTGTTATTTTTCAGTGTGAACAGGCAACGCCTTGGACCCAGGTTTTATAATCATCCTCAGGTATTGGTCTTTAGAAATATAAGCAGCGATCCAGCTAAAACAGGTTTTTACCTTGTTCCTGAAATTAATTAGTGACAGTAAATGCACAAAAAGCCACATGAGCCATGCGATAAAACCGCTGAAATGCAGTTTTGGGTTGGATAGGTCCGCAACCGCTTTATTACGCCCTATAATGGCCATAGATCCTTTATCGTTGTACGAAAAGGGTTCTCTTTTGTTCTGCAACGTTTCTGCATGCAGGTTTTTGGCAAGGTGCGTTCCCTGCTGTATGGCTACCTGCGCTAATTGCGGATGCCCGTTAGGGAATCCCGCATCGGTTGTCTGGATGCAGGTATCACCGATGGCATAGATATTTGTTGATCCTGTTACTTTATTATACCCATCAACAATCAGGCGTTTACCCCTTCCATAATAGCTTTCCGGCAATCCGTTAAATACCTGTGCGGTTACACCTGCTGTCCATAGCAGGTTATGGGTTGCAATGGTACTCCCGTCGCCAAGAAAAACCGTGTCCCCATCAAAGTCTTTAACCAATTGGTTGAGCTTGATAATGACGCCCATACCTTGAAGGGATTTATACGTATAGTCCTGCGATGCCTTACGCATGGGTGCAAGAAGGGTAGGGAGCCCGTCCAGAACATAGATATCGATCGGCAGGTCCTTTAGGTTGGGATAGTCTTTGGCAATAACATTCTTTCTGAGGCCGGCAAGCATCCCTGCGATCTCTACACCTGTAGGCCCGCCACCGGCAATAACCATCGTGGTTAACTTGCGCCTTTCGTCTGCATCAGTACTCCTGGACGCGGCCTCAAAACGCTCCAGCAGCGTATTTTTTAAAAGCAGCGCATCGGCAATCGTTTTCATGGGCAGTGCGTTATTTTTAATATTTTCATTGCCAAAAAAATTACTGGTTGTTCCGGTTGCCATAATCAGCTGGTCGTAGTGTAAAGCACCGGTCGAGAGCACAACGGTATTTTTTTCCGGCTGGATTTCCAACAGTTCACCCATAAAAAAAGTAAAGTTAGGGTAGCCCCTAAAGTACTTACGGTACGGGTAGCTGATGTTAGAAACATCCAGAAAGCCGGTTGCCACCTGATACAATAGGGGTGGAAAGAAATTGTAATTATTGCGGTCCACCAGGGTAACGGTACAATTTTTATTGATCTGAAGTAATTTCTTGGCGGCATTAACACCGGCAAAGCCGCCGCCAATAATCACGATATGTTGTTTAGGTTCCATTTTTAATTTAGTTAAGTTTAGATGGTTGAAATACGTGTTGTACTTTTCAAAAGATCATTTCAAACTTTTAAATTGTTTTATTATTTCTCCATATTCTTTGGCACTGGCTTTTACGGTACGCTGCTGCGTGTCAAAATCGACATAGATCATCCCGAAGCGCCTGCCGTAGCCGGCAATCCATTCCAGGTTGTCATGGCTGGACCAGACATGGTAGCCAAAAACATTGACGCCTTCCCGTTTTGCGGACAGCATCGCTTCAATATGGGCTTTGATGTATCCTGCCCTTCGCGCATCGTTAACCTGCCCGTTGCTGAGCAGGTCGTCATTTTCAAACCCCGCGCCATTTTCTGTTATGATGATTGCCGGGTTACCGTATTCATCGCGCATCCTTAGCAATAAACGCTTAAGCTGGTCGGGCCTGTTGGCACCGTTGTAGGCATAATCAGTGTTTGGGAGTGTTGGGAAGGTAATCCCGTAAAAACCCGGCTGGGCGTCATTTTTCTGTACGATTAGTGGGGCGTAGTAATTAATGCCAAGGTAGGTCAGGCCGGCCTCACCGATCTCTTTCGCATCGGCCGCTCCGATTTTCAAATGTAAACGGTGCTCCGCTGCGTACTCTAAAATATCCTGTGGATACGAGCCTTTATAAATAGCGTCGAGAAACCACCGGTTTACGATACCATCAATAAATTCCGCCGCTTTTGCCGAGTGGGCGTCAACAGCTATGGTTGGGAAGAGCGGAATGGCAATACCGGCTTCCCCCTGAGGTATCCCATACGTATGGAATATCTTTGCAGCCCGGGCGGCAGCCAAAAGTTTATGGTTAAACTGGTTGAGGGCTGTTGCCAGGTTTTCCGGTGCAGGGATAACAGAAAAGGGCGCATTTTCTTTACTGATTATTGACTTTGCCTGCAGTGTCATATCTGTTTCAATAAGGATTTCGTTACTGATTACATATATTTTAACAAGGTCTTTAAAATTGTCAAAAACCACCCTTGCATAATCAGCGAACCATTCGATGGACTGCCTGTTATCCCAGCCGCCTTTGTTGTAGAGTTCCAGGGGCATATCCCAGTGGTACAATGTCATTACGGGCTCAATGCCTGCAGCTTTTAGGTCTTTAACAAAAGTCCGGTAGTGGTCTATGGCGACAGTGTTTACCTTTCCGGTACCCGTCGGTATAATACGGGGCCACGAGATAGAGAAACGGTAACTGGTAAGCCCGAGTTCCTTAAATAATTTAATATCTTTCAGGTATTGGGTGCGGTCATAAAAGTTTATGGCTACATTTCCATTGACCCCTTTTCCGGCGACCTGGTAGCGGTTCATCCATTCATCCCAATTGGACTGGCCTTTACCATCGGCTGTCGGTGCACCTTCTACCTGGTAGGATGCAGAAGCTGCGCCCCACAAGAAGGCATTGTTTTTAAAATACGAAGTTTGATTCATTTGATTTGTAGTGGATTGTGCGGATAGCCGCAGGGATATGGTAAGCAGCAGCGTAGTGCATACTATTATTTTTTTCATTGTTTTAATTTTAGTGAAACGGATGGCTGCAACCGCAAAGCAACGCAGATTTGGAAGCTAATAATTGTGTTAGCAGCACTGCCTATTACCTGTGAAAAATTTACCGGACTCTATTTTGAAGATAGTTTTCAAGCTGGATTCAGCACATTAAATTTTGCTTAATTTTAATGATTCAAAATTAAGCAATGATTCTCTTTCCATACTTAATCTATGTTAAGAATAACCCTTAATCTTTTTTAAGAGCCTTGCCTTGTGAATAGTTAAAGAATTGATTTTTAGTTTATATTTATTTTAGCCTATTGGTTTGCAACTGCTGAAGATATCCTGAAGAACATTATAAGTAGTACTGCTTTGTGTATCCTTTTGCCAATTAATTTACCTTTGCACAAACGATGTAAATTGCCGATAGGAATAGTTAAATGGAAACAGGGGATATTACACAGATAAAAAAACTATTGTTGGAAACTGCTGAGCTGTTATTTTCAGACAGCGGTTACAGCGGTACGTCCATCAGGGATATTGCAAAACGGGCTGCTGTTAATGTCGCTTTGGTCAACTATCACTTTGGCTCAAAAGAGAACCTGTACCTCACAATTTTTAAGCGGAGGTTTGCGGCCTATGAAACGGCGCTAGCTACTATGGACAGCAGGGAAGGGGCTGGTAAAAAGCTCGACGCCTTTCTTGACATCTATGGTAATTTTATTGACAGCCACCGCAATTTCCATCGCCTGCTAAGCAGGGAAATTACCCTCCTGCACCATTCCTCTATCAAAGAGGTCATTACCGCGGGTACCCGGAAAAACTATGAATTGGTAAAAAAAATTATACAGGATGGGATAGCGAGCGGCACATTTAAAAATGTAAATGTAGACCTGGTTACCTTAAACATCATTGCTTTCGTACCGCGCATTTTTTCGGGAAGCCCATTCATTACCGATATTTTCGAGTGGCAGCATTCAGGCCTTCAGGATAAAGAAGTTGTCAGCATTCAGTTAAAAGAATATTTTCATTCTATCTTAAGTAACTGATGAGGACGAAACTATTCCGTATGGTCAGCCCCTTGGTTTCTACTGATAAAAAAGCCGACCACATTTTAAAAAAAGGAATAGCATTCACCTGTAAATGGATGTTTAAAAACCTACCTGGCAGATTGTCCAGGTAGGTATCATAACTTTTTGAACTAAAATCAATTAATTCAATACTCCGGATGTTTCATACACAAGCCCCCTGTAACAGGCATTGTAGATTTCTTTAAGGTCTTCCAGAGAAGGGGTGCGTGGGTTAAAGCCGGTACACGGATCTATAAGTGCATTATTGGCGATATAGTCAAGATTTTTATCCCAGTCTTCCTGAGAAATCCCAAATTCCTTAAGCGACGCCATATTGTTTACGTCGCTTCGTAATCCTTCTATAGCCTGCGCCAGTTCCTCGGCCGTTTCCAATCCAATGACTTTTGCAAGTGCCGGGTATTTTTGGGTTGCTGTGGCATTAAAACGGATTACGTTAGGAAGGAAGATAGCGTTGGCAGCTCCGTGCGGGATACCGTATAAAGCACCAACCTGATGCGATAAGGAGTGTACAATCCCTAACCACGCATTATTAAAGGCAAGCCCTCCCATAAAAGAGGCGTCGTGCATGTTCTGGCGCGCCGCAATATTTGTAGGGTTGTTAACGGCCTCCTGAAGATTGTCAAACACAATTTCCAGGCCACCCTTTGCCAATACGTCCGCATAGTTGTTATCAATGTTCGATACGTAGGCCTCTACACAATGTGTCAGTGCATCCAGCCCTGTATTGGATGTGATGTGTGCCGGCATTGATGCGCAAATCTCCCCGTCGACTATAGCAATGTCCGGTGTTAGCTCGTAGGATACGATTGGGTACTTTACACCTTTGTCGCGGTCCGTTATAACTGCAAGGCCGGTTGTTTCCGTTCCGGTTCCGCTCGTTGATGGAATGGCTATAAACCTGGCCTTGTTTCGCAATACAGGAACGCTGAAAGGCTTAAGTAAAGAATCAAAGTCCGTATCAGGGTGCTCGTAAAAAATCCACATCGTCTTAGCGGCATCGATGGCCGAGCAACCCCCAAGGCCAATGATCCAGTCGGGCTGGAATTCCAACATGGCTTCTGCACCCTTAAAGCTTGTTGCTGATGAGGGATCTTCTTCCACACCATCAAAAATTTTGGTTTCTGTTCCTGCCTCCTGTAAAAATGCTACTGCTTTATCCAGTGTTCCGCTTCGTTTCATGGAGCTTCCCCCTGTAACAATAAATGCCCTTTTTCCTTTAATATTTTTTAATTCTGCAAGGCTTCCAGCGCCGTGGAAAACCTCTCCTGCAATAAATAATTTGCTCATCTTTTTATAGTTATAATTACTACTGCAAAGGTAGATGGGCAGGCAGGGCAGGATGTTATACAGATACTACTACGCGGTATAAATTTGTGCCAGCTCGTTTTGAAGCTCGGTGGGCGTTTCTTTGAGTTTTGATTTAACGAATTTATTAAGAGCCGATGGGGAGCTGAAGCCCAGGTCAAATGCGATCTCTTTGTGCGAAAGGTCTGAAAACAACAATTGCCGTTTTATTTCGGTAAGTATGCGGTTATGTATAGCATTAATGGCCGTTTCTCCACAATGTTTTTTAGTTATCTCATTGAGTTTTTTAGTAGTAATGGACAGTTTTGAGGCGTAATACTGCACCGTGCGTTCACTTTTGTATTGCTGGTTGAGCAGCTTTTTAAAGCTTATATAGGCGTTCTGGCTGGAATCCTGGGCATCGTGATGCACTACGGGATGCAGCCCGTGAATGGATTCTATAAGCCCTAAAAGGAATATTTTGATATAAAAACGCGCCTGCTCTTTTTTTACCAGGCTGGGGGCGGTATAAATGTCCTGTATGCTTTTTATAAGGGGCAGCACCTTTTCGAATTCCGTGCTGGAAAGTGCTGTAGCATTAAGGTGTGCCGCAAGGTTGACATTGTAGGCGCTGAGTTCGTTTTTCAAAATATCGGAGCAAAACAATATCTCTTCAAACAAAATTATTTTACCTGTCAGGTCATCGCTGAGGTCTGATACAAAGTGGAACTGATCTGGAAAGATAATGGATATTTTGCCTGATTTGAGTAAATGTAACTTGTCTTCGATATGGACATCAATTTTTCCGGCTTCAACCCCAATAATACAAAAATGGTCTTTTTTGTGAGGAAGCAGGTAGCTTTCCAGGTGCTCTTTATCTAAATTAAACACGCGGAATGACAAATTCCTGTCCGCCTCTTTTTGGATATTTTTTTTGATCTCTAACCTTTTTACGTCCATAGGATACTGTTGTCTTTAGTTATTGCCGTTTTAGCCTTACCTTCTTCCTTAACGGAGGGCACCTTTTTTTATCCAGTGCATTTGGCCTTTTAATTGGGCCTCAACTTTTTATAATAGGGTAGTGGTAGGAATTTGCCTGGCTTAAGCAGCGGTCCAGTCGATGGCAAATATGCGTCTTGTGCTGCGGCAAGTTACTAATCGGATTCCAGGCTTACCCTTAAACTAGATTAAGATTCATTCTTAAACTGCATTATTATAAAAGCATTTTATTTTTCGCAATTTTGCTTTTTGATATAAACCAAAATAGCAGACTATGATTACCGTAACCGGAACCTTTACCGCAAAAAAAGAAAAAACAGAAATAATCCTTGCCGGTGCCCAGGCCGTACAGAAAGCCTCGTTAGCTAATGACAGGGGGTGCCATGAATATAAATTTCATCAGTTAAGCGATAATCCTGCCAGCTTTTTTGTATATGAGATATGGGAAGATATGGAGAGCCTCCAAAAACATGGAAATAGCGCGCACTTCCACGAATTTGCCGCCTTGCTGGAAGGAAGCCTGGATGCGGAACTTGATATCAGGGTGTATAATGCCATTTAAAAGTTAACGCCGCTGTCTAAGTTTACTTCCCACTCGACAGGCAGTACAAACTTGCCTATTCCATCAATCAAATAACACGAAGCAGTATTTAAAAGAAACGCCCGAAAAACTGATTTCGGGCGTCCTTTAACTATTGTCTAGACTGTAAAAGCTTTTCTAAGAACAATTTTTAAAATTTAAAGCAGGTTAATTAAAACTCTTCAACACCGTTTAATTCAATATTCCAAAATTTGCCGGTCTGGGTGTTTTCAGTAATGGCTTTATAGATACCGTCTACCGACTGGTCAAGCGTTACCGGTGCCGTATCGCCTCCCATGCGCGTTTGTACCCAGCCCGGGTGCAATGGGGTAACATTTATATTTTTAGCGGCAAGCCTCTGGCTTAGCATTACGGCATAGATATTAATAGCGGCTTTAGACATGCGGTAGGCCGGGGCATTAGGGGCGAGGTTGCGGAGTAGTGCCATAGCTGTGGATAAAAATACAATCTGGCCACCCTCTTGTACAAAATCAAGGAACGCTTCCGTAAACAGTACCGTACCAGTTGTATTGGTAGCGAAGGTAGCGTTCATTAAAGCCGCCGTAGGTATTTCGTCGCCCAGATCCAGGCCAACACCTGCGTTATTTACCAGGCAGTCCAGTTTGATGCCAAGATTTTTAACCGCTTCAGCCGCTATTTTGATGCTTTCTTCATCGCTGATATCCCCCTTGATAATAGTCAGGTTTGGATGCGAAAAGTCGGCAATTTCCCCGGAGCGCGTTATTGCAATTACTGCTGCGCCTTCATTTAATAACTTTTTTGTAAGGCCAAGGCCTATACCGTTGCTTGCACCGGTTACCAGTACATTTTTAATCGAATTGCTCATATTTTGTGTAGCTAATTGTTGCACTACGCAACTTGTGATTTGTTGAACTTGAAGGTCAAAAATAGGTATTTATTGAACTTATAGGGGATGATAAGCTATAAATTGTAATTTTGTTCGTTATATTTGAACTTATGAACCAGTCCGTAAAAAAAACGTTCCAAATACTGGAATATATCGCTTCCAATGGCAATTTTGTGCGGCTTAATGACGTGGCGCAGGCAGTAGATTTAAAGAAAAATACCGTCCACGGTTACCTCGACACACTAAAGCAATTGGGTTACCTGGAACAGGATGATATCAGCCCCAGGTATAAAATCAGCTCAAAGATCGAATCCTTACAGGTCCCGTCTTTTTCTGTGAATACCCTAAAGCAGGAACTTCGCCCTGTACTGGAAAGAATATCCAATCTAACAAAAGAATCGTCGTACCTGGCCGTGCAGATGGGATCGTATTACAGGTACGAACTTACATGTGAGCCCAACAGGGCGGTTAAGATTACACTGAATATGGGGAAAGATTACGAGATGACCACCACGGCAATAGGCAAATGTTTCCTTGCTTATTCCCACCATTTGCAGGAAAGCCTGCGTAAGCAGCATGCAGAAGGAGATTTCGCAGCCATTGAAGAAGAAGTCAGCACTATTGTAAAAACAGGTTATGCGTTGGATGTTGAGGCCTATGATCCTGATCTCAATTGTGTGGCCATACCTATTTTCTTTAAAAACAAGCCTATTGCGGTACTTTGTGTCTCGGGGCCGTCATTCCGGTTTAAAGAGGCTCAGTTTCTTGAAAGTTTGCGGATTATGGATGCTGTGCTATTGGAGCATGGAAAGTACCAGCATAAAATGGCCCTGTAAGTAAAGTTAGGAACCTTTCATTGCTACATTAATGAATAAGATAGCTATTTGCGATAGCCCCAACGTATACCGTTAGCATGTTACCAAATAAAATTTTGTGGGTATTGTATCTGGTTATGGGTATGATAACAAAAGCCCCTTTGAAAGGGGCTTGACATTCTGACATAGGATCATTATTTAAGGGATAGGAGGTGTAATCCAGCTAACCAACAAAATAACAAATGCAACTACTTCTGCTTTTACTGCATTCATAAAAAAGGGCATTAATTATATTTGTCACGACCTGCAAAATACAGTTTACCGAACGGCTATCAAATAATCATTCCTGCCTGAAATTCCGGATCTGTCTTTTTGTACAGTGCTGTTGGCTCAACAGTTACAACTACCTCAAATGTCGGCCCCACATTTAAGGCCAGTACATGCCCGCCTTTCACTGTGCCATCCCTAAAAGAAGCGGTTGCATGTGCATGCACAATAGGCTTTGTATCCATCCAGGTTATATTGCCCGTAAATGAAGTCACTTCAGCAATTCCAACAGGAATTACCTGGTATTTCAGGCGGTCAAAATCAAACCAGCCCAACTCAAGGCTAAAGGCACTTCCTATACCAGCGAAGTGGGCACTTTTGACATCGTAGGTAAGCGCAAAATCCAATAACCCGGACAGGGCTTCATCCCCTTTCGAAAAAATGACCATATACGTCCTCACATCACCATGGGTGCTCAGTAATTTAACATTCATTGCAGGTGCATTACCCGGCGCCACCTGATGGGATGTGGATCTAAATTCTTCTTCCTTCATTATTGTTTTTCTTTACTATCAATATCAATCAATCCCGCATTAAATTCTTCATTTAATTTTTTAAACAATTGTGTTGGTTCCACGGTAACGATAATTTCAAGCGTTGGCCCAACGATCAATTCCAGTAAATGGCCACCTTTAACAGAACCATCTTTTATAGAAGCCGTAACATGCGTGTGGGCTACCGGCTTGTTATGATACCAGGCTATGTCTCCGGTAAATGAGGTAACCTCGGCCTCAGCAATGGGTACTACGAGGAATTGCTTACGTTCGTAATCAAACCATCCGACTTCTAAACTCAGGGCATCACCAATAGCTTGATAGTGTGCACTTTTTACATTGTACTTTTGCGCAAATTCTGTAAGCCCTGATACGGCTTCATCACCTTTGGCCAGAATAATTATGTACGTTTTTACATCACCCACCGTACTCAACAATTTAACTTTCATGCCTGGAGCTTTACCAGGTTCCCCATATTTTGTTGCAGACCTGTATTCCTGTGCCTGAGAACTCATTTGTAATCCAATGGTAGCAATTAATGCTAATACTAACCTTTTGTAGTTCAATTTCATCTTTGTTTATTTAATGCCTGATGCAGGCGGTTACTAATTTAAGTTATGGGCTTCTGCTTCCACAGCTTAATCAAAGCTGTTGTAAGCATATTATACAACAAACTCATATGCTGATAATTGCATATTAAAGCTTAGCTTATAATTCGAAATTAGCAACTATAGTATTGGAAAAATTAAATATTTTGTTAACATGTCCAATAGTTCGCTAATGTTGAACAAATGGTTTAGTTACAGGCAGTGCAGTCGGTAATTTTAAAGGCCAGCCAGGCTCATCACGGCGTTTTATAATAGCATTGCTAACTATAACATTGTAAAAATTGCAGGTTTTGAGCACCATAAAATAATAGACCCATTAATACCTTAGGTACAGATGTCAGATAAGCCGCGGTTATTACATGTAAGCTTTTTCGTTACCGCCTCAAACAGCGGAATAAGCTTTAGAATATGAAATCGTTTTTTAAGGCGCGTTAATCGATTAAAATTAAAAAATGTTTACGGTGTACTATCATTCTGCTGGAATTACTATATGGTGTTTCAAAAACACGGTTATCTTCCGTTTTTATTATGCCATTAGTCGTGGTACAATTAGAAATAACAAAATAAGTAAATTTAAGCCGAATAAGGATGTCTGCTGAATATTCAGCTTTTCATTTAGGACGCCTATCATCGAAATGCTAAGCTTTCTTTTTATTGGGAAGAATTTCCGATTTTCGGGAACGGGCACTTAATATTTTCGATAGCTAGGCATCGGCTACATGCATTTGTTCCATCAGGAATTTAATAGCTTCTAAAGGGAATGGCTTAGGAATTGGATAATATTCATCTTCATATTATTTAATCGGCATTGAAAGGATTTCCAGTTCGTCGGATTCTTCGGTGTTGGTTAATTCATGGCTAATGTGCATATATTATTTCAAAGATGCTCAAAGAGAGGATTGCGAAATCAAAAAGGATAGCCTTTATGATTAAACAACACGTCTGTTGAATGAAAAAGCCTGCTTTTAACGGCAGGCTTTCTTATAATTATTTTTCTTGATTTAGCACAGCTTTCAGTTCCGCCTGGAATTGATCTGCTTCTTTTTTATTTCGTATCGAGCGTGAGAGGGCGTTATCCGGCCTTGACCCATTAAATGCAGGTAATGGAGCCGATGGCTGTTTCTGTTCTGCCGCCATTTTAAAAATAGCATCTATAGCATGTTGCATTTTCTCTTTCATAATAACAAAGATATTAAAAGTTTTTATTTGAGTGACTGCACAGGTTTTAAATTTATCAGGTAATAACGGTACAAATCATTTGTTTTCCTTTGAAAATCAAAAGCTTCAGGCCGTGGCTTAAAATATGCAGCGCCGGACAGGTCGCGCTCTACATCGCCAGATCTAAGCAAACGTACATACCAGTCAACACCGGTAAGGATCAGGGTTTCCTCTAAGGGATGTCTGTTAGAGCTGAACATCCTGTGGTATAAATAGGCCCGCCGGTCATCAGAACCGTCGATTCCGATAGCTAAGGAAGGGTTGCGCTCCAGGAACGCTATCGCTACTAAAATTACCGTTGAGAACACCTTACCCGGATTTGAATGGTTGAGTGAAACCGTATCGCTAAAGCTACCTGCACCATCCGGTGGCCCAAACCCTAAATTATACACATTGGAAAGTAAGGGGTCATTAATATTACGTATCTGTACGATTAGTTCAGCTACACCTCCTTTTTTCTGAGGTGAATAAAACCTAAAATCCGTCAGGTCCTGGCTAACGTAATGGGGTACTATGGTATCTTCAAGATTGATTTTGATCATGGTTAACAGGTTTTATATTTTTCCTTAACCGCCCTGATCTCTTCTTCCAGCCTGCTTAACAGGTCAGCGTCCTCCTTCGATATTTGTGGCTTGGCACTAAGCTTCCGGTCTAGAAGTGACATTTCCCTCCCGATGGTCAGCTGTTCTGTCATAGCGTAAGCCTCTGTCTGTTTTATCGAGTTGTGCCCCAGCATTTCCTTTACCACATGGATAGGCACATCATTATTGAGCGTCACGGTACTGGCAAAAGTTCGCCGGGCCATGTGGGTATTCAGTAACACATCTAATTGGCAAAGTGAGCCAATTTCCTTTAGGTATTCGTTCATCTTCTGGTTGGAGGATACCGGGAGTATTGTATTACGTTCTACACAGATGGGATGGTCTTTATAGTGCTCAATCAGCTCCAAAGCTTTAGGGAGTAGTGGTATATTCGTCTCATTGCCCGTTTTCTGGCGTGAGGACATGATCCAGTACCGGTCATCAATTCCAATCTTTATATCGCTTTTTCGCAAATTGTAAACATCGATGTAGGCCAGCCCAGTGTAACATTGAAATATAAACACGTCCCTGATCACGGTAAGCCGCTGCGTTGTAAACGTGTAGTTTTCCAAAATCCGTAGTTCCCTGCTGTTAAGGGGCTTCTTTATCGTTTTAGTCTTTTTGCGCTTAAAAGCTTTGAAGGGGTCGGATGGGATGATGTTCTTATCTACAGTCCGGTTAATGATCTTCCTGAGGCAGGCAATGTACTTCAGTGCAGAATTATTTATACATTTCCTGACGGTCTTAAGGTAAAGTTCAAATCCGCTGATAAAATCGTAGTCAAGTTCACGCAGTTCGATGTCCTCTCTGTCATATTTATACTTGATATAATTTTGAACATGCGTACGCGTGTAGGTATAGCGCTTGTAGGTTGCCATGGCATAGTCGGCAGGGACAAGCGATAACATTTCATCATTGTGGACCTGAAATTCCTCCAGCAACAATGCCTTTGAGGTAGCCCTTCCCAGTATGAAATCAATGATCCTTTGGGCAGAGATTGTCTTCTCTGTATACATCAGGTCTAACTTGAACTGATTAATTTTCATGACCATCGTGTCTAAAAAAAGGTTCAAAATTCGGGCGTCTTCTTTTGCACCGATTGCGCGTTCAGATTTGGCATCCCAGCGCTTGGGATCCCAGGTTCTTTTGGTTGAAATCTCTTTACGGATACCATCTACGGATACACGAACGTACACGTAACGCAGTGTAGGTTCCTTGCGGGACGGCTTTAACATGAAGCTTAAGCCATAGCTTTTCTCTAACATAATTCAAAAAATTAAAAATTAATAATGTAGAATTATGAAGCAATCACGGTAAACCAAACACAAGGGTACTTTAAGTCTTTCAGTGTCTTAAACTGTCTTTCAGTGCATTTATTGGTGCAATTTTTCGGGCAATTGACATTGCACCGGCAAATGACCCAACTTTATGTGCATTTTTGAAAATTTTGAAGATTACAGGTGGACATAAAAAAACCTGCAAACGTTCAAATTTGCAGGTTTTATAGGCTTTTCGAGACATTTTGTGCGTTTTTGGCAACTTTGAAAAGTATGCCTAAAACTGTCTCAGTGGAATCGCCGGGAATCGAACCCGGGTCCAAACAGGGAAGCAAAGAGCTTTCTACACGCTTAGTTTTCGCTTGGTTTTTCGTTAGTGTGCAAGGCCGAAAACTGCCACACACCACTTATCTTCTGTTTTCTCAGGGCTTCCGCGAAGCAAAGAAACCCCCAGGTTTACTTTTACGGTTCTCCTAAACGAAACGCCATAAACCAGGGCTTTTCAGGAGAATCCTGCCTCCCTGCCTTGCAGGGACGAGGCTAATCTTACTTTAATTTAGATTAAGCAGCTAGAGCGTAGTTATTTTCGCCGTTTAAATGTTTGAAGCGATGATGTACGGAAACAGCTTCATTTCCCGACGTGCTTACTGTTCAGTTCGGCCTGCTGTCAAAACCAGTCGACCCCATAAATCAATAATAACGCAAATATAACACCATTTTTTAGAAGATTTAAAAATAAATCTTAATATTTACTGGTTACGAATATATAAAAATTGTTACATTTGAATGCTTTACTTTTTTTATAGTTAAATTTAGTATCTTTTTAATCTATTATGTTAGTAGAGTAACAAAACAAATAATGGAATCGGTAAGCTATGAAATTTGGGATATTAAGAGAGCGTAAATCGCCTCCGGACAAAAGGGTTGTTTTCTCTCCGGCCATGCTGGCAGAGTTTAAAAAACAGTTTCCCCAGGCTATGTTTAAAATAGAGTCGTCAGATGTTAGAATCTTTTCAGATGACCTGTATAAGGATTTGGGGTTTGAAGTAGGGGAGGACCTTACAGACTGTGATGTACTACTGGGAGTAAAAGAAGTGCCTGTTGATGCTCTTATAGCAGGTAAAAAATATTTTTTCTTTTCTCATACGATAAAAAAACAACCGCACAACAAAAAAATGTTGCAGGCTATAATTGATAAGGACATTACTTTATATGATCATGAAACAGTTATTGATGCACAAGGCCGTCGTCTTATAGGCTTTGGCAGATATGCGGGGCTTGTAGGAACATACAATGCTTTCAGGGCATTTGGTATTAAATATGAACTTCATAATCTTCCGAAGGCAGAAATCCTGCCAGACAAAGACGCATTGGTTGCAAGGCTTAAAAAATTGATATTTCCTCCTTTAAAAATAGTGCTTACCGGTAAAGGTAAAGTAGGCTTAGGTGCAAAAGAAATGCTTGATGCCATAAGAATTAAAGAAGTTTCGCCTGCAGATTTTCTTGCAAAATCATACAGTGGGCCTGTATATACTCATCTTGATGTGCTTGATTATAATAAGCGTATTGATGGTACTGCTACTACAAACAAGCTGGAGTTTTATAACAATCCTCAAGAATTTGTTTCTGATTTTGAAAAATATGCTAATGTTGCTGACATGTATATTGCCGGGCATTTTTATGGTAACAATGCACCAGATATATTAACTCGTGAGATGCTGCGAAAAAATAATTGCAGGATAAAAGTAGTTGCAGATATATCTTGCGATGTTGATGGCCCTATAGCATCTACAATACGATCAAGCAGCATAGCTAACCCTTTGTATGGCTACAACCCGTCAACAGGACAAGAGGTTGATATTTACCATCCGCTTGCTGTTGTTGTAATGGCGGTAGACAACCTGCCTTGTGAGCTACCCCGTGATGCCAGCGAAGGTTTTGGCAAAATGTTTTTAGACCATGTAGTTCCGGCTTTTTTTAATGATGACAAAGATGAAATCTTAAAACGAGCAGCAATAGCTTCGAACGGACGGCTTTCGCCCCGGTTTAATTACCTCAATGATTATGTAAAAGAAAACGTGCCCCACTTATAGGGGCATTTTTTTTGGTACAGGGTTGCTAAGTTTTTAACTTTGACATTTTAAATTAGTTAGTAATGAAAATAAGGCATATTGTATTACTTATATATATAGTTTCTTGTTTTAAGGCAGGTGCACAGCAATTATTGCCCTTTGTAGAAAACTTTACAAAATCAGAATATCAAGGTGATAATCAGGTGTGGAGCGTGGTACAAGGTAACGACAACGCTATGTATTTTGCCAATAACCATTTCTTTTTGCGCTACAACGGTGTAAAATGGGAGAAATATACATTACCAAATAAAACCATTATCAGGTCGGTATATTCATTTGGAGACAAAATTTATTCAGGTTCTTATAAAGAGTTTGGGTACTGGCATCGTAAAAATGGTTTTATGGTATATAAATCATTATCTGAAGATGCTATGTTTGCCGGTTTTTCAGGCAATGAGGAAATCTGGAAAATATTTTCATTCGGAAAAAATATTTGTTTTCAGTCTTTCAATGCGCTTTATGTGTATGATGGTATTAAAACTAAGCGCATAAATTTTCCGTCGCAAATCTCATATTGTTACCCAATTGATAATGAGGTGTATGCTGCTACAACCCGCGAGGGTATTTTTGTTTTAAAAAACAATAAATTTATTCCGGTTAGCGGCTGGGGACAACTAAAAGGAGGAATCATACATGGCATAGAAAAGCACAACGGAGAAATTTATGTGTTTACAAAAAATAACGGAGTGTTTAAAGGTGATAAAGATAAACTTGTTCCCTGGCAAAATCCGGTAAATTTTTATGTAAAAGAGGCTGTAATTCTTTCTTCAAAATTTATTGATAAAACTAAGTTAGCCATAGGTACTTCCCGTCAGGGGTTATATATTGTAGATCTAGCATCAAATACATACATAAACATTAACCGAAAAAATTCCCTGAAAAACAATGCAGTGTTAAGTATAGCGCTGGATAGAGAAAATGACCTTTGGCTTGGGCTTGATAATGGCATCTCTCATGTAGAGGTAAATTCTCCGGTAAATCTTTTTACAGATAATTCAGGCTTACTTGGTTCAGTATACTCACTATCATCATTATCAAATACCGGATACCTGCTAGTAACAAATCATGGTATTTTTACATATAAAACCAGTGTTTTAGAACCCATTCCTAATACTCAGGGGCAAGTTTGGGATGTATATAAAAATGGCAATAAATTTATTTTGGGGCATAACGATGGCACATTAGTATATGATGGAAATGTGCTCAAAAATGAAAGTCCGGTAAATGGGGGGTGGAAGTTTTTAAAGAGCAGGTTTGATGGTGTTTATTTTCAGGCAAATTATGCGGGTATAGCGGTATATAAAGATATCAACAAGCTATCTGAGTATAAAATGTTGGGCAAAATTGAAAAGCCAATACGCAACATTGCCCAAAACCATCCCGGAGAATTATGGGCAGCAGACAATTATAAAAGTCTGTATAGAATTACATATGATGAAAATTTAAACGTAAAAAAAATTCAGAATGTATCTGCAGATAATAATATTAAAGGAGACTTTGGCGTAAAACTGTTTAATTTTAAAGACCAGATATTGTTTTTTATAAATAATATTTGGTATACATACAATAGTCTTACCGGGAAATTAGAAAAAAATACACTGTTTAATTCTTCTTTTGGCAATGTTTCAGATATCATTCCCATTGACGAAGATACTTTTATGGTATTTAAAGATGGCTTATTGTACAATGTAAATCAAAAAGGTAACGATTTTTTATGGAAGCTGCTCCCTGAAAAATATTATCAGGGACGCCTCATTATAGAAAATATACAAGTATTTGCCGAAGCGGGAAAGCTTGTTGTAAACCTGGATGATGGTTTTGTTGAAATAAAAAGAGATATTCCAATCAAAAAAAATGCAGCCCTCAAAATAGAAGCATTTTATGAAGGTAAGTATGTTACACCTCAAACCTCAATAAAATATAATCACTCATTAGAATTAGATGTAGTTTCGCCATGGTTTGGTTACAACCGCGCCGATTTACAATATCGTTTTAACGGTGGCAGGCTTCATGCAGTAAATTCAGGAAAAATAATATTAAATAACCTTGCAAGTGGCAGTCATGATATAGAGTTGTTTGCTAACAATGGATTGCACCCTCTAAAATTAACCACATATAAGTTTACCGTTGATAAGCCCTGGTATTTTTCATTATACATGATAATGGCATATGTTGCATTTACGGTATTGGTTTTTTATCTGTACTATAAATGGAATCACTTTAAATATCTCCAAAAAGTGCGCCTTAATGAGGAAGAGTTGCGCCACCGCACTCAAATAATAGAATTAGAGCACGAAGCTGAAATCAAATTGCGTAATCAGGAGTACGAAAAGCATTTACTTGAAACAGAAGTTCAGACTAAGGCCAGCGAAGTAGCAGGTAAATCATTAAGTATTGCTAAGCATAGCGAAATGATAGAAAGTATACAAGAAGTTCTTGAGTCGGAAAAAAACGTAGATAGGTTGGTGACTAAAATTAAAAAGGTCATTAAAACAAGTACTATAAGTAAGAATGAATGGCAGAGTTTCGAAAAAAACCTTATCAAAAGTCACGAAGAGTTTGTTGCCAGACTTACTGAAAAATATCCGGTTCTTACCCCAAAGGACATAAAGCTATGTATCTATTTAAAGATGAATTTATCTTCTAAAGAGATAGCACCACTAATGAATATATCTTTTAGAGGGGTAGAACTTCATAGATACCGTTTGCGAAAAAAACTAGAAATAGGAACCGAAGAGAGTCTGTCGCGCTTCATGATTAATATTTAAAGATGCTCTAAATTACATTTCGTCGTAATTTTTAACGGTTTGTTAAGAATCTTTTACTCATCAATACTACATCATTATATGTTTTATTGATGTAATACAATAAATGATAAGTTATTGTATTTTAGTTTTTTATACTGTTAAATGTTGTTAATGATGTAGTAGTGATAAGTGGTAAATGTTACAACTATAACGTTTTAGTCTCGTATCTTCGTACTACTAACTTTTTAACAATAGTTCAAACTTATGAAAAACTTTATTTTCGGTTTTTTGTTGCTCATGTGTGGCATTAGCTACGGGCAGCAGATTACAGGCCAGGTAGTCGACGATAGCGGCATGCCCGTGCCTGATGTTTACATTACCGTAGCCGGTAGCCCGGCAACTGCCTCGGCAGACATCGATGGTAATTTTAGCATTGCCGCATCAGAAGGAGCACAGCTTACTTTTGCAATGATTGGCTTTGAAAATGTAACAGTGGCTGCGACCACATCTCCAATGAAGATTTCGCTTAAAACAAGTGCAGCTTCAAACCTTGAAGAGGTTGTGGTTATTGGTTACGGTACTCAAAAACGTTCTAACCTTACAGGCGCAGTAGGTACTGTAAAAGCGGATCAGTTTCAGAAACAGCCACAATTTAACGCTATGCAGTCTATACAGGGTAAAGTTGCCGGTGTGCAGATTGTTACTAACGATTCACCCGGCGCTACTCCTACGGTTCGTGTAAGGGGACTTGGTACAGCTACTGCTGGTTCTGGTGTCATTTATGTAGTTGATGGTACTGTTACCGGTGATATTAGTAATATTAATCCAAGTGATATCGCAACTATGGATATCCTTAAAGATGCCTCATCTGCGGCTATTTATGGTAGTAGTGCTGCTAATGGTGTTGTACTTATTACTACAAAAAAAGGTAAAGATGGTAAAATGAACGTATCTGTAAATTCTACATTTGCAGCGAGGTCAACTCTTAATCAGGTAAAAATGGCTAATGCAAGCCAATATGTTCAATATTATAATGAAAATCAGGCTACATTAGCTAATCCAGTATATCTTTCAGCTAATCAGCCTTACAACACTAATTGGTATGATGAATTGACAGACGTTGGTACTTCTACAAATAATAATGTTGCTGTATCTGGCGGTAGCGATAAAGGTAACTACTATTTTAGCTACAATAATTATGCAGAAGATGGTATTCTCGATAGCAATAAAATCAACCGTAATACTATCCGTTCTAATACCAGCTTTAATTTCTTTGATAACAAGTTAAAGCTTACTCAAAATCTTAACTACACGTATACAAAAGGTAATCCTAAGCCATTTAGTGCTTTTGATGAAGCTTACAGGCAGGCACCAATTGTTCCTGTACGTTACCCAAGCGGGCAGTGGGGACAAAGTTTCTATAATCAAACTACAGGTGTAGTAGGTTACCAAGCTGGTGCTGGCGAAACTATTGGCCAGTTAAACTCAATAGGAAACCCACTTGCATCAGTAGCATTTACTAATGAAGAGACTAAAACGTCTCAAATACAGGGTATGTTTGACGCAGAACTTAAACTTACTGACTGGTTAAAAGTTAATACAAGGTTAGGTATTACAAAAAGCTATTCACGCGGCCTTATTTATAATGATACCCGTGGCAGGTGGCTTGCAGCAGATCCTACAAGGACTGATGCTCAGTATGATGCTTTTCAGGCTACTGCAGGCGAGGGTGTATATACTTATGCAAACAACTCAATTACTGCTACTAATGTAGAAAGCTTCCGTTATAACTGGGATACTTTCCTTACCGCTAACAAATCTTTTGGCGATCATAATTTTACAGTAATTGCTGGTTTTACAAAAGATAAAAGAGGTGATGTTATTACAACAACACAAAGCGGTTACAATGTTCCTACTGCAAGCCAAAACTGGAATATGCATTTTGCTCAGGGAGCTACTACAGATGAATTGTATGCCACACCACAACAAATACTTTCTTATTTTGGTAGGGTACAGTACGATTACAATGAAAAATATTTCCTTACAGCAAATATAAGGAGAGATGGTAACAGCCGTTTTAAACAAAATGCTGACTATTGGGGTACTTTCCCATCTGTATCAGTAGGTTGGGCACTTACTAAAGAAAGTTTCTTAAGTGATATTAAAGGCCTTGATTTCATCAAAATACGCGGAGGTTATGGTCTGATAGGTAATGCTGATATTGGTTTTGCAAACGCTACGTCATTCCTGGCAGGTGTTGGAAGCCAAAACTATAACTATGTATTTGGCCCTAACCAAACTTTAGTTTTTGGTGCTTACGCAGGTTCTCCGGCACAGCCCCTATCATGGGAAAAAACACAAGAGGTTAACGCTGGTTTAGATTTTGAACTTATTGACAGGAGGTTAAGCGGTAGTGTTGATTATTACAACAGGCTTACTACAAATGCTATATTACAGGTTAATCCTGTAAGGACAAGCCCTTATGCCGATTCATTCTATGACCATGGTGCAGAGATACGTAATAAAGGTTTCGAACTTGCGCTTAACTGGAAAGATCAAGTAGGACAAGACTTTAGCTACTATATTGGCGGTACATTAGGTACTAACAAAAATACTCTTGAAAGTGTAAAACCTGCTTATGATGGTCAAACCGGCGGTAGCCTTGCAAATGGCCAGATAACTAAGCGTCTTCAGGAAGGCCAGGCGGTATATTCATGGTGGATGTACCAGGCAGACGGAATTTGGCAAAACCAAACTGAAATTGACCAGTCTGCACACGTTACAGGTGCACAACCGGGACAAATAAAGTATAAAGACTTAAATGGTGATGGTCAGATTGATGACAGGGATAAGAAATTCTTTGATTCATACCTTCCTACTTACACTTACGGTATCAACATTGGCTTTGCATGGAAAGGTATTGATTTATCAGTAGATGGATATGGCGTTGGAGGTAATAAAGTATATAATGGCCTTAAAAGTACACGTATAAACGGTGGTGAAAATGTTACGGCAGATTCATTTAACGGACGTTGGACAGGAGAAGGTACATCAAATACTAATCCGGGAGCAAACCGTACAGCAATTGCATCAAGCTACTACCTTGAAGATGGTGCATTCTTCAGAATAAACAATATTACCTTAGGTTATACCTTTAAAAATATAATTAAAGATATTAACAAGATCAGGATATATGGTACAGCCCAAAACCCTTTTATGTTTACAAAATATTCAGGCTTTACACCTGAGATAAACAGTAATGGTTCTCCAGCCCAGACTACAGGTATTGAGCTTTCTGCTTACCCTAGCCTTAAAACATTCTTAGTTGGTGTACAAATCGACCTATAATTTAAAAATAGTTATGAAAATACAATATAAAAGTTTAATATATATAGCATTAGGAGCTACATTGCTTACAGCATGTGACGATTTTCTTGATGTTAAACAATCTGACAGGGTTGACGAAGATGCAAACTCTTATGCTCCTGAACAGTTTGTAAACAGTACCTATGGTATGCTTACAGAATGGGACTACGCTTTCTCATACCTTGGCATTACAGAGATACTTTCGGATAATGCTGACAAAGGGAGTTCTCCTAGTGATACAGGTGGAGATAAAGACCAGCTTGATAATCTTACTTTTACAAGTAGTGCGGGCTCTTTTGATGCCATGTGGACAAACTGGTATAAAACAATTGGCCGTGCTACCTATGCTATTGAGTTTACAGAAAAATATGGTTTGACAGATGATGCATATAAAAATCGCCTTGTAGGTGAGGCTAAGTTTTTAAGGGCATTACACTATTTTTGGCTTGTTAGGGGCTGGGGAGATGTGCCTTTGCAACATGTAGATTATACAACACGTGCTCCTAAAGCAGATGTTTATGCATTTATTGAGCAGGACCTTTTAGATGCAATTGAAAAGTTACCTCTAAAAAACCAGTATCAGTCTTCTGATCTTGGCCGTGCAACAAAAGGAGCTGCTCAGGCACTGCTTTCAAAAGTATATTTGTATGAACAAAAATGGCAGCAATCTTATGATATGGCCAATACTGTTATCAATTCAGGCCAGTACAGTTTAGAATCTGATTATGCTGTGCTTTGGAGGGCTTCTTCTGAAAACGGAACTGAATCTATATTTGAGGTTCAGGCTCGTGGAGAAGCAGTAGCACATGGTGTACAACAATATACTCAAACCCAGGGTGCACGTGGTACCAGCGGATGGGGATGGGGCTTTAACACGCCTTCTCAAAATCTCTTAGATGCTTATAATGCAGAAGGTGATGCTATCCGCAGGGATGCTACTATCATTTTTGCAGGTGAGACACTTTATGATGGACGCGAAGTAAGCGCATCGGTAGAAAACCCAATGTATAATGAAAAAGCCTATTCTAGTGCCAATGCCGGTGCAGATGATGCTGATAAAAACATTCGCATATTAAGGCTTGCCGAAATTTATCTTATTAAAGCAGAGGCTGCGAATGAACTTGGCAATACAAGCGAAGCACTTGCTGCGCTAAATATTGTAAGAACAAGGGTAAATCTTCCGGCTTCTACAGCTGCCGCAGGTACATCTCTTAGGAATGCTATCTGGAAAGAGCGCCGCCTTGAGCTTGGTTTTGAGCACGACCGTTGGTTCGACCTTGTGCGTACCGGGCAGGCACAGTCTGCAATGACCGCTGCTGGTAAAAACTTTATTGTGGGCACACATGAGTTGTTCCCAATACCGTACAACCAGTTAATACAAACGCCTAATATGGTTCAAAACCCGGGCTATTAATAAATTTTTGAAATCATCCTTCCCTTTGCAAAAAGGGAGGGATATTTTTTTTGCTATGAAATTCAATACATCAGTCAAAATGCTAAAATCAATATATTTCCTGCCTCTTTTATTAATCCTCTCATGTAATTCTGCCGACACGAAGCCGAGTACAGGTACTTCGCCCGAAAATCCTTCTGCGCAGCCGCTTACAGATGAGCAATTAATGGATGTGGTAGAAAAACAAACATTTAAATACTTCTGGGATTTTGCCGAACCTAATTCGGGGCTGGGGCGTGAGCGCTACCATCCGGATGGCAATTATCCTGATAACGATGCTAATATTGTTACCACTGGCGGTAGCGGCTTCGGGCTTCTGTCTATCATCGCGGCAGATTCAAGGGGTTATATTACCCGTGCGCAGTTTATGGAACGCATGGCTAAAATAGCTACATTTCTTGAAAATGCTGACCGTTTTCACGGCGCATGGCCACACTGGATGAATGGTGAAACCGGAAAAGTTAAGCCTTTTGGTACTAAAGATAATGGTGGCGACCTAGTAGAAACGGCCTTTTTATGCGAAGGCATTATCTGTGTACGCGAATACCTTAAAAACGGTACTAATGAAGAAAAAGCACTTGCCCAAAGGTTTGATACCCTTTGGAAAGGTGTAGACTGGGACTGGTACCGCAATGGTCAAGATGTGTTGTACTGGCATTGGTCTCCTGATTATGCCTGGGAGATGAACTTCCCGCTTCAGGGGTATAATGAGTGCCTTATTACTTATGTGCTGGCAGCAGCTTCGCCTACACATACCATTACCGCGGCACCGTATCATGAAGGATGGGCCAGAAGCGGTGGCATTGTTTCAGGCAATACAAAATATGGTATTCCGCTTATTTTAAAACATAATGGTGCAGAAGAGTTTGGCGGGCCTTTATTCTGGGCGCACTACTCTTACGCAGGTTTAGACCCTCATCAGCTTACAGACCAGTATGCTAACTACTGGGATCTTAATGTGAACCAGGTTAAAATAGATCATCAGTATTGTGTAGAAAATCCGCGTGGCTTTGCTGGCTACGGTAATAATTATTGGGGGCTTACTGCTTCTTACAGCCGTAATGCCGACGGTACTACAGGATATGATGCCCATATGCCAAGCAATGATAAAGGTGTTATCTCGCCTACTGCTGCTGTAAGTTCTATTGTATATACACCTACAGAAAGCCTTGCGGCAATGCGCAATTTTTATGAAAACCACAGCAGCCTGCTTTGGGGGCCTGCCGGTTTTTATGATGCACACAGCCAGCAATACAATTGGAGTACCAAACGTTACCTGGCTATTGACCAGGGACCTATGGCCGTTATGCTGGAAAACCACCGTAGTGGCCTGCTTTGGCAACTGTTTATGAACGCTCCTGAGGTTAAACAAGGGCTTGTAAAATTGGGCTTCCACTCGGGTAAATATAATTTCTAAGGCATGGCAAAATTTCATATTACTTTACTAGCGCTGGTTTTTTCGCTTACTGGTTTCGCCCAGAAAGATGAAAGCGGATTGTTTAAAACAGAAATAACCGTAAAAAAACAGCTGGGTTACGCATTGCATGTGCCTGAGAATGCTAAAAAAGAAAAGAAGCCCCTTATTGTTTTCCTGCACGGATCTGGAGAGAAGGGTACTGATATAGAAAAAGTAAAGATTCACGGGCCATTTAATTATCTTAAAACCCACAGTATAGATGCTTTTGTGCTTGCACCGCAATGCCCTGAAGAAGAGTACTGGGACAGCGAGGTACTTTATAAACTGATACAAAAGGTAGCTAAGGATAACAACATAGACCCTAAGCGCATTTACCTTACAGGCCTTAGTATGGGTGGCTGGGGCGCATGGAATCTGGCTTTTGCACATCCGGATATGTTTGCGGCATTAGTGCCCATTGCAGGCTTTGTAGACCGTGTGCCGATGATTGAAAATTGTAAGATCGGCGAAATTCCTATCCGCATTTTTCACGGCCTGCTCGATGATGTTGTAGACGTGCAGTACTCTGAAGTGATATATAAAAAGTTACAGCCTTGTGCTAAAGATATAAAGCTTACCATTTTTGATGATGCCAACCATAACAGCTGGACAAGGGTATATGATGATCCTGCCATTTATGAATGGATGCTGAAACAAACAAAACCATAAACATTTAGTTCTAAAAAATACAAAAGAAGAAAAAGAATGAACAAAAGAACCCTATTGCTGCTTTTAGCCTGTACCACCGTTACGGTATATGCGCAAAAAGGCAAGAAATCTAAAGTTGTTATAAAGCCACGCACAGAGTTTGTTACCGAGCTAATGGGCAAGATGACTGTTGATGAAAAGATAGCGCAATTAGTACAGTTTACTGCCGATGGTACCGTTACAGGGCCTAAAAGCGGAAGCAACTTTATAAATGAGATAAAAAAAGGAAATGTAGGTAGTATTTTAAATGCTACCAATGTGCAATATACCCGCCAGATACAGGAAGTGAACCTGGCAAATTCGCGCCTTAAAATTCCGTTGTTGTTTGGCTATGACGTTATCCACGGGTACCGTACTATTTTCCCAATTACGCTGGGCGAAACTGCATCATGGGATTTAAATATTGCACGCATAGCATCTGAAGTTGCTGCTGCCGAAGCTGCCGCATCTGGTGTACACTGGACCTTTGCCCCAATGGTAGACATTAGCCGCGATCCGCGTTGGGGGCGTGTGTCTGAAGGTGCAGGGGAAGATACCTACTTAGGCTCTAAAATGGCATTTGCCCGTGTAAAAGGTTTCCAGGGTAACAGCCTTAAAGATCTTAATACCATCCTGGCCTGTACCAAGCACTTTGCTGCTTATGGCGCTGCTGAGGCCGGTCGCGATTATAATACGGTAGACATGAGCGAGCGTTTGCTTCGCGAAACATACCTGCCGCCGTTTAAGGCTACTGTAGATGCCGGTGTTGCTACATTCATGACATCGTTTAACGAAATTGCAGGTGTGCCGTCTACAGGTAACAAATGGCTTGTAAACAATATCCTAAAAGGTGAGTGGGGCTTTAAAGGTTTTGTGGTTACTGATTATACCGGTATCAACGAAATGATTCCGCACGGTTATGCTAAAGATGAACAGCACGCAGGCGAACTTGCGCTTACCGCTGGTGTAGATATGGATATGGTAGGAGCCGTATTCCTAAAATATACCAAGAAAAACCTTGAAGAAGGTAAGGTTACTCAGGCTGAAATTGATGATGCCTGCCGCCGTATACTTGAAGCAAAATACGACCTGGGCCTTTTTGAAGACCCATACCGTTATAATGATGCCAAACGCGAAAAAGAAACCATTTACAAAAAGGAGTTTCTTGATGCGGCACTTAATGCTGCTAACAAATCAATGGTATTGCTAAAGAACAGCAACAACGTGCTTCCGCTTAAAAAAGAGCAGAAAGTTGCTTTTGTTGGTCCGCTTGTAAGCGATGAGTACAACATCATAGGTTCATGGGCTGCGACTGGCGACCGTAACGGTTATGCAGTAAGCGTTCAGGAAGGGATCAACAAATTTATTACAGATAAGAGTAAAGTATCGTTTAACAAAGGTGTTGAGATAAAAGATACCAAGCGCGATAACATACAGGCAGCACTTAAAGCAGCTGCAAACGCTGATGTAATTGTGGCCGTTATGGGGGAGTTTGAGAACCAGACGGGCGAGGCTGCCTCTCAGGTAGATATTAACCTGCCGGGCATCCAGAAAGAATTTTTGGCAGAGCTAAAAAAACTGGGTAAACCGGTTGTATTGGTATTGATGAATGGCCGTCCGCTTACATTAGGCTGGGAGAGCGAAAACATGGATGCTATACTTGAAGCCTGGTTTCCGGGAACTATGGGTGGCGATGCCATTGCACAAACACTTTATGGTGTAAACAACCCAAGCGGTAAACTGCCAATGACGTTTCCGCGTAGTGTAGGGCAGGTGCCTATTTATTACAACCACAAAAATACAGGGCGCCCATATCTTGGAGCTTCAGACCCTGAGCAAAAATATAAGTCGCGCTATACAGATAGCGATAACAGTCCGCTATATGAATTTGGTTACGGACTCAGCTATACTACATTCAGCTATGGTAACCTGAAACTGTCTACACAAAAGCTTTCGCCGAATGGCAAACTTAAAGTAAGTGTAGACGTTAAGAACACAGGTAATTTTGACGGTGAAGAAGTAGTGCAGCTATATGTAAAAGACGTTGTAGGATCTGTAACACGCCCGGTGCGTGAGCTTAAAGGCTTCAACAAAACACTGATTAAAAAAGGAGAAACCAAAACTATTGAGTTTGAACTTTCTCCGGACGATCTTAGGTTCTACAATATAGATATGAAGTTTGTAGCAGAGCCGGGAGATTTTGAGGTATTTGTGGGCGGAAGCTCTAATGCCGATTTAAAAAGCACATTTGAATTAGTTAAATAGAGTGTTCAGGGTTGAATTTGGGAAAGGGCTGCCTGTAATGGGCAGCCTTTTTAATGAGATTTTTTACCGGAAATATTTATTAAAGATTTTACCACAAGGGGCACTAAGATTTCACTAAGGCCACAAAGCTGTATGGTGAAACTCATAAATTAAGAACACAAAGCTTTGTGTCCTTTCAATATAAATTATGGGAACAGCGTTGTGTCCCTCGTGAAAAGGCCTGGTGTTCCTTGTGGTAAAAAATATTTTCTATGTATATTTATGAAATTTTAAAAAATATGAAGCTTCAATTATCAGTTCTCTTATTTTTTTTGTTTGCCCATACATTTGCGCAAACCGTACTATCTCCCTCTAAAGAAATCAGCGTTGATTTTAAAACAGATGCTTCAGGCAAACCCTTTTATACTGTAAGCTATAAAGGCAAAGCCGTAATTATAGACAGTTACCTGGGCTTTACGTTTAAAAATCTGCCGGCATTCGACCAAAATTTTACCATTACAAATACACAAACCGCTACTGTAAACGATAGCTGGAAGCCCGTATTGGGCGAAGTAGCAGAGATAAAAAATAACTACAACGAACTTAGGGTGTCACTATTACAACAGTCTACAAACCGAAAGATGGATATTGTGTTCCGTGTGTTTGATGAAGGTGTGGGGTTTAGATATGAATTTCCAAAACAGGACAACCTGAACTATTTTATAGTAGAAAAGGAGGCAACCCAGTTTAACCTAACGGGGAACCATAAAGCCTTCTGGATTCCGGGTGATTTTGACAGCCAGGAATATGTGTATAACGAAACCCGCCTTAGCGCTGTAGACAACGACAAGCTAAACCTTAATAACGGCATTGCCCTTAAAACGGTAGGGGGCAGGTATACCATACAATCGCCGCTGATGCTTAAGGCAGACAACGGTTTGTACATCAACATTTTTGAAGCTGCGGTTATCAACTATCCGGTAATGCACCTGGATTTAAATGTGAACAATTTTACATTGCAGTCGCATCTTGTGCCTAATGCCATAGGCGATGCTGCTTACCTTCAGGCTCCGTGCCATACGCCGTGGCGCACTGTTATGGTAAGCAACGATGCCCGTAAAATAGTGGCGCAAAAAATGATACTAAACCTTAACGAGCCTTCTAAAATAGATGATACCTCATGGATAAAACCTATGAAGTATGTTGGCATCTGGTGGGAAATGCACGTAGGCAAATCTACCTGGGATTATTCTGGTTCGCAAAATGCGCAAAACCAGCAAACGGGCGAATCTATAAAAGTACCACATGGTGCCACTACAGAGAATACCAAACGCTATATCGACTTTGCTAAAAAGAACGGCTTTGACGGGGTACTTGTCGAAGGCTGGAACACCGGTTGGGAAGACTGGAACGGTAACTGGAAAGAAGAAGTTTTTGACTTTGTAACACCTTATCCTGATTTTGATATTAAAGCCATTAACGATTACGCAAAACAACAGGGTGTAAAGATGATCATGCACCACGAAACCTCGGGCTCGGTAGCAAGTTACGAGCGCCAGTTAGACAGGGCACTTGAGAATATGGTACAGTACGGCTATCCTGCCGTGAAGACAGGCTATGTAGGGCGCATCATCCCAAGGGGGGAGTACCACGACGGGCAAACTATGGTAAACCATTTTAACTATGTGCCAAAGCGCGCAGCCGATTATAAGCTCATGGTTAACTCACACGAGTCTAGCCGACCTACAGGCGTGCACCGCACCTGGCCAAATTACATAGCTGCTGAGGCTGCAAGGGGCAACGAGTTCAACGCATGGAGCACCGGAAACCCTCCTGCGCATGAAACCATTCTACCGTTTACACGCTTACTTGGCGGCCCTATGGATTACACGCCGGGTATCTTCGAAATAAAAATGAGCACGTATAAACCGGGATCTACAGAGCAGGTGCATACTACACTTGCTAAGCAACTGGCTTTGTATGTAACACTATATAGTCCGTTACAAATGGCGGCTGACCTTTTAGAAAACTACGAAAAACATCCTGATGCTTTTCAGTTTATAAAAGATGTAGCGGTAGACTGGCAGGATACAAAGGTGCTGGAGGCCGAGCCGGGCGATTATATTACCATAGCCCGCAAAGCTAAAGGCAGCGAAAACTGGTTTCTTGGGGCTATTACGGATGAACATGCCCGCGAGAGCAAAATTTCGTTAAGTTTTCTTACGCCGGGTAAAAAGTATAAGGCAGTTATTTATCACGATGGCAAGAATGCCGACTGGAAAAACAACCCAACTAGCTATGCCATAGATTCGCAAACGGTAACTTCAAAGTCAAATTTAAAACTGCAACTGGCACCGGGAGGTGGCACGGCGGTAAGTTTTATTCCCATCAATTAAAATTACAATGAAAAAAATATTTCTCTTACTCATAATTGTTTGCAGCATTACTTTTGGCTATAGCCAAAACAAAACCTACTGTAACCCCATTAATATCGACTACGGCTATTGTCCCATTCCTAATTTTGTTACCCAAGGTAAGCACCGTGCCACGGCCGACCCGGTAATTACCTTTTTTAAAGGAGAATATTACCTGTTTAGTACCAACCAGTGGGGCTACTGGCACAGTAAAGACATGAGCGACTGGAAATTTATTCCGCGCAAGTTTCTGAGGCCGGAACATAAGGTATATGATGAACTGTGCGCGCCTTCGGTATCTTTTATAAACGATACGCTTTTGGTTGTAGGCTCTACACACACTAAAGAATTTCCTATCTGGATGAGTACAAAGCCCGATGGCGATAACTGGAAAGAACTGGTGCATAAGTTTGAAGCCGGTGCCTGGGATCCTTCTATCTTTTGGGATAAAGACACCGATGAACTGTACCTGTACTATGGCAGCAGCAACCTGTACCCTTTGTATGGTGTAAAGCTAAACCGCAAAACCTTTCAGCCGGAAGGCGAAGTTATTCCGCTACTTGCGCTTAATGATGACGAGCACGGCTGGGAACGCTTTGGCGAACACAACGACAATACCTTTATGCAGCCCTTTACCGAAGGTGCTTTTGTGACCAAGCATAACGGCAAATATTACCTGCAATATGGTGCACCGGGTACAGAGTTTAGCGGTTATGCCGATGGTGTATACGTTAGCGATAAGCCACTAGGCCCATTTGAGTACCAGGCGTTCAACCCTTTCTCTTATAAGCCCGGAGGTTTTGCAAGAGGGGCGGGGCATGGTGCAACCTACCAGGATGTAAATAACGATTACTGGCACGTGTCTACCGTAGTGCTGGCTACAAAAAATAATTTTGAAAGGCGACTGGGTATTTGGCCCGCAGGCTTTGATAACGATGGTGTTATGTACAGTAATACCGCTTATGGTGATTACCCTACGTATTTGCCGTCAGGAAAAAAAGAGCATACAGGCCTTGCTTCTTTTACCGGATGGATGCTGCTTAACTTTAATAAACCCGTACAGGTTTCGAGCACACTGGGAGGCTTTCAGGCAAATTACCTGACAGATGAAGATATTAAGACTTATTGGAGTGCTAAAACGGCCAATAAGGGTGAATATATTATTAGCGACCTTGGCGAGGTAAGCACCATAAATGCCATACAGCTTAACTATGCCGACCAGGATGCTGATATTATGGGCAAGCCTGCCACTACCACCGGGCATAAGTACATTATTTACCATAGCAATGACGGTAAAAAATGGACGGTACTTGTAGACAAAAGCAAAAACGATAAAGATGTACCGCACGACTATATAGAGCTGGCTAAACCTGCCAGAGCCCGCTACCTGAAACTGGAGAATATAAAAATGCCTACGGGTAAGTTTGCATTGAGTGGTTTCCGTATCTTTGGGCGCGGCGCGGGCGAAAAACCTGCTGCCGTACAAAATTTTGTGCCGCTTAGAGCTGCCCCACGCATTAAGGGAGAACGCCGCAATGTGTGGTTTAAGTGGCAACAGGAACCTAATGCCGATGGTTATGTAATCTATTTTGGTAAGGATCCTCAAAAATTATATGGTTCAATTATGGTATATGGAAAAAATGAGTATTATTTTAGCGGCCTAGACAGGACCGATGCTTATTATTTTGCCATAGAGCCATTCAACGCAAATGGCATAGGCCCGCGTTCTGAAGTAAAAAAAGCCGAGTAGCACCGGCGCTTAATTAGAAACCCAAACATTTATATATTCACAATTAACCCTTTAACCAAACTATGAGTCAATCTAATGCTCAAACCAAGTGGGGACAGTTTATCCCACTGGTCACTGTTTTCTTTTTCTGGGGGTTCATTGCCGCGAGCAATGACATCCTGATCCCGGTTTTTAAAACCGCGTTTAACCTTACCCAATCGCAAAGCCAGTATGTGTCTATCGCTTTTTATGTAGCATATACAGTTGGTTCTTTACTGTACCTTGGTATTTCTTACATTACCAAACAGGACATTGTTAACCGCCTTGGTTACAAAAACTCCCTTGCACTTGGACTGCTTATTTCGGCTGTAGGTAGTTTTTTGTTTTATCCTGCTGCCGAAACAGGATCTTTTGCACTAATGCTTTCAGGCTTGTTTATTGTGGGCCTTGGCTTTTCGCTGCAACAAACCGTTGCTAACCCGCTTGCTATTGCATTGGGGCCTGTTAATACGGGTTCACAGCGCCTTACCCTTGCAGGTGGTATCAACAACCTTGGTACTACCATTGGGCCGCTTATTGTAAGCTTTGCAATTTTTGGAGATGCTACCGCGCCTGCCACCACGGTAGACATCAACAGTGTAAAATTGCCATACCTTATTTTAGGTGGAGCTTTTATACTGGTTGCCATTTTCCTTAAATTTTCATCGCTTCCAAACCGTCCAGAAATTGAAGAAGAAGTTGTTGTAAAAGACAGCGTATCTACAAAAAAATCGGCATTGGCATATCCGCAGCTTGTAATGGGTATGATCGCCATATTTGTATATGTAGGCGTAGAGGTTTCAACTGCCAGTAACCTGCCAGCATATCTTGAAGAAGGCCTTGGCTTTGCCACAAGTGCCGTAGCGCCTTACGTATCGCTTTATTGGGCGAGCCTTATGATAGGCCGCTGGGGTGGTGCAGTGGAGGCATTTACCAGCGATGTATCAGCACAAAAAATATTAAAAGTGGTTGCTCCTTACCTTGCCTTTGGTGTATTCCTTGGCGTAAATGCCTTTATGGGGCATGACCTTGCACCATTTTATGTATATGCAGCCATTATTATTGTGCTTATAATAGCTGACTTTGCAAGCCAGGGTAATCCTGCAACAATGCTTGGCCTTTTTGCAATACTTGGTATCGTAGCCTTAGTTATAGGTATGGTTACAGAGGGCAACATCAGCGTATACGCCTTTACAAGTGTTGGCTTGTTTTGTAGCACACTTTGGCCTTGTATCTTTACACTTGCGGTTACCGGTCTTGGCAAACACACCAGCCAGGGTAGTAACTTCCTTGTAATGATGATTATGGGTGGTGGTGTTATAAGCTACATACAGGGTGCTGTTGCCGGCGAAATAGGTATCCACAGCAGCTACATCGTAGGTGTTATATGTTTTGCCTACCTTGCTTTTTATGCCTTTACTGTTAAGGGAATCCTTAAAAAACAAGGGTTTGAACTTGGCCGTGTAAGCGGTGGAGGACACTAATTAAAACTATTGACCTTATTATACAATCCGCCCGGAACTTTTATTCCGGGCGGATTTTTTATACATTAGCTTTTCAATATCACAACACATGAAAAAAATATCTCCTTATCTGGCCATTACATCATTATGCGTAAGCTTGTTCCTGTTATCTTCGCCAAAAGAAAGCAACCTGACAGACGAAACACCTGTAATTAATACCCTTTTAAACGACTGGCACGCTGCAGCTGCCCGAGCAGATTATACTGCTTACTTTGGCAAAATAGCTAAAGATGGCCATTATATGGGTACAGATGCTATCGAGAACTGGGATAAGACTGCATTTGCTGCCTTTAGTAAACCTTATTTTGACAAAGGTAAGGCCTGGGATTTTAAAGCCCTGGAGCGTCATGTGTTTTTTAGTAAAGATGGTAAGACAGCCTGGTTTGATGAACTGCTGGATACTAAAAACATGAAGATATGCCGCGGTAGTGGTGTACTTGAAAAAGACGGTAAAGACTGGAAGATAAAACACTACGTACTGAGCGTAACTGTGCCTAATGAAGTTCTTGATGATATACTACCTGCAAAGGCAAAGTATGAAGATGCTGTGATTGCCAGGCTGAAAAAGTAGTCAGTGTTCAGTAATCAGTGTTCAATTGGCAGATCCGGCAACTGACAACCAACAACTGACAACCAAATAACTCTTAAGCAAACCACGTTTTAAGTATCGGGAAGATATACGTACTGATGCTTAAGACAGGGTTAAAAAACAGGGAATCGTCTAGTGTTTGCTGTGATGCAAATGTATTGCTGCTGTTTAGTTTTAAGAAGAAGTTAAGCGCAACGCTTACAATGAGTGCCATTTTTACTAACCCAAAGAAGCCCCCAAGAATACGGTTTACAGATCCAAGCCCGCTAAAGTCGGCTATTTTGGTAAATACTTTGGCAAGTAGTATAACACCCACGACCACGCCTATAAACGTCAGTAAAAATGCCGTTATGCTTGCATATTTAGGATTACCAAGATGGCCTTGAAACATAGTGCCTACAAAACCGCTGAACTTTACAGCAATAAACATTCCCAGTAATAAGGCCACCACAGAGGCGAGTTCAGAGAATAGGCCCTTCCATAAGCCCTTAACAAATCCGTAGGCCAGTAAGCCGCCAAGTATAATGTCTATTAATTCCATTGCTACAAAAATAGCCTTTATCGGCATATATAAAACTAGAAGGGGAGTTACTATAGGGTATTTTTAGGGCAATATTTTTATTTGTCCCTAAAACACAATATATTAGGCTTAAATTTAACGAAATCAACCTTATGAAAAACCTCAAATTATTTGGCTTGCTATTCTTTTTAGCCTTCCTTACGTCTTACGCCTCTAATATTACCAACGACCTGACAGGTGGCTATTTTGATGTTTACCTTAAAAATAATTGTAATAAAGAAGTAGAAGTAAGGGTGCGTGCAGATGGTTCCAGCTCTGTTTCCAAATACAAAACAGGGGAGAAGATCAAAGTGCCTGTAAAAGCCGGTTACGAGGTGTATGTAGACGGAAAACTGCTGCTAAAGCTTACAGATGCAGAAAGCGGTAAAGAAATAAACCTTTGTAAATAAAAATCAAAGCCCGGCACATGCCGGGCTTTGATTTAAAATTATTCTATCAGTTTACAGGATAAGTAAACTGATATACCTGGCTTAGCCTGAAATAGCCCAGCGCATAATTAGATTCGTCAGTCTGGTTTACAACGTTACCACGAACGGTTGCCGGCGGAGTAGTAAAGGGTCCGCCACCACTACCACCCGCTACATCCAGCAGCTTTGCCATATAATTATAGTATTGTTTAGAAATACCGTAAAGCTTAATATCCAGTTTGTCGCCTGTTTTTAAGTCCTCATGGCTAAAGTAGTTGAACATCTCATTACCGTTTGTAAAGCGGTCTTCCATTACATCATATTCCGGGAACGGAATAACATCAGTGTCATAGCGTACCATGTAGTAGTTCTCCTCATCGGCAGGGTCATTAAAAAAGAAACGTACTTCTTTATCTTCGCCTAAAAATCCACCGTTATCTGTTTGCTGTATGTGGGTTACATTAGGCACATCATAAAGTGTTTCTGTAGCAGTATAAGTCTGTCCGTCATTTATAACAGTAAGTACATAGGTTTGGCCTGACTCCGGCAAAAAATTTGCGCAAACATATGAACCTGTACCCGGAGTTTCTGTAAAATTATAAACAAAACCGCGGCTGTTAGTAATAAATACGGTAGCATTACTAACCACAGGTATCTCTGTGTTGTAATAGCCCGTTGTAGTGGTAAGTTTTATGGTTTGTACAGTACCCGGTGTTTCTTTTTCCCAGTTTATAGAAGCGTCTATTACAAGGCGTGGCGCCGCAGTTTCAAGGTCTACATCTACAACTTCTTCACAGCCCGTTAAAAATAAGCTGCTTATCATTAATGCTATATAGAATATCTTTTTCATGGCAAATTAAAATTTAAAGTTGTAGGTAACACTTGGTATCATACCAAAAATAGAAAGCCTTGTGGCCTCATTATTACCACGATCTTCGTTTTGGCTAAAGGTAATTGATGATGCGTTTTGCCTGTTGTACAGGTTGTAAATACTAAATACCCATTCGCCTTTAAAGCCTTTTTTACGCTCGGGGTGCGGTGTATAAGTTGCCGAAATATCAAGGTGATGGTATGCAGGCAGGCGTTCTTCATTCCGTAGACCATAGCTTGGTACAATAATATCGCCATACTGGTACTGCCCATTAGGGTAAGTTACAGGGCGCCCGCTTTGCAGGGTAAATATAGCGCCAAGCTGCCACTTCTTATTTAAGTCATAAGCACCGGTAACCGAAAGGTTGTGTAGTTTATCATAACCGGATTTGTACCACTCTCCGTTATTTATACCCGTTTCTGCAGCGGTACGTCCCGGCGTCTGTTGCTCGGCGCGAGAAAGGGTATAGGATATCCAGCCGGTAAGACGGCCTTCGTTTTTACGGATTAGTAGTTCAAGTCCGTATGCCCTTGAGCGACCATTAAGTACCACCTGTTCTATAGTGTTGTTGGCTATCAGGTCGGCGCCATCTATGTAGTCAATACGGTTTTTAACGGTTTTGTAAAATGCTTCTGCCTCAAGAGAGTACGCGTCATTTTTAAAGTTTCGGAAGTAACCCAGTGCATACTGGTCAAGTAATTGAGGTTTAATAAAATTGTCGCTGGGTGCCCATACATCTAATGGTGTTGCAGATGCCGTGTTACTTATAAGGTGTATGTACTGTGCCATGCGGTTATAGCTGGCCTTAATACTTTGGTCGTCATTTAGTTTATAAGATATGCCTGCACGGGGTTCCAGGTTATTAAAATCGGCAATAGTCTGGCCGCTGCTGTAGTGCCTTGTACCTGTTGGTGTTGCCTCCTCATATATTTTAAGGGCGTTATTAAACACTACGGCCTGATTATTAGCATAGGTATTAAGTGTCTGGCTGCCCATACGGTAAAACAGGCTGTAGCGTAAGCCATAACTTACCGTGATTTTATCTGATAGCTCCTGCTCGGCATCCGCGTAAATAGCGGGCTCTAAGGCATACTTCTTGTCAAGCTGATCGGGATTGACAGATGATGTATTACCTACCGGAGTAATTGTACCCGGATTAAAATCATAATACACTGCATTCAACCCGTAAGAAAGTTTCAGCTTATCGCTGACGTAATGTTTAAAGTCGTATTTAAGATTGTAATTTTTGATGCCGCTATCCCAATTGAAGCCAATAAAATCGAGTTTCATGCCATAATAGTAATCGCTGTATATCATGCTAAGGTTACTGAATAGCTTGTCGCTAAACAGGTGGTTCCACCTAAGGTTGATAAGGCTGTTGCCATACAGGTTGCTAAAACTGTCGCTGATATCAAAAGCATCACGCCCAAAATACCCTGATAAGTACAGGTTATTATTCTCTGTAAGCTTGTAGCTCAGTTTAGCGTTAAGGTCGTAGAAATAGGCCGAGTTGTCGTTGTTTGCCAGCTTAAGAAACAGGTGTGCATAACTCGCCCTTCCGCCTATAAGGAAAGACCCGCGCTCTTTTACTATGGGGCCTTCGGCTAATAAACGACTTGATATAAGCCCAATGCCTCCTGTCATATGATATTCTTTATTATTGCCCTCCTTCTGGTAAATATCCAGTACAGATGCCACCCTGCCACCAAAACGTGCAGGTATACCACCCTTATACAGCCTTAAATCTTTAATAGCATCAGAATTAAATACAGAGAAAAAACCAAAAAGGTGAGAAGAATTGTAAAGTGTAGCTTCATCAAGCAATACAAGATTTTGGTCGGCTGCACCACCGCGCACGTTAAAGCCAGATGCTCCTTCGCCGGCGTTAGTAACGCCGGGCAGTTGTAGTATCGATTTTAAAACGTCTACTTCGCCCAGTACAGCAGGCATTTTTTTAATCTCTGCCACACTAAGCTTGTTCATACTCATTTGTGGTGTTCGGATGTTTGCCTTGGGCTTATCGCCACTTATTACAACTTCTTCAAGTTCTTCACTGCCAGATACAAGACCAAAGTTTTTACGTACATTACTGTTTAGCGTCACGGTTTCTTCGATGGTGCCAAAGCTAACGTAACTTACCTGTACCGTGTAAATGCCTTTAGGTAATGAGAGCGAAAAAAATCCATATTCGTTTGTGGTAGTGCTGGTTTGCGTTTCTTTAATATAAACGCTGGCGCCAATTAGGGTTTCATTACTGCCGGAGTCGGCAATGGTACCGCTTAGGGTAAATTTTTCCTGCGCAAAAACGGCGCTGAAGATAAATAAAAGGCATACCGTCAGGTAGGTCCTGGTGGTTTGATTCATGATTGTGTTTTAATTGATGGTACTTTGTAACGTTTGTAAGACGCTTTTAATTGCCGTATGTTACAGAAAATTACTATAATTTAACACGTATGCCCTTAATTTTCAAATCATCCTGCCATCAATTAAATAGTATATTATCCTTCTGTCATCTCATAATATTCTTTTCCCGAATCATATTTGCAGTCAGATATGAGTATGTCATTTTTAAGAAAGTAAGTACCGCCATTAGGCGTATCAACAGATATTCCGCCATTATTGATTCTATAAGAATAGGTGCTTTTAGTAATTTGGGGATCCTTGTTTTCAGAAGTGCTTAAATGGCTTATAAAGGTAACCGAATCTTTTGTAAAAGCGATGGTGGTGTATTGGTACACCATATAACCACCTGTTGTTGTTTCTTTACAGCTTTTTGTTGTTGAACTTTTGAATTGCCTTCCTGCAAGCGATTTTTGTGCCAATGCAAATAGTGGTAGCAAAATGAAAATAAGGATGAATATCTTTTTCATGGATTGGTATTTTCTATAAGGATAACAAAATTGCGTAAAAGGTTGGGAGGGCATGCAAATTTTTTTAGACGTGTTTTGGTCTTTATGTAAGCATTGCAAACCTCGTGGTAAAATGAGTTACCTTTGCACTATAATCTTTGATCTGGTAAATGAAGCTTTCGATAAAAAATATGGTATGCCCGCGCTGCATTACTGCGGTAGAAAAGTTGCTTTCTGATGTAGGACTGCATCCTATTACTGTACAACTGGGCGAAGCAGAAACTGCTGTAGAGCCTACTGAAACCCAAATAAATTTACTTAAACAAAAACTACAGGATTCAGGATTTGAATTATTGGAAGATAATAAATTACAAATAATTGATAAAATAAAATCTATTATCATTAACCAGATTCACCATAATAATTCGCCGGTTGTTTTCTCTGAACTACTGGCTTCTGAGCTGCACCGCGATTATTCAGGGCTTACAAAATTATTTTCTGCTACAGAGGGAATAACTATTGAGCAGTTCATCATACTTCAAAAGACAGAAAGAGTAAAAGAGTTATTGGTTTACAATGAGCTTACCCTGAGCGAAATTGCCGATACTATGGGCTACAGCAGCGTAGCACACCTTTCTGCACAGTTTAGTAAAACAGCCGGGATGACTCCTACAGCATTCCGTAAGCAGGGGGCAGCCTTGCGCACGCCGCTGGACGCGATTTCTAAAAAAGTGTAAACCCTTTCCGTAATCCTGTAATTTCTTAGTTTTATTAATGCCGAACTTTGTAAAGTAAATTTTAAAGTTATGGCAACCCCTAATATAAAAACCTTTTACCTGCCGCTACAGGATGTAGACAGTGAGCACTGCGCTATGATTGTAGATAGAGGACTTGATGAGGTTAAGGCACTACAGTCGCATAAAGTTGAGCTAAATAATAATCGTGCGGTAATAGAAACGGTTGATGCTGCTACTGCAATACCCGATGCTGTGCAGCACATTCGTAGTCTGGGGTATAATGTAGCCACAGTAAAAAAAACACTACCCGTGCTAAATATGAGTTGTGCATCTTGTGCTGCCAGTAGCCAGGAGGTGCTGCAAATGCAGCCTGGTGTGGTAAGTGCCGGTGTGAATTATGCGAACGGAAATGGCACAATAGAATATATCCCTACCATTACAGATGTACAAACCCTTAAAGCTGCATTACAATCGGTAGGTTTTGACCTGCTTACAGATGAAAGTGAAGAAGCGGCTGACAGTCTTGCTGAAATTCAGCGGGAGCATTTTATTTCCCTGAAAAAAAGAACCATTTGGTCAGTAGTATTGTCTGTTCCCCTTATTGTTATTGGTATGACACCTGCTTTTATGAACGAAGCCTGGGCTGCCTATACCATGTGGCTGCTTGCCACTCCTGTAGTATTGTATTTTGGCAGGCAGTTTTTTGCAGGCGCTTACAAACAGGCTAAGCATCGTTCTGCTAACATGGATACTCTTGTAGCGCTCAGTACAGGAGCTGCCTATCTATTTAGCGTATTTAATACGCTATTTCCTGATTTTTGGCACAGCCGTGGGCTGCACGCACACGTATATTTTGAGGCTAGTGCAGTAGTTGTTACTTTTATACTACTGGGCAAGTTGCTTGAAGACCGTGCTAAAGCCAAAACATCTTCGGCTATAAAAAGCCTTATAGGATTACAGCCCAAGACCGTGACGGTAGTGCACGAGGGCGGACACCAAATGGAAATGCCCGTAAGCAGCGTTACAGCTGGAACAATATTGCTGGTAAAGCCCGGTGAAAAAATAGCAGTAGATGGTACTGTTGTTACCGGAAGTAGTTATGTAGATGAAAGCATGATAAGTGGTGAACCTGTTGCTATTGAAAAAACTAGAGAAAGCAAAGTTTATGCGGGAACTTTTAATCAAAAAGGCAGTTTTCAGTTTCGTGCAGATAAGGTTGGAGGAGAAACACTTTTAGCACAAATTATTAAAATGGTTCAGGATGCCCAGGGTAGCCGCGCCCCGGTGCAAAAGCTTGTAGATAAAATAGCGGGTGTTTTTGTACCCATAGTTATAGGGATAGCGATATTTACCTTTATTATATGGGCTGTGTTTGGTGGTAGTAATGGTTTTACGCAAGGTTTACTTGCTATGATAACTGTGCTGGTTATTGCCTGCCCATGCGCTCTTGGGCTTGCTACGCCTACTGCTATTATGGTAGGAGTGGGCAGAGGGGCGGCCTTAGGTATATTGATAAAAGATGCTGATGCGCTGGAACGTGCCGGTAAAGTTAGTGCTGTGGTTTTAGATAAAACAGGTACCATAACTCAAGGTCGGCCAAAAGTAACAGCAATGAAATGGTTTACTGACGAAACTGTTCCCCTAAAAAATATATTGTATTCTATAGAAAAGTCATCATCCCATCCTTTAGCTGCCGCAGTAACAGAGTGTATAGCTGCCTTATTTACAGAAGAAATTGTAGTGGAAAACATTCCGGGTAAAGGTGTAAAGGCTATGTATGCAGAAAGGCCTTACCTTGTAGGTAATGAAGCGTTACTAAAAGAAAACAACATCGATTTTACAGCCACAGCCCGAAACTGGATTACTACACAAGCTGAAGCAGCGCAAACACTTGTGTTTTTTGCTGATGATACGCAGTTACTTTGTGCTATAGCCATAGCTGATGCGGTAAAACCTACTTCGGCAGAAGCTATAAAAGCATTGCAGCGTGAAGGTATTGATGTATATATGCTTACCGGAGATAATGAGCAAGCCGCCAGAGTCATAGCAAATAATGTAGGGATTACCCATTATAAGGCAGGAGTACTTCCGCAGGATAAGCTTGATTTTATAAAGCAGTTGCAGCAGGGCAAAGTAGTAGCAATGGTGGGCGATGGTATTAACGACAGTGCAGCCCTTGCACAGGCCGATGTGGGTATTGCCATGGGGCATGGTAGCGACATAGCTATAGACGTGGCTAAGGTTACTATAATATCGGGCGATTTGCTAAGGTTGCCACAAACCATTAGCTTATCTCGAAAAACAATGGCTACGGTAAAGCAAAACCTGTTCTGGGCGTTTATTTATAACGTCATAGGTATACCACTAGCTGCCGGAATTTTATATCCGGTAAACGGATTTTTACTCAGCCCAATGATAGCGGGAGCAGCTATGGCACTAAGCAGTGTGAGTGTGGTAACTAATAGCTTATTGCTGAAAATTAAAAGATTGTAAAAATTAAATAATTAAAAATATGAAAAAGGAATTTCAATTTAAGACAAGTATAAACTGTGGTGGTTGTGTGGCTAAAGTTACACCATTACTTAACAATGCCGAAGGTGTAGAAAGCTGGAGTGTTGATACCGTAAACCCTGATAAGATACTTAGCGTTACCGTTGACGGCATTGACGAAAATGCAGTTATTGATACGGTTAAGAAAGCCGGGTTTAAAATAGAGTTGGTAAATTAAAGGCCCAAGAATTTTACCACAAAGGACACCAGGATTTTCACAAAGAACACTAAGCTGGTTGGAATATAAGTTATCCTGAAAGGACACAAAGCTTTACTTCGTCAGTTCGGACTTCGCCCTCGTGTGTATTCTTCCGCTAAAGGCGGTTTTCATCGTGCGCTTTGTGAAAATCCTGGTGTCCTTTGTGGTAAAACATATTTGTCAGGGAGTTTTGTCTTATAATTACAGGCAATATTTTTCATCTTTCGAATGGTCAGGTTTTTAAAAACTGTTCACATTCATTAAATTACCGCAGCCCTTCACTTAGTTTTTTCTTCACCTTCTCTGCAATGATCTCAGCAATGGGTCTGTCCTGTATGTTACTTTCCAGCCATGATAGCAGGTCGAGATACAGAAATGCACGGCGCTCAAACGGGTGGTTCTCAAACTGGCTCAGGTTGGCGTGCAGTTTTTTAAATTCGTTCTTTATTTCGAGTGGCGATATATGTGCCAGATTCCTCAAAAAAGCAATGATGGCCTTTTGCACTTCGTGCAGGTCATTCATTTTTATCAAAAAGTTGTAGGTAGAACGCACAAGTGCTTCAAGCCTGTAATCCATTCCTGCCTGGTAATGGGCAGCAAGGTTAAGCAGGTGGGCAAAACACATCAGGTCTTCACGTATTTTAGAAGTCTTACTGTTGATTATCTTTTTCAGGTAAAAAATACATTGCTTATATTCTTGTGCCCCAAAGTGGTAACTGGCTATTTTGTAGTAGAGTACCATAACATGATGCTCGTCAATTTTGTCCTTATAACGATTCAGCTTTTTATGTATGGTTTCAAGCAGGTCTTCGGCACCACTAAATTCAGCCTTCATAAACCTTAAATTCAATTTATTAGAATAGATGTACAGGAATGATAATACAATAATATTATCATCGTCAGGTATGGCCTCATTGCTCATAATGGCTTCAAACCTGTCAAGCGCAGTCTCAAACTGCCCTGTACGATTCAGGTAAAACAGCGCTTCCAGTACATAGTGGTTCCCTTTAATATAGAACACGGGATGCACAGCCACAAGATGCGGATTCTTTTCAAAAAGGCCAACCCAGCGTGTAGCATAACGGTAGCAAGCTACAAAATCCTGTGTCAGGAAACTGTACCACAAATACGCCTGGTAGAGCCATAGTTTTTCCCTGAAGCCCAGTTTTTCCATTTCATAATCAGGCAGGCTTTTAAAAAACTGGTTGCTTACTTCCTGTGCTTCCTCATCGGTACGGGCATAGCCGTTTTTCAGGAAGGTATTGTACATATCCAGCGCCAGGTTGCTCAGTTGGCTTGCAATATTATTAAGGTAGGTAAGCTCGTTTGTCTGTTCAATGAGCATATCAGCGCGGTTATTACGGCTTCGGGTAATGTACTGACTTTCAATAATTTTTTCAAGATCAAGTATTTCGTAGCCAATATTCTTTTCTTCATAGGCAATTGCTTGTCCTTTAAGCTTATCCAGTAGTTTAAGACATTGCTGGTACAATCCTTTTCGGTATAATATCATGGCAAAGTCAAACTGCTCGCGCAGTTGTAACGGAATGTTTCGCTTAGAAGGGTTTAGCCTAAGGCTGGTAAGTATCTGGTTATACAAGTGTGCCTTAACGTTGCTTAACTGGTCTTTACTTATTTTAGTCGCCTTTAATATGGCTGGCTCATCATATTCCTTTTGGGCAGACAGCACTTTAAACAAGCTAAGGAACTTACTATCGTTATTAGCAGATATACGCATTACATAAAGTGAAAACTGTCTTTTCTCTGACGAGGAAAGCGATTTTATCAGGGTAAGCAGGTTATCGGTTAACTGGTTGCGGTTTTTAGTACTCATAAAATCAAATTTACAAACTATTTTTGTTAAATATACTGACTCAGGTATCATAAATATTTATTGTTTAAGTTTTTGATAATTAGTTTTTTATGAGTGATAATTTCTCCTTTGGTATCGTAAACGTTATTTTTAGATAAACTGTGCCTGCATAGTAAAATCTACCTTTAGTTTAAAATACACAGGATTATGAAAAACGAGCAGATAGAAATTTTTGACACCACGCTTCGCGATGGAGAGCAGGTGCCGGGCTGTAAACTGAATACAGAACAGAAGCTTAAAATTGCTGACGCGCTCGATAATCTGGGTGTAGATGTTATAGAGGCAGGATTTCCTGTTTCGAGTCCGGGCGATTTTAAATCGGTTACCGAGATATCAAAACTGGTTAAAAATGCCGTAGTTTGCGGGCTGACGCGTGCCGTTAAAAACGATATTGAAGTAGCTGCCGAGGCTCTTAAATATGCGCGCCGTCCCAGGATACATACCGGTATAGGTACATCTGAATCGCATATAAAATTCAAATTTAATTCTACTCCTGAGAAAATTATAGAACAGGCGGCAGAAGCTGTGGCTTACGCCAAAAAGTTTGTATATGATGTAGAGTTCTATGCCGAAGATGCGGGACGTACTGATAATGCTTATTTAGCAAAAGTGTGTAGCGCTGCTGTAAAAGCCGGTGCTACCGTACTTAACATTCCGGATACTACAGGGTATTGCCTGCCCGATGAATATGGCGCTAAAATAAAATATCTTAAAGAACATGTGGTGGGCATAGACCGTGTAAGGCTGTCGTGCCACTGCCATAACGACCTTGGTCTGGCTACAGCTAATGCCATAGCCGGAGCTATTAATGGCGCCCGCCAGATAGAATGTACCATAAACGGTATAGGCGAACGCGCAGGTAATACGGCTCTTGAAGAGGTCGTCATGATATTGCGCCAGCATCCGGCACTTAACCTTACTACAAACATCAAAACTAAAAACCTGTTAGGCATCAGTAAAATGATAGCTAATGAGATGGGGATGTTTGTTCAGGCTAACAAAGCCATTGTGGGCGATAATGCTTTTGCACACAGCTCCGGGATTCATCAGGATGGAGTTATTAAAAACCGCGAAACATATGAAATCATTAACCCTGCCGATGTAGGCGTTACAGAATCGTCTATAGTGCTTACGGCACGCAGCGGCCGCAGCGCGTTGGCATACAGGGCTAAAAAAATAGGGTATGAGCTTACCAAGGCCGACCTTGATATTGTGTATCTTGAGTTCCTGAAATTTGCAGACAGTTGCAAAGAGGTGGTAGAGAACGACCTGCACCGTATTATTGAGGGTTCTAAAAGCAGGTTAGAGATAAATATTTAATGGTAATGAAAAAGACACTTTTTGATAAAGTCTGGGATGCGCATGTGGTAGAATCTATACCCAACGGCCCCAGTGTTTTATATATAGATAAGCACCTTATACATGAGGTTACCAGTCCACAGGCTTTTTCTGAGTTGGAGGAGCGTGGCCTAAAGGTATTTCGTACAGAACGCATTGTTGCCACGGCAGACCACAATACGCCAACTAAAGACCAGCATTTACCCATTAAAGACGATATGTCGCGCAGGCAGATAGAAGAACTTACACTAAACTGCGAAAAAAATGGCATTACCTTTTATGGCCTGGGCCATCCGTATAACGGCATTGTGCACGTTATTGCTCCGGAGCTTGGTATTACACAACCGGGTATGACCATAGTATGTGGCGACAGCCATACCAGTACACACGGAGCCTTTGGTACTATTGCTTTTGGTATTGGCACCAGCCAGGTAGCTCAGGTTTTTGCAAGCCAGTGCCTGCTTTTAGAAAAGCCAAAATCATTGCGTGTTAACGTAAACGGCACGCTAAAAAAAGGTGTTACGCCGAAAGACGTTATTCTGTATATTATTGCCAAACTGGGTACCAACAGCGGTACGGGCTATTTTTGTGAATACGCAGGTGATGTGTTTGAAGAGATGAGTATGGAGGGGCGTATGACGGTGTGCAATATGAGTATAGAAATGGGTGCCCGTGGCGGATTGATAGCTCCGGATGAAACTACATACGCATATGTAGAGGGGCGTGAATTTGCCCCTAAAGGTGCCGAATTTGAAAAGAAGAAAGCATACTGGGACAGTTTAAAGACGGATGAAGGTGCTGAATTTGATAAAGAATATACCATTGCCGCCGAAGAAATAGGCCCTATGATAACCTACGGTACTAACCCGGGGATGGGCATAAAAATAACAGATAGCCTGCCAAAAAGCGACGATGCCTCAGCCGAAAAGGCATTGGCATATATGGGCTTTACCGGTAAACAATCGTTATTGGGACAGCAGATAAACTATGTGTTTATAGGCAGTTGTACTAATTCGCGCATTGAAGATTTCAGGCAGGTGGCAGATTATATTAAGGGCAAGACAAAGGCCGGCAATATTACCGCGCTTATAGTGCCAGGGTCGCAGCAGGTGGTTAAGCAAATCGAAGCTGAGGGACTTGAAAAGATATTTACAGATGCCGGTTTTGAAATTCGGGAACCGGGCTGCTCTGCGTGCCTGGCCATGAACGAAGACAAAATTCCTGCGGGGGAATATTGCGTTTCTACAAGCAACCGCAACTTTGAGGGTAGGCAGGGGCCGGGTGCACGCACCATTTTGGCAAGCCCGCTTACCGCAGCTGCCATTGCTATTGAAGGTAAAATTATTGACTATACCCAAAACCTGAATTAATGGAGAAGTTTATTTCTTATACGGATACCGTTGTACCATTGAATATTGCCGATGTAGATACCGACCAGATCATTCCGGCGCGGTTCTTAAAATCGACTGATAAGGCAGGCTTTGGCGATAACCTTTTTAGGGACTGGCGCTATAATGCCGATGGTTCGCTTAATAATGGCTTTCCGCTTAATGATACGCGGTATAGCGGTACCATATTAGTGGCGGGCGATAACTTTGGCTGCGGGTCGAGCCGTGAGCATGCTGCCTGGGCCATTGCAGGGTACGGGCTTAAGGTTATTGTATCGAGTTTTTTTGCTGATATTTTTAAGGGTAACAGTCTTAACAACGGGCTGCTTCCGGTACAGGTAAGTCCGGATTTTTTGGCAAAATTGTTTGAAGCTACAGTAGCAGATCCTGCTACAGCAGTAACCATTAACCTGGAGGAGCAAAGTATCACCTTTATAGGAGGTAAAGAACATTTTGATATTGACCCGTATAAAAAACTATGCCTTATTAACGGCTACGATGATATGGACTTTTTAGTAAGCAGGCTTGATGCCATCGCTGAATTTGAAAAAAAACAAGCAGTGCTATGAAATTAAAAATTGCAGTATTATCAGGAGACGGCATTGGACCGGAAGTTACCCACGAAGCCATCAAGACACTAAACGCCATATCTAAAACCTTTGGACATACCTTTGAGTACCATGAAGCAGCTGTGGGTGCTATTGCTATAGATGAATTTAATGACCCGTTGCCTGAAGCTACCCTCACAGTTTGTAAAACGACTGATGCGGTGTTATTTGGTGCCATAGGACACCCTAAATATGATAACGACCCCAGTGCACCTGTACGCCCGGAACAGGGATTGCTAAAGCTGCGTAAAGAGCTGGGATTATATGCCAATATCAGGCCTACAACTATGTATGCCAAACTAGCCGATCAGTCTCCGCTTCGTCCGGAACGCATTGCCGGGGTAGACCTTACCATTTACCGGGAACTTACAGGGGGTATTTACTTTGGCGAAAAAAAGCTGAGCGATGATAAAACATTTGCATCAGATTTATGTAGCTATAGTGAGCAAGAAGTAGAGCGTATTGCCGTAATGGCTTTTAAATCCGCACAAAACCGCCGTAAAAAGCTTACCCTTGTAGACAAAGCAAACGTGTTGGAAACATCGCGTCTGTGGCGCAGGGTAGTTACCGAGTTGGGCAAACAATACCCTGATGTAGCGTTAGACTTTTTGTTTGTTGATAATGCTGCCATGCAGCTTATTTTAAACCCGGCACAATTTGATGTGATCGTTACCGAGAATATGTTTGGCGATATACTATCTGATGAGGCCAGTGTACTGGGAGGCAGTATAGGGCTTGCAGCATCAGCATCGGTAGGGGATAAGCATTCAATGTTTGAGCCCATACACGGTTCGTACCCACAGGCGGCAGGTAAGGGCATTGCAAATCCTGTTGCGTCAATACTATCGGCTGCCATGTTGTTAGAGCATTTTGACCTTTATGATGAGGCTGCGCTTATTAAAGCCGCTGTAACAGCGAGTATTGATCAGGGTATTTCTACCCAGGATGTTGTAGCAGGCAGCAATTACAGCACTAAAGATGTAGGTAATTTTGTAGAACATTACATTCTTAAGCAGGAAGCACCCGTTGCCGGGCTTGATAATGTAACCATAGGCAGTTCTACGATTATATAGTTGTTCAGATTCTTAAAAAAGTGAAAAGGCAGTTTTGTTATATAACGAAACTGCCTTTTGTTTATCAGGATACCTACTTAATCAATAACCATATCCCTGTGTTTCTCACGGTAAGATTCTAACACTTTTTCTTTATATATAAACCCGTAGTAACGCTCGTCTTTTAAAATAGGCAGATATGCTGTGTGGGCTTCTTCGAATTTTTCGAGTACCATTTCTATAGAGTCTTCTACGGACACTGCAAAATCTGGCGGAGACATCAGTTCCTCCATTTTACTGTATTTAAGCTTAAAAGGGCTAAATATAAGGTGACGTATCTTATCGAAGTCTACCACGCCCAGTAACCTGTTCTTATCATCAGTAACCGCAAAATGCGAGTGGTTCGAATTAGCAAGTAATGCAATAACATCCTCGGGTTTTTGGTTAGGCGAAAGGGTAGGGAGGTCGGTACATATTACTTCCATTATGTCGATGCTTGATAGCACGTTTCTATCTTTATCAGATGTAAATACCTGCCCTTTAAATGCCAGGTCTTTTACATCCATAGAGTAGGTTTCAAATTGCTTACTTACCGCATAGCTTATAGATGATACAATCATTAAGGGTACCATAAGGTTGTAACCGCCGGTAATTTCTGCAATAAGAAAGATGGCAGTAAGCGGCGCATGAAACAATCCGCTTAGAATACCTGCCATGCCTACCAGCGTAAAGTTGCCTACAGGCAAATGTGTAAGCCCGGTAAGGTTAAAAAACTTGGCTACAGCAAAACCCAGGTAAGACCCTACAAAAAGCGATGGGGCAAAGTTACCACCGTTACCGCCACTGGCAAGTGTAAGACCCGTGGCAAATGCTTTTATAAACATGGTAAGGCCTATAAACAGTAATAATATCCAGGGGCTTTTCTGGAAACCTTCCAGTAGTGTGTTATCCAGTAATACTTCGGGGTGTGGTGTACTCAGGGTTTTGATACTCTCATAACCTTCGCCAAATAATGTAGGGAAAAAGAATATCAGTAAGGCTAAAGGTATGGCACCATACAACGCTTTACGGTACCCTTTGATGCGTAGTTTATGAAAATGGCGTTCTACCTTCTGGAATGCCTTTGCGTGGTATAAAGATACAAATCCTGCCAGTATGCCCAGTAGTATATAAAAGATGATATTGTGGTAATCAAACTCCTGGCGTGAACGGAATGAAAGCAATACTTCCTGGTTTAGCACAATGGTAGAAACCAGTGCTCCTGTGGCAGCAGATATCATTATGGGGATAAATGCAGAGATGGATACATCGGTCAGTACAACTTCTATAGCAAACAAAACACCAGCAATGGGTGCGTTAAATGCTGCTGCTATACCTGCTGCTACACCGCAGGCTAACAGTAGTATACGGTCTTTTTTGTGAAGTTTATATTTACGTGCAAAATTAGACCCAAATGCAGCCCCAGTAACGGTAATGGGCGACTCAAGCCCTGCCGATCCGCCAAGCCCTACAGTAAGTGAACTTGTAATGATCTGGGCATACATTTGCTTTCTGGGCATGATGCCACCTTTTTTTGCTACGGCGACGAGTATGCGCGAACTTCCTTTTTCAATTTTATTTTGCAGTACTTTTTTTATTACAAGTACTGTGAGTAATATACCTACAATAGGTAGTATACTATTTATATAAGGCAGCTTTAAATAGCTGTTTACATAAGTAGCCAGCCTAAACACGTTATGGGCAAAACTTTTAAGTATTATTACCGCAAAAGATGTAGAAATAGCTACTATTACTGCTGATAAATAAATAAAATGCCTTTCAGACAACAGGCTTTTGAGGATAAAAAATAAGGCTTCTAATCGGGCAAGGTTACGGCGTAGCCAAAGCCTGAATTTGGAGTCTTTTCTGGTGGGCATTGTAGTAAGTGGAATTTGAGAATTTGCAATAAAACGCTAAGATACTCCATTTACTAAAAAAATACCGCCTTATTTATAAGTTTTTTAAGGCTTCGCGAGTGCTTAGAGGTTTAAGCTGGGCAATATTTACAAAATTTTTTACAGCTTCAGGATTTGTTTTTCCGTACTCCCGCAGCGCCCATCCTATGGCTTTTTGTATAAAGAATTCTTTTGAAAGGCGGTGCTTTTCACAAAGACTAAAGAGTAGTTTTGCATTGGTATCTTTTTTATACCCGAGCTGAAAAATAATGGCACTCCGGTTAAGCCACATATTTTCTGAACCTGAAAATTTTTCAATTACTGTTGTAATGCTTTCGGGATATTGTTTGAGGTAACCACCCAGCAGGTATTTTGCTATGGTATCTACACTATCCCACCACGAGTGGGTAATGAGCATGTGCTCTATCAGATCAATATCGTTTGGGACAAACTTTTTATGCAGCTCTTTTATCAATATCTCGATAGCATAATAATGATATTCCCGTTGTGGCAGGTTGTATAGTTGTAGTGCAACGGTGCGGGCTTCAGCCTGTATTTCCTTTTTATGTTTTAAGAGGATTTCCTTTTGTACATCGCGGCGAAGGCCTGTTTTAATACCAACGAACGGAAAATTCCCCTTCATATATGCCGCCATTGCCGCAGCGTTGGTGCTGTCGGCGTTTTCCATGAAAGCTTTTTTGACATCAATAACAAAATCCATTTTAGAGTTCGCTCAATTTCTGGATTACATGCTGCTTCAAATCTTCAAAAAATACGGTAAACTCAGCTTCATATTCGGTATAAAATTCCTGCAACTCGTTTATAGCCGTTGTCATGCCCGATCGGTGTTTTGTACGATAGTCCATTTGCGCTAGCGTGCGGGCTATACCCTCAAGGCTGGCATAGCTTAGCAGCCAGTTGTGCTCTGTCATGTGCTGCACTGAGCTAAGGCTTCGGGGTGGCAGTATTGAAAGGTTTCTATTGAGCAGGCTGTAAAAATCCTGTGCATAATCTGCCAGTGGCACAGCATGGTAATTATTCCAGTTCTTAGCCAGGAAGTGATCATAAAAAATATCCATAATTACCCCCGCATAGTGGTGGTAGTTGGCGTGCAGCCTTTTAGTACCCTGCCTGAATATAGGATGCGCATCAGTATAAGTATCAATGGCACGGTGTACCATGATGCCTTTTTGAATCTCAGGATGAAACTTGGTGGGTTGCCCGTGGATACCGTCGGCAATGAAGTTACCAATCTTTAAATTGTCGTTGTCTCCGGAAAGGTAAATGTGTGCAAGAAAATTCATAAGCCCGAAGATAACATTTTAAGTCGAAAGTAAAAAGTCGAATGGTTAGTGTCTCAGGGTAAACGCAACATAAAAAATAAGCCACGAATTCCTCGAATTTTCACAAATTTCAGAAATCATTCAATTCGTTATATTCAAAGTGATTTAAAGCAGAATGAAAATTTGTGAAAATTCGAGGAATTCGTGGCAAAAAATAAAGCAAATGAAATGATGCGTTTGAGCTGACCAATGTCTATATCATACCCAACGGTTGCTATGCATTCTAAATATTCGGATGTGCTTTCGGCTCTCAGCGGCCTTTGACTTTAGACATTCGACTTCGGACAAAAAAAACTATATTTGCTTTTTGCAACAAACACACAGAAAATGACGTTAATTAAATCGATATCAGGTATTCGTGGTACCATAGGTGGAAAAACCGGAGATAACCTGACACCAGTTGATGCTGTAAAATTTGCTTCGGCATATGGCACCTTCCTTAAAAATAATTCAGATAAAGAAAAATTAACTGTGGTTATAGGTCGTGATGCGCGTATTAGCGGCCCTATGATTCACAACCTTGTAGTAAATACGCTTGTAGGTTTAGGTATAGATGTTATAGATCTTGGCCTTAGCACTACACCTACGGTAGAAATTGCTGTGCCCCTTGAAAAAGCCGATGGTGGTATCATACTTACTGCAAGCCATAACCCTAAGCAGTGGAATGCCCTTAAGTTACTTAATGAAAAAGGCGAGTTCCTGAACGGTGCAGATGGTGCTAAAATACTTGAAATAGCCGAAGAGGAAGCGTTCTCTTTTGTTGACGTAGACAGCCTGGGCGAAGTAACCCAAAATGATGCCTATATGGATATCCATATTGATGAGGTACTGGATTTACCACTCGTAAATGCTGATCTTGTTAAGGAAAAGAAATTTAAGGTTGTGGTAGATGGTGTTAACTCTTCTGGTGGTATTATTATTCCTAAGCTACTTGAACAAATGGGAGTGGAAGTAGTGCGCCTGTACTGCACGCCAAACGGTCAATTCCCCCACAACCCAGAGCCGCTTAAAGAACACCTGGGCGACATCTGTAAACTGGTTGTAGAAGAGGAAGCGGACTTTGGTATCGTAGTAGACCCGGACGTTGACCGCCTTGCTTTTATAAGCAATGATGGCGAAATGTTTGGCGAAGAATATACCCTTGTTGCCTGTGCAGATTATGTACTGAGTAAAACACCGGGCAACACGGTAAGCAATATGTCATCAAGCCGTGCACTTCGCGATATTACCCAAAAACACGGCGGCACTTATGAGGCCAGCGCTGTGGGAGAGGTAAATGTAGTTGAACTTATGAAGAAGAACAATGCCATTATAGGTGGCGAAGGCAATGGTGGTATTATTTACCCTGAATCGCACTACGGGCGTGACTCTCTTGTAGGTGTGGCGTTGTTCCTTACTTACCTGGCTGAAAATAATATTACTGATGTAGCTGCGTTAAGGGCATCGTATCCACAGTATTTTATGAGTAAAAATAAAATTGAGCTTACACCACAAATTGATGTTGATGCCATATTGGAAGCCATGACGGCTAAGTATGCACACGAAGATATATCAACTGTAGATGGTGTAAAAATAGACTTTGCTGAAGAATGGGTACACCTGCGCAAAAGCAATACCGAGCCTATTATACGTATTTATACCGAGGCACAGACTCAGGAAAAAGCAGATGTGCTTGCCTTAAGAATCATTGATGAGATAAAGGCTGTAGCGGGAATTTAAGACTTTCACAGTTTTGCAGTTTGTCACTCTGAGCGCAGCGCAGCGGAGTCGAAGAATCTCAGAGATATATAAACAGTTGTTAGTAGGATTTTATATCCGGGCTAACAGCTGTTTTTTTATATATTTGAGATATCAACCAATCATAATTTGCTATGAAAAATATCTTTCTTATACTCAACTTCTTTTTACTCATACAATCTGGTTACGCGCAAAAGCAGGATTGCGGCTGGTTTGGTAACATGAAACCGGCTGAACGCATAAAACAATTTCCTTTTAATAAGGCAAAGAAGATTGTGCTGATTTCGTATCCCGGCGAGATTGCTTTGGCTAAAAAGGGCAGTTCGGAAAATTCGTTTATAAGAACCTTAACGCTAAATTTTGAGGGAAAAGAAAAAAAATATAATCTTTTACAGGAAAAGGAAATATCAGGTAAAGATGTAGATAGCTTAAGTAAGCTGTTGATTAATTACACGATACGCAAAGGGTATAAAAGTAATATTATGCAGGAAGTCAAATGTTACCAGCCTCGCAATGGTGTGGTGTTTTATGATGAAACGGGTAAAGTTATTTGCTTTTTAGAAATTTGTTTTGAGTGTATGCAATCCTACATTTCTCCTGCAGTAGGAAAAATAAATGAACTCAATCATATTCCTGATTGTGGTAATGAACGGATCTTGTATCTGAAAGAAATTTTTAGGAGAAATGGAATTAATTAAAGTGCGGAAGACTAATCAAATTCATGGCTTAGTAATCTATAGTTAAAACAAACTTCCTTGCGTATCTGCCTTATAAAAACCCGGTTTTAATTTTCCTGTTCGCAACAGGTTTACATGATTGTGCGCTTGCCGTGTAGGTTCGGGTATGCGGTAACCCTGCACGCAATTGGTAATAATTTCAAGACTGTCGGGTATAGATACTTTATGGCCGGGAGAAATATATACCGGCTCTACCTTGTTCTTTGTACGCAATGCGTAGCCTAACAGGTTATTGGTACGATCTTTAATAGGGCTCGTACTAAATTTGCTGTCTCCCAAATCTGGAAAATTGCCATAGAGCATACTCTTTGCGCAGCCAATAGCAGGCCAGTCAGCCAATAACCCAAAGTGAGAGGCAATGCCCATTTGGCGCGGATGTGTAATGCCCTGCCTGTCAAGAACGATGACATCGGGTTTTTGTGATAACTGTTGCCAGGCCTGTAACAGGGCAGGGACTTCCCTGAACCCTAAGTAACCGGGTATGTAAGGTACTGTTGTTTGCGCCACTACCATTGAGTATTACTGTACCACCATTTGCGGATAACTCAGTACTACAATACCGGCATACACAATATCAGAATTTTTATTGTGCGAAATATCTGCACCGGCTATAGTCGTAATTTTATCAATGCTTGTTTGCAACGATATGCCCGTACGCATTTGGTATTGCAGCTGGGTAGCTTCGGCTTTAGAGATTCCGTTATAGTTAGGTATTAGCATAAAGTAAAAGTATTAAATGTACTTTAAAAACAGGTATACAAAAATGTTAAGGCGGGTTGTGTTAATTATTTAACAGTAATGATGGCATGTATTACATTTCAATTCTTTAAACTTGTACTACCAATCAGTAATCTAAAACCAACCATATTTATGAAGACAAACATTTCAGTTAAAGATTGAGAAACAGAATATGTTAATTAACAAAATTGACGACGAAACTTAGAATTATATCAACAAGTCATGTTACAAGTTAATTAATAATGGAGTTACGATATGTGACAATATTGCTAATTTAATTGTAAACCCTATAAAATCTTACGGAATAAAGCAGGCAGGTTACAACTTTTTAGATGGACGAATTTTAGATCATACCCGTAATGTAATAGGCTATTAGACAATAATAAAGCCTTTCCCTACTTCTACAAAAATAAAGTTTAACCTGGGTTTGGGTAATTACCGTACTTTTAATGACAGGTCGTTTTATAACGATGGCCAACCTTTATTCAGTATACCGATAGGAGAAATTGAAATGAGAAGGTGAATTAAAAGCCTTATATTAACTAAAGATGAAGTGTCTTATAATTATATGTATATTACTAAGCTACAACCTGTATTCGCAGGCTGTGGTGCCTATATACAAAAATAGCAGAAGTGCTCAAGACGTGTATTACAAAGATACATTTAATGACTTTGATAAATTTACAGGTACCTGGAAATATACTAACGGAACTACTTCGTTAACAATTACACTGCAAAAGAAAATAAAGCAGGAACATACTTTAAATAAATTTTACTATGAGGATATATTAATAGGCGGATACAAATATGTAGAAAATGGTGTTGAAAAGGTTAATACATTACATCTGGTGATGTTCAATATGTCATCTAAATATGATTATCCGATTGTAGGAAATAGTATCATAGGTCCTGGGTCCTTATACTGTAAGGGGTGTGGCGTATCAGACAGAAAGATACGTTTGCATTTTTCTGAACCCAATAGAGAGGTTCCTGGGCTTGATCCCGAAATGTTTTTCCAAAGAGCAGATAGCGGTAGTGTACAAAAACTTAAACTCAAGTTTAGAACCACAAGCGGCGGGTACGAAGAAGAGGGAGTTACGCCTCAGTACACCAGCTACAGCATACCGTTTGGGGAGTACCTGCTTGTAAAACAGCCTTAAAGTTATTTAAGATGATATGAAGTGTCTTACAATTATATGTATATTACTAAGCTACAGCCTGTATTCGCAGGCTGTAGTACCTATCTACAAAAACAGTAGAGATGCTGATGACGTGTATTATAAAGACACATTTAATGACTTTGATAAATTTACAGGTACCTGGAAATATACAAATGGAAATACATCACTTACAATTGTACTACAGAAAAAGTTGATGCAGGAGAAAACATTACCAGGTAGTTTTTACTATGAAGATATAGTAATAGGCGGATACAAATATGTAGAAAATGGTGTTGAAAAAGTTAATACATTACATCTGTTGATGCTAAATATGCCATCTAATTATGATTATCCGATTGTAGGAAGTAATATCATAGGTCCGGGTTCTATCTACTGTCAGGGTTGTGGCGTATCAGACAGAAAGTTACTTTTGCAATTTTCTGAACCCAATAGAGAAGTTCCCGGCTATGAACCGGAGATGATTTTTCAAAGGGCAGATAGCGGTAGTGTACAGAAACTTAAACTCAAGTTTAGAACCATAAGCGGCAGGTATGATGAAGAGGGTGTTACGCCTCAGTACACCAGCTACAGCATACCGTTTGGGGAGTACCTGCTTGTAAAACAGCCTTAAAGTTATTTAAGATGATATGAAGTGTCTTACAATTATATGTATATTACTAAGCTACAGCCTGTATTCGCAGGCTGTAGTACCTATATACAAAAATAGCAGAAGTGCTCAAGACGTGTATTATAAAGATACATTTAATGACTTTGATAAATTTACAGGTACCTGGAAATATACTAACGGTACTACTTCGTTAACAATTACACTGCAAAAGAAAATAAAGCAGGAACATACTTTAAATAAATTTTACTATGAGGATATAGTAATAGGCGGATACAAATATGTAGAAAATGGTGTTGAAAAAGTTAATACATTACATCTGTTGATGCTAAATATGCCATCTAATTATGATTATCCGATTGTAGGAACTATTATCGCAGGTCCGGGTTCTATCTACTGTCAGGGTTGTGGCGTATCAGACAGAAAGTTACTTTTGCAATTTTCTGAACCCAATAGAGAAGTTCCCGGCTATGAACCGGAGATGATTTTTCAAAGGGCAGATAGCGGTAGTGTACAGAAACTTAAACTCAAGTTTAGAACCATAAGCGGCAGGTATGATGAAGAGGGTGTTACGCCTCAGTACACCAGCTACAGCATACCGTTTGGGGAGTACCTGCTTGTAAAACAGCCTTAAAGTTATTTAAGATGATATGAAGTGTCTTACAATTATATGTATATTACTAAGCTACAGCCTGTATTCGCAGGCTGTAGTTGTTTTATGGGATAAGATTTATTTTAAAGATATTCCACTCCATACGCATCAAAATAATCCTTGAGATACGGATTTATACCCTCACTGCAAAAATAGTTTAAGCTATGTCCCCAATTTTCGCTAATAGGGTCTGTAGTGCCTCCATAGTGTATGGCTGCAGCCACATCTTCATCTCCGCAGGCCACAACCAGCGAACCAGAATTGCCGGAAAGTGTACTGGCATCATGGCATATCCTTCCTGGGTAACCCGGTTGAGATCCCGTAATTATCTCTCCGGGAGCAATGCGCTTTACACTATATTTTCCGTTAAAAATGGTTGCTGCTTCAGGCGTTTCGCCATCGGTTGAAATTTGCGGATAGCCAATAGTAAATATTTTGGTGCCGGGAGTAAGAGCCTGTGTTAGCCTAAATGCAATAGGTTGTTGCAGGGTAGTATCCGTTATACCATCAATTTCTACCAGAGCAATATCTGCCTTTGTGTGGTCTACGTTACTACCGTCTATAGCAGCCAATCCTGTAAAAACTACTTTAGTTGCCTTACGGGTCAGGTAATTTTGGCGGCCTTCATACTCAAAACCAAAATCTATTGATACATTTTTGTAAAGTGTCCAGCTTCCATTGCGAAAAGCCCCAATATTTTGTAGTACATGCCTGTTGGTAACAATAAGGTTATTGGCAATTAAAAATCCTGTTCCTGCCAACTCGCCAGAATACATAATACAACCTGTACAACCTATGGCGCGTTCCAGAGCAGGTGTACAGGGGCTTAGATAGCTATTCCATTCCGGATGTATAGCTCCGGCGATATCAGGAATACCATATTTTATGAGGAATGACGGCCTGCTGCCATCAAATCGCGTAATTATTTTCAAAACTTAGCCTTTTGATGAAATTATAGGCATCATAGTAAAATATGCCTGCTTACAATTGGTTAAGGCTAATGTAGCTAATTATTAATTACGCTGTTGATGTTTTTTAAGGAAATATTGTGAATTGTTTACTCTTTTAAAAAGGGTCTTTTCAGGCTAAAATGCCAACAGGTTAATATCTGTATAATCTATAGAAAACCATTCTGCAATACTACGGCTTGTTAAGCGGCCATGGTAAAAATAAATACCATTTTTTAGTCCGGCATCACAGCGCATGGCACTTTCTATACCGCCATCATCGGCCATTTGTAGTAAGAATGGACTAATAATGTTACTGATTGATAATGATGCTGTTTTGCTGTACCTTGACGGAATATTTGGCACACAATAATGTGTAACATTATGCTTTACAAAAGTAGGCTTTTCATGGGTTGTTACCTCGCTGGTTTCAAAGCAACCGCCCGTGTCTATAGAAATGTCGATAACTACGGCACCGCGCTTCATGCGCTCTACCATGGTTTCTGTAACTACAACGGGGCTACGGTCTTTGCCACGCATGGCGCCAATGGCTACATCGCAGCGCATAAGTGCTTTAAGTAGCGCCTTTTCCTGAATGGTACTGGTAAAAATGCGATGGTTGAGGTTGTTTTGCAACCTGCGTAACTTATTGATAGAGTTGTCAAAAATCTTTACGCTTGCACCCAGGCCTATGGCGGTCTTTGCAGCAAATTCTGCAGCGGTGCCTGCACCAAGTATAACAACCTCTGTAGGCGGTACGCCTGTAATGTTACCAAACAGCAGGCCTTTACCCAGTTTTTGGCTTATCATTAACTCGGCAGCAATAAGTACAGATGCCGTTCCTGCAATTTCGCTAAGCGATTTAACGGCAGGGTAGGAGCCATCAGAATCTTTTATAAATTCGAAGGCAAGTGCTGTTATCTTTTTGGTTTCTAAAGCCTTAAAGTATTCTTTTTTTTGTGTCTTTAACTGTAGCGCACTAATGATGAGTGTTTCATGGTTCATCATCTCTATTTCTGCTACACTGGCCGGTTCTACCTTAAGTATAATGGGGCAGCCAAAAACTTTTTTTGTGTCGTGGGTTATCTCGGCACCTGCATCGCTATATTCTTTATCGCTATAGCTTGCGGTAAGCCCTGCACCGCTTTCCATCAATACCCTGTGGCCATGCGCCACAAGCGAACTCACGGCATCGGGCGTAAGGCAAATGCGGCGTTCCTGGTAGGATGTTTCCTTTGGCAATCCTATAAATAATTCCCCCTTTTGCCGCGCTACTTCAAGCTTCTCTTCCTGCGGCAATAGTTGTTGTCTTGTAAAAGGTGTTATCGGCATGGTGTTTTAAAAAACTGTCTACAATATACAAAATTTCTGCTATGGTTTTCCACTATTTTATTACAAGATTTCTCCTGCCGTCTGGTAATGTTGTAAGGCATATAGCAGTGTGGTCCAGTGGTATAAGATTAGGGGTTTTCTCCGGCCATTCTATAAGGCACAGGTTGCCACTATAAAAGTATTCATCTATACCCATGTCATAAGCCTCCTCCTCGCTATTAAGGCGATAAAGGTCAAAGTGGTATAGCACACGCCCGTCTTCTGTTCCATACTCGTTAACGAGCGAAAAGGTTGGGCTCCCCGTCATGTCGATAACCCCCAGCTGGCGCGCAAGAGCTTTGATAAAAGTGGTTTTTCCTGCACCCATTTCGGCATGAAAAAGGATAATGTTTTTAAGGTTTGACGCTAATACTATTTTTGCTACGTCGTCTATTTCCGCAAGGGAAAAAGTAATTTCCATAATTATTGCCAATTCTTATTTCGGGTTAAATACAAGGAACGGAATTATCATTTCTTCCAGCGATATACCGCCGTGCTGGTAGGTATTGCGGTAGTAGCTTACATAGTGGTTATAATTGTTTACGTAGGCCAGGAAAAGGTCGTTCTTGGCAAAGATATAAGAACTGCTCATATTTATGGTAGGCAGCTGTATGGCTTTAGGGTCTTTTACATGGTATACATCTTTATCTTCATAAGTAAGGCTACGGCCGGTTTTGTAGCGCAGGTTAAGGCTGGTATTGCGGTCGCCAATAACCTTGCTTGGGTTCTTTACATTTATGGTACCGTGGTCTGTAGTAATAATAAGGCGGAAATCCATTTGCTGCGCCTGCTGTATCATTTCCAGTAACGGCGAATTGCGGAACCAGCTTAGCGTAAGCGAGCGATATGCCTTATCGTTACTGGCAAGCTCCTTAACAACATCCATTTCAGTCTTGGCATGGCTTAGCATGTCTACAAAATTGTACACAATGGTAGTAAGGTCGTTGTTTTTAAGCCCCTTAAAGTTTTCTGCCAGTTTTTTACCATCTTTATAATTGGTAATTTTATAATATTCCTGCTTAAGGCCACTCATGCCCAGGCGGCGTAGCTGCTCTGTAAGGAACTCGCCTTCAAAAAGGTTTTTTCCACCTTCATCTACATCATTTTTCCAGTATTGCGGAAATTTCTTTTCCATTTCCAGTGGTGTCATACCGCTAAAAATCGCATTACGGGCATATTGTGTAGCCGTAGGAAGTATAGAGAAATAAGCAGCTTCTTTTTCAAGCTTATAGTGGTTGTTTATTACGCTTTCAAAGGCTTTCCACTGGTCCCAGCGCAGGTTATCAATAACTACAAAAAGTATGGGCTGCTTCTTTTTAATTTCTGGTACCACAAGTTCACGAAACAAATTGTGACTCAATACCGGCTTGTCTGCTTTTGGTTCAAACCAGTCTTCATAGTTTTTCTCTATATATTTTCCAAACTGAAAGTTAGCTTCTGTTTTTTGGCTCTCTAATATTTCTACCATACTCTGGTCTTCAATATTTTCAAGTTCCATCTCCCAAAATATAAGCCTTTTGTACATGTCTACCCAATCTTCATAAGTACGCACCATACCCATATCCATAGATATTTTTCGGAACTCCTTTTGATAATCGAGTGTGGTTTTAGAAGATACCAGGCGCGAATTATCCAGGTTTTTTTTCAAAGAAAGTAAAATCTGGTTAGGGTTTACAGGCTTGATAAGGTAGTCGGCTATTTTAGAACCAATGGCTTCCTCCATTATCATTTCTTCCTCACTTTTGGTAATCATGATAACAGGTACCGACGATTTTTTTTCCTTAATCTCTGCAAGCACCTCAAGGCCACTAAGTCCCGGCATATTCTCATCCAGAAAAACAATGTCAAAGTTTTGTTCATCAAACAACACCAGTGCATCCTGCCCATTGTTTGCTGTGGTAACTTTGTAATTCTTTTTTTCAAGGAAAAGTATATGGGGTTTAAGCATATCGATCTCGTCGTCAACCCATAATATATTAATCTCATTCATGTTTATGAGGGAATTTTCGTTCTTAAATAAGTACGCTAAGTTACTTTTATTTAACTATTATACTATTAATTTTTTTATAAAATACACCGTGTTTAAATGTGGGAAATTTATAACTCTAGAAGGTTGATATTTATTTTTTGAAATCGGTGAATAGTAGTCGTTATTTGGTATATGTTAAATAGAAAAAGGCCTGCAAATAAATTTTGCAGACCTCTCCTTCAATAACCTAAGTAACAAAAAATAACGTTATTATTGTTGTTTTCCTGGTGTGTTTGAAGTTTTTCCGGAAGAAGGATTTTTTGAACCTTCTATCGGTTTATTATCAGAACTTTTGTTGGTATTCTCCTTATTTAAAGTATCTTCTTTCTTTTCAGCATCCTCATTTTTTTTGCGCTCTTCCTGTGCCGCTTTTGCATCTTTTTCAATCTGTCGTTCAGTTACTGGTGGGGGCATCTGGTCCTGACGTTCCTGATTATCGCCTTGCTGGGCTATTGCCGGTAGTGCAAATAGTATAAATGCTATTATGAGTAGTGCTTTCTTCATGATAGTAAAGCTTTGATGGTGTTGTAAAATTAAACATTCATTTATTACGGCATCCAGTCTTTACAGGGATTAACCAATGTTTAACGTGTATTATTAATAAGCGTTAAAAGCCTTACAGCAGTCGTTAAATAAAGATGTAATTGTTAAAATAAGCGTGCTTTTAGTATCTTTGTTAAAATTTTACAACTCCAGTGAGCCAGATCAATAAGCTAAAAATATTGAACGACCCTATTTACGGGTTTATTTCTATAACAAATCCTCTTATATACGACCTTATACAGCATCCTTATTTTCAGCGGCTTCGCCGTATATCGCAAATGGGAATGTCATATTTGGTATATCCAGGGGCGCACCACACAAGGTTTCACCATGCACTGGGCTGTATGCACATTATGCAGCGCACAATAGCGGTATTGCGATTTAAAGGTGTAGAAATAAGCGAGGACGAAGAAAATGCGCTTAGCATTGCCATATTACTGCACGACATTGGCCACGGGCCGTTTAGCCACGCCATGGAGCATAGTATAGTAGAAGGTATTAGTCACGAAGACATTTCGCTATTGTTTATGGACAGCCTTAACGAAACCTTTGAAGGCAAACTAAGCCTGGCAATACAAATTTTCAGGGGGCAGTACCACCGCAAGTTTATGCTGCAACTTATTTCCAGCCAACTGGATATGGACCGTATGGACTACCTGAAGCGCGATAGTTTTTACAGCGGTGTAGCAGAGGGTAATATTAATAGTGAGCGTCTTATTCAGATGTTTAACGTTGAGGGCGACCAGCTTGTAATAGAAGAAAAAGGGATTTACAGTGTAGAGAAGTTTATTGTAGCACGCCGCCTTATGTACTGGCAGGCTTATTTGCATAAAACCAGTGTCGCTGCAGAGCTGATACTTACAAAAATACTAAAACGTGCCAAAGAGCTTACCCATGAGGGAGCTACGCTGGAAGCCAGCAAGCCGTTGCAGTTTTTTTTACATCATAAAATAGAAGGCGAAGATTTTACCGGAGATGTACTGACTAAATTTTCCCTGCTTGACGATTTTGATATTATCAGCGCTATTAAGGCGTGGCAGTTTGCAGATGATTATGTGCTGAGCGAACTGAGTAAGATGATCATTAACCGCGATTTGCCAAAGATAAAACTGCGTGCTGAAAAGGCAACGCGCGAAGAGGTAGCTGCACTGCGCGATAAAGCGATAGTAAAGCTTGGAATTACCGAAAAAGAAGCAAAGTATTTTGTTTTTGAGGGTAAAATTAAAAACCAGGCCTATAATAAGGAGGGTGAGCCCATTCATATTATGCTTAAAGACCGCAGCCTTATTGATGTTGTTCAGGCATCTGACCAATTGAATCTTAAAGCATTATCTAAGCCGGTAACTAAGTATTATGTGTGTTTTCCAAAAGTGCTTTTGGAAGAAGCGTCGATTTAATTTAATTTCATATTTTTGTCGGGATGAAATTTACAGCAGAACAAATAGCAGGTATACTGGATGGCGAAATTGTGGGCAACCCAAACGCTGAAGTATATAAGCTTGCAAAAATAGAGGAGGGGATAGAAGGGGCTGTTACTTTTATGGCTAATCCTAAATACCAGCCTTACATATATACCACACAGGCATCAATAACTATTGTTAATCGCACTTTTGAGCCTGAAAACGAATTTACGACTACACTTATTAAAGTGGATGATGCTTATAAATCGTTCTCTACGCTACTGGAATATTATAACCAGGTTAAGCTTATGAAGAGCGGTATAGAGCAGCCATCTTTTGTGTCAGATAACGTTATTTATGGCGATAACCTTTATCTTGGGGCTTTTTGCTACGTAGGCAAAAATGTTACCATAGGTAATAATGTAAAAATATATCCTAATACTTTTGTAGGCGATAATGTAACCATTGGAGACAATACTATATTATTTGCAGGGGTACGCGTGTATAGCGAAACAGTAATAGGCAGTGGGTGTACTATACACTCTGGTGCTATAGTAGGGTCTGACGGTTTTGGTTTTGCACCGGATGAAAACGGTGTGTACAGCAAAATACCGCAAATAGGCAACGTTATTATAGAAGATAATGTAGACATAGGTTCTTGTACTACTATAGACAGGGCCACAATGGGGTCTACCGTTATTAAAAAAGGCGTAAAGCTGGATAACCAGATACAAATTGCCCATAATGTTGTTATTGGCGAAAATACAGTTATTGCTTCGCAAACCGGTGTGGCAGGTTCTACCAAGATAGGTAATAACTGCATCATAGGCGGACAGGTAGGTATTGTAGGCCACATAACCATAGGCAACGGTGTGCGCATACAGGCGCAAAGCGGTGTGGGTAAAAGTATTCCTGACGGCGATATAATACAGGGTAGCCCTTCAATGCATTATAACGATTTTAGTAAATCGTATGTGCATTTCAGGAACCTTCCAAAAATCGTGCACGAGCTGGAAGAGCTTAAAAAAGTAAGTAAAGACTAATCAATATTAAAGAGAAATATATAATGGTGAAACAAACCACAATCAAAAGTGAGATTTCATTAAAGGGAGTGGGCCTCCACACAGGCAAAGAAGTAACAATGACCTTTAAGCCTGCACCCGTAAACAACGGGTTTACTTTTGTAAGGGTAGATTTAGAAGGCCAGCCTGTTGTAGAAGCTGATGCCACTTATGTAGTTAATACCCAGCGTGGTACTAACCTTGAGAAAAAAGGTGTTAAAATACAAACTTCAGAACACGTTCTTGCTGCTTTTGTAGGCTGCGATGTAGATAATGTGATTATTGAACTTGATGCCAGCGAACCGCCTATTATGGATGGGTCTTCTAAGTTTTTTGTAGAAGCTATTGAAACCGTAGGTGTAGAAGAGCAGGATGCAGAGCGCAAAGTGTATGTGGTTAAGGAAGTAATATCGTATACTGACGAAAACACAGGCAGCGAAATTATTGTAATGCCGGCAGACGATTACCAGATAACTACAATGGTAGATTTTGGTACTAAAGTACTGGGCACACAAAATGCAACACTAAAAAATATAGCCGATTTTAAATCTGAAATAGCTGATTCGCGTACGTTTAGTTTCCTTCATGAGCTTGAAGCACTTTTAGAGCATGGGCTTATAAAAGGTGGCGACCTTAATAATGCTATTGTTTATGTAGATAAAGAAATATCTGCCGAAACAATGGAGAACCTTAAAACTGCATTTGGTAAAGAGAGCATAACCGTTAAACCAAATGGTATACTTGATAACCTTACCCTGCATCATCCTAATGAGGCTGCACGTCATAAACTACTTGATGTTATTGGCGATCTTGCACTTATAGGTACGCGCATAAGGGGCAAAGTTATAGCTAACAAGCCGGGGCATTTTGTAAATACCCAGTTTGCTAAAAAGCTTTCCAAAATTATAAAAACAGAGCAGCGCAACCAGGTGCCGGTGTATGACCTGCACAAAGAGCCTCTTATGGACATCCATAAAATTATGGCAATGCTGCCGCACAGGCCTCCGTTCTTATTAGTAGACAGGATACTTGAAATGAGCAGTACGCATGTGGTAGGCCTTAAGAATGTTACCATGAATGAGAACTTCTTTGTGGGACATTTTCCCGGGGCACCGGTAATGCCGGGTGTTCTTATTGTAGAGGCAATGGCACAAACGGGAGGTATACTTGTACTTAGTACTGTACCTGATCCTGAAAATTATCTTACTTATTTTATGAAGATGGATAATGTAAAGTTTAAACAAAAAGTGCTGCCGGGCGATACCCTGGTATTTAAATGTGAACTGATAACACCTATACGCCGTGGTATATGCCATATGCAGGCAAATGCTTATGCTAACGGAAAACTTGTGGCTGAGGCCGAACTAATGGCGCAAATAGCCAAAAACAGTTAAAAAAACGACTATGAATCAACCCTTAGCATATGTGCATCCGGGCGCTAAAATCGCTAAAAATGTAGTGATTGAGCCTTTTACAACCATCCATAACAATGTGGAGATAGGCGAAGGAACCTGGATAGGTTCTAACGTTACCATTATGGAAGGTGCCCGTATAGGCAAGAACTGTAATATATTTCCCGGTGCGGTTATCTCTGCCGTTCCGCAGGACCTTAAATTTGGTGGTGAAGATTCTCTTGCCATCATTGGAGATAATACTACAATACGCGAGTGTGTAACCATCAACCGGGGCACTGTGGCATCGGGCAAAACCGTAATTGGCAAAAACTGCCTTATTATGGCAGCTGCACACGTAGCGCACGATTGCCATATAGGCGATAATGCCATTATTGTAAATGGCGTGTTGCTTGGCGGCCATGTTACCATAGGAGACTATGCCATCATTGGCGGACTTTCTGCGGTACACCAGTTTATAAGTGTAGGTGCGCACGCCATGATTTCTGGTGGCTCATTACTACGTAAAGATGTACCTCCGTTTACCAAGGCGGCAAAAGAACCGCTTAGTTATGTGGGTATTAACTCGGTAGGCTTAAGAAGGCGCGGTTTTACACCTGAAAAAATTCGTGAGATACAGGAAATTTACAGGATACTGTACCAAAGAAATTATAATACTACCCAGGCAGTAAGCTTTATTGAAGCTGAAATGGAAGCTACACCGGAGAGGGATGAGATATTGCTTTTCATCCGTAACTCATCAAGGGGTATCATGAAAGGATATACAGGAATTTCCTAGTATTGTTAGTTTGGTCATGTGCCGATTCTGTGATTCGGGGCAGCACTTAGCCGGATGTACAGATTCCTTATAACCAGATTACCGTATAAACATAGAAATAAACAAATAAACTAATAAAATGGCCAGTACGTCAGATATCCGCAACGGTTTGTGCATTAAGTTCAACCACGACATTTATAAAATTATCGAATTCCTTCACGTTAAGCCGGGTAAAGGCCCAGCTTTCGTTCGTACAAAACTTAAGAGCCTTACAAACGGAAAAGTACTTGATAATACTTTTTCTGCGGGCCACAAAATTGACGATGTAAGGGTAGAAACACACAAGTTCCAGTTTCTTTATCCTGAGGGTGACCAGTTTCACTTTATGCACTCTGAAACATACGAGCAAATATCGCTACACAGGGATATCCTTGATGCGCCAGATCTTTTAAAAGAAGGAGAAACGGTTATGGTTATCATCAATGCTGAAACTGATGCGCCATTATCTGTAGATATGCCAGCATCTGTAGTACTTGAAGTTACTTATGCAGAGCCGGGTGTTAAAGGTAACACTGCAACTAATGCTACCAAGCCTGCAAAAGTAGAAACAGGAGCATCTGTAAACGTACCGCTTTTTATTAACGAAGGCGATAAGATCAAGATCGATACTGCTACCGGTGCTTACATGGAGCGCGTTAAATAATACTTATACAAGGTGAAACCGGTTACCGCCGCCGCCCTGCTGCTTTCTTTAACTGGGTTAAGCATGAAAGCGCAAACCAATGACAGTATTAAAAAAGAAAATTTTTCTTTTCACGGACAAACTACGATAATATATCAGTATAAACCGGGCTTTTCTGCTCCTTACAGCGGGCAGAACAGCCTGAGTACTGAAGAAGAACAGTCTAATTCGGTTACGTCTACGCTTTTTGCAGGAGCACGCCTCTGGAAAGGGGCGAGTGTTTACATTAATCCCGAAATGGCAGGTGGCTCCGGCCTCAGTAAAGTTTTAGGGCTTGGTGATGCGCCTAACGGTGAAACCTTTAGGGTGGGCAGTACATCTCCAAAGATATACCTGGCGAGGTTGTATTTTACCCAATTGTTTGCCCTTAATGGCAATACAATTGCGCAGGAAAGCGACCAAAACCAGCTTGCCGGACAAATACCCGAAAAATATATTGGCATAACAGTCGGTAAGGTTTGCCTTTCCGACTTTTTTGACCAAAATACCTACAGCCATGATCCCCGTACACAGTTTATGAACTGGGGGCTTATGAGCAACGGCGCATGGGATTACCCGGCCAACACTCGTGGCTATATTCCCAGTGCCATACTACAATATGTAACCCCGGTTAATGAGTGGCGTCTTGCTTTTTCGTTATTGCCCGAAGTAGCTAATGGACTTCCTGTAAACTGGAGCATGGGCAAAGCAAACTCTGTTACCCTTGAATATGCACGGCACTATACTATGTTTGGCAAGCCCGGTACAATAAGAGTACTTGGTTTTGTAACCAATGGCAAGATGGGAAATTATCGCGAGGCAATAGCCTTAAATCCATCAGCGCCGGTTATAGAGGATGTGCAGCAGTATGGTAATAAAAAGTATGGTTTTGGCCTTAATGCCGAACAGGAAATTACGGATGATATGGGCGCATTTTTCAGGGCAAGCTGGAATGACGGGTATACGCAAACCTGGGCATTTACAGAAATTGACGAAAGCATTAGCCTTGGCGTAAGCGAAAAAGGAACCCTCTGGAACCGTAAACAGGACACGGCCGGATTAGCGGTAGTTGCTTCCGGAATTTCTGACCCGCATAAAGATTATCTGGCTTCTGGCGGATACGGATTTATGCTGGGCGATGGTAAACTTAACTATGCCATAGAAAGTGCAACAGAATTTTATTATGCTGCCCAACTCAATAATAATCTCTATCTTACAGGTGGTTATGAGTTTGTAATGAACCCGGGCTATAATAAAGACAGAAATGGTCTTGTAAATATTTTTTCATTAAGGCTTCATGCCGAACTTTAATCAGATCTTACTATGAAATTTCCCCAAATACAGGCGCTAAAAGATATTGCGGCATTAATTGACTGCGAATATGTAGGTGCCGATGATTTTGAAGTACATGGCATGAATGAAATTCATGTTGTAGAACCAGGCGATATCGTGTTTGTAGACCACCCAAAATATTATGATAAGGCACTGCAATCTGCAGCAACAATAGTGTTGATAAACAAAGAAGTAGATTGCCCGGATGGTAAAGCCCTGCTAATATCTGACGATCCTTTCAGAGATTTCAATGCACTTACAAGGCACTTCAGGCCATTTTTACAGGCTAATGTTTCTATTGCACCAACGGCAAAAGTAGGCGAGGGTACAGTCATACAGCCCAATACCTTTGTGGGTAATAATGTTACTATTGGTAAAAACTGCCTTATTCACAGTAATGTAGCCATATATGACAATACCGTTATAGGCGATAACGTAATAATTCATGCGGGCACTATTTTAGGTGGTGATGCTTTTTATTACAAAAAACGCCCCGAAGGTTTTGACCAGTTACTATCTGGCGGACGTGTAGTTATTGAAGATAATGTGGGCATAGGTGCCGCCTGTACTATAGACAAAGGCGTTACCGGAGACACCACTATAGGTGCAGGTACTAAGATAGACAATCAGGTACACATAGGGCATGACACTGTCATTGGCAAAAAATGCCTGATAGCATCGCAAACCGGTATTGCAGGCTGCGTAGTAGTAGAAGATGAAGTTACTATGTGGGGACAGGTAGGTGTTACCAGTGCCATAACCATAGGTACTAAGGCGGTAATACTGGCACAAACCGGTGTGGCAAAATCATTGCCGGGCGGTAAGGTATATTTTGGTTCTCCGGCAGAGGAATCGCGCGAGAAGCTGAAAGATATGGCTTATGTAAAACGTATTCCTGAAATATTACAAAAACTGAAATAATCATGAGCGCAGGCGATGTTGTTTTGGCTTACTATAAAGATATTCCAGATGCTGATAAGCTACAGGAACACCTGCATCCGCAGTTTAGTGTAGAGTGGACTAGCACGCGTGGGTATATGGAGTTCAGCAAAAAGGAAATCCTTATCATGATGCAGCAGCTTGCAAAGATGAATGCGGGTTCGCGGATTGATGTGAGGGAAATTATTACAGAGGGCAATAATGTATCGGTTAAATATGACCATTATATCAACCCTTTAGATACACCTACCGAAGAAAAGCTATATTCGAGATCGCTAGCAATGTGGAAGGTTGAGAACAATAAATTACTTCGGGGCTATGTAATGAGCTTTATAGAATAGTAATATTATGCTAATTACAAATTTTAGCGATTATAAAAAGCAGGTAATTCTTATGAAGGTTATCTGCTTTTTTTGGGTCATTACAAAACTTATATCATTTAACGCCTGGATTGCAGAAAGATCTTTACCAACTGTAGCTATCATAAGGTTTCTTGATATTATTCCCGCTTTTATACATCTTTCATTATATATTGTTGCTTTGTTGTGTTTCACAGTTTTCATAATCAAAGGATGGTACAGGATGCTGGCAGTGGCATTGATTGTAGAATTTTGCTCCTGCCTGCTTGATTTATTACGCTGGCAACCTTATGAATATCTGTACATATTCATTGCCTTTTTTTATCTTATTTTTAAGGATAGGCCTCAACATTTTTTTATTATTTTACGTATACTATTATCATCTACATATATTTTTAGTGGTCTTCATAAAATAGGGGGAGCATTTTTATATTCAACATGGGATAAACAATTTCTGCTCAAATTTGGAGGTATTGGTAAGCATGGACTTGTATTACATTACTCAGGTTTATTACTTCCTTTGGCTGAACTTGGAGCCGGAATTGCGTTGCTGCTTTATAAAAATAGAAGATGGCCTGCATTGGCACTTATATTTATGCACATTTGTATATTATTAGTCTTAGGTCCCTTTGGTCTCAATAGTAACTACATAATATGGGGGTGGAACATTTGTCTTATTGTCGTTTTATATATACTTAACTATCACGTTATAAATAAACCGGTAATTTTAAAAGAGTTTCCTAAAATAGCAGCAATATTGCTTTTGGTTTTTTGGCTAATATTACCTGCCAGTAATCTGTTTGGTTACTGGATACATTATTTTTCGTCAGGAATGTATAGTGGTAAGACGCCAAATGTCTACATCTGTTTGGAGAAAAGTGGAAAAACAAAGATTGTATCATCCTATTTTAGTGGAGATAACGAGTGTCAAAAGTGCACATCCGGATGTCAGATCAGGCTTAACAGATGGGCAGAGGCAGAAACGGGACTGATGCCGTTTACAGAATTATTTTATTATGAACGTTTAAAAGAAAGAATAGGCAGTAAATATCCTGACTGGCAATTACAGATGTTTTACACCATTTATCCTTATAAGGAAGTTAAAGAAATTAAGTAATATTTTCTTGCAGAATTAGGTATACAAATATCAAAAAAAGCTTCGGGCGTATTGCTTAAAAAGCTATTTTTGTAACGCAAAATTGAATTAAAAAAAATATCAATATATCATGAGTGTTTTAGTTAATAAAGATTCCAAAATAATTGTACAGGGTTTTACAGGAAGCGAAGGTACCTTCCATGCTACCCAGATGATCGAATATGGTACTAACGTGGTAGGTGGTGTTACACCAGGTAAAGGTGGTTCTACTCACCTGGACAAGCCCGTTTTTAATACTGTAAAAGACGCTGTAGATATAGCAGGTGCAGATACTTCTATTATCTTCGTTCCGCCTGCATTTGCTGCAGATGCTATTATGGAAGCTGCTGAAGCAGGTATTAAAGTAATTATTGCTATTACTGAAGGTATTCCTGTAGCAGATATGATTAAAGCTTATGATTATATTCAGGGTAAAGACTGTCGCCTTATAGGTCCTAACTGTCCGGGTGTTATTACTCCGGAAGAGGCTAAGGTAGGTATCATGCCGGGCTTCGTATTCAAAAAAGGTAAAGTAGGTATTGTATCTAAATCAGGTACTCTTACTTATGAGGCTGCTGACCAGGTTGTAAAACAAGGTCTTGGTATTACTACAGCTATTGGTATTGGTGGTGACCCAATTATTGGTACTACTACTAAAGAAGCTGTTGAACTACTTATGAATGACCCTGAAACTGAAGCTATCATCATGATAGGTGAAATTGGTGGACAGCTTGAAGCTGATGCTGCTAAATGGGTTAAAGCTGACGGTAACCGCAAGCCTGTAATTGGCTTTATCGCTGGTGAAACTGCTCCTAAAGGCCGTACAATGGGTCACGCAGGTGCAATTGTTGGTGGAGCTGATGATACAGCTGAAGCTAAAAAACGCATCATGAGAGAGAACGGTATCCACGTTGTTGACTCTCCTGCAGAAATAGGCAAAAAAGTAAAAGAAGTTTTAGGATAACCACTAAAACAAACACATAGTAAGAGAGCCGGATGATTTTTCATCCGGCTCTCTTTTTATATTCAGTCACTAATTTCCAAATTTTAGTATAAGTTAATGTAATTTGTGTTTTTATTTCGCATCTTCATCTACCTCAAAAATCCCAAATACATTATTATCTACATCTATAAAATAACCCTGCCAGCAACGTCCCGCTACGGCAAATTTATCCATGGCCACGATGCCGCCGTTATCTAAAATTATCTTTGCCTTGGCGTCAAAGTTCTCCACCTGTATTGAGCAGGTAAAGGCATTGGTTCCACCTCCTAAGGCTGGGGTAGGAGCAAAACGCTTTAACAGCCCACCAAACATATTTTCGGTTTCAATACGGTAATATTCTATCGGGAAGCTTTCTTCCTTTACAAAGTTCCAGCCAAAAACCGCTTCATAAAATACTTTGGCTTTTGGTACATCTGTAGCTTGTATCTCGAAGTAGGCGAGGGTATTCATGGTTTTGTGAAATTAGAATTAAAGTAATTTATCAAACCTTCTCTTGCAGCACCTTAATCTCATCCCTTAGTTTAGCGGCCTGTAAAAAGTCAAGTTCCTTGGCAGCTTTCTCCATAGACTTGCGTTTCTCGCGGATGATTTTTTCTATATCGCCTTTAGCCATGTATGTTGTGTCTGGTTCAGCAGCAACTTTTGGCGTGTGTTCCAGTTTATAGGCATTGCTTTTACCAAGTGAATTTTTACTGATTTCTTTATTCAGTGCCATAGGTACCTTACCATTGGCAATGTTATAGTTATGCTGTTTTTCGCGGCGGTAGGCAGTGTCATCAATAGTACGCTGCATACTGTCTGTTACTTTATCAGCATATAAAATAGCCTTACCATTTACGTTACGCGCGGCGCGGCCTACGGTCTGTACCAGCGATCGTGTATTGCGCAGAAAACCTTCCTTATCGGCATCCAGTATTGCAACCAACGAAACCTCCGGCAGGTCGAGTCCTTCACGCAGCAGGTTAACACCTATAAGCACATCAAACAATCCTTTACGCAGGTCCTGCATTATTTCTACACGCTCCAGCGTATCTACCTCACTGTGTATGTAACGGCAACGGATGGAAACTTTAGTAAGGTACTTAGCCAGTTCTTCGGCCATACGCTTTGTAAGGGTGGTAACAAGTGTACGTTCGTCAAGTTCTACACGTTGCTGTATTTCGTCTATAAGGTCGTCAATCTGGTTAAGGCTTGGGCGCACTTCTATAACAGGGTCAAGCAGCCCTGTGGGGCGTATTACCTGTTCTACATAAACGCCACCGCTTTTTTGTAGTTCGTAATCAGCCGGGGTGGCACTAACATATACTACCTGGTTTTGCAAAGCCTCGAATTCCTCAAACTTCAGCGGGCGGTTATCCATAGCAGCAGGCAGACGAAAGCCATATTCTACAAGGTTCTCTTTGCGCGAACGGTCGCCGCCATACATGGCATGTACCTGGCTAACGGTAACGTGACTTTCGTCGATTACCATAAGGAAGTCTTTAGGGAAATAATCGAGCAGGCAGAACGGGCGTGTACCGGGCAGCCTGCGGTCCAGGTAGCGTGAGTAGTTCTCGATACCGGAACAATAGCCCAACTCGCGTATCATTTCAAGGTCGAAATTAGTACGCTCTTCAAGGCGCTTGCCCTCAAGGTGTTTGCCTATTTCTTTAAAATAATCTACTTGTTTTACAAGATCTTGTTGTATCTCCCATATTGCACCCTGAAGTACATCCGGACTGGTTACAAACATGTTAGCCGGATAAATATTCAGCTGGTCATATTTTTCAATGACTAATGAGGTTACTTTATCGAAAGCCTCAATCTCCTCGATTTCATCGCCAAAAAAGTGGATACGGAATGGTTCATCACCATAACTTGGAAAAACCTCTACGATGTCTCCCTTAATGCGAAAGGTACCGGGCGTAAAGTCGGCTTCGGTACGGGCATAAAGGCTCTGTACAAGTTTATGCAGCAGCTTGGTGCGGCTAAGTATCTGGCCACTATGAATGGATACCACGTTTTTTTGAAATTCTACCGGGTTACCAATACCATACAGGCATGAAACCGATGCTACGACCAACACATCTCTGCGGCCTGAAAGCAGCGAAGAGGTGGTGCTAAGACGCATCTTTTCCAGCTCCTCGTTTATGGAAAGGTCTTTTTCTATATAGGTTCCCGTTACCGGAATATAAGCTTCCGGCTGGTAGTAGTCGTAGTAAGATACAAAGTACTCTACCGCATTATTAGGGAAAAACTGTTTAAATTCTGAATACAGCTGTGCCGCCAGCGTTTTGTTATGCGCAAGCACCAGGGTAGGCTTTTGCACTTCCTGTATTACATTAGCAACCGTAAAGGTTTTACCCGATCCTGTTACACCCAGTAACGTCTGGAACGGCTCACCGGCATTAATACCTTCTGTAAGCTGTTTTATGGCACCGGGCTGGTCGCCGGTAGGTTTATAATCTGATACAACCTGAAATTTCATTCTGATAGCTTTTACTACAAATATACGGAATAGTTAGCCCCATTACAATGGTTTAACAGTACGGGGTTTTTGTCAAACAAAAAAACGGGGCTTTAATAAAAACCCCGTCTTCTGACAAATGCTGCTGATCAATTACTCCATTTCACTATCATCTGCTTCAGCAGCATCAAAGTTTATGGTATTGTAAGCTGCTTCTGTAAGTGTTATGTCGGCTGCCTTTTCTTCTTCAAGTGTTACATGCAGAATATCGGCTACATCGTCCATGCCTAGTGTTTTTGCAAAGGCAATGATGGTACCATAGGTAGCAATCTCATAGTGCTCTATTTTTTGTGATGCGGCAATAATACCGGCATCGCGCACAGGACCCGGCTCAGTACTTTCCATAATGTCCTGGCCTTCTTTAATAAGCCCGTCCATAGCTTCGCATTTCTTAGCTACAGCTTTTTTGCCAACGATTTCAAATACTTGCTCCAGCCTTGCTATCTGTTCTTCAGTTTCTGTAAGATGAGCCGTAAGGCCATCTATAAGATTTTGTGTGGTAGCATTCTTAGCCATTTTTGGCAGGGCTTTAGTCAGTGCTTTTTCTGCCCAGTAAATATCTTTAAGGCAGTCAATAAACAGTTCTTTAAGGCCTTCGGCAGCAGTAGATTTTGCTTTTACAATGCCTCTTGCTGTTATTGCAGTTGCAGTTTTAGCGGCTGTAGCTTTGGCAGCAGTTGTTTTAGATGCTGCGCTCTTAGCAGCAGTACTTTTTGTAGTTCTTGATGTGGTTTTTGTTGTAGCCATCTTAGTAATAATTAAGTTATTTTTGATATTTTAGCTTATGCTTGTTACCCAAAGTTATATAATGGTACAAGCCGCTAATCACAATGAAATCATAAATCAAACCGCGCTAACAATTGTTTAACTATCAGTGTAATACATTACTTATACGGTTAGTTATCCTTATGTTTTTATTATGAAAAAAGCTTTTGCACCTATTGTAGATACCAGTTGTACTATGCTTATATTGGGTACCATGCCCGGAGAAAAATCCCTTGAGTTACAAGAATATTATGGAAATCGTGGCAACCAGTTCTGGAAGTTGTTATTTACGATTTTCGGAAGGGAAATGACCCATAATTATGATGATAAAAAAGCTTTGCTAAAAAATAACCATATTGCATTATGGGATGTATTAGAATACTGCGAACGAGAGGGGAGCCTGGATAGTAATATAAAAAATGAAGTAGCTAACGATTTTACTAAATTTTACAAGGAGTATCCTAATATTAAGAAGGTGTTTTTCTCCAGTAAAAATGCAGCTGCATATTATGATAAGTATGTGGGCAGGGTAGAGGGTATTGAATATACAGTGCTTCCTTCACCAAGTGGTGCCAATGCAACTATGAGTTTTGATAAAAAACTTGAAATATGGAAGAGCATTCTTTAGAATCCTTTTAAGAGATTCTGTATAATGTTGTAACAGATTTTGTACTTAAATATAAACTGTAACCTGTTTTTACAGAGATAAAAAGATATATCTTTGTTTTATTCCAGAACGAAAATAACAAATGAAAAAAAAGGCGTTTATAATTGCGTTATTCCTATTTGCTATAATTGGCAATGCACAATCTACGGGCTTTTCTGCTGTAGGAGGTAAGCTTCTGTGGGAAAATGTTTTTATAACAAGCGAAACTAATATTCCGGCAATCATACAGCGCCACTCACGCCTCAAAATTATTTCAGAAAAAGGTCCGTTATATAAGGGAACGGCTACAGGTGTAGGCAGCTCTTGCCCGGAAACGTCTAAAATATTGAAATCTGAATACAATTTTGACTTTGAAATTGAAGTTGCCGAGGGTAAGTACCGCGTAACCGTATCTAACATTCGTTTTACCGGCAAGGGAAAAGCAAGTACAGAAGCTGGTAAGTACTACATTACCAACAACGAACTCACTGCAACTAATATTGCCGAAAAAGATTTAGCTTGTATAGATGGCTATCTAAATAAAATTTTCACAATGACTTTTATTTATAAAAGCAGGTCTTAACAATTAATAACCAGTAATTTAATTTAGCGGGTTAAATATTTTTTGTAGCTTTATAGAGGTTCGATACAGGATGAGAAATTATCCGTTTATTATTTTAGGACTTAAAAGTGCTAAAATAAATATTATGTAAGAAGTGCTCTTGTACTTTTCTATTGGTATTTGCAGGAATTAATACAAACACAAAGATTATGAAACTATTTAGCCTTAGCCTTTCGGTGCTTACGCTAATGAGCACATTGTTTTTCTTATTAACCAATTTTCCTGACCTTAGCTTTAACGGAATAATTTATCTGTTTTTAATGCTGCTCCTGATTTTGATATGTATTACAGGTATACTTATAAATATGCCGAAAAGACGACAAAGTATAATTTATAAATATCGGCTTAGCTTTAAGTAGCCTGTTTGTAGAAATAAATAAAGCCCTTTTTGAGGGCTTTATTATTATATATCGTCAAAATTAATGTCAGTATAGCTTTCTGCAGGAACAGCATCTTCGGCTCTCTCGCCAAATAATTTCCTGAAGTCTTTTTGATGCCTTTCAGAAATTACTTCTTCGCCTTTGTTGTTTAAAACATAACCGGTCATCTCGTCAAGAATATCTTTAAATGCTGTAAAGTCTTCTTTGTACAGGTAAATTTTATGTTTTTTAAAATGGAAAGACCCATCTTCTTCAGTAAATTTCTTACTTTCAGTAATGGTTATATAGTAATCATCTGCCTTAGTGGCCCTCACATCAAAAAAGTAGGTTCTTCTGCCTGCCCTCAAAACTTTAGAAAAGATCTCTTCCTTTTCCAGCATATCATTTTCTCTCATAATCCTGTGTACATTTAGATTGGTTTATGTAGTTACCAAAAATCTAAAAAAAATCTTAATTATCCAACTAATTACTGCAATTCTTTTTCTGATAATTGCAGCAGGTACAGTTCTTTATAATATCCGTTATGGTTTATCAATTGATTGTGAGTGCCTTGTTCTACTATTTTTCCGTCTTCAAGTATTATTATTTTGTCAGCATTCTTGGCAGATGATACCCGGTGACTTACAATAATTGTGGTTTTATCGCGGCAAAAGTCGCGCAGGTTGTTCAGTATTGTTTCCTCGGTTTCTGTATCTACTGCAGAGAGGCAATCATCCAGCAATAGTATAGGTGCGTCTTTAATCATGGCACGCGCTATAGATACACGTTGTTTTTGCCCACCCGAAAGTGTAATACCACGTTCGCCAAGTATGGTTTCGTACTGATGGGTAAAGCCTTCTATATTATGGTGTACTGCTGCTTTTTTAGCTACCGATACAATTTCTTCCTGTGTGGCATCTTCTTTCCCAAACTTAATGTTGTTTTTTATACTATCGCTAAACAGGAACGCATCTTGCGGTACATACCCTATACCGCCGCGCAGGTCATACAGGTTAAGGTCTTTTACATTTTCGCCATCTACTGTTACATTACCACTGCTGGTGTCATAAAGCCTGCTTATTAAAGACAGTATAGTACTTTTACCGCTGCCTGTACGACCCAGTATGGCAAGGGTTTCACCTTTATTTAGTGTGAAAGAAACATCATGCAATGCTGTAATGTTAGTATCCTCATACGTAAAGCTTACGTTGTCGAAAACTATATTGCCTAAAATAGGTGTATGCTCAGGGTGTTCGTTACGAATTTCCGGCAGGGTTTTTAAGAACTCATTAATACGCTTTTGCGAAACTTCAGCCTCCTGTACCATGCTCGATATCCATCCTAATGATGCTACCGGCCAGGTAAGTTTGTTTATATAAAGTATAAACTCTGCAATGGTACCAATATCTGCAATGGTGCCGTTTATATACATGGTGCCGCCTACAAGTATTACCACAAGGTTGCTAAGCCCTATAAGTAATATCATTAACGGGCCAAAGAGCGCGCTGATTTTAGCCAGGCTCATGTTGCGTGATTTACTTTCGCGGGACAGCGCTGTAAAATCTTCTTCTTTTTGTGTCTCAAGTGCATAAGCCTTTGTAACGCGTATGCCTGAAAACATTTCCTGGGAGTAGGTAGCCAGCGATGAAAGATTTTGCTGTGTAAGTGTGCTGCGGCGGTTTATTTCGCGGCTAACCCAAAATATACTGTAAGCCAGTAATGGTAGCGGTAGTATAGTATATAAGGTAAGTTTTGGCGATATTAGCGTCATCTGGGTAAGGATAACAACAAAGCCTATTATTGTGTTGAGTGAGTACATAATAGCCGGCCCTACATACTGGCGTACTTTGTTTACATCTTCGCTAATGCGGTTCATAAGGTCGCCGGTGCGGTTGCGTTTGTAAAAGCTTTGCGACAGGTTCTCGTAATGGCGAAATACTTCGTTCTTGAGTTCAAATTCTATGTGGCGAGACATTACGATAAGTGTTTGCCTCATAAAAAAAGTAAGTATACCTCCTACAAGGGTTGTTCCTACAATTAGTAGTATAACGGTAAGAAGTTCGCTACGCACGGCATCTGCACTAATTTGACCTTTTGTAAACTTTTCTATGGCTGTAACAGCACTCCCAATGTACTTAGGAGTGAATAACGAAAATATTTGCGCCGCTATGGTTATTACAATTCCTAAAAGAAATTGAAATTTATATTTTACAAAATATTTGTTTAAATACTGTAATTCTTTCATTGTATGTTTTGGTAAGGTAAAATTACCTTAAGCTTACTGTTAAATTTGTTTAATAATCGTTATTAAGTATCCTTTATGGATTTCCTTAACTTTTATGGAAAATACAAAAAATGCTCATTTTTCAGCCCTGTAACAAGAAAATGTATAAATTTGTGTCAGGTTTTTGAATTATCTTTCAAATTTAAAAAATAATATTATGATAGCAGAAGTTGTTAAAGCCAATGAGCTTACCAAGGTTGACCCGGTGTTTGGCCAACCCTCTTTTAACGATCATGAGCAGGTTGTATTTTGCCATGACAAAGATACTGGTTTAAAAGCAATAATTGGCATACATAACACAGTTTTGGGGCCTGCACTGGGCGGTACCCGTATGTGGAAGTATGCTAACGAATGGGAGGCTCTTAACGATGTTTTAAGGCTTTCGAGAGGGATGACATACAAGTCGGCAATATCAGGCCTTAACCTTGGAGGAGGTAAGGCAGTAATAATAGGCAATGCCGCAACAGATAAGACTCCTGAACTTATAACACGTTTTGGAGAGTTTGTTAACTCACTTAGTGGTAAATATATTACCGCAGAAGATGTGGGCAGTACAACAGCCGACATGGATCTTATTCGCGATGTTACACCACACGTTACCGGTATTTCAGAAAGCAGGGGAGGCTCTGGCAACCCAAGCCCTGTAACAGCATATGGTGTATATATGGGTATGAAAGCTGCAGCAATGCACCAGTTTGGGTCTAATAACCTTGAGGGTAAAAAAATATTAGTGCAGGGTACAGGCCATGTAGGCGAAACCCTTATCAGCTACCTTGCTAAAGAGGGCGCACTTGTACAAATAAGCGATATTAACGAAGACCGTATGCACGAGGTAGCGGCTAAATATGGCGTGCAGCTATTTACAGGAGATGATCTTTACAGTGCCGATGTAGATATTTATGCCCCATGTGCCCTTGGCGCTACCATTAACGATGCTACTATTAATAAAATAAAGGCTAAAGTTATTGCAGGTGCGGCTAACAACCAGCTTGCGGTTGAAGAAGTACACGGTAAGATACTTATGGATAAAGGCATTTCTTATGCTCCGGATTTCCTTATTAATGCCGGTGGTATTATTAATGTATATGGCGAAATAGCGGGTTACGGTAAAGAAGAAGCCCTGAAAAGGACTGAGAATATTTACAACACTACGCTTGAAATTTTTCACGTTGCCGAAAGCAGCGGAATAACTACGCAGCAGGCTGCAATGCAGATTGCCCAAAAGCGTATTGACGACCGAAAAAAAGAAATTGCTAAATAATTAGCTGAAAAAGATATTATTCTTAATTTTGCGGGGCGAAAGCGATAATGCTTTCGCCTCGTTTAATTTTAAAGTTCTTATATCCGGATGTTAAACAGGAGACATATTCGTGTTAAGGTGATGCAAAGTATTTATGCCATGCACCAAAATAATTCAGACAATATGGACAAGGAAGAAAAATTCCTGTTCCAAAGTATTGAAAACATCCGTGACCTCTACCTTATAGTGGTGTCGGCTCTTGTAGAGCTAAGGAGCGTTGAAGAAGATTTTATCGAAAAATCTCAGAAAAAACACCTGGCTACTGCACAGGAGCGTAACCCAAACAAAAAGTTTATCAACAACCAGATACTGCAATTGCTTGCCGAAAGCAATCCGCTTAGTATTGCCCTTGCTGAAAACAAAATTGACAACTGGAAGCGTAACGACGATTATGTACTTATACTTTTAGAGGCCGTTAAAAGCAGCGACCTTTATAAGGAGTATATGAAAACAGAAAAAAGCAATTACGACGAAGACCGTGCGTTTATTGCTAATCTTTTTGACGAGGTTATAGCCCCTAACGAAAAGTTGTATGAATACCTTGAAGATTATAAACTTACCTGGGTAGATGATATCCCGGTAGTAAACACGCTTATAAGCAAGCAGCTTAAGGTGCTTTCGCCGGAAGGCCGCGATTCTTTTTCGGTGCCAAGGATATATAAGGATTTTGAAGATAAAGATTTTGTGCGCGACCTGTTCCGTAAAACAATACTGAATGACAACGAGCTTGCAAAAGAATTTATAGATAAGACACCTAACTGGGATTCTGACCGTATTGCTGAGCTGGATGCCATTATACTTAAGATGGCTATTTGCGAATTCCTGAAATTTCCGTCGATACCGGTAAAGGTTACTATTAACGAATATCTTGAAATTGCCAAGGAGTACAGTACACCAAAAAGCAGTATCTTTATCAACGGAATTTTAGATAACCTTGTTAAGGATTACCATGAAAATAATAAGATGGTAAAAGCAGGCAGGGGATTAATGTAATACCAATTAAAAACATTTTTATAGTTATGATTAAAAAATCAGTGGCCATGCTTGCCATGGTATCTTTAGTAATGGCTTCATGCAAAAAAGAAAATGCAGCCCTTACAATTGACGACGCTACAGCAAAAAAAGCTGAACTTGCCCATGCTGACTCAGGTAAACTTGCAATTATAAAGTTTGATAATGCTGAATTTGACTTTGGCACTATCCAGCAAGGTGTTAAAGCAGAGCATACTTATAAATTTACTAATGAAGGTACGGCAGACCTGCTTATTACAGATGCTAAAGCCAGCTGCGGCTGTACTGTGCCTGATTATACTAAAGAGCCTGTGGCTCCCGGTAAAACAGGAGAAGTACACGTTGTGTTTGACTCTACAGGTAAAAGTGGTGAGGTTTCTAAAACGGTTACCCTTACTGTAAATACCGAAAAAGGCAACGAAGTTGTAAGTTTTAAAGCTAACATAGAATCTAAAGGCATAGGCACAGTAGCGCCTGCTGCACACTAATATTTATATAATGGAACAATTACAAAGTTTTTTACCCCTTATCCTTGTTGTTATCGTGTTTTATTTCTTTATGATAAGGCCGCAACAAAAAAAGGCTAAACAGGAAAAAGAATTTGAAGCAGCTTTAAAAGTTGGCGACAAGGTTATAACCAAGAGCGGCATACATGGCAGGCTTGCAGAAATAGGTGATACCACAATAGTTATCGAAACTATGGCAGGTAAACTTAAATTTGAGCGTGCCGCGATTTCTCCTGAACTTACGCATAAGCTTAACAATCCTACAGTTGCAAAAGCATAATACAACTAACCCCTGAAATTATCAGGGGTTTTTTATTGGAGTTGAGGGATTGGTGACAATAATAAAGCCACGAATTTCACTAATTACCACTAATCGATTAGTGTAGATTTGTGAAATTCGTGGCTTTAGTTTTATAATAGCGATTACAAACTCTCTGTTTCACTTATAATCTTATTAAAAATATCGGCAGACGGAAGCTTGTCTGCAGATAAGGCCGCGGCCTGTCCCGACCAAAGATTTGTAAGCTGTCCGTTATCTTTTTTTTGAGCTTCAGCCCTTAATGTGCCTGTAAGGCTATTTTGTATAGGGTAGGGAGGGATGTCCAGACCTGTTGACTCAACTTTATCTATAAAGTCGTTTTTTATACCGCGTGCCCACCTTCCGGAAAATGCACGTGTAAGTATGGTGTCGGTATCTTTTGCTGTAGCAAGTGCTTGTTTGTATGCTGGTATAGCAAGGCTTTCGTTGGCAGAAATAAAGGCGGTGCCTATTTGTACAGCTAATGCTCCTAAAGCAAAAGCTGCTTTAACCGTTTCACCAGAATTAATAGATCCCGATGCTATGAGTGGTATATTTACTGCCTTGCGGGCCATGGGTACAAGTGCCATCAATCCTACCTGAGGTACATCGCCGGGTATAAAGCTACCGCGATGTCCGCCTGCTTCAATACCCTGAAGCACTATGGCATCAACATTTTTTTCGGCTAACAGTATTGCTTCTTCGGTACACGTTGCAGTACCAATGAGTATAATGCCGTGTTGTTTCATTTTAGTTAAAGAACCGTCGTCCGGTATTCCGAATGTAAAGCTTACTATGGGTACATTTTCCTCTGTTAGAATAGCAATCTGCTCTTTATAAGTATAGAATTTAAGGCTTTCTAAATCGGGAACTTCAGCGTGTAAACCGTTCTTGTCAATCAGTGTATTAAGATAACTCCGCATTGCTTCTGCCTGTACACTATCAATGTCAGGAACATCGTGGGCAAAGAGATTTACGCTATATGGCTTATCAGTAAGGCTTTTTACTTCCTGTATCAACTGCCGGGTTTTCTCTGGCGAAAACCCGCCTACAGGTAATGAGCCCAATCCGCCTGCATTGCTTATTGCGGCCACCATAGCCGGAGAGGTTACCCCCAGCATGGGTGCCTGTATTACCGGGTAAGTAACACCCAGTAATTGCGTAAGTTTATTTTGCCATTCCATAATAACTAATTTAGAGTACTAATTCTGTAAAAAGCTGTTGTGCCTTTTCGTCAAGGTCGAGGCACAGTCCCGGATGCGGCCGTGATGTTTGTATTACCGAACTGCGTACGGCTGTTAACCACCTGAAACGTTCGGGCGTTTCCATTAGTGCTATGGGGCCGCCATTTTTTGCTCCCTGTGCTATCCGCTGAAAGGAGTCGAGGTTGGCTTGCAGTTGTTCAATGTCCAATGCCGCGTGCAGGGCAAGCAACCTTGATTCGTTTACAGTAAATATCATTTTTATAAAGCGTTTACGTTTGCAGAACAAAATAACGCCCACGTTTATAAATTCTTCGCGTTCTACCCTGGGTACCACGCGAATTACTGCATATTCATATAAGTGCCTGTCTTGCATCCTGAGCTTGTTTTATAAATATGTCAGCGTTTTGTAAACGTAATAAAAGGAACTGTACATACACTTCGCGCACAGCATCCGGCGATTGTTCCATGCCTTCCCATTGTAGCCATTCATCCGGTAACAGGCCTACAATGGCGCGTATCTTATCTTCGGTAAGTAGTGCTTTATATTCGGCATCTACTTCGTTAAGCAATGTGGCCTGTGGCAGTAATACATGGTCTTTTATTAGTGTAAAAGGCACTAATGCGTGCTTTTCAGGCTCGGTAAACGCATGATGAAAATAAAACGATGCGCCGTGGTCAATCAGCCACAAATCCTTATGCCATATCAGCATATTGGTATTACGAAAAGTACGGTCTACATTTGTTATATACGCATCCAGCCACACAATTTGCGAAGCAAGTTTAGCTTCTACAGTAGTAACTACGGGGTCAAAATTAATGGCACCACTTAGGTAATGCAGTGCAAGGTTAAGCCCTTGGCTGTTTTGCAGTAAATCCTGTATTTCCTCATCGGCTTCGGTACGGCCAAAGGCTTCATCGAGATTGGCAAAAACCAGTTCGGGTACCGGTAGTCCAAGTGCGCGGGCTATTTCGCCACCCAGTAGTTCAGCTATCAGTGCTTTAGTGCCATGTCCTGCCCCTTTAAATTTAAGTACATAATTAAAATCGTCATCTGCCTCGGCAAGCGCAGGCAGCGAGCCACCTTCGCGAAGGGGGGTTATATACCGCGTAACGTTTACGCTACGCAAGGCAATACTTTTTTCCATCAATATTTTTTTATGGATTCTCTATGTAAAAATAGTGTTTTTAACTCAAAGCGTATAATAGGTTTTGCGCATTAAGAGTCTAAGAGGTATATTTGGATATTTAAAAGACCTTAACAAATTGACAAAAATCCTCCTCCTTAGCGATACGCATAGCCATATAGACGATACCATCTTAAAATATGTACACCAGGCAGACGAGGTGTGGCATGCCGGAGATATTGGCGATCTTTCGGTTACTGATACCATAAAAGCAATTAAACCATTGCGCGGGGTATACGGTAATATTGATGATGCTAAAGCCAGACTGGAGTTTCCGCTAAACAACCGTTTTATGTGCGAAGGGGTAGATGTGCTCATTACCCATATAGGCGGCTATCCCGGTAAGTACAACCAGGCGATTCGTGAGGAACTTTATGCTAACCCTCCAAAACTTTTTATTTGTGGACATTCGCATATCTTAAAAGTGCAGTATGACCAGAAACTGAGCTTGCTGCACATGAATCCGGGTGCTGCGGGTACACACGGTTTTCATCAGGTGCGTACCATGCTGCGCTTTACCATAACAGGCGATAAAATAGATAATCTTGAAGTTATCGAAATTGCCAAAAAGGGGTAGGTGCCTTAAATATGATAATGTACGGGGTTTTACTTAAATACAATTTGTATTTTTAGTGAAACTAATCCTTCAACCATGAAAGTTATCTTTTTCTCGGCTAAGCCTTACGACCGCCAGTTTTTTAACCGGTATAATAATATTCCCGGACTCGAAACAGAGTATTATGAAACCCATCTTGGCCCTCATATAGTTAATGTTATAGAAGATGCTTACGCTGTTTGTGTATTTGTAAATGATAAGCTTAGCGCTCCCGTTTTAGAAGCTATTGCGGCTAAAGGTGTAAAAGTAATTGCACTGCGGTGCGCCGGTTTTAATAATCTAGACCTTGATGCCGCAAAACGGTTGGGGCTTAGGGTATGCCGTGTTCCTGCTTATTCTCCCGAGGCAGTTGCAGAACATACCATAGCCATGCTGCTTACACTAAACCGTAAAACCCACAAAGCCTACAACCGCGTGCGTGAGCAAAATTTTTCGCTTGATGGTTTACTGGGCTTTAACCTGTCTGGTAAAACAATAGGGGTTATAGGTACAGGTAAAATAGGTAAAGCTTTTTGTAAAATAATGCTGGGTTTTGGCTGTACGGTTGTTGCTTATGATGTTTATGAAGATGCCGGCCTTAAAGAACTGGGCGTAGCTTATAAATCACAGGGCGAGGTTTTGGCAACAGCCGACATACTCTCTCTGCACTGCCCACTTACCGCAGAAAACCATTATCTTATCAACAGTGATACGCTTGCGCAAATGAAGGATGGTGTGATTGTTTTAAACACCAGCAGGGGAGGGCTTATATCTACAGCAGATATGATTGAAGCTCTAAAGAGTAAAAAGGTGGGAGCGTTGGGTATTGATGTTTATGAGCAGGAGGAAAAACTTTTCTTTCGCGACCTGTCAGAAAATATAATTGAAGACGATACCATACAACGGCTTATGAGTTTCCCAAATGTGCTGGTAACTGCACACCAGGCATTTTTTACAGATGAGGCGCTTTCGCAAATAGCAAAAGTAACCCTTGGCAGTATTGCTGCTTTTGCAGAAGGCAGTGAACCATCTCCTGAGGTTATATTAGTATAGATATCGAAACATAATTACTGCTTATCGATACTTAATTTACATTCGTCTAAAAATGAATGTATTGGTGTTTTTGTTGCCATATATTTGTCTCAACAAAACAGGTTAGCCCCCTAATACTGTAATAACATAGAATAAGAGTTTTTTTTTCATAATTGGTTTTGATTTGGTTTTATAAAACGCCCGGGTTAGTGGTTTTCCCAGGGCGTTTTTATTTTAAAAGTATTTGGCTGCTTATTGCAATTTCTTAACATAAGCAATTCTTTCACGTAAGTGCTGAATACTGTATAAACAAAAAGCCCTTGCATTAGCAAGGGCTTTACTGTAAATTTTATTAGCGCGTATTAAGCTATAACAACATTTATTGCGTTTGGACCTCTACGGCCTTCTTCTACGTCAAAACGAACTTCGTCATTCTCGCGAATGCTTTCTTTTAGACCAGAAACGTGAACGAAGATTTCTTTACCACCATTGCTTGGAGTAATAAATCCAAAACCTTTTTCTTCATTGAAGAATTTTACTGTACCTTCTTGCATTTTGTATAAATAATTTGCGCAAAAGTAATATTTTAATTTTAAACTTATTGATTAATAATGTTTTAATTTAAGGTTAACGATTTATATTGCCTTTAATAAAGTTATTTAGCGTTTAAGATTTATGTATTCGCATACAAAAACATTATCAGGGTTTTAATTCCGGGCATAATGAAGATTAAAATTATCTATTTTGGTGGCTGGTTGAGGCTGCCATATAACTTATTTTTTAGCAGTGTATAATCAATAAGCTTTTGTGTTGAAATTCAATCATCTAAAGATAACAACCGTTCGCCGATATCAACTATAGCATCGGTCTAAAAATATATTAAAACACATTTTTGCGCCATACATTTGTCTCAACAAAACAGGTTAGCCCCCTAATACTGTAATAAAAAAGAATATAAGATTTTTCATAATTGGTTTTGATTGGTTTAAAACGCTCTGCGCAAATTCAAAGAATTTTCCGGAGCGTTTTTTTATAATATTTTGAGTATATAACAAAAAAAATCCGGGTGGCAACCCGGATTTTTTACGCACTAATAAACTAAGTTAAAAGGTTTACCTCAATCTGTCGGCAGATTTTACGAGATCTTCGTCCTTCTTGATGGCCCTGTTTGCAAGGCTTAAAAAAACGATAGAAACAAGAGGAAGAATCATCCCAATACCCTTCTCAGACACCGTAGCGTCTCCGGATAGATTAAGCGACAGGTATATAAATAAACCCAGTAAAATAAAATTTAATATTATGTTCAGCCTGTTTATTACAAACTGTTTTTTTCTTTTCTTAAAGCTAAAAAGGCTTACAACAGAAAGCGTTGCACTAAAAACAAACAATATAATATATGCCAGGTTGTTTATAAAAAACGTTGGCTCATTTTGATTGCTTAAAGTATATAGCGGAAACAAAAACGGCAACAGGCCGCTTGCTGTAAATGCTATTGCTAAGTATACGCTTTGTATGCGTTGTATCATTGCCTTTGTACTAATTTCAGCACAAAAATATGTTTTCTTTTTTATAAATACTATTGTAAGGTAAAAAATAATTTGTATTATTGCATTACAAAACCGCAAGTACTTCATACTGCGTTGAAATCGTTACCCAGAAAATTTCCACTTACCCTTTACTTCAATTTTTGAAATTGCCTAAATTAACTATTAACTATACATGTTTGATATTTCTGAATTAAAAGAAATGAAGCTTCCTGAGCTTCAAGAGATCGCCAAGAAGGCGAAAATCAATAAATTCAGGGGGCTAAAAAAAGACGAGCTTATCTATCAGATACTCGACCATCAGGCGGCTAATCCGGCAGAGATACAACCGCTTTTTGAAGAAACTGCAGAAGCAGCCCCTGAAGCAAATACGGCATCTAAACCTAAAAGAGCACGCATAAGTAAAGATACTGAGCCAGAAAATGCTCCTGTGGCGGATACTGATAACGCACCTGTCGAAACTCCGTTTGAAGAAGTGCCTGTTACTGCTGCACCCGCCGGAGAAAAAATAATTAAGAAGAAAACACCTGTTGTTAAAGCATCTGAAGAGACGGTAACTGAGCAACAAGAAGATACAGAAGAAACGGTGGTGCCTAAAGAAGAAGCAACTGCAGAGCCTAAACTAGTAGCTACTGATGGCCCTGCAATACAGCCCGCTGCCGATAAAGTTTTTTCTAAAGAAAATAAAAAGCCTCTTCCCGTTAAGGATAAAGATAAAGACGGTAAAGCAAAGCGTCCTGTACTGACAGATGAAGAGCGTCGTGCTCAGATAGAACGTGCCAATGCTAATAATCCAAACCACCCAAGTTATAAAAAACGAATAGCAGAAGAACAGGGTACGGCTCCAGGCCCGGCACCTGCAATAACAAGTAGTGCCCCTGCACCAAAAGCTGCACAACCCCAAAGAGAACGAGAGCATAAAGAACATAAAGAGCCAAACTACCGTGAGGCAGATTATGAATTTGATGGTATTATAGAAAGCGAAGGTGTGCTCGAAATGATGCCTGATGGCTATGGTTTCCTGCGCTCGTCTGACTATAATTACCTTGCATCTCCAGATGATATTTACCTATCTAACTCGCAGGTTCGCCTTTTTGGCCTTAAAACCGGAGATACTGTAAAAGGTGTGGTACGTCCGCCAAAAGAGGGCGAAAAATATTTTCCTCTTGTACGTGTCCTTAAAATCAACGGGCATGACCCTCAGGTAGTAAGGGATAGGGTTTCTTTTGAACACCTTACACCGCTTTTTCCTGAAGAAAAGTTTAATCTTGCCGATAAGCATAGTACAATATCTACCCGTATTATAGATTTGTTTTCGCCAATAGGTAAAGGCCAGAGGGGTATGATTGTGGCACAGCCTAAGACAGGTAAGACAATGTTGCTTAAGGACATTGCTAACTCTATTGCTGCAAACCATCCTGAAGTTTATCTTATTGTACTACTTATAGACGAACGCCCGGAAGAGGTAACAGATATGCAGCGCAGTGTAAGGGGAGAGGTTATCGCCTCTACCTTTGACGAACCTGCAGAGCGCCATGTAAAAGTAGCTAACATAGTACTTGAAAAAGCCAAGCGCCTTGTAGAGTGTGGCCATGATGTGGTTATTTTGTTAGACTCTATTACACGTCTTGCAAGGGCATACAACACGGTGCAGCCTGCATCTGGTAAAGTACTTAGTGGTGGTGTAGATGCTAACGCACTGCAAAAACCAAAACGCTTTTTTGGTGCGGCACGTAATATTGAAGGAGGCGGATCGCTTAGTATTATTGCTACAGCGCTTACTGAAACCGGTTCTAAAATGGATGAGGTTATCTTTGAAGAATTTAAAGGTACAGGTAACATGGAACTTCAGCTGGATCGTAAGATTGCTAACAGGCGTATTTTCCCTGCTATTGACCTTACTTCATCAAGCACGCGCCGCGATGACCTGTTACTGGACGAAAAAACAATACAGCGTATGTGGATAATGCGTAAATACCTTGCAGATATGAATCCTGTAGAGGCTATGGACTTTATTAACGATCGCTTTAAAAAGACCCGTAATAACGATGAGTTTTTAATGAGTATGAACGGTTAATTAATTTTAACCTTTAAGATATGAGCCGCCTAAAAGCAATTTTAGGCGGTTTTTTTATAATCTTGTTTTAGGATATCTTACACGTTTTTCGTCAAAATAAACAAGACGATTTTGAGGTGTGTCGCGCATTTTCTAAAGAAAAATATGTTTAAATTCTACATAAGTCTTTTCGTTTTTTATTCTATTTTTACCCAAACCATTTATCTCATTATGAAAAAAATACTTTTCAGTCTCTTATTATCCGGATTAGCTTTTCAGGGCTATGCACAAGACCTGTACATACCACGTAATATTCAAAAAGCATACGAAAACGAAACCCGTAGCCTTACAGGCGAGCCAGGAAAAAACTACTGGCAAAATAAAGGTATTTATGATGTTAAGGTAAAGGTAGATGACCAGACTAAAATTGTTTCGGGCTCAGAGGTAATTACTTACACAAATAATAGTCCTGACGATTTAAGGGGTATAATGATACGTTTTGTCAATAATATCCATAAGCCAAATGCGCCCAGGAGTGGCTATGTAGGCAGCGATTTTCTTACTACAGGATTAGTCATAAAATCACTTTTAATAAATGGAGAAAAATACGATATAAATACAGAGGGCTGGGGTACTGTTGGTGGCCTGAAACTTAATAAGCCATTAGCATCAAAAGCTGTTGCAGAACTTAAGATTGAATGGGAGTACCCGTTATCTAAAGAAAGCGGCAGGGAAGGGCAGATAGACCCGGAAACTTTTTATGTAGCTTATTCTTTTCCACGTGTTTCTGTTTATGACGATTACAACGGCTGGGATTACCTGCCACACACAGATGGCGGAGAATTTTATAACGATTTTAATGACTATAAGTTTGAAATATCAGCCCGTAAAAACTTTGTGGTATGGTCTACCGGTGATTTCCAGAATCCTGAAGAAGTATTACAGCCTGAGTACTTAAAACGCTTTAAAAAATCGCTTAAAGAAGACGGCATTGTTCATGTAGCCACTAAAGATGAAATGAAAGCCGGTAAGGTTACAAAACAGGCCGAATGGAACGTATGGAAATTTAAGGCTTCACATATAACCGATTTTTGTTTTGCGCTTAGTAATCATTATGTATGGGATGCGTCTAGCGTAAAGCTTAAAACCAAAAGGGCAAGTGTACAGGCGGCCTACAAAGCAGGAGCAAAAGATTTTGAGCGCTATACCGAATGGATGCGTTATAGCCTTAAATGGTACAGCGATAAGTGGCCAGGTATAGAATATCCGTTTCCGGCAATGACGGCCATACAGGGCTTTGCGGATATGGAATATCCTATGATGATTAACGATAGTAGTATACCGGATAACTTAGAAGATGCACGCCTTACGGCAGACCATGAAATTGCGCATACCTATTTTCCGTTTTATATGGGCATTAACGAAACGCGCTACGCTTTTATGGACGAGGGCTGGGCTACAACGCTTGAGTACTTGATTGGCATTGATGAGAATGGGGAAGAAGCTGCCAAAAAATTCTATCAGGAATTCAGGGTAAAGCACTGGATAAACAGTATAGCTACAGAGCAGGACCAGCCCATTATAACCATGAGCAGCCAGCTTAGCGGCCCGGGCTATGGTAATAACTCTTATGTAAAACCATCATTAGCCTATCTGGCGTTAAAAGATTATTTGGGCGATGCCACATTTAAAAAGGCATTACACCTGTATATGACTAACTGGAATGATAAGCACCCTATGCCGTGGGATTTCTTTTATTCTATGAATACCGGTGCAGGTAAGTCGCTTAACTGGTTTTGGAACAATTGGTTTTTCAGCAATAATTATATTGACCTTAGGGTTACCAAAACAGAATACAAAAGTGGCAGGTTAAGCATTAATATTAATAATGTAGGAGGGTTTGCAGTTCCGTTTGATGTTGTTGCAACACTGGAAGACGGAACTATCCAGAAAACACATTTTACGCCATCCGTATGGGAATCCGGAGCTGTAAAAGCTACTGTGACTATTTCTGCCAACAAAAAGATAACTTCTGTATTGCTGGATGGTGGTATTTTTATGGATTTTACACCGAATGATAATCAGCATAAAGTGCAAAACTAAACTACCGATAGTAAAACATGAAAAAAGCCATACTTACTAAGTATGGCTTTTTTCATTCAAATAAATATCGAAAATGTTTTGGTATTTATTTGTCTTGATATATGTATAATATATTACTCAGCAGTAACTACTATAGTTTTAGTTATTGGTGATAGTTCATTTTCAGTAAGAAACTTTAACACATAAGTACCTGCTGCTGTAGCTGCAAAAGTATAAGGTTTTGTTTGTGTGTACGATTTATCATCACACTCACATCCGGTGTAATCTACAAGCGCTACAATACTTTTAGGATATGCTGCTGTAGAAAGAAACTGGTTGAATTGACCACAATTGTTACCAATTACAAAAGTAACATTCAGGTTAACAGGAACGTTAACTTTAGTTGAATCTGCTCCGGTTACAGCTGTGGTAGCCATTTGACCCTGAAAAGTACAGTATTTATTTTCATTACCGTCAATGCTGCATGCTGTAATAACGACAATAAGAAGTAATAGAGATAGAAGTTTAAGTTTCATGTTTATAATTGTTGTTTAGCTTTAGATACGTTTTTTGTAAAAGGTTGCGTTATAAAATGTATTTTTTTAGAAAATTTTGGCTTTAAATCCGGCTGTAAATTTACTTTGTGTTTTCAATATAACAATACCTTCTTTTTCTAATAAATTTCCGCTGGCATTATTACTATCGCTATAACCTTGCCATGGCTCTATGCATAAAAATGGGGCGCCTACTTTTGTCCATAGCCCTAAATGTGGAAATGCGGGGTAAGTTACCTTAATATAATCTGAAGTTCCCTTTTTTATGGTAATTTCTCTGCTTTGAGCCGATTTGATTATCAAGGCATCATTTTCAAATAATTTGTAAGTTAAAGGTAAATTGCCATGCTCTAAGTCTAATAGTTCTGTTTTATCAGATATCAGGTCATCTTCAAGCTGTACACTTTCTATTTGTTCATCTTTTTCAAATTGCAGGCTGTAATCTTCAAAATTTCCCGGCAGGGCAAAGGCAGGATGTGCACCTATTGAAAACGGCATATCATTGTCGCTTTTATTTGTTACAATATACTCAAGGCTTAAAGTATCGCCGTCTAACGTATAAATAAGTTCCAGTTCAAAATCAAAAGGGTAAACGGCACGGGTGGAATCATTAGCAACCAAAGAAAATACTACACGATTTTGCTGTTGTTCTTTTACCGTGAAAATATTATCACGCGCAAAACCATGCCTGCTAAGTGTGTACTCAGTACCATTATACAGATAAGAGTTGTTTTTTAAAGTACCCACAATTGGGAAAAGTACCGGCGAATGCTTGCCCCAAAATTCAGGATTACCTTCCCAAATATATTCGGTGTTATCTTTTTTTAAGGAATTTAGTTCTGCCCCTTTTGGATTAATGGTAGCCGTAAGTGTGCCGTTAGAAATTTGGATGTCCATGGTATTTGTTTAGCAAGGCTAAATTACCAAATGCTACTACTAAAGCAAACTTTTTTTAAAAATCCTTTCAGATTTTATTTTTAACATATTTTCTTCGATTTACAGCAACTGCAATAACGAATACGACGAAATAATAATAATTAATGTACCTACCATAAAAAACAGCAGCCTTTTATTGATTTTAGATGCTAAATAAGCTCCAAAAGGAGCTGCAAGTGCCCCGCCGGTTATAAGGCCAAGAATTATTTGCCAGTGCTTTACGCCCAATATAATGGTAAAAATTACAGTAGCTGCATAAGTAATAAAAAACTCTGCAGTATTTACAGTTCCTATTACTTCGCGTGGGTCTTTTCCCTGGCTTATAAGGTTACTTGTTACAATAGGTCCCCAGCCACCACCACCTGTAGTATCAAGAAAACCACCTATCAATGCAAGTAAAGGTGCTCTTTTAACCTTTTGATTTACAGTTTTTTTATTACGAATACCTTTATATATTATATAAGCACCCAATAGTACCAAATAACCTGAAATATATGGCTTGATTACTTTTGCATCAAAAAAGTCGCTTATCAGATATGCTCCGGCAACAGCGCCTAATGTACCTGTAATTACTATTTTGAAAAACAGTTTCTTGTCAATATTTTTAAATTTGATATGCGACAGTCCTGATATTCCCGTGGTAAAAATTTCAGAGGTATGCACACTTGCAGTAGCCAGGCTTGCAGGTATACCAAAGTTCATGAGCAATGTAGTGCAACTAACACCATAAGCCATGCCCAGGGCGCCATCTACTATTTGTGCTACAAAGCCTACACCCATAAAAACAAAGAACATAGAATCAAAAAGAAGCGTACCATTATAAATCTCAGTGGCTATGAGGTAACCAAAATAGCTAATTATAAGCATCTTTAGTATTAGCATAGTTATGGCTATGTGCCTAAAGCTGATGTTATCTGTAGCGCGTTCTAATTGCAGTATAATCCTAGTCATTATGATAAGCGTCTTATTTTATCCTATTAGTTCTATAGGGTAATAGAAATGCAAATATAACTAAACATTTTTAATACCTTATTGCTATAACGATTTATACGATTTACATAAAAATTACAATTTGTAAGCACCAACATTACATTAAGTTCCTTAATTTTAATAGTACAAATAACACACAAAAATCAACTTCAAAAATTATGAGCGAAACAAGCACACAGGCAAATGGCCTGCATGGCATATTTAAAGACGAAAATTCTATACCCGAACAATACAGGATACCGGAAATACACCAGCGTGTGTACCTGCTTAACGGCGAATGTGTAACCTGGGAGGGTACTACAGATACTATTTATTCGCCCGTTTGCATACCGGGACCTAACGGACTGGAGCGCAAAGTAGTGGGCAGTATTCCTAAAACATCGCCAAAAGAGGCTATGGAAGCGCTCGATGCCGCTGTAGCAGCTTATAATAATGGGCAGGGAGAATGGCCAACCATGACTGTTGAAGGCCGCATTAAGTGCATGCAAAAATTTGTGTACCTGATGATACAGCAGCGTGACCTGGTTATAAAACTGCTGATGTGGGAGATAGGAAAAACGCTGGGTGATGCTACTAAAGAGTTTGACCGTACAGTAGAGTACATTAACGCAACTATTGATGCACTTAAAGACCTCGACAGGGAATCGTCGCGTTTTCAGGAAGCAGAAGGTACCATTGCCCAGATAAGGCGTGCACCACTGGGGGTAGTGCTTAGCATGGGGCCGTTTAACTATCCGTTAAACGAAATTTTTACAACACTTATACCGGCACTTATTATGGGTAATACCATTTTATTCAAGTTGCCTAAGCATGGTGTCCTGGCGCATTATCCGTTGCTTAATGCCTTTAAAGAAGCCTTTCCTAAAGGTACTGTAAACACACTTTATGGTAAAGGATCTGAAATTATTTCGCCTATCATGGAAAGCGGAAAGGTAAATGTGCTTGCATTCATTGGTTCAAGTAAAGTGGCTAACGGGCTTAAAAAACAACATCCTAAGGTAAACAGACTTCGTGCTATACTAAGCTTAGATGCTAAAAATGCCGCCATAGTTACAAAAAATGCCGACCTTGATGTGGCTGTTAGCGAATGTATATTAGGTGCATTGTCTTTTAACGGACAGCGCTGTACCGCCCTTAAACTTATTTTTGTGCAGAAAGAAGTAGCGGCTGAGTTTACTGAAAAATTAAGCGCAGCAGTATCTGCCCTTAAGCCGGGACTTCCATGGGAAAAGGATGTAAAAATTACCCCGCTGCCGGAAGCTGATAAGCCTGCTTATTTAAAAGAGTGCATTGAAGATGCGGTGGCTAAAGGTGCTAAAGTGATTAATGAAAACGGTGGCTTTAACGAGGCTTCGTTTGTGTTTCCTGCGGTGGTATATCCTGTAAACAGCGATATGAAATTGTACCACGAAGAGCAGTTTGGGCCAATAATTCCAGTAGTGCCATTTGATACCATTGATGAGCCTATTGAATACCAGATTAATGCATCGCACGGTATGCAGGTAAGTATATTTAGTACAGACCCTAAAGAGGTTGCAAGCCTTATAGACCCGTTTGTAAACCTGGTAAGTCGTGTAAATATCAATTGCCAGGCACAGCGCGGCCCTGACGTTTTTCCTTTTACAGGAAGAAAAGACAGTGCCGAAGGTACACTATCAGTATTTGATGCACTAAGATCATTCTCAATCAGGTCGTTAGTTGCTGCTAAAGTTACAGATGCTAATAAAGAACTATTCAACACCATAGTGCGCGACCACGATTCTAACTTCCTGAGTACCGACTATATTTTCTAAACAATTAATTTTTATCGTTTTATACTGCTCCCGCGGCTTATGCTTAGCGGGAGTTTATATTTCAGGACACCACTTTAGGCAATTAACAGAAAAGGCCATTAGCCAAATGGTGCTTTATTTATATATTTACGCTTTATAATTCGCCATTCAGCTAATGAAGAAGTTTTTATATATATTTTTATTTGCACCCTTGCTGGTACAGGCACAGGAGATAGCAGTACTTAAGTATCCTGGTGGGGGCGACTGGTATGGTAACCCAACAGCGTTACCTAACCTCGCAAAATTCTGTAACCAGAATATTAACACAAAACTAAATACCCGTACTGCTGTAGTAGAGGCGGGCAGCCCGGATCTTTTTTCGTACCCTTTTGTACACATGACGGGGCACGGTAATGTAGTATTTAGCGATACAGATCTTATAAACCTGCGTAACTACCTTACTTCCGGAGGTTTTTTGCATATAGATGATAACTATGGCATGGATCAGTACATTCGTCGCGAAATAAAAAGGATATTCCCTGATAAAGAACTGGTACGCGTACCGGCAGGACACGAGATATTTAAAGGGCCATTTGTGTTTCCGCAGGGATTACCTAAGATACACGAACACGATGGGAAAGCGCCGGATGGCTGGGGAATTTTTGTAGACGGAAGACTCGTACTGTTCTACTCTCATGAAACCGACTTAGGCGACGGCTGGGAAGACCCTGAAGTGCACAACGACCCACCCGAAGTACGTGCTAAAGCCCTTAAAATGGGGGCTAACCTCCTGAACTACGCTTTTAAAAACTGATTGAATTTAAAATTATAAAGATTTGAAAATTTGAAAATGTTCTTACAGAGTCTTCAGATTTTCAAATCTTTTAATTTTTAAATACCTAAAGCACTTCCGGCAAATGCTTATAATTTGCTTTTACAGTTTCTATTACTTCATCCATACGGCCGCCAAGTACAAGTTTTGTCATGCTTAGCGCATAGCCTTTAACCTGTTTCCATTCTATTTCAGGAGGCATAGCAAGTGATGCTGGGTTGGTAAATACATTAACCAGTACCGGGCCATTTATAGCAAAAGCATCCCTTAATGCTTCTTCTACCTTATCCGGATCAGTAACATTTATGCCCCTAAAGCCCATGGCAGTGGCTACCAGAGCAAAGTCAGGGTTTACCATATCGGTTTCATTATCCGGCAGGCCCGCAACTTCCATTTCAAGTTTTACCATACCCAGTGACCTGTTGTTAAATACAACAATTTTTATCGGCAGCTTATATTGGTGTATTGTAGCGAGGTCGCCCAGTAGCATACTCAGGCCGCCATCGCCACAAAAGGCCACAACCTGTTTATCCGGATGGCTTAATGCGGCACCTATAGCCATGGGCATTGCATTAGCCATAGACCCGTGATTAAAAGATCCTAATAATTTACGTTCTCCCGTACCCTTAAGGTAACGTGCGCCCCATACACAACACATACCTGTATCTACGGTAAAAATAGCATCGTTAGCCGCAATACGGTTTATGGTAGCTGCCACATATTCAGGCGATATTTTGTGGTCGGTACCGCGGTCTTCTACAAAAACGTTGAGGTGTTTTTTAACCTGCTCATATAAGCCAAGCTGCGCGAACAGGAATGTATCATCTGTTTTTTCTTCGAGTAATGGCAGTAACGCTTCAATTGTGGGTTTAATGTCGCCACAAAGGCCAAGCGCAAGTTTTGCACGGCGTCCCAGTTTTTCGGGGCGGGTATCTATCTGTATGATCTTTTTATCGGTAGGTATAAAGTTAGCATATGGAAAGTCGGTTCCCAGTAACAGTAACGTATCAGCCTCGTGCATTGCATGAAACGCAGAGGGAAGACCCAATAGGCCGGTCATACCTACTTCATACGGGTTATCATACTGTATGCCCATCTTTGCCCGGAACGAATAACCCACCGGCGATTTTAGTTTTCCGGCAAGGGCTACCACTTCGTCATGTGCCTTATCAGCTCCAGTACCGCAAAAAATGGTTACTTTCTTGCCTTTATTAAGTATATCGGCAAGTTGTTGCAGTTCGTCATCAGCAGGGCGAATAACAGGCTTATTACGGTAATTGTGCATTGCGGTAGCACTCTCTACAGCCGGCATGCCTGATACATCGCCGGGCATCCCAAAAACGGCTACACCTTTTAAATGAATAGCATGCTGAATGGCAGCCTGAAGCATACGCGGTGCCTGGGCAGGGGTAGAGGCTACCTCATTATAGCAGCTGCAATCGTCAAAAAGTTTAATGGTATTGGTACCCTGAAAGTAATCTACACCAAACTCCGGCGTATTAATCGTAGAGGCAATCGCCAGTAGTGGTACACCACTGCGGTGCGCATCATATAGGCCATTTATAAGGTGTACGTGACCGGGGCCGCAGCTTCCGGCACAGCAGGCAAGCCCGTCATCATTAAGCTCAGCTTCTGCGGCAGCGGCATAAGCACCCACTTCTTCATGGCGCACGTGTATCCATTTAATTTTTCCGCTGCGGTGCACCGCGTCATTTAGTTCATTAAGGCTGTCGCCGGTTACGGCATATATACGTTTTACGTTGTTTTCAATAAGCATTTCCACGATCTGGTCAGCAACTTTCTTAGCCATGGTATTTGTTTTAATTTGATAATAATATTTAGCAAGCCTCTCAAATTTACGCCTCTGTCTCGGCTTATTCTGAACAATTAACGCGACTCTAACATTTGGTTTTGTTTAAAATTTTAAGATAAATAATCGTACGGATTATAAAAGATGAAGAAGATTTCTTAAATTCTTAATGTTATATTAAACAGAAATGCTTTCGTAAAATTTTTACTACTTTCGATACACCAAAACAATACACATTTATATCATGGTCACCTCTAAAACTATCTCAAATGGCTTACTGCGCACGGTAGCAGTACTTGCGGGCGTATACATACTCCTGTTATTTTTATACAGTATAAAAACAGTGCTTGTTTACCTCTTTATATCACTACTGTTTAGTATGGTAGCCAGCCCGGTAGTTTACTTTTTAAAGCGAAAGCTTAAATTTCCGCATATACTTGCCGTAGTGGTAACACTTATATTTTTTATTGCCTTACTGGCAGGTTTTATAATGATGTTTGTTCCGCTAATTGTATCGCAAAGCGAAAACTTATCGTTACTGGATACAGCCAAGCTGGAGCAGGATGTAAACGACCTTATAGCACAGGTAAACAACTATTTTGGTATAGATACTGCCAAGATGATAAAAGAATCTAAGCTTACTTCTAAAATAGATTTTAATATTATTCCTGCATTTCTTAACGGTATATTAGGTGTGCTGAGTGGTTTTGGTATGGGGCTGGCATCGGTAATGTTTATTACCTTTTTCTTTCTTAAAGACAGGAAACTGTTTACCATTGGCGCTAAAAAACTATTGCCAGATGCCCATGAAGATAAAATACTTAACTCACTGCGAAAGGTAAACTTTATGCTAAGCCGCTACTTTATAGGGCTTATTATACAAATGGCGGTGCTGTTTGTACTATACCTTACAGTGTTGCTTATTTTTGGCGTACAAAATGCCTTTGTAATAGCGCTTATTACTGCGTTTCTTAATATTATACCTTACATAGGGCCCATAATCAGTACCATACTGGTGGTAATACTTACCTTACTGGGGCATATTGGGCCTGAGGCTCAGGGCGATATGTTTTCTACAACGCTGTATGTACTTATAGGTTATTGCGTTGCACAGTTTATAGACAATAATTTTAGTTCGCCACTTATATTCAGCAGCAGCTTAAATTCGCATCCGCTTGAAATATTTATTGTAGTTTTGATTAGTGGTTTTAGTTTTGGGATCCTGGGAATGATCATTGCCATACCTATGTATACGGCATTAAAGGTTATTGCTAAGGAATTTTTCCCTGAAAACCCCGTTGTTAAAGCCTTAACTAAAGATTTATAGCCTTGCTAAACGTTTTATTACAGCCGGAAATACAAGAATACATCCGCAAGCATACCGATGATAATGTAACAAAGCTTGCCCTGCAAAAGAACCCGTTCCCTGAGGTACAGTTTACAGAAGTACTCAACCAGGTGGCAGCACGCCAAAAGGCAAAAGAAAAATTACCTACCTGGTATGCGGCTGAAAACATCCTGTATCCGTCAAAAGTTTCGATAGAGCAAACATCGTCAGAAAAGGCAGCGGCTTATAAGGCTTCATTGGTTTCGGGCGAAAGCCTTATTGATCTTACCGGAGGGTTTGGTATAGACGATTATTACTTTTCTAAAAAAGTACAGCACGTTACCCACTGCGAACTAAACCTGGAGTTATCTGCCATTGCAAAGCATAATTTTGAAGTGCTTGGTGCCGATAATATTGAGTGTCTGCCGGGCGACAGCCTTGATGTACTGACGCTTACCGAAAGGCGTTGGGACTGGATATATATAGACCCCAGCCGCCGCAATGATGCTAAAGGCAAAGTTTTTATGCTAAACGACTGCCTGCCCAATGTGCCGCAGCTACTGGATACCTATTTTAAATATACCGATAATGTACTGATAAAAACTGCTCCGTTGCTGGACATAAGCGCTGCGCTGGGCGAACTGCATTCGGTTAAGGCTGTACAGGTCTTGGCAGTACATAACGAAGTTAAAGAGTTACTTTGGATACTTGAAAAAGGTTATAAAGGCGCACCCACGCTTACTGCCGTTTGCATTACAAAAGATGGGGAAGAGGTTTTTGAAACGCCCTATGGTGATGAAGCCTATCCTGATTACAGCAAACCCCTTAAATACCTTTATGAACCCAATAGCGCCATTATGAAATCTGGGGCTTTTGATGCTGTAGCGACACATTATGACGTGTTTAAACTACACAGGCATACGCATTTGTATACGTCTGATACGCTGATTGACTTTCCGGGTCGCAGGTTTAAAATTGAAAGCGTTTTGCCTTACCAGAAAGCAGAAATGAAGCAGCTTGAAGGCAGCAAGATGAATGTAAGTGCCCGTAACTTTCCGTTACAGGTGGCAGACATCCTTAAAAAATGGAAGATTAAAGATGGTGGAGATGTGTATGCTTTTTTTATCACCACAGCTAATGATGAAAAAGTGGTAGTGCTGTGCAGCAAGGCCTAAAAGGATATTTTTACTACGCTAGCTTCTACAAATTTAATTTGTTAGGTTTATGTATTTCGGGGTAAAAATAATGATTACCTTAGTACGAAATCATCCCTGCTGCATATGGACATTATTGAAGTAGAACTGCTTAGCGACAACTTAGCCGAAACCGAAAAATTTTATCGTAATGTGTTAGGCCTGGCTCCATATTATAAAGATGATACTGCCTTTTTGTTCTTTAAGATTGGCGGAACAGAACTTATCTTTAAAAAATCTGACAATGTAAAACCTGTTTATCATTTTGCAATTGAAGTGCCCAATAACCGTTTTTTTGATGCGCACAATTATATAAAGCAGCGTACAAAAATAATTATGGCAGGCGATGATGAAATTGTGAATTTTGCCAACTGGGATGCTAAATCATTTTACTTTTACGATAACAACGGCAACATTGCCGAAGTGATAACCCGGTATCCTACCCGTAATTATGATCCCGAACCATTTAACAACAAGACCTACATCAGCATCAGCGAAATAGGGCTTGTAACCGGCGAAGTCGCTGTACTGGCAGATACGCTAATGAAAGAGGAGGGGGTGCCTATTTTTAAAAGGCAACCACGCCGCGATGATTTTGTGGCACTTGGTAATGATGAAGGGCTTATATTATTATCTGAGCGTGGCCGTAACTGGTATCCTACAAGTATAGCCGCACAGCGTTTCCCGGTACGGGTTATGTTTATGCAGGACGGAAATGTGGGGCATATAGCGAGATAATTATATTTATGATTTGTATTATGTTATTCAATAAAATTACTTCTAATTTTATTGAATAACATAATACATAGTGTGGCTTTTATTAAGTGTGATTTTAATGATGACTCTGTTTAATCAAACAAAACGGAGCTAAAAGTACTATTACGTTTTCTTTGTGAATTAAATAAGTTTTGAAAAGTTTAGTATTCTTAATAATTTGCTAAATTGCACACTTAAAATTGAAGATATTTCAACATGGAACCAGTAACGCCTTATATTCCAAAAAATAAAGTACGTATTGTAACAGCCGCTTCGTTGTTTGACGGTCACGATGCCGCCATTAACATTATGCGCCGCATCATCCAGTCTACGGGTGTAGAAGTAATTCACCTGGGGCACGACCGTAGTGTGGAAGAAGTGGTAAACACCGCCATACAGGAAGATGCCAATGCTATTGCAATGACATCATACCAGGGTGGTCATAATGAGTACTTTAAATATATGTACGACCTGCTTAAAGAAAAAGGTGCGGGGCATATCAAAATATTTGGCGGAGGTGGCGGCGTTATACTGCCGGAAGAGATAAGCGACCTGCATGAATATGGCATTACGCGTATCTATTCGCCGGATGATGGTCGTGAGCTGGGATTACAGGGCATGATCAACGACCTTGTACAGCGCGCAGATTATCCTATTGGCGACAGCCTTAACGGCGAAGTGAAGCATCTTGCAGATAAAAACCCTACGGCAATTGCAAGAGTAATTTCAGCTGCCGAGAATTATCCGGAAGTGGCTAAGCCCACGCTGGATGCCATTCATAAACAAAATGAAGATACAACCATACCAGTGCTGGGTATTACCGGTACGGGTGGTGCGGGTAAATCATCTTTAGTAGATGAACTTGTACGTCGTTTCCTTATTGATTTTCCTGAAAAAACCATCGGCCTTATATCTGTAGACCCTTCTAAACGCAAGACAGGCGGCGCTTTACTGGGCGACCGTATCAGGATGAATGCCATTAATAACCCTAGGGTATATATGCGTTCGCTGGCTACACGCCAGAGTAACCTTGCGCTTTCTAAATATGTTGCTGAGGCCATACAGGTACTTAAGGCAGCACAGTACGACCTTATTATATTAGAAACATCGGGTATTGGCCAGAGTGATACTGAAATACTGGAGCACAGCGATGTGTCTTTATATGTTATGACACCTGAGTTTGGTGCCGCTACCCAGCTGGAGAAGATCGATATGCTTGATTTTGCCGACCTGGTAGCCATAAATAAGTTTGATAAACGCGGCTCCTTAGATGCCCTGCGTGATGTTAAAAAACAGTACCAGCGCAACCACAACCTGTGGGATGCCAGCCCTGACAGCCTGCCTGTTTTTGGTACGATTGCCAGCCAGTTTAACGACCCGGGCATGAACACGCTCTACAAAAAGATAATGGATAAAATAGTAGATAAAACGGGTGTTAACCTGCAATCTACTTTTGCCATTACCCGCGAAATGAGCGAAAAGATCTTTGTGATACCGCCGCACAGAACACGCTACCTGAGCGAAATAGCTGAGAACAACCGTAAGTATGATGCAACGGCTGCAAGCCAGCAGGAGGTAGCCCAAAAGCTGTATGGTATTTATAAGACCATAGAATCTGTTACGGGTATTAAACTAAGTTTATCAAAATTTGGTATTGATACAGATGGCCTTACTGATGCCCAATGCGACAAAGATTTCTTACGATTACTACTGGCAGAATTTGACCGTGTTAAAATGAACCTAGACCCTTATAACTGGGAGGTTATTTTTACGTGGGATGATAAAGTAAACAAATATAAAAATCCGGTTTATAGCTTTAAGGTAAGGGATAAAGAAATTAAAATTCAAACCCATACAGAATCGTTATCACACAGCCAGATACCAAAGGTTTCGCTGCCTAAATATCAGGCATGGGGCGATATATTACGCTGGTGCCTTCAGGAGAATGTACCGGGAGAGTTCCCGTTTGCATCAGGCTTATATCCGTTTAAACGTGAGGGAGAAGACCCATCGCGTATGTTTGCCGGAGAGGGCGGCCCTGAGCGTACTAACAAGCGTTTTCATTATGTAAGTGCCGGACTGCCTGCAAAGCGCTTATCTACAGCATTTGATAGTGTTACGCTTTATGGAAATGACCCGCATCTACGTCCGGATATCTATGGTAAGATAGGTAATGCAGGTGTATCCATCTGTTGTCTTGATGATGCTAAGAAACTATATTCAGGCTTTAATCTTGCTCATGCGCTTACATCTGTAAGTATGACCATAAACGGGCCTGCACCTATGCTGCTGGGCTTCTTTATGAATGCTGCCATAGATCAGCAGTGTGAGCTGTATATTAAGGCTAATGGCCTTGAAGATGAGGTTGATAATAAGATTAATGAGATATACAAGGCTAAAGGTCTTGAGCGTCCGCGTTATAACGGCGACCTGCCACAGGGGAATGATGGACTTGGACTGATGCTGCTGGGCGTAACCGGCGACCAGGTATTGCCTTTAGATGTTTATAACCAAATAAAGACAAGTACGTTAAGCCAGGTTCGCGGTACCGTTCAGGCAGATATTTTAAAAGAAGACCAGGCGCAGAATACCTGTATTTTTAGTACTGAATTTGCACTACGTCTTATGGGAGACGTGCAGGAGTATTTTATCGAAAAAAATGTCAGGAATTTCTACTCAGTTTCTATATCGGGGTATCATATTGCAGAGGCGGGGGCTAACCCTATTACGCAATTAGCCTTTACATTAGCTAACGGATTTACGTATGTAGAGTACTACCTGAGCCGTGGCATGAACATCAACGATTTTGGGCCAAACCTTTCGTTCTTTTTTAGTAATGGTGTAGACCCAGAATATGCCGTGATAGGCCGTGTAGCACGTAAAATTTGGGCTAAAGCCTTAAAGAACAAATATGGCGCTAACGAGCGTGCACAAATGCTTAAATACCACATACAAACATCGGGTAGATCGCTACACGCGCAGGAGATTGATTTTAACGATATACGTACCACATTACAAGCACTTTATGCTATCTACGATAACTGTAATTCGCTGCATACCAATGCTTATGATGAGGCCATAACTACACCTACAGAAGAAAGCGTACGTCGTGCTATGGCTATACAACTTATTATTAATAAAGAACTTGGGCTTGCTAAAAATGAGAACCCTATTCAGGGATCGTTCATTATTGAGGAGCTAACTGATTTAGTAGAGGATGCTGTACTGGCTGAATTTGACCGTATTACAGAGCGTGGTGGTGTTCTTGGTGCTATGGAAACCATGTATCAACGTTCTAAAATACAAGAAGAAAGCCTTTATTATGAGACTCTTAAGCATACAGGTGAGTTTCCTATCATTGGTGTAAATACGTTTCTAAGTTCTAAAGGTTCGCCTACAGTAGTTCCTGCTGAGGTTATCCGCGCAACAGAGGATGAGAAACAGTTTCAGATACAAACGCTTGAAAGTTTGCATAAAGTTTATGAAGAACAGGTTAATGAGCAATTGGCAATTGTTCAGGAGGCTGCAATACAGAATAAAAATATTTTTGAACAGCTTATGGAAGCAACTAAATTCTGTTCACTTGGCCAGATTACTTCAGCCTTATTTGAAGTAGGAGGTCAGTACAGGAGGAATATGTAGTTTAGGCTAATTTATTTATTCGCTATTTTGAAATCAGAACATAATAATCAGTCCCGTTTTTGCGGGACTTTTTTGTGCCTGCAAATGACATAAACTAAAGTAAAAAATCCCTGCTATGTTTACCATAGCAGGGATTAAGGAAATATATATATAAAGATAGTTTTTCGGGAGAGAAAAATTATTGTTTTACAAACTGAAGCTCAAGCGCCAGTTTTACTTCTTCGCCAAGCATAACACCACCGGTTTCAAGGGCAGCGTTCCAGCTAAGGCCAAAATCTTTACGGTTAATTTTACCTACTACAGAGAAGCCTGATTTAATATTACCCCAAGGATCTTTCTGGATACCGCCATATTCTACTGCAAGGGTAACTTCTTTAGTTTCGCCGTGAACAGAAAGGTCACCCGTAACAACATATTCGCCTTCCTCAGCTTTAACTACGTTAGTAGATTTGAAAGTGATTGTTGGAAACTGGGCAGCATCAAAAAAGTCAGCGCTCTTAAGGTGTCCGTCGCGGTCTGCATTGTTAGTGTTGATAGAGTCTACTTCTGCACTAAATGCGAAAGAAGCATTGTCAAAATTTTCGTCGTCAGACTCAGCTGTAGCTTCAAATTTTGTGAAGTTACCAGATACGTTTGTAAACATTAAGTGTTTTACTTTAAAAGTAACTTCTGAGTGTGTTGGGTCTAATACCCATTTTGTTGTTGCCATGATTATAAAATGTTATGGTTATTATTTTTAATTATTTTATCAATTTTGATGAAGCAAAGGTAGGGGAGGGAAACTGCCCCGGCATTGAACTAGGACAAGAAAACCACTTACTCTTAAAAAATTATAAGGTCATGGGTACTTCCATCAGTAACACCTCGGCATCCTGAGAATTTGCCTGCAGGCTAAAAGTGTCTACATCCCATACACCCAGTCCATCGCGTTCGTTTAACGCAATTCCGCCTACAGTTACATCACCTTTTATTACAAAGACGTATACGCCGTTTCCTTTTTGGTTAATATTATACGTGGTTGTAAAATCTTTATCAAACGTACCCAGATTAAACCACGCATCCTGATGTATCCATACGCCTGCATCATCAGCATTGGGCGAAAGTATTTGTTGTAGCTTATTTTGCCTGTCGGCCTCTTTAAGTGTTATCTGGTCGTAGCGTGGGGTAACGTTACGTTTATTAGGGAATACCCATATTTGCAGGAACTTGGTGAGCCTGTCCGCATTGCGGTTATATTCGCTATGTTGTATGCCCGTACCGGCGCTCATTACCTGTATATCGCCCCTTTTAATAACGGCGGTATTGCCCATACTGTCTTTATGTTCTAAATCTCCTTCCAGCGGAATAGAGATGATTTCCATGTTATCGTGCGGGTGTGTGCCAAAGCCTTTGCCGGCATCTACACGGTCGTCGTTAAGCACACGCAGTACGCCAAAGTGCATGCGATCAGGATTATTATAGTTAGCAAAGCTAAAGGTGTGATGGCTGTCTAACCAGCCATGGTTAGCATGTCCACGGGTTCCGGCTTTATGCAGCACGGTATTTTCCAGTATTTTAGAATCCGGGTTTGGCAGGTGGTTATAGCCCATAGTTTCTAGAGGCTGTATTTCGTCAATCTCGTTTTTAAGCGCATCGCCTAAGGCAGCAGATGTAATAAACATTCCGGTACCCATAAGGCCTTTTTTTATAAAATCTCTCTTGTCCATGATCGTTAGTATTTCAGTTGATTACAATGCAAAGTTGCGATATGTTGAAGTTGTGTGCATTGAACTAAGACAAGAAAGTATTTTGTTTGAGTGAAGCTATTCCCCTCTGGAGATGCGCGCGCAGGGTGGGGAAAATAATAAGTGATAATTATTAATTAGCCCACCCCGGCTTTCAGCCACCCCTCCGGAAGGAGGGGAATAGCTTCACTCGAATGGATTAGGAACATTCACTTTGTGTTTCTTTGCGCTACTTTGAAAATCTTTGCGAAATAGCTCTTCAATAAATCAAAAAAAATATTTTAGCTTGCACCATCCAAACAAAATTACCAAGCCATGAATGTAATCATTATAGAAGATGAAAAACCCGCAGCGCGTATGCTGCAACGCAAGCTGCAAAAACTGGGGCTTGATGCCACTATAATGTTGCATTCGGTAGAAGAGTCGCTGCAATGGTTTGCCAATAACCCGCAACCCGACCTGATTTTTCTGGATATACAGCTGAGCGATGGGCTTTCGTTTGAAATATTTGAAGCTATGCCCATAACCAGTGCGGTAATTTTTACTACTGCTTATGATGAGTATGCTCTGCGCGCCTTTAAGCTTAACAGTATTGATTATTTACTAAAGCCTATAGATGAAGATGACTTGGAATCAGCTGTGAACAAGTTTAAGCAGCGTTTGCCCAAACCGGAGCCTGTATCGCTGGATTTTGATCAGATAAAGCGTATGATTGCAGGTAATACTGCTGAGAAAGCCTATAAAAAACGCTTTACCATAAAAATGGGGCAGCACCTTAAAATGATAAATGTTGAAGATGCTGAGTGTTTTTACAGCGAGAATAAAGGTACGTACATTCATACAACAGATAACCGTGATTACCTGCTGGAAAGCACCCTGGAGCAACTGGAAACCGAACTCGACCCAAAGCAGTTTTATCGCGTAAGCCGCAAGTTTATAGTATCGGTAACTAATATTAAAGATATTGTGGTATACACTAACAGCCGCCTTAAGGTTATACTGCCTACCTATAAAGAAGACGAGGTTATTGTTAGCCGCGAAAGGGTTAATGATTTTAGGGAATGGCTGGGGTAAGGTAATTTGTCGATTTGGTGATTCGGTATGAGTGATGTTCCATTCCGAACGCAGTGCAACGAAGTTGAGGAATCTCTATTTTTAAATTGAAAGATTTTAAATCTTTCAATTTAAAAAGTACTTTTGCACCCACAACTACAACACAACAAAAAATGACTACTGAACAACTGTACCAGCAGATACTCGAAAAGAAATCGTTCCTGAGCGTAGGGCTCGATGTAGACCTTACCAAGATTCCGCAACACCTGCTGGAAACTGAAGATCCTATCTTTGAATTTAACAAAGCAATTATTGATGCTACGCACGATCTTTGTGTGGCCTATAAGCCTAATATGGCTTTCTTTGAGGCATACGGACTAAAGGGTTGGAATGCGATGGAAAAGACCATTGCATATATCAATAAAAATTATCCTGATATTTTTACAATAGCCGATGCTAAACGTGGCGACATAGGTAACACCAGTGCTATGTATGCAAAGGCATTTTTGCAGGATATGGATTTTGATTCTATTACCGTAGCGCCCTATATGGGAAAGGATAGTGTAGAGCCGTTCCTGGCGTTAGACGGCAAGTTTACCATACTGCTGGCGCTTACCAGTAATGAAGGTGCTTTTGATTTTCAGACGAAAGATGCAGGAGGCAAAGAGTTATATAAAACTGTTTTAGAAACCAGTAAAACCTGGACTAACAGCCATAACCTTATGTATGTGGTAGGGGCTACTAAAGCGGAGTTTTTTACTGAAATACGTAACATTATACCTGATAGTTTTATTCTTGTACCCGGTGTAGGTGCGCAGGGAGGCAGCCTTCAGGACGTATGCAAATACGGAATGAATGATAAAGTAGGTTTGCTGGTTAACTCTTCGCGTGGTATTATATATGCTTCTAAAGGAGAAGACTTTGCTGAGAAAGCCCGCGAAGAAGCCCTGAAAATGCAGCAGGAAATGGAAGAGATACTCGTAGCGTCAAGATTAAAAGCGCTTAAATACGGTTTGTAGTTTATTGTTCATAGTTTATAGTTATTGGTAATGAAAACATACGTTGACCAGTTGGGTAATTCCATCACTTTAGAAAAACTACCGATGCGCATTGTATCGCTGGTGCCATCACTTACGGAATTGCTTTTTGACCTGGGCCTTGAAGACCGTTTGGTGGGCATAACCAAATTTTGCGTACACCCGTATCATATAAAGTCGACCAAAACGATAACAGGGGGCACAAAAAAGGTAAATGCCGAAAAAGTAGCCGGGTTACAGCCCGATATTATTATTGCCAATAAAGAAGAGAATACACCCGAAATTGTAGCTGCCATGCAGGCCATAGCGCCGGTTTATGTAACGGACATTAATAGTATTGCCGATACGCTGCATATGATAGCCGAATTTGGTAAGATATTTAGTGTACGTACGTCTGCACGCCAATGGAATGATAAAATAAGTTTTGGGCTTCAGGATTTTGAAACGTATATAAAAGATAAACCCTGGGAGCGTTGTGCCTATTTTATCTGGAAAGATCCGTATATGGTGGCCGGTAACGGTACATTTATAAACGAAATGCTTAAGCTAAACCGCTTTAAAAATATTTATGAAGAGCGCGAAGGGCGTTACCCTGAAGTTATTGTGCAAAAAATGCGCATACAGGGCGATCCGCATATTGTCTTTCTGCCTTCAGAGCCTTACCCATTTAAAGATGAAGATGCTTTTGAGTTGGGCAGGCATACCCACCATGCCAAAACTATTTTTGTAGATGGCGAAATGTTTAGCTGGTATGGCAGCCGTATTGTAAAAGCATTTGCTTATTTTAAACAATTGCAGGAACGCGCACAGGAGCCTGTGTAATTACCTCCCCATACTTACGTACTGTGCTACATAATCATTAGCCGTTGCAAGGTTTTCATAGCCGGTCTTGCCTAGCTTGCGGCCGGTAGGGTCGAGCAGTACCACAAACGGGAAAAAACCATCGCGGTTGTACTTTTCTGCAAGGATAATTTTTTCGTCGTTTACATTAAAAGGTTCGGGCATGCCTTTCTTTTGTTTAAAGTCAGCGCGTAGCAGTACCCAGCGTTTTTCGGCTTCAGCCTTAAACTCGGGGCTGTCCCAAACAAGGTCATCAAGTTTTGTGCAGTTGCCACACCATTCCGGCCCGTTAAAAACGAGTAGTATCTGCTTGCCCGATGCAGCAGCTTTTCGTTTAGCGACATCAAATTCGGTATACCATTCCTGGCTGAATCCTACGGCATAAGTCAGCAGGCACAGGGCAATAAATGACTTTTTCATACAGCGCAATTTTTAAGCAAATGTAACAAAGTACAGCAATTTTCAAAATGTTTTAACGGGAAATTATAAGAAAAAAATCTACAATTTTTACGTGTGTTAATGCTGTTGCATTATCTGAAAAAATTGCTGGGTTGCATTAATTAAAAATATGTTTTACATTAAAATTTCTCTGTAAAATTTTACTTACACTAAAAATGCCGACACCAAACGGCACCGGCATTTTTCTAACTAACCCTAACCAAATGTGAGAAAACCATTTATTTGATATGCAAATTACCAAAAAATATCTACCCTAAATGTTAAGATTATGTTATATGTATCTGTCTGTAAACAAATTTGTTAGCTTTTCTTATCCTGTAAAGCAAATACCCTTTGAAGCAGGCTGCTTGTACGTTCAGAAAGGTTAGTGCGTATTTCTTTTTCTTCTACGGCTATCATTCTATAAACCCCTTCCAACGCTTTGTTTGTAACATAATCAGTAAGGTCTGGGTTCACTTTTGTAACGAGTGGTATAGTGTTGTACTTAGTAATAATGTTGCTCCATACGGCATCTGCACCTACTTTATTAAACGACGATTTTATAACCGGGTTAAACTTAGCATACAATTGTGTAGTAGTGGTACTTTGCAGATAGGTGGTAGCTGAGGTATTATTACCAAGTAGTATGTTGCGCGCATCTGTAAAGGTCATGTTCTTAACAGCACTTACAAAAATAGGAGTAGCTTCTTTAACGGCATCTTCGGCGGCACGATTCATCATTTTAAGCCCCTCGTCGGCAAGGCTGCCCAGGCCAATATTGCGAAGGCCTTTGTCTACCTTTTGGAGTTCGGGCGGGAGTAATATCTTAACCAGCTCATTTTTATAGAAACCATCGGTGGCGGTAAGTTTGGTAACTTCCTTATCAATACCTTTATCAAGAGCTTCCTTAAGGCCGGCAGCAATGTCAGCATTAGTAAGTATGCCACTTTGTGGAAAGTTAGTGGCAGCTTGTTGCAGTTCAGCACAGCCCGAAAGTAATATGCAGGCAGAGAATAGGGGTAAAATGAGTCTTCTCATAAATAGGTTCAGTTTTATGTGGTATAAAGCAACATATTTTTTTCCGTATTATAAAACCCGAAACCGCTAATGTTGTGCTAAAATTTTTGTAGTACTTTTGCCGCATACTCATTGATCAATTTATATATAGCTACGGGAAATGAAATACGTTTACAATGAAGCTTTTACAATTATACTGGTATTGTTTCTTACCTTCGGCATTTTACTGCCTTCTAAATTGTTTGCTCAAAATGACAGTATACTGCTTAATCCGGAGGTAAGAACAGCAAGTGTACGTACAGATACTACATTTGGGCGCAGGCTTAGCTACGACCTTAAAAATATTTTTGGAGGCGTGGTTTATACTTATGCCGCACCTTTGCACTGGAAAAAAGAAAATCTGCCTGCTATAGGAGCTTTTGTTGCAGGTACAACAGCATTATTGTTTATGGATGAAGGTGCTGCGCCATATTTTAAAAAACAGGGAGATGGCATACCTATAGGTTTTCATCATGCCGGCTGGTATATGGGCAAGCCTCAATATAACTATTCGGTTACTGCGGGTATTTATCTGACAGGCCTTATTACAAAAAGTGAGAAACTAAGGCATGCCGGTGTGCTCATAATATCGTCGGCTACGGCAGGAGGGCTTATACAAACAGTATCAAAATCAATAGCAGGCAGGGCAAGGCCTAATGCGGATTATGGTAATATGCATTTTAAGCCATTTGCCAGTGAAGCCAAATATCACTCATTCCCCTCAGGTCATACCATTTTATCTACAACAGCAATTTACGCTATTTCAAAACAGTTTAGCAATCCCTGGGCTAAGGCAGGTATCTTGTCTGTCGGGTTGCTTACACCTGTATCACGCCTGTGGGACAGTGCCCACTGGATTAGCGATGTAGGATTAGGTATAGGCATTAGCGTATTAACTGTAGAGGCAGTAGATCATTTTTTAAAGAAAAACGAAAAATACGAATTGGAGAAAATAAAAGACCCTAAGCGCCATAGGATAAGCTGGAACTTTAGGGCAGGATATAACCAGGCCGGTATTGTAGGCGTATTTTAAAGGATAAAAAATCCCGTACCAAATTTTTGATACGGGATTTTTTATGCCTTGTTTATTAATATTAGTCCTGTAGCGCAAAAACTTTCTTCAGCAGGTCTGATGTTCTTGAGGCAAGATCTGTACGGATGCTTTTCTCCTCAACCGCTATCATTTTAAATACACCTTCTAAAGCTTTATTTGTAGTATAATCTGTAAGGTCCGGGTTAACTTTTGTTACCAGTGGCAGGCCATTATATTTTGTTATGATCTTTTCCCAAACGGTATCGGCCCCCACGTTGCTTAGCGATGTTTTTACTACGGGGCTAAACTTTCCATAAAGAGGTGTTGTAGTTGTCTTTTCAAGATAAGCTGTCGCAGAGTTATCAGCGCCCATAAGTATATTTTTGGCATCTGTAAACGACATAGATGTAATGGCGTTCACAAAAATGGGTGTAGCCCCTTTAACGGCATCTTCGGCAGCACGGTTCAGTACTTTAATACCCTCATCTGCAAGTTTGCCCATGCCTATCTGGCGCAGTTTTTTATCAACTTTTTGCAGTTCTTGCGGCAGCAATATTTTTACAGCTTCATTTTTATAAAAGCCATCTTCAGCAGTAAGTTTTGTAACCTGTTCGGTCACCCCTTTATTAAGGGCTTCTTTAAGTGCCGATGCTATGTCAGTATTACTAAGTGTTGATTTACCGGTAGCAGCGGTTACTTTATCTTTTGCTTTACTTACAAGCCCTTTTAGTTGTGCCTGCGAAGTGAAAGAAACAGCACTAATGGCCAGTGCTGTTAAGAGTACTTTTTTCATTATTGATAGTTTTTTCAAAAGTAAGGCAAAAAGCGTTCCCTATTTTATCTGTTTACCGCTATCATTAAGCTGTATGCCGCATATTGCCGTTTATCGATGGTTTTATAGTTTTTAGTAAATTTACGGTATATCGTTAATCTTATGTGAATAATATTTTGTAATTTTCTGATAGACAAATTTTTAATGATAAGGCTTGGGATTTGCTAATGACACAATAAGCAAAATCAATGTCAATATGAATAATTAAAATCTATTGATTTTTATTTTTGTGTAGATTAATTCAATACCTAATTACTATCATAATGGAACAGCAAAAACTAACTACAGCATCAGGCCGCCCTTATGCAGAACATGAAAACTCTCAAACTGTAGGTCCCCGTGGCCCAATATTGTTGCAGGATTATATCCTGCACGAAAAAATGGCACACTTTAACCGCGAGCGCATACCAGAAAGGGTAGTGCATGCAAAGGGCTCTGCGGCTTTTGGGACTTTTACCGTAACGCACGACATTACAAAATATACAAAAGCAAAAATATTTAGCGAGATGGGGAAACAAACCGGAATGCTGTTACGCTTTAGTACTGTAGGTGGCGAAAAAGGTTCTGCCGATACCGAACGTGACCCTCGTGGTTTTGCCTTAAAGTTTTATACCGAAGATGGTAACTGGGACCTGGTGGGTAACAATACACCGGTGTTCTTTATAAAAGATCCTAAAAAATTCAGTGATTTTATACATACGCAAAAGCGTGATCCGCAGACTAACCTGAAGTCGCCTACCATGATGTGGGACTTTTGGTCGCTAAGCCCTGAAAGCCTGCACCAGGTACTGATATTAATGAGCGACAGGGGTACACCATACGGATACCGCCATATGCACGGTTTTGGCAGCCACACGTTTAGTTTTATTAATGCACAGAATGAGAGGTTTTATGTGAAATTCCATTTCATTACATCGCAGGGCATCAAAAATTTTACCGATGCCGAAGCTGCTGAGATGAAAAGTAAAGATCTTGATTTTGCGCAGCGCGACCTTTTTGAAAATATAGATAATGGTAACTTCCCTAAATGGGAAATGAAGATACAGGTAATGCCTGAAGCAGAATCTAAAACATATCACATTAACCCGTTTGACCTTACTAAGGTTTGGACACATGCAGATTATCCGCTTATTGATGTGGGGACTTTTGAGCTGAACCGTAACCCGGATAATTATTTTGCCGAGGTAGAACAGGCTGCCTTTGCACCTGCGCATATTGTAGACGGTATAGGCTATAGCCCCGACAAGATGCTACAGGGCAGGTTACTGAGCTATCCTGATGCGCACCGCTACCGCCTTGGTGCAAACTATGAGCAGCTCCCGGTAAACCGTTGCCCGTTTGCTGTAAATAATTACCAGCGCGACGGACAAATGCGTGTAGATGGTAATGGTGGCAGCAAGCCGAATTATTACCCTAACAGTTTTGATACTATTGTAGAAGATCAAAGTTATAAAGAGCCTGCATGGGAACTGGAAAGCCTTACAGCAAACTGGTACGACCGAAATGCTGAAGGAGAGAATGACCACTATACACAGCCGGGCAACCTTTTCCGACTGATGGATGCAGAGGCTAAAAAGAATACGATAAGCAATATTGTAGGTGCTATGAGCGGCATTGCCGGCCCTAAGCGCGAAGAAATTATAAACCGTCAGTTGTGCCACTGGTTTAGGGCAGATATAAGCCTTGGCCTTGGTGTAGCACAGGGGCTGCAAATAAACATAGATCCTGCCATGATGGCAAAACACTAAAAACAAATTATCCTTACTTGGATAATTTATTGGTTGGTTGGTTTGAAATGCCCTGCGAAAGTGGGGCATTTCTGTTTTTAACTATTTCGCCCAGTTTTACAAAGCTTTATAGAGGAATATATTATAGAAGTTATATCCAGTCCGGAGCCTTTTGACTTTAAATCTTTCGACTCTTAAAATAGCTTCCTATATTAAAAACAATAATTGCTACCGCAATTAGCGAATAAGCTACAATCTGTATAGGGGCTATTTCTTCTTTATAGTAAAATGCCGCCAGTAAAAAGCCAATAATAGGGTTAATATACATCAATATACCCTGTGTAGACGATGCTATAACTTTAATAGCAAACAAATTTAGTAGCATAGGGATGATTGTAAAACCTACGGCTATAATGGCTATGTAAGTATAAAATACAGTGTCTTTCGGTAAGGGGCCGCTGTATTTTATATAAAAAGGCAGTAGCATTAAAGCGGTAATAAGTATCTGTAGCGATAAGAGGATGAACTTATCTACCTCGCTGAATTTTTTTTGTATTACAAGGTACAGTGCATAGCTTCCGGCTACGAGCAGGCTGTAAAAAAGATCGGCACTACCGTTTAATGATAATAGTACACAGCTTAGCACGCTAATGCCTATTGATACCCATTGTATTGTTGTAAGCCGCTCTTTTAAAATAAAAAATGCAAATACTGTAGTAAGCAGCGGGCATACCAAATAAGAGAAGGATGCAGCCTTTACACTAATGTAGTTCATTACATAAATAAAAAAGAACCAGTTTGCCGATAGCATCAAAGAGCTTAAAACCAATAATAAACCCAGATTACGGCGGCGTGTAGGGGTAAGGCCTGCGACAAATAATTTTGTTTCGGTTATGGCCTTACGACGAAATAATACATTGCCCAGTACCATAAACGGTACACAGGTAAAAATGCGGTAGAATAAAATTTCGGGTGCGGGATAGTCATGTAACGGACGCAGCACAAAGCTGAACATCCCCCAAATTGCAAATGCTGTTATGGCAGCAAGGTAATATTTAGAACGCATTGTTTTTTCTGACAAATAATTGATGCCACAAAGGTATTGGTTTCGTAATCGTCTGACAGAAAAAAATGTATTTTAATATGTCTTGTTGTGAAATAATCTGATGCTTAATAAAAAAGTTTATTACTCATTTACAAAAGCTACACTGTGGGCAGCTACAACAGCAGCAGTTTCAGTACGCAGACGGGTATTACCCAAAGATACCGGAACATAGTTTTGGCTCAGTGCCAGATTAATTTCTTTAGTGTTAAAATCTCCTTCAGGGCCTATAAGTATGGTAACAGCTTCGGTAGGTTTAAGCTCTGTTTTAAGTAGTTTTTTGTCTGTTTCCTCACAGTGCGCTATAAATAGCAAGCCGTCACGTTCTTCTTTTACAAGCGTATTAAACGGCACAGGCTCGTTTAAAACAGGCATATAGTATTGCAACGACTGTTTCATGGCGCTTTGTAAAATCTTTTCAAAGCGGTCTGCCTTAAAATTAACGCGTTCGCTATGTTCGCAAATAAGCGGTGTAATTTCTGTAATGCCTATTTCTACAGCTTTTTCAAGAAACCACTCATAGCGGTCGTTCATCTTGGTAGGGGCTACGGCCAGGTGCAGGCGGTAGGGCATAGGTGCATGAAATTGCTGACCGGTAATTTTTACCTCGCATTTTTTTTCATTGGCAAAAATAACTTCGCATGTAATCAGGTAGCCTTTTCCATTGGTAATGTGTATGGTATCGCCTTCTTTCTTGCGTAATACTTTAACTATGTGTCGGCTTTCTTCCTTATCAAAAGTAAAGGTAGTGGCATCAGGGGTTATGTCGGGGTTGTAAAATAATTGCATTTTATTTCGTTTTTTCGAGCCAGGTTTTCCAGTCAGCTCCTGTTTTTGTCCAGTTATAAATATTGAGATCGGCATTCATTTTTTCATCTACCGGAAAGTAGTTGTGCTCCAGTCCGCGATACGCCAAAAAAGTAATATAACGGTTGCCACGCCTTATGGCTTCTGTTTGTAAAAGGTCATTGTAAGGTGCAGACCAATCTTTAGTACCGTAGCAAAACAACACAGGAATTTTCAGGTTTAGCAGGTCTTCGGCAATTGGTTCAGAAAAACTGTAGGTTGTTTTGTAGCTATCGCTTTTACCATTTGTTCCTGTATTCTCCTTGTCAGCTACTATATCTTTCCAGTAATCGAGCGTTGTTTCATCGTTACCGGTAAAACGGTCCTGTGCCAATATACTCAGGATACGGCCATAAGGGTTAGCCGAAGAAAGTATTATTTTGGTTACCTTTTTATTGGTTGAAGCCATTTTAGCGGCCACATAAGTACCTTCTGAATGACTCACAACAACCAGCCCTTTTTTAGCAGCCCAGGGTTCTTTAAGCAATTTTTCAATTACAAAGTTATTTCGCCCAAGGTAGTATTCAAGGTTATTATTACTCTTGTAATCGTTAGTAGCAGTGCCATTCTTATAGAAAGCATAATTGTTACTGTCGAGTTCTTTTACATCGGCTATTACAGGTACACCGGGCTTGCCTATAACCACCACATGATAGCTGTCCTGAAATGTATTTTCGCCAAAAGGGAATACACCATAAAGCCCCCTGTGGTCATATTTAAGCACGGGTTGCGGCAGACTGCCCTGGCAATACAGCATTATTGGCTTTTTGATGTCTTCTTCACCTTTTTTTGAACTGATCAAAATAGTTACATCGGTACCCTTATAATTATACTTTAACTCCCTGAAGCCAAAATCTTCAGGTGTTTTTTGTGCAATGCAGCCCATGCTGTAAACAAGCAGTATAATTATACTGAATATCCTCATAATTCTATTCTGGCTTTGCTGGTTACGCTGGCATCGTTAAATTGCTCTTCAAGATATTTACGATAACCCACAATGCCTATCATTGCGGCATTATCAGTCGTATATTCAAATTTAGGTACAAAAGTTTTCCAGCCATATTTTTTCTCAGCTTCTTTAAGGGCATTGCGTATACCGCTGTTAGCCGATACGCCACCACCTATAGCAACCTGCTTAATGCCGGTTTCTTTAACCGCCATCTTCAGTTTATCCATAAGTATATTTATAATAGTATGCTGTATGGATGCGCAAACATCTTCTATGTTATTCTTTATAAAATCAGGATTTGCGGCTACCTGTTTTTGAACAAAATATAATATCTGTGTCTTTAAGCCGCTAAAGCTAAAGTTAAGCCCCGGCACCTGTGGCTTGGTAAAAGGGTAAGCTTTCGGGTTACCTGTTTGTGCATATTTGTCTACCAGTGGCCCGCCGGGATAAGGCAGCCCCAGTATTTTTGCGCTTTTATCAAAGGCTTCGCCCACGGCATCATCGGTAGTTTCGCCTATAACGGTCATTTCAAAATAACTGTCTACACGAATAATTTGTGTATGCCCACCGCTTATGGTCATGGCCAGGAACGGGAATGATGGCTTATCAAAACCTTCTTCATCAATGAAATGTGCCAGTATGTGTGCCTGCATATGGTTTACGGCTATAAGCGGTACATTAAGCGCCAGCGCCAGCGACTTGGCAAACGAACTGCCTACCAGCAGGCTGCCCATAAGCCCCGGCCCCTGTGTAAAAGCTACGGCACAAAGCTGGCTTTTTTGTATGCCTGCCTTGGCAAGCGCCACATCTACCACGGGTACTATATTTTGCTGGTGCGCACGGCTTGCAAGCTCTGGTACTACACCACCATATTGCTCATGCACGTCCTGGCGGGCCACAACATTGCTAAGCACTTTATCGTTTATTAATACAGCTGCCGCGGTATCATCGCAGGAGCTTTCTATTGCCAGTATGTATGTGGGCTTTTCAGCCATAATTAAGGCACGGATTTTGAGTTATAAAAAAGGGTTAAAGGAAGTTAATACACTGTAAAAATTCCTACTTTTGCCACTAACGGGCACATCATCATTTTGGAAGACAAAGTTAAGACAAATAGCGGTTTCAAAAAATTTAAAAAAATACTACTGCGCACCTTATTGGGGCTGGTGGTATTTATACTTACGCTTGCCATAGCCTTACAGCTTCCGTTTGTGCAAACCTGGCTAGCACATTATGCTACAGATGAGTTAAACAAACAATTTGGTACACATATTTCTATAGATAAAGTTGCCATAACTGTTTTTGGCGGCGTTAAGATGAAGGATGTACTTATCCTTGACCATCATAACGATACCCTTGCACACGCAGACCGCCTGCAAACTAATATTTTAAGTTTTAAATCTTTAGGTAACAGTAAACTGTACTTTGGTACTATAAGGGCAGAGCATTTTGATGTACACATGAAAACCTACAAAGGTGAGAATGTAAGCAACCTTGATCTTTTTATAAAAGCATTTGATGATGGTAAACCCGGAAAAGGAAAGTTTCGTCTTCACTCGCGTGACCTGTTTGTAAGCAACGGACGCTTTCGCCTGACCAATGAAAATGCAGTAACACACCGCGTGCTGGATTTTAAAAAACTGGGAGGACACGTTAAAGACTTCTATATTAAAGGCCCGGTAATTACGGCAAGTATCAAAAAACTTTCATTACTGGATCACCGCGGGCTTTTGGTTGAGAACCTTACTGCCGGTTTTTCGTATACCAAAACAAATATCATCCTTAAAAATGCAGAGCTTAAAACAAAAGAATCTGAACTTAAAGGCGATATAAAGCTTACTTATACCCGCGAGGGGATGAAGGATTTTGTAAACCGTGTTCCGTTCGATTTTAAAGTAGAGCGTGCCACAGTAAGCAGTAATGAGCTTAACCTTTTTTATAATGAGTTTGGCAAAGACCAAAAATATTACCTGTCTGCTACGCTTAAAGGGCCACTGAATAATTTTGTATTGCACGACCTTAAATTACTCGATGATAAGCAAAGCGAAATTACCGGTACTATAAACTTTCAGCACCTGTTTGATAAAAAAGGGCCGGGTTTTTATATGGATGGTAACTTTACACGTGTGTCATCCCAGTATAACAATCTGCGCAGTATTATGCCGCGCATACTGGGTAAGAGCCTGCCGGAAGTGTTGGAGAAATTTGGTCGTGTAGACCTTGTAGGCCATGTAGTGCTTACCAAGAAAGACCTGAAAACAAACATGTATGTTATGAGCGAGCTGGGCGAAGCTACAGCCAATCTTAACATTAAAGACTATAACAAGCCAAACGATGCTGTTTACAAAGGTACTATCGATCTGGAACAGTTTAATATAGGCGCCATAAGCAACGTAAAAACCATTGGCCTTGCTACCCTGCACCTTGATGTAGATGGTAAGGGCATGCGAAAAGAGTCGCTTAACACTACCATTAAAGGTAAAGTAGCCGGTTTTGTTTTTAATGGTTATAACTACAAAAACATTACGGTAGACGGGCGTTTTAAATGGCCTTATTTTAAAGGGAGTGTAGACAGTAACGACCCTAACCTGCTTATGAGCTTTGAAGGCTTGGTAGATATGAGTAAGCGTGTAAATAATTATGATTTCCATGCGCAGATAGATTATGCCGACCTTGCCCTGCTTAAAATAATGAAAAAAGATACGCTCTCTATCTTTAAGGGAGATATGCTTTTTGAGGCATCAGGTAATAACCTGAATGATATGGCTGGTACACTGCAAATATCAAGACTGTCTTATCAAAACAGCCGCGACAATTATTACTTTGAAGATCTTTTTGTAGCCTCGTCTTTTGATGAAGGTAATGTGCGTACCATTAGCGTAAACTCCCAGGATATTATAGAAGGTCGTGTTACGGGTAAGTTTGACGTAAACCAGGTGCAGAAGATCTTTGAGAATGGCTTAGGTAGCCTGTATACTAACTATTCGCCACATAAGGTTAAAAAGGGGCAATACCTTGATTATGATTTTACCATTTATAATAAAATAGTAGGTATTGTATTTCCGGATATATCGGTTAGTAAGGATACCCGATTGCGGGGACGTGTAAATCCTGATAAGGGCGAATTTGTACTAGGCTTTAATTCGCCCAACATAGAAGCATACAACAATACATTCAACAACATCAAAATTGATGTAAATAATAAGAATCCGCTGTACAATGCTTATGTAAGTGTAGATAGCATGCGGGTTAAAAATTATAAAGTATCTGACTTTAGCCTGCTAAACGTTACCGAAAATGATACCTTATATGTGCGTACCGAATTTAAAGGCGGTAATAAGGATAATGATTCTTATAAGTTAAACCTTTACCACACTATTGATAAGGAAGGTAACTCGGTAGTAGGTTTTAAAAAATCGGAGGTAAACTTTAAAAAATTCCTTTGGTATATTAATGAGGAAGACGAGCGCGACAATAAGATCGTCTTTAATAAGAAGCTGACCGATTTTAAGGTAGATAACATCTCTATGTCGCATAATGACCAGCGGGTAGAACTTAACGGGGCGCTTAAAGGCAAAAACTATAAAGACCTGCGGCTATCTTTTGATGATGTAGACCTGCATAAGGTAACACCATCGCTGGATAGTATAAGCTTTGGCGGAAGGCTTAACGGCGATGTAAGCCTTAAACAAACCGGAAACGAGTTTGAACCAGCGGCTGCACTTACCATAGACACCCTGCGTATTAATAAATATACGCTTGGTGATATGAACCTGCAGGTAACGGGAGATAAATCGTTCCGTAAGTTTAATGTAAATACATCTATAGTACATGATGGTGACGAAACCTTTAATACCTATGGAAACATAGAGATTGTAGATCATCAAACGGTAATGTCTATGGATGCGGTATTCAGAAATTTTGATATCAGCCCGCTTACTGTATTCCTAAAAAGTATTTTTCCTGAAATACGGGGTAAGGCATCCGGCCGTGCTGCTATTGTGGGTAATGTGAAAAGGCCCGAGATAGATGGTATTCTGTATATTAAAGGAGGTGGTGTAAAAGTAGGCTATCTTAATACTGATTATAACTTTGAAGAAAATGCTACCGTAAACCTTACCGAAGACCAGATCATCTTTGGTAACATCTGGATTATGGATACTAAGTTCAAGACAAAAGGATTACTTAAAGGAACGGTAAAACACAACCTTTTCAGGGACTGGGAGCTTGGCCTTGCGCTGGAATCTCAAAACCTGTTGGTGCTGGATACCGAAGAAACGGATGATGCGCTGTATTACGGCCGTGCTTTTATAAAAGGTGATGCCAGTATTACGGGGCTTACCAAAGAGCTTTATATTAAGGCAAAAGCAGAGTCGATGCCGGGAACTGACATTAAGATACCTATTAGTAATGTAGGTGCTACAAATGTAAATACGGCAGGATACATACATTTTCTTACGCCAAAAGAAAAAGAAAATAAAGGCAAAGGTATTCCTGCTATAACGGGTAAGTCTTACAAAGGGCTTGAGATGGACTTTGACCTTGAAATAAATCCTAATGCCAGGATAGAAGTTATTATTGATAAAAACACAGGCCATAGTCTTTCATCAACAGGATATGGTACTATGTTACTTAATATAAACACGCTTGGTAAGTTTAATATGACGGGAGACTACCAGGTGCAAAAAGGAGAGTACTTTTTTAGGTACGGAGGTATAATCGATAAAAAATTTGGCGTTAAGCAGGGAGGATCAATAACATGGGATGGCGACCCTACCCGTGCAAGATTAAACCTCGAAGCGGTGTACCGCACACAGGCAAATCCATCGGTACTATTAGAAACACCTACTTTTAGTCGTAACATACAAACCGAAGTTATAATATCGTTACAAGGTAGCCTGTTAAATCCGGAACCTGATTTTAGTATTAACTTTCCGGGTATAAGCTCTGTTATGAAGAGTGATCTTGATTACAGGCTGAGCGATATGGATACCCGACAAACCCAGGCGCTTTCGCTTCTCGCTACGGGTAGCTTTATAAGTCCTACTAATGCTAATACAGCTGTTTACGGAAGCCTCTTTGAGCGTGCAGGAAGTTTGTTTAACGATTTACTGTCAGATGGTAAGGGCAACGTAAACATTAGCGTTAATTATGTACAGGCTAATAAGAACCCTTATGTAGATACAAATTCGCAGTTTGGGCTTACGCTCTCATCTCAAATTAATGACAGGGTTACCATTAACGGGCAGCTGGGGGTACCGGTAGGCGGTGTTAATGAAAGTGCTATTGTAGGTAATATAGAGGTAAAGCTGCGTATTAACGAAGACGGTACACTTAATGCCAGGGTATTTAACCGAGAAAATGACATCAACTTTTTAGGAGAGGGAATAGGTTATACACAAGGGGTAGGGCTAACGTATGAAGTGGATTTTGATACTTTTAAAGAGTTGATAAATAAAGTATTTAAAAATGTAAAAATTCAGGATGCTAATTCTAATAATTCAACAGACATACCCGATAGTGAGCTGGCTCCGGAATATATTAAGTTTGAAGACAAGAAAAAGCCTGTAAATAAAAATAATACAAACAGGGTTCCGGATAGTGAATAATTCCTGTGTGCTATATCAATAATTTTATTATGTAAAAAAAAGCAGGCAATTTTTTGAGGAATTATCTGCTTTTTGTATATTATTTAACAACTGTTTCAGAAAAACTTATTAACGAAAACGATTGAAAATCTACAGAATTAATAATATAACTGAAAACCAACTGCATAAATTATATTAAATTATTAATTTTACAATCAAATACTGAAAAATGTCACGTAAATTAAAAAAAATAGGCGTGCTTACATCCGGAGGAGATTCACCCGGTATGAATGCCGCCATTAGGGCAGTAGTCCGCACCTGTGCTTACCACAATATAGAATGTACAGGAATTTACAGGGGATACCAGGGTATGATAGAAGGAGACTTCAAAGAAATGGGCCCCCGCAGTGTAAACAATATTATCAATAAAGGCGGAACCATACTTAAATCTGCCCGTTCTAAAGAATTCATGACTCCTGAAGGCCGTAAAAAAGCCTACGATAACCTAGTTAAACAGGGTATTGATGCGTTTGTGGTAATAGGCGGTAACGGTAGCTTTACCGGTGGCCTTATCTTTAATGCAGAATACAACTTTCCTGTTATAGGTATTCCCGGAACTATAGATAACGATATTTATGGTACCAGCTTTACCCTTGGTTACGATACGGCACTTAACACCGTTGTTGAAGTTATCGACAAAATTCGCGATACTGCAAGTTCACATAACAGGCTTTTCTTTGTAGAGGTTATGGGGCGTGATGCAGGGCACATAGCTCTTAACGCGGGTATTGGTGCAGGTGCCGAAGAGATACTTATCCCGGAAGAGGATATGGGCTTAGACAGGCTTGTGGAGTCGCTTAAAAAGAGCAAGGCTTCTGGTAAATCATCAAGCATAGTTGTTATTGCTGAAGGTGACAAGACCGGAAAAAGCGCTTTTGAGCTTAAAGAATATTTTGATGAAAACATGCCTGAATATGATGTGCGTGTTTCTATCCTGGGCCATATGCAACGTGGCGGTGCACCATCGTGCTTTGACAGGGTTCTTGCCAGCAGGCTGGGTGTAAAGGCGGTAGAAGTACTGCTTGAAGGCCAGTCTAACTACATGGTGGGTATCTTAAAAGACGATATAGTGCTTACACCGCTGGAGCTTGCCGTTAAAGGTAAGTCGCAAATCAACCAGGAGCTTATCAAAGTATCTGATATAGTGTCTATTTAATCATTACGATAGAATTTATAAACAAAAAACAATTAGAAGAAATGGCAACAGTTAAATTAGGAATTAACGGTTTCGGTAGGATTGGCCGTATCGTTTTCCGCGAAACCTTCAACAGGGATAATGTTGAAGTAGTGGCTATTAACGACCTGCTTGATGTAGATCATTTGGCTTACCTTTTAAAATATGATTCAGTTCACGGACGTTTTGCAGGCGAGGTTGAGGTTAAAGACAACCAGCTTTATGTAAACGGTAAACACATAAGGGTTACTGCCGAAAAAGACCCTAAAAACCTTAAGTGGGACGAAGTAGGTGTAGATGTTGTTGCAGAATCTACAGGTATATTTACTACTATAGAAACAGCTTCACAACACATTACAGGTGGTGCTAAAAAAGTTATCATCTCTGCTCCATCGGCTGATGCGCCTATGTTTGTAATGGGTGTTAACCATGACAAAGCTACTGCTGCCGATACTGTAGTATCTAACGCTTCTTGTACAACAAACTGCCTTGCACCACTTGCTAAAGTAATCAACGATAACTTTGGTATCGTAGAAGGCTTAATGACAACTGTTCACGCTACAACATCTACCCAGATGACAGCTGACGGCCCATCAAGAAAAGACTGGAGAGGCGGACGTGCTGCAAGCATAAACATCATCCCGTCATCAACAGGTGCTGCTAAAGCAGTAGGTAAAGTTATCCCTGAGCTTAACGGCAAACTAACAGGTATGTCTTTCCGTGTTCCTACAGTAGACGTTTCTGTTGTAGACCTTACAGTAAAAGTAGCTAAAGAAACTTCTTACGAAGAGATTATGGCAGTACTTAAGGCAGCTTCAGAAAATGAGCTTAAAGGCATCCTTGGCTTTACTGAAGATGACGTAGTATCTCAGGATTTCGTTTCAGATAAAAGAACAAGTATTATAGATGCTAAAGCCGGTATTGGCCTTAACTCTACATTCTTTAAACTTGTTTCTTGGTATGATAATGAGTATGGCTACTCAAGCAAACTTATCGACCTTGCTGCGCACATTGCGTCGTTGTAAATAATTTAATACCTTGTCCCGTCTTTTAAACAAAAGGCGGGACATTATTTTTTTATAAGTAGAATTTAACCCAAACTTAAAACTTATAAAACCCAAACTTAACCCATAACTAACCCAAACTATTATGAAGTTATTAGTTGACAGTGGTGCTACCAAAGCCGATTGGATTGCGCTTGATGATGAGGGAAACAGGCTTTTTACCACCCAAACCCTTGGCCTTAGCCCCGAGGTTATCAATAAGGAAGAAGCCCTTGAAAGGCTGGAAGCCCGTTTTGATATTTACAATAACCGTAAAGACGTTACCAATCTTTATTTTTATGGCGCCGGCTGCGGTACCGACAGGATGAAGACGTACATGTCTAACGTATTTAAAGAATTTTTTCCTAACGCCGATGTTAGTGTTAAGGAAGATACTTATGCAGCTGCTTACGCTACTAACCCAAAGAACGAAAAAGCAATTATCTGTATACTTGGTACAGGATCTAACTGTAGCTATTTTGATGGCGAAGAACTTATCCAGAAGGTACAATCGCTTGGCTACATTGCCATGGACGACTGTAGCGGTAACCGTTTTGGCCGTGAGCTTGTAAGGGCTTACTACTTTAACAAAATGCCAAAACACCTTCATGATAAATTTGCCGGTGAGTATAACCTTGAGCCGGATGTTATCAAACACAACCTGTACAAGGAGCCTAACCCAAATGCTTACCTTGCTACGTTTGCTAAATTTCTTATCCAGAATAAGGAAGAAGAATTTATCAAAAAAATTATCGTAAGCCAGATGCAGTCGTTTGTAGATAACTATATACTACAATTTGACGATGCACGCGAAATACCTGTACATTTTGTAGGTTCTATTGCATTTTACCTTAAGGCAGAACTTGCCGAAGTTTTGGGTGCAAACGGCCTTAAACTGGGTAATGTACTTAGAAGGCCTATTGATGGCCTTATTGAGTACCACGAACTTAACTAATATATTTTTAGAAAAAACAATATACTTCATGGAGATTGCTATCATAGCCCACGACGGAATGAAAGACAAGATGGTAACATTTCTTGCTGCTCATAAAGACATACTCATAAAAGAGCAGGTAAAACTTATTGCAACCGGTACTACCGGTGGCAGGGCAGAAGAAGCCGGTTTTACCGTAAGAAAAATGCTTTCGGGTCCGCTGGGTGGAGATGCGCAGATTGCCGGCAGGGTAGCAGAAGGAAAAACTGCCATGGTGCTGTTTTTTAAAGATCCGCTTTCCAGCCACGCCCATGATGCTGATATCAATATGCTGATAAGGGTTTGTGACGTGCACAATGTGCCTATAGCTACAAACCCTGCTTCAGCAGAATTATTTATGCAGGCTGTAGCACTTTAAAAGATTACAGTTTACATAAAAAAAATCTTCAATTTACATTTTCGCTAAGGATACCAAAGCTAATGTATATTGAAGATTTTTTATTTCTACAAATTGCCTGTTACTTATAGTACTGCAATCATAGATATTTCTACGTTTACATCTTTAGGAAGCCTGGCTACCTGAACAGTTTCACGTGCCGGTGCAGTATCTTCATTTATATACCTACCATATACCGTATTTATCTTTCCAAAATCGTCCATATTACTGATAAAGATCGTAGTTTTTACTACGTGCTCAAAAGTAGCACCACCGGCCTCTAAAACGGCTTTAAGGTTTTCCATAACCTGGGTAGTTTCGGCTTCAATATCGCTGTTTATAAGCTCGCCTGTAGCTGTCAGGGGTATTTGTCCGGATGTGTAAATAGTGTTGCCTGTAAGTATTGCTTGGCTGTATGGGCCAATAGGCGCAGGGGCTTTGTCCGTAAAAATTATTTTTTTCATATGAGTTATTTATTTTATCCTAAATTTAATTTATTTAACCTTGATACCCTTAGCAATCATGCCACTTATAAGCTTTTCCCAGTGCTTGCCGTATAGTGTTATAGTATAATACTTTTTAGTGGTAAAATCATTAGTAACGACAGTCATGCTATTAGTGTTATTTCCATTCTTTTCAAAAATAATTTCCCTAATCTGCTGGATGGCATATGATTTTTTTACCCACGGATATGCAAAGTTTTTTACGATAATAAAATGTCCTCCAATCCCGAAATAATACAAATTTGTTGATAGGGCAATTATAAACGAAAGAGGTAGGATAAGTATAGCCATTGCCTCGTAAAAAGACATACTACAAAGTATGAAAAGTGCTAATGCAAAAAAAAGTATTGCTAATAGTAATATATAGGTAAATATTCTTCCCTTATGGAAATAAAAATGATCTTCCCAAGGCTGTATATTATTTAGTGGCGTTGTAATAATAACTGGCTGTTGGCTCATCTCTTCAGTTTGGGGCCAAACATTATTGAGATAACTTTTTATTTGGCTAATATTGCTATAGTAGCAGTCATAAATATATAATACTTTATTGCCTTTAAATTTTATTTTCATACCATCCATGTTACTAAGTCCTGGATAGTCTTGTTTACCGGTAAAATTAATATTTACAATATCTGTTATGGGGCATATTTTTCCCTTTACTGTAATTGCATTTTTAGTAATAGAAAAGGAATATACTTTTGTTATTTGTTTGTGGACACAATATATTGAAAAAGGTATTATAAATAAACTGGCACACATCAAACCGAAAATATGACTTTCAAGCTTAGCTGCTATTAATGCCCGTAAAAAAATCAAAACAAAAATTATACCCACAATGATCAATAGGGAAAAGAAAGCGAGGGAGCGATAATAAAAAAAACTCCTTTTAGACGTAACACTTTCCATGATTAATTTCCAATCTGTCTGTCCGGTACCTGGCGTTTATCCCACTTAATATCGCTAAGCACAGAAGATTTTATACCGATAAAGAAACCCCAATAGGTATTGTCGCCAAAAGGAACCCAGTTAAAGTCCATGCGCCAGCTAAGAAGGTCGCGCTCAAAACGCAATTGGGTAAAAGTTACACCTTTTTGTACAAAGTCATAACCAGATGAGAAGCCCATTTTCCAGCGTGGAGTAAGGTCCAGATTACCTGACATCATAAGCGAGCTGCCTGATATTCTCTTTTCTCGGGCATTATTACTGTAGGTTAAAGAGTAGGCTACTTTAAGATCCCACGGAAGATCGGCATTAAAAAATTTGCTGCCTGTTTTTTTCTTCTTAGTAGTGTCTTCTTCTTCCTTAAACATGCTCGTGCGTGTGTCGCCTGAATCGGTTGTTGATCCAAAGAGGTCATCCGTACGGCCACCATTTCGTGCTGTCTGGCTGTTCTCGTCTTTTTTATCGGCATCACCGTCATTGCTGGCTAAGGAATAATTAAGGGTAATGTTAGCGCTTGTCATCCTGAAAAGCGAACCTCCGTTATCAATATTAAACGTATTGATTCTTTGCCCTGAATTGCTTATTGCATAAGGGTCTAATGTTGTACCAAAGTTTAAGTTAAGCTTATTCTTTAGCAGGTTAGTACCGGCTGTAACCCTTAGTGGCGACCATGCAAGAGAATCTGCCGCCATGTTGTAACTGGTGCTAAAGTTAAGGTTATTTATAAGCATTATCTTTTTAGGTTCGGTAGCCTTTTCATCGTCATCACGAACCTTAGCTTCTATGGTATTGTTAACCGATATACCCACGTTATTACTGTACGATTTTCCGGGAGCGCCAAACAGGCCACTTTCAAAACGGGTATAATCAGCATACTTTGTGCCTGAAGCATCTAGCTGGTAACGGTCAAAATACTGGTCAAAAGATGGTGTATAGCTATATGAAACTGATGGGCGCATTACGTGGCGTATAGCCTGTAGTTTTTTGTCAGTCCCAAAATCAAAAGTACCATATATGGTAGTACCTATGCTTGATGAAAAGTTATATGTACGGTAGGCATCAAAACCTTTTGCATCGGTAGTAACCACAGCATCCTGCGCTTCATTATATCCTTTTTTAATAGTATTCATTACCCAGGTTTCCTGGTAATTTGTACTTGCAGATACGCTAAAATATTTAAATATTTTAAAGTTTGTACTTAACGGAATGGTATGTTGGAGGCCACTTTTTGCATCGCGAAACATTTCCGGTTTAAAGAATAACGAGTCGTAAGTATTTATTCTGTTTTCACCTCTCAGGGTATATTGTAGGTTGATGTTTTTTATAAAGCCCTTTTTTGCTTCATCTGCTTTGGCAAAAGGGTAAATCCTGTCTACACTGGCTTGCAGGGTAGGCAGGGTCATATTTATAGCTTCGGTGTTGGTATTCTGGCTGTGTGTAGCACTTAGCGAGAAGTTTACCTGTGGTACCGTCTGGAATGTTTTAGAATACGATACTGATGAGTTCATGTTGTTTACAAGAGACGCACCTACATTTATAGTATTGAGCGACTGCCTGTAATATTTACTCGATCCCATGTTTACACTGGCAGAAAACCTGGAAGTTGGATTTGCTTTACTATCCTGGCTGTGCGACCATTGTATGTTGTAGTTTTTTGCCCTGAGATAATCAGGAAAACCGCGTTCGCTGGTTATAAGGTTTTCAAAACGAATGTTTACATTACCTGTAAATTTGTAACGTTTTGCGTAGCTACTGGCAGCACGCAGGCCATAACTGCCGTTTGTATAATAATCTCCTGTAAGTGCAAGGTCATAAAAGTCACCCAGTGCAAAATAATAACCACCATTTTGCAGGTAATAGCCACGATTGTTACTGTCGCCATAACTGGGTACTATAAAACCTGATTCGGCCTCACTTGTAGTAGGGAAAAATGCAAACGGAATTCCTAAAGGTGTAGGTACATTAGCAATCCACATATTTGTAGGGCCTACAATTACTTTTTGTCCCGGTACCAGTTTTGCCCTGTAAGCAAGAAAGTAGTATTCTGGATCGTCTATGTTTTTAGAAGTAGTAAAACGTGCATTTTTAATAAAGTAAACCGAGTCGTTTTCTTTTTTAGTTACCTCACCTTTAATCCTGAATTCTCCCTGGTCGCTGCGGGAATTCCAGACACGGGCTTTTTTTGTTTTGGTGTTAAAATGTATGGAGTCTGCCTCAACAACATTGCTACCCTGTTTAAAGTAAGGATATTGAGAATAACCGGTAGAATCTTTAAATCGGCCTGCAAATACCTCATTTGTTTCGTATTTCATACGAATTATGCCCGCTTTGAGTTCTATATCTTTATATTCAAGATGTGCGTTGTTATACAGGGTAAGTTCTTTCTTCTTTTGATCAAGCTTTTCATAATCGTCTGCCTGGCGTTTAATAATGCCATCAAGGGCATTTTTAGGTTTTTTAACAGTATCGGCAGGTTTTTCTGCAGCTTTTTTTTCTGCAATAGCAAGTGTATCTATCTTAATAGTATCAGCAATTGGGGTATTTAGGGCAGTAGCAGGCTGCTTAACTTCAGCTTTAATGCCACGGCTCTTTTTACGTATATCCTGTGCATGGCAGTCAGTTAGGCCAATTGTTAGGAAAATTGCTGATAAAACGATATTAAATAAGTTTGTGCGCAAAGGTTTTAATACTAATTTTGTAACAGTATGGCTCATTTTTTGGAACGTCAAACATACAATATTTTTGGCAATCTTACCATTAAATGTAAGTATAAGAATAGCAGCATAATAACCAAATTGCAATGAAAGAGAACACAAAACTAAAACAGGCTTTTTTACTTTTTATTATATTTTGCGGTGCATCATTTGCACAGGGCAATGCAAAATTTAAGGTCGTACTGGATGCCGGCCATGGCGGAAAAGACTTTGGTAACATTTACAATGGCTTTGTAGAAAAAAACATTGCGCTAAACGTAGCCCTTAAGGTAGGTAAAATCCTGGAGGCAGAGCAGGGAACAGAGGTTATTTACACCCGTAAGACCGATGCTTTTGTAGATCTTGCAGAAAGGCCTGCGATAGCCAATCGTGCTTCGGCAGATATTTTTGTATCGCTGCATTGCAACGCGGAATCTAAAAAAGTAGTTTTTGGTACAGAAACCTATGTTATAGGCAGTACAAAAAATGCCAGCAACCTTGATGTTGCCAAAAAAGAGAATGCTGTTTTATCTCTAGAAAAAGATAAAACAAAATATGAAGGATTTAATCCGGCAGCTCCCGAAGTTATAGCAGGATCGTCTGCATTACAGGAAACCATATTAACTAAAAGCATCGACCTGGCAAGTAAAATACAGGAAAGCCTTGTGAGTGCCAAAAGAAAAAACCGTGGTGTAAAACAAGGGCCGTTCTGGACGCTTAATAAAGCAGCCATGCCTGCGGTTTTAATAGAGCTAGGGTTTCTTTCTGCACAGGATGAAGGTGTATATGTAAATTCAGATTCCGGTCAGGATGAACTTGCTAAGGCCATTGCTAAAGCCATCATTGCTTATAAAAAAGAATTTTTTGTTCCGGGTACTGCAACTTCAGCTCCTGTAGTTGCTGAGCCATCGCAGCCTGTAGCTGTAAAACCTGCGGTTGCTAAGCCTACAGCGGCAGATACTGCTGCTCCTGTAAAAGCACCGGCACCAGCGCCGACTGTAAAACAGGGTGCGGGTAATATTGTATTTAAAATACAAATTGCTGCCAGTGGCAAGGATCTTGAACTTACTCCTGCTAACTTTAACGGATTGAGTAACATTACAAAAGACAATTCGGCAGCGGTTATAAAATATTTTTATGGATCGGCTGCACAATATGCCGATGCAAAAGAGCTGTTGGCGCAGGCAAAAGAAAAAGGATATACATCTGCTTTTGTTGTAGCGTTTAAAGACGGACAAAAAATTTCTGTTCAGGATGCCCTTAAAAAATAACCATACTCACTACTTACTATAAATAATCAGGACATGATAACCGTTTTTAAAAAATATTTATGCGCTGTGCTTCTAATAAGTACGTGTACCGGTTTTGCCCAAAGTTTTAAGGTAGTGCTCGATGCCGGCCACGGTGGGGGAGATACCGGTACTAACCATAATGGTTACAGAGAAAAAGAAATTGTTTTAAGTACGGTGCTTAAAATAGGAAAGTTGCTGGAGAAAGAAGATGGGTTTGATGTTGTATATACCCGTAAAACCGATGTTTTTATAGAGCTAAGAGAGCGTGCGCACATTGCAAACCGCGCCAAGGCAGATCTTTTTGTATCGATACATTGTAATGGTGTTAATGCGTCATCTGCCAGTGGTACAGAAACTTTTGTAATGGGACTTGGCCGTAGTGATATGAATCTTGAAGTAGCACGCCAGGAAAACAGTGTTATCTATCAGGAGAAAGACTATAAGATAAAATATAAAGGGTTTGATCCCAGCAGGCCAGACACCTCAATAGGCCTTGCATTACAGCAGGAGGAATCGTTAAACCAGAGTGCGGTGCTTGCCTCTAAAGTAAGGGATGGCTTTAGGAAACTGAAGAAGAATGACCGCGGTATTAAGCAGCAGCCTCTTTGGGTGCTTGATGCTACTACTATGCCGGGAGTACTTATTGAACTTGGATTTGTATCTAACAAGGCCGAAGGTGCTTACCTTAATAGTGATGACGGTCAGGATGAACTTGCGCGTACCATTGCAAATGCCATAATAAGTTATAAAGAACTTATGGGTGGTAAGTCTGTAAGCAGTGCAGAATACGAAAAACAACGCGAAACCAAAACAGACACACCATCGGTAGTGAAAAAGACGGTAAAAGAAGATGCTAAAACAGTATCTACAGATGGTATAGTGTTTAAAGTGCAAATATCAGCCAGTAAAAATAACCTGTCTACAAAGCCGGCTAACTTTAAAGGATTAAAAAATGTTTCTAAAGTTAAGGATGGCTCACTCGTGAAATATTTTTATGGCGAAACAGAAGATTATGATGCTACTTCGGGCTTACTTTCTGAAGCTAAGGCAAAAGGCTTTTCATCAGCATATGTGGTGCCATTTAAGGATGGTAAAATTATCACAATGAAAGAAGCTTTAAAATAATATTCACACTTACATAAAATTTTTATCCTACATTTGTTAAAAAATAACCCGTTTTGAAAGTATCAAGAGAAGTAAAAACCGCAATTTTAGTTATAGGCTCCATATTAATATTTGTATGGGGTTACAGTTTTTTAAAGGGCAGGGATCTTTTTAAATCCTATAAAACATATTATGTTGTATATAGCGATGTAGAAGGCCTTTCGCCATCAGCGCCAGTAACCTTAAACGGCCTTGTTGTAGGCAAAGTAAACTCTATACAATTTAGAGATACTGTACAAGGCACTCTTTTAGTAGAGCTACAGGTTAAGACTGATTTTCCTATATCAAAAACCAGTTCAGCTACATTATATGAGCCGGGCTTTGGACTTTCGGGTAAGCAGATAGCTATAACGCCCGATATGAAAAATGCACAACCTGCCGAAGACGGGGCATATTTAACTCCGGAGCTTAAACCAGGTATGCTTTCTGTAGTTGGCGATAAACTTTCTCCACTTCAAACTAAGGTTGAAGCAACAGTTGTAACAGCCGATAGCCTGCTAAACCACCTGAGTAACGTTTTTGACAAACAGACGCAGCAAAACCTTAAAAAAGCTATTGCCGAAATGAGTGGTACAATGGCTGAGTTTAATAAAGCAGCACATACACTTAATGGCACTATCTCAGGCAACCGTAACAACATTGATGCTACAATGGCAAACCTGAATAAAACGAGCGCTAACTTTGCAAAAATATCAGATTCTATAAACGCGGCTAACTTAGGCCAGGCAGTTAAGAAACTTGAAAATTCGCTTGCTAAGGTTGATGATATTATGAATGATGTTAATGCAGGTAAAGGTACTTTAGGTAAACTTCTTAAAGATGATGCTATGTACAACAACCTTGCGGGGGCATCATTAGAACTTAAGGAACTGCTTGCTGACCTTAAGAAAAATCCTAAGCGTTACGTTCACTTCTCGGTATTTGGCGGTAAGCAAAAACCTTATAAAGAAGAAGAGAAGAAAACGACTACCACTGTTACTACAGAAACTAAAGCAGAATAAGTTCATTTGTACCAATCGCCTTTACTATGGCATATATAGATAATGTTTTATTTGTATTACTGCTTGCAGCCGGTTTTGGCTACTTTGCAGTAAACGTAAAAAAGCTGGTGCGCAACATTAAGTTGGGCAGAGATGTTAACCGATTTGACGATGCTCCGGCACGTTGGCGAAATATGGCCATGATTGCCTTAGGGCAAAGTAAAATGGTGCGCCGTCCTGTTGCAGGCTTTTTACATATTATTGTATATGTAGGTTTTGTAATTATCAATATAGAACTTCTTGAGATAATTATAGATGGTGTTTTTGGAACACACAGAATCTTCTCCTTTATGGGAGGTTTTTACAGTTTCCTAATAGGCTTTTTTGAAATTCTTGCACTGGGTGTTATCGTATCGGTGGTTACTTTCTGGATCCGCAGAAATGTCATAAAACTATGGCGTTTTGCCCATGGAGATCTTAAGGGATGGCCAAAGAGCGATGCCAATATAATCCTGTATTTTGAAACGGTACTTATGGTATTATTCCTTACCATGAATGGTACAGACCATTATTTACAGGGTCTTGGTTCACATCATTATATTCAGGCAGGTGCTTTTCCTGTTTCAGGATTTATATCTCCGTTATTTAGTGGTTTGAGCGAAGGCACAGCTATAATAATAGAGCGAGCTGCATGGTGGCTGCACATTACAGGTATCCTTCTGTTTATGAATTATCTGTACTTTTCTAAACATTTGCATATTTTACTGGCATTCCCAAATACATATTTTGCAAAGCTTGAACCTAAAGGTAAGTTTGAAAACCTGGAGTCAGTTACTGCAGAGGTTAAACTTATGATGGATCCTAATGCCGACCCATTTGCTGCTGCACCTCCTGCGGCTGAAGGCGAACTGCCGGCTAAATTTGGCGCCAGCGATGTACACGACCTTAACTGGGTACAGTTATTAAATGCTTATACTTGTACAGAGTGTGGCAGATGCACATCATCATGCCCTGCAAACCTTACAGGTAAAAAACTTTCTCCACGAAAAATAATGATGGATACCCGCGACCGCCTGGAAGAGGTGGGGCGTAACATCGATAAAAATAAAGGCACGTTTGTTGATGATGGAAAATCGTTACTTAATGACTACATTACCCCAGAGGAACTTTGGGCATGTACAACGTGCAACGGCTGTGTAGAAGCCTGTCCTGTAAATATAGATCCCCTTTCTATAATTATGGATATGCGCCGCTACCTGGTAATGGAGCAGAGTGCCGCTCCTACAGAGCTTAACGGCATGATGACTAATATTGAAAACAATGGTGCACCTTGGCAGTACAGCCAGATGGACCGCCTGAACTGGAAAGAAGAATTGTAATGTTATAACCTGCACTTTAAAATGAACAACGAGGAAATCGAAAAGAATTTACAGCCGCTAACGGAGAATGGCGAGCACATAAGTCCCATACTTCCTGAGGGCATTAAGAATTATCTTATTGATATTGACGGAACAATTTGTGATGACATACCTAACGAAGAACCTGAAAGGATGGTTACCGCCGCTGTTTACCCCGACGCGCTGGAAACCCTTAACCGCTGGTATGAGGAAGGGCATATAATATTCTTTTTTACCTCACGTACTGAGGCGCACCGCGAGGTTACCGAGGCATGGCTTAAAGAGCACGGCTTTAAATACCACGGTATGCTCATGGGCAAGCCGCGCGGAGGCAACTACCACTGGATAGATAACCACCTTGTAAAAGCTACACGCTACAGGGGCAAGTTTACAGAACTTATAGACAAAGCCGTTACCATACAGGTATTTGATGACGGCAAGCATGATGAAGACTAAATTATGAGCGAACTAAGCATTAATGTACCTACAATGGCCGATATGATGGCCGCCGGGCAACAGCCGGAAGTTTTATTCTGGGTGGGGTGCTCCGGTAGTTTTGATGACCGGGCTAAAAAGATTACCAAGGCATTTGTTAAGCTACTTAACAGTGCGGGGGTTTCTTTTGCCGTATTAGGAACCGAAGAAAGCTGTACCGGCGATCCTGCAAAGCGGGCCGGTAATGAGTTTTTGTTCCAGATGCAGGCTATGGCCAATATTGAGGTGCTTAACGCTTATGATATAAAGAAAATAGTAACGGCGTGCCCGCACTGTTTTAATACCATTAAAAACGAATATCCCGGCCTGGGCGGTACTTATGAAGTAGTGCACCATACCGAGTTTTTAAAGGGGCTGCTTGCAGATGGCAGGCTTACTATAGAAGGTGGCCAGTTTAAAGGTAAGAAAATAACATTTCATGATCCTTGCTACCTGGGGCGTGCCAATAATATCTATGAAGCTCCGCGTGAGCTGATAGAAAAGCTTGATGCCGAACTGGTAGAAATGAAACGCAGCCGCCGTAATGGCCTGTGCTGTGGCGCCGGTGGCGCACAGATGTTTAAAGAACCTGAAAAAGGGGATAAGGATGTGAATGTGGAAAGGACAGAAGATGCCCTGGAAACCCAACCTGAAATTATAGCAGCGGGATGCCCGTTTTGCAACACGATGCTTACAGATGGTGTTAAAGCCAAAAACCGTGAGCATGATATTAAAGTAATGGATGTGGCGGAGCTTATTGCGAATGCTAACGACCTCTAAAAAAGATTGAATTATGTATGTGCTGTTTGAAACGCTTCCGGATGATGCCCGTATATGGGTGTACCAGAGCAACAGGAAATTTAGCGACGAAGAAGTAGCAGAGATAGAGGATGCGCTTAATGGCTTTATAGAAAGCTGGACTGCCCATGGTGCAGATCTTGAGGCATCTTACCTTGTACAATATAACAGGTTTATAATACTGGCTGTAAACCAGGCAGCCCAGGGAGCTACCGGATGCAGCATAGACGCATCTGTACACTTTATACAGGAACTTGAAAAGAAATATAATGTAGACCTGCTTGACAGGATGAATGTAAGCTTTAAACAAGGTGAGTTTATTACCTACAAGCCACTTACTGATTTCAAGAAAATGGCAAAAGACAAGTCGGTTTCTGCTAATACGGTAGTGTTTAATAACCTTGTAAATACCGTAGGGGAGTGGAAGGACTACTGGGAGGTTCCGGCTTCTGAAAGCTGGCATAGCCGCTTTTTTTAGCAGTTGCTTTCCATAGGATAATTTAAGGATCATCATTATTTTTATAATGATGATTTGTTATTTAAAAATATATGCACAATTATTAATGAGGCTTTTCATCATAATTTTTTTATTTGCCGCTCAGGCGGGATTTTCGCAACAGCTAAAGGCGTTTAGCAATTACCGTACACCTGCTGAAAAAAAGTGGACAGATAGTGTTTATAACGCCATGTCGTTTGATGAGCGTGTGGGGCAACTTTTTATGGTGGCAGCCTATTCTAATAAAGATTCTGCGCATGTAAGGGGTATTGACAGGCTTATTGTTGATTATAAAATAGGCGGCCTCATTTTTATGCAGGGTGGGCCATACAGACAGGCTAAGCTTACCAACCGCTACCAAAAGCAAAGTAAACTGCCCCTCTTTGTGGGTATAGATGCAGAGTGGGGCCTGAGCATGCGCCTTGACTCTACCTACCGCTACCCGTGGAATATGACGCTGGGTGCGGTTCAGGATATTTCGCTGTTAGAAAAAATGGGTAACCAAATGGCAAAGCAAGCGAAGCGCCTTGGCATTCACTTTAATTTTGCCCCGGTAGTAGATATTAATACAAACCCTTCAAATCCTATTATAGGTAACCGTTCTTTTGGTGAAGACAAACATAATGTAACCAACAGGGCTTCGGCACTTTCTAAAGGTATACAGGAGGGCGGCATTTATGCAACGGGCAAGCACTTTCCCGGTCATGGCGATACCGCTACCGACTCACATTATGGCTTACCGGCGGTAAATTTTGACCGTGCAAGGCTGGACGATATCGAATTGTTTCCGTATAAAAGATTGTTTAATGAGGGTATGGCCAGTATCATGGTGGCGCACCTTCAGGTACCTGCATTAGAGCCTACTCCTGGTTTACCTACATCTTTATCATACAATACCATTACCCGTTTGGTGCAAAATAAGATGGGCTTTGATGGCCTTATTTTTACTGATGCGCTTAACATGAAAGGTGCCAGTGGTTATATGCAGCCGGGTGATATTGATATTGAGGCGTTTTTAGCAGGTAATGATATTTTGCTTTTTGCAGAGAATGTGCCGCTTGCTATAGAAAAATTCCGTCAGGCATATGCCGATAGTGTACTTAGCGAAACCAGGCTTGAGTATTCGGTAAAAAAAATACTGGCTTACAAGTTTCGTATCGGGCTTAAAAAATTCAAGCCTTTAGAATATAAAAACCTATATAACGATCTTAATGGTTCAGAGTACGACGACCTTAATTATAAGCTTTATGAAGAAGCGGTTACGGTAATTAAGAACGAGGATTCAATTTTGCCGTTAATGAGCCTTGAGGCAGAAAACATTGCATATGTAAAAATTGGCGATGACGATAATGCGTCATTTGTATCTGCTTTACAGGATTATGCCGCCGTTACTGAGATAAAACAGGATACCATTCCATCTTTAATTAAAGAGCTAAAGAATTATACTACTGTTATCATCGGTTACCACAAGGCGGACGGAGCATGGAAAAAACATGATTTTTCTGCTAAAGAGTTAGAGCTGATAGATGCTGTTGCAAAAGAGAAAAAAGTAATACTTAATGTATTTGCTAAGCCTTATGTGCTGAACAGTATTAAAAATTTCAGCAATATCAAAGGCCTTGTAATGGGGTACCAAAACAATACTTTTGCGCACACGGTTGCTGCCGAAATTATTTTTGGTGCATTGCCGTCTAAAGGTAAACTTCCGGTAACGGCGGGTGGATTTAAAGTGGGCACGGGTATCAATACTAAAGCCATTAACAGGCTTGGGTTTACTACGCCCGAAAATGTAGGCATGAGTGCTGTAAAGCTTGCAGGTATAGATGCTATAGCAAAGCGTGCCATTGCAGATAAAATGACACCGGGTATACAGGTACTTGTAGCGCGTAAGGGTAAGGTTATTTACCGAAAATCATTTGGTTATCATACGTATGATAACAAAGACATCGCTGTAAAAAACTCTGATATTTATGATGTAGCATCACTTACAAAAATACTGGCTACACTGCCTAACGTTATGCAGCAGTATGACAAAGGCCACCTGAAGCTGGATGATAAACTGGGACATTTATTGCCTGAATTTGAAAACACAGACAAAAAGAATATTACAGTAAAGGATATGCTTTTGCACCAAAGCCGTTTTATAGCATGGCTGCCTTTTTATCAGGAAACCTTAAATGCCCAAAAACGCCCTGATGCAGAATATTACCGTAAAACATACAGTGCTGAATTTCCTTACCAGGTAGCAGATAACCTGTACCTGCGCGAAGATTATCCTTCGATAATAATAACTAAAATTGCCCAGAGTAAATTATCAGATAAAAAAGAGTACAAGTACAGCGACTTCAACTTTATTTTGCTTAAAGAATTTTTAGAGGTTAAAACAGGCAGGTCGTTAGATGTACTTGCAGATAATAATTTTTACAAGCCACTTGGTGCTACATCTACCACGTTTAATCCGCTACGTAAGTTTGATATGAGCGTTATTCCGCCTACAGAGGTAGATACTTATTTCCGTTACCAGACGATAGACGGTTATGTGCACGATATGGCAGCCGCCATGATGGATGGGGTAGCAGGCCATGCCGGACTTTTTAGCAACAGCCTTGATGTAGCTAAGATCATGCAGATGTATTTGCAAAAAGGAAACTATGGTGGTAAACATTATTTTTCGGCAAAAACATTTGATACGTTTAATACCTGCTATTCCTGTAACGAAGGTAACCGCAGGGGGCTTGGTTTTGACAAACCGCAGCTTGGCACCTCGGGCCCTACATGTGGCTGTGTGTCAAAAAGCAGTTTTGGGCATACGGGCTTTACAGGAACTATGGCATGGGCAGATCCTGAGACTGAGATTGTATACATTTTCCTGAGCAACCGTACTTATCCTGATTCGGCTGAGAACCGCCTTTCTAAAGGAAACATTCGCGAGGATATACAAAAGGTTATACAAGACGCTATTATTGACAAGTAACACTATATGATACTACACTAAATAAGCTATATTTGAGAGAATAAATACATATTGTTATGAAGCAGTTTGAAATTAGTGCCAAAAGCAACAGCCGTGATTTTGAACTATCAGAAAATGATGGTTTTGTTGGGGCACTTAATTTTATTAAATGGTCTTCTGAAAAAGCAACCATAAAAATGGGCAGTGGCGGTGTTTATACTTTTAATATAAAAAGCTTTTGGAAAGCCACCGCTCAGGTGCTGGAAGGTGAAAGGGAACTTTTTGAGATAAAAAATAATTTTAGTGGTGGTGCTACCCTTATTCCTTTTAAGGAAGAACACCATTTTTACACTATCAAAGCCCGTGGCTGGTTTAGTAACAGCTATAGCTTACTAAGCTATAAAGGCGAAGAACTGGCAGTAATTAAATCTGAATTTAGCTGGAAGGGATTTGAAACAACTTATAATCTCAACTGCAATGAAAACTTTGGAAATACAGAACGTGAACAATTATTGCTCTTACTTTTAGTGCAGCACTACCGTGCTATGCAAAGGGCAGCGGTTGCGGTTGCAACAAGTTAAAATTGTAGACTGTACTACTATTTAGGTAGCCCGCAGGCTACCTTGTACATTGGCCTAAAAGATAATATATAATTACAAAGACTACAATGGTGCCTATGCACCCGCCGCCAAGTTTCTTGGCGCCCCAGCCTGCTATTAGTGCGCGGAAAAAATTATTCATAACTGTTTGTTTTTAATGTTCATCTAAAGGTATCTATCGTTTTTGTGGTGCAGAAATCATTTAACTTTTACTAAAGAATTTTTGTACAAAAATTACAATTTAGCTATATTAGACCGTTGCAACATATCGGATTTAAATATGTTATCTATAATTTACATAAGATGCTGAGAGCTAAAATGTTGTAGTGTAAAAGTTATGCTAATTAATGCAAAGGCCGTTTTTATAATGGGTAACTTTAATATAACACATTAAACCACACCGTTATGAAGATCTATTACACACTATCAGTACTCCTGTTGCTGGCTTTTGAAGCAAGCGCACAGGTATCCGGATGTACAGATCCGCTGTCATCTAATTACAACCCTAATGCTACTGTTAACGATGGTTCCTGCAGGTATGCATCAGCATCTGTTTCGGCTACGTCGTCTTATAATATGCCTGCTACGGTAGATGAATCTTCCGGACTGGTTTTATGGAATGGAAGCGTTTATACCCATAATGATGATACAGATACGAATTTGTACCGCATAAGTACAATAAACGGCGAAATTACCCAAACCCTGAATGTGGCAGGTACAGCAAACCAGGACTGGGAAGATATAGACCAGGATGCCGCCTATGTATATATAGGAGATTTTGGCAACAATGTTAATGGCAATCGTTCTAACCTGAGAATTATCCGGGTAGATAAGGCAGGATTGCTGGCTGGTAATCCTACGCCAAACAATATTAATTTTACGTACAGTAACCAGACAAACTTTACACCAACGGGAAACAACAATACCGATTTTGATTGTGAAGCCTTTGTTGTAGGCGATAACTATATTTACCTTTTTACCAAACAATGGGTAAGTGAGCGCACTAGTGTATACCGCCTGGCTAAAACTCCCGGTACCCATACTGCCGAGTTATTGGGTAGTTATGATATAGACGGACTTATAACCGGGGCAACCTGGCTTGAAGACCGCCACATGGTGGCTTTATGTGGCTATAGTAATATATTATCTCCGTTTATATACCTGCTTTATGATTTTTCGGGAGAAGATTTTTTTGGAGGGAATAAGCGTAAAATTGGTTTTTCCGAATCTTTTACACAAGTTGAAGCCATCACGACTAATGATGGTAAAAACTACTACCTGAGCAATGAACACTTTCAGCGTGCCCCGCTTGTTAATACCACCCAGAAGCTTTTTTCAGTAAATCTTTCTTCATATCTCGATGGTTATCTGTCAAGGTTTGATGCTGTATTGGAGCAGGCTGTAACATTATATCCTAATCCTGCCGGCAGTACGGTAAATCTTGATCTCAGCACGCAAGCAGTAGGTAAGGAGTATACTATTAGCGATATGGCGGGTAAAATAGTTGCCAATGGTACACTTACAAACAAAACCAATACACTGGATATTTCTACGTTTGCCGCAGGTATTTATAATGTTGAAGTTGAAGGGAGCCAGTCTGTTAAACTTGTTAAGCAATAGCCTGAATATTTGGGCATGAATTTTATATGAAAGAAGCGAAAGTTATTACAAAACGTACTTTTTTAGATGCACAATGGCGCAAGCTGGTTATGACAAACTATGCTGTAGACCCAGAAATACTTAAGCCTTACCTGCCTTACAACACTGAACTGGACCTGTGGAATGGCACGTGTTATGTAAGCCTTGTGGGGTTTATGTTTGTAGACACCAAGGTGCTAAAAATGAAAATACCTTATCATATAAATTTTGAAGAGATTAACCTGCGATTTTATGTGAAGCATAAACATACTGCCGGCGAAAAACGCGGTGTGGTTTTTATTAAAGAAATTGTGCCAAGGCCCGCGCTTACAATGGTAGCAAACCTGCTGTACCGCGAAAATTATGAAACCCTGCCTACACGGCATATCTGGGTAACTGATGGAGATAACCTAACTGTTTCTTACGGATGGAAAAAACAGGGCAACTGGAATAACCTTAAAGTTATTGCAGATAAAAATCCTGTAGACCTTGTAGTTGGCAGTGAAGAAGAGTTTATTACAGAGCACTTTTGGGGTTATACTAAAATAAGCAATGCGGTAACAAGCGAATATGAAGTTGGGCATCCGCGTTGGCAGTTATATCCTGTAAAAGAGTATGAGATAGATGTAGACTTTAAAAGTGTATATGGTGCTGAGTTCGCTTTTCTTAAAGATGAAACACCACTATCAGTTTATCTTGCCGAAGGATCAGAGATCATTGTACGTCAGGGAGCAAAAATAAAACGGACTACTAAATAATTTTTTTTGGCTGAATTTTCATCTCATATGCCTTGGTTTTATTGAGTTTTATATGCTTTTTGTATGCAGGCATAGTAAGAAAGTAAATGTTAAAAATATGTTAAATATCTCTTTTGCAGTAACGTTTTCCTTCTTGTAATCGTCTATTATTTAAAGCGGCCTAATCAACCGCTGTATAACGAAAACAATCAAAAATTATAATCAATCATCAAAAATTCAATTATCATGAAAAAAACGATCATTTATGTGAGCTTTGCCCTTGTGGCACTATTTAGCAACTCAGCAGTGGCTAACGCATCAACAGTTTTAAATTTTGGGTTAGTTACAGAATACAAGAATGCCACGCCACTGGCCGTTGCTATTGTGAAGGGAGACATTGAAACGGTAAAGAAATTCATAGAATATGGCGCCGATATCAATGAAAAATCGAATGGACTTACACCTCTTATGCTTGCAGCCCGATACAATCAGGTAGCAATTATAGGGCTGCTTTTAGAAAAAGGTGCGCAAATAAAAGCAACCGACGATAAAGGCAACACGGCTCTTAAATATGCACAATTAAGCAACGCTACAGATGCTGTAACAGTACTTAAAAAAGCACTGGAGGCATAAAAAGAAAAAGTTTTATTGGGAAAAAGTTAGTAAAGTAAGGCTGTCTATATTTAGGCAGCCTTCTTTTTTTATGTTTGGGCAAGGCAATAATCGCATACGCTGCTAACAATACACTCGCTATGTTTAGGGTTGGTAGGGCGGCAGGTTTCCCTGCCAAGAAAAGAAAGTGCCATACCAATTTCGCCCCACATATCTTTAGGAAGGGCTTCCATAAGTTCTTTCTCTACCTTATCGGCATTTTTACCTTTGGCTATGCCCAGTCGTGGCGCTACACGCAACACATGCAGGTCTACCATTATCCCCTCAGGTTCTGTGCCGGCTTCGCGTTTTATTACATTAGCCGATTTTCTGCCCACACCTTTCAGTGCCGTAAGTTCTTTCATTGTGGTTGGAATATTCTTATCTTCCTTAACTTCAGATGCAATATCCTGCAGCCACGCTATCTTATTGCCATGAAAACGTACATCACTAAGGGCATCAGTAAGTTCTTGTGTATTTGCTTTAGCCAAAGCTCTCATGTCAGGATATTTTTCAAAGAAAGCAGGTGCGATTTTGTTGATGTGTGCATCACTGTCCTGCGCGCTGAGCACCACCATAACCATTAATTGATAGATGTTTTTATAATCCAGGGGGTGCTGCTTGTCCCTGTATTTTTCAATAAGTGGGCGTAGTGCCTTTGGCCAGTCTGTTTGTTTGAATAAATCCATAATTAAAATTACAACTTTTTTTAAAACACAAACAGCTGCCCTATGTATGGACAGCTGTTTATTGTTGTTCTAAATATTTTATTCTCTTATCTTGATTTTTAAGTCCCTTGCTCCATGGTGTACCATTTCATCATTTCAGATTTTATCTCAGATTCATCTAAAACATTTTCTTTATCAGATTCTGAAATTCGGTTTTCAAGTTTCTCAATAAATACCAGGCGATCAATTAATTCATCAATTGAAATTTCATCGGGCATATCATTAATATAACTTCTTAGTTTTTCCTTAGTAATCATAAGACAATATTTTAAAAGCAATTTACGTAAAATAACATTTAGTTATTGTTTTTACTCTTTAAAATCGACCGATGCGCTGTTTACACAATAGCGCTGTCCGGTTTCGGTAGGGCCGTCATCAAACACGTGTCCCAGGTGGCTACCGCAGTTGGCGCAGCATATTTCAACACGCTGCATTCCAAAAGAGTTGTCTTTAATATATTCTACTTTTCCGGGTATGGCATCATCAAAAGACGGCCAGCCACAGCTCGATTTAAATTTTGAGTCGCTTTCAAAAAGAGGTTCGCCGCAGGCGCCACAGCAATAGGTTCCTTTTTCGAAATGCAGATTATATTGCCCGCTGTTAGGAAATTCGGTACCGGCCTGGCGTAATATTTTGTAGCGTTCAAAACCGAGTTGTTCTTTCCACTCGGCTTCGGTCTTTTTTATATTATAGTCTTTCATAAATATATAGTAGGGGGCAGAGCATAAAATTAGAGCTCTCTATCCTGAAAATTAATCTTTTTTAGCTGTTGGTATAAATTTGATTGATACTGAATTTGTACAATAACGCTCTCCGGTAGTTTGTTTAGGGCCATCATCAAAAACATGCCCCAGGTGTCCACCACATTTTGCACACATAACTTCGGTGCGATCCATACCAAAGCTTACATCATGGTTATATACAACAGATCCTTTTATGGCCTGGTCAAAAGATGGCCATCCGCAGTGTGAGTTAAATTTTGTATCGCTTTTAAATAAAGGATTTCCACAAGCAGCACATACATAAGTACCCTTCTCAAAAAAATCATCATATTCTCCTGTAAAAGGCCTCTCTGTAGCTTTTTCACGTAGCACCTCATATTGATGCGGTGTGAGTTGCGCTTTCCATTCGGCATCAGTTTTGGTCACCTCAAATTTGCCTTTTTGTTTTGAGGTTGCTATCTCGGTAGCCTTTGTTTCTTTTTTCTTATCCTGTCCCTGGCAGGAGGTTAGCGTTATAACCAGCGCAAGTACCATTATTATATTTTTCATATTCCTAAAAATCCGGTTATTTGTTTAATTACGGTTTTATTGCCTAAAATTTTTCGATGTCCTAAACCTTTGGTAATTATAAGGCTGCCCTGTGCAAGGTATTCTGTTATATGGTGTGCAGCTGTTACAGGTACGTCTTCGTCTTCTTCATCATGTATTACCAGTACAGGAATAGTAACCGCTGCTGCTGCAACATACGCAGAATAGTTATTTACAGTTTCGCCAAACTTTTTTTCAAAGAGGTTTATCATTAATGTACCTGTGGCAATATCCATGCCTAATTTTTGCCAAAAGCTATCCATAATATCTTTAACAATATCGCCACTGCCTATGGTAATGGCTTTCTGAACGGTTAGCCCTTTTTTGATAGCATTTAATACGGCCATAGCACCAAGCGAATGCCCAATGGCAAACTCAAACGGCCCAAACTCTTTCTCCAGATGTAATATTGCTGCAATGAATTCGGTCATATCACTGGTTTTACCCGGCGATTTTCCGTGGGCAGGAGCATCAAAGCTAATTGTTGAATAGCCTTTTTCTACCAGATTTTCGGCTATGCTGCACAGTTGTGTGCCACGGCCACTCCAGCCATGTACTAACAGTACTTTCTTAGCATTGTCTCCTAATTGATATACCTGTATGGTTTTACCTAGCGCAGGAACATTTACGAGTGTCTGAACAGACATTTTATCCATTACTTCCTCCCGTTTGGGCAGGGTATAGCGCATGGGGGTTGTAAACAGGCGAATGGCAAACTTAGCCGCTACTTTAGGCGATACCGTTTCCATTACCTTAATGGCTGCTATAATGCCTTTAGGCATTTTTACAGAGCTGTTATATTTAGTGGCGTTATCGTCCATAACAGGATTATCTTACAAATAAAAGTTAGTCAAATTTACACTTAATTTTAATATGCAATCATAATGATTTCTTAAGTTACTTGTTATTCAGTACTTTAATGTTAGTGATATTCACAATAGTTTAACTTAAAGCGGTGTTATTTCGAAAATTATTCTCACATAATTTTTATAATTTTGGTCAATACATAAAACACGCACCATGAACAAAAGAATAATAACACTTACTGCTGCTGTAGCACTTACTTTTGCAGCCTGTAGTACAAACCCGTTTACCGGAAAAAGTAACCTGAGCCTGGTTTCTAATAGTGAAATTTTCCCAACAGCATTTGCCCAGTATGACCAATTCCTGAAAGAGAATAAAGTTATTACGGGTACTAAAGATGCTGCTATGGTAACAGCCGTAGGTCAAAAGATAAAGGCTGCAGCCGAAAAATATCTTGCCTCTATAGGGCAATCAGAATACCTGAATGGCTACGCATGGGAATACCATTTGGTACAGAGCAATGAAGTAAACGCATGGTGTATGCCGGGCGGTAAAATTGTGGTATATAGTGGCATATTGCCAATAACAAAAGACGAATCTGGCCTTGCAACAGTTTTAGGCCATGAAGTAGCACACGCATTGCTAAACCACGGTGCACAGCGTATGAGTACTGATATGCTTGCGCAGCTAGGCGCTCAGGGTGTGGCAGTAGCTACATCTGGTAAAACAGAGTCTACACAACAAATATTTCAGCAGGCATATGGCTTAGGGGCGCAATATGGTGCTATATTACCTTTTGGCCGTAGCCAGGAAAGCGAGGCAGATAAAGTAGGTCTTACGCTTATGGCAATAGCAGGATATAACCCGGATAATGCTTTGGCATTTTGGCAAAGAATGTCTGCTAAGGCAGGTGGTAGTGCCACGCCTGAGTTTTTAAGTACCCACCCAAGCGATGCTACTCGTATAAGCAACATTACTAAAGAAATACCTACAGCCAAGGCTAATGCTACCAAACTGGGTGTAAAATACTAATTATCTAAGTATAAAGTAAAAGGGCAGTAAGTTTAAATTTACTGCCCTTTTTGTTGTTATTATAAATCTCTTCTTTTCAGGATTTTGTATGATGATAAGTTGAATATCACCGTCCAGAAAAGTACAATACCTATGGTGTACCAATGTACTGCGTAGTCTTTAACCGCATGTGCACCAGATACCTGCCCTTCTATAGCTTTATAAGCTTTAAAACGGGTTACAGGCTCTATAAGCAGGTTACTCATAGACTCTAACGGGAAAAATTGTGTAACGCTATTAAGTGCCTCTTTGGTTTCAAAAACTTTGCTCCACAGTAGGCCTTCAGCTATCTTTTCAATTATAAACCATACAAATATAAACCCCAGGGCAAAAGCCGAACGTTTTATAAGGATACCTAAAAACAAGCAGAATGAAAAGAAGGCTACCAGGTTTATAAAGTAGCCCAGTATATACTCAAGGCCGGTAAGTACTATAGATGGCTCTGTAAATGATGAAAAACTATACCCTAAGATTAGGCTCATTACAAAGATAAAAATGGTAGAGGCAGCAGAAAAGGCAAGTACGGTTAAGATCTTACTCTTTATAAATTCTTCTTTACTAAGGCCGTCTATAAGGTTTTGTTTCAGGGTACCGTAAGTATACTCATTTGCCATCATTGAAACGATTACTATGGCAAGAAAATATTTTAAAAGTATGGCAACATAACTGTTAAAGTGCCAAATGTACGGGAAATTGAAAATACCCTGGTCTGCAATCCTGAAATCCATGCCCAGTATGTTGATCCTGATGGATGCAATAAATGCTATGAATGATAGTATTACAAAGTAAGAGATTATAAGTATGCGGCTGGCGCGGTTTTGCCACAGCTTTTGCAGTTCTATAGAAAGTAGTCGTTTCATGATTAGTTTTGGTTACCGGTTAGTTTAATAAATTCTTCTTCAAGACTGTGCGTGCGCTTTACAAGGTGGTTAAGGCATATACCATTAGTAAAGAGGTAATGGTTTAGCGCGCCTGCCTCAAGAGGCTGCTTTAGGTAAACCATTATCTTACCGTCAGTCATTTCTAATTTATCAACGGCAGCATGGGCAGATAGCAGTGCTGTAAGCTTATCATTATCATCTGATGCCAGTTCAAAAAATCCTTCATTGCTAATCATACCCTGTACCGTACCGGTATACAGTATTACGCCTTTGCGCAAAACCACCGCATGGGTACACACTTTTTCTACTTCATCAAGCAGGTGGCTGGCAAGCAGTATGGTGGTGCCTTGTGCGGCAATTTGTGTTATAAGGTCGCGTATCTGGCGTATGCCTTGGGGGTCGAGGCCGTTGGTAGGTTCGTCAAGAATCAAAATTTCAGGGTCGTTAAGCAGGGCAGAGGCTATGGCAAGGCGCTGCTTCATACCAAGGGAAAAGGTTTTAAACTTACTGTCTTTGCGTTCCCAAAGGCCTACAAGCTCTAATTTTTCCTGAATTTTGGTCAGAGGAGTACCTTTAATTTTACATACCAGCTTAAGGTTGTCATAAGCGGTCATGTATGGGTAAAAATTGGGGCGCTCTATTATAGCTCCTACTTTTTTTAGTGCTTCATGGGTTTGGGCTTTACCGCCAAACCAACTATATGACCCTTCGGTTTTATTTACTACATTTAATATGATGCCCAGCGTGGTACTTTTACCACTTCCATTAGGGCCAAGGATGCCATATACATTACCTTTTTGTATTTCGAAAGAAACGTTGTTTACAGCGTGTACTTTTCTGAATTTTTTATGGAGCCCGCTTACGGTTAGTATTGTTTCCACAGTCTTTGCTTTATTTGGTTCTAAAAGTTAGACGAGATGTAAGTGGATTTGTTACGCGGGAAATGAATTTAGATTTGATAATTTAGATTTAAGAATAAACCATGTCCGTAATATGTTATTAATGAGTATATACCTTACTGATACGGTACAACCAATGGTTCTCCAACTTCAAAGCTTGGCAGGCGGATATCAGTATTTTGTATGCTGTTTGTCTTAAATATATTATACCCCTGGTCAGGAATATTAGGATAATATGCAAAAGACAGTTGGAAGCTGTTAAAAATTAAATAGTCATTGTAAAGTAAAACACCCAACCCGAATTTTGCATATACAGGTCCTTCATATAATTTGTGCTGTTCATCGCCAATAACCCCAATTGTTACATTCGCAAATGGATTAATACGAAAACCCGAAATATTCCAGGGAGAAAACGTTTGGGTTTGAAGGCTTAGTAATACTTTTTTTGTGCCTTTTAATGTGCGGCTGTCAAAACCGGCTATGCCATTATCATTATTAATATTTAGCTGGTCTGTATATATAGGCATACGATTGTCTCCCATAACAATGGTAGGGCTAATAAAGTGCCTCATGCGCCAGGATCCAAGTGTTTTGATATTCGTAAAGTAAAGTGTTTCAATACGCAATGTGGTTTGCTGTGTATAATCTTTATAAAAGAAAGAACCAACTTCGGTATTTACACCAAGATAGCCCCAGGAATAGTAGTTACCAAAAGCATAACGCCCGCCTAAATAGAGCCTGTGCTGGTTGTTCTTATCCTGCCGCCCAAAAGTAACAGAATACACTTTACCTATCGGTATATCTTCTACAATGTCATAATTAAATAGAAATTTATCCTGCACGAATTTACGTGATGTAAGGCCTATACTGGCAAGATATAGTTGTTCACCATTATAAAATCCTATAGAATCATATTCAAAAGTTGGGGTTTCTTTATAATTACGATTATAATAGCGACCAGTGGTAACCAGGCGTGTAGTGCGTGCTTCTTCGGTTTCGCCTTCATATATTTTAAAAGCATAACCTGCCCAGTAATCCTGTGAATCTGATTTAAAATTTTGCCAGTTCCATTGTTGCTGCGCATTTGGTAGCGTATCCCGTTCAAAACGGGATTCTACATAAACACCACCGGCCCACTTTGTATAGGCACTAAAAAAGTTGCGTTGTACACCTATACTCTTAACCCAGTTATCGCCTTTCCATATTTGATATGCAATGGTAGAGTTTATATAAGTGTTCATGATATTAGGAACCGTATAACGCGCAAGATATGAGGTTTTACCTGTATTGAGGCGTTTATCAAAATCATTTTCGAACTGGTGTCCAAGTCCCAAAAAATTACGTTCTGTAAGGCTAAATTGTGTACGTGATGTAGATGCAGTACCGTTAGGAATAAGGCTCCAGGAATCAAGTACCCGGATGTATACGTCTACAGAATCGCTGGTGGCAGAAATAGTGCGCGGCGTAATATTTACACGCCTTACATAGCGCTGCGAACGAATTAAACGCTCAGAGTCTTTAATTAGTAATGAATCCAGAGGTTTATTACGTTTAAACAGGAGCAGGTTTTTTATGGTAAACTCTTTTGTTTTGAGGTGTATACGGTTACCAAATTTATGCAGTCCATTATTAGGCTTTCTGGTAGTATCTGAAATTGAGAAACCAAACGGGTCTAAGGTTTCTACAATAATGCGGCGCACAATTTTACCCTCATACCTGTCGTAGGTATTTTTCATTTCGGGTGTACGGTCTTTAACCTTGCGGCGTACCTGAGATGATTTTTGTTCCTGTACCGGCCGGAACAAGAGTTTGTGCATAAACTTAGTGAACTTTTTTCGTTTAGAGTAGTTCTCAAGTTTCTTGTACCTCTGGTCGTTTCTTTCCTTAACGGTATCTTTTGCAACAGGCTTATCCTGCGCGTGTAATGAACGGCAGCCAAGCAGTGCAATTAAAAGAACAATTAAGTAAAGGGGTTTCATTTAGTACAATTTTTCTGATGCGAAAATTAATCTATTAAACCTAAATAATATCTTAAAAATAATTTAGGGTTAATGTTTTATCAAACATTTAACAGCAAAAAAAAGAAGCCCGCAGGCTTCTTGATTTTATGTCTGTGAAGAATAAATTAACTCTTCTCTTCCTTGTTAAAATAAACAAGATAATAGTACATCTGTTTTTCTTCGTCCCAGCCTTTTTCTACAAATTTTTCGGCACTTTCAGGATTTACAAAGTCCATTTTTATCTGAATATTTGTATCCAGGTTAATAACGTTCTTTATCTTTTTACGTGCATCAGTAACAGCAGCATTAGCAATAGGGAAGGAGGTAACATCTTCAATACTATACTTTGGCGCTTTTTCTACTTTATAGTTCTTAAATTCAGAAATAATATCCGGGTTATCAATAACCTCGTTTAGAAATGCCGTTTCTTCAAACTCATCGTTCTTTGCAAAATAGTTTACAGAACGGTTCATAAACATAACCTCTTCTTTTTTGTCTTCTGCCGGAAGTACAACATCTTTAGCAAAATCCTGCACAAATTTCATATACTTTTTAGTCATGAAGTTTTCATCCTGAAAAGCATCTACCGAAAGGAAATGCTCTAACCAGTAGCGGGCATCATAACGGTTATGGTCTATGGTAAGTATCTTGTAACCGTCTTCTTTTTTATAGTTAAAAATAAGGCAGCCTTTATCAAGCTTGTTAAGGTTGATACCCTGTTGTAGCATAACCTCTATGTTAGAGCCATTCTCTTCAAACTGAAGGAAATCAGTTTTTATCTCACTTTTAAATATACCTATCGCATCAACAGGGTTATTGTCTATGGTAAGATTTGTAAGATAGGCAACATATACCTCACCATTTTTGATATGTGGGTGGTTAGACTGCTCAAAAAGGTGCTTGGTAATTTTTTTTGATACCTCATGTGCGTTACCCGGATTTGTAAAAATCTCTGTAGCCAGGTTATACATATCGTGGTAATCTAAATGTACATCATGGGCAAACTGAAAATAGTTTTCCTCCTTATCACGAAACGGCTTAAAGAAATATTCTTTAAGTAATGGCATAATCTCATCAGACGGCTTATAGGTCTGTTCAGATAAAAATATAGCTTCGCTGCGGCTCTTGTTGCCTACACGGTGTACCGACAAGCTGTCGATATTGGTATTAAATAAGTTGATCATTTTTTAAGAGTAGCAAAGTGTCATAGTAACAGAGATGCAAAGTTCTGCTACTAAAATAAAGCATTTTTCAGGATATCTATAGGGTACTTTTAAACTTTGCGACTTTGTCACTCAGTTACTTAGTGCCTCAAAAATTAATTCCAATTATGGTCGTCAAAGCTTGAATCTTCAAAACCTTCGTCGTTAAACATATCAAGGTCTTCATCATCATAATCATCGTCAAATTCGCCATACAGGTCATCCTGTTCTTCTTCTGCACCAAAGGCATGATCCTGAGATGAAGCCGGCATTTCGCCATGAGCAAACAAAAGGTCTGGGTAGGCAACACCACTTTCAGGTTCTTCAACAGCGGCAAGTTCTACAAAGAATGTCCACATATTAAGGAAATCATACACATAAATGATTTTAGTTTCCTCTTCAGTCAGTATGGTGTTAAGCGTGTAATCTGCCATGGTTTTTTGTTCGCCCGGGGTATCTCCGGTGTCAAAAAGCGGTATCTCTTCATCCTGTACCCAGTCATCATCGCAGGTGTAAAATGAACCCGGCTCAAGTCCGTCAAAACCAAAGGCATTAACAATGGCATTGTGCAGGTCTTCCAGCGTATCTTCTTCAAGGATAGCAATATCCCTGAATATATCTTCCTCGGCATCGAGTATCACCCTAAATTTGTAAACCATAATCGTAGTGTTTTTAATAGGTCAAAGGTAAAGTATTATTTTAAAAAGCTGCTTTTGGAATTTTAGAAATTTTAGGTATGAGCAGCATCAGTATTTAAGAGGTACATCATCGTGCTGATTGAGTATAAAGGTGTTGCCATCAAATTTATATACACAGCTACATTTACGTTTTAAGGTTTCACCTTCCGTATTGTTATTATCAGGCATCTCATTTTTATCAGATTCATTGCAATAGCAATAACTCCTGAAATCGTCTGTAATATATTGTACCGTTATTATATTTTTGTGTGCATCATATTCAATATAACTTTCTTCAGGTGTTTGGGTAATCAGTTTATAACTAAAGTCTTCAACAGCAATGCCATTATTATAATACACAAGTTTTATATATTGCCCCCAGCAGGTACCGCAACCCATTACAGAACCCTCAAGCAGGTATTTTGTGCCTGTCTTAGTTTTGATAATTTCAACAGAGCCATAGCCGTCATAGTCATAAAAATCTTCTGCAGGATCTTCTTTCTGTCCCTTAAAGTAAACATATGAAACCCTGCTGCGATAGGTACCTCCGGTATTTTCGTCATACACAAAATTATATAGGTTGTTGTCTGCTGATTTTATGAAATCAATTGTAATTAAACGTTTTAAGTCATACTTTCCAAACTCTTTATGCTGTATAAGTTGTTTGAGTTTTTCTTCAATTTTAAGCTGATAATACTGCTGTAACGTGCTTACATCTACAGAATCTTTTTCTGCTGAAAAATCATGATCAGTCGTCGCCATCTCTTTAGCTGTTATGCCATGCTCCTTTAATGAAAAATACCCATGATCAAACGGACTCAAACTATTGTAGTATTCTGTAAGCGTGTTGAGCTCTGAGGCAATTTTTTTAAAAGATTTGCTTTGCCCGTAGCCCGAAACAAATAATAGTATCGCTGTTATTAAAATAAAGCTATGTCTTTTCATTCCTTAACCTCATAAAATTCTATAGGCAGCCCATCTGGGTCAGCAATAAAGGTAAATCGGCTTCCGGTAAACTCATCTACACGCATCGGTTCGTAAGCAATGTCCTTATTGTGCAGGAAATTTATTGTTTCATCAATGTCTGCAACTTCAAAGGCAAGGTGCCTAAGCCCCGCCGCTTCTGGCCTTGATGGCCTTGATGGTGGTGCAGGGAAAGAAAATAGTTCAATGATGTAATGTCCGTTTAGTGCAAGATCCAGTTTATAAGAATCACGCTCTGCACGGTACACTTCGCGTACTATAGTAAGTCCCAATACATCGGTATAAAACTTTTTTGAAACCTCGTAGTCAGCACATATAATGGCTGTGTGGTGTATTTTAGAAATATTTATCATCGTGTATTATTACATTGCATATCTGCCACTGGTTACTAAACAAATTTTTAGTAGCCTCCAAAAATTTATAATCGACAGATTGTAAGTTAAAAATAACAAATAATGCGGTACATAATTTACTTTCGGGAAAACCTTTTCAATTGTTTTTTAATCGCAATAACAGTAGGCTTAGACGGATATTGCCTGTGCTTATAGATATTATTAAAAACAAGTGCAGCGATGAGCAATATCATCGCGCCACTAAGTACAGGCGAAAGTACATAACCATACCCCAGTGCTTTTAGTTGGGGACTGCCTGTAGCGGCTATGAGCGCCGTTGCACCCCCGGGCGGATGCAGTGTCTTGGTAATTTGCATGGCTACAATAGATAGCGATACCGCGAGTGGAGCTGCCAGCCATAACAAGTCTGGAAACAGTTTTTGCACGCTTACACCAATAATTGCAGAAATTACGTGTCCGCCAATAAGGTTACGGGGTTGTGCCAGCGGGCTGTTTATAACGCCATATACTAATACGCATGAAGCTCCGAATGATCCTATGAGTAAAACGAGTTCCTGTGGTGAGAATGTTTTGTATTGTAGCCAGGCAATAGTACCAAGGCCTACGAATGAACCTACAAAAGCCCAAAAATGTTCTCTATAGTCTAACAGTGTTTCTTTGTATACTACATAACGTGCCTTGCGGTAGCTGCGTTTTATTTTATTAACCGGCATAGGTATACACGGTATATGGGTAGAGGCGCGCCGCAGTATACTTTGCAACAAGCACAGCTATTAATAATGGTATTACAAGAGTATAATCATTAGTAAGTCCGCAAATTAAAAACAGGGCAGTAAACGGTGCGTGAATGCCGGCACTTAAAACAGCTGCCATACCCACAATCATGAAATTAAGAGGAATAACACCGGCATCAAAAAATGTATTTAATAGCACAGCCGTAAACAGGCCAAGGAATGCACCAAGAAACAACCCCGGGGCAAACACACCGCCATCGCCACCCGCGGAAAGCGTAATTGCTGTAATTACAGGTTTCAGTAGCAATAATCCTACAATTGTAATTAAGAAATAGAGGCTGAATACAGATGTGTTAGCCGTGGCTATATATTCTTTTATGGCATGGTAGCCTTCGCCATAGAGTTGCGGAAGCAGTATAAGGCAGGTACTTATAATTATTGCTCCGGTAATAATCTTAAAATACGGGTTTGTGAACTTCAGGAACTGCTTTTTAAAGAATATTACGCTTCGGGTAAGGTAAACCGACTGAAAGCCTGCTAATATACCCAGTAACACAAACCACGGTAGGGCATACAGATGCCAGTGTTTGATGTCCAGGTTAAGTAAAGGTGCTTCATTAAGCACATATGTAAAACCGTAAGAAACAGCTGCCCCAATAAAGGTACTGATGGCAAATGTTTTGCGGTGTTTTTTGATGATAACTTCATAAGCAAACAGCATCCCGGCCAGCGGCGCATTAAATAGTGCTGTTATACCGGCGGCTACACCTGCGCAAATAAGCTCGCTTTTATATTTTTTTAGTAGTGGTTCTTTTTTTGAAGCTAATGAGCCTGCTGCTGCAGTAGCTACAACAGTACTTACCTCTATACCGGTACTTCCTCCAAAAATTACGGTCAGGAAACCATTTATAAAGTGCGACGGAATTTTATAAGCCGGTAACTGGTCGTTTGTTTTTGTGCTGTTAAAAACTTCTTTAAGGCCTTTGTTTTCTTTATTTTTAAAAAGGTAAAACCTTAAGATGTAAATAAGGGAGAGTGCCGTAATCGGAAAAAGTATTAGCCAGAGCTTATTATCTTCGGCACGGTTAAGCAGTATGTCTTCATAATGCTCAGTAAGGTGTTTTAAAGCAAGGCCTAAAATAGCTGCGAGGCTGCCCACTACTATAGAGCCGGCACTAAGTATAAAAAGCTGTTTTAAACGAACAGGTTGTATTTTAGAGAACATAATTGTTATGTATTTCTACAAAAGTACATCCTAAACCCAGAACTACAAAAGCATTTTTAACCTATATCGCTGTAGTAATGCTTTTATTATTATCAGTAGTCTATATAAGCTAAACCCTATAAAAATGAATAAAGTAATATAAGATTTATACCACTGTAATCTGATGCCCAGCTGCCATAACCACTTACGAGTGATCTTTTTCCAATGTATCGTGCCTCTAAACTTAATTGCCCGTAACTAAAGCCAGCCCCGGCAAAGAAGCTGGATTGTCTTTTAGATTTTGCCTCAGCGGTTAATGCTGTAGATCCGGTTGTTACAAAACTTTTAGAAAATGTTATTTTAGAATCGCCAAAAGCCTGCGAATAAATATATCCTGCATTTATAAAGAAGCGTGCATTGCTATTAATATAGATATAGTGGCGTGCACCCAGCGGTATATCAAGGCTATTGTATTTTACACTCCAGGTATTTAATACCCTTGATGGGCCTTCGAAATAATTATCGGTTGCTTTGTTCGTATACGATTGATAAGATGGAGCTGTAAAAACCGCCCACTTGTTTTCATTGAATGGTAATATATATTCGAGTTCTATACCCACGCTAAAAGTAGCTTTTGGACTAAAGTCATGGGGTGCTTCTGCTGCTGAAACATAATCAGTTTTTAACGATACAAAATTAACACCTGCCCCTGCTTTAATCTTGAATTTCCCGGTTTCTTTACTAACACCTGCCAATGGATTTTCATCACTCACACCGTTATATTCCCTAAAAAGTTTTACCATTGGTTTTTCTTTGTATTCCAGCTTCTTAAACAGTTCAGGTGTATTTATCCTATCAGACATAAGCTTTTGCAGCTCACTTTTATAAGTTTTATTGTAGAGAATTTTGGTGTCCTCCTTGTACATTTTATAGATAAGCTGTACAGGCTGACCGTTTTGAAGGCTGCTATAAAAAAAACGCAGCATTTCGCTATCTTCATACTTATAAAGTGTAATGTCGCCCTGCACAAGAACATTTAAAAACAAGGTTTCTTTTTTATATAAAGGTTGGTTACTGTCGCTAAGCCAGGCAATTGTTTCGGGCGATCGGTCTATGTTTAATGTAAAGCGCCTAAAGGTATATTCTGTTACACTAAATTCAGAAAACTCATTTATGTTACCTCTTTTAACCTCACTATTTGCAGACAACCGATATTCAAAATTCTCTGGATTATTTTTCCAACCTGTATTTTTAATGAGACATTCCGTTTTTACGCCTTGGTTATTCACAGTATAACCGGGTTCAAAATTGATTTGGGCAAAGCACGAAATATTGAAGAGTACTGCTAAAAGCAGAAAAAAATGGTTTTTCATTAAAAAATGGTTGAATAGTTGATTGGCAGCAAATATAGCAAAATTGTTAAATGGCCTTAAATAAAAAATGAAGCTCCTGTACGAGTAACGGCATATTATTTAGTGTTAAATAAGCTGTTATATAGTTCAGAATTCCGTCAAAAAGTAATAACAATATGTCATATCAATTTAAACAACAATTTGTTAGGATATTTATTGGCCGGATATTATCAGTTTTAAACAAAAAAACGCCATACTTCCGTACAGCGTTATCATATATCTTAAAAGAGTAATATTATTCCAGTTTCCTGCGGGCCCTTTCGGTTTTAAGGAGGTTAAGTTCGCGGCTTGTTTGCCCGGCTACAGATGTGTTTTCTTCAGCCCGGCGAATAAGGTACGGCATCACGTCGCGCACAGGTCCAAACGGAAGGTACTTAGCTACGTTATAGCCGTTTGCTGCCAGGTTAAAACTTATATTATCGCTCATGCCATATAACTGCCCAAAGAAGATGCGCTTATCATCTTTGGCAATGCCCGCTTTGTTCATCAGCTTTATCAACTTATACGAACTGTCCTCGTTATGTGTACCGGCAAATATTGCCATGGTATCAATGTGGTCTACCATATATTTTACGGCATCGTCATAATTAATATCTGTAGCTTCTTTACTAATGCAAATAGGGGAGATGTAACCTTTTTCTTCGGCACGCTTGTTTTCCTTTTCCATATAAGCACCACGCACTATTTTCATGCCTATGTAAAAACCTTCGGCTTTGGCGCGTTCGTGTAGTTTTTTTAGGTAATCAAGCCTGTCCCAGCGGTACATTTGCAGGGTGTTAAATACTATGGCTTTTTCTTTATTATACTTAGCCATCATATCGGCCACAAGCTCGTCCGCGGCATCCTGCATCCAGCTTTCTTCGGCATCTATAAGCAGGGCAACATCATTTTCATGCGCTGACTTGCATACGGTTTCAAAACGGCCTGTAACACGTTGCCACTCGGCAGCTTCTTCTACAGAGAACTGCTTACCTTCACCCAGCTTTACCCAAAGGTCAAAACGTCCAAACCCCGTAGGCTTAAATACTGCAAACGGTATGGCCTGGCGCTCTTTAGCAAACGTTATGGTTTTTAAGGTCTTTTCAAGTGCTTTGTCAAACTCCGCTTCTTCTTCCTTAGCCTCTACAGAATAATCTAAAACAGACGATACGCCACCTACTTTATACATTTTGTCTACCACAGGCAGGCAGTCCTCTTCGGTAGTACCGCCACAAAAATGGTCAAATACCGTAGCGCGTATAAGGCCTTCTACCGGCAGGTGCGCCTTAAGTGCAAAGTTAGTAACTGCAGTACCTATGCGTACCAGCGGCTCAGAGGCTATCATTTTAAACAGAAAGTAAGCCCTGTCCAGTTCAGTGTCGCTTTTTAAGGCAAAGGCCGCAGCCGTGTTATTAAAGATCTTTTCCATCAGGATAAAAAATTTTATGCAAAGATAAAATTTGGCTGACAATTTGTAATATAAAATACTTTATTTTGCTTTTCCTTTAAAATTTAAGCCATGCAGTACATAAACGGTTCAGGATACAACATTTACTTTAACGCAGAAGTGTACAATTATTTGCAGGAATTGCTGGTGCCGGGTAGTTATAGTCGCATTTTTGTGCTGACCGATGAAAATGCCTCAGCCGATTGCCTGCCAAATTTTTTGGCTAACCTTGCTACAGAGTTGCCTATAGAAATTATTGAGATAGAACCGGGTGAAGATAATAAGAACATTACTACCTGTACCCAGATATGGGAGGCACTTACAGACCTTGGTGCCGACCGTAAAGGGCTTATGATAAACCTGGGCGGAGGGGTAATAACTGATATGGGCGGGTTTGTAGCCCTAACCTTTAAACGCGGTATAGACTTTATTAATGTACCCACTACGCTGCTGGCTATGGTAGATGCATCTGTAGGAGGGAAGACGGGGGTAGACCTTGGCAGCCTTAAAAATCAGGTAGGCATTATAAGCAACCCCAAGGCAGTACTTATTGATACATCATTTTTAGAAACCCTGCCGGCAGAGCAAATGCGCAGTGGCCTGGCCGAAATGCTAAAACACGGGCTTATTGCCGATAAAAGCTATTGGAATGAGTTTACAGAACTGGCTTCGCTGAGTACGGATGATCTTGGTGCGCTGATACACCGGTCTGTAGAAATAAAGAACGAAGTGGTAACACAAGACCCTACAGAGAAAGGACTACGAAAGATACTGAACTATGGGCATACACTGGGCCACGGCATTGAATCGTATTTTCTTGAAAACGAAGATAAGACAACACTACTGCACGGTGAGGCTATAGCCATAGGTATGGTATTAGAGGCGCATATTTCGGTGAGCTTGGGGCTGCTGGAATTAACAGAGTACAGGGAAATAAAAGAGGTCATAAAAGCCCTGTATCTACCTGTTGTGTTTACCGCCCAAGACATTGAAGAAATCATTGCTTTACTGGTTCACGATAAAAAAAATGAAGCAGGAGAGGTGAAATTTACACTTCTTGAAAAAATAGGTAGTGCGGTTATTAACAAAACAGCATCAAATGATTTGATTATCAATGCGTTTGAAGATTATCAGAACTAACATTTTTTTAAGACAATTGTTTTTAAATACGTATTATATTTTTTTACATTTGCCGTGATGAAATTAAATCGCAGTATGTTTTCCCTACATGGGAATTTAGGAAAAAACGCAGTTTTAGCACCCGTTTGGGGAGCTTTCAGCGCTGTTAAGTCCGTACTCGCTATTGAGGGGTTATATAACAGTATTAGCAGTTCAGAAAAGCTACAGATAAGGTATGCGAGTTTAAGGGTTTGAAAATCAGATTGTATTATTAGTCTTTTTTCTTAATTTTATAATCTACACACACAAACATACTAAAATGAATACCAAATATTCTGACCTAATAGACCAAACGTTTTACTTTCCGCAAGAAGAGTTTACCCTTAGCAAAGATAACCAGCTGCAATTTCATAACATTGACCTTATGAAGCTTGTAGAGCAATATGGTACACCATTAAAGTTTACCTACCTGCCACAAATTTCTAAGAACATCCGCAAGGCTAAAGAGTGGTTTAGGAACGCAATGGAAAAACATAAGTATGAGGGCAAGTATTACTACTGCTACTGTACTAAAAGTTCTCACTTTGAGTATATAATGAACGAGGCTTTTAAAAATAACATCCATATAGAGACCTCTGCAGCCTTTGACGTTGATATTGTTGAGAACCTGCTTAAAAATGGTAAGATAAACAAGAATACTTATGTTATATGTAACGGTTTTAAACGCGACCAGTATATATCTAACATTGCGAAGCTTATAAACAGTGGGCATAATAAAACTATTCCTATCATAGATAACTATGAAGAGCTAGATTTGTTACAGGAACAAATAAAAGGCAAATTTAAGATAGGTATCCGTATCGCATCTGAAGAGGAGCCGAAGTTTGAATTTTATACCTCGCGTCTAGGTATTGGTTACAAAAATATTGTCCCTTTTTACCGCAAGCAAATTCAGGAAAATAAGAACCTGGAGCTAAAAATGCTGCATTTCTTTATTAATACCGGTATTAGAGATACATCATATTACTGGAACGAGCTTGCTAAGTGTTTAAAGGTATATGTTAGCCTTAAAAAAGAATGCCCTACGCTGGATAGCCTTAACATAGGCGGTGGTTTTCCTATTAAAAACTCACTGGCTTTTGAATATGACTATCAGTACATGATCGATGAGATTACAAACCAGATTAAAATTGCCTGTGAGGATGCTGAAGTAGATGTGCCGAACATTTTTACTGAATTTGGATCGTTTACAGTAGGCGAGAGTGCCGGCGCTATATATAAGGTATTATACCAAAAACAACAGAATGACAGAGAAAAGTGGAACATGATCGATTCGTCTTTCATTACTACACTACCAGATACCTGGGCTATTAACAAGCGTTTTATAATGCTGGCCATAAACCGATGGAACGACCAGTATGAGCGCGTGCTACTTGGTGGACTTACCTGCGATAGTGATGATTATTATAACTCTGAGCAAAACTTAAACGCCATATACCTGCCTAAGTACAATAAAGAAAAACCTTTATATATAGGTTTCTTTAATACAGGTGCTTACCAGGAAACCATTGGCGGATTTGGTGGCCTGCACCACTGCCTTATACCGCAGCCTAAACACATTCTTATAGACAGGGATGAAAACGGATTCCTGGCTACAGAGGTGTTCTCTGAAATGCAGAAAGCAGAAGATGTACTTAAGATATTAGGTTACAACACAGCCACTACAGAAGCAGAAAAGAAATAGTTGAAAAGAAACAAATTTGAACAAACAAAATAACAAGAAATGACTAAAGGGCCAATAAGCCAGTTCATCGAAAAGTACTACCTGCACTTTAATTCGGCAGCACTTGTAGATGCGGCAAAAGCATATGAAAAGCAGTTGGAAGACGGTGCCAAAATGATGGTAACCCTTGCCGGTGCTATGAGTACAGCAGAGCTGGGTAAGATCTTTGCAGAGATGATCCGTAAAGATAAAGTACAAATAATATCTTGTACAGGTGCTAACCTTGAAGAAGATATTATGAACCTTGTAGCGCACAGCCATTACGAGCGTGTACCTAACTACCGCGACCTTACGCCACAACAGGAATGGGATTTGCTGGAGCGCGGCCTTAACCGTGTTACAGATACCTGTATACCTGAGCATGAAGCTTTCCGCCGCCTTCAAAAACATATTTACAAAATATGGAAAGATGCAGACGATAAAGGCGAGCGTTACTTTCCGCATGAGTTTATGTATAAATTACTGCTAAGCGGCGTTCTTGAAGAGTACTATGAAATAGACCTTAAAGACAGCTGGATGTATGCTGCTGCCGAAGCTAACCTGCCTATTATTGTACCGGGATGGGAAGATAGTACTATGGGTAACATCTTTGCATCTTATGTAATTAAGGGCGAGCTTAAGGCAAGTACTATGAAAAGCGGTATTGAGTACATGACGTTCCTTGCAGACTGGTACTCTAAAAACAGTAGTAATGGTGTAGGCTTCTTCCAGATTGGTGGTGGTATAGCGGGAGATTTCCCTATATGCGTTGTACCAATGCTATATCAGGACATGGAAATGCACGATGTGCCTTTCTGGAGCTATTTCTGCCAGATTTCAGATTCTACCACAAGTTATGGTTCTTATAGTGGCGCTGTGCCAAATGAGAAGATAACCTGGGGAAAACTTGATATAAATACCCCTAAATTTATTATAGAAAGTGATGCTACTATTGTTGCGCCGCTTATATTTGCGTACCTTTTAGATTTATAATTTACTTATGAAGAGAGTTATTGTTGATTACGCCAAACTAACCAATGAAATCCTTACCCTGCTGGTTGAGAAGTTTCCTGATGGGTATGACGATTCAAACATTGTCCGTTTTAAAAATGCCAAAAACGAAACCATTGAAGCTGTAGAAGTAAGGACAGAAGACACTATTTACCTGGTTAAGGTAAGCACCAAGCTTGCAGACAGGATAGAAAATTTTGATGATGACGATATTGACGATGCAGCAGACGATCTTGATGCATTAAAAGATCTTGAGGTGGATGACGACGACGATGACGACGAGCCGAAGAAAGAAAAAGTAAGCACCAAAAGTGATGATGGCGACGACGACGATGACGATGATGATGACAGCGATGATGAGGATCGTGACCGTGATTATGATGCAGATGAAGATGATGAAGACGACGAAGACTAATTCATTGTAAACAAGATACTACTTAAAGAACCCTTAAAAGGGTTCTTTTTTTGTTTTATAAAATTTATCTTTATAAAAACAAAAACATCAAAGCAATGAAAACTAAGATAGTAACCCTTTTTACGACAATAGCAATTTGCGCTATAAGCTGTAAGGATAAAACGGAAACGGTAGTAGAAGAAACCACAGTAGAGGAGACTGCGCCACAGCCAGAAGCAATAGCCGGTGAGCAGTGCTTTTTACAGGTTACAGAAAATAAAGCCGATGCCAGCCACATTATTCGAGATAGTATAATCTTCCAGATACAACAGCGTAGGGGCGACAGCATTTGGGGAGTTTATGAATGGAGACCTCAGGAAAAAGATAAAAAGATAGCTACTTACAAGGGCGTAATTAATGGTAATATGGGTACGGCAGTAGCTAATTCTAAACAGGAAGGGTCAACATTTAATGAGGAAGTTATTTTTACTATAACGGATAGTGCTGTAGCTATTAAATATGGAGAAATGACTGAGAGTAAGGATGGAATTTTACGCTATAAAAACAAAAATGCTGCACAAGAGCAGATACTTTCTAAAGTTGATTGTAAATAGATATTTTTTAAAATATATATAAACTCTGTAGAAATGGGCTATGCCATTTCTACAGAGTTTTTTTATTGGATTTAACAAATCAGGATCCGCAACCCTACAACTACCAGGCAGGCTGATAATACCCTTAATATGACGTGGCTTTTAAGGCGGTGAGAAAAGTATGCACCAAGTTGCGACCCAGGTACCACACCTATGGCCAGGTACAGTATCATATGTACGGTTTCAGGGTTTTCATATGTGCCATTATAGGCATGAGTAAGTACGCTTACTGTTGCCATTACAGCCAGTATAAAATGCGATGTTGCCGTGGCTATGTGCACAGGAAATTTAAGCCAGTTTACCATGGCAGGCACATGAATAATTCCGCCGCCGATACCGAGCAGGGGCGATATAAAACCCACAACAACGCTTAATACATTACCAATGGTTTGATTATAACTGTAACAGTAGGTAACACCGGCAGCATCGGTTAGGGTGCTGGTTTTTTTTCCGCTGCAGGGTGGAGTATAGGCAGGCACCACATTGTTTTTGTTATTTTTAAAAAACAGGAAAACAGACAGTACCAATAATAATATTCCGAAGATTGTATTAAACACCTCGTGCGGTATGTATTTTACCGTTAATACACCCAGTATAGATCCCGGTATGGTAAAGGCTGCAAACATGATACCTGCTTTATAATCTATGCGGCCAGATTTTGCATAAGCTGCTGTGCCCGATATTGCGTTTACAGATACCACTGCTATAGAAATGGCTGTAGTAAGCTCAGGTCCAAGCTGAGGGTAAAATATCAGGAGTAGGGGCACAAGTATAAAACCACCGCCCGCACCTATGAGTGTGCCAAAAGAACCTATAATAAAACCGGCAATAATAAGCAGTACGCTTTCCAAAAGTGTATGTGTTTGTTACGCAAATTTTACACTAAAAATTGGCTAATCCTAATCATTACTACATAATTATTTATGTAACTTGTTGATTTTTAATAATATGCTAAGAATATAGAGTTGGTAGGGTAGTGGTGTATTATGCTAATATAAAATTGGTTAGGCATAATTTTATATATTTAACCCAACAAATTTTACCAATAGAAGATTTATTAAAAGAGGCCGATTTTAAAACAGAAGTAACCGATTATAGCTATAGAAAGTATTTTTTGATTACTTACTTATGCGTTTTTGTTTTAGAGGTGCTGTTTTTTGTATTAATAGGCTTTGGCATAAAACCAAAATCTCTTTTGCTTGGTGTAATAATTATGTTCTTTCCCATACTATATGCATTATTAATCTATTTTCTTAGAACTAAAAACCGGCAGTTGCCATTTCGCAGTTTACTTTCAGCCATAGCAATTATGTATGTTGTATACTATCTGCCTGCAATGCTGGCAATGACATTTTTTAATGATCCTGATATTGCTGAAATTGGTTATATGATAGCAATTGTTTTAGTGCAGTACCTTATAAGTATGGGAGGTATAGCGCTACAGCATTTTAAAGGGAAAAAAAATAAGAACATCATATAAAGCAAAAATGGCTACCCGAGGGCAGCCATTTTCAAATCATATAAAAGCTATTTAAAACGCAAATTAATTGTACCCCTGGTTTTGGGTAAAAATATCAGAAACGTCCATGGTTTGTTGCGGTATAGGGAATACCCTCCTGAATGGCTGTGTAGCCGGCTTGGCAGATCCCGGAAGCGCAGCCTCAAGTTTACCAAAGCGTATCATTTGTGGCCTTCTCCACATTTCCCAGTACATTTCAAGGGCTATTTCACGGAACAGCACATCTGTAGTCATACTGCTTAGGGCTGTACCCGGTGTACTGCTAAACAGCGATTCACGTGTACGGCTGGTGCGCAGCAGGTTAATATCGGCCAGAGCAGCACCGGCATCACCTTTGCGCAGGTAAGCCTCAGCCCTCATGGTATAGATACCGCCCAGGCGGTACAGTGCTATATCTACATTACTTGAACCGTTACCACTACCCGGGTCAAACTCGTACTTAAAGCAACGCACGCCACGGTTAATCTGGTTTTGGGAGAAAACAGATACAGCAGCATTGTCAAAATTTAGTGCCGGTGTAAAGTTCATAGGCGTAGTAGTGCTTTTTTCGCATACCAGCGGCGATACTTTTATCCTGCTGCCACTCATCTCAAACACACCGCCTGTAAGCAGTATAGGCCCATATTGCTGGCCTTCCTGCAAGCCCCTGTTAAAGTGAAACCAAGGCTGTGTAGTGCCAGCCACAAGGCTTGTAGCCGGTACGCTTACATCGGTACCATCGTTCATAAACCAGGTACCGTCTGCATACTGGTATTTGCGGCTAAAGCGCGGATCAGTATGGTTACCATCCCACATGGCATAAAACTCTGGTGTAATGCACGATGCATTTGTACCCCTGTTTATAGGTGAACACCTCTGGTTACGCTCCATAGTGTTGTAGGCAAGGTCGTTACTGCCGTTGTGTACACCGTCAATTTTTTGCGTAATGGCAAATATAAGCTCAGGTGCATTGTCATTTGTAATGTCAAAGCTCTCAAAATAGTTGCTTGAAAGATGGTACATACCGCTGTTTATAAGCAGGCTGGTGTAGTATATTACCCTGTCCATATCATTGCCCGTACCGCTTACTGCCGTTTCAGTAAAGTTAAACGCAGAGGTGGCGTTGTAGCGATCTTTAAACACGGCACGGTTAAGATACATGGTAGACAGCAGGGCATAAGCAGCCTGCTTTGTAAACCTGCCGTTGTGCGTGTTATTAGTCCCCATATCGGCAAGATCAGGTATAAGAGCCTCTACATCCAGTATAAGTTTATCAATAGCATCACCGGCCAGTAGTGCCTGTACAGGGGCATTAGGGTTAAGCGGGTCGCGGTACGGTGCCTGGCCATAAAGGTCGAGCGTTTGGTACAGGTAAAAATTAAGAAGCCCCTTTGCTTCGGCAAGCAATATGGTTTTTTGGGCTACGTCTTCGCTCACGGTAATAGCATTAATGGCAATAAGCGATTTTGTGATACCATCATTAAGCCTGGTCCAGTTATCTGTAACTACAGCATTATCTGTAGCCCAGGTAAACTCATGCATGGCGCGCCATTTACCACCATCGCCCCAGTCTGACCCGCGGGTAGGCAACAGGGCTATATCGCTGGCCATTTCCTGCATTGCAAAAAGGCCGCCAGTGCTGGTAAAAGTACCGTCGCCCAGGCGGTCATAAGCGGCTGCAAGTGCACCTACGGGGCTTGAAGCCTGGTCGCTGGGTTTTTCGTCAAGAAATTGTTCTTCAAGCGATGTACATCCGGCAAGAGCCACTGCAGCTATCGCGGTAATAGCAAATCGGGTTGTAAATTTTTTCAGTTTCATAGCTTTTATAATTTTAAGGTTGCACCTAAAATAAATGTTCTTGTTGTAGGGTAAGCACCATAATCAATACCTATACTCTGGTTACCGCCGCTCGATTTAGGGCTGTTGATAAGTGGGTCGTAACCTGTGTATGGCGTAATGGTAAATAGGTTGGTTCCTGTAGCATAAAGGTTAAGGCTGTCTAACCAGTTAATGCCCGGATGTTTAAATGTGTAGCCTATACGTGCACTGTTTAGGCGAAGGAAATCAGACTTTTCCAGGTATAGTGTAGATACTACCGGGGCTACAGAAGGGTTTGCACCACTTTCGTAATAGTTAGTAGCCACGTTACGGTCAGATGCCAGGTTGTTTATGTTCAGTGCGTTTAGCCCTGTGTTATTAAGCAGATAACCACCGCTCTGGCCTATAAATGACAGAGATAGGTCAAACGCTTTGTAGCGCAGGTTTGTATTAATACCGTAGCTAAAGGTAGGTAGCGCACTTTCAAAAATCTGGCGGTCGTTATTATCGGTAACGCCGTCTCCGTTTGTATCTACGTAGGTAGGAAGACCATCTGCATCATAACCGTCAAATTTCATCAGGTAGAACGATCCGGCAGAATAGCCGCTTTTATAAATGTTTGCCAATACACCACTCTGGCCCGGGCCAGATATGGCACCTGAGTATATTTGGCTTACTGGCAGGTCTTTAATTTCATTATGCAGTGTAGCACCGTTAGCGTCTAAAGACCAGGTAAAGTCTTCGGTATCAATTATTTTTGAACCTAACATAAACTCTAATCCGGTGTTCACAATTTTTCCGCCTATGTTTTTCCATACGTTTGGAGTAGCGCTCAGTGGCTGCGATGGTATAAAAAGTATGGCATCGGTAGTGGTTTTGTTAAAATAATCTACCGTACCGTAAAGCTTGTCGCCCCAAAGGTTAAAGTCGGTACCTATATTATATTGTGTAACCACCTCCCATTTAAGATCAGGGTTTGCCGTGCGCGATGTATATACACCGTTAACAAGGTCAAGGTTGTCATACAGGTAGTAACCGTCTCCGGGTATAAGTGAGTAGCTGGCTCTTGTAATTTTGTTCTGTACTTCCTGGTTACCGGTCTGGCCCCAGCTTACACGCAGCTTAAGGTTATCTACCACTTTGCTGTCTTTAAGGAAGCTTTCCTGGTTTATGTTCCAGCCTGCCGCGAATGACGGGAAGTAGCCGTATTTATTATTTTGGCCAAAACGGGTAGAACCATCGGCCCTTATTGATGCTGTAATAAGGTACTTGTCTGCAAAGGTATAGTTTACCCTGCCAAAGTAAGATTGCAACTCATTAACCTGTGCGTAGCCGCTAACGTTTGCCTGGGCACCAAAGAAAGCCGGGTTGTCTGCAGGGTCTATGCCTACGCTTTGGTCATTGGTAAGGTTAATCATAGTGTAGTTAGTACCGCTGCGTTCAAACTTCTGGTAAGAGAAACCGGCAAGGGCATCAATTTTATGCGAACCAAATGTAGTGTTATACGTCAGGTAATGCTCTATAAGCGAGTTTTTGTTTTCCATGTTACCCTGTATGTAGGTACCTGTCCTGCTACGGTCAGTAAGGTTGGGGTATACGGTTGTATTTCTTTCAGACATAGAACGGTCTATACCCACGTTTAGCTTATAGTCAAGCCCGTTTAAGATACGGAAAGATGCTTCCGCATTACCCAGTATCCTTGACGTGCGAGTTTCATCACTAAAAATGCTAAGCAGGTAAGCAGGGTTATAATGGGCATTCATATTAAAGTTTGTATAATCGCCGTTTTCATCAAATACCGGCTGGGTAGGGTTAGCCATAAGCGTATGTATAATAAGCTGGCCATCGCTACCACCATCATCGCCTATAGGCACACCTGTATCTTTAGTTTCGCTGGCGGTAAGGTTTACCTTAAGCCTCAGTCGCTTATTGTCAAGAAAAGATTCTGCCGCATTTATCCTTCCGGTAGTACGCTTAAAGTTGCTGTGCTCTACAATACCGTCCTGGTTCATTTGCGAAAGCGACACATAGTAGTTACCGCTGTCGGTTGCTTTTGCAAAAGAGAATGAGTTGTTTTGCGTAACCGCAGTACGGTATATTACATCCTGCCAATCGGTATTGCCGCCGTGATCATAGGCCTCGTTGCCACCGGTTGCCGCGAGTGCGCTGCGGTATTGGCTAGCGTTCAGTACATCTATTTTATTTGCAACACTGCTAAAACCCAGGTAAGAATCTACCGTAAAGCTTGCCTTGCCCTTGCTTCCTTTTTTAGTGGTAATGATTACTACACCATTACTACCGCGCGCGCCATATATGGCCGCGGCAGAAGCATCTTTAAGTACCGTTATCGACTCAATGTCGCCGGTGTTAAGAAAGTTAAGCGGGTTTTTTGCCGACTGTGAGCCGAAGCCCACGTTAGCGCCCTGTGGGCTGGTATCGTCATTGCTTAGCGGCACGCCGTCTACTACAAATAGTGGTGTACTGCCACTACGTATAGAGCCTATACCGCGTATGCTTACATTAATGCCCGCACCCGGCTCACCGCTGGTAGGCACTACGCGCACACCAGCTACTTTACCCTGTAGCAGGCCGTCTGCGCTTATGTTTACACCCTGGCGAAACTTCTCGCTGCTCAGCTGCGTTACTGCTCCGGTAACGTCTTTTTTTGTCTGGTTACCATAACCTACAAGTACAACTTCCTGCAGCTCGTTCATGTCGGTTTTCATGATAACGTTAATATCGGCACCGTTAACAGCTACTGTTTGTGTCTTATAGCCCACAAATATAATTTCAAGGTTAGCACCCTGTGCAGCTTCTATGGTAAAGTTACCATCAATATCGGTTACGGCTGTTTTGCCTGTAGCCCTGTCTATAATGGTAGCACCCGGTAGGCCCATACCGGCTTCGTCAAGCACTTTACCTTTTACGGTTTGCTGGTAAAAATCAGGGCTTAATATGGTTTTAGCAAAGGCATCACTATTTATGTGTACCTTTACTGTAGTTCCCTTTTCGGCAGCATAGCCGGCACTAAGGCTTAGTACGGCCGGTACTAAAAGCAGGGAGCTTTTAAAGTTAAAAAGAGTAGTTTTAAATTGCATTGTGGTTTAAGTTATTAGTTAATAAGACTGGCTTATTCCGTGGCCGTAACCGTTGCAGCGGTTGCGGCTTTTTTAATTGTGTTTTGGCAGTTGGCAACATAGATGATGTTACACCATAGGCAGTAGTTGAGTTAATTTGTTTATGTTTAGTTTTAGTAGTTTAGGTTACCCGTCGAAGGGTATAAAAATATTAGGTGCGAAATAAGAGCATACCCGTCAAAAAGCTTTTGCGGAAACGTTACCATTAAATTAAGGGTGTGTTTAGTGTTGCCGGTGCTACAAAGGTGCTACAACGTTTGTAGTATTGTTTTCGGCCTTTTTTTGTTTACATTCTAATAATGGTATGGTGGCTTTTTGTTTGCGCTTACATAACGGGAAGGTAACAACGTGGGGGTAGCTTTGGGGTTTCCTAAACTACAAATAAACCATAATGAACAAATTACTTACCGTACCTTTATTTATAGGTGCCGTTTTATTCACCACTACCGCAGTAGCGCAAGATGATAACCAGCCCATGAATGCCATACAGGTTATAGGATCGCATAATAGCTACCGCAAAGCCATAGAGCCCCAATTATATGATGTAATACAGGCTAAAGACCCATCACGCGATTTAAGCGGCCTGCAATATGACCATATTGAAATAACAAAGCAGCTGGACATGGGCCTTCGTAACCTGGAGATCGACATTCATGCTGATACTAAAGGAGGCCGCTATGCACACCCAAAAGGACTGGAACTGGCTAAACCTACAGAAGCTTATAATACTGATAGCGCTATGGATAAGCCGGGCTTTAAGGTATTCCATATGCTGGATATTGATTACCGTACCTGGTACAGTACTTTTGACGGCCTGCTTGCCGACCTTAAAAAATGGAGCGATGCCCACCCAACGCACGAACCTATATTTATAACCCTGGAGCCTAAAGATGGCGATGGGCACTTTGGTACTACCGAAGAGGAGTTTACGCAAAAGACTTTTGACGAAATGGATAAGGTGATTATTACAGGGCTTGGTGCCAATAAGCTTATAACGCCGGATATGGTACGAGGTAAGTATAAAACCCTTGAAGAAGCCGTACTTGCGGGTAACTGGCCAAAGCTAAAACAGGCGAGGGGCAAATTTATGTTTCTGCTGGATAATAGCGGCAAGAAGCGCGATTTGTATATAAAAGATCATCCTTCACTTAGAGGGCGTGTAGTGTTTGTAAATGCAGCACCGGGCACGCCTGAAGCGGCGGCACTTTTTCGTAATAACCCTGAAGATGCTACAATAGCTGAACTGGCTAAAAAGGGCTACATTATCCGCACACGTGCCGATGCCGATACTAAAGAAGCCCGTGCTAACGATTACAGCCATTTTGAAGCAGCAAAAAAATCTGGGGCACAAATAATAACTACCGATTATTATTTGCCAAGCAAGATATTCCAGTCACCTTACCATATTTCCTTTGATAACAAAACCTATGTCAGAACTAATCCTGTTACAGGTAAGGTAAAATAAAGGGAGGCCTTTCCTTTTTTGTAGCGGAAACTTCAGTACGGGTTTCCGCTATTTTTTTATCCATGTCTTCCATTTCGAACGAAGCGCAGTGGAGTTGAGAAATCTCAATGATCAGAATTACATCTAATCTTTTATCTCTGTAACATTTCCATTTTCCGGGTTTACCATAAAATGCCCGGCGGGGTCGCCATTTAAAAGTTTACTGAATATGTTGTAGAATAAACCAAGCTGTTTATCTATTACCTGTGTATTGTTATTATGGTTGTTGGTAAATAGTTCTATGATAAGTTTATAATGGTCTAAGCGTTTTTTGCCAATATCTTTCAACGCCAGGCAGTCGGCGCTATGCAGCCTGTAAAGATCAAATATAAAATCTAATCCTGTCCATTTTTTAAAATCATTTGTATTTAGCCTGTGCTTTTTAAGTACGTCTTTTACTACTTTACTATCAACCGCAGTCATTAGTAAATCATATCCACTTGCATTTGTAAAATAGGCAATAAAGTCTTTTGGCCATTCATCAGGTATAAAGCGCAGCCGTACAAGTTCTTTTAAATGATATTCGGTAAAATCGTGGTAACTCTTGGTTTTAAGGATGCTTTTATCCCAAATGTCTTTCGCATTAATGCTTTTTAAAAACTCATATTCTGTTTTATAGAGACCAAACAACTCATTAAATCGCGGAATATCGTTTATTGTAATGGTTTCAACTTCCCAGTCCGCTTCACTTTTAATAGTCAAAAGCTTATATGCAGGAATATATGCTGCCAGCGATGGCGTTTGCACATTAACCAGTGTATTACCGTTTGAACCTTTATATATGCCGGTGTCGTTAATGTGCATATGGCCTGCAAAATGTATTTTTATACCTGCATCGGCAAAACTTTGCGCTACGGCATCAACAGGAACACGATCCATCTGCCATTTTCCCTTTCCCAGCAGTTGTGTTATCTCTGCCGAAGCACCATCGTTAAATTCTACCATAGGGTAGTGGCTAAAGGCTATCAGGGTTTTGCCCCGTTTTTTTGCTTCATCAACCATTTGTTTTACCCAGCTTATTAAATGCTTTTTATTGGTCATTACATTATTATAGCCTATTGATGCTCCGGTGTAGTTCGTAGGGTTTTTGGCATTACCATCAGCCGATTTTTTAGGTATATACACATTACCATCAATAGCCAGTAGCCAAAGCCCGTCTACAGGTTCTGTTATATATGTAGCATCAGGAACAGTATATCCCGGTGCTACTTCATAATGCCGGTTATCATAGCCAGATTCACTTAAAGCAATACTATAATTGTAGTTGCCATAGGTATAACTACTGTAAGGTGTTGCCCAGAATTTATTTTGACTGTTTGGATAAAAACCAAAATCTTTTAAATGTGTAATGATGCTTTCGTATCCCATAGTCGCAATATCTTTACTGATGATTATAGGGAGTTCCGTTTTATCAGTAGGAGTGTGTATTCCCTGTTGGCTGAAAACCGGTTGTTTTTTGCCGCCATTGCCTAAAAAATCGTCTTTACCTGCAGGGCTGTCCCAGGGGCCTACGGGGTCGTGGTTGCCAGTGGTGATGTAAAATTGTATTCCAAATTTTTGATTATACTGATTTAAAATATTTTGCAGTCCGCGTAAGTGTATGGGCTGTCCGTCATCAGTATAATCTCCGGGAAGCGCCACTATTTTTATGCCTCGTGCTGCAATATCATCTAGTGCGGCTAAGAAGGCAAAGTAATTTTCATTAAAAATCCGAGTGCTGTGCAACTGGCTCTCCATAGTGCGCATTAACACAGGTTTACGGTTTAGCGGATTTATGAGCGTATCATAAGCGGTATCTTTAAAGGTTCCGTATAAATCCTGTAGGTGTACATCGGCTAAAAAGGCTATTTGTACATGTTCATTTTTTTGTTGAGAAAATGAGGTTAATGGCAGTAAAAGGGCTGAAACGAATAGTGAAAATTTCTTCATGAAGGTAAAACCACAATAATATGAAATTACTGCTTAAGTGCCACTCGCAAGCATATTATATTAGCGTTATCATCAATAAAAATTCAATCTGGAAAGGATGGCACAATAGTATGATGTGGGAAATTATTATTTTGCCAAAAGCTCGTCAAGATTAGAAAGCCCCATAGAAAAACCTTCTTTAAAACCCATGCTCACAATTGTTTCGAGATCAGCTTCTGTTGGATAAGTTATTTCTATGCTAAGGTCAGTTTTATCGTCATTGGCTGTAAAAGTATTCTCCCATTGCGCACTTGGCGCCATATTGTTGGGTACGCCGTTTTCATCTGTAAAAGCATCTGTCGCTATATAACTTTTTAGGGGCTCAATAGCTTTATAATCTGCACGGCAGTAATGCCTTTCTCCTTCAGGCCCTAACATATAATAGAGCCAGTGGCCTCCTTCGCTAAAATCAAATACTACCGTTACAGCCTTCCAGGGTTTTGGTGCCCACCATTGATCTAAAATGCGGCTGTTGGTCCAGGCTTCCCAAACTTTTTCTACGGGTGCATTAAAACTGCGGGTAACAAGTAGTTTATTTCCTGCAGAGCCTTTAGTAATTTTTGTTTCGTTGTTGTTTATCATTGTTTATGTATTTGAGGTTTGATAATCATTGCATAGTTATGAAAAAGTGAACTTTACTACAACGATGTTAAATTTACAAATTCAAGATGTTGTGGTATGGCTTTTAACATAAATAAAATGATTTTTTTAAGCTAATAATTTTGGTAAAGCGTTGATGAGACTTATATTTGCACTTATTTAGAATCAATAAAAATAGATTTTTAACCAATGAAAAGAATCAATACACTTTTAGTATGTGCTTTCATGCTAATTGCTGCGGTTTCGTGTAAAAAAGAAACTACAGAGACTCCTGAAACTACAACAACTGACACTGTTGCAAAAGTTGAAGCCCACAAAATAGTATCGCTTAACGGTGCCGTAACAGAAGTAGTTGCTGCCCTGGGCCATGAAAAAGAAATAATAGGGGTAGATGTTACCAGTACGTACCCTGAAAGCATAAAGAAAACTGCTAAAGACCTGGGCCATGTACGCACCATTTCTATAGAAGGCATTATGGCATTACAGCCTACACTTATTATTGGTACAGAAAAAGACCTTAGCCCTGAGCTGTTAGAAAAAATAAAGAAATCTGGTGTTAAGGCAGAACTTTTCAAACAGGATTTTACTCCTGAGGGTACAAAAAAACTTATAGCTGATGTTGCTAACGTACTTGGTGAGAAAAACTATAAGCAAATTGAGGAGAAAGTAGATGCTGACCTTAAAAATGTAAAGCCGCTTGCAACTGCTCCTAAAGTATTATTTATCTATGCACGTGGTGCTAATATGCTTATGGTGAGTGGTACTAATACACCTGTAGATAAAGTTATTACCCTTGCGGGTGGTAAAAATGCCGTAACAGATTTTGAAGATTACAAACCACTTACGCCGGAAGCTCTTATAAAAGGCAACCCTGATGTTATACTTATGTTTGACAGTGGCCTTGAAAGCCTTGGTGGCGCAGCAGGTGCATTAAAAATACCTGGTGTAGATAAAACCAATGCAGGTAAAAACAAAAAAATTATCGCTATGGATGGTGGCCTGCTTTCGGGCTTTGGTCCACGCCTTGGCGAAGCTGCCACACAATTAAACGGCCTGCTTGCTGCTGATGCAAAATAAGCTGCCGTTATACCTTATTATCAGTTTACTACTGCTGGCAACGCTGGCAGTAGTTTCGCTGTATATGGGGGTTTATGTATTTGAAAAGCATTCGTTATTAGAAACATTTACAGGCATCATCAATAATGACGGGTCTATAGACCCTGCCGACCGTTTTGTGCTTATGGACCTCAGGTTGCCCCGCATTGCTATGGGTATCCTTATAGGTAGTGCACTTTCGGTATCGGGTACGTGTTTGCAGGGAATGTTCCGCAACCCGCTTGCCACACCAGATTTGCTGGGTATTACAGCAGGGGCATCGCTGCTTGCAGCCGTAACCATAGTACTGGGCAGTTATATTAAACCCTACATTCCTGAGGCATTGCATTATTCGCTGCTAAGCCTTATGGCTTTTTTAGGTGCACTTATTACTATGATTTTGGTGTATCGCATTTCTATAGTAGGCGGGCGCACTAACGTGGTCGTAATGCTGCTTACCGGTGTGGCATTTACTGCAACCGGGTTTGCTGTAATGGGACTGCTTATTTATTTTAGTAAAGATGATGAACTGCGCGACCTTACTTTTTGGAACCTGGGCAGCCTTGCCGGTGCCTCATGGACAAAAAGCGGAATACTTGCAGTAGTTGTATTTGTTGCTTACAGTATATTGATACGCAGGGGCAAGGCACTTAATGCCATGATGCTTGGAGAACAGGATGCACAACACCTGGGTATACCCGTAGAGCGTGTTAAAAAGCAAATTGTAGTGCTTACGGCTCTTTTGGTAGGAAGCTCTGTAGCGTTTGCAGGTACCATAAGCTTTATAGGGCTGATAGTACCTTATATTTTAAGACTGATTTTTAAAAGCAACTATCATTTTATATTGCCCTTATCGGCAGTGTGGGGTGCTATTTTGCTACTTACGGCCGATACTATAAGCCGTACAATAGCGCCGCCCAGCGAAATACCCATAGGGGTACTTACCGCTTTTATAGGCGCACCAATTTTTATGATGATCCTGATACGCAACAGGAAACAAATGTAAACTGCATTATGCTTGAAGCTCAGAACATATCGTATGCCCACCGCAAATTCTCTATACTTGAGGGGATTGATGTAACTGCTCAGCCCGGCGAACTTTTAATTATCGTAGGGCCAAACGGTGCAGGTAAGTCTACTTTATTGAGCCTGCTTGCAAATGAAATGGGTAGTGGTGCCGATGCCATTTTCTTTAAAAAGAAAATGTTTAAAGAGTGGAACAGCAAAGAACTTTCTCATAATAAGGCGAAGTTCTCCCAAAGCAACAGCCCTGATATACCGCTTAAGGTGCAGGATGTAGTGTTAATGGGGCGCTATCCTTATTTTTCATCCATTCCGCAGCAGCGTGATATTGCGGCAGCAGAAAAAGCTATGGAAGAAACAGACGTGGCTGCATTTAAAAACCGCGAGTATAACCAGCTGAGTGGCGGGGAGAAACAAAGGGTACACCTGGCACGCGTGCTGGCACAACTGGACAATGAGGTAGAAAATAAGCTTGTTTTTTTAGATGAGCCGTTAAATAACCTTGATATTTTTCACCAGCATCGTATCTTGCAGACCATTAAAAATTTTACAAAAAAAGGGAATACGGCAGTCATGGTACTGCACGACCTTAATCTTGCTGCGCAGTTTTCCGATAAGGTAATGCTGCTAAAAAAAGGTAAGGTTGTAGCCTATGATGTTCCGGATAAAGTGTTTACCCGCGATATTATAAGCGCGGCATACAATTTTCCGTGTACCATTTGCCCAAATCCCATTAATAATAATCCTCTGATAATTTTCGGAACCTAATTTAAACCTATAGCACCATGAGTACAGCTATCAACACATTAAAAGAACAATGGCAGGCCCTTAAGGCTGAAAACCCACATTTACGCATCCGCAATGCTGCAGAACAGCTTGGCGTAAGCGAGGCAGAGCTTCTTGCTACACAGGCAGGAGAGAATGTTACGCGTCTTAAACCTGAGTTTGTAAACATACTTACAGAAGTGGAAGGCCTTGGAAAAGTTATGGCGCTTACCCGCAATGACGAATGTGTGCATGAACGCAAGGGTACCTACCTTAACCCTGATTTCAGCAGCCCGTTTGCCGGCCTGTTTGTAGGGGAGGATATCGACCTTCGTATTTTTATTTCGCACTGGGACAAAGCTTTTGCTGTTTCAGAAACAAGCGAGCACGGCGACCGTAAGAGCCTTCAGTTCTTTGGTAAAGACGGCCTTGCCATACACAAAATATACCTTACTAAAGATAGTAACGAGGCTGCTTTTGATGGCCTTGTTGCAAAATATACATCAGACAACCAAAGTCCTGAAGAGACTACTACAGATGTGCCGCTTGTTATTGATGAGAAGCCGGATGCTGATATTGATGTAGCCGGTTTTAAAGCCGCATGGGAAGAACTGAAAGATACTCACGCATTCTTTGGTATGCTTAAAAAGTTTGGCGTTACCCGCACACAGGCGCTTCGCCTGGCTCCTAATGAGCACCATGCAAGACAGGTAGATAAAGAGGCTGTGGTAAAAATGCTTGAAGGCGCTGCCGAAACAAAACTGCCTATTATGTGTTTTGTGGGCAACCGTGGCAACATACAAATACATACAGGCCTTGTACGCAAAACAATGTGGCACAACCAGTGGTATAACGTTATGGATCCTGATTTTAACCTTCACCTGGATATGAGCAAAATAGCCCAGACATGGATAGTGCGCAAGCCTACTGCAGATGGTGAGGTTACTGCTCTTGAAGTGTTTAACGAAATGGGAGAGATCATTGTTCAGTTCTTTGGTAAGCGTAAGCCGGGTATTCCTGAGCTTACAGAGTGGAGAGAACTTGTAGCTACATTATAAAAATTTTTTGTATTCTATATTTTTTTGAGTGCAGGCCGTCCCTATTTTGGGGCGGCTTTTTTATTGAAGTTTAAAAATTCGTCACCATTGCCTGAAAACAAAATGCTCCGGTCAGTACAATTACTAACCGGAGCATTTTTATTAACTAACTAACTCAATTATTTTTTGATAAACTTAGTCGTGTAGCTTCCGTTATCGCTGCTTATGGTAGCAAGGTACATACCTGTTGCCAGCATGCTTACGTCAACCGTATTGCTAAGTGTGCCATTAAGTTTTTGTTGCGCCACGATCTCACCGGTAAGATTTACAATTTTAACCGAAGCATTACGGGCAACATTTTCAAAACCTATAGTTATAGCGTCTGAAGCCGGGTTAGGGTATAGGCTTACCGTATTTTTGCTTAGCGTTGCTACGGCGGCCGCAGTTTCGGCTATAACCGCAGTGTTGCCTGTACCATCATATGTTACACGAAGCACTTTACCCGTTGCCGCTACCAGCTTTCCATCAGTTATTAATGCGTTAAGAGTATCGCTAAAGTTTACACCTGTGCGTTTAACAACCAGGCTACCATTGTCAACAACTACTTTAGAACCTGCCTTAAGGTCTACTACCGGTGCTTCTAAGTCAAACTGGTTTACTATTATAGTGCCAGAGTTAATGTTTACGCTGCCTACAACAGCACCTACAGTACCCGGAGTACCATCCGGATCTACATAAAGGTCGCCTACAATAAATGCCTGCCCTGTGTTTACCGTACCGCCGTTTACGTTTATAGTACCGTTAGGCCCTACAACAGTTGTCCAGTAAGCTTCAGATGTACCACCTGCATTTACGTTAAGCACACCGGTAGGATAGTTGTTACGTGTACCAACTTCTACCTGATAGCCACCACTTATAAGGCCGCCATCATTTACGTTTACGGTACCATTACCATTTGCAAGCGCACCAATAAAGATTCCTTGCCATGTACCATCGTTCTGGCAGCGAAATGTACCACCATTGATGTTTACAGTTCCTGCACCCTCACGTCCCACACGGATAATGTTTCGGCACGTAAAAATACCACCTGTGTTTACATCTACAGTACCGTTTAACCAGTCGTTAAAAAACACATTAAATTCAGCACTCACAGTAAGGTTACCACTCATGCTGTTAAAAATACCCGGTTGCCAGGCTACAAACTGGTTAATAGTAGGAGCAGTGCCTGTATTGTTAGTAACTACGGTTTTGAATGAGCTGTCATCAAATGCTACTGCACCTTGTGAGCTAACCCAGTTTGAGGTATTGTAAAACTGGTTATTAGCCGATCCGTTCCAGGTGTAAACCTGAGCTGTTAGTTTTCCTGTACCAAGAACCGCAAACAGGGCTGCATACAAAGGCAATTTAGAACGTAAAATTGTTTTCATAAAATAAAATTTGGTTGTTTAATAAATGTATTCTTTACACTTATCAAATATATAAATGTTTATTTTACATTTATAATTTATTTCAAAAAATTTTACGCATACCTTAAAAAATAATCTATTTAATTTTTCATATCATAATGTAAAATAAACTAAAACGGTATCGTATTACGATATATAGATATATTTAGCAATAACATTAACTGATTAGAGTGCAAGGGGTGAGGTACAACATTTAAAATAATAAATGTATTAAATTAAATATTTAAGTTTTATGTTTTAAATATCTGAAAAACATAAAATTAAAACATGTATTTAGATTATAATCTTATATATGGAAAATGCCAAGAGGTTGATTTTTTTGTAATATTTTAATCAATTAATTCTGCCCATTGTAGTCCATCAGCAAGTACTGTATTGCTAAGCTCGATATGAATAACGCGCCTGCGATTATTGTTAACCGAACGTGTAGAGCTATGCAGTAAAAGTGGCTTCATTAACATAATACCGCCTGCTTTAACACTACAATTTACTTCGGTTTCAGCATTCCAGTCGATAGTTTCAGGTCGGTAAATACCTTTCGCATGCGATTTGGGCACTATTTTAAGCGCACCGTTATCTTCGTTTGTGTCATCAAGATGGATGCGAATGGTGTAGATATTTTCTAAAACAGGTAAAGGTGGCTGCACCGCAAATTGGTTTTGTTTTATCGTCCACGGGCCATAGCCGGGAGTTTCGATTTTGTCTTTTACAGATATGGTAAGGTCCTGATGATAGGAAACAAACCAGTTAGAGTCGCCCGGTTTGTCAAAATAAATCGATTTGATCACAAAATAATCAGCGCCAAAAATAGTCCTGATAACTTCGTTTAATTTTTTATTAAAAATCAACGATGCCGCTCGTGGAATTTCTTTTAAAAACTGACGTATGGCAAACAGGTTGGCCGATTTTCTAAAGGTATCGCCAGATGTGTCTGCGCCTTCAATTATATTGATGATAGCGTTGCGTTCAACATCACTGTAAATGTCATCAATTATAGAGAAACCAAGTTCATCTATAGCTTTTTTATGCAGCCTGAAATCCATTTATCGCAGTTTTTTAATGGTAAACAATTCATTATGCTCTTCTACTTTTGGGTAGAGCCTTATAGAATAGTTGCTGTTAAAGTGTGTTTTATATTCCTGGTTTCTTTCAAAATCTTTTTTAGTTAATGTCATGGTATTGAATAATATAAATCCATTTACATTAAGTATTTGGTTGACTTTGTTTATAAAGAAATCTTCAAATAAAAATCCCGGCATTATGGTATCTTTAAAGATATCAATTATAATAAGATCATATGTTTCTTTAGACTTTAGTACAAACTCAAAGGCATCGCAAATTACAATGTTGCAATTTGGTACTTTATCTAGTTCAAAGTATTTATTGGCTATCTCAATTATCTTTGGGTCAATCTCCACACCGGTAATCTGTCCTTTATAAGCAATGTCATCGGCAAGTGTTTTGATAACGCTGCCGCCGGCCACACCTAGTACCAGTATATTTTTAAATTCGCGTATGCGCTCAAAACCTATGTAGTGAAGCCCTTTGCGTAATATACGCTGCAGGCTGCCATAAGAGTAATTGGTGTTTTTACTGTCAAGCACCAGTTTGCCATTGTTAAGGGTAACTTCGAGTTGCTGGCTTACCTCTGAATCTTTCCTGACAAGGTTTACAGGAATAAAAAAGCTCAGGAATTTTTTAAACATTTGTGCTTTATGGTTGTTTGCAAAAATAAAAAAGATAGTTGTATAAATTATGATGTTTTATGGGAGTAATACTGGCCCCATCCAGTACATCCAAATCATCCAGCCCAGGGCACTACCGCCAAGGCCGGAAATTATAAAGGTTAGGCGTTTGGATTTTGGTATGATTATAAACACAACCCATACAAGTAGTATTATGGCTATTGTGGCAGTTATTACATTTACAGTTGGCAATGGAAGACGCAAGTAACGACTTATTTTTACTTCGTCGCCTCTTGTGCTCAGGTTCGTTCCTTTACTACCTATATAATCAAAAATAAGGTGCAAGAAATTAAATAATTGGCGCGACCAGAAAAATGCTATTATTGCAAAAATCCAGTCGGCTACTTTCATGCCATATTCAGTTATTTTTTTTCGGCGTAACCAAAGCATGATAAATCCAAATGTTCCTACAATCATGGTTTGTGCCGGCCCGCCCCAGTTTATATAATATCGCTCTTTTCCTATCTGTTCATATGCTTTTTTAAAATACGTCTTTTCGGGAGAATCCTGTTTTGCGTAAATTGCAGATTTATGTTTATCATGATAAGCTTCAAGCGAATCAAGCTTTTCTTCAAAATTATAATTCATTGAAGCATAGTAAAGCTTTGTTTTATATCCCAGGCTTTTTGCTACGGCAATATGACCCATTTCGTGGCTTACTGTACCTACAATTGTAGCCAGTACAAAACCCAGTGCAATAAAGGCAAACAGGCGGGGGTATATGGTAAGGTTTTTCATTTGGTTATGGTTGGTTGTTGATTGATTAATTGTTTATGCCTGGCGGGTTTTTAAAGCACAGGTGTTCGGAAGACTAATTTTACCAGTTAGATAGCCCCAGAGGGGCGACATATTTATAGCAATTGTAACATCAGAGTGAGCAGAGCTCCGGAGGAGCGGCATATTTTTGAAATTATGTGCCGTTCCTCCGGAACTCCTGACCATGCCCTGTGATCATTTTCTATAGACATGCCGCTTCTCCGAAGCTGAATAGAGTTATTTGGATAGTAAACTAACCCTTTTAGCTCTTCCGAACAGGTGTGTTTTAGAACCTTCCGAATGAAAGTTATTTCAACACCCTATACACCGGATATTCCATAAACTGCTTTTCAAAATATACACTGTTAGTGTAAATCCAGTCGAGTTGTGCTTCTGTATTCCAGGCAAAGGCTTTATCGTTTAGTTTTTTTGTATCAAATTCGGCCTTAAGTTTCGGATTATCTTTAAGTAACTTTGCTGCAGTATCTTCAAATACATAAGCAGAATAGTACTCTTTTTGTTGCAATATGGCATCAAAAAAGTTCCATGTAAAAAATGAATCCACACCCTGTGGTTCCAGCATTTCTATAATATATTTAACGCCAGGCTGAGCCGTGTCTATTACATAGTCACCCTTATGGAAAAGCACTTTTTTAATTGTTGCGGCAATTTGTGTTTTGCTGTGTAGGTAATGGCCTTCATAAGGCTGTTTACTCGTTTCATAGCTGCCTATGCGGTAGCTTTCCACTTCTATTTCGGTATCCTGCTGTAACTGCTGTAGCTGAATGTTGTTTAGCTTTAAAAGATCAATTATATTCCACCAGCTTTGCGGAATAACGTATGATTTAGGTATCGTTACCTCAAGTGCCGGCTTATATTCCTGATAATATTTAACCACTTTTTTAAAAGGCTTTGTGCGGTCGTAGTATAACCTTTGCTGGCCTGTTACTTCGCTGGGCTTATAACTGCCTTCATAGCCTAAAAAAGGCAACAGGCTTACCTGGCTACTATCTATAGACCATTGCAGGGTATAGCGATTGCCCGGCATATAGTTATCGCGGTTAACGAGCCTGCTTTCTTTTATGGTTTTAAAATTAGTATCGGTGTACGCCAGTGTTTCCAGCATATATTCATAAGTAACCTTTACACGGTCGGCATATTTTTTAAGCATGTGTGTTTCGGGCATCGAGCCGGGCACGTTAAACAGGCTAGCATATCCGGTAGAGTAGCGCGGATAATCCATAAACTGCTCAAAACCATTATCAGGCTTTTCGTCGTGTATGTTTACATAAGGTGTAGCCTCAATGCCTTTGGCTTTCATGGCGTCGAGTATGGCAGGCATCATTTCTGCCTTAAAATACTGTCCTAATGCTCCGCCCAGCTTTTGGTGGTGCGTAGCTATATAGGTAAATATATACTGGTAATCAGCACCATTACTTACATGGTTGTCTATAAACACATCGGGCTTTACCTTATGGAAAATCTCTGCAAAACTGCGTGCGTTTTTGGTGTCACACTTTACAAAATCACGGTTAAGGTCATAATTGCGGGCATTACCCCTAAAGCCATAACTTTCAGGGCCATTCTGATTAGCACGGCTGTGGCTGTTACGGTTTAGTGCCCCACTAATATTATATATGGGAATGTTAACAATAACCGTATTTTTTGGGATGGCAATTTTTCCCGTAGCAAGGTCGCGGTACAGCATCATTGTAGCATCTATACCGTCCGGCTCTCCGGGGTGAATGCCGTTGTTAAGTAATAAAATAGCCTTGGTTTTGCGTACTTCGGGCAGGTTAAAATTTTTATCAGGATTGTATATTACAATGTGCAGGGGCATACCGTTATCATCGCTGCCTATGGCCTGCATTTGTATAGATTCAAAGCCTTCATCCAGTTTTTGAAAGTAGGCTTTGGTTTCCTGGTAGGTGGCAGTCTGGTTGCCGTTCCCTTTTTCGTAAGGCGTAGTATACATAATTTTATTTTGTGCTGACAACGCCACCGGGAATAGCAGCAGTACTAAGAGTTTTTTCATTCAGTAGTTTTATTCACACGTACCGCGTCCGGCACCAGTTTGGTATAATCGCCGCCGTGGCGCAGCACATCGCGCACTATGCTGCTGCTTATGTATGATGTTTGTGCCGCAGTAAGTAAAAATACCGTTTCTATTTTGCTCAAAAGCCTGTTGGTATGGGCTATGGCCTTTTCAAACTCAAAATCGGCAGGATTCCGTAGCCCACGAAGAATAAATTTGGCGCCTACTTTTTTGCAAAGGTCTATGGTAAGCCCTTCATAAGTAATTACCTCAATGTTTGGTGCATCTTTAAAAGCCTCTTCAATAAAACGCTTGCGCTCTTCAAGCGGAAACATATATTTTTTTTCGGCGTTAACGCCAATGGCAATAATTATTTTGTCGAATAGCGTACTGCCACGCTTTATAATATCATAATGCCCCAGGGTAATGGGGTCAAACGATCCGGGAAATACAGCTACTTTCATAGTTTTTTCTTTAAAATTTCAGGTTTAAAGTTTAGGAAGTTATCCAGCCGCTATCTGCCAACTGATTACTGACCACTACTTCTTCAAAAGCACTTTTCGGCTTAGTGCCAGTTGTATCTCATTATCAAACAGGTCGCTCATTGCAATGCCTGCTACCGCTGCCTGCTGCGGGAAGATACTTGCCGGAGACAATCCGGGGTTGGTATTCATCTCTATAAAATGAGGCTCGCCATCTACTATAATAAATTCAGAACGGGTAAAGCCACTCATGCCCAGTGCTTCATATGCTTTAATAGATATATCGCGCACTTTTTGTTCGGTTTCGCTATCTAAGCGGGCAGGGGTAATCTCGTCGCTTTTACCCTGGTATTTGGCTTCGTAGTCAAAAAAGTCGTTGTGCGATACTATTTCGGTAATACCCAATATGGTAGTTTTTCCATTATAATTAAGCACCCCTACAGATACTTCCATACCTTTCAAAAAACTTTCGATTAGTATATCGCTGTCTTCTGCAAAGGCAAAATCCAAGGCTTTGTCAAATTCCTCTATGCTGTTTACCTTACTAATACCCAGGCTGCTGCCACTCTGGTTTGGCTTTACCATAAAAGGCAGGCCAAGCGTAGTAACTATATCTTCGGCAGTAATGGCATCACCCTGCGTAAGGTAAATGCTCTTTGCTTTAGGGATACCAAATTTATTTAGTACACTAAGTGTATCTCTCTTATTAAATGTAAGCGCGCTCTGATAAAAACCACAGCCCGTGTATGGCAGGCCAATGAGCGACCAGTAAGCCTGTAGCTGTCCGTCTTCTCCGGGTGTGCCGTGTATGGTATTAACCGCAACATCAAATGTTACTTTGTTACCATCTTTTTCAAAGCTAAAATCGGCCTTGTTTACCTCATATTTAGCACCATCGGCCAGTACATGCCAGCCATCGGGCAAAATATGTACTTCAAAAGGGGTATATTTTGAGCGGTCAAGGTTACTAAGGATAAGCTGACCACTACGGATGGAAATAACGGACTCATCTGAGTATCCGCCCATTACTACTGCTACGTTCATTGTTATATTTTGATTTACCGGCTGCCGCCGAAAACGGTTAAGCCTAACACAAAAATATCATTATTTGTGTAAACTCATAAAGTTTAGTATTATTTATATCTTTGCGGAAACCTAATTACTTATGAGCCTTAAAAATTTTTTAACGAGCAAAGTTTTCTTTAAGCAGGTAATCATTGCCCTTATCATTGTTATAGTGGCAATTTTTGCAGTATTATACTGGCTTAGTTTTGCTACTAACCACGGTGAAGAGATACCGGTACCTGATCTTAAGAAAACAACCGTTGAAAAAGCTCAGGAGAAACTTGAGGAGCTTGACCTTGAAGCTGTAGTGCTGGATACTGTCGATTTTAATCCTCAGTTTCCGCCATATACCATTACAGAGCAGGATCCGTTGGCTAATGTTACCGTTAAAAAAGACCGTAAGGTATATGTAAAAGTTAATGCCGGTGGATATAGTTCGATCATAGTGCCAGACCTGGTACAAAAATCGTATCGCCAGGCAGTGCCAATGCTTAAGAGTGCCGGGCTTGCGGAGGGTACTAAAACCTATGTGCCTTATCTTGCTAAAGATGTGGTACTGGAGATGAAGCAAAACGGAAAAACGCTTAAAAAAGGCGATAAAGTTTTAAAAGCAAGTAAGATAGACCTTGTACTGGGCGACGGTAAAGAGAGCTACCAGGATCCTGAAGCCACTGCAAATGATACAATAACCCCATAATATAGAAATGACAACAAAGCCGATAGCGGATATTGATGCCGATAATGATGATGAGCTGTATGAGCATTACCGTTTTGAAGCGGGTAAAGCACAACAGCCCCTGAGGGTTGACAAGTTTTTGATGAACCTGGTAGAAAATGCTACCCGAAACAAAATACAAAAGGCTGCCGAAGCCGGTAACATTTATGTAAACGATGTTGCTGTAAAGAGTAATCACAAAGTAAAATCGTGCGATGTGGTGCGTGTGCTTTTGGAGCACCCGCCTTATGAGCACTTGCTGGAAGGGGAGAATATTCCGCTTAATATAGTTTTTGAAGACGATGAGCTGCTTATTGTTAACAAAGAACCCGGCATGGTGGTACACCCCGGCCACGGAAACTACAGCGGTACACTGGTAAACGCACTGGCTTATCATTTTGATAACCTGCCCATGAACAGTAGCGAGCGCCCCGGCCTTGTGCACCGTATTGATAAAGACACCTCGGGTCTCTTGGTCGTTGCCAAAACAGAGCAGGCAATGAGCTACCTTACCAAGCAGTTTGCAGATAAAACATCTGAACGCGAATATATAGCGCTGGTGTGGGGTAATGTGCAGGAAGATGAAGGTACTATAGAGGGTAACATTGACCGCCATCCTAAAGACCGTATGCAAATGTCAGTTTACCCGGATGGAAGCCAGGGTAAGCACGCGGTAACACACTATAAGGTTATTGAGCGACTTGGGTATGTAACGCTGGTAAGCTGCAGGCTGGAAACAGGCCGTACACACCAGATACGCGTACACATGAAATACATAGGGCACACTCTTTTTAACGATGCGCGCTATGGCGGAGACATTATTCTTAAGGGTACTACTTTTACAAAATACAAGCAGTTTATAGATAACTGTTTTAAAACACTGCCGCGCCAGGCACTGCACGCTAAAACACTTGGGTTTGAACACCCAACGACAAAAGAATTTATACGTTTTGACAGCGAGTTGCCTAAGGATATGGTAGAGTGTATTGATAAATGGAGAACGTATTCTAAATCACATACTACGGAAGAGGAGTAGTTTTACTATTCTTTTCGCATAAACCGCCACATCAGTAATTTAGATGTGGCGGTTTTTTGTATTTATAGCCTATTTTAAACTTTTATTTAGAAAACTATCCTTACAGAAAAGTATTTTTTTAACATTTTTATCGATTAACGGATGTAAATATTCGATAATGCGTTGTTTGTTAGTTAATTGAATAATAATTCGTTGTTTCGAAAACGGTTTAGTTATTATCTTAGTAAATAAAAATGGAACCGTATTTTTTATTGCTGGAAATACATGAGGATTATGCCACAGCCAGCCACGATAAAGAGCAGGATAATATTTGCGCCCATGCAGCAAGAGCTATTACCTGCGGCAGCGCAAGTATTATTTGCGTACGTAATGATACCGGAATATCTGAAGAACTACGCAGCTATGCAAAACGGCTTAAAAAATTTACCACTTTTATATTGTTGCAGGTACATGCTTCGCAAAGCGAACTGGTAAACAACAGCCGCCTGTTCAGGAAAATACATGCCTGGCTAAAAAGTGCCTGCCATACAGAGGTTATACATACCGAGGAAACGTATCGCCTAATAGCTGTAGGATAAAAAAAAGGGCCACTTTAGCAGTAGCCCTTGTTATGTTTGTTTTATCTGTTATTCTTTTGTCCAGGTGTCATCGCTTATATTGATGTCCGGTATAAATCTTCCTGGATCCAGCTCAAGTGATTTGATTTTTTTTGTGGTTTTAAAATAATGCCTCCACTCGTTGCCTCGCTGCCATATTTCTACAGGCAGGCTGTGCTCATCACTGGTATTATCATCATACGTTACTTTAAATACAACAGGCATAGGCAGGCTCCCTTTATTAGTAAAGGTAATAATGTAGCCTTCTTTTTCCTGGCTTACAGTACTTATGCCCAGGTCTATATTATCGTTATTAGTAAACCATCCTCTCCAGAACCAGTTAAGGTTTTCTCCGGCGGCGTTATCCATTGCATTAAAAAAGTCGCTTGGTTGTGGGTGCTTAAATGCCCATGTTTTAATGTATTGTTTAAAGGCATAGTCAAAACGCTCATGTCCCAGTACATATTCGCGCAGCATTATAAGCCCTGTTGCAGGCTTGTAGTAGGCTGTATACCCCAGGTTCATAGATCTTGCAATATCTGGGTAGGTAGCTATACTCTCGCGGTACCTGCTTTTTAACCATGGCACGTGTGCACGGCTTTTTGCAATGCTACTTGGGTACTCATTGTTATTAAATGCGGTAGAACTATAGTAGTTTATAAAGGTATTAAAACCCTCGTCCATCCAGGCATAACGGCGTTCGTTGCTGCCCACGATCATAGGGAACCAGTTGTGGCCAAATTCATGGTCTGTAACATCCCACAGTTCGCCACCTTTACTGCCGGCACCACAAAACGAAAGCCCCGGATATTCCATACCACCCACATTACTTGCTACGTTTACCGCATTAGGGTAGGGAAACTCATAATAAGTTTTAGAATAAAACTCGATGCTACCTTTTACATATTCTGTACTGCGTCCCCAGGCTTCGTTACCATCATCATCAGATGTGTAAGCAGACTGTGCCATGCTTTTTTTACCACTTGGCAGGTTGATGCGTGCTGCATCCCAAATAAAGTTTTTTGCCGAAGCAAAAGCTACATCGCGCGTGTTCTTCATTTTAAAATGCCAGGTAACCTTGCCGTTTTGTACCGGGCGGGTTATGGTTGTATTTCCGGCTTCTTCCGGCGATATAAGGAAAACCGTTTTATCGCTGTTCTTGGCCTGCTCCCAGCGTTCCTGCTCCTTTTTTGTCAGTACTTCTTTAGCATTAACCAGCTCGCCAGATCCTACCACAATGTGGTTGTAGGGTACGGTAACCTTATAATCAAAATCGCCATATTCTACATAAAATTCTCCCGCACCCAGGTAAGGGTCGGTATTCCATCCTACAACATCATCATAAACGGCTACGCGTGGGTACCACTGGGCAATAGAGTAGGTAGTGCCGCCTTCGGTAGTCAGCCTTCCCATACGGTCCATACCTGCCTGCGGAATTTTAAATTCAAAATTCATACTCACTACGGCTTTGCCACCTTTAGCTTTTACAGGCTCATTAAAAAATACCTGCATACGCGTATCGTTAATCAGGTATTTGTTGCTGGCATCACCTTTGGTTTTTGCAGTAACCCCTGTAACGGTAAGGCCGCCATCGGTATCACCACTGTAGCGGTTACCGCGAATGGGTGTTGTAAGTGTACCACGAGATTCTTCGGTAAAGCGGTTTTGCTCAACATACATCCATATGTAAGGCAAATCCTGCGGGCTGTTATTATAATAGGTCATGGTAAGTTTCCCTTTTATGGTGTTGCTTACATCGTCCAGTTCGGCTTCAATGCTGTAATCAGCACGGTTTTGCCAGTACTCCGGCCCGGGTACTCCGCTTGCGGCACGGTAGGTGTTGCCACGGCGGTACATAATATCATCAAATTTTGGCTGGTTGTTAGGATCTATATCCTGTGCAAAGGCTGCAAAACCTGTAAGCCCTAACACGAGCAGGAATTGTGGTATTCTCATTAAATTAAAGTATTGTGTATGTTAAGCAATAGTTTGTCAAATATACCTAAGTTATTGTAAATAAGAAAATGAGTTTTTACGCACCATTTATTGAATTTTAATAAATACAAAGCGGCTGTGACTGAAGTTTTGAGTATTTTTGCACCAGTTTTTAAACAATGCTTCTAAAACAATCATGAATAAAATTATATCCTTTTTTTCCTCTACACGATTAATGGCTGTCCTCTTTGTAGTTTTTGCAGCCTCAATGGGCATCGGAACCTTTATCGAAGATGCTTATAATACAGAAACGGCCCGTGTTTTTATATACAACGCCCGCTGGTTCGAAGCCATAATGCTATTGTTTGTCATCAACTTTATTGGTAATATTAAGCGTTACAGGCTGCATAAAAAAGAGAAATGGGCTACGCTATTGCTACACCTTTCTTTTATACTTATAATAATAGGTGCTTTTATTACCCGCTATATTAGTTTTGAAGGTATGATGCCTATTAGAGAAGGTGCTACCGAAAAGGTGTTTTACAGCGATAAGCCTTATCTTACTGTTCTGGTAGATGGCGAATATAAAGGAGAAACCATGCGCCGCACTTTTGAAGAGCCATTATTGTTCAGCAGTAACGAAATTCCGTTTATAGCGAGCAATTACTTTAATGTGTCAGAAGATTTTAATGAAATACCTTTTGAGGTAGAATATAAAAATTTTACACTGGGTGCAAAAGAAGTTATTAAAGAAGACCCAACTTCTAATATACAATATATAAAGCTGGTGGAGCAAAGCATGGGCCAGCGCCACGACCATTACCTTAAAGAAGGTGAGGTGCAAAATATAAACAATATACTTTTTGCCTTTAATAAGAAAACAGAAGGTGCTGTAAACATCATTAAAAATGGTGAAGATTACACTCTTTCTGCGCCGTTTGAAGGTACCTATATGCGTATGGCCGACAGGATGCAGGGCACTGTGGCTAAAGATACACTACAGCCATTGGTATTCCGTTCACTATATAACCTGGCAGGTGCCATGTTTGTACTGCCTGAGCGTGCCATAAAAGGTAAGCTTACTTATGAATCTAACGGCGATGTTAAGACTAAAGAAGATGCCGCGCTTACCGTAACTGTTAAAAGCCAGGGCGAAGAAAAAGAAGTTACCCTACTGGGAGGCAGGCAAAAAATAGGTGTTCCCGTATCATTCACTATCGGTAAGCTGGATTTTACATTGCTTTATGGCAGTAAAACATATGAACTGCCTTTTTCTATAAAACTTAATGATTTTGTGGCCGAAAAATATCCGGGTACAGAGAAAAGTTATGCTTCTTTTGAAAGTAAGGTTAGCATTGATGATGCTGGTGATAATAAAAAATTTGATGCCCGTATTTATATGAACCATGTATTAGATTACAAGGGCTACCGCTTTTTTCAGTCGGGTTTTGACCCGGATGAAAAAGGTACAAAGCTATCGGTAAACCACGATTTTTGGGGTACCTCAATTTCTTATGCCGGATACTTCTTATTATATATTGGCCTTATGGTAATACTAGTTGACAAAAATACCCGTTTTGGCGACCTTAAGAAAAAACTGGATAAAGTAGCTGCTAAGAAAAAGGCATTGGCTACGGTGCTTGTACTGTTTATGGGACTAATTGGCTTTGCACAGGAACATGACCATGAGCACGATCATAATCATGATCACAACCATGTGCATACCCAGCAGGAAAGTACTCCTGCAGAGCAGCATGACCATGTGCAGCACGTGCGGCCTACACAAAAACAAATAGACTCTATATTTGATAAGTATAAAGTAAGCGCGGAACACGCCGAAAAATTTGGACATATAATCATTCAGGATGCGGGGGGAAGGATGAAGCCTGCCAATACTTTCTCATCTGAATTGTTGCGTAAAGTAAGCAAAAGCGATACTTACAATGGTATGAATGCTGACCAGACATTTTTGTCGATGCAGCTGTTTAACAGAATGTGGTATGAGGTGCCGGTTCTCTTCATTAGTAAAAGTGGTAACGACAGTATAAGGGCAATAGCCGGACTGGACAAAACGGCAACGTATGCCGCCATGGCCGACTTTTTTGATAATCAGGGCAACTATAAGCTGACTGGTGTTTTAGAAAAAGCATTTACCAAAAAAGAACCCAACAAGTTTGATACAGATTTTATAGATCTTGATAAACGCATCAACCTGCTTAACTGGGCACTTTCCGGAGAAATACTAAGAGTATTGCCGGTACCCGGCAATAAAGAAAATAAATGGGTATCATATCCTGAGGCTTCTCAGGGAACCTACAAGGGGCTCGATACCATTCGTAACATAGTGCCGTATTATTTTGGCTCTTTAGGTAATGCCGTAACTTCCGGCGACTATAAAATAGCTAATGGTATATTGAGGGATCTTACCATGTATCAAAAGAAAATGGGGGCATCAGTAATGCCATCAGATGATAAGATAAATGCAGAGATACTCTACAACAAATATGATGTGTTTAAAAAACTGTTCTTGTATTACGCCCTTGCCGGTATACTAATGCTGTTGTTTGCCATCATAAAGATATTTTATGACCGTAAAGCTATCAGGATTACATTAACCGTATTTGAAACTATAGTCTGGCTGCTATTCGTGCTGCATACTGTGGCGCTGATAGTACGCTGGTATGTATCGGGCCACGCCCCATGGAGTAACGCTTATGAGTCTATCATTTATGTGGCCTGGGCTACCATGTTGTTTGGTTTTGGCTTAGGGGCTGGTTTTACACCGGGCTTCTTTGTAAGACAGCTATCAAAAATTGATTATATAAAAGACTTTATTAACCGCAGGTCTGACCTTGTGGTAGCTTCTGCGGCATTTGTAACCAGTATAGTACTTATGGTGGCACAGGGTAACTGGACCGACCCTGAAATTGCTAACCTGCAACCCGTGCTTAACTCTTACTGGCTAATGATACACGTGGCGGTTATAGTAGCCTGCTATGGCCCCTTTACCCTGGGTATGATCCTTGGCCTTGTAGCGCTGATACTGATGATTTTTGCTAACGATAAAAACAAGGTAAAACTAGACCTGAGCATTAAGGAACTTACTTATGTAAACGAGATGGCGCTTACCGTAGGGCTTGTGCTACTAACCATTGGTAACTTCTTAGGGGGACAATGGGCTAATGAAAGTTGGGGACGCTACTGGGGCTGGGACCCTAAAGAAACCTGGGCACTTGTAAGTATTATGGTATATGCATTTGTTATACACATGCGTTTTGTGCCGTCTTTGCGCAATACCTGGATCTATAACTTTTTTAGTGTGTTAGCCTACTTCTCAATATTGATGACGTATTTTGGGGTTAACTTTTACCTAACCGGGCTTCACAGTTATGCAAGCGGCGAACGCCGTACGCCAGACCAGTTTTACTATATGGCACTTGGTGCGTGTATTCTTGCCGGCTTTGCTTACGTTAAATATAGAAAGTACCTTAAAAAATAATTACACTTAAATGTATAACAAAGGCTGCCTGATGAGGGCAGCCTTTTGCGTTATATTAATTTTGCCTTTGTTAAGTTTAGCATTTATTTAGCAGTAGTCCATTTATATGTTGACTAAATTTGGTAAAACTAATAAGCATAAGCCATGAAAAGATTATTTCTTCTTTTTGCTGTTTTGGCCGGATTTACCGGATCAGCGGCAGCCACAAATCTGACATCAGACATAGTTAATTACTATCAGGAAAAACAATATAAGAAAATCGATGTTTCTGCCATACCTAAAGAAACCTTAGATAAGATCAAGAAAAGTTATGGCACTTATACCATTAAGGAAGCTGCCAAAGCAGATGACGGAGAGTATAAATTAGTACTTACTAAAGATGGTATCGACTTAACTGCAACCTTTACTCCGTCTGGAGATCTTATAAAAATACTGAACTAATTTGTTTTGATCTGAAAGGATTTAAACAGGAAAAGGGAATCAGTAATTACTGATTCCCTTTTCTGTATAAAAAAGATGCTATATCTAATAGCATCTTAAAAAGATCTATTAAAACTTAAAGGTAGTTTTTTTACCGTTATAAGTCACTGTTTTCGTTACACCTGAAGGTAAAACAATAGTAAATTTCCTGGTACTAAGCATGCCGTTATATTTTCCTTTACGGTCATTTATAGTAAGCGATTTAGCTTTGTCATTCCAAATAAACTTTATCTCAGTATAGGCTCCTTTTTCATAATTATAGTTGTCAAATTCATCTTCATATAGTGTAAAGCTGCCATTTGCACCAGGATATACTTTTATCTCCAGGTTATCCCATTTCTTTTCGGTTGCATATTGTACAGCAGGGCCTATTGGCAGGATCGCTCCGGCCTTAATGTAAACCGGAATCATATTTATTGTGGTCTTGGCGGTAATTTCGCGGCCACCCTCTATTTTTTGGTTAGTCCAGAAATCATACCAACCAGTGCCTTCCGGTAAATATACTTTAGTAGTTTTTTCGGTAGTAAAGTCTACAGTAATAGTGCTGTCGTTTGTTTTATTTTCCTGCTTGTTCCAGCCTGTTTGCTCGTCTACCTTAACAATCTTTTCAGGTGTGTACTGTGCATTTACAATAGGGGCAACAAGTATTGACTGTCCAAACATAAATTCATTATTAATATCCCATCCTTTTTTATCGGCAGGGAAATCCATAAATAAAGCACGCATAAACGTAGAGTTATTATGTGTTACATCCCATGAGGCAGAGTAGATGTAAGGCAGTAGGGCATACCTAAGATTTATAAACTTATCTATGGCATCATAAATAGGCTCGCCTTTTTTACCATAATTGTAAATTTCCCGTGGTACCTCAGTACCATGCGAACGCATCATGGGGTTGAAAGTTCCAAACTGTATCCATCGGGTATACAATTCTCTGTACAGTGGGTTGTTTGCTCCTGAACCATCATTCCACGAAGTGTTATAGGCTCCTGCAAAAAATCCTCCTATATCAGAATTCCAGTGCGGTATGCCGCTAAGCGAAAAGTTAAGTCCCGCAGGTATCTGGTTACGAAGTGTTTCCCAGCTTGAGCCTGTATCGCCAGACCAGGTATTGGCTCCATAGCGTTGCTGCCCTGCAAACGCCGAACGGGTAAGTATGAACACACGTTTATCTGACGTGGTTTTTCGCTGGTTATCATACATTCCTCCCACAGTCATTAGCGGAAAAGCATTACGCACTTTACGGAAAGAGCCTAAAAATGTTTGCGTATCATAATCTTCCTGTTTGGCATAAACGTGGTCAGGCTCAGTAGAATCCATCCACCATCCGTCTATACCGGCAGAAAATAAGCCTGCATTAGCATATTTCCAGTAAATGTCGCGTGCCTGTGGGTTATATACATCATACACCTTTACTCCGGATGGGTAATCTTTATTTGGCGGCCATTTTTCTGAACCCGATTCCGGCCAGGTCTGCATATTAAATAACATACCCTTAGCAGCCATTTCGCGATATTGTTTTGTCATAGGGCCAAATGATGACCATATTGATATAATCATGTGGGCGTTGAGGGCATGTACATCGTCGGCCATTTTTTTACCGTCAGGAAATTCAGGGTTTAAGAACTCCATTGCGTTCCATAAATAGTTATTACCCCAATATTGCCAGTCTTGTATTATACCATCCAGCGGCACACCAAGTTCACGATATTTCTTTACCACATCTACCAGTTCTGCCTGGCTTTTGTAGCGTTCGCGGCTTTGCCAGTAACCGTATGTCCATAATGGGAATAGGGGAGCTTTTCCTGTCAGTCCCCTCATTTGCGAAACGACCCCGTCTGCACTGCCGCCATACATAAAATAATAATCAATACCATCTCCAACATCTGATTTAATGGTAGTGCTTTCTTCGGTATCTGTATAATCAGAAGGAGAGTAGTTATCCCAAAACAGCCCGTAGCCTTTTACCGATTGAAAAAAAGGAACCACATCTTCTACATTACCCTGTTCCATGCGGTATTTAAGGCCGCGTTGGCTTAGCTTTCCGTTTTGGTGCTGACCAAGTCCGTAGATGGGCTCGTCTTTATCTAAGATAAAAGATTGCGAAACGGTGTATGTACTGTTTCCTGCATCGTTAAAAGGGGTAAATACTGTACTGCCTGCTTTTTCTTTAAGTAAGGGATGCCCGTTTGCTGTAAAAAATGAAACTTCTCCGTTACTAAGATTAAGGTTTACACTTACTTTTCCCGATTTTAATGTAAGGATGCTATTTTTTTCCTGTGTAGTAAAGCCAGTTTTTAATGGCGATGCTGTTACAGAGAGGCTTTCCTTTTTAAAAACCTTACCCTTTGGAGATTTAACCACACGTATAGTGGCATCATTATAAAATTGTATTTCAATATCATTGTTTGTAGTTGAGGCTTTTACCCCCTGGGCTGTTTTTTGAAATGACTGTGCCTGCAGGCTGCCTGAAAAAGCAGCAAGCACTAGCAATAAATAAATATGTTTCATATTTTTCATTATTGGTTATTTTATATTCTTGTACTCAAAAAAGTCAACATCAACATACCCGCCGGCAGTTTTTGTTGCATAATTAAAAATGGCAAACTTGGCACCCATAAAAAGCCTGGTATAATCAAATATCATTTTGAACTCGGTACCAATAGGTTTCCAATTTTTATTATCAATACTGTAGTAAAATGTGGCTATGTCCCGGTTAACGTTAAAATCGGCATCAATGCGCAAATAGATCACATTTGAACTAAGCGCTACGCGTGCTTTTTCATCTGTGTCAACATTCTTAATAACTTTAGAATTTTCATTGAAATTCACCCGGTTGGTAGATAAAGTAAGATGTTTTTTACCATTTTCATTTACTACAGCAAGTATGGCTGAATGGCCGTTAAAGGCAGCAAAGCCTGCTACATCGCCATCTTTCATTTTAGAAATATCGAGAGCAATGCTACCGGAGCATTTGGGGCCTTCCATGCGCTGGGTAAGGCTATTTGGAGCTGCATACAGGTTATCAACAATACGATTTGTCTTAAGCCTCAAATATCCTTTACGTTCTGCTAATGACCAGGCATTATTAATGGGGTTGTGGTTCCATTGCCAGTTAATATTAAGTTTACTTGCCGAAAAATTATCGCTTTCTACAATTCTTTTACCGGTATCGTGTGGTTTAAGCGGTATGATGCCGCTAGCCGGAACGTGTCCGTTTTCGTCACCCAGCATAGGCCAGCCATCCTTCCAGTTTACGGGCATCAACAGGGGTACACGGCCTACGCCATTACGGTCCTGAAACACCAGCCCATACCAGTTGCCGTTTTTGTCGTCGATAATACAGCCCTGGCCTACATAAGTAAAGCCTGCAAAGGTATCCTGCAAAATGGTCTTTTTCTCATAAGGCCCGGTAATAGTATCTGCCCTGTAGCATACCTGTTTGCGTATGCCTCCCTGCGGCCATGATACCATTAAAAGGTAATATTTGCCATTGTGTTTTACCACCTGGTTACCTTCAAGCAAACCCGTTTCGCTTGCATCTTTTTTAAAAATTTCCATATCAATGCCGCCCGGTTTTACATAAATAAGGTCTGCTTTAAGCTCTGTAAGGTGTGTGCCTGAATATATGTAAACCCGGTCATCATCATCAAAAAACAACGAAGCATCGTGAAAGTGGCGCATACGCGAGAGCAGCTTCCATTTACCCGATGGGTTATCAGTTACGAAAATATAAGACTTGTATGGTTCATCGTTTGGCGAAAACAGTACATAGTATTTACCTTTATGATAGCGTATGGATGATGCCCACTGGCCCCAGCCGTAAACCGTACCGCCTTCAAGATTATACTTTCTATTATCTGTAAGGCTATCAAAAACATAGCTTGCGGTTTCCCAGTGTACAAGGTCTTTAGACTTCATTACCGGTGCACCCGGCATAAGGTGCATGGTAGTGCTGATGAGGAAGAAATCGTCACCGTTTCGTGTTATAGATAAGTCAGGTACATCTGCCCATATCAGCGGGTTGGTATAAGGTGTGCCGGTTTGTGCGTTGCTGCTTTTACAACCCAGTAAAGCAGCTGTTACAGTTACCAGTAAAAATATATTTCTGATTTTCATACCTGTAATTATGGTTTAATATCGTTTCCTGATGTAGCATATAACCCTATAAGCGCACCTGTAAACCCACCTGCAACATCAGTAGAAAGAATATCTCCCGATACTGTTTCGCCTAAATTTTTAAACGTTTTTTCGTCTGTAGCATAGCTAAAGGTATAAGCATCTCCTACAGTTGTAACCTTGAGGGCAATATTGCCGTTGAGGCTAATCTTTTCGCTTGCTACAAGTTTTGATATTCCTTTCTCAGTTCTTTGCAGTACTATAAAGTAATTTTTTTCATTTTTAGTGATGCCAAAGGTATAGTTGTACCCTTCGTTTTGGTAGCATACTAAACCTGCAAGATCATTTGCTGATTTTGGCTGGTAGTTTATTGTTGTAACAGCTTCAAAAGAAGCATGCTGCTGCCTGTAGAATAGGGTAGAAGTAGGAGTTTTTGCTTTGATATTAGTTGCAAATGCACTTATTCTTAAACCATCTTTGCTTAGTGTAGTAAAACTTTCTCGCCATCCTCTTATGCCTATCCATCTCAAATCCAGCTTGCCTGATTTAAAGTTGTCGGTAAATTTAAAGTTGCCATTTGGCATATAACCGTTTGTTCCTGATTGGTTTTTAACTCCGACAGGTACCTTAAGCTTTGGTTTTAGAGGTACAAGTCCGTTTTCAAAAACCGGCCATTCTCCGCTCCAGTCTACGGGCAATAAAAAAGTTTCCCGCCCGGTATTTACCCTGTCCTTATCATTAGGGCGCACCGCAAGAAAAACAGCATAATATTTACCCCCCGGCCCTTCTACAAGATCTGCATGGCCTGCCCAGTCTACTTTGTCTTTGCGGTCTTTTGCAAAATAACGCTGTGTAAGTATTGGGTTGCCTGGGGCAGGTGTAAAGGTACCTTTAGGAGAATCACCTTTAAAGATAACTTCACTATGCCAGCCGCCGGTACCGCCTTCGGCACACATAAGATAATATTTGCCGTCTTTTTTATACATGTGTGGCCCTTCGATCCATATTGGTTTCTGTTTTATATCAGTGCCACCATCTACTATTATTTTATCAGATCCCTGTACTATTTTATCTGCAGCAAGGTCATACTCCCATATTTTAATAACACGGTGTCCTTCATATAATGCCGCGCCTGCCGGGGGAGCATCATTATGTATTACATAAGCTTTACCATTATCATCAAAAAACAGTGATGGGTCTATACCGTCAAACTGCAGTTTTATTGGGTCGCTCCAGCCTTTTGCAGGATCTTTTGTTTTTACGACCATATTACCAAACCCGCCCGAAAACTGGGTGGTAATCATATAAAAGGTATCGTTGTACTTATTGTATATAATGTGTGGCGCATAAATACCTGCCGATATGCCGGAATCTTCTACTTTTAATTGTGCAGGCCTGTCAAGTACATGGCCTATTTGTTTCCAGTTTACCATATCTGTAGAGTGAAAGATAGGCACACCCGGCGTCATGGCAAAAGATGAGTTTACTAAGTAATAGTCATTTCCTTTGCGGGTAATGCTGGGGTCTGGGTAACAGCCCTGTAATATGGACGAATAAAACTCATTTGTTGCAAGCGGATTTTCTTTATAGACAGCATCATTTCCTGTATAAGAAAATGAAGTAAAGAGTGCCGTATTTTTTGAACTGACTTTAGTTTTTTGTGAAAACACAACGCTGAATGACAATAGTGCCAGTGCAATGATGGTATTTTTGACCGGCTTGTAATTATTGAGGATGTTTTTTTTCATTTCTTCTTTTTGGCTTAAATGTATGTTTGATCTTCTTATGGTATTACAGTAATAAAGCCTGCAGATAAAATACCTGCAGGCATGTAAAAAAGCATTAATTAAACGAAACCTAAATTATCCACCGTAACCCGGATTTTGTACAAGGTTACTATTTGTTTGAGTTGCCTGTAGCGGTATTGGATACAGGTTTTTATTAGCATTAGAAGGATCATGCGAAAACCATGATTTAGTAGTAAATACATTAAATCGTATCAAATCCTGGCGACGGCGCCCTTCTTGGCAAAATTCCCAACCCAGCTCATCAAGAAAGCGCCCGTATTGTATATCTGCGCCACCTTCATGGGTTTCTGAGTTGGTATCCCTGCGGCCGTAGTCGTAGGTACTGCCTGCACTTAATTGTGCATCTGTAACAGTAGCTAATGATGCATCGTCAAAAGCCCTCATACGCACCTGTGTAACCAGTGCACCTGCACCCGCCTGGCCAGAACGCATAAGCGCTTCGGCTTTCATAAGCAATACATCTGCATAGCGTAATACAGGGAAGTCATTACCCAGGCGGTTTTGTGCGCCAATTTTTATTTCAAACTTGCCCCAGCGGTAGCCATCATCTTTATCAGATTCGTCTATTGACGGAACCGAATTAGTGTAGTTAATTGTTAGCGGGTCGCCGTTACGGGCAAATTGTGGGCCTTGTATATAGTTTTGCTGAAGGCGCTTATCTGCAGGATTAAACGATTCTATAAACTGCGGAATTGCACAAACGCCGCCCCATGGCGCAAAAACCATACTATAAGTTTCCTGGCTTTCCTGCGCCAGTGTTTGCATATGAAAGTCAAATGCATTCCAGTCTGTCACATATTTCTCATCCATAGGCAATGCAAATATTATTTCTTTCGAATTTTGATTTTCTGTAATAAAAATATTCTTTTGGTTTGGCTCAAGAACATAATTGCCAGATCCCATTACAATATCGCATTCATCAATACACTTTTGCCACATGGCCTGTCCACGCCATACTTCTGCATTCAGGTACATTTTTGCAAGCAGGGTATGGGCTACCCATTTGTTCATCCGGCCATAATAGTAACCACGCGATTCGTCTGATAACGATTCCATATTATCATTAATATCCTTTATAATAAAGTCAAAAACCTCTGCCCTGGTAGCAGTATTAGGCGGTGTAGTATCTCTAAAATCGGTTACAAGAGGTACATTACCAAAAAGGTCGATAAGAATGTAATAGTACGATGCCCTAAGTACATGTAATTCTGCGAGCAAGGCTGTTTTTTGTTCTTCTGTTGGCAGGGTTATACTGCCTTCCTCAATTTGGGTAATAATCCTGTTTGTAGTATTTATACCTTCGTAGGTACGGCTCCAGGGCTGCCACATACTATCATCATTAGTGGTCCAGGTGTGCTGGTGCCACCTTTTATAAACATATCCGTCTATCCATCCAATACCTATACGTGCAGGTATAACATCCTGATCGGCAGAAAGTTCTTGTGTGCGTACTACGCCGTTCCACAGCAACATTGTTTTGCGCCACGGTATATATGCAGCGTTAACAAGCGCACTTATTTCGAGTTCAGATTTTGGTTGATAATTTTCAGATACCACGCTACCATAACTTTCATCAATCAGTTCTGTGCATGATGTGGTGCCCAGCAAACATGCCATAACACCGGCTAATAATAATTTATTTGTTTTCATTGCAGTTCTTTTGTTTGTTAAAATCTTGCGGTTACGCCAAAGGCAAAAGTGCGTGTTGTTGGGAATTTTTCTCTCCTGTCAACTCCCGCGTCCAGTCCGCCGGTAGGCACTTCAGGATCTATACCCTTGTAACCTGTAATGATAAAGGCATTGTTAACAGAGCCATACAGCCTGATGTCTTTAAATACACTTTTTTCAAATTTGTTAAATGTGTATCCTAGTGTTATGTTGTCTACTTTCCAGTAGTCGCCATCTTCAATATAATAGCTGTTATACTCTGCCTGCACTAACGGGCTTAGAGTGGTTTTGCCAAATATTTTATCATTTACAGATGTTAGGCGGTTATCGCGATATCCGTTTTGCGTACCTTCAAAGTTCATACGGGCTTCATTAAGTATCTGGTAGTTAAATGCACCACGCATATTAACGGTAAAGTCAAAGCCTTTATATCTAAAAGTATTATTAAAGCCGGCATACCATTTTGGTATACCATTACCCAGGTAGTGCCTGTCTTCCGGTGCATGGGTAAATTCATCATATGGTACCCTTTCGCCATCTCTGTTTTCGTAGATCCATTTTCCATTAGCATCAACATCTACAACTTTAAAACCATAGAAATTGCCTATAGACTGGCCTACCTGTACCCTGTGCGAGCTTGTACCCTGACCCTCATAAACAACCCAGCCGGTATCAAAATAATCGTTGTCTGTTTTAAATACACTGCCGTTAAGGCTTTTTAGCTTATTGTCGTTAACAGAGTATGTTACAGATGTTTCCCATGTAAAATCTTCTGTTTGTACCGGGGTGGCATTTATAAGTACCTCAATACCTTTGTTAACCATATTACCACCATTTGCCATAGTGTGGTCAAATAAATTTGGAGGTGTTGCTACCTTATAATTGTATAATAAACCTACAATTTCTCTGCTATATGCATCGATTGAACCGGATATACGGCCGCCAAGAGAACTGAAATCCAAACCTATGTTTGTTTCTCTTTTTTCCTCCCATTTCAGGTCAGGGTTTGGGTTTGATGCCGGCATTATAGTACGTATCCATTGCCCGTTTACATATGCATAATCACCGTAGGTAAGCATACCTACCCCAAGAAATGATGCCGATGGCTGGTTACCCGTTACACCATAGCCTACACGTAATTTAAGGTCGTCAAATATTTTTTGGTTTTTCATAAAGTTTTCGTTGCTTATCCTCCAGCCTACAGAAGCAGCCGGGAAGGTACCCCAGGCATTATCTGTACCCCAAAGCTGGCTGGCACCTTCGTGCCTTACACTGGCCATAAGCAGGTATTTATCATCAAAGGCATAGGTAGCCCTTGTAAAAAAACTTATCAGGTTTGTTTTCCATTTACCAGAACCCATGGTTGCAAAACCTTCCTGTAGGCCTGTACCTGTACCTATATTGTGCCATCCACTAAAAATATCGTCCTGAAGGTTCTTGTTCCACATATTCCATGATTCACTACCATTTTCAATGTAGCTGTAACCTCCCAGCAGGGTAAATTTATTTTTGCCAATCGTCTTATTATAAGTACCTGTAAATTCCATCATCTTTTCTGTGTCGGTATATCCGCCTACAGATGCTGTAACTCCGGCATTGTCGCGCACGTTTGCAATGTGGTTTAACGATGTCTGGTTTCCGTTTGTGCTGGGTTGCCTTCTGTAAGAGAAATTTCCTGAAAGTGTAAGGTCTTTTATAGGATTGTAGGTTAGTGTACTTGCATAGCGCATCTCGGTAGTTTTAGTATTACCATCTGCCTCATATAGTAGTGCAAGCGGATTTTCATAACCGAGTTTTTGTTTGTTTTCATACCATGATCCATCTGCATTCTTAACAGGATCAGTAGGGTTACGCCTCAGGGCAGAATAATATACCCAGTTGCCAAAATTGCCATCGGTATAGCTTTCCCGTCCAAGTATAGAGAAACGAATTTTAAGTTTGTCGTCAAACATCTTGTGGTTTATTTCTATACGCCCCCTAAATGTTTTATTGTTAGACTCTCTAAATACCCCTTCCTGGCTGTTGTAGTTAATATTAGCTATATAATTAGTTTGATTAGTACCACCCTGAAGGGTAAGGTTATGAACGTGTATAACCGGTGTAGTACTTATTTCTTTCAGCCAGTCTACATTAGCCCCATGGTCTGATTCAGGGTATAATTCACGAAATTGTTGAGCATTTAAAAAATCGAGTTTTCTTGATATTTGTGCAGTACTTACATAACCAGAGTACTCTACGCTATTAATTTGTGCACCCCCTTTAGCCTTTTTAGTTGTAATAAGTACTACACCATTAGTACCACGTACACCGTATATGGCTGCGGCAGAACCGTCTTTTAGTACATCTATACTTTCAATGTCTTCCGGGGCTACAGTATTTATCCAGCCGGGTACACCATCTATTAATACTAATGGTGCACTGTTAGCACCAGATAGTGTGCTAAGCCCCCTTATGTTAATGCCGGTTGTGCCATTAGGATCTCCGTTAGAGTTTGTTACGCGCAGTCCGGCTACCTTGCCGGCTACCAGTTGCCCGGCATCTCTTACCTGCCCCTGGGTAAATTTATCTCTTTTAACGCTCGAAACCGCACTGGTAACATCACCGGCCCGCTGGGTTTGGTAGCCTATAACTACTACTTCATCCAGGGCGTTTGTAGCATCTTCAAGCGTAGTATTAATAGTTGTGTTACCGGCTACAGCTACTTCCTGGGTTGTAAAACCTACATAAGAAATAATCAGTATGGCATCGGCAGGTGCATCAATTACAAAATTACCGTCAAGGTCGGTACTCACAGCTGTTTGTGTGCCTTTAATAAGTACCGTAGCACCTGGCAGCGGCATACCTTCTTTATCTGTAATTTTTCCTTTTACAGGCTCCTGATAATGCGTGTAGGAGCTGTAACTTTCATTAGCATGTGCAGTATAGCCCATGCCCAGCATCATGCCCAGTAGTAAAGCGGCAGTTCGCTTTGTCATGGCCTGACGGTTAAAGTAGAATTTGTTCATAGAATAATTAATTTGTTAAAAATGGGTAAGTGGTTATTGTTATGTCAAAACTTGCAAGAGTAAAAAAGAAATACACTTATTTTTTTTTGCAATAAATTCACGAATACGTTTTCGTTTTTGACCAAATTTTTTTTATCTGCATTTGTCAGCTTTCGCTATTTGTAATTAAGTCCGGAAGCATTTTCATAAGTATTGTTGATTTCAATTAATAAATAAGCTTTTTCGTAAATAATAATGTATGCGATAACTATATCGTTTTTTCTTATAGTTATTGTGACTACAAGTGTAGAGATTATTATTCAACTGAACAAATTTTTTTCAAAATATATTTATACATAATGAAAAAATATCACCTGTAAATAAATAAATAATAAAAAAAATAAGCTTTTTTATGTTTATTTTGCATGAAAATTATAAATGTGTATATTACATTTAATTTTACTCTCAAAATGTGTTTAATTTTTATGAATTAATTAATTTTAACGCTTCAAATTTTTTAATCGCTAAAATGCCTTAATATTGTCTTTTTGACTATATGATTTTTTAGCTCGTAATATGTGTCAAATTATTAGATAACAATCAATATACATTATGAACAAAAAAGTAATTCTCTTTTTACTATACGGCTGCCTTTCATATGCACAAAAAACAACGCATGTTGATTATTTTCCACTTAGTACTGTCGAATTATCAGATAGCCCATTCAGGCAGGCTATGCTTACCGACAAGGAGTACCTTCTGGAAATGGATACAGACAGGCTGCTTGCACCTTATCTTAAAGAGGCAGGATTGTCGCCTAAGGCAGAAAATTATCCTAACTGGGAAAATACCGGGCTCGACGGACACATAGGCGGGCATTATCTTTCGGCACTTGCTTTAATGTATGCATCTACCGGAGATAAGGCAATGCTTGACAGAGTAGAATATATGGTTAATGAACTGGAACGTTGCCAAAAGGCAGCCGGTAATGGCTATATATCAGGTGTACCAAACGGTAAAGCAATATGGAAAGAAATATCTGAAGGCAATATACGGGCACACAGCTTTGGGTTAAACGATCGCTGGGTACCGTTATACAATATACATAAAATATATGGCGGCCTGCGAGATGCTTACCTGTATGCCCACAGTGAAAAAGCAAAACAAATGCTTGTAAAGTTGTGTGACTGGATGATAACTGAAGTTTCGGGACTTAAAGATGCCCAGATACAGGAAATGCTGATAAGTGAGCATGGCGGACTTAATGAGGTTTTTGCCGATGTTTACGAACTTACAGGCGACAAGAAGTACTTAGAGCTGGGTAAGAAATTTTCGCATATGGCAATACTCAATCCGCTTATAAAACATGAAGATAAACTTACGGGTATACATGCTAATATGCAGATACCTAAGGTTATTGGCTATCAGCGTATAGCAGCGCTGGATAACAATGCGGCGTGGAATGATGCAGCCAACTTCTTTTGGCATAATGTTACAGAAAAAAGATCAGTATCCATAGGAGGGAACAGCATAAGTGAGCACTTTAACCCGGTTGACGATTTTAGCAATATGGTAAAAAGTGTAGAAGGACCCGAAACCTGTAATACCTATAATATGCTTAAGCTTACAAAAGATTTGTATGCAGGTGCGCCACAAGCATCTTATATAGATTATTATGAGCGCGCACTTTATAACCATATACTCTCTACACAGCATAGCAGCAAAGGGGGCTTTGTATATTTTACACCCATGCGCCCCGGGCATTACAGGGTATATTCGCAGCCACAAACCAGTTTTTGGTGCTGTGTAGGTTCTGGTATGGAGAACCATGGTAAGTATGGCGAAATGATCTATGCACATACTAATGATGCCGTGTATGTAAACCTCTTTATACCTTCTAAAGTTACCTGGCAGGATAAAAAAGTGGTTTTGGTACAGGAAAATAATTTTCCGGAAGTACCGGAAACCAGGATTACTGTAAATCCTGCCCGTAAAACCCAGTTTGCCTTAAAGCTACGCTGCCCGGAATGGACTGATAAGGCTAAAGTAAAAATACTGCTTAACGGCAAAGAATATGCTACCGATGCCGATGCTTCGGGTTATTTTACAATCAATAGAAAATGGAAAAAAGGCGATGTAGTGGTATTAAAACTACCCATGCACATAGCTGCAGAGCAACTGCCTGATAAGTCAGATTATTATGCTTTTACATATGGCCCTGTGGTACTTGCGGCAAGCTTTGGTACTGATAACCAGGATGGCCTTTTTGCCGATGACAGCCGTGGCGGACACATAGCCCATGGCCCACAAATACCGCTTAATACAATGCCTGTACTGTTAGGTAATGCGTCAACTGTAACGGGGCATGTAGTTCCGGTAGATAATGCACCGCTAAACTTCAAGTTGGGCGAATTATACCCACAGCAAAAGTATGGTAACGGGTTTACTCTTGTGCCCTTCTACAAAATACAGGGAGAACGTTACATAGTTTACTGGCCACAGGCAGATGCCGATAAGGTAGTTGCCCTGCAACAGCAAACGGCAGATAATGAGGAGAAAGAGCGTAAGCTTAATGAAATTACGATTGATAAAATTACGCTTGGCGAACAGCAGCCGGAAGCTGACCATTTTATAGTTACAAGCGATGCCTATACCGGATATATGGAAGACCGCCATTTTAGGGATGCCCGTGGCTGGTTTAGCTACCGTATGGCAAATAAAACTAAAAAGGCAGAATACCTATATCTGACCTATTTTGATGCCGATGCTAATCGTAACCTTACGCTTGAGGTTAATGGTGTAAAAGTCAAATCTCAGGTTTTTGAGGGTAAATCGGGTGTTTCGCCACAATATATGCTATTACCGATACCGCAAAGCGAGAAGGCAAAGGAAACGCTGACAGTGAAGTTTTCTACATCTGAAAATTCGATTACCCCAAAAATTATTGAGGTACGCTTATTAAGCAAAAAGCCTGATGGGCAATAATTAAAGGTTAACTTAATACTGAAAGGCCATAAGCAGGAAACTGTTTTATGGCCTTTATTTTAAGCGATATGTTTAAGGCATAGTGGAGTAGGGGGACGTCAATACCAAAAAAAAAATTTTCAAAAAAATTGCTGAATAATTTGGTTAAACGTTTAAGTTAACTATATTTGCTATCAGAAATCGATATAGTGAAAAAAGTTTCTATAAAAGATGTGGCATTAAAAGCAGGTGTATCTATCGCCTCGGTATCTTATGTACTTAACAATAAGATAGACAGCCGCATTGGAAAAGACACTATAGAAAAAGTAAGAAACGCAGCCGAAGAACTTAACTACCGTCCAAATAATGTTGCGAAAAGCTTAAAAACCTCACGCACCTATATTATAGGTCTTATTGTGGCAGATATTGCCAACCCATATTTCTCGCAAATAGCACGCATTATAGAAAATGAAGCCAATAAAAAAGGCTACACACTTATTATAGGCAGCAGCGATGAGAATAAGGAGAAGTTTGAAAGCCTAATCAATATGTTTTGCGACCGCCAGGCAGATGGTTTGATTATAGCTCCGGTAGAAAATACCGAAGCAAGCCTGCAAAAACTCCAAAAGCAAAATATGCCGTTTGTCTTTATCGACCGTTATCTTCCGGAGGTGTTGGCAGACAGTGTGCAGATCAATAATTACGATATCAGTTACAGCGTTACAGAACATTTGATTGCCGCAGGGCGAAAAAATATTGTGCTTGTAGCTTATGATACAAAGCTCCATCACCTGCAGCAAAGGGCCCAGGGCTTTACAGATGCCGTAACAAAACATAACCTGCAGTTGTGCGATCATTCGGTGCTTAATATCGACAAAGATGCTATAGATGAAGATATAAGCAAAGGATTTGATTACTTATTCGGTGGTGAAATCACTCCGGATGCTATTTTCTTTACAAGTAATAAACTGGCTGTCTCAGGGTTAAAAAAACTTATGAAACTTGGTGTCAAAATTCCTGAGAATGTTGCGGTTGTGGCATTTGATGAAACAGAGGCTTACGAGCTTTTTAGTGTCCCTTTATCTTATGTAAGGCAGCCTCTTTCAGGAATAGGCACCACAGCGATGGAAATATTACACGAAAAAATAGTTGATATAACATTACCCGTAAAAAATATTACCCTGAATGCCGAGCTACATATAGGGCAGTCATCTGAATTTGAAATTTACTAATACTTTTTTATTTATCAATTTGATTAAACGTTTAACCAAATAACTTATGATACAATCAATAAATAAACCCTCTGTATTTTGTTACGGAGAAGTGCTTTGGGACATTTTTCCTGAAGGCGCACGCGCCGGTGGCGCACCCTTTAATGTAGCCTATAACCTGATGCGTATGGGTGTAGATGCCCATATGATAAGCCGCATTGGCGAAGATAAGCTGGGTGCCGACCTGATGAACCAGGTTGCGGATTGGAATATCTCAACACAGGATAGCCAGATCGATCCTAATTACCCAACCGGAACTGTAATAGCGCACATAGATGAGCACAACGAAGCCCATTATGATATCATTCAGCCTGTTGCATGGGATTTTATAGAATTCAGGAATGATTATATAGAAAAGGTAGGCAAAGCCGAAGCTTTTGTTTTTGGCAGCCTTATTACCCGTAACGAAGTATCGCGCAATACGTTGTTCCAGCTCCTGGAAATTGCAAAATTTAAGGTTTTTGATGTAAACATCCGTCCGCCATTCTTCTCCGTTCCTGTAATAAAAGACCTGCTCGCTAAAGCCGACCTTGTTAAAATGAACAAGGCAGAATTGCGCCTGATACTGGACTATGTGGGTAAAGAGTATGTAACCGAAGACGATGGCATACGTTTTATACAGGATACTTTTAATGTTAAGGAAGTGCTTGTAAGCAAAGGCAGTAAAGGCGCGGTATATTATAATGGCGGTGTACATTTTGAAGCTCCGGCGGTACCTGTTACCATTCAGGATACGGTGGGTAGTGGCGATGCTTTTCTTGCAGGCTTTTTATCTAAAAGAATTATGGGGGCTAACCCGCAGGATATCATGGCACAGGCAACCGCCTTAGGTGCTTTTATTACTGCCAGAGAAGGCGCATGCCCATCATATACCCTTGCAGATTTTAAATCTTTTTGTGTGCAGCACCAGGTTGCTGCGGGTAATGTTTTAACTAACAATATATAATAGCTGTATCATGTCGCAAGCTAAATTTACCGAGAAAAAATATACCGTTACATTTATATTCGTAACATCGCTCTTCCTGTTTTGGGCCATAGCCATTACCATGGGCGATGTGCTTAACAAGCACTTCCAGAATGTATTGCACATTACCAAGTCAGAATCGGGTATGGTGCAGTTGTCTATATTTGGAGCCTATGCCGTTATGGGCATCCCCGCAGGGCTGTTCATGAAAAAATACGGCTACAAAAAAGGTGTGCTGTTAGGGCTTATACTGTACGCACTGGGAGCATTCCTTTTTGTTCCGGCGGCTCAAAACGAATCGTTCGCCTTTTTTAGGGTAGCGTTATTTATACTGGCATCAGGACTTGCAACACTTGAGACGGTAGCACATCCATTTGTGGCTTCACTGGGAGATGAGCGAACCAGCGACCAACGCATTAATTTTGCACAATCGTTTAATGGCCTTGGTGCTATTATAGGGCCATTATTAGGTGGTTTCTTTATACTGAATACCGAAGGTGCCGAAGGTTTAGAGTCGGTTAAGAGCCTGTACCTTATCATTGGCGGTGTCATACTTGCCATAGCACTGGCCTTTTGGTTTGTAAAAGTGCCTGCGCTAAAAGACCCGCACGGCGGCCATACAGATAATGAGGTTGCTATCGAAGGAGGAGAGGTTATTACCAACGCACCATTATACCGCCAGCGTCATTTTATGTGGGCGGTACTGGCCCAGTTTTTCAACATAGGCGCACAAGGCGGTACCTGGGCATATTTCATAAACTATGGTGTAGAAAAAAACGGCCTTGCAGATAACCAGGTGGCCTATTATTTTTCGCTTAGTATGGCAATGATGATGGTGGGGCGTTTTATAGGCACCTTCTTAATGCGCTACATTGCGCCTAACAGGCTGCTTGCCGTGTACTGTGTTTGTAATATGGTATTATGTATCATTATATCGCAAAGCTTTGGCTGGGTATCTTTTGGGGCGCTGGTTATGCTCAATTTCTTTTTGAGTGTAATGTATCCTACTATATTTAGTCTTGGCTTAAAAAAATTAGGCAATAAAACAGAACAGGCTTCGTCATTTTTAGTAATGGCCATGTTTGGCGGGGCAGTTTTTCCGCCGGTAATGGGTATCGTGGCTAACACAAATATTGCCTATGCTTACCTGCTGCCTATAGTATGTTATGTTGTAATACTGCTGTTTGCGGTAAAATACTATAAGCCTAAAACACTGGGTGTAAAATCTATTGCTTTAAATAAGAGTACGGTATGATACCCGGCTTTTATTACAGGCTCACTTTTATCTACGTTTTGTTGCTTGGCAGCTTTGCCGGAAACAGCCAGATAACAATAACTAATAAAAATTTCTCCTTTGGCACTACCGGGCGGATAGGGTTTGGCTATTCGCCGGATATTGAAGGGCATACCGGCCGACAACTAAACCTTTTGGGTCATGGTTCGTTAGGTGGGCGGATGGATCAGGGCGATTATGTAGACCTGCTTCCGGCCTTTCATTTCATGCCGGTAAATGCAAATAAGGACAGCACTGCTATAGACTTTCAGGTACGGCTTGCCTTTTATTCATCTAACGGTACATTTTTGGGTAATGTACATTCAGGATCAATAAATGGCATGATTGTAAGCCTGCCTGAAGCCTTTGTAGAAGCGCGCAATATTGTAGGCAGCCCCTGGACGGTTTGGGCAGGGGCACGCTACATGCGTTATGATGACATACACATTGCCGATTATTTTTACTTTGACGACCACTCGTCTCAGGGGTTTGGCATAAAATATAAAAAGAGCTCGTTCTCTATGTTCTTTCCGGCAGCTATAGATACTACTTCGTCTAACGTTACGCCATATTCTTATGCTAACATTATATCAAGCAGTAAAGTACTGGCATACCGGCAGCGCGAGGTAATGGTGGGCGAGCATAGTTTTAACATTACAAAAACACATTTGGTTAAGCTATTAGCAGAGTATCATTATGTTTCGGCTGTTAGAAAAAATGCCGACCCTACATACCCGTCAGACTACGGTTTTGTACTGGGAGCTAAAATAAGCTCTGTGCTTACTACACCAAAACCAGGATCGTTTAACCAGTTTTCGGCGCGCTACGGCTGGGGCATAGCAAATGGGGGAGATAGCGGCAGTACGCAGACCTGGCGTACCTTTGGCGCTCCACGACAGGGCGACCAGACCTATAAAGGAGCTTATTCTTTTACTATGGTAGAGCACCTGATGCTAAACTTTTCAAACAGAATAAGCCTTAACCCTTATGCGGTTTTTACACAAAGTAGGGGTGCGGGAAGTACTAAAGATAAAGCGACCGATTTTTATGGCCGTGAAATTTATAATTACAAAGTAGATGTAGCCCTGGGCACCAGGGTTATATATTATCTTAAAGACTGGCTGCACCTGGTTTCAGAACTGCACTACACATCGCGTACAGATGGTAATAATCCAGCAGAGTCTATGGTTAAGGTAGCACTTGCACCTACCATTGTACCCACTGCCGAGCGTAGCCCCTGGGCAAGGCCGCACATAAGGTTTATTGCAGAGGTGGCACGCTATAATAACCAGGCTAAAAACACCATGTATTCGCCATTTTTAGAGCAGGCCGGACATAAAAGGCTGGGAACCTACTTTGGAATCCGATCAGAATGGTGGGTATTCTAACATTCAATTACTTACAAAATGAAAATAAAATTTGGAGCTTCGCTACTATCATGGATTACGCCATTATGGACGGCAGAGGCGGGACACTATGCCATAAAAAAAACGGCAAAAACAGGTTTTGACCTGATTGAGATACTCTTGCCAAACAGCATGGACTTTGATGCGCCAACCGTAAAAAGACAGCTTAAAGAAAACAATCTTGGAGTAGCCTGCTCACTTAACCTGCCTAAAGAAGCACATATCCCTTTTTATCCTAAAGAAGCTCTGGCATTAATGCAAAAAGCCCTGGATAAAACAGCAGCACTAGATGCCACCTTTTTAGGAGGGGTATTGCACGGTGGTATTGGTGTGTTTAGCGGTAACTCACTTACAGAAGATGAGAAAGAAATTATTACCGATGTATGGGGCCAGGCCGCTGTCTATGCCGATAAGCGGGGTATAACCATTGGCATAGAACCCATAAACCGTTATGAAAGTTACGTTTGTAATACAGCGGCTAATGTTAGGGAACTTACAGAAAAAACAGGCGTGAGTAACCTTGCCCTGCATCTGGATACCTTTCATATGAATATTGAAGAAGCTAATTTTTACGATCCCGTTATAGCATCCGGTTCATTGCTAAAGCATATACATATTACCGAGAGCAACCGGGGTATGCCGGGCGAAGGTACCGTTAACTGGGATGAGCTGTTTGCAGCGCTCAGGGCAATTGACTTTGAGGGTAACTTAGTCCTGGAGAATTTTTCGTCTTCCGTTCCCGGGATGCAGCAGGCGGTTTCGTTATGGCAAAAGTCGCCGCATGACGCACAGGAGTTAGCTGTTGGGAGTTTACAGTTTTTGAAAGAAAGATTATTATAATCGTTAGATTTTTGCCGGATATTCAGGTACAATATGTCCTAAAAATAAAACTCCCCGATAGCCAGGCTTCGGGGAGTTTGTATATTAAGCAGGTATATAATAATATTAAAAACCTGAATATTCTGTTATTTCAAGGCCATAACCTATCATCCCTACACGTTTACCATGTTCAGAATTTGTTAGCAGGCGTATTTTGCAAATATCAATATCATGCAGTATCTGTGCGCCAATACCAAAATCTTTTACATCCATTTTAGGCTGCGGTGCTTTTTTTACGCCGGTCGACTGTAGCCCCTTTAATTCTGTAAGGCGGTTTAATAGTTCTGATGGCTGTATGTCCTGGTTTATAAATAGTATGGCGCCTTTACCTTCTTCATTTATTTTACGAAACATACCATCAAGCTTAGTATCGGCATCATTAGTAAGTGTGCCAAGAATATCATTGTTTACCTGTGTACTGTTTATACGGGTAAGGATAGGTTCGCCCGTGTTCCAGCTGCCTTTGGTAAGGGCAATGTGTATTTGTTTATTAGTTGTTTGCTCATACGCGCGTAGCCTGAAGTTTCCAAAACGGGTTTCTACCTCAAAATCTTCTTTCTTCTGGATAAGGCTGTCATGCTGCATACGGTATGCTACAAGGTCTTCTATCGATATTAGTTTAAGATCAAGTTTTTTGGCAAGCTTAGAAAGCTCAGGCAGGCGCGCCATAGAGCCATCTTCGTTAAGTATTTCTACAAGTATACCGGCAGGCTTAAGGCCTGCTAGCCTGGCAAGGTCTATTGCAGCTTCGGTATGGCCCGTGCGCCTAAGTACACCGCCCTGCTTAGCGCGAAGCGGAAATATATGACCGGGGCGGCCCAGGTCATGTGCTTTAGTGTCTTCATCTACAAGGGCCTTAATTGTTTTTGCCCTGTCGTGTACAGATATGCCGGTGGTACACCCATGTCCTAAAAGATCTACCGATACGGTAAAAGCTGTTTCGTGCAGCACTGTATTGTTTGTAACCATAAGGTGCAGGTTGAGTTCATCGCAACGCTGCTCAGTAAGTGGCGCACATATAAGCCCTCGGCCTTCACTTGCCATAAAATTTATCATTTCCGGCGTTACTTTTTCGGCGGCGGCTATAAAATCTCCTTCATTTTCACGGTCTTCGTCATCAACCACTATTACTACTTTGCCCATGCGAATGTCTTCGATGGCTTCCTCAATGGTATTTAAAACTATTTTTTCGTTATTAGCAGTTATCATGTTTGTGTTGTGTCTGGATTAAGATTGCTGTTTTTTTGGTTTTGTAAACCTATCAAAGACTTTTTGAAGTGGCAGCAACAAATTATCAAAGTTTACCAGGCCGCTATCATTAGTAGCCCTGTATGTAAGTAATATGGCCAGTGGTGTAAGCACTATAGACGACATCCAGGCACCAAGCATAGGTGGTATGCCGTTTTCCTGTGCAAGCTTTTTGCCAAAGGTGTTTATAAAATGGAATATAATAAATATGAGCACTGCAAATACTATGGGTAAGCCAAGGCCGCCTTTACGGATAATAGCCCCCAATGGAGCCCCGATAAAGAACATCATTATACACGCATAAGCAATTACAAATTTGTCATATAGTGCCAGCCAATGGCTGTTAATGCTTTTAATCTTATCTTCAAGACCTATTTTACTGGAGTTAACTACATATTCTGTGCTGCTTACATTGCTTTTGGCCATTTCAAGAACACGAGATTTTTCTTCTTTATTTAAAAGCGACAAGAGGTTTTTAGGAACCTTGCTTTTGGCCTTTTTAAAGGTGTCTTTTCCTGTTCCCGGATTAGTAGCAGTAAAGGCACTAACAGGCCTTATTACTAGGTTATCTGTAATACTTTTAGCTTCTCTGTTATAACTTCCCTGGAGGGAATCCAGCGTATAGTTTAGCTCAGATACATTAAGCATATTATTAGTGTGGGATATCTGCCCGTCATCTTCGGTAGAAGTATTAAGCGCAGTAAGATCGATGTTCATTAACTGCCTTGAAAAGCTACTCTTGGCAAATGGCATTTTTTCATGGTTATTAGAAGTTGTAGAAACAATGTCTTCATAATAATATCCATCATAAAGTTCAAGCTGCAGGAGGTTGCTTTTTTCGCTACTTTTTAGCAGCCCTGTTTTAGAACGTATTACTGTAGCATAAGATGCACCCGGCCTGCGTTTGTGTATGGTAACACCTTTTAATTTTTCTCCGTTTCCGCCTTCCTTTTTTTCTACCTTAATATTAAATGTACCCACGGCGTTAAACTGACCTTCTACAATAGCCATGGCAGGTTTACGCTGAATAATGTTTTTACGCAGGCTGGTAAACTTATATTGTGCCTGCGGAATTACATTATTAGCAAAGAAGAAAGCTACTATGCTAAGGCCAAAAATAAAAATGGTAAGACCGCGCATTGCTCTGGGTAACGATATGCCAGAAGATTTCATGGCGGCAAATTCGTAATTCTCAGAGAAACTACCGAAGGTCATGATCGATGCCAGCAAAATAGAAAGTGGCAATACCAACGGAACAATGGTAGGGGAGTAGAAAGCAAGGAATTTTATTACCAGGAAAAAATCGAGGTCTTTGCCGGCAAGCTCGGCTATAAAAAGCCAGATACCCTGCAATATAAATATAAAGAACAGGATTATAAATACAGTTGCAAACGTTTGTATAAACGAGGTAAGAATGTAGCGGTCTAATATTTTCACCGGTAAATTAGTCTAATCGGTTAATGTAATAATTAGGATATTTACTTTCGGTAAAGGTAAAGTGATTTTTTGACAAAGGTTGGTTCGTTTTAAAAGAATTTATAGTAAAAACAGTTTTAGTACCGTCTTTGTCTGCTTGTATAAGGGTGTAAATATGCTTTGTTTGAGAGTCTATACCCAGCAACACATCTTTAACATCGCTTTTAGCATCGGTAGGCACAAGCTTAATATACTGTATTTTACGGCCCTTTACCGGCTGTAAAATATCCATTGTATAGCGGTAGCCCGAATTGAAGAAAGTAAGCATTTTGCTTGGTGTAAGTCCGTCGTTTTTCTGGTCGTCAGCAGATGATATACTGATCTCTTCATCTTCCGGAACAATATTGTACACTTTTTTTCCGTCAAAAACACGGGTAACTCCCATAAAGTTAAGCACATACTTATTGCCCTGCAATGCCACGTTTCCTTTACTTTCCTGGTTTAGGTTCTTTTTTGGGTTGCTTACCTGGTATTTAAAATCAATGGTAATATTGTTGTAGCTTTTTATTTTAGAAGAAACAGCATCAAGCCAGCTTTTCGCTTTTTGCGAATCCTGTGCCTGGGTTGTTAAACTAACAAATAAAATTACAAAAGACAAAACCCTGATAATGCGTTGCATATTAAAAATTGTTTTCTTCATTTTTTAAGAATTGCTCCAGCGAAACAAGGTCAGGAACGTTTACGCTTCTGGCTTTACTGCCTTCAAAAGGGCCTACAATTCCTGCTGCCTCAAGCTGGTCTATAAGCCTGCCGGCACGGTTGTAGCCTAGTTTTAATTTGCGCTGAAGCAATGATGCCGAACCCTGTTGGGCGGTAACAATTACTTCTGCAGCATCCCTGAACATTGAATCTCTTTCGCCAATGTCTATATCAAGATTAGTGCCACTTTCTTCTCCAAAATATTCGGGCAGCAGATAAGCATCAGGATATGCCTTTTGCCCGCCAATAAATTCGGTTATCTTTTCTACCTCCGGGGTGTCTACAAACGCACATTGTACCCTTACAAGATCGTTACCCTGTGTGTATAGTAAATCGCCACGCCCTATAAGCTGGTCTGCACCCTGGCTGTCAAGAATGGTGCGTGAGTCAATTTTAGAGGTAACCCTAAAGGCTATCCTGGCCGGGAAGTTGGCTTTAATAATACCTGTAATAACGTTAACCGATGGCCTTTGTGTAGCAATAATAAGGTGAATACCAATAGCTCGGGCAAGCTGTGCAAGGCGCGCTATAGGGGTCTCTACCTCTTTACCGGCTGTCATGATAAGGTCGGCAAACTCGTCTACTACAAGTACGATGTAAGGTAAAAAACGGTGTCCGTTTTCAGGGTTCAATTTCCTGTGGCGGAATTTTTCATTGTATTCTTTAATGTTACGTACCATTGCATCCTTAAGCAGGTTGTAACGGTTATCCATTTCAATACAAAGAGAGTTTAGCGTGTTGATAACCTTAGTGTTATCGGTTATAATGGCATCACCTCCATCAGGCAGTTTTGCAAGATAATGACGCTCTATTTTATTAAATAGCGTAAGTTCTACCTTTTTAGGGTCTACCAGTACAAACTTAACTTCGGCAGGGTGTTTTTTATATAATAATGAGGTAAGCACGGCATTAAGCCCAACCGATTTACCCTGGCCTGTAGCACCCGCCATAAGTAGGTGGGGCATTTTGGCAAGGTCGGTTACAAAAGTTTCATTGCTAATTGTTTTTCCAAGGGCAATTGGTAACTCCATTTCAGCCGTCTGGAATTTAGGCGAAGCAATAACACTGCGCATAGATACCATAGTAGGCTTGGTGTTAGGCACTTCTATACCTATGGTGCCTTTTCCCGGTATTGGGGCAATGATACGGATGCCCAATGCTGCAAGCGAAAGCGCAATATCGTCTTCAAGGCTTTTTATCTTTGAGATGCGTATACCGGCTTCTGGCACAATTTCGTAAAGCGTAACTGTAGGGCCTACGGTAGCTTTTATTTGGGCAATATCAATTTTGTAGTTACGCAGGGTATCTACAATACGGTTCTTGTTTTCTTCGAGTTCGTGCTGATCTATAGTAATACCGCCCGATGAATAATCTTTTAGCAATTCAAGGGGAGGAAATTGATAGCTACTCAGTTCAAGCGTTGGATCAAATTCGCCAAAATCACGTACAAGGCGTGCCGCAAGGTTTTCTTCTACAGCGGGTTCGTCTTCAATTTTTTCGATAACAAAGTTGTCGTCGCTGGTTTCTATAATTTCATGAACCTGTGGTGCAGGCTCAGTAAATACCTGTTTGGGTGCTACAGGATCAAGCGCTATTTCAGATGATTTTTCGATAGTTGGCTTGAGTGCATCCTTGTTAATTTCGAATTTAGAAACCGGTGCTACGGGAGGTACCGGTATGGCTGGAGGTATAATAGCAGCAGGCTCCGGCTGTACAACTTTAAGTTCTATATTGTCAAGAACATCTTCATATTCGTCCTCATCCATATCTTCGTAGTTGGCTACTTTTATATGTTCTTCTTCAGGGTCTGTAAGAGGAGAAGCCACAGCTGCTGCGTGTTGCAGCGGCGTTTCCTGTAGCACAGGCTCCTCTCCATCTTCCTCTTCTTCTTTTCGCTCAAAGAATGTTTTAATGGCATCCGGAGAAATTTTTACCCTTACAAATAAGAATACGGATAGCCCAAATAACAATATTAGTAAAGCACCTGTCTTACCTATATAATCCTGAATAAAAAGATTCATTTCATAGCCTATAACCCCGCCCAGTTCTGGGAGGTAAGCATTAAAGAAACCTAAAAGCACAGATATGATAATTACGAGGTAAACATCCCAAAACAAGGTTTTTTTTAGTTTACCTACAGGCAGGTCGAGCACCATGTAGGCACCCATTAAAAAGAAGAAACGTATTAGTATAAAAGATGCAGCACCAAAACCACGATATAAAAAAACATCGGCAAGGTAAGCACCAAATTTTCCCAGCCAGTTTTGTACCTGCACATCCCTGTCAGTAAAACGGGTTAGTGCGCTTTGGTCTGAATTCCAGTATAAAAAATAAGAAACAAATGATAATAGCATGGCTATCGAAAATAAAAAGAACAGCAGCCCCAGCAGTACTTTATTTCTGCGGGATAAGCGCCACGGCCTTTTTTCTTTTTCGGGTTTTTGTACCTTTTCCGGTTCTTTTTTAGCCTTTGCCATACGTTTTTTAAAACTTCCTTTTTTGTAAAAATATTAAATTTAGAATAGTGCCGCTACCTTTGGGTAATAAATTATTACTCCTATTATAACGGCTGTTATTGCGGCAAAAAATACCGCGCCCGATGCAATGTCTTTTATCTCCCCAATTTTTTCGTTAAAACCGGGGTGGATAAAATCGCATATTTTTTCTACCGCTGTATTAGCACCCTCTATAGCCATAATTAGCCCTATGGCAAATGTTTGCAGCATCCATTCAGTAGAGGAGATGTGAAAATAAAACCCTGCTATTGATACCAGTATGCCTAAGCCAAACTGCACCATAATGCTGTGCTCGCTGGTAACTAAACGGTAAGCACCTTTTACAGAGTAAAATATGCTTTTAAGCCTGCCTTTAACAAACCTGTTATCTTTCATTGCGGCTATTACAGTGCCGCGAGGGCGTTGTCGTAATTTGGCTCGTCTTTTATTTCGGGTACCTGCTCAGTATAAACTACCGTACCTTCTTCATCAAGTACCACAACCGCACGAGAGTGCAGGCCGGTAAGCGGGCCATCAGTAAAATTTAGGCCGTAAGCAGCACCAAAACTGCCATCCCTAAAATCTGAAGCTGTAACTACATTGCTAAGCCCCTCTGCACCACAAAAACGGTTTTGAGCAAACGGAAGGTCACGGGAAATACAGATTACCCTAGTATTTTCAAGCGCAGCAGCTTTCTCGTTAAATTTACGAACGGATGCCGCACAAGTGCCGGTATCTACACTTGGGAATATATTAAGTACAACTTTAGAACCTTTATAGTCTGATAATGAAGTAGTAGAAAGGTCGCCTTTTACTAATGTAAAATCCGGTGCTTTTGTACCTGTTTCAGGTAAGTTTCCAGATGTGTGTATTTCGTTTCCGCCAAGGGTTACTGTAGCCATGATTTGTGTGTTTTAAAATAATATCAACGCAAAAGTAGCAAATAATGTGGTACGCCGCCGGGTGTTCTTTTCTTTTTGAAATGCTTTAACCAGCGGCTGATTATTAAATATCTTTTATTTAAAATTAAACTGGTTGATAACCAGATTCTCTACTACAAATTTACTTTTGCCTTCAATGGTTAATGTTGTAAAAGGGCTTTTCAGGAAAAATATTTCGGTTAATACTTTATCGCCATCATTATAAAATAACTCTATAGATGTTTTATCAAGCAGTATTTTAAAGCTAACTTCTTTTTGATCTTCGGTTAAAGATGCCTTTGAAACCTTAGCTGTACGGTTTTTAAATGTGGTACTGTTGCTGGATGCAGTCCTGTCTATAAACAAGTTTTTTGCAGTATTGTCTATACCAAATTTAAGGGTATCGCCTGTCTTGTTAGAAAGCACCAAACTATATTTTTCCTTCTTTAATCCTTTAAGGTCAAGGTTAATCTCTGCCTGAGTCAGGTTAGTTTTACCTTCTTTAATAAGCTCAGCTGTTTGATTTACGGTAATTTTTTTTTGGGTTTCGGTTGCAGCAACATATTTTTTAAGTGCGGCAACAGGGGCAATGCTAAACCTGTAGCTGTTTTTGTCTTTTATAAGTTCAAGTTCCCGCGCTACTGTATTTGTACCACGCCAAATGTTTGTGGGCGGTTCAAAGGCATAATCAAGGTTAATCATCCAGCCGATGATATATTTTTTATATTGCTCGTCTGGCGATCCGCCCCAGGTAACGCTTGCATAGTTATCGCGGCCATAATCGAGCCAAATGCCTTTTTCTTTCTCAAGTTTTTGCGCAAAAGATTTATCAAGGGTAAAATTTTTACCGTCAAAGTCTCCTACATAATATTGTGTTCCGCTGCCGCCATTAGCACCACCGGGATAAAAACTCTGGATTAGCACCCACTTTACTTCGTTAGTACCTTTTACTTTTATAGGAAAAAAATCGGGGCACTCCCACGTACCGTGCTTGCTTACTTTGTCTTCAAAGTCAGACAGGTATTTCCAGTCTTTAAGGTTATCTGATGTATAAAACTGTGCCCTGTCTTTAGCGGCCAGCACCATTATCCATTTATTGTTAACCCAGTCCCATGTAACTTTAGGATCCCTGAAATCGCGAATACCATTATTCTTTATAACCGGGTTGCCCTCATCATACTTTGTCCAGGTTTGTCCATTGTCAAGAGAATAAGCCAGTCCCTGAGATTCTACATCTGTAGCGCCGGTTTTTTCTTTTGCGGAGTCGTGATAGGTAAAAAGCGCTATGGCAGGTATTTTACCATCTTTACCAAAACCACTGGTATTTTTAGTATCATACACGGCACTGCCCGAAAATATGTAACCAAAACGGTCAGGGTAGAGGGCTATGGGCTGTTCCTCCCATTTTACAAGGTCTTTACTGGTAGCGTGGCCCCAGTGCATAGGACCCCAAACATTGCCATAAGGCCAGTGCTGAAAAAATAAATGATACACTCCATCGGCATAAAAAAGGCCGTTAGGGTCGTTCATCCAGTTTTTCTTTGGTGTAAAGTGAAAGTTAGGGCGATAGGCAGTTTCTTCGTTAATTTCTTGTGCCACGGCACCAGAAAAATAAGCAAGGCTAAGCCCGCAAAGAACCAGTTTTTTAAAAGTCATGTTGTTTAGTTGTTGATCGAGGGCAAGTTACTATTATTAAATACAACCTGCAACGAGCAAATGTAAACAATGCATTTTTAAGCAAACTGCCTCTTCGCAGTTTTATCTGTGCCAACGCGCCATAAAAATAAGCCACGAATTCCCCGAATTCTCACAAATCTTAGGAATCATTAAATTCGTTATACTCAAACTGATTTAAAACAGAATGAAAATTTGTGAGAATTCGGGGGAATTCGTGGCAAAAAAATTAACCAAATGAAATAATGCATTTGCCCTAGCGGTTTTATACCTTATCTATTTAAACATATCCATGCCCGGTATGTTTGGCATTCCGTCCTGTGCTACTGCGCCCAGTTCTGCATCGTTAACAGATGTTGCCTTTTCTATGGCTTTGTTTAATACCAGTACAAGATAATCTTCCAGTTGCTCCTTGTCTTCCAGCAGGCTATCGTCTACTGTTATACTTTTAATGGTACGGTTAGCAGTAAGTGTTACCTTAAGCAGGCCGTCATTACTTTGCTCATCTACCAGTACGGTATCAAGCCTTTTTTTAGTTTCTTCTATCTTTTGCTGGGTTTCTTTAATTTTACCCATCATTCCCATGATATCTCCAAACATTTTTGCAGTTTTTATATGTTATTTGTAGATGCAAATGTATTAAATTGCCATAAAATTATCCTGTTTATAAAAGAATGAAAAAACAGCCCCTTAAACAATAGGTTTGTTTTACTTTTGCAGGAAATGCCTAAATCAGCAATATAAAAATGACCGAAACGATAATTCCGCCGGTTGCCGCTATTAAGCCTAAAACGCTTGAAATGCACGGCGATGTGCGTATTGATAACTATTACTGGCTAAACGAAAGGGAAAACCCCGAAGTTATAGAATATCTTAATAAAGAAAACGAATACTACAAAGAGCAAACTGCCCACACTAAAAAGTTTCAGGAAGACCTTTTTCTTGAAATGAAGGGCAGGATTAAAGAAGATGATTCTTCTGTACCTTATAAATATAATGGTTACTGGTACATTACCCGATATGAAAAAGGTAAAGATTACCCAATATATTCCCGCAAAAAAGAAACTTTAGAGGCACCCGAAGAAATTTTGTTTGACTGCAACCAGATGGCAGAAGGGCATAATTATTTTCACCTTTCCGGGCTTAGCATAAGCGAAGATAATAAGTGGATCGCCTTTGGTATTGATACCGTATCGCGCAGGCAATATACCATTCAGGTTAAAAACCTTGAAACAAACGAAATACTGCCGTTAAAAATAGAGAATACTACCGGTGGCACTACCTGGGCCGGCGATAACCAAACCATGTTCTACACCCGTAAGGATGAAGTAACATTACGGTCTGACAAAATTTATAAGCACAAACTGGGTACAGACCCTGCTGATGATACAGTAATATACTACGAAAAAGACGATACTTATAATACCTTTATTTATAAAGAAAAGTCTAAAAAATATCTTGTAATAGGTTCGTCGAGTACACTTACGTCAGAGTACCGCATACTGGATGCTAAAAATCCGGATGGCGAGTTCAGCCTTTTCCAGAAACGTACACGCGGTATGGAATATGGCATTAGCCACTATGGAGATAAATGGTATATTGTTACCAATAAAGATAAGGCCATCAACTTTAAACTGATGACCACACCGGAGGGTGAGACTGAAAAAGCCAACTGGGTAGACCTGATACCACACCGCAGCGACGTGCTTCTTGAAGATATTGATATTTTTAAAGACTACCTTGTTATAAGCGAGCGCAGTAATGGCCTTAATACCATTCGCATTCGCCCGTGGGAAGGGGAGGAGTACTACCTGCCTTTTGATATAGAAACCTATATGGCAGCTACAGCTACCAATCCAGATTTTGATACTGATGTATTACGTTATAGCTACCAGTCTATGGCAACGCCTTCATCGGTCATTGATTTTAATATGAAGACCAAAGAGAAGGTAGTGCTTAAAGAGCAGGAGGTTCTTGGCGGTACTTTTGATAAAGATAACTATACAGAAGAACGTATTTGGGCTACAGCCAAAGACGGTACTAAAGTACCCATGTCTGTTGTGTACCGCAACGGTATAGTTAAAGATGGCAGTAATCCGTTCCTACTGTACGCTTACGGGTCGTATGGAGCCTCTATGGATCCTTATTTCTCATCTATAAGGCTAAGTCTTTTAGACAGGGGTTTTATTTATGCCATTGCTCATATTCGCGGAGGTGAAGATCTGGGGCGTGAGTGGTATGATAACGGAAAGCTGCTGGTTAAAAAAAATACATTTACCGATTTTGTAGACTGTTCAGAATATGTAATTGCACAGGGCTATACATCGCCACAGCATTTATATGCTGAAGGAGGATCTGCCGGTGGGCTACTAATGGGTGCTATAATAAACATGGCTCCGCAGCTGTATAATGGCGTTATTGCACAGGTACCGTTTGTAGATGTGGTAACTACTATGCTTGATGATACCATACCACTTACTACCGGAGAATATGACGAATGGGGCAACCCGAACGAGAAAGAGTATTATGATTATATGAAAGAATACTCTCCTTATGATAATGTTACAGCACAGGATTATCCAAATATGCTGGTTACAACCGGGCTTCACGATAGCCAGGTGCAGTACTGGGAGCCTGCCAAATGGGTTGCAAAATTACGTACCCTGAAAACTGATAACAACCTTTTATTCCTGGATACCAATATGGAAGCCGGGCATGGAGGGGCTTCCGGACGTTTTGAGGCAATTAAGGAAGTTGCCAAAGAATACAGTTTTTTATTAGATTTGGAAGGAATAGAAAAGTAATTAATTTTTTTTTGTTAGATTTGCAACGTTTTAAGGTTACTAATATTTTACACACAGTTTACCTTGCTAACTTATTTTTTTTATGAAAGAAGAAATAAAAGCCTATAATAATGTATTGGAACTAATAGGCAATACACCGCTTGTTAAGATCAATAAAATTACTGAAGGATTAAAAGGAAATTTTTACGCAAAGGTAGAAGCTTTTAATCCGGGCCATTCCACTAAAGACAGGATTGCTCTTTATATTATCGAAGAAGCTGAACGAAAAGGTATCCTTAAACCAGGCGATACCATTATAGAAACTACTTCGGGTAATACGGGGTTTAGTGTTGCTATGGTAAGCATTATTAAAGGATATGATTGCGTACTTGCTGTAAGTTCTAAGTCATCCAGGGATAAAATAGATATGCTGCGTGCCATGGGTGCAAAGGTATATGTATGCCCTGCAAATGTTTCTGCAGATGATCCGCGTTCTTACTATAGTGTTGCAAAAAGGCTTCATGAAGAAATGAAAGGCTCTGTTTACATTAACCAGTATTTTAATGACCTTAATGTAGATGCGCACTATAAAACTACCGGCCCTGAAATATGGGAACAGACTAACGGTAAAATTACGCACCTTATAGCCTGCAGCGGTACCGGTGGTACTATAAGCGGCACAGCACGTTTTCTTAAAGAGCAAAACCCGGATATTAAAATATTAGGTGTAGATGCTTTTGGATCTGTGCTTAAAAAATATCATGAAACTAAAGAGTTTGATAGCGATGAAATTTATCCTTACCGTATAGAGGGGCTTGGTAAAAACCTTATCCCTACGGCTACAGACTTTGACGTTATAGATAAGTTTATAAAAGTATCTGACGAAGACAGCGCACATGCCGCCCGTTATATTGCTAAGACTGAAGGCCTTTTTGTAGGCTATACCAGCGGTGCAACTCTACAGGCTGCAAGACAGTATGACGAAGCAGGTGAGTTTGACGAAAACAGCAACGTTGTACTTATATTCCCTGATCACGGATCGCGTTATATGAGTAAAGTATTTAGCGATGAGTGGATGAATGAGCAGGGCTTTTTTGACAGCGTTAACATAGAAGAAGCGCAGAAAATAGAATTTATAAAGTAATAGTACTTTACACCATACAAAATCGGCTGTCTTATATAAGGACAGCCGATTTTGTATATAAGAATATCTCCATCAGATAGATTTTTATACTTTAAGCATCCCCCTAAATGCCCTGGCTGCATAGTAAGAGTCTGCACCATTATGGTATACAAAAACGGTATCATAGCGCCTGTCAGCAAATAAAGCACCTCCCAGTTTCCTTATTTTTTCGGGTGTTTGTATCCAGCTTGATGTTTTAAGGTCGAAATTCCCCAACGTTTGCAGTTTTCGGTATTGTTCTTCCGTCAATATTTCTATCCCTATGACCTCAGCCATATCTTTGGCTGTATTATGGGGCTTATTTTCTTTTCGCTTATCCAGCGCTACGCGATCAAAGCAAATACTCCTGCGCCCTTTTGGGCTCTCCGGAGAGCAGTCTATAAAAATGTACTCGCCTGTAGTGCTGTCGTATCCTGTAACATCCGGTTCGCCTCCTGTCTCTTCCATTTCATGTAATGAGATTATCTTGTGTGGTTGGGTTTCAAGTTTTGATGCTACATCCTGCCAGGCAATATCGTTATGCCGGGTCATATTTTTTTCAAAACGTATTTTTAGCAACGTTATAAATTCCTCTTTATCTAACTCTGATAATGCCCTTTTAGAACTCATTTTTAATGTTGTTAAAGATTATTTGCTATGTAAAAGTATTGATTTTTTTGATGCCCCCGATTTCTATAAGACATATTATAAATGGGGAAAAGTGTAGAAAAGTGTAGAATCGCACTACAATCTACAATAGTTTATTATTTGTATTGTGCTGATTTATAGTTGTTTTTTGTTGTGGTACAATGGTTGGTATTACTGTTTGTGTAAGAATGACTCTGCCTAATAAAAATAATACATGCACTTACTATGGAAACAGATACCATCACAACTAACCGTTTTGTCCTTCGGGAAGATATAAATATCAAAACTGCAAAACCACTAACCACTTCTGCAAGTATTCCGGATAAAAATATTGTTGCTAATACAGCAAAATCTGAGGCTACAACATTGCGCTCAAAACTGTCCGGCCGTGCTGTTATTATAGGTACAATTGCACTATTATTGTGCGGTGCACTATGGGTATATCAATTACAGCCTGAGTTTGACCGTCTTCATCAGGAGCGTATGAGCAGTACCTGGGGTTTTATACTTATTGCTGTTACTACAGCACTATTGGCTATAAAAGGGGCATACTTTTTATATAACTTGTTTTTATATTTTAAGTACAAGCCGGTAAAATCGGTTTCAGATGAAATGCTGCCAACGTGTACTGTAATTGTGCCGGCATATAATGAAGGTAAACTGGTATACGATACTCTTATGAGCCTTGTAGCCAGTAAATATCCTGCTGCTAAATTAGAGATCATGGCTATTGATGATGGTAGTAAAGATGATACCTGGAACTGGATGCAAAAGGCTAAAGCCGAGCTTGGAGACAGGGTATCAATCTATCAGCAGCCGGAAAACAAAGGCAAACGTCATGCACTATACCGTGGTTTTAACATAGGTAAAGGAGATGTTTTTATAACGGTAGACAGCGACTCAGTTGTTAAACCTGATACATTAAGAAATCTTGTAAGCCCTATAGTTACAAATGAAAACTGTGGTGCTGTAGGTGGTAACGTTCGTGTGCTTAATAACGATAACAGTATTATAGCAAAGATGCTTAATGTAAGTTTTGTATTAAGTTTCGAATTTATACGTTCAGCAGAGAGTAGTGTTGGGTCTGTATTATGTACGCCGGGTGCACTGGCAGCCTACCGCAGAACAGCTGTTTTTGGTTGTCTTGATGAATGGATAAATCAAACGTTTATGGGACAGCCGTCTGATATTGGCGAAGACCGTGCCATGACTAATATGATCATGAAACAAGGATACCATATTCTTTTCCAGCGTAATTCTTATGTGCTTACAAATGTGCCGGAAAAATATAAGGGCCTTTATAAAATGTTTATTAGGTGGGGTAGGAGCAACGTACGCGAAAACCTGATGATGGCTAAATTTGTTTTCAAAAAATTCAGGGACCAGTCAAAACTGGGTACAAGGTTATTGTTCCTTAACCAGTTCTTTTCTATAGCGCTTACATACCCGTTCCTGCTGCTTATGGTGTTTTTTATAATCAGTTATCCGTTACTGTTTTTAAGTTCTACACTGTTGGGTATATTGGTAATGTCAAGTTTTCCGGTATTCTTTTATGCTAAACGTTACGGCATTTCAGAATCGTTCTATGCCTATTCATACAGCCTGTTATACACCTTTGGCCTGTTCTGGATTGCACCTTATGCTATAGCAACAGCTAGTAAGCGGGGCTGGCTAACCAGGGATATTGTTCCAAAAACGAACTAAACTAAGCTTATCTATAAATGAGAAGAAGGCCGCCGATATATAATCAGGCGGCCTTCTTTGTTTCTATGCCAGATTAAACTTATAGCTTACATTGCTATTTTAGTCATACCATTACTTTCGATCAATGTACCGAGAGTTTTTTTAGCATTTCGTCTGAAATTTCATCGGCATACACACCAAAGGCACTAATCATTACTCCTTTAACCTTAAAAGTGTCAGAGTTTATGCCATAAACAATATTCTCATCTCCCGGGTCTGTTTCACCCTCAAAGCGAAAAACGTATTCTATATTAAAATCCTGCGGCGACATGGCCTGCGCACCATTATTAAACCTGATGCAGTCATTATCAAGATTAAAGTCATGCGTATATCCTTCTGTGCCTAACCATTGCAACGCCTCTGTAACAGTATCAAAATAGGGTTGTGTGTTTTGATGTTCCATATCTTAACTTACAGGTTATAAAAGGTTAGTATTTTGTGCAGCCTTTATAATTACGTTTGCTACTTCCTCGGCGTGTGTCATAAACAAAGTATGTCCACCGGTCATCTCTGTAATGGTACTGCCCGCGCGGTTGTACATGGTGTACTGTAGTTTAGGATTTACTGTAGCGTCATCTGTTGGTAAAATAGCATATGATGGTTTGCTCCTCCAGGCTGCATTTGTAACGGGTGTAATAAATGATTTTACCGTAAGTGGAATTTGTGAGTCATACATAAAAGCAGACTTCTCAGCGCTTTGCCCTGTGGCAAAGGTTTGATTAAAAAGCGCCTCATCCAGATATACCAACCCTTTATCATCCGGAGGCAAAATACCATTTACCTCAAGTATCTTTTCAGACTGTACCAGTTGCAGGGTAGACTCGTTTACATCGGGTACAAAAGCTGCTACATATACCAGTGCCGCTACCAGGTCGTGAATGCCGGCTTCGGTTATAACCGTACCGCCCCAGGAATGCCCAACCAGTAAAGCGGGGCCATCTTGTCGGTCCAGCGCTGCCTTAGTGGCGGTTACATCATCTTCCAGTGTGGTAGTTGGGTTTTGCACAAGGGTTACTTTATAACCTTTGCTTTTTAATATTTTATAAGCAGGTTCCCAACCCGATGCATCGGCAAAAGCGCCATGCACAATTACAATGTTTTTTATAGTAGTATCCTTCATGGCTTATGATTATGAGAAAAGATATTTTTTAAGTTCTGCAGCAGCGTGTACAAATAAAGATTTTGTTTGCGGAAGATGTGCAAGAGGGTTCAGCAAACCAAAATCGTGAATCATGCCATTGTAGCGCACTGTGGTTACAGTAACACCGGCGTCATCTAGTTTACGGCCAAAGGCTTCGCCTTCTTCAAGAAGTACATCGGCTTCGGCAACTTGTATAAGCGTAGGAGGGAAGTTTTTAAGTATCTCTACCGGAGCATTTATTGGCGAAGCATACATGCTGTCTCTCTCGGTCTGGTCTGTAGTGTACAGGTCGTACATCCATTTCATTAACGATGTGGTAAGAAAACGGTCTGTACCAAAACGTTTGTATGTTTCTGTCTCAAAATTGTTATCAACTATAGGCCATAGCATAATAAGGTTGGTAATTTTTGGCCCGTTGTTTTCTATTGCTTTAATAGCCGTTACTGCTGTCATGTTTCCGCCAACACTGTTACCCACAACAGCCAGTTTAGAACCGTCAATACCTATTTCGCTGCCGTTTTCGGCTACCCACTTAGTGGTCGCGTAGATTTCGTTTGTTGCCTGCGGAAATTGCGCATCGGGAGTTGGGGTATAGTTTACAAATACACCTGCCGCGCCAGATAGTACTGCAAGATCACGCACCATGCGCTTGTGGGTAGGGTAATCGCCCAGCACCCAGCCACCACCGTGGATAAATATAAATGCAGGCAGGGTACCTGTAGTACCTTCAGGTTTTACAATGTTTAGTGTTAGTGTATAGCCGTCCTGGGTAATGGTTTTTTCTGATTCTTCAATACCTGAATAATCTACTTCTACCGATTTTTGTGCACCTACCAATACCTGGCGTGCGTCTAAAGGTGATAACGATTCTAGTGGTACGCCACCCGAGTTTAAGGCTGCAAGGAATTTTTTTGTTTCTGTTGAAATTGCAGGATCGTTTGCAACGTTAGGGATGGCATTTGTAATTTGTGATGTGCTCATAACTTTTAAATTAAATTGAATTAAAATTGATTTGTTATGTAATAACCAATTTACATGCCCTTTAATTTAAAATATTGTTTATGAGTGATTTGTAATTTTATGCCAAAACATTTTTTACGATATATCGTAAATTTATATTGATGTTACAAAATCATTGCAGGATAAAATATTGTTTTATAATTGATTAGGAGTTTGTATTAGGTATAGCACACAGCAGATTGCCTATTTGCTTTCGTCAATGGTATGGTTTTTCTTAATGCCCAGTTTTTGCATTTTTGAAAGCAGGGTTGTGTGGGGTATCCCTAGTTTTTTAGCAGCCCCATTAGCCCCTGAAATGCGCCCGCTACAAAGTTTTATTGCTTTAAGAATGTGCTCTTTTTCTACCTCTCCCAGTGTTTTTAAATTGTGGTCGTCGTTTACACCATGAGTAATAATTTCAGGAAGTTGTATTTCTGTTATTGTAGTACCAGGGGTAAGTAGCACATTACGTTCCAGTATATGGCGCAGTTCGCGCACATTACCCGGCCATGTGTAAATGGTAAGGGCTTCTAAAACCTTCGCTGCAAGTGTTTTTGTTTTCTTTCTGTTTTTCCTGCAAAATTCAGCTATAAAATGGGTGCTAAGCTGCGCAATGTCTTCTTTCCGTTCCCGTAGCGGCGGTATAATAATAGGGAACACATTAAGCCTGTAAAACAAATCGGCCCTGAAGCGCCCGGCAGCAACTTCCTGTACAAGGTTGCGGTTGGTCGCTGCAATAACACGCACATTTACGGTAATGGTTTTGGCACTGCCTATACGCTCAAATTCGCGCTCCTGCAAAACGCGTAGTAGTTTTGTTTGCAGGGCGAGGGGTAATTCACCTATTTCATCCAGAAAAAGTGTGCCCTTGTCAGCCTGTTCAAACTTGCCTATCCTGCGCTCTGTAGCACCTGTAAAGCTGCCTTTTTCATGCCCAAACAATTCACTCTCTATAAGGTTTGCAGGAATGGCAGCACAGTTTATGCGCACCATTTTATTGTTTTTCCTTTCAGAATTTTTATGTACAGCCGATGCAACAACCTCTTTACCCACACCGCTTTCGCCAAGCAGCAACACACCAGAATCTGACGGGGCTACCTGCTGTATGAGCGTAATAACCTTTTGCATGGCAGCGCTCTGTCCTATAATGCCCGAAAAATGATCGATGACTTCGGCTTCGGTAAGGGTCGCTTCTGTTTCTTCTTTTACAGAAACAGTATTTGGGATATTCCCATTCAATGCAATTTTTTGTGTGATGAGGCAGTTAGATACCGTTAACGCTACCTGCATCGAAATGCTTTTTAATAAACGGTGTACCTGTGGTGTAAAGCCCCTGGCATTTTTGAAAAATAAAAATACTACCGAAGGGTTATTCTTATGATAGTGCAGGGGGAAAGCGATAGCTTCGCGCATGGCTACCTGTCGTTCCCGTTGTATAAAAATGGGCAGGCCGGCTTTATTAGGGTTTACATTGAGCAGATTAAAGCTAACCGGTTCAGCCGATTGTTGCGCCACATCAAAATAACCATCTTCAACCTGGTGCACAGCGCCCAATAGTTCTGCCTGAGATTTATCGCTGTCGTGAAAAAATATGTTGTATTCTTTTTCGTACCGGTCTGTAACCGCAATTACAAACGCATTGAAATTGATGATACCTTTAAGCTGATGCACTACCGCAGATAGTCCATTTCTGTCGGTTACCTGTGCCAGTGCGGTACAAAGTTGCAGTTGCAGCAAATGGTTTTGTTCCCGTTCCTGGATGGCTTTTAAAATGGCATCAGCCTGCGGATTTTTTTGCTGCATGAAAGAGTATTTAATGAAGACGCAATTTCGGGAATTTGCCTCTAATTATAACATTGATTTCAAATTTTACCACAGAGGACACAAGGTTTTCACGAGGTACACAAAGCTGTATCAGTAAAATTATCAGTAAACGTGAAAATAGTAAAGGACACAAAGTTTTACGTATAGCTTTGTGTCCTTAAAGTGTATTTGATTATAGAGTTCGCTTAGTGGTCTTAGTGAAAACCTTGTGGTAAAATTTATTATGCTGCTTCTTTCTCCAGTTTCCCTGAGGATAATGCCCAGTAGATCCAAAGGCAGATACATAGTATAAGTGCCACTACAGGATAGGTAAATGACAGCCCGAAAGCAACAATATAAACGGGAAGGCTGTATACATAGTTAAGCGTTATCTTTTTTATGGCAGCTTCATTTATATCAGGGCGCAGCAGGGTTTTATTCTTACTGGCGATATGCCACAACAATAAATAAGACAGGTTGATAAGGATAAACAGGCCTGTATAAATAGCAACTACCACATTAACCGACGGCGTATTAAAATACTGTGCCAGCAACCCTGTGGGATAAGACACTACCGATGCAAAAAATAGTATGAGTCCGTTTGCAAACGTAATTGCCGTATTACGGCTATAAATTTGTTTAAAGAGCTTGTGGTGATTGACCCACATGATAAAAATGCTAAAAAAAGAAATACAAAAGGCAAGGTAAGACGGCCATTGCGCGGTTAGATAGTTTATCAGGGTAGTGCTGCTTGTCAGTGCATTTTTTTCGGGCATGTGCAGGTCAAGCACTAATAGCGTAATTGCTATGGCAAATATGGCATCGCTAAAGCCTTCCATTCGTACTGTTTCCTTTTCCATAGTAGTGTTCTAAAGCGTTATGAATATTGATTTCCTTAGCTTTTTTTCGAGGTTTCTGGTCTTATGGCCTTTACCAGTAGTGTCTTCTACGAGCAGTATTTCGCCTGTGGCAAATTCCCTTTTTTCGCCTAAAGACGTTTCAATCTCCACACCACCGTCCAGCAGGATGATATACTGTTTTTGCGGTGCATTATGAAAGTCATAATCATACGATGGACTAACCTCACGAAAGATAATTTCCTTTACATTTTCTGCATCCGACAGGAAACCTATATCACCCTTATCATGCAAAGGAACAGTCCTGTCTTCAAAATGGCTTTCGCCATTAGCATCGCTATAAATACGCGTTATAGTAAACATCTTTAATTTTTAAATATCAGTTGGTTAGCCATGTCTATTTCATCTTGTACTATAGTGTGGGGCATATTGTCATAAACCTTAACGGTTACGTTAGCACCTATGCTTTTAAACAGTGCAGCAGTATCGTTTACACGATCTACAGGCACATGAAAATCGGGATTGCTGGTACCCATAAAAACCGGTGTCCCATTAAAGTTGCCACCATAGTTTTCAGCGTAGATCTGGTCGCCAATAAGCCCGCCGGTAAAAATTACAATACCGCCATATTGTGCAGCATTGCGAGCCGTAAACTCAGACACAAGGCAGGCCCCCTGCGAGAATCCTAAAAAGTAAATATTATTTTTTTCGATACCCTGTGCTTCTATTTCTGCAACAAGTGCAGTAAGGGTATCCAGCGCTCGGGTAAGGTGCGGCTCATTATCTTGAGGCTTTGCCAAAAAAGATAACGGATACCAGCTGTTACCCTGTGCCTGTGGCGCGGTAAGGGCAAATCCGTCAACATTTAAATGTCGGGATAGTGATAATATATCCTGGGCTGCCGCACCACGGCCGTGTATCATTATAAGGGCTTTTTTAGCTTCTGCTAAAGGAGTGCCCGCTGTAATTACGTTTTCCATTTTGTAGTTTTTAATTTCAAGTATTAGTTATATCACAGAGATGCGCAGAGGGGCATAGAGATACACAGAGAAAAAGGGCTGAACATCTACGGTAAAAGAACACAGAGCATTACGTACTCTGTTTCCATTAAACTCAGTACTCGCGCGCTGTAAGCGCAATCTCAATTTTAAAACTCTGTGTATCTCTGTGCCCCTCTGCGTATCTCTGTGTTACAGAGTGTATCTCATAGACTAATTTCCCCAAGAGAGATTCACATAGAGATAAATTACTCCTGCCTTAACCAGATATCATTATACTCTTCAGGATGCTTAGTAAACTGTGCATGCACATAAGGGCAAAGCGCTATAACTTTAAGGTTATTATCTCTGGCATGGGCAACAAGGGCATCAAGCAGTTGCTTTGCATAGCCTTTGCCCGCCTGGTTTTCGTTCACCTCGGTATGATATACTGTAATAGCATCTTTCCTTATAGCTACTGCCATTTCGCCAATCTTAGTCTCTGCATCATACAGGTTAAAAGCCCCGTGCTGTTTTTCGTCCAGCTCTAATTTTATCTCAGCCATATTATTTTATTTTAGGTAAAAATTCTTCCAGTTGGTTACGTAGCTGCTCGTGTTGTTTCGGCAGCTTAAGGTGAGTGCCCAGTTCGTTAAGTGGCTCATCTACGGTAAATCCGGGATTGTCTGTAGCAATTTCAAACAGTACACCGCCCGGTTCTCTAAAGTACAACGAGTAAAAGTAATCGCGGTCTATTTTTGGCGTAATGTTCAGGTTCTTGCTTTGTATCTCTTCGCGGAAAGCCATTTGCACTTCCTCATTAGGTACCCTAAAGGCTACGTGGTGGTTAGTGCCTGCAGCATTGCGCCCCCTTGATGTCCCGGGTTGTTCCAGCAGGTCTACAATATTGGCATTATCTACAGTATCAACAGCAAAGCGATAACGGTTGCCCTCCTGCGATTGTAGGCTGTAGCCAAAGATATCAGTAAGTATCCTTGCGGTATCGTCTATCTTGTCAAGGCTCAGGGTAACGCTGTGGAAACCTTTAGTAGCGGCATCCTGCTTAACCTCGGCAGTTTCCCACGGCTTACGAATGTCTGCAACTTTTGGTACGATCAGGCTGATATTTAGCCCGTCAGGATCTGTAAACGGAAGGTAGTGCTCTCCAAAACGTTCTGCTGCTTCGCCAAAGTTTACATTATGCTGTTTAAAACGCTCTGTCCAAAACTCCAGGCTACCCTCCGGTACGGCATAGCCAATTTCGGTAGCCTGCCCGTTGCCTGCCTGTCCCTGCCCGATATTTTCCCACGGGAAAAAGGTAAGTATGGTTCCCGCGGCACCTTCTTCATTACCATAGTAAAAGTGGTAAGTACCGGGATCATCAAAGTTCACCGTCTTTTTAACCAGGCGCAGGCCAAGTACTTTAGTATAAAAATCGAAATTCTTTTGGGCATTGCCCGCTATGGCTGTAATGTGGTGCAGCCCTGATATTTTGTGTTTCATTGTTGTAAGCGTAAATGGTTAATAATATTCCTGCCTTATGCCCAGCTTCTTCATTTTAGAATATAGCGTGGTGGCAGGTATTTTAAGGATTTCGGCGGCGCCACCAGATCCAAAAACTTTGCCGCTACACATTTTTAGTGCAGCCATAATATGTTCGCGCTCCATGTCTTCCATAGAAAGCATCGCTCCTGATTTTTCTGTAACAGGTGTAGCATTTATTGTTACCGGCATATCAAAGTGCGTTATTATTTCGCCTCTTGCCAGCAGTACATTACGCTCTATAAGATGTTCAAGTTCGCGTATGTTTCCCGGCCAGTTATAGTTTTGCAGTTGGCTTAGTGCCTCCGCGGAAATTCCGGTTACGGCCTTTCGGGCTTTGGCAGCATATTTATTCAGGAAATGCTGCGCAAGGCTCTCAATATCGTCTTTTCGATCGCGCAGTGGCGGCAATTCGATAGGGAAAACGTTAAGCCTGTAATAGAGGTCGAGCCTGAAGCGTCCTTCGGCAACTTCTTTTTCGAGGCAGCGGTTGGTTGCGGCAATAATGCGTACGTTTACTTTAATAGTACTGCTGCCACCAAGGCGTTCTATTTCTTTTTCCTGCAATACCCTAAGCAGTTTAACCTGTGAGTCTAAAGGCAATTCGCCTATCTCATCCAAAAAAATGGTACCGTTGTGTGCCTGCTCAAATTTACCGGGGCGCATGGTGTTTGCTCCTGTAAAAGCCCCCTTTTCATGCCCAAAGAGTTCTGATTCAATAAGCGATTCCGGCAGTGCGGCACAGTTTACAATAACAAACGGATTACTGCCTAAGCCTGACAGTTCGTGTATGGAGTGGGCTATACGTTCTTTACCCGTACCGCTTTCGCCCAGCACAAGCACCGATGTATCGGTAGGGGCAACAACTTTAATTTTATCTAAAACGTTTATCAGGTTTTGGCTTTGGCCAATGATGCCTTCAATGCTCTTAGATGAAGATGTTGTATTACTGCCCGATTCTGAAATACCTTTTTCGATGCCGTAACGGTAACGGGCAATATCTAACATTACCAGCAGGTCGCGCTCCCTGAAGGGTTTTACCATAAAACCATAGGGCTGTGTGGCTTTAACAGCTTCCAGCGTGGTATGGTTTGTATTGGCAGAAATATACAGGAACGGCAGGTTTTGCTCCATAAGTTCCCACGCCAGGTCTATGCCTGTAAGGTCGCCTTTAAGCATAATATCCAGCAATACCCAGTCTGGCCTTTTATCTTGGATGAGCTTGCGCGCCTGCACTACAGATGATGCTATGCCGGTTACCTGGTATCCTGCTTTTATAAGCATTATCTTAAGGTCGTTAGCTACAATAAATTCATCTTCAACAATTAAGATTTTCTCTTTCATCATGTTTATATATTGTTGTATGCGTTGCCGGTTTTATGGTATTTCTTTGTAAAGATAATCGCTACAGTAAGCCCATCACAATTTTTAAGGCTAAAAGTACCATCCAGCTGATCTGCCAGTCCCCTCATAAGATTCATGCCCACTGCCCCATTTTGGTCAGCATCAAAATCGGTTACAAGTCCGGGGCCATTATCGCTAATGCTAAGGGTACAGCTGTTGCTGTTTTCTGTTAACGCTACCGCTAACTTCCCTTTAGTACTTGTAAAAGCATGCTGAAACGCATTGGTAACAGCTTCGTTAATTATAAGCCCTATAGGAATGGCCTGTTCTGCATCCAGTATAATATTGCTTACATCCTGCTTGAAAGTAATATTTCCGTGAGGATCAAAGCTCTCTTTAAGCTGATGCACTAATTCAGCAATGTATCCTGCCATATCAATACAGTTTAAATTTTTGGCATTGTAGAGCTTATTATGCACCAGCGACATAGCATACATACGGTGTTTGCTGCTTTGCAGTGCCTTTACTGTTTCTTCATTTTCAAGGTAAGCGCTTTGCGTATTCAGCAGGCTAACGACCAGCTGAAGGTTGTTTTTTACCTTATGGTGTACCTCATTAAGCAGCCATTCTTTTTCTGCCGTAAGCTTTTCTAAGAGTTCCTGCCGGCATGATATTTCATCCTGTTTATCAATCAGGGCAAGGGCTATTTTCCTGTTTTTATGACTGCTTTTATAAAGCAACCCGATAAGGATAAACAAGATAATAAGGCTTCCTATGGCTACATATCTGGCTATGAGATCGTGGTGCGGCCGGTTTTCTTTTGCTACTACAGAGGTATCTTCCTGTTCACTGACTTCAAAGTGCAATTTTAATTCCTGTAAATCTGCCTTTGCACCATATAAAAAAGGAGATAACAGCAACAAGGCGTAGGTAAAGTGTGCCTTATCGTTAGCACTTAGTGATAGTTTGGGCTTCATTACTTAATGTAATTGGTTATGGTTGGTACTATCATGGTTATAAAGTAGCTGCCCTTTTTGTTTTAATGTAGCAAAATATAAGCGCCATTCCCGGTACCAACACGGTACCCAGTCCCCAAAATTTCCCGGCTATAGCCCCAAGGAAACAGCCCACCAAAAAGCCTGATATTGTAACCAGCTGCTTTTTAAAACTCAATACCGTATCAGCATTGCTAAGGCCATCTTTAAGCAGGCTGCCAAGATCGAGGGAAGCCTGGGTAACATTACCCGTCATCATGGTGGTAGGGCCGTGGGTTTCTTTAGCGTAAAGCTTACCAAACGCATTTTGCAGTCCCATAGCGCAAACCACTACAAGCGCAACGGTATACATGGGCCATTCTGTAAATATGCCCAGATAGCCAAAAACATAAGAAGCTGCACCGGCAAGGATAAGCAAAAGCCCTTCCCATAGTAAAAGATTGTAGCGGTCTACGGCCTTTGCGCCCAATCTGCCTCCAATAATTACCGATATGATAAACACCGGAAAGGTTAGCAGTTTGATCCAGGCGTGCAGTTCAGACCCTTTTACTATTTGATAGGCAAATACAATAAAGTTGCCCGTAACGTGTGCCGAAAATAAGGAGTCTGCTGCGACAAATGTAACGGTATCGCAGTAGCCCGCTATAATGGTAAGCAACAGTGTAACATACCAGATATTAGATTGTTTTTCCATAATAATTATTTAAGGTGTGCCCTTAGCATCCACGCCATTTTTTCGTGGGTTTCCATAAGGCCTGTTATATAATCGCTGGTACCCAGGTCCTTCAACGCTAATGCATAGCGGTTAATGTTTTCACGCAGGTGTATCATTATGCTTTCGTGATCTGCCAGCAGTTCTTTTATATAGCTAAGACTGTCGTTTTTATCTGATGCAGATTCAGAAAGGTGAGTAAGCTCCAGATATTCCTTAAGCGACCCAGGAGCATAATGACCCAGTATCCTGATGCGTTCAGCCACAGTATCTACAATATCATCCAGTTGGGTATATTGCTGCTCAAAGAACAGGTGCTTGTTGTAAAAGTCTGCGCCTTCAACATTCCAGTGGGCTTTTTTTGTTTTTGTGTATAGTACAAATTCATCTGCCAGGATCTGGCTTAGGGAGTGCGCTACAGCAGCGAGGTGCTCTTCTTTAATTCCGATTTTTGGTTCCATGAGTGTATGGCTTATTTTGTTGTTTTAATATTTTTACCACAAGGGGCACAAGGTTTTCACAAGGTGCACAAAGAAAACCACCTTCGGCGGAAGTACACAAAGCTTTGTGGTCATTCAGTATGGTCTATTTATCGTACCAGCTTAGTGTTCTTAGTGAAAATCTTAGTGGACTCCGTGGTAAAATCTTCTAAGAATCTTTTTTAACTGGATTTTAGTTTTAATATTTTTACCACAAGGGACACAAAGGTTTTCACTAAGTGCACAATGTGAACCACCTTCGTGGAGGGACACAAAGCTTTGTGGTCATTCAGTATGTTCTATTTATCGTGCCAGCTTAGTGTTCTTCGTGAAAATCTTAGTAGACTCCGTGGTAAAATCTTCTAAGAATCTTTTTTAGCTGGATTTTAGTTTTAATATTTTACCACAAGAGGCACAAGGTATTCACTAAGTGCACAATGAGAACCGCCTTCGGCGGAGGGACACAAAGCTTTGTGGTCATTCAGTATGGTCTATTTATCGTACCAGCTTAGTGTTCTTAGTGAAAATCTTAGTGGACTCCGTGGTAAAACCCATCTTAATTGATAAGGCTCAAGATATAATGGTCTACAGAATATGTGCCTGCGCCCAATGCCAGTAAAAACAATAGCGAAAGCGTGTACATATAAGGCACGTCGCGTACTTCTAACGAGTCGTTTTTATGTACTACAAAATAGCCAATGGCTGTCACGCCAATGGTAGGCAATACTGCCAGGCGGGTTCCCATGCCCAGTATGATGAGGAATGGCACAACGGTATCTGAAAATGTTGCCACAAGCCCATTCAGTTTTTCGGGCAGGTGCAGCGGATTGGGAACGTGCTCTTTCTGTCCGTTCTCAATCCTGAATTTTTTCATGCCGTGCACCCTGAAGAGCTCTACAGCAAGCAGTACCCTAAAGGCAAGTAGTGCCGCATTGTTAAAAGCACTACCGGCATCTGAAGTAAAAATGAGTTTTATAAGTTCCATATATAGGCGGGAATTAAAATGCAAAGCATGAGCAGCCTAACGCGCCCCAAAAAGCATTGTAGTTATTAATAGGCAGGTTGCTCATCCTTGCGGTGTCGTGGTTGTGGTTGTGCACATTGCAACTGCCTGCACAACTGTGTACCTGCGCTGTAAGGTTGGGTTTACCCGCATTTTTCTTTTCGGCTTCCAGTAATTTATGCCCGTGTGTGGCATCGCTGTAATAGCCGTTAAAGCTTTTGGTTGGCGACCAGTCTGGCAGTATAGGTATAACAGGAGGGGAGTAGGATGAAAAGTCGCCTTTTGCATATACAATCTTACCGTCTACAATGGTAAGTTCTGCCTCTATGCTTTTAACAGCTTCCTCGCTTACAGTAAAGTAGTCTTTATCTAATACGGCAAGATCTGCAAACATACCGGTTTGTATATCGCCCTTTTTTTGCTGTTCCTGGCTAAACCATGCACTGCCGCGTGTATAAAGTTCTAAGGCCGTTTCGCGGCTCAGGCGGGTATCGGTATATAATTGCAGGCCGCCTACGGTTTTACCTGCCGTTAGCCAATACATACTTACCCAGGGGTTATAACTGCTTACCCGTGTGGCATCGCTTCCGCCGCCTACGGGTACTTCCATCTCTAGCATTTTTTTGATAGGTGGCGTGCTTTCTGCCGCAGCTGCACCATAACGATCGGTAAAATATTCGCCCTGGTAGGCCATACGGCTTTGTATGGCAATACCACCGCCCAGTTTTTTAACACGCTCTATATTGCGTTCATCTATGGTTTCGGCATGGTCAAAAATCCAGGGCAGGCCGTTAAAAGGCACTTCGCGGTCTATTTTTTCAAACACGTTTAAAAAGCGGGTAATGCTTTCGTTATAGGTTGCATGTAACCTGAAAGGCCAGCGGTTTTCTACCAGCAGGCGTACGACCTTTTCAAGTTCGGCCTCCATGTTTTCTGGCAGGTCCGGACGTGGCTGCAGGAAATCTTCAAAATCTGCCGCAGAGAATACCAGCATTTCGCCCGCACCATTGTGTCGGTACATATCATCGCCCTGGTACAGTTTTACCGAGTCGATCCAGTCGTTAAAATCTTCAAACTCTTTTTTAGGACGCTGCGTAAACAGGTTGTAGGCAATGCGCACAGTAAGTTGCTTTTTTTCATTCAGCTCATTAACTACCTGGTAATCGTCAGGGAAATTCTGAAAGCCGCCGCCTGCATCTATAACGCTGGTAATGCCAAAGCGGTTAAGCTCTTTCATATAATGGCGTGTAGAGTTTACCTGGTGCTCGTAAGACAGCTTGGGGCCTTTAGCGAGTGTACTGTACAGTATCATGGCATTTGGCGATGCGATGATTAGCCCTGTAGGTTCGCCCTTGCTGTCGCGCTGTATCTGCCCGCCGGGAGGGGCAGGGGTATCTTTAGTATAGCCAACGGCTTTAAGCGCGGCACGGTTCATAAAAGCCCTGTCATACAGGTGTAGTATAAACACGGGCGTTTCAGGCGCTATGGCGTTTATCTCATCAAGTGTAGGCATACGCCTTTCGGCAAACTGAAACTCGCTCCAGCCGCCTACCACGCGCACCCATTGTGGCGATGGCGTAATGTCTACCTGTTGCTTTAACATGCGCAGCGCATCGGCAAGAGAGGGTACACCATCCCAGCGCAGTTCCAGGTTATAATTAAGACCGCCGCGTATAAGGTGTATGTGCGAATCGTTAATGCCCGGCACTACACGCTTTTGCTTAAGGTCAATAATTTTTGTAGCAGCCGTGCTAAGCGTCATGATATCGCTGTCTGTACCTACGGCTATAAACTTGCCATCTTTAATGGCTACCGCAGTTGCACCCTTATTTTCGCGCACGTGGCTGTATATTTTTCCGTTGTAAAGTATAGTATCTGCCTGCATGGTATTAGTTTTTAAGGTTAGAAATAGCCTCGTTAATACCTTGTCCTGCTACTTCAAAAAAGGCAGGCCCTGCCAGCAGGATAACTTTTTTAAGCGGTTTAAATGTTGACAGCTTGTTTTCTTTAAACCAAAGCTCGCTGCGGTAAGCATCAAAAATACCTTCGGTTACATATCCGGCCACTTTTGCCGTAGGCGAGTCAATGCCTGCATCTTTAAGGTCGCTGGCAAAAGAAAAGTTTTCTACCCCCAGGCGTAGGGCTTCCCTTACGGCTACACTGCCCACTTTTTTCATTAGTTCCGGGGTAAACGCATTGCGGTCGCCCAGGCCGATGATGAGTAATTTAGGTGCCGCCAGTGTACCTTTTGCAGGTGTAAGTACTACAGTTTCCAGTGCATAACCATGAAATTTGCCCGCTTTGCGTAGTGCAGTAAGCTGTCCCTTTAGTGCATCATCAAGGTGTACAAGTCCGTTTAGCTGTGCCGGCAGGGCAGGAGGGGTATTGTAAATATCGCCCTCAGTATATTCAAATACGCAGGCTACCTGTAAATCTGATTTTGCTGTCGATGGGCCCTGCACAAGGCCTTCTATAGCTACGCCTTCTATAGTGCCCCATACTTTTGAAGTGCCTATAGCGGTGGTTTGTGCTGTAAGTGTTGTTGTTAGTAATAGTGCCAGTACTAATGAAAAGTGTACTGTTTTTAATTGTGATAGAATATTTTTCATGATGGATTTAGTTATGATTAGAATTTAAAGCCAAGGCGCGCATTGATAAAAAGCCCGTTTTTAGAGTTGGGGATGATGTCGTCTACAAAAGCACCGGTCTTAAAATATTGAATGCCTGTGTTAAGGGTTATGAATTTGCTATAGCTGTACACAAAACTTGCGAGATAGGCGGTACCAATATATCGTTTGGAAGATGATGAACCTGCAAGGTTAAAGCCACCGCTTGGCCTGTATACGCCATCGTTTACTGAGTAGCGCCAGTTAAACACCACATCTGCCTGAAATTTAAGGTTGCTCAGCAGGTCGAGCGTTCCGTAAGGGTGAATGTCTATTAAGTTAACCGGGCCTATTTGCGGGCTAAAGCCGAAGTATCCGCCCTTTGGGTAAATAGGGTTAAAGGTTTGCAGGCTGCCATCGCCGGCGTGTTTATCGCCCGATATATAATCGTTGCGGAGGTTAATGGTGGGTTTGAATGTAGTGTTTTCAAAAGAATAGCCCAGGTCTGCCGAGCCCGTCCATGCGCTGATATTGCCATTGCCAAAGCTCCCAAACTGATACGCTCCCTCAAGGTTATAGATAAAGCCACCGCCATACTTCCAGAAACGGAAGCCAACAGTATGCCGTAGCTCCTTGCCAAGACCTTCTTCAAAAGCTGCATTGTTTCGCTTAATGCCTATGTAGTAAAAGTCTAAGTTACCACTACGCGGAATTATTATTTTAGAGTAACCGCCCCACAGGTTAAGCTGACGGGATGGTTTATTGTCAAATGTTCCTACATAGGTGGTATCGGCCATCATGGCAAAAACATCTGCGGTAACATTTGGTGCACTATACATAACTTTTGCTCCCGTAAAATACAGTCTGGCGTTAGGCCCTTCGCGTACTGATATGAGCCTGCCTGAACCGTAGTCTATTTCCTGACGGCCTGCCCTTATGGTTATGGCTTGTTTGTCTTTTATCCAGGGTACTACATCTACAAAAAGGTTCTGCACGTTTAGCTGGTCTTCATCTATGGGGCGCGAGCCGTTCTTGCGTCCGCTTTGTAATGCGCTTCTTAACTGCCCAAAGAACCGTACCCTGCTGCCAAAATGTACATCGGCATGCAGGTCATACCGTTGCAGCAAAAAGTTATTATGCCCTGTATTTAACCTTCCCCAGTCTTCGTTATTAAAATCAACATACTCATACCTTGCCTCGCCGCCAACGGATGCGTATATGTTTTTATCTGCTGATAGCGGAATAAACTTTATACCCTCATAAAAGTTACGGGCAGAGTCTTTCAGGTACTCATAGTTTTCATCATAACGCATAAGCTTAAACGACTGGGCACCCGCGTTGCAGCTCAGCAGTATAAAAATGATTATGAGGTAACTGTTTTTCATGTTGGTCTATGATTTTGAATTGTGGGGAAGGGTACAGGCAAATGTTTGTTATTAATGTTTCAGCATGATGTGAGAATACTGAATGCCCAGGCCATAGCTGCCACCATATTTCTTCATCAGGTCGGTTACGGCTACATAGGTTTCCTGGCGTGCCCAGTCTCTTTGCAGTTCTAAAAGGTATTGTACCGATGTGATAGGTTTTACACCTTCGTGCACCATGCGCTGTATGGCACGCTCATGGGCTTCGTTGCTTACATCGCCACAGGCATCTGTAATTACATATACCTCATAACCTTCGGTAAGGGCAGAAAGGGCAGGGCCTACAATGCATACACCTGTCCACAGGCCGGCAAGTACCAGTTTTTGCTTACCTGTACCGGTAATGGCTTTGTAAGCGGCTTCGTCTTCCCAGGTGTTCATGCTGGTACGGTCAAGATAACCTGATGTAGCCTGCGGGTAAAATTCTTCGATTTCAGGAAACACGGGTCCAGAGAAGCTTTCTTCGGCTACTGTGGTAACAATGGTAGGTACATCAAAAATTTTTGATGCCCCGGCAACGATCGCTACGTTTGTGCGCAGTTCTGTAATTGAGATGCTTTTTGTTGCAAAGGCCATTTGGCCTTCAAAGTCGATCAATACCAGTGCGTGGTTGTCTGGTGCCAATAAGTTTGGAGATGGTTTCATAAATACTATTATTTTTATTTTGTATCTACATAAGCCAATACAATGCCTTTTGTTTATTATGTTGATGTTAAGCGTATTGCGTTTTTAATGTTTGAAATAATTTACGATATATCGTAAATTTATATTTGTATAGCGCGGGATTTACGATAATGGAGAATGACTCGTAGTGTATCCAGACCTTTTTAGGATAAAATTGGGAGCAGCTAAAAATTTTTATTTCGAAATTAGATTAGCTCTTACAGGCTGATACCCGAAGAACTAATTGTAAGAAAATGGAAATACAAAATCCTATAACCTGGTTGTTTATCCTTGCCCTGCCCATAGCGTGTGTGGCATGGACGGTTACACACGAAGAAGTATTTCGCGAACCGCGTGAGTATTGCATCAAGAACAGTAAATTTTCTAAGACAATACTAAGGCGCAAATTCTTTTACCTTTTTACCTGCGAGTATTGCTTTAGCCATTATGTTACGGTATTTTTTATAGCACTTACAAACTACCAACTTTTATTACCGGACTGGCGGGGCTATATCATTGGCGGGTTTGCCCTTGTATTTGTAGCAAACGCGTACATGAGCCTGTTTGCGTTATTGCGCCAGGCGATTAAAAAAGAGAAAACAGAAATTGAAGTTTTGCAAAAAGAGGTGGAAAAGGATGTATAATACTACAATGACTGAATTATTTATAGTATTTTGTTAATTATTTTACGGCTTTAAAACTTTCGGCGCATATTTTGCGTTAATATTGCAGACTGCAGCAAAGCCAGGCCTTAAACACTAAGGTTATCCCGATAAGAACTTACCTTCTCATTTGCATTTTACCTTCGCTCTAAAAATTGCAGCCCTTCTATTTATGAGTACCAGGTTAAAGTTTAATAATACCACAAAGTCGCAATTTATGGCAACTACCCGTGCAAGGGTAGACCAGTATTTTAAAGACGAAGGAATATCTCCTAACGCTAATGGGCTTATGTGGGGTAAAACAGCTATCTTCCTAGGTGGTTTTTTCGCCTTGTACGGACTTGTTATTTCAGGATTGTTTAGCCCGTGGGCAATGTTGCCACTTGTTATATTGCTGGGAATGTTTAAAGCCTTTGTGGGGTTTAATATATGCCACGATGCCATACATGGATCTTTTTCATCAAAAAACTACATCAATACAATTTTTAGTTATGTATTTCATCTCTTGGGTGCAAGCCCTTATGTATGGACCATAACCCATAATGCTGTACATCATACCTATACTAATATACCGGGACATGACGAGGATATCGACGTAGCACCGGGACTAATCCGCATATCTGAAGAAGATCCTGTAAACAGCATACAAAGATACCAGCACTGGTACGCATTTCCGCTGTACAGCCTTGCCTCGCTATCATGGGCATTCCGTAAAGATTATAAAAAATTCTTTCAGGATAAAGTAGGGCAGGTAAGCGTTAAACACCCTAAAATAGAATATTTTAACCTGTTCTTTTATAAGGCAGTATATTACTTTCTATTTATTATGTTGCCACTTTTAGTACTCGACATAACCGGGTGGCAATTTGTTGCCGGTTTCCTTATTATGCACATGGCACAGGGGTTAACTATGGGCTTGGTGTTTCAGCTGGCACACGTGGTAGAGGGGACTGACTATCCTGTGCCGAATGATAACGGTAATATAGAAGAAGCCTGGGCAGAGCACCAGATGCGTACCACGGCTAATTTTGCATCAGACTGTAAGTTTTCGGCTTTTTTTCTTGGTGGGCTTAACCGCCAGATAGAGCATCATTTGTTTCCAAAAGTTTGCCATATCCATTATGCTAAAATTGGTGAAATTGTAAAACTAACAGCGCATGAGTTTGATATACCTTACATACAGAGCAGGACGTTTTTATGTGCAATGAAATCGCACATCCGTGTACTGAAAAAGTTTGGTTACGAAGCGCGAATGTCAGCATAGTACAGCATATATAAATACAGAAGCCCCGGCAATAGTGCCGGGGCTTCTGTATTTATAACAAGTATAGGTTATTTAAGGATATCATTAATAGCCTTTAATTCGCTATCGCTAAATGTAATGTTATTAAGACTTTGAATAGAATCAAGTACCTGGGCAGGTTTACTTGCGCCAATAAGTACCGATGTTACCCTGTCATCTTTTAACAGCCAGGACAGTGCCATATGTGCCAGCTTTTGGCCGCGTTGTTGCGCAATGCTGTTAAGCTGTTTAATTTTTTCAATTCGTTCTTCGGTAATGTGGCTTTCATTAAGGAAAACGCCGCTTGTGGCAATTCGTGAATCTTGCGGTATGCCGTTGAGGTATTTGTCCGTCAGCAATCCCTGCGCAAGTGGGGAGAAGGGGATACAGCCTACGCCATTAGTACCCAGTACATTTAATAACCCGTTTTCAGGATCGCGTACAAACATACTGTATTTGGGCTGGTGTATCAGGCAGGGTGTGCCCAGTTCTTTTAAAATTGCAATGGCTTTCTGAGCCTGCTCTGCATTGTAATTAGAAATACCGGCATATAAGGCTTTACCCTGGCGTACGATGAGGTCGAGTACTGCCATGGTTTCTTCCAGCGGAGTATCAGGGTCCGAACGGTGGTGGTAAAAAATATCCACATAATCAAGCTTCATGCGCTTTAGGCTCTGGTCAAGGCTTGATACCAGGTATTTTTTGCTGCCCCAGTCGCCATAAGGGCCGTCCCACATGGTATAGCCTGCTTTGCTGCTTATGATAAGCTCATCGCGATAGCCTGCAAAATCAGTATGCAATATCTTCCCGAATACTTCTTCTGCAGATCCCGGTGGTGGCCCATAGTTATTGGCAAGGTCAAAGTGTGTAATGCCGTTGTCAAAAGCCGTGTGCAGTATGTTGCGGCTGTTCTCAAAATCGTTTACAAATCCAAAGTTGTGCCATAGCCCCAGCGAAAGCGCAGGTAGTTTTAGCCCACTGTTTCCACAGCGGCGGTATTGCATTGTACTGTATCTTGAAGATGATGGTGTGTAACTCATAATAAAGGTTTTGGTACGGCTAATGTACAATAGCTTTTAATGACACAGTTACCCTGTCGGCCGTTTTTTTGTAAATCGGCCTAAAAGTAAATTTTGCAATCCGGCAGTACTTTTTTAAGGCGCTGCTTTTCGGCTGGTGTCAATGGGTTGCCATTTATCATAAGTGTTTTTAAATTAGCTAACTGCCCAATGTTTTCAGGCAGTGTAGTTAGCTTATTATTAGAAAGCGACAGCAACTCTAACTGTGCCAGTTTTGTAATGCCATTAGGCAGTTGCGCCAGTTCGTTATTATTTATAATAAGCGATTTTAATTTAGTAAGTGCGCTTATCTCTTCAGGAAAACCACGCAGGTAGTTAAACTCCAGGTTTAGTTCTTCAAGGTTTTTAAGCTGTGTCCACATACCATCAAATTCATTAAACTGGTTATGCCCCAGGTGCAGTTGCTTAAGGTTGCTGAGGTTTGAAATTTCTTTGGGTAAAAAGCTAAGCTGATTACTGTCAAGTTGTAGTACTTCAAGTGTTTTGCAATTGCCAATTTCGGCAGGCAGGGCCGTGATGCTGTTATAAGACAGGTGCAAAAATTGCAGCTGCTTTAATTTACTAAGTGTTTTGGGTAGTAGGGTAAGCCCGTTGTCTGACGCGTCCAGGCGTATCAGCTTTTTGAGGTTGCCAATATCTTCCGGCAGGTATTTAATGTTGTTTAGCTTAAGGTTTAATACTTCAAGTTTTTTAAGGGAAAGTATGGCCGGTTCTACCGTTTCGAGGTTATTACCCATAAGGTTAAGAAACGTTAGTTCCTGTAGCTTTTCTAAATCCTGTGGTGCATGAAACAAACCTTTATCCCTAAAGTTTAGCTGTGTGGCATTATCTTTATTAGTCAGTGCTTCAGGCACACTCTGATAAACCATCGCTTTAATAGGGCTGGGGTTTTGCGCATAAACAAATATTGATGCTAACAATGCAATGGCTGTATATTTAAACATAGGTATTATATTATGGTTCTAAAACAGGATCGACAGGTTTAGTGTCTGTTACTTTATAAGCGGGCTTCCGCCTGATCTTTATATGGTAATGCTCTTTTTCAGATTTTTTTTTAAGCAGCGGAATATCGGCCATGAGTGTCATGGCAACGCTCCATAGTACAAGAAATACCATTAATGGCAGTATGCTTTTTTTCATAATTTCAGGATTAAAAAAAATAAATAAGGGAGCCGTATTACCGGCTCCCCTAAATAAATTTAAATTATTGCTTTACTTTCATCAGCTTATAGCTGCCTGTGTTATTACCCACGTGTAGTTTGATAATAAACACCTGCTCGCCTGCATAAGCAGAAAGGTCAAGTTCAATTTTCTGGCTTCCGCCAATGGTAGAAAGGTTGTTCCTTTCGGTAACTTTTCTTCCCACAAGGTCAAATACCTCAACAGAAACTTTTTCGCCTGCTATCGCCTGGTTAAGTTCTATAGTTACCTTACCACTTGTAGGGTTAGGGTATAGTGCCACCATGCCTTTAACAGGGTTATCTGTACCTGCCGTTTCTTCAACCAGTATGTACTCCGCTTTAGTTACTGCTTCGCTGCTTCCTGCTTCATTAGATGTTACAAGGGTAACATCATACTCGCCAGCATTGTTGTAAGTAACTACCGGGTGCTCTTCTGTAGACGTAGCCGGAGTACCACCTTCAAACGTCCACTGCCATGCAGTAGGGTTGTGTGTACTAAGGTCAGTAAAGGTTACTGATTGTCCTTCTGTAACGGTAACATCGTCTGCAACGAAATCAGCTACAGGAGCCTGAAGGCCAAGGAACTGGTCTAGTGAGAATACTACCGTAGCAGAAGCGTTAAAATTAACTTCATTACGTGCAGCATCAGTTTGCGATACATTGTTTCCGTTAGGGTGCTGTACCGAGAAGAAACCGTACTTATAATCTGGCGTAAAGGTTAAACCTGTTGGCTCAGAACCTGCCGGCATAGAGCCAAACAGTAACACATTAGGATTATCCTGTTTGTGGTCTGGCCTTATTACCCAAATGTACATTTTACCACCATCCTGGCATACCCAAAGGTTACCTTTATCATCAAATACAAGGTTGTCATTACCATCTGCCCACGGCTCTTCTACAATGCCGTTTGCCGTTTGTATAGGGTACGACCTGCCACCTGCAAATACTTCAAATTCAGAAACGGTATTACCATTATCTTTAAAGCGATAAATACGGTTTTTACCTTTAGATGTAAAGTAAACCATACCGTTAAAAGGATTGATCTCACAGTCTTCAACACCGTTAAAGTTAGTACCGCCCAGTGCAGCAGCATTTATATTCAGGTTATTCCTGTCTGCCTGCGTAGTGTTAGGTACTTCAACCCATGTAGCTGTAGATGAACTTGCCTCATCAGAAGAAAGAGCAAGGTCCAGCTTAAGTACATATACTTTACCAGAGTAAAGGTTATTAGGTACAGTAGGTACAAATTTGTACATACAATGTGTACCACCATCTTCACCATAGTAAGCAGCAGCACCATCTGGTGTTACCACCACGTTCTCGTGATTCATACGGCCCATAGCCCACAGTTTTTCCTGTTTGCCATTACCATATTCTTTTACTAAGCCTGTTGCAGGGTCTATTTCTACAAGCCAGCCCACATCCTGGTAACCGTCGCCGTTAACGTCGCCGGCATCTGTAGCTTCTTCAGAAGTAACTACAGTACCCCAAGGTGTAGTACCACCAGAACAGTTCCTGTTTGTAGTAACAAGGTCGTTGTTATAGAAATCTACCGGTTTAGATGTGTCTACACCCCATAACAGGTTATCTGTATTAAGATGTATGTTAAGCATTGAAACTCCACCCGGGTTGTTTTCATGGTTAACCGAAAGATGTCCTACTTCGCTACTGCCATCAATAGGCACATAAGCAGTGTAATCATGGTTACCCGGTACATTACCACCACCTACAGTATAAGCTTCACCTTCTTTAAATATCATCTGGAAACGGTGTTCCTCAGCTATGATAAGTTTAGTGGTTTGTCCGGTAGGGTTAATAGATGTAAAGCAACCAATGTGTGGCGCATCACACTCTAAAGCAAGATCCTGTGCATTTTTAATGTACATATCAAACTTAAGGTCTGAGCTCGATGCATCGCGGTTGTGTACTTCTACAGACACGCGGTTAAGGCCATCCTGGAAGATTGTTTTAGGCAGTAGCTCTGTGTAATACCTGTTTTCATCTGCACCATCTACAGTAGTAGAAGAGTTAGTAAGATATGTTACACCTGTTTCAGGCAGGTTTTGCCTGAAGGCTTCTACACCATTTACATATACAATAGCACCATCATCGCGCTTAAGGCCAAACTCTACAAAGTCTGATACGTTAGCAAGGTCTACATTAATATTTCTGTAGAAATATGATGTTATGTATTTTCTTGATGAATCTGCACCATAGCTTATTACGGTGTTTACAGGATCACCATATCCTAGCGGCGCTTTTCCTGAAAGCCATCCCGGAGCATAGTCTGTTACACCCCATGCCACAGCATCAAGGCTGGTACCGTTATCAAGGTAATGCCACTCGCTGTCTTTAGATAGCGGGTAGTTAGCAGCCTCAAGTGCAGGAGGTAATGCCCTTACCGTCATGTCAAAGCTAAGGTCTGAACTGTTTGCAGCTCCCTGGTGAAGTTCTACCGCAATTACGTTTTCACCGTCCTGTAGCATATTAGCCGTAATGGTTTCTACATATGTAGTTTCATCTGCACCACCTATCTGAGAAGACGCATACGTGTTGTATGTAATATCTCCTTCAGGCATATTGTTACGGAATGCTTCTACACCGTTTACATAAACTACCACACCGTCATCCCTAAGTACGTCGAATAGTAGCGAGCCGTACTGGGCAGCATTTTCTACGTTAAAGGTATGCCTTAGGTACGTAGTAGGGTATTTGTTGTTAGCATCTGTACCATAGCTAAGTAGTGTGCTCTGGTTGTTGTCGCCATAACCAAGGATACCGTTACCAAACGTCCATGTAGTATCGTCAAAGTCATTGGTTTTCCAGTTTGTGCCAAGGTCTGTACCAAGGTCATTGTATTTCCAAAGGCTTTGTGCGGCTATCGGGAAGCTGCCTACAGGGTAGGTAGTATCTGTAAGCCATGCAAGATAAACCGGCTGGTCGTTAAACGTTATTGAACCAAAGCTAACAATGTTGTTTTGCTTAGTACCTGTAGCAATTACAGTATAAGTACCCTGAGGGTCGCCCTGTATCAGGTAATATTCGTTAGCAAGAACGTTAACATCGTTAAGGTTGCTGAATATTTTAGTAAGGTCAGCCTTTGGCGCACCGTTCTCTACATACAGCGATTCAAATTTCCAACGGCTGTTAAGGTATTTCCTGTCAGCGTTGTCAGTATTTGGTAAAGTAAGTATTTCTGTACCTGCTTCTTTACCTATAACCACGTTCTGGTCGTTAGATGCAATAATGTCTGTAAGGTACATACCGTTGCGGTTGTCATTTTTCACGCTCCAGTTAGCACCCACGTTACCGCGATACGCTGTTTCTACATCTCTTACAGGATCTGTAGCAGGAATGATAGATGCGTTGTTATACGGTACTTCTACCGCTACCGATCCGGTGTTTATAAGATACCCACTATCTTCCTGGTTAAAGGTATAGTTGTATGCAAGGTTAGTTACACCTTGTGGCATAGTCAGGTACATATCCCTGCGGATATCAGCTTCAGATTTAGCCACTGTCCAGATACGGAACTCATCAATATCACTATTGGTCTGTCCGTTGTTGGCAACGTTTCTACCAAAGGCAAGATTGTTTGCACACGGCTGGAAAGTACCTGTTACCGGTGTAGATCCGGCAAGCTCACCGTTTACATACAGTTTAAATTCACCGTTTGGTGTAAAAGTTACGGCTACGTGGTTCCATTCGCCATGGCTCCATACGCGTGAAGAGTTAAGCGAATTCCATCCGCCACCTGCACCTTTACCGGTAATGGTTTGTAGTGTCTGGTTACCCAAAAACTCCATTTCCCAACCCCAGTTACCGTTAGTAAGGCTCGTAAAGCCTACAAGCTTAGTGTTAGGCCCGGCAGTAGCGTTAAGGCGTGCCCAAAGCTCTATGGTAAACGATTGTGCAAGAGCATTGTTTACACCTTCTTTAGGTACATATACCTCATGGTTTCCGGCAAGGTGCAGTGCACCGCCCTGTTCTGATATTACAGCGCCCACATCAGTAGTAAAGGCAAGGTAATAGTTACCCATGGCAAGGTTAATGTTGCCAAAGTTTACAAGCAGTCCTTCAGAAGCTGCAGTAGCTACCACTTCGTAGTTGCTTGTAGGGTCGCCTTTAATAAGCATGTAGTTTTCTACAGTAGCATTAGTTTGCGCAGGGTTTGCTAATACTCCTTCAAGGCTTACCTGAAGGTTAGCAGCAGTAATGCCCTGTGCGTTTACATGCCATCCTCCGGCTACATAAGATGTTTCTTCTTCTGTGCCCAGTGGTAGTATGTTACTGTTGTTGTTACGGCTTATTACCACGTTTTGGGTAAAGCTTGTAATGGCTGTAGTAAGGTATAAACCGTTAGTGGTTTCGTTAGTAACACTCCAGTTACCCGCCATTTTATCAGGGAAAGCAGCATTAATTTCGGCAACCGGGCTGGTGGCGTCAATAATCTGTGCGCTTGTGTAGGCTATGGCAGCTGTGTTAGTACCATGGTTTACAAGAGTACCGTTGTTTTCCTGGTCAAAAGTAAAGTTGTACACAAGGTTATTGTCCTCTGCATTAATAATGGCATGCATCTGGTCTTTAATTTCCTGTTGTGTCTTTGCTTTGTTCCACACACGGAACTCATCCATTACAGATGTGGTCTGGCTGTTGTAGTTAATACTCCTGCCTATGGCAAAGTTCCAGTTTGTGTTAGGTGCAAAATCGCTGTATGCTGCGGTAGCTTTAAGCTCGCCGTTTACATAAAGTTTTATGTTTTGCCCCGGTATAGCGGTTACTGCAACGTGGTTCCATTCACCTACCCTAAGGCTGGCGCCAGAGTTAATGCTGTTCCAGCTGCTTGTACCTGTACCAAATGTAGCGGATACCGAATTGTTATCTGGCATCTCTATAGTAAGGCCGGTAGTATTATTGTTTACCCTGCCGTGGTTAGACACAAGTGGCGTGTTGCCGCCCGGGTCTGCCGTAAGGTTAACCCATGTTTCTATAGTAAAGGCATTATCAAGCGTAGCATTCATATCTGCATACGGAATCTGAACCTGGTGGCCACCCGCAAGAGAAAGGGCACCGCCACGGCCTGCTGTAAATTCGCCTGCGCTCCATGCTACAAAATATTTTCCTTCTGCAAGGTTAGCATTGTAGAATGTAGCATTTTGTCCGTCAAAATTACCTTCGGCAACAGTTGTAAATTCTGTTTCAGAATCTTGTTTGATAAGGTAAAAATGTCCTGCATTAGCACTAATGGTGCTAAAGTTTGCAATAGCTTGGGTAAGGTTGATGCGCACTGTTGCAAACGGACTGTTTACAGGGTCTATGAACCATCCGCCGGTTGCGTAGGTCATGCCCTCATGGCCCGGAACTGCTGCTGTAGCATCTGCATTGTGTTTACCTATAATAACGTTACTGCTGTAGTTTGTTATAGCATCCGGCAGGCTAAGGCCTCCGTTGTTTATAGCGTTGTTACGGCTCCATTTACCGGTAACTACATCACGATATCCTGTTTCTATAACACTTACCGGAGATGTAGCCGGGGCAAGTAGTGCACCGCTTATTGCTATATCCTGGTTAGATGAACCAAGGTCGTCAATTGTAGTTACTCCTTCTTCCTCGCTGTTAAAAGTATAGTAATGTGCAAGGTCTGCCTCAGTACCTGTTAGGGTATAGTGCATGCGTTGTGCAATTTCTTCCTGCGTAAGGGCTTTTTTCCAGATACGAAGTTCGTCAAGGTCGCCGTTTACACCACCAGAATAGGCAGGGCTTTTACCAAGACCAAGTCCCCATGTATTACCTACATACTGGCCAAAGTTACCTTCAGCAATTAGTACGCCGTTTACATAATACTTCATGGTACCGTTTTTAGTAGCAGATAACGCTACGTGGTTCCATTCGCCAATGTTCCAGGCAGCACCCTGCTCAGAAATGGTGTTCCAGCCCGATGTGTTGTTACCTACAACAACATTAAGCTTGTTACTGTCAGGAAACTCAAATGATATACCTGTACTGTTATTGTTTACACGGCCGTTGCTGGCAAGTAATTTATAGTTAGTACCCGGGTCTGCATTAAGCTTACCCCAAAATTCTATGGTAAAGTTATTAGCAAGCGACTCATTTACCGCTGCACCAGGTATTGCCATGTTAGAAGCGCCGCTCATTTTAAGTACGCCACCACGTGTAGATTCGATCTCAGCATCGTTCATGATCTCTTCGTCAGAAATGATCCTGCCGTATAGCCTGAAGTTATCAAGAGCACCAATGAACTTTTTGTTCTGGAAGTTATTACCTATCTTAACATCTGCTGTAGATGCGGCAGAAGATATAACATTAGCCCAGGACTGGATAAGGAAGCCGTTAAAGTAAAGCGACAGTTTTCTCCTTACGTTATCATATTTCCATACAATGTGGCTCCATGCGTTAGGCAGCACGCTGTAATTGCTGGTATATACCGTACCCGTTGCATGGTTTGTAAAGGTAAGCTTACCTGTAGCATCCATACCAAGGCTCATTCCGCTTCCGGCAACGCCGTTAGATAAGAACGTAGCGCCGTTTGCAGGCAGCTGGCTTGGGTTTACCCACATTACAAGGCTAAATGGCCTGTCGTGGAAGTTTAGTGCGTTTACAGCTGCAGTATGTACATCTGTAGCTGCTGTAAATTGTGCTGCACCGTTTGCAACACCATCACGGTCTGCTGCATAAGCAACGCCTGTAGTAGTAAATGCGTGGTTAAAGCCTGAAGCATCGGTAAGTGCGTTATCAAGCCCAAGCGATAGTTTTAGTGCATCACTGTTTTGGCTGGTAAGCATATCCTCGTGAATGATCTCTTCAAAATACGGCTGCCCGTTAAGGCCTACATACTGAACTTTCATCCTGCGGTCGTTTTCCTCACCAAAAACACTTACTTTAAGATACGTTTGCTTAACACCTGTAAGAATGTAATCGCTGCCGTAGTTAATGTTAAAGTTGCCGTTACCGGTACCTACATCTGAATTAAGGTTTCCTGAAAGCACGTCATAAAGCGGATACTTGGTATCGCCTTCGCGGATCATGAATTTTTGTTCATGGATGTCTGCACTAAGCGAAATAACACCGTTGATGTTGTTTTGCTGGATGTACTGGATGATTTCATTACCCTGTGCAGTGTTACAAAAGTTCCTGCCACCACAGTTACGCTCAAAAGACGGCGTACCGTTAATAAGCACTTTAAAGGTAGCGGTAGAGTTTAATAGTCCCTGTTTTAACCATGCAAGCTGGTCAGGGCCCAGGTGCTGCTGTGTACCATCGCGGTAGCTGCGGTTGTCTAATAAAAAGTACTCTACGTCTTTATAAACGTAAGAAGAGAAGAGTCCTTGTCCCTCTGGAGTGTCCTTGTACTCCGGGTTTGGCCACCAGTCTTTAAAGATGTCGCGCATCTCGCCCAGGGTTGGCATGGTTTTGTTAAACTCATTTGGCCCCGTGTCGTGGTTGTCTGTAATGGCCAGTTGCGGCATAGCCGAAATTAGCTGGTCATGGTACTTCCTGTAAAACAGGTAGCGGTCAAAGGCCATGTCTTTGTTAGCCCAGTCGTCTACACCATCCGGGCACTGGCCCATGGCGTGCTGAAGGCCAAGAAGGTAAACGGCGTCGCCCAGCCACACCATCATGTCGCTGTCTTCCTGTGCCATTACATTAAAGATACCCGGATCGCCATTAATGTGTGTGGCAGATTCAGGAATGTCGATACAGCGGGTCAGGTCATAAATCCTGGCACATCCGCCCGAAAGGAAAGAGAAATCGCCAAGCGTGCTCTGGCCATTGGCAATACTGGCTGTCCTTGCAGAAGCCGTGCCGTTAACCAGTACGTTAGCCGTGTAAGTAGCCCCCGGCGTAAGGCCGGTGTACTCAAAGGAACGAAGGCTGTACCCCAGGCGGTCATCCTGGTTGTGTACTGTTCCTGTAAGGGGAGTTGCGGGCGCATTGCTGCCCGTGAGCGAGATACTCAGCGCGTTGCCCGAGCCGGTACCGTTTTTTGTGAGTACCCATACCCGAACCTTGTTGTTGTAAACAGGACTCAGCATAGGGCCGTGCACAATGGAATCGCCGGGTATGCTTTGGGCTTGTGCCCCAAACGACATACACAGCGAAACCACAAATCCAAAGAATAGTAGCTTCTTTTTCATCAGTTGTGTGTGTTTAAAAAAATTAATTAGTTTTGAAACGCCAAAAGTAGTAGGGTGTGGTAGGGTAGTACCTTTAGAAATACTTATGTTTGTTTTAAGTAAAAGTAAAGTGGTGTTACAAAAAAATGTAAGATATTGCCTATTTGTATGAATTTTTTAAGGGCTATATATACCTGTTTTAAGAAGTGCTAAATGGTTTTACTAACTTGTTGTAAGCTTTCTTTCTGATTTAACAGTAATCGATGAATATAATGCAATCATTTTCCTAAACTTATTGATTTAACATCTACAAAACATTAATTGCTTTCTTAAGTGTGGGTTAAAACCGACTTAACAATTATGCAGAGAAAGATGGTTAAAAAAATCCCTTTCGAGCCAAGTGGCTCAAAAGGGATTTTTGAGGTAGTTTACGAATCAAATTATTTGTAAGGGCTATCTGTAAGCGATGCTATGAATGCTATTATTGCAGCTATCTCTTTTTTTGTAAGCCCCAATGCATCGGGGGCAAGGGTTTGGTTAGGTACTTCATAAGCATAACCTACCCCGGCTGCACCACCGGTATTGTAAAAATCGAGTACTTCTTCTAAAGTGTTATAACCACCGTTATGAAAGTAAGGTGCTGTAAGTTTTGCATTTCGCACCGTTACCGTTTTAAAAGATGAACGGTAAATTTCTTCCTTGTCTTCGGGTATTTTACTTGCCATTCGGCCCGGGTCTGTATCTATAACACGGTCTGTGGCATTTGTAAAAACGCCCAGTACTTCACTTTCGTTTTCCTGGTAGAGTGGTGGTACAAGCCCGCTAAACATAGGCGCATAGTGGCAGGTGGCGCAGGCTGCCTTACCTGTAAATAGGTTGAACCCTTCCCGAACCTGCGGAGAGAGTGTTTTTGTTTTGCCCTGTACAAATTTATCGAACTCACTATTAAAGGAGCGTAACGAGATTATATAAGATGATAACGCTGCTGAAAACTGGTGCCTTGATATGTTTTTGACCTTGAATAAATCGGTAAACAGTTTTTTATAGGCAGGATTAGTATTTAGTTTTTGCTCTATACTTTCAAAACTGGTATTAAATTCAAGATGGTTTGCAATAACGTGTTCTGCTTGTTCTTCAAGATCGGTTGCGCGCAGGTCATAAAAATACCGGTCTGAAAAAACGGCATTTATTAGGGTGGGAGAGTTCCTTAAAACCCTTTTGCCATCTACACTGGCCATAGATGTTTTTTGCCCATCGGTAAAGGCAAGCTCAGGCTTGTGGCAACTGGCACAGCTCATAGCGCCATTTTGGCTTAGTGATACATCATAAAATAGTTTTTTGCCCAATTGCCTAAGGCTATCGCTGTCTTTTTCTTTCGTTAAAAGGCTGTAGTAATATGGATTTAAGAAGTTGCCAGAGAAAATATTAGTACTCTCAGCATTCCACGAAGGTATATTTACCCAACGTTCGGCGGTAGATGGTAACTTCAGGGTTTGCTGTATCTCACCAAGCAATTTATAAATTGGGTTAATATAGTTGGTAAGAAAAGTAAGGCGGTCAAAACCATTAAAATTATTGTTCTTTTTAAGGTAAGCCTTTGCATTGCTAAAAAGAATTTTAAGCTGCTTTGCCTGATCCTGTGGTGCTTTTTGTACCAACGGATTTATGATGCTTTCTATACCCTGAAGTGCGGCTATGGCTTCCGGTAATGCATTTAGAGAACCGGGCGTATCAAACCCCGTTACCCCCATACTAAAGATGCGGATTACTTCAAGACGGGCGGCTTCAATAATTTCAAAATCATAAAAATAATTACGCTGGTTTACAGCAATTATTATAGCGGGTACAGCATCCACCAGTTTTTGGGTTAATTGCTGTATCTCCTTTTTGGCATCTGCCGTTTCATCTGCCGAAATTAATTCATCAAGCGTTTGTAAACCAACAGGATCTATTACATGCTGGTCGCCACGGTAATGCTCTGTATCGAGCTGGTCTAACGGAATGTTTTTACTGTATTCCTGTGGTGTTACCACATAATAGGTGTTATTCTTATATTCTTCTTTAACCGGATAAGGATCTAAATGCTTTAATGGCGCACCATTTAAGTATGCCTTACAATGTTTTGGGTAATAATATTCCAGTACGGTTTCTATGGCCTTATAAGCATAGCGCGTTTTTGTAAGTTGCTGGCGCAACTGTGGCAGTGTGGCTTTACCGTTTGTATAAGCTGTGGCAACTGTGTTGAGGTTTTCTGCTTCAGTACTAAAGTTCTTTATCCCGGATGTAATTATAGGTTTAAAATCGTCCAGGTAATAATCGCTGGATGTAGTATGAAAACTTGGCGCTAAAAACAATAATACCATTGCCAGTAGCGGAAATGCAAATTTAAGGTTCATCTCGGTTATTGTTTTGCCGCTGAGGTATCGGTAAGCGATTTAATAAAAGCAATCAGGTCGTTTTGTTCACTTAAGGTAAGGTTAAGCGCATCGGGAGCAAGTGTTTGGTTTTTTATATTAAGACCAAGGCCGCCACCGCCACCTTTGTTATAAAAATCAACTACCTCTTCGAGCGTGCTGTATGCACCATTATGAAAATAGGGTGCAGTGAGTGCTACATTGCGCACGGTTGTGGTCTTAAACGATTTTTCGTAAATCCAGGCCTGCTCTGCAACTATACGGTTTGTGTACCTGCCCATGTCGTTATCTGCTTTTGGGCTTTTGGCTTTTGGGTCTTCTAAAATCCCCAGTATTTCGCTTTCGTTTTCACTGTATAATGGCGGAACCAATCCTGAAAAAGTAGGTGTAAAATGGCAGGTAGCACAGGCCGCCTTACCCATAAAAAGGTTAAAACCGTTTTTTACATTTTGCGGAATATCGGCTATTTCACCGCGAATGTATTTATCAAAATCGCTGTTAAACGACTGCAATGAAAGTACGTAAGATGCCAGCGCCTTCGACATGTTTTCGCGGTTTACGGCATTGCTGCCAAACACCTTTTTAAACTGAGAAGTATAGCTGTTATTATTTTGCAGTTTTTTAATAAGCGCGCTATAAGCGGTATTAAACTCATCGCGGTTAAAGATAACGTGCTCTGCCTGCTGCTCCAGAGTAAAGGCGCGCAGGTCGTAGAAATAACGGTCTGCATAGGCCGCATTAAGCAGGGTGGGAGAGTTTCTTAAAACAGTTTTGCCCTGTATGTTGCTGGCAGATTTTGGCAACCCATCGGTAAATGCTTTTTCAGGATTGTGGCACGAAGCACAGCTAAACTGTCCGTCGTTGCTTAAAACCGGGTCGTAGAATAACTTTTTACCCAAAGCGCGAAGCTGAGGACTGTCTTCTTCTTTTTTTAAAGCTGAAAAGTAATAGGGATTTAGAAAGTCAGCCGAAAAAATTGAGGTGCTTTTTGTATTCCAGGCACTGGTATTATTTAAAAATTCCGGCGACGTAGTATCAAGCTTACCGAGTTTTGCATAGAGCACATCAATATACTGTTTTATAAAGGCCAGCCTGTCAAACGTATCAAATGACCTGCTGGTTTGTAACTGGTTTATTGCGCCGTTAAAGAGCGAAACAATATCATTATCTGTAAAGTTTTGGCTGAAATAATTTTTCATGCCTTCCAGTGCGGCAGCTGTTTCGGGTAATGCATTTAAAGACCCCGGTGTATCAAACCCTGTTATACCCAGGCTGGTAATACGTACAAGCTCCATACGCATGGCGGTAATTCCGTAACCGGAAGCGCGCTTGTTTGTGTTTATGCCGGTTAGCAGCATGGCATAGTTAGTAGTAAGCCTTTTGGCAAGTGCAGCAATTTCATGTTTATGCTCTGCAGGATTGTCAGAAAACACCATTTCATCTAAGACCTGTAACCCTTCCGGCTCTATTACCTTGGGTTGTGTGCCTTCTTTTTCTATCTGCATCAGCGGAGCCCCGTTAAGGTGTTCTTTATAGTATTCAGGATAATGAAAAGCCAGGTAAAACTCTACTTTTTTGAACGCCAGTCGTGTAATGGCTAACTGCTTTTTAACTTCGGCAGCGGTTGTTTTTCCATAAGAAAAATCATTTGCAACCTTATCAAGCGTTACAATGTCTTTATCAAGGTTGGCAGTATATTGTTTTATAACTTCAGGTAAAGTATATTCAGGATCGTTAGAAAAAGAGGCCAGAAAAAAGGCTGAAGATAATAGGGTAGTCATTAATATCCCTTTAAAAAAAAGGGTTTTGTAGTGTCGATTTTTCATCCCGCAAACTTAAAAATCTATGATGCAGGCTTTCATTAAGGCGGGGTTAAGAAATAGTGAATTAACCCTTTTGAGTTTGACTCTGTTGTTTTTTTATAACGTTTCACTAAGGTTTTGTTTTATTTGGCATATTTGCATTTGCCTTCCTTTACTAGTAAGCTCTTACAAACAAAAAGCCATCCCGGTTAAAGGATGGCTTTCGTATTTAAGTTTAACGGGATATCTGTTAGGCTCCCGCTAAATATATTACTTAAGTTTAGCAAGTATCGCGTTAAGCGTTTCGCTTGGCCTCATGGCAGCATCAGTCTTAGCATAGTTAGGGTGATAGTAACCGTCTATTTCCTGAGCTTTGCCTTGTGCAGCAATAAGTTCAGCATCAATTTTAGCTTCATTTTCAGTAAGTTCAGCAGCTATTGGTGCAAACAATGCTTTTAATTCAGCATCTTTATCCTGTGCGGCAAGAGCCTGTGCCCAGTATAGTGCAAGGTAGAAGTGAGAACCACGGTTATCGATCTGGCCTACACGGCGTGCGGGTGACTTATCATTTTCAAGGAACTTTTCGTTCGCCTGGTCTAACGTTTCGCTAAGCACAAGTGCTTTACTGTTGTTTTGAGTTTGTCCGAGGTGCTCTAAAGATACACCAAGAGCAAGGAACTCGCCCAGTGAATCCCAACGCAGGTAACCCTCTTCAACAAACTGCTGAACGTGCTTAGGTGCAGAACCACCGGCGCCGGTTTCAAACAGTCCGCCACCATTCATAAGAGGCACTATAGAAAGCATTTTAGCCGATGTACCCAGTTCCAGGATAGGGAAAAGGTCTGTAAGGTAGTCACGTAGTACGTTACCGGTTACAGATATAGTGTCTTTGCCGTCTTTTATCCTCTCAAGAGAGAATTTTGTAGCAGCAATAGGGTCAAGTATTTGTATGTCAAGACCGTCAGTATCGTGATCCTGAAGGTATTTTTCAACTTTTGCAATAAGCTGTACATCGTGGCCACGGTTTTCATCCAGCCAGAAAACAGCCGGTGTATCGCTAAGCCTTGCACGGTTTACAGCAAGTTTAACCCAGTCCTGTATAGGGGCATCTTTAGTCTGGCACATCCTGAAGATGTCGCCGGCCTCAACAGCCTGCTCCATATAAACTGTACCGTTGTTGTTATCAACAACTTTAACCACACCATTAGCGGTTAGCTGGAATGTTTTATCATGAGATCCGTACTCTTCCGCTTTTTGAGCCATAAGGCCTACGTTTGGTACGCTGCCCATTGTTGCAGGGTTAAATGCACCGTGAACTTTACAAAAGTCGATAGTAGCAGTATAAATGCCGCTGTAACTCCTGTCCGGTATGATGGCTTTAGTATCCTGCTGCTTACCGTCTATATTCCACATCTGGCCGCTTGTACGAATCATTGCAGGCATAGAAGCATCTACAATAACGTCGCTTGGCACGTGCAGGTTAGTAATACCGTTGTCAGAATTAACGTAGGCAAGGGCTGGGGCAGTAGTATAAACCGCTTCTATAGCAGCCTTAACTTCGGCTTCCTGAGGTGTACCTGCTATTTTAGCATATACATCACCAAGGCCGTTACGGGTGTCAACACCCAATTGCTTAAACAATTCAGCATATTTTTCGAATACTTCGGCGTAGAAAACCTCTACAATAGCACCAAAAATAATAGGGTCAGACACCTTCATCATGGTAGCCTTAAGGTGAACTGAGAACAGTACGCCCTGAGCTTTTGCATCAACAATTTCTTTGGCAATAAATGCCTTAAGCTTGTTAAGGTTAAGCGCAGAACTGTCAATTATCTCGCCTACTTTAAGCGGGGTAGATGCTTTAAGAACGGTAACAGTACCGTCTTGTGCAGTAAATTCTATTTTAACGTCAGTAGCTTCGTTTACAGTAACCGATTTTTCGCTACCGTAAAAGTCGCCTTCGCTCATGCTGGCAACATGGGTTTTGCTGTCTGCACTCCAGGCACCCATAGAGTGTGGATGTGCTTTAGCATAATTTTTAACCGCTTTAGGTGCACGACGGTCTGAGTTACCTTCGCGAAGCACCGGGTTTACAGCAGAACCTAATACTTTAGAGTATTTAGCCTTAGCTGTTTTTTCTTCTTCTGTTTTAGCATCTTCCGGGAAATCAGGAATGTTGTAGCCCTGAGCCTGAAGTTCTTTAATAGCTGCTTTTAGCTGTGGTACAGAAGCAGAGATGTTAGGAAGCTTGATTATGTTAGCCTCAGGCGTGTTAGCAAGTTCACCAAGTTCGGTAAGTGCATCGCCTATTTTTTGGTCTTCAGTAAGATTTTCAGGAAAGTTAGCCAGTATCCTTCCGGCAAGCGATATATCCCTGGTTTCAACTGCTATCCCGGCAGGGGCAGCAAAAGCCTGCACGATAGGCAGGAAAGAGTGGGTGGCCAGCATTGGGGCCTCATCAGTTATCGTGTAATAGATTTTTGATGTATCGGACATGTTCTGTTTGTTTTAACCCGTTCGGCTAAAAGAAACCGAATAGGCTGATTATTAATTTGTTATTTTTAGTTTGTTTCGGCCTTTATATCTGGCTTAATGTGCTTATTTCACACTAAGCCGAATATAGAAAAGAAGGCTTGCAAATATAGGAAAACTCATTCTAAATAAGGGGCTTCAAATTCGTAAAAAATCGATGTAGAATTTTTGTTTGTTAAACTTTTAAGCACAATTATTTGAGAAAACTGAGGTCGGTTTTTTTTTCGATTACATAAGAAGCAGGGCAAAATAAAAAATACTTGTAATTTATTAAGCATTATAGCCGTAGGTCATGATCATAAAAAAATCCCCACCGGTAAAAACCAATGGGGATATCTTTATAAATAAACCTTTTAAAATTTAGCTTGCAGGATTTTCAGCTTTCTTGATGGTAACGGCAAGTTCAGTACCGTTTTCTTCAAGATCCATAAAGATCTCGTCGCCACTGGAAATTTTAGAAGTAATGATCTCTTCTGCAAGAACATCTTCTACATATTTCTGGATAGCACGTTTAAGCGGCCTTGCACCATACTGCTTATCAAAACCTTTCTCGGCAATAAAGTCCTGTGCTTTTTCGCTCAGGGCAATGTTGTATCCAAGGTCTTTAATACGGGTATAAAGCTTTTCAAGCTCGATAAGGATGATTTTATCAATATCTGTTTTTTCAAGTGCGTTAAACACTATGATATCGTCTATCCTGTTGATGAACTCCGGCGCAAATGTTTTTTTAAGCGCAGCTTCAATAACACCTTTTGTATGATCGTCTGCCTGAGATTTTTTAGCAGATGTACCAAAACCTACACCCTGGCCAAAGTCTTTTAACTGACGGGCACCTACGTTAGAGGTCATTATAATGATAGTGTTCTTAAAGTCGATCTTACGGCCAAGGCTATCTGTTAAGAAACCGTCATCCAGTACCTGAAGCATCATGTTAAATACATCAGGGTGGGCTTTTTCAATCTCATCAAGAAGTACTACTGCATAAGGTTTCCTTCTTACTTTCTCGGTAAGCTGTCCGCCTTCTTCATAACCTACGTATCCCGGAGGCGCACCCACAAGGCGCGATATGGCAAATTTTTCCATATACTCGCTCATGTCGATACGGATAAGGGCATCTTCGCTGTCAAAAAGTTCTTTTGCAATAACTTTAGCAAGCTGTGTTTTACCCACACCCGTTTGCCCAAGGAAGATGAACGAACCAATCGGTTTGTTCGGGTCTTTTAGGCCGGCACGGTTACGCTGTATTGACTTGGCAATTTTTTGCACTGCTTCATCCTGGCCAATAACCTTACCTTTAATAAGTTCAGGCAGCCTGGCAAGTTTGTTGCTTTCTGTCTGGGCAATACGGTTTACCGGTATACCGGTCATCATGCTTACCACATCAGCAACATTGTCTTCGGTAACGGTAACGCGGTTGTTTTTAGAATCTTCTTCCCACTGCTCCTGGGCTATGGCAAGTTCTTTTTCAATACGTTTTTCGTCATCACGAAGCCTTGCAGCCTCTTCATATTTTTGTTTTTTAACCACGCTGTTCTTAAGCTCACGCACTTCTTCAAGCTGGCGCTCAAGGTCAAGTATCTGCTTAGGAACATCAATATTTGTTATGTGTACGCGGCTTCCAGCTTCGTCAAGGGCATCAATAGCCTTGTCCGGTAAAAAGCGTTCACTCATATAACGGTCTGTAAGTTTCACACAGGCCTCAATAGCTTCCTGGGTATAAATTACATTGTGGTGGTCTTCATACTTGTTTTTGATGTTGTTTAGTATGGTAATGGTTTCAGGAACCGAAGTAGGTTCAACAATTACCTTCTGGAAACGCCTCTCAAGCGCGCCGTCTTTCTCAATATACTGGCGGTACTCATCAAGGGTAGTGGCACCAATACATTGAATTTCGCCCCTTGCTAATGCCGGTTTGAACATGTTGCTGGCATCCAGCGAACCTGTTGCACCACCCGCACCTACAATGGTATGTATCTCATCTATAAACAGGATGATGTCGTCGTTCTTTTCAAGCTCGTTCATTACGGCTTTCATACGCTCTTCAAACTGTCCGCGGTATTTAGTACCGGCCACAAGGCTGGCAAGATCCAGGGTAACTACGCGCTTATTGAATAAGATGCGCGATACTTTTTTCTGGATAATGCGCAGTGCAAGGCCTTCGGCAATGGCTGATTTACCCACACCCGGCTCACCTATAAGGAGCGGGTTGTTTTTTTTGCGTCGGCTAAGTATTTGCGATACACGTTCTATTTCTTTTTCACGGCCCACTACAGGGTCTAATTTGCCTTCTTCGGCAAGTTCTGTAAGGTCGCGGCCAAAGTTATCAAGAACCGGGGTTTTTGATTTTTTGTTGGCTTTATTGCCCGATGCAGGATTGTTAAAGCTGCTTTCGCCCCTCAAACTGTCATCCTGTCCGGGATCGTCGTTGTAGGATTCCGCTTTTGGCAGATTTTCCATAAAGTCTTCCTCGTTTGATGTCATGCTGATAAATTGTTCTTTAACTGTTTCGTAATCAATTTTTAGTTTGTTGAGCAGTTTTGTGGTAGGGTCGTTCTCATTACGCAGTATGCACAGCAGTAAATGCGCTGTACTGATACTTGTACTCTGGAAAACCTTAGCTTCCAGAAACGTGGTGCGCAGTGCCCTTTCGGCCTGGCGTGTTAAATGAAGGTTTTTCTTTTCATTATTACGTTCGGCGGTAGGGTTTGCGGGGCTTAGTATCTCTACTTTGCGGCGCAGGTGCTCTAAATCTACCGATATGCTGTTAAGTATAGAAATGGCCTTGCCGTTCCCATCCCTTAAAATGCCCAACATCAGGTGTTCTGTACCAATAAAGTCATGGCCTAAACGCAGGGCTTCTTCCTTGCTGTATGTTATAACGTCCTTGACCCTTGGTGAAAAATTATCGTCCATAAAATATGCCCTTTCTTTACTACTTGTAAATGTAACTATTTCCTCAGGAAATTGCAAAAACTATACCTAAAATAAAAGTACTGTCAGGCTAAGAGACGAAAAATAGTCAGAAAATAAAAATCTTTTAGTAATACTTTATTAACTATATGCAAACGTATTTCTGTTGATAAATGGATTAAAAATCTTAACATAATGTGATAAAACCATATTTTTTTTCTGTATATTGGCACGTTTTATAATAACTATAAATTTTAATATAACTACTTATGGCAGAAGGAGAAAAGTTAATTCCCATTAATATAGAAGACCAGATGAAGAGTGCTTACATTGACTATTCAATGTCAGTAATCGTGTCGAGGGCGCTTCCTGATGTGAGGGATGGCTTGAAACCCGTGCATAGAAGGGTACTATACGGAATGTATGAACTGGGTGTACTTAGTAACAGGGCTCACAAAAAATCTGCAAGGATTGTGGGTGAGGTACTGGGTAAGTTTCACCCGCATGGCGATTCATCTGTATATGATGCAATGGTGCGTATGGCACAGGAGTGGAGCCTGCGTTACTTATTAGTAGACGGGCAGGGTAACTTTGGATCTGTAGACGGCGACAGCCCCGCAGCAATGCGATATACCGAGGCAAGGCTTAGAAAAATATCTGAGGATATTATGAGCGATCTTGACAAGGAAACAGTAGACTTTCAGTTAAACTTTGACGATACCCTGCAGGAGCCTACGGTAATGCCTACGCGCGTACCTAACCTGCTTATAAACGGTGCCAGCGGTATAGCCGTGGGTATGGCTACTAATATGCCACCCCACAACCTTAGCGAGGTTATAGACGGTACACTTGCTTACATTGATAATAATGAGATAGAGATAGACGAGCTTATGCACCATATTAAAGCCCCCGATTTTCCTACGGGCGGTATAATATATGGGTATGAGGGCGTGCGCGAAGCCTTTAAAACAGGCCGTGGCCGTGTAGTAATGCGTGCCAAGACCAACTTTGAAGAGATAGACGGGCGCGAGTGTATTATTGTTACCGAGATTCCTTATCAGGTTAACAAAGCCGAGATGATCAAGAAAACGGCTGACATGGTTAACGAAAAAAGGATTGAGGGCATAGCAAACATTCGTGATGAGTCTGACCGTAACGGTATGCGTATCGTATATATATTAAAGAGGGAGGCAGTGCCAAATGTGGTGCTTAATACCCTGTTTAAATTTACGCAGCTGCAATCGTCATTCAGCGTTAATAACATTGCCCTTGTAGACGGCAGGCCACACCTGCTTAACCTTAAAGAAATGATCCACTATTTTGTGGAACACAGGCATGATGTTGTAGTGCGCCGTACCAAGTACGAACTTCGCAAAGCCGAAGAAAGGGCACACATATTAGAGGGTCTTATTATAGCATCTGATAATATAGACGAGGTTATTGCCATTATCCGCGGATCTAAGGATGGTGAAGAAGCCCGTGCAAAATTGATTGAACGCTTTAACCTGAGCGAAATACAGGCACGTGCTATTGTAGAGATGCGCCTTCGCCAGCTTACCGGCCTGGAGCAGGATAAGCTTCGTGCAGAATACAGCGAGATCATGAAATTAATAGGCGAGTTAAAAGCACTCCTTGAAAGTAAGGAGCTTAGGATGCAGCTTATTAAAGAAGAGCTTGCAGAAGTGAAAGATAAATATGGCGACGAGCGCCGTAGTCAGATAGAATATGCAGGTGGCGATGTAAGCATCGAAGACCTTATTGCCGATGAAAATGTGGTTATTACCATATCTCACGCGGGTTACATTAAGCGTACGCCACTTAGCGAATATAAAACACAAAACAGGGGAGGTGTAGGACAGAAAGGTGTGGCTACCCGCGACCAGGACTTCCTGGAGCACCTGTTTGTGGCTACTAACCACAACTATATGCTGTTCTTTACCCAAAAGGGTAAATGTTTCTGGATGCGTGTTTACGAAATTCCGGAAGGTAGTAAAACAAGTAAAGGCCGTGCGATACAAAACCTTATTAATATAGAAAATGATGATAAGGTAAAAGCATTCATTTGTACACAGGATCTTAAAAACCAGGATTACATAAACAGCCACTACGTTATTATGGCTACAAAACAGGGTATAGTTAAAAAGACCCTGCTTGAGCAATATTCACGTCCGCGACTTAACGGTATTGCAGCCATTACCATCCGTGAGGATGATGAACTGCTTGAAGCTAAACTTACCACAGGCGAAAGCCAGGTACTTATAGCGGTTAAGAGTGGTAAGCTGGTGCGTTTTGAAGAAGGTAAGACAAGACCGATGGGACGTAGCGCCTCTGGTGTTCGCGGTATTACCCTTGCCGATGATAAGGACGAAGTAATTGGCATGGTATCTGTAAATGATATGAACAGTGAAATACTTGTAGTATCAGAAAAAGGATATGGCAAGCGTTCAAGCCTTGAAGATTACCGCATTACAAACCGTGGTGGTAAGGGTGTAAAAACACTGGGCATTACAGATAAAACCGGCGCGTTGGTATCTATAAACAGTGTTACTGATGCCGATGACCTTATGATCATCAACAAATCTGGCCTTACCATACGCATGGCCGTAAGCGACCTTAGGGTAATGGGCCGTGCTACACAGGGGGTACGCCTTATTAATATTAAAGGTAATGACTCTATTGCTGCTGTAACTAAAGTAATGCGTGAGGAAGATGCGGTTGATGAAGCTGTACTTGAAGCATTAGACGGTGCTGATGAAAATGGTGTAAACGGCATTATAGTACCGGAAGGTACCGAGGCCGAAGACCTTGACATTACCCCGGAAGATTTTACAGGAGAAGACGAGGAAACAAGTGAAGAATAAATAATAAAAAAGATTATGAAAATTCAATATGTTGTAGCGGCATCGCTGTTACTATCTGTAAGTGCTTTTGCCCAAAAGGACGAACTAAAGGCACTTAAAAAACTGGATGCACTTGAAACGCCTCCAACAGCAGCACAAATACAGGAATACAATACATTGTTTTCTGCATTTGAATCAAAAATAGGCAGTGCTAACGATGAGCAAAAAAGAGATTTTTACTACTATCGTGGTACTTACTTTCTTTTTGTTGATGCAGCATTAAATCCGGCGAATGCCGTATCTGACATTGATAAGGGTATGGCGGATGTTAACAAGGTTCTGGAAATTGAAAAAACTACCGGTAAGAAGAAATATACTGATGAACTTCAGAAGGAGTCTTTACCTAAATTAAAGTCCGACATATTGCTAATGGCTCAGCAGCTTGCTGATAAAAAAATGTATAAGGAAACAGCCATGGCATTTGCCCTTGCTTACAAGGTAGATCCTAATGAGCCTATAAATTTATATAATGCTGCTGCGATGTCTTTAAATGCACAGGATTATGATAAGGCATTAGAATATTACCTTGAACTGGACAAAATTAAATTTACAGGCGAAGCAACTATTTATGTAGCTACAAACAAAGCCAGTGGACAGGAAGAAGGTTTTAGAGATAAAGAAAGCAGGGATGCTGCCGTAAAACAAGGTATTGTTTACGAAAAACCAAGGGAGATAAAGCAGCCATCTGTAAGGCCGGATATAGTAAAAAATATTGCACTTATATATAACAGTAAGGGTGAAAACGAAAAGGCAAGGCAGTTTTTTGCTAATGCCCGTAAAGAAAACCCAGATGATGCCAGCCTTATTATAGAAGAAGCTAACCTTGCCTACAAAGCAGGGGATATGGCAACATACAAAAAACTGGTAGGTGAGTCACTGGCTAAAAACCCTAACGATCCTACACTTGTGTATAACCTGGGTGTACTTTCTATGGATACTGCCCCGGCAGAAGCTGAAAAGTATTTCCTGAAAGCTATAGAGCTTAAGCCGGATTATGCTGATGCACTTACTAACCTGGGTACCCTTAAACTGGCAGGTGAAAAGAAAATTGTAGATGAGATGAATAAGCTGGGTACATCTGCTAAAGATAATGCCCGTTATGAGGTGCTTAAAAAGCAACGTGAAGCGCTTTACAATAGTGCAATTCCATATCTTGAAAAAGCACATAAAATTAATCCTGATGATCAGGGGGTAATCTCTACGTTAGCAAGTATGTATCAGGCACTTGATCGCACTGCCGAATACAAAGCGATGAAAGCGAAAATAAAAAACTAAATTAATTTAGTTATACAGTAAAAATGCCACCTTTTTTGGGTGGCATTTTTTTATACTTTTTTTCCTGCTATGATTACAGTATCAATTAAGTTTGTACCAAATGAATAGGGTAGCTCGTAATAAGAATTTACCGGTTTGGTAATAATTACACTTGCAGCTTTACCGGTAGTAATGCTGCCATGTGTATGGCTCAGACCCATTGCATAGGCTCCGTTTATAGTAGCGGCATTAATAGCTTCTTCGGGTGTCATCTTCATTTTTATGCAGGCTGTGGCTACAACCAGATTCATATTACCGCTTGGTGTAGTACCCGGATTATAGTCTGTTGCAATAGCCAGCGGTAAGCCTGCGTTTAGCATTTGCCTTGCAGGTGTATAAGGTATGCTTATAAAAAAGGAACAGGTTGGCAATGCCACCGGCATGGTAATGCTATTTTTTAGTGCTTCAATATCAGCATCGGTCAGCACCTCAAGATGGTCTACACTTATGGCATTATATTTTACGCAGGCAGCAATACCATCAATGGCGTTAAACTGGTTCACATGTATTTTGGCAGGCAGGCCATAGTTCAAGCCGGCTTCCATAATGCGTTCTGTCTCTTCAACAGAAAAATAACCTGTTTCGCAAAAGGCATCTATATAATCTGCCAGATTTTCCTTGGCTATAGCCGGAAGCATTTCATTTATAATAAGGTCAATATAACCTGTATGATTCTCCTTATATGCTGTAGGGAAAGCATGTGCTCCTAAAAATGTTGCTTTAACGGCTACGTTATAATTTTCGCGCAGGCGTTTTATAACACGTAACATTTTTAGTTCGCCATCTACCGTAAGCCCGTAGCCCGATTTAATTTCTATTGCCCCGGTACCCAGTCGCATTACCTCCTCAAGGCGCAGACGGCTTTGTTCATACAGTTCATCCTCAGTAGCTTCATTAAGCCTTTTTGCAGAGTTAAGTATCCCTCCGCCACGGTTGGCTATTTCTTCATAACTCAATCCGTTTATGCGGTCTACAAATTCCTGTTCGCGATTACCGGCATACACAAGATGTGTATGGCTGTCGCACCAGGTAGGTAATACGGTTTTACCAGTAGCATCTATCAATTCTGCATCAGCAACTTGTGGGCAGGTATCCATAGTTCCATAGCCTGTAATGATTTTGCCTTCAAGCAAAAGCCATGCGTTTTTTAGCGATGGTAATGTAGCCATTTCGCTCCCGCTGAGTTTAGTAATGTTAGTTTCGCGAACCTGGAGTAGTTCTTTTATATTTTTAATGAGGATAGCCATGCTTAAACTTTTGGTAAAAATAGCATCCATTTTAAAAAACTCCTATATTTATAGGATAGAAATACCACATTTTTTGTGAAAAGAATAGAATACAACAAAGTACGCAAAGTAGTGCCAAACTATTTTGAATATAACGGCGAGCATACCGACGAGCCCATAGAAATACAGCTTTTTGTTTTTGATGAAAACGGCTATGAAGAATATAATAAAGTTTCTCTGGAAAGGATTGTAAAAGAATGCACAGATGAAAAGCAGGCAGATGACATTAAATGGATTAACGTGCATGGGCTTCATAACCCTGATCTTATAAAAAATATAGGCGAACTCGTACAGGTAGAACCACTTATAATAGGCGATATACTTAACGTGCATAGGCGTACGCGTATAGAAGAGCTGGGCGATGTGTTGTTTTTCAGCATAAAATCGGTTCTGCCGGAAGAGGAGCAGGGTAGTATTAAAACAGAACAGGTTAGCTTTTTGCTGAAAGGCAATACTATAATTTCGTTTCAGGAAAAAAAGAGCGACTATTTTACCCACATACGCGAGCGTATTCGTACGGGTACAGGTATTGTTCGAAAAAAGAAGAACGATTACCTGCTCTACCTTATGCTGGATGCCATTATGGAGAACTTCTTTATAACCATAGAGCGTTATGAAACCCGTATTGCCAAACTGGCCGATATGGCACGTCAAAACTGTAAAGAAAATATTATTGAAGATATAGAGAAGACCAAAGACAACCTTGTATATCTTAAGCGTGCTATAGCCCCGCTACGTGATGCCCTGCTTAGCCTTAAGAGCGATCGCGATGAAGACGAGTACGAAACTATTCGCAAGACTACGCATACCTACTTTGCCCGCCTGCACCAAAAATGTCTTGAAATGCTGGACCAAACGGATTATGACCTTACTTCGCTGGATAGTGCCTCTAACTTTCATTATGCTGCACAGAGCCAGCGCATGAACCAGATCATGAAAACGCTCACCATATTTTCGGTTATCTTTATGCCATTAACATTTATCGTTGGGGTTTACGGTATGAACTTCGACAATATGCCGGAGTTGCATACAGAACATGGTTATTATGTGGTATGGGGCATTATGATGGTTTCTATAATTGTTATGGTTATTTATTTTAAAAAGAAAGACTGGTTTTAGACATGAAATTTACAAGTGATATATCCGGGAAAGAATTCCCGCAGCGCGAACACGTACCTGCAAATATTGTGAGGCAGCCCATTTTAGACATTATTAAGGCAGATCATCCTGAGTTTAACGAAACGTGTAGCCTGAGCATGGGTGAACTTAACCAGTACCGCGAAAAATACATAGCCGACTTTCTGCAAAAAGAAGTGGGGCAGCTTGATGACCTCGAAGCTAAAGTGCTACAGGCACTGCGGGAAAAAACTTTAGTATCTGACAATCCTGACGAGGATGACCTCAATCTTACACTGGGGCAAAAAGTTGCTGATAAAGTGGCATCCTTTGGCGGAAGCTGGACTTTTATACTTTCATTCCTTGGTTTTTTGCTGTTATGGATAGGCGCTAACGTTTTTATACTGGCCAATAAGGGGTTTGACCCATATCCGTTTATTCTGCTTAACCTTATATTGAGTTGTGTGGCGGCCTTACAGGCTCCTGTTATTATGATGAGCCAGAACCGACAGGGCGAAAAAGATCGTGAAAAGGCTGAGAATGACTATATGGTTAACCTCAAATCTGAACTTGAAATACGCCTGTTACACGAAAAGCTGGATCACCTGATACTGCACCAGGAGCAAAGCCTTATTGAAACACAAAAAGTACAGATCGATATGATGAACGATATTTTATCGCGCTTCGAAAAGAAATCCTGAACGTTATAGCAAAGTAAAGTTGAACGTTTCAACAAAATGTAAGGCGTGTTAATGCCCGAACTTTGTCTTTATAATTAAAGAATTAATTGACATGGAAAAAGTTTGGTTTATTACAGGAAGTTCACGTGGCCTTGGCCGTAGCCTTACCGAAGCGGTATTAGCCGGTGGCGATAAAGTAGTAGGCACTGCGCGTAACGTGCAACAGCTTAAAGGTTTTGAAGATTTATACCCGCAGCAGTTCCTTGCATTACAGTTAGATGTAACTGATTACAACCGCGTGTATGATGCAGTAGCAGAAGCCGTAACACATTTTGGAAGGGTTGATGTTTTGGTAAACAACGCAGGGTTTGGCATTACCGGTGCAGCAGAGGCTTTTACAGATGAGCAGGTACGCAGTCAGCTTGAAACAAACCTGTATGCTCCTATAGAAATTACGCGTGCAGTATTGCCTTACATGCGCAGGCAGGGTGGCGGACGCATATTACAAATTAGTTCTATAGGTGGCCGGGTAGGCAACGCAGGAGTAAGTATTTACCAGGCAGCAAAATTTGGCCTCAGCGGATTTACAGAATCTTTAGCAAAAGAAGTTGAAAGCTTTGGAATAAAGGTAACATCGGTAGAACCGGGAGGCTTTAGGACTGACTGGGCCGGAGACAGTATGACCTACGCTGCTGATATTGAAGGCTACGATTTAGTAAAACAACGTGCCGACTTTTTTAAAAGCGGTAGCTTTGTACCTGTTGGCGATCCTGATAAGGCTGCAAAAGTTATGATAGATTTAGCAGTGCATCCTAATCCGCCGGTACATTTAGTACTGGGTAGCGAAGCTATAGGAATGCTGCAAAACAGGGATGCAGACCGTACAGCCGAAATGGAAGCATGGCTACCTGTAAGCCTTAGCACTGACCACGATGAGGCGGAGAATTTTTTTGAAACCGAACAGGGAAAATCGTATTTAAAAAAATAATTTTTAATCGAAGCCACAAACCTGCCTAAGCAAGGCAGGTTTGTGAGATTCGTGGCAAAATTTGTATCAATGGAAAATTCAAGTATTAATAAAGTAAGCGGCGTTATCTATTCCTGCTACACGCGTATGAGCAGGGAGGGCGAAAATTTTATTCCGGAACATGTATTTACCTACATAGAATCGGGCAGCCTTGCTATTAATGACGGACGAAAGGAATACCAGCTCAAGGCGGGCGATTTTGCTTTTTACCCCAAGAATCGCCTGGCAAAATTCTCGAAGATGCCCGATGTTGATAAAGGCGAATACAAAGGACTATCGATACGGCTGGATGCAGACACGTTACTAAAAATAAAGGATAACTTTAAAGATACATCCCCGTTGTGCGATACACCAGACAGCGTTATCCCGCTAGATCCCGATCCTTTGTTTCAGAGTTTTGCGCAATCGCTCATTGCATATTTGAATAGTACAGAAGAAGTAAACTCTACACTTATTGCACTTAAGGTGCAGGAGATTGCCTTACTGCTTGCGCAAAAACGTGCCGATCTTGTTCCTGTACTGTTTGACTTTAGAGAACCCGGAAAAATAGGGCTTAAAGACTTTATGCTGCAAAATTTTAATTTTAATGTACCGCTAGAGCGGTTTGCCTATTTAACAGGACGTAGCCTTAGTACTTTTAAGCGCGATTTTGAAAAAATATTTGGCACTACACCAAGCAAATGGCTACAGCAAAAACGCTTGGAAGAAGCGCACTTTCTGATAGCACAGAAAGGTAAAAAAGCATCAGATGTATATATTGAGGTTGGTTTTGAAAACCTTTCGCATTTTTCATTCGCCTTTAAAAAAGCGTATGGCGTAGCGCCGTCGCAGTTGGTTTAGCATCTTTTTATTGTAGGGATGATTTGCAAAAGCCAAAGTTTTTGTAATATTATACACAAAACAAACACACCTCTACATGTTTCATGACTTTCCTTTTTATCTGGGGTTAATTGTAATAATATTGCTGCTTATTATGGTGGCCAATAAAGCTAAAATAGCCTATCCTGTACTATTGGTACTGGGCGGTCTGGGTATTAGTTTTATACCGGGTATCCCCGCGCTGCATATAGATTCTGAGCTTATATTCCTTATTTTCCTACCTCCGTTATTGTATGAGGCTTCGTGGGCCATATCATGGAAAGAGCTATGGAAATGGAGGCGCATTATCACCAGTTTTGCTTTCCTGGTCGTGTTTTTTACGGCAATATCAGTAGCTTTTGTGGCTAACTATTTTATTCCAGGGTTTTCATTAGCATTAGGATTTCTGTTGGGCGGCATTGTTTCGCCACCGGATGCTGTTAGTGCCGGAGCCATACTCAAGTTTGTAAAAGTGCCAAAACGTTTTTCATCCATTTTGGAAGGAGAAAGCCTTTTAAACGATGCTTCATCACTAATCATATTCCGTTTTGCAATGATAGCCGTTGCAACCGGCCAGTTTGTATGGCATGAGGCGGCACTTAGCTTTGTATGGATGGTTATAGGTGGTGTGGCCATTGGTGTTGCTGTAGGCTATATTATAATGAAATTGCACCGTTTACTGCCTACAGATGCTAATGCCGATATTGTGCTCGATGTTATTACTCCTTATGCAATTTATATAGCAGCTGAAGAGGTACACAGTTCTGGTGTGCTTGCCGTAGTAAGCGGCGGGTTATTGTTATCTACACACAGGCTTGGTTATTTAAGCAGCAGTTCAAGGCTGCGGGGCATAAACGTTTGGGAAAGCCTGAGTTTTGTGCTAAACGGGCTGGTGTTTATGTTCATTGGGCTGGACCTGCCGGAAATTACTGCCGGGTTAGAAGACCAGGGGCTTTGGACTGCCACAGGATACGGGCTACTTGTAACGCTTGTGCTAATTGTGGCCCGTTTCATATCGGCATATATGGCAGTAGTAGTTACATTAATAATGCGTAATTTTATTACCGTTGCAGATGCAAGGCATCCGGGGTATAAGGTGCCTATGCTATTGGGGTGGGCAGGTATGCGTGGCGTGGTATCTTTAGCTGCGGCGTTATCTATCCCGGTGCAGTTAGATGATGGTACCCAGTTTCCGGAGCGTAACCTGATACTCTACATTACTTTTATAGTAATACTAACTACCTTGTTGTTACAAGGACTTACACTGCCGTTGATGATACAGAAGATCAAAATTCCGGATCCAGATTTTATAATGCCTGAAGAGGAGTTGTATAATAAGATAAGGCGTAAGCTTAATTATTATGCGCTGGAACAAATGAGGGCAGATTATAGTAAGGAAATGGATGAACACCCTGTTTTATATCAAATGGCTTGTAAATGGGAAGATACAGGACAGTTAGGCGATACAACAGCTATTATGGCAGATGAGGCAAAGGAGGTATATCGTGATATACTGGAACGCCAACGCAAATGGCTAACTACTAAAAACAGGGAGCAGAATATCGACGAAGAAATTGTACGCAAGCACTTGTTATACCTTGATATTGAAGAAGAAAAACTGAACCTGCTTTAAAGATAAACCCCGTAACAAACATATTTTGTTACGGGGTTTATCTTTGAGCTTATGATACAATCGTAATCAGTAAACTGAACATTAATAACAATCAGCCAGGATTTGGTTTTTAGCCTTATAAAAGTCAAGGCTTTCATTATTCATATTCTGGCAAATAGTATTCAGAGCAGCCTCTACGTCAAGCTGCATGGCTATAGAACCACAAATCATTATTGTGCCTCCCTGTGCCAATAGTGTGGCAAGCTTATGGGTATCGTTAGCAACTAAATCGGTAACATAGCAATTATTACCTTCACGTGAATACGCAACCTTGAAATCGGTAAGGTGTTTCTTTTTAATCTGGTGATCAGCAAAAGCAATATAACCCTTTGTGATAACTGTTTCTTTGCGGAATCCTGCATACAAATAGCTATTGGTCTTTCTTTTATTTTGTGCTGCCATTCCCAGAAACGGAGCAATGCCCGTTCCGTTAGAAATCATGGCAACAGCAGGAGATTTAACAGGATAATGAAAAGCGTGATTATCTACCATGCGTGCTTTAAAGGCTATATTCGGCTTAAGTTTATTAAGATAAGAAGAACCAAGCCCGTGCTCATGTAGTTTTACTACAAGCAGTATGTTACCATCAACCTTTCCTATAGAATACAGTCGCTCTGTGCCATCGTTATTAGGATAAATGGCAAACAGGTCGCCGGAAGTAAATGTAGTAAGCCTCTTCGGTTTTATGGTAAGCATAAAGGTTTGGTCGTCACTGCTTACCGTTGTTTTTTCAACAACCGTAAATTTTTGAAGCCCTTTTGGTTTCTTGTTGTATAGGGCAGGAGTAGTGGCAAGTGGTATGCCTGTAGCATCTGCCCAGGTTTTTGTCCATGCAGCAAATGCTACCGCAGATTTATCGTTTATGGTATATAACGGAACAATAGGGTTTGCCCAGCTTTGCGTAGTAAGCAAATTGTCGACCTCCTTTGCGAATGCACAAAAATCAGGATATGCAGTTGACCCAAAACCTACTACTGCCGTATTTATAGTATGTGGCTGAGGATGTTTTTTAATCAGTTGTATTAGCTTTTTTCCATTTGAAGACGCTTCACCTAATCCGTGTGTAGCTGTAAGTATGATGATATACTTTGCTTTAGGAAAAACGGTGTAATTGTTCAGCTCTGTAAGGTGTGCTTTTTTATTTTGATCCAGCAGTTGTTTTAATACAGCATTAGCAAACCGGAGTGTACTACCGTTCTCTGAACCTGCGAGCAGTATATATTCGCTTTCCGCAGCTTTAAATGTATTTCTGATCCTGGACGAACGCCTTTTTAAGGTCATTGTAAATCCGGAGTAGATGAAAAACAATATATTGAGCGAAGCCAGCCCCAGTACCACCGCCCAAATTATACTACTACGCCCGGTATGCAGATCAAGGCTAAGGGTTTCTATTACCGTTGTAAAAGGGTATTGGGTTTCACTAAGCACTTTACCGGCCTGGTCAGCAGTAAGCTCACGGTCTTTGAGCTTTAGCATGTAATATTCTTCCGGATCGTCAGAGAACGGAAATTCAATCTTGTCGACTTCTGAAAAATAGGTCGATTTAAAAATGAAACTCGTGTTTTGCCTATCCTTTATTTCTGCATTTTCTTTAGGAAAAACGTTGAAACGCGCTAATGAAAGGTATGTTCCCGTAAGGGAAATAATGAGGATAGGAATTAAAGCTATTCTTCCGGTAAATACATGATAGTACTGTGAAAAACTGTCTTTTACAATTTTAGAAAAGAAACGGCGCAAGCCCTGTTGGCGTTTTAAAATAAGTACAAGCCCTGAGACAGAGATAAGGAATAGCAGAAATGCGTTAATGCCCACAAAAATTCGGCCGGCATCATGTAGGAACAAAGATCTGTGGAACGAAGTAACCCACTGGATGAACTCATTTTTTTTAATAGGTTTGCCCAGTACTTTACCTGTTTTAATATCTATATATGCATCTACATCATTACCATCGGCATCGGTGCCCTGCAGTTTTACAAAGCCATTGTGGTTTACTTCTATTTCTATAATTTCAGGATATACCTTTCGCAGTTGTGGGAGTGCTTCTGCAACAGTAATGCCGTCAAGGTCGTGCAATGCAAATGGCGGTATTTTCTCCTGTATGGCATTTACAGCCAGTACAGCACCTGTTAACGATGTCAGTACTAAAAACATGGACGAAAATACCGCCAGTGCTAAATGTGCATACCTCCAGATGGATAGCGTCATTATATAACTATTGTACCTTACTGAATTTTACATACCTTATATACCCTGTACCTTCTGATTTTTCAGTAAGGCCTTCGGTAGTCAATGGTATTTCAAGGTCGGTTACATTGTATTTCTGGTCTTCAACCGCCGATTCAAAACGTAGTTTATAGCCTTTGTTTAGCTTGGCATCCTCAATTTCGAAAGTGGTTACGCTACGGTCGCCGCCTGTTACCGATGCACCTGTAATGGCACTAAGGTTTTGTGGCTTTTTAGCGTAAAACTTATACCACTCTTTAAGGCTGTTGTACCATTTTTTATCATCGCCCATTACATAAAGTGTTTTTTCATATTCACCTTTAGGGTTAATAAGCGATACCACCACATAAGCGCCATCGCCCATGTAATTAGACATTTGCAGAAGGCATTTATACTTTGTATTTTGTGCGGTAGCCTGCACTGAAAAAAGGCAGATAAATAGTGCCGCAAGCGAAATTTTAAGGATGTGTTTCATGATTATTTAAGAAAATCTACAGATACATTGTTTTTAGTCAGGAACTCGTTTTCCTTAGCCAGGTTGTACGGTGTTTCGTCAAACTCAGTCTTAATATCTTTTTTAGCCCCTACAGAAAGAAGATACTTTAAAATAGTATCGTCCTTAGATACCATTGCCGCTTTGTGCAGTGCTGTTAATCCTTCTTTGTTTTTAGTATTAACATCGATATTTAAAGCTGAAAGATTCTTTAAAAGCGTAATGTCGTTCTTAATCACGGCAACGTGAAATAGCGTGCTTCCGTCTTTTTGGGTGCCGGCAAAGTTAAAGCCTTTTGCTTGTAATACTTTAAGCTTGTCTCCAAAATCGTCTTTAGCCTCGCCGCCACGGCCCGGTTGTTGCGGCCTGTACGACTGTACTAAATAATAAGCAAGGTTGTTACCATCTTTATCTGCCACGTTCAGGTCTGCACCCTTATCTAAAAGAAATCCCACCATCTCAGGAGATCCGCTTTTTACAGCCTGTATAAGTGCCGATTCTCCTTTTGCATTCACTGCATTTATATTTTTAACTTTAGGCAATAAAAGCGCTGTAACGGCTACATCTTTACCGGATGCGGCATTGATTAAAACAGTATTGCCCTCATAGTCTGCCTTGTTTGCATCTACACCCTTATCCAGGAAATATTTAATGATGTCTGCCTGGTTTTGTTTGCGCACGATAAAGTGCAGTACATTTTCGCCATCAGTACTTACAACGGTAGGTTTTATTTTTAAGTCCTCTACCAGATATTTGTAAACTTCTATGGTGTTAGCCGTGCGACGAGTACCCTGAGCAGCAAAAATAAGTGCATTGTCGTTAAACTTAACACCCTTTTTAAGCAAGGTTTTAAGCAGCTCTACATTACCTGTTTTTGCAGCATAGTTAAATGCTGTATTACCATTGGTATCTGTATCTTTAAGAGATAAGCCTTTTGTAGCAAAATAAGTTGCCAGCGTCAGGTCTTTATCATTAGGCATAGCCATTAGCAACAGGTTTGCACCATCTTTATACTTTTTTTTTGGGTCAAGTCCCGCTTTAAAAAAAAGGTCGTAAACTGCTGTGTTTGTTTGTCCGTTTCCGGTAGCAAAAGCAAGTGGGGTAGTAGCATGGCTATCGTCAAGATTAATATCAGACCCTTTTTTAATAAGGTAGTCTACCACATCTGCATTACCTTTATTAGCCGCCCAGTGCAGGTAAATACGTCCGTCGTGCGTAGGCTTGCTTATACCGTTGCCGGGTTGCTCTACAAGTAATTTTATGGTTTCTAACGATGCACCGTTATTTATTGCCATAGTAGTGGCATCAAAAGCCATCGGGTTCATCTCGGTGGCACTGTTACCTTTAGCAATTTCTGCTTTTACAGCTGCTACATCGGGGTTTGCTTTCCAGAAAGCCTGATCAAGCAATGTGTTTTTTTGTTGTGCATTTGCACCAAACGCTGCCAGTATGAACGACAGGAATACTATTTTTTTCATATTAAATGTTGTCTAAAAAAGGGATAACAAGGCAGTCAAAGATATGAACTGCCCTGTTATTGTAAAAACCCAAAATTACTAAATATTAATAAGCTAAACGTGCCAGGGCAGAAACTCCTTCAGCTTCTATTACAAGGCCTGCTTTTGCTACAGCTGTAGCAGGATCTATAACATATACTGTAGGGCGTGCACTGTCTGTAGTTACAGGAAAATACATTTTTCCGTTGTGAGCAAATGGCCATCCTGTTCCGGTAATATTGCCTTTTGCAGGGAAACCTGTAGTTACCCATTTAAAGTCTTTGGTTCCCATTCTTACTACTGCATACTGCGTAGCGGCGCTGCTTATGTTTAACGTTTCATACTGCTCGTTGTAGTACTCTAGCAGGAAATAATCGTCTGTAATGTGCCATACTTTACGGAAACGGTAACCACCAGAGGCCGTTTCAAGATCCCAGTAATATGAGTCAAATGTGCTCGCACCTGAAGGGATTCTTACCACGCCTGCATTTTTTGTAGATGTGGCATCATAAGCACCTGAAAAGACATACACATTGTTATTATCATCGCTGTCTATCTGAGAATAGTAAGCAGAACGGTAACGTCCGGCTGAGTAGCTAATGCGATCGTCTTTAAAAGAGCGTACAACATTAAAATTCTGGTCGAGTTCAAAAACCCAACACTCATCAGGGTTGCCCACGGTAGCGGTAGTACTGCCACCTGAGCCTGTAACACCATGAGAGAATATACCTGCTGTAAGGAAGGTACCGTTACCACGGTCTACAACGCCCGATAGTGTAGCACTTTCTTTTACACCATAATACTCTATACCACCATTTAGGCCTGTTGTAGAAAGATATTTTGTAGAAACGCCATTACCGTTTGTCTGGTCTATAAGATAGGCAATAGCACCCGTAGTACCATCTGTAAGGGTTTGCCCACTACGTGCTGCCACTATGTAGTTACCAAAAGAACCCCAGGTACCGTAGCCTTTTTCAAGCTGAAATTCGTTTCCTGTTTTTTGTATTACACCTTCGCTGTTAAGGCTGTATGACATACCTATAGAAGGGTCGCCCTGGCGGTATTGCATGGCAGTTACAGAACGCTCTCCGTTAGCTACAAATGCTGTAAATGCATAAGGCTCTTCAATAGCGCTGCCGTTACCTACTATGGTTGCCGTACCTGACTCCAGGTCGTTTACAGACAGCATATAGGTAAAATCTCCCTGTGTAGCCGCTACAAAATAGTTGCCCTGAGATGCATTACCTCCTGTAGTATCATCGCTACAGCCTGCAAGGGTTAATAGGGCCAGGGCCAAAGCCCATACTCCTGTGTATTTCACTTTTTTCATCAGTTAGTTATTTATTTGATTAGTATTATTTCGTTTTTGCATAAAGAAGTAGCGCAGTTTGATCGAAAAACTCCTGCCCGGTTTTTGCAGGGCGTAGTTGTCATACAGTTTTTCATCTGTAATGTTGCGGGCTTCAAGGGCGATATTATATTTACCTCCGGCAGAAGAGAAGGTTACATTAAGGTCGTGCGAAATTTGCTGTGGCAGGTCGAGCTTATTATTGGCTGTTGCCAGGTTAGGCCAGTTAAGAAATATCCTATCGATAAAATTTAAGTGGTAGCCGGCACTCAGCACATTGCCTTTTCCAAAAAAGTCGTGCATATAATAAGTAGCATCTGCATTACCAAAGAAGTACGGAACATTTGGTATCCTTACATTATAAGACAGGCTTTCCATCATATTGCCGGAACTCGAAGCCTGAAAGCGTTCTTTATCGCGCAAGTTCTGGCAGGTAACGTTACCACCTATGGTAAATTTATTTTTGTAGTAATAGCGCAATTCAGCATCAACACCTGTATTATGTACAGTACCGTGGTTTGTAGAATAACCTGTACCAAGGCGCTGCTCTGTAAGGCGGCGGATGTAATCCTGGGTGTCACGGTAAAACAGGTTAACATCGGCGTATATAGAACTGTTTTCTGAAATCTTTTTATTCAGCGTAGCCCCCAGGTTATAGTTCATAGAATTTTCAGCTTCTATAGAAGCATTGCCGGTTTCCAGCACTTCATCGCCAAAAAGTTCATTTTCGGTAGGCAGGCGGTAGGCTTTTTCTACTGATGCCTTAAGCTGTATATCTTTAAGAAAATATGTTGTAGCCACACCATAGCCAGTAGTGTTATAAGTTTTCTTTACTTCGGTAAAAGCGGTGTGTGCAAGGTCGCCGTTGTTTACAGGGCCTATAACTTTTTGGTTATAGTTTTTACCAAAAGCATCTATATTCCATTTTTCGCTAAAGCGATAGCGGTATGATGCCCCTAAAACATTCTTCTGGCTTATGCGGCGCATATTATCATAGGTTACACCTAACTCGGCAGATGTAACGTTAACCTCGTTTTTTCTTTCATAACCTGTAACAACATCATTTATAGAGATGGAGTGCTTATCGTTAATGCGGTAATTTAGGTTAGCGGTTGATGAGTAATTATCATTCAGGAAGTTAGTAAGCCCTGATACTCCAGATTCGCCTACAGATCCCGTTTCGCGATACTGTCCGTACCAGTTATACTGGCGGCTTGCTTTATCAAAGTTTTCATTTTTGTTGCGGTTATAGTTTGCCGTAAGGCGAAACGTAAGCCCTTTAGTAAACAGGTTCTTTTTTTCGTAGCTAAGCGATGGCATAAAGGTATTGGCCGTGCGGTATTTTTGGCCATACACTATCTTCATCAGGTTAGCAGTTTGTATATCGGCATATTCCTGGCCTACTGTAATGCCTATTAAAAAGCGGTCTGCCCACCATTTGTTTACAAATCCGGCTTTTACAACCCCGGTTTCATTATGATACGTATCGTTAAAACGCCTTACCCATTTATTTTTAATGGAATATTCCTGTGTGTTAATATCCATTATCTCTTTAATGAATACCCTGTAATCATTGTCTGAGTAATTTTGGAATGCGTTAACCTGTACCGTAAAGCCTGATTTAGAAGTATAGCCTACGTTAAGGTTTGTTTTATGGGTGTTGAACGAACCGAAAGAATATGAGGCATCTACATAAGTATTGGCACTCTGGTTGGTTACAATATTAATGGCTCCACCCAAAGCATCCCCACCAAATTCTACAGGTACTACGCCCTTATATACTTCAATACGGTCTGCAATACCAACGGGTATATTATTTAGCTGAAATGCCGAACCAAATCCCTGCATGGGCACACCATCCATAAAAAGCTTAATGTGCCTGCCTGTAAAACCGTTAAGGGATATAGACATATCAGAGCCTACACCACCTGTTTCCCTTATTTTTACACCCGATGCCTTATCAAGCAGATGGGCAAGGTCCAGGGTGGTGTTGTACATCGATTTGGCATCAAGTGCTACTACATTAAAAGGCGTTTCTCTTATACGTTGTATGGCGCTTTTTCCATTTATAGCAACTTCTTCAAGTTCTGTAGGTGTACTAAGCTTTAAGGGTAGGCTTATTTCTTTTTTTTCGTTTGCGCTAAGGCTTACCTCTATGGTTTCGTCGGCATATCCCACACCTGAAAAACGTATGGTGTATTTACCCTCGGGCAAGGTGAGGCTATAGTGCCCGGCTGCATCGGTTTCGGTAGTGTATTTTGTTTGTTCTGCAAATACTAAAACGCCCTGTACCGGAATACCGTTGTTGGTAAGCGTACCATGAATATTGCTGCCGGACTGTGAAAATGCTGTTGCAGTAAATACAATAAAAATAAAAGTTTGTAGTAAAATTTGTTTCATTATTGGTTGCTTATCCTGTTCTCTAAAAAAATATTCAAAAATTTAGCTTTTGTTCTTTTTAATTAGACTGGTTATAAATAATTTTATGCAAAAGTATTTCGGACAGCTTTTACCGGATAATGGAATTAGTATTAAAAATAACGGGAATGGTATTATGTATGTACGCTCACGACTGAAAGAAGAGGGAATAACCCTGTATGAAGTAGATGTAAAAGATAATGCCGACAGCACAAGCGGTGTAGAATACAGCGAAATAAAATTTGATAAAAAAGATGAGATATACGTATCTGGAGGTGTTCATCATACCGATGGCTTTTTTATTATAGAGACTAATTTCAGCAATTATGCCGATTATACAGAACTGCTTACCAAGCGCGGCGATTATGTACAGATGTCATTATTGCTAACGGGCAGTGTAGCTACATTTAAGGAAAAATATAACAGGGTACGTGACCTGCCAACCGGAATATTACAACTGGTTTTTAGGGGAGATACCGATGTGAGCATGAAAATGCCCGGTAATGGCGAACCCATGCGTTATATCAGGATGTTTATTGCAAGGCCGTTTTACCTGTCGCTTATGCAAAACGAGAGCTGGATAAATGCTTCTCCTTTTTATAATGAGGTTAAGAAAAACAGCTATGTGCATTTTGGTAAAAACCTGATACCAACCAATGCCACCATACTAAATATTATTTTTGAGATACTGGATAATAATTATGATGGAGCAGTAAAAAAGTATTTTATAGAGCATAAACTGAAAGAGCTTTTCCTGCAACTGTTTATTACAAATGCCTCAGGAAGTAATATTCCTTCGATAACTGATGAATTGCTAACTAAACTGGAATCTGCCAAGGCATATCTTGTTACTCACTATGCTACGCCGCCCACAATTAAACAATTGTCGCGTATCATATCCTTAAACGAACTGAAGCTTAAAACGGGTTTTAAAGAAAATTTTGGGAGCACCATACACGACTACGTTACTAAAATCAGGATGCAAAAAGCCAGGAAAATGCTTGCCGAACAGCAGCCGGTTAACGAGGTTTCCTCTCATCTGGGATATAAAAGTGTTTCGCATTTTATATGCCTGTTTAAAAAATACCATGGTGCTACACCTAAACAAGCCATGTTGCCCGATTTTTTAATTAAAGGCAAACTTCAGTTGCTTTATGGATGCCTGCACATTTTTTATGAAGTAGCCGCAGAAGCGCTTTTCATTATATAAAGAAACCGCCCTGTTACAGGCGGTTATCTAAATTTGAGACATCAAAGATATCAATTGGCAGTAATGGCACCGCCCGGTATGTTTTGTTTAAGCCTTAGTGTTTCAGCTACTTTTTTTACTGCAATAACATAAGCCGCAGTACGTAGTGGCAGGCTTAAGCTTCTGGCGGTTTCATAAAGGTTTTCAAAACTGGCAGAGAGTATTTCCTCCAGCTTTTGGTTTATAGTATCAATATCCCACGATTCAAGGTGCGAGTTTTGCAGCCACTCAAAGTAAGATACCGTTACCCCACCGGCATTGGCCACAATATCCGGTACTACGGTGATACCTTTTTGATTCAATATAGCATCCGCATCAGACGCTACAGGGCCATTAGCCGCTTCAATAATAATGTTTGCATTTATATCTGCCGCATTCCTCGCAGTGATAACATCTTCTTTAGCTGCCGGTATTAGTACATCTGCATTAAGTGTCAGCAGGCTTTCATGCGGTATTGCATCTGCATTTTTATATCCAAGCAACGACCTGCCATTTGCATTATAATAGGCAATGAGCTGCGGTATATCAAAACCATCGGCATTATGCAATGCTACATCAATATCGCTAACTGCAATAACTTTCAATCCGTTTTCATATAAAAACAAGGCCGTATGCAGCCCTACATTACCAAAGCCCTGTATGGCTACAGTAGTATGGGCAGGGGAGAATCCCAGTTTTTTTAGGGTGAGCAGTGTAATGATGCTGACACCTTTTCCGGTAGCCTCAGTACGGCCCAGCGACCCGCCAGAGTGCAGGTGCTTACCTGTAACTACCGCGTGTACGGGCTTGCCGTGCAATAAAGAAAATTCGTCCATCAGCCAGCCCATTTCATCAGGGCCGGTGCCCATATCCGGTGCCGGAACATCTTTATCAGGGCCAAAAGTATCAGCCAGAGCCTTTGTATATGCCCTTGTAAGCCTTTCGAGTTCTGTTTTAGAAAGTTCTATTGGTTCGCAGATTATACCGCCCTTAGCACCACCAAAAGGTATACCTGTGGCACCCGATTTCCAGGTCATCCATGCGGCAAGGGCTTTAACTTCGTCAAGATGTACACCGGTATCATAGCGTATACCGCCTTTAGAAGGACCTAATACCGTAGAGTGTATAACACGGTAACCGTCGAAGTTTTTCTCTTCGCCATTATCCAGTGTTATGCTAAAGTTTACAAGCACCTGCTTTTCCGGTTGCTGTAATTTTTGGCGTAATGATGGTGTAAGCTGCAATATATCTGCAGCAATATTAAACCTGTCCAGCATAGACTGGTAAGGGTTTTGTTGTATTACAGGAGCATTCATTTTTATGACAATTGATTAATTTATCTTCAGTTATTTTACCAGCCTTTTACAGCTCCGCCTTTAAATTCTTTTATAGCTGCTTGTTCTACTTCAGCATTCTGGTATGCCTTTACAAACTGCTTTACATTTTCGGCATTTTTGTTGTCTTCACGGGTTACGACCAGGTTTACATAAGGCGAATCTTTGTCTTCTACAAACAGCGCATCTTTTGAGGGTACAAGGCCAGCCTGAGCAGCAAAGGTGTTGTTAATAATGGCAATGGTTACATTCTGGTCTTCGAGCGCGCGGGGCAGTTGAGGAGCTTCCAGTTCAAGGATTTTAAAGTTCTTAGGATTTTCTGTAACGTCGGTAAGCTTTGGTAAAAGGCCCACATCAGCTTTAAGTTTTATAAGTCCGTTTTTAGCGAGAAGCAACAACGAGCGCCCACCATTTGTAGGATCGTTAGGTATGATTATCGTACTTTGCGGTTTAAGTTCAGCCAACGATTTTATTTTTTTAGAATAAGCCGCTATAGGGTAAATAAACGTTTTTCCAACAATTGCCAGTTTATAGCCTCTTTGCTTAGACTGTTCGTCAAGGTAAGGCTTATGCTGAAAGGCATTAGCATCTATATCGCCATTGTTAAGGGCTTCGTTTGGAATTACATAATCGTTAAACGATACCAGCTCTACTTCAAGGCCGTATTTTTCTTTGGCAACCTTTTGGGCAGCTTGTGCCACGGTATATTCCGGCCCTGACGATACGCCAACTTTGATCCTGTGCGGATCATTTTTTTTGTCTTTGCCACAGTTGGTCAGTGTGATGGCAGAAATTGAAAGTAAGCTAATTATAGATAATCTGAATATTGATTTCATAAAATAAAGTATAAATGTTGTGTTTTTTTTTATCGGCGATCAAAATGTTTAGAAAGTGCATCGCCCGCCAGTTGAATTGCAAAAACCAGCAGTACAAGCAGTATGAGTACGGTATTCATGACTACGGCATCATAACCAATGTAGCCATATTGGTAGCCTATTTGCCCCAGTCCGCCGGCACCAACAGCGCCTCCCATGGCAGAATACCCTACAAGTGTAATGAGCGTAATAGATGCTGCATTAATTAGCGACGGCAAAGCCTCGGGCAGTAATACCTTATATATTATTTGCCAGGGAGTAGCACCCAGCGCCCTTGCAGCTTCTACGATACCATTTGGCAATGCCAGTAGGCTGTTTTCTACCAGCCTTGCTATAAATGGTGCAGCGCCAATACTTAAAGGCACAAGTGCCGCACTTACACCAATAGATGTACCTACTACAGCACGGGTAAAAGGTATCATCCATACTATAAGTATTATAAAAGGTATGGAGCGAAATATATTTACCAGTATAGACAGGCTTTTATTGAGTGCTGAATTTTGCAGTACCTGCTCTTTGCGGGTAAGAAACAGCAGTATACCGGTAGGCAGGCCCAATACAAAACCAAAAAAACCTGACACAAAAGTCATGATAAGTGTTTCCCAAGTACCGTTTAATAAAAGTGTAATAGTTGATTCAGACATAGCCAAGCAATTCAGTTTTTATATTTTTTTGATTAAACAATTGTAGTGCATCATTCTGCCGGGGCAAATCGCCGGATATTTCTATGATTAGAATGCCAAAGCTGGTGGTCCCGGCATACGATGTTTCGGCAGAAATAATCTTAATATCAATATCATATTGCCTCGCAGCATCGGTAATAAAGGGTTCATTTGCACTATTGCCGCCCAGTTCCAGGCGCACCAGGCTACTAAGCCCGTCTTTGTGTAATGCTTTAAGGCGCTCAGTATAAACAGGAGGTATCTCGATATGAAGGGCAGAGGCTATGAACTCGCGGGTAAGCTGTTGTTGTGGTTTTGCAAATATTTCTCCTACAGTACCTTGCTCTATAAGCTCGCCACCACTAATTACGGCAACCTCGTCGCAAATGGCCTTTACTACTTCCATCTGGTGGGTAATGAGCAATATGGTAATATTAAGTCGCTTGTTAATATCTTTAAGCAGGTTTAATATGGCGCGGGTAGTAGCGGGGTCTAAAGCACTTGTAGCTTCATCGCAAAGTAATATCTTAGGATTATTTGCCAGTGTACGGGCTATGGCTACACGTTGTTTTTGACCGCCGGAAAGGCTTGCCGGGTAATCGTTAATTTTTTCATCAAGCCCTACAAGTGCCAAAAGTTCTTTTACCCGTGCATCAATTATATTTTTTGGAGTATTGGCAAGTTCCAGTGCAAAGGCTATATTTTGGTACACCGTTCTTGATGAAAGCAGGTTAAAGTGCTGAAATATCATGCCCATTTGCCTGCGTTCGCGGGTTAACTGCGCCGCACTAAGGCCCGGCAAAGACTTTCCTTCAATAACTACATCACCAGACGTAGGTTTTTCTAAAAGGTTTATGCAACGTATAAGCGTGCTTTTTCCGGCACCGGAAGTACCTATCACACCAAAAATTTTGCCTTTTGGCACGTGCAGCGAAACATTGTTCAGTGCCTTTATCTCCCTGTCTGCCTTATAAAACGTTTTGGAGATGTTTTTTAATTCGATCATTTATTATTATCGTATTTGTATTCTTAGTTGCATAAAAAAAGCCCTTTACAATGTTGTAAAAGGCTTAGCTCATAAAGTATGGGCACAGGTACTTTTGCAACACAGAATTTTCCGTACGCAGCAGCAGTTCATGATCATATTTTTAGTTAAGTTTTTCAAAATTAAGAAGATAAAAATTCAGCAACTTTATTATTAAATTCCTCAGGCTGTTCCATCATTGGGGCATGGCCGCAATTGTTTATAAGAAACAGGTGCGAGTTAGGCAGGTGGTAGTAAAACTCCTCTGCTACGGTCATTGGCGTTACAATATCCTGCATACCCCATATTAGCAGTACGGGCAGTGTTATGGTACTGAGTATGCTTTTAAGGTTTTGGTTACGTGCCGCTTTTGCGGTGCGTACTACAGATAATGCTTTATCCCTGTCTTGTATGGTGCTAAAAACTTGTTTTATAAGAGCATCTGTAGCGGCCTCCTGGTTAAAGAATACTTCTCGAACCCGGTCTGATATAAACTCAAAGTCATTAATCCTGGGAAATGGCACGTCAAAAGAGTTTTCGTATAAGCCTGAACTTCCGGTAAGGATAAGCTTGTCTACTTTTTCCGGATGTTTTAGCGTATACAATAGTGCAATATGTCCACCAAGCGAATTACCTACAAGTACAGGTTGCTCGATTTTATTTTCGGCTATGTACTCTTCAAGGAAAACAACAAAGTGGTCCAGGTTATTTTCTTTACCCTGCTTTTTATATAGTGGAAGTTGTGGCGTATGTACACTATGGTGAGAGCCAAAATAATCTTCAAAAGCACTCCAGTTGCTAAGGTCGCCAAAGAGCCCATGCAGCAATACAATATGCTTCTGCTTAGAAGCTACCTTTATTCCCTGTCTTGTAATTACTTTTTGTTCCATAGCTAAAAATCTTTATGGTGGATGCTTTGCAAAAGTAGGGAAGTTTTAATTAGTCTACCAAATCAATAGACTAATAATTTACTAAAATTTAACATTTAGTTTTATACGCTTATTGTTAGTTGATCGACTATTGAATTTTTGTATTATTTGATTGCTATATTTACGATGCTTATCGTATTGTTATACAACAGTGTAGAGATTCTATAATTCTTTGTTTTTTAATTGAAATAAAGTCGGGACGCAATTAAACTTTTTAATGTTGTAATTGTCTAAAATTTGTAAGGCTGTATTTATATCCCCTTACTAAATTTTACACATCATCATAGCAGGTTTTTCTGCACAACTTTATTAATATATGTCAATACATCAAAACCCATGGTCCCGCAGAAAATTTGTCAGTACACTTACCGGTGCAGGAGCACTTATGTTTATGAACCCTCCGTTAATGTGGGCATTTGAGGGAGAGGAAGATCCTAAAGTAGCCGCCATTGTAGCAAAAATAATGGGTATAGATACTCATAATCATATCGATGTACCTTTAAATGCGAGTGAATTGCCCGGTCCGAAACTTGATCTTATAAGCGAATTTAAAAAATCAGGGCTTTTGGCTATTTCTATGACATTTGCTGTTGATTACCAAAAGCTGCCAAATGTTGGTGATGCTTACAACAGGTTTATAGCAGGTTTAGATGCTATGGACGTTGTACTTAAAACCAATAACATAAAGCGTTCCTTAAACCTAGACGATCTTAATACGGCTAAAAAAGCAGGTAAGCCTACGGTAATACAATCGGTAGAAGGGTGCCATTTTCTTGAAGGACATGCAGACAGAGTACAGATAGCGTATGACCGTGGGCTGAGGCAACTTGGATTACTGCATGATAATGATGCTTCTGTTCCGTTAGGGGATGTATATACTAATCTGGTAAAATTTGGTGGACTTACGCAACTGGGTACTGATGTAATTAAAGAATGCGACAGGCTTGGCATACTGGTAGACCTGGCCCATGCCAGTAACGATACTATTAACGCGGCACTTAAGGTAGCTACAAAACCGGTGCTTATTTCGCACACCGGTCTTGATACTCAATTAGGTCAAAATCCTTTTATGGCAAAGATGATGAAGCCAAGGCTTGTAAGTAAGGAGCAGGCAAAGATTGTAGCCGATGCAGGTGGCGTTATAGGGGTATGGACACACCTTGCTGATACCCCACTGGAATATGCACAAAATATTCGTGCTATGGTAGATGTTATGGGTATAGACCATGTGTGCATAGGTACAGATACTAAACTGACACCAAGTTACAGATCACCAAATGATAAAAGAGAGGGGCCAAAGCCAGAGGGGAATAACGACAAACCACAAAGCGGTAAGCCGGAAAACAAAGGCGGTGACAAAGGTAGCGAAAGAGTAGGAGAGCGTACCAACGGTGCCTGGAAAGATCAAAAAGCTGGATTCTATTACGCAGTTGTAGATGCTTTACTTAAAACAGGATTTAATGAGGGCGAAATAGCTAAGATAGGCGGTGATAACTTTTGCCGCATATTTGATGCCGCCACAAAAGGACATAAATAATTACAAGAGGGTTCATGTAGGTAAGCATCTGGAATTTATTTTCAGGTACTTTTTTTGTATTTAGTATTGTTGTTAGCTTTGAAGGTTACTTTTTCCAGTACTTCATCGGGAAAAGTAGCATTCCAAAACATTCGCCGTCGCCTTTTCCTAAGTGTTTATGGTGCATTTTATGGGCACGGCGCACCGCTTTACCGTAACGGCTGGTAGCATTGCGAAATATTTTAAAACGCTGGTGTATAAAAATATCGTGTACTAAAAAATAGGTAAGACCATATGCAAAAATACCCAGGCCTATAGCCAGCCCTATTTGTAAAATATCATTTTGCCAAAGCAGGAAGAAACCAATGCTTATAAGCGCATAGAATATAAAAAACGTGTCGTTGCGCTCAAACCACGAGTCGTGGTCTTTGCGGTGATGGTCTGCGTGCAGGCTCCATAAAAAGCCGTGCATAATATACTTGTGCGTAAACCACGCCATAAACTCCATCATAAAAAATGTGAGGAAGAAAACTATTATATATATCCAGGTGGGCATAACTTTTACTAAATAAAATTAAAACGGTAATCAAGATAGCACTTGGCAAGCAGGGTTACTTTTTGATAATCAGGTACCCTTATGCGCCTGTTTTTTATCTCTAACGGCGGGGTGTTTTTAAGCTTGGTTAGCAGTGCCTTATAGTACACATAAGCAGTATACACCCCAAATTTTGCTTCGGCGGGTAGCTGCAAGATACCTTTATAACCTTCGTGCAGGTCGGCCTCTATCTCCTCAACAATAGCGCGTTTGGTGGCATCGTCCATTTCGTTAAGGTTTAGTGTAGGAAAGTAGGTACGGTCAAGGTCTTCCATATCGGCTTTAAGGTCGCGTAGAAAATTGACTTTCTGGAATGCCGATCCCAGCCTCATAGCACTGGCTTTAAGCTGTTCATATCGGCTATCATCATTGTTTACAAAAACCTTAAGACACATAAGCCCTACCACATCTGCACTACCATAAATATACTCGTTATATTCTGAAAAACTGCTGTATTCTTTTTTAACCAGATCCAGTTTCATGCTTTTCATAAAAGCATCAATAAGGCTTTGCGGAATATTATATTTATGTACCGTATGCTGAAACGCGTTAAGTACAGGGTTTAAGCTTATGCCTTGTTGCAATGCCATTTCAAGATCGACTTCAAGCTGGCTAAACAAAAGCTCCTTATCATAATCATGAAAGCTGTCTACAATTTCATCTGCACAGCGCACAAAACCATAAATGTTATAAATGTCCTGCCTTATAGATGGTGCAAGCATTTTTACCGCTGTAGAAAACGATGTGCTGTAAGCACGCGTAACGTAGCGCGCACAGGCAAACGATACAGTGTCAAAGATTGATTTCATACAGGTGAGGTTACAGTTTGTGATGTTTTTTTAGCAAGTTGTTTCTGTATCAGTTCAGCAACAAGTTTGCCGGATATAAGTGCTGGGGGTACCCCAGGTCCCGGTACGGTAAGTTGTCCTGTAAAATACAGGCCTTTAACTTTTGGGCTGCGTAGTTTTGGGCGTAAAAAGGCAGTTTGCCACAATGTATTTGCTAAACCATAAGCATTGCCTTTATAAGAATTGTAATCGTTTACAAAATCGTTTATACAAAAAGACTCTTTAAATATAATGTGGCTCTTTACTTCCTGTTTGGTCAGTTTTTCAAGTCTCGTTATAATAATGTTGAAATATTTTTCTCTTAGTTCAGCAGTATCTTCTATGCCCGGTGCCAGCGGAATGAGGAATGTAGCAGCCTCCTGTCCGTTTGGTGCAGCACCAATATCTGTTTTAGAAGGGAAACTGGCATAAAACAAAGGTTCATCCGGCCAGCGTGGATTATCATAAATATCTTTGGCATGAACATCAAAATCGGTATCAAAAAATAGAGTGTGATGTTCTACATTCTTCAGTTTTTTATCAAACCCTATATAAAATAAAAGGGATGATGGGGCAAAGGTGCGGCTCTCCCAATAAGCTTCGCTATACTTACGGTATTGTGGTTCTAATAGAGATTCTCCATGATGATAATCGGCCCCGCACACTATAATATCGGCATCAACCCTTTGGTTATTTACCGTAAGGTATGAAGCTTTACCGTTTTCTACGCTGATTTTTGTAATGTTAGCATTGGCAACAATTTTAACACCCAGGCTTTCTGCCAGATTAACCATGCCTTCTACCACGCTATACATACCATTTTCAGGATGCCAGGTACCCAGTCCAAAGTCGGCATAATTCATAAAGCTGTAAAAACTTGGTGTATCACTTGGCTTGGCACCGAGAAAAAGCACAGGGAATTCCAGTATTTGTACCAGGCGGGTATCTTTAAACTTTTTGCGCACATCGCGCGATATATTGCCTAAAAATTGTGTAAGCCGCGTTACTGTTTGTGGTGTAACCAGTTCTAAAGGCGACTCTCCCGGACGGTATACCAAATTTTTTATGGCAATGTCATAATTGCTGCGTGCTTCATCTATAAAATTATGGAGTTGCTGTGCACTGCCTTTTTCTATACCTTCAAATGTTTGGGCAATATCATCCAGGTTATCAGCAATGTTTACAGCATTATCTTCTTCAAAATAAACCTTATAAGCAGGCGATAGTTTTTTAAGAGAGTAATAGTCGGCAGGCTTTTTACCAAAATCGGCAAAAAAGCGTTCAAATACATCAGGCATCCAGTACCAGGTAGGCCCCATATCAAAGGTAAAACCTTCTTTTTTCAATCGTCTTGCCCTGCCGCCCGGAGTAGCATTTTTTTCGTAAATAGTAACATCATGCCCCTGTTTGGCAAGATATGCCGCGGCTGCAAGCGAAGAGAAACCAGAACCTATTATTTTTATATTTGTGGACATGCTTGTAAGTTAGCTAATTGCTTGTGGAATGTATTATAACAGTTGTTAAACAAAATATAAATCAGAGTTGACCCGTAAAGCCCTGTATCATATTAAATGCCCTTACTTTATTGCTAACCATTGTTTTTGTTATTTCCTGTGCATTACGGCCAAATAGGTACAGGTGTGTGGTGTCATCATTTAGTACCATCTCTTTAACATCAACAATATACTGGTTGATATCCTGGGTTGCAGGTTCTGTAGTTAGATACGTGACAAAAGTTATATTGCTGAAAATTTCTTTAATAGCAGACAGGTTTTCTACCGGAATACTTTCGCCAAGATAAACAGTGCGGTAACCCCTAAGCTGTAGTTTATAATTGATAAGCATGAGTCCTAATTCATGCGATTCATTTTCAGGCAGATAAAGTACATATATCCTATCATTCTGGTGCCTTTCAACAGGAGGTAATGATTCTATATTTACAGCAATTTTTTGTTTTATAAGATTACTTATAAAATGTTCATGTGCAGGTGTTATGGTATTTGTTTGCCATAAGCTGCCTACTTCTTCTAACAGGGGCATAAAGCAGTCGTAAAAAACATCCAGAAAAGATTTAGATTCAAGTAGCCTTTTATAGGTGTCCATAAATAACTGCTTATCAAAATTCATCATAGCAAGCTTAAAGGCACTGATAACATGATCGTTTATTATTTTACTACTCATTATATCTTTAACCATTGCAGAAATATTTTCTTCCGGCATCTTAGATATAGTGCTTATTTTATAACCAAAACTGTTTAACGTATTTATATTTAATAGTTTTTGCAGGCTTTTGCCATCATATACCCTTATATTGGTTTGTGTACGCATAGGCTGGAGTACTGCATATCGTTTTTCCCATATTCTAATAGTATGTGCCTTGATGCCGGTCAGGTTCTCAAGATCTTTTATAGTAAAAACGCTTTTTATGTTGTTCATCTTTTTGGGGTAAGAGTTAAACAAATTTACTATAAAAGATGCTTTCAATTGTAAATATACTGTTAAAAACCATTCTTTATTAAGTAAATTTCTGACAATTAGTGTATTAATTCTAGTTTTAGGTTAATATACGCAAACTTTTTACTAACCACAGCTGATTTCATTTTTTTGATTTAAAACTTAACAATATAGAGGAGGCAAAATATGCCGGCACTTTTGTTTTTTGATATTGTGTGTTAGTAAATTATCTCTTTCAGGTTACATTAAAATTTTTACAGCTAAACCCTTAGTAATTAAAGTTTTTTTTATGAAAAAAAAATGTACCTTTGCAGCTTCAAAAAAACGAAGATGGCTGCTATTAGAAACATTGCGATTATTGCACACGTTGACCACGGCAAAACTACCCTGGTAGACAAAATTATGTATCATTGTCAATTGTTCCGTGAAAACGAGAACACAGGAGACCTGATACTTGACAACAATGACCTGGAACGTGAGCGTGGTATTACCATTACCTCTAAGAACGTTTCGGTAACCTACAAAGGAACAAAAATCAACATTATAGATACCCCTGGTCACGCCGATTTTGGTGGAGAGGTAGAACGCGTACTTAACATGGCAGACGGTGTTTGCCTTCTTGTAGATGCTTTTGAAGGCCCAATGCCTCAAACGCGTTTTGTACTGCAAAAAGCTATCGACCTTGGCCTTAAGCCATGTGTGGTTATCAACAAAGTAGATAAAGAAAACTGTACTCCTGAAGAAGTTCACGAAAAAGTATTCGACCTGATGTTTGAGCTTGGCGCTGAAGAGTGGCAGCTTGATTTCCCTACCGTATATGGTTCGGCAAAAAACAACTGGATGAGCGACCATTGGGAAAATGTTACAGATAATATAGAGCCGCTTCTTGACATGGTTATTGAGCATGTGCCTGCACCTAAAGTTTCTGAAGGTACACCACAAATGCTTATCACATCATTAGACTTTAGCAGCTTTACAGGCCGTATTGCTATAGGCCGCCTTCAAAGAGGTGTTCTAAAAGAAGGGCAAAACATAAGCCTTGTAAAACGCGATGGTAAAATAAGCAAGTCTAAAATAAAAGAGCTTCATACTTTTGAAGGCCTTGGGCGTAAAAAAGTAGAAGAAGTTGTAGCCGGAGATATTTGTGCTATTGTAGGTCTTGAAAGTTTTGAAATTGGCGATACTGTTGCTGACTTCGAAAATCCTGAAGCACTTACTTCTATTGCTATTGATGAGCCTACAATGAGTATGCTTTTCACTATTAATGACTCTCCTTTCTTTGGTAAAGAAGGTAAATTTGTTACCTCGCGCCACATTAAAGACAGGTTAGCTAAAGAGCTTGAAAAAAACCTTGCACTTCGTGTAGCGGATACAGATAGTGCAGATAAATTTATGGTATTTGGCCGTGGTGTACTACACTTATCTGTACTTATTGAAACTATGAGAAGAGAAGGTTATGAGCTACAGATAGGCCAGCCACAAGTTATCATCAAAGAAATTGATGGTCGCAAGTGCGAACCGGTTGAAGAGCTTACAATTGACTTACCGGACAACCTTAGCGGACGTGCAGTAGAATTTGTAACAATGCGTAAAGGTGAAATGCTAAGCATGGAGCCTAAAGGTGAGCGTATGATCGTTAAGTTCAACATCCCGTCTCGTGGTATTATTGGTCTTAGAAACCAGTTACTAACTGCTACTGCGGGTGAGGCTATTATGGCACACCGTTTTCTTGAGTACCAGCCTTATAAAGGTGAGATACCTGGACGTATGAGTGGATCATTAATCTCTATGGAGAATGGTAAGGCTATTCCTTACTCTATCGATAAACTACAGGATCGTGGTAAATTCTTTGTTGATCCTAACGAAGATATCTATGAAGGTCAGGTTATCGGCGAAAACTCTCGTGGTGATGATATGACCGTTAACGTAACTAAGACTAAAAAACTGTCTAACGTACGTTCATCAGGTGCAGATGATAAAGCAAGAATTATTCCTGCTGTTAAATTCTCTCTTGAAGAAGCGCTTGAATACATCCAGAAAGATGAGTACGTAGAGGTTACACCTAAGAGCCTGCGTGTTCGTAAAATCTACCTGACTGAAACTGACAGGAAACGTTTCAAAATATAATTATTTATTGTCTCTGACAATTCCAGAATAAAAATGAGGCTACCATAAAAAGGTAGCCTCATTTGCTTTATAGCTTTTTTGTCTTAGAATAAAGTTATGAGATACATCAAAGTATAAATAAAAAACTGCCCGGAATATTCCGGGCGGTTTTTTATTTATACTATGTGATTTTTTAAAGGCTTAATATAAAACTATCTTTATTAAGGCCGTCTACAATATATTGCCAATTAATGTGTACTACATCACTCAATACTTTTTTAAGCATATTAAAATCGTTTGGCTTTTTGATGTAAACATTTGCTCCTGCTACAAAAGTATCTTCTATATCCTGCTCTGATGAGGATGTAGAATATATTGCAACAGATATTCTTTTAAGACGGTCATCCTGACGTATTTCCTTTAGGCACTCCATACCACTTTTTCTGGGCATATTAAGATCCAGAAAAATAATATCCGGTAGCGGATTGCCGTTTTGATTAAGATACTGCATCAATTGCTCGCCATCATTAAAGGTACTTATCTGGTACTTGATCTTTACCTCTTCAAATGCCTCCTTAAAAAACAGTCGGTCATCTTCATCATCATCCGCAAGCATTATGTGTAGGGGGGTAGGATGCATTTATCTCTATAGGTTTTAAACTGGGTTATATATAGCGTTTTTGGCGCATTATTTTTTGAAATGATGTGGGTGTAACACCCGTAATATTTTTAAATTGTTGAGACAGGTATGCTACACTACTGTAATTCATCATAAATGAAATTTCAGTAAGCGACAGGTTCTCTGTTAGAAGTAGCTGTTTTACCCGCTCAATTTTATGCAAAATAATGAAATTTTCTATTGATATAAAAGTTACTTCAGAAAAAACCTGCGATAATGTTCTGTAATTCTCATCAAGTTTTTCAGAAAGGTATGTTGATATTTTTAAAGATTGCATACCCTTATCAGAGTAAAGCATTTCTATGATGGTGTTTTTAATTTTTTGTACTAAAATGCTTTTTTGATTATCAACAATTTCAATCCCAAACTCGTTTAAAGAATTAATAAAAGCGCGGTAGGTTTCCATAGGAATATTTTCCTTGAATCTTACATATCCCGGTTCTGTAACTTTACAATCAATATTATATTTATCCAGTTGCTGCTGTAGCAGAACCTTGCACATCATGTCAATGTTATACTTTATGTAAAGCTCCATTCCTTATTATTTCCTCTAAAAATTTTGAGTAATTACAAAACATAAATGTACGAAAATATCCTTTGTATTGCGTAGACTTTTTATGAATGCTTAAATTTGTAACATCTTTAGAGGTTTAATTCTTAATTAATTATATTTCAAGCATATATACACTATTTTGATATGTTTAATTTTATAAATATTTATTAAATTTTGAGATTTTAATCTTGTATGCTTTAACTTTAAGGGAGATAATTCTTATTATATGATAAACAATATTCAAAGCCCACCTGATGGCGGAATGTTATATACTGAAACTAATTTTAACCATCTTTTTCCTGAACCTTTAAATACGGTTACATCTGTTTTTTTTCTTTGTATTGCCATTTACTGGACTATAAAGTTGTGGGGCAAATGGAAACAATATACATTTCTTAGTTTCGCTGTGATATTACTTTACATAGGAGGAATAGGAGGTACCATATATCATGGATTAAGGCAGTGGCATTTTTTTATTATGATGGATTGGTTACCAATCATGTTACTGTGCCTTACCGCAGGAATTTATTTTATTACCCGCATCAGCCGCTGGTATTACGGCGCTCTGTTAGTATTATTATATTTTGTTTTTTACCTATTTTCAGTTAGTTATGTAAAAGGAGGTGGAAATATGCAATTATTTATAAATATAAATTATGCCATTATGGGGGCAGTAGTTTTGCTTCCGGTATTGGTATATCTTTCTAAAACACATTTTGCATATGGGCGTTGGGTAGGTTTTGCATTAACAGCATTTATTATTGCATTATTTTTTAGGATAGCAGATGGCTGGGGTTGGATAAGTACCGGAACTCATTTCTTATGGCATACATTTGGCGCTGTCGCTGCTTTTAGTATGTTTAAATATTTATTTCTGATAAATTGCTTAAAAATTAAGTTATGATGTTTTACTGAGCATAAAAAAACCCATTTGCAGGGGACCAGTTGCAAATGGGGTAATAGCATTTAAAAGTATTTTGTTTTTGCTCTTCCAGTTACCTGGCTTTGCCGTAAAAAAAAATTTAAACATACCGAGAAAGCTTTATCCAAACTTAAACGGGGAGTAAAAATATAAAAATAAGCGAAAAATTAACTAATTATTATTAATAATAATCGCACATTAATTATGATATTTTTTACATAACTTATTTTTAAAATACGGTTTTACTACTTAATTGATATATTGTTGTAAATGTAACTATACATTTACTTTTGCTTTAATAAAATCAGACACTAATGCTGCAATAAGTTTACCCGTAAGGTGTGTATAGCTGGCATAATCATATTCAGGTGCTCCTTCGCAGATATGCAAATAAGATACATTTTTGCATTTGCCAAAATAATGCACAAAATGCCGTGCTTTTTCTATGCTAAACCCACTGGCTGTCATTGTATCTGTAGGAATGTGTGGCAAAGCAGAAAGGTCTATTTCTAACCCAAACGGATCGTCAGCAATAAAACCTTTTGCAAGGGCTATCTCCTCACTAAAATGTTTTTCTTTCCTAACCGCTATTTGCTCATAGGTATTATAGCGCACACGTTCGGCATATTTTTTTATAGTCTCAAGTATGCCCTTATTAGCATAACTTTCGTGCATTCCAAAAATAAAGTAGTTTTTAAGAAAACCTTCTTCTATAGCATAATTAAAGCCGTTACCGCTATGGCGTCCTTCTAACATGCGCAACCTTGCACGGCTATCATAATTAATCGCACTTATAGGTCTGCCGTTTGCAAGTGCAGCGCCCTTTACATTGCCATAAGCATTATTATGCCCACCACCTATAATTATGGGTATTTTACCGGCCTGTATAATGCGGCATACTACGTGAGAAACATCTTTATCTATCTTTTCTACAAGGGCAGAAAGCTCTCTACGGCCTTCTTTTGTAGAAGAATCAATAGTTTTTGAAGCTTCCATGGCTTCTGCAATATCAATTTGACCCAAAACTATAAGGCTATTTCCTTTACAAAAACGGTTATGTTGCAGGTTACAAATACTTTTTAAGGCATAGTGCCATGCAAGTGCCGCACCGGGTTTACCGTAGTTTGCCCTTATACCTATATCTTCCGGTATGCCAAGCAGAACAAACTGTGCGTCAGACTCTTTCATAAACTCAAAGACATCAGCATCCTTAGGAACGGTTGCTATACGCTCTCCAAATTTAATTTCGCCACTACGCTGTTTAGTATATTTTAACAGGTCGGCTATGGTAAAAGGAACAATATTTTTCATCAGTTTTTTGTTATATCAAAAGTAACACTTTTCTCTAATTTTTCGTTAAAAGCGAAAATTCGTATTAAAATATAAGTAAATTTGAAGAAAATAATATAGTTAAAAGATGGAAAAACAAAAGAGTAATTCTAGTTTAAAGGCTGTTATTATCATACTATCCATACTGTTGGTAGGAAGCCTTGCATGGATGTATAAAATGAGTACAGACAGCGAAAAAACCGAAAAAACATTATTAACCGAAAAAGATCAGCTGATAGAAGACCTTAAGGCACAAAAAGCGAGTTATGATGCTGCAATAGCCGATAACACCGGCCTTAAAGGTGATTTAGAGGCTGAACGCGCTAAGATTGTAGAATTGCTTGCAGAGGTTGAAAAATCTAAAGGAGATGCTAAGTCATTACAGAAATATAAAAATCTGTATATTAAACTTAAGCGCGACCATGACCAGTTGATTGCAGATAACAACAAGCTCAAAGAAGAAAATGGCGTACTTACCACCCAGCGCGACAGTACTCGTGGGGCCTTAGATGAAAGTAAACGTTTTAACGATACGCTATCTGTGCAAAATGAAAAGCTTAGCAAAACGGTTGAAAAAGCACAAAAACTTTCTATAGTTAACCTGCATACACAGCCATATAAAGAGCGTAGCTCTGGTAAGCTTATTCAGACAGACAAAGCCCGTAGGGTAGATGTAATAAAAATTAGCTTTACTATTGCAAGTAATGAAGTAGCACCTACAGGTGATAAGTCTTATTATGTGCAGGTTATAGACCCTAAGAACAATGTAGCAGGTGAGAAAAAGACTGAAGCTTTTGATGGTTACAGCCTTACATACAGTTTTATAACTACAGCATCTTACCAAGGTAAAACGCTGGATGTAAATGAAACTATTAAAGGACAAGATTTTGAAAAAGGCCTTTATACAGTAAATGTTTTTGATAAAGGTACTTTAGTTGCCAATACTACTTTTACATTAAAATAGTAAAAGAAAGCAAAAGCTTAAAAAATGAAAATGCCATCCTGAATAGGATGGCATTTTTTGTATAGATCATAAACTGATTTTATCAAATTATTATGGTTGTTTCTTAAACAACAAATATCCTCACAATTTAATTACTTGAGATTTAACTATCAAATAAACGGCATCCTGATCTGTTGGTTGCATCACATAAGTGCCTGTAAACTCGCCAAAGGCTGGTAGTATCATCTGGTGTGCCGATCTGAAAAAGCATGCCAGCTTTAAGAATTGTCGGCCTTTACCGCGCAACTCTACAGCCGGGTGTATGTGCCCGCACAGCGTAAAAAGTTCGTCACGTTCTTCAGGATAGTGGGTAAGCAGAAAACCATCAAGCACCCATTTGCTAACGATTTGGATATTAATGTCATGGTACTTTTGTGGATTGATAATATCATGGTTACCGGCCACTAATACTATAGGAAGGTTGGTACGTGCTACCCAATCGTGAAACAGTTGCCATTCATTATTAAGTTCGCTATGAAAAAGATCGCCCAAAAAACAGATACTCTCGGGGTCGAAATGATTCACAGCTTCATCAAGTTTTATAAAATTTTTGTGGATGATGCCATCCGGTATCGCTGCCCCATATTTACGAAAATGTGATACCTTACCTAAGTGCACATCACTTATAAGCAGCATATGGCGTTGTACCCAGTACAAAGCACCAGAGCAATGCAATACAAAATCGTGATTGTTTATGGATATATCTAACGTCATTTAATCTCTTTCATGGTTTGGATTTCGCAAAGTTTCACGAAGAAAACGCAAAGTTACACAAAGGTTTTATTCATTTTTAGATTGGATAATTGATCACCCCGCCCTACGGACACCCCTCTAAAGAATGGGAATAGCTTCACTTAAGATAAATCTGCGAAAATCCGCGATTGCGAAGCATCCGTTTCATCCGCGTTCCATTATTCAGGCAGTCGAAAAACTACTCTATTCCCTTCATATAGCTTGCCGTCATTTTCTTTATACGCTCTGCTAAAGTTTCGGAGGATAAGCGTTCCCGCAGCCTGTCGGTTATTATCGGGAAGCTAAAAGGTGTAGGCTTTTCGCAGGGCTTCCATACAATTTCCTGTCGTTGTATGCGTTCAAGGGCAAGGAGTAGGCGGCCTTCTTCCAGCTGGTGTTCAAAGGTTTCGCGATAGGCCTGCTGAAACAAAAGGTTATTAGGCTCATAATCGCGGAATACTTCAAAAATAAGTTGGCTGCTGCTTTGCAGGTGTTTGGTCTTAACCACCTTACCCGGATAGCCCGTAAAAACCAGCCCCGCTATTACTGCAATATCACGAAACTTTCGGCGCGCCATTTCTGTAGCGTTAAGGCTATGCTGAAGGTCGGCGTGCAGGTGCGTAGGGGTAAAGAGGTCGTTGTCAAGAACCTGCTGCATGTCTATTTCCTGGTCAGAAAGTAGCTCAAAACCATAATCGTTATATGCCAGTGAGAATGTTATTGGGGTAAGCAAACTTATGCGGTAAGCCATAACGCTGGCTAAAGCCTCATGTACATAGCGCCCCTCAAAAGGGTAAAATATGGCGTGGTAGCCCTCACGAGTCTTAAAGGTTTCTATTAAAAACTGGCTATCGGTAGGTACAATGCTTTCTTTGCGCTGGCGGGCAAACATTGGCGCGAGCGATTTCAGCTCACGGCTCATGGTATCGGTATTGGCAGCATAAAGCTCTTCGCGTATCAGTTCGCTCATTTGTGCCGAAAGCGTCATGCGGCCACCCATCCAGCTGGCGTGCATGGCCTTGGCACCCGGGCTTGCCATACGCACCAGTACTTCCATAGTGCGCACGCGTACCAGCTCCAGCTTGCGCCCTGCGAAAATAAAAGTATCACCGGGACTTAGTTTAGAAATAAACCATTCTTCAATATTGCCTATGTAGCCTCCGCCAAGAAACTTAACATTCATTACAGAGTCGCCCACTATGGTGCCTATCTGCATCCTGTGCCGCAGGGCAACGGTTTTGCTGTTTACCTTAAACTTACCGTCGGCCTCGATTTCTACTTTCTTATATTCATCATACGCGTGCAGGCTCTGGCTGCCCCGGGTAATATAGTTGAGGCAAAACTGCCAGTCATCTTCTGTCATGCCCTGATAGCAGAAGCTGCTTTTTACCTCCTTAAAAATTTCATCGGGATAAAAACCATCGCTTACTGCAAGCGTAACAAGGTATTGTACCAGTACATCCCAACTGTTTAGGTAAGGTACGCGGTCTTCCACGACGGTTTCCTGCACGGCACGTCGCAGGGCAGAGGCTTCAACCAGCTCTATAGCATGTGTTGCAAGAAAGTAGATGTTGCTCTCCTGCCCCGGGCGGTGCCCACTGCGGCCTGCCCGTTGTAAAAAACGCGCAACACCTTTAGGCCCGCCTACCTGAACCACGGTTTCTACAGGTGCGAAGTCTACACCTAAATCTAAACTGGACGTACACACCACCGCCTTAAGCTGTTCATCTCGAATGGCCTGCTCTACCCACTGACGGGTTTCTCTGGCTATGCTGCCGTGGTGCATGGCAAGCTCTCCCGCAAATTCAGGATATTTATTCAGTAATGCCTGAAACCACAGTTCACATTGCGAGCGCGTATTGCAAAAGATGAGTGTGGTACGACTTTTTTTGATGATCTCTGCTACTTCTGCTACAAGGTGCAACCCCATATGTCCGCGCCAGGGGTAAGCATCCATCTTATCTGGTATGGCAGATATTACATTGATCTTTTTATTGATGTGCGCCCTGATCATTACAGCATTATTTATCGCTTCGCTGCTTGTGCCCACTAATACTTCTAATGCCTGTTGCAGGTTGCCTATGGTTGCCGATATACCCCAGATGCGGAGTTTTGGCGCTATATGCTTCAACCGGCTTAAGGCCAGTTCTACCTGCACGCCGCGTTTAGTACCCAATAGCTCATGCCACTCATCAATGATAATGGCGCCGCAGTTTTTAAAGGTAGTGGCATAGTCTTTACTGGCGAGCATTAACTGCATACTTTCAGGAGTGGTAATCAGGAGGTCGGGCATCGTCTTTTTTTGCTTCGTCCTGTCGGCTGCCGACGTATCTCCGGTGCGCACCCCCACGGTAAGTCCCGTCTCAAGTTCATTAGCTACACGCTCTGCGGCTTGTTTTATTTCAACCGACAATGCGCGTAGTGGCGTAATCCAGATGGCTTTAAGCCCCGGTTTGTGTTTGGTTTTATAATCAGGGTTGTTTTTAATATAGTCTAAAACAATGGGTACCCACAGGGCATAGGTTTTGCCGCTACCGGTAGGGGCATTAAGCAGGCCGTGCTTTCCCTGTAAAAAAGCGGTCCATGTTTGGGTCTGGAATGGGAACGGTTTCCACCCCCGGCTCGTAAACCAGTTTGTAGCAATATCGAAAAGCTGTTCCCTGTTCATGTTTTTGGTTTGTTGTTGTTTTTTATGAAAGTTGTTACACAAAGACACACGAAGGAGGCGCAAAGTCGCACAAAGTTTTTAAGTGTATGCTATGCCTTTGCGATTCTTTGCGTCTGCTTTGTGAAACTTTGCGGAATAAAAAGACTCACTTCGGTATCATGTCTTTTAAATCATCAATACTATTTGCATCTTCAATGGTCTTGTCATGTCGCCACCGCAGTATCCTCGGGAAGCGTGTGGCGACACCGCTTTTGTGCCTGCCGGAAAAGGCAATGCCCTCAAAGCCTATTTCAAAAACAAGTTTGGGTGTAACGCTGCGCACAGGGCCAAACCTGTCTAATGTATTCTTTTTAATAAAGTCATCTACCATCCTGAACTCCGCATCGGTCAGACCGGAATATGCCTTAGCAAAGGTGACCAGCTCTTTAGTGCCGTCTTCATTGGTTTGCCAGAGCGCGAAGGTATAATCGGTAAACAGGGTGGCGCGGCGGCCACTGCCCCGCATGGCATAGGTAAGTACGGCATCAATGCTAAAAGGGTCAAGTTTCCACTTCCACCAGTCGCCTTTTTTACGGCCCACGCCGTAGTTTGAATCATTTCGTTTAAACATCAGGCCCTCACTACGTAGTTCCCGCGCTTTAGCTTTCTCATGTAATGCTTCATCCCAGTTGCTGAGTTGTATCCTTTCAGATAATTGCAGCGGCAATCCGTAATCTTTTATCGTTTCGTATAATTGTTCCAACAACTTACGGCGTTCGATATACGGCAGGGCGCGGATGTCTTCGCCGTTATATTCCAGTAAGTCGTATGCGCGAATGATGACCGGCGTTTTTTTGAGCAGGGCAGGAGTAACTACCTTGCGGCCAATGCGGGTTTGAAGATCGTTGAAAGAACCGATGCCGCCATCCGTCCACGGTAAAATTTCGCCATCGACAACCGTACCGTTCGGGATTATGCCCAGGAAGCTATTAAATTCCGGGTACTTATCGGTAACCAGTTCTTCGCCACGGCTCCACACATACAACTGGTCATTACGGATAATGCTCTGACTACGGATGCCATCCCACTTATGCTCGGCGCTCCAGTTGCTTACGTCGCCCAAATCCTCAACTTCGCCCTCTACGGCATACGCCAGATAAAAAGGGTAGGGCTTGGACAGGAAATCCTGCGGGTTTTCTTCCAGCACCAGATCCTGAAAACTAATGCGTGCCGGATCCCATTCGCCCATAAGTTTATAGGCCAGTACGTCTTCGTCTACGCCGGTAGCTTTGCTGAGTGCACGAGTCATCAGCTTTTGGCTTACGCCGATTCGGAAGCTCCCTGTAATAAGTTTGGTAAACACAAAGCGTTCGTAATAATTGAGCGAAAGCCAGTTGGTATGTAAATATTCTTTTTTCTCAGTATCCGATTTCTTTTTGAGCGTAATCATCTCCTCCACAAACTCCGTTAACGTTTTTTCGCTGTGGTCTTTAGAAGCAGGGATTACGAGGGCAATAGTTTCGGCAAGGTCGCCCACAATGTGGTAGCTGTCTTCGAACAGCCATAGCGGAATGCCTGCCAACTCTGATGCCCACAGCCTAAGTAAATTGGTATTAACCGGGCGCGGCGGACGGCGGTGCGAGAGTATGGCAATTGTCCAGACCCTGTCAGCATCGCTGGCCGCAAGGAAGTATTGCGTAAGGGCTTCCACCTTTACGTTAGTCTTATTGCTGCTATCCAGCGTTTTTATAAGTTCGGCAAAGTTTTGCATTTATAGGCCCTCCCCCTCCGGAACAGTTTCCGGTTCTTTAGTTTCGGTTTCGCCCTCGTCGCCTTCGTACTGGGTTTTTTCGGTACGGGCATCATAGCCTATCTCGCGCAGGTAGGTGCTAAATATATCGCTATAGCCGTGGGTGCATATTATCTTTTCGGCACCCGTAGCCTGAATGCTTTCCAGCAGGCCTGCCCAGTCGCAATGGTCTGAAAGCACAAAGCCTTTATCAATGGCCCGCCTTCTGCGCGCGCCGCGAAATGCCATCCAACCACTGGCAGAACCCGTTACATAAGGTGTCATTTTTCTTATCCATGTAGTGCCGTGTGCACTGGGCGGTGCCAGTACCATACTACCCAGCAGGTCTTCCTTTTTAGTTTCGGCAGTAATGCGTATGGTTTCAGGAAAGTCAACCATCTGGCGGAGTACCTGCGTCATGTTTTCTACCGCGCCATGCGTGTATATGCGCCCAATGGATGGGTCTAGATGTTTTAGTAATCGCTGTGCCTTGCCCAATGTATAGCCAAATAGCACAGACGTTTGTCCCTCAGCACGGTTTTGCGACCACCAGGTGTTTACATCGTTCATTACCTCGGCTTGTGGTGTCCATTTAAAGCAGGGCAGCCCAAAGGTATTTTCAGTAATAAATGTGTGGCATTTAACTACTTCGTAAGGTGTGGAAAGGCCGTCGTCTTCGGTTTTGTAGTCGCCCGTAAATACACATACTTCGCCCTTATGTTCTACCCGTACCTGAGCGCTGCCCACTATGTGACCGGCAGGATGAAAAGAGAACGTAACACCGTTTATGGTAAAGGTTTCGCCCCACGCCTTGCCGGTAACGTTGATATTACCCAGGCGGTGCTGTATTATGGGCACATTCATGTGGTTGGTAATATAACTGCCATGACCCCAGCGGGAATGGTCGGCATGCCCATGTGTTATAATAGCCTTTGGTACCGCACGCCATGGGTCAAGGTACACATCGGCCTGTGCGCAGTATATGCCTTTGTCGTTAAATGCCAGCAGGGGCTGTTTCATTAGGATACAGTTTTATATAAAGTTACAAACTGTAAAGATTTTGTGGTGTTGGTTTAGGGGAAGTTTAACGGTTAAGTGTAGTTCTAAAGTTTGCTAACCAACTAATAAATATCTTAAAAACAGTAATGCCCCTCGAAGTAGAGGGGCATTACAAAACCAACCAACCAATGTTAATTTGCTAGAAATTAACAGTACAAATATCCGACATAATTAATGTTATTTGATGAATAAATAGACTAACTGCCCATTTGTGTAGACGAACGGACAATTTTAGCCGTTTAGTGGATATATTCTTGTCTTTTTCTTCATTACACAATTTCAGGAGTCAAAGAAAAATTAGATTACACTATGAACAAAAAAACGAGCGACACTATTGTATCGCTCGCTTGTGATTTTTACGATATATCGTAAAAATTATAATTACGAATTTCCGTAAAGGTTACTCTCACCACCATCTATAGCAATGGTTTGCCCATTTACATAGTTACACTCATCACTTAGTAAAAATGCAACCAGGTGCCCAACTTCCTCCGGTTGTCCCAGCCTGCGGGTAGGGTTGCGCTGTGCATATTCTGCTTCGGCAGCTTTGGGGTCAGCGGGGTTAACCTGTTTAAATGCCTCTGCTACCATAGGGGTAAGTATAGCTCCGGGTGCGATGGCATTGGTAAAGATATTATCCTTACCATATTCGATAGCTGCGTTCTTTGTCATACCCGAAACTGCGTGTTTACTCGCCACATAAGGCATCTGGTTTACAACACCGCGTATACCGCCCACTGAAGCTACATTAACAATCCTGCCGCCGCCATTTTTCTGCATTACAGGTATTACATAGCGCAGGCCATAATATACGCCAAGCAGGTTTATGTCGATTACCTTTTTAAACACTTCTATATCATATGAAATTATAGGTGCCTGTTTACCCTCTATGCCCGCATTGTTGTAAAACCCGTCTATTGTGCCAAATTCGGCTACTGTTTTATCTACATAATTTTTAACCGCCTCCTCGCTGGAAACGTCGGCAACTATAGTAAGTATTTTTGCTTGGTGTGCAAGGCTACTAATATCAGCTTTTGCCTTATTAAGAGCTTCTTCGTTATAATCAACAATGGCAAGGTTAGCACCTTTTTGTGCCAAAACTTTTGCAGCAGCAAGGCCAAGCCCCATTGCACCGCCGGTAATAATTACCGTTTTTCCGTTAAATGAACTCATGTTATTTTGTATGTTTATTTCCTATAAATTTACGGATACAAACATAAGATGGCGGTTAACGTAGTGTTAATTGTTTCTTTTAGAAACAATAGTGTTCAACTACCAGTCTTGTAATATTCTTGTGTATTTTTCTCTACATGATTCTATGCAGGGATGGTTTAGTATTAAATTGTCATTGGCGTCAATTTCATAGATAATAGGGTAGCCTGTAGCAGTACATCTCCCGGTAATACGATGATTTTCTTCAGAAAATGTACCATTTGTAGCCACGGCAGTTTCAGAATTGATACTGCAGATGTCTCCATTGCTAAATACCTCGCCATTGTTGTTAAATGTAAGTGTTTTATTACTTTGCACCGGCTGAAATCTGCCTGAACCATCTCCGGGATCTGCCAGTACCTCGGTTAAGGTCCATTCTCCAAGAATTGAAGTGCTGACAAGAGTTTGGTTCTCATCATTGTCATTGTTACAGGCTATTAATAATACAAGACCTGTAACTAATAGTAGCATCTTTTTCATAAGATAAATTTTAATTGGTTATACTTATGAGATACAGTACATTGCAAACGGTTGCGTTAAAACACTAAATTTTGACTAAGAAATATAATTCCAGATATTTTTCTTCTTGGTAAGCTCAATATAAGCATTGCGCAGGGCAGCGTTTTCGGGCAGGTTCATACCAGGGTCTGCTTTTAGTAATGCAATGGCATACTGGCGGGCAAGCATCAAAATGTCGCGGTCTTTAACCAGGTCTGCTATCTGCAGATTAAGCACACCGCTTTGCTGGGTTCCCATAATATCACCGGGGCCACGTAATTTGAGGTCTACTTCGGCAATTTCAAAACCATCGTTAGTGCGGCACATGGTTTCCAGGCGGGTCTTGGTATCGTTGCTCAGTTTTTCCCCTGTCATCAATATACAATAACTCTGGTCTGCACCACGGCCTACGCGCCCGCGTAGCTGATGCAGCTGACTCAGGCCAAAACGCTCTGCACTTTCTATAACCATAACACTGGCATTAGGTACATTAACGCCTACTTCTATAACCGTTGTAGCTACCATAATGTTGGTTTTATTGGCAGCAAAACGTGCCATTTCACTGTCTTTTTCGGCGGGTTTCATTTTACCGTGAACAATACTCACGCTATATTGCGGCAGTGGAAAATCGCGCGAAATGCTTTCGTAGCCATCCATCAGGTCTTTGTAGTCCATCTTTTCACTTTCCTGAATTAAAGGATATACAATATATACCTGGCGGCCTTTAGCTATTTCGTCTTTCAGGAATTTCCAAACCTTAAGACGGTTACCATCATACCGGTGCACGGTTTGTATGGGTTTGCGTCCCGGTGGCAGCTCATCAATAACCGAAATATCAAGATCTCCATAGAGGCTCATGGCAAGCGTACGCGGAATAGGTGTGGCAGTCATAACCAGCACATGTGGCGGTATTTCGTTCTTTTTCCAGAGTTTGCTGCGCTGCTCTACACCAAAGCGGTGCTGCTCGTCTATTACGGCAAGCCCAAGGTTTTTAAACTTCACCTTATCTTCTAAAAGGGCATGTGTGCCGATGATAATGTGCAGTTCGCCACTCTCCAGTGATTCGTGAATAATACGCCTTTCGGCAGTTTTAGTAGAGCCTGTAAGTATTTTGATATTGATGCCCAGCGGGGTAGCAAGTTCGCTAAGTCCCATAAAATGCTGGTTGGCCAAAATCTCGGTAGGTGCCATAAGGCATGCCTGAAAACCGTTATCGAGCGCCAGCAGCATACTCATAAGCGCCACGATGGTTTTACCCGAACCTACATCGCCTTGCAACAGGCGGTTCATTTGGGCGGGTTGCCCCATGTCATTACGTATTTCTTTTATAACACGCTTTTGCGCATTGGTCAGCTCAAAAGGCAAATGATTGTTATAAAAATCAGTAAAGTATTCACCCACATTGCCAAAAGGGTGGCCTTTAATTTTATGCTTTCGTACCAGGTTTTTGGTAATCAGCTGTAGCTGAATAAAAAACAATTCCTCAAACTTAAGCCTGAATTGTGCCCTCAATAATAAATCCTGGCTCTTTGGGAAATGAATATTAAACAATGCTGCATTTTTAGGCAGCAAATCCAGTTCTTTTAAAAGGGCGGGCGAGAGTACTTCAGTAAATAATGCCTGTGTTTCGGTAAATACCTGCTGCATTATTTTGTTTACAACCTTATTTGTAATGCCGCGTTGCGTTAGCTTTTCGGTGCTGGGGTAAATGGGCTGCATGGCACTGCGAAGACTTGCCTCGTGTTCTGCCATTGGCTCCATTTCAGGGTGTGCCATATTAAACACGCCGTTAAAGGCACTTGCTTTGCCAAAAATTACATACGGAGCGTTGAGTTTAATATTTTCCCGAATCCATTTTTGCCCCTGAAACCAAACCAGTTCCATTTCACCAGTACCATCGGTAAAAGTAGCAACAAGGCGGGTGCGTTTTTCTCCTAATGTTTTAAGGTGGATAACCTTACCAACTACCTGTACTTCGCTGCCGCTGTTCATAAGCTCGTTAATGCGGTAATAGCGGGTACGGTCTATATAGCGGTTGGGGTAAAGGTTGAGCAGGTCGGCATATTTATGAATACCCAGCTCTTTCCGGAGCAGCTCTCCGCGTGCCGGACCCACACCTTTAAGGTATTCTATGGGGGTTTCGAGTAGGTTGTTCATTATATGTGACCTCGACTGGATTCAAATCACTAACATTTTGATTTAGTGATCGCATCAGGATTCGAACCAGGGCCGCCTGCTTAGAAGGCAGGTGCTCTATCCAGCTGCTTTGTTGTTTTTTTAGCAGCACGAAGATACAGAATTTTTAGTCGTCAGCAAAAATTGAGAGCACTACCCGGTTATGCAGACTTATAAAATAATGAGGAGCTTGCCCCTCTTTAAATTTTTAGTTAAACCCGTATTTACATAATGTTAATGTGTTTTTGTTTTCAATGCAGGCAATGTAATTTCGGCAAAAATTAATGCACCCGATGCAACCTTACACTTTGAAAACAACACTTTTTTTTATACCAGGTGGCCGCGAGCTTGCGCTACCGCAAAATGCAACATTGTTTAAAGAGGCAATGCGCAATGCAATTGCTAACAGAACCGCACTTATTGTAATGCTGGCCGACAATCCGCTTATACCCGAAAAAGTGCTACAAACACTTTCTAAATATAAAAATGTGCTGTTAATAGAGTCTGATGAAATTAGCACTGAAGATGATGCCTGGAGTGCAGCTTATGAAATGCAATCTGAAAATTATCTGCCTACTGTAGCCAGTGCCGGATTTGATTTTCAGGTAATACAGATGGAGCCAGTTAGGGTAAAATATGAAGACTTTGAAATCATCGAAAAATATCTTTAATCATTACATTGCTGTTTTGACGAAGGTCTTACTTTTAAAAAAATATTTTATGTTCATGCTGCTGATCATTAACGATTAAGAAAAGCTGCGCAGCCTTACCCTAAATCAAATAGAAAGAAATGGGCAAAAGCTAAAAGCACCAAAGAAAATTCAACTATACACCTAACGAACTTTTTATCTATGCTGAATTATGACTTTTTATGATGATTTAATTATAACCTAATAACGTTACGACAGATGATTTTATATCACGTCTTAAAAGAAGGTAAAATATCCACACCTGAAAATCATAAAACGGCTAAAACCGTAATAAGAAAAACAGCACGACTGCAAACTTATACCACAGTAAGTGGTTTTTGCTATATGTAGAAATGCCTGCTGAAGCCCCTGACAAGATAGCGCTCGATAAAAAGCGCCACCTTATAAACAACTTCAAACTGGCTACAGAGCTGGGGCATAGATTATTAAAACACAGAGTAGCAGCATAGCATCGGCCATTATAAGGCAGGCTGAAAAAAAAATGATAACAACCATTTGCGTAGGCAAGCCGCACCTCACATTATTTAAAGTAATTTTGTCTACAAATATTTTTAATTCGTTGTTAAACAAATTGTCATCAAGCGATATCGACTTTATCATACTGTCATAATCCATGAAAATAAAAACCAAGCTGATCCTTTCTTTCAGCATACTGTTCCTTCTTATCGTTGTACTTTCAGGGTTAGCCATAAGGCAGGTAAACTATCTTGCTCGCGATACCCGTAACATCCTTACGGCAAACTACCAGTCGCTTGACTATTCCCGTGCCATGTATAAGCTAATGGATGACATTGACACGCAACCTGATGCAATACAACTATTTCAGGATAAGATGAGAGGGCAGGGCAATAATATTACTGAAGTGGGTGAGAAGGAACTCACACAGAATCTTCAGCAGGATTTTAAAGTGCTAATTGACAACAGGAAAGATACACTTGCAATTAAAAAAGTACGTGCCGACCTTAATAGCATCATGAAACTCAACATGGATGCCATAAAGCGCAAAAGCAGCGTAGCAGAAAAAACAGCAGACCGATCTGAGATATGGATAGGGCTATCAGCTGCGGTGTGCTTTATACTGGGTTTTACCATGCTGCTCAACCTGCCGGATGCCATTGCAGGGCCGGTTAAAAAACTTACCGAAAGTATAAGGCAAATTGCCGTGAAGAACTATAGCCACAGGGTATACCTTAAAGGAAATGATGAGTTTGCCACACTGGCAAAAACCTTTAACTCTATGGCGCAAAAACTGGAAGAGTACACTGCCTCTGATTTGTCTAACCTGATGACCGAAAAGAAACGGGTAGAGCTGCTAATAAGCACTATGGAAGACCCTGTTATAGGGCTTGATGAAAATCATAACGTACTGTTTGCTAACGACGGTGCTCTTGCCATTACAGGGTTAAAAAAAGAAGCATTACTAAATAAAAACATTCAGGAAGTTGCGCTTTTTAATGACCTTGTTCATACCCTAAGCAAAGACCTGATCATTGACCGGGATTACACCGCCGAAACTCTTAAAATATATGCCGACAAAAAGGAAAGCTATTTTGAGAAAGTTTTGGTGCCCATAAATATTACACCTACGGGCGAGACAGAATTAAAGAGGCTGGGCACTTTTATTATCCTGCGTAATATTACAGCCTTTAAAGAACTTGATTTTGCCAAGACCAATTTTATTGCTACGGTATCGCATGAATTTAAAACACCTATAGCCAGCATGAAAATGGGCCTGCAATTACTTAGTAATGAAAGGACTGGTGTACTGAATACTGAGCAGCAAAGCCTTGTAGAGGGCATTCGCGAAGATGCTGACAGGCTATTACGTACTACGGGGGAATTACTTCAAATATCTGAAGTAGAAACAGGTAATGCGCGGATTAATGCACAAGCCTGTGATGTAGAGGAAATAATAAACGAAGCGATAGACAGTAATAAGATTGCTGCACTGTCTAATAATATTAGCATTGATTTTAAAATATCTGATGGCTTTCCGGATATTGTGGCCGATAAAGAAAAAACAGTCTGGGTATTATCTAACCTTATATCTAATGCGATCCGATATTCTTATGAAAATTCGGTAATAGAAATTCACGTTAGTACAAAGAAAAACGGTGTAGAGATTAGGGTTAAGGACTCAGGTGCCGGTATACCCGAAGCGTACCTGTCTCGCATATTCGATAAGTATTTCCGTGTACCCGGTACGCAAAAAGAAGGCACTGGCCTTGGCCTTGCCATTAGTAAAGAATTTATGGAAGCACAAGGTGGCAACATAAATGTTATGAGCACATTAGGAGAGGGGAGTGTTTTTACGTTGAGCTTTATATCTGCATAAGCTGATACAATAACTTATAGTCCGCTAATATCTTTTCCGGAAGATGGGAGTTCAAAAATTTCGAGGTCAAAATAGCCGACTGATGCAATAATATGGTCAAAGATATCGGCCATTATAAACTCGTGGTTTATCCAGCGCTTATCTTTAGTAAACATATAAATTTCTATAGGAATGCCTTTTTCTGTAGGTTGCAGGTGGCGACACATAATGCTCATTTCGTTATTTACACCGGGATGCCTCTCTATATAGCTGTTAATGTACTTACGAAAAACGCCCAGGTTAGTAAGATTACGACCATTTATGGGTAATGATTTATCTGCACCAGTATGGCGGTTAAATTTATCAATATCGGCTTCGCGCTGTTCCAGGTAGAGGGTAAGAAGCTGTATCTTTTTAAGTTCCTCTATTTCGGTATCTCCTATAAACTTTACGCTGGATGCTTTGATAAGTATGTGTCTTTTAATACGCCTGCCACCACTGTTTTGCATACCGCGCCAGTTCTTAAACGAGTCAGATATCAGGCTATATGTAGGCACGGTTGTAGTAGTCATATCAAAATTACGCACCTTAACGGTAGCAAGGTTAATTTCGATAACATCGCCATCTGCACCAAATTTTTCTATGGTTATCCAGTCGCCTATGCGCACAATGTCGTTAACGGTAACCTGAATGCTGGCTACAAACCCCAATATAGTATCTTTAAAAATTAAGATTACAATAGCCGATATTGCACCAAAGGTACTAAGCAGCACGGTAATCTTGGTATTGAACAATATAAGGATAATGGTAGTTATGGCAAATATCCACAACACGATCATTACTACCTGTATATAACTATCTATGGGCTTATCATTATAATCGGGCTGCTCTTTAAGATAATCGCGTAATGAATGGAACATACTGCGCACTATCCATAGCCCAAGTAATATGCCTACAGTTGTAATGCTTTTATCAAATATATAATCCCAGTATGTAAAGCCTTCAAGTGCTTTTGGTACGGCATTATAAATAACAATGATGGGTACAAGGTGTGCTAGATACTGCGGTACTTTATTGGCTACCATAAAGTCATCAAACGATGTCTTGGTACGTTTAGCAGCCACCCCCATGGTAAGAACCAGTATTCTCCGGGCAATAAGGTCTATAAGAAAGGCTGCTACGGCAATAAGCACAAGATTAACCGCAAGATTGCCATAGTTGGCAGTCATGCGGCTAAAATGCAGGTTCCTGAATATTTTATATGCCCAGTGAAAAAAATCCATTTAGTTCTTTTGGGTATCCTTTAGGTATTTCCACTCAATATAAAACGTACCAAACGGAATGATAGAAGCTATGGCTACGATAAAGAATTTTTTAAAGCTCCAGTTTTGTTCCTCCTTAAGCAGGTAAGCAAGAATAATATAACCTATAAACAAAACGCCATGTGCCATACCGGCAGGGCGTATAAGGGTTTCATTGCCGTAAGCATATTTCATAGGCATTGCCACAAAAAATAATAACAAAAGAGAAAGCCCTTCGAGGGTAGCGATTATTTTAAAAAATTTGGTCATGATAGAATTTGATAATTATGTGCAAAGGTAACCAAGCAAAGGTTTTTAAAGAAGCAAAATCTTATAAAACATCAATATTTCATTATGGTTTTTATAAGTGATTTTTTTGCATCAATGATAGTTTTTATCTCATTATGTTTACTTTTGCCCTACAAATCAATCACATTTTTTTTAAATGAAAACTTTTTACATTAGATTATTCTTACTGTCTTTTTGCTTATTAATAATTAGCTGTTCTACAGAAGACAACATCGTTTCTTCAACAAAAATAACTCAAACCAATGGCATTACTGCGAGGTTTATTTCTTCAGATGAGTTAGATAAGATCATCGCAGATAAATTAAATGCTGCAAATCAGCAGGCTAATGCTGCCGGAAAACTAGCCTTTAGCAAAAAATATAATTTTAATATAGATACAGACCAGACTTTAATGATAGAAAAAGGTAACTATAAATAATTTAGTTTTCCTGTATACAGAGATACTATTACTAATGTAACAGAAAATTTATTTTTACATCAGTACCAAGGCGGATACCTGGCGTATCTTATGCAATATAAATTTACTAAAGAAGATTTAAAGAACTTACAAACAGGCAGCCTTATAGACAACCTTATGTCTAAAATTATAATTAGGCCTTTTAAGGAATTAGATATCAACATTGATTATAGCATTGGGAATAATAGCTATACTACTAATGGAAATGGTCATATTGTGATGATTGACGGAAAATGTTATAGATATGACAAAGTCGTTATTTATCAAGATGGTAACATAGACTATACACTTGTACTAATGTTCCCGGCGGTGTAGGTGGTTCACCATCATCACCTGGTTCAGGAATTACCTTGCAACAATATTTAGCCATTGTAGATTTGTCAGGCGGAACCGCAGGTGGCACAGGATCTGTTGGAGGTGGCTCATGGAGTAGTACACCAAGCCTTTTTAATCCTAACCCGGGAAAAGATGAGGATCCTGACTCGCAATATAATAACCCTTATACCTTGCCAATTATAGGTATTGTACATCCACTTTATACTAATTTAGAGCGCTATACCAATACGTTAAGTGATGCTAATAAAGAATTTTGGAATAAGAGTCAAAGTTCTAAAATTGTAAAAAGTATACAGGAATACTTAAAAACCCATCCTTTATCAAACAGTTTGAAGCAAATATTAGATCAGTTGCTTGATGAGGCAAGGTTAAACGGTGCAATTTATGATATAGAAAAATCTGTGGCATCGCCAGCCAATATAGATTTTAGTGCCGTAGCCGGCAATTCAGCTAATGAGCAGCGTTTTAATGCCATCTATAATACGGTTGCGTCATCACCATTGTTTAAAAAAATGATTACAAATATGTTTGGCACCAGTGAAAGATACAATGTAAAGTTTAAGATAGGCCCGACCGTAAATGCTAATGGTACAACAATACCGGCTTCGTCTAATAGCACAGTTACAAATACAGTAACACTAAGCCCTGATTTTCTAACACAGGGATCTACAGTAAGTATTGCTACCACCATAATACATGAAATGATACATGCATACCTAAACGTACTGAGGCTACGTGGTGGAGTAGACCCATCAATTATAGCATCAGACGATTTAGCGGCTTGCATACACAATTATTACAAGAATGATTTGGCTAATGAAGCAGGACAACATAATTTTATGGCCCAAAATTTTGGGCCTGTAATAACCCAAATGTTGTTAGAAATTAAAAACAGTTTGTTTACAGCGGCTGAAATTCATAAAGTAGAACATCCTGAAGTTTATGAAAGTTTTTATTTATATGCGCCTTTAAATATATCACCTGCTAATCCTCTTACGCAATCTCAGCAGATTTTACTATGGAACTGGAGTAATTTTTTTCAATGGCAAAGTTATGATGGATTAGTAGATCATCCTGAGTTTATAAATATTTTCCCAAGAGGATCAAATGATTACTATTTTTGTAAAAAATATATAGGCATTGGTAATTCCGCTTTTAAACATGAATAAAATAATATTATATATATTGCTTATCGTTTCTTTAAAACTTTCAGCACAAAATTTAGATTATCTGAAATCTCAGGACACCATTTACATTTCTTTACCAAAGATGTTTAGTGAAACTCCCTCACATATAAAGTACAATAAATTTGATATTGCTATTGACTCTAATGGTTTCGTTACTCAATATGTTTTTACAGATAAAGATTCTGTTGGAAAATTAATTGAAATTAGCATCAGGTTGAATCCTAAAATAGTTAAAGATAATTTTCCTATAGAGGTAAATAGGAAAATGTTTTTAAAAACATATAAAAAACAGATTTTAAATCTGGATATCATAAAGCAATACAGAAACCGGGAATTTTTCTTTGGGTATCTGGGGGCAAGGAGCTATGCCCCTTCTAAAAAAGTAATTTATGTTATAGATGAAGAGAGTCTGAAGAGGAAAGATAAAAATATTATATTGAGAAAGGCCGAATTAAGTACATTTGGATATATGAGAATATAATCCACATCTGATATAAAAATGAAATCCCGGAGCATAACTCAGGGATTTCATTTTTATATCAACTACTGGCAGATTAATGTTCTTATTGGTCCATCAGCGACTTTTTCTTTTCGAGTACGTTTACTTTACCCTTTTCAACTACTTCGCCTTTAAGCTTTAGGGCTACAGTACCTTCAGGATAGTTTACCGCATTGCTTTGTACGGTTATTGTTTTCCTTATGGGGCCGGGGTGCATGTTATATTTCACCTCAATTTTTCCGGCTTGTCCGGGCTTAATAGGGTCTTTAGGCTTGCTGGGTACCGTACAGCCACAGGTAGATTTTACATCGGTAATTATAAGGTCGGCATTTCCGGTATTGGTAAATTCAAATACCCTCAGGCCGCTGTCTTCTTCTTTTGTGGTGGTACCATAATCTACGGTATCACTCTTAAATTCAATTTTAGGCCCGTTCTGTGCATAAGTAGCAACTCCGGTAAATAGCACAGCTGCTAATAGTAAAATTTTTTTCATTCTAAAATGCATTTCTTATCCGTAAAAATACTCAGTTTAAAGTAAAGAACAAATATTGCATTGTCTTTTTTTATAATTGTTCTTATATGGTTACTTTTGCATACAATTTTACAAAAATCGCACCATTTTTTTGGATGTTTATTTAAGCAAGAAAAACGATATGACAATACCATCGCAATTTGACCCAAAAGCAGTAGAAACCAAGTGGTATGACTACTGGATGAAAAACAACTATTTCCATTCAGAGCCAGATAGCCGTACACCTTATACCATAGTCATCCCGCCGCCTAATGTTACCGGGGTACTGCACATGGGCCACATGCTTAATAACACCATACAGGATGTACTTATACGCCGTGCACGCCTTAGGGGCTTTAACGCCTGCTGGGTACCCGGCACAGACCACGCCAGTATAGCTACAGAAGCTAAAGTAGTTGCCAAGCTAAAAACAGAAGGCATAAACAAAGCCGACCTGAGCCGTGAAGAATTTTTAGGGCATGCCTGGGAGTGGACACATAAATATGGTGGTGTAATCCTGGACCAGCTTAAAAAACTGGGAGCGTCATGCGACTGGGAGCGTACCAAGTTTACTATGGACCCTGATATGAGTGCAGCGGTTATAAAATCGTTTGTAGACCTGTATAACAAAGGACTTATTTATCGTGGTTACCGTATGGTAAACTGGGATCCGGAGGCAAAGACAACGCTTTCTGACGAAGAAGTTATTTATGAAGAACGCCAGGGTAAGCTATATCATATTAAATACCAGATTGAAGGTACCCAGGATTATATAACTGTTGCTACAACACGCCCTGAGACTATTCTTGGCGATACTGCAATATGTATTAACCCTAACGATGAGCGTTATACGCACCTTAAGGGTAAAAAGGCAATCGTGCCTATTGTAAACCGTGTAATACCTATCATTTTTGATGAGTATGTAGACATGGAATTTGGTACAGGTGCACTTAAGGTAACACCTGCGCACGATGTTAATGATAAGGAGCTTGGTAACAAGCACAACCTTGAGATAATTGACATATTTAACGAAGATGCTACCCTTAACAGTTATGGCCTGCACTATGCTGGTAAAGACCGTTTTGTGGTGCGCGATGAAATTGCTACAGAACTTAAAGAACTTGGCAATCTTGAAAAAGTAGAAACACACCTTAATAAGGTAGGCACATCTGAAAGGACTAAAGCGGTTATAGAGCCAAGGCTTAGCGACCAGTGGTTCCTTAAAATGGAAGATCTTGTAAAGCCGGCCATAAAAGCGGTACTTGAAACGGAAGATGTAAAGCTGTACCCAAGCCGTTTTAACAACACTTACCGCCACTGGCTTGAAAACATACGCGACTGGAATATTTCGCGCCAGCTGTGGTGGGGACACCAGATACCGGCGTACTATTATGGCGATACAAAAGAAGATTTTGTTGTAGCTAATACACCCGAAGCTGCACTGGAATTAGCCAAGGAAAAAACCGGTAATGCAGCACTTACCATTACCGACCTGAAGCAGGATCCTGATGCGCTTGATACCTGGTTCTCTGCATGGCTGTGGCCAATGAGCGTATTTGATGGTGTTGTAAACCCTGATAACGAAGAATTTAAATATTACTATCCAACAAATGATCTTGTTACCGGCCCGGATATCCTTTTCTTCTGGGTGGCACGTATGATCATGGCGGGATATGAATTTAGTGGCGAAAAGCCGTTTACTAATGTATACCTTACTGGTCTGGTACGCGATAACCAGCGCAGGAAAATGAGCAAATCGTTAGGTAACTCACCGGATCCGCTGGACCTTATTGAAAAATTTGGTGCCGATGGTGTAAGGGTAGGTTTGTTGCTTAGCGCATCTGCCGGTAATGACATTATGTTTGACGAAGAGCTTTGTAACCAGGGTAAAGGCTTTACAAATAAGATATGGAATGCATTCCGCCTGATAAAAGGGTGGGAGGTAGCTGATATAGAACAGCCCGAATATGCTAAAAAAGCGATTGCCTGGTATGAAGCTAAGCTGAACAAGACCCTTTTAGAAATTGATGACCATTTTGAAAAGTACCGAATAAGCGATGCGCTTATGGCAATTTACAAACTGGTTTGGGACGACTTCTGTTCTTGGTTCCTTGAAATGATTAAGCCGGGCTATCAGCAGCCTATTGACGGCGCTACTTTTGCTAAAGCTATAGAAATGCTTGAAAGTAACCTTAAGCTGCTGCATCCGTTTATGCCGTTCCTTACCGAAGAAATTTGGCAACACATTGCAGAAAGATCTACTAAAGAAGCACTTATTGTATCTACATGGCCGGTAGCAAAGCCTGTTGATGAAAAGTTGCTTACAGACTTTGACCATGCTGCCGAGGTAATTGCGGGTATACGTACAATAAGAAAAGACAAGAATATTCCGTTCAGGGAGACTATTGAACTTAAAATTGTTAACAGCGAAAATGTATCTGACAGTTTTGACAGTATTGTTACAAAACTGGGTAACGTAACTGCCGTAGAATATATAACCGAAAAAATAAACGGCGCACTTACCTTCCGTGTTAAGAGCAATGAATATTTTATTCCTGTTACCGGTGCAGTAAATATTGAAGAGGAGATCGCTAAACTGGAAGAGGAGCTGAAATACAACCAGGGCTTCTTAAAATCGGTACAGTCAAAACTTAATAACGAGAAGTTTATGGCCGGCGCACCTGAAAAGGTTGTTGCTAACGAGCGACAAAAAGAAGCTGATGCCCTTGCAAAAATTGCAACGCTTCAACAAAGCCTGGAATCACTAAGATAATTTAGTTATGCTTTAAAAATAACAAAATGGTTACTTCAAAAATGAAGTAGCCATTTTGTTTTTATATTGTAGCTTTATTGAAGAGATTATTTACTTAATATTTTTTTTGTTACATATTCATCAAAAAAGAAATCGCGGTACACATTGCCAATAGGTATTTCGGCTCTTCCAATATACACGGTATTGTTATCTACAGAATCTACATGGTTTATGTTTATAACATATGATTTGCTCACTCTTACAAACATACTTTTTGGCAACTGGTCAAAAATGGTTTTTATGTTCATACCGCTAATAACCTTTTGGCCTTCGGTGTGCATTACCACATAGTCTTTAAGTCCTTCTACATATTGTATATTTTTAAAATATACTTTAAACATTTTACGGTCTGCTTTTACAAAAAAATAATCTTCTGTTACATTCTGAATATTATTTGCGCTATTATCAGCATTCAGCAGCTTTTGGTACGAAGCGGCTTTTTCTACAGCCTTGGCAAAGCGTTCTGCTTTTACCGGTTTAATAAGATAGTCTATTGCATCAACTTCATAACTATCTGTTGCAAATTCAGAAAATGCTGTTGTAAATATTACCAGTGTTTCTTTAGATATGGCACGGGCAAACTCAATGCCGTTTATACCCGGCATTTGTATATCCAGGAATATTAAATCTGTTTTATTATCTGTAATAAAATTCCCGGCGGCTTCTGGGCCGTTAAAGGTGCCTATAAGTTCCAGTTGACTAAATTGCTCAACCAGCATTTGTATAGCTTCTCTTGCCAGTGGTTCATCATCTACAATAATACAGGTCATGTTTTTATAGTTTTATTATTAACGTAACAGTATAAGTTTCCTCTTCATCGTCAATCTTAAGCATATAAGACGACGGAAATAAAAGTTCGAGCCTTCGCTTGATGTTTGCCAGTCCCAGTCCGCCTTCTTTACTCACGGCTTTTTTTGCAGGTTTAGAATTTACGCATATAAAGTAGAGTTCATTATCTACAACAGCAAAAAACAAATGAACATAAGATTGACCCGAAGCATCGTTATTATGTTTTACAGCATTTTCTACAAATGTAATAAAAAGCAGGGGGGGGATTTGAACCCCGCTCAGGTTGCCTTCTTTAGATATCATGAAATGAAAACTGTCGCGTCTTACTTTTTCTAAATTTAAAAAGTCTTCGAGAAAGTGTATGTCTGATGTAAGCAATACTTTCTCGCGGCTACTATCGTAAAGCTGGTATCGTAGCAGGTCACTAAGTTTTACCAATACCTCAGAGGCTTTATCAGGGTCTTTTTTAGTCAACACATTGGCATTATTTAACATATTGAACAAGAAATGAGGATTAATCTGATTTTTAAGCTGTTCTAATTCAGCGCTTGTTTTTGCCTGTTTAAGATCGTATATCAATTGCGCATCAAATATCCATTGCTGGAATAACTTAACTGCTGCCGATGCAAGAATAAGGACCAATATTATAAAAGAAAATGTAAAAAGGTTAATGCTGTCTTCTTTACTGGGCAGTAAGTAAGGCTCAAAAAACTCATAAGCAACCCAATAAATCAGAGATGAAATAATCATTGCTACCAATACACATGCGCCATAGTTTAGATATTTTTTTTTAAATAAAAATTTAGGTACAAAAAAATACATATTGCTGTATGCCAGTAGCAATATCTGAAAAAAGAAAACAATACGGCTATGTGTCTCAGTTGGTTCTGTATACTCTGGCGGGCTATAGTAAAGTACCGTGATGCTAAATATCATTAATATTATATGCCTGTATATACGGTATTTTTTTGAAGTAATTAATTGGAGTACCAAATCGGTATCCATTGTTTGTGTATGTAAAGTTTCAATCATAACGCTATTATATTATACGGGCAAATGTATTTTAAAAAGCACGACAGCATATTTTTATTATACTAAATATAAAATGGCATCTACCAACTTGGCTGCCAAATGTACATTATATAAAAGGATATAATTTGAACAGCTAAAAAGTTTGATTGCTTTTATCCCTTTAAACCCATAAGCTAATTTATTTAGTAGTGCCAATACTTATTTTAATATAGTAAACATTCAAGTTGGTATAGTATCTAAAATAAGGGTTATGTAAAAAATTAGTTTAGCTCCGGATTTAAATATTAATTCTAATCATTAAATATGGAGAAGAAAATCATTTATGTATTGCTTTTAGCCTTAACAGTAGGCTTTAGCGCCTGGTCTCAGGAAAAAGCCACACTTAGTGGCACGGTAGCAGATCAATCTAATAACGAAACGCTGATAGGTGTAAGTATTTACATTCCTGAAGCCGATGTGGCGCTAACTACAAATTCTTATGGTTTTTACTCGGTTACACTCCCTAAGGGAACTTATACAGTTATTATAAGTTACATGGGATTTACAGATGTACAGGAGCAGGTTAGTTTACAGGCAAATACTAAAAAAGATTTTGCAATGACAGAAAGCAGCCGACAGCTGGAAGAAGTTGTAATTACATCAAATTCCGGCAAGGCTAACATCCGCAAGCCTGAGATGAGTGTAAACAAATTATCGATAGCAACAATTAAGAAAATGCCTGCCGTACTGGGAGAAGTTGATGTACTGAAATCCATATTACAATTGCCCGGTGTTTCTAATGCTCAGGAGGGTGCCTCCGGTTTTAATGTAAGGGGCGGATCTGTAGATGGTAACCTCGTGCTTTTAGATGAGGCAGTAATATATAACACCTCGCATCTTTTTGGCTTTTTCTCTGTATTTAATTCAGATGTTATTAAAGACCTTAAGTTATATAAAGGCGGCATACCTGCTAATTTTGGTGGTAGAATATCGTCAGTACTGGACATCTACCAAAAAGAGGGAAACAATAAAGAATTCCATGCCACAGGCGGGTTAGGGCTTATATCAAGCCGGCTTTTGGTAGAAGGCCCTATAGTAAAAGAAAAGAGTTCATTTGTTGTGGCGGGCAGGGGCTCCTACATGCATCTTTTTCTTAAACTGGCTGATGAACCCAACTCTGTTTATTTTTATGACCTAAATGCTAAGCTTAATTATAAGTTTAATGATAATAATAACCTTTTTCTATCCGGCTATTACGGTTACGACTATATGAATTTTAATGATGCCCTGGTTAATGATTATGGTAACACTTTTTTAAATGTAAGATGGAACCACATTTTTTCAGATAAGCTTTTCTCAAACGCATCTGCCATTTACAGCGATTATGATTATAACCTCAGGATTAAGTTTGCCGGGCTTAACGCGGTTACCGAAATTAAGAACTATAATTTTAAGTACGACTTTAAACACTATGTGTCTAACAGTTTTTCGCTTGATTATGGTGTAAACTCTATTTATTACAACTTTAATCCCGGTACAATTACGCCCATTGCAGGTACATCTAGTGTGAACCCTGAACAGCTTGAAAAAAAATATGCCTGGGAAAACGCAGCTTATATAAGTGCGCAGCATAAAATTACCGATAACTTATCTATGACATACGGGTTGCGTTATAGTAACTTTTTAAGGTTAGGTAAAGAGTTAAGGAATACTTATGCAGATAATAGACCGGTGGTATTTAACGAAGAGTTTCAGGTGTATGAAGAGGCAACGCCAACAGGTACCAAGCAATACAACAGTAATCAAAAAGTTGCAGGTTTTGATAACCTTGAGCCCAGGTTAGGCATTAGCTATGCGCTAAACGACAACCAATCTGTAAAGGCGAGCTACAACCGCATGAGCCAGTACATACACCTTATCTCAAACACAGCATCTGCTACGCCACTTGATATATGGGCGCCAACAGATCAATACCTTAAGCCCGAAATCCTTGATCAGGTAGCATTAGGATATTTCAGGAATTTCTCTGAAGATAAATACTCGCTTGAAACAGAGGTGTTTTATAAAACCATTAAAAACAAAGCTGATTATATTGATGGAGCCGACCTGATTGCGAACAGAGCTATTGAAAGAGTAATGCTTAACGGCGAAGGCAGGGCTTACGGGCTTGAACTAATGTTAAAAAAGAATACAGGCAAGCTTACAGGCTGGCTTTCTTACACATTATCAAGGGCAGAACAGCGTACACCTGGTGGCATAGCAGGGGGTAAGGGCATAAATAATGGCGACTGGTACCGGGCTAATTATGATAAAACCCATAACCTTTCGTTAACAGGTGCTTACCAGTTTACCAAGAAATGGTCATTCGGGGCAATATTCACATTACAGAGTGGCCAAGCTGCTACATTCCCTAATGGTAAATACCAATATCAGGGTATCACAGTAGCAAACTACGGAACAAGAAATGACGATAACCTTTCGGCTTACCACCATCTTGATCTTTCTGCAACATATGTTCCTAAACCCGATAAAATTAAAGGCTGGCAAGGTGAATGGGTATTTAGTATTTATAATGCCTATGCCCGTAATAATGCAGCTTCATACACCTTTGGGCAAAACCAGGATACCGGTGCAAGCGAGGCAAAACGTATGTCTATATTCGGCATTATGCCCAGCGTAACATACAATTTCAAGTTTTAAAAATGCAGTAGAATAATCTAAAAGTCAATAAAATGAAAATATACCAAATAATAGCATTACTAATTATTGGAAGCCTGATGGTTTCCTGCGAAGATGTAATAACTGTAGACCTTGATACTGCTGCGCCACAACTTGTAATAGATGCCTCTATAGACTGGGTAAAAGGTACTCCCGGCAATGAACAGAAGATAGTGCTGTCAACCACTACAGGCTACTACAGTGCCGATTTTCCAACGGTATCCGGTGCAGAAATAACCGTTAAAAATACCACTGGAACAGTATTTTATTTTGCGGAATCGGGCAATGCCGGTGAGTACCTATGTAATAATTTCGAGCCGGTATTAGGAGAAACGTACCAAATGACCATAATTCTTAACGGGCAGACTTACAAAGCATCTGAGACACTAACATCTGCTCCGGATATCATGGATACTATTGAACAGGATAATGAAGGTGGTATGGGCGGCGACGAAATAGAAATTACCTACTATTACCAGGATGATGCTAATGCTACAAATTATTATTTGTTTGGCGTAACCTCACCAAGAGTATCCTTCCCTGTATATGAGGTTGAAGATGACCTAAGCAACCAGGGTAATATAGTGCCCGAATTTTACTCGCATGAAGATTTAAAACCCGGAGACTTAGTTAATATAAAGCTCTACGGAATTTCTAAACGCTATTATGAATACATGAATAAATTAATTGTAGCATCTGGCGCCGATGGTGGCCCATGGCCTGCAACACCGTCTGCCGTACGCGGAAATATTGTAAACCAGACCGATTTTAACAACTTTGCTTTTGGCTATTTCAGGCTTACTGAGGTTAGTACAAAAGATTATACAATACAGTAGTTTCATAAATTTTGTTTTGGGTTTGTTTGCCGGCTTACAAAAGCGTAAGCCGGCATTTTTATTATTAAATACTTCGATTGGTACAGCAAAAAAACTATTGCTTAAAAACCCAGAGTATAAAACCACCATAAACCGCTGTTATACTGTATTTAAAAATATCTATTTATCAGAATAAATATATTATATTTGTATATACAAATGTTGTGTATACATGTTAAGTATTTACAATAGTTGTATGTGTAGATATCAAATTTAAATACTACAAGCAATGTCATTACATACTTTTAAAAACTGGACAGATAACCTTAAACAGGAAGATATAAAAATGCCTGTACTTTTTATAGGCCACGGCTCACCTATGAATGGTATAGAAGATACAGAGTTTAGCCGTACCTGGCACAGGCTGGGGCAGGAGGTAGAAAAACCAAAAGCTGTACTTGTAGTTTCGGCACACTGGCTTACGCATGGCACTCACGTAACTGCTATGGATAACCCAAAAACCATACACGATTTTGGCGGATTCCCGCAGGCATTGTTTGATGTGCAGTATCCGGCTCCCGGCAGCCCGTCACTTGCTGAAGAAACAGTAAAGCTAATTACATCAACAAACGTTGGCCTTGACCACGACTGGGGCTTAGATCATGGTACCTGGACGGTGGTGCGCCACATGTATCCCGATGCCGATATTCCGGTTTTACAGTTGAGTATTGACTATAACAAGCCACCACAATATCATTATGACCTTGCAAAACAACTGGCAGCATTGCGTAAAAAGGGTGTACTGATTATAGGTAGCGGTAATATGGTACACAACCTGCGCATGGTAGACTGGAAGAAATTAAACGAACCCAATTACGGTTTTGACTGGGCTATAGAAATGAATTCCATTTTTAAAGAGAAGATAGGTAATGGTAGCCATGATGAGCTTATTAACTATGAAAAGTTAAATAAAGCAGCAAAGCTTGCCATCCCTACGCCAGATCATTACTATCCGTTATTATACACTCTCGGCCTGCAGGATAGTACAGATAATGTTAACTTTTTTAATGATAAAATGGTAGGCGGATCATTAAACATGACAGGGGTTAAGATAGGCTAAGCTACAGCCAGAAAATACTATTTAACCTGTGCTGTACCGGCAACCCCTTGTTAGCATCTTCGGTAATAGAAAGAAGTTCTTCTTTCAGGGTTGTGGCTGTTAATGGCTGGCCGTCGCGGCTGTAGGCTAAAACAGGATTAGGTATTTCATTTTTAGCACATACAGAATTTGGCGATGTATTACAGTCGCTACAAAATTCTGTAAAGGCTTCGTGTACTTTTTGTTCCAGCTGTGTTTCATCGGCATCCATAATGCGGCGCAGCATCTTCAGTTTTATTTTAGTTGTATCCATAGGTTTATCGTGTTTGAAGAATATATCCCTGATACCATTTTCCTAATGAGAAAAGTTTCTCGGCAAGCACCATCATAATAAGCACTACAAACGAATATTCAGGATAACCCTCAATATATAAAATGTGTGTAGCAAATAAGAGCAGGCGGGCATACTCAAGGTAATATATCCATTTGCGCTGCTCCAGCAAGGCACCGCAATTTATAAGTGTAATAAGTATAAAGAGCAGGGTAAAAACTTTATCTTCTAATGTAAGGCCATCAAAAAAGAAGGTAAACAGCATTAATACAAAAGTAGAAAGTGCAATTTGCACGGCAAGATATCCTTTAAAACGCAGGGCTTTTAGCTTTAGGCTCCTGTCTTGTAAAAAACGCTTTTCAAGTTCCGGGCGAATATCCTGGTCCATATTTGCAGGGCTACCAAAAACAGCATTCCACTTATTTTTAAAACCGCTTGCACGCCTGTAACTTTCGGCTATCTCAAAATAGTAATGAAAATGCTGCCATAAAAAGCTATAACTCTTTAGCGGGTGCGTAAGCCCGTACTTTGGTTTTTCTTCTTCTACCTGAAAAGTACCAAATAGTTTATCCCAAAATACAAACATATCGCCATAGTTCTTATCAAGATATTTCTCATCGCTAGCATGGTGTACGCCATGTAATGAAGGCGTAATAAAAACATACTCCAGCCACTTAATGCGCCCTATAATTTGCGTATGTGTAAAGAAGGAGTAAGCGCCATGAACAATAAGCATGGTAATAACCATATCTGGATGGAACCCAAATAACGGCAACAAGCACCAAAATCCTGTACGGATAACGGCCTGTATTGTAGTGATACGTGCAGCAGCTGTAAAATTAAATTCCTCGCTGTGGTGATGCACAATGTGCGCTGCCCAGAATATGTTTACTTCATGCCCAAGGCGGTGGTACCAGTACCATACAAAATCTGTAGCCAGGATAAGGCCTATCCATATTGCCCAATGGTTAGGTATCTTAAATATGGCAAAGTTCTCGTATATCCAATAATAAAGGGTATAGAATGCGCCTGCAACAAAAAGGTTAAGCAGCCTTTCTGCAATGCCTATGCTTACGTTACTTACCGAGCTTTCGTACTTAAATAATTCAGGCCTTTTTTGCCGCTGTGCCGCCTTGTATTCTAAAAATACAAAAAGGAAAAATGCCGGCATGGCAAAGGCAAGGTAATTATAATGTTCCATGTGTTTTGATTGTGTGCACTGCAAAAATATAAAACTCTACTAAATTAGTAGAGTAATGAATTAAAAAATTATCAACCTATTTTTGTTTACAACCCAAAACATTCTGAAATACATTTATAAAATGACTTATCGCGCACAAAAAAATAACCCCACATACACATACTGCATAGTGGGGTTATAAAATTTTTAAACGATTATATTTATTCTGCGCCGTCGTCTCCTTTATCCGGTTTTATAGGATATTTACCAAACTGGGTAGAAAGCTTCCATATTTTATAAGGCTTATACGAAAACCTGTTGCTAAGTGCTATAAGCGTAACAGTATCTTTTTTTAGCGTAACATATGATGTTGTGTTACCATGCCACCATCCGTTATGGTAAAACAGTTTTTCACCTGTTTCCCATTCGTGCATACGTATGCCAAGGCCATAATTTCTTTCACCCTTATGTTCATAACTGTACCCCTGAAAAACCTGCTTTACAAGTTTAGGATTCAGGAATTTTTTAGAGTAGGTAGCCAGGTCAAACTTAAGCATATCCCTCGGGGTAGAGTAGATGTTCTTATCGCCATATATGTTATCTAAAAAATCATAATCATACAACACGCCATTCCCTTTATAAGACAGCGATGCCGTAGCTTTGTCTTTCTCATAATCAAACACAAAAGTGTTCTTCATGCCCAGCGGCTCAAAAATTACCTTTTTCATTGCCTGGCGATAGTTCATGCCGGTAAGCTTTTCTATTACCAGTGCCAGCATGGTATAGTTTGTATTACAATAACCAAACTTTTTATCGGGCTTAAAGTAAAGCGCAAATTTATGCTCAGCCAATAAATTCAACACATCCTGGTTGGTCATCATAGACCGGTCCCAAATGGCGCGGTCATCACTAAAATAAGCATAGTTAGGCAGTCCGCTACGGTGATTAAGCAGCATTTTTATAGAAATATCCTCATAAGGAAATTCCGGAAGAATCGTGTTTACCTTCTGGTCAAGATCCAGTTTGCCACGGTCTACCAGCTTAAGTATCACGGCTGCTGTTAGTACCTTACTTACCGATGCAAGGTGCAGCGGGGTATCTTCGGTTATCTCAGTCTTTTCTTTCCTGTTTGCAAAGCCGCCATAATGTTCAAAAATTATTTGCCCGTTCTTGGCTACTAAAAAGCCACCGCTCAGGTCATCTTTAGACCATACCTTATTATAAAAATGCTGTATGGCTGTTTTTTTTGAATTTTTGTAGCTGTCGCTCAGCTTTGCGAACTTTGTGTTTAACGGTGTTATATGTAGTACAGTATCAGGCTCATTATCATCTGTATTGTCTGCCAGTGCTTTTGATTCCTGTTTACAGGCCGTTAATAAAAGTAATAATATAAAGGGTGTATATCGTAAAATCTTCATGTGTGTGTCTAGGGTCGAAACCGCAAATATAATTAAAGCCATTAGTTATAAAACCCTTTTTTGATAGTGTTAACAGTTATTTTTTAAATTTTATTGTGTTGTTTTCTTTAACTTTTTGAAAGGCAGCGGCTTTGGTACCAAGCATTTTTTTTCTTGCGACCAAACAATAAAAATTGCCTATTTTTACGGTAAAATATAACTACTGTAATGGATAAAATTAACTGGAAAACCGTAAAGGAGTTTGAAGATATAACCTATAAGAAATGTAATGGCGTAGCCCGCATAGCTTTTAACAGGCCCGATGTGCGCAACGCCTTTCGTCCTAAAACCACAGCCGAACTTTTTGAAGCTTTTATAGATGCCAGGGAGGATACCTCTATAGGTGTCGTATTACTTAGCGCCGAAGGGCCTTCAAGCAGAGACGGTGTGTACAGCTTTTGCAGTGGCGGCGACCAAAAAGCCCGCGGACACCAGGGGTATGTGGGCGATGATGGTATGCACCGCCTTAATATTTTAGAGGTACAGCGTGTTATCCGTTTTATGCCAAAGGTAGTTATTGCCGTAGTTCCCGGATGGGCAGTAGGCGGGGGGCATAGCCTGCATGTAGTTTGCGACCTTACCCTGGCCAGTAAAGAACACGCTATTTTTAAACAAACCGATGCCGATGTTACCAGTTTTGACGGTGGATATGGTTCTGCATACCTTGCTAAAATGGTAGGCCAGAAACGTGCACGTGAAATATTCTTTTTAGGAAGAAACTACAACGCGCAGGAGGCTTATGATATGGGTATGGTAAATGCTGTTATACCCCATGCCGAACTTGAAGATACAGCTTATGAATGGGCACAGGAAATACTGGGTAAATCGCCTACATCTATCAAGATGCTTAAGTTTGCCTTTAACCTTACCGATGATGGTATGGTAGGTCAGCAGGTATTTGCCGGTGAGGCCACACGCCTTACTTACATGACCGAAGAGGCAAAAGAAGGACGTGATGCTTTTCTTGAAAAGAGAAAGCCTAACTTCCGTGATATTAAGTGGATACCGTAACCGGTTTATGGTTGTTAGTTACAGGTTGATAGAAACTTCATCATACGTTATAAGCTTATAATGAATTATTTCATACAATTATCTGAGTAAGGCTGACAACCAACAACTGACAACCAATAACTAAAATGAACGATTTTAGCAACGAAACTATAGATACCCTTAACCTGCCCCGGTATGAAGATGTGGAGCTTACACCCATACATCCTTCATACCTCAATGTGATATGGTTTAATATAGCCTTTGTATTTGGCATTATGGCCATAGTGGCCGGGTTGCTCTTTTATTTTGTTACTGATGCGCCTGATTACTGGATGCAAATAACTATAGGGTATATTGTATTGTTACTTTTTACTATTATAACCCGTTATATAAGTTTCAGGAATAAAGGCTTTGCGTTTCGCACGCACGATGTTATTTACCGTAGCGGTGCCATAAGCACCACTACAATGATAATACCTTATAACAGGGTGCAGCACGTAGCCCAGCATGAAGGTATTGTAGCGCGCTGGCTTGGCCTGGCTACTGTTGAGATATTTACTGCCGGGGGTACAGGTGGCGACATTAAAATTCCCGGCCTTGAAAAAATACACGCTTCAGCCCTGAAAAAATTACTTATTGGTAAAATAGAAAACAAACAGGAAGAAGAGGAGACTGATCTTTATTCGGCAGCTGTTGAAGAGCGTAACCGTGAAATTTTGTCTGAAACAACCGATGAGGATGGAGCAGCAAATTAATTTCAACACCCCGCAGCGACAGTCATTACTGGGTATCTTTATAATGTTTGCAGATTCGTTTCAGGAGGGTGTGCGGGCCTTATTGCCGTTTGTTGTAATATCGTTGTTTTCAGAAAAAAAGAAATGGCTTTTTTATGTGATTCCTTTTGCTATTGTACTTGTTGGCGGACTAATAATAGGTTATTTCCGGTACCTTAATTTTACCTTTTTTATAGAAGACGGCGATTTTGTTTTACGGAAAGGGATCTTTAAAAAAACCCGCATTGCAGTTCCGTTGCATAAAATACAGCAGGTAAACATCAACCAGAATTTTATACAGCGTATACTTAAAGTATATGAACTGGAGGTTGATACTGCGGGAAGCTCAAAAACCGAAATAACCATAAAAGCAGTATCCAGGCAGTATGCACTGGCTCTTAAACAACGCCTTTTACAAGATGGTGCTGTAACCGATGATACTTTTAATGATGATGAATTTTTAGGATTAACAAAGCAAAAGCCTTTTATTTACATAAGCTTTTCCAGTATATTAAAAACAGGTATTACCAGTAATTATGTAAGGAGCTTTGGTATATTGTTTGCCTTTTTTATCTCTACATTTCAGCACCTGGATGACTATCTTACTTATAACGATACAAAAGAGAGCTTTATACACGATTATTTTAATACCGAGTTTCTGCTGCGCTTTATAGCATCCATTATTTTTTCTATCCTTTTATTAACGTTACTTATAAACTTGGGGCGAACCATACTGCGCTTTTATGATTTTAAGGTTACTAAAGAGAAAAATTCTCTATTACTATCGCACGGGCTTATAAACACGCAGAATACGATCATAAGGCCCGATAAGGTGCAAATGGTTACTGTAGGGCGTAACTATTTCCAAAAAAAGTTTGATATTAATGATGTGAAGATTCGTCAGGCATCAGACTTGGAACAAAGTAAAGACCGCGCTAAGATGTCGATGGAAATTCCGGGTGTAAACGAAACCGAGAAGAACATTCTGTTAGAATTTTTACTTGAAAAAATGCCGGAACGCGGTTTTGCTGTAAAGCCTAACTTTCGTAAAATGATTTTTGAAACCTTTACTCTCATCATAGCGCCTGTAGGCTTGTTGTACGGTTATACAAAACTGGTACCTCCTGTAGCAGGTATATTAATGGTTGTGCCTTTTTATGTAGTGTTTGTTGGCATACTTATTTACTTTGCTTTCAGGAACAGCAGACTATTTATAACCCCCGATTTTATAATCCGTCAGCGGGGTGCCTGGGATATTGATAATGACATATTGATGCCTCATAAAATTCAGGGCATACAATTGCAGCAATACTTTTGGCAGAAAATGAGCGATGTAGGTGTTATAAAAATTTATACTGCCGGCGGGCACACTACCTTTGGATTGGCTAACTTTACACAACTAAAAAAACTGGCCAATTACTGGCTTTACCAGGTAGAAACCACAGATAAAAACTGGATGTAATTTCATGTGGATTTGTCAATTTGGTAATGCAAGTAATTCGTCGCTTTGAATTCAAAATTTATAATTTAAAATAAATTAAATGTCTAATACAAAAGCATGGCTTGAGGCCGCACGTTTAAGAACACTTCCACTATCTGTATCCGGCATACTGGTAGGTAGTTTTTACGCGTTTTCACAAGGATATATTAATTGGGGCATACTGGCTCTGGCATTAGTTACGACACTTGGTTTACAGGTACTTTCTAACTTTGCTAATGATTATGGCGATGGTGTTAAGGGAACAGATAATGAGCACCGTATAGGGCCGCAACGCGCCATACAAAAAGGTGCTATTACAATACCCGCCATGAAAAAGGGTATTATAATTACATCGGTTCTTACTATGATTGCTGCCATTGTGCTGATTTACCTATCGTTTGGCAGCGAAAATTTTGCCTACTCGGTTTTCTTTTTCGTATTAGGATTAGGAGCTGTTGCGGCTGCAATAAAATATACGGTAGGTAATAATGCTTACGGCTACAGAGGGCTTGGCGATGTATTTGTCTTTATCTTTTTTGGCCTTGTTAGTGTTATTGGCTGTTACTTCCTGTTCTCTAAGCAGGTAGATGTGTTGGTAATACTTCCGGCAATATCTGTTGGTCTATTAAGTGTTGCGGTACTTAACCTTAACAACATGCGCGATCAGGTAAGCGATACCATGAGTGGTAAAAATACCATTGTGGTAAAAATGGGAGCTAAAGCCGCCAAGCTATATCATTATACTGTAATAATTACCGCATTGGCATTAACACTTGCTTTTGCTATATTAAATCATTTTACTGCGGTGCAGTATGTTTTTCTCCTTGCATACATACCATTTCTCCTGCATTTAAAAACCGTTGCTAACAATACTGTTCCGCGCGACTTAGACCCTGAGCTTAAAAAAGTAGCGCTGGGCACATTCTTTTTGTCGGTGCTGCTATGCATTGCCATGCAACTATAAATTACAAATTACCAAATACACACATTATGAAAATTACATTTTACGGACACGCCAGTCTTGGCATTGAAACTAACGGAAAGCATATTATTGTAGACCCTTACATCACTGCTAATGAGCTTGCCGCACATATAAAAATTGAAGACCTTAAAGCCGATTATATTTTACTTACCCATGCACATGGTGATCACGTACTGGATGTAGAAGAAATTGCTAAAAACACCGGTGCAACCATAGTTTCTAACGCAGAGATTGCTACTTATTATGGTAAAAAAGGTTTTAACGTACACCCTATGAACCATGGTGGCAGCTGGCAGTTTGACTTTGGTAAGGTAAAGTATGTAAATGCTATACACTCAAGCCAGTTTCCTGACGGTACATATGGTGGTAACCAGGGTGGTTTTGTTATAGAGGCTGATAAGAACATTTATATAGCCGGCGATACTGCCCTTACCTATGATATGAAGCTTATTCCGCTGCGTACAAAGCTGGATCTTGCTATCCTGCCTATTGGCTCTAACTTTACCATGGATGCTGAAGATGCTGTTATAGCATCAGATTTTGTTGAATGCGACAATGTACTGGGTTATCACTATGATACGTTTGGTTATATCAAAATAGACCATGAAGCGACTAAGAAGCTATTTACTGATAAAGGAAAGAAGATTACCTTACTAGAAATAGGCGATAGCCTGACCGTATAATATCGCAAAGTATCTCAAAGAAGGCACAAAGTTTCGCAAAGGCCATAAGGTATACGTACTTTTGATTATACCCTTAGTGAAACTTTGTGCCTTCTTTGCGTAACTTAGTGTAATTGATTCAATTCGCAATTCATGATAGCAAAATATCAACAATACATTCTTGATTTTAAACGCCCCAGCGGAACATCACGTGGTGTAATGACCCAAAAAGAAACCTGGTTCATTATACTGGAAGCTGATGGCAAAAAGGGGATAGGTGAGTGTGGTATACTGCGTGGCTTAAGCATTGACGACCGGCCAGATTATGAAGAAAAGCTAAAGTGGGCCTGCAATAATATTCATTTAGGCGAGGCTGCCTTGTGGGAAGCATTAATTGAATTTCCTTCAATACAGTTTGGTTTAGAAACCGCGTTTAGGTCTTTAGCTGCACAAAATGCTTTTGAAATCTATCCATCGACATTTACTTCAGGCAAGGCAAACATCCCTATAAACGGACTGGTCTGGATGGGGGATGAGGGCTACATGAAGCAGCAAATCGAGGATAAACTTGCACAGGGTTTTAACTGTATCAAACTCAAAATTGGTGCTATAGATTTCGAAAAAGAACTTAATCTTTTAGCATTTATCAGGCAGCATTTTAGCGCAGATGAAATAGAGATACGCGTAGATGCTAATGGCGCTTTTGCTGTAGCAGATGCTTTAAGTAAACTATCACAACTATCAATATTTGAATTACATAGCATAGAGCAACCTGTAAAAGCAGGGCAGCCTGATGCAATGAAGAAACTCTGCTTAGATACATCACTTCCCATAGCGCTTGATGAAGAACTTATAGGTGTTTTTAGCTATGAAGATAAAGAAGCCTTACTGCAAAAAATACAACCCCAATACATCATTCTAAAACCAAGCCTTGTAGGTGGGTTTAGAGGAAGTGAGGAATGGATAGTTCTTGCTGAAAAGTACAATATTGGCTGGTGGATCACATCTGCATTAGAAAGTAATATTGGCCTTAACGCCATTGCCCAGTACACTTTTACTAAAAATAACCCGATGCCACAAGGTCTGGGTACCGGTGCTTTATATACTAATAATTTTGACTCGCCACTTGTGGTTCAAAACGGTGAGTTGTATTACGATACTACATTATCCTGGGATGTAAATATTCTTGACTAAAACATCTGGTCCTTATAAATTCTGGTTTTTTCAACTTTCCCCAACTGTTTACGGTGTTACAGGGTAGAATTTTTAACTCATAATACTAAATACTAAAAATGCCAATGGTATATATTAAAATGTATTATAACAAAGCAAAGTCAATCTATTAAATACATCAATCTATGAATTATGTGTAATTATTTTAAATTATAATTGTTCTGTAAATAAAAAAACAAGACATTTTTTTTATTATTCGTTTTTATATATTTGCTAAATTATTATATTTATGCAAAAATAGTATATATGGACATTTTAGCCTGCCCAAAATGCCACGGCAACCAGATAGTTAAGAGCGGAATAATAAGTAATAAGCAGCGTTATCTCTGTAAAAAATGCAACTATTATTTTACCGTTAACAAAATAGGTAAGAAGATAGATAACTATTACGTTACTAAAGTATTACAGCTGTATCTTGAAGGACTTAGCTTTAGGGAAATTGAGCGTATTATTGGCGTATCCCATGTTACGGTAAGCAACTGGGTAAAGGAGTTTAAGGTCAAGAAACCATCACACGGCGATTATCATCCCACCTATAAGATATTCAACCATTTAGAACTTGTAGAATACCTCAAAAACAAAGACCGCTTATCTGGCGCAGGCATGATTATTACTGAGCTTGGCGATAAATTCATGCTTATAAAATGGGAACGTTTTAAGGACTAAAACTATACACTTTACAACTGTATATACTATAATTTCTTTCATTGAACTGTTTTTTAGAATTTGGCTGTACGAAAACGTTACAAAAACCCAAATTTTGACGAATAGTATGAAAAAATTAACCATCTGTGCCGCACTGCTGTTTTCTTCAGTCGCCGCATTAGCTCAGGGATCCAGTGAGTACGGTTCCGGCTTAAAGTTTAATATCGATTCTACAGGCAGCAAATATCTGCGTACCATAGTATGGGACCAGATATGGCTACGATCTACCGAGATGAATCCGGGTACTGCCATTAACGGCGAAACCGCAACAACAAGTACCGATATTGGTAATCGCAGGCTGCGTTTGCTTATGTATGCGCAGCTCTCTAAAAGGTACCTTATCCTTACACACTTTGGTATTAACAACCAGACTTTTACTAATGGCGGCGCTGCCAGTACAACAGGAACCGGTGGTTATGGTGCCGCAAAAAAACCGGGAATGTTTTTTCATGATGCCTGGAACGAATATGCAGTTATACTGCCGGGAGAAAGCGGAAAATTTAGCCTTTCGATAGGAGGTGGCCTGCACTATTATATGGGGTTAAGCCGTATGACAATGGCGTCTACACTTAACTTTCTTGCCGCAGACGCACCAATATTCAACTGGCCGCTAATTGAAAATTCAGACCAGTTTGCCCGGCAGATGGGGCTTTTTGCTAAAGGTAAATATGGGCATTTAGAATACCGCCTTAGCTATAACAAGCCATTTGCAACAAATATTAACATACTTGAAACTAATGCCGCATCTGGGGCTTATGTTCAGCCTCAGGGCGTTGCCTTTGACAGTAATGGCAATACAAAATGGAGTAAGGCAGGATATATAGAATACCAGTTTTTTGATGTAGAAAGTAACCTGCTGCCTTATAAGGTAGGAAGTTATCTGGGCAGTAAAAAGGTATTTAACCTGGGAGCAGGTTTTTACCTGGCTCCGGATGGTACACGATCGCGCAATGCAGATGCCACGGTATCTAAACACGACATTAACCTGTTCTCTGCCGATGCTTTTCTTGATATACCAATAGGCTCTAAAAAAGGGGCAATAACCGCATACAGTGTGTTTTATAGCTATGATTTTGGTCCTAACTACATGCGTAACCTGGGTATTATGAACGTAGGGGTAAACGATGGAACCTTTACAGGTTCTCGCGCTATTGCAGGAGCAGGTAACGCCCAGCCTACAATGGGTACAGGGAGCATTTGGTACACTCAGGCAGGTTTTCTTATACCGGACAGCCATGCTAAGCCAAAAGTAAGGATACAGCCGTATGCAGCTTATACCTACAAAAATTTTGAAGCGCTTGATAAAGCCAGTTCACAGTTTGACGTAGGAGCTAACTGGTATATAGACGGGCACCATGCCAAGATAACAACACAATATGCCACAAGGCCGGTATATACAAGTACTGACAGCTATAGCACAAAAGGAGAATTCCTGGTGCAACTGGCCATCTATCTGTAAATAAACAATAATTCTATAAACACTAAATTACAACTATGAGCAATCCATCTACAAAAGGGATATGGAAGGTAATCACGGCCTCCTCCCTTGGTACATTAATTGAGTGGTATGACTTTTACATTTTCGGCAGCCTTGCCGTGGTCATTTCTACCAAGTTTTTTCCGGCAGATAATCCTACCGCTGCCTTTTTAAGTACGCTGGCTACCTTTGCGGCAGGCTTTGTGGTAAGGCCTTTCGGGGCGCTGTTCTTTGGCCGCCTGGGCGATATCATCGGGCGTAAATACACCTTTATGGTAACGCTGCTCCTAATGGGCGGAGCCACATTTTTAATAGGCTGTATACCAAGTTATGAATCTATCGGCTTTTTTGCACCTTTGCTGGTATTAATCTTAAGGTTATTACAGGGACTTGCATTAGGTGGTGAATATGGTGGTGCAGCAACCTATGTGGCTGAACATGCCCCTCGTGGTGAACGCGGTTACTGGACCTCGTGGATACAGACTACTGCTACTTTCGGGCTTTTCATTTCGCTAATGGTTATCCTGCTTACAAGGGCAACGCTTAGTGCAGAAGAGTTTGACCTATGGGGATGGAGGGTACCATTCTGGGTATCTATAATAATGGTTATTGTTTCTTATTTCATTCGTAAGAATATGCACGAATCACCTGTTTTTGCAAAAGCAAAGGCAGAAGGAAAAACTACGGCTAATCCGTTAAAAGAAAGCTTTGGTAATAAATACAACCTTAAATTCGTGTTACTTGCGCTATTTGGTGCAGCTATGGGGCAGGGTGTAGTATGGTACACGGGTCAGTTTTATGCCATGAGTTTCCTTAAAACAGTAATGGCGGTAGACAGCAGCCAGGTAGACGCACTCTTAGGGATAGCGCTTTTAATTGGTACTCCTTTCTTTGTAGTATTTGGCTGGCTGAGTGATAAAATAGGCCGAAAGGCCATAATGATGGTAGGTATGCTTGCTGCAATATTATTATACAGGCCTATTTACCAGAAAATGTATGAAACTACAGACCTTGCAACAAAGACAGAAGTTGTAGAGAAAACTAAAATTGATGCTGTAATTAAGGAAGTTAAAGAGGGTAAGTCAGACTCTATATATACCACTACAAAAGAATATACTGATGGTACAAAACTGGTAGAAGTTAAAACAGTACATTTAGAAGATGGCAAAGCTGCCATAGACGAAGATGGTAAAGTAAAAGCCGATACAAAACTGACAAAAACCATTAACAGCGATGACAGGTGGATGCTTATCTTCCTTGTGTTTATACAGGTAATTTTTGTAACCATGGTATATGGCCCTATTGCAGCATTCCTGGTAGAAATGTTCCCGGTTAAAATACGCTATACTTCTATGTCTTTACCGTATCACGTGGGTAATGGTATCTTTGGTGGTTTGCTTCCGGCAATTTCTACCTACCTTGTTACCAGTGCAAAAGATAATGGCGATGCTAAATTCTACCTTGAAGGTTTATGGTACCCAATAATTATTGCAGCCATAAGTTTTGTAATAGGTATGATATACATTAAAGCAAAAAATAACGTAGAACACGACTAAAAAAATTGAAATCATGAAAGCATTAAAAAGAATATTAGGGCTGCTTTGGCTGGCACTGGCAGCAGCAGCAGCATATTTTTGTATCTTTATCTTCGGGTTGCCCAAGTTTGCTACCGGAAAACAGGATGACCTTGTGTTTGGCATCATTATCCTTTTTATCCTTACGCCGCTTATCGTGGCCGGGCTGGGAACCTTTGGGTTATATGCCCTGAAGGGAGAATATGACGAAGTGTAATTTTATAGTTTATAGACCATTTGCTGTAGCTCCCTCTCTGGGGGCTACGGCTTTTATATACTGTTTATGAAAAAAAGGCACGAACAAAAACTGCTTATCGTTTCACTGCTGCTCCTTATAGCTTTTAACATGCCGCTTATGTTGTTGTTTGACAGCGCAGAACCTGTAGGGGGTATACCTGTAATTTACATCTATATCTTTTCGGTATGGTTATTTTCTATATTAGTTTCAGCCTACATAATCAGGAGGTATTATGAGTAGTGCTTCCTTATTGCTTATCCTTACCCTATACCTGGCCTTACTGTTTTTTGTAGCGCACTGGGCAGAAAAAAAAGCAACCGGCAGTCGCTGGACGAATAACCCTTATGTGTACGGACTTTCTCTCGCGGTATACTGCTCTGCCTGGACATACTATGGCAGTATAGGCGTAGCTGCAAAAAGCGGACTGGGCTTTCTGCCTACTTATGTGGGGCCCGTGATCATCATTCCTGCATGGATGATCATACTCCGCAAGATAATCAGGATATCTCGGGTAAATAAGATATCCAGCATTGCCGATTTTATATCGCTGCGCTATGGCAACAGTCGTTTTCTGGGTGCGTTGGTATCGCTTATCTGCCTTTTTGGTATACTACCATATATAGCCCTTCAGCTTAAGGCTATAGCAGAAACATTTCATGTAGTTACACAAACTTCGCTTAGCTCTAACGTGTTTAACGACACTACAACCTATGTAGCCATCGCATTGGCATTATTTGCATCTTATTACGGAACACGGTATGTAGATGCCTCTGAAAAAAGGAGGGGCATTGTTACCGCTGTGGCAATGGAATCTGCTTTTAAGCTGTTCTTTTTTCTTTTGGTAGGGCTGTATGTAACCTTTTTTGTATTTGATGGTTTTGATGATATTTATGCTCAGGCAAGCAAGCTGTCTTATTTTAAAGAACGAAACACCATGGGGGGTATTCCGCAGGCCATTAACTGGTTTATGCTGTGTGTGCTGTCTACTTTTGCCATATTTTTATTACCACGTCAATTCCAGATGGGTGTTATAGAAAACCACCGCGAAAACCATATTAAGACAGCTACGTGGCTTTTCCCTTTATACCTCTTGCTCATCAATATTTTTGTGTACCCCATAGCTTGGGGAGGTAATATATTATTTCATGATACAGAGGTTAATGCCGATACTTATTCATTACTTATTCCTCAATTAATGGGTAATAAGGTAATAACCGTACTGGTATTTTTGGGAGGGTTTTCGGCAGCGATATCCATGATTGTGGTATCATCTATAGGTTTATCTACAATGCTGAGCAACAATATACTTATCCCATATGGTTTCCTAGAAACATTTAAATCTGCAGAGCCAGAAGTAAACCGCAAGCGCATTGTTAATATGCGAAAGGTAGGCATCTTTAGCCTTATTGTTGTGGCCTATTTTATTTATCGTGTGGTAGTGCTCGACTACAATCTGGTATCAATAGGTTTGGTATCGTTTGTAATGATCGCGCAGCTGGCACCATCATTCTTTGCCGCTTTTACGTGGCGCAGGGCAAGCAGGAGAGGAGCCATTGCCGGCATTATTGCCGGATTTGCAGTATGTACCTATACCTTGTTAATACCATATGCTACCGGAGCCTCGCATCTTGGCGGATCTTTTTTAATGAATGGCCCCTGGGGCATTGGCTTACTGCGCCCATTTGAACTATTTGGTTTAGATTATCTTGACCCGGTACCGCATGCCCTGTTTTGGAGTATGTTTGCTAACATTTTTACGTTTATGTGGGTGTCTGTTATGTACCGGGGTAACTATCGCGAGCGTAACTATGCAGAGATGTTTGTAGATGTAGACAAATATATTACCATGCACGAAAATGCCTTTATCTGGAAAGGTACTGCCTACACCAGCGATATACAAAAGGTATTAGCACGTTTTCTGGGAGAAGACCGTACAAAGAGGGCGCTATCGCTCTTTAATTCAAAATACGGCTTGGATAAAAACCAGGATCTGGCTGATGCAAGGCTTATAAAATTTGCCGAAAACCTGCTTACAGGGCACTTGGGTACCGCATCTGCAAGGATATTAATATCCAGTGTGGTAAAGGAAGAAAAAATTACCTTACCCGAAGTACTTAAGATACTTGAAGAATCGCATGAGAACATTCTCATCAACAAAAAGTTAACCGAAACAGGTAATGAGCTGAAGGCCATTACAGGAGAGTTACAAAAGGCAAACCAGAAACTGGTATGGAAAGACAAACAGAAAGATGAATTTCTGGATACCGTAGCACATGAGCTGCGCACGCCCATTACTGCAATTAAAGCCGCTACAGAGCTTTTGCACGATGAAGATGATATGCCCGAGGAGCTTAAAAAACAATTCCTGCAAAGTATCATGTCTGAGTCAGACCGGCTTAACCGGCTTATAAATAACATTCTTGACCTTGAAAAATTTGAAACAGGCAAGCAAAAGATCAATCTATCAGTAAATAATCTTGGCCAGACCATAGAAAAGGCTTTGGTACCCTTGCACCAACTTATCAAGAACAAGGGCATTAAACTTACCCTTTCTAAGCATACTGCCATACATGCCCGTTTTGATGAAGACCGTATAATACAGGTTATTACGAACCTGGTTAGTAATGCTATAAAATTTTGCCCCGAACAAAATGGTACCATCACTATTGGCGTGGTTGTAGAAGAGCTTGAAATAATTACCACGGTATGCGATAATGGCAGAGGAATAAGCGAAGGCGATTTTGATGCTATTTTTGATAAGTTTTACCAGTCAGACAACCAGAATATTAAAAAGCCGGTGGGAAGCGGACTCGGCTTGTCTATCTGCCGCCAGATCATTGAATATCATGGTGGGCACATATGGGCAGAAAATACCGAAAATAGCGGCGCCTGCCTTATCTTTACACTGCCAAAAATATAATACACACATACGCCAAATGAAAAAGATATTAATTGTTGACGATGAGCCAAACATAGTTATGTCGCTCGAATATACCTTCAGGAAAAATAATTTTGAGGTGTTTATAGCACGTGACGGACAGGAAGCGCTTGATATTTTAAAAACCGAATGCCCTGACATGATCATACTTGACGTAATGATGCCCATGGTAGATGGTTATGCTACGCTGGAACAAATAAAAAAGGACGAAAGGCTTACAGATACTAAAGTTATTTTCCTGTCGGCTAAGAACAAGGAAAGTGATATTGAGAAGGGTTTATCACTCGGGGCCAACCTATACATGACCAAGCCGTTTTCGATAAAAAAGCTGGTAGAGCAGGTTAATGAATTGCTTACAGTATAGATGCTTAGAAAATATAGTATATATATTATTTTTGCATAAATATATAGCATCATTAAAAAAACCTTAATATATTTACATTGTATTAAAAAAAACAGCTTAAACACAAACACATCATGAGTTACTATAAGGTAGAGAACCTGGAACAATATTTTAAGCACTATAACAAATCGGTGCGCGAGCCCAGAAAATTTTGGGATCGTATTGCTGATGAGAATTTTACCTGGTACCAAAAGTGGGATAAGGTTGTAGAGTTTGATATGCAGGAAGCAGAGGTAAAATGGTTTACCAATGCTAAAGTAAATATTACAAAAAACTGTATTGACCGCCATCTTGCGAAAAGGGGCAACAAAACAGCTATTATATTTGAACCAAATAGCCCTGATGAGGCTGCACAGCACATAACATATAATGAATTGTATGACCGCGTGGCTAAAATGGCCAACGTATTAAGAGATCAGGGTATTAAAAAAGGCGACAGGGTATGTATTTACCTGCCCATGATACCTGAGCTTGCGGTTACAGTATTGGCCTGCGCCAGGATAGGGGCAGTACACTCTGTTATCTTTGCAGGATTTTCTGCATCGGCAGTTGCTGCAAGGGTTATAGACTGTGGTGCTAAAATGGTTATTACATCAGATGGTGGTTTCCGTGGCAACAAGACGATTGATCTTAAAGGCATTGTAGACGAGGCGCTTAAAACATGTCCAACTGTAGAAAATGTATTGGTTGTTAAAAGAACCAATGCCGAAATAAAGATGCAGGAAGGCCGTGACCAGTGGCTACAGCCGCTGCTTGATGATGCTATACCAAACAACGTAGCCGAAATAATGGATGCCGAGGATCCGTTGTTTATCCTGTATACATCAGGATCAACAGGTAAGCCTAAAGGTATGCTGCATACTACTGCAGGCTACATGGTATATTCTGCCTATACCTTTAAAAATATTTTTGCTTATGAAGAAAGTGATGTGTACTGGTGTACTGCCGATATTGGCTGGATTACAGGCCACTCTTACATACTATACGGACCATTATTAAATGGTGCAACAACTATTATTTTTGAAGGTATACCTTCATATCCTGATTTCGGGCGTTTTTGGGAAGTTATAGACAAGCATAAGGTAAACCAGTTTTATACTGCACCAACTGCTATACGCTCGCTTGCTAAAGAAGACTGGAAGTGGGTAGACAAGCACGACCTTACATCTCTAAAAGTAATAGGATCTGTAGGTGAGCCAATAAATGAAGAAGCATGGCACTGGTATAATGACCACGTAGGCAAAAAGAAATCGCCTGTTGTAGATACCTGGTGGCAAACCGAAACCGGTGGCATCATGATATCGCCGCTTCCTTTTGTTACCCCTACTAAGCCTACTTATGCTACACTTCCGTTACCGGGTGTACAGCCTGTACTAATGGATGAAAGGCGTAACGAAATAGAAGATAACCAGGTTGTAGGCAGCCTGTGTATAAAATTCCCTTGGCCGGGCATGGCCCGTACCATTTGGGGTGATCATCAGCGTTTTAAAGATACTTACTTTAGTACCTTCCCGGGTAAATATTTTACCGGAGATGGCGCACTACGAGATGAAGTAGGTTACTACCGTATTACCGGCCGTGTAGATGATGTTGTTATTGTTTCTGGCCATAACCTGGGCACCGCACCTATTGAAGATGCTATTAACGAGCACCCATCGGTTGCAGAATCTGCCATTGTAGGCTTCCCGCACGATGTTAAGGGTAATGCGCTGTATGGCTTTATCATACTTAAAGAAGCGGGCGCATGGCGTAACCAGGAAAACCTTGTAAAAGAAATCAACGAACATATATCGAGCCACATTGGCCCAATTGCAAAACTGGATAAAATTCAGTTTGTAAGCGGCTTACCAAAAACCCGTTCGGGTAAGATCATGAGGCGTATATTGCGTAAGATAGCAGAAGGCGACTTCTCTAACTTTGGCGATACTTCTACATTGCTTAATCCTGAAATTGTTGAGGAGATCAAAAAAGATCGTATAGAATAATAGTTTTGAAAACTCTTGTAAAAGCGGTATCAGTAATGGTACCGCTTTTTTTGTATCTTGCAGTAAACCAATTCTACTATGTTTACCAATCTGCTAAAACTATTATTACTATGTTTTGCTTTTCCGTGTATAGCACAGCAATATGACTTTGATTACGTTCAGGAATATCATTTTGAAAATAATGGTACAACCCATAAAAGTGGAGATTTTTATAAATTCTTTAATTCTAAGGATAACAGCTTTTCACTTACCGTAACACCCGAGGGCGAAAAATTGTACATGACATTAAGGCTTGCCAATGGTAAAATCTATACTGACTCGATGGAAAAAAATGATTTCCTGGTATATGCCATTAGTCTTAAATGCCCTAAAACGGGATTTTACAATGGTAATCCTGATACTGGTCTAGAAAATTACACTTATTCTAAACTAGAGGACACGCTGATAACTGATAAGGCCTACAGTTATGTTAAGCTGGCTCCAAAAAATGAAAAAAAATCTAAGAAGAAAGAGCTCAATACATATAAGTATATATTTGATAACAGTTATAATTTTACGCTCTCTATAACCGGAATAAATGGCATGCTTAACTATTTTGAAAAGAACGGAATCACATTTCCTCCAGGGGTTATCAAAGAATTTTATACCTGTTCTCCTTCCGGTGAAGTTATTAGCCATACAAAACTTATTCAATGCGTGCCTATGCAAAAAATTATCTTTCTTGATACTGCCTGTAAATAATGCACTATATGTATTTGGCTTTCCGTATCTCTTTTTAATTAGATATATTTGTTTTAGATAAATTCTTTAAAATAGTATGCAGCACCCTGGCCTTAATAATGTTGACCTTAGCCTGGTAATTAATGCCTCTGGTATAGGTGTATGGTTATTTAATGAAGCCACAGGAATTGTAACCCTTGATGAAAGGTCACAGCTGCTCTTTGGGTACCCGCATGCCACCGGCCCTTACAATAACATATTTACACTTACAGATGCTGATGACCTGCCACATGTTTCAGCAGCAATTCAGCGGGCACTTATTACCGGCGAGATAAGCTTGAGTTATTTACCACACAATTCTAACACCCATATTATTGTAAAAGGCAAACGCGTTACTGTAAATGATGAAGATGTGATTTATGGAACGGTGCAAAAAGCATTTAATAATGCATTTCAGCCAGGAAAAAGCCAGGAGACATTGGCAAACATTATAGCCGAATCTACTGTGGCCATAGGGCTTTATGTGGGCAGGGAGCTTGTAGTAGGTATTGCTAATGATGTTATCCTGAGTTTTTGGGGTAAAACGCGCGCCATTATAGGTCAGAAACTGGCTGATGCCGTTCCCGAGCTTGAAGGTCAGCCCTTTTTGCAGATACTTGATAATGTTTTTACTACCGGAGAAATTTATACTGTAACCGATGAGCCCGCATACCTTGCGGTAGATGGTGTACTTGATACGTATTATTTTGATTTTACCTATAAACCGTTATTTAACAGGCAGGGCGAGGTTTATGCGATTATGAATACGGCTGTAAATGTTACCGATAGGGTAGTATCTAAACGAAGGCTTTTAGAAAGCGAGGCCCGTTTCAGGAATGTTACAGAGCAAAGTCCTATGGCCATTGGTTTTCTTACAGGTAAGGATATGGTGGTGGAAATTGCCAACGAAATGATTCTCAAAATATGGGGTAAAGATGAAAGCATCATAAGCCTGCCGTTATCAGAAGCACTTCCAGAAATTAAAGGACAGGGATTTTTAGAACTGCTTGATGGGGTTTATAATACCGGGATACCTCATAGGGGATATGATACGCTTGTAAAGCTAACGCACGATAATCTACTCACAGATGTATATGTTGATTTTACCTATTCACCATTCAGGAATGAACATGGAGAAATAAGTGGTATAGTGATACTTGCTAATGATGTGAGCGACCGTAACCGGGCACTTAAAGAAATTGCTGCCAGCGAAGAAAAATTCAGGTCGGTTATATATTCTGCCCAGGCTGCTGTGGCTGTATTTAAAGGAGAAGAGCTTGTTGCAGATTTGATGAATAATGAGTTTTTGCGTTTTGTAGGCCGCACGCGTGAAGAAATGGAAGGTTTGCCCTTACTGCAAAGCATGCCTGAAATGGAAGGCCAGGCATCTATTGACCTCATGCGCGAAGTTTTTGCAAAAGGTATAAAAACACACCACTTTGGAAGACAGGTAAACATTATGAGAAATGGTGTGCTTACCCAAAATTTTTATAATGTAAGCTATTCGCCGCTTTATGACGGCAACGGAAAAATATATGCGGTTCTTGATATTGCAATTGATGTAACAGAAACAATTAAAGCCCAGGAAGCTTTGCGCGAAACAGAAACTGCCCTGAGAGGTGCCATAGAGCTTGCAGAACTTGGTACCTGGACGGTAGATCCTTCTACAGGAGTGGTAGATTATTCTGAAAGAGTTTTAGAATGGTTTGGGTTAACCGGCGCTATTGAAGACCTTAATGATGTTATTAATTCTATACATCCTGATGACAGGCAGCGTATTGCTGACGCTGTTGATGGTGCATTAGCATTAGAATCTGACGGGCATTATGACGAAGAATTTAGGGTTATAAGCCGTATTACAGGCAGAGAACGTATTTTACACGCACAGGGTAAAGCTTTTCGTGACAATAGTGGAAAACCGTATATGCTGCGTGGTACTGCCCAGGATATTACTGCAACAAAAAAAATACAACTAGCCCTTGAAAATGAGGTTAAAGAACGTACAGAAGCATTACAAAAAGCAAATTACGAACTTGAAGAAATAAACCTGAAACTTATAAATACTAATCAGGAGCTGGAACAATATGCTTATGTAGCAAGCCATGACCTTCAGGAGCCATTGCGAAAAATAAGTATGTTCAGCAACCTGTTAAAAGACAGGGATGTTGATAACATACATGCTCTTACAATTGATAAAATTGTAAAGGCTTCAGACCGGATGTCGCTGCTGATAAAAGACCTGCTTGAGTTTTCGAGGCTACTTAGCCCGGATGTACGCTTTGTAAAAACAAATATTGAGAATATTGTAAAGAATATAATACACGATTTTGAGTTGCTCATTGAAGAACGCGGGGCTGTAGTGCACATAGGGCACCTTCCGGAAATTGAAGCAGTATCCCTACAAATGAACCAGTTGTTTTATAACCTGGTGGGCAATGCTCTTAAATTTGTTGAAGCCGGTAAAATACCAACCATTAACATTAGTTCAGGAAAAATAAGCAGGGCAGAAGTAGCACTTTACATTAAGTCGCCCTTACCGGTGCAGTATTATAAAATCGAAGTACGGGATAATGGTATTGGTATAGAAGAACAATATAAAAAGCAAATATTTGAAGTGTTTAAAAGGCTGCATTCCCGTTCAGAATATTCCGGTAGTGGTATAGGCCTTGCTATTTGCCGTCGTATTGTAAACCATCATAATGGTGCAATATATGTAGAATCTGTTCAGGGGCAGGGAACCACATTTGTTATCTTACTTCCGGAAGCACAGTAAATTTCTTAAATACCCAGCTTATTTTTCAGCTTTAAAAATACCATTGCAGTAGTGTATGCATTACCCCATGCAGTATGCCGGTCTGTCTTATCAATTTTAAGCGCATCGCAAAGTTCGTCAAGCGTATACTGGCTATCATCAGTATTTCCTTTCCAGCGTTTAAACAATACGTTTGTATCCATAACATCATTTTTGAGCCTGCCCAGTTCTAGCCTTTTAAGTGCCTGATTAAGCATTTCAATATCAAGGTTTATGTTATGGCCTACCAGTGTAGCATCTTTAATAAAATTTAAAAATTGTATCATTGCTTCGGCTTCTACGACCGTTTCATTTGTGTCTTTTACCACATCCTGCAATGCTACAGATCGTGGACTGAATTGCTCGCGAGCAACATAAGCCTGAAAAAAATCGCCAATAGAAATGCCACCATCATTAACGCCCATAGCACCTATAGATAGTATCGTATCTTCTTTAAAGTCGAGCCCGGTAGCTTCCATATCAAAAACCACAAAACGTTTTTTACCCGTATTATTATCATTCTCAAAGAGGGAAAGATAGTTTTTCCAAAACTGCGGATTGCTGCCGGTAAGCCATTCAAATGCCATAATATTAGCTTAAGTAAGTTAAAGAAAATCGGTTCTTGATCATATCCTGTACATCTGTTATGGGCTGAAAACAGTTTTTAAGTTTTACTTTATCTGTTTTAGATAACTCATTAAGGTTTAAGTACCTGCCATTAGAATCGTTTATAAGGCCTTCCTCAGTCCTAAAGCGCTGCAGGGTATTAAATGCTTCAGAACATTCTTCATAAAGTTCTGCATTTTGAGGCTCAAGCTCAGCAAGTTTTTTAAACCTGTGGTAGGTATTTGTTATTTCGGTAAGGCCCTGGCTTAGGGCAAGCAGGCGCGCAGCATCAATAAGCGGCTCAAGTGCGCGTGCTTTTATATCAAAATTATCTTTATGCTCGCCGTCACTCTCCAATAAAAACTGCCTGAAAAATCCAAGTGGGGCAGGGTTTTTAAGAGTATCTGATGCAAGGAATGCAAAAAACTTCTTGTTTCGGGTAATATTTTGGTTTATAGTATCAATTATCACTTCTTCAATAGCGGGGAAACCATATATAAAATCGAAATCAAAGAAAAGTGTACTTACTTCAATATCTTTTTCACGGGGTGTGTTTGTCCACTCATTATATTGTTTTATCCAGTCTGTTAAAGACTTACACCATTTAGGATTTCTTGCAACAATATTATGCGGAGAAAATTCGTAGCCTACTTTATTCAAGGACTCTGTAACCAGTTCAGCAAGTTCCATAAAGTAGCGTTTTACAGTATCATGTTGTTCCGGCGCTACATCTTCAAATATCAGCGCATTATCCTGGTCTGTACGTAAAAGTTGTTCTTTGCGTCCCTGACTGCCAATGTTCATCCATACAAAACGAACAGGAGGGGGCTGCCTATTTTAGTTACAGCCAGTTCTATAGCCCTACGGGTAAGCGCTATATTTATCTCAGCCACAATATTAGAAATGTGCGAAATAGGGATATTCTTATCTATAGAGTTCTGTATAAGATCTGTAAGTTTTTCTCGTACATACTTTAGTTCCTTATTATTTGCCGACCTGCGGGTTTGTTTTAATAAAACTCCCGGAGTATTTGCCTGTGCGGCAACCACATCATGCTCAGAAATTATACCGCTAACAGCTGTATTATCAGTACCGTCGCGCGTTACACACAGGTGGCCTACATTATGTTTAAGCATAATCATCTGGGCTTCTGCAACTGATATGTTTTCCGGTACAGTAATTACAGGGCTGGTCATAACCTCGGTAGCTATCGAAGTAATAGGAAGCAGGCCCGTTGCTATTTTTGCCCTCAGGTCCCTGTCGGTTATAATACCTATTGGCAGTTGGTCTTTTTGAATAATGACACTGCCAATAGCACTGTTAGCCATTGTTTTTGCAATATACATTAATACATCATCCGGATTTGCCGTAATAGGATTGCGTGTATATTTTATAGGTTGAAAGTATTGGATATCAACATCCTGGTCGCTGTAAATTGTATTTTCAGAAAGTAAACGACCGCTACGTTCCCTGTCTAATGGATTACGTGTTTGCGATGCAAAACTTTCTAATAAAAATTCAAGTACTTTTGAGTTTCCTGTTATAAACTGCTCAAAAAAAGTAATCGGAATTGCATATACTGTGGCTTCTTCGCGGGCACGCGCCGTCATCAGGTAATCATTCTTTGCAAAGAAAGGGCGCAAGCCCAGTATATCGCCTTCATCACATTTGTCTATAAGCATTTCCTCGGCATCTGACGTAAGCGAAAGCCCTACAACACCTGTATTAACTATGTAAAAATCAGTATGAATATGATCGCCCCCTTTAAAAAGCGTCTGGTTTTTATCAAGATATAATAGCCTTGAAGCCTCAGCAATAGCAAAAAGGTTATCTGGAGTAAGACTACTAAAAGGTGGATAATGCTTTAAAAAATCAGCAACCTTTTGGGCAACAGGGTTTTTCATCAAATGAAAGTTTGATGCTAAAAATACTATTTTTTAAAAAGCAATGAAAGAAATACTTACAGTAAAAACACATAAAGGTTTGTTAAAATTTAATATTTAAGAAGAGTCTTTATAACTTTACAAGCACAACAATAAAACAATTTAAAAATGAAACTTATTGCAAAATTGGCGTTGCTATTTGTAGCGCTTGTATCTGTAAACAGTGCCGTTGCACAGGAAAAGAAACCGGCAAGTCCTGCGGCCGAAGCTAAAGGCACAATTAACGGAGCCGCTATTACAATTAAATATAACAGCCCATTTGTTAAAGGCCGCCAAATATGGGGAAGCCTTGTACCATACGGACAAGTATGGCGTGCAGGTGCTAACGATGCTACAACTTTTGAAACAAGTAAAGCAATAAAAGTTGAAGGTAAAGACCTTGCCGCAGGTACATATTCATTATTTATTATTCCACAAGAGAACGGTACAGCTACAGTTATATTTAATAAAGAAGCTAAACAATGGGGAGCTTATAAATATAATGAGAAACAAGATGCTTTGCGTGTAACAGTTAAAACAAAAAAAGTTGACAAACTTGCAGAAAGCCTTACATATACTATTACTAAAACAGGTGTAGTACTAAGCTGGGAAAAGCTGGAAGTACCATTTACAGTTAAATAACATAATTTAAGCCGGGTAATAGTCCGGTTTATTTTTTTACCTTTTATTTTACATAATATATATTATAAGTCATATATATATATATGAAACTAATTAGAGAGGTGCATAGTCGTCTATTTTACAATAAATAATATTATTGCATTTTATAAAGGTTTATATAATTAGCTCTAACTAATTAATTTTCAGTTATAATTTTGGAATCCGGAATTCAAATATATTTGATAAATAAAGATGACTTTTTTTATATTTCAAAAAGTATAATCCATTAATGTACTTTTGTAATAAATATAACATTAATGGCAGACTATATAATAAACAAGCAATATTCGGGCAGTATTTTTTTTGAAAGAGAAATAATATATCATGATTTTGAACGCTGTACATTTGATGATTGCGATTTTAGTGCTGTCGATTTTTCTGGTGTCGCATTTATAGATTGTATTTTTATAAACTGCAACTTTGCAAAAGCAAGAATAAATTATGTTTCTTTTAGAGATGTACAATTTACCGGCTGCGATTTTACAGAAGTAAATTTTGTAACCGTAGATAAGCTCCTTTTTAAATTTGCCTTTAAGGACTGTAAGCTGGACTATACTAAATTTTATGCCTTTAAAATGCGCAACACATTATTCGAAAATTGTAGCATGATTGCAGTAGATTTTATGGAAGCTGATATAACCGGATCTGTATTTGATAATTGTAATCTGCACAAAAGTGTATTTATTGATACCACAGCTAATAAAACCGATTTTAGTACTGCCTATAACTTTACAATAGATCCTGAAAAAAATAAACTTAAAAAAGCTATTTTCACTACTGAAGGTCTTAAAGGCTTGCTAACAAAATTTGATTTGGTCATAAAGTAAAATTGCCCGATACTTTAAGATATTGTTTATCAGTACTAATATAAATTATTTTCAAAAAACATCTGTTTATGTTAGGAAATTGTAAACCTATACCCTACTTTTGCAGCTCATTATTGATCATGTTATGGGTCTTTAATGGTAAGACCCAGGGGCTTCCACCCTCGGGTCTTCGCTTTTTATAGAGGTTTGTTTTTTTTATTATACCTTAATATACTACAAACTCTCCTGTCCTTTCAAATTTTACCCAACATCCTTCATCACAAGTTGCATAGGTAGGGTTAAGAATTAATGATCCATTTTCAAAACTAACTTCTTCTACAAAAATTCCTGCCGGCGATTCTGCTCCGGTAGTAAAACCTTCGCATCCATAATCCAGTTTTAGCTTGTTTCCAGAAACCGTATATGTTCCTTCAGTACATTCTGCGTACTTCTGAGATGTAAAGGTTCCGTTTTCATTAAACTTCATGGCATAGCCCATTTGCACCGGCACCCAGCCGCTGTTGCTTCCGCCATCGCTGCCATACTGCGCTGTCAGTTGCCAGTTGCCTATAAGTGATGCAGCAGTAGTTTCTTTTGCTTTGTCATCATTAGAACATCCAATGATGGCAAGGCAGCTTAAAATAAGTAATGTCTTTTTCATAGCGTGAAAAATTATATTGATTAGTCCTCTAAATGTAACAATAAGAAATTAAAAATCTGTATTTTAGGTATAAAAAAATCCCCCTTACGGAGGATTTTGATATATAGATATATTTGCTTTTTTTAGAAAACAAAGATTGGCCTTTCGCTCATCATATCATTAACTAAATCTGCTACTTCTTCAAGAACTGCTTCATCAGTATGGTTTGTAATAACCCTGTCTATAAGGTCTACAATAGTTTCCATATCAGCTTCTACAAGTCCGCGGGTTGTAATGGCAGCAGTACCCACGCGTATACCAGAGGTTACAAACGGACTCTTGTCATCAAACGGAACCATGTTCTTATTAACCGTAATTTCAGCCTTAACAAGAGCGTTTTCAGCTTCTTTACCGCTAATATTTTTATTACGAAGGTCAATAAGCATCATGTGGTTATCTGTACCGCCACTAATAATATCATATCCGCGCTTTACAAAAGCATCGGCCATAACTTTAGCATTTTTTTGTAATTGTCTTGCGTAAGCAAAGAACTCATCGCTTAACGCTTCGCCAAAAGCAACTGCCTTTGCAGCAATAATATGCTCTAAAGGCCCACCCTGGTTACCAGGAAAAACAGCTAAGTCTAACAGTGCAGACATCATTCTAATTTCGCCTTTTGGTGTTTTATGGCCCCAAGGGTTTTCAAAATCTTTACCCATAAGTATAAGCCCTCCCCTTGGCCCGCGAAGGGTTTTGTGGGTAGTGGTTGTTACAATGTGGCAATGTGGTATAGGATCGTTCATAAGCCCTTTGGCTATAAGCCCTGCAGGATGAGATATATCAGCTAAAAGGATAGCGCCCACGCTGTCTGCAATTTCACGGAAACGTGCAAAATCCATATCACGGCTGTATGCAGAAGCACCGGCAATAATCATCTGAGGCTTTTCGGCAGTAGCTATTTCCTGTATCTTGTCATAATTTAAACGACCTGTTTCTTTTTCTACTCCATAAAATACGGGGTTGTATAAACGGCCAGAAAAGTTTACCGGAGAGCCATGTGTAAGGTGTCCACCGTGAGAAAGGTCAAAACCTAAAATTTTATCGCCCGGTTTAAGGCACGCATGAAATACAGATGCGTTAGCCTGAGAGCCTGAGTGTGGCTGTACGTTAGCATACTCAGCGCCAAATAATGCCTTAGCCCTGTCTATAGCTATTTGTTCTATAACGTCTACTACTTCGCATCCGCCATAGTACCTCTTGCCCGGGTAGCCCTCAGCATATTTATTTGTAAGCACAGATCCTGCAGCTTCCATTACCTGGTCGCTCACAAAATTTTCAGATGCTATCAGCTCAAGGCCATGTATTTGCCTGTCCTGTTCTTCAAGAATTAAGTCAAAAATTTGTTCGTCGCGTTGCATTGTATTATTTTTCGTTAATTTGCTGCCAAAAGTACAAAAAACGTTTGGTAAAATACCAGACAAAAGTATATTTGATACAACGACACAAACATTAACAATATACAATACACAAACTAAAGATATGCCGCTAACAGCAAACGATATTACAAGAAAATCCTGGCTTAATGTGCCTGATAACAGCGATTTCCCGATACAAAACATTCCGTTTGGGGTGTTTATAACTAAAGATGATGTAGTTACCATAGGTACCCGCATTGGCGATAATGCCATAGACCTGGGTGCCCTGCAACAACTTAATTATTTTGAAGGCATTGAATTAACAGACGATATGTTTATGCAGGATACGCTAAACGATTTTATATCTGACGGAAAAAAAACATGGAGAGCTGTGCGTAACCGTATTGCAGAAATATTTGATGCTAACAATACAACCTTAAAAGATAACGAAGCGCATAAAGAAGTTGTAGTTTTTAAGATTGAAGATGTAGAAATGCAGTTGCCTGTACTTATAGGTGATTATACCGATTTTTATAGCAGTAAAGAACACGCTACTAATGTTGGAAAGATGTTCCGCGACCCAGAAAATGCACTGTTGCCTAACTGGCTGCACCTGCCTGTAGGGTATCATGGGCGTTCAAGCACTATTGTACCAAGCGGCATACCGGTGCACAGGCCTTTAGGGCAAACATTGCCTAACGGCGAAACGCAGCCTGTTTTTGGTCCTTCAAAACTGGTAGACTTTGAACTTGAAATGGCATTTATTACTACTGATGCCAATATAATGGGCGAATCTGTTCCTGTAGAAGAAGCAGAAGAGCATATCTTTGGCCTTGTGCTGTTTAATGACTGGAGCGCACGCGATATCCAGAAATGGGAATATGTGCCACTTGGCCCCTTCCTTGCAAAGAATTTTGCCTCTTCTGTATCACCATGGATTGTAACTTTGGATGCGTTGGAACCATTCCGTACCAAAGGCCCTGAGCAGGAGCCTAAGCCGCTGGAATACCTTCAGCAGGAAGGTGCTCATGCTTATGATATTAATTTGCAGGTAGCAATAGAGCCCGAAGGCGGCGAAGAAACCGTGATTAGCAACAGTAACTTTAAATATATGTACTGGAGTATGGCACAGCAGCTGGCGCATCATACTATTAACGGTTGCCGCGTAAACAGTGGCGACCTTATGGGCAGCGGCACGATAAGCGGCCCTACCGAAGATAGTTTTGGATCAATGCTGGAACTTACATGGGGCGGTAAAAACCCGCTTACGCTTAAAGATGGCACAGAACGCAAGTTTATAAACGATGGTGACAGCGTTATAATGCGCGGTTACTGCCAGAATAATGATGTACGTATAGGCTTTGGCGAGGTTTGCAGTAAGTTGCTGCCGCCATTTACAAAACATAAATAGTAATTGTTTTTTTATAATCAAACGCTTCTTTACCGAAGCGTTTTTTTTATATCATAAACCTAATATTCTTGACTTATTAGATTGCCGCGCTCGTTCCTCCCTCGCAAAGACAGCGTGTGAAAAGCGTTCCAATCCGTACCGTCATTGCGAGGAACGAAGCAATCTTACAAAGAGTACCAAAGTGATCTTTATAAGTACTTTCAATGATTTTTTATATGTATTTGAAACTAAGTAAAAATAATGTATCCTATAATTAGATTTGTTTCTCAAAAGACATGAGTAGAAATACATGGATGTTTTTTAACAGACCAATAATTTTACACTTAAAAAATTGCACATAGCGTAATAGTTTTCATATAATAAATTTATAGTGTGATTACTACACTTTCATATAGTAAATTTATTGTTTCGTTTTGAAACAATATTATAATGACTACCTCAATACGTCCTGATAAAACCACACAAAAAACATTTATATCTGCATGGGTACTTGGCCTGCTATTCTATGCTTTAGAATATGCAGTACGCTCGGCTCCAAGCATAATGATACCAGAACTGGGTATCGCATTTGCATTACCAACAGCTGCCGTTAGCGGCCTTATAGGTATGTACTATGTAACTTATTCTGTTATCAGCCTGGCTGCAGGACTACTTATAGACCGCATGGGCGCTAAAAACCCACTTATTGCAGGTACAGTAATATTAGGAATAGGCTGTATATTATTTGCCGTTAGCGATGTGTATGCAGGCTACACGGGCAGGTTATTACAGGGCATGGGTTCGGCAATTGCATTTCCTGCGTGTGTGTACCTTGCCGTGCGGGCCTTTTCGCCAAAACACCTTGCTACCGCTATAGGTGCTACGCAAAGCCTTGGTATGTTGGGCGGGTCGGCGGGTCAATTCATATCAGCTCCCCTCTTTAAAAATGGTTTAGGGCTTGCAGCTTTCTGGATCATTATTGGTGTTTTATCACTAATCATTGGCGGCTTTGTTTTTGGAAAAACTCCTAAAGATAAAATTGTACCTGTATCAAAATCGAATACATCAATATTGCTGCCCTATAAAATTGTGTTTTCAAATATCCAGAGCTATATGTGCGGTCTAGTATCGGGGTTACTCTTTGCTCCTACTACTGTTTTTGCAATGACCTGGGGTGTGGCATTTTTCCAGAGTGGCCGTGGTCTTGATTATACAGCCGCAACAATTACCTGGGCTATAGTGCCTATAGGCTGGGCTATCGGATGTCCGCTTATGGGCTGGCTGGCCGATAAAACCGGAAGCCGTAAAAAAGTGCTGGCACTTGGGGCAAGTATTATGGCCTTAAGCCTGCTGCAACTTGCATATTTCCCCACACTTCTCCACCCTTATATTACTCCCCTTATTTTAGGCATAGCATCCGGAGTAGCCATGCTTCCTTATGCCATTATAAAAGAGGTTAACCCAGACTGGGTTAAAGGCAGTGCTACCGGGGCTATCAACTTTATAACCTTTGGGGTTACCTCATTACTTGGGCCATTGTTTAGTTACATTTATGGAAATTCTTTGCTTACTACAGCCAATAAAGAAGCTCATTTTGCAGGCGCCGTGTTATTCTTTGTGTTTGGTATTCTTACTGCATTGTTGCTGACAATATTTTTGAGAGAAACCGGACATAAAAAATAAATCCGGCTGCTATACTGCAACCGGATTATATATTTACAAAACCGCTAATAAAATATTTTTAGAGCTTAATTAACTCTACCCTACGATTTTTAGCTTTATTCTCTTCGCTGTCGTTAGCCGCTAATGGCATATCAGCCCCATAGCCTTTTGTTTGTAACCTTGCAGAGCTTATACCCATCGACACCAAAGTATTTTTAATCGTTTCTGCACGGCTAAGCGATAATTTTTGGTTGTGTTCAGTAGATCCTGTATTATCAGTATAACCGTTGATGGAGAGTTTAAGCGCATTATCGCTCTTTAGCACTTCATTTATAATATCTACAATTTGTTTTCCGTCGGGCTTTAAGGTTGCTTTGTCTGTATCAAAGTTAATATATAACACCGCTTTGCCCTTGTCTTTAAGGTCTTTCTCAATCTCTTTAGCTTTGTAAGGAGTAATTGTCTGGTTAAAATCTTTTAGCTCTACAATATAGATATGTCCTGCAGCAGAATTTGACTGCAGTGTAATTATATACTTTTTGCCTTTGTTTTTTAAAACATAAACGGTAAACGGTTCATCGTCAGACAGCCCATAAGTAACATACTTACCACTATACATATTCTCCTTAAGTTTTTCTCTTATCGCTTCATCCTCCGGAAACTTACCGCTGTAAATTTTCTTAGCTCCTGACTTTTCAAGATAATCTGAAAAACTGCGGTCAAAAATATACTGGTCATATTTCAGTCCGTTACTTGTATCTTCAACGTAGCGCAGTACTGCCAGTTTTCCTTCTACTGCTGTAATGCCTGTCCCGTTATATACTTCCCATTTTCTCAGATCAAATATTTCTGAAATCCCATCTTTCTTATCTCCCCAGTCCTGAACATCAATTCCTTCCGGCGATGTAAGAAAAGGATAATCTCCTATATTATTCAGTTCAGGCACATCATCCCAGTTTATTTGTTCAGTCACAACTGTAGCGTTTGCCTTTTCATTATCAGGGGCAATGCTATCGGTAGTTTCAACAACTTTAGTATTATCGGCTGAATTGTTTTTGCATGAAATAACACACACAGCTAAAGCGGTGTAAGCAATAAACGATACTTTCATAATTATTTACAATTTATGTTTAATCAAATATATAGCTTCATAAATATTCAATATCTTAAAAAAAGCCTAATTTAATGTGCTCAAACAATAGACTAATCCCCTCTTAACCTGAAGTTAATTTAGACTCTTAAGTAATGTTATTGGCTCTGGACTTTTCTTAGATTAAATATTACACTGAGAGAAATTCCCTAACTTTACCAAATACATTAATCATATAATTTTACGCATCCTGCAATATTTTGCAACATTTTATATCATATTAGTGATAATTGATTTTTTTATGATTTTTTTAGGCGATGTATTTTTCAAATGATATACATTTGCAGCCGTAAATAAAGCTGAATTGCAATTTGCATTAACCGTTCATTTTTATTTTTAATTATATTGAAAAACACATCTGTTTTTACCGCTTCTATAATTGGGGATCTTGCTTACATCAGCAACCTTAATTCTTTCCTGAGCCCGAGGCGCTTCAGGCCTTAACGGTCTGCATATATTTTGGGTGGGTCCGTCCTGCCCGTATCCCACGAAACTATCCTTATTTATTATTGAACTTTATATACTTTATTTCTTAAGCTGAAATGAATATATCCATTGTAATAGCCAGCGAAGAGCACTACAAATTTGCACAGGAAATTGTAGATACCATGTACGAATCTGCCATACAGCGCGGTACCGGCATTGCCAAACGCACGCCCGAATATATTGTTACTAAGATGCAACATAAAGATGCCGTTATTGCAATAGGCGACGGTAAGTTTGCAGGATTTTGCTACATTGAGAGCTGGAGCCATGGCAAATTTGTGGCCAATTCCGGACTTATTGTACACCCTGATTTTCGCAATCTTGGCCTTGCCAAGAAAATAAAAGAGCGTGTATTTAACTACTCCCAGGAAAAATATCCCGGTGCCAAGATATTTGGTATCACTACGGGACTTGCTGTAATGAAGATAAACTCAGAACTGGGTTATAAGCCTGTACCTTTTAGCGAACTTACAGATGACCCATCCTTCTGGAAAGGGTGCAGCGGCTGTAATAACTACGACATACTGCAACGCAAAGAGTACAAAATGTGCCTGTGCACCGGTATGCTGTATGACCCTGCCGAGAAAAAAAGTAAAGAAGAAGACCAATATACATTTAATAACAAAGTGCTTGCCCGTTTAAAAAGTATTAAGCAGGCGCTGTTCCTTAAAAAAGAGAAAGACAATGAGTAAAAAAGTGGTTTTGGCATACAGCGGAGGTTTGGATACCTCTTACTGCCTTAAGTACCTAAAGAACGAACTGGGGTATGAAGTTCATACCATTTTAATTAACACCGGTGGCTTTGGCGAAGAAGAGTTGCAGGCCATAGAAAAGCGTGCCTATGAACTGGGCAGCGCTAACCACCTTAACCTCGATATTATAGATAAGTACTATGATAAAGCCATTAAATATTTGGTGTATGGCAATGTACTTAAAAACAACACCTATCCCCTTTCGGTAAGTGCAGAGCGTGTGTTCCAGGCACTGGAAACCGTGCGCTATGCTAAAAAAGTGGGTGCAGAAGCCATATCACACGGCAGTACTGGTGCCGGCAACGACCAGATACGCTTTGACCTGGTTTTCCAGACCATTGCCCCGGAGATGGAAATCATTACCCCTATCCGCGACCTAAAGCTTAGCCGCCAGGAAGAAGTAGCTTACCTGCAACAAAACGGTGTGGAATACAGTTGGGAAAAAGCACAATACTCTATAAACAAAGGTATTTGGGGTACAAGCGTAGGCGGCAAAGAAACCCTGACTTCAGGCCAGCCCCTGCCCGATTCGGCGTATCCATCACAACTGCAAAAAACAGAACCTGAAAAAGTTATCCTTCATTTTGAAAAAGGCGAACTTAAAGGTATCAATAATGAATTTGATAAGCCATCGGCTAACATACAAAAGCTTGAAGCGCTGGCTTCGGCATTTGCCATAGGACGCGACATACATGTGGGCGATACTATTATAGGTATTAAAGGCCGTGTAGGTTTTGAAGCAGCAGCTCCGCTAATCATCATTAAAGCGCACCACCTGTTGGAAAAACATACGCTGGGTAAATGGCAACAATACTGGAAAGAACAACTGGGCAACTGGTATGGCATGCTTTTCCATGAAGGGCAATACCTTGATCCGGTAATGCGTAACATAGAGACCTTTTTAGAAGATACTCAAAAAACAGTTACAGGAACAGTTACTGTAAGTCTCAAGCCATATCATTTTTCGCTTGATGGTATTGAGTCGGAACACGACCTTATGAACAGCAGCTTTGGGCAGTATGGCGAAGTAAACAACGCCTGGAGCGCAGATGATGCTAAAGGCTTTATCAAAATTGTAGGCAATGCGCAGAATATTTATGCGCACGTAAACAACGAAAAATATGATTAACATAGGCATCATAGGAGGATCGGGCTACACGGCAGGCGAATTGCTGCGCTTGTTAGTCAATCATCCTGAAGCGCATATCGATTTTGTGTACAGTACTACTAATGCCGGCAGCCCCGTGGCTTCGGTACATGAAGACCTGTATGGCACACTCGATATTAATTTTACCGATGCCGTTAACCCAGATATAGATGTAGTATTTTTATGTTTGGGCCATGGTAAATCGTTAGCATTTTTAGAAGCCAATACTTTTTCAAATACTACTAAGATAATTGACTTAGGTAATGATTTCCGCCTTACGGCAGATGCTGATTTTAAAGGTAAAACCTTTGTTTATGGCCTGCCGGAACTGAATCGTGATACTATTAAATCGGCACAATATATTGCTAACCCCGGTTGTTTTGCTACAGCTATACAGTTGGCTTTGCTCCCATTAGCTAAACATAATTTACTCAACAACACTGTGCACATTAACGCCACAACAGGCAGTACGGGCGCGGGTGTAATGCCATCGGCTACGTCGCACCACCCGTGGAGAATGGGCAATATGAGTCATTATAAAGCATTTAACCATCAGCATTTAGGTGAAATCATTCAAAGTTTAGCATTAACCCAACAAGCATTTAACGAAGAGTTATTGTTTATCCCTAACCGTGGCGATTTTCCGCGTGGTATTTTTGCAACATTATATACTAAACTTCCTGCTGATTTTGATGCAGTCCTAAAATTATATACTGAATATTATGCATCTGAGCCGTTTGTAAAGATTACTACAAACAGCGTTAATATGAAGCTGGTATTACAAACGAACAATTGCTTTATAAGCCTTGAGCAACAGGGTAAATATTTACTTATAACGTCAGTAATAGATAACCTTATAAAAGGTGCAAGCGGACAGGCTATTGAAAATATGAACCTTATGTTTGGCCTTGAAGAAACTACAGGACTTAAATTGAAAGCTCAGGGGTTTTAACAGCCCCCTGCCCCAAAGGGGGAGAACAACAAACTATAAACAATAAACCACAAATTTAAAGATGAGTTTATTTAACGTATACCCCATATATAACATTACCCCGGTAAAAGCGCTGGGCGCTAAAGTGTGGGACGATAAAGGCCAGGAATACCTGGATTTTTACGGAGGCCATGGCGTAATTTCTGCCGGGCACTCCCACCCGCAATATGTAAAAGCAGTAAGTGAGCAGGTGGCTAAAATAGGCTTCTACTCAAACTCCATAGAAAATCCTATACAGGAAGCACTGGGCAAAAAACTACCGGAACAATCAGGATATCCTGATTTTACATTGTTCCTGTGTAACTCAGGTGCTGAGGCAAATGAGAATGCCCTGAAACTGGCATCATTCCACAATGGGAGAAAGAAGATCATTGCCTTTAAAAAAGCCTTTCACGGACGTACATCGGCTGCTGTAGCCGCTACAGATAACCCCTCTATAGTTGCGCCGGTTAATGCCGGACATGAAGTTGTTTTCCTTGAACTTAATAACGAAGCTGCTTTTATGGCTGAAATAGCCAAAGGCGATGCTAGCTGCGTTATCATCGAGGGCATACAGGGCGTAGGCGGTCTTGACCAGGCTACTACCGAATTTTTTAAATTGATTGAAAAAGCCTGCAATGATAATAACGTTGTACTTATTTTAGACGAGATACAAAGCGGTTACGGCCGCTCGGGTAAGTTTTTTGCGCACCAACATCACAATATTACTCCTGATGTTATTTCTCTGGCAAAAGGCATGGGTAACGGCTTCCCTATCGGCGGCATCCTTATCTCTCCAAAATTTGAGGCTAAATACGGCTTGCTGGGCACAACCTTTGGGGGTAACCACCTGGCCTGTGCTGCGGCGTTATCGGTTTTGGATGTTATCGAAAAAGAAAACCTTATTGATAATGTAAATACCATCAGTGCTTATTTTAAGGATAAAGCAGCAGATATTCCACAAGTTAAAAACATTAAAGGACGTGGACTGATGCTGGGCCTTGAATTTGACTTTGATGTAACTGAGCTTCGCAAAAAACTTATCTATAACGAGCATATTTTTACAGGTAATGCTTCTCAGAAGAATCTATTGCGCATCCTCCCTCCACTTTCTATAACTAAGGCTGATGTAGATGTGTTTTTTGAGGGATTAAAAAATGCGTTATCAATATAAGCTCAGGTTCCTGCAAGGTTTCGAAAACCTTGTAGGTATTCAATTTATCATCTTAATTAACATAATAATAAACCTACAAGGTTTTGGAAACCTTGCAGGTAATAAAAAAGCAAATGAAAAACTTCACTTCGGTAGACGATATACAGGACCTTAACGGGCTTGTATCTTTGGCGAAGGCCATTAAGGCAGCTCCCTTTGCCAATCAGGAAATTGGTAAAAATAAAATCCTTGGATTATTATTTTTTAACCCAAGTTTAAGGACAAGGCTAAGCACCCAAAAGGCTGCGCTTAACCTGGGCATGAACCCTATAGTAATGAACCTTAATACCGAAGGCTGGACACTGGAGTTTGAAAATGGCGTGGTAATGGATGGCGCCAGCAGCGAGCACATTAAAGAGGCCGCACAGGTGGTTTCGCAATACTGTGATATCATTGCCATTCGTAGTTTTCCTACCCTTACAGATAAGGAAAAAGATGAAGAGGAATATGTAATAAGTGCCTTTAAAAAATATGCTACGGTACCTGTACTAAGCCTTGAAGGTTCTACAGAACACCCGTTGCAGGCTGTTGCTGATGCACTTACCATTGAAGAATATAAGACAAAGCCTCGTCCTAAGGTGGTGCTTACATGGGCACCGCACCCTAAAGCACTGCCACATGCAGTGCCTAATTCATTTGTAAAAGTGATGAAAAAGGCAGATGTTGATTTCATAATCACACACCCCGAAGGTTATGAGCTTAACCCTGAGTTTACTACAGGCGTTACTATTACCCATGACCAGGACGAAGCGTTTAAGGATGCCGATTTTATCTATGCCAAAAACTGGAGCAGTTATATTGATTACGGCAAGATAACCAGCAAGGATCCATCATGGACGATTACTCCTGAAAAAATGGGACTGACTGATAATGGTAAATTTATGCACTGCCTGCCTGTGCGCCGTAACATGATTGTTACTGATGCTGTGCTAGATAGCGACAGTTCTATTGTAATACCTCAGTCAAACAACCGTACCTATGCGGCTCAGGCTATTTTAACTAAAATACTGGAAGATGCAGGAAACTAAGCCAAAACTAACCGTAGTAAAAATAGGTGGCAATGTGATAGACAATCCTGCTGCCCTTAAAAGCTTTCTTGCAGATTTTGCAGCTTTAGAGGGACATAAAATCCTGGTACATGGCGGTGGTAAGATTGCTACTAAAACCGCTGAGGGGCTTGGCATAAACGCAGTTTTTCATGAAGGCCGAAGGATTACCGATAAGCCCATGTTGGATGTTACGGTTATGACCTATGCAGGGCTTATTAATAAAGACGTTGTAGCCCAATTGCAGGCCTTTGGCAGTAATGCTATGGGTTTTACCGGTGCAGATGGTAACCTTATACTATCTGAAAAGCGTAAAAATGCGGTAGTAGATTTTGGTTTTGTAGGCGATGTACTTGCTGTAAATGCTGAATTGCTTAGGGTAGTTATTACTCAAAATGTTGTGCCGGTATTTTGTGCCATTACACACGACGGAAATGGTCAATTGCTTAACACTAATGCCGATACAATAGCCAGTACACTAGCCGTATCCTGTAGCAAATACTTTGAGGTACAACTGATGTATTGCTTTGAGAAAAAAGGTGTGCTTATGGATAGCGAAAATGAGGATTCCGTTATAAAAAACCTTACTTTTGGCACCTACAAGACACTGCGGGAACAAGGTATAATCCACTCCGGTATGCTGCCTAAGCTTGAAAATTGTTTTAACGCGCTAAATCAGGGCGTTACGCAAATAGGTATTGGCAGCCCTGAAATGCTGAAAGGAAATAGCATTTATACCCTGATAACCGCATAACGAAACACGATTGTATGAGTGACAAAACAATACAAACACTAACACAGGAAGCCATAGCTTTGCTAAAGCAGCTGATCTCAACCCAGTCTTTTTCATCTGAAGAAGAAGGTACGGCACTGCTTATAGAGGCATGGTTTAACAATAACAATATTCCTTTTAAAAGGGAGAACAATAATATCTGGGCATACAATAAAAATTTTGTTGCAGGTAAACCTTTATTGTTGCTTAACTCGCACCACGATACCGTAAAACCTAATCAGGGCTATACTCGAAATCCGTTAGCTCCTGCTATAGAAGATGGTAAACTTTACGGCCTTGGCAGTAATGATGCAGGTGGTTGCCTGGTGTCGTTGATTGCCTCTTTTACGTATTTGTATGAGGCAGAAAATTTACCATATAATGTGGTAATCGTAGCTTCTGCCGAAGAAGAAAGCAGTGGGCCGAAAGGACTAAACAGTGTACTAAAGCACCTGCCAAACCTGGAACTCGCCATTGTGGGTGAACCTACTGAGATGCAACTTGCCATTGCTGAAAAAGGATTGCTGGTACTTGATGTTACCATTACAGGAACTCCTGGCCATGCCGCGCACCCTAACGATGATGTGAGTATATACAATGCTATACCTGTAATAGAATGGTTTAGAAATTATCGTTTTGAACACGTAAGCGATGTACTTGGCCCCATGAAAATGACAGTTACGGGTATAAACGCGGGTAAGCAGCACAACGTTATACCGGCAGAATGCAGCCTTGTGGTAGACGTTCGTGTTAACGATAAATACACGAATATAGAAGTACTGGAAATCATCCGTACCGAGCTTGCGGCAAAATTTGGAGATAAGGTGAGAGTAAATCCGCGTTCATTACACCTTAATTCTTCGTCTATAGATAAAGAACATCCGCTTGTGCAGGCAGGCATAGAACTGGGAAGGACTACCTATGGTTCCCCTACCCTTAGCGACCAGTCGGTTTTAAGCTGTCAATCGCTTAAGCTGGGTCCGGGCTTATCAACCCGTTCGCATAGCGCCGACGAATATATTTTTGTAAACGAAATTGAAGAAGGAATAGCGTTATATGTAAAAATACTCTCTAAATTCCTGAATATAAATAGCAACAAAGCTGAAGAGGCTGTTGCTGAATCTGAGCAGTAATTATCTGCTGGCTAAAAATATTTCGCCACGGATTACACTAATAACACGAATTAATATATCATGATAGATTTGTGAGAATTAGTGTAATTCGTGGCTTAAAAAAACACAAAATGAAACTCTGGGAAAAAGGCATACCAACTGATAAGAAAACCGATATTTTTACCGTAGGCAACGATCGCGAACTCGACCTTGTATTGGCCGAGTACGACGTTATCGGGTCTATGGCCCAGGCTAAAATGCTTGCCAAAGTGGGTTTGCTTACGGATGATGAAGGTAAACAATTGGTAGCGGCCTTAGAAGAAATACGTACCCAGATAAAAGCGGGTAATTTTACCATAGAAGATTCATTTGAAGATGTGCACAGCAAAGTAGAATATCTGCTAATTGAGAAACTGGGCGATACCGGTAAAAAAATACACACGGCACGTTCCCGCAACGACCAGGTTTTAACTGATGTGCACCTGTATCTTAAGGCTGAAATACTAACAATAAAAACCCAGGTTAAAGAGCTTTTTGATTTACTTATTGGTTTAAGCACCCAATACCAAAATATTCTGCTTCCGGGATATACGCATTTTCAGGTTGCTATGCCATCGTCTTTTGGTATGTGGTTTTCGGCATATGCAGAAACGCTTATTGATGATGTAACGATGCTGAATGCAGCGCTTACCGTAGCCGACCAGAACCCGCTAGGATCGGCTGCCGGTTACGGAAGCTCCTTTCCCATCGATCGTACTTTTACAACTAAGGAAATGGGGTTTGCTACTCTTAAGTACAATGCAGTAGCCGCACAAATGAGCCGTGGCAAGGTTGAGAAAACTACTGCTTTTGCAATGGCCGCTGTAGCAGGTACCCTATCCAAACTTGCTATGGATATTACATTGTATCTGAGCCAGAATTTTAGTTTTATAAGCCTGCCGCAACACCTTACTACCGGTAGCAGCATTATGCCTCATAAAAAGAACCCGGATATTTTTGAGTTAATTCGCGGCAAGTGTAACAAAATACAGGCATTACCATACGAACTTACGCTGATAACTAATAACCTGCCAAGCGGATATCACAGAGAATTTCAGTTGCTTAAAGAAGGGTTATTTCCTGCATTGCAAACACTGAAATCCTGCCTTGAAATGGCGCATTATTCCATTAAAGAAATCAAGGTTAATGAAAATATCCTTGACGATAAAAAGTATGATTACCTGTTTACGGTAGATGCGCTTAATGAGTTGGTTACATCGGGAATACCTTTCCGCGATGCATATAAAATTGTGGGCGAGCAGGTAGATAATGGCACTTTTGAGTCGCCAAAAGCTACAAAACATACTCATGAGGGCAGCATCAATAACTTATGCCTTGATGAGATTGTTGCCAAAATGGAAAAGGTGTTTTAAAGCATCTCCTATTTGTTTAGTTTTACTACCTGTCTTTTAACATCGTGGTAAAAGAGCAGCGACCAGTTGTTTTCTAAAGCTTGCTTTTCCCATTTTTGGCGTAATTCCATTGCTTTTTTACCATCAAAATCAGTTTTATAGGCTATGTGGTATTTCAGGTAGGCCAGTTGAGGCAGGTTGTCTCCCCCAAAGAAAGCAATTTCACCATCATGTTCAATCCAGAATACCTGATGAAACGGTGAATGCCCGCTCGTAACCTCATACGTTATGAAATCGCCAATGTGCCCCTTGTCGTCATTCATGAATTTAATATTATCCAGATATCCTAACTGCTGTAATACTTCCTGATTATAAGAATGGCTTGCAGATTGTGTAAGCGCATTATCAAGTTCACGTTCCTGAACATAGATAGCTGCCTGTGGAAAATTTTGTATGAAAACACCGTTTTCAAAATACCCCAGGCCATCAGTATGATCTTTATGCAGGTGACTGAGCAGCACCTTTGTTATATTTTCTACTTTATATCCGGCATTTTCAATACATTGCCTAATAACAGGCGTTCCATTTTTTAGAAATCCTAAACCGGTATCTATTAGTATCAGGTCATTTGGTAGTTCAATAAGAAACGGACAAATAGCCATTGTAAGGAAACCTTTTCCATCGTTAGGTAGCGCCTCACCTTCCTGGTAAAACTCCTTATCGTTACTTACATGGAAAACGCCTTCATTTAGCGGAATAATTTTCATAAGATATTACATTGTGCCAATATCAAAATCCGATATTAGTATGATGTTGCAAAGGTACATCCACAAATAATTATTGTAGCATTATACTACTTATGTTTATAGTACGTTGTGATTTTAACAACCAACCATAAGCTTATGAAATATTTTGTGATACTAATATCGATGCTTTGTTTAGCTGCATGTAAGAAAGAGAAAATTACAGGCACCAAAATTAGTATTAATTATACCGCAGAGAGTAAAGTTGACAGCGTTGTTATTACTGATGACCTCTTTACACAGTGGCATTCATATCCTGATGACGGCCAAATTAATGCTGTCTTTACTTTTGATAAACCTAATCTCTACGTTATTGCGTTTTTTAAAGGAGGTAAACATTACAGCCAAAAACTATGGCTAAACAATGGTACGCCCAAAGTAGATTTACATTTTATAAATGAAGAACTTGTTATTGATACTGTGCAAAATGCGCCTTTGTATTATGAATATTTTACATTTCTTCAGGATCTTAATAAATTTGAAGATAATAATACACTACGTAATGCTTATTTACTTAAAAAATTTGAAGAACATAAAAACAGTGTATTTTCTAATCTTGTTGTTATGAATTATCATAGCTATAACCGTAACAATCCGAAGTTGCTAAAGAGTATATTACAAAAATTAGAGCAACAGCCTGATGATATTAAATTTGGCGCAGAGGGGATGTATATCGCTCTACAAAAAGAACTTAAGCCTTTAAATAATCTTACACTTTCACTGTATGAATTTACAAACCGAAAAAATGTTATTGAACAGATACCCTTAAAAGAAAATAAATTATATCTGGTTGATTTTTGGTTTGTAAAATGTGTACCATGTGCGCGCGACCATAAACTTATTAGTAAACGACTTAACGATTTAAAGAAGCACAACATTGAAGTTATAGGGATTGCCACCGATAACAATTTTACCGCCTGGGACAACTATCTTTCAAAACATAGTTATAATTGGATGAATTACAGGCAAAATGGAAACAATACCCCTACTGAGACATTAGGTATTTGGGAGTTCCCTACTTATTTTATGATGGATAAAAATGGTAATATAGTATCAGAAAGGTATCACGCTATAGAAGATGTATTTAAAGATTATATAAATTAGGCAAAATAATTATAACCCATTATCCTAAGCTATTTTACCAAATCAATAATTTTTACCCTACATCGTTATAGCATTATTAAAAATAATTAAATTTGCGGGCTGTAATTGCGTTATATTTGCAGCAATTGCTACACATTGCTATGACTGAATGTATTTCTGTTTTTGACATGCTTAAGATAGGCGTTGGCCCATCGAGCTCACATACTTTAGGTCCGTGGCGCGGTGCCGAACGCTTTCTTAACGAACTTCGCGAAGAAGGAATTTTTGATGCCGTTACCCGCGTGCGCATAGACCTTTATGGTTCACTATCCCTTACCGGTAAAGGCCATGCTACAGACCTTGCTGTAATGCTTGGCCTTAGCGGAGCTGACCCGGAGTATGTGCCTATTGATAGTATTGATGGTATCATAGAAAGCATTACTCATAATCAAAAACTTACTTTAGGTAACGAACGGGAAATTGATTTCTCCTTTTTCACCGATATTATTTTTAATCGCGATTTCCTGCCTTTTCACGCCAACGGGTTTATGTTTACAGCATACCATAATAAAGGTGAATATACTTCAACTTTTTATTCTATAGGTGGTGGCTTTGTAGTTAAGGAAGAGCGCATTGTAGCAAAACAAAAACAGGAAATACGCCGTGCGTTCCCTTACCCAATTGATAAGGCTGATGAACTTTTAGCCTATACTAAAACGCTGGGAAAAAGTATCTCTGAAGTAGTATATGAGAATGAAAAATCGATACGTACTGAGGCAGAAATAGACCACGAGCTGATGCGTGTATGGAACACCATGCTGGAGTGTATGTACACCGGCTGCCACACATCGGGCATATTGCCGGGTGGGCTTAATGTGCGCCGCCGTGCTTATGATATGCACAATAAAATGATAGGCGAACTCCCCTATTCGTCTCCGCAGGAATGGCTTCAGGTTATAAGACAAACTGAGGTGAAATTCCGTCAGATACTTAAATGGGTAAGTTGTTTTGCCCTTGCCGTTAATGAGGTTAATGCGGCCCTTGGACGCGTGGTTACCGCGCCTACTAATGGTAGTGCGGGTGTTATTCCTGCCGTGTTAATGTATTATATGGTTATAGAAAACCACCAGGCAGACGAACGCCACATAAAACAATTCCTTTTAGTTGCAGGCGAAATAGGCAGTATCTTTAAAAAAGGAGCTACCATTAGTGCGGCTATGGGTGGATGCCAGGCCGAAATAGGCGTTTCGAGCGCCATGGCAGCAGCTGCATTATGCGAACTTATGGGCGGCACTCCAGAACAATGCCTTATGGCAGCAGAAATTGCTATGGAACACCACCTTGGCATGACGTGCGACCCTATAGGCGGGTTGGTACAGGTGCCATGTATAGAACGCAATACTATGGGCGCAATAAAAGCTATTAACGCGGCAGAACTTGCCCTTGAAACAGACCCTGCAAACGCAAAAGTTCCTCTTGACAAGGTTGTGAATACCATGTGGCAAACCGCCCAGGATATGAATAACAAGTATAAAGAAACCAGCGAAGGCGGCCTTGCCGTAACGGTTAACAATGTAGACTGCTAACTGTAGCTGTCTGCATTGTGTTAATTTGAGGTATTGCTTTTGGTAATATCTTTAGCTTTTGTATGTTTACGGAAACCACTAACCGACATCAAAAATGCAGCAGGAAGATTTTATCTTAAAGATGATTGAGCGCTTTTCGCTTTTTATCAAGAAGCTTCTTAAAATAAGTATTGATTCAGAATCGGAAGCCTTTGAACAACAGTCTAATGATTTGCTTCAAGAGTTTTTTGATACGGATATTGATAATCCTGACTCTATTCCCCTGAAAAAACTGAACAGTTTAATTCAAAGGGAAAGTCTTCAAAAACCAATCATCATATTATTCCTCAAAATAGCAATATTAAAGTCTGAAAATGAGTTTGCTACAGGAAAAAAGTATTATAAGATTGTAAATCAGGAACTACTGCCTCATTTAAAGTCTGTAAATGCGTTTGAGAACGAAGAGGATATTACCGTGAAAAATCTTTTATCTCAATGCAGGGAATTATACAGGTAACAAATTCAAATTAATCGTAGATACTACCTGTTAACAACTTCATTTCCTACAAATAAAAATTAATCCTTAGCTTTGTAAACACAAGGCTTTAGGCTTTGTAAAGTTATTAACAATAAACCTTTCTTATGCAAAACATTCCCAGTGTGGATCTGCGTGATTTCCTTTCGGGTGAACCGGAACGCAAGCAAAAATTTGTAAATGAAATCGGAAAGGCCTATGAAGATATAGGTTTTGTGGCATTAAAAGGGCATTTTCTAAACGATACGCTGGTAGACAGCCTGTATGGTGAAGTGCGTAACTTTTTTAACCTGCCGCTTGAGGTTAAGGAACAATATGAAATTCCGGGTATTGGTGGCCAGCGCGGCTATGTTTCCTTTGGTAAAGAACACGCCAAAGGCCGGAAAGAAGGCGACCTTAAAGAGTTTTGGCATTTTGGCCAATACCTTAACGAAGGCTCTGCCAGGGCAGGTGAATATCCTGAAAATGTAACTGTTAATGAGCTTGCTAATTTCAATGCTGTAGGTAAAGAAGCCTACCAGATGCTCGAAAAAACGGGTATCTATGTGCTGCGTGCATTAGCGTTGTACCTAGGGTTGGATGAATTGTATTTTGACAAATATGCACTTGAAGGCAATAGCATACTGCGCCCTATCCACTACCCTCCTATTACCTCTGAACCTGATAATGCTGTACGCGCAGCAGCGCATGGCGACATCAACCTTATAACCCTGCTTATGGGCGCGCAGGGGCGCGGCCTGCAGGTACAAAACCATGATGGACAATGGATAGACGCCATAGCTGAACCTGACGAACTTGTTATAAATGTAGGCGATATGCTAAGCCGCCATACTAATAACAGGCTAAAATCGACAATACACCAGGTGGTTAACCCACCACGTGAGTTATGGGGCACATCAAGATATTCTATTCCGTTCTTTATGCACCCGGTTAGTGAAATGAAACTGGATTGTCTTGAGAACTGTATTGATGCAGAACATCCTAAGTTATATGAAGACATTACCGCAGGGGAGTTTTTGTATGAAAGACTTGTGGAGCTTGGATTGATTAAGAAGTAATATGCAATAAAGATTAATGGAACGCGGATGCCACGAATTAAGCGGATTTTCACAGATTTCTATTTATGTTACACGAAGAATTGACAGGTCAGATTTTAAAAGCTTTTTATGATGTTTATAATGAGCTCGGCTATGGCTTTTTAGAAAGAGTATATCAAAACGCACTATTCCACGAATTAAAATTAAGAGGGTTAAGTGTGGAAGCGCAGCGAAAAATTACTGTATATTACAAAGAAATACCTGTTGGAGATTATTTTGCTGATATTATTGTAAATGACCTAGTGATTCTAGAGCTTAAAGCTTGTGATTACCTGACAGAAGAATTTGAGCATCAAATAGTAAATTACTTAAGAAGTACACAATGTGAAGTTGGACTACTTTTGAATTTTGGCAAAAAGCCGGAATTTATGCGAAAAGTATTTCAGAATATTAATAAATAAATCCGTGAAAATCCGCTTAATCCGCGGCATCCGCGTTCCATCATAAATATGGGAAAGAAATTAAATAGTTTAGAAAGTCTTGGCGGGTTTGTATTTTCAACCAATAAGGACTTTGAGTTAAACAATAACGACGAGCAGCAGGAAACCCCTGCCCCTAACCAGCAAAAACTGGAAGCCCATCTCGACAAGAAAAACCGTGGCGGCAAAGTAGCTACTGTTATAAAAGGTTTTGAAGGGACTGAGGATGACCTTAAAGCGCTTGCCAAGCAGCTAAAAACGCTATGCGGTGTAGGTGGATCGGCGAAAGATAATGAGATCATCATTCAGGGAAATTTCAGGGATAAAATAATGGATTTCCTTGCTAAAGAAGGTTATAAAGTAAAACGCGTGGGCGGTTAAAACCAAGAATCGATATGAGTAACATACAGGAATCTGAACTTATCCTTAATCCGGATGGCAGCGTTTACCACCTGAACCTGAAACCGGAAAATATAGCGCATGACATTATTTTTGTGGGCGACCAGGATCGTGTGGCAAAAATAACATCGTATTTTGACAGTATAGAGTTTTCGACACAAAAGCGCGAATTTAAAACCCAGACAGGTACCTATAAAGGCAAACGCATTACGGTAATGTCTACCGGTATTGGGCCGGATAATATTGATATTGTAATGAACGAGCTTGATGCGCTTGTTAATATCGACCTGCAAACACGCCTCCCGAAAGAAAATCTTACATCGCTAAATATCATTCGTGTGGGTACATCGGGTTCATTGCATACAGATATTCCTGTAGACAGTATCGTAATGTCTGAATTTGCGCTGGGGCTCGATAATATGCTGCGCTCTTATGAAGTAAGCAAGGTTACAGACAGCGCTTTGGAAGATGCCTTTATAAACCACACATCGTGGGATATTCGCAAAGGCCGTCCGTATGCTGTACGTGGCAGTAAAGTATTACAGGAACTGCTTTACACTCCGGATATCCATAAAGGTATTACTGCTACAGCGGGTGGATTTTACGGGCCACAGGGGCGTGTATTGCGACTTGGTATACAAGACAGCAGCCTGAACAGCAAAATGGATAGCTTTAACTTTAACAGCAACCGCGTTACCAACCTTGAGATGGAAACGGCCGCTATTTACGGGCTGTCTGCACTATTAGGTCACAATGCGCTTTCTATGAATGCCATTATTGCTAACAGGGCTTCGGGTACGTTTAGTGCAGATCCTTACGCTGCTGTAAATAATCTTATTAGTTATACGCTTGATAAAATAGCGCAATAGCCTATTTTCAATAATATCTTAAAAGTCGTTCCTTTAAGGCTGTCAATAACCAGGCAGGTAAAGGCACGGCTTTTTACTGTTTATGGCAGTATGCACATTTTAAAATGCTGCCACTGATCTATGGTTTCCCATTCGTTTTTTGGTAAAATATAGAAGATTTTCTAAGGATGAATATAACATTGAAATAAATTGAGGATGTAAATATTTTCCTAAATTAGCTATACAAAATCCAAAACATCTCATAATGCGAAATCGATTACTTATTGCCGCGGTATTGCTGTACCTGCCGGTATTCTCCCAAACTTATAAAGATAAAAAGGCTACTGTTGAAGACCGTGTTAATACACTTCTTAAGGAAATGACCCTTGAGGAAAAGATTGACTACATAGGCGGTTACAATGATTTTTACATCCGCCCGATAGAACGCCTTGGCCTGCCACAGATTAAGATGACCGATGGCCCTGTGGGTACCCGTAACTATGGTAATACTACAGCCTACCCTGCCAGCATACTAAGTGCTGCAACCTGGGATACCGCGCTTGCAAAACGTCTTGGCGAAGCCCTGGGTAACGATGCCCGCGAGCGTGGTGTACATATACTATTAGCCCCGGGTGTAAATATTTACCGTGCGCCCATGAACGGGCGTAACTTTGAGTACATGGGCGAAGACCCTTACCTGGCTGGAGAAATGGCAGTGGCTTACATAAATGGTGTGCAGAGCAAAGGCGTAGTAGCCACGATAAAACACTTTGCAGCCAACAACCAGGAATGGGACCGTAACAATGTAAGCAGCGATATGGACGAGCGCACCCTGCGCGAAATATACCTGCCCGCGTTTAAAGCTGCGGTAACAAAAGGCCATGTAGCTGCAGTTATGGACAGTTATAACCTTATTAATGGTGAGCATGCTACACAAAACAATCATCTTAATAACGATATACTTAAAAACGAATGGAAGTTTGACGGTATCGTGATGAGCGATTGGGTAGCTACCTATGATGGTGTGGCTGCGGCTAAAGGTGGCCTGGACCTGGAAATGCCAAACGGTGCTTTTATGAACCGTAAAAACCTGATGCCGGCATTACAAAACGAAACCATTACCGAAGAATTGATTAATGATAAGATACGCAGGATATTGAGGGTTATCTTCCGCTTCGGATTTTATGACACACCTTATGAGGCTGTGAGCCCGCTGAAGGCAAATACCCAGAGCGAGGCTGTAGCGTTAGATCTTGCCCGTGGCGGTGTCGTGCTTCTTAAAAACGACAATATACTGCCGCTGCAAAACAAGGTGAAAACCATAGCTGTTATAGGCCCTAACGCCGACCTAAACCCTGCCGGTGGCGGTAGTTCGTTTACAGAACCATTCCACTACACCAGTTTGCTAAAAGGTATAAAAGCAGCTGCTCCGGGTGCTAAAGTGGTTTATGTACCCAACAGCATACCACAAATGGAAAACTATGCCGATAACTCTCCCCTGTACCTTGATAAAGGCTCTAAGACCAAAGGTGTAAAAGCATCTTATTTTAATAATATGGATCTTGAAGGCGATGCCGTAACCCAGCAAACCGAGAAAAGCATTAACCATACCTGGGGAGGAGAAACAGGTATTAAAGGTATTGGTGCCGATAATTTTTCGGCACGCTACACCGGTGTGGTACGTGTAGAAAAGGCAGGCACATATAAATTTAGCGTTAAAGGCGATGATGGTTTCCGACTGTTCGTAGACGGCGAAAAGGTAATCGAAATGTGGGGCGACCATGCAGCTGTAGTGCAGAGCAAAGACATTACACTTAAAGCAGGCAAAGATTACAGTTTTAAGCTGGAATATTATGAGCATGGCGGTGGTGCGCAAATTTCATTTGCCGTATACCAGGACAATGTAGACTTTAGCGAGGCGGTTAAAGCCGCTAAGGCTGCAGATGTAGCTATCGTTTCCGTAGGTTATAACGGTTCATCTGAAAGTGAAGGCTCTGACCGTACTTTTAAACTGCCGGAATACCATGACCAGCTGATAAGCGCCGTTGCTAAAGCAAATGCCAATACCGTAGTAGTGCTAAATTCTGGCGGAAATGTAGATATGCAGCCGTGGTTGGGTAATATAAAAGGTTTGCTTCACGCCTGGTATCCGGGTCAGGAAGGTGGTACCGCCATAGGTGAAATACTTACCGGAAAAGTAAACCCAAGCGGTAAGTTACCCGCAAGTTTTGAAAAGAAATGGGAAGACAACCCTACCTTTAACAACTATTATGATGCCGATGGCGACAAACATGTATTGTATAAAGAAGGTCTTGACATAGGTTACCGTTATTATGACCATAGTGATGTAAAACCACAATTCCCGTTCGGTTTTGGTTTATCATATACTACGTTTGACTATACCGATATGGCGATAACTTCTAATGGCAAAACAGATGTCAATCTTACTTTCAGCATTGAGAATTCAGGAGATTATGATGGCGCAGAAGTTGCACAGGTTTACGTAAGACAGGTTAACAGCCCGGTTGCACGCCCTGTAAAAGAATTGAAAGCCTTTACTAAAGTAATGCTTAAAAAAGACGAAAGTAAAACCGTTACTGTTCAGTTAGATAAAGATGCTTTTTCGTACTGGAAAGATGATAAAAAAGCCTTTGGTTACGATGCCGGAACATTTGAAATCCTGGTAGGTTCATCATCTGCAGATATAAAACTTAAGGGCACCGTTACTGTAAAATAATCAAGACTTTAGTCATCTGATAAAACAAATGAGGAACCTATAATCAGGTTCCTCATTTTATTTCTAGACATATATAAAAGGTATTAAGCAGGCTCCTCCCCACTTACCATTTTAGAAATGATGCCGCGCTCTTTACCACCATCGGCAATAACAACGCCTGCCAGGTGCAGTGCAATAAAACTAACCATATAGTAAAGCGATAGTTTGTGAATCTCTTCACTTGGCTCGTGTATGCTATCGGGGCCAAACTCTATCAACAATCCTGTAATCAATGAAACTGCCACAAATACATAAAAAAGTAAATATACCCACGACCGAAAACGTTGGTAAGTTGTACTGTCTTTTTTAAATGGACTGCCAAATGTAATGCCCTGCACCGCAAAAATAATCATGCGTATAATGTATAAACCTACAAGCACATAGCCTGCAATGGTATGTGTACCCCACATAGGGCGGCGCACCTGCTTAGCAACAGTACCCGCTGTATCATCATCTATGGTAACACCTTTTTCGGCAAGGCCATTTTGCATAATGCTTCCCATATTGTTCTTGTTCATCCAGCCCATCCGAAGCAGCACGGTAAGTAACAGGTATAAAAAAGTAAAGGCAATAGCCCAGTGTATCAGCCTTGAAGCAAGGTTAAATCGTTTATCTTTCATGATAATATGTTGTTTTTGGATTTTGATTAAATATCAGAGCGACCATCCGGCTCTATATGTATGTGGATTTGTGCAAACTGTGGCAGTATGCTTTGTATATGATCCTGAACGGCGTGGGCTATGTTATGCCCCTGCTCTACTGTGAGGTCTTTATTAACCCAAACGTGCATATCGGCATGGCTTTGCAACCCCATCTTACGGATATGGCATTTTTCGACCATTACAACACCGGCAACTTCTGCTGCAATTTCCCTTACACGAATGTTAAGTTCAGGCTGTAATTCTTCATCCAGTAACTCGCCAAGTGCGGGGCGCGCTATAAGCCAGGCATTAATAACTATTACAACAGCAGCCATAAGTGCAGCCCAGTCATCTGCTACCTCATAACCCGGCCCGCCAATGATACCAATGGTAATGCCTATAAAGGCAGCACCACTACTTATAGCATCGCTACGATGATGAAATGCATCAGCCTTAACGGCTCCACTATCCAGTTCTTCACCGGTTTTTATTACAAATCTGTACAGTAGCTCTTTGGTAATAATTACGACGGCGAGTATAATAAGGGTAAAAGGCTTAGGCGCTTTGTGTGGGGTTTGTATGTTGTGTACGCTTTCTACCGAAATAATTACAGCCGCCACACAAAGTGCAAGAGCGATACCAAGGGCTATAAGCGCTTCGGCTTTACCATGCCCATAAGGGTGCTTGCTGTCTGCCGGGCGCACGCTCCATTTAAGGCCTATGTACAGCATACCGCTGGTTACAATATCGGTGGTGCTTTCTATGGCATCGGCAATAAGCGCGTATGAGTTTCCAAATATACCTCCAAGCGCTTTAATTACCGCCAGTATAGTACTGATCACGATGCCAATAAGGGTGGTTTTAAGTCCGGCCTCGGGCGTTGGGGCAATAACTTTTTTTTCCATTTTTAAATGGTTTTAAATATACAATAATTCCGGGTCTGAGATTAACAAACCGTTACACACGGAGGGCGGAAAAAAGCAAGAGCAACATCTAAAGCTAAACATCCCTCACGATAAGGGATTACTTTTTTTGCAATGGTATATTTAAACGGAAAAATGTCGGGATAAGCAACCTCGGCTTTAGTATAAACCGATGGTTTATTATGATGGTTTTTAAAAGGGAGTGCTTCGTCCTTTTGGCGGTCATCGTCTTTTTTGTCGTGCCCAAAGTAGTGCATACTGATAAATTCATGCAATCCGCTTGCCGAATTATCTGCCCTATGTTCTTTGTAATGACTGATGAACGCAGGAGTTTTAGCCAGTTCAGACAGGCCTGTACTGTAAGCGGCTGTTATAATTATCAATAAATACAGGCAGGCATTTTTCATTTCGCAAAAATAAGGCTTCTCATCCATTTTTTACCGCACGGGCAATTAAACTTACTAACCGTCGTTTATTTTTACGGAAGAAATCCTGTTAAAGTTTTGTTTTTTTTCAGACCGATGCAACCAATTAAACTTTTTACCCGTCTAAGGAAACATAGCGGGATTTCCCAAATAACCTAAATCACCAATAAAACCACTACATGAAAAAACTGTTCTTTCTAATTTTTATGTTGGCAGGGATTGCCATGAATGCCCAGATCAAGGGAAAAATAACGGATAAAGCCGGACAAGGACTGCCCTTTGTTGCTGTTGCTATAGAAAACACTTATAATAACACTACAGCAAACGAAAATGGCGGTTATGAAATAGGCGTTAAACAACCAGGTAAATACACACTTGTTTTTCAGAGCATTGGCTACAAAACAAAAAAAATTCCGGTAAATGCTATTACCCTTCCTCATACACTTGATGTTGTTCTTGAAGATGAAAACTATGAATTAAAAGAAGTGGTGGTAAGCAATAGCGAAGATCCTGCCTACGCAATTATCCGCCAGGCTATTGCCAATAAAAAAATAAACAGCGAAAAAGCCGGCCGCTTTGAAGCCGATTTTTACAGCAAGGGTATTTTTAGAGTTGCCAACCTGCCAAAAAGGATTATGGGTATGAAGGTAGAAACCCCGGAAGGCTCTGTAGACAGTACGGGTAAAGGTGTCATGTATCTAAGCGAAACAGTATCACACCTTACTTTTGAGCAGCCCGATAACCTTAAAGAACGTATTATAGCCAGTAAGGTAAGCGGTAGCGATAATGGTTTTAGCTATAATACAGCACTGGGTACATTCTACAACTTTTATAATGATAATGTAGAGTTTGAGATCAATATGGTTTCGCCATTAGCAAAAGGAGCGCTGGGCTATTACCGTTATAAATTTGAAGGCAGCTTTTTTGATGAAAATGGCAATGAGATCAACAAGATCAAAATCATTCCAAGGCGCGACAAAGAGCCGGTTTTTGAAGGATACATTTATATTGTAAGCCAAAGTTGGGCCATCTATGCATTAGATGTAGACATTAAAGGCTACCGTGTGCAAGTGCCACCGCTGCAAACCCTTAACCTGCAACAAAATTTTAGTTATAACCCGTCTACAGGCATCTGGGCAAAAAACTCGCAAACCTTTGACTTTAAAGCGGGGATGTTTGGTATAAACTTCTCGGGTAAATTTACCCATGTATACAGTAATTATATATTTCACAACCATTTTGATAAAAAGACATTTGGGCGCGAAGTAGTATCTTATGATAAGGATGCCAATAAAAAAGACAGCCTATACTGGAATACCGTGCGACCGGTTCCGCTTACGGAAGAAGAAACACGGGACTATGTAAAGAAAGACAGTATTAAAACGGTGCGTAACGACCCTGCCCGATTAGACTCTATTGCAAGGGTGCGAAACAAATATCATTTCTTTGATTTTATAACAGGGTATGATTATTACAAGACCGATAAGGATACTGCCGTTGGCAAAACCGTTCGTTTTAAATATGACGGACTTGCAATACCAATGTACAACACGGTACAGGGATGGAACACACATACCAAGTTAAGTTACTCTCGCTGGGGTAAAAAAACATCTTATTTCTATGCCGATGCCTCTTTTGATTATGGCCTTGCCGAAGACAGGCTAAGGGTTGAGGGAACTATTGGTAAAGGTTTTAAAAAAGTGGGAACTTTTACAATAAGCGGTGGTAATGCTATTAAGCAATTTAACCCTAACGAACCTATTACACCATTAATTAACACTATTAGTTCACTGGTATTTAAAGATAATTACATGAAGCTTTACGATAAGACTTATTTAGGCTTATCATACAGCCGTAGCCCATTCAGTTGGCTATCGCTCACAGGATATATAGAGTATTCAAGGCGCAAGGCACTGTATAATAATACCGATTATGTTCTTATAAAAAACGACGATATTTATACCTCAAACAATCCGCTGGAGCCATATAATTTTACGTCGGCGCCGTTTGCAACACATTATGTAACTAAGGCAAGCATTGGCGGAAGTATCATCTGGCCATATAAGTATATTAGTTACCCGGGTGGAGGCAGGATGCCATTAGACCGGGAAAAATATCCTAAGGTATCTTTCTTATACCAAAAGGCTTTTGCCGCAAATGATGATAAGTATAAATACGATTTTGTAAGCCTAACCAGTACATACAATACATCTTTAGGCAACAAAGGCGATCTTGGGTTAGGATTGAATGCAGGTAAATTCTTTGGTGCAGACGGTATTTCGTTTGTAGATTATAAACACTTTAATGGTAACCAGACCCACGTTGTAGCAGATGATGAACAACGACTGAAAGCCTTTAATATGCTGCCATATTATACCCAAAGCACTAACAATGCTTACCTTGAATTTCATAGTGAGCTTAATACCAAAGGCTTTATCATGAATAAGATACCGCTGCTTAACGTATTGCAATGGAACCTAATTGTGGGCTACCACAGCCTTATAACACCGGATAGGGCACCGTATCATGAGTTTACAGCAGGCTTTGGCAACATAGGCATTGGCTCTTTCAGGGGATTACGTGTAGACTATGTACATTCTGTTCAGAGCAACGTATCTACAAACGGGGTTATGTTCTCTTTAGGAATGTAGGACACCCTTACTATTTAAAGCCACAAAAAGGCACTAATTTCACACGATAATTTGTGAAATTAGTGCCTTTTGTAGCTTATTAATTCAGGCAATCATGGTTCTAAATCAGCCTCTTAAATCTATCCTATAACATCAAGCTTGGCAAAGCGCAATAGCAGTTTTTTAATACCGCCTACCTCAAAATGAATTTCAGCTTTACGGTCGGCTCCTACCCCTTCTAAGTTAAGTATTTTGCCCTTACCAAAACGCTCGTGCATTACAATATTGCCAGCAGCCAGTTTACTATCAGGCATTGCGGGGCCACTACTATTAGATGATGTACTGTTTGTAGCCATAGGCTTAAGGCGACGGATGCCACTATCGGGCTTAGGGTCGTTATCGGTAACCCATTTTGGCGGGGTTCCGGCAGTAGGTTTTACCTGCCTTAGTTTTGATTTGTCTACATCGCCAAAAATATCAGCATTAACCATTGGCTTATAGCGGTAGTTCGTTTCTGGCGGTGTAAGGTATTCTATAAACTTATCGGTTATTTCTTCAATAAAACGAGATGGATCGCTGTCTACCAGTTTGCCCCAACGGTAGCGCGACTGTGCATAGGTAAGGTATGCCTGATGCTCTGCACGGGTAAGCGCTACATAGAACAGGCGTCGTTCTTCTTCCAGCTCACTACGCGTATTCTGGCTCATGGCACTAGGAAAAAGATCTTCTTCCATACCCACAATAAACACATGCGGAAATTCAAGCCCTTTTGCCAAGTGAATGGTCATTAGCGCCACACGGTCATCATCTCCGGTATCTTTATCAAGATCTGTAGCTAATGCTACGTCCTCCAGAAACTCAGATAATGCGCCACGTGCGCCATCTACCTCTACCTGACCTTCTATAAAGTCGCGAATACCATTTAATAATTCTTCAATATTCTCTATACGGGCTATACCCTCTGGTGTAGCATCTTTTTTAAGTTCCTGTATAAGGCCCGTTTTCTTTGTAATATGTTCAGAAAGAGCAAAAGCATCCTGGGTTTCGTTCATTACCTGGAAACTCTTTATCATCATTACAAAATCGGTCAGCTTGCCTTTAGTACCGCTGTTAAACTTCAGGTCAATACGGTCGATGTTTTCCATCACTTCAAATACCGATCGGCCGTAGTGGTTTGCAGCCACAGTAAGCTTCTCCATGGTACTGTTACCTATACCCCTAACCGGAAAGTTGATAACACGGTTAAGTGCTTCCTCATCTTTAGGGTTTATAACCAGGCGCAGGTAAGCCAGTACATCTTTAATTTCTTTGCGCTGGTAGAATGATAATCCGCCATAAATACGGTACGGTATATCGCGTTTGCGCAGGGCATCTTCCATAGCACGGCTCTGGGCATTGGTACGGTATAGTATGGCAAACTGCCCGTTCTTAAGCTGGTTCTGCATCTTTTGTTCAAAAATGGTACCTGCTACAAAACGTCCTTCTTCGCCATCGGTAAGGCTGCGGTGTACTTTTATTGGCGGGCCGTCATCATTAGCCGTCCACACCACTTTATCAAGCTTTACCTTATTCTTGTCAATAATGGAGTTTGCCGCTTCTACTATATTTCGGGTAGAACGGTAATTCTGTTCCAGGCGGAACATCTTTACACCATCATAATCTTTCTGGAAATTCAGGATGTTATTAATATTCGCCCCACGAAATGCGTAGATACTCTGGGCATCATCGCCCACCACACAAATGTTCTGGAACTTATCAGACAGTGCCCTTACAATAAGGTACTGGCTGTGGTTAGTATCCTGGTACTCATCTACCATGATGTAGCGAAAACGGTTCTGATATTTAGAAAGTACATCAGGAAAGCGGTTCAGCAATTCGTTAGTACGCAATAAAAGGTCATCAAAATCCATAGCACCTGCTTTAAAGCAACGGTCTACATATGCCTCATAAATTTCGCCAAGGCGTGGCTTTTTACTCATGGCATCGGCTTCCTGAAGTTCAGGGTTGTTATAATATGCCTTTACCGTAATAAGACTGTTTTTGTAAGACGATATTCTGCCTAAAACCTGTTTTGGCTTATATACATCCCTGTCCAGCTGCATTTCCTTAATTATAGAAGATATAAGTCGCTGGCTATCCTGGGAGTCATAAATACTAAAGTTAGAAGGAAAGCCAAGTTTATCGGCCTCAAAGCGTAGTATTTTAGCAAATATGGAGTGAAATGTACCCATCCACAGGTTTTTTGCTTCGCTGTTACCTACAATCTGGGCAATACGATGTTTCATTTCGCGCGCAGCCTTATTGGTAAACGTAAGCGAGAGTATGTTAAAAGCATCTACACCCTGGCTCATAAGGTAGGCAATACGCATGGTAAGCACACGTGTTTTACCAGACCCTGCGCCGGCTATCACTATCATTGGCCCTTCTTTTTGCAGGGTTGGCGCCTGCTGGGCTTCGTTTAACTTACTTATATGTTCTAAAATATCCATTTTTCTTCTTTACCCTGCAAAATTAGCGAATTTAAACCATAATCACCCACTGATTTTTGTGCGGGAACGCCAAAACATATCTATACCTAAAGCTACTGATACCCCTATTGAATAAGCAAGGATATCACTCCATAAAAATCCCTGTCCCAAAATGAGCCTGCCCGGCAACGTTGCACGTATCGCGTTGATATATGGGGCATTGCAAAGTTGTGAAAGTTCTATGCAATAGCAGGTAAGTAACGCTAACATTGCACGTGAAGCACTTTTTTTTAAGGGTAAAAGCGTACTATAAATGTAAAACATCATTACGGCATAAAGTGCATCGCCTAAATACAGATTAATGATATCAGGAAACAAGGCTGCTTTTATCCTTACAAACAGGCCAAGGGCAATTACTGAAAGCACTATTATAAAATAGACAAGACTAAAGCGGTTGATTTGTTTCATTAGCGTAGTTTGATTGACAAATCTAAGCCTAAAATATTTTTTTCGTTCAGAGACTTTTATAACTTATTTCGCTATTTTCGCCTTTCGCAATTATAAAGCACAGGTTGCGTTAATAGAGTAACTATAACTATTTATTACCACAAGCATGGATTTCGACAAATTTTTACAACTATTATTTTCTGCCCTTCCCGCTATTGTAGTAGCACTTGTAGCCTATTACTTTTTTCAGGGATATTTTGAAAACGAACAAAAAAGACGCCGTTACAGCCTGCACAAGGAAGCACAAAGACATGCGTTGCCGCTAAGACTACAGGCTTATGAAAGGCTTGCTCTTTTTCTGGAGCGCATAGACCCAGCCAAATTGCTGATACGCATTACGCCGCAAAGCAATAACAAGCACGACTATGAAGAGTATGTTATATCACAGGTAGAGCAGGAATATGAGCACAACCTTACACAACAAATTTATGTTTCTGCAGAATGCTGGGGTATTATTACTACGGCTAAAAATGCTACCATACAAACCATACGTAAAACAAATATGAGCGACCGTGTAGATACCGCTAATAAATTACGCGAGGTAATGCTTACCGATCTTTTTGAGAAACAAAGCCCAAGCAGCATTGCTCTTGCGCATCTTAAAAATGAGGTTTCTGAGCTTTGGAATGAATAATATTTTTTACGATATATCGTAAAAAACAAAAATCCCGTAAGCGCTATGCCTACGGGATTTTTTTATGATTTTGCAATTAATATCCTTTATTCAAGGGCATAAGCAATGTTTACATTTGCAGTAATGGTTATTTCTCCGGGTGCAAGTGTTTCTCTTGCATCAGCAACCATATTTTCTGTTTTGTACATAGCAGCGGCGTGCATAACAGGGTAATAAGTTTGAGAATTGTCTGTAACCAATAATGCTTTGCCCAGCTTGTTGCCTAAAGCCTTAGTGTAATCTTCAGCTTTTTTGCGCGCATCGGCTATTGCCTTAACACGGGCTTCGCTTTCATACTGGTCTTCTTTAGATGTTTTAAAAGTAACACCGTTTATAGTGTTCACTCCCGCATCGGTAAGGCCAAGCATTACAGTGTCATATTTGGTAATGTCCTTAAGGTGGATAATGATGGTTTGCGATGCCACAAAACTGTATTTCTTTTTGTCGTAGTCATAATTCTTGTTAAGGCTTACACGCTGCGTCTGGTAATCTTTAGCATCAAGCTTTTGGGCTTTCAGGTATTTAATTACAGCATCTATAGCTATATCATTTGCTTTTTTAACGCTTGCGGCATCTGCACCGGTGTTTGTTACGCCTACGCTAATGTCTACAAGATCTGGCATTACTAATACTTTGCCCTCACCGGAAACGTTAATTTGCGGAGGTGTGTTTTGTTGTACCTGTGCCGTTGCAAGAACGCCGGTAAATACTAATGCGGTTAGGAAAATCTTTTTCATAGTGTTTATTTGTTTTTGTTATTTTCTTACAGAAATCCAAAATGCGTGCCAGTTTTACAGCTTACCCATTTTTGCCATGATAAATAAGATAATAATAGGCACGGCCAGTATGATTACATAGATGGTTTCGGTATAAAAAAGCTCGGGCATACGTGCCAGCGTAACGGCGTAACCGCCTATGGCTCCGCCAAAATGCGCTGTGTGACCTATATTATCGTTCTTAGCCCTCATACCATAAATAGAGTACAATAAATAAAATATCCCAAAGAGATAAGCAGGTATAAAATAATTTATTGTTGCATGCGGATTTAGCAGAATAGATGAAAACACTATACCCATAACTGCTCCGGATGCACCAATGGCACGATAGCTGTAATCGTTTTTATGAAAATAAAGCGTAAGCAGGTTGCCTGCAACAAGACTTATTAAATACACCATTACAAAACCCAGAGTGCCTAAATAATATACAACCGTAGGGCCAAAAAAGTATAGCGTTATCATATTAAAGATAAGATGCTGCAAATCGGCGTGTAAAAACGCACTTGTAAACATACGTACCTGGTCGCCGGCGCGGATACTGCCTACGTGAAATTCATATTTACGGAAGAAAGCCATGTCGTTAAAGCCTTTAAAGCTAACCAGTGCATTGATGCCAATAATGATAAAAACTACAAATTCGAGTCCCATATAATATTAATGTATTTGTAGTGCTAAGTAATAAAATATTATCTGTACTGTAAAATAAGCCGCACAAAATTTAAGATTAAATAATCTATTATCTTTGTATAAATTATTTTGCCGAATGCAACTACTCGCCTACCTGTTGGCCTACCCCATAATCTGGTTTATATCAATATTACCTTTCAGGCTTTTATATCTATTGTCTGACGCGGTTTATGTCATCGTATATTATATTATTGGCTACCGAAAAAAAACGGTGCGTAAAAACTTTGCGCTTGCCCTGCCCCATTTAAACGCGACAGAAAGAAAGGTGCTCGAAAAGAAATTCTACCACCATTTTTGTGACAATTTTGCCGAAATGGCAAAGGCGCTTTCTATATCGCAAAAAGAAATTAAGCAGCGCTTTGTGTTTACTAATTTTGAAGTAGTGCATGAACTTGAAAAACAAGGTAAGAGTATTGCTATGCTTGTGGGGCATTATGCAAGCTATGAATGGCTGCTGCAAATGAATACTAATTTTATTTCTCATACGGGTTATGGCATTTATAAACCTATGCGCAATAAATATTTTGACAGGCTGGTACGCAAAATACGCGGCAGGTTCAAGGCCGAACTAATAGGCGTGCGCGAAGTGGTGCCTACAATGCGTCAAAACGCCCGTACCGGCGTTAAAGGTGTCTATGGCTTTATAACAGATCAAAGTCCGCTTAAGAACTCTGCCATACACTGGGGCGATTTCTTCGGTATGGAAGTACCTATACACGTTGGCGGAGAAATGCTGTCTAAAAAGCTGGGACTTAATATGATCTTTGCAAAAATAGAAAAAGTAAAGCGTGGTCATTACAGCTGTACTTTTATACCTGTAGAGGGCAATCTTAAAGAAATACCTAATTATGAAATATCTGACCGTTTTATGAAAATGCTTGAAGCACAGATATTAGAAAAACCGGAATACTATTTATGGACGCACAAGCGCTTTAAGCACCGTCGAAATTAATAATGTGACAATACATCAATGATTTAATGTACCAATTGATATGCTAAATAATAAGTACATTAAATCATTAATCAATTGGGATATTTATAAAGTAAACCACTTTTGCATTAATGCATCAGTAGTATTTACTTCTTCTTTGTGTATAAACTCGTTAGTACCGCGAACATAGTTATAGTCTGCACTCCAGGCTTCAAAATTTTGAGCCATGGCTTTTATACTTTCGCATACAAACTGTATTTCTTCATTGGTAGTCGTAGGGTGAATAGACATCCTGATCCATCCCGGCTTTTGAATTAAGTCGCCTGCCGTTATTTTATCTGTCAGGTAGTTTGACTGCTCCTGGTCTACGTGCAGCAGGAAATGCCCGTATGTACCGGCGCAGCTGCATCCGCCACGGGTTTGTATGCCAAATTTATCGTTTAGCATTTTTACCCCAAGGTTGTAATGCAAACCATCAATATAAAAAGAAATAACACCAAGCCTTTCTGTATGCTGTGGAGCAAGGATATTAAGGTTAGGAACATTACCCAGTGTTTCAAAAACATAATCGGTAATTTCTTTCTCGCGCTGCAGTATATTGTGCACGCCCATTTGTTCCTTAAGCTTAACAGCAAGTGCCGTTTTGATTACCTGAAGGAAGCCCGGTGTACCACCATCTTCACGCTCTTCAATATTATCTAAGTATTTATGTTCACCCCACGGGTTGGTCCAGCTTACGGTTCCTCCCCCCGGATGATCAGGTACCATGTTTTTGTACAATTTCTTATTAAAGATAAGTACACCAGAAGTACCTGGCCCACCTAAAAATTTATGCGGCGAAAAAAATATGGCATCAAGATATGCCTCTTCATCTTCGGGGTGCATATCTATTTGTACATAAGGCGCACTACAGGCAAAATCTACAAAACAAACACCATTATACTGATGTACCAGTTTTGCGACTTCAGAATAGGGTGTTTTTATTCCTGTAACGTTACTACAACCTGTTATCGAAGCTATTTTTAATGTATAATCTTTATGTTCTTCAAGTAGTTCTTTAAAGCTGTCCAGGCAAATTAATCCCTGCGGACAGGCGGGTATTACTACTACTTTAGCAATGGTTTCCAGCCATGAAGTCTGGTTACTGTGGTGCTCCATGTGGGTAATAAATACCACAGGGCGCTTTTCGTCAGGTACAGTGGTGTGTGGCCTCATATTCTCTGGTACTTTAAGCCCCAGTATGCGCTGAAATTTATTTACAACACCTGTCATTCCTGTACCATCTGTAATCAATACATCATCAGATCCTGCGTTAACATGGTGTTTAATGATGTGGCGTGCTTCATGGTAAGCATTTGTCATGGCCGTACCACTTACAGTAGTTTCGGTATGCGTGTTAGCTACAAAAGGGCCAAACTCATTTACAATCTTATCTTCTATAGGGCGATACAGGCGGCCGCTGGCAGTCCAGTCTGTATATACCATTTTTTTAAGGCCATAAGGCGAGGTAAATTCCTGGCTTACGCCAATGATGTTTTCCCTGAATTTTGAGAAATATTCTTCAAGACTGCTTGTAACTATGGTATCTGCCTCCTGTAACATAATAAAGATGTATTGTTATTGCAAATTTATTAAAATAAATCACTTTTAGTGCTTACTTCAAATAATACTCAAGTTCAGGGCAACTGTATCGCTTAAATACTTTGGTATTTTTATATTTTCCGTAAAAATCATTCAGGTAATCGCCCGGCTCGTGTTTTTTAACTTCTTCTCCCCAGTACCTGCTTTCATAATCTCCCGGATTGTTTATTACATACAGCATCAGGCTGGCCATAGCGCGGTGTTCATCACTTTTGGCTGTATCCAATGCCTTTTTATAATAGTATTTGGCAAGTGTAAAGTTTTTGTAATTACCCGCCATATACCCTTCTTCCTTTTTAGGAGCAATCTTTCCAAAATAAGCATCGTAATACATATACCCTTGGTAATAAGATTGCATTAGCCATGAATTACCCCTGTAGCTTAAATTGTAATATGCATGGGCTAATTGCATGTAACTTTCTGTATCTGTTTTCTTTTGCAGTTCTAATATCCTCTTTAGAAGTTTTGCTTTATTGAAATTGTATTCAAAAGGATTCCCTTTTTTAGCATAGTTAAGCACCTTAGGATAGAAAGGATCTTCATTAAGGTAATATTTATAATCCCATTCGTTTTTATAAAAAGAGTCCGGAATTTCTTTAAAAATATCATACGCCAACGGCAGGTTATTTTGCCTGAAAGCTATAGTACCCTTAAGGTCGAGGTAAAAATTTCGGTTAGTAGTTGTACCTTGACAAATAAAAGCCTCAAAAGGTGTTTTATCTTTTTTATCAATCAATGCCACTACCTTATCCATATCCTTGAGGGCAGCAAAGCGGTCAAAATAAGCAATATGCTCATAGGCCGGGGCTTTATCAAGGTCATCTGGCGTCCAGTACATATCGCTCTCTCCATAATTATATTTATACGTTTGCGATTTAAGAAACAATAATCCCGCTGTAGCCATATCGCCCTGTTTATTGTATTCTGAGGACAAAACGACCAATAACGAATACATACTCTTGTTATAGGAAGACTTAACCTTAACCATATCTTCCAGTTTATCAAAAGCCTCTACCAGTTTTTGCTGTACCACAGTATCCTGAATATCGCCTTGCCTGGCCACTACAAGTGCAAGCTCTATGTATTTTTGAACCTTAACGGCATCCGGGGCTTTGTCGCTTATCGCAGAAGCATACTTATAGCCATCTGCCATATTATCATCTATAAAGCTAAGATGCGCAATACCTGCGGCCAGATAATCTTTATTATTTGATGGCGTAGCCTCGTAAATACTGATAAGGTATTCTCTGACTTTACCCAGATATGCCATGTCTTTTATATAATTTACCTGCCTGTTTTTCTGAAATTCATCATCACTATCCGAATAGTAGTTATTAGAGACATCAGGCCCTGAATCTTTTATCTGAGAGAATAATACCCAGTCTTCCAGTTTATTAATTTCGCGGCCTGTAAGAAGTTTTAGGTATGGGCTTTGCGGGTCATATCCATATACCTTTTTAAGTACATCTAGTCCGGGACCGGGATTACGCATAGCACCAAGGGCAAGTATTACAGCACGTTCATGATCGTTCTTGGCAAATGCCATTGTGGCTTCCTGCTCCTCATAATTATAAGCCTGAGAAACTGCAATCACTTTTTCTTCGCAGGTATCAAAACACTGGCTTAGGTAATAATTTTGTTCAGCTTTATTTTCTGTCATGTATGCCCTGAAAAGTAATGCCCATGGCTTTAAAACCGTACCGGTGCTATCACTGGCAAAATAAGAATCATACAGCGGTAATATGTTTTCGCTGCGTCCATAGCGTATCAGCATAAAAGCATAACGCTGCTGTAAAAATTTATCCTTAATACCAGGTAGCTTATCTTCGATAGCCTTAAAAACTTTTCTTTCTGGAAGATCTTCTGCCCGCTCCCACCAGTCTTTGCTCCGGTCTTCATCCCACGATTCCCACTTCGAGTTTTGAGGGTTACCTGTATATTCCATTTGTTTGGCAAACGCAAAATAATCAAGTAGTGCTTTGTTTTCCGGTTTAAGTAGTGCTTTTACAAAAGTATTGCCTGCAAAAACTTGGGCAAGAGTACCCAATGCGTAAGCCGACTGAAATTTTTCAGGAACCGTTTTGTATTGCAACTCATAAATATTATTTTGGTCTACAGCGTTGCCAAGCCTTTTTTTCCACTCGTTACAATTGCGGTGACGGTCGGCATCACTGTGAATGTCATACTCATTGAAATAATGCTCTGAATAAAAGAATGGGCTAAATTTCTGGACATCATCTGTTACCGGCCTGAAGAACGCTAGTCGAAGCGTCTCGTAATCGTCTCCCCAACCACAGGCACCTGCTTGCACTGTAATAAGCAATGCCAGGCTAACGGCCAAACATTTCGTAAAAACCGGAAATTGTCTTGATACCATAATCGTTTATATAATTATTTTTCCACGAAAAAAAACTCACTTTACTATCCTCAAGGTCTACATTATCTTTGAGTATGCCTATCATCTTTTCCATTTCGGCATCAGATACCCTTTCTATCCGCAATTCATCGCCACTGCGGTAATATGTTTCTCCCAGTACTACATCTTTTGTAAAAGTGTAATGTGTATCGTCGCGTTTCTTAAAAATATCCCTTTCAAAATTTGTATGTTCTTCCGGAACAATACCCAGGAATTTTTCTCCCCTATAGGCCAGTGTCCAACTAAAAATAGGTAATGCGGCATCCAGTTTTAGGGGATAGTCGTCATGGTTTACATATTTCGCCATTTCGTGTGCTGAACCAATAGAATTATCTGTCTTTTGGCTGGCAGGGTCTTTCATGTTATAGCACATAAGTAATCCCCTGTCAGTTGGCGGAACACCGGCTTTCTCAAAATCACGATACTGCCACAATCTTATTGTTGCTGACAACTGGTACTGCGGTATTGTTTTTTTAATTTCTCCGAGAAGAAAAAAATAGTTGTCCTTGCTCTTTAGCGTCCAGTCGCAGTCTATGAGTATTTCTTTTATACGTTCCCTAAAGATTTTCTTTTCTTCTAGAATACAAGAGTATCTATTATCTTTTTCTTCATCTATATTATATCGATCTACAGTAGCGCCTGAAGCAAAATCTTCTGTTTTATCTAAAATAGTATTGATTCGTTTTTTTATCTGTCCGGCAAGTTCGGTAAGCTGCGAGCGGTTACTGTTTAGCACCACATCATTAGTTATGTAGATGCTTGGTGTTACCTCTCCGCGGTTGTGCTCATCAGCAAAATCCCATAAAGTAGCAATGGGGAGTGCTCTTTTTTCGTAGGGGTTCCACCCTACATCAAAAAGCCGCATATACATATGGCTCACTTTAAGAGAATCGGCCATATTGAAGTCAAAACTGTACGAAGAATATGATGTGTTCCAATAACAAAATGATCTTTTAATCTCATACTTTTCAGAACAGGAAATGGCGGCGAGGGCCAGCAACAGGCCCACTATTTTTTTCATTACAGTTGGTTTTTATCATTAACGAATTTACATATTTTATGTTATGAGAATATAAAAATTTAATATTGTTACCAAATGATTAATAAAGAGTTTCCTGAAAGTTTATTTAATGTTAAGGATATAAGTTGTTAACGTTAAATTAACCTGATAAATATCTTAAGATAATAGTTTTGCATCCGAAACACGAACTATAAACATGACACTACGACACCTCCTGTGTGCGGGCTTGATAATGGCCGGTACTGTAAGCTTATATGCACAGGATAACAACACAAAAACTACTTCTGTGGCAGTAACTGAGCCTACAGACGCATTACACTCCCAAAATGAAAAGAAACCTGTTGAAGAAAAGAAGTGGTACGACCGCTTTAGTATTCGCGGATATTTACAGTTTAGGCAAAACAATTTAATTAATACTAATGATGACCTGGGATGCGCCCAGTGCGATGCTAACTGGGGTGGTAATGGAGGCATATCAATAAGGCGTGCGCGTATAAATATTCTCGGCCAGGTATACCAAAACATTTACTTTAAGCTTGAAGCTGATTTTGCAGCAAGCGTAACAGGAAGTACAACAGGAAACTATACCCAACTTAGGGATGCTTATGTAGATGTAGGCCTTGACCCTGAAAATGTTTTAAAAGTAAGAATAGGGCAAAGTAAAGTACCTTATGGGTTCGAAAACCTGCAAAGTAGCGGAAACCGCCTGATGCTGGACCGTGCCGATGCCATGAACAGTGCGCTGCTTAACGAGCGTGACCTGGGTGCTTTTCTTTATTTTACCCCTGTAAAGTTTAAAAAACTATATGCTGATCTTGTAAATCAAAACTATAAAGGATCTGGCGACTTTGGTTTATTAGCATTCGGGGTTTATAACGGCCAGGCAACAAACCGTCAGGAAATGAACAAAAGTCAGCACATTGTAGCAAGAGCCACTTACCCGTTTATAATAGGTAACCAGATTATAGAAGCCAGCTTACAAGGATATGCCGGGCGCTATGTATTATATGATTCTCAACTAACATCGGGCATTAGCTATACTGCCGACAAAAATTATACAGACCAGCGTGCAGCGGCCAGTTTTATACTCTATCCCCGCCCTTTTGGTATACAGGCAGAATACAACATAGGCCGTGGCCCACAGTTTGATAAAACAACACTGTCTATTGTAGAAAAAGACCTTGACGGGGGTTATGTAATGACAAGTTACAGGCTACCGGTAAAAAATATGCTGTTTTTTCCGTTTGCGCGCTACCAGTACTATAATGGCGGCCGTAAGTTTGAAACCGATGCCCGCTCTTACGCAGTTCATCAAATAGACCTGGGAATGGAATGGCAGGTAAACAAGTACTTTGAACTAAGTGCAGAATATTGCATCTCTGACAGGCAGTATGAAGATTATGCCCTGCAGGATAATCACCAAAAAGGAAATTCGCTCAGGGTACAGGCGCAGGTTAACTTTTAAAACCAAACAAAAGAAAACCTTTTTGCGTTTAGCCATATAAAAAAGAAGCCGTCTCAGTATTTGAGACGGCTTCTTCAATATAATTCAGATATTACTCTTTTACTACCTTAAACGTTTCTGACTTTCCAGACGGTAAAACTGCTTTGAGTATATAGATACCCGTTTGCAAGGCAGATAGATTAACTTTTCCGCCTATCGGTTTTTGTTCACTAAGAAGTTGTCCTGACATATTAATTATAGATACTTTTTCAATATCGTCAGACGATGAAAAAGTAACAACATCTTTTACAGGATTTGGCGAAAACGATATTTTGTTTTTATTAAAATCATCCGTTGATAAGCTACTGCATTCGCCCGAAATAAAGAATACAGCCTGTACATTAGTTGCCTGCCAATCATGCTCTGGTGACAGGGTTTGTACTGTTGCGTGGCTTGATCCGGTAGATGTAATTTCCCAGTAAGCACCAAACATAGAGCTCGCCATAGGGCGTAACCAATATTTCCCTGTCTGGAAAGTCAACGGATTTGGTAAATCCACAGTAACCTGGTAAATAAAATAAGCGTTATTGCTGCTAGCCCCTATAACCAGTTGCTCTGTAGGTACTATATTTTGTACTGTTTGTACCACGCCGCCTGGAATACCATTGTTGTCTGCCATGAAACTGAAAGAAATATTTTGTATTTCATCTGCCGCAAACATATTCAGCCTTATTTGTTGTACCTCAAATTCACCCTCTACAACAAAATCATCTGCAACAAAAAAGGCTGGTTCTGATATTGATAATCCTTCTTCGTAATTATTGCTGTTAAGGCCATCTCCCTGAAAACAATTAAATTCAGGCTCTGTTGCCACAAATGGATTACCACATTTAATGGCTCTGGATCTTGTAAGGATATCTAATGCACACGAAGCGTTTGCGTGGGTATAAAAACGTATAAGGCCATCAACATCAGCTGTCCACTCATAAGTTCCAAAGCCATAGCCCAGTACTGTGGTACCATCTTCGTTACCTATGGTAATCATATCAGTATCAATAGAACTATAAAAAGTATAGTGTGTATTTGCAGTTACCTGCACCATTGAATATTGGCCTGCATATCCTGCCGGCGCAACAGATTCTATTGTAGTGTTACAGGCCGGAACAACTACCGCTACAGGTCCTTGCCCATTTGGTGCTTCAAGACATCCTTCAGATGGAGGTTGTTGTTCACCACAATGTATTGTTAATATCCTAGGCTCTTCGGTATAATCGCCTACGCCGCAGTTTTCATCCAGAAATATCTGAAACTGTACCTCGCCATCGGCAACGGCAGTCCATGTAACTTCACCAACGCCTACGGCAATAATTGCAGTACCTAAAGCATTAGTAATTGTAATGTGGTCTGTAGGCATAGAGCATTTAAAAGTGTACGGTGTATTTGCCGTAACCTGAACCGGACTATAACTACCCGTCCCGGCAAAATCGGTAATCATCTCGTCAGTACCGTTACAAAAAGGTGTATAAATGGTTGTGTTAGACCATGCACTTGTAAGGCAGCCTGCAACAGGTTCAGCAGGGTCATTAGGATCTGGTCCCGGGTCGCATTTTACGCTTTTTGTCCTGAAATTGGTAGCACTACCACATTGATCATCTGAATGGATATAAAAACGAATAACCTGGTCTGTTTGCGGTGTAAGTTCTAAAGTGCCGGTACCAAAAGCTATAACTTCAGTTCCTTCTTCGTTAGATAATGTAATAAAATCTGTTGCAATAGAACTTTTAAAAGTATAGGCCTTACCTGCTCCTATTTCTACTGTAGAAAAAGTACCGGCCTTGGCAACTGTTGTAATATTCTGAAAACTGTTATTGCAATAAGCGCTAAATTGCCCATAAGGCTGCTGTCCGTTTACTGATTCAAGGCAACCGGTTTGTGCGGCTACAAAACAACAATAGGAAAACAGGAGTAATGTAAATATTTTTCTCATATAATTAAATTTTATCCAAATGTAGTAATGAGGTCGTGTTTTTTATACAGTATGTCTTTCTGTTTCCTTGATTTCTAAAACTAAAAAATAAATGTAAAAAACTACAAATCAACACCTTTTAGTAATTTATTACTTTTATCTGCTTCTCGAAGAAAAGTTGAGGGAGACATACCTGTAATGCTTCTAAAAGTGGTTGTAAAAGTACTATGAGATGTAAAACCCGCTACTTCGCCAAGATAACTAATTTTATATGCAAGGTATTCTGGGTTATTATGAATCTTATCGCAGATATAATTAATCCGTAAATCGTTAATATATGCGCTAAAATTCTTCCCCTTATATTTATTTACAATTTGGGAAAGATAGGTTGTATTTGTTTTTAGTTGGGTAGCAACTGTTGATATACTAAGCTTTGGGTTTGTAAATTTACCAGACTGCTCAAACCTAACCAGCTTTTCTAAAATTTCCTTCTCTATCTCAGGAGAAATACCCAGGCTTCCGGTTTCTTTAGCAGACATTAAAACATGAGGTAATTCAGGTTGTTCTGCTCTGTTCAACTGGCTTATTATGGCTTCATATTGTTTTTTCTGTATTTTCTTTTTGTATCGTAAATACAACAATATGCCAGTACCAATTGCTAAAGTTAGTCCAAGTAATATTAGCAGCCTGTTATTTTGCCTTTGGGCAGAAGTAATCTTATTCGTATAATTTTTTTCTTCAATCTTAACGACGCTTTTAATAGTGTTAAGATTATTGTTAGATATTTCGCTTTTGAGGGCTAAATATCTTTCATTAAAAAAATCATATTTTTTAGTGTTACCTAATATTTTATAGTTTTTTAGAATTGCAAGATATATTTCTGATTTAAGGGTATCATCCTGAAAATCATCGCGCCCTAAAACTGCCGAAAGTGTATCGATAGCTCTTTGATATTGTTTTTCTTTTGTATAAATATTTGCAAGGGTAAACAAGGCATATGGATTTACAGAAGGGTTTTGTTTGATTTCCAAAACCTTTTCCAAATATACTAAAGAAGAGTCCAGCTTACCCATCTCATACATACAATCGGCTAAGTTGTAATAAGAGCGCTTAACAAAATAAGGAGAATTCTCGTTCATGGTAGTAAATTCGGTTAAAGAATGCCTGAAGTGCATGTTTGCACTGCCATATTTCTTATCGGCAAATTCAATTTTCCCTAATTCTATGTAAGATAGTCCTCTTAGCATATGTTTATTATCTCCTTCGGACAATTTTTGAATTTCGTCAATGGCTTTTAGTATGTATTCTGTAGCCTTATCTTTAAATTCAATCTTTAAATACATTTGGGCAATTGTTCCATATACCTGCGTGGTAACTTCCGGATCATTTGTTGCTTCGGCTGTTTCTTTTGCTTTAAAAAGAAGGTCGGTAAACTTTTGAGTGTCTTTTTTAGCAAAATAAGCAAATGACATAAATACAAGAGCATTAGATTTTTGCCGGTCTGATGAGGAATGATCTAAAATATACTGCCCTGTTTTTATAACCTCTTCAGGATTTGTATTTCTTAATTCGTTTAATCTTTTTTCCAGACGATCCAGATTATTTACATTTTGTGCAAACAAAAAAGTTGTATGTAGTAATAAAAGTATCTGGAGTATTATTTTCACGGGTTGATTATATAAGCCGTAAAGGTAGCATATATAATTTTTCGGATGTCATCTTAAACAGCGGTTCGTAAAATATTTGTAATCTTAGATAGCTGAATATAAATTAAAAAGAATTTGTGTTTAAATGTACTTAAGTGCACAATTTAAAACGTTAGTAATACCAATAAAAAACGGGATTGATTAATCAATCCCGTTTTTTATTGGTGGTAATCATATTGATTAATGGCTTTCAATGTCAGCGAGATACCTTTCGGCATCCAGTGCTGCCATACAGCCAGTACCTGCGGCAGTAATAGCCTGACGGTATATATTATCCTGTACGTCTCCTGAGGCAAATACACCCGGAAGGTTTGTTTTTGTAGATTTAGCTTCAGTAATTAGATATCCGGTTTCATCCATATCCAGCTGCCCTTTAAAAATATCAGTATTTGGCTTATGCCCAATGGCCACAAATAAACCTGTAATACTTATTTCTTTTTTCTCTCCCGTTTCATTATTTACAGTACGAAGGCCTTCTACTACCTGGTCGCCCAGTACTTCATCTACTTCTGTATTGTAGAGCACGGTTAAGTTTGGTGTATTTTGAACCCTGTGCTGCATAGCTTTACTCGCCCTCATTACATCTTTACGTACCAGCATTGTTACATTTTTACAAATGTTAGCCAGATAAGTAGCTTCTTCGGCAGCGGTATCTCCTGCGCCTACAATGGCTACATCCTGACCACGATAAAAGAAACCATCGCAAACTGCACAGGCAGATACTCCCCCACCCCTTAGGCGCTGTTCACTTGGCAACCCAAGGTATTTTGCAGTAGCTCCTGTAGATATAATAATAGTATGGGCAAGTAATTCTTTGTTATTGTCTATGGTTACTTTGTGCCAGCCACCTTCCTGGGTACTAAATTCAACAGCAGTAGCCATACCTATGCGTACCTGTGTACCAAAACGCTCAGCCTGTTGCTGTAGCTGTATCATCATTGTAGGGCCATCTATACCCTGCGGATATCCTGGAAAATTATCTACTTCTGTAGTAGTAGTTAATTGTCCACCCGGCTCCATACCGGTATATAATACAGGATTCATATCGGCACGGGCTGCATAAATAGCAGCGGTATATCCCGCAGGCCCGGACCCTATAATAAGGCATTTAATTTTTTCTATAGTATCAGACATAATCTTTGATTAGTAAAGTTTGTGAATTTACAGACTGCAAATGTATGCCTTATAATGCTTATTTTATATAGAAAGATATTAGTTTTGATTATTGAAAAATAAAATTTGCTTATAGTGTTTGATAATTAAAAAATAGTTCTATATTTGCAACCGCTTTCAGGAAGCATTTTTGCTAAATGAAAACAACTCGGGGTGTAGCGTAGCCCGGTCATCGCGCCTCGTTTGGGACGAGGAGGTCGCAGGTTCGAATCCTGCCACCCCGACTAAAAAGCCTTCAACGGCAGTCAGAAACCCGCAAATCATCAGTATTTGCGGGTTTTTTCGTTTTATACCCTAAAATGAAAACGGCATTTATATCAATCTTTTTGTGAGTAATTAGGTGAGTAAATTTCAATGCGAAAAAATTTACTCACAAAAACAGGGTTAAAAAATTGAATACCAAATTGTTACAGCAATTTTTTAACACTTTTTCAGAGCCAAATAACGCCCGCCAATGCCACCATTTGCGAAGCAATTGAATTGAGTCGGTACTTAAGTTGGTTTAATTTAAAGTATTACGCGATGAAAAGCACAAACACGTTCGGCATTCACTTTATTATAAGGTTGCCAAAACAGGGAAAAGGTTCGAAGGCTCTCATTTATGCTCGTTTGACAATCAATGGAAAGAGAGCAGAAATTTCACTTAAACAAAAAGTAGATGCCAAAGCCTGGGATAACGTCCGAGGCAGAGCACGGGGTAAGACAGCAGAGAGTAATAAACTCAATAGCTACCTCGAACGAGTACGCACCATTATTTCAGATGGCTATTATGACCTTATTCAAAAACGCAGGCCGGTCACCGTTGATGTTGTAAAATCACTATTCGTAGGTGTTGAAGAAGAAACACTTACCCTCAGTAAATTGATTGATTATCATTATGAGATGGCATTAGGTAAACTTGCCCCAGGTACAATGAAAAACTATGGCACCACCCAAAGATATCTTCATAAGTTCTTAAGGGAAAAATTATTCAGGAATGATATCTTACTGTCAGAACTGAACTATAAGTTTTTATTGGACTTTGAAAATTACCTAGCTAACCATACGCCCAAAGACCATCAGAAAGCACTACACAACAACGGTATCATGAAGCACATTGAGCGGTTCCGTAAAATGGTTAACCTTGCCGTGATGCTCGACTGGCTGCCAAAAGATCCTTTTTCCAGCTTTAAGAAACACTTTGATAAGGTGCAGAGGCAATCTCTGACGGATGATGAACTTACCAGGCTGTCCAATAAAGATTTCGACATTGAGCGTCTAGGAAGTGTTCGGGATATGTTCCTCTTCAGCTGCTATACCGGGCTGGCGTATATCGACCTTTTTGAACTGAGCCCAGATAATATAATAACAGGTATAGATGGTGGGCTTTGGCTCTATACAAGCAGGACTAAAACCGATACAAACGTTCGTGTACCTCTTTTACCACAAGCGCAGGCACTCATGGAAAAATATCGCGATAATCCAAAAGCGCAGAATAAAGGGAAATTATTTCCGGTTATCTCCAACCAGAAAATGAACGGATACCTCAAAGAGATAGCGGATGTTTGCGGAATTACTAAACCACTTACTTTCCATATTGCACGCCACACCTTCGCTACAACCGTCACGCTTAGTAATGGCGTACCCATTGAAAGTGTATCCAGGATGCTAGGCCACACAACGATTCGTACAACCCAGATATACGCTAAGGTTATTGAAAATAAACTTAGCGAAGATATGGGCAGACTTAAAGAAAGACTATCGGTTGGTATATAATCTAAAGATGTGGTCATGGGAAATATAAATACCGATAATCTGGCGCAAAAGGTCTCAAGCCTGTTGCTTGACGCCCGCAGGAAAGTTTTGCAGACGGTCAACCATACAATGGTAATTACATATTAAGAGATAGGAAGGATGATTATCGAAGAAGAACAAAACGGAAAAGAAAGGGCTGCTTACGGAAAACAGCTTATAGCTGAATTGTCAAAAAAGCTGATCGTAAATTTTGGAAAGGGTTTTCTCAGCGAAACCTTGAGCAAATGAGGCAGTTTTACCTTGCCTACTCAATTCCGCAGACACTGTCTGCGGAATTCCAAAATACTAATTATAAAGATGATAGCTTTCAATTGAGCTGGTCACACTACCTTAAGTTAATGAGGATCGATGATATTTATGAACGTAAATTCTATGAAATTGAATCTTTAAAAAATAATTGGAGCTTAAGGGAGCTAAACAGGCAATACGATTCAGCACTATTTACAAGACTCTCCCGTTCAAGAGATGAATTGCAAGTCCTGAGACTCGCCAAAGAGGGGCAACTATTTGAAAGGCCACAGGATGCTATAAAAGACTCCTACAGATTAGAATTCATTGGCCTACCTGAAAAAGCTTCCTATTCAGAAACGGAATTGGAAGAAAAATTAATTGAAAAACTAGAATCTTTCATCCTTGAACTCGGGACAGGTTTCACCTTTGTAGGCAGGCAGGAACGCATCAGTTTTGACGACAAGCACTTCAGGGTTGATTTAGTATTCTACAATCGGTTGCTAAGGTGCTTTGTCCTAATCGACTTAAAAATTGGCGAACTTAAGCACCAGGATATAGGTCAAATGCAGATGTATGTAAATTATTATGACAGGAAAATCAAACTAAAGGAAGAAGGAAAAACAATAGGCATAATACTCTGCCAAAATAAAAGTGAAGCAGTTGTCGAATTTACCCTACCGGAAAATAATACGCAAATTTTTGCAAGTAAATACATGACAGTGTTGCCCAGTAAACAAAGTTTGGCCAAACTTAGTATGTAAGTACAAAAGAACGTATTATCTACCCCTCCTTTTTACAATTTAATTACTGCTCTTACGTTATCGTTAGCACTGCATTGTTCAGTCGTGCACCGAACAACTCAATCGTCGAGATCTTAAGGCGCTGATTTACAAACGGGGCTTTAAATGTCCGCTCACCTTACACGCTTTCTCAAGCAAAGGGTTGGATGTACATCCAAATGAACTAAATTTATCAGCGCTGTATATTTGATACCATATAAATTCGAACAGCCTATCGCTGCTACAATTGTTGTGACTGTTTTTAAGAAGTTGCGTCAGTTGTAGTTGTTGTTGTAGTTGTTGTTGCTTTCATTATTTTCATCAGGTGTATCTTCAGATGAGAGATTAATGTTTTTTTCATAGTAACTGTTTTTAGTTGATAGTAGTTGGAGTAAAGTAAATTATTTTAAAGGGAGTGCGAAGGCCATAATAGATCCTGAAGGGTTTTCAGGCGTACCTGCTACGGATAAGGCAACATATTGCCTGCCGCCGGCTTCATACGTACAAGCGGTCGCATTTGCAATGGCAGGCAGCGAGTACTGCCAGAGCAGTCTTCCTGAAAGCTTGTCTAAGGCACGGAGCTGTTTATCTTCTGTGCCGCTAATAAAGATGACCCCCCCCGCTGTAACTATCGGCCCTGCCTTGCCTTCCTGTCCGGTTTCGGGAGCACCTTTCGCCTGCCGCCCGCTATCATTCCCCAACGGGAGCTGCCATGCGTAATCACCTGTCGCCATATTTATGGCGCTAAGCGTACCCCAGGGTGGAGTAATAGCCGGATTGCCACTTGGATCTTTCCATGTTTTGTAACCTGTAGTGTTCACGTATTCATTTGTCCCAGCACCCCGGGCATCAGGCGCAAACTGGCTATCAGCCGTTTTCTGCGCTTCTTCGACCGACGCGTTCTTTTTACCTTTCTTAATCGTGATTAGGTCAGCCGCTTCGGTAGATTTTACATAAAGTAAATTAGTCGCAGGATCGTAAGCCGCACCGCCCCATTCTGCACCGCCCCTTGTCCCAGGCAGCTGTAAGGTACCCTGCATATCAGGTGGAGAATACAACCCTTCGTAACGCATTGTCCGGAATTGTCTAATTAACGAATCGTGGTCGGCAGCCGAATAATTACTCAGGTCTGCCTCTGTGACCAATTGCCGGGCGAAAGGTTTGGGTTTTACCGGAAAAGGCTGTGTCGGGGAGGATACTTCACCCGGCATGCGTGAAACAGGAACCTTGCGTTCTTCCACAGGGAATATGGGAATTCCTGTCTCCCGGTTGAATACGAATACGAAACCCTGTTTAGTGATCTGTGCTACAGCATCAATTTTTTTTCCATCTTTTGTGATTGTGATCAGTGCAGGCGGTGCAGGAAGGTCATAATCCCACAAGTCGTGGTGTACGGTCTGAAAATGCCAAATGTGCTGCCCTGTAGCGGCATTCAGCGCAACCACGCAATTCCCGTACAAATTTTCACCTGTTCTATCCGCGCCATAAAAGTCGTACGATGGAGAACCCAATGCCAAAAACACTATGCCCTGCTTGCTGTCAATACTCAATCCTGCCCAGTTATTTACCCCTCCCACTTTTTTGTAGGCATCCTTTGACCAGGTTTCATATCCCGATTCCCCGGGATTTGGAACCGTGTGAAAGGTCCAAACCAATTTACCTGTTTTGCAGTCATAAGCACGAATGTATCCCGGTTGCGACCCGTAGGTGTCCGGTACACGGCAGCCTATTATGATAAGGTTCTTGTAGATGCCGCCCGGGGAAGTTAGAGATACGTAAAATGAGTTAAGATCTTTACTGCGAAGGCCAACCTTTAAGTCTACCTTGCCGCCGTTGCCGAAACCAGAAATCAATTTGCCGGTACGGGCGTCCAGTGCGATAAGATTGTTATCCGCCGACATCAATATCCTTTTCTCGTTGCCGTCCTCCCAGTACGTCAGCCCCCTGTTTACCTCAGAGCCATTTTTTCCGTTCAATGGGTCAAAAGACCATATTTGTTTCCCGGTTGCAGCGTTCACAGCGTACGCACTTTGGTTTGCAGAACTTGCATACAACACTCCATCAACGATTATCGGGTTACATTCACTTTTACCGGGTTCAACACCAAACTTTTTGTCGTTCAATTTCAATATCCAGGCTGGTTTCAGCTGACTTACATTTGTCGCTGTAATCTGTGTTAAAGGTGAGTAATTGGTGCTACCCTCACCGCTTTTATACACAGACCATGAACGGTCGCCGGATTGCCCGTAACAACCACTCGCAGCTAACAATATGCCAATGTGCAACATTGTCGATTTAAGTTTATTTTTCATAGCTTACATTTATATTGTCTCCGCATCGATTACATAACGGTATCTTGCTTCTTTATTTACCAGCTTATCCCAAACTACATTTATCTCTGATGCCTTGATAACTTGGACCTCAGGATAAATCTTGTTAAGTGCACAATAATCCATCACTTCCTGGGTTTCCGGTATGCCACCGATGAGCGAGCTGTTATAATTTACCCTGCTGAACATAAAATTCGTATTGCTGATTTCCAGTTTCCCTTCGATAGGCTGGCCGACCTGAGTAAAGTGACCATATGGTTTCACGCAGGTAACATAAGCCGAAAGGTCAAAAGCATAAGGTATGGTCGAGATCATATAGTCTAGTTTTCCGGCATAGGGCGTCAACTTATCCAATGAATCCACAAGGATTACTTCTTTAGCACCAAAGCCCAAGATATCATAGCGTTTGCTTTCACTGGTGGTAAAAGCATAAACTTCAGCCCCTTTCGCTACGGCAATCTTAATGGCCAAATGCCCAAGGCCGCCAATACCAGCAACGCCAATCTTATCGCCTTTTTGGATTTTAGCATTCATCAGGGGTGAGTAGGTAGTGATACCCGCACACAAAAGGGGCGCTGCATTTTGCAGACTTATTGTTTCCGGAATCCTGATTGCGAAGTGCTCATCGACAACGATATTATTCGAGTAGCCTCCCTGCGTGATGCCGGTTGGATCAGATTTGTCCGGCACCCCATACGTTCCCACCATGCCGGTTGTCTCGCAGTGATGTTCCTCACCATTTTTACAGCTCGTACACTTCATGCAACTGCCTACCATGCAGCCCACACCGGCTTTATCGCCGACTTTGAATTTGGTTACATTTTTACCTACTGCTGCTACAATGCCTGCAATTTCGTGGCCCGGTACCTGGGGGTAAACTTGTTCACCCCAGTGGCCACGGATGGTATGGATATCAGAATGGCAAATCCCAGAAAATTTAATGTCGATCAATATGTCATTATTGCCTACGGCTCGGCGCTCAAAGTTCCAGACCGTTAATTTGCTTTTCGCATCACGGCCAGCATAGCCATTCGATTTGATTTTACTCATAATAATAGTATTGTTTTTGGTTTCTGCGAATAAATTTAGTCCACCCCCCAGCACCATGCCAGCGCTAAAAGCAGTTGACTGTTTTAGAAACTTTCTCCTAGATCTGTTTTCACTTCCCTTTTCCATATTCCTTATTGTTTAGTTGATTATTACTGAGTAAATCAATGGCGCTACATCAGCAACAAGGGGCTGGCTGTAACCTTAACAGCTTGTTCATAATACCGTCTTGCACATCTTAGATTGTGTACTATTTACTTTGGTGTGATCTTAATGCTCTTTGTTTTAGCATGTGCAACTATCTTCGGAAACAAAAGTATCGGCTGTAGTCCTACTTATTGAGGTAGGGCCTCGTCGATCTGCTTATTTAACACAGCGTTTATAGCTGGTCCGAAAGTGACGTCTTTTACCATCCCGCAGCTTGAATCTACAGTGCTTTTTGTGATATGGGTAGCATTGTACCAGGAGAGCCAAATTGATGCGAGCGTTACAACCTCCTTTTTCATAATACTCAATTATTGTTTTTTACTGTCCAGCACTTTATCCAGCGTTTTACGTGCCATATCTCCTTGCGCCTTGTTTACGGCTTGGTCGATAATTATAAACGCCTCCTTAAATTGACTTTCCGTCATACCTGTATTCATACCCATTCCAATGTGTGCCTCTAATTGCGCCTCCACCCCGGTCAATGCGGCTAGGGCTGAAACTGTTATCAGTTCCCTTTGCTGAAAAGTCAGCACATCGCTGCTGAAAATGTCTGCAAACAAATGTTCTTTTAAGTAGGAATCAATGGCCGGCGCAAAAGCATTCACACCGGTAAGATACTTCTCGTCAGTCCCTGTAAGTTGTTGCAAATTTTTTTTACCGGTTTGATATTTGTCTTTATCATTGAACGCCGACGCAGTTTTGCCCTCCGGATAATGTATACCTTTTGCCTTGCGCTCGTCCAAAACAACCATAAAGGCATTGATTGCATTCAGGCTGCGCGGAAAACCGCAATAAGCGTAAAGTTGTATCAGTTCATCTTTTATTTCGTTGACCGTTAAACCCGCGTCCATGCCAATTTTGAGGTACCCTTTAAGCTGTTCTATATTGCCAACGGCGGTTAGTGCTGAAATGGCAACCATGCTCTGCTGTCTGCAATCTAGCTTATTGTTATTGTCCATAATATGCTGTGCTTTTATGTTGGATGCGAGGCTAGTTATTATCAATGCCGATAAGGTCAAAATTTTTTTCATAGCGTCTTTTATTAATCTGTTTCCTTGGGTCCATCATACTCTTGGTCGCACACAGGCCTTAGCCAGGTCCCAATGCCACGGTCAGCATTAGGGTTTAAGGATATGTGAGTCATAGCACTGTCCTTTGATGCACCGTGCCAGTGCTCGACATTTGGCGGGCAGGTGATTACGTCACCCTTATGGATTATACGTATGGGCTTACCTTTTTCCTGTGTGTAACCCGTACCTTCGGTTACCATTAGGATTTGTCCGGCATTGTGGGTATGCCAGTTGCTCCGTGCACCTGGCGAAAAGGTCACATTACCGGCAACAAGGTTGAAAGTACTGTCTTGGGCAAGAAGGGGCAGCACCCAAACCTTTCCTGTAAAATTTGCCGGTGTCAATTTTCCTTTCGGAAAGATAGAATCTTTAACAATATTCTTTGCTTGGCCTTGTATCCCGAAAAAGAATAAACAGGCAACCGTCATCTTGAAAGTACATTTCATAAAAATCAGTTTTAAATTATTACTTCAACCTCAATTCTGTCGTTGAACATTTCCCAGTAAGCCTGGGCTAGTTTTACCGGGTTATGGTTTGTACTATCTGGGGTTATCTTAGCCGTAATAGTTAGTGTTCCCACATAAATACCTTCTTGGCCCAACTTTTCATTTAATTGAAGGGCAAGGTTTCTGATACCGGCTTTTCCTATGGAAAGCGTACCATTTTTAAATGAGGGATGCGTTGCAAAACCTCCTCCGGTCAGGAGGATTGTACCACTACTTACTTTCAAATCAGCAATTGTTAACTGAATGCTTTTTAAAGCACTACCAACATTTATCTTGAAATCATCCATGAACTCCTGCGGCTCAACGTCTAAAATATCTTTGTTTTTAAGTGCCGCGGGATTATATATCAATACACTAATACCTCCCAATTGCCTAGTGAGCTCCCTGATGGCATGTTCCAGACTGATATAGTCTGTTGCATCTGCAACTTCTGAATAGGCATCTATGTGTTGCTCAGCCAGCGTTTTCAATATTACTGCTGCCTTATTTTTATCGCGGTTGATCAAACCTACAGCAAATCCTTCCTTACCAAATTTTTCGGCAGTTGCCAGGCTTAAGCCTTCTCCTGCCCCTATGATTAAAAGTGATTTCTTCATTATTCATATTTTTTGTTTACATTTCAATACTCACTGCTCAAACCGGTAGGCTACCACTGATTTTTTAAACAGGGTAGGCACAAAAACGATTTGATTTGCCGGATCGTATCCTATATCTGCACAGTTTATCCCGTCGGCCTCAGTATCTAGTAGCAGTTCCTCATTTCCTGACTTTCCAAGGTAGTAAGCTAGGCCACTATAAATGGTGAACAGGAAATTACCCTTCCCGAGCGCTACTATGCCATCGCCCCCCTTTTTTGGGATATTTGCTAGTGCGATTATTTTTCTTTGCGGGTTTATCCTGTAGACGTGTTCGTCTGTGAGCACATATAAGTTCCTGCCTGTTGCACATAAACCGTTAACTCCGCATAAGCCACTAAAATATAAAGATGGCTTGCCATTATAAATTTGAATGATCTTGCCAAGTTCTGAATCAGACACATATATTGAGCCTTTGTCATCGACGGCAATATCATTTAACCCTTTTGCCCCCTCAACCTGAATTCTCGACTCTATTTTTCCCGTGGCGGTATCAATGACGACAACTTCAGAAATGTTTGTTACATACAGCCTGCCTTTCCATATTCCCATTCCTTTTGGAGCGTTCAAACCGGTAACCCATGAGGCATTAATAATTTTTCCGTTACGGTCCAGTTTTGCTATTCCCCCTTTTCCGTCTTTCTCTAAAGCCTGGCCATCCACTAGTGAAACATAAAGGCCGTCCGGTACAACCAGTACAGATTCGGGCACTGCAAGTGTCGGTTCACTTTCCCAAAGCCTGGTCAGTTTGTGTTGGGCATGAACATGAGTAAACGAGAGTAGCATTAGACCCATAATCAGGCATTTTACGCTGCCTGATTCTAAGTACTGATTTGTTGCTATGCTCATGGGTGCTTAATCAAGTTTATTTTTTTTTAGAAAATCTGATAAGAGGTCGGCTAGCTGAATATTGTTCAGGTCTGAAAAAGCAAAATGTGTGTTACCGTATATCCCTATTTCAGGCAAGTGGACAACTGTAACATTGCCGCCGCGCTTATTAACTGCAGCGGCCCACTCCCTAGCTAGATTAAGACGGAAGAGCCAGTCGTTTTGATGGGGGTTATCGGTTGGATTGGCCGGTATGTTGTCCCCATAATAGATCATAATTGGCACCTTTGTATACTCCATAAACTTCAATAGTGGGAGCTCCGTTACCTCAGCTGCCCGTGTTTCTGTATTGGCCTGTACAGGTCTTTCACCTTCCGGAAAAGGGAATAACCCCCCGGCTCATAGGAAACGATTCCTTTTATCTTGCTCGTTTTTAAATGCGTTTGCCAGCCTATGGGGCCGCCCATTGAGTGGGTTATTAAAATGGCGGGGCCGATCTTTTCCGCCAGCGCGGCATAGGCATCCGTGTACACCTCAAAATCAGATGGGCCCGTGTCTGGTGTCATCTGGCGAAAAAACTGGTCAAGGGCATTTTTATCATGACTGAATTGGACGCCTTTAAAGTAACTGGGCCAAACGCCTAAACGAAATCGGTTAAACCAAAATTCCTCGGTAAATTCCGGCCTGATAGTGTCTGTCAGGGTACTGCGCCCGGCGTTGCCGCGACGTGGCTGGTCCACTAGATACACACTGAAATTCCGGCGTAAAAAGATATTCTGAAACCCTTCCCGTCCATCCGGTGTTGTTTCCCACGTTTTTGAAAACTGTCCGATACCATGGACAAATATTAGCGGATATTTGCGGGAATTAACAGGAACCTGGTAGGTAACGTAGGCATGGTCGCCGTGAAACAGTTTGCCTTCTGAATTGGTCACTATCTTGCCACCTACGGCAAAACTACCCTGGCTTGCGATAGTCAATGCGGGGGGGGCTTTTTCAAATGTTTGCGAATTTATCCTGTGAGATAAAATAGTAAGGGAGGCTATAGTAATCCATTGCCACATTTTAAGTTGTGGGCTTTTTGTAATATTACATTCCTTATTCATTTCAGCTTATTTTAAATCATTTCGTAGGTTCGTAACCGGGTTTTTTATATAACCTGGTCTGATGCGCGAGTATATCGGGCTTGTAAACTTTTTCTACCCATTCTTCTTTTTCGATGTCTTGTATAGCAACAGAAACATTAGCTTCCGATGTATTTAAGGATATTACGACTGCTGCGGTAATATCCTCAGCTAACTTTGTTTTTTCCTCATCTGTCTTACCGACGATCTTTACATGTATATGTGGCATATCCTTATTTATTTACAGTTATGTATTGAATTTTAATGTCCCGATGTTCTTTATTCTTTCCGGATCACGGTGGTCAAAAAAAAGGCTTTGTTTGTTGTCTAAGCCCGCAATAGCGGTAAGGTCATCTGTGCTTAGTTCAAAATCGAAAACATCAAAGTTTTCTTCCATTCTCTCTTTACGAACGGATTTCGGTATCACAACCACATCTCTTTGAATAAGCCATCTCAAAATTACCTGCGCTATGCTTTTGTGGTATTTGTCACCTATACTTTGCAGTAATCTATTATTAAACATATCGTTGCGCCCCTCTGCAAAAGGTCCCCAGGATTCTATCTGTACTCTATTCTCCGCCATGAACCCGTGGTTCTCAATCTGCTGGTGGAAAGGGTGGGTTTCTACTTGGTTCACTGCAGGTACGATATTATTAAAGGTAATCAGATCAATCAGGCGGTCTTGTTGAAAATTACTGACACCGATCGCCCTGATTAATCCATCCTGATATAATTCTTCCATAGCACGCCAGGCACCGTGAACATCGCCATAGGGCTGATGAATGAGATACAGGTCAAGATAATCCAATTGCATGCGTTCCAATGCCCGCTGAAAAGCAGGTTTGGCTTTCTTATAACTTACATCCTGCACCCAGATTTTGCTCGTGATGAACAGTTCTTCCCGCAGAACACCGCTATTTTTAATTGCTTGTCCGACAGCTTTCTCATTCTGATACGCTGCTGCGGTGTCAATCAACCTATATCCTGTAGCAATTGCCTCAGAAACTGCTGTTTCACATTCCTTAAGGTCATTTACCTGATAAACACCAAAGCCAAGTATAGGCATTCGGACACCATTATTTAATACAATATTTTTCATAACTTTTAGATATTAAACTTTTATAAAATGGGTTTCTGTGCTGTGAAACGCCTTCCTACAAAAAGAAGTATCGCGGCAGCAGTCATCATCAGTACAGCTCCTGAAAAAGATCCGTAAACACCCTTGACATCAAAGAGAATCCCTCCGACAGAGGCTCCCAAAGTAACGGCTAGCTGCATGGCAGCGACAAGTAGTGCCCCTGCACTTTCAGCGTGGTCAGGAACTGCCTGGCTCATCCATGTTGACCAGGCGACGGGTACAGTTCCAAAGGCAAACCCCCAAAGAGCCACCGATACACCAGCAGTCCAGACGTTAGCGCCGTTTGTAATTAGCGTTACGCCTAAAATAGCCGTTGCCAATGGCGCAAGGCCTAAGATCAGGTAGAGGTGCCTCCCAAGAAAGCGGGCAATAAATGTCGTGCCCAAAAAACCGGCGACTCCAAATGCAAGTAATATTACCGAAATGCCGCTCACATCTAAGCCAACCTTACTTTCAAGATATGGCCGCACATATGTAAAAAAAGAAAAGTGTCCTGCAAAAATTAGTAAGACTGTCACTAAACCTATCGCAATACCGGGACGTTTAAGAACCTCTAAAAAAGTATTTAGACGGATCAGCCCGGCAGGCGGTACTTTTGGCATGGATATAAACTGCCAGACAAAGGCGATGAGGCCAACACCTGAGGCAAACAAAAATGTAAGCCTCCATCCGATTAAGCCGCCAAGAAAACTACCTAGTGGGGCAGCCAGGGCAGTTGCTACCGACACTGCGCCAAATATGATAGAAAACGCGTTAGGTATATACGCTTCAGGAACCAGTCGCATAGCAATTGCCGCGGTCATTGCCCAAAAGCCGCCAAGAGCAATACCCAGTAATAAACGTCCGCACAATAAAAAGATATAGTTGGGTGCGGCTGCAACAATGATATTTGATAAAACCAATAGGGCCGAAAAGATTAGAACGACAGTACGCCTATCTACTTTTCGGGTTATTAGTGCACTAAAAAGACTTGAAAATAAGCCAATTACCGCTGTAACTGAAACGGTTTGGCCAGCCAACCCTTCGGTAATGTATAATTCTTTGGCCATTGGTGTTAGTAGGCTAACCGGTAGTAACTCGGCCATAACCAATCCCGAGACACCCATAGCCATGGAAAAAACGGCACTCCAGGCCGGCTTTTGGGAGATTTCCATAACTTTGGTTTCCTGTGAATGATCTTCGATGGTACTTATCATTTATATTATATTAAAACGTTATGCTTTTCGCCTCTAATAAGGCGTAGAGCTTTAATTACACTGTCAGACCACCGTCTACAACAAGGTTGTGCCCAACGACCATACTTGCAGCATCGCTGCACAGAAATACCACGGTACTGGCAATCTCTTCAGGACGGCCCATGCGGCCAATCGGCACCATCTTCATCATGCCTTCTAAGGCTTCCTCTTGTCCGCCAGCAATCATTTCTTCCGCCATGCCGGTATAAAACAATCCAGGGCTGACGCTATTGATTCGAATACCCCGGCCAGCGTATTCTACAGCTGCACTAATAGTAAGCCCGATAACGCCGTGTTTGGCACCGTGATATATGCCCCGCTGCGCACCGGCGCGGATGCCCCCGATTGAGGAACAGTTGACAATAGCACCGCTGCCTTGTTTTACCATTTGCTGTAGTTCATATTTCATAGAGCTCCAGATGCCACGATAATTTATATTGTTGACCCTTTCAAAATCATCCATGGTTTGATCAGCGGCTTCCGCAAGGACATTTTGTACCCCCGCATTATTGTAGGCATAATCCAACCTGCCAAATTTTTCAACCGTTTTTCTAACCATGTTTTCAACTTGTTTATCATCGGATACGTCGCATTGAATAGCATACGTTTTGTGTCCTACTGCAGTTAATTTTTCCGATGCTTCCTCAACATTGTTCCCATTCCAGTCTGCTAATACTACTGCTGCACCTGCCTCTGCAAATGCCTTTGCGGTTGCAAATCCTAATCCCGAGGCTGCTCCTGTAACCAGTGCAACTTTACCTTCCATTATTTTCATAATATTCTTTATATATATTGTTACCACAAAGGTCAACAGCCTGAGGGATTATTTACCAACACAGATTACGGGTTTACCTACCATTTTTACAGATTATGCTGTGGGCTTGAGATAAAGGGAAGATTTTACTGTTAAATTTGTATCAATTATAATATAAAATCGCAATGGAAAAAGTGTTGAGAATAGATACTGTAAGTGAGCATGATAAATACTATCATCAGGAGAACCTTCATCCTTTAGTTAGCATTATAGATTTTGAGGGTACTGCACCAGAAGTTTATGCTTCCAGGATGAACTTTGGTTTTTATGCCATTTACCTGAAGGATGTAGTATGTGGCGATATAAAGTATGGTAGGGATACCTATGACTATCAGGACAGGACACTAGTATTCGTTGCTCCGGGCCAGATCATTAATGTAGATATTAATGAGGAATATAAGCCATCGGGCTATGCGCTACTTTTCCATCCGGACTTAATCCACGGTACTCCGCTTGGCAGACACATTGAGGATTACAACTTTTTCTCCTACCAATCCAGGGAGGCACTGCATCTTTCGGAAAAGGAGCGAAAGATTGTCATGGACTGTTTCGACAAGATAAAATACGAGCTGGAGCAGCGCACAGATAACCATAGTAAAACGCTTATTGCAGCCAATATAGAACTGTTTCTTAATTATTGTGTGCGCTTTTACGAAAGGCAATTCATTACCCGAAACCAGGTAAACCAGAGCAGCATAGAAAAATTTGAGAAGCTCCTGTCCGAATATTTCCTATCTGATCAGGCTCAAGCCCTTGGATTGCCTGCTGTTACCTATTTTGCCTATAAGCTTAACCTATCACCCAATTACTTTGGAGATCTAGTGAAAAAAGAGACAGGTAAAACAGTGATGGAATATATTCATCTAAAGATTATAGATACGGCCAAGGAACGCCTTCTAGATACTAGTAAATCAATCAGTGAAATCGCTTTTAATTTAGGATTCAAATACCCTCATCATTTTACCCGAACCTTTAAGAGAAATACAGGTATAACGCCTTTAGAATATAGAAATTCAAACTAAATCGATAGTAATATTTTCTCTTTAATTAACGTTTTTAGATATTATTCAATTAATTACGTTAGACCCCTTCCGCCATTTTTTTATGACGCTACTGTTTATTTGTAAACCAATAGAATTGGTACTCAATCGACGAAAGGAGTCAGCTGCGTTCGGTTTATTCACCAAGGATTAATATTACCTTCAGGCAGGTAAAGCTTTCGCTTAATTTGATTTCGATGCGTCTTAATGTCTTTAATTGATACTTCTGGCAAAAATATCTTACTCCGGTAACCATACGATGGTGCTTACCAATCAGAAATAGGCAGGATGATTATTGAAGAGAAACAAAATGGTCGGGAAAGGGCAGCTTATGGCAAACAATTTATGGCTGAACTGTCTAAAAAGCTTACGGTTAGCTTTAGAAAAGGATTTTCACAGCGAAACCTTGAGCAAATGAGACAGTTTTACCTTGCTTATTCAATTCCGCAGACAGCGTCTGCGGAATTTATAATTTGAGGAAGTAATCTAAAACGGACTTTAATGATTTACGACACTTCATATCTAATTTTTTGACTGTACGCCTTCTTGATATTCTATAACAATTTATTTTTTTGAGATGGCGCCCAATTTCTGGTTATAATACTTTAAAAAGCAAGATTCTCAGTTCGCTTTTAAGGCAGTGGGCGTTCCCAATGTCTGCTGCTTTCAACAACATCCGTTTCATCAGGCAAAACCAGAAAATTCTTAGGTATTGGATTTATCGGATATACATACTATGACTTTATATCTACTTTATCATTTGATATACACCAAAAATCTTTTGTCAACTTTGATGCTTCAGTTGTGAAAAGATCTTTCAGATAGGTTTCCGGAAGCGTCTTTAACTCTACGTGAAACACGATTTCAAGAAGCAAGCTACGAGTTATTAGAAATGGAGCTATATGGTGCACCATCTTTTGACGGATTTCATTCTCCTTGTAAAAATAGCTCCCTGATTTTTGTTGCCTTTTGCATTCTATCTGGTAGGTCTTTCCGTTCTTCTCAGCAATCATGCTCTTTATAGGCAATGATCATTTCTTTATGATCCTATACTGCACAAATGAGTAAAATTATTGGTTTGCAGTTACTTTAATATCACTGTCAAGCACAGTTCTCCACTTTCTATTTGATTAAGAAGAAACTTTTCCCAAGATAAACCGGTAAAAGGCAGCTAATATATTGCGGCTAAAGCCAGTGGTAAAAGCAAAAGACTACGGCATAATGGCTTTGCTCGCACACTCACAAACCCACCCCTAGGGACTTATTCCGTTTCCTTTTGTTTTCCCGCTTTACCCGCACTGTTTATCTGCTTTCTTTTTCCGGTTTTCTTCTGAAAAAAAATTAATTGAAAGAAAGATGTTCTTTGACATAAACACATTAATAAAAACGCCTGAAGGTAATATTTTCTTCTGCGTGCTCTTGGCAACAACTGTTTGTACATGGCGCTTGAGGTCAATTTCTTTGTCGGGGTTGTACTATACACCACCAATAAACCACGACCTTATTGGATATTAGGGATTTCAATATCTACCCCTAAGTCCTTTAATTTGTCTATGTATGACTGTATCTGTTTTTGCTTTTTCCGAGAGTCAAGATATTCATATCCTAAATCCTGATACGGGACTTTGTCCCTGATGATGTAATATGCTGCATTAAGCATTTTATGTCCTACTGCGATTAATGCCCGCTTTTTGCCACGTCTGCCTATTAAACTTTCATATTTTTTCTTTAGGTAGCTGTTTTTAACATGAGAGGCAGCCCAGGCACACTCGACTAAAATTGGTTTGATGTATTGATTGCCTTGGTTAGTTCTTGAAGAGCGGCTTTTGCCGGCACTCTCATTATTGCCCGGGCATATTCCAGCCCATGATGCAAGGTGATTAACCGTTGGAAAACGACTCATGTCAACTCCAATTTCCGACAACAACATCGTAGCACTAATTTGATTGAGTCCTGGCATAGTCTTTAATAATTCTAACTCAGTACCATATGGCTGTGATAATTGGAGTAGCTGGCTATCAACCGATTCAATTTTTAACAGAGTGTTATAAAGATTGGTTCGAATAGCATTTAGCATGTATTTATGATTATCTGTGAGTACTCCCTGAAGAGATTCATACAGTATTTCTCTTTTCTTTTTGATTCTTCCATGGCATAGAGATAAAAGGAGATTAAAGTCATCAACTCCATCAATGAGCGCATTAATTAATAGGGTTCCAGATTTACCAAAAATGTCACTGATAACATTGCTCAGTTTGAAATTTGCATCCTGTAATATTTTCTCAAAGCGATTGCGGTCAGCTGCTGCATTTTGAACCAATTTCTTACGGTAACGGGTAAGGTCTCGCATATCCCGGATATCTTTTGGTGGGATGAAACTTGCTTTCAAAAGGCCGCTGATTAGAAGTTTAGCAAGCCATCGACTATCTTTCTTATCGGTTTTATGGCCCGGTACGTTCTTTACATGGCGGGCATTGACTAAGATTACCTCAAAATCCTGCTCAAGAATATTGTAGACCGGTTTCCAATAAATCCCGGTACTTTCTATTGCCATATGAGTAATATTTAAGGAAATGAGCCAATCTCTCAAGGAGCGTAAACTATTCGTGTAGGTTGTGAAAGAACGTGTCTCAACAGTTATACCTACTCCCATTACAGTAACTACGACTGTATCGCGATGTACATCCATACCACATCCACGCTCAATAACTTGGGGAAAATTTACTTGTGCCTTCATAGTCTCAATATTTGATACACTAAAGTACTGAGATATGCGATGCCTTTTTCATGCCTGTTGGTGACTCTAAAAAAATGTGTTTAGTCATGAGAATTTCTTTTGGGAAAAAGTTATGCGGAGCGCAAGCGAGGCAGGACTGCCACATTTGAGGACTGGAGGGAGATACAAAACGAATGTATCATTTAATAAGGACGATTATGACAATTATCGGAAGAGTGACAAGGGATGCCGAAGTGCGCAGCCTGTCAAACAACAAAAGTGTAGTGAGTTTCTCTGTAGCCGTAAACCATGACTACAAAGACAAAAACGGGACAAAAGTAACCCAAACGGAATTTTTTGACTGTGCCTATTGGTTCTCTACAGGCGTGGCGCAGTACCTGACTAAGGGCAGCCTTGTAGAACTCGCAGGGCGTGTGTCTGCCCGTGCGTGGATGGGTAACGACGGGCAGCCCAAAGCGGGACTGAACTTCAACACGACAGATATTACCCTGCACGGGGGCAACAAACCCGATGCACAGGGGGCGCAACAGCCACAACAACAGCAACCCGCACAGGGGCAACAGGCTGCACCGCAAAACGGAGGTTTACCCGATACCAACACAGCAGCAACTGCCAACGCAGCCGCAGCACCCGTGTACGATGCCGAAGTAATCCCTAATGGGGCAGCCATTGACGATGACCTGCCATTTTAATGTATAACCTTAAATTCTCAACATCATGGCACACAATATAAATTTCAACGAAGCAACAGGGCAACACGCTTTTATGAGCGTAAAGCTGGACAAACCAGTGTAAACTGACCCCTCTTGACCGATTCAAAAAGACCCCTTTCGCCGGCTGAAAATGACCCCTTTCCGCCAGAGCAAATTGACCCCTGTGGCCAATTGAAAATGCCCCCTCAAAAGAGTTTAAAAAAGTAGCCCGTTGTCGGCTTTGGAACAAGGTTTAGTTTAGCGTTTTGATAAACCTAAACCTGCGTAAGAATGTCCAATAAGCCGATAAAAATGAATAAATTAAGACAGATCATCCGCCTGTATTGCCAGGGGACGGGGATCAAAACAATCCACGGGATGGTGGGCACCTCCCGCAACACAATCAAGAAATATGTCCGCATCTGGAACGGTCTGGATATAGATTTTGAGGCCTTTAGCGCCAAAAGCGACAGCGAACTCTCTATCATTTTTACTACTCCTGTTGCCAAAATCCATAGCAGCCCACGTATGCAGGAGTTAGAGCCATTACTGCCTGAGCTATGTAAAAGGCTTAAAAAGAAAGGTATGACCAGGGAACTGCTCTATAAGGAATACCTTGAGAGATATCCAGATGGTTATAGCCGTTCCAGTTTTAATAATGCCATCCATACTTACCTGCAACTCGCCCGGCCAGTCATGCATGTGGAGCACAAGGCGGGCGATAAGATGTATATTGATTTTGCTGGCAGCAAGCTGAAGGTTGGCCAGGGTGAGGCTGCACGCGATGTAGAGGTTTTTGTTGCCATACTGGGCTGTAGCCAGCTTACCTACGTGGAAGCCGTGGATAGCCAGCGTAAAGAAGACCTGATCCTTGCCTGCCAAAATGCGTTGCGTTACTTTGGTGGTGTGCCAAAGGCCATCGTGCCGGACAACCTTCGTTCGGCAGTAACACGGGGCAGCAAATATGAAGCAGTGCTTAATGATGAATTTGCTGCTTTTGCTGAACACTACGGCGTTACTATAGTGCCTGCACGTGTTTATAAACCCCGTGACAAGTCTTTAGTAGAAGGTGCAGTAAAACTAATCTACCGCAGCATTTACACCCGTCTGGAAGGTCATAGCTTCGATACTCTTGTATCCCTTAACGAATCAATACTCCCAGCACTTGAAATGCATAATAACAAGCCTTTCTCCGGGCGCAGCTACTCCCGTAGGGAACAGTTCGAGGAGATAGAGCGCGAAGCCTTATCTGCTTTAAACCCTATTGATTATCAGGTTCACAAGCAGGTAATGGTTACCGTTATGAAAAACGGCTACATACGTCTGGGGGAAGACATACATTACTACAGCGTACCTTATACCTACATCGGCAAAAAGGTAAAGATACTTTACACAACGGCATTGGTAAAGGTTTATTATCAGTATACCATGATTGCCTGCCATGAGCGAATAAGGAGCAAATACCACTACACAACCAATGAAGACCACCTTGCCTCACAACACCGCTTCCTTACCGAATGGAGCCCCGAGAAGTTTATACAGCAGGCACAGGCCATACACGAGGATGTAGCTCTTTATATAAGCAAAGTACTGGAACTTAAACCCTATCCCGAGCAGGCTTATAAATCCTGTTCGGGTATCTTAAGCTTTTCAAGACGTGTAGGCGCCGAAAGGCTTACCAATGCCTGCCGTTGGGCAATGAACCTTAGCCAGTACAATTACGGAGATACTGCGCAAGCGCCTTGACCAGCTTCAGGCTGAAGAAGAGTTAACAGAAATACCCCCGCACAATAACATCCGTGGAAGAGAATATTACCAATAATCATTACTATTAAAATAATAAAGACCATGAATAATGAAACGTTAGACAAGATGCGCCAGTTGCGCTTATATGGCATGTATGATGCCTTTAAAACCAATCTGGAAACTTCCCTAAAAGAATCGCTTACACCAGACCAGTTCATAGCTTTTTTAATAGCCAGCGAATGGGATGACCGACGTAACCGAAATATAGAACGGGCCATTAAGGCAGCGGGCTTCCGTTACAAAGCTTCGTTGGAAGAGGTAGATTATGCTATTGACCGGGGTCTGGATAAAAACCAGTTCCACAGGCTTGCAGGCCTTGACTTTATAAAAGAACATAAGGATATATTTATTACCGGATCTACCGGTACAGGCAAAAGCTACCTCGCAACAGCACTGGGCTACCAGGCTTGCCAAAACAGCTTTAAAGTAATGTACGTCAACACCGCTAAATTTATGGGGCAGCTTAAACTAGCCAAGGCAAAAGGCACCTTACTGGCTGAACTTAAGCGTATAGAACGTGTAGACCTGCTGATACTCGACGACTTTGGACTGCAACCCTTCGACCCCCAGTCAAGGCTTATACTGCTTGATATTATAGAAGACCGCCACCAGAAACGCTCTACGATGCTTACTTCCCAAATACCGGTAAAGCAATGGTATGATATAATCGGTGAGAAAACCATAGCTGACGCAGTACTTGACCGTATTGTTCATCACTATTTAAGGCTGGAACTCTATGGTGAATCTTTAAGGAGAAGAAAATCTAAATCAGATAATGTATTTTTGTAAAAATATTAGTGAATAACCAGGACTAAAAACTACCGTTTTTAAAGCCTGCAACGAACTACAACTTTTACTCTTTTTTGTCAACAACTCTAAGGGGTCAATTTGCTCTGGCGAGAGGGGGTCAATTTAATTGGTATATCCAGTAAAACTTCCGAAACCCGGATTTTCTGGCAAATGCCTCAATCTGTTTTCTGTACGTTGTTATTGGGTTTAAAGTGATATGCTCACCTCCTACCCCTGTAGCTGTAAAAATAAAAGTATCGCTTTTTCGCAGCTTGTTTCCTTTAAAATCATAGGTAATGGCATTTCCCGTCAGGAAGATATAATTATAGAGGGATGATACCATCAACGAATCGAAAGTCTTTATTATATCTTCATTTTCATAAGGCTTAAAGTGTGCCAGGACATCTTCGTAATACTGTCCATTTTGTTGAATCATGTCATCATTTTCGAGACCTGATTTTGTAATAGCAATCATAATGTGGAGCAATTCCTTTAGCTCGTTTATTTCAATTTTGTATTTGCCCTGATTTTGACTTTTAAATGTTTCAGAAAAGAAGACTTTTTCCTGTGCGAATAATCCGGCAGTGGTTAGAAGAGAAATAAAAACGATAATAATCTTATTCATGATATTTTGGATAGTTCAGATGTTGTTTTACGGTTTAGTATTTTGTTATTAAATTTGGTTTAGATAATATTTGACACAGTAGTTACCGTTTGTTTAACTGAATAATTTGTTTTGCATTTTCATTAGCCGGATTTAATTCCAAAGAATGCTTGTATGCTTTTATGGCTGCCTTTTTCTTTCCCATTTTCATCAGGATTTCTCCGTAACTATCGTAAGTATTGAAAGAATCAGGATAAAGCTCTGTGTTAAGTTTAAATATCCGTAACGCTTCCTCATCTTTATTGTTCGTCATCAGCTCATAGCCAAATTGATTTATTTCTTCCTCAAGGCTGTATTGAGAAAGCCTGCCCTTACGGTGTTGTTCTCTGATACTTTCTATAGTTTCCTCAATTGATTTATTTTTTTGGTACGTTTCGGAAATTGGTTTCAAATTCATTCTCCATTCCTTTTCACGTTGGGCAGCCAGGGTTTCTACGTAATAATATACCCTTTGGGCATCGGTTACTTTTGTGGAATCTATTTCATACCGTTTCCATTTTCCTGAATCCCGGTCCTGTATAAACTGAGTGCCATAAACCTGTGGTTTTTTTCGGCGCATTAAGTCCCTGTCTACAGCAGCAGCATACCACCAGCGGTTGACGGTGCTGTCTAATTTTATAGCCGTTTCAAAACTCTTTACAGCCATTGCTGAGGAAATGGTATCGTTGCCATGCTGAAAAATAATACCCACATTCAGGTGGTCCTGACCGGTCTGCACCCCGCCGGATTTTATGAGTTCGAATACGCGTACCCGCCGTAGACTGTCTTCGCTGTTTAGTGTTTTCCAGTCTATTTTGCTAACCGCTCTTTCCTGTTGGTCTGCATCGACCATTTTTTGCAGTTCAGTGTTGTTTTGAGCCTGTAAACAATAGTTTAGGTTCAAAAGTCCAGCTAAAAGTATTATGTATCTAAAGTCCATAGGTTATTCTTAAATGGTAGTAAAGAATTTTATAGCCTCCAGTACGTTACCATCCTTTAGCAAATCATCAAAATTATCTTGCCTGATGACTGAAACATCGGGTTGAATCACGTCGTAATAATTGCCATTGCGATCGCAGTCATATCCTATGGTAATTGCAAAAGTGGCACCAAAAGGTAACTCGACAACGGTGTTAGTAGTTGTCATTCCGTTGGTATGATCGCCAATAAAAATAGTGTTTTCCCGGCCTTTAAAAGCTAAGGCTGTTACCTCGCCAGAGCTCCCTGTTGCCTGGTTCATAATCACGGCCACTTTAATCTTATCTATTAATGCTCCATTAGGGTGTACATACGAAGTGGTGTATTTTTTTTCAATGTACTTGCCCTTATCAAGGCGTACACTGCTTTCAAACTTTTTCTTTTCGTTTAGGATGCCCCAAACTTTGTTATCACCCAAAAGGTCATACAATGCTAAAATCATTGGTACACAGTTGCCACCGGTATTTTGCCTTAAATCAATAATCCATGCTTCCGGTTTTTGTGAAGATTTTATTTTGTTGATTGCATCATACATTGGCTGGGCTACTTTATTAATTTCTTCACCGGAACCATTTATACTAATTCCGGGTAACAAAATGTAACCGTATTTATTATCTAACACTTTTACCTCAAATCCCGGTTTACTCTGAAACTTTTTAAGCCATTGCCCGCTAAAATCGTCTGTTGTTACCCCTTTAAAGTTTCCTGCGAATTTTTTATCCTTATAATAAACTGCACAATGGTTGGCATTAGCAGTAGTAAAAATGGTAGTCAGCTCTTTTAGCGAACTTTTAAAATCAGTATATTGCGAAAGATTTGTATTGACGGTTTTCTGCAGGTCTTTCCAGTCTACCTTATCTCGTTGAACATAACTGTTTTTCATTAGTGGAAAAACCATTCCGTAGAATTCTCGGATGCTGTCTTGTGTGGTTTGGACTTTTTGCGCGTTTATGGTAGAGGTTATCAGTGTTGCAACAGCTAAAGTGATTGATGATAGTTTCATAGTTGTTTATCTTAAATATCTATAAATATGCAAACTCGATGGATTGTTTAATTTCATTTTTTTTATATTTAACCTGAAAGTCAACACCTTATAAAGGAAAGCCTTGGAATTTATAACTAGGCCTTAATTAATTCCTGCTTAAGGAACTCCATGTTTAATACCCTTTCATGATTAAGCAGAAAACCGGTAACATTGCCCGATGCTTCTACCTTAAATAGTATTGAACCGTGAGACGTAGAAAATGCGCCTTCACTATCGGGAGGGCTGGCAATAAAGGGTTCGCTATTTTTAAGTTTGTAATATAATATTCCTTTTTCTGTAAAGAATGTTATAGTGGCTTTTAAAGCCTTGCAGTAAAATGTTCCGGCATATTTATCATATAGTGTGAAGTCGGGTTCTTTGTCCATACGATTATAAACACTGTCTTCCTCACTGGTGACAATGTGCAACTGTGTAGCCTTACCTGCTTCGAAATTACTAAAAGCAAGATTGGCACCGGCAATTTCAAAATGGTGGGTTTCATTTGAAGGTTTCACCAGTACACTGGTGAGATCCCACAGTTGTGTAAGCCTCAGCGTTCCATTCTCAACCACAATTGCTATGGTAAAGCCCGGTGTAAGTTCATAATTACCGGCGTAGCTTTCCAAAAGTGATGGGCTTACCGTAATGGTTTTATCTTCATCGTTCTGTTTTTCCGTAATACTGTTCTCTACCTTTGGATAGTCGTATGTATCACCCAATAACAGGTCAACGGCTGCGCCTAATATCTCATAACGTTTAAAATCGTCATCATTTCCTAAAATTACTACCCCAATTTTTTCTGCCGGGAAATAAGCGGTTATGGGATGAAAGCCTACCACATCACCACCATGGCTAATCATCGTGCGCCCGGCATATTTAAAATTAAAAAGTCCCTTAGTATAGGCAAAACCTTTACCCTGAGCCGGATTCTCAGCTGTCATCGTATTCCAGAAAGCTGGTCCGAATACACGGTGTGATTCCATTTCAGCTAACCACTTTTGTAAATCCTTTGCTGTGCTGTAGACACCTGCGCCACCTACTGCATATTCATCTACATCACTTGGATTATAATGTGTTCCGTCATTTTGATAACCCGCAGCGGCATTTTTCACTTTGTTGTCCGGTTTTGTAACATAGCGCGTATCTTTCATCCCCAGGGGCTTAAAGATATTTTTTTCTGCAAAAAGCGCGACACTCTGACCCGATACCTTTTCTACAATCTGCGCCAGGCACCAGTAACCCGAATTACTGTAGCTCCACTTTTCTCCGGGCTGGTAGTTTAGTTCCTGTGCCGTGAGCATGTCTTTAATGGCAGATGAATTATATTCATCTGATTTCTCACCTCTAAACATTGCAAGGGCACGATGGTCTTTAAGGCCTGCGGTGTGGTTCAGCAGTTGGTTAATTGTTATTTTTTCGGCATACTCTGGAAATTCCGGCATATACTTTCTAAGGTTATCATCAAGGCTTAGCTTGCCCTGTTTTTCCAAAAGTACGATACATGCAGCCGTAAATTGCTTGGATGTGGATGCAAGTGCAAATACCGTTTTATCAGTTATCTTCTCTTTCTTTTCAAGATTGGCATATCCCGCATTTCTGCTGTAAAGGGTTTTACCATTTTTACTCACTAAAACGGCGAAGCCGGGTATCTCTTTTCCTGCGTATAGCTTTACGATAGAATCAATAGGCTTTAAATAATCCTGAGCGTGTAATTGCGCTGTAATAAAGGTAATTGCCAGAAGCAATATATTTTTTTTCATTTCTAAATTTTATGTATTCAATAGTTCCATTCCATTTTAAAATACCCCATGATGGGCACATCATTTCTTTCGTATCCCCGAGCCGATAACCTCACCATACTGCAACATTTCCAGCTTTACATCGCCATTTTCTAAGGCCGTAAAACGCAGTACACCATCGGTACCTCCTTGTCTTACAGCCTGAAATTCATTTGCAGTGACAGGAAAAAAGCGCATATCCCAGGGTATTTTGCCTGAGTTGTGAATAAGGTGTCCGTCGAGATAAGTTATTAGCTGCACTTCTTCCGGATTTTTATCATCGGTATAAGATCCTGCATATTTTTTCAGGTCGCTTTCGGGCAGGGTTATTTTTTTCCTGAACTCTTCAACAAGAGGCTTACCGTCCAGTATCTGCCTGATGTTCTCAAAAGGACAGGTTCCCATTTTAAAATTCTGGAGTGTAATAACTGTCCTGTCCCTAATCATGTCGTGGTATATAAACGTAGCATAACCTCCCCAGCCGCCGGTATGCCCGAATGAAAAAGTGCCGTCTGCTTTGGCTACATCTAATCCGAAGCCATAATAGAGTTTTTTTCCATCGGCCATTTTAATCATTTCTGTCATTTCCCCAAATTCGGCAGCGTTAAAAAGGGTGTTGTTTTTTAGTGCATTTATCCATATCAGAAGATCTTCGGCATTAGAGTGAACTTTTGCACTTCCTATTATACCATCTAAGTAATAAACCATGTCGTTGCCCCCAGGATCTTTTTCGGGAGTAATTTTAGCAAACGAATTTTTAGCCCATATATAACCCGGCGCGTAGTTTTTTAGCTTCTTTGGATTTAGGTATGGGTTGTACACAAAGGTCTTTTTCATGCCCAGTGGCTTAAATATATTTTCGGAAAGAAAAACCTCGTAGTTTTTGCCCGAAGCCTTTTCTATAATACTTGCCAGCAGGGCATAATTGGTATTATTGTACTGGTGCCTGCTGCCGGGCATAAACTTAAGTGTATCCTGCCTTTCTGCATAAAATTGTATAACATCTCTGTTTGTAGCAATCATGGTCTTGTCCCAGGTTTTTGGCATATCAACGATATATTCGGGTATGCCGCTGGTATGCCGCAACAGGTCGTAAATCGTTACCTTATCCCATCTGGAAAGTTCGGGTATATATTTTGGCAGCTTGTCAGTATAGTTCAGTTTCCCCTGTCTTTTGAGCAGCATAATCGCTGCGGCAGTAAATTGCTTGGAGCAGGATGCTAACTCAAATATAGTATGGGGATCATTGGCTTTTTTAGTAGACTCATTACTATAGCCGTAGCCTTTCTGTAGCAAAATTTTTCCCTTTTCGGTAATTATTACGGTACCATTAAATTGGTTTTGCTCATATAGCATTGTAAAGATGCTGTCAAGCTCTTGTGTTCGCCTGTCCGATTGGGCAGACAGCACAAAGGGAATTAAAATAATGAAACAGTAAAAAAAAAGTCCTTTCATAATAGTAGTACTATTCGTTTTTGATTGATGATTGACGAGTGCAAATATAAACAAAACACCAATTGGTGTCTTAGTTCTGAATGAATTTTTCTTAAATTGCGTCATCATTCACACTACCCATGGAAAATAAAACAGGAGGCGGACAGTTAAGAAATAAGGAAAGAAGTAAATTGAAATTTTTAGATGCAGTGGGTACAATACTTAAAACCCACGGACATGCCGGCTTAAAAATCAACGCTATTGCAGCCACGGCAGGCGTAGATAAAAAAATGATTTACAGCTACTTTGGCGGCTTGGATGGCTTAGTGGATGAATACATACGCAGGCAGGATTTTTGGAGCAATGCAAAAAATGACCAAGCACCTCCCCAAATTACCGACGGAGGGAAAGCAATCGCCCAGCAGCTGCTTTTGCAGCAATTCGATTATGTGTTGAAAAATGAGGGGCTGCAAAAACTCTTGCTTTGGCGACTGTCTGAAGAACGAAGCTCATTACGTACATGGACGGACAACCAGGAAGCTAATGGTGAACAACTTTTTAAGTATGTTGCTGACATACATTTTGGAGAAAATGCAAGGCAATTCCGTGCCATTATGGCCATTATGATTTCAGGGCTATACTATCTTGATTTGTATTCAATGGTAAATGGAAGTACATTTTGTGGTATCGATGTCAAAAGCGAAGAAGGTCGTTCAGAAATAGAAAAAGCCATTGCATTTATAATAGATCAATCTTATGATAATTTGTAGGCTTGCACCCTACCGATATATTGAATTAAACGGCTGATTCTTCCTGTTGTATTTTAAGTTTTACAGCAGGATATACCATTACAACTAATTCTTTAGAAATTAAACTACATCCGGTAAGTGTAAACTGCTATAAAAACAGGCGCAAACAACTACATATACAGGCACTGAGGCACTGGTATACCTAGACTTCGTTGTAATTTAAAAGCTAAACTGTAATCTTTTTTGAGCCTGCTTTAAGTTACTACTAATATTTTTAATATGGGGCGATTTATGTGTCAACTAATTTTAGGACTATACATTTACTGATCTTACCATTTTCCCTCCTCTTTATAACACTACTTTCTTACGCATTTGTTATCTTTGCATGCTTTAAAAAAACAGATAATCCATGCGCATATCTTACAATTGGTTAAAACAATTCATTAAACTCGACTGGAAATCAGAAGAAACTGCCGCCCTGCTTACAGACCTGGGCCTTGAGGTAGAAGGTGTTGATAAATATGAGTCGCTTAAGGGCGGCCTTGAAGGCGTTGTAGTAGGCCATGTGCTTACCTGCGTGCAACATCCTAATGCTGATAGGCTACGTGTTACTACTGTAGACCTGGGCGATGGCAATGCCCCTGTGCAGATAGTATGCGGCGCGCCAAATGTGGCTGCCGGCCAAAAGGTTCCTGTGGCTACCATAGGCACTACACTATATGACAAAGAGGGTAACGCATTCCAGATCAAGAAAGGCAAGATACGCGGTGAAGAAAGCCACGGCATGATTTGCGCTGAAGACGAGCTTGGGCTTGGCGAAGGCCACGATGGTATCCTTGTATTAGATGCACACCTTGCTCCCGGCACGCCTGCTGCAAAACTTTTTGATATTGTAACCGACGAGGTTTTTGAGATAGGCCTTACGCCAAACCGTGCTGATGCAATGAGCCACCTGGGTGTAGCACGCGACCTGAAAGCCGGCCTTAACCAAAAGAATGTTCATACTGAGTTGATAACACCATCGGTAAGTAACTTCCGTGTAGACAAGCGTATTCTTAAAATGGATATCCGTGTAGAAGATACTAAACTGGCACCACGCTACTGCGGTGTTACTATAGTGGGACTTACAGTAAAACCATCTCCCGCATGGCTGCAAAACAAGCTTAAAGCTATTGGCCTTACGCCAAAAAATAATATTGTAGACGTTACGAATTATGTACTGCACGAACTTGGCCAGCCACTACATGCTTTTGACGCTGCCAAAATAAAAGGTAACAAAGTAATTGTAAAGCCTGCGGTTGAGGGTACAAAATTTGTTACCCTTGATGATGTAGAGCGCACATTAAGCAATGAAGATCTTGTTATTGCTGACGAAAATGGCCCTATGTGCATTGCAGGTGTTATGGGCGGAAAAGCATCGGGTGTTACAGAGAGTACGTCGGCTATATTTTTAGAGAGTGCTTACTTTAACCCGGTTTCAATACGCAAAACAGCAAAACGTCTCGGCATCAGCAGCGATGCTTCGTTTCGTTTTGAGCGCGGTATCGACCCTAACATTACACAATATGCCCTTAAACGTGCAGCTCTGCTGATACAGGAAACTGGTGGAGGCGAAATTACCATGGATATTGAAGACCAGTATCCGCGTAAGATAGAAGACCACTCGGTTTTCCTTAACTTTGATAGTGTAACCCGCACCATCGGGCAGGATATTGGTAAGGAAACCATAAAAAAAATACTGGTATCGCTGGATATCAAGATAAACAGCATGTCAGAAAAAGGCCTTGGCCTTGTTATCCCATCATACCGTGTAGATGTAGAACGCGAAATTGATGTTATAGAAGAAATACTGCGTATTTATGGTTATAACAACATCAACTTTACACAAAAGCTTAACGCTTCTATTTCAAACTCATCGCGTACAGAAGACTACAAACTGCAGAATATTGTGGCAAACCAGCTTACTGCACTTGGGTTTAATGAAATGATGGCTAACAGCCTTACAACGCCTGATTATGTAGCACTTTCAGAAAATCTGAATGAAGAATTTAATGTACAGATGCTTAACCCGCTAAGTAGCGACCTTTCTGTAATGAGGCAATCATTACTGTTTAGTGCTCTCGAAGCGGTTTCGTTCAACATTAACCGCCGCAGGGCCGATTTGAAATTGTTCGAATTTGGCAAAAGCTACCACAAGCTTCCTTCGGGCTATACTGAGAATAAACATTTAACGCTTACTGTAACCGGTAACCGCCAAAACGAAAGCTGGACAGCACCACAAAAAGGTGCCGACTTCTTTATGTTTAAAGGTTATATTACACAATTATTAGGCAGGCTGGGTATTGATAAAGTTCAAAGCCAGCCATTAGCAAATGATGTATTTGCAGAAGGTGTAGCTTATAGCGTAGGAACTGAGTTAATTGTTGAATTTGGAACAATTAAAAAGCCTGTACTTAAACATTTTGACGTTAAGCAGGATGTGCTGTTTGCCGATTTTAACTGGGCAGCAATTACTAAACTGGTATCAGGTAAAATTAAGTTTAGCGAAATATCTAAATTCCCTGAGGTACGCCGTGACCTTGCTCTTTTAGTTGATTATACTGTAAGTTTTGAAAATATTTACAGAACGGCATTACTAAGCGAAAAATCTTTACTAAAAGACGTTAGCCTGTTTGACGTTTATGAAGGTAAAAACCTGCCGGAAGGCAAGAAATCTTATGCCGTAAGCTTTGTTCTTCAGGATAGCAGTAAAACCCTTACTGATGAGCAGATTGATAAGATCATGAATAAAATAAGGCAAAATCTTGAAAAGGAAACCGGCGCTCAGCTCAGGTAATTCTCTTCAAATTATGACACTACATACAATGTATAAAGGATGGCTAAAAAGCCATCCTTTTTTATTAATCCCTTAGCAATTATCTCTTTAAACATTAAGCTTTGGAAGTGTTTTTAAGTATAGTTCCTCAACTTTTTTTCGTGCCCAGTCGGTCTTTCTTAAAAATGTCAGACTGCTCTTTATGCTGGGGTTTTCATTAAAACACTTAATATTTATTAGCTCTCCCAAGGTATCAAAACCATAAAAAGATTCGAGGTCTTCGAGTATCTTTTTCAGCGTAATACCGTGCATCGGATTATTAGATTGTGGTTTTTCCATATCGTAAAGATACTATAGTTATAATAAATGTTGATGTCTCTACCCATACCTTTATAATCTTCCGGCTTATTTAAACCCTATGATTTCTTCTTCTGTAGCAATTACATCTTCTACAAACTTTCTAAAGGCAGCATATTCTGTAGTCTTAATATTATCCCAAGCTGTATTTACACTCCTTACCACTTTTAAAGAATTAGGGCTCAGTTGCTCATATTTTATGCTATACTCGTGTTTTTTATATGTAAAATTATGGTCTTGTGGTATCTCTGTAAACTTTTTGCCGTCAGCGATATTTAGTATTACCTCAGACTTGTAAGAATTTATTGTTTCATATCCCGGATAGTTAATGTCATAGTTACGTTTTTCTACAGCTATTATATCTTTAGTATAAACCCTGTCAACAAATGGTATTTCAAAAATCTTAAGGCTACCCACAGATTGAAGCTTTTCAGACACCGAAAATTTTGTCAGGTACTTTAATTCAGGATCAAAGCGTTCATTAGAAATAAGCTTACTCTCCTCAAATACAACATTTTTTGACAACTTAGAATTAAAATCTTCCTCAAAATCTTTTTTACGAACATCTGCTGTAGTAGCGTCGCTAAACGCCTGGCTATAATAAGCCTTGTGCGCACCGCTTACTATATGCGTATTTTCAAATTTTTTAGATACATCGTCAATTGTAATCTTACTCAGGCTGTTTATAGTAGATGGCAGTGCATTTGTAAACGGCAGGCTTATTAATGTTGATTTTTCATTTTCTGCTTTGTCGAAAGAAATCACAAGTGCTTTAGCCCTGTAAAGGCTTGATGGCAATGCCTTAAATGGCAGGTAATTATCTGTCATTTCAAGAAACTGTTCTTTACCATTTAAAAACACCCTTACAATACAATGGTTAAAACTTACCGATGGCAATACAAGCGCTTCCGTCCCCAGGTCATTGGTTTGAACAAGAACAAGATTAGCTTTTAGCCCGGCACGCTCTGCCATGGCTACAAAAAGTGTAGAAAGGTCTTTACAGTCGCCCAGCTTTGTAGTAATGGTTTTAGAAGGCTTTTGCGGTACATATCCACTTTGTCTAAAGTCAAGAGAACTATATGTAATATTTTCCTCAATATACTTGTATATTTTATAAGCAATTTCTTCTTCTTTTATGCCTTGTGTACCTTTAGGAAATATTTCATTATATACCTTAATTGCTATATTATCCATTTTTATGTTCTTACGCACCATATCAGCATACCAGTTAGATATATCAGCCCAGGATTTTATTGAACTTATAGATATTTTGTTTGCAGTATCATCATATTTAGGTGCGTAATTTTCATCCAGAGGCATTGTTGGCGTATTTTTTAACTCCCAACTTGTATAAGTACGGTTATTAGGCAACTTACGGGTTTTAGAATCTATACCCCCATTTGTAATATTATGTGCAAACGTAACATCGTTAGGATAAATAACACCAAAAATTGTATGCACAGTGGGATAAAGACCATTAAAATAGTAATCTAAAGTAAAATCTTTATAAAATCGCCCACTTCCATTTTCAGTATCGTCATACTCAATATGTAGCACATCTCCCACTTTAAGATTAGTAAATACAACGGTACCATAGTTTTGCTCACCTGGTTGTACACTACCATCAGGCTTTACAATTTCAGCTTTAATAACGTTAACACCACTTCCTATATTATACTCTTTCATTTGTTCGATTCCTTTTTCACCGGTAATCTCATAAACATAAGTAACCTTGGTTTTTCGGCCTCCCTCAGGCAGTATATTTACAATATATTCGTCCAGTAGCATTGCTACCCCATAATCGCCTGTAAGCTTAGAGTTTCTGCGTTGTTTTATTACACTATAAACATCTTTAATGGCTACTTCTTCTATTTCATCAGGCACTTTGGTAATGTCATATAAAGTTTTTCTTAAAGAAGAATTTCCTGAGTAATGTAAAAGCGATTTTCTAAAATATTTTTCTGCTTCTTTTGTATTTTTAAGTGAGTTAAGTGCTTTTCCTTTCTTCTCCATCATCATATATGAATAAGGGAAATTATTAAGTGCCGTATCTGCATATTTTACGGCATCTTCATATCTATTATCATTTTTTGCAAGAATAATAGCATCATTGTAAGATGTGTTAAAATAAGGATAACGATCTATTTTTTCATTGACCAGCTTCTTAACATCATCTTTCCTGCTCATCGAATTATAATAACTTATAAGCGCATTTGTAGCCGAAGTGTTTTCTCTTGTTTTTAAAAGATTTTCAAGAATGCTTACCGTTTTATCTTTATCATTTTTAATAGAAGCATAAAGCCCTGCGAAAGAAGTAATAAATTTATCATTATGGTGGGACTGAGCAAGCAGTTCATCTATTTTTTTGAATGAAAGGTCGATATCAGAGTTTCGTAAGGCAATTATATAATCATAAAGAAGTACATAAAGCGGAGACTGCATATTTTCTGCTTTATGCTTGTATCTTTCAAGTTCAGATATATTGGCTTCCTGTAAAAAATTACCATCTTTAAATTTAGAAATAAGGCTATAATAGTAATCTTCATCCTTAAGAAGCATATTTTTAGAAAGTTCGTCAACTTTTGCCTCATCTCCCATATGGGCATAATGGCTTATGAGCTTTACGTTTAGTAGCGAACTTAAAGGATACTTATCACTTAGCTTTTCTATAGCATCAAAAGCCAATTCGTCTTTACGGTTATAATTATAAGCGTCAAATAATAATATGGCATATAATGGGTTAGCAGGTTCTGCCTTTACTTTTTCTATCAGGTATTTTTCAAAATCTGGTGCTACCTCTACTGCATTAATTTCTGCAAGAGTATCTTTATTATAAGGCTTAAAAGTATCAAAATATTCAAGATCAGTAAAAAGATTTTGGTTATCATCACGCAATGAGGCAAAAAAATAATCATTGCCAGAACCAATTGCAGATTTAATTACTAATCTGTTCATTCCTTTTTTAAGATTGAATTTTAGTTTAAAAGCATTAAGGTCATTGAGATTTACCTTATCGTTTACATATAATTCTACATCATTAAGCAAAATTTTGATATCTCCACCAGAACAAAAATTAAGTACAACATTTTTATCTGCCGGATTATTGATAAAAGTTTGCGCATACATAATGCCTGCTCCATATTCACTCTCATTATAATAAAAGTGGCAACCTTCGGTTTGGGTAATAGCCGGATTATACCAATTAACTATGCCATTACTATTAGCATTAAATGTTTTATCATTTTTAGCATAATATTCTGCTTCATATTCAGTTTCAAGGCCGCTACCATTAAGGTTTTCAAAAACACCACAATACTGCCATTTTTCAATAGCACCCAACTTGGCAATATTAGTAATATACCCATTATTATTTAGCCTTTTCTTGTCAAACGTAGCTTTGTTATATAAAACATGAATATCATTTTTATATTCTTCCTGACTTGCGATGAAGTCCATCTTTAAATATGCAAGATCGTCAAATCCCTCACTATTTACAGCACCTGGACCAAAAGGATAATACCATACAGGATAAAGAAGATTTTTACTTTCAGGCAGTTTTGAAAATGCTTTTAAAAAAGTATCATCATAATACAGCCTGCCTAATTCTCTGTCCAGTATGGCATCCAGTATTAGCAATTCTGCACTGGTATCTTTCTTTTTTTAAGGTCTTTGTCAAAAAGCCTGCGTGCTTCTATACGCTTGTTTTGTAACAGCAAGTCCCACACCTTTTGCTGAGGCGTTTGTGCATAAATAAATCCTGTCGACAAAAACAGGAGTGCAATCAAAAAATTTTTCATATTGGTTGGTAAAAGTGGTTAATTCTTATTTTCGAGCAATGGTACAAACCTGAACTCACCAAGCTCATGCTTCTCAAACTGTGTTTCGTTTTTGCGTATCAGCAGGTTCATCATCTGGGCTTCATTTTCTCCGCCTACAGGTATTACAAGCCTTCCCCCTATTTTTAGCTGAGCCATTAGTGGTTTGGGTATCATGGGTGCGCCGGCAGTAACTATAATACTGTCAAAAGGAGCAAAATTTGGCAGGCCTTTATAACCATCTCCAAAAGAAAGGTGCTTGGGGCGCATACCCAGTTTTGGCAATAATAAAGAGGTAGATTTAAAGAGTTCGCTCTGGCGTTCTACACTATATACTTTGGCTCCCATAGTACACAATACAGCAGTCTGATAGCCGGACCCTGTACCAATTTCAAGTACTTTATGGTCTTTTTGTACTTCCAGTAACTGGCTTTGGTAAGCAACCGTATATGGCTGGGATATGGTTTGCCCTGCCCCTATGGGGAAAGCCTTATCCTGGTAGGCATAATCTTCAAAGCTGGAGTTAAGAAAAAGGTGTCGCGGAATTTTTTTAATAGCATCAAGCACATTCCTGTCGGTAATGCCTTTCTGTTCCAGAACGGTTACTAATTGATTACGAAGTCCCTGATGTTTGGCGGTGTCTCTCAAAATATAGGCAGTTTATTTTGGTAAAAATAGCAAACAAATACAGTAAAATCCAAAACAAAAATTAATAGGTTTACTATTGTCAAATACAAATAAAGGTAACCATTTAGGCTACTGATTTTTGGATATTCCACATAAATAATCTTACTTTTGTTTAAAAACTAATCCTTATGCTAAAAGTTGGCGTTTTGGGCGCAGGCCATTTAGGCAAGATACACCTGCGTTTACTAAACCAGTCTGATAAATATGAACTTGTAGGCTTTTATGATCCTAACAGCGATAATGCAGATAAAGTTTCTAAAGAATTTGGCTATACAAAATTTGATACCATTGTAGCACTTATAGCAGCTGTAGATGTGGTAGATGTAGTGACTCCTACCCTTTCGCACTACGACTGCGCAAAACAGGTAATAGAAGCCGGCAAACACATATTTATAGAAAAGCCCATATCTAATACTATTGAAGAGGCAGATGATATTATAACCCTGGCGAATAAATATAACATTAAAGGCCAGGTAGGCCACGTAGAGCGCTTTAATCCCGCCTTTACGGCCACTAAAGCCAAGATCGAAAACCCGATGTTTATTGAAACACACCGCCTGGCAGAGTTTAACCCGCGCGGTACAGATGTACCGGTAGTGCTTGACCTCATGATACATGATATCGACGTGATACTTAGCGTGGTAAAATCTCCGGTTAAAAACATCAATGCCAGTGGTGTATCGGTTATCAGCGAAACCCCTGATATTGCCAATGCCCGCATTGAGTTTGAAAATGGCTGTGTGGCTAATCTTACCGCAAGCCGTATATCATTGAAGAATATGCGTAAGTCACGTTTCTTCCAAAAGGACGCCTATATATCGGTAGACTTTTTAGATAAAGTATGTGAAGTGGTAAAAATGAAGGACGCTCCGGAAGTACCTGGAGATTTTGATATGATACTACAAAATGCCGAGGGTCTAAAAAAACAGATTTACTTTGAAAATCCTGATGTAGCTGCAAACAATGCCATACTCGACGAGCTTGAAACCTTTGCAGATGCCATAAACAATAATACTACCCCGGTAGTTACTCTTGAAGATGGTACCGAAGCACTAAGGGTAGCTTATAAAATTATTGACTGTTTTAAGAAGTAACCTCACGTTTAAAATAATTGCGGATACTTACACTATCCGCAATTTCTATAAATAACCAAACCCAAACAACAAACAAACGATATGAAAAACATTGCAGTAATAGGCGCCGGCACCATGGGTAACGGTATAGCCCATACTTTTGCACAAAGTGGCTTTAATGTAAAGCTTATTGATGTTTCAGAAAAATCATTAGATAAAGGTATGGCTACCATTGCTGCCAACCTCGACCGTATGGTGGCTAAAGGAGCCATTACTGAAGAAGATAAATTCAAAACCATCAGCAACATCATTACTTATACTGATATTCAGGATGGTGTAGTAAACGTTGACCTTGTGGTAGAAGCGGCTACAGAAAATGTAGACCTTAAGCTTAAGATTTTTAAAGACCTGGATAGCTATTGCGATGCTAATACAATATTAGCTACCAATACATCTTCAATTTCAATAACACAAATAGCAGCCGTAACTAACAGGCAGGATAAAGTTATTGGTATGCACTTTATGAACCCTGTGCCTATTATGAAATTGGTAGAGATCATTCGTGGGTACAACACCTCTGATGAAGTTACTAAGAGCATAATGGATTTGAGCGAAAAACTGGGTAAAGTTCCTGTAGAAGTTAACGACTACCCTGGCTTTGTGGCAAACCGCATCCTGATGCCTATGATTAATGAGGCCATAGAAGCCTTGTATAATGGCGTTGCAGGCGTTTACGAAATAGATACAGTAATGAAACTGGGTATGGCACACCCAATGGGGCCGCTACAGTTAGCCGACTTTATTGGCCTTGATGTTTGTCTTTCTATACTGCACGTAATGCACGATGGCTTTAAAAACCCTAAGTATGCTCCTTGCCCACTTTTAGTAAACATGGTACGCGCAGGTAAGCTGGGCGTAAAATCTGGCGAAGGTTTTTATGACTATAGCGAAAGCAAAAAAGCTGAGAAAGTAGCGTATAAGAAGTAGGCTGTGATTGTCACAGTTTTGCAGTAGAAAGCGTTCAATGCGTATAAATACTAATAATAATACTGCTCACTCGCCGTCATTGCGAGGAGGAACGACGAAGCAATCTTAATTTTATACTTTATAAGATTGCTTCGTTCCTCGCAATGACAATACGCAAAACCGCGTCAGACAAATTTAATAACCCAAAACTTTAAACAAACCCCTTGGCAACAATAGTACCATTTAAAGCAGTACGCCCGGCGCGCGATAAAGTAACCCTGGTAACCTGCCGGTCATATGACGAATACAGCCCAGCCGAACTTGCATCGCAGCTGGATTATAATCCGTACTCGTTTTTGCACGTGCTTAACCCTGCTTATGTAAATATGCACAAGTTGTCTGAAACGGTGCGCTTTAAATCGGTTCACACAAAATACAGGGAATATAAAGATGAGGAAATACTAAAACAGGAGGCAGCTCCTGTGTTCTACCTGTATGAAATTCAAAGTAAGAATAAGACGTTTACAGGGATAATAGCCGGTACATCTATTGCAGATTACCAGGACAACATTATTAAAAAGCACGAAGATACTCTTGCCTATCGGGTAGAGTATTTTAAAGATTACCTGCACCAAACGGGTTTTAACACAGAGCCTGTGCTTATTACCTACCCTGACAATCCCGAACTTAAAAACTGGATTACACAGCGAAAACAAAAACGTCCGCTATACCTGTTTTCTTCGCTTAACCGCGATAAGCACACGCTATGGCGTATTCGTGATGAACAGGAAATACAATGGCTGCAAAAACAGTTCGGCAATATAGAAAGCCTTTATATAGCCGACGGTCACCATAGATCTGCTTCGGCAGAACTACTGTATGAGCAGGACAAATCATCAGGTAATGTCAATCTTGATTATTTTATGAGTTTTCTTATTGCAGAAAGCGACCTTAAAATATATGAATACAACCGCCTGGTGCACGACCTTAACGGACTTACAAAAAGCCAATTTTTAAAAGCCTTAGCTAAGGATTTCGATATCGAAAACCGCCACATGGAGCTTTGGAAACCTGAACAAAAATTTGAATTTGGGATGTACCTTGGTGGCGAATTTTACGCGCTGAAACTTAAGGATAAACAATTTGAATCTGCAATAGAAAGCCTTGATGCACAAATACTTTATACCAAAGTACTTCAACCGTTACTTGGCATAAACGATTTGCGAAATGATGAGCGCATTGCCTACATTCCCGGCAATAAACCCATCACGACCATTAAGGAAATGGTAGACGAAGGTACATTCGCTGTAGGCTTTATGCTGTATCCTGCTTCCATCAATGAAATAAAACAATTAGCAGATAACAATCTTATCATGCCGCCAAAAAGCACATACATTGAACCAAAGTTCAGGAGCGGGCTGGTGGTGTATGAGTTATGACTAAATTAATTGTATAGATGTCTGAACAAGTAAATATACACTACAAAAAAAGCACTACTATTTTTAATCTACTTTTTGTGGGAATGGTTGTCGCAGTTTGCATCTTATTAACGATAAACCATGTTATCTTAGGTCTTGTTTTAACTTTGCTGTTTATTTTTCACATTACTTTATTTATAACTAATTTTATTGGATTAGTCCGTAGAAATCCCCCTCTAATTATTTCTAAAGAAGGCATAACATATACTACTTACAATATTTTTATTAGCACAGAACAAATAAATTCAATTTCTTATACATGCAATAAGAAAGATTATATTGATATTAATCTAAAAGAAAGTATTAGCAAATATTCTTTACCTAAGACGGTATTCGGAAAAATAATGATTAGTGGTGGAGGATTAAATTTTAGCAGTAAAACTAATATCAAAATTCTATTACATGGATTAGACATCAATGCAAAAGAATTTAAAAAAATCCTGATTGATCAAAAACTAAACAAAATAAATCAACGTGTCAATACAAAATAACCTACTCGAAATAAAAGCCTCACTCCCGCCCCACGTTACCCTTGTAGCCGTGAGCAAAACAAAGCCTGTGCCTGATTTAATGGAAGCCTACAGCGCTGGGCAACGCATTTTTGGCGAGAACAAAGTACAGGAAATGGTAGAGAAATGGGAACAAATGCCAAAGGATATACAATGGCATATGATAGGCCATTTACAATCCAACAAAGTAAAGTACATGGTACCTTTTGTTAGCCTTATACATGGTGTGGACAGCCTTAAGTTACTAACCGAAATAAACAGGCAGGCCAAACGCTACCGTAAGGTTATCAATTGTTTACTACAAGTTCATATCGCCGAAGAAGATACTAAATTCGGGCTAAGTGAAGCTGAACTTAACGAGTTATTAGATTCAGAAGAGTTCAGACAAATGGAAAATATTTGCATTACAGGACTTATGGGTATGGCTACTTTTACTGATGATGAAGTGCAGATTAAAAAAGAGTTTACACACCTTAAGGCGATTTTTGACCGCCTGAGTGAGCAACCACAAACCCTGAACTATAAACCACAAACAATTAGTATGGGAATGAGCGGCGATTACCCGATTGCTATTGATTGTGGCAGTACCATGGTACGTATTGGCAGCAGCATTTTTGGTGGCAGGTAAGGCCGTTTTATTTCTTTTTGTAATACGTTAATTAGTGCTTTTGCACAGAAAATTGCGTACATTTACGAACTTTGTAATGTTAAACCTGATACTTTTTTCTTGTACGCAATACTTGACATAGAAACTACAGGGGGACAATTTAATGAGGAAGGCATCACCGAGATAGCCATATATAAATATGACGGCCATGAGGTAGTAGATCAGTTTATAAGCCTTGTTAACCCCGAAAAACCCATACAGCCCTTTGTGGTAAAACTTACCGGCATTAATAATGCCATGCTGCGTAGCGCACCCAAGTTTTATGAAGTGGCGAAGCGCATTATCGAAATTACCGATGGCTGCATTATTGTAGCCCACAACGCCCAGTTTGACTACCGTGTATTACGCACTGAGTTCAGGAATCTGGGTTTTGACTTCGAAAAACAAACCCTTTGTACTGTAGAGCTCAGCCAAAAACTAATGCCCGAACAGCCATCGCACAGCCTGGGTAAACTGGTGCGCGCACTGGGCATCCCTATGAGCGACAGGCACCGTGCTACCGGTGATGCACTTGCTACCGTGCAGCTGTTTAAAATGCTGTTGCAAAAAGATGTAGAAAAGGAAATTGTAAAAGCACTCATTAAAACAGAGGGCGAGAAAAAAGGGCTTGCCCCACGCCTTAAAGACCTGCTGGACAGTATCCCATCTATAACAGGTGTGTATTATATATACAAAGAAGATGGTACGCTGATTTACCTTGGCAAGAGCCGTAATATTAAAAAGCGCGTTAACCAGCACTTTACAGGTACATCGCGCAAGTCAAAACGCATTCAGCGTGAAGCCTTTACCACTACCTACGAAGAAACGGGCAGCGAACTTATTGCCCTGCTTAAAGAATGCCAGGAGATTAAGGTTAACAAACCTATCCTAAACCGTGCTGAAAAGAAAACGGTATTCCCTCTATCCCTTTATCCTGTTAAAGATGCTGATGGCTATATAGCCCTTAAGCTTGAAAAAACTGACGGCCGCAAGAAAGAGATCATCTCATTTCCCGGCCCGGTAGAAGCTAAAAGTGCGCAATACCGCATTACTGAAAAATACAAGTTGTGCCAAAAGATTAATGGCATGGACCCGACTATAAAAACAGCCTGTTTTCCGTATGAACTGGGTGGTTGTAATGGTGCCTGCATTCATAAAGAAGCACCGGGAGATTATAACGCAAGGGTTATAGAATTCATTAATGCTAATAGTTTTTATAACCAGAGTATTATAATTATAGACCGCGGACGTACTATAGAAGAACGTAGCGCTGTATTGATAGAAAATGGTATTTATAAAGGCTATGCATTCTTTAATTTAAACTATCAGGTCAATAAAATAGACATCCTTAAAAATATCCTTATACCAATGGAGAACAGCAAGGATGCCAAGAAAATAATACAGGAGTACATCCGTAAAAAGAAAGCGCTTAAAACCATCCGTTTTTAGCAGATTCCTTATCTTTAGTATATGGATACACCCCAATCTACAAAAGGAGGCCTATTGCCCGAAAAGCAACGTGACCGGCTGCATACCATAATTTATGAAGCCGACACACCGCTGGGCAAAACCTTTGACATTATACTACTCTTTGTAATTCTGCTTAGCATAGTTGCCATAATGCTAGAAACTGTTGCCCCCATCAGGGTTAAGTACGGTTATGCACTAGGTGTAATAGAATGGGTGGTTACCATATTTTTTACCATAGAATACATAGGGCGCATAGCATCGTTAAGGCAGCCTTTAAAATACATCTTCAGTTTTTACGGCATCATCGACCTGCTGGCTACAATTCCCATGTATGTCGGCTTTATTTTCCCGGGGTATGGGTATCGTTTTCTTATATCCATAAGAGCTATACGCTTACTTCGAGTTTTCAGGATACTAAAGCTTACCCACTTTGTAGGTGCCGGAAACCAGCTTACTGCAGCCCTTAAAAAAAGCAGGGAAAAAATAGCTGTTTTCCTGTTTAGCGTTATGGTTATCTGTATCATCCTGGGTACACTTATGTATATGGTTGAAGGGCCTGAAAGCGGTTTTACAAGCATCCCTACCAGTATTTACTGGACTATTGTAACGCTAACTACTGTAGGTTTTGGCGATATTACACCGCTTACACCACTTGGCCAATTCATATCTGTAATTATCATGATAATGGGCTACGGCATTATAGCTGTACCTACAGGCCTTGTTACAGCACAGTTTATAAATAATGCTGCTCCGCCACAGCTAAACACACAAGCCTGTCCTAATTGTGGTGCACAGCAACATCGCGATGATGCCAAATTTTGCTATAAATGTGGCTCATTGATAAACCCAGATAAAACACAAAATGCCAAGTAAATACCTGATAACCGTTGTAGGCCCTACCGCCATTGGAAAAACCGCCATGGCTATTGAAATAGCAAAGCATTTTAACTGCGAAATTATTTCGGCAGACAGCAGGCAGTTTTTTAAGGAGATGGCAATTGGCACAGCTGTCCCCTCCACTGATGAATTAGCCCAGGCAACACATCATTTTATCCAAAACATCAGCATTTTTGAAGACTATACGGTAGGCGATTTTGAACGTGATGCTATTGCAAAGCTTGATGAACTGTTCCAATCGCATGATTATGCTGTAATGGTGGGCGGATCTGGTTTATATATCGATGCCGTACTGAAAGGTTTTGATGATTTCCCCGATATTGATCCTGCCGTGAGAATAAAGCTTATAGCTGATTATGAAGCTAAAGGAATTGAATATCTTCAGCAGGAACTCGAAAGGCTTGACGCTGTACATTATGCTAAAGTAGCAAAAGACAATCCGCAACGCCTTATGCGCGCACTTGAAGTGTGTATTGGCAGTGGCCAACCCTACTCTTCTTTCCTGAATATCAAAAAAAACAGCCGCAAGTTCACACCTGTTGTCATTGGCCTTGAAGCTGAAAGGGAATTAATGTATGACCGGATAAATCGTAGGGTAGACATCATGGTACAACAGGGCCTTATTGAAGAAGCAAGGGCTTTATACCCACATAAAAAGCTGAATGCCTTGCAAACAGTAGGCTACCGTGAATTATTCAGCTACTTTGACGGCGAAATAGCTCAGGATTTTGCTCTTGAAGAAATAAAAAAGAATACACGGCGTTTTGCCAAAAGGCAAATGACCTGGTTTAAACGTACCGAAGGAGCTAAATGGTTTGACTTTACCACTGCACCTGCGGATATTATTAATTACATAGAACACACTACTCATGCCAATAGCTACTGATTTTACATCGATATACAGCCATGACTGGGAGATAAATTTTGTACAATGTACGCCAAATGGCCTGTTAAAGCATACAGAACTTTGTAACCTGTTACAACTTACAGCCGGCTACCACGCCGAAAAAGGCGGCCTGAGTTTTACTGATATGCAGGAGCACCATCAGGCATGGGTACTGAGCCGCATGCGTGTTGAAATAGAATCGTTGCCTAAATGGCGCGATATTGTTACCGTAAAAACCTGGATTTATGATCTTCAGGGTTCACGCTCTATACGTGCGTTAGAAATGTATGTGGGCGATAAAAAAATAGTGGGCTGTGTTACCTACTGGGCTGTTTTTAATACAAAACTTCGTAAAGCCGAGGCTCTTGCATTACCACATGAACATTTTATAAAATACCCTGAAAAAGAAGCCACATCAGAATCTTTCAAGAAAGTAACACTACAACCCGATGCTAAATTGCACAGCGAGCGCAAAGTAGTACTTAGCGACCTGGATATTGTAAATCATGTTAATAATGTAAAGTACCTGGAGTGGTGCCTGGATGCCATTGATTATAAGCCGCTATTAAGACAGCAATTACTAAGCTTTGATATGAATTTTATGCGCGAACTACAGCTAGGTCAGGACGTTCAGCTTGTAGCGACACAGCAGGACAAGCAAACATTTTTCAGCATCAATAAAGAAGACAAGCCCTGCTTTGCACTGGAACTCAACTGGAAGTAATTAATATAACAATTGTACTTCTTTAAGTCCGTATTCTGCAATGGTTTCGTCTTCAAGGAGCAAACGCAGGCTGCCATTTTTAGACACCCCTTGTATGATACCCATAAACTGCCTGCCATCTTTTTCAAAAGGCATAGGTATTCCCTTTTTAAAAAGCATGCTATGATATGTATCCCATAAAGCGTCAATACTGCCGTTTAAAATAGCCGTTGTATGCCGCTTTATTTTCGCAAGAATGGCAGTCATTACTTCTTCCTTGTCAAACTCCCTTCCTGCAGCCACTAAAAGCGATGTCGCTTTTGGCAGTCCGGTAAAGTCGTGCTGGTTTATATTTATGCCAATCCCTATGACAGAATAGATGTCGCCACTACTTTTTATGATGTTTTCTATCAAAACCCCGCCAAGCTTTTTATTAACTGCCAAAATGTCGTTTGGCCATTTTACAGAAAGTGCCTCAATATTAAACTCAGCCAGTGCTTCTGCAATGCTTACGGCTATGGCTACATTTAGCCCAAATATGCCATTAATATCGGTAAGCAAATCCTTTATCAAAAGGCTAAACGTAAGGTTTTTACCCGCCTCTGCATTCCACTGCGCGCCCATTTGCCCCCTACCGGCCGTCTGATGCTCTGCAACTGCTACAGTAAAGTTTTCAACATTGCCTGTAGACAAAAGCTGTTTAAGAAAATCATTTGTAGAGTTTATGGCACTGAGTTTGATAATATTCATTTAAAAAGATATCAGCTTTTTGTGTTTTTTCTTGTATATTTAGGTTCAAAATTAAACACAAAAAATGGTAACTTTGCGTAATATATAAAATTTTAGATGGCAAAAAAAAATGTAAGCAATGATGATTTGTTAGCAAATATCATCAAAGGGATAGAAGAAGTAAAAGGTAATGATATTGACATCCTGGACCTTAGGGAAATAGATAATACTGTTTGCGATTATTTTGTAATATGTAATGGTACCAGTAACACCCAGGTTAATGCCATAGTACACTCTATACAAAAAGTAGTATCTAAAGAACTTAAAGACAAGCCATGGCACGTAGAAGGTACTGAGAATGGCGAATGGGTTCTTATGGACTATGTAAATATTGTGGTACACGTGTTCCAAAAGCACATTAGAGAATACTATAATATAGAAAGCCTTTGGGGAGACGCCCGTATTACGTCTATAGCTAACAATTACTAAAAGAAGAAAAGCAATCCATGTCAAAAGATAATAAACCAAACAAGCTGAAAATAAGCCCATGGGTTATTTATGGCGGTATACTCTTAATGTTCCTGGGTATCAATTATTTTTCAGGAGCAACAACCTGGAGCGAGCCAAAGGAAATTTCACTTTCTAAATTCTACACGTATCTGGATCAAAAACAAGTTGATAAGGTTGTAGTTTATAATAAAACGGAAGCTGAGGTTTACCTTAATAAGCAAGCACTCACAAACCCATTGCACAAAGATGTTGAGAAAGATGTTTTTAAAAATGAAAACACAAAAGGCCCTCATTATCTTGTACAAATTGGTAACGACGAGCTTTTCCAGAAAAAACTGGATGAGGCAACTTCTAAAGGTTTCCTTACTTCTTACGACTATAAAACAAAAGGCAACTATATGGAATGGATCGTTGGTATCCTTCCGTTAATTGTTCTTGCCGGTATATGGCTGTTTATGATGCGCAGGATGGCTGGCGGCGGTGCCGGTGGCGGTGGCGGCCAAATTTTTAATATTGGAAAAAGCAAGGCTAAACTCTTTGACGAAAAAAACGATATTAAAGTTACTTTTAAAGACGTAGCAGGCCTTGAAGGTGCTAAAGAAGAAATTCAGGAGATTGTTGAATTTCTTAGAAATCCTGAAAAATATACCAACATTGGTGGTAAAATACCAAAAGGAGCTTTACTTGTAGGCCCTCCGGGAACTGGTAAAACCCTACTGGCAAAAGCCGTTGCAGGCGAAGCTAAAGTACCATTCTTCTCGCTATCAGGTTCAGATTTTGTTGAGATGTTTGTGGGTGTTGGTGCAAGCCGTGTTCGCGACCTGTTTAAGCAGGCCAAAGAAAAATCTCCTGCAATCATATTTATTGACGAGATTGATGCTGTAGGCCGTGCCCGTGGTAAAAACAACTTTAGCGGATCTAATGATGAACGCGAAAATACACTTAACCAGCTACTGACAGAGATGGATGGTTTTGGCACCAATACAAATGTTATTGTACTTGCCGCGACTAACCGTGCAGATGTACTTGACAAAGCACTTATGCGTGCCGGACGTTTTGACAGGCAAATTTATGTAGACCTTCCGGACATTCGTGAGCGTAGGGAGATATTTGAAGTACACCTTAAGCCACTTAAGAAATCCGAAGACCTTGATACAGAATTCCTTGCCAAGCAAACTCCAGGATTTAGCGGTGCTGACATTGCAAATGTTTGTAACGAAGCTGCCCTTGTAGCTGCCCGTAAAGACAAAAAAGCGGTTGATAAACAAGATTTCCTTGATGCGGTGGACCGTATTGTAGGTGGCCTTGAAAAGAAAAATAAGATTGTTTCTACCGAAGAAAAACGCGCTATTGCAATACACGAAGCAGGCCATGCAACAGTTAGCTGGATGCTAGAGCACGCTGCCCCTCTTGTTAAGGTTACTATAGTACCGCGCGGACAAAGCCTGGGTGCTGCATGGTATCTGCCTGAGGAGAGACTTATTGTAAGACCAGACCAGATGCTTGACGAGATGTGTGCAACTATGGGTGGACGTGCTGCTGAAAAAGTTATTTTTAACAGGATATCTACAGGCGCACTTAGCGATCTTGAAAAAGTTACAAGACAAGCCCGTGCCATGGTTACCATATATGGACTTAATGAGAAACTGGGCAACGTTACATATTATGACAGTACAGGCCAAAGTGAATATAACTTCTCTAAGCCTTATTCTGAAGAAACCGCACAACTGATAGATAAAGAAATATCAGCACTTATTGAAGGAGAATATCAGCGAGCTATCCAGATATTGAACGATAACAAGGATAAACTTCTTAAGCTTGCCGATATCCTTATTGAGAGGGAAGTTATTTTTAAAGATGACCTTGAAGAAATTTTTGGCAAAAGGCCTTTTGAAAAATCAGGTGCTGAAGTAGTTACCGAAGCGTAGTTACGAAAAACATAAATAAACACTAAAAATCTTAATTCGATTGCGAAATTGAATTAAGATTTTTTTATCTTTGAATTTAAAGCAAAAACGGGGATTTAACGAGGATGAGCCTATTCAAGAAAATTTTTGGCACAGGAGAAGTTTCAGGAGAAGAGAAAAATGCAGATGCAAATCACTTTCTTCCTGAACAGGATTTACCTGTAGACGAAATGTTTACGCTAAATTTTAAGAAAAACGGCGGTAAGTTTATTTACTGCGATAATATAGGAGAAGTACATGAGCAGTTTTTAAACGTGCTTGAAGAAAATGACTGGTTTGAGTGCGAAGCCCTTTGTTTTGAGCCAAAACTCTATTCTCTTCTTGACGAAAACAAGCTCATCTACGATAAGCCACACCATCCTAAATTTATATTAGCTACCTGCGAAAGCCTTGTTGCAGAAGAAGGTTCTATACTGTTTTCTTCAAAACAAATAAAGCAATACAAACCCAGCGACCTGCCGGACAATATGATTATCTATGCTACCACCAGCCAGATACTGGGCAACAAGAGCGATTGCTTACGATCTATTAAAATAAAATACGACAAAGAATATCCTACTAATATTACAGCCATAAAATATTTTGAAAAAGCAAAAGATGAAGATTTTCTTCATTACGGCAGTGTTGCCAAAAACCTGTACCTCTTGCTTTTAGAAGACCTGTAGTATGAACGAAAGCCTTACCCGATCGATATCAGGATTAGTCTATATCGTACTTTTAATAGGTGCCACGTTACTCTCCCCTACAAGTTTTGTAATGCTGTTTAGCATATTTATGTTAGTTGCGGTTTATGAATTTTGTAAACTTTCTAGCTTAAAGGGTGTCTTACCTTATGTAATGGCGGGTATAGGAATAATTCTTTTCGGAATTTTTAGGAGCAGCAATTTTTATACTAACCTTTTATTAAATATAGGGGCGCTAGTTGTATCTTTTAGCTTACTAATCGAACTTTTTTCTGTCGATACGCCTAAGCTAAAAGACAGTACTGCAAAATATGTTCGCCTTACAGGCTATGTTATTATTCCTTTTCTGCTCATCATCAAATTACCTTTTATTGATGGCAACGCTGCTTTTACTTTTAATCCTTATGTAATTATAGGTATGTTCGTGCTTATATGGGCTAATGATACTTTTGCTTATATTGTAGGTAAAAGCATTGGGAAGAATAAGCTGTTTGAGCGTATTTCGCCTAAAAAAACCATTGAGGGCTTTATTGGCGGCGTAATTTTTACAGTTGCCGGTGCTTATATATTAGGCTTATATTACACTTTCCTTACACCAATGCAATGGATGGCTTTTGCCGCAATCCTTTCTATATTTGGCACTTTGGGCGATTTAGTAGAATCAAAACTTAAACGTGCTGCCGGTGTTAAAGACAGTGGTAACATAATGCCGGGGCATGGTGGTATATTAGACCGCCTTGACAGTGTTTTGTTTGCAATACCTTTCTTATTTTTGTATTACCAAATCTTAAAATATGTTTCATAAAGAAGGAGCTAAAATTATTTTCGGAGCCCTGGCTATTTCAGTAGCTATTGTGCTTTTATCAGAACAATTCATACACAGCTTTTGGCTGCTGAAAATTGTACAAATCACAGTACTCGTATTTCTTATACTGATACTTCAGTTTTTCAGGAATCCAAGGCGTCATGTAATTGCCACAGACCACAACATCATAGCGCCGGTAGACGGCAAAGTGGTAGTGATCGAAGAGGTTTACGAACCGGAATATTTTAAAGACAAACGCCTGCAGGTATCTATCTTTATGTCGCCCATAAATGTGCACGTAACGCGCTATGCAGTAAATGGACTTGTAAAATTTAGTAAGTACCATGCCGGTAAATATCTTGTAGCATGGCATCCAAAAGCCAGTGAAGAAAACGAACGTACTACTGTAGTAATAGAAAACAATCTTTTTGGAGAGGTACTATACCGCCAGATAGCAGGTGCACTTGCCCGCAGAATTGTAAACTATGCACAGCAGGGCATGCAGGTAGTACAGGGTACAGATGCAGGCTTTATAAAATTTGGGTCGAGGGTAGATTTATTCTTACCTTTAGGTACTGAGGTAAATGTAAAACTGAACCAAAAAGCAATAGGCGGTAAAACCATTATAGCAACTAAAGCATAATATATGCCTGATAGAGAACTGGACACACTTTTTGAGGATGCCTATGAAAGGGCATGCAACATGACCGAAGCCTTGCCTCAGGATGTGATGCTCCGTATTTATGCCTACTATAAACAGGCTACAGCCGGTATAGTAGTTAATCATCATCAGTCTTTTAATTTAAGAGACGCTTTTAAGATGAATGCCTGGATGCAAATAAGACACCTGAGTGCCGATGAAGCCAAAAGGCTATATATAGAAATAATAGATTCATTAACTAAATAATTACCTGATATGAAAAGAGTAAAAATTTTCGTTTCGGCTTTAATCGCAGTTGCTGCATTGCAGTCTTGCAAAGAAAAAAATAACCTTGAAGAAGTAGTGGCTGTACCAGAAGCACAAAAAGAAGCTTCTGCTCCGGTAGGAAATCCTGATGATATTAAAGCAGACGATGCTTCAGGAAAATTTCAACTGGTAAAATTGCCTTATAAATATGATGCGCTTGCTCCAAATATTGATGCACGCACAATGGAGATACACTACTCTAAGCATTATAAAAAATATACAGATGAACTAAACAAAGCTGTAAAGGGCACACCGCTTGAAGGTAAGACTATTGAAGAAATATTTGCAGGCCTTGACCTTGAAAATAAACCGGTGCGCAATAATGCGGGTGGTTATTATAACCATGGATTATTTTGGGAAATAATGGGTCCTAATGCCGGTGGCGAACCTAAAGGAGCCCTTGCAGAAGCTATCAAAGCTGACCTTGGAAGCATTGAAGCTTTTAAAACCCAGTTTACAGAAGCCGCAACTAAACAATTTGGTTCTGGTTGGGCATGGCTTGTGGTTACTAAAGATGGTAAACTAGCCGTAGGTAGTACTGCAAATCAGGATAATCCATTAATGCCTGGGCAGGCAATAAACGGTAAACCAATTCTTGCGCTTGATGTTTGGGAACATGCTTACTACCTGGAGTACCAAAACAAAAGGCCTGATTACATCACTAACTTTTACAATGTGATTAACTGGGATGCCGTTTCTAAAAAATATGAAGCTGCCATAAAAAAATAATAGCATAAACTATAACGCAGGAGAGGCTGTCTAAATATTTAGGCAGCCTCTTTTTATTTCTAAGTGTAACAGTTGAATGGTAAAAAACAAAAAGAACCCTGAAATGAATCAGGATTCTTTGCTAAATCAAACTAAAATAAAAAATCAGTGGTTATGCAAACATTTGGGTTATTAATAATTAAAATTGTGCAGCTTCTGTAGAGTCTTTCATTGCTACGGTAGATGATGTACCGGCTGTAACCGTATTTTGTACAGCATCAAAATAACTTGTACCTACAAAATTTTGGTGCTTTACCGCTTTAAAGCCATCTTTCTGCAAAGCAAATTCTCTTTCCTGTAATTGGCTATAACCTGCCATACCATGCTCTTTATAGGCTTTAGAAAGCTCAAACATACTGGTATTAAGCGCATGAAAACCTGCGAGAGTAATAAACTGGAATTTATAGCCCATAGCCGCCAGTTCTTCACGAAATGTTTCCATCTCTGCAACAGACAGCCTTGCTGCCCAGTTAAATGACGGCGAACAGTTGTAAGCCAACAGCTTACCCGGAAACTGCGCATGAATACCTTCTGCAAAGCGGCGTGCCTGCTCCAGGTCGGGTGTAGACGTTTCCATCCACAGCAGGTCGGCATATGGTGCGTAAGAAAGTCCGCGGTCTATACCCTGCTCTACCCCACAGTTTACATAGTAAAAACCTTCGGCAGTTCTTTCTCCCGTAATAAACTTGCGGTCGCGCTCATCTATATCACTTGTAAGCAGGTTAGCCGCATCGGCATCAGTACGGGCTACAATAAGTGTAGGTACTCCCATAACATCTGCTGCAAGGCGTGCCGCAATAAGCTTGTTTATAGCCTCCTGGGTAGGTACCAATACCTTACCGCCAAGGTGGCCGCATTTTTTAGCCGAAGAAAGCTGGTCTTCAAAATGAACACCGGCAGCACCTGCCTCTATCATACCTTTCATTAATTCAAAGGCATTAAGATTACCGCCAAACCCCGCTTCGGCATCTGCTACTATAGGCGCCAGGTAATCTTTTTTAGGTTCTATTTTATTTACGCTCTGTATCTGGTCAGCGCGCAACAGGGCATTATTTATACGCTTTACTACACTGGGTACGCTATTAGCAGGGTATAGCGATTGATCAGGATACATTTCGCCAGAAAGGTTTGCATCTGCCGCTACCTGCCACCCACTAAGGTATATGGCTTCAAGCCCCGCCTCTACTTCCTGTATGGCCTGGTTTCCTGTTAGTGCACCAAGGCCGGCTATATAAGGCTGGTTGTTTAATTTATGCCAAAGGATATTGGCACCACGGCGGGCTACAGAATATTCCAGCTGGTAAGATCCCTGTAATTCTACTACCTTTTCAGCAGTATAAGGCCTTTCAATACCCTTCCAGCGCTGATTTGTTTCCCAATCTGTAACTAATGCTTGAATTCTTTCGTCAGTTTTCATACTTTTGCTTTGCTTTAAATGATTGTTATGATTATTTAATTCCGCCTGCCGTATGTTGCCGCATCCGGCAGGCATTTTTTTAGTCAATATACTTATAGGCTTCCAGCGTAAGGAAATCTACCGGAACTTCTGCCAATACCATACTACTAAATAACTGTACAGCCTCATCAAACCTTCCGTTGTCAAAACGTACAGCTCCTATATATTCCTTAATATTATCAAGCTCATCGGCCACCCAAACTTCGTAAAGTTCAGGGCTAAGTTGTGCACCGTTATCAAGGGCAACACCGGCTTTTATCCATTGCCATAGCTGCATACGCGATATTTCGGCAGTTGCGGCATCTTCCATTAAATTGTAAAGTGCGGCTGCACCTGCTCCGCTAATCCAGCTTTCTACATATAAAATACCTACATTAATGTTTTTTCGTACACCGGCCTCTGTAATGCTGCCTTGAGGCATTTGCAGTAACTGCGCTTCTGTAATTTGCACATCATTGCGCTTTATATGAATATGGTTTCGTGTCAGCATATTTTCATCAAATACCGCTTTAGCAAGTGGCACTAAAGCCGGATGCGCTACCCAGGTACCGTCGTGCCCGTTCTTAGCTTCCCGCTCTTTATCGGCTACTACTTTATCAAATGCAGCTTTGTTTGCCTCTTCATTGTCTTTAACAGGAATTTGCGCTGCCATACCGCCTATAGCATGAATGTTGCGTTTGTGGCAGCGCTGAATTACCCTGAGCGAATAGGCAGCCATAAAGGGGGACAACATGGTTACCTGATCCCTGTCCGGAACCATAAAGCCTGGATGGTTTTTCAGTTTTTTGATGTATGAAAAAATGTAGTCCCAGCGGCCACAGTTAAGACCTGCAATATGATCCCGCAGCTCGTAAATAATCTCGTCGAGCTGAAAACTCGCCGTGATTGTTTCAATAAGCACGGTGGCTTTTATTGTACCACGCGAAATATTAAGGTATTGCTGAGCAAAGACAAAAACCTCGTTCCACCACCGTGCCTCTTTATAATGTTCTAACTTGGGCAAATAAAAATATGGCCCTGAATTATTTAACGATAACGTTTGCGTATTATGATAAAAATAAAGGCCGAAATCGACCAATGAAGCACTCATATTTTCACCGTTTATTTGCAGGTGCTTTTCTTCAAGATGTAAACCCCGCGGGCGTACCAGCAGTGTGGCCGTTTCATTGTTTAACGTATAGCTTTTGCCATTTTGTTCCATACTGATAGTTTTATCTACAGCATCTTTAAGGTTCTGCTGCCCCTCCATAAGGTTTGCCCACGTTGGAGAGCAACTGTCTTCAAAATCGGCCATAAAAACATTAGCACCGCTGTTTAGCGCATTTATTACCATTTTACGGTCTACCGGCCCGGTAATTTCTACACGGCGGTCTATCAGGTCTGCCGGCAGTTTTGCCGCAGTCCACTTACCATCGCGCACATACTCTGTTTCCGGCGGAAAAACAGGCAACTCGCCTTTATCAAACCGTTCTTGCAGCGCCGCTCTGTCGCTTAGCAGGCCAAGTCTTTTATTATTAAAATTTTCGTGTAGGGCAGACAGGAATTGTAATGCCCTTGGCGTAAGTATACGACTATAGGGCTGGCCCGTTATTGCTACTGTGCTTTTTTCAACTTTTGTTTCCATAATGCTGATTGAGTTTGGGTTACTAAGTACAGGGCAATATTATAAATTAAATTTTTACAAAACAAGCGAACGTTCGCTAAATTTTAAAATTTAAATTTTATTTGATTGTCCGCAAAAAAATCTAATATTTGCATTTATGGTTGAAGAAGAGTACATACGCCTTATTTTTGGGCTTAAGATGAAGCAGATCCGCAACGAGAAAGACCTCTCGCTGTTTGGGCTGTCTAAAAAAACAGGCTTATCTAAATCATACCTTAACGAGATTGAAAAAGGAAAAAAATACCCCAAACGCGACAAGATACTCCTGATTGCCGAAGCGCTCGAAACCAGTTATGACCATCTGGTGTCTTTAAAACTGGACAAGAACCTTGCGCCTATTGGCGAAATCTTACAATCACGCCTTCTAAAAGAAATTCCGCTCGACCTGTTTGGTATTCGCGAAAGCGACCTTATTGACATTATTGCCGAAGCACCGGTTAAAGTCAATGCCTTTATATCAACCCTTATCGAAATTGCCAAACATTATAACCTGGGTCGCGAAAGTTTCTTTCTGGCTGCGCTACGCTCCTATCAGGAAGCCCAGAATAATTATTTTGACGAACTCGAAAAGAAAGCTGAGCTTTTTGCAAAAGCCTACAACATTGACCTTGACCAAAAAATAAATCCGCAGGAATTGCACGACGTACTTTTGGAAGAAAACGGGTATACCGTTAATTCTGATGCGCTGAGCCAGTACAACGAGCTAACGAGCCTTAGGTCGGTTTTTGTGCCATCGTCTAAAACATTGCTACTAAGTGATGGTATAGACGAATCGCAAAAAACATTTATTTATGCTAAGGAAATAGCCTATAATTACCTGGGCATACAAGACAGGCTTTATACCTTTTCATGGATAAAGTTTGATACCTTTGACCAGGTTCTTAATAACTTTTACGCGTCATATTTTGCCGGTGCACTTATTATTCCGCGACGTAACCTGGTAGCCAAACTAAAAGACTTTTTTGCAGAAGAGAACTGGAAACCTCAGTTATTACTGGAAATGATGAACTCTTTTACCGATTCGCCCGAAACGTTTTACCAGCGCCTTACAAACATACTGCCCCGCGATTTTAACATGCGCAACATTTTCTTCCTGAGGTTTTCGCACGATCCTGAACATGATGAGTTTCGCCTGGAAAAAGAACTGCACATTACTAACCTTCAGGAGCCACACGCTAACGACAATAATGAGCATTACTGCCGCCGCTGGGTAGGCATGCGCACCCTGAAACAAATAGCCGCTACTAAAAGTAAGGCCGCCTTTGGTGCGCAAATATCCGAATATGTGCATACTGATAATGAATATCTTGTATTGTCATCTTCTATGGAAGACCCTTTTAAGGCAGGCAAGTACAGAAGCATCGCACTGGGTATATTGCATAATAAAGAACTACAGGCTAAAGTGCCTTTTCTTAAACAAAACCCCATACCCCGTATGCTTGTAGGTGTTACCTGCGAAACCTGCGACATACTTAACTGTGAGGTGCGTGCCGCAGCTCCTGTAAGGCTGCAAAAAAAACTACAGAACAAAAAGACAGAAGATGTTGTAAAAGAGCTTACTGCAAAATTTAGCTAACCATAATTATTTAGCCATCAGCATTTTATTCCTAAACCTGCAAAACCCGCCTAAAATCATTACCTTTGCAGCTTAATCTAATTGTTTGTACCCATTAGCGGTACTGTACTTATGAAATTTGAAGATCTTAATTTAATAAAAAATATACAGCAGGCACTAGCCGAAGAAGGTTATGAAGCCCCTACCCCTATACAAGAGCAAGCCATTCCTATCATTCTTGAAGGTATTGACCTTGTGGGCTGTGCCCAGACGGGTACCGGTAAAACAGCTGCATTTGCTATTCCTATTATCAACAACATTCACCGTATTGTTGGCTCTAATAAAAAAGTAAAATACATTCGTGCACTTATAGTAACCCCTACCCGCGAACTTGCCCTGCAAATAGGCGAAAGCTTTGATACGTATGGTAAGTATACTAACATTCGTCAGTTGACTATTTTTGGTGGTGTAAACCAGGTATCTCAGGTAGACCAGTTAAAAAAGGGTGTAGATGTACTGGTGGCAACGCCCGGGCGTTTACTCGACCTGCACAAACAAGGCCATATAAACCTTGACCACATGCACCACCTGGTGCTTGATGAGGCCGACCAAATGCTGGACATGGGCTTTATTAACGATGTAAAAAAGATTATAAAGCTAACGCCCGAAAACAGGCAAACGCTATTGTTCTCTGCTACAATGCCTATTCCTATCAGGGAACTGGCAGATTCGTTCCTTACCAAGCCGCAGTATGTATCGGTTACACCAATATCATCTACGGCCGAAAAGGTAAAGCAGCAGGTCTATTTTGTAGATAAGGGAGACAAGCGTAAACTACTATACCACCTTATTCGCAACGAAAGCCTTAACAACGTATTGGTATTTACCCGTACAAAACACGGTGCCGATAATGTTGTTAAAGCGCTTAAAAAGAACGGCGTAGAAAGTGGTGCCATACACGGCGATAAATCGCAAAACTCGCGCCAGCGTGTGCTTGATGCTTTTAAAAACAAGGAGATACCTGTACTTGTGGCTACAGATATTGCAGCCCGTGGTATTGATATTGAGAGCCTGCCTTATGTTATAAACTTTGACCTGCCTAATATACCTGAAACGTATGTGCACCGTATAGGGCGTACAGGACGCGCCGGTAACAGCGGACTTGCCATATCTTTTTGCGGAAGCGACGAACTTACCTACCTTAAGGATATTGAGAAACTTATAAAAATGAAGATCAAGGTTATAGATGGGCATCCTTATCCTTTTGATGCTAATGCACCGAAGCCTGAAGGGCAAAAGCCAGATCTTCGCAACAAACCTAAAAATACAAACCAACGTAGTGGGAAAGCAAAGCCCGCTGGCGGCGGTGATGGTTCAAGAAAATCTGAAGCATCTAAAAAAAATAAAAAACGCTGGTACTAACCGGCGTTTTTGTTTCATAATAAATACTATTTTTGCCAAAAAGCTGTTATCATCTACATGAAAAAAATCGTTTTTATTTTCTGCCTGCTTACAAGCCTTGCTTATGCACAAAATCCTGCTCCCACTGCCCAAAAAAGCAATAACGAGTGGGATGTACTCGATAAAACCTTTATAAGCCTTATAGAGGCTTTTACAAAAGGCGACCAGGTAAAGTTCCTTGCACTTTCTTTATCTAAAGTAGAATGTGAGCAATGCGCTGAGGCGGGAGAATATAATCCTTCCGGATTTTTTGTACCCGCTGCCGAGTATTTCGAGGGGGCGAGCAAGAGCTTTACAAAATCGGCTATTTACAGGGCATTATCAAAACGTGGCTATGGGTTTAGCTCTGTTGTCATCAAAAACCTTAAGGTGCCGGGATTACCTGCCAACAGTAAAGAAACCAGGGTGTACGACGTATGGGTAGACACCTACCTTCCAAACGAACTTTCTAAGGGTCATGCGGGTACAAGGCAGGCATTTCGATTTATAAAAGTAAACGGCAAGTTTAAATTTTACAGCATTACCGCCACAAATTAACACACGGTTGTGGCAGATGTAATATCAATTATGTAAATTTGGGTATTAACCTGCAAAACTTACTATTATGAGCATCACTTACCACTACGCCACGGTAGCTAAAGCCATAGACGAACTTCGCGAAAAAGGCTTTACAGAAGACTTTAACCTTGAAGACAACTATCTTACCAGCCATGCAGGCCGTTTTGGCGATGCTGATTTTGACATTGTACATGTATATTTTTATGAAGGTGCTACTAACCCGGATGATGAGGCCACGGTTTATGGCATAGAGTCGAACACAGGCCATAAAGGTTTGCTTGTTACAGGAAATGATGCACTTACAGGAAATGCAGAAAGCAGCATCATTAAAAAACTTTTATCGCACAACAAGCAGTAATAATTGAAGGCTTTTTTTACGTACTACCTTACGGTAAATCTTTTTAACTGTGCCGTTTCACTTATTGTAGCAATTATTAGCGGCTTTATATGGCTGCCCGTAGTATTTTGTACTTTTGGTCTTGGTCTGGCGATACTTTGCTATAATTTTTATTTTCAAAATCAATACTATTTTTATCACAATCTTGGGTACAGCAAACTCAGGTTAATAACTATAACTTTTGTTTTTAATTTGGCAATCGCGCTTCCACTCCTGGCAATCATAGCCTTATTATAATGCATAATTTATCTATACAACACCTCACCAAGTCTTTTAGCAATAAAACTGTGCTAAACAATATTTCATTTGAACTAAATACGGGTGAAATATTGGGGCTATTTGGCAGTAATGGTTGTGGTAAGTCTACGCTTTTAAAGATATTATTTGGTAAAGAAAAAGCAGAAAAAATTACACTGACCTATGATGGTACAGAAGTAAAAACAAAAGATGTTATTTCAAAACAGTTGATAAGCTATTTACCGCAAGATCAATTTCTGCCAAAACACTTAAAAGTTAGAGATATAATTTCGCTATATTTTACAGATAGCGCCGGGCAGGACAAAATTTTCTATGCTCCAAATATTCACAAGATAGCCAATATAGTAGCAGGCAAGTTGTCTATGGGCGAGTTGCGTTATTTTGAACTTTTGCTTATCGCAAACCTACCCCATCCATTCCTATTGCTTGATGAACCCTTCTCGATGGTTGAGCCATTATATAAAGAAAAGATAAAAGAACTTTTATTTAGCCTTACCCATAAAAAGGGTATTATTGTAACCGACCATTACTATAAGGACGTACTCGAAATTAGCAATAAAAACTTTTTGCTGAAAGATGGAGCATTGCATTCCATAAAAAATGAAGCCGGTCTTACGTCTCTTGGATACTTAAATACATAAAAAACATTAACCATGATAAGAAACTTATTTTTAAGCCTTTGCATTTTAACAATATTTACTAAAACACAGGCGCAGGCTACACGGGTAATGACCTATAACCTTCGGCTTGATGCTGCCAGTGATGGCGATAACCGCTGGGATGCACGCAAAACATTACTGGCAAACCAGGTGCTTTTTTATGAACCCGATTTTATGGGTGTGCAGGAAGCATTACCACAGCAAATGACATATCTAGACAGCACGCTTACCGCTTATGATTACATTGGCGTAGGCCGTGATGACGGCAAAAGCCAGGGCGAGCATAGCGCCATTTTTTATAACAAAATTAAATTCAAGGTTCTGGAGAATCATACATTTTGGCTTTCACCAACACCAGATAAACCATCAAAAGGCTGGGATGCTGCCTACAATCGCGTATGCACCTATGGACTTTTTGAAAATATAAAAACAAAGCAGAAGTTTTGGGTTTTCAATACGCATTTTGATCATGTAGGCAATGTAGCCCGGATGGAAAGCGCTAAAATGATACTTGAAAAAATTAAGGCAGTAAACAAACAAAAGTTACCATTTGTACTTACAGGAGATTTTAACCTGACAGATGATAATGAGAGCATTAAACATATCTTGACAGAACTTGATGATAGCAAACAGGTATCAAAGCTTAAGCACGGCCCTTCAGGAACATGGAATGCCTTTGAATTTGACAAACCCGTTACAGAACGACTGGATTATATATTTGTACCTAAAAAGGGAGTAACCGTTACTAAATATGCGGTATTAAGCGATAGCAATAATAAACATTATCTAAGTGACCACCTGGCTGTACTTGCCGATATTAATATTGAAAAATAAAATCATGAATAACGAAACATTACAAAGCCTTATCAACGAAAAAGGTTTTGACAAATATGCGGCAGAACTGGCAACCCGCTGTGATAAGGAGGGTATAGATTTTGCCTACCAGTATAATACCAGCGGAAACGGACTAACCGTGTGGATGAACTTTGGAAACATCCCCGCAACTGTTGAAATCAGTTCAAACGGCGATGTAACATTTATATATTTTGAAGGTGGAGGAAGGCGCGCTGAAAAATTCAGGGATTTCACCAATAGCGATTTTGAAACCCTTTTAGATCACGCATTTCTGTTTTTACGCGATGGTAATTTTGAACATCATAAAAACTGGCACAACAACCTTGAAAAAATATAGTTTAAAATCAAAACCCTGCCAGTGGCAGGGTTTTGATTTTATAAATGACGATTGTACTATTCTACAACTACTTTCTCTGTATTAGGTATGATGGCAATACAATATGGTGCCGTAAGCGCCATAGTAACCATATTGCCCTCAGGAGTAGAGCGTTTTACAGACACAGTTGTGGTGTTACCATTTACAGTAATCTTCCTTACACTTATACTGTAACCTCCTGTCCTTTTTTGCCCCATAAAAAGCGCCACAACTTTATTTGTTTCAAAGTTAATTTTAGGTGCATCACCCTGGTTCAGTTCTTTATAAAGCTTATCCAGTTCAGATTGTTTTGAGATAATAAGATTAGATTCATCATCCCACCCGCCGTAAACTTCCTGCTTAAGTACTTCAAAAGTTGTTCCTACACTGGCATTCATGTTGTTTAACACATTAATACTGCATGATGAGAGCAGTACAGCCATAAGGCCCAATTGTAACAATCGTTTCATAATTATTCGGTTTTGATTTCTAATACCAACCCAAAAGTCATGCCAGTATTGTAGTATTTTCCTGAGGCTATACAAATTGCTGTTTTAGCGCCCTGCGGTAAATATTTTCGTACATTGGCATAATCTTTTGTATATCAAATTCTTTAGCTACATCAAGCGCATTTTGCTTAAAAGCAGCAAGCTTATGTTCGTCAGATAGTATAGATACCGCCTTTTCTGCCATATAATCTATGTCGCCTACATTACCCAGGTAACCACTAAATCCATCTCGGTTAACTTCCGGCAGCCCACCTGAATTGGTAGAAATAACAGGAACACCTACAGCCATAGCTTCAAGCGCAGCAAGTCCAAAACTTTCGGTTTGAGATGGCAGCAAAAATAAATCGCTCAGGCAAAGTATTTCGTTAATTTCATGACTATTACCAAAGAACACAACCTTATCTGTAATCCCTAGTTCTTCAACTAGTTTTTCTGCGGGTTCACGCTCCGGGCCATCTCCCACCATCATTAGCTTAGCCGGTATTTTTTTCTGTATTTCATTAAATATCTTTACAACATCCGGAATGCGCTTCACCTCCCTGAAGTTACTAATGTGCGTAATGATCTTTTGGGTTTCTCCTGCTATTGCAGAACGTTGGCATGGCGCCTCTACTTTCGACTTTTTAACCTCTATAAAGTTAGGAATAACATAAATCTCCCTTTTAATGTCAAAAAGCCTGTAGGTATCGTCTTTTAAATCCTGAGATACAGATGTTACTACATCGCTGTGGTTTATACTAAAGCTAACAGCCGGCTTATAGAACGGGTGGTTACCCACAAGGGTAATATCTGTTCCGTGCAGCGTAGTAACCATAGGTATGCGTATACCCTGCTCTTTCAGCATTTTCTTAGCCATATAACCGGCATAAGCATGCGGTATGGCATAATGCACATGCAGCAGCTCAATGCCGTGCAACTTTACCATATCTACCAGTTTACTACTCAGTGCCAGTTCGTATGGTTGATAATGAAACAGCGGATATTCCGGTACGTGTACTTCGTGATAATGAATATTTGGGTTTAAAAGTGCCAGGCGAACAGGCTGCCTGTAGGTTATAAAGTGTATTTCGTGCCCACGGCGTGCGAGTTCAAGGCCAAGTTCTGTAGCCACAACACCGCTTCCGCCAAAGGTGGGATAACATACTATTGCGATTTTCATAATGAATTTGAATAAAGTAACGAAATTAACGAAAAAAAACGGCATAAGCCGTTTTTAGAGTATGAACTTTATATGTTTTGGTCAGTGCTTTTTAAGTGAAATAAGCAATCTTAATTGCACCGCATAACTACAAATATCTTTCTTTAAAAATTTTGACATGGTGATTTTGATGCCCTATAAGGATAAAGCCCAAAGCCCTTACTGAAACTGTGTAACCACTTGCCGTTCCTGTCTTTAAAAGATCATCCTGTGTAAGCGACTTAAATAAAAATATAGACGACTGCCTTACCAATGATAATTCTGTAAGCAATTCCTGTAAATGCCTTCTTCCTGCATTTGCCGAAATCGCGTAATCATTCTCTTCAAAACCAGGAAGAGGCGTTTTATCTCCCCGGGCAATGCGAAGCGCCCTGTAAGCAAAAATACGCTCAGTATCTATAACATGCTGAATAATATCTTTAATATCCCACTTACCTTCGGCATAGCGGTATTCATATTTATCCATCGGGATATCTCTTACAAAATGAATAAAGTTAGCAAGGCTAACCTCAAGTTCTTCTATAAGCGTCCACTCATCGCTTACAAGGTTTAAATAGTTTATTTGGTAAGGTGCATATTCACCTTCTTTAATATCGGTTATCTTCATATTTAAGCTGAATTGCGGCTTGCGTTAATGTTGCCAAACAGCGAACGGGTTACTATTTTTTCATAGGTTTCCAGCATCCCTTCGTCTCCTTTTCCACTTTTTATCTGCCTTATTTTTGTAAGTGCGTATTGCTGAATTGTTAATAAAGGAAGTACTATATTTTCGCGTACTTTTATAGAAGCCCATCCATCAGGATAGTTTTCCATCAACTCTTTATACCCTGAAAGTTTAAGTAGTAAACGCCTTGTTTCTTTATACTCTTCGTGAATAATGGTCCAGAACTCACCAAATTCAGAGTCATTTTTCATATATGCCGTAAGCGGAAAAAATGACTTACTAAGTGACATCATACTATTTTCTAACAACGTACGAAAAAACAGCGACTCATGATACAAGCTTTGTACCTCTTCCCACCTGCCCTCTTTTTCAAACTGTCCTAAAGCGTGACCTACGCCAAAAAATCCGGGTACATTCTGTTTCAACTGGCTCCACGATCCTACAAACGGTATAGCCCTAAGTGCGCTAAAATCAAGCTCAGTACCACTATTCCGCTTACTTGGCCTGCTACCTATGTTTGTTTTAGCATAATAGTTTAGCGTACTCATTTGATCCAGGTACGGCAAAAACTTAGGATGCCCTTTAAAAGCCATATATTTTTCATAACCAAGTTTTGCAAGTTCGTCAAGCATCGCTTTCTGATCCTGGGTAAACTCTTTATCGTCTTTTTTAAATACACCGTTTGTAATACCGGCACTCAAAAGATTCTCCAGGTTAAAGCGGCAGCTATCAAGCGTACCAAAATTTGAGCTTATGGTTTGCCCCTGTATGGTTATTTGTATCTCTTTATTCTCGATAGTATTACCTAATGATGCGTAGAATTTGTGTGTTTTACCGCCTCCACGTGCCGGTGGCCCACCACGACCATCAAAAAACACTACTTTAACATCATGACTCCTAGCCATTTGCGTAAGGCTTTCTTTGGCTTTAAAAATACCCCAGTTAGCCATCAGGTAACCACCATCTTTAGTACCATCGCTAAAGCCCAGCATAATACTTTGCTTATTACCACGATTTTTAAGATGGGCAGCATAGCGGTCGTTTTCGTATAACAACTGCATTACATGGCCGGCATCTTCAAGGTCGTCTACCGTTTCAAAAAGCGGCATAATATCTACCTGCGGGTTTTTATAACCCAATAGTGAAAACATGGTAAGAAGTTCTAATACATTAAGCGCGCTCTCGTTGTTGCTTATAATGTAACGGTTGCTGCCCTTTTCACCATTACGCTCCTGAATGATTTTAATAGCCAGTATCGACTCCAGTGTTTTACGGGTATCCTCATCATCAAAAAGCTCAGGAGAAATTGTAGTTTTAATTGTCCCCAATGCCTTTATCTTACCTATTTCATCAAGGTCATTGTAATCTGCATCAAACTCATGGTGCTCCTGCAAATACTTTATGATATCAGCAAAAACTGCATTATGTATCTTACTGTTCTGGCGAATATCCAGTGTTGCAAAATGGAAACCAAAAAGGTTTAGTTTATTAATAAGATTATCAACTTCATCCAGGTATAACGACTGGTGTTTTTCTATAATAATAGCCCTGATTTCCAGTAACGCTTCTTTTAATTCTTCTTTAGTAATAAATATATCGCCTTTAGAATAGAATACAGAGCGATACAGCTTATCTTCCAGCAAGCCTACCATATCATGCACACTATTAAAGGTTAGATGCCTCTTAAGGTTTCTAATATCATTATAATAGCATTTAAGTATGGTAGTACGCAGCCTGTCGGCAACATTAAGCGTAATTTCTGTAGTTACAAATGGATTACCATCGCGGTCACCACCCGGCCAAAAGCCAAAAGACATTACAGGATCTGACAATAGCTCACCTTGATATACGGCATCCTGAATATAGGTCGAAATATCTCCTGCGGCCTTATAAAACACGTTTTCTAAATACCACAGTAAACTTACTGCCTCATCAAACGGAGTAGGCTTTTCTTTTTTGATAAATGGTGTTTTACCAAGCTGAGCCAGCAGCGTTTGTATCTCTGTAAGGTTATTTTTCTTGATAGCATCAGTAAGATCTGTAATAATACCAAGTACAGATCCCGGATAAAACTGTGTAGGGTGCGCAGTAAGTACCGGGCGAATGCTAAAGTCTTCTAAAAACTCCCGCAACTCCGGCATACTGCCGTGTGTCTCTGCTTTTTCACGGGCTTCACGCAGGGTACCACTTCCCTCAAGGTTGTGCAATGTAGAAAATGCAGCATCTTCAATAGCATCAAACAACACTACCTGGCGTTCTACATATTGGATAAAACGGAACATCAGCCCTATTTTCTTTTCCTCATCAAACTCCTGCAGGTATTTATCAGAAAACTCATTAAATATCTCTTCGGGGCTCTTACCGTGTTTAAATCCTTCATCACAAAGTTCAGAAAACAGCGGCAACAATGCCCCTGTGTTATCTATAGCCCTAAAAGGCAATGTTATAAAGATGCTGTTAAACAACTGGTATTTTAACTGCACATTCTCGTAAAAGCGTTCTGTTCTTGTAGCTGGGTACATGGGGAATATTTTTTGATGAAATTAATAAAAAAACCCCCATGTAAAAAACATGAGGGTCTTAATCTTTCTATAAAATTCTTACAAGTCTTTGAAGATGGTGTGCATCAGCCTTTTCTTGTCGTTTATGCTCTCTTCAAGAGATATCATTGTTTCTGTCCTGTAAACGCCTTCAATGTCATCAATCATAAAGATAACCTCTTTAGCATGTTTAGTATCTTTTGCCCTTATTTTGCAAAAGATGTTGAACTTACCTGTAGTTACATGAGCTACAGTTACAAATGGTATTTCGTTGATTCGCTCTAATACAAATTTAGTTTGCGAAGTATTGTGAAGAAATACACCTACGTAAGCAATAAAAGAGTAACCTAATTTTTCATAATCTAATGTAAGGGATGAGCCCATGATAATGCCTGCATCTTCCATCTTTTTTACCCTTACGTGAACGGTACCGGCAGAAATAAGCAATTTTTTTGCAATATCAGTAAATGGTACCCTGGTGTTGTCTATCAGCATATCAAGTATCTGGTGATCAACTTCATCTAAACGAAATTTGCTCATAAATGTGTGTTTTTAAGTTTATGTATCTGGTCTAAGGTCGATATATGTTCAAACTATTTACATTTATAAGGAAGAATTCTTAAAAAATCTCCTTTCCGTTAACAAATTTCCTGCTTTTTCCTATAAAAAAATCAGCTTTTTCATCAACAACCGGTATATTATTACCCTTTAAATCTTCAAAAACACCTTCATTGCAGTCAATCTCTGCGTGAGCATAAAAACCATCAAGATTGCCTATTTCTCTGATAAATGCTTGAAAAATTACAGATTTGTCAAATACAACTTCCTTATATTGTGATGCAAAATTCGTGATTTTTTCTTTATTTTCATAATTTATTTTAACTTTTTTGTAGATGAAATCATAAAATATAATCTTATTTTGAGGAATATTGAAATAATCATCCTTTTTGTTAACAGCTATAACGTTTTCGTTAATTGCTTTAAATCCTGAAAATAATGCAAAAAATATAAATTTACGTGTTATTTCACGTTCATAGTCTCCCTCATAATGTCCCGCCTCAAATAATATAGTGGGCACTCCAAGCGACTGGAACATATCTCCAATACAGTTTATATTAAAAGAATCGTCAAAACGCCCCACCTGATTGGGTATATATGCTTGCAGAGTATCATTCATGGCCGCAATAACGTTTATTGCCTTTTGACGGCATTCATTTACTTCCCGTTCATCATTATATGATGGCGCTAAAAAAGATACCGTAGCAGGCTTGGGATTATCCTCCCCTAAACCAAATATTGTGCGCTGATCGTGCATATTATAGCAGTAATCAGGTTTAAAATCTTCAAAGACCTTTCGCAACAATTGACTTTCAGGTTGTGTAAGGTTTACCGAATCGCGGTTAAGGTCAACTTTATTAGCATTTTCGCGGGTATAAAGTTCTGCCCCGTCAGGATTGAGAATAGGGATAATGTAAAAAGTAAAACGATCAAGAAAGCTTTTAGCAAGGATATCTGTAGAGGAAACAAAATTCAGGAAATCAAATATAGCCTTGGTAGTGGTAGATTCATTACCATGCATCTGAGACCATATAAAAATTCTTGTATTTCCGGTACCAGCCTCTATACTATAAATAGGTTTCTGTTGCACAGATTCTCCTATAATAGTTGTTTTAAATGCAGCCGAATGTTTAGTAAGTAATGGTTCTATATGTTCGTTTGTAACGTATCGCCCATATAACAAAGACTCCCTAACTGATGTATATATATACTCTAAATCCATGTGTGTTTATTTGATTACAAAAGTAAACAATGCCTTTTTTACATTTGTAAACAACTCGATTTAATGAATTAGTTACATTTGTAAACAAAAGGTGTTTGCGTAATCCAATAACATTATGAGAAATTAAAACTAACGGTTTAATACATTACATTTCAACGAATTAAACATTTATTATTAAAGTTATTAATTAAATAGACTAACCTAATTATGAATTGTTTTGTTTACAATTAAAATTTGTTTACATTTGTAAAACAAATATTTGTTTACAATGATAAACATAGATAGCTTTATTAAACGCATAGAGGCAATACTGGAATACTATTCCCTCTCTGCTTCTGCATTTGCCGATGCATTGGGCGTACAACGCTCCGGTTTATCACACCTTATGTCTGGTAGAAATAAACCCAGCCTGGATTTGGTAATGAAAATTTCAGACACCTACCCCGAAGTAAATTTGTATTGGTTATTAAATGGCACAGGGAGTTTTCCTGCCAAAGAAAATTTACATACACCCGTAATACCTATACCTGCCCCAGCTGTAAAAAAAGCGCCAGAAGATAATTTAGCTGCTCAAGGAAATGATCTTTTTTCAACCTCAGATTTTACAAGCCAAGAAAAAGCACCGGAAATATCCTCATTATCTGACAACAAAATAAATGATGGTGGAAGCATTGAAAGAATAGTAGTATTTTATAAAGACGGTACTTTTAAAAACTACAGTCCGGGACAATAAAAAACCCCGGCTGTTTTCTAAAAAACAGGGCCGGGGCCATTAACCAATAAAACAAACACAAATTATCTTTAAACCCTTCTAAAAGTATATTCTGTAACAGTATATATTTTATTGGCCAGATATTTTTGCTATTATAAAATTACTACCTCTTGTTGTTAAAAACAGTAAACGATTAGTTAAACTGTTCTTAAAACATATAGCAACATCATAATAGTGTTTGTTTAATACTGTCTTCTTCAAACAGCAGTTTTATATTTTCGTAAGAATTTTTAAGCGCCTCAGTAATTTCTGCCGGCTTTAACCATGCAACCTTTTCTATACCTTCTTCAATCTGTCCGGTAAGGATACCGTCATACTTAGTGGTCATTTCGTACCAGCTGGTAATTTTAAGCTTATAGTTTCCGTTTCTCTTAAAAATGTGATATGTTTTTTGGAGCTTGCCCGTAATTTTTAGTCCTTTAACCCCTGTCTCCTCCTCTACTTCACGCACAGCAGTATCTTCAATATCCTCATTTTTCTCAATACCCCCCTTAGGCAGATCCCACTTACCGTTTCGAAATATAAAAAGTATTTCGCCCTTTTTATTATACACAAGACCTCCGCCCGCTTTAGCTACAGGTATTTTTTCTTTCAAGAGCTTAAGTCCCTGCTTTTCATCAGGGTAATATAAAAAAGCCTTTTCTATACGGCCACTAAACATCTTTGCAATAAGCTGCTCAATGTCAATGCTTTCAAGCAGGAACAGCTGAAAGTCGGTTTCTTTCTCTACTACAGAAGTTAAAAAAAGAGGCTTATCGTTTACAAAAACTTTATACATTTGCAATATGATTTTTAACACAGACACAGCTAAAAAAACAGCCGAGTTGCTGCTGCAAATAAACGCAATTAAATTAAATCCTTCAAATCCTTTTACATGGGCTTCCGGATGGAAATCTCCCATTTACTGCGATAACAGGATAACTCTTTCATTTCCACCAATTAGGAACTACATTCGTGAGGAATTTGCTAAATATATTGAGAAAGAATATGGCAAGCCCGATGTAATAGCCGGTGTAGCAACTGGCGCTATAGGTATAGGTATGCTGGTTGCAGAGTACATGGGGCTACCCTTTGTATATGTACGCCCGGAACCTAAAAAACACGGCCGTCAAAACCAGGTAGAAGGCTTTATACAAAAAGGTCAGAACGTAGTAGTTGTCGAAGACCTTATAAGTACTGGCAAAAGCAGCCTGCTTGCTGTAGAGGCACTACGCGAGGCAGGCGTTAATGTAAAGGGTATGGTTGCTATTTTTACATATGGATTTGATATTTCTGTAGAAAATTTTAAAGCTGCAAATGTAAACCTGCATACACTTGGTAATTACGATACGCTATTAGAACTTGCCACAGCTAAACAATATATTACTGAAGCTGAACATGAAACCCTTAAAGAATGGCGTATTACACCTGATACCTGGGGACAGTAAAAAATATTAAGATTATTTTCTTATTTATAAGATTTTATATATCTTGCACCAAATTAATAACCAATCAATTTAATAAACACAATGAAAAAATTCACATTATTTGTAGTACTGCTTGTATCATCGGTATCATTTGCACAGCTTAAAAAAGTTGATGTTGTAAAGGCAGAGCCAATTGGCAAAGTTGGAGGAGCATTAGGGACGCCAAAAAGTATCGAATGTACTAAAACAGGCAATACATATACCTTTGAGTATAGAGATATGAAATTGACTAGTATTGAGGCTTACAAGGAATTTTCATTTGATGATGTTGATAATACATTTGAAGATCTATATAAAACAATAATTGATGGCTTTGAAAATACTCCTAAGGAAGATGTAGTGTTATCATTACCAAACTATATAATTACTTTAGACTATACTAAAGCATTAGGTATAGTAAACCTGAATATGTATATTACATTGAAGAATACTGATGTAACTGGCTTAACGGCTGCACTATCAAAAAAACAAGTTGATAAGCTTTTTGGTAAAAAGAAATAATTAAACAACAGCATGAATTTAGAAAGCCCGAAGGTTACCGTACAAAAACCGGCACAGTATATTTTTGACGCACTTAGCGATGTTAAAAATTTTGAAAAGCTAATGCCGGAAAATATTGCAAAATTTGAGGTTACCGGCGATGAGTCGTTTATATTTGCCCTTAAGGGAATGCCCGAAATTAAGCTGAAACTTAAAGAAAGGCAGGCGCCTAATAAAGTAATTTTAGGTGCTGCAAGCGATAAGATACCTTTTACCCTTACCGGAAATATTACCGCAATTGATGAAAACAGCAGTACTGTAGTACTTAACTTTGACGGCGAGTTTAACGCTATGATGGCCATGATGATAAAAGGACCTATAACTAAATTTATAGAAACTCTTGCTAACAACATGAACAAGTTATAAGCTAATCATATACAAAAATATAAAACAGCCTTTCAACAATTGTTGAAAGGCTGTTTTTTTGGGTTAAAGATTTTATAAACTAGAGCTTTTTAAACGTTAATTCCTTAAATTTAAAATCCAAAATTAAAACCAATGAAAAACGTTAGTGACTTTGAGCTTCCGTTTGACCTTTCCGGAGAAATGGGCGAACGCGAACTTGTTGAAATACATATAGGCGATGTTAACCTGCCAACAGGACGTATCGTAGCTTCAGACCCTTTTTTTTCGGCTGAACAGGCTGCTTTTGCACGCTCTGTAGAACCCGATAAGTACCCTGTGTACATTTATGTGTCTGAAATAGATAAATTACACCACCGTATTGCTTACGCCAAAATAAAATTCAGGCCGGAAGATGCTACGAAGTGGATACTTGCCCTTACCGAAGATATCACTACGGAGGAGCTTGGAGAACTCGAAGAAGGCGAATTTTATGGTTTTGCTGTAGAATCTGGCCTGGCATGTTTTATGGATGAAGAAACCAGCGAAGAGTTTAATGAAAAACTGGACGTGCTTCAAGAGGCTAATCCTGAATATAATTATTACGACAGTGTGCTATCTGAAGAGTTCAGGGAGTATTCCGGTAAAAACACATTCTCACGTGAGCTTGGCGACTGGAACGACCATAAACCAAATCCTGAAAGTGATAACAACATTGTTATGTTTGCATCAGGATGGGGAGATGGCTATTTCCCGGCTTACTTTGGGTTAAATGAAAATGGAGATACCATAGAGCTTGTAGTTGATTTTCTGCTTGATGAATTTGAAGCAGATGAAGATGATGACGAAGAGGGCGAAGAAGAATAACTATTACCCATAGCTATAAAATACAACAGGCCTCCCAAATTGGGCGGCCTGTTTTGTATTTACTATTTAGATGAAGACTAAACTTCTGTTTCTTTAACTTCTTCCTTTTCAGGAAATAATACTGATGCTAATACAGAAAGTACTAGTACGCCAGCCACTACCATAAGCGAATGCATCGATTCGATATGATATATAGGCGATATAACCATCTTAACACCAATAAATGAAAGGATGATAGCAAGCCCATATTTTAATTTACTAAACAGGTGTATAAAGTTAGCTAATAAGAAGTAAAGTGCTCTTAAGCCTAATATGGCAAAAATGTTAGACGTGTACAGAATAAAAGGGTCATCCGGTGCTATGGCAAAAATTGCAGGAATAGAGTCTACCGCAAATAAAAGGTCGGTAAATTCGATAACACCTACAACTACAAGTAATGGTGTAGCGAGTTTTTTGCCATTTTCTATAGTAAAGAAGTTATCCTTATCATAGTTTTTACTTACTTTAAAAAATTTAGTTACAATACGTGCACCCGGGCTCTTATTAAAGTCTTTCTCTTCATCATCATCGTCTTCTGCAAAAGCAGATTTTATACCGGCATATACAAGGAAAAGTCCAAATATTGTAAGTAAGATATTTACCCTCATATTATAGCCCCAAAGCTCAAATTCAGGCAGATATGTAACGTTAATAAGAGCTACACCGCTAAAAATAAATATTGCCCTGAGCACTAATGCCCCAATGATACCCCAAAAAAGTACTTTGTGCTGATTTTCTTTTTGTACATTAAAAAAGCTAAATACTAATATGAATACAAATAAGTTATCTACAGATAAAGCCTTCTCTATCCAATAAGCACTCTGAAACTGGGAGAACTTTTCTACCCCCATGTAATAGTATATTACACCACTAAAGCCCATAGAAAGCGTAATCCAGACCAGCGACCATGTTATGGCTTCTTTATTTGTTACTGCATGGCTGTTTTTGTTAAATACTCCCAGGTCAAGGAGAAGCATGATTAGTACAACGACGGAAAAAACGGCAATAATGCCCGGATGATTAATTAAGCTGTCCATTTATTAGTTATTTTATTTGATTTAGTTATTTTAATTTGTAATTGTTATAAGTACAAGCCTCCCTCCTTCTTTGCCAGAAAGAAGCAGCTTTTTACCCTGTGTAAGTTCTGTCATGCTGTTTACAGGCACATCTTTACCCTCGGTAATATCTTTCATGCTATCCAGCTTTTGATTTACCAGCATCCACTTCCCTTCAAAAAAAGTAAAATAGCCTACAGGTATCTTATCGCGTGGATCTGTTTTTTCATTACGTACCACATTTCGGTTTACATGCCAGTTAAAGAGGTACTGATTATTATACACCATCAGCCTTTGGTTATCGGGCTTCCATACACCGGGGCTAAATTCGTAATAAAAATCGAGCATTGGCAGCGTTCCCTGGTGTTTTGTTCCGCAAAAAGGGCATTTTGGAGCCACCGAATTGTCAAACACATACCATCCCTGGCTGCAGGCAGTATTAGCGCATTGCTGCATTAAGTCGACTGTTTTTAAAATTGCCTGTTCCCAGCTCTCGGCCGGTGGACGTTCCTGTGGGTTGTGTAGCCCGGTAATAAAAGCCCGATCAAACATTTCAGCAAGGTAGGGCCCTGTAATACTGTAAGGCAATTTATCAATATCGCTCCAGGGCATTTCCCATTTAGAGAAACGGCTTATTTTAGGGCGGTTACTATGGTCTGTAGGGTGTTCTATAAACAATGCCTTTTCTCCCATAGAAAGTAGGTCATCTTTTTCGGCATCAAGGTCATGCACTTTGCTCCCTTTTAACGGGTGGCGGTGTAGCAAAAACATATAAATGAGCACGGGCAGCGCGTGCAGGTCAGTATAACGGCTTGGTAAAATACGTTTAGGGTCAGCCTTATCCAGGTGCCTTGTAGCCAAAACCTCTGGCGCTATAAACTCAGCCGTACCTATTACCTCCGCCGGAAACAGCCCTGGTACCACAAGCCCATCGAGGTCGATCATACAAGCCGATTTCTCAATGGGGTCAATAAGAATATTGTTGTATGAAAGGTCAGAGTGTGCCAGGCCCATGGCGTGCATCTTCTTGATGCCCCGTACTATGTTTAAGCATATCTGAAAATAGCTCAGCCAGTTACCCAGTTCTGCCTTGGCAAGCCGTAGCGGAAACTGCTCGTTCCTGAACTTTGCAGCTGCAAACCATTTACCATTCTTTTCTTTTCCTTTAATCAGGTTAGCAGTTTCCTGCCCTTGCTTAAAAAAGAACTTCTGCTTATAAGTGGGCACAATAATGCCGGTAAGCCCCTTATGTTCTACAACATCTGTAGGCCAACGGAATACTTCCTCTAAAAAATATTCTGCGGCATCTTTATTTTTTATCTGGGTAAGATACTGGGTGGTAATACGCTTAAGGCGTTCCTTTTGGTTGTCGTCCAGCCGCTCCCTAAAAAGCGCTACCACATAACTACGGTCCGGGCTAAAGTATACGTCTTTTACCCCGCCGCGCATTGGGGCGCCGTTGTCATTAAACTGGTAGGTTTTATCAGGGTCGTTAACAGACCGTACGGTTGTAATATTCATACTAAATTTTAAAACAAGATTGCCAGGGTGCGGTCGTCATGGTTACCCGGGCTCCAGAAATCCATCCACTTTAAAAGTGATGTATCTATAGTACTTGTACGTACATCAAAGGAAATAGTTACATCCTCATCATTATTTCCCTGAAGATTTTTAAAAAAATGTTGCCATTTCTCGGCTTTTGCTAAATTAGCCTCCACCTCAAACTTAGGGTCATAAATGCCATCAGTCATCAATACAACATATGGGAAACCGTTTACGAATTCAAATCTAAAACGGCTGTCGTAGTCTTCTTTTTTAAAAATTTCCGGCATCGTTACAAAGCGTGTTCCTCCTCCAAAATCTCCTGAATCAAGTATATTAAGCGGTATCACTTCACTAAAATCTTTAGCTACTAAAACAATAGGGCAATCGCCTACACCAAAACTTAAAAAGGCATAACCCGTCTCGTATTTTTTGACTAACGCAAAAGAAAGCGTGGCATGAAAATCGCCGATAGCAGCATCATTTGTATGAGCAAAGGCCTCAATAGTAGTATGTGCATTTTTGGCTGCCTCCGAAAGATATGGAAATGCTATATCCTCAAGCCTGTCTTTTACCGAAGCATCAACTGAATATATACTGATAGCTTCATCAAGCAATGCTGCATTTTCTTTAGTAAAATTTCTCTCTAGATAATCTATAACAGATTTGCAGGCAATTTCTGCCCCTTACGGGAAAATTTTGCTGAACCCGCACCATCTGAAATTGCAATTACACCCCATCCGGAAAGTAATTCGGCATAGGCATAACTATCATCTCTATAAGAACCTTTAATAGCGTGCGAACGCCCACGGGTAGAAGCTACCACAAGTGTTTTTCCTAAAAAAGAAACGGTTTCGCTTAACCTGTCCGGTACGGCAAACTGCCCATCAGGATCACTGGGAATATCTCTCCAGAGCGACTTAGGATCCGGATTGATGATGATGGTAACTTTTTTTTGGTTGAATTCAGCATCTTCAGGCTCACCCTCAAAGTTATAGCTAAAATTTAAAACAATGTCGCCGCTGTTTGCCGGTAAACCCTCAATTATTTTGTTTTCAGGGTCATATGCAAGGCCTGTACCTTCAAAACCAGTAAGTTCATAACGGGTAATGTCAGCTAAACCAAAAGCTTCAAAATCAAAAACTGCTTTATACGCTTTGCCCTGGTTGCCGTTAGGAAGTGCCACCTGAAGTGTTTTTATATCTTCGCCGCGCGCAAAAATCTGCCAGTTTTTTGTCATTTTTTCCTGTAGCAGTTTTATGCTTTTTACGTAATTTATATTTTCTTCTCTGCTAACAAATTCATTAAACAACTCCCTTAAGCGTTCATGGCTGCTTATACCCTGCTGTTGCAGTAGTGCGTAGAGATATTTTTCTGTTTCATCCATTAGCCTTGTGCACGGTTAATATCAAAACCACCGCTGCCTATGCCGTAAGTTCCCCTATTACCACACCAAGGGCAGGTACTTTCTTTTTCTTCGCCTATGCAGTGTATGTTACCACAACTGCATACTGCAAGGCCATAAGGGTTGCCACAGCATGGACAGGTAGGTGCACCTACAAGCTCTTCGCTGCTTACCTTAGTGTCAATTTTAGCATCGGCCAGTTCAAAATAAGAATTATCAACCGGAAAAGCACCGGTAAGCCTATAAGATTTGGTATACAAATCTACCCCGCCAAAGTTGTTTGATGCCAGGTTACGGGCATACTTCATCAGGTAAGGGCGTTTTGTGTTTTGGCATTTAGCGGCCAGTACTACAAAATTATCATCATAAGCTGGTTTACGATCTGCGGGTTTTGTAAGGTCTATTTTTGAAAGGGTGTCATCGTCGGTTTTGGCAAGTTCAAAGCCCGAACCGTTACTGTCTACACTTATGCTGCTGGTTTTAATAGAATCTGAAACCCAGCGAAAGAACTCTTTATATGACTGTGCATTAGTATTTTTAAAATGCAGTACATTATAGGTTAGTTGGCCCAATAATGACGTATAGGCCTCATCGCCAAACGATATGGCTACCATATTGGCCGATTTTTGCCAGTTTTGTTTCCACTCTGTTATAGCAGATGCGGTATCATCTGTAGGAACACCATCTGTAAACAAAAACACAATGGGTTTCCAGTCGCCTTTTTGCTCATAAGTAGTCTTTACGATATTTTTACGCAGTTCATACATCAGGTGGCCCAAGCCTTTACTAAGCGAAGTACCACCCCCAATAGGAAATCTTGGCGGATAAAATGTAACGATTTCCTGCAAAGGCACCAGTGTTTTTGGCTGACCCGCAAATACGATAATTGATATCCAAACGGTTTCGAGCGCGTAAGGATCTGACTTAAGCGCCTGTATAATCGCGGCAAGCCCCTCCTCTACCTGTTGTATGGGTTCGCCTACCATCGATTCAGAAATGTCTATCAAAAAATAAATGGGTAATCTTCTCATGGTTGGTCCTGTATTAAATTACTACCGTTATCTCATCTGGCGGCGGAGGCAACTTAGGCGCTTCTCCTGTTCCCTGGCTTTTGTTACCCTGCTCTATGGTTTCGCTTACCCACTTAAAAAAGGCTTTAAGCGTCTGGCTGTCTGCCGAATCAAGGTGTACCACATTATCGGTAAGTTCCTTAAGCATGGCATCGTTAGCAAGGTGGCCGGCAGCACAGCCTACAACAGCACCAAAATCGAATTTACGCACTTCGGCTGTTTTTTCGCGATACAGCTGTATGTCGCTGGGTTTGCCATCGGTAAAAAGAAACAGCAATGGTTTCCAGTCGCCTTTTTGCGTATCAGATCCTTTAATTACATCTTTACTTACCCTATCCATAACAAAATCGAGTGCGGCACCGGTATTGGTAGGCCCACTCTGCGGACAGGTAATTTCAGGCAAACGAAACTGCACCAACTCAGTAAGTGGTACCAGTTCTTTAACCTCACGGTCAAACGTAATGATACTAAGCCACAGCGAGTCAAGCGCCTGCGGATCGCTGCGCAACGTATTAACCATACCGCTAAGGGCATTGTTAAGCGCCTGTATGGGTTCGCCATACATAGAGCCGGACGTGTCCAGCAAAAAATAAACAGGTAGCCTTCTCATATGCTAAGATTACCTGGGTATGTTATAAGTATCCTGCTGTTGTGCAGGTACTGCCGTATTTGAAGATACTACGCCATTAATATTATAAGTAGACGTATTGGCCTCAGGGTCATGCTGTATAAGATGGGTCATAACATCAGATGTTACATCTTTACCGCCGCTTAAATGGTGATACATACTGCCTATAGTGTAAATAGGCCCCCACGGGATACCCCACCAACCCAGTACACCATTAGTAAGCACATGCTTATAAGAATGCTTGATGGTATTTTCACCGGGCGGTATAAAATAAATAGAAGATGATCTTTTAAACGTCATTACTACTATAGATACCGTATATGGAAAGATTACGAATTTACCGCCTTCATTTACCATCCTCCTGATTTGGGATACGGATAGCCCATCAATATTTTTGATTTGCATAAGCTATAAAATTAAAGGTAAGACTTTACAATACGGTGAATGGTTTGTCCAAGGAATGTATCTTCTGTAGGGTCGCCAATGGCACTGAATTTCCATTCGCCATTTCGTTTGTACAGCTTGCCCATGATGATACTTTGCTTACCCACATACTGCCCTTCGGCAGAAACGTTATAAGATGCAAAAACCTCTTTTACATAAGTAGGAGTACCCTCATACATACGGATTTTTGAGTATGGTATTTGCGAGAAATCTTCTTTACCTGCATTGTTCAGGAAGAAAAATATCTGCGTTACATTAGGACGCAATTTAGAAAGATCTACTGTAATAATTTCGTTATCAAGACCATCATCACCACCGGTATCTCCCTGAAGGTCGTCGCCAGTGTGGCGCATAGCACCATCGGTAGTTTGTAGCTTACCTTTTGGCAAACCAAACTGCTGTAGTATCTCTACACGATAAAGTGGTGAGTACAGGTGATCGCACAGGTTATTCTGGTCGTCTATAAGAATGCAACTTAGGTCGAGGTCAATGCTCTGCACTTTTTTACCAAGGCCTAAAAAGCCTTTTGACTCTATAGCACCCCAGTTAACACCTACACAAAAATTAGTAAGGGTTTCGCCTGAAGATTTTTTAAGGTCTATCTTCTGACCCTTGGATAGGTTAATTGCCATGATTTATGTTTATTGGTTGGTTTAAATATACAAATATTAACTAATTAAAGAATTTATCTTAATTATATTTGTTAAGAAAATCTTGCAAGCCACCTTTCATACCGGCACCAACAGCTTCAAATTTCCACTCATCATTTCGTTTATAGATACGACCAAACTCTACAGCTGTTTCTATAGAGAAATCTTCATCCAACTCATATTTTACAAGCTCTGTATTATTTGAACCATCTACAATACGAATGAATGAGTTGCGCACCTGTCCAAAATTTTGCCTGCGGTCTGCGGCTTTGTGTATCGTTGCTACAAACGTGATCTCGCTTACATCGATGAAATTTTAGAAAGGTCGATAAATACTTTTTCATCATCGCCATCGCCTTCACCCGTAAGGTTATCGCCTGCATGGGTTACAGCACCATCTGGTGTGGTAAGGTTATTATAAAAAACAAAGTGATTATCACTCACCAGTTTACCATTAGCGCCCAGCACAAATACCGAAGCATCGAGGTCAAACGCCTCGCCGGTATTACTGTTATTAGTATCCCAGCCCAGACCTACGGTAAATTTAGGTGCAGCAATGCTTTGCCTCTGCCCTTTTTCAAGATTTATTGCCATTATTTTGTAATATTTATATTTAACATTGCTCTTAAAATATTGGTCTGCTCATCTACATTTTGCAGCTCCTCAAGGAAATCTACCCCTGATATTTTTTCGAGATAACTTTCTAACACATCCTCCACATCAGTAGGGAGCGACGTTTTAATACTGCCCAGTTTATCGTGCAGCATATCATTTTTTTGGCGCAGGCTATTTACTATATCCGCCTTGTTAGACATATTTTTAGAAAAATCAAGCCCTGCTGCCATTTCATTATCCAACAGTAAAAAGGTTTTGATGGCCTCTATAAAGATGAACTTATCATTAGAATCTACAAATTCAAAAACCTCCAGGTAATCATTTTGATAACGCAGCCCACAGGTAAATTTTATCCTGAAGTTTAGCTTATTAAGCCTGCCCATCAGCTTTCGCTCTATGGCTGCATAGTCGCTCCTGTATGTTTTTTTAGTTTCTGCCTCTGTAAGTTGCAGAAACTTTTCGGCATCCGTAAACTCCCGGTAAAACTCCTGCCCAAAACGCGTACTAAGCATAAGTGCATCGCCCCAGCTAAAGGGCTTGCCTGCCGTGCCACTTTCCAATATGCTGTAAAGTTCGCGCAATTTAGCACCCATGTTTTGGCTGTGCTTTCGCGACTCGCCTGTAAAATCAAGGCTTTGGGTTTGCTTCTCCAGTTTGCCTACCAGCTCATCATTAATATAGATTTCATCATTAACTAACAGGTACTGCTGCTCCTTTGCTTTTTTGAGCTTTTGAAACAAATCGATCAGGCTACTGGTATATTGTATATGAAAGAGCTCCAGCTTATTAGGATCAAGACCAGTATTCGATTCAAAAAGATTATGGATAACCTTAGTGCGAATATAAACCGCAAAGAGATCCTTATGGTTAAAAAAATTAGACAATGTTTTTAAAACCAATAACCTTTTATTACTATCTTTTATAGCCTGAGCGTAAATTTCCTGCTGCCCTTCCTGCATCTACCTTCTTTATGTTGCTGTTTCTAGCTCACTACACCTTTTTTCAGTTCTGCCTCAAGGTTTTGCAGGCCGGCATCTAGCTCCCTGCGCGTTTGGGCACCCTGTTCGTGTATTTGTTTTACTTCGCTAAGTGTATCTATAAGCGACCTTGTAGTAGATCTAAGCGTATCTAAAGACACCACCGTTTTTTCGTTCTCCCTGGCCACCTCAATACTGTTTGTTTTTAGCATTTCAGCATTTTTCTGAAGAATGGTGTTGGTCGTCTCACTTACTTTCTTCTGTACCTCAATGTGCTGCTTTTGCCTTTGCAGCGCTACTGCAAGTGTAAGCTGGTTCTTCCATACCGGCATGGTTGTGGTAAGTATCGTCTGCGCTTTTTCGGCAATAGAGGTGTTGTTATTTTGCACCACCCTTATTTGCGCTAATGATTGCAGGAGTATAAAACGCACCACCTTCATATCAGCCAGCCTTTTATCAAGGCGGGTCGTAAAGTTACGCTTATCAGAAATTTCATAATCCTGATAATTAGATGGATTACCTTCCATTACCGCAAGTTCTTCGCTAAGTTGTTTAAACTTAAGCTGGCCTGCAATAATATACTTTTCAAGGTCTTTGATAAGGTTTACATTACTGTCAAACATAGTTTGCAGCGAGGTATTATCTTTTACCGAATTGATCATCCCAGCCTTAACCTTGTTACTAATACGGTCTACATTAGCCGTGATCTTATCATACTTCTGGAAGATCTTTTTAACGTCGATAACCAGTTTATTAAGTAATGGTATACCCGAGATAAAGCGTTGGAAACCATTTTTGTTGAGTTCATCAACATCAATATAATTAAGCTCGGTAAGAAGCTCCGTTATAAGGTTGCCTACTTCGCCCCCCTGCTGTGTGCGTACGTTATTTAAAAACGTATCACTCTGGCGGGCAATGTTATTTTGTATCTCAGCACCAAAGTTTAGTATTGAGTTAGTATCTTTTTCAGAAAGCTGGTTTGTAATAGCTTCATATTGTGCCATATCACCCGGCTGTATATTAGCCAGGTTTACATTACCTTCTTTATCTATTGGCGCAATCGAAGCCTGTGGCTGCGGCGCTGTTAAATCGTTGTTTTCCATAGCTTACAGAAACTTTTGTTGAATGGTTACTATGGTTTGTTCTAATTTTTTATCAGTTGTAGGTTCGCCTACAGCATTAAATTTCCACTCGCCATTTCTTTTATAAAACACACCCAGCACCATAGATACACTGCCTGCAAAAGTAGCCTCGTTAGCAATGTCGTACTTGGCAAATACCTCGTTTACACGGGTTGGTGTACCTTCGTAAATCCTGATGGATGCAAACGGAATATCTTTAAAGTCCTGCCCGCGGAAGCTGTTTATAAAAAACGCCACGTAATTTGCAGATGGTGTAAGGCGTGAAAGATCTACAGTAATGACTTCATTATCTAAGCCATCATTACCATTAAGGTCGCCCGTAAGGTCATCGCCACTATGGCGAATGGCCTGATCGTTGCTCTTAAGCTGACGGAAGCTAACGGTGTCAATATTTCTTTTACCTTCATCATATATGGCGCAGCTTGCATCAAGGTCTACCGCCTCTTTTTTAGTGCTGAAGAACCCCTTTTTTTCTATAGCACCCCAGTTTACCCCCACACAAAGGTTAAGTAGTTTACTGCCGTTGCTTTTTTCAAGGTTAATGCGCTGCCCTTTTTCTAAATTTATAGCCATTGTAATTTTATTAGTTGTATTTGTTTAAATATTCCTGTAGCCCGCCACGCTGGCCTACACCTACTGCCTCAAACTTCCATTCGCCGTTTCTTTTATAGATACGGCCAAACTCTACAGCAGTTTCAATAGAGAAATCTTCTTCGAGCTCATATTTTACAAGCTCATTTCCGTTAGAAGCATCAACAATACGCACATAAGAGTTACGCACCTGTCCAAAGTTTTGCTTGCGTATTTCAGCATCATGTATGGTTACTACCACACAAAGCTCTGTAGCACGTGGGTCTATCTTAGCAAGGTCTACATTTACAGATTCATCATCTCCATCTCCTTCACCGGTAAGGTTATCGCCCGTGTGCTGTACCGCCTCATCCGGAGAAGTAAGGTTGTTATAAAATACAAAAAATTCGTCAGCAAGCAGCTTCCTGTTATCGCCCATAACAAATACCGAGGCATCAAGATCAAATGCCGCACCTGTAGAAGATGTGTTTGTATCCCAGCCTAAGCCTATGGTAAATTTTGGAGCATTAAGTGTTTCACGTTGACCTTTCTGTAAGTTGATAGCCATAATGATTAGATTTTTTATTGGTTATACTTTGGTTTATATAATGCAGGTTAACCCTGTAATCTTCAATGGTATGATAATTATTACTAACCGCCAGGTTAAACAATTGCGGCAGTACATTTGGATTAATAATATCAAGCAACGCCATAAATTCAGGCTCCTCAAGCTTCAGTATGTATTTTACTGTACGCGTGTTAAACACAAACGACGGCGCATTGATAACCTCCCCAAGGCTCTCAGTATCCTTAACATAAAAGTAATTATAATAATTCTCAATATTAGGATGAATGTCCTTATTTATTAACTCAGCGAAATATACAAATACAAATTCGCCCTGCACATCATACTCATTAAGTATTTTTTTAACGATAAGCTCATGGCTGCCCGTTATCTTTATGTCATCCATAAACAGGCATAGTTTACCGTTAATATAATTACGGTCTATATAGTAAGTATCGTTAGCTATTAGTTTTACCCTGTCTGCAAAGCTTAGGCTACCATAATCTGTAGTATACGTCTGGTTACGGTATATTTTAGATTCAGACAATGCCTTTTTACCATGAGTGTATAAAAACGCATTCATCTTTAGCTTAAAGTATGAACTAAGATAGTTAGATGCTGTAGGTATGCTGTGGTACGGGCTTGGCAATATCACCACTTCATCGTGCGCCAGTATTAAATCTGAATGCTTTGCTATAAAACCGTCAAAAAGTTCATCGGCAAACTTTTGTGCAATGCTACTATCGCCAAATTTAAACTTGCTGTACTCTGCCTCGCAAAACGGGCTGTTGTTTTTATCGGTAATTTTATGCAGGCTGTAACTTAGGTTCATTATTGATTGGGTTGGTTAATAAATATGCATCGAAGCCAAATTGCAGGGCTCCCTGCTGGTCAGACAGGGCATTATCGCCAACGTGCAATACTTCGTGTTTTTGAATATCGCCTATTTTAAGGATGTTATCCCAGGCATACTGGTACATCTCAGTTCCCGGCTTAGAATATCCGGTTTCATCAGAGTATCCCTGAAAGGCAAAATATTCTTCAAGCCCGTGTGAAGTCAATACCTTTTTAAGCGAACTTCCTTTTATAAAAGCTGTATTGCTCAGTATATTCATGGTTTTACCTTCGCTGTGCAATTGCCTGAAAAGTTCAGGAATTTCAGGATAAAGCAATACAGGCTTATATTGCATCAGCAAATCTTCTGTCGCCTTGTAAAAGCCATCAAGATGGGTAGCTGTAACCGTGTTAATGTCTACATCGAGCGCATCGAGTATAAGATAATAAATTTCGTAGGTGTTAAAGTTGCGGCATACTTTTTCGTTAATTGAATTTGTAAGCACATCAAACTTGCGTATTACTGCAGAAACGGCATCAATAGGTTTATTGATGGCGAAATAATCTCTGAAAAGAAGATTACGCTTTGGTTTAAATTCCGGGTGCGACTTAATAAGGGTAAGCCACAAATCGAAAGAAATATGTTTGTATTTATATAATTCGGGTAACTCCTGCATCATCATTTTATAACATTTCAATATATAAATGACGGTAAATATAGGATTTTAAATGTGCAGATACAATTAAATTTTTATTAAGAATGTGTGCAATGGCTATATTTAACAGGGTTTCAGCAAAGTCAAAATTATTTTAAACCACAAAGATTAAAAATGAGAAAAATTTTATTTTGCCTTTTTTGAAAAATTGTTTGACACAAAAAGATAAACTGAGCCACGCCTTTTTTTAGAAAAAACACTCCAGTTTATAATTACGCCAGTAACACATATTACCATTAAAATGACAAGAAGCAGTATATAAATAACTTCATTAAAAGTATATATACCATAGGTTATTTCACCTACTAAAAAGTAAAGCGATACAAAAAATACAATAATGGATAGTAATAATGAAAATAATTTCATGCCCTGATAATTTAAACAAAATCCGTAAAAGTAGTTTTATATCAAAAATTGGGTAACTAAAAAATTATTAAATATTTATTGTATATCCTTGTTTAAAAAACAGTTGCCCTCTACATATTTACGGGGCAAAGATAATGGTTTAAATCTACCTTAACAGAATTTTAACTTTTAACAGGCTGTTTGTTATTTTTTCTTAGCCTGTTTCTCTACCTCTGTTTTCTTATATAACGGAATAAGATAAGAAAGCGTATAATTAAATCCTACACCAAAACTTCCATCATACGTACGGTTAAACCCCGGGATGTAAAGGTTATCAAATTCTTTAGGCTTTTTATTACTAATAAGGCTATTGATGCGAACACTAAAACCAAGATAGATGTTTGCAAAAAGTTCTGCCTTAACACCACCCACCAATTCTACCCAATGCGCAGAAAGCCCACTGAATTTTTCGCCAGACTGTACCGTTACATCTTCAAAATAATTCCCCTGTCCTTCGGCATTACCCACATCGCTGTTTTGGTATATCGTATAGGAATTGAGAGTATGATTAAAAGTAGAAAAACCATAACGGAAACCAAAGTAAATCATGTTTTCCATATCCAGCCAGTTCTCATATGCGTTAACATCAAGCCCTATTTTAAGATAGCTGCCCTTTGTAGTAAAATTTAGCTGTCGGTCGTCTACAGTATAATCAACATTGCCAAGCTCTGCAGCAGCATAGAGTTTTTTATTCAGCCTGAAATCGCCCACAACTTCTATTGCCCTAAAGCCATCGTCATAAAAAGATCGTGTAAGGCGGTGCAAGTCTACACCTACCCTAAGGCCATAACGCTGCTGGGTAGGTAGCACAGAAACCGGTGCCTGCACAGTATCCATTTTTTCTACTTTCAAATCCTGCTGACCTAAGGCAATAACAGGAAGAAGTATAATAAGCCTAAAAATATACTTTAACATGCGCCTCGTTTTCGTCTGTTATACTGTCTCTTACAATTTCAATACCCTGTATCCAGCGTCCTTTACCATCGCCATCGGTAACAACAGGGTTACTGCCACGCGGATTGTCCTGATCGAGTAAAAACTGGGTTTTATAGCCACAGGCACGCGATACAAACTCCTGCCATACTGTATATTTAAAATCTACATAGTCAGTTCTTTTATCAATTCCATTAGCTACAACCTGGTTAAAAACAAAAGCCCATTTTGTGTGGTTTGCATCAACGCGAAGTGGCACCCTGGTACTATCTACAGTTCCTACAGAAATGATATTTTGCTCATTGTCTACTTCATAATACTGCAGGTTAGTTACATGGTTATAAGATGTCCTGTTATCATTATAATAAAAAGACACAATCATGTTTGGTGTAGTAGGCGTAGTTTCTGCACATATATCATCCTTTTCACAACTGATAAGGTAGATGGCTGTGACACAAAGAACAAGTATGCAACCAATAAGTTTTTTCATCAGGCAGGTGGTTCTATTATCTTTTTTCTAAAAGTACAACATTTTCTACGTGGTGCGTTTGCGGAAACATATCTACAGGGCGTACACGTGTTACTTTATAAACCTCATCCATAAGCGCCAGGTCGCGTGCCTGTGTAGCCGAGTTACAGCTTACATACACCACTTTTTGTGGTGCTATACGCAGTATCTCTGCCACCACATCTTTATGCATACCATCGCGCGGAGGATCGGTAATAATAACATCAGGATAGCCATGTGTTTCAATAAATTCTGCATTGAACACATCTTTCATGTCACCTACAAAAAACTCACAATTAATAATATTATTGCGCCTTGCGTTTTCTTTAGCATCAGCAATAGCCTCCGGCACTGCCTCTACCCCTACCACTTTTTTTGCTTTGCGCGATACAAACTGGGCTATGGTACCCGTACCTGTATAAAGGTCATATACCAGTTCTTCTCCGGTAAGGCCGGCAAAATCGCGGGTTATGCTGTACAGCTCATAAGCCTGATCGCTATTAGTCTGGTAAAAAGACTTAGCGTTTATGCTAAAGCTAAGGCCCTCCATTTGCTCTAATATATAGTCACGACCTTTAAAGAGTTTTATATCCTGGTCATACAGCGTGTCGTTAGCTTTTTGGTTAACCACATACTGTAATGATGTAATACTAGGAAACTGCTCTGCAAGATGGTTAAGTATCAGCTCTCGTTCTTCTTTATTATTATCAAAGAACTGTATCAATACCATGATCTCTCCGGTACTTGCCGTACGTATCATAAGCGTGCGCAAAAGGCCGCTATGCTCGCGTGGGTTAAAAAACGCCAGGTCGTGCTTAATAGCAAACTCACGAACCGAGTTGCGTATCATGTTGCTCGGGTCTTCCTGAAGGTGGCAATGGTTTATGTCTAGTATCTTATCCCACATACGCGGAATGTGGAAACCAAGCGCGTTACGGTTATCAATCTCCTCGCCACTTTTAGATTCCTCTTCGGTTATCCAGCGTGCATTAGAGAATGAGAACTCCATTTTATTACGATAATAAAACTGCTTTTCGCTGCCTTTAATAGGCTCAAATTCGGGTAGTTCTACCTTACCTATGCGCTTAAGGTGGTTAAATACCTCACGGTTTTTGTAAAAAAGCTGCTTTTCATACTGCATGTTTTGCCATTTACAGCCACCACACGACCCAAAATGCTGACACTGGGGTATTACCCTGTCTGCACTGTATTCATGAAAATGTATGGCCTTACCCTCATAATAGGCTTTACGTTTTTTAAACGTTTGTATATCTACAACATCGCCCGGCACTACATTAGGTATAAATATAACTTTGCCATCTGGTGCCTTAGCTACCGATACGCCTTTAGCGCCGGCATCAAGCACATCTACATTTGTAAAAACAATCTTGTCTGTCGTTTTTCTTTTTCCCATGGCGCAAAAATACGTTATTGGTCATTAAATTTAAATAAATTTGTAATTAATCATTATTCCAAATAACATGCCCTCATACCTAGCCTTATTTCGCGCCGTTAACGTTAGTGGCCATAACGTCATTAAAATGGAACACCTGCGTAAGCTAATGGAAACCAACGGATTTAACAACGTGGCTACTTACATACAAAGTGGCAATGTTGTTTTTGATATGGACGAAACAGATAAAGCTAAGGTGGGCCGCGCTATAGAAGTACTTTTATATAAAGAGTATGGGCACGACGTTTTTACCTTTATACTTGACGAAACCGATCTGGAAAAAGCTGTAGATAACAACCCTTACACAAAGCGCGAACCAGAGCCATCGGGCATTAAAAAGTATTTTGTTACGTTTCTTTCAGGCGAGGCCACTACACAGGGACTTGACCAGATGAAAAAATATAACCGTAGTAACGATGAGTTTAAAGCCGTGGGTACTACTATGTATTTAAAATTAGCCCAAAGCGCCGCCGATTCTAAACTTTCAAATTCATTTATTGAAAGTAAAATGGGGCTTAAATCTACCACACGCAACTGGAATACCACACTCAAGATGCTTGAAATGCTGCAGGAACGCAATACTAAATAGTCAATTATGAACCGCTTTGACCGCATAACAGCCATATTAATTCAGCTGCAATCTAAAAAGGTTGTAAAAGCGCAGGACCTTGCTGACCGTTTTAGCATCAGCCTGCGCACGGTATACCGCGACATACGTTCGCTGGAAGAAGCCGGTGTACCACTATATGGCGAAGCCGGTATTGGGTACTCTCTGGTAGACGGCTATCGCCTGCCTCCTGTTATGTTTACACCCGAAGAAGCGATGGCTTTTATTACCGCGGGCAAACTCATGGAAAAATTTTCAGACAAGGCGCTGACCGATAATTTTGCTTCGGCATTATATAAGGTAAAGGCAGTATTGCGCAATACAGAAAAGGATCTGGTTAATAACCTTGAAGACCATATTGATACATTCGACCACCGCCGTGCTACCCCAGCCGGGACTAACAGCTTGGATGTTTTGCTAAAAGCCATTGGGGAGAAAAAAGCAGTACAAATGACGTATAAGGCTTTTGGCAGTGATGATGTAACAAACCGCATTGCTGAGCCTATAGGTGTTTTTCATGAAGATAATAACTGGCATACAATTGCCTACTGCCACCTGCGCGAAATGTACCGCCAGTTCAGGACAGACCGTATTATAGCAATACAGCTTACAGATATAGCACAGCAAGAGCATGTAAGCTTAAAAGAATACCGTGAGCTTTATCCTAAAGAATGGGAAAAATACCCGCTGGAAAAAGTTATCCTCTGCGTAGCAAAACACTGTGTACCATATATACAGGATAGGAAACACTTTTATGGTTTCGTATCTGAAGTTGAAAATGGAGACAATATCGAAATGACTTTTGTAACCCATTGGGCAGAAGAAGGACTTCTGAGATGGTTTATGATGTTTGCAGACTGCGCTGAAATTGTAGAGCCGTTGTGGCTTAAGGAAAAGACAACTGCTTTAGTTGAAAAAATTATTGAAAAGAACGGATTAGGTATAGCTCCCGCTGTAGAAAATTTCAATGGATAAGTTAATCAGGCAAGCAGTAGATAGCATTTTGTTAGAGTGCTTAATGCCTGCCTGATTAAATAAATATCTTTAATTAATCAACCTGATTTGTAAACTGCAGGTTTGCGTGTAGTTTAATATCTTCGCCCAGTACAAGCCCACCAGCCTCTGTAACATCATTGGCATGAATACCAAAATCGTTGCGATTTACAAAGCCATTAATTTCAAAACCGGCACGTTCTACACCAAAACCGTCTTTAGCCTCACCACCAAACAACACATCAAGCGTTACCTGTTTTGTAATGCCTTTAATAGTAAGATCTCCGGTAAGAGTATGCTTATCACCTTCTATATGTTTAAACTCGGTTGAAAGGAATTCTATATCAGGAAACGCATCTGCATTAAAAAAATCGGGCGATTTAAGGTGTTCGTCCCTATCCCGATTATTGGTATCTATGCTATAGACATCAATTTTAATGGTAAAATACGCCTCTGAAAAATCATCGTGCTGCGGCGTTACAAACCTTCCGCTAAATACTTTAAATGTACCCGTAACAGAAGAAATAACCAGATGGCGGATGCGAAAATGAATATCTGAATGTGCAGGGTCTAAAACCCAGTGTTTTGTAGCCATAAAAACATTATTTATGTTGATTATTAGTAGCTGACAGTGATTTAATGATAACCTCAAAATAGTTTTATAAGTAAATCCCTGTTAAGCCATCACTAATTTACACAGAATATGCTCTCCGGAGGTTTTTAAGGCGTAAATTATTTGTTAAACTTTGAATCTGTAAGCTTTTCAACAACACACAAAACACTGAAAGACAGCATATTAAATAAATAAGTATAAAACTGTAAGAAACAACATCAAAAAGCGGTGTTAAACCTTATCTGATGTAACTATAACAATTGCGAACTTTACAAAACACCTAAAATCAAACTGTTATGATTGCTAAAGATGATAAAAACCAAACCCCGGCTCCTAAGGTGTCTAGCGGTAAGGATACCAGCGAAAAGAATGAGAGCAATTTAAAAACCAAGATTAGCGAAGCCGAAAAAAGTGCTCAGCACAAAACCGGGGCTACAAAAACACCCCAGAAAATACAAAACGGTAATCTTGAAGAAAGTAAAAAAGAATATTAATTAAAAGCCATACGATATGAAAACTATAGATAAAAAACCAAGGACAATTATAAGCCAGCCGGTTGATTATACTTATGATGATGAACAACGTGATGCAGGCGATTACATAAACAGCGACCACAGCGAATATAACAGGGGAAACAGCCGTTTTGGCTGGTATGAACCTGAAGAATAACAGGGATAATTTTTTTACCGGGTCAGACGTACGAATTTTTAAAGTTCAGAACCTGATCCAAAAAGGAGCGGGACAGTTTTCACTACTTGTCCCGCTTTTATTATTTTATTCTTTTCTCATTAAAGATTTTCCAGCTGGTTAGATTTTTTGTCATCGCTAATGCTCCAAAAGAAACCTACAAAAAAGAACCTGCTGGCGGGCTGTGTTATAGCCTGGCGGGCATACATACCATCGGCTCCCGCATTATTTGCATAGGTATAACCAAACGTGTTATCATACCCCAACACATTTGATACTGAAAAATAAAGTATTTTTTGCTGACTAAGTAAATAAGCCCAACTCAGGCTTAAGTTATTGTAGCTTTTGGTTTGCCCAGCCATAAATGCGGACTGATTAGGGTTATCATAAGGGCGGCCACTATTAAAACTATAGGTAACCCCAAGTTGCGAGCGCAAGTCGCTTATCCAGTATTTTGTTACTATAGAGAAGTTATGACGTGCAATATACGATGGCGTTACTTCCTTTTCATAATTTTTATAATCGCGTTTACTGTCAATATATGAATACGATATCCAGTAATCAAGATTTTTGATACTGCGGCTGTCGCGGTAAAACAGGTCAATACCCTGCGCAAAGCCTTTACCCTTGTTACTGTAGGTACTGTTATACTCCGGCAATAACGAATTGTATTTTACAAGGTTGGCATAATCTTTATAATAAAACTCTGCCCTAAAAGTTTTTCCATCACCATTGTACATATAGTTAAAGATGTAATGTGCCGTTTTTTCAAATTCAAAGTCTTTAAAATATTTCAGGTAATCGGCTTTTGGTGTCTGATGAAAATCGCCATACGCTAATGAGAACTGCCCCTTTGCCCCTGCTTTGTAAGCCAGTGCTATGCGCGGTTCGATATTGCTTTGCCCTATTACATCACTATAAGTAGCACGAATACCCGTTTTAAGCGCAAACTTTTTTGAAAATATAAAATCTGCTTCAGCATAAGTAGCTGCTATATTATTAACATAACCACTGGTGTAAGTAAACCCAGAAGGCTCAGTATAGCGTTCTGTAAAATCTGTCAGGAAATAATCTGCTCCGAAGGATAATTTTACCCTGCTGCTAAAACCTTTGGTAAACTTCAGCTTCATATGGCTGCTGTGTTCACCGTTAGTCACGGTATTTTCATCAAGGCCTATATCATTATGGCTGTAACCGTATGCTATGCCCGCCTGCACCGTCCACTGAGTACCAAACACTCCCTTATAAGAGCTGTTTGTATAAAAGTTATCATTAGTAATGCTGGTGCGAATTAGTTGAGGCTGATTAATGTCTTTTTGGTTCAGGCTAAAATTGGCTCGGTCAAAAGCCGCATATACTTTAAAAATACCATTCTCTGTTTTGTAACGATATACCGTTTCTCCCGAGAATGACTGATAAGGCTTATTCCAGCTTACATCTTGCGGTACTACTACCTGATAGGGCTGTAAGTTCATATATGCAGCATTTACGCTTAGAGAGCTCCTGCCCCACTTTTGTGTATTGGCAAGGCCAAGCCCTACGGTCATTAATGATATATCGGTCTGCTCCTGGTCAGGTTCTTCAATGGTATTAAGTAACAGCACACTGCTAAGCGCCTCCCCAAACTCAGCCGAATAACCACCTGTAGAAAACATCATCCCTTTAAATAAAAACGGCGAAAAGCGGCCACGTGTGGGCAGGTTGTTTGCAGTTGCATTATAAGGTTGTGCCACGCGTATACCATCTACAAACGTTTGGGTTTCGTCTGCCTCGCCACCACGCACAAACAGGCGGCCGCTCTCTCCCACAGTTTGTGTACCCGGAAGCGTTTGCAGGGCAGCTATAATATTACCGGCGCTGCCTGCCGTGGTAACAATATCAAGCGCGTTTAAGGCTGTAACCTTTGTATTATCGCCGGCACTAAATGTTCCGGCAGAAATTACAACAGCATCTAACGTATTTACATTTTCCTGAAGTTTAAAAGTTTGTGCAGTATAGTTAGCAACATCTATAGTTATGCGTGCATCATCAAAGCCTAAAAAAGTTATTACTAGTACCTGGCTTCCGGTAACATCTGTAGTAAAACTAAAAGTACCATCTGCTGCTGTAGTGCCACCATCATAAGTACCATCTATAAATACATTAGCGGCAGCGGCAGGTTTACCTTTATCATCGGTCACAGTGCCGCTAATAGTGGTTTGAGACTGTGCAAAGGCAGTAACAAAAAGTAGCAAAAGGGTAATTGTTGTTTTCATTCCGGTTGATTTTGATACTGCAAATTTGCGATGCCATCATCTCATAAAATAAAAAAGCTGACCGAACTGTAATTTGAAAGGGATGAACTGCAATATTAAATTTTTGCTCAAACGAAGTAGTTTTAAGAAATTTTTAATATTTTAGCCCAGCCAAACCAGCTGAATAATAAAACAAATTTAACGTAAACTGTTTATTATGAAGTTAAAAGCTTTAACATATAGCCTTATTGCCCTGGTTGCAATATCCTGTAGTGATGACCCTGAGGGTAATAGCCTTAACGGATCGTGGAAGCTTACTAATGCCACAGTAACCGATGGCCCAAGCCTTGAATATGAAACCGGTGAGGTAATGTGGACGTTTAACGAGAACGCTAAAACGCTCGTCGTGCAAAATAACATTAAGACCGCAGGGCCTGAAAACATTATGTCTGGCTTGCCTACTGGTTTTTATGATTACACTATAATTAACGAAGCAAATAAAAGCTATCTGTATGTTGAAGGCCATGAGCAGGGTGCTTTTGCCAATACAGGTTCAAATCTTGTAATAAGTACCGATCCTGACAATATTAAAAACCTGACTAAAGTATTTAAACGATAATTTCTACCTGGAAATGATATGCCGCCTCTTATAGGGCGGCATTTTTTTGTTAAAAAATTTAACTAATTTATACTACTTTTGTCTCCAGCCAATAACCTTTGAACCACCAGTCTTAATGAAAAAATCTTTATTGTTTATCGCAATACTTGCTCCTATTGTAATGCTTGCCCAAATTAAGTTTGAAGCCGGAAATTTTACCGGAAATAATAACAATACAACAAATTGTTTTATAAAGAACCTTGCCTGGAAAAACACTCCGGATTCATTTGAATATAAATTATCTGAGAACGGAGAAATAAAAACGGCATTGCTTAAGGACGTTGCTTCTTTTGAGGTAGGTGGATATCAATTTACCCGTTTTATCGTAGACATCGACAGGTCTGAAAAAAGTATCCAAAGCCTTACATCAGATAAAGTGTTCCATCCTGAAAATACTACCATTTTCCTGAAAATACTAGTAGAAGGTACAATAAACCTGTATTCTTATGAAGACGGTAACCTTGTAAAATATTTTATAAGTACAGGCAATCATGAAAATGCAAAACAATTGCTTTATAAACAATATCTTAAAGATTCGTCTATATTAGAAAACAACCTTTACAAACAGGAACTCATAAATATTATGAGAGACGAAGGTTACAGCATTACAACATTTGAAAGGCTGCAGTATAACAAAGAAAGCCTTAGCCGACTTATCATAAAATATAATACCGATAAAGGTACTGTTACAGACCATACACAAACTCAAAATAAAACAAGCTTTAATTTTAAAGTTACCGCCAGCACAGGGTTAGCATCATTAAAAACATCCGGGGCAGTATATCGTTATGGCGGTATTGGCGGCGGCGGGTATTCTACCGTTAATTATAATTTTGGTAATGCTATAGTACCGGGATTTGGTTTTGAGGCAGAATGTGTTTTACCTTTTAACAATAACAAATGGTCGTTGTTTGTAAACCCATCATTACAGTTTTATAATAAAACTGACGATATAACGACCACTTACGGCGGTACAACAAATACTAGCACATGGAGTTTCAAATATAATTTTATAGAAATTCCTTTTGGTGCGCGGCATTATATGTTTTTAAACACCAATTCTAAAGTATATCTTGAAGCAGCTTATACACTTGCCGTACTGTTAAAAAGCACTTCTATAGAACGGGGAGGCGTAGCCATATATGATGCTTCATCATCTTCCGGGCTTGCCATAGGTACAGGTTTTACTTATAAAGAAAGGGCAAGTATTGGCTTTCGCTATGCTGTAAAAAGAGAATTATTACAATATAATGTAGCATCAGCAAGCTACAGCAGCATAGGGATTATACTTGGCTATAAAATTTTCTAATTTATTAAACAGTACCGCAAAAAACTACGGTATTGTTTAATTAAAAACTGCAAGTAGCTATTGTTTAAAATAATTAATTTCAGTCTTAACTTACATTTGCCCATCTGCCATTTTTAGATTAATTTTGCACCTTAAACAACAACACTACTACGATGATCCATTTCTTCGGAAACCAGACCACTACGGTTTTTGCGGTACAGTCGCAAAACGAACTAACGGCAGAGGACATTTCAAAACTTAACTGGCTTTTTGGCAACGCACATAAAATAGAAAAATCCGTACTCGCGGATTTTTTTGTTGGACCGCGCGCCACCATGATTACCCCGTGGAGCACTAACGCCGTAGAAATTACCCAGAACATGGGTATTGAAGGTATTATTCGCATTGAGGAGTTTATCAAGGTGAATGAGGCTGATGCTAAATTCGACCCGATGCTGTCGCAAAAGTACGATGGCCTTAACCAGGATATTTATACCATAAACATACAGCCGGAGCCTATTCTCGAGATAGATGACATTGCGGCTTATAATACTAAAGAAGGGCTTTCGCTTAGCGAAGAAGAGGTAGATTATCTTAATGAACTTGCCGTAAAACTGGGCAGGAAACTGACGGATAGCGAAGTTTTTGGCTTTAGCCAGGTAAACTCAGAGCACTGCCGCCACAAGATATTCAACGGTACGTTTGTTATTGATGGCGAAGAAAAACCATCGTCACTATTCAAACTGATCAAGAAAACATCTCAGGAAAACCCTAACGATATTGTTTCGGCTTACAAAGACAACGTAGCCTTTATAAAAGGGCCACGCGTACAGCAGTTCGCACCTAAAACAGCAGACAAGCCTGATTTTTATGATGTAAAAGAATTTGATTCTGTTATATCTATAAAAGCAGAAACGCATAACTTCCCTACTACGGTTGAGCCTTTTAACGGTGCTGCTACCGGTGCAGGTGGAGAAATTCGCGACAGGCTTGCAGGAGGCCAGGGCTCGCTTCCATTAGCGGGAACAGCGGTGTATATGACGGCCTATTCTAGATTAGAAGAAAACCGCCCTTGGGAAGAAGGTATGGACGAGCGCAAATGGCTGTACCAAACCCCGATGGACATATTGATAAAGGCATCTAACGGTGCGTCAGATTTTGGTAACAAATTCGGGCAGCCGCTAATTACAGGTTCAGTACTTACATTTGAACACGAAGAAGCCGGGCGTAAACTGGGCTTTGATAAAGTGATAATGCTTGCAGGCGGTATAGGCTACGGTAAAGAGAGCCAAAGCAAAAAACAAAAACCACAGGAAGGCGATAAAGTAGTTATCCTGGGTGGTGAAAACTACCGCATAGGTATGGGTGGTGCTGCCGTTTCAAGCGCAGATACCGGAGCGTTTGCATCTGGTATTGAGCTTAATGCAGTGCAGCGTTCTAACCCTGAAATGCAAAAACGTGCTGCCAATGCCGTTCGTGGTATGGTAGAGAGTGATGATAATACTATTGTTTCTATCCACGACCACGGTGCGGGCGGACACTTAAACTGCCTTAGCGAACTTGTTGAGGAAACCGGCGGGCTTATCGACCTTGATAAGCTTCCTGTAGGCGACCCTACCCTTTCTGCTAAGGAGATCATTGGTAACGAGAGCCAGGAACGTATGGGCCTTATCATTGGTCAGAAAGATATTGACACATTACAGCGCATTGCCGACCGTGAGCGTAGCCCAATGTATACTGTAGGCGAAGTAACCGGCGACCACAGGTTTACCTTTAAAAGTGCTACTACCGGCGAAAAACCAATGGACTTTGCGTTGGAAGATATGTTTGGCGCATCGCCAAAAACTGTAATGAACGATAAAACGGTTACCCCTAATTATAGCGAGGTAACATATTCTCAGGATAAAATACACGACTATCTTAATCAGGTACTGCAGCTTGAAGCTGTAGCCTGTAAAGACTGGCTAACAAATAAGGTAGACCGCTGCGTGGGTGGTAAAGTTGCCAAGCAACAAACGGCGGGACCTATACAGCTTCCGCTGAATAACGTGGGCGTTATGGCGCTTGACTATGCCGGTAAAGAAGGTATTGCTACCACTATAGGCCACTCCCCTGTTTCAGCGCTGATTGAACCTGCTGCCGCAAGCCGTACCGCTATTGCTGAGTCGCTTAGTAACATCGTATTTGCTCCGCTAAAAGACGGTTTAAAAAGTGTGTCGCTTTCGGCCAACTGGATGTGGGCGTGTAAGAATGAGGGTGAAGACGCAAGGCTATACGAAGCTGTAGAAGCCTGTAGTGAATTTGCTATTGAATTGGGCATCAACATCCCAACCGGTAAGGATTCACTTAGTATGAAACAAAAATACCCTGACGGCGACGTTATTGCCCCGGGTACAGTAATTATCTCTGCTGCGGGTAACTGTAACGACATTACTAAAGTAGTAGAGCCGGTACTAAAACGAAACGGCGGCAACATATACTACATCAACCTGAGCAATGATGGCTTTAAACTGGGCGGATCATCATTTGCGCAGGTATTGAATAAAGTGGGTACAGAAGTACCAACAATTACCGATGCTGCCAACTTTAAAACATCATTCAATACCATTCAGGATCTTATAAAGGCGGGTAAAATTGCAGCTGGCCACGATATAGGCAGCGGCGGACTTATTACTACCCTGCTTGAAATGAGCTTTGCAGAAGTAAACCTGGGTGCTGAATATGACCTGACCAACCTTAATGAGGCTGATACGGTTAAGGTGCTTTTCGCAGAAAATATTGCCGTGGTACTACAGGCAGATGCCTCTATTGAAGCGGAACTTGCTGCTAATGGCATTGACTTTATAAAAATAGGACAGCCAAAAGAAGGCACTGAAATAACCGTGAAAAACGGTGATACCAATCTTACTTTTGACGTTGCCGAAACACGCGATACCTGGTATAAAACATCATACCTTTTAGACCAGAAACAGTCTGGTGTACAGAAAGCTAAAGAGCGTTATGTAAACTATAAGTCGCAACCGCTGGTATATAACTTCCCTACTCAGTTTACAGGTAAGAAAGTTGTTATCGATGCAAGCAAACCAAGGCCTAAAGCAGCTATAATCCGTGAGAAGGGTTCTAACTCGGAACGCGAAATGGCAAATGCTATGTACCTTGCCGGCTTTGATGTGAAAGACGTGCACATGACCGATCTAATCTCGGGTCGCGAAACGCTGGAAGATATACAATTTATAGGTGCTGTGGGTGGTTTCTCAAATTCAGATGTACTGGGTTCGGCTAAAGGCTGGGCAGGTGCGTTCCTGTATAACGAGAAAGCTAAAACCGCATTAGAGAACTTCTTTAAACGTGAAGATACACTATCAGTTGGTATTTGTAACGGCTGCCAATTGTTTATAGAGCTTGGCCTTATTAACCCTGAGCATGAGGTAAAACCACGCATGCACTTTAACGATAGCCACAAGCACGAAAGTGCCTTTACATCGGTTAAAGTACAGGAAAACAATTCGGTGATGCTAAACACGCTTGCGGGCAGCACGCTGGGCGTATGGATTAGCCACGGTGAAGGTAAATTTGAGCTTCCGTACCAGGAAGATAAATATAGCGTGGTGGCTAAATATGCCTACAACGGCTACCCGGCTAACCCTAACGGCTCTCACTTTGACATTGCAATGATGAGCAGCAACGATGGCCGCCACCTGGTAATGATGCCGCACATAGAGCGCTCTATGTTCCAATGGAACTGGGCCTACTACCCTGAAGGCCGTACCGATGAGGTAAGCCCTTGGCACGAAGCGTTTGTAAATGCGCGTGAGTGGATTGAGAAAAGGTAATTCGGTTATGCGGTTATTTGTTTATTCGGAAGAAGACAAATAGACGTAAGATGATAGACGCCTCTGGAAACAGGGGCGTTTTTTTGTTAAAAAACTATATCTTTATCAATAAGAAAAAATAGATGGAAAGCAAGGGGGAACAATTTTATCCGACATACAGGTTTGACTTGAATAACAGGGATGTTGTATTAATAGAATTTGAAGAAGCTCAAAAAGTAGCAAATTCACAAACAAAAATTTATGCTCAAGTAGCAAGTGTTTTAGTTGCAATTACCGCTGTTTTAATACCTCTTTTTTTTAATCAGGAAAAAGAAGCTTTAAACGCGAATCTAACTATTTTGCAAGAAAACTCATTTCTATTCGCACTCTTTATAACATTCTTGGGAGGATTTTTGTTGCGATACTTTGTTGAATTACAAAGACAAATTGTTTTTAACGCTAGAAAAGTAGTGTCATTACGGCTAATGTTAGGCTTAGATTATGGGAACATACATTTGACACTACCAAATTTTCGAGTTGAAGGAGCAACTAATCCATTTGTTATAAAATTTTTTAATGGATGGTTTTGGTTTCAGACTGTTCCTTTTTGGATGCTAACATTTATCAATATCTTGGTCTGGCGATTTGCATGTAATAATAGTGTATTATTAGATATAATTTTTTCTGATAAATATTCTGAAATAACTCTCATTTTAATTACTTTGGCAGGATATATTTACATATTTAGATGCCAATTGTTCGAACAACATGAAAATTTACTTTTAGTATTTACTAAGAATTTGTCCAAGATTATTAGAATAAAATTATTACCAAATTTTGAATATATAATTTACAGAGCTAAACTTTCATATATTGAACTTGATAGGTTAAATGTAAATTACAAAAACTTAGAAAAAATACTCGTAGATATCGAAGATAAAAGCTTTCATAATAATTCTGGATTTTCAATAAAATCTTTAATGAGAGGTTTTTTCAGTATTTTTAAGATGTTCAGGAGGCGACATTCAATAATTAAAAATGGGGGGTCGACATTAACAATGCAACTCGCTAGAACTCTATTCATTCCTTCTAACCAAAATATATACTTAAGAAAGATGATTGAGATATTATTATCTATATGGATTAATAAAACTTTTGTAAAATCTGATATATTAAAATTATACGTTGCTTCTGTTAGGTATGAAAAAGGAAAAATGGGGCTTTCATTTGCAATCAAACACTTCTTTCAGAATGATATTCAAAATATGAAATTAACTAATGAAGAATCTTTTTTTCTTGTCGAAAGACTATCCAATATTAGCTCTACAGTCAATTGGACAAGAATTAACCATTTACTTACAAGAACACAGCTGCCTATTGAACGAAGCTTATTAGATAACATTTACAATAGATTAATTAGGGAAGGAAAATTAAGACCTATATAATTTCATAGTGAGAACTCCGATCTGTCGCGAGCTTTTCTTTTAAAATATACACGCATTACCAAGATGCTCGCGCAAGCGAACTAAAAACAACAACAAATCACAACCCTTACCCATGGCAAAAAATAAAACTACCGAAACCGCCATCAACGTTACCGACTTCATTAACACCTATGTGGATAATGACCAAAAGAAAGAAGACAGTTTTCAACTGATAGCACTACTGCGCGAATGGTCCGGGTTTGAGCCAAAAATGTGGGGACCAACCATTATCGGCTTTGGCAGTTACCACTATAAATATGCCAGTGGGCATGAGGGCGATGCACCAATACTTGGATTTTCGCCACGCAAGGCGGAATTTTCATTGTATGTGTACTCTCCTACCGAAGAAAACAAACCGCTATTAGATGATTTGGGTAAGTTCAAAATGGGGAAAGCCTGCATCTACGTTAAAAAATTATCTGATATTAATATTGATGCTTTAGAGAAAATCTGTAAAGCAACTATTGCCTATCTTAACGAGAACCATGAGTGTGCTTGTAGGGAAGTATAATTTAGTATAGGTGTATATTAGGTTGCTGTGGCCAAAACAATGTAGGCTATTATTTCAAGCAAAGGCGCTAAGACGCAAAGCTTTGTGTCGATAATAAGAGTATCTGTCTCGATAAACTTTGCGTCTTAGCGCCTTTGCGAGACATTTTAAAAAGCTCTTTGAATGGAGATTATTTATTTAATATCCTCGCTACCAATAAAGTTATTTTCTTAGAGAGATTCACTATTCTGTTAACCTCTTCTCCTACCTGAAACTATCAAACCGTTTTACATACATTAACTGCAGTCCCAATGAGGCAACACTAAACTCGTTTCCCTTTGTGGCATATACAAGCTTGTTTTGTATGAGCATAGAGAATGCTACAGACCAGTCATTTTTTCTGTAAGCGGCAGCACCACGGGCAAAAGCTGTGGGGTAAACATTAAGCTTTATATTTTTGAGGTTATCAGGGTTATTGCCCACATTAGCTCCGGCAGTAATCATACCCGACAGTAGCCAGTATTTGTTTACCACCCACGAATAAGCATATCCGGCATTGGCACCAAATTGTATGTTATCAATATATTCGTCACCAGAATCTGGCAGTACATCGCCAAGGTGCATACGGTAGTTATATAATCCAGCTCCAATAGCAAAGCTTCCGGCAGATTGTAATTGCTTTTCGCTGTGCTGAAAGGCTGCCTTAGCAGAGAACTGCCCACCGTTAAATAGATATGTGCCCTCTGCTCCTATCTGCCGTACAGCCATGTCAGGATACAGCGTTATGTTTTGTTTGTCTTCATTATAAAAACCTTTATAATTCTGGATAAATACATCAATTATAAACTTTCGCCCGTAATTGTGTAGCTGGAAGTCGACCACTTTTGTTTTGCCATACTCCTTGCCCTGCAGGTCGGCCGCACCATAGCTTAACCGGGCATTAACAACGGTGTTTTTTATAGAAAAACCCACGCCTACAGTAATCGGGTTGTTAGGGCTGTATTCAACATCATTATTACTTACCAGTAAAGTATTGTTTGCCACAAAAGGCGAAATAGACATTTTTTGCGGGTAAGGTGCAATGTAGAGCGAATCTACTCTCTGGGCAAAACCAGAGCATACAGCAAACAGCAAAAACAGCGAGGTAAAAACTTTCATTTACAAATGATATAATATCGTAACGCAAATTAAGTTTTAAAAATATATCAATTATAATTTTATCTTACAAAAAAGGGCTGCCGATTGGCAGCCCTTAACTTCTACATGATGCAATTTACTTGATAAAGATCTTTTTTGTGTCAGCCATGTTACGTGTATCGGTAAAACGAACCATATACATACCTGCACTTATACCGTTGGTATCCGGTCTGTAATCGGTACTTCCGGCAGGAATATTACCCTGACGTATCTGCTTACCCTGAAGGTCAAAAATAGTGTAACCTACTTTGCTACCCAGGTTAGTGTTTAGCGTAAATACCACATCTTTAGTGCCTGACGGGTAACTTACTGTAACCATATCTCTGCCCATATTGTAATTAGCAGTAGCAAGATCCGGGTCGGCATATACTTTAAGACCTCCTACATTTACCGCATAATCGTTAAGCGTAGCCTCTGAATAAAAACGCAGGCCAATAGCCGCAATTTCCTTACCGTTATAAGCTGATGGTAATACCACTGTTTGCTTATGCCAGCTTGCGTCGGCAGCATCAGATAATGCAAACTCAACTCTCTCAGTTGGGCTATCGGCAAAAACTACTATAAGTTTTAGGTGCGATGTGCTTCGCGCAGCCAGTTCTATCGCTGTACCGGGAACTACAGTAAGCTTTGTTTTATAAAGCATTAAATCTACAGTAGTAGTTGCAGGAAGCGTTCCGCTTATTTTAATTGAATTACCCAAAGTATAAGCATCGTCAAAATCGTACTTTGCCGATAGTGTACCATTTTGAGAGAAAGCCCACGTCCAGGTTGGCAAAATATCCTGAACACCTACATTATGCCAGGCATCGCTGCTTGTTTGTACACCTTCTATAAATTTTTTAGTCCCATGACCGGTAGAAAATCCGGTTTCAAAAGGCAGGCTGATAATAACCGATGCTTCCGGAACCCAGTTCCCAAATCCTTTAAAACCCGTAGCGTCTACAAGAGCAGGATTACGGTCTAACCCACCAAACATATGGTTTTCTGCGCTATAAAAAGAATCTACATCTGTAGGATCATTATTAAAATTAGTAAAGCCTGAATAGTTATAAAGACAGTTGGTTGCAAACAGGCCCAGCGATGTGTAAGGTGTAGTGGCGCCATCGTGTAATGCAGTCATAAAACTATTACCATTTGTAGCAAAACTGCCCTGATTACGATTAGGCCAGATATCTGCTCCCGTAAATACATCAAATTCAGAACGTCCGATAGCTCTTGCACGGTTACGCGAAGCTATGGGCCCTGCCGAACTATTCCAGAAAAAATTGATAAACATACTACTGCTCACACGGGTTTCAAAACCATTAGCGCTATCGCCATCTGCATCATCCTGCAAAAAAGGACTGTTTACAGTATTAAGCCTATTTTGCCAGCCCACAGCTCCGGTGGGTGTCATGGCATCATACCACATAACTTCTTTACCTTTTGCTTCTACTTCGGCAGTAAGGGCACTAACAAACGCACGCATTTCTGTAGCAACTGCTGCTGTGGTTCCTGTCTCCTGATTAATAAACCAACCATCAAACTTATAATATTGCATAATGGCAACAAGTTTTGGCACCGCTAAAAAGTTGCCCTGCTCATCGCGTTCTAAAAAACTTTGCAACGTAGCCGTTGAACCACCGTATGCTAATGGCGAAAAGAATATATCTCCAAAAATTTTAACTCCATTTTTATGCGCGGCATTTGCCCAGGGCGATGAAGGTATTTGAACCGTTTGGGTAGATGTGCCTCCAAACCAGACAAACTTATCTATATAAGCCCAGTGAGTAAAGTTGTAAAGATTAAACTGGCTTTGTTCGCCGTGGTAGTTGCCAAAATTGTTCATACCATCGGGCAGGTAAGCAATTTGCATATTGTTGCTAAGCGCCGGGTTGAACTGGGTATCGGGATTACTAAACCTTGTAGCAAGTGGTATTGTGCTTATAAGATCTTCAGAAGCTGTAGCACCGTCCGGTGTCCAGGACTTTAACTGATCTATCGTTAAAATATACGGAGCCGTATTCACAATTTGCGCAAAAAGAGCACCACCAAATAGTAAAAATGTAAAAAGAGTAATTTTTTTCAAGTTAAAATGATTTTAAGCGATTATTAGGTTAGTAAATATATTAAACAAGAAACAATATTGTGAATATTTTATTAAATTTCACATAAAAATGAAATTCACATACAAATTATAACGTGATACAAAACCTGTATATGTAATAATGACAGAAAGATAGTATTTCACTAATCATCAATACCTTATATTAGAATTTTTAATATTAATATCAGAATAATAATTTTTCTTAGAAATAATTTAATATTTCAAGTTTTACTCGGGCGTTATATATTTTTTTCATAATTTGCATATAAAATCTGACCTACATTTCTTATGGATACAATAACACGCCTGTTTGATTTCCCCTATTACCAGCTCGAAAAATATAAGCTTACTGAAGCGCTGGCAACCAAGTATGGCGAAAAATGGGTTGCCACCTCTACGCAGGAATATATAGATAAAGCTAATGCCTTTAGCCGTGGGTTACTACGCATGGGCATTAAAAAAGATGATAAAATTGCTGTAATATCGCACAACAACCGCACTGAATGGAATATTGTTGATATTGGCATATTGCAAACCGGGGCGCAGAACGTACCGGTTTACCCTACCATATCTGAGGAAGATTTTGAGTATATCCTAAATCATTCAGAATCGCAGTATGTAATTGTATCTAACGAAGACCTGTTCAATAAAATTTCTTCGGTTAAAGCCAATGTGCCAAAGCTTAAAGAAATTTATTCTTTTGAAGATATAGCGGGTTGCAAAAGCTGGAATGAGATACTGGAGCTTGGTAAAGACACTGCTAACCAGCAGGAGGTTGAAGATATTAAGAAAACAATCACTACAGAAGATCTTGCTACAATAATTTATACATCGGGTACTACTGGCAGGCCAAAAGGCGTTATGCTTTCGCACAAAAACATTGTAAGCAATGTGCTTATGAGCGAGGAACGTGTACCATTTGAACATGGTAAAAGTGTTGCCCTTAGTTTTTTACCGGTGTGCCATATTTATGAGCGCATGATACTATACATTTACCAGTATGTGGGTGTATCTATTTACTTTGCCGAAAGCATTGAAAAGGTTAGTGCTAACATTAAAGAGGTTAGCCCGGATGTTATTACCGCAGTGCCAAGGCTATTGGAAAAAGTTTATGATGCCATTATAGCGAAGGGTACAGACCTGACAGGCATTAAGAAGAAATTATTTTTCTGGGCAGTTGATGTTGGCCACGAATATGAACCCTATGGTGCAAATGGCCCTTGGTATGGCTTAAAGCTATGGCTGGCACGCAAACTGATATTTAGTAAATGGAAGGCAGGACTTGGCGGCAAACTGGGCCTGATGGTAAGTGGTAGCGCTGCGATACAGCCAAGGCTGGCACGTGTATTTGCAGCAGCAGAAATTCCGGTTATGGAAGGTTATGGCCTTACCGAAACATCTCCCGTTATTGCGGTGAATGATATGCGTAACAAGGGCTTTAAAATAGGCACTGTTGGCAGGCCGCTTAAAGGTGTTGAAGTTAAAATTGCCGAGGATGGCGAGATACTGACCAAAAGCGACAGCGTAATGATGGGGTACTTTAACGACCCTGAAAAAACGGCCGAAGCTATTACAGATGGTTATTTCCACACGGGTGATATAGGAGAGATTGACAAAGACGGTTTCCTGAAAATTACTGACCGTAAAAAAGAAATGTTCAAAACATCAGGCGGTAAGTATATTGCCCCGCAGCTGATAGAAAATGCCATGAAGCAAAGCCGTTTTATAGAGCAGATAATGGTTATAGGCGATGGCGAAAAAATGCCGGCTGCCTTTATTCAGCCAGATTTTGCCTTTGTAAAATCGTGGGCTTCGCGCAAGGGACTTTCTGTAAACAGCAACCAGGAAATTGCCGACAGCAAAGAGGTACATGAACGTTTACAGGAAGAGGTAGATGCTATTAATAAAAAGTTTGGACACTGGGAGCAAATCAAAAAATTTGAACTTACTCCTGACGTTTGGAGTACCGAAGGTGGCGAAATGACTCCTACCCTAAAACTAAAACGTAAGGCAGTTAAAGAAAAATATAAAAAGCTGTATGATAAAATATATGGCGGTGATAAATAGATTTTTTCAGAATATGGGATGATTAGATTTTCAGACCGTAGGACTTTATAAGATAATTTGGAGAAGCAGCTTTAGGGCTGCTTTTTTGTGTAATTAATTTTATTAATCATATTCACTCCTACCAATTATAAATAAAATCTCTTGGGCAGAACGGTGATCTCCGTCTTCATTAGCAAGTTCCAGATAGTAGCGGGCATTTTGCAAAGATTTATCTACAACTTCTCCCTTTAAATACAAAAGACCAATCAAATAATTAGCCTCGTCCATTTCATACTGCGAACTTTCTTTAATTCTATCACTTTTTAAAATCGAAAACGCTTTATTTTTATCCTTCTCTACCCCTATACCATAATAGTAACATTTGGCTATGGTAAATTCTGCCGGATGACCTAATTGCAAAGATTGTTCATAACATTTAAAAGCGCTTTCATAATCGTATCTGTCACGATATTCAACACCAAGGTTAAATGCCGCTATGCCATTGCCCAGGGAGATACCTTTTTTATATAATTCTATCGCATTATATTTATCTTTTTCGCAAAACTCACCTGCACTCAGGTAATCAGCATAACGAACCAGCGCTTCAGTATTCCCATTTTCATATGCCTTTTTTATCCAGGTAAAAGCCTGTACTTCATCAATGACAATAATCTGTTCATCATCTACCACGATACCATCTTCATAATACATTGCTACATCAAATTGTGCATTGCTATCATTATTTTCAGCAAGTTTCAAAAGCTCTTGCCACTCCTCTTTAGTTTGAATTACAGGAATCATTTTAGTAATGTTTGAACTGGATTAAACAAACAGCAATAGTATAAACAACAGCACGAACAATATAAATATCAATACTGTAGTCATTGCCGGCTGTCCGTCATTACTACTGTTATTCACTTTATTATGCGTTAGGCTCTCTGAGCTTACAGTAACACTCTGGCTATTGCGCAGGCTTAGCTTTTCTACTAAACGTGTATTGTTATCAGCAAGTTTTAAAAGCTTTGTATGTAAGACTGCTTTTGCATCATCTTCCAGAAATACACAGCAGGTAAGCACCTCATCCATAATGCGGCTGTTTACTACAATATCCCTCTCTCTTACAAGCAGGTGTATATTTGTATCTGAAAGTAAATCTTCCAGCACCTTAAATAAAGCCTGCCTGTTGATACGTCCGCCGGCATTTAGCACGGTAGTTTTTATCCGCTGAAATTGTGTAAGGAATGTTACCGGTGTGGGTTGCCCTGCCTGAAAGAGCACACTGCGGTAGGTAGTTTTGTATCCTTTAAGATAGTCGTACTCGCTACGGGTATCGTCTTCAATAAGTATGGTATAGGCTTCTGATATTTCCTTAAAACGCTCCTCACTCGCCTTGTCGCCGTTGTTTTTATCCGGATGGTGCTGCACCGCAAGCTGCCGGTACGCTTTTTTAATATCAGCAGGCGCGCAATCAGGGCTTAAGCCCAATATGTGATAGTAGTTTTTCATCCGAAACATTCAGGGACGGCAATTTACAAATTTATGATGTAATGATGAGTCACGAAAGCTTATTGAGTTTGTAGTCGGTCATTTTATTTAGGCTATAAGATAGTATATAGGAAAACCTCCAAAGGCGGTTTTTTTGTACTGATTTGTTAGGTAAGTTATGGCTGGCGCGAGCGTCCCGCTCCTGCCGGTTTATATTCACGAGCAAGATGCTCGCGCTAGCTAGGGATATTTTAGCTGGAATGAAAAAGCGGAGTAGATCTTAATCTACTCCGCTTAAGTTAACAATTATCTTATAAAGTCACTTTCCTTTTTTGATTCTTTTTACAACCAGTTTTGAAGTATAAAGACCAAAAAACAAGCATGGTAATAATGCTAATTGCGGCTCATACTTCATTGCAAGTGCAGTAAGTATAACAGCACTTATAAAATAGGCTAAAAGCTCAAGTATACTTGAATACAAATTTATATTTTTCATCTTATATTAATCTTATTGCCACCAACTAACGATTGCTTCTGCACCTAACCAAGCAGCTGAAGCACCCACTGCAGCGGTGGCACCAGCAGCAGCACCTCCGCCTAATGCACCTATAATAGCACCTGCAACGGCACCTGTTCCACCCGATGCTAAACCGAGAACAATTGCTCCTTTTATAGCTCCCGCTTTTACACCAAATGGAAAAGCCATTAGAAACGCAGCAATGTCAGCTTTGGCCACATTTGACCAATCAATTTTACCCATAGTAGTTATTGGATACGTAGGACCAGTAGGACTAGCGGGATTACCAATTGGAAAAGTATCAAGCCATTTGTCTCTTTTGCTGCTATTCCAATATGTTAATGAACTTTTTGCTACAGAATTTGTCATATAAAGCCTTGTCAACTGATTATCTTCCAAATCAGACATATAAATTTTTTTGTTAAGTAAATCTATCTTTTTAATTTTATCAACAATATCCGAATTTTCATCAATTATTAATTCTAAGTTATTGATAAATGAAATTTCTTCTTTTGAGAAAGATGAATAATCGTGCCCTGCAGGCATAAGTTTATTACTCTCAACACTTATCTTAACAATAGTATCGTGCTCAGGAGTGTAATTCTGTTTTGCATTACCTTTCGTTAAATTATAAATATTATCAAAATAATATAATGAAGCTCCTTTGATATCAGCATACTTTAAATTACCATTGTTTTTGATTGCGTTATCATAAACATAATCCAATCCTGAATTATGAGCTTCTCCTATGAAATCAAAATATTCTGGTAGAATAACACTATTGTCGCTCGAGCTTGAAGTACGCAGAGCAGTGTTTCTGTTTTCTCCTGTCACACTATCACTGGAACATCCACAAATTATAAAGAGCGGTAAAAAAAAAGCAGAATAGAATGAAAATTTTTTCATGATTACAAATGTTGATTGGTTTAAAATTTTTAATTGTATTTACCTATAAATAGGATTTCAAAATTATACTTTTTAAAAAAAAAAGACAGTTAATCATTTGTTAAAATTTAGCTTAATTATCTTCTCATGAAGATTAACTGGGAACTCGTCTTAACTTTTTCTTAATTACCAGTAAACTAGCCTTATACTTTACCTGATTCTTACTCCGTAGTACTGTTATACAGCGCAAAAAAAGGCAAAATCTGAAACAAAAATCCCTATATTTCGCTTCAATCAAAAAAGTCAAGATGAGTTCTCTGCGTTATAATAAATAAATAAAAAATAAGTCACTTAATTTCCTATCAACAACTAAAGCTTCTCCCTCAAATACTCCCCCGTAATACTCTTAGGGTTCTTAGCAACTTCCTCAGGTGTACCAAAGGCTACGAGGTGCCCACCGTTCTCGCCACCTTCAGGGCCAATGTCAATGATATAGTCAGCACATTTTATAAGGTCAAGGTTGTGCTCTATGACTATGATGGAATGCCCCTTTTCAAGCAGTGCCTCAAAACTGGCTAACAGCTTTTTAATATCGTGAAAATGCAGCCCCGTAGTAGGCTCATCAAACACGAAAAGAGCCTTATCTTTAGTAGCCCCCTTAACCAGGAACGATGCCAGCTTAATACGCTGTGCCTCCCCACCCGAAAGTGTAGACGAACTTTGCCCCAACTGTACATAGCCTAAGCCTACGTCCTGAAGCGGCTGTAGCTTGGTCATGATCTTGGTTTGCTTATGCTCGCTAAAAAACGCAACGGCATCATCAATGGTCATGCTTAGTACATCGTCTATGTTCTTATCGTTAAAGGTAACTTCAAGTACTTCTTTCTTAAAGCGTTTGCCGTTACAGGTTTCGCACAGCAGGTGCACATCGGCCATAAACTGCATCTCAATGGTTACTTCGCCCTCACCCTTACAGGTTTCGCAACGGCCACCATCTACGTTAAACGAAAAGTGCTTGCTTTGATAACCGCGTATCTGGCTTAGCTTCTGTTTTGAAAATAAGTCGCGAATGTCATCATACGCCTTTATATACGTAACCGGGTTAGAACGCGAACTGCGCCCTATTGGGTTTTGGTCTACATACTCAATATGCTTTATGTGGCTGTAACTTCCCCGGAGCTCGGTAAACTGCCCGGCTTTCTCCCCTACGCCTTCCAGTTGCTTCTGTATGGCAGGGAACAATATCTTTTTAACCAGCGTACTCTTGCCACTACCCGATACCCCGGTAATAACCGTAAGGCAGTCCAACGGAAAAGTAACATCTATGTTTTGCAGGTTGTTTTCGCGTGCGCCTATAACTTCTACATGGTGCTTAAATTTGCGACGCTTTTTAGGCACGCTGATTTCAAGCTCGCCGTTAAGGTATTTCGCGGTAAGCGAATCAGATTTTAATAACTCTTCATAGGTACCCTGGGCTACAAGTTCGCCACCGTGGGTACCGGCCTCCGGGCCAATGTCGATAATCATGTCGGCCATCTTCATAATATCCTCGTCATGTTCTACTACAATAACGGTATTGCCCAGGTCGCGCAGGCCTTCAAGCACCTTTATAAGGCGCTCGGTATCTTTTGGGTGGAGGCCAATAGAAGGCTCGTCAAGTATATACATACTGCCAACAAGGCTACTGCCTAAAGACGTGGCCAGGTTGATACGCTGGCTTTCACCACCTGAAAGTGTAGCCGACTTACGGTTTAGTGTAAGGTAATCTAACCCTACCTCCTGAAGGAAGCTGAGGCGGTTATTTATTTCTGTCAAAAGCCTTTTGGCTACTTTGGCATCGTACTCGTTAAGTTCTAATTTATCAAAAAAGGTAACCAGGTGTTTTATTGGCTGGTCTACAAGGTCGCTAATGGTGTGGTCGGCTATTTTTACATAGTTGGCTTCTGGTCGTAGGCGTTTGCCTTTACACTCCGGGCATTTGGTTTTGCCTCGGTAACGGCTCAGCATCACACGGTTCTGTATCTTATAGTTCTTTTCTTCCAGTTCAGCAAAAAAGGCATTAAGCCCGGTAAAGTATTTATTACCCGTCCAGATCAGCTGGCGGTCGCTTTCACTCAATTGGAAATACGGCTTATGCACCGGGAAGTCAAACTTATGACTGGCCTTAACCAACTCATCGCGGTACCATCCCATACTCTCACCACGCCAAGGGTAAATAGCGTTTTCATATACCGAAAGTGCTGTGTTAGGCACCACCAGTTCTTCATCTATGCCTATAATACTGCCGTAGCCTTCGCATGACGGGCAGGCACCATAAGGGTTGTTAAAGCTAAACAGGTGTACGTTAGGCTCTACAAACGTTACACCATCCAACTCAAAGTTGTTGCTAAACGGCAGGCGGTTGCCATTGCCTACGTCCTGAAGATAGGCTTCGCCTTTGCCTTCATAAAATGCAGTTTGTACAGCATCGGCAAGGCGGTTGTAAAATTCTTCCTCGTCCTTAACCACAATACGGTCAACAACCAGCAGTACTTCTTTGTTGGTAAAGTCTACTCCGGTAATATCATCAAGCCTTAGCGTTTCGTTATCTACCAGTATACGGGCAAAACCCTGTTGCAGGAGTATGCCAAGCTTCTCTTCAATCGTGCGGCCTTTCTCAGTATGAACCTGCGCAAGAAGCAGCCAGCGGCTATCCTGCTCAAAGCCCTTAACAGTATTTACAATGTCAGTAACGGTATGCTTTTTAACCTCACGCCCTGAAACAGGCGAATAAGTACGCCCCACACGGGCATACAATAGTTTAAGGTAATCGTATATCTCGGTACTGGTACCCACGGTACTGCGGGCATTGGTGGTATTTACTTTTTGCTCAATGGCAATGGCCGGGGCTATGCCTTTAATATACTCTACCTTAGGCTTATCTAAGCGGCCAAGGAACTGGCGCGCATAGCTCGATAAACTTTCTACATAGCGGCGCTGACCCTCAGCATAAAGCGTATCGAACGCCAGGCTTGACTTACCAGAACCCGAAAGTCCGGTAACTACTACCAGTTTATTTCGCGGTATGGCTACGTCTATATTCTTAAGGTTGTGCAGCTGCGCACCTTTTATAAGTATGTTTTTCTTAGGCTCAAGGGTAGAGAAATCCGTCTTTATCATGGCAAAAAAGTAATGCGCAAAGATACAGTTTTATGGGGAGCTTTTTGTTAAGGGTTTGCGAACTTAAAACGGAACGCGGATGACACGGATTTTGGCTGATTGGCGCAGATTTTTTGAATGGGATTGTTATATTTGATATCTAATCTACCAACCAAGAATATAATGAACAAGATTTTAAATAGCGTATTATCTATATTTTCTTTAATAGCAATTGTGGGTTGCAATACTACCGAAAATAAACTTCAATTAACATTAGCAAATGAGTATATAAAATATGTTGACTACTCACATACAGCTGAATACACATACAAAAATGATACGATAAGAAAAAAACAACAAATATTATAACTTACACCATAAGTAACCCTACAGACAAAAAGTATTTACTCGTTTTTGATAGAGAATCACCTGAATCGATGTTTTCTGATAAAAATGACTATGTAAGGGCTTTTATAGGCTACAGTATTTTTAGTGACAAAAACGTATTTAAAAAATATAATCCGGGAATTATAGATAGTTTTTCCGAATCATATTCTCGAGATTGCGAATCTTCCCAAATGATAAATCGTATAAACGAATATGAAAAATTAGGAATAACGCCCAGATACTCCCAGGAAGTTTATAACTACCTTCATAATTCTGTAACAATTTATCCGGGTGAGAAAAGAACATTTAAATCTATAGTAATGTTACCTATTGTATTAGAAAGAAAAGAAGGTGGAGGCGGCATAATCAATTACAGTGATTTAAACAATTCTAATACTTTTGAATTGAACTATAGTTGTAATGCAAAGCGTTTAAAGTCAGAGCTTCCGAAATATATTTTGGATGAACTGGAATATAATAAAATTGAGATATTTGATGGACAGATACGTTCCAATAAAATACCTTTAAAAAAGTAAATTGATATCTATCACATAAAGAATATCAATAGACTATTTCCAACAAAACCTCTCCCTGCAACGGCATTTTAATACACGGTTTTATTTTTATAATTTAGCCGCTATGTTATCAGTAATAATTTTAGGTTCGGGCAATGTGGCACAGCACCTCATTAAGGCATTTTCTGCTGCGGCAGATGTTAACTTAGTGAAGGCCTACGCACGCCATCCTGAGAAGCTTTCGCACCTGCTTCCCCCTGAAAAAATCACAAACGTCATAAGCAATTTGGCAGATGCCGATGTATATATCATCAGCGTAAGCGACGATGCCATTGCAGCTGTTTCCGCCGAACTTCAGTTTAAGGGTAAACTGGTGGTACACACTTCCGGCAGCACGCCGTTAGAAATTTTAGACAATAAGAACCGCCGTGGGGTATTTTATCCTTTACAGACGTTTTCTGCCGCCAAGGCGATAGATTTTAGTACGGTGCCACTATGCCTTGAAAGTGAGTTTAGCCAAGATCTTCAAACGCTGCACACCTTGGCGCAGGCCATATCTAAAAGCTTTTATCACATTGACTCTAAACAACGGCAGGCACTGCACGTAGCGGCTGTGTTTGTGAGCAACTTTGTAAACCATATGTATGTACTGGGCAGCGAAGTGTGCGCACAGAACAATATCCCTTTTGATATTTTAAAACCATTGATAAAAGAGGTTGCCGATAAAGCGACTTCCCTCCCGCCCTTACAGGCACAAACCGGGCCTGCACTGCGTGGCGACGAGAAAACCATAAGCCGACACCTGGATTTTTTACAGGATGAAAAGCTAAAAGAAATTTATACCTTATTAACCTATTCGATACAACAAACACATGAGCAAAAGCTATAAAGAGTTAATGAACGATATTACCACATTTGTTTTTGATGTGGACGGTGTACTAACCGATGGTACCATACACGTAGCGCCAAACGGCGAAATGCTGCGCAATATGCACATACGCGATGGTTATGCCATGAAGGCCGCGGTAGAAAATGGCTATACGGTTTGCATTATTTCTGGCGGCAGTAATGAGGGTGTGCGCATACGCCTGCGGAACCTGGGCATTACAGATATTCACCTGGGTGTGCCGGATAAGGTGGAAACTTTCAAAGAGTTTACCGATGTTTATAAAATTAAACCGGAGCAGGTACTGTATATGGGCGATGATATTCCTGACTTTTTTGTAATGCAGCTCGTAGGCCTGCCTACCTGCCCGCAGGATGCTGCGCCTGAAATTAAGGAAATCAGCAAATACATATCACACAAAAAAGGCGGTACAGGCTGCGTGCGCGATGTTATAGAGCAGGTAATGAAAGTTCAGGGCAAATGGATGGAACTGTTCGACGCAAAATACGATTAATTCTTTGTGGATACGGTAATTTGTTAATTTGCTAATTCGGAGCTACACAGAACCCTGAACAACAAACCATAAACTAAAAACAACAAACCTTAAATGAAGCTTTTAAAACACTTCAATATACCGGCACTTTTACTATTAGCCATAACAATGCTTACGCTTAAATTTGGTTTCCTAGACAGGCAGACAGGTATTATACTGGCACTTAACCAGTGGCAATATTTCTTATTGGTTTTGGCGGCGGTATTGGTTGCGGCGGGTGGCTTTTTTATCAACAGCGTATTTGGCTTTGGTAAAGATGGTAATCCTGATGTTAGCGAGGCAAAAGGCTACAACATTTACATAGCACTAAATCTTGCAGGCATAGGGCTTAGCTACTACCTTTCTAACGGGCTTGAAAAGTCCATGCTGCTTAGTGGGCTGTTTGTGCTTGCAGCGGCTACCATGTATGTATATGCCACGGGGCTTAAGCAAATGCTGATAGTAAGTAATGTTATCGTTGCACTACTTATTGCACTTCCTGTAATTATAGTGCCGCTTTTTATGATGTTCCCCATACTTACCGTAGTATCGGAAGAAGTCCGTGCACAGTTTACCCTGTTGTTCAGGATATTTATAGATTATACCATCTTTACATTTATAATTGGCCTTATACTTAGTTTTGTAAACGACCTTGCTAATAACGATACCGATTACAACGCAGGCCTAAGTACATTGCCTATATTACTGGGACGTGGCCGTACCATGAAAATAGTGTTGGGATTATCTGTTATACCTCTTGGCCTGGTCCTTTACTATGCTAACGAATATCTTATAAACTTAATTTATGCATTGGGCTATGTACTCCTGTTTATATTAGGACTACTGGCTTATTTTATGCTTAAGCTTTTTAGTGCTAAGGCGACTAAAGACTTTATCCACCTGGAAAGCATCCTGAAACTGGTACTGCTTTTTACCGCTTTTTCTATAATGGTCATCACTTTTAATATCGATTATGTTAAACACTAAATTACAGGGATATAAACTGGTATTGGCTTCGGGGTCGCCCCGCAGGCAGCAATTTTTGCGCGACCTTGATGTAGATTTTGAAATACGCCTTAAGGACGTGGAAGAAATCTATCCAGACAGCCTTCAGGGTGCTGAGATAACCGATTTCCTTGCAAAATTAAAGGCTGATGCTTTTGATGCTGCCGATAACGAGATCATCCTTACCAGCGATACCATAGTGTGGCAGGATAACAGGGCACTGGGCAAGCCAAAAGATTATAACGATGCCTTTGCCATGCTACAGTCTATGGCAGGTAAAACACATGAGGTAATAACATCGGTTTGTATTAAGACCACAACTAAGGCCGATGTATTTAATGAGACTACACGTGTTACCTTTAACCCTCTGTCTGACGAAGAAATAAAATATTACCTTGACAATTACAAACCTTTTGATAAGGCCGGGTCATACGGCATACAGGAATGGATAGGCCTTGTGGCTATAGCCCGCATAGAAGGCTCTTATGCTAATGTGGTGGGGCTTCCGGTAGATAAGGTGTACCAATATTTAAGTAAACTTACAAAAAACGCATAATACTTTTTAAATGCAGGATTTTCCCTATACACAACAGATAATAAGTACATTGATATTAGTTGGGGTATTTATACTGCTCAATTTTATCATTACAAAGCTTACCCGAAAGTATGCTAAAGCATCGCATTTATCAGAGCACCGCACCAATCTTATTTCTAAATACATAGACATATTTATGTTTATCCTGGCCTGCATAGGTGTTATAGCCGTTTGGGGTACAGATTCTAAACAGATATTCGGGCTTTTGGGTGGCGCGCTAACGGTTATAGGCGTGGCATTTTTTGCACAATGGAGCATACTGAGTAATATTACATCAGGCATAATAATGTTCTTTACCTTTCCGTTCCGCATAGGCGATGTAATACGGATACACGATAAAGATTTCCCCATCGAGGCACAAATTGAAGACATTAAAGCATTCCACACCATACTAAAAACCCGCGAGGGCGAACTCATAACCTACCCTAACAGCCTGCTGCTGCAAAAGGGCGTGAGCATAGTACCCATAAAACAAGAGGACAAAGAATTTTATGATTAAAAATATAATACAAAAGCTGCCGCTACCTGCAATGCTGTTTGCAGCATTTATAAGTTACGCGCAGCCGCCCAAGCCTACTTCGGCAGAAATATACCACAAGCTCGAAAAGCTGAATTTTCTGGGTTCTGCACTCTATATTGCCGCACACCCTGATGATGAGAATACAAGGTTAATATCGTTCCTGTCTAACACTACGCACGCACGTACCGGCTACCTTTCGCTAACGCGGGGCGATGGTGGGCAAAACCTTATAGGAAATGAGTTGCGCGAACTGCTTGGTGTTATACGCACCCAGGAGCTTATCGAAGCCCGTAATATTGATGGTGGCGAACAATTCTTTAGCCGTGCGAATGATTTTGGCTACAGCAAACTGCCCGACGAAACCCTTAAGATATGGAACAAGACTGAGGTATTACAGGACATGGTTTGGGTAATTCGAAACTTTAAGCCCGATGTAATTGTAACCCGTTTTGACCACCGCACACCCGGCAGTACCCATGGGCACCACACTACCAGCGCCATGCTTACGCAGGAAGCTTATGAACTTGCCGCAGATGCCAACTATGAACCGGGGCAGCTTGCCTACACCCAAACATGGAAACCTGAGAGGGTATTTTTTAATATATCATGGTGGTTTTTTGGTGGCCGAGATAAATTTGAAAAAGCCGATAAATCTAAATATGTAAATCTTTCTACAGGAACCTATTATTCGCTTTTAGGTAAATCTAACCAGGAGATAGCTGCACTTAGCCGCAGCAGGCACAAATCGCAGGGATTTGGTACTTCCGGAGAACGTGGCGATGACATGGAATACCTGGAGCAGACTAAAGGCCCAGAGCTTAAAAACAAGCAAAACCTTTTTGAAGGTATTGATACCTCATGGAACCGCGTTAAGGGCGGCAAGCCTATTGGCGATGCCCTGGCGCACATCCTTAAAAATTACGATTTTAAAAATCCGTCGGCAGCTGTACCCGCACTTGTAAAATTATACGCGCAGATAAGTACATTAGAGAACGGCTACTGGAAAAACCTGAAACAGAAAGAACTGGCAGACATTATAGCAGAATGTTCAGGCTTATATCTTGAAGCTGTGGCAGAAGCACAATCTGTAACGCCCGGCAGTAACTTTGGCATTAAGTGGGAAGCCGTAAACCGTAGTAATGTAAACATGAACCTGGTATCGCTTGCTGTACTTCCGATAAACAGTTCCACAGCAATCAATCTTCCCCTTCATAACAACGTTGGGCAAAACAATACACTTACTACGACATTGCCGGCTACCCTGGCTTACACTACCCCCTACTGGCTTGATAAGCAGGGTACATCAGGTATGTATGTAGTGACTGACCAAAAAAAAATTGGCAAAGCCGACATCATTCGTGAGCTTGCGGTAAATTTCACCGTAGATATCAATGGCACTCAAATTCCGTTTGAGCGTAAAGTAACGTATAAGTTTAATGATCCTGTGCAGGGCGAAGTTTACCAGCCGCTGGATATAATTCCTGATGTTACCACACGCATACTTAACAAAGTACAACTCTTTAGCAATACCCGCAGCCAGACCATTAGCATTAAAATAAAGGCGGGCCGCGACAATTGTAAAGGCAGCCTGCGTTTTGAACTTCCGGAAGGATGGAAAGTAGAGCCACAAGCCATACCATTTGACCTGAAACTAAAAGGAAGTGAAGTCATTGCAAATTTTGAAGTAGTTCCCCCAACAACCCCTATGGAGGCTGTAGGAAGAAGTATTGCAACAATTGATGGTAAAGATTATGACAGGGAGCAAACCATTATCAACTACCCTCATATCGACGCGCAACAGGTTTTACTGCCATCAACCGCTAAATTTACCCGTGCCGATCTTAAGATAAAAGGCGAAAACATTGCCTATGTAACCGGTGCGGGAGACAACATTCCGCAAAGCCTTACACAAATGGGATACAATGTAAGCCTGCTAAAAACAACGGATATTACACCGGAAAGGCTAGCAGAATTTGATGCTGTAATTATGGGCATTCGCGCATATAATGTATTAGATGGGTTAGCTTATAAGCAGGAAGCCCTGCTTAATTATGTAAATAATGGCGGTACTATGATAACCCTCTACAATACTACAGGGGCTCTTACCGTTAAAGAACCGGGACCTTACCATTTGCGCATTTCAGGACAAAGGGTGACCGACGAAAATGCGAAGGTTACTTTTTTAGATCCTAATGCAAAAGTGCTTAATTACCCTAATAAAATTACCGCGAAAGACTTTACCGGATGGGTACAGGAACAGGGACTTTATTACCCTGATGAATGGGCTCCGGAGTATACACCAATAATCGCTTCGCATGATGCAGGCGAACAGGATCAAAAAGGTGCGCTGCTGGTAGCGAAGTACGGAAAAGGGTATTATATTTACACAGGCTTAAGCTTTTTCAGAGAATTGCCGGAGGGCGTTTCAGGCGCTTACAGGCTGATGGCAAACCTGATAGCAATAGGACAATAATAATTGCAGCGTTTACTGTAACAAGTGGCGCTACAGTAAGTCTTATAAGAACAATAATAACAAACAAAACGCATGAAAGATAACCCATTTGTATGGAAAAAGAGTTACACCCTGGTGTTGGTACTCAACATTGTCTATATAGCGTTGTTTTATTTTTTGATGCAAATCTATTCATAGTATGCAGTTATTAGACTGGATCGTACTTTCGTTTACCCTGATATTTATCGTCGTTTATGGCGTTATAAAAACACGGGGCAGCAAAAACGTAGAAGAATATATATTAGGCAATAACCAGACTCCGTGGTGGACGGTAGGCCTATCAGTTATGGCTACACAGGCCAGTGCCATTACCTTTCTTTCTACACCCGGGCAGGCTTATCATGACGGGCTGGGTTTTGTACAGTTTTACTTTGGCCTTCCACTTGCCATGCTGGTTATCTGTATAACATTCATTCCCATTTACCACAGGTTAAAAGTTTTTACGGCTTACGAGTTTTTAGAACAGCGTTTTGACGTAAAAACCCGTACCCTCGCCTCCCTCCTTTTTATGGTACAGCGCGGGCTTGGCACAGGCTTTACTATTTTGGCACCTGCCATCATACTATCATCGCTGCTGGGGTGGAACCTTACCCTTATGAATGTCATTATAGGTATTATGGTAATCATTTATACGGTTTCGGGTGGTACACGTGCAGTCAACGTCACGCATACCCAGCAAACGTTCGTAATATTTGCCGGGCTTATCATTACCTTCTTTATCATTTTATATGCCCTGCCGGAAGAATTAAGCTTTGACAATGCCCTGCACATAGCGGGAGCCAACGATAAACTTAATGCCCTTGATTTTTCTTTTGACCCTGAAAAACGCTACACCATATGGAGCGGGCTTGCCGGTGGTTTCTTTTTGGCTCTGGCCTATTTTGGCACAGACCAAAGCCAGGTACAACGCTACCTGTCGGGTAAATCTATAAGGGAAAGCCAGATGGGGCTTATTATGAACGCACTGCTTAAAATACCCATGCAGTTTTTTATATTGCTTATAGGGGTAATGGTGTTTGTATTTTTCCAGTTTCATGAAGCACCGCTGCACTTTAACCCAAACAATACAAAAATTGTAGCAAACTCTCAGTATAAAAGAGATTATCAACAATTAGAGAATGAACTAAAAACTGTTGAGCAGGAAAAAGAAGAAATTAGCATGCTCTATGTAAACCAGCTTTATCAGGATTATGATAACAAAGAGCTGCACAACCGCATGGTAGCCCTTAATAACCAGGAAAAAGACCTTAGGGAGCAGGCACGCGAGCTTATAACTACCGTAGATGCCAAGGCAGAAGTTAATGATAAAGATTATGTGTTCTTATATTTTATATTACATTACCTGCCACGCGGCATGATTGGGCTACTGCTTGCCGTTATTATCTCAGCGGCAATGTCGTCATCGGCATCAGGGCTAAATGCACTTGCCAGTACAACTGCAATAGATCTTTACCGACGAAATATTAAAGGAGAAAAATCTGAAAAGCATTATGTAAACGCCACACGCCTGTTTACACTGCTTTGGGGCGCTGTAGCCATATTGTTTGCCTGTGTAGGCACCATGTTTGAAAACCTAATCCAGTTGGTTAATATCATTGGCTCTATTTTTTACGGAACCGTACTGGGCATATTCCTTGCGGCTTTCTATTTAAAATACATTGGTGCTCGTGCCATATTCTGGAGTGCGCTGGTAAGCCAGGCTACTGTAATATATATATGGTACATAGACATTGTAAGTTTCTTGTGGCTAAACATCATAGGCGCGGTATTAACCGTTTTACTTGCCTTCCTTATCCAGTTGTTTAACAAGAAGCCTCCGTTGCAAACAGAACTTCCTGAAAACATAACCGCATAAAAAAACCGCCTGATGGCGGTTTTTTTATTTTATAAAGCAGTGCAAATTATTTTTTGCTCCACTCCAGTATCGAATCTTTGTTCATTTTAATATAATCTGCATTACCGGCTTTCTCAGCACCTGCAAGTGATAATCTTGCTGTTTCTACAGCACCTGCCTTATCGCCTGTTTTAGCCTGTATAAGCGATTTTTGCCTAAGCATATAAAACGGTACTTCTTCACCCTGTGGTGTTTTCTCAATGGCTGTGTTTATCCATCCAAGTGCTTTAGGCAGGTCGGCATTACTTTGATAAAAGTATTGTGCCGCAGCAAAATATGCACCCGCTGTAGGCCCACTCATGGCTTCTTCTATGCTTTTAAGCGCAGTAGCTTTAGTAGGCACTTCTATTTTTACGGCTACCATAGTTTTTTCCCATGCAATTTCAAGAAATGCATAGTCATTCTCAAGACCATTGATTCCTATTGTAAGGCTTTCAACCGGACGTGACAAAAACTCAGGTTTTACCGTAGTACGCACTACCTCTTTCTTTTCGTCATATTTTTCAGGAAGTCCCCAGTTGTTTGTATCGCTGTATAAAATTACATCCCAGCTGTCCGCCTTAGGCTGGCTGTATAAAGCATAATGACCTGCCTTAACTGTTTTTCCGCCTATAATAACATCATCGCTAAAGGTTATAATAGTGTTGTTATTTGCACCGGTTCTCCACAAACGTCCAAATGGCACAAGCTCTCCGTAAACAGCCCTGCCCCTTGCGCTGGGACGCGAATATTCTATTTTAACATTTGTAAGCCCTACTGTTTGCTCTATTACCGCTTTAGGGCTGGCCTGAGGGGTTTGTATCTGTGCAGTAGCTGTAATGCTTAGGGTCAGTGCAAAAGCTGCCGCTATCAATAATTTTTTCATGTTGGGTATTTAATTTTAATGCTGCAAAATTAGTTATTCTATGGTATACACTTGTTAAAAAACTTAAAAAATAAAAGGCTGCCTTAACAGCTAACAATTTAGTTTCTGTACCTTCACAGGATAATTTCTTACAGATGATCTATACTGTTCATAAGATACAAAAACTTCCCATACCTATTGATGAGGCCTGGGCGTTTATGGGTAATCCCAAAAACCTTGCCGTAATTACACCACCATCAATGGGTTTTGTAACTACTGGTGGCGATGATCGCCCTATGTTTGCCGGGCAAATCATTACCTATACCATAACGCCGTTGTTTGGCATCAAATTGCAGTGGGTTACAGAAATTACCCATGTAAAAGATAAAGAATTCTTTGTAGACGAGCAACGCTTTGGCCCGTACGCGTTTTGGCACCACAAGCATTTTTTGAAAGAAATACCCGGCGGTACAGAGATGGAAGACATTGTACACTATAAAATCCCGATGGGATTTTTGGGCAGGCTTGTACGGCCTTTTCTGGTAAAGCCAAAGCTTGATGAGATCTTTGCTTACCGCGAAAAGAAACTGGTTGAACTATTTGGAGAATTTAAATCGTAATACATGATCGTATTCTGGTACAGGCGCGACCTGCGCATTCAAGATAATACCGCACTTTATCAGGCTTTGCACAGCGGAGAAAAAGTGCTCCCTATATTTATATTTGACAAAAACATACTGGAAGAACTTTCTAAAGATGATGCCCGCGTAACTTTTATAGCTGCGCTTCTTAGCGATGTAAATAAAAAATTAGAAAAGCACAATCGGTCGCTCGCAGTATTTCACAGCACGCCGCAGGAAGTTTTTAAAACGATTATTAAAGACCATAAAATTACGGCAGTATATGCCAATCATGATTATGAGCCCTATGCTCACCAACGTGATACTGAAATTGGAAAATTTTTAGGAGACCATAATATTGATTTTAAAACCTTTAAAGACCAGGTTATTTTTGAGAAGGATGAAGTAACAAAAGATAATGGCGAACCTTATGTTGTATATACTCCCTATAGTAAACGCTGGCTTGACAGGTTTAACAGAGAGGGAATATCATCTCACAAAGTAACACTTAAGGCAGACGATATTGCTACCCACAATTATTCTTTTTTAAGCCTGGAAGATATCGGGTTTACGGAGTCTGACATAAAGCCCGATCCTTTTAATGTTTCAAAAAAGCTTATCGACGATTATGAAGATACGCGAAATTTTCCAGCTGTAGACGGCACCTCGATGTTAAGCCCTTACCTACGGTTTGGCGCGGTTAGTGTGAGGGAAATGGTTAATAAAGCAGCGGAGAGTAGTAATCCCGTATTTTTGAAAGAACTTATTTGGCGGGAATTCTTTATGCAGATACTCTGGCATTACCCACATACGGTAACCAAAGCTTTTCGCCCTGATTACGATAATATTAAATGGCGCTATAGCGAAAAAGAGTTTACCGCCTGGTGCGAAGGCAAAACAGGCTACCCTATTGTAGATGCCGGTATGCGGCAACTAAATGCTACGGGCTTTATGCACAACCGTGTGCGTATGGTGGTTGCCAGTTTTTTATGCAAACACCTGCTGCTCAACTGGCGTAAAGGTGAGGCTTATTTTGCCGAAAAACTTTTTGATTATGAACAATCAAGCAATATAGGCAACTGGCAATGGGCCGCAGGAAGCGGTGTAGATGCCGCACCTTACTTCCGTATTTTTAATCCTACTGAACAAACTAAAAAATTTGACAAGGACTTGAAATATATACGCAAGTGGGTTCCTGAATTTGAGGAGCTTGATTATAAACCTATTGTAGACCATAAAGAAGCGCGCGAAAGGGCACTTAGCGTTTATAAAGAAGGATTAGGAAGACAGTAAGCAGTGGTCAGTGGTCAGTGGTCAGTGGTCAGTGGTCAGTGGTCAGTGGTCAGTGGTCAGTGGTCAAAATTAGAACATTGAAATCAATTCTCTGAAATCTGTAATAATTTTATCTGCGGCGCCGGTATCCTGTGGCAATCCGTGCGGGCTTTCGTAAGCTACACAATATACACCGGCAGCTTTGGCTGCCGCTATACCATTTGTACTGTCTTCTATAATAATACACTCGTTTTTGTTATAGCCTGTACGGTTTACAGCTTCTAAAAAAATAGCAGGATGTGGTTTTGAAAATTCAAAATCTTCGCCGCTAATTACAGCATCAAAATAGCTGTCGAGGTTAAACCGTTTAAAGACCCTTTCTATCTTGGCTTTTATAGCCGATGTGGCAAGTAATACTTTTATGCCTTTTTGCCTTAACTCACTAATAAATTCTAACACACCGGGCATTAGCTCAAGATCGGTGGCTTTGTCAAACACATCAAAATATACTTTATAGCGTTTGTCCAGTAAAGCTGCCTGTGTTAGCGAAATGTCATAAAGTTCTTTTAGCTTTTGCATATTGTTATGCGGAGCTGTACCCACAAAAGACGCATATACAGCATCGGGTACATCAAGCTCCAACTGACGGAAGAGTTCTTTATCTGCCCTGTAGCTTACAGGTTCAGAATTTATAACTACACCATCCATATCAAATATTACAGCCTTAAGCATATTTTTTGTTTCAGGTTTAAAGTTTCAGGTTACTCACTCAAGCTGAAGATTACTACGCACAAAACTTTAAAATAAACTTTGAACCTGAAACCTGAAACAAATTATTTAATATCTCTTATTCTTTCAAAACTCAACTGGCTAAAATCGGTTATTACTTCATCTGCCAATGATGTATCCTGAAGGCTTTCTTCTTCGCTTTTGTAACCTATGCAATAAATGCCGGCAGCTTTTGCGGCTTTAATACCGTTTGTACTGTCTTCGATAACAATACATTCATCTGCTGTAAAGCCAGATTTAGCAACCGCGTCTAAAAATATAGCCGGGTGTGGTTTAGAGAATTCAAAATCCTGTCCGCTTATTTTATGGCTAAAGTATTGGTTTAAACCAAATCGATTAAAAACCCTCTCTATCTTTACTTTAGATGATGATGACGCCAGTAAAATTGTCATGCCGTTATTATAAAGATCAATAACAAGATTTTTTAAACCGGGCATTAATTCTAAGGTAGCATCGGCGTCAAATTCCTGGCAATAATATTCCAGACCCTGCGCTACTAATACAGCCTCATCTGTGTCTACACCATAAATATTCTTGATCTTCTGGATAATGTTTTTGTCAGAATTGCCAATGAATGTTGAATACACATCATCGGTAACATCAAGGCCTAGCGATTCATAAAACTTTTTATTAGCTCTGTGGCTTAGCGGTTCGGTATCTACCACTACTCCATCCATATCAAATATTACTGCTTTAATCATATTAGTTTAAAAGTCTAAAGTTTATAAAGTCGTAAAGTTTAGCAGCCTGAAAATTGGGACTGCGACTCTAATCTATACTAATGTTTTAATCTTTTCAGCCGTAAGCTCATCAAAATGATTGATGACTAGGCTTGCCTCGCCCAGTTCCTGCGGGGCAGTGTTGGCGCTCCTGTAGCCTACGCAAAATATACCTGCGGCATTTGCAGCTGTAATTCCGTTTGTACTGTCTTCTATTACAATACATTCGGTTACGGGCGAACCCGATAATTCAGCAGCTTTTAAAAAGATGGCAGGATGCGGTTTTGACTGCGGAAAGTCTTCACCACTAACTGTATGGGTAAAATACTGATGCAGCCCAAAACGGTCAAACACCCTCTTTATCGTTACGTGTGAAGCCGACGATGCTAATACCAACTGTATGCCCGACGCGTGTACATCCTTAATAAGGTTAAATACACCCGGCAGCATTTCAAGGTCTTCTTTAGTATCAAAAAGATCGTTGAAAAAATCGCGCTTGCTTTGTATAAGGCCCGGTATTTCGTGCTCCAGTCCATACGCTTCCTTAATACGCTGATATGTATTTTTAGTACTTAGCCCCGTGTAGGTGGCATAAACATCTTTAGGGATTTCTATATTAAGCTGCCTGAAGTGCTGGTGGTATGCAAGGTGGTGTAGTGGCTCAGTATCTACAATAACGCCATCCATATCAAAAATAACCGTGTGAACCATAATAGTAGTTAAAAGTCAAAAATACGATATCCCCCACAAAAAGTAAAGGATATCGGGTAAAGATTTGGTTATTTTTATTTAGTAAGCCATACACTCTTCGGCACATTCCCGGCAGGCATTAGCACATTCTTTACAATGGTCGTGCATTGCTGCAAATTTGTCGCATTCCTCAGCACAGGCAATACAAAGGTCTGCACATACAGCCATAAGCTGCTGTGCAAAAGCTGACTCACGTTCTTCAAACTTAACACACAGGGCACAAATATCGGCACAGTCGCGGCAAAGTGCTATACAGTGCGTGTGGCTTGCATTAACCATTTTTATACAGGCCGTGGCACACATTTCGCAGGCCGCAAAACAAGCCAGGCAGGCATCTATCATTGCATTATTTTTCATAACAGGCTTATTTAAAGGTTCATAACACATAAAGTTACGATATAGCCCGCAGGCTGAGTTTTAAAAAGCTGTTAAAGGTTTTGTTACGAATTATAAAACAAACATTAATTAAACCTTTTGCAGTAACTTTAGTCTTATATAAAAAGGCAATTACTTTGCAGGACGAAAAAGCATTTATAGCACTGTTGCTACATAACGATACACGCGAGGCAGCTTTTAGGCAGCTATTGGGGCAATACAGCAGGACGTTGTATAACCATATACGTACTATTGTTATAAGCCATGACGATGCCGATGATGTACTGCAAAATACCTTTATAAAGATTTTTAGCAACCTGAAGAGCTTTAAAGGCGAAAGCAAGCTTTTCTCATGGATGTACCGCATAGCTACTAATGAGGCTATTACTTTTGTAAACCAAAGGGCAAAAAGAGGCGGTATCACTAATGAGGAAGTTTTGCAGAAAGAAGTTGCCAAGATGCGTGCCGATGATTACTTTGAGGGAGATGCCTTACAGCTTAAACTTCAGGAGGCTGTAGCAACACTGCCGGAAAAGCAACAGCTGGTTTTTAAGATGCGGTATTTTGAAGACCTGCCGTATGAGGAGATATCAACAGCTACAGGCACCAGTGTGGGCGCTTTAAAAGCATCATACCACCATGCGGTAAAAAAAATAGAAGATTATGTTAACACGCATTAAACTTTTTAATAACACTATAGTCTAACTGCCATGAAAGATTTTAAGATAGATGAAGAGGATAAAATGAAAACCGGTTTTAGGGTACCGGAGGGCTACTTTGATGTTTTTACTGAGCGTATGATGACTCAAATTGCCGAACAGCCCGAACCTAAAGTGCTTCCGCTTTACAGGCATATGCCCGTATGGTTTAGTGCAGCAGCGGCTTTTATATTGCTACTGGGCGCAGGATGGTTTTTTATGCTGAATAACCAAAAAACAGCACAGCCAGATGATGTTACTATCGAAAACTATTTAGTTTACAATAGTAATGTAAGCACGTATGACCTTACACAGCAATTAAATGAACAGGATATTAAGCAACTTGAATCGTCGCTTACCATAAACGATGATGCTGTTGAAGATTATTTACTGGATGAAAATATATACGAATAAACCATGAAAAAATTAAAAACACTACTACCCCTACTGCTACTATTTTGCCTTACGGGTTATGCCCAAAAAGATAAGCACGAGCAAATAAAGGCACTTAAGGTTTCGTTCTTTACGTCTGAACTTAGCCTTACCCCGGATGAAGCAGCTAAATTCTGGCCGGTTTATAATGCTTTTGATGAAAAGCAATTTAAAATACGCCATGACAGGATGCGTCCGCTTATAGCAAAGATAGACCAGTCCGGCTTTGACAAAATGCCCGAAAAAGAAGCCGCAGGCTGCCTTGATAAACTGGAAGCAGCTGACCGCGAACTTTTTGAACTGAAAGCAAAACTTACAGATGATCTTAAACCCATAATAGGATCTGCCAAAATATTAAAGCTTAAAAAAGCGGAAGAAGATTTTAAGAAAAAACTGATAGAACAGTTTCGGGATAAAAAGAAAGACTAGCATGCCCCCCTGATTATGCTATTAAAAAAGCTCACAGTTTTAAATCTGTGAGCTTTTGTTGTTTATTGAAGTATTTGTTCATGAAATTTCAATCGTTAATCTGAAATAAAACTATCGTCTGTCAGTGTTTTCATAAATGCTATAAGATTTACTTTTTCGGTTTCTGTTAAAGGAATTTTACCGCTGTTATTTTTAAAAACAGGATCAAGATTGTCTGCGTCTAAAACTCCATCACTAAAATAATCAAGTACAGATTTTAAAGTTGCAAACTGACCAAAACTGCCATAAGGCGCAGTAAGTGCTACGTTTCTTAATGATGGTACCCTAAAGCTCATATAATCCGCAGAGATGCCTGTTACCCTTGCCCTGCCAGCCTCGTTAGTATCCTGATTTAGCGGAAAGCCAATATTCCTGAAAGATTGATCTGTAAACAAAGCTGTACTATGGCAGGATACGCATTTCTGCCGGAAAACCTCATATCCTGAAGCTTCGCTTACTGTAAAATCTTCACCCTTATTTCTCATTACTTTGTCATATTTACTGTTAGCAGATAGTAACGTATACTCATATTGGGCAATGCTTTTATAAATCCTTTCGGGCGTAATGTCTTCATCTCCAAACGCTTTATTAAACAACTCTTTATAAGTAGCATCATCTTTTATTTTACCTATAATATCTAATATGGAAGAGTCCATTTCTTCATGTGTAATAATAGGCACAAGCGACTGTTTCTCAAGCTGAAGTTTACTGCCATCCCAGTTGTAAAAATTCATAAAAGCCAAATTTTGCAAAGGAGGTACATTTCTAAGCCCAACCCTCCCCTTAACGCCAATGCCCCGCGCGTTGTTATCAGAAAAGGCGAGTGCCTGTATATGACATTCAGCGCAGGAAATTGAATTATCTGCACTAAATCTTTTATCTGTAAAAAGCATTTTACCTAACGCTGTACCATATAATGTAGGAGGATTTTCGAGTACCGCATTATTTAAAGCCGGAAATCCGGCGGGTATATTTAAAGCAATTTCAGTATTGTTATAAGAGACAGGCTTATAATCATCATTACTGCATGATATAAATAAGATTATAGGTAGTAAAATACAAAATACTTTTTTCATGGATGAAGGACTTCTAAACGCTTTTAATTGGAAGCCGCCTCATATTTTGAGACGGCTGCTCATTGTTATTTAATTTGCAACATTACTTACAGAAAACATTCCGCTGTTATCACTCGTGCCGTTTCCGCCAAGATTATCAACAAATTTTATCATCTGTACCGCAGTATGTATGTTCGGCGTAGCATTATCGTCCATACCTGTACCTGTAGATAGTGTTATGGTATTTGTAGCACCACTAAGTAATTTGCTAAAATCTGCCTGTATGGTAATTTTTGGTGCAGAACTGCCCACTATTGCGTTTGTAACAAGATTCAGGGTAATATCCCTATAAGCGTTTACACCTTGCGTATAATTACCTTCTGCGCCCTGAACGGTGCTTCCGGTATGTATAGACATTACTTTGTTATCTGCATCATAAAAGCCTTCAATCTTAGTAAAACGGTAGCCTGCTCCCCACTCCCACATCATCTCTGTATCATTAGCACCAGCTGCGGCATAAAAATTTGGGAAACGTACCTGGTCCAGTGTATTTTGTTCCGGTTTTATACCCAGGCCAAATTTCAACTGCCTGTAAACACCGGCAGGTATGTTAGCTAACAAATAGTTTAACGATGCCGGTTTAGACTGGTCTATAACTGTAGCGCCTTTATCCAGATCATTTATGTTATAAGGCACTTCAGTTCCGTCATCTTTTATAAGGCGGATGTTGCTTATTACATATTTTAACTCCGAGAAATGATGTACCTGCCCCGCAGCAGATGTACCTGTTGTTGCTGTAGCCGAATTAGCATTGCCAAGTACAATAGCTGTACTGCCTAATGTGTTGTTAAAAGCCAGGGTAACATTATTTGCTGCCGGGTCATTATCATCTGAACATGAAGCTAAGGCAAGTGCTGTAAGCGAAAGGAAAAGGTATTGTTTTAAGATTTTCATTTTAAGTAATTTATTAATTGTTTTTATTTTAAAGATTAAATTTTAAAGATGTGAATATGTTGCGCCCCATTCGGGGTATGTTGCCCCAGTCTGCATAAGTGCTGTAATACTCATTTAGTAGGTTTTCTGCGCCAGCCTGTACTACTACGCCAACATTTTTAATTTTGAAAGCATAATCTGCCGACAGGTTAAAAATTGCATAAGCCGGTGTCTGGTCTTCGCCATATTCCGGGCTGTAATTAATTTGAGAAAAATCGCCGTTAACAGATGCCTGTATCCTAAACTTGTTAATCATATAATGGAGTGAAGATTTATAACTAAGCGGGCGAATAAAAGGCAGGTTACCGCCTTTATTATCCTGGGCTCGTGCATAGGTTAGTAAACCCTCCCAATGCAAATCCTGCAAAATGATATAACTGCTGTTTAGCGAAAAGTTAAACAATGTGGCATAGTCTAAAGATGTGTACCCCTTTACCCCTACCGACTGATAATTCATAGGGCTACCCAAGCTTAAAACCCTGCCTATGATGTAATTTTTGATGTAGAAATAATTTACTTTGGCCTGTAAGCTAAACTTGTCATTTTTAAATCCGGCACTCGCGTTAAGTTCATTTGATATTTCATTTTTCAGGTCAGGATTACCTATGTAATCGTAACGGTCAAAACTATTATAAATGTAATAACCATATCCTTCTGATACAGATGGTGCCCTATGCCCATAACCTGCTCCTGCCGAAAAGTTAAATTTGCTTATGGCCAATTGATAAGATGCGTGCAGCCCAGGCAATATCCTTGTTTTTTGCTGTGGTGCTCCGGGATGAAAAATCCAGTTAAACTCTACATATTTAGAGTTATTGTAGTTTACGCCTAAAGAGCCGCCAAAATTCAGTTGGCTTTTTTCTGAAATTTCATAAGAATTATTCATCGAAAGTCCTGCAAAACGCGTGGTTACCCAAGGCCAGCTATATGCAAACATTGTTCTCTGGCTACGGTCCTGCGGATACATACGCATCTCTGCAATAGATAGGTTATCAAAGGCATTAAACTGTATTTCTGATATGTAGCGATTGCTCATAAGACTGGCTTTAGAAACAAGGCCATATGTGGTGCTCCACCCCGGCATATCCATATGTACAAGGTTTTCCGGGCGCGTGGTATCATCCATATAATGCTCTATGGCATTAAAATAAGCCTTAGTATCTATTGCTTTTATAAGTCCTTTTTCAAACAGTTGTTTGTAAGACAATGATGTAATTATTGCCCTTGATAGCCATAGATCCATGGGTAATGCAGGAAAACCTACATCTTTCGCCTCATCAAAAATAACGTCTGCACGTAATGATGACAAATTACCGGTTTTATAAGCAAGACCTAAAGATGTATTGAATTTACTAAACTGGGAGTGTTTTACTTCCTTGTCATTTCCGGCAGTATAATTCCCTGCCTTTCGATATGATATGCTTCCGTCTGCCACAAACTTGTCGCCGGAATAAGATACATTACCAAGGTTAAAAAGCTGTTTGTTATTAAACTCAAATCCACTTTGATATCCGGCATTCCATTTTTTAATAAGCCCAAACGGTGTGCTTTTGTGCTTCAGGTCTATACTTCCCGCAACAGTAGCACCGTGCAGGCTGCCTTCCTGCCCTGATTTGATTTCGATTGTAGAAAGGTTATTAACTTCTACATAGGATGTAACAGGATCCATCTTATCAGTACACGCGCCAAAAATACGCATGCCATCTATGGTAAGTATAGATCGTTCACTACTCATATTATTAAGCAAAGGTTCCCAGGCATAAGCTCCGCGTTTTATAAAACTGATATTGCCTGAAGATGCTAAGAATTCATCTACCGAAACAGCCATTTTCATATCTGTTTCTATCTTCTTCTTTACAACAGCGTTTACCTTTATTTCTTCCAGAATATTAATGCTGTCATTTTGAGCAGCAACCCTTAGTCCTAACAGGAGCAGGATAATAGTTATTATCTTCATCGCTTTAGAATAATATATCTATAAAAAGTTCACTTTTTACGCCCTGCACCCCAGGCGTGAAAGTAGTAGGTACCTGGGTGCCTTTTAAAATCATCCCATTTTGATTGAGCATAACAAAGTTCAGGGTCCAGTTTCCTGTCATGGTATAGTTTACCACGCCATAATAGAGGCTATTACTGTGCTGCGTTAAGTCCTGGTTATTGAGAGAAGAATGGTTTCCCATAGAGGGTTCCGGCATCCTGGGATCCAGTCGTAATGTGTAACCACTAACTTCATTATAAGTAAACTGCAACGGATCCGGAAAAGCTGTAGCCGGGCCATCGGGCTGGTTATATTTATATATTCCCGCAATAAGTTCATTTTCTGAGACCTTTGGCCTTTGCGGAGCTATTAATGCTATTACATATTGTGCACCGTCGTTACCTGTAAATGTTGTCATGTTCAGGTTTTTATTGGGCTGCTCTTTAACCGAAATTACTTCATTTACAGTATGAGTTTGTCCACCGTCGGTAAAGCTGAGATACAACTTCCAGTTTTCTGTAACACTACTAAGACTTGTAAAAACACCATAACCTACATAATACTGATTTTCGGCATCATAGTCCATACTGTATTTATGCGGACATGATGAGTTATTTCCGGCACCATCAGTTAATACAGGTAAAAAAGTAACAGCAGATCCATTTACATCCTGCCTGGCTTGTGTATTGGTAATTTTTATATGTATTTCGTTATAACCTTTATAAAGTGTACCGTTTAGCGCTTCGATGCTTATTTTATAAATGCCGCTGGTTAAGGAGACAGCTTCTTTAAATTCATAATGTTCAGGAACTACGGCGCCTATTTCGGCTTCATAATCGGTTTTATCAAGCGTACAGGATGTAACCGCAATAACCATTGCGATTACTAAGCAATAATAAAATTTCATTTTTAATTGTTTAAGTATTAGAGCTGTAAACATTTGGTAAATTTTATTATTGCTATTGTAATGGCACAAAACCGTACACCGATAAATATACTACCGATGAAAACAACAGAAAAAACTAAAAGGATTACCAATAGTGTTTAATAAGCCCTACCGCTAAAACACATTTTTACTTAACTTTTGTTTGAGACAAGCTATACCTTACCTAAGCTTTTAGGGGTAAAGCAACTTAAAGTTTAAAACGTATAGTAAAGGGAAAGCTTTATTAACAGCTTTAATTTTTTTATACTATGAGAATACATTTGACAGCATCTTTTTAAGATACCCCAAAATATGTAGTATTAAAAATTAAGCAATACTGGGTGGCCTGAAAAAAACAGGATTGTAAGCGTGCGAATATAGATTTTTATAAACAATAGCAGGGCTAACGTTATAAAACACTACCGGATTAAAAGAAAATGTAAATGGTGTTTCAAGAACAGCAAAAATTTCGTGCTGTGTTACAACTGTTTTCTTTTCAGATGACGGAGTATCTTCAGCAGCATTTTTTGCAAGCTCTTTCATTAAGTGACATTTACCATTACAGTGCATTACAGGCTTATCCTTATTAACACAAAGTTCTTTTACAATATAGTCATAATTAAGCAGGTACTCTCCTAATGGGAGTACAGGCTTTAACAATAAAAATACCGCTATGATAAATGCAAGCTTTTTCACGATGCAAAAGTACTTAGTATATACAGAAATAAAAAACTTGTAAAGCTATTTTTACTATTTTCTGTAATCATTTCCCGCTAAAAAATACGACACAGAATATCTAAATCCTCCATAGCTAATATTAAGGAGTATTTAGATATTATGTAAGCGGCAATTATATATAACAACGCTATTTCTTTGCCAGGTAGCTTTCAGGATTTTTTGCAAAACCATCTTTACAAGTTGCAGAACAAAACCCATATACCTTGCCTTTATAATGCAGCGTATCGCTAACTCCATATTTTTGTACGTTCATCTCGCAATATAAATCTTTGGGGCTATCAAGCTCAACACCTTTTAAAGGCCCATCGCCTGCTAAATATTTACCGTTGGCATTAGCTGTCACAGATTCGCTTTCGGTCACAGCGTGCGCTTCTTTTTCTTTACATGCAGTTAATAAAGATATTAGAGCAAGAGCAAATAGACTATTTTTCATGTTTATAAGTGTTTAATTCCTGTAAAGGATAGATATAAAAACAGTTCGAAATTACAAAAACAGTATTACTCCGGCAACCACTTTTTTGCTGTTTGTTCTACTTTGTCATCAATTTTATAACAGGCAATTATTGCCTGCCATCATTATTTAAGCAGTAACAAAAACAGTACACAAAAGCCTTACATATATTTGTATTCCTACAAAACAACAAAGCGTTATCCACCCTGCAATTTTCAGTTGCCATCATATACGTTTCAGTAAAGAATAACTACACTTCAGGTAATAATTTTGTAAACCGGTCATTTAATATGGTCTTTTTGTATTATCAAACTTGTATCGTAATGAATTCACAATTTACAATTATTGCCGCAACAAATTTTTCAGAAACATCTGTTAATGCGGTAAATTATGCTGCCGGCTTAGCAAAAGCATCGGGTGCACAACTCCTTATATTTCATTCATTTTCGCTGCCACTGCATAGTGCTAATTCACATATAACAGCAGATGGACTGCAGTTACAGCTAAACAAAGTAAATACCCGGCTTGCACTTTTAGCCGCAGAGTTAACACAGTTTTATGCCATTACTATTACATATAACTGTAGCTACTCATTCCTTGAAGATTATTTGCCGACACTAATTACAGATACAAATACACAACTGGTAGTTATGGGTATGGCAGAGCGTTCGTTTGAACAGGAACTAATGGGAAACGCTACAACATTTGCTATAAAATCGCTTAACCTGCCGGTACTGGCCGTGCCACTGCACGCCAGGCTACACAAGGCTAAAAAGGTTTTATTTGCTTTTGATGCAAAGAAAAAAATAGCAGCGGGTAAATTACTTTGGCTTGGCGTCGCATTAAAACATATTAAAGCAGAAATAGAACTTTTTAGTGTAGATGAAACCCTGAAAACGTTAAAAGAAGAAAATCCCGGTGTGCTGGTAAAAAACATTATTGATGAAGAATTTCAGGAAATTAAATATGTTTATAAAAGTGTACGCTCTAATACCGTAATTGCCGAAATAGAAAAAGAGATAAACCTGTATAATGCAGATATACTGGTTATGATGCCACAACGCTATGGTTTTTGGGACTCTATTGTACACCGCAGCAAAACACGCATAATGGCATCCGGGTTAAACATACCATTACTTTCGCTCCCTAATTATTAGAACACGTTTTTTACAGAATAAATTCAATAGCATATCTTTATAAAATTATATAATGCTGCCACAAACATGATTGATGACGTAAATAAATATATTGTAAAAAAGTGGAGACGGGTTTTGTTTGCCTTTCTTTCACTTTTAATTTATTACATAATTTCATTTTTATTACATCCTGATTCTCATTACTGGACAATATTTTTAACCCAGCCGTTTTTTGCTGTAATAGGCGATATTTTTATATCACTGTTGTTTTGTATTGCAATTTCAAGATTTAGCATAATGCTGAACAACAGGTTAAACAAATCGCTACCATGGACAGAAAAGACACTTAAGCGTGTAATTACACAAACGTTTTTACAAATACTGGGAGTTATTACTATAATAGCATTTCAGATTCTTTTAGGGTCTCTCTTCTATGAAGATAATGGTTGTATTAACGACCCGTTATGCAACTTTAGAGAAATATGGAACTGGCTAACGGGTAGTCTTATCATTGGTCTTGTTATAAGCAGCATTAACACGGGTAGCTATATAATTGAAAACTGGAAAAAAACTGCCCTTGAAGCTGCAGAACAGCGCTTAAAAGCTGCTGAAATGAAAAGGGCTGTAACCGAGGCAGAACTACATGCACTTAAGTTACAAATAGACCCGCATTTTGTTTTTAATAACCTTAGTGTACTGTCTGAATTAATACTAAGAGACCAGCAGATTGGATATGAGTTTTCTGAAAATTTTTCAAGGGTGTACCGCTACCTGCTTGTAAATTCGCGCAAGGACCTAATAGCCCTTTCAGATGAGCTAAAATTTGTAAAGTCTTATATGTTCCTTTTAAAAAGCAGGATTGGTGAAGGTGTAGAGTTTGAAATTGATATAAACAAGGTATCACTCGGCCTTAATTTGCCTCCCCTTACTTTACAATTGCTTATAGAAAACGCCCTTAAACACAACCAGACAAACAAAAACAATCCGTTAAAAGTTCGTGTGTACAGTAAAGGGCTTAATTCCTTGGTTGTAGAAAATATAATTGTACCCATTCAGGGCGATGTAAGCTCATCCGGTACAGGGCTTAAAAATATTATAGGCCGCTACAGTCTGCTCTCAAAAGAAATACCGATTGTAGTTAATACTAATGATTCGTTTAAAGTAATAATTCCACTTATAGGCTAAAGAATGAAAATTGTAATTATAGAAGATGAAAAGCCTAACGCCGACCGGTTAATAAGGCTTATTAGCGGGATCAAGCCACAGGCAACAATAATCTCTGTACTGGAAAGCATTTCAGACAGCCTTGCATGGTTTTCTGCCAACGCAATGCCAGATCTTGTAATGATGGATGTACGCCTTAGTGATGGCCTAAGCTTTGAGATACTTGCAAATATAAAACTAACCTGCCCTATAATTTTTACCACAGCTTATGATGAATATGCTGTTAGGGCTTTTAAGTATAATAGTATTGACTATTTGCTTAAACCTGTAGAACCGGAAGAATTATCGGCTGCCTTTTTAAAACTGGAAAATTTGCCAAAAGAAGATGTTACCGTTAAGCTTGAAAGTTTATTAAGCTTTGTTTCTTTAAAAGAGCACCGTACCAGATTTTTGCTCCCTTACAGAGATGGTTTTAAAACATTGCCCGTATCAGAAATTACATTTTTTTACTCTGAACACAAAATTACAAGGGCAAGACTGCATAACGGAACCGAAGAGGTTATTCCGCTAAAAATGGACGAACTCGAAGAGCAACTTGATAAAAAAGTTTTTTTTAGGGCAAACAGGCAATACATTATACATATTGATGCTATAGAGCAAATTTACAATCATTTTAATTCTAAACTTGTTGTATTAATTAAAGATAACCCCGGGCTTCAAATTATTGTAAGCAGGGAAAAAGCAGGCCTTTTAAAGTCATGGATTGATTATTAAATCTTGGCTTTCTAAACCATCCTTATTTTTTCAGTTTGCCTATTTTTCGCTTCAGTAGCTAAAAAATACGCTTCGGTTAAATATCTCCAAATACAGCTCTTTTCTAACGTTATTTTGTTGAAATAATCTATTAATCAAAAAAATGACAAAGAAAATTTTGCAGCGCTATGCCGTTATTAAAACATCATTAGCTTTAATTGTAGCTCTTGTTTTTTCTTCTTGCGGACAAAAGAATGCAGATGCCGCCCAGCAAATGCCAAAACCTGAAGTAGACTTTTTAACAGTGCAATCAGGAACCGGAGAAATTGATAAAAAATATCCTGGACTTATAGAAGGTAGTGTAAATGTAGATATTAAAGCTCAGGTATCTGGCTATCTTGAAGCCATATATGTAAAAGAAGGTGACTACGTTCAAAAAGGCCAGTCGCTTTTTAAAATTAAAGGCGATGTTTTTGAAGAGCAGGTACACAGCAGTGAGGCGGCTTATAAAAATGCACAGGCTAACCTTGCCACTGCAAAACTTGAAGTAGACAAAATAAGGCCGCTGGTTGAAGGCAAAGTATTTTCGCCAATGCAGTTAAAAACAGCCGAGGCCAGCTATGAGGCAGCAAAAGCACAGGTAGCACAAGCAAAAGCTGCGCTTGGTTCTTCTCAACTTAATGCCGATTTTTCTCTAATTAAGGCTCCGGTAAGTGGTTATATAAGCCGCATACCTAACAGGATAGGAAATCTTGTTACCCCTACCGATGCTACTCCGTTAACTACACTATCAGACATTAATACAGTTTATGTGTATTTCTCATTAAGCGAAGCCGATTATTTAGCATACCTGAAAGACACAGCAGAAGATAAAGGCGTGCAACTTATTATGGCAGATGGCAGCATTTATGAGCATAAAGGTACCGTAGAAGTAGCAAGTGGAAATGTAGACCGTACTACAGGCAGCATTTCCTTAAAAGCCATTTTTCCGAATCCAAAAAAATACCTGCGCTCTGGCGGTTCTGCAAGAGTTATACTTAACAGTAACCTTTCTTCGGTACTTACCGTGCCTATGGCAAGCGTTAAGGACATACAGGATAAGTTTTTTGTATTTACACTAAACGGTAATAAAGTTGCCATGGTTCCTGTAGAAATTGCAGGTAGCGCCGGTACTGATTATTTTGTAAACAAAGGCCTTAAATCTGGCGATAAGGTAGCTATCAATAGTATAGATGCCCTTAACGACGGCATGGAGGTAACTGCAAGAGAAAACACACCGGTTGCTAAAAAATAACTATCAGATACATTAAAAAGCATTTCCAATGTTAAAAAACATAATAGACAGGCCGGTATTGGCCACGGTAATCTCTATAGTACTGCTTATACTGGGCGTTATAGGACTTACAAGGTTATCGGTTACCCGATTTCCGGACATCTCCCCTCCTACCGTTATGGTAAGCGGCTCCTATCCGGGCGGTAACAGCGAAACGGTAATACGTTCGGTAGTTACCCCGCTCGAAGAGCAAATAAATGGTGTAGAAAATATGCAATACATAAAATCTAACGCCAGCAACGATGGTTCTTTTTCCATCAGCGTAATTTTTAAACAGGGCGTAGACCCGGACCAGGCAGCGGTAAACGTACAAAACCGTGTGCAACAGGCTACACCAAAACTACCGCAGGAAGTTATACGCATGGGGCTTACTACCTCTAAGCAGCAAAACAGCATGATTGTTATTTTCAACCTTTATACCGAAGATAATGAGAAGTATGATGAGCTGTTTCTTCAAAACTATGCTAACATTAACCTTGTACCACAAATTAAGCGTGTACCGGGCGTAGGCCAGGTACAAATTTTTGGGCAAAAAGACTATTCTATGCGCATTTGGCTTGATCCAAGGAAAATGGCAAATGCCGGCCTTGTACCATCAGACGTTACAAATGCCATTGCAGATCAAAGCCTTGAATCGGCACCGGGCAAGCTTGGTGAAGAATCTGATGCGGCTCTGGAATATGTTATCCGTTACAAGGGTAAAAAGAATAAACCTGATCAATATTCAGACATTGTAGTAAAAAACAATGGCGGCAATTTACTGCGCCTTAAAGATGTGGCGCGCATAGAGTTTGGTTCTATATCATATAGTGGCGATAATAAATCAAACGGTAAAAATGCCGTTACTATGGCCATTTTACAAACATCGGGGTCTAATGCTAATGATATAGAGATAGGTGTAAACCAGGAAATTGAAAGGCTGTCTAAGTCATTCCCACCAAGTATAAAATACGTAAACGTAATGAGTACTAAGGCACGCCTTGACGAGGCTACAGGACAGGTAAAATCTACCCTTATAGAAGCCTTTATACTGGTGTTTATTGTAGTTTTCCTTTTCTTGCAGGACTGGCGCTCTACCATCATTCCTGCCATAGCAGTTCCGGTGGCTATTGTGGGTACATTCTTTTTCTTACTAGTATTTGGGTTTACCATAAATATACTAACACTTTTTGCACTGGTTCTCGCCATAGGTATTGTGGTAGATGATGCCATTGTGGTGGTTGAAGCTGTGCATAGTAAAATGGAAGAAGATGCAGGGCTAACCCCTAAAGAAGCTACCCACACAGCAATGTCAGAAATTACAGGTGCGGTAATATCTATTACCCTTGTTATGTCGGCTGTGTTTATACCTATCGGGTTCATGACGGGTTCATCGGGTATATTCTATAAGCAGTTTGCCTACACACTGGCCATAGCCATTATAATATCGGCTGTTAATGCCCTTACACTTACCCCTGCCCTATGTGCCATACTGCTAAAAAATACACATACTCATTCGCATGAAGGAACTGAAGTTAAAACATCATTTAGTCAGCGCTTTTTTACCGGGTTCAATTCGGGCTTTAACAATCTTACAAACAAGTACATAAAAGGTGTCCGTTTTTTAATAGGCAGAAAATGGCTGGCTGCTGGTTTTGTAGCGGGTATAACTGCCCTGGCAATATATAGTATGATGTCTACCCCAAAAAGTTTTGTACCTATGGAAGATGATGGCTTTATGCTTTACAGTTTATCTATGCCGCCAGGTACAGCACTGGACAGAACCACTGCTGTTGTAAAAAATATTGAGAAAGAACTTTCGGGCATAGAGGCTATTGATAACAATACAAGTATTACAGGCTTTAATATTTTAAGTAACAGCGCCAGCCCTGCTTATGCAATGGGATTTGTAAAGCTTAAACCTAAAAAAGAGCGTGGTGAAATAAAAGATATTCAACAAATTGTAGATTTAGCAACAGGTAAATTATCTACGATTAAAGAAGGATCTATTATGGTACTCAGGATGCCACCGGTAGAAGGTTTTGGTGTTACCAGCGGTGCCGAAATTGTATTACAAGACAGGACATCTAAAGATCCGGCGGTGCTTAAAGCCATGGCAGATAAAGTTATAGGCCAAATTATGCAACAACCTGGCGTGCAATATGCCTATACAACATTTAGGGCAGACTACCCGCAGCTGGAGCTTGAAGTAGATGAGGATAAAGCCAAGCAAATGGGCGTTAGCATACGCGAGTTATTAAACAACATACAAACCTACTTTGCCGGCGACCAGTCTTCAGACTTTACCCGTTTTGGTAAATTTTATAGGGTAAATGTTAAAGCAGATGGTATTTTCAGGACAGATGAAGATGCATTTAATGAAATTTTTGTGCGCAACGCCGATATGCAAATGGTTCCTGTAAAATCATTGGTAACCCTTAAAAAGGTGTATGGGCCGGAATCTGTTAACCGCTACAACCTTTACAATTCGGTAAGTATTACTGCTGTAGGGTTACCGGGCTTTAGCAGTGGCGATATCATGAAAAGTATTGAAACTGTTGGTAATAATCTCCCATCTGACTATAGTTACGAGTGGACGGGCCTGAGCCTTGAAGAAAAAGCAGGAGGTAACCAGACTGTAGCCATTTTTGGCCTTTGCCTGTTATTTGTGTTCTTTTTACTTGCTGCGCAATATGAAAGCTACCTGCTGCCACTTGCCGTACTACTGTCTATACCTACAGGGATTTTAGGTGCATTTCTGGGTATTAAGGCTGTAGGACTGGATAATAACATATATGTTCAGGTGGGACTTATTATGCTTGTGGGGCTCTTAGCTAAAAACGCCATCCTTATTGTAGAGTTTGCCGTACAGAGAAGGCAATCCGGACTTTCATTAGTAGAGTCGGCTATTGAAGGAGCACGTTCGAGGTTACGCCCTATTATTATGACCTCCCTTGCCTTTATTGTGGGTATGATACCACTTATGTTTGCTTCTGGTGGTACAGCCGTAGGAAACAGGTCTATTAGTGTAAGTGCTGCCGTAGGTATGTTTAGCGGCGTAGTACTGGGAGTATTTGTAATTCCGTTGCTTTTTATACTGTTCCAGTATTTACAGGAAAAAATTTCCGGAAACAAACAAGTGGTTAACACAACAAACAACTAATAATGAGATCAATATATTATATAGCCATAGCGGCCGCATTATCACTAAGCACTACATCTTGTGTTGTAGGTAAAAAGTACAAGCGTGAGGAATTAGCCGCACCTGCCAACTATCGTGAAAATATTACTTTAACGGGAGATACGCTTGCCCTGCCCTGGAAAGATTTTTACAAGGATGCAAAGCTACAGGAACTGATAAATAAAGCACTAACTAAAAATTTTGAAGTAGTTACTGCTCTAAAAACAATGGAGCAACTAAACCTGAATTACAAACAGGCCAAGCTGTCATTGTTACCATCATTAGACCTTAATGTATCGGCAAACAGGGCTTACTTGTCTAAATCGTCACTAAACGGTTCGCTTAGTGAGCAATTTACCGGGCAGGAATATCTAGACGACTACACCGCAAGCCTTGCCCTTAGTTGGGAAGCTGATGTGTGGGGCAAGGCTGCCCTGCGCAAAAGAGACGGCAGGGCGAGTTATTTTGCACAAAAAGAGAACCTCCTGGCTTTAAAAACCAGGATCATTGTACAGGTAGCCCAGGCATATTACAACCTTTTAGGACTTGATGAGCAGTTAAAAATTGCTGAGAAAAATATACTGCTAACAACAAGCACATTACAAATGATGCAGTTGCAATATAATTCTGGCAGCATAAGTTCGCTGGCTTTAGACCAAACCGAGGCACAAAAGAAAACGGCAGAACTTTTACTGCCCCAGGCTAAAGCCAGTATTGCCGTTCAGGAAAACGCGCTGAGAATATTATGTGGTGAGTATCCTGATGCTATAGAACGTGCAGGCACACTTAGCAACAGCGAAATTGCCAATATTTTCCCATCGGGTATTCCTGTGGCGCTTTTAAGCAGGAGGCCTGATGTAAAGGCCGCGGAATATACAGTGATGTCTGCCGCGGCAAAAACAGGGCTTGCAAAAGCAGCCATGTACCCATCGCTTACACTAACACCTTCAATAGGTGCCAATACGTTTGAATTTGAAAAATGGTTTGATTTTCCGGGCTCTATAACCAAGACAATTGCTGCCGGAATTTTACAGCCGCTCTTCAGGAAAAAAGAACTGAGCACGGCTTATAAAGTGGCTGTTATTGAGCAGGAAAAAGCTGCTGTGGCATTTAAACAATCATTTACTATAGCTGTAGGCGAAGTATCTGATGCCATGTCTAAACTTAAATATGCAAGTGAGCGCCGGGATTTGGTGTCAGAAAAAACAACAGCTCTTAATAAAGCTACAAAAGATGCCAATTTACTATACAGCAATGGTATGGCAAATTATCTTGAAGTTATTACAGCACAAAACAGTGCGCTACAAAATGATCTGGAAGCCATTAGCATAAAGCTGGAGCAAATAAACGCTTCTATAGACCTTTACCGTGCCCTGGGCGGTGGTATAGAATAAAGATTACATTTTCCTCATCCGCTACTTTTCCATGCTAAAGCAGGGGAATTAAGTTGTGGGTGGGGATTTTTAATTTTGTAATGCAATATAACATGACTGATGACACTACCCTCGAAAAAATAAAAGACTGCGCAATTAAACTGGCTCTTAACGAAGGGGTTTTTAACCCTTCTACAATAGAAATTGCTACTGCCGCTAATGTAAGCAGGACATTATTGCACTATTATTTTAAGGACAAGAAAGAAATACATGAAATAATTTGTTCTAAAGCAATGGAGCTTTACAATTTAAAAATGCAGCCTTTATTTACAGGCAGCGACACGTTGTACAGCCGTATTATTTTGTTTGCACATAACGCATTTGCAATATCGGTAAAATATCCTTACCTGGAAACATTTTTGATAACAGGGATGAAGTACAATCCGGATTTAAAATGTTTTTTTTACGTCCATAAATCAAAGATCAATGCTTTGCTGGAAGAGATAAAAAATTTTGCCCCACCTGAAAGTTTACAAAATTTACAGGCAGAAGATTTTTTAATGCAGCTGCTTTCTGTCGTAAATCTTCCAACACACTCACTTCAACATATTTTTCCTATTGCCGAATATCGGATGCAATGCGAAGTTTTTACACTACACTACAAAGAACTTGCAATAAAATTTATTGAAGAATCAATAGAGAGATTAGGCTTAAAATAAGATCATCAGCTGTAGATAAGAAAAACATAAACCACAAAAAACGGATAAACAATAAGTAAATTACTGTTTATCCGTTTTATTATGTTTTACAGGCTTTTAGATAGTAGCCTCTACACAATTGCCCTGGTAATTATGAGACTTGCTTGGGCGCAATACTCCCCAGGTCAGCACAGTTGCCCCCCATGTAAAGCCGGCTCCAAAAGCAGTTAAAAGCAGGTTTTGCCCTTCTTTAAAATCTTCTTTAAAATCCCACAGGCACAATGGTATAGTCGCTGAAGTTGTATTTCCGTATTTTTCAATATTTACCTTTACTTTCTCAAAAGGAATATTTAAACTGTCGCTTACTGCTTTAATAATCCTGATATTAGCCTGATGTGGTATAACCCAGTCAATATCTTCGCTATCAAAGTCGTTAGCCGTCAGTGCATCCCTACTTACACTACCCATAGCAGCAACAGCTTTTTTAAACACAAGGCTACCGTCTTGCTTTATATAGTGTTTACCGCTAATAAGGCTTTCTGCACTTGCAGGATATTTAGACCCACCGCCCGGTACAAGTAACGATTCTGTTCCTTTACCGTCTGTGCGCAATATGCTGTTTAAAACACCATTACCACTTTCAATGGCTTCTAACAGCACAGCACCTGCCCCATCTCCAAAAAGTATGCAGGTATTACGGTCATTATAATCTACTATAGAACTCATTTTATCTGCACCTACAACAATAATTTTTTTGTATCTGCCACTCTCTATCATAGATGTAGCCATGGTAAGCGCATATAAAAACCCGCTGCAGGCAGAGTTAAGGTCAAATCCAAATGCGTTGTCTAACTCGCATAACTGGCATACAGTAGGCGCCGTAGGTGCAAGAAGACTATCTGGTGTAGCCGTGGCCAAAATTACTCCTTCTATTTCTGAAGGGTGTACATCATAACTTTGCAACAGGTCTTTTATGGCACCTGCCGCAAGGTGAGACGTACTTTGGTCAAATTCCGCTATCCTGCGCTCTTTGATGCCTGTCCTTTTTTCAATCCATTCTTCAGATGTATCAACCATCTTTGTAAGTGCCTCGTTAGACAGGACAGAAGTGGGTACATAGCCACCAAGGGCAGTAATAGTAGCGTTTTTCATTATATAACAAAATTTAGTACATTATAGCAAAAGTGCAATATAAAAGGATAGTTAGAACTAAAAAAATCCTGAAACGTTTAAAAATCCTGCTGAAATGTAGTTGTATAAACCTGGAACGCAACAGGAAAATTACATTTCGCCAATAAAACATTTGTTATTCCCTCCTATTACAATACTTGCTTATTCATCTTTTAAAATTCCTTTTTCAACACTCTCGTTAATCAAATTTTCAGCATAATTCCATATCACCTCTGAACCTGTTTTTATATGGCTCTTTTTTTCGTACACCTTTTTATAGGGTACGTTAAACTCTCTCCAGGTTCCTCCATTATTAGAGGTATTTTGTAAAAGTGGTTCCAGCCTGTCCATTGCTCTGGCAAACTTTGCTTCAGCAGTTTCTCCTGCTTCAAACTCTTCCCAAATCGTAACGAACTCTTGTGCCTGGCTTTCAGGAAGTAATCCAAATATACGGTTAGCCGCTAACCGTTCCTGATCTGTATTAGAATGGTTTTTTTGGGTATCGTAGATAAAGACATCTCCTGCATCAATTTCAACAATATCATGTATAAGAACCATCTTAACCACTTTTAGTATATCAACAGGTTCGTTAGAATGTTCTGCCAATACAAGAGCCATCAATGCCAGATGCCAACTGTGTTCAGCATCATTTTCATTTCTGTTACTATTAAAAAGTCTGGTTTTGCGCTGAATATATTTAACCTTATCGATCTCTTTAATAAAATCCAGCTGTTTAAGTAAGTTATCAGAGAACATTTTAGAGTAGGCTATTTTTGCATTCATTTAACACGTGCAAAGATAAATTGAAAAGCACAATCGCTAACATAAAACTGCTGTTTTTTGAGGCAATTTTAACGATAACCTTTTCTTTAAAAGACAAACCGTGTAATTTTTAATTCTAAATAATATTATATGTTTTAAGTAAAAACATTTAATGTACTGTAACAAATCATGATACGTTTTGATTTGTGTAATTAACATTGTAAAAAAACAAGTTATGCCTGCATAAAAAGAATTTATGGTTTCTTTTTAAATGCAACAAACTTAACTTAAGCAACTACGCATTAAGTTAAGTTTGTCATTTTTTGCTTATCAAACAAATTAGCCAAATCTATTTCTAAATTCAGAATTTATTTGCTGTAGCTTGTAAAACACATAAATGTAAATCTAAAAAAGACTTATAACAAAATCAAATTCATAAATACCGGGATAAATCATATACTCATCGTGTGGTTTTGCGCCCCAACTGGTATCTCCGCCTACTCCCATTTGTTTTTTGTCAAAATGCCACTCGGTGTAATTTTGCTTTATAATGTCTTTGGCATGGCGTTGGTCTTTTTTATCTCCATCATCAAAATCCTCACGGGAATAAGGCATGGCACTCGTACCAAAATTTGATGGAGAAGTTATTGTAACGCTATTACCTTTTGAATTTGATAGTGTAGCCCAGCGTACATCTGTCTTGTAGCCGTTTTCCTGTGGGCGTTCGTAGGCAAAATACTGCTCTGTCGCTTTAGAGCTGTACAAGCCTACCAATGTAGCCGTATTACGATCTATGTAGTTTTCCTGAGGGCCGCGGCCAAAGTATTCAAAATTTTCATACGATCCTTTAAGGCGTGTACGGAAGCCTATCCTGGGTATCTCAGGTAATTTAGTATCATTAAAATCAAAACGGCTTGATACAGCTATGTTACCATCACCATAGATTTTATAATTTACCTCAGCTTTTTTGCCTTTTAGGTCATTTATGCTATACTCTACAGCAACTTCTACGAGTCCCGGGATGTCTTGTGTTACCCTAAACCTTTTTACTTCAAAACTTGCAGGAAGGTTTTTCCATATCTTACAACGCTCCTGCATATCATTACCAAAATCATTATCTATTGGAGCACGCCAAAAATCAGGTTCAACAGGCATAGCCAATATTTCTTCCTTGTTTTTAAGTGAATTTATCCAGCCTGTCTTCTTATCGAATACTACTGAAAAATTGTTCCCTTCTATTTTCAAATTGTTGCCAGAATCAGTTTGTTTCAATGCCTGTGCCGTATTAAATTTGAATGCCTTTGCAATAGAAAGAGGCAATTTAAACTGCTCGTAAGCCACAATATGTCCTGCCGGTACTAAATGCCTGGCTTCTTTAGATTTTAGATAGACATTTACAAAATATTCGACTCCTGGTTCCGGGGAAATTTGAGGCAGGTTAAGTACAACAACCTTAGTACTACCCGGCGCAACACTACCTGTTTCCTGAATGCCAGACTTAATTTCTTTGCCATTTGCCTCTAGTTCCCAACTCAGTTGCAGGTTGCTGAGGTCGTCAAAAGCATAATGGTTAATTAGCTTAATGGTATTACTGTAAAGATCGGCTTCTTTAAAATATACAGGCTGATACACTTTTTTAAGTTCAGATAAACCTGGGTGTGGTGTACGGTCCGGGTTAACAATACCATCGATACAAAAGTTATTATCGTTTTGTGTACCGGCAGGCTCCAGGTCTCCACCATACGCCCAATAGGTTTTTCCGTTGGCATCTGTTTTTTTAAGGCCTTCATCCAGCCACTCCCATATAAAACCGCCCTGCATAATATCATAACTGTAAATAAGGTTCCAGTAATCTTGTAAGTTACCTAAACTGTTACCCATAGCATGGGCATATTCGCAAAGTATTAGTGGCCTGTCTTTATATTCACGTGCATACTGCTCCATTTGGGGCATTGTGTAATACATATATGCTACAATATCTGTATTAAACTCCTTACCGGCACGCTCATAATGTACCGGCCTTGTAGGTTCGTTTTGTTTGATCCAGTTATAAGTACTGTAAAAGTTAGTGCCATTTCCTGCTTCGTTGCCTAATGACCAAATTATTACACTAGGCTGGTTTTTATCCCGTTCAACCATATTTTGGGTACGGTACAGGTGTGCACCCTGCCAGTTTGGCTTATTTGCTAAGGTTTTATTCATATCATACCCCATGCCGTGCGACTCTATATTGGTTTCATCTAGTACATAGATACCATACTTATTGCAAAGTTGGTAAAAAACAGGGTCTTGCGGGTAATGGCAGGTTCTAATGGCATTTACATTATTTTGCTTCATTACCTCAATATCCTTAAGCCTTGTGGCAAGGTCTACCACATGGCCCGTTACATCATGATGTTCATGAAGATTTGCTCCACGAATAGTGATTGCCTTACCGTTTACAAGCAAGTTACCGTTTTTAATTTCAACAGTGCGAAATCCTATACTTTGTGTAATAGCCTGTAAAACAGCGCTACCATTTTTTAATTCGATTTGAAGTTCATAAAGTTCCGGAAACTCTGCCGACCAGGGTTTTACATCTGGAATGACTGATGAAAAATTAACGGTTGTACCCGTAACCGGTTTGGTAGCCTCAAACAGTACACTATTTCCATTTACTATACGGGTTGTAATACTTAAAGGAACCGTGCTATTTGTATAACTTTTAAGGTCTACAGAAAGTGAAAAATAACCATTTTTAAAATTAGTATCAAGTAAGCTCTTAACTGTGTAATCTTCTATCCTGTTTTGTGGCGTAGCTACTAAAAAAACATCGCGCTCTATGCCTGACAGCCTCCACATATCCTGGTCTTCAAGATAAGATGCGTCACTCCATTTAATTACCTCAACAGTCATTTGGTTTTTACCTGGTTTAAGATACTTTGTAATATTAAACTCGGCCGGGGTTTTGCTGTCTTCGCTATAGCCCACACGCTGGCCATTTATATAAAGATAAAAAGCAGAATTTACGGCACCAAAATGCGCAAATACCTGATATCCATCCCAGTCTTTAGGCACTGTAAATTCCCGGCGATAAATACCTGTTGGGTTATATTCAACGGGAACAGTAGGTATGCCACTCTCAGAAACATGGGCTTCAAACGGATACTTAATATTAGTATAATTTGCGTAGTCATACCCGTGTTGTTGCCAATCGGCAGGAACAGGAATATTATCCCATTTCTTGTCGTTATAGCTTTCTTTAAAATAATCGTCTGTAGCCAGTCCCGGATTTTTAAGCCATTTAAATTTCCATGTCCCATTAAGGGTCTGATAATATTTTGAAGCGGCTGGGTTTTCGGCCTTTGCCTTTTCTACCGACTCATAAGGTACAAACCATGCGTGGGCAGCTTCTTTATTTACACTAAAAACAGTTTCATCCTGCCACTCCGGTTTTTGCTGCGCAAAAGCAATACCGGGCAGAATAGAGAACGCAAGTGCAAATCTTGTCAATAATTTTTTTTTCATATTCATATTGTAAAAATGCCTGCCATAGTTAAGGCAGGCAAATATCATTAATTGTTTTGATTGTCCTGGTTGAGATCTTAAATGTAAGAAATTTATTTAATAGTAAACCCCGGACGCAGCCTATAGCGCCCGGGGAATACAGTAACAATAACCCAAAACTTAAACTTGTATATTAATAGCCAGGATTCTGAACAAGGTTTTTATTAATGTTCAGTTCTGTTTGCGGTATTGGCCAAAGCTCATTTACACCAGCTACAAAATTTTTCTTCTGGTAAATAAAGAACCCATTATTATCTACCGGATATGCCGTATAAGACGAAGGCGTATTTGTAAGTTTCATACCTGTAAACTGCTTATTAAGCTCTTGTGCTGCTGTGCCCCAACGCAGGATATCATAATAATGTACTCCTTCAAAAGCCAGCTCTACTTTGCGTTCCCTTCTTACAATAGCGCGCAGTTGTGTTGGGTCTGCCGTTGTAACATCCGGCATATTTACACCAGGCCTGTTGCGTATAAGGTTAACGGTTTCATCGAGCACAGACTGGGTAACACCTTCACCCGACTCCAGTTTAGATTCAAGATACCCCAATAACACCTCAGGGTAGCGAATGATTATAGAATTACCACCATAGTTCATAAGGTTACCGCTAAAGCTGGGATCCATAAGTTTATTAATGCAGTAACCACTCCAGTTGTACCTGCTTATCCTGTCTGGCGAGTTACTATCTGGCCGGGACACATAAGTAGTACCATTAAACACGGTTCTGTCAGATATCATTATATTAAAGTCCATCCTGGGATCGCGGTTTTCATAAGGATTTGTCCAGTCATATAATGGCGACTCCTCTATGGTTTTACCATCTGTACATTCAAAAGATTGTACCAGCTCATTATACGGAGAGAACTGATGCCACCCGCCCATAGCTTCGGGGTAAGCATACTGTGGCAAAACCTGTGCATACTGGTCTTCCTGGTATTGTGTACTCCATATAATCTCGCTATTATTTTCATTTGCCTGCCAAAACACCTGTGCATATCCTGTTTGATACACAGCATAAGCATTACTGTCTATTATCTTTTTATAGGTTGCAGCGGCAAGACTCCACTTTTGTTGTGCCATTTGTACCCTGCCCAGTATTGCAAGCGATGCACCTGCTGTAAGGCGACCGCTATCTGCCGCAGGGCGTGTTGTAGGTAATGCCGGATAACTTTCTATAAGTTCCTGCTCTACAAATGCCCATACATTAGCTTTTGATGTTTGTGGTATGCTGTTTGCCTCTTCTACCGTTAGTAAATGTTCCGGCATAGGTACATCGCCAAAATACAATGCAAGGTTAAAAAAACAGTATGCCCTTAGCGTGCGGATTTCAGCCGTCATTATAGCCTTATTTTGTTCATCCATGGTTACATCTCCAATATGATCAAGAAAATTATTGCACCTGGATATTTTGCGATAGGTATTAGACCAGTATGATGCTGTTACCCAGTTAGTGGCATTTAGCGTACCATCGGTAATACCATCAGGATAATGTTCTTTTTCAGAACCTTCACCCGCAGCAAGGTCTAGCCATAGTAAAGAGATACCATTAAAAAAGTCCTGCCCTGCCCAAAACGCATCAATGTCATAACAGCCGGTAAGTGCCAGCATAGCATCTTTTTCATTCTTCCAAAAGGTAGCATCAGAAACCTGGTCAAGGGGTTGCTTGTCAAGAAAATCATCTGAACAGCCTGTAATAATTACCGACAAGGCTATTACACTCAGTACTTTTGCCGGAGATATATGTTTAAGAAATTTTATTTTCATAGTATTTGTTATTAAAATGTGGCATTAATACCTAATGTGTAGGTTTTGGTTATAGGATAAAAATTACCGTTGCTCATTTCAGGATCCCATCCTTCATAGAATTTATTGAAAGAAAGCACGTTTTGCCCTCCTACATAAAATCTTAGCCTTTCCATCTTTAGCTTATCCTTTACAAAGCTTTCCGGTAATGTATAACCTATCTGTATGTTTTTAACCCTCAAAAAGCTTGCATCCCTAAGCCAGTAGGTAGACGTCATTGTAGTACCGCTACTACCATTAAGGCTGGTAAGTTTTGGATATTCAGCATTTCTGTTCGGGTTGTCTGCCGTCCATCGGTTGTCTGCCTGCCAGCGTTGTACCTGCCCTCCATTGTAAAACGCGTATGCTTCGTATGAGTCCAGCCTCTTTTTATAACCTCCAAGGCCGCTAACCAATAATGAGAAATCAAATCCTTTGTAATTAGCATTAATAGTAGCACCATAAGTATATTTAGGGGTTGTGCTACCTATAACCTTTCTGTCATAAGTTCCGTCTACTTTACCATCCGGTACACCATCAGGGCCACTAATATCCTTATACCTCACAAATCCCGGCTCTGCGGCATAAGGCTGAGAAGCATAACTATCTACATCTGCCTGGTCTGTAAACAGGCCATCTGCAACATAACCGTAAATTGCACCTATGGGCTGCCCTACAAAAAGGTTACTATTTATATCTTCCTTTAAACCACTGGAAAGTTCTGTAACCTCATTTTTAATGTATGAGAAGTTAGGGCTTACACTAAATCTTAAATCTCCTATTTGCTGATTAAAGTTAAGCGCTATTTCATAGCCCCTGTTTCTTACTCCGCCTATGTTTACCGGAGCTGTTCCCATACCCAGAACTGATGAACTTGCTATACCATAGAGTACATCATTAGTTTTTTTATTAAAGTAATCAAATGTAAGCCCCAGACTGCCACCAAGAAAAGAGGCATCTATACCCACATCTGTTGTAGTGGTACTTTCCCATGTTATATTAGCGTTACTTGTAGTATTTACAGCTGCACCTGCTGTATAGATACCTCCAAAAGAATAATTTTCGCCCAGGCTTACCTTATTTTGGTAAGGATACTCGCCCACATTCTGGTTACCCAATTCACCCCATGAACCGCGGAACTTTAGAAGGCTTAACCAGCTCAGTTTATCTTTTAAGAAAGCTTCTTCTGAAACAATCCATCCTGCAGAGAATGAAGGAAATACGCCCCAACGTCCCGCACTCGGAAATCTTGAAGTACCATCTGTCCTTATATTTGCTTCAAACAAATAGCGGTCGTTTAGTATATAATTTAGTCTGCCAAAATAAGATCGTATAGCCCACTCTGAAGCAGAACCTGAATTAGACATACCTACTGCACCCGCAGCATTTAGTTCTGACAACAGGTTATTAGGGAAATCTTTTCTGTAACCATTTATAAATACGTTTTCAGCGTTTTCCTGAGATGCACCTGCAAGTATGGTAAAATTGTGGTTTTTAATAGTCTTGGTATACGATGCCAATGCCTGCAGCGTTACCTGGCTGCCCTGGCCACTGTATACATTAAGGTTGTTTGGCCCTACTGTTTTATACTGGTCAAATACTACTTCGGCAATATAATTTTTATCATAGTAGGCATTATACATATATCCTACTTTTCCGCTAATGGTAAGCCCTTTTACCGGCTCCCATGCTAACTCAGTACCTCCAAGAAAATATTTGTTTGTGCCTTTTTTAAATGAATTACTGTCCAGCCAGGCTTCAGGGCTAAAATTATCCTGGTAACCATATGTACCGTCAGATTTTCTGCCTGCATAAATTGGCCCCTGGCGTACCGCATATCTTATAATACTCGTCATGCTACCGCCACCCTCAAGTTGTGTAGGCTCATTAGTTTCAGATGAGTACCCCATCATGTTTACTTTCAGCGTAAGATTATCTTTAATCCTGGTATCTGTATTAAACATAAAGTTAAACTTAGTATAGTTGTTTTCTTCAACTAAACCATCCTGCTTAAGATATGATGTAGAAAAAAGGTTTCTTATTTTATCATTACCCCACATAAAGCTCAGGTTATGGTTGGTTTGAAAACCTGAGCCTGAATTTAAAAGGTTTTTTAAATGTGGAACATTCGGATAATTATCAGGATCTGACTGATCGCGAAATTTTTGTATCTCAGCATCAGTATATGTAGCAGATTGCCCCATGTTTGCATTAGCTTCGTTTCTCAATATTGCATATTCGGCAGAATTTACAAAATCGGGCAGCGAAGTAGGATTTTGAAAACCTGCATAGCTGTTATAGCTTACCTGCATTTTACCTTCTGTACCGCGCTTGGTTTCTACAAGAATAACACCATTAGCCGCACGGCTACCATAAATTGCTGCAGAAGCAGCATCTTTTAGCACTGTTATACTCTTAATAATGTTTGGATCTACATCATTTAGCGATCCTGCAAGCCCATCTATCAATACAAGTGGCCCGCCACCTGCACCATAAGATCCTGATCCCCTTATAGTGATGCCGGTACCATCTGCACCGGGGCGGCCTGAACCCTGCGATACGATAACACCCGACGTTAGACCCGCAAGAGCCTGAGATGCCTGGGTTATAGGCCTGTTATCTAAATCTTTAGATGATATTGTAGATATAGAGCCTGTAAGATTTACCTTTTTTTGGGTGCCGTATGCCACAATTACAACCTCATCAAGCTGTTCATTGTCTGACTGAAGTGTAACGTTAATAACTGACTGGCTACCTACTGCAACAGACTGCGATTTGTAACTTATAAAAGTAAATACAAGTGTATCGCTTTGAGAAGCAGATACAAAGTATTCACCATTTAAATCTGTAGTAACAGCTTTGCCAGTGGCTTTATTAAGTACAGAAGCGCCAATAAGGCCTTCAGAAAGATTGTCTGATGCTTTTACCTGTCCGGTTACGGTACTTTGTGCCAGGGCAGTATGGGCAGATAAGCCCAATAAAAACAACAATAGTATTTTTGGAAACAGCTGCCTTTTATTTTCTTTAAGGCGATTTTCGCTTCCGGAGATGAGTATTAGTTTCATCATATCAGCATAAGGTTAAATGGTTAATAGTTAAAAAATTAGGTCAGAAAAACACTATATCGTTATAGTGAAAAAAGCGTAGGTTTACTTATTTATTATTATTTATCAGATATGTTTTTTGGATATTATTACAATGAAATACAAGCTGTAAGAGCATAAACATTTTCAGTTTCAAGAAAACGTTTTAGTTTAATTTTTTAACAATCTTTTAAGTATCAGGTCTTGTACAAAGGTGAGAGAAATATAAATCTGAAAATTTTGGAATATTATCTAATTATTAAACTAAATTATTTTTTAATTAAATTTTTAGGGTATTTTTTTTGATATCTGTATTTATCATCCAAAAACTTATTCATGGGTTCTATAAAAAATGTCAAATCCATTTTCTACTCCATGAACTTCTAAATTATCTAAGGCTGATACTACCATTTCATAAAACCCGGGTAACTCATCTGCCAGAGATTTAAACCTTACATCAGATAAAATAAAGCGGCAAACCTCAGCTGTACTGTACTGTTTCCATGCGGTATTAAAAAAATTGATTATGGCATCGTCATCCCGGCGCAGTATTTCCCGGCCCTGCCAGTTACCTTTATAAATTCTTATCAGACAGGCAAAAGCATACGTAAGACGTAATGGTAAGACCTGGTTTAATGTATAGTAATCTCTTATAACCGGAATAAGCCTCGCTTCAAATTTAGAAATGGAGTTAAGAGAAATATCTGATAAATAATGCTTTAAATAAGGATTGTTAAAACGGTCCAGCACCTGTTTTGTGTACTTCAGGCGGGTTTCTTCGGGCAAGAGTATTATAGGCAATATTTCATTGTGCAACGTTTGCAAAACAAAATCTATACAGAAACGGTTTTCCATACTTTCTTTAACCGTTGTAATACCTAACAGACGGCCTATCTGTGCCAGTATGGTATGTGCACCATTTAACACCATTACCTTTTGTGTACGGTAAGGTGTAAGATCTGGCACTACAATAATATTCTCATCAATACCGGTAAACGGCAATTTTGCAACAAGGGCATCATCTCCTTCAATTACCCATAAAAGATAGGGTTCGCAAACAGTAGCAAGGGCATCATAATAATTAAGCTGAGCCATATACGCTTCAGGATTATCTTTAGGAAAACCCGATACGATGCGATCTACAAGGGTATTACAAAATGTATTGCAGGTAATAACCCAATTTATAAATGCAGTATCCAGCTGCCATAAATGAGCATACTGTAATACTATATCTTTAAGCGTATCTCCATTATTCTCTATTAGTTCGCAGGGTAAAATTATGAGTCCTTTATGCTCATCGCCATTAAAGTGCAGATATCGTTTGTACAGCAAGGCAGTTAATTTTGCTGGAAAGCTTTTATGCGGCTGCCTTTCTAAAAAATTATCGTCCTCGTCAAATGCAATACCGTTTTCGGTAGTGTTAGAAAATATAAATTTCAGTTCTTCCCCTTCGGCAAGTTTTAAGAAATCGTCGTAATTTTCATAAGGATTTACAGCAGTCTGTATACAGGTAATTACCTGATTTTTATCGATTGTTACACCATCTTTTACACCTTGTGTAAAGAGAGTAAAAAGTCCCTCTTGCCGCTGTAACGTTTCTAATCCCGACCCCGGCCTGTTTTTTATAACAGCCACGCCGCCGTTAAACCCATTTTTATTAAGGCAGTCAACAATATAATCTGCAAAACCACGCAAAAAATTACCATCGCCAAACTGTATTATTTTTACAGGTAACTCTTTTGCATTTATTACAGAGCGGTTTAATGTTTTCATTTGCTACATATTAATTGAAAGCGATTTTACTATGTTTACGGCCTGGCTTAGCTCAGCCTCAATTTGCTGATAATCATAACTGCCATCGGGTAAAGTTTTGAATACCGAAGAACCAAAACCCACACAGTAAACACCTGCCTTAAACCATTGTTGTAGTTCTTCGGCATCGAGCGTTATGCCACCGGTAGCCATAATATTAGTCCAGGGCATAGGCCCTTTTACAGCTTTTATAAATGCTGGGCCGCCCAGCTGTTCCGCAGGAAAAATCTTTACGATGCAAGAGCCGGCTTCCTGTGCTGTAGCTATTTCGGTAACTGTACCGCAACCGGGTATCCATACTATCTGCCTGCCATTACAAAAACGCGCTATCTCGCTATTAAATAAAGGAGATACTATAAATTCGGCACCTGCCGATGTATACAATGCCGCAGATACAGCATCTGTTACAGACCCTACACCAAGTATCATTTCCGGCATGTGCTTTTTAGTATACGCATGTACGGCTGTAAATACCTGTAAAGCACTATCGCCACGGTTTGTAAACTCAAACACACGTATACCTGCAGTGTAGCAGGCTTGTATAATTTCCTTACAAACAGTTACATCCATATGGTTAAAAACAGGTATAATAGCCGTTTCTTTAAGTGCTAAAAGCACTTGTATTTTAGTAAATTGCCCCATAAATATTATCTGTTAATTCTCCCGGAAAAACTTCCTTTTGCCAGAGCGGTAATCTCTGTGACAGTAGCAAGGTTTACATCCCCCAAAATACCATGCTTTAACGCGCAGGAAGCCAATGCAAATTGTAAAGCTTCGTAAACATCTCCGTCCTGGTGCAGTATGTATATAAGCCCGGCAGCAAAAGCATCGCCCGTGCCTATACGGTCTGTAATTGTGTTTATTGTAATTGCATCCGTTTGTATGTACTGGCTATTGGTCCAGCACCGTGCGTAGATTTTTTGTGCAGATGCATCGCTACCCACCCTTACTTTATCTACAACCATAGTAATATCAGGATAGGCTTTCATCAATTCTTCTGAGGCCGAAATAAAACTCTCTTTATCTGCCGGTTCTGATCTATCCAGAATTTCGTTTATCTCGGCAGGACCGCCTATAAATACGGTTGTATATTGCAATAGCTCGCTAATAACTTCTTTGCTATCACGCCCATAATTCCATAGGTTTTTACGAAAAACAGGATCGGCTGTAACCACTATATTTTTATTTCGGGCAATTTTGAGCCCTTCAAGCAATGTTTTATAAGTCCCCTCTGAAATGGCAGGCGTTATTCCCGTCCAGTGAAAAATTGCGGTATCTTTTAAAACGGTTTCCCAGTCAACAGCCGCTGGCGTTATTTTAGAAAAAGCGCTGTGCTGCCTGTTGTAACTAATGTTACCGGAACGAAATTCTGATCCTGCTTCATAAAAATATAAGCCTATAGGATGGTCATTCCTTACAACTGCCGAAGTATCTATGCCATAACCACGCATAACAGATAGCGCGGCATCGCCTGTCATATCCTCTGGCAGGCAGGTAATGTGCTGTACTGTTAGCCCCAGCATAGACAGCCCGGCGCTAACATTCATCTCGGTACCCCCAAAGTAATAATCTAACGAGTAAACCTGTTGTAGTTTATAACTGCCCGGTGGCGAAAGCCTCATAAGTACCTCGCCAAAAGTAATTACCTTACGCATCGAACTCTATTACGGCTTTTAATACGTTCCTGCTACTATCCATAAGGGTTTCAAAATTTTCGGCCAGGCTGTCAAAGCTGAGCCTGTGCGTTATATATGTAGTAACATCTATGTTACCCGATTTAATAGCCGTTATTACAAAATCAAAATCTGCCTTTGTAGCATTACGGCTGCTCATAAGAGTAGATTCGCGCTTATGAAATTCAGGATGGCTAAACGTTAGCGGCTCTTTTTGTAAGCCCACAAGCACATACCTGCCGCTATGGGCCATATACTTAAAAGCATCATTCATTACATTTTTATTACCGGTAGCATCTATCACTACTGTAGGCATATCACCATCGGTAATTTCGCGCAGCCGCGAAATTACATCCTCCTCCAGCGGATTAATAACGGCATCGGCACCCTGCTCATTTTTTGCATAGCCCAGCCTGTAATTATTAACATCCATAGCAATAATTTTCTTAGCGCCGGCTATTTTAGCAAATGCTATAAGCCCGGCACCTATGGGGCCTATACCCATAACAAGTACTGTATCGGTTGCAGTTACACCAGCCCTTTTTATGCCATGGGCTGCAATGGCAAGAGGCTCTACCACAACAAGTTCATCATAAGATAGTCCCTGTCCATTTATAACATAAGCTTCGGGCAGGGTAATATATTCGCACATACCACCATCTGTATGTACCCCAAAAACGTTCATCTTCTCACAGCAGTTAGTATGCCCATTGCGGCAGGCTACACACGTACCACAATTAAAGTAAGGCAAAACGGTAACCCTGTCCCCTGCATTAAATCGGTTACTATTTCCTGCCACATATTCGGCAGCAAGCTCATGGCCTAATATTCTTGGATATTCAAAAAAAGGCTGGGTCCCCTCATAAGCATGAAGGTCTGTACCGCACACACCGGCTTTTTTAAGTTTAAGCAGTACCTCACCCGGCTGTAATTCCGGCATGGGTTTGTGCTTTATCAGTAGCCTGTAAGGCTCCTCGCATACTATGTATTTCATGGAATACTAATTTGTGCTATAAATTATTATTGGAATACTGGTTAGGTTTCAGCAGCCTGACAGCCACCTGTTATGTAGCATGCTTAATTTAAAGAAAGCCATACCTCTGTTAGCGTTTTAACGCTGTAATAAGTTCTAAAATGTAAGTACAAAGTAATAGCAATTGAAAATCATAAAACTTTACCCTATTTTCCAATTATTAAGCTTTATTATCAAACTACTACGATACAGTACCCAAGTATTAAATAAAAAACATTAGTTTTGATTAAAATTGAAAAAATAGTGAAACCTTTTTTATTAAAAATACCATCAAGTTCATCGCGCTCATTTAGTGCAAGGGTAGACAGAGCGCCGGATATTAATAATATATGGCACTACCATACCGAGCTTGAAATTATATATGTAAAAAAAGGTGACGGTACCCAGTTTGTGGGTGATGACATTCGCCCTTTTAAAGACGGCAACATAATAATTGTGGGAAGTAACCTGCCACACTACTGGCAGTATTCAGCCAAGTATTTTGAAAACATAGAGGATAACCCGATAGAGGTTTATGTAATACATTTTTCTAATCAGTTTTGGGGTGCTGATTTTTTAAAATTACCCGAGAATACAGACTTGCAACGCATAATAGAAAAGTCTAAAAGGGGCATACAGCTTACCGATTGCCACGGAACACGGCTGGGCTGCCTGATCGAAGAAATTGTTACCGGTAACGACAGGCGCAAAATACTTAACCTTATGGATGCGCTGCTGGTAATTTCTGAAACAGAAAAAAAAGAACACTTAGCATCGGTAGGTTTTCAGGGCTATTACCAGGAAGTAGAGCGCGACCGCATACAGGCAATATTTAATCATACCATAAACCATTATAAAAGGCGCATTGACCTTGACGAAATAGCGGGTGTAGCTAAAATGAGCCGCCCGGCATTCTGCAAATTTTTTAAGGCAAAGACGGGCAAAACCTATTCCAGCTTTATAAATGAAATCAGGATAGGCAACGCATGCCGTATGCTCATAGAAAATTCGCTGAGTGTAAAAGAAATATGCTTTGAATCAGGATTTAATAATTTTGCCAGTTTTCACGAATGCTTTAAAATCGTAACCGGCAACACGCCTTTGCAGTATCAAAAAATTTACAATAAGTAAAAAATATTACCTTATTTTTTTTATTATAAATAATTACAGGTTAATATATCTTACTAATTTAATAATTACCCATATTTTTTAATTCCGGCTTTTACATTACTTTGTAAAACATCAATCGATATAGTAACCTGATATGAATACAGTTTATCTCAGGACATCTTAAAGCAGCATAAAAAGTAATCTTATGCTGTTTTAGAAAGAGTAGATGTTTATATAGAAATCATAAACTAAAAAATGAATCACGCTACATCAAAGGTTACAGTAAGCAAAAAGTCGGGTACCGGTAACAACTACCTGATACCTCTAATATTGGTTACCAGCCTGTTTTTCTTTTGGGGCTTTATACATAACCTGGATCCTATACTTATACCGCACCTTAAAAAAGTATTTACCCTAAACGATCTTGAAACTGCGTTTGTAGACTTCTCTGTATTCATAGCCTACTTTGTAATGGCCCTGCCTGCCGGATATTTTATGCGGCGTTATGGTTATAAAAGCGGCATAATAGTAGGCTTGCTATTTTTTGCCATAGGTTCTTTCCTTTTTATTCCAGCTGCTAATACACAACAATACATATTTTTTCTGGGTGCCTTGTTTATCATTGCCTGCGGATTAGCGTTTCTTGAAACGGCAGCTAATCCTTACATAACAATTTTAGGAGATCCTGAAACGGCCACGCGAAGGCTTAATTTCTCTCAGTCTTTTAATGGCCTGGCAGCATTTATGGCTCCTATCATCGGTGGTAAATTTATACTCTCAGGAACCGAATATACCGAAGCTCAAATTAACGCTATGCTCCCTGCAGACAGGCAAATATACCTTGCACAGGAAGCAGCCAGTGTTAAAGGCCCCTACCTGGTTTTAGGCATTATAATTTGTATTATCATAGTACTATTTGCTGTTGTAAAACTACCTGATATTAAACATGAAGAAGAAAGTACAGATAGTAACAATGGCGCATCTATAAGTAAGATACTAAAGCACAAGCATCTTAAATGGGCTGTAATTGCACAGTTTTTTTATGTGGGCGCACAGGTATGTATCTTAAGCTTTTTTATACGCTTTGCTACTACCGCAGCGGGTATTAGCCAGCTACAGGCTAGCTGGTATGCCGGGGCAGCCGGGCTCGCCTTTATGCTGGGGCGTTTTGCAGGTACATTTTTTATGCAGTTTATAGCGCCAAACAAGCTACTTATACTATACGCCTCTATAAATGTAGGGCTTTGCTTCCTGGCTATTTTTGGCACGGGCATGATAACGGTTTATGCTCTTATAGGCATATCATTTTTTATGTCGGTTATGTTTCCTTCTATATTTTCTATGGGCATCAGCGGCCTGGGGCATGATACAAAGCTTGGCTCATCACTCATTGTAATGAGCATTGTAGGCGGCGCACTATTGCCATTAGGGCTTGGTTACATATCAGACCTTACAGGAAACATACAATATGGCTATGCCGTACCTGCCGTTTGTTTTCTGGTTGTTTTATTATACGCCGCCAAATACTGGCAACCTCAGCAAAACCATACCAACAATAACTTACTTTAATTAAATAGCACTCCCCTTTCTATGAAGAATATTGTATTAAGAATTAACCCGGCAGATAATGTTCTTGTAGCCTTACAGGATATTGCTGCGGGCACTACAATACATTATGATGGCCTTGATTATACCACAACAGAGCCAATACCTGCCAAGCATAAATTTTTTATGGCTGATATGGAGCCCGGCGAAGAAATAATAATGTACGGTGTGCTGGTTGGCAAAGTACAGTACGCGGTGCAAAAAGGCACCCGCATGAGTACCGAAAACACCAAACATGCCGCAGAACCTTACGCCTACCGCGATGTAAGTTATACCTGGCAGGCTCCGGATGTAAGCAAGTATAACAATCGTACTTTTAAAGGTTACCACCGCAGTAACGGACAGGTAGGTACAGCCAACTACTGGTTATTTATACCTACTGTTTTTTGCGAAAACCGCAACCTTGATATTATTAAAGAATCGCTGTATAGCGAACTGGGATATGCCGTAGATGATAAGTACAAATCCTTCACCCATAAGCTTATAGAAGCTTTTAATAACGGAGAAGACATCAATACTATAAGCCTGGGCCCGGTGGCAGCTACTGCCCCTGAACGTGTGTTTAAAAACATAGACGGCATAAAGTTTCTTAACCATACAGGTGGATGTGGTGGCACAAGACAGGACTCTGAAGTATTGAGCAGGTTATTGATTGCTTACGCAAACCATCCTAACGTAGCGGGCGTTACGGTATTAAGCCTTGGATGCCAGCACTTACAGGCTGATAGTTTTAAACACGACCTTTTTGCCCTTCATCCAGATTTTGATAAGCTGCTGCTTATATTTGAGCAGCAGCGCGCGGTAAGCGAAGAGCAAATGCTAAAAGATGCAATAAGGCAAACATTCATAGGCCTTATAGAAGCTAATAAGGCAGAACGTGCCGATGCACCGTTAAGCAAGCTTACAGTAGGTGTAAAATGTGGTGGCAGTGATGGTTTTAGTGGCATATCTGCTAATCCTGCTGTGGGGCATTGTGCAGATCTTCTTGTAGGTCTGGGTGCTAAAGTACTGTTGGCTGAGTTTCCTGAATTGTGCGGTGTAGAGCAGGAAATGATAGACCGTTCTGTAAACAGAGAAACTGCCGAAAAATTCATAAAATTAATGACCGATTATGATGCCCTTGCGCATCAGGCAGGTTCGGGATTCTTTATGAACCCTTCGCCGGGCAATATTAAAGACGGGTTAATAACCGATGCCATAAAATCGGCAGGGGCTGCAAAAAAAGCGGGTTCATCGCCGGTTGTAGATGTACTTAATTATACAGAACCGGCTACAAAACCAGGCCTTAGCCTTGTATGCACACCCGGTAACGATGTAGAAGCTACTACAGGTAAAGCTGCGGCAGGAGCCACATTGATACTGTTCACCACAGGCTTGGGCACACCTACCGGCAACCCCATATGCCCTACTATAAAAGTAGCTACAAACTCGGCGCTTGCAGCACGCATGGCAGATATAATAGATATTGATACCGGTGCTATTATAAATGGCGAAAAAACAATTACCGAAATGGGCGAAGATATACTGGAATATTGCATTAAAGCAGCAAGCGGTATAGAAATACCCAAGGCAGTGCAACTTAACCAGGACGATTTTATTCCGTGGAAACGTGGGGTAAGCCTTTAGACATCCTGCTCGGGCTTTAAGACTTAAAAAATTCAACCTTTAGACTATAAAAATGTTTAGATTAGATAATAAAATAGCGGTAGTAACCGGGGGTGGCAGCGGCATTGGCCAGGCTATAGCCGTACTACTCGCTAAGCAGGGTGCCGAAGTTTATATATTCGAGATCAGTGCAGAAAATGCAGCCGCAACACTCTCTCAAATAGAGGCTTTTGGCGGTAAAGCATTCATCAGGGTTTGCGATGTTGCAGACCAGCAGGAAGTCCTGGCGGCTTTTAAAGCCATAGGCCCTGTAAATATATTAGTAAACAACGCAGGCATAGCCCACATTGGCAAGGCAGATACAACACCCGAAGATGATTTTGACAGGGTAATGCGTGTTAATGTAAAAGGTGTTTATAATACTTTGTATGCCGCAATACCGCAGTTAAGGCTTGCAGGCGGCGGTGTTATTATAAATATGGCTTCTATTGCCGCACTGGTAGGTATACCGCACCGTTTTGCATACAGCACTGCTAAGGGTGCAGTTAAGGCCATGACCATGAGCGTGGCAAAAGATTATATAGGCGAAAACATAAGGTGCAACTCTATTTCCCCGGCGCGGGTGCATACCCCGTTTGTAGATGGTTTCCTTCAAAAAAATTATCCTGATAATATAGCTGAGATGTTTGATAAACTTTCTAAAACCCAGCCTATAGGCCGCATGGCAAAACCTGATGAGGTAGCATCTCTCGCACTATATTTATGTAGTAATGAGGCGGCATTTATTACGGGTGTAGATTATCCTATAGATGGTGGTTTTACTACCCTAAACAATTAAAGAAAAGTATGAAACTAATACGATTTGGAGCCCCGGGGCAGGAAAAACCCGGTGTTATTATAAAAGATAAACGCTACGATGTATCTCACCTGGTAGCCGATTACAACGAAGCTTTTTTTACCGGCGATGGTATTGAACAGCTTAAAAATAAAATATCAAATGGCAATCTGCCCGAAGTTTCAGCTGATGAAAGGCTTGGCGCACCACTGGCACGTCCGTCAAAAATTATATGTGTAGGCCTTAACTATAAAGACCACGCCGCCGAAACCAATGCCCCAATACCTACGGAACCTATATTGTTTTTTAAGTCTACCACAGCAATTGTGGGCCCTGATGATGACTTGATTATCCCTAAAAACAGCACTAAAACGGACTGGGAGGTAGAACTTGCAATTGTTATTGGCAAAAAGGCAAGTTATATTGATGAGCAAGATGCACTTAATCACGTAGCCGGATATACCCTGCACAATGATTATAGCGAAAGGGCTTTTCAGCTGGAGCGCAATGGCCAGTGGGTAAAAGGTAAAAGTTGCGATACATTTGCCCCAATAGGCCCCTTTATTGCCACACCCGATGAAATTGAAGATGTACACAACCTGAGGCTTTGGCTTAAGGTAAATGATAAAGTACTACAGGATGGCAACACCTCAAACCTCATCTTTGACGTTCCGTTTATAGTAAGCTATATCAGCCAGTTCATGACGCTGCTTCCGGGCGATGTTATATCTACAGGTACACCCGCAGGCGTAGGCTTAGGCCAAAAACCCGAACCATGGTACTTAAACCCGGGCGACATAGTGGCTTTGGGCATAGATGGCCTTGGCAGCAGTACCCAACATGTAAAGGAGTATCAACCATGATTATTGATGCACATGTGCACTTTTGGCACTATGATGCGGTAAAGAACGACTGGATTACGGACGATATGAAAGTGATCCAAAAAGATTTTCTTCCTGCAGATGCGTCAGCCGTTTTAGCTCAAAATGGTGTTGATGGCTGTATTGCTGTACAATCTACCCAAAGCGATGCAGAAACAGATTTTTTATTAGAGCTTGCAGCCGAAAATACTCAGGTTAAAGGCGTAGTCGGTTGGATTAATCTGGCAGACCCCGATATCTTAGAGGTACTTGAAGGCTATAAAACAGAGAAAAAACTTAAGGGATTGCGACATGTGGCACAAGGTGAACCCAGGGGATTTTTGCTTCGCGATGAAATTGTAACCGGCATAAAACAAGTTGGCCTTAATGGCTATACCTATGATATATTGATATATGACCATCAATTGGAAGATGCCATACAGCTAACCGAAAAGCTATCCGGCCAGCCTTTTATTCTTAACCATTGTGGTAAGCCTGCATTGCGCAGCGGCGCTATTAAAAACTGGAAATCAGGCATAAAAGAACTTGCAACAAACCCCGATGTATCTTGCAAAATATCAGGGCTTTTAACTGAAGATAAGTGGCACAACTGCAATGAAAAACAGTTATCAGAATGCTTTGATACCATCTTTGAAAACTTCGGCACAAGCCGCATTCTTTTTGGCAGCGACTGGCCGGTGGTAAACGTTGCGGGAACATATACACAGTGGATGGGCTTTGTAAAACAATATATTTCGCAATGCACTACTGCGCAGCAACAGGACATATTGGGCAATAACGCAGCACGTATCTATAATCTTTAAATGCTTAAAAATGAATTTATATCTCGAAAATAAAGTAATAGTTGTTAGTGGCGGTGCAAAAGGTATTGGCGAAGCAATAACGAGAATATTAGCCGCTGAGGGGGCAATACCCGTTATTATAGGCCGTAGTGAAAACGATAACCTGAAACTGGTTAATGAACTAACTACAGCCGGGCTAAAAGCCGGCCTTGCCACAGCAGAACTTTCTACTCCTGATAACTGTAAAACTGCTATTGATGCAATTGTTGCACAATACGGGCGCATAGACGGGCTCGTAAATAATGCAGGTGTTAATGACGGCGTAGGCCTTGAGAGTGGCAACTATGAGGGCTTTATAGCGTCATATCATAAAAATGCTGTACACTACTATTTATTAGCACACCATGCCCTGCCCTACCTTAAAGCATCTAAGGGTGCCATTGTAAATATAAGCAGTAAAACTGCCGAAACGGGTCAGGGTGGCACGTCGGGCTATGCGGCGGCAAATGGTGCCCGAAATGCTTTAACACGCGAGTGGGCACTGGAATTATTGCCCTACAGCATTAGGGTAAATGCAGTAATTGTTGCTGAAGCGTGGACACCACTATATGAAAGCTGGATAAACACCTTTGACAATCCGGAAGAGAAACTTGCCAAGATAACAGCAAATATTCCGTTAGAGCACCGCATGACTAAAACAGAAGAAATAGCCGATATGGTAGCCTTTTTATTATCTCAACGCTCATCGCACACCACCGGGCAACTTATTTATGTAGATGGTGGCTATGTACATTTAGACAGGGCATTATAAGCAGAACCGCAACGCTAATATCTTACTATGAAAAAAGCTATTTACCTGCTATTTGTTTTGCTTTGCTGCACAATGGGCACTGCACAGGAAATTTCATCGCCCAATAAAAAGATCGCCGTTTTAGTTACAGCACAAAAAAATGAATCTGCCATATCTTTTAGTGTGTTGTATAAAACAGGTAGTGAAAGTATAACGGTCTTACCGAAATCGCCTCTGGGCATCATAACAAATAATGAAACTTTTACAAATAAACTTAGACTGGTAAGTGTATCTGATTTAAAACCCATACACGAAAAGTATACTGCTGTAAGTGGTAAGCGCAAAGACCGGGAAAACTTTGGTAACGAAAGAATTTTTAAATTTAAGAATCGTAACAATACGTCTCTAAATATCATTTTCAGGGCGTACAATGATGGGGTTGCATTCCGCTATGAATTTCCAGACAAGTCTGCTACACCTGTAAACATTACCGCCGAAAATACAGCTTATATTCTTCCGGAAGGCACAAAGAGATGGATGCAGCCATTTGAAACATCATACGAAGGTTTTTATCCTGAGAGCACTAATGGCAAGGGAAGCGAAAAACAAGAATGGGGATTTCCTGCCTTGTATAACGTTACGGGCAGTAACGTATTGGTATTGCTGTCTGAAGCAGGACTGTCTCAAAATAATTGTGCCGCGCGGCTAACTAATGCAAATAGCCCTAATCAATATAATGTTACCTATCCTGAAACCCGGGATAACTTTAAGCAGGTTGGTGCCGTTAGTACATCGCCCTGGAAATCTGCCTGGCGTACCTTAACCATAGGTACACTGCCCGATATTGTAGCATCTACCCTTATAGACGACATTAGTTTGCCTAATAAGCTAAAAGATACCTCATGGATACAACCTGGCGCAGCATCCTGGGTTTACTGGGCAAACAATCACGGTTCTAAAGACTTTAAAAAACTGACAGCATACATAGACTTTGCCGCACAAATGAAATGGCCATACACACTTATAGACTGGGAATGGGATGTAATGGAAAATGGCGGCACAATAGAAGATGCCGTAAGATATGCAAAAGCAAAAGGCGTTAAACCACTCATTTGGTATAATTCAGGAACATCATGGCTGGAGCCTACCCCATGGGACAGGCTTCTTACCCCGGAAAAACGGGCAAAAGAATTTGCATGGCTCAATAAAATGGGAATCTATGGCATTAAAGTCGACTTTTTTGCCGGAGATCAGCAGGATATGATAAAATACTATATTGATATTTTAGAAGATGCTGCTAAATATAAGCTGCTGGTTAATTTGCATGGTGCCACAGTACCTCGCGGATGGGCACGCACCTACCCGAACCTGCTTACTACTGAGGCTGTATATGGTGCTGAATGGTACAATAATAACGGCACACTAACAAATGCAGCAGCCCGCCACAATACTACACTACCTTTTACCCGCAATGTAGTAGGATCTATGGATTATACGCCGGTAACATTTTCAGACAGCCAAAATCCGCATATAACAACATACGCTCATGAACTGGCGCTATCGGTAGTATTTGAGTCAGCTTTACAGCATTTTGCAGACCGTCCTGAGTCATATAACGCCCTGCCCGAAAAAGCACTTGAATTTCTAAAAAAAGTGCCTACAACCTGGGATGATACTAAACTGCTGGATGGTTATCCGGGAGAAAAAGTAATCATTGCCCGGAAAAAAGGCAACACATGGTATATTGCCGGCCTTAACGGAAAAGATATACCGCAGGATTTTAAAATAGACCTGAATGCCATCACAGATAAAAACGTAAAAATTGATTTAATATCTGATGGTAAAGACAATACCTCTTTTACAATAAAAGAAATAATACCGGGCAAAAATACCCCTTTACAGATAAACTGTCTGCCACGGGGCGGATTTACAGCAACACTTACCGAACTGTAAATCAACCCATAAACATAACAACTATGAAAAACTTTCTTGCAAAACTTTTATTGATCTCAGCACTGTCCGCCTGCACTACTCCGCTATATGCACAGCAGGATCTCACATTGCACTACGATAAACCGGCAAAAGAATGGACAGAGGCTTTACCTATAGGTAACGGAAGGCTGGGTGCCATGATTTTTGGTAAAGTAGATGAAGAACTCATCCAGCTTAATGAAGCTACACTATGGAGTGGCGGGCCCGTTCCTAAAAATGTAAATCCTTCGGCTTTTGAAAACCTGGAGCCAACCCGTAAAGCACTTCGCGAGGGCGATTATGAAAAGGCTTACGAACTTACAAAAAAAATGCAGGGGCTTTACAGCGAAAGTTATCTGCCGTTAGGCGACCTTATCTTAAAGCAGGACTTTGGCGGCAGCCAGCCAACAAATTATTATAGAGGGCTTAATATTCAGGATGGATTAGCTACTACCACTTTTACAATTAATGGTGTAGAGTATAAACGAGAAATTTTTGCCTCTGCACCAGCGGGTAGTATTGTTATCAGGCTAACAGCGAGCCAGCAAGGCAAATTATCTGTTACCTTAAATGCCAGGAGCCAGCTGTACAATAAGGCCAGTATTAAAGGGGATGCTATTTACCTTAACGGAAAAGCACCTGCACATGCAGATCCCAGTTATATTAATTATAACAAAGAGCCAATTGTGTATAAAGATATTACAGGCTGTCGCGGCATGCGCTTTGAACTGGCTGTAAAGCCAATGATTAAAGACGGGAAACTAACACAGGACGGAAATAATATTGTTATAACAAACGCATCTGAAGTGGTGCTTATAGTTACTGCTGCCACCAGTTTTAACGGTTTTGACAAATGCCCTGACAGCCAGGGTAAAGATGAACATAAACTTGTAGCAGGATATTTAAAACTGGCTAATAAAAAATATGATCCCCTGCTTAAAGAGCACCTTAAGGATATTCACCATTTCTTTAACAGGGTAGCTTTAAAGCTTAATAAAACCGAAGAAGACAAATCTGCACTGCCTACCGATATAAGGCTCGAAAAATATACTGAAGGCGGTAAAGACTCAAACCTGGAGGCTTTATTCTTCCAGTATGGGCGTTACCTGCTTATTTCGTCATCACGCACTAAAGATGCCCCGGCAAACCTTCAGGGTATATGGAACAAAGACCTTCGCGCGCCATGGAGCAGCAACTATACTACAAATATTAACGTGCAAATGAACTATTGGCCGGCAGAAACAGGTAACCTTTCTGAACTGTCGTCGCCATTAAACGATCTTATCAAAAACCTCTCTGTTACGGGAGCTGAAACTGCGCAAAGCTTTTATCATGCAAAGGGCTGGGTAGTGCACCATAACGCTGATATATGGGGTACAAGCAACCCTGTAGGCGACCTTGGCAAAGGCGATCCTATGTGGGCTAACTGGTATATGGGAGCCAACTGGCTAAGCAGGCACCTGTGGGAGCATTACCAGTTTACGGGCGATAAAAAGTTCCTGAAAGAAGCTTACCCCATAATGAAAGGGGCTACTCTTTTTACCTTAGACTGGTTACAAAAAGATGAAAATGGCTACCTGGTAACAATGCCTTCTACATCTCCGGAAAACAGGTATTACTATGATGGCAAAAAAAAGGGTGCGGTTACTGTAGCAAGTACTATGGATATGGCTATTATAAGAGACCTGTTTTCTAATACCATGGCTGCATCGGCCATTTTAGGTACCGATAAAGACTTTGCTGCAACCATACAAAAAGCAAATGCAACACTATTTCCTTATAAAATAGGCAGTATAGGGCAATTAATGGAGTGGCATGAAGACTTTGAAGAAGAAGACCCGCACCACAGGCACACCTCACACCTGTATGCGCTACACCCTGCAAACAGTATTTCTCCGCTAACCACGCCGGATTTAGCTGCTGCAGCGAGAAAAACACTGGAGCTGCGCGGAGACGACGGTACCGGCTGGAGCCTTGCCTGGAAAGTAAATATGTGGGCACGGCTACTAGATGGCAACCATGCTTACAGATTGTTTAGAAACCAGCTGCGCCTTACAAAAGATAACGATCCTAAATATGGCGGACATGGTGGTGCATATCCTAATCTTTTTGATGCCCACCCGCCATTTCAGATAGATGGTAATTTTGCAGGTACTGCCGGTGTTATAGAAATGCTGCTGCAAAGCCATAATAACGAGATACAACTACTCCCGGCTTTACCTGATGCCTGGGAAGACGGTAGTGTTAACGGTATTGTAGCACGTGGCAATTATCTTGTAGACATCAACTGGGCATCCGGAAAATTAAGCACCGCAAAAATAATATCTAACAACGGAGGCACATTAACCATACGCGCAGATGAGCCTTTTGTTGTTGATTCGCTTAAATTGAAAAGTAAAAAGTCTACAATAGGCTACACCGTTTCTTTTGAGGCTAAGAAAGGAGTAACCTATACGATAAAGTCTGAATTATAAAAAAGATTGTATCTAAACTCAAAATCGAAAAAACTATCAAGAATTCTGAAAACATGATAACTAATTTAAAAAAGATATAAGCTTAATTTTTGATGATTTTCTGTTGACGATAAAAAGAGGGGATTTCATAGTTTTGAGATCCCCTCTTTTTAAAAATTATGTCCATGTACATAATGTTCAACATATAAGGAACACATAATATTGAATCACACTTTTAAACTTAAATCAAATAATATTATGAATCAAGAGTAACTACATCACCTGCTATCTGGTTTTCTTTAAATTTATAAAACAAAATATAGCTTATTATCATTATCAGTCCAAAGTCTGGTAATGAAAGCGTTAGACCTATACTTAAGTGAAATAAAATGCCTATAATTAAAAGAGGCTTATTAAAAGTTTTTGTCCAAATCAGCACCGGAAAAGAAAATTCAAATAGTAATACTGACCATGCTGTTAAAAAATAAGAACTTGGATTTGAGATAAAATTGGGTAAAAAAGTATTGTTAACGTGATAAGGAAGACTCCATACATTTTCCAAATAAGTACCATCTCTCCATGTTGGCTGTATTAGTTTTCCATAAACATTATAAAGATATAATAAACATACATGAAGTTGAAGAATAATTAAAGCCGAATTGTTTATCATTTGTGCTAAACTTCTTGGTTTTGCATTACATTTCACAAAAATGAGCATAAAAATGAAGACATTCATAATTTTATCTCCATTGTTTGTAGCTCCGTGAATTAATAGGAAATAGTTAGAGCTAATTATGAAAATAATAGCGGACAAGAAATATGAACCTTTTGAAATGATTGCATATAGAACAATCAAACAAATCATCAGCCAATAATAATGATAGTAATTATTAAATATTGGCAATAGCATCCATTTGTGGGGCCATATTAAACTAGTATGCTGTTTTATAACGTGCTTATAGAATATGTTAAGATCTGTCCAAATGAAGAGCATCTTTATCAGTAATAAAGTATAACAACACCTTCTAAACCACAAGATGTTCTTTTGCTCAAAAATATGGTTTTCTATCCAGTTTTGAAAGGCAAGGATTTTTCTCTCAAAATTTATATTCATGGTATACATTTGAAGTTTAACAATAATTCAACCGAGTTATCATTATTTTTTTTTGTATAAAATATTTCTAATGAATCTGGTTTTTTGGTACCTACATGATAAGAAAACATGTGATCTACAAACATAGAATAATCATTAGTTTTTCTTATGGTTTCCATGTTACTAACCCTATGAAGGCGATATATATTAAAAATAAGTGAAGCATCTAATCGCGCATGTGTAAGTGAAGCAAAATCGCCTGACGTTACATAATCATCAAAAAGGGGTTGAAGTAAATCTTTTTTTTCTTCCCATTTTCCATTTTCATAAAATCTGTATGAAACAAATCTTTTAGTTAGTGAAATCGGTCTGTCAAAAAGTGATCCCATACCAACAGATATCCTAATTTTTTCAAGTACTACCTTAATATTACCAGCTTTCATACTCTTTGGTAAACTTGGATAAATGATAGCACCTACGTACCACAAAAGAACAAAACCTGTTACAATAGCTACTAAACGTTTCATAAACCTAAAACTTAAATAACAATTTTACTATTATTAATTTTCATAAATTTACATAAAAAAACCACCTTAAATTAGGTGGTTTTTATCGTTAAAATGCCAATAGGCATTAAGCTGTTTTTTTAGCTACGCTATTTTTGTAATAAGCAAAAGCAAACACTGCACCTGCAAGACCTAAATAAACTAACTGATTATTTATAGAACCTGAAGGATCTTCTCCATCAACCGTTTGTCCACCTCCACTTGTGTTTTGTGGACTTGTCTCATCACTACCTCCTTGAGCAAACATTGTGAAACTACTTACTAAAAAGAATGCTACTGCATACCATTTTACAAAATTCTTCATAATTTTTTTGGGGTTTAAATTATTTATAAACTATATAGCAAAAATAAGCATTTATTTTAAAAAAGCAAATATTATTTATTTTTTTTAAAATAAACTTCACCCACCCTTATAACACGCTGTAAGTAATTATCATAGAGGCAATCTAAACTTTTTCAACTGAAGCGATAATAGAGATTTTTTTGAATTTTTCCCCGCTAAATTGTAATGCTACCGGGTAAGAAAACAAGAAGATTTTGGATAAAAAGAGTATCTCAATATGTATTCAGCAAATTTTAATAATAACGGCTCTCGTACTGTCTGTTTCTCAAAAAAACAGTAGATGTAAAATAACTTAATTTCTCATAACTTTACCGTTTTATAAACCATCCACCAAATGAAAAAAATAATCATACTGCTCTTTTTGACAATTATTACAGTAACTTCATGTAGCAATGATGAAAAAATTATCCTCTCAGAAAAAATTGCCTCTGAAGTCCAGCAAGTAATAAAATTAAAAAATGACAGTCTCATACAGGCCATGATGCGCAGTGACTTAAAAATATATAAAGCACTGGGTACTGATGATTTTAAAAAGAACATACAATCGCGCACACGTAATGTTTCATGGGCATTTCGAAAACAATATACCGATGGATCATACAATATATACGACCAGTATTACATCATAAATGGTACAAAAACAAAGCGTAGCGAAATTATCAGTGCTGATAAGGGATATACTTTTAAGTGGACAAACGTATCAAAAGAAACCTATATCTCAATGTTAAAACTACCATTTGTACTACAGGATTATCTTTTAATCTTACAGTATGTTAATGATGGATCTGGCAAATGGCTAATACACCGTATGGACATTACCCCTGTTGGGCGTTATGGGCTTACACCTTTCGACTTTTTAGAAGAAGCAAAAAAACTTGAGAAGAAAAATTTTTTGTTGGATGCTTATTTTTATACTGATACAGCTATTGAATGGTCTAAAGATATTGAGGGCGACATAGCGTACAACATAGCGAATGAAGCACAAGACTACAAAAAAGAACTTGCAAAAATACTTAACAAAAAATATCCTTTTCCTATAGAAGTTAAGGAAATGAAATCAAGGCCATTAATTACAGATCTTACAATTAAAACAGCCGCAGAGGGAATGTTTCCGATGATTATTTACAAAACCAATCTTTCAGACAGTATTTCAATGGTTAAAGAATATGAAGAGCTTCGACTCATAGCTCCCAAAATATATCCGGATATGGACTTTTCTAAAAAGTATGCAGTATACGTAATGACAAAAAATGTTCCTGACGGCCACGGTGGTGCAGAACTTAAATCGCATGAGTTCAGGTATAAAAAAGATATTGTAAAATAAGTAAATTGTTTAATTCCTTTAAACAATGACCGCAGGTATTTTACCGGATATTAAAGTACTGTAATCAACTAAACTTAGTATTATATCCTTCTCTATTTTTCTTACATTTGTCCTTCAAAACCTTACTATGACAACAGAACAACTGCTGCAGGAACGCAGCGGCAACCAATGCGAACTTTGTGGCACAACGGCTAACCTTGTAGCTTATGAAGTACAGCCCGCGCGCAACCTGGGTGCGGATGGTTTTATATTGATAGACGAGAAATGCATTGCCCAGATTGATAAAAAAGAAGAGCCGGATGCCGCCTACTGGCAAAACATACTGCCTACAAGTATGTGGAGCGAGGTCCCTGCTGTTCAGGTGGTCTCGTGGCGTATGCTAAACCGTTTCCGCGAGGAGGGCTGGGCTGCAGATGCGTTGGACATGATGTATCTGGACGATGAGCTTTTAGAATACGCCAAACTAACCGGTGACCATACCGGCGATGCCAGCGTGCAGTTTCATAAAGACAGCAATGGTAACATACTACAACAAGGTGATAGCGTTACCCTTATAAAAGACCTTGACGTTAAGGGCTCTACCCTAAACGCAAAAGTGGGTACAGCAGTGCGCAATATTCGTCTTGTACACGACAATACCGAACAGATTGAAGGTAAAATTGACGGACAGCTTATTGTTATCCTTACAAAATATGTAAAGAAGCAGTAATCGACTGACCAAATTATAGTTGTAGCATTTTGGGATGCTTAGTTGTTAAACGTCCCAAAATGCCATAATACACCCGATGGGTCTACAACAAAGCACTCGCTGCCCCAGTCCAGGGTTCGTATGGGTTCTACACGCACATCATCATACTTTTCGGACAGGTTAAGCTCCACAAGTTGCTCCCAAAATTTGTGTACATCTTCTACTTCCATAAAAACCATGGTATTGTCTATCCAATCCTTTACATAGGCATCCTGTAAATAAAATGCATGGTTACCCGATTTAAATACCGAAAAGCCTGTCCCCAGTACATTTTCTTCAAAACCAAGGTCGCGGTAAAAACGGCTTGATATCTCAAAATTTTTGGCTCCTATAAATGAGCGGATCGATTTTGCATTATGCTCCATAGCAATACTGTTTGACGGTTATAGTACAAAGCTATGCATTTTTTGGCGTAAACCTTAACACTACTTTACAATAGCCAATGTAAGATAATGCTTATTTTTAAGGCAACAAACTTACAGCAATGGACATTACTTTTAATAACGACCCCAAGCTTGCTCTGCTATTACCCATACTTTACCACGCATGGCAGGATAACGAACTTTCGACCAACGAATATAAGGCAATTGCCAATTTTATAAATAACCAGGACTGGCTTACCAAGGCAGAAAAGGAATTCCTGAAATCTAAGATAAATGCTGATGTTCCGCCATCGCGCTCAGAACTGTTCCAGTGGCGGGAAAAGATTGAAACCGCATTTGCAGGTGGCGCTAAGGCTGCTTCGTTAACTGATCTGGGTATCCTGATAGCCAATGCCGAAAGACCTGCATTAAACGAAGAGGATATTAAAAATTACGCACCCGGTGTGGCGCAGTTAGAGCAGCAATTTGGCATTATTGGCAGCGAAGCCATTGCCGATTATCGCCCTAAAGGCAAAACCCTTACCCAGCAGCACAATACCCAAAATAGTTTTGACATTGCCGAAATGACTGCCTTTTTGGATGGCGACAATGCAAACATCATCAATAAAGTAAAAAGCATCATCAGCCGAGAGGAGTTTAACCCTGTGGTAGACCCTGATGTTACTGCTTTCCGAGAAAAGGTGCTGGACTGGTGCAAGGTACTGGCTAAGGAAGGCCTGGGCGGTTATGCTTACCCTAAGGCACAAGGCGGGCAGGGCGATATGGAAGCCTACTTTGCCATTATGGAAACCCTAAGCTACCAGGACCTGAGTCTGGTAATTAAATTTGGTGTGCAATTTGGCCTTTGGGGTATGAGCATCCTGTTCCTGGGTACCGAAAAGCACCATAAAAAATACCTGGAGCAAATAGGTTCATTAGAACTACCGGGCTGTTTTGCCATGACAGAGACACACCACGGCAGCAATGTTAAAGGCATTCACACTACGGCTACATATAACCATGCCACCCGTAGTTTTATAGTAAATACTCCTGAGAAATATGACCGTAAAGAATATATAGGCAATGCCGCCACACATGGCGAAGCAGCTACCGTTTTTGCTAAACTGGTGATTGATGGTAAAGATTATGGCGTTAATGCTTTTATCGTACCCATTCGCAATATAGAAAAACAAGTATTACCGGGCATTACCATCGAAGACTGTGGCCACAAAATGGGGCTTAACGGTGTAGATAACGGCATTATCTATTTTGATAATGTAGAGATTCCGTATGAAAATATGCTGGATAAGTTTGCGAGCGTTAGCGAAGACGGTGCTTTTGAAAGCTCCATACCAAGCGATAACCGCAGGTTTTTTACCATGCTGGGTACGCTGGTGGGTGGTCGCATTGGCATACCGCGTTCGGCACTGGCAGCCGGAAAAACCGGACTTGCAACCGCTATTAAATATAGCGATAAACGCAGGCAGTTTGGTCCTGAAGGAGGAAACGAAGTGCCAATACTTAACTACCGTATGCACCAAAAACGGCTGATGCCTTATCTGTCAAATGCCTATGCGCTTACTTTTGCCCTGCAATACCTCACCAAACGCTTCATCAACCGAAGCGAGGATGATATGCAGGAAATCGAAGCACTGGCTGCTGGGCTTAAGTCATACACTACCTGGAACGTGCGCGATATGTTACAGGAGTGCCGGGAAGCTTGTGGTGGTAAAGGTTACCTGAGCGAAAACCGTATTGACGACCTTAAAAATGATACAGAGATCTACACTACTTTTGAAGGTGATAATACGGTGTTGATGCAGCTGACCGCCAAAAACCGACTGGGTGAATATCGCAAGGAGTTTGGAGAAATGAATGTAAGTACTATATTTAATTATGTAGTGGAGCAGGCCAAAACGGGCATCACAGAGAAAAACCCGTTCGCTACCCGCAATACCGACGAAACACACCTTAAAGATCCTGCCTTTCATTTACAGGCGTTTAAATACCGCGAGCGCGAACTGACGGCTTCTGCCGCAAGGCGCTTTAAAAAACTGGTAGACGATGGGCTTGACGGTTTTGATGCAGCTAACATTATGCACCCGCACATGCTGCAAATATCTGAGGCATATCTTGAACGTATTATACTAGAGCAGTTCCATGCAAAAATAAACGGGCTTACAGACCCTGCACTTTCCGAAGTACTTACACGTCTTTATAGTTTATTTGCCCTGAACAAAATTGATGAGCACAAAGCCTGGTACCTGGAACAAGGGTATATGGAAGGTGTTAAGACAAAGGCCATTCGTAAACTGGTAAGCCAGCTGTGCTGGGAAACACGCCAGGATGCGGTGCCGCTTGTAGATGCATTTAACATCCCTAAAAACTGCCTTGGTGCCATTGCTACAACTAAAATTGCTCAGGCGTAACATACTTTCAGTAGCCTATAGGTTTTAAAAACCTTTCGGTTACTGGAATACAAATAAACGTATTTAAATATTTCGATTTTTATATGTAAATTTGCTTATTACATTTTAGCAGTAAATTACACATGAAAAATATAAAGATTAGCGTGCTAGACCAATCTCAGGTAGGGCGAAACAGTACTGCTCACGAAGCCTTAATGGAATCTGGCAAGCTGGTACAACTCGCCGATGAACTGGGTTTTGAACGCTACTGGGTTAGCGAACACCATAATTTTAAACTTGTGGCGGGTACAACCCCAGAGGTGCTTATCCCCTACCTTGCATCGCAGTCTAAGCGCATCCGTGTAGGCAGTGGTGGCATCATGCTACCTAACCATACGGCGCTAAAAGTCAGCGAAAACTTTGGTATGCTGGCAACGCTCTTCCCAAATCGTATCGACCTTGGTATAGGCCGTGCACCGGGTGGCGACAGGCTTTCGTCGCATTTACTTAATCCTGCCAATACCTTTAGCGAAAAAGACCTGATGGAGCAGCTGATTGACGTACGCGCCTGGCTGCGTGATGAAGAAATGCCCGAAACCGTACACGATAAGGTTAAGGCCTACCCCATCCCCCAAATAATGCCGGAACTCTGGATGCTTACCAGCAGTGGCGGCAGCGCACAGTTTGCTGCACATTTTGGCATGGCATTATCTTTTGCTCACTTTATTAATCCAGAGGGAGGGCCCGAAGTGGTTGCAATATACCGCGATAGCTTTAAACCAAGTAAAGAATGGGCAGAGCCAAAGGTAAACGTGGGTATCTTTGCCTTTTGCCATGAAGACCAGGCAGTAGTAGACGAATGGATAACACAGTTTGACTACCGTATGCTGCACATTGAAATGGGCAATACCGGCGATCTGCCATCTCCTGAAGAGGTAAAAGCCATGCAATACACCATGCACCAGCGTGCGCGCATTGCCTGGAACCGCAACCGCTTTATAGCAGGTACTCCAGATGTGGTTAAGGAAAAAATAACCCGCCTTGCGGAAGATTATAATACCGATGAAATAATGATAGCTACATGGGCGGATAGTTTTGAAGACCGCAAACATTCGTATGAATTAATTGCAAATATGTTTGGTGTCCGATAATACTCAATTACAAATAAAAAAGACTACTAAGATGTAATCTAAGTAGTCTTTTTTGTTATTTCACATGCCATCTTAAGTACTTCAATTGCAACATTAAACAATTAATAAATTGTTCCATTAATTGCCAAAAGCCTCTGTCTCTAAACTTGCATCCTTATTTTCCAGCACCGAAGCATCTTTACATAAAAAAGCATCTACGTTTCGGGCGCACTCGCGGCCTTCGCTAATGGCCCACACCACAAGGCTCTGGCCACGGCGCATATCACCACAGGCAAATATCTTGTTGTGCGATGTTTTATAGGTAATGTCATCTGCAAGCAGGTTACCGCGTGCGTCTTTAGCAAGCTCATAACGATCAATGAGCAACTGCTCCGGTTTGGCAAAGCCAATAGCGATCAATGCCAGATCGCACGGAATGATGCGCTCACTGCCCGGCTTCTCTGCCGAACGCACACGCTTACCATCCGGCGTAAACTCCCAATGCAGATCAGCCACCCTTACAGCAGCAACATTACCCTGTCCATCGCTAATAAACTCTTTCGTAACGGTTGCAAAAAGACGTTCTGCGCCTTCTTCCTGCGATGATGATGTACGGTGCACATCAGGATATTCCGGCCATGGCGTATATAATGGCCTGTCAGTCCCCTGCTGGTGCATCAGCGCAAGTTGTGTTACGCTTTTAGCCCCCTGCCGGATGCTCGTACCTATGCAGTCACTACCTGTATCTCCGCTACCAATTATAATTACGTCTTTATTTGTAGCAGTAACTTCAGTATCAATAATATTACTTTCTATACCGGCGTGGGCAAGCGGATCTTGTCCGGCAACCCGCTTATTTTGTTGTTTCAGGAATTCCATAGCATAATGTATACCTTTAAGGTCGCGACCCGGAACATCAAGATCACGCGGCACCATAGCCCCCCCTGCCATTACTACGGCGTCATACTCATGCAATATATCTGACAGGAATACATTAATACCCACATGCGCATGGTACTGAAACTTTATACCGCTTTGCTCCATTATCGCAACACGGCGGTCTATTACATTCTTTTCCAGTTTAAAATCAGGTATGCCATAACGCAATAATCCACCCGCTGCATCATCTTTTTCAAAAATGGTAACAGTATGTCCCGCAGCATTTAATTGCTCTGCCGCGGCAAGCCCTGCGGGGCCACTGCCTATAACAGCAACTTTTTTACCACTACGCCCTTCCGGTAGAAAGGGCTTCACCAGGCCTTTTTCAAAAGCTATTTCGATGATATGCTTTTCAATGGCTTCAATAGCCACGGCAGGGCGATTAATGTTTAGCACGCAGGACGACTCGCAGGGTGCAGGGCATATCCTGCCCGTAAACTCAGGAAAGTTGTTGGTACTAGAAAGTATATCATATGCTTCCTCCCACTGCTCGTTAAACACAGCATCATTAAACTCCGGAATTACATTACCTAACGGACAGCCGCTATGGCAAAACGGCACGCCGCAATCCATACACCGCGCCGACTGCTGGTGCAGTTTTTCATCAGTATAAGCCGCTGTAAATTCTTTAAAATGTTTTATACGCAGTGTAACGGGCTGCACTTCCGGCAACTCACGGTGGTATTCTTTAAAACCTGTTATTTTTTCCTGCTTCATCTTTTCTTTTTTTATGAAGGCCTTCACTTTCCAGCCCTTCTTTCCCGATATCAGGTATATCCCTCCGCTTCGCAGGCATATTACACCCATAGGCAAGGAGGGAAATATCTTTTTATTATCCGCTTCCCGAACTGTAAGGTCATAAGACCTTATAGGTTATTTGTGCCAAATAGGACGAGTTTTAATATTTGCTAATACTTTACTTTCGACATCAGTTGGAAAATCAAAAAAGCGAACATTATCGTAAGTTACAAACCATTTGAATTTCAATTCTTCAAATTCAAATTCTTGCATTTTTAATGGAAAAATCTTTTTTCTCTTAACCTTCCCAAACTTAGGATGATATCCGTTAACTATTCTGTCTTTCATTCCTCCCACGCCTGATTTTCTAGTTTTTAATATCCCATCCTTTTTTTGTCCCGATGAACGTACATATATAAGTGTATCAAGGTAATATATTAGATAAATACCGCTATAATTAGTTGGAGCATTACACTTCAACATTAAATCTTCTGTAGCTTTAAAGGAAAAATCTCCTTTGATATGATAATGTTCTAAATGACGTTCAATCATGATTATTAAATAATAGCCTACAAGGTTTTGAAAACCTTGCAGGAGCTGTGGTCAATCCGGCTTACTAATTCTTAATTCTTTTTTCTGTCTCCTGCTTAAGCAATGCCCTTTTATAATCTTTAGGGAATACTTTTATAAAGCTGGCTATCTGGTTGTCAAAATCTTTAAGCATAAAATTAGCTGTAGCGCTTCCTGTGTATTCGTAATGTTTTAGCAACAAGCCATAAAGCTCTGCCTTATCCGCATCATTGCATTGCTCCAGGTCAATCATTTCAGGGTTACAGCGATCAGCAAAGTCTTTATACACATCATAAACATAGGCGATACCGCCACTCATACCTGCGCCAAAATTCCTGCCTATCTTACCTAGCACAACAACGCGACCGCCGGTCATGTATTCGCAGCCATGGTCGCCAATACCCTCAACCACAACTGTAGCGCCAGAGTTTCGCACGCCAAAGCGTTCCCCCGCACGTCCGTAGATATAGGCTTCGCCACTGGTAGCACCATATAACACAACGTTACCCACTACACTATTGGCTTCGGGCTTAAAGCCGGCATTAGCCGGCGGGGCAATGATAAGTTTTGCTCCGCTAAGGCCTTTGCCAAAATAATCGTTGGCATCACCTTCTATCTGCATAGTTAGGCCTTTTGTGGCAAATGCACCAAAACTCTGCCCTGCTGCGCCATAAAACTTAAAGTTTATGGTGTTTTCCGGCAGGCCATCACTTTTATATATCTTGGTAATTTCGTTACTCAATAGTGTGCCCACTGCCCTGTCGGTATTGCGAATCCTGAATTCAGCACTAACCTTTTCGCCATTTTTCAATGCCGGCTGTGCTGCTTCTAACAGTTGCCAGTCCAGTATATCGCTTAAGCCATGATCCTGTTCTTCTGTTTTGTAAAGGCTTACATTATCAGGGTTTGGTTCTTTATAAATTACACGCGATAAATCAATATTCTTATGTTTCCAGTAGTCAATATCTTCACGCTGTTTCAGGTTCTCAACCTGCCCTATCATTTCATCTACCGTACGGAAACCCAGTTCTGCCATGATCTCACGCAGTTCTTCAGTTATGAACTTAAACAGGTTTACCACATGGTCTACCTCACCATTAAAACGGCTGCGCAGTTCCTTATCCTGAGTGGCAACACCCACAGGGCAGGTATTAAGGTGGCATTTGCGCATTAGTACACAGCCTTCGACAACCAGTGCTGCGGTAGCAACACCCCACTCTTCTGCACCAAGCAATGCTGCAATGGCAATGTCGCGTCCGGTTTTCATCTGCCCGTCAGCCTGAACGGTAACCCTGGGTCTCAGTTTGTTCTTGATAAGCGTTTGGTGGGTTTCGGCAAGGCCAAGTTCCCACGGTAAGCCAGCGTGTTTTACCGAACTTAAAGGAGATGCGCCTGTACCACCATCAAAACCTGAAATCAGTACTACATCAGCCTTGGCCTTTGTAACACCCGATGCTATGGTGCCCACTCCTGCTTTACTTACCAGCTTTACGCTGATGCGTGCGGCACGGTTGGCATTTTTAAGGTCGAATATTAATTGCGCCAAATCTTCGATAGAATAAATATCGTGGTGTGGCGGCGGCGAAATAAGCCCCACGCCCGGTGTGGCATGGCGCGTACGCCCTATCCACTCGTCTACCTTTTCGCCCGGTAGTTGCCCACCTTCGCCGGGCTTGGCACCCTGTGCCATTTTTATTTGTAACTCATCAGCTTCGGTAAGGTAACGGCTTGTAACACCAAAGCGTCCGCTTGCTACCTGCTTAATGCCAGATCGCATACTCCTGCCATCGCTAAGTGGCTCGTAACGGGCTTCGTCTTCTCCACCCTCTCCTGTATTGCTTTTTGCACCAAGCTTGTTCATTGCCAGAGCCAGTGTAGTATGCGCCTCCCATGAAATGGAGCCAAAACTCATGGCTCCTGTAGAGAAGCGTTTGTAAATGTTTTCAGCAGGTTCTACCTCATCTATGGCGATAGATTTATGCTGCTTGTTAAAAGCAAGAAGGCTGCGGAGCGTACAGGCTTTTTCGCCCTGCTCGTTTACCAGCCTGCTGTATTTTTTAAACAGGTTATAATCGCCTGTCCTTGTACTTAGTTGTAATAAATGTATGGTTTGCGGGTTAAAGAGGTGAAACTCTCCCTTGCGCTTCCATTGCAGTTCGCCGCCCACCGGCAGCCTGTCGCTTGGTATTTGCTTATTGGTAAAAGCAAAGCGGTGTTTAATAAGGGCTTCTTCTGCAATGTCATCCAGCTTAAGCCCTTCTATGTTAGAAGTAGTACCGCTAAAATACATATCAACCACTTCACGGCTTATGCCCAATATTTCAAATATTTGTGCCCCCTGATATGACTGGAATGTAGATATTCCCATTTTAGAAAACACCTTAAGCAATCCGTTATTTAGTGCAGTAATATAATTTTCGCGTAATTCTTCAAAAGGTACCGCAGTATCGCATAATCCTTCTGCTACACGGTCGCGTATCGTAGCAAATGCCATATATGGGTTTATGGCTGTAGCGCCATAAGCAATAAGGCATGCAGCGTGCTGTACCTCCCAAACGTCTCCGGCTTCAGCAATAATGCCTACCTCTCCCCTTAACCCTTTTCTTATAAGGTGGTGATGTACCGCTGCAACAGCCAGTATAGAAGGTATAGGCGCATGACGCGAGTCGATGGCTCTATCCTGAAGAACGATCATACGGTAACCGTCTTCTACAGCATCTACAGCATAACGGCAAATACGGTCGAGTGCTTTTTTCAACTCATTAGGGCTGCCATCTGCCCTGAAATAACTTTGTATGGTCTTACTCTGGAACGTGCCCGTATCTATACTGCGTATTTTTTCAAGGTAATAATTATCAAGTATCGGGTGGCGTAATATGATACTATGCGCCGCCAGAGGGTCTTCGGCCAGGATGTTGCCGCTTGTACCTGCAAAACTCGCCAGCGACATTACCAGTTTTTCGCGTATCGGGTCTATCGGCGGGTTAGTAACCTGTGCAAACAACTGTTTAAAGTAATTAGCCAGGTGTTGCGGTTCCTTGCTTAGTACTGCCAGTGGCGTATCTGTACCCATAGAGCCCACTGGTTCTTTAGCGTGGAGCGCCATAGGCATAATAATATCTTCGATAGCCTCTGTAGTATAGCCAAAAACCTTTTGGTACTTAAATACCTGCGGATGTGCCAGTGGTGTAAACGTAATGCGCGGCTCTGGCACACTACTCATGGTAATCTTATATTTTTCAAGCCATTCGCCATAAGGCTGGCGGCTGCAAATTTCTTTTTTAAGAGGTTCATTAAACAGTATTTCACCTTTTTCAAGGTCTACAACCAACATCTTACCGGGGCGCAATCTGCCTTTTTTGACCACTTCAGAGGCATGGAGGCCAAGCACTCCGGTTTCTGAAGCCAGAATCATACGGTCATCTTTAGTAATGCTGTAGCGTATGGGGCGCAGGCCATTTCTGTCGAGCGTGGCGCCTATCATTTTACCATCACTGAAACATACGGCAGCCGGGCCATCCCACGGTTCCATAAGGCAGGAGTGGTATTCGTAAAATGCTTTCTGCATCGGGTCGAGGGCTTCGTTCTCATCCCAGGCTTCGGGTATCAGCATCATCAGCACATGCGGGAGTGAGCGTCCGCTAAGCATCAGCATCTCCACCATATTATCAAGGCTCGCAGAATCTGACTGCTTGCCGGCCACAAGTGGCAACAGCATGTTTATTTCTTCGGCTGTAAAGTGTGGCGAGGCAAAGTTTTTTTCGTTAGTGCGCAGCCAGTTCAGGTTGCCCTGCAACGTGTTGATCTCGCCATTGTGTGCAATGTAACGAAATGGCTGTGCCAGTGCCCAACTCGGGAAAGTATTAGTCGCAAAACGCGAGTGTACCAGTGCATAAGCACTCGTCATACGCTTGCTTTGCAAATCGGTAAAATAACGGCGTACCTGGTTACTGGTAAGCTGCCCTTTATATATTATGGTTTGCGATGAAAGCGAGGCTATGTAAAAGCCTGTCTCATTTTTACGGATTGTATTATTAATAGTGTGCGATGCATAGTTGCGCAACACAAATAGTTTGCGCTCAAACTCAATATCAGTAGCCAGATGGTCAGGACGTTTAATAAACACCTGTTCTATTTCGGGTTCTACGCTCAGCGCGGTATCTCCTATGCCGTTGCGGTTAACGGGCACTTTGCGGTATCCTAATATATCAAGGCCAAGCTGCTCTGCCGTTTCGGCAAAAACCTCCTTGCTCTCCTCTGCCATCCCTTTAGGGAAAAACAGCATACCCACACCATACTGTCCGGCTTCAGGCAGCTTAATACCAAGTTTTACGCATTCGCTTACTAAAAAAGCATGCGGTACCTGAAACGAAATTCCGGCACCATCACCCGTATTATCCTCACAGCCACAGGCGCCACGGTGCTCTAAATTTTCCAGTATGGTAAGTGCGTCAGATATGTGCTGGTGGCTCTTGCGCCCCTTGATACTGGCTACAAACCCAATACCACAGGCATCATGTTCATGTTTTGAGTCGTAAAGGCCTTTCTGTTCGTTATCCATTAAAATGTTCATTGCTCACAATTGTTATGTAAAATCCGTTTATCTTTATCCCGTGCATTAAAACACTATGCTGAAAAACGGGTGGTTAAATTATAAAATTTTTACATAATAAATGTTAAAACACAAACATCATTATCACCTTTAAGAGCCAAACACAGCATAAAATGCACCTAAATTAGAATCGATATAAATAAAATTCAAAATAAAATCACAAAAGCGAGCTATTCGTTACATTATTATTTTTTGATGCGCCAATTTTTAAAATATCCCTATTTCGTCGCCTTTTTGTTAATTCTTTCTTCGTGTTCAAAAAAAACTGAAGAAGACAGGTCAAACCTTGTATTCAGGTATAATGAGAATGCTGCGGTTAACTCGCTCGACCCGGCATTTGCCAAAATACGTCCGTCAATATGGGTATGTAACCAACTCTATAACGGACTCGTACAACTGGATGACAATCTGCGCATTAAACCGGATATTGCTAAACGATGGAGTATTTCACCAGATGGAAAGACTTATAGTTTTACCTTGCGGAAGGATGTATATTTTCATCAGAATAAAATATTTGTACCGAATAGTACCCGAATAGTAACGGCGCACGATTTTGAGTATAGCCTTAACCGCCTTCGCGATGAAAAAGTTGCCTCGCCAGGCGGATGGATATTACAAAATGTTAAAGGTTTTAAAGCCGTAAACGATTCGGTTTTTGAAATAAAGCTTGCCAAAACCTTCCCTGCCTTTTTAGGATTGCTGACAATGAAGTATGCTTCGGTAGTACCGCATGAGGCTTTTGAGTTACCAGGTTATGATTTTCGCTCTAACCCCATTGGTACAGGGCCTTTTCAATTTAAAATTTGGGAAGAAAGTGTAAAACTTGTACTGCGAAAAAACCCGTTATACTATGAGCATGACGAAAATGGCACGCAACTACCCTACCTTGAAGCCGTAGCGGTAACCTTCCTGCCCGATAAGCAAAGTGGTTTCTTACAGTTTGTACAGGGTAAACTTGATTTTGTATCGGGGCTAGACCCAAGTTATAAAGACGAGATCCTAACGCCAAGAGGCGAACTACAGCCAAAATATAAAGACAATGTAACCATGATTACCGGGCCTTACCTCAACACGGAGTATATGGGATTCAGGATGGATGGCGATAACCCCGCCATAAAAGACAGGCGTTTAAGGCAGGCGCTTAATTATGGATTTGACCGAGACAAAATGATATTATACCTGCGTAATGGCATGGGCATAGGCGCTGAGCACGGTATTATACCTACCGGCCTGGGCGGACATGGTGCTAAAGGTTATAACTACAACCTGCAAAAAGCACGTGATTTAGTAGCCGCGTATAAAAAAGAGACCGGTAATGCCAACCCAAAAATACAAATGAGCACTACAGCCAGTTATCTGGATATTGCAGAATACCTACAGCGCGAATGGCAAAAAATTGGCCTGAATGTAGAAGTAGATGTAAACCCACCTACTACGCTTACACAAAGTATTGCTACAGGTAAGGCTTCGTTCTTTAAAGCTACCTGGATTGCCGATTATCCCGATGCCGAAAATTACCTGTCGCTATTTTATAGCAAAAATTTCTCTCCCGGCGGGCCGGACTATACGCACTTTAGCAGCCCTGAGTTTGACAAATTATACGAAGCCGCGTTTTTAGAAACGGATGACACTAAACGCTTTGAACTTTATAAACAAATGGATGCCCTGGTGATGGAACAGGCACCTGTTATTCCGTTATTTTATGATAAGGCTTCGCGCTTTACACAAAAAAACATTACAGGGCTTGGCATCAACCCATTAAACCTACTGATTTTAAAAAGGGTGAAGAAGAACTAAGCTGCTTAAATAGCCACATCAGTTAAAACGTTTTATTTAACCCTACACTATCATATAAATAATTTAAATTTTATTAATTTGCAGCAAATAGGATGATTTCTCTCCTTAAGAAGGAATTGCTGTTTTTTAAATAAAATTACAATTCACAATGCCGGTTTTAGAAAAATTGAATACCGAAAGGGCTATTGCCCTGGAAGACAAATATGGTGCGCATAACTACCATCCGCTACCTGTAGTACTAAGCAAAGGCGAAGGGGTGTATGTTTGGGATGCCGAAGGCAAACAATACTTTGACTTTCTTTCTGCCTACTCTGCCGTAAATCAGGGGCACTGCCATCCTAAGATCATCAATGCACTGGTAACACAGGCGCAAACCCTTACCCTTACCTCGCGCGCATTTTATAACGACCGGCTAGGACGCTATGAGGAGTTTGTTACAAAATTCTTTGGTTTTGACAAGGTACTGCCTATGAATACCGGTGCCGAAGCTGTAGAAACCGCCATAAAGCTGTGCCGCAAATGGGCCTATGAAAAGAAAGGCATTGCCGAACAGGAGGCACAGATTATTGTATGCGAAAATAACTTTCATGGGCGTACCACTACCATCATATCGTTTAGTAATGATGAAAATGCCCGTAAAAACTTTGGTCCTTATACTGCCGGGTTTATAAAGATACCTTATGATGATATCGAAGCGCTTGAAACAGCACTGGAACAACCCAATGTAGCAGGCTTTTTAGTAGAGCCCATTCAGGGAGAAGCCGGTGTATATGTACCTGCCGACGGATACCTGACAAAAGCCAAAACACTTTGCGAAAGCAAAAATGTATTGTTTATTGCAGATGAAGTACAAACCGGCATTGCCCGCACAGGCAAATTGCTTGCGGTACACCATGAAGATGTGCAGCCCGATATTCTTATACTGGGCAAAGCCCTTTCTGGCGGTGCTTACCCTGTAAGTGCCGTACTTGCCAATGATGCCATAATGAACGTTATAAAACCTGGTCAGCACGGTTCTACTTTTGGCGGTAACCCTATAGCCGCCGCAGTAGCGGTAGCAGCGCTTGAGGTAGTGCAGGATGAGGATCTTGCTGCCAATGCAGAAAGGCTGGGCACTATTTTCAGGAATGAAATGAATGCGTATATTGCGGGGAGCAATATTGCAACACTGGTACGTGGTAAAGGCTTGCTTAATGCAGTAGTTATTAACGATACAGAAGAAAGCGATACCGCCTGGAACATTTGCGTTGCCCTAATGGAAAACGGCCTGCTGGCAAAACCTACACATGGCAACATAATCCGTTTTGCGCCGCCGCTTGTAATTACAGAAGAGCAATTGCTGGAATGCACCAACATTATTAAGAGAACACTAAAACAATTCGAAAAATAACCAATTAATTAATTTTCCATGGAAAACTATTCCACTAAATCATCTTTTGATTCTTTTGAACTTCAGGTTACACCCGTAGCACAGGATTTTTTGCGCACAGCTGCTAACTGGGCCATGTTTTTATCTATCCTTGGCTTTATAGGTTTAGGATTTGGCCTTTTAGGATGTCTTACCATGTTTGCTGCCGGTAGTGCAATGGCAAGTGGTGGTGTACCATTTCCTGCCACTACATTTGGAGTTGTAGGCCTTGCCTTTACAATACTGGGCGCGCTGCCCGTAGTACAGCTTTTCAGGTTTTCGAGCAGGGTAAAAAGAGCTATTGCTGAAGTAAATACGCAACTTCTTACAGAGAGCTTTAGCAGCCTTAAACAACATTATATGTTTGTAGGTATTTATGTTATACTGGGTATAATAGCTTATATTGCGCTTATAGGCTACTTTATTTCTATGGCAGCTTCAATGGGCGGACGCTTTTAATTTAAGATAATTGAAGACAATTTATATCATACTCATGTTTGCCGCTGCCTTTATTGCGCTGTATGAACAATCGCTGGCTAAACCTAACCCCTACCTGATGGTGGGGGCTATTATAGTTTTTATGTTAGGATTGATGCGCTTAATGAGCAAAGTGCCCGGCAAGAATGAGCAAAAAGATACTGACAATGAAGTTTAAGCCAGGAGATAAAGTAAGCGTTTTAGACGACTCTTTTAACGGTACCGTAAGGGCGTACCAAAAGGGAAAGGTAAGTATAGAAACTACCGACGGTTTTGAACTGCTTTTTGACGAGGCTGAACTTGTTATAGTAAATAACAGCAACGAAATGCGCTCTTTCTTTGCAGGAAAGAGCGTAGGTGCTGTTTTAAGGGAAAAAGAAACCCCTAAAAAACGCTCTTTTGTAAAAGAGAAAAAGTCTAAAAAAGATACGGGCACTATAATGGAAATAGACCTCCATATCGAAAAGCTGGTGCCTAATAAGAAAGGGATGAACAATTACGACATCCTTACCATACAAACCGATACTGCACAACGCCAGCTTGATTTTGCTATTAAAAACCGCATTCCTAAAGTGGTGTTTATACACGGCGTAGGCGAAGGTATCTTAAAATCAGAGCTCGATTTTTTACTTGGCCGTTATGACGGCATTACCTTTGGCGATGCCGATTACCAAAAATATGGCCTGGGTGCTACAGAAGTATACATTAAGCAAAACCCAAACCGATAAAATACAGTATTGTATTAATGACTATAATTGTCGTTTATGCAAATACAGGCTCGTTTACAAACTCCATCCTTACAAGGCCATCCTCGTCAATTTTAGTCAGCTTTATTTCATGAAGCGTATTAATCAACTCAGGATTCCATGGTGTTTTTACCTTTACATAATTTTCTGTAAAGCCCTGTATGTAACCTTCTTTATTTTCTCCTTCAAATAAAACGGTACGAGTAGTACCTAACTGGCTTTCATAAAATGCACGGCGCTTTTTAACCGAAAGCCCCCTTAGCATCTTACTGCGTTTTGCACGTACATTAGCGGGTACGGCACCACCCATTTCGGCAGCCGGGGTATTATCGCGTTCGCTGTATGTAAACACGTGCAGGTAGCTAATGTCCATTTCGTTAAGGTAATTGTATGTTTCCAGGAAATGCTCATCTGTCTCGCCGGGGAAACCTACAATAACATCTACCCCTATGCAGGCATGTGGCATTACTTCGCGTATTTTGCCTACACGCTCTGTATATACGCCACGCAGGTAGCGGCGGCGCATTAGCTTAAGGATATCATCACTACCCGATTGTAATGGTATATGAAAGTGCGGCACAAAAGTGCGGCTCTTACTCACAAAATCAATGGTCTCATTTTTAAGCAGGTTAGGCTCAATAGATGAGATGCGCAGGCGTTCAATACCCTCTACCTTATCCAGCTCCTGAACCAGCTCATAAAAAGTATGCTCGTGCTTTTTATTGCCAAATTCACCTTTGCCATAGTCGCCTATGTTTACGCCGGTAAGTACAATTTCACGAATATTTTGTGTAGATATCTCTTTTGCATTTTTAAGTACATTTTCCAGCGTATCGCTACGGGAAATACCACGTGCCAGCGGTATGGTACAGTATGTACATTTATAGTCGCAGCCGTCCTGCACTTTAAGAAACGCACGGGTACGGTCGCCTATAGAATAACTGCCTACATAAAAGTCGGCCTCAGATATTTCACAGGAATGCACCTCGCCCATATCGTTTTTAGACAGGTCGTTTATGTAATCGGTAATCTTAAATTTTTCGGTAGCGCCCAGTACAAGGTCTACACCGTCTACAGCGGCAAGTTCTTCTGGTTTTAGCTGGGCATAACAACCTACAGCGGCAACAAAGGCTTTGTTATTAGACTTCAGGGCTTTTTTTACCATCTGCTTAAACTGCTTATCCGCATTCTCGGTAACCGAGCAGGTATTGATAACATAAATGTCTGCCGGGTCTTCAAAATCAACACGGTCAAAACCTTCATCAGCAAAACTGCGTGCAATGGTACTGGTTTCTGAAAAGTTCAGTTTGCAACCCAGTGTATAAAAAGCGACTTTCTTCCTGTTTTCCATAATCATTAAGCCTAAAGCCTTATAAATAAGCCTGCGAAGTTACGAACAAAAGTTGAGTTATGAAATATCATTCAGGAGAGACTATTCACAAAAAAATAAGCCACGAATTACTCGAATTTTCACAAATTTCGGCAATTACGAAATGCGCATCGATTTAAAGGGAGGTGATAATACCAGATAAATGTAGTTTAAATAATTTTTTCTCGCAAAGGCGCCGAGACGCAAAGTTGTATTCTTATTAAGTTCAGACACAATCGACTGATAAGTCGCAAAGCTTGGCGACTTGGCGTATCAGCGTGGTATTTAAACCGTTTTGATTACAATAAATTTACTAATGATATAACTAAAGGGATTTGTGAAAAACAAAACTTGACCAAAATAAAAAGCCGATCTAAACCTTTTTCAGAACTTCTGCTAACTGTCCGGTAAGGTTTTTACGGGAATAATACTGCAGGCCTATAGGATGCGATTTTAAAGTACCTTTTGCATATTCATCAAAGTACCTCAGCAGGGTTTGCTTAACCTTATCTTTATCTGTATATCTGGCAAATACGCCACTGTTTGTAGTGCGCATTATTTCGGCAAAGTCGGCTCCCTCAGGGCCTATCGCCAATATCGGCCGCTCAGAAACCATATATTCAAATAACTTACCCGGAATAATGCATTTTGTTTCTTCCCTGTCTATCTCTACAAGCAGTAATACCTGGCTTTTTCGCTGCTGTGCCACAGCCTCGGCATGGGGTATGTAGCCAAGGTTATTTACATAATCATTAAGTTTATACTGATTGATGCCTTCTAGTACTTCCCTGCTTACCGCCCCTATCAGCTTAAGCTCAAAATGCGTTTTAAAGTCGGCATTTTCAGCAATAAGTTCGGCAATGGCCTGCCATAGTATTAGAGGATTACGTTCGCTAAGAAACGAGCCTATGTGTGCCAGGGTAAACTTCTCATCAAGCGGCTGTCGCACTATTTTCTCTACATCATAACCATTGGTTATAACTGCAATGGGCTTTGTGGTAAGCGCTTCAAACTCTTTTTTTGTTGTAGGGCTGGTTACAATAACGGTATCTGCAGTATTGAGTACCTTATACTCAAGATCCTTATGTTTTTTTGCTGCCGAAGCACCAAGTTTGAGTTCTTTGTGATAGCCAATGGTTGTCCACGGGTCACGGAAATCAGCCAGCCATTTTACCCCAAGCTTTTCTTTAAGGCCAAGGCCTATAAGGTGCAGGCTGTGTGGTGGCCCCGTAGTAATTATGGTGTCAATATTATTTTCCTGAATATATTTTGACAAATATGCTATAGATGGCTTAACCCAAAGCACACGTGCATCTGGAATAAAAACGTTGCCCCTTACCCAAAGCATAAGACGCTGCAATGCACTTTGTTTTTTTTTATCAGGAATAATGCCGCTGCTTATTTTTTGGGTGTTGCCTTTACTAAAAGCAGCAGCCCAGGCATACGGCTCTATAATGCGGTGTTTTATAATTTTTGTATCCGGCTTCACCTCTGCAAGCAATCCTTCATCTATTAATGGGTAGGTAGGGTTTTCCGGTATGTAAACAATAGGCTCAATACCAAAATCTGGCAGGTACTTAACAAACTTAAGCCAGCGCTGTACACCCGGCCCACCCGCGGGCGGCCAGTAATAGGTTACTATGAGGACTTTTGGTTTCAGATTTATGATTTTAGATTTCAGATTGGGCTTCTCGCTTTCCTTTAGGCTTTTGCCTCTTGCCTTACTGCCTGCTTCCTTTCATACCAAATACCTGCGGCTAATAAACCAAGGAAAATAATAAAGCTTATCAGTGATATGATGCCTCCGGTCTTAATAACCTGCGGCTCAAATTTAAACTCAATTTTATGTTGCCCAGCCGGTACATTAAGTGCACGTATGGCATAATCTGCCTGGTAGTGTGGTACTGCCTTGCCATCAATATACGCATTCCAGCCTTTGCCATAATACATTTCGCTAAACAGCGCAAAACCTTCATTTTTATTTGATGATGAGTAAACCAAGTGGTTTGGCTCATAGGTATCTAACTTAATTGTTGCTGTGCTATCTACCACAAAAGAGGTCTTAGCAACCGCATCAGGAAACTTATCTTTATTTACTACCGCCACGTGTTTTACATCCAGCTTAAGCGCAGATTTCAACTCTTCATCGGCTGTAGTTACAGGCTGTATTTTATTTACAAACCACGCAGGACCTGATGCAAACGGATTGGTTACCACAATGTCGCCCTCCTGCCCCGGCAGTAAAATATATTTTACGTTTAGCAGGTCAAGCTGCGGCACAGCGCCCGTCATGGCAAACGACTGCTGGTCAAGATTCTTTATAATTTGAGAAATATCAATATTGGTACCTTTCTCAAAAGAATAGGTAAACAATTCATCCATCCTGCGAGGGCGAACGGCACTATACCCCCCTACCGACTGATGATAGTAAGATGTGCGTCCCTGCAACCTTGCAAACGGTTCGTATACGCGGTAGTGGCCTTCATCTTTCTTGATTTCGGCATCGGCGGCAGTCATCTCAAAAGGCTGTTCCATTTGGCGTGCCGGCACAAAGTCTTCGGCATTTACATATTTGCGGTCTATTGTAAACAGGTCTAATACTACTAAAAGCCCCACCACAATTACCGCCGTTGTTTCTTTCAGTTTTTCTTTTGTTACCAGCCAAAGCGCTACCGCTGCACCCAGTATAAACAGTAATGAACGGAAAATATCGCCTGTATAAAGATCCATACGCTGCTCCTTAAGTGCTGCTATATAACCCGGCCCTACCTGCTTGGCACCATCAGGTCCAAATATCTGCTCTGCAAAGTATGCATCACGTGTGCCTTCAAAATTAAATGAGCCTTTAGCAAACAGCAGTCCTACAAGCACTACGCCCACTACAGCAACAGACTGCCAAAGGTATTTAAACTGGTCTTTTTTATCTAATTTAAAGAACGTTTGCAGCCCCATAAATGCAAGCACAGGTAAACAAAGCTCTAACACCACCTGTATTGAAGATACTGCCCTGAACTTATCGTAAAGCGGTACGTTTTCGATAAAGAAGTCGGTAAGTCCCGGGAGATTTTTACCCCATGAAAGCAACAAGGAAATAATACCACCTGCAAGAAAAGCATATTTTAGTTTCCTGTTATCTGCAAAAAGTGCAAATACCGCAAGGAAAAATACTACCGCGCCTATGTAAGCCGGAGCTTCAACTATAGGCTGGTCACCCCAGTAAGACGGTGTTTTTTCTACATATTGCAAAGCTTCATTTGGTGGTACGCCAAGGCTAAGAAAAAAGTCGTAGACTTTAGAACCCTCTTTAGATTTCTCTACCGTTCCGCCGCCAAAAAGCCCCGGAACAATAAGGTTAAAACTTTCTGCCTTACCATAACTGTACTCTGTAATATAGCTGTGGTCCATGGCAGCATTAGATGTTACAGCTTTGCCATCTGGTTTAAAGCTTATCTCGCTTTTGCCCCTAATGCTGTAGTTTGTATATTCGGCTGTAGCCATAAGACTCGTAGCATTAAGCCCAAGACCTACTATACCTGCAATAGCAAACACACCCATAGATGTACCCAGGTGCTTATAGTCTTTTTGCTTAACAATGTCTATTACATAATAAATACCAATACATAGCAATAGGAACAGCAGATAATACGTCATCTGGAAGTGGTTCGCATTAATCTCTAACGCTACAGCAAAAAGCGTAAGCAAACCACCGGTTATATATCGTTTCCTGAAAACCAATATGATACCGGCAATAATTACCGGCATATAGGCTATGGTATGGGCTTTGGCATTATGCCCTGCCCCAAGTATCACAATGAGATATGTACTGAAACCAAAGGCCAGTGCACCAAAAAATGCCTTGAGCGTATCTATTTTTAAAACCCTTAGCAGTATAAAAAAACCAAGGAAATATATAAAAAGGTAATCAGCCGGGCGTGGTAAAAAACGGATAACACCGTCTATAGTCTTTACAAAATTGTAAGGATATTTAGCCCCAAGCTGATAGGTAGGCATACCGCCAAAGGCGCCATTTGTCCAGTAGGGTTCTTCGCCATGGTTAGCTTTCCTAAAATCGTTTTGCTCCTTGGCCATACCCGTATACTGAGCAATATCAGACTGGTAAAAAGCCTTATTGGGCTGTAAAACCGGATAGAAATAAATAAGGGAAACAATGATAAAACCTAGTACCGCTAAGAGTTGCGGATAGTATTTGCTGATATTTTTCATGTGCGAATGCTTTGTGCCTTGTGTAAAAACGGCGTGAAGATACTTATTTTCCGCCAAACAGCACAGCAGCATTTGCTGTTTTACAGTAGGCTATAGTGTAGCCAAATTTCATTAAAGGTCGTTACTGGTGTTACTGCCTTCTTTTTGTTTCTTATTTTTCTTTTTTGGGTATGTAAGAACAAGCCCCACAAGACTATTAAAAAGCAAGATAATCAGCAATGCAAAAAACATAGGATTCTGTGCATCACACCCGCCTTCAAAACCTGTTACCATACAATAAACAGCACATATAAGTCCTGCTATTGAAACCAGGAATAGAAGCTTTTTCATTTAAAACATAATTACCGACTACAAAATTAAACAGCAAGTCCATAATCTTTTTTATATGATTTTACAGATATCATTACAATTTAAAAAAATTACTGCAAAAGATTAAAATTACAGCAACACATACATTCAAATATTAAATTAACTTTATAGATATTACATTTTTTAAACCTATCTAACAGAATATTTATCATGTTTTATTACAAATTTAAATGGTTATATTTGCTTAGGTAACATTGTATGAACAGCCTTATGGTTTATTATATAACGTGACTTTATTACGTTTACAAATAAAATTTTTAATTTCAATTACAATCTAATGAACAACACTGTATCTGCACCAACTTTTCTTGAAAACTTACGCAGCCTTACTTCAGAATCGCACGTAGCGCTTGAAGCGTTACCTGTTTCTGAATCAATACTTAAACCAGATGTTACCGATGTTGAGTACGGACACTACCTTACCATAATGCGTGATGTAGTTAAAGATGCCGAAGAAAACATTTTCCCTATAACTGCTACTGTAATAACAGATCTTGACAGCCGTAATAAAACACACCTTATAGAAGCTGACCTTACTGCTGTAGGCGCTGTAGTTACCGATGCCGAAAAGCCATTATCTGACGGTATAGAAAACCTTACCCTGCCATTTGCACTGGGCGTACTATATGTTATAGAAGGTTCTACCCTTGGCGGACGTGTAATATTAAAAAACATTAACGGCGTACTGGGCCACGATGCAGAAAAAGGCGCTGCTTACTTCTCTGGCTACGGAGGCCAGACAGGCAGCCGCTGGAAAGCATTTCTTGATCAATTTACAGCTTATGAAGCCGCTAACAATGCAGGCGAAGAAATTATTGCAGGTGCTAACTATGCCTACAACGCAATTAACAGGCATTTTTCTAAAAGCACCGTATAATATTACATGGATATAAAGGACATTGTAAACCGCGATATTGTAAACCTTACCAATTGCGAACAGGAACCCATACACATACCGGGCAGCATACAGCCACATGGTTTTTTGCTGGGGCTTAAAGGCGAAACACTGCTTATAGATTATTGTAGTGCTAATACTGCTGAATATCTTAGCCTGTTTCACAGCCAGCTACTCGGGCAAAGCTTCGGTACAATTTTTGGCGCTGAAGCTGCTGATACGCTACGAGAGTATGAGCATAACGGTATGATGCTGGGCAGTACACTATTGCGGCTTACTCTGGCCGGTGTAGATTTTTTATGCACACTACACAAAAACGATGATGATATTTATATACTCGAAGGAGAGCCGGTAACACTGGTTACACGCCAGGCCGTAGATGTATATGACCAGACATCGCAGTTTCTTGCTTACATGCACGATACCCATAGCCTTAAAGAACTTTGCCAGCTGGTAGCAGAAGGCACCAGAGATATTACCGGATATGACCGCGTTATGGTGTACCGGTTTGATAAAGATTATAACGGAGAGGTATTTGCCGAGGCCGTTAGAGAAGACCTGGAGCCTTTCTTAGGATTACACTACCCACACACCGATATACCCGCACAGGCAAGAGAGCTCTATATGCGCAACCTGCTACGCCTTATATATGATATAGATTACACACCCGTACCTATTTATACCATAGCTGATGCTGAGCATAAAAACCTCGACCTTAGCCTGGCAATATTGCGCAGTACATCGCCCATACATGTGCAGTACCTGCACAACATGGGTGTAGGCGCTACTCTTACTATATCGCTTATATACAAAAAGAAATTGTGGGGCCTTATAGCCTGCCACCACTATTCTCCTAAAAACCTTACTCCCGAAATTCGCCTTGCAGCCCAGTTGCAGGGACATTTTATTACATCGCAAATTGATGTAAGGCAGGCATCCGAAGAATATGAGCATTCTCGAAAAACAAGCCTTGCCGTAGAAAAAATGAACAGCCATGCGCTTTATAAAGCCACAGATCTTCAGGCTATTGTAGAGAACCCGGAAATATTAAACATTTGTAATACCTCAGGCGTTTCTATCATATTTAACGGTACAGCATATAATCACGGCCTTACACCAAATAACGAAAAAACAATAATGCTGGCACAATGGCTGGCAAACCATACAAGACACGGAAACTTCAGTACCGAAAAACTGATTGACTATTTACCTGAATTTGCCGAAGACTGTCAGCACGTCTCAGGCATAATTTACCATTCGCTGGATATTGACAATAATAATTGCATAATCTGGTACAGGCCAGAAACTAAAACTGAAGTGAACTGGGCGGGAGACCCTGCAAAATCTATTGAGAAAGATGAAAAAGGATTATCTCCACGAAGGTCTTTTGCTTTATGGAAAGAAATTGTAGACTGTATAAGCAAGCCTTGGCTACAACCTGAACTTGATGCTGCGGCAACTTATGCCTACAGCCTGCAACGCCAGATAAGCCTGCTTGTAATTACACAGGAAGAAGAAAAGTACCGCAAACTGAGCGAACTGTTAAAGCAAACTAATAGCGAACTCGAAAACATAAACTGGATAAGCACGCACGACCTGCAGGAACCGTTACGTAAAATACAGTTAATGGCATCGCGCATTTTAACACGCCAGCACGATCTTCCTGAAACAGTACAGGATTCTATTAAAAGAATGAATACTTCGGCTAACCGTATGCAAACGTTACTTATAGATATTCTTAAGTATACACGCCTCAAATATAATGATGACAGTTCAGAGCACATTGACCTGAAAGAACTGTTAGAAGAAGTATCTCTTGAAATATCTGAAACTATTGCAGAAAAAAATGTGTCGATTATAATAGACAATAACCTGCCTGTTATAAATGGTATTTCTTTTTTACTAAAGCAGCTATTTAGTAATCTTATAAACAACTCTATAAAATATACGGCTCCAGAAAAAAAACCGGAAATAAAAATTACACCTGCTGAAGAATTACAGCCTTTTAATGCTAATGATCCTGAACTGTACCAGGTTATTTATGTTGCAGATAATGGTATTGGGTTTGACCAGCAATATGCACAGAGCATTTTTAATATTTTTACACGCCTGCATTCAGATCCTGACAGCAAAGGCAGTGGCGTAGGCCTGGCATTGTGCAAAAAAATAATGCAAAATCATAATGGGCATATCTCAGCATCAAGTTCAGTTAATGTAGGCACTGTAATATCGCTGTATTTTCCTATAAAAAAGTCTGAATCATTTTAAAAATCGTATCATTAGTATAGTTTTAACAATCCGAAGTTAAATATTGTAAGATTAAAATAACATAAATAGTTTATTTTAGCAAAAAAATAAATATTATATGAATTTAAACGGAGACATAATTATTATAGAAGACGATGCAGATGACAGAGATGTTTTAGTCGAAGTTTTTGATGATGTGCTAAATAAATATGGTTACACTAATAAAGTGGTACTTATAGATGACAGTACTAAAGTAATAGATTACCTTAAAGGAACAACCAGTTCGCCTTTTCTTATAATATCAGACATTAATATGCCTAAACTGGATGGTTTTGCGCTTAGAGAATTGATATTTCAGGATCAGGAACTAAATGATAAATGTATTCCTTATGTATTTTTAACCACATCCGGAGATAATACCGAGTTTATGAAAAAAGCATACGGATTATCTATTCAGGGTTATTTTACAAAACCTAATGATTATGCTGAGTATGAAGGCCTCATATCTGACATGGTGCGTTACTGGAAAGTAGCAAAAATTGCAAACAGGATATAATCTCAGTATCATTCTAAAAATAAAAAGCCCCTATTAAGGGGCTTTTGTATTGTAAACAATAAATTACGCTTTATCGTTTTTCAGGGCTCTCTTTTCTTTAACAAGCTCTACTGTTGCACCACCAAGCCAGTAAAATACAAAGCTTGCAAGAAACATCAGCAACCAAAAACCTATGGTAGCTATGGTAAGAAAAGCAATAAAACCCAGGTACTCTTGAAATTCAAACATATTCCGGAACTTTTTGAATTGAGCACCAAATTTAGGGCTTTCAATCTTCTAAAACAATTAAAAAGGCGATAAAAATTCAGATAAAATTAAAGGCGAAAACATTTTCTTAAGGATTCATTATTGCTTAAATTTGGCTGGCTTACACCCGCCTGCACACAGCCAGGTAATTAGGGAGCCGTTAACCTAAATTTATAAAAAACCATAAAAATCATTTTTCGAAATGGAATACAGGATTGAAAAAGACACGATGGGCGAAGTTAAGGTGCCTGCCGATAAGTACTGGGGAGCACAAACAGAACGTTCTCGCAACAACTTTAAAATAGGCCCGTCAGGCTCTATGCCAAAAGAAATTGTAGAAGGCTTTGCTTACCTTAAAAAAGCAGCTGCTTATGCAAACCACGACCTTGGCGTACTAAGCGCTGAGAAACGTGATGCCATAGGACAGGTATGCGATGAAATACTGGAAGGTAAACTGGATAGCGAATTTCCGTTAGTTATATGGCAAACAGGTTCTGGTACACAAAGTAACATGAACGTTAACGAAGTGGTGGCTAACCGCGCACAGGTACTTGCCGGAGGCAAAATAGGCGAAGGCGAACCGGTACTTAAAGCTAACGACGACGTAAACAAATCGCAGTCGAGCAACGACACTTATCCTACAGGTATGCACATTGCTGCTTATAAGGCAGTTGTAGAAGTTACCCTGCCGGGTGTAGAAAAACTGCGCGACACACTTGCTGCAAAATCTGCAGAGTATATGAACGTGGTTAAAATAGGCCGTACGCACCTTATGGATGCTACCCCCCTAACCCTGGGACAGGAGCTTAGCGGATATGCCGCGCAACTTACTTATGGTATTAAAGCCGTTAAAAACACACTTAGCCACCTTAGCGAACTTGCCCTGGGCGGTACTGCTGTAGGTACTGGCCTTAATACTCCAGAAGGGTATGATGTAAAAGTTGCTGAATACATTGCTAAATTTACAGGACACCCGTTTGTAACGGCTCCTAATAAGTTTGAAGCACTTGCGTCTCATGATGCTATTGTAGAAACACATGGTGCACTTAAACAACTTGCTGTTTCATTAAATAAAATTGCTAACGATGTGCGTATGCTCGCTTCTGGTCCACGCTCTGGTATTGGCGAAATAATAATTCCTGAAAACGAGCCTGGATCTTCTATCATGCCGGGTAAAGTTAACCCTACTCAATGTGAGGCGCTTACTATGGTTTGCGCACAGGTAATGGGTAATGATGTAGCCATAGGCGTAGGCGGTATGCAGGGCCATTATGAGCTTAATGTATTTAAGCCGGTTATGGCTGCAAACTTCTTACAGTCTGCACGTTTACTGGGAGATGCCTGTGTATCGTTTGACGAGCACTGCGCACAGGGCATAGAGCCAAACTACACTCGTATTAAAGAGCTTGTAGACAACTCACTAATGCTTGTTACAGCTCTTAATACAAAAATAGGCTACTACAAAGCTGCCGAAATTGCACAAACAGCACATAAAAATGGCACTACCCTTAAAGATGAGGCAGTACGTTTAGGTTATGTAACCCCTGAAGATTTTGATGCCTGGGTAAAACCGGAAGATATGGTAGGTTCTCTTAAATAAGAGTAAACACTACTTTAAAATAGCAAGGCCATCTCTTTCGGGATGGCCTTATTTTTTATCCTACTATAGGAGGAATTTCAATTCTCATAACTAAATACTAATACTCAAAAGTACCGTACTCGCTTTTTATTGTCAGTTTTTTAGCTTCAGATACTTCTACCCTGCCTACAATTTGAGCAGGTACACCAAAAGATTCTGATATTGCAATAATATCCTGCGCAATACTTTCAGGTACATACAGTTCCATACGGTGGCCGCTGTTAAACACCTGGTACATTTCTTTCCAGTCAGTACCACTTTGCTCCTGTATCAGTTTAAATAAAGGAGATACCGGGAAAAGATTATCTTTTATAACATGAACGTTATCTACAAAGTGAAGCACCTTAGTTTGGGCACCACCACTGCAATGCACCATTCCGTGAATATCTTCAGGCGTATATTTACCAAGTATCTTTTTAATTATCGGTGCATAGGTGCGCGTAGGAGATAATACGAGCTTACCGGCATCTATTGGGCTACCCTCCACTTCATCGGTCAGTTTAATATTACCGCTGTACACCAGTTCAGACGGAACAGCCGCATCGAAGCTTTCAGGATATTTATCTGCAAGGTATTTATTAAATACATCATGGCGTGCAGAGGTTAAACCGTTACTACCCATACCGCCATTATAGCCTTTTTCATAATTGGCCTGCCCGTAAGAAGCTAATCCCACTATAACATCACCAGCCTGTATATTAGCATTATCAATAACATTGCTGCGCTTTATACGTGCCGTTACTGTACTGTCTACAATAATTGTGCGTACAAGGTCGCCCACATCGGCTGTCTCGCCGCCGGTAGAGTGTATGGTAACGCCATACCCCTTAAGTTCTTCAATAAGCTCTTCGGTACCGTTTATGATAGCAGAAATTACTTCTCCCGGAATCAAATTCTTATTACGCCCTATGGTAGATGAGAGCATGATATTATCTACAGCCCCTACACAAAGCAGGTCGTCTATGTTCATGATAAGCGCATCTTGTGCAATGCCTTTCCATACTGATATATCGCCGGTTTCTTTCCAATACATATAAGCAAGAGACGATTTAGTACCTGCGCCATCGGCGTGCATTATAAGGCAATAATCGGCATCACCGGTAAGATAATCGGGTACAATTTTGCAAAAAGCCTTTGGAAAAAGCCCTTTATCAATATTTTTAATCGCGTTGTGTACGTCCTCTTTAGAAGCCGAAACTCCACGCTGGCTGTAGCGTTTGCTCGTATCAGAACTCATGTGCTGTAGTTTGTGTTGTTACCGGCAAAGATAATTGTAATGTAGCAATGCGCCAATTTTTTGACATGCCAATTAACGAAGTATAAAGTAGTGCAAAAATCACCATTAGTGTTTAGCTATTTAAACTTATAAAATATTTATATTTACTATGCAAAACACTGTAAAACAAATAAATAAAAAACAAATGAGCGTAACTTTACCTTCGGCAAAACCACGTTTGTCCTACACCAGACTAAAAGAATTGATAGCGCCATACAATCTTGATACAGAAAAATATCCATTGTTTATTGTTGGAATTCGAGGCTATTATTTAAATACACTAGGAGCAGCAGCCGTTAATGACCGTGGTATTTATGATGATGCCCTGTTTATTGCTGCTCCCGAAGCCATGTCTGCCTTTAATGCCAATACTGATCCATCAGTATATCGCCGGGCAACACCCTCAAAAAAAGGAATTGCTACCTTAAAACCCGGTATTTATTATTGTCATAAGTTTGACACTCATAATGGGAGTTCAAGTTACCCTGCAATATGTCAACGCCTTGGAAATGCAACCGTAACGCGCGATGGGATGGATGGCGAATTTACCGGTTCGGGGTTTGGCATTAATATACACCGTGGCAGTTACAACTCTACCTCCAGCGAAGGCTGCCAGACTATTTATCCTGAACAGTGGGATAGTTTTTATAATCTTGCAAAAGACCATGCCAAAAGATTATATAGTGACAAGTGGAATAAAACAGTAATACCTTATATACTGATAAATAATACAGGACAGATATAAATGGACATTGTCTAAAAGTATTATTTTAGCCGAAAAAACCAGCTATGATATCATACAACCCAAAAGAATGGTTTTCGTTTATATTCCGTTTTCATAAAGGAGATACCATCAGGAAGTTACTTCCCTTAATGATAGGCATTGCAGCATATTCTGCGGGTATTGCATGGTTAGAAACCAGTTACTGGAAACTATCTGAAACAAGCCACGTTAAAAACCTTACTGTGGTACATGCGCTTTTAGGATTTGTAATTTCGATGCTGTTAGTATTTCGTACTAACACCGCTTATGACCGCTGGTGGGAAGGGCGCAGGCTGTGGGGTGCTCTGGTAAATAATTCCCGCAACTTTGCAATTAAGGTAGCTGTAATGATTAAGGATAAGAATGATAAGGAGCTTTTCCGAAAACTTATACCAGCCTTTGCCTATGTACTAAACAAACACCTGAAAGATGAGGAAGTGAGTCATGAGCTTTTTGACAATGCCATACTAAGGCCAGACCACTATAAACATAAACCAAACCAGGTTGCCAAAGCAATATTAAAACACACAAATGATCTTTACACACAAGGCAAAATAACCGGTGATCAGCTTATAGTTCTTAATGCTGAACTACAAAGTTTTACTGATATTAGTGGAGCCTGCGAGCGTATAAAAAACACACCTATACCCTACTCTTACAGTGCTTTTATAAAAAAGTTTATTTTCTTTTATGTAATGAGCTTACCGTTTGGATATGTGTTTCAACTGGGATATTATGTTATACCTGTTGTGGTATTTGTATTTTATGTACTTGCAAGCCTGGAGCTTATCGCCGAAGAAATTGAAGACCCTTTTGGCACTGATGCTAATGATCTTCCACTTGAAAAAATATCGGAGAACATCCGTAAAAATGTAGAAGAACTTATTTATTAAATAGGCTATATAAAATGCACCTGTTTATTTATAGCTTATTGGCCTCTAAAAGCTTCTTCTCTTGTTTATTTATTTTCTTTTCCAGTGCATCTATTTTTTTCTGCGCTTTCTTTACTGCTGCATTCGCCTTATCGGCAGCCTTAGTGTCTGAAGCAGCCTGATCTGCAGCTCTTGATGATTTTCTGGCTTTCTTTGTATCTGTAATGTCTCGCTTAAGTTTTTTTGCTGCATCGGCATTATCTGACGCAGATTTTTCTGCCGCCGCTGTTTTTTCATTTGCAGTGGCTGTAAGTTCAGATAATTTAGTCTGAAGAGCAGTTAACTCTGCGCGGTATTCTGCAATATTGGCATTGATTTCAGTTAATTCTTTATTGATGGGTACAGCATATGCAGTTGCGGTACTATCTTGGGCAACAACACTAAGGCTACATAAAAATGTTACCAAACAAATGTAAAATAATAAATACTTCATAAAAACAATTTGAGTTTAAGGTTGACAAAATACAAAATTATCGGTACAACAGGTTTTTAAATGGTATATAACACAAAACATTATCATTTGTTTAACCAATGGGAAAGCAATTATTGAATAGCTTTATATTAAACATTCAATTATGAATAAAGATAAAACGAACAACCAAGGCATTATCAGCGCAGACGACAACGTAAACAACAATGCCAGATATGATAAAAACGGCAATATAACACGCGAAGATGAGCGCGACCGTCATGACTCTACCGAAGATTGGAATGCCGAAGACAGCCGCACGGGCAGGAACAAGTAATTCAGATAGCTGGTAGCTGCAATATTCCGACTTCTATACTCCACAATATCCAAAATTATAGTATCCCAATACTTTAATAATACGGTTTAATATAAATTGGAAAGGGAATAAAATATTGATTCCCATTTGGCATTACCATAGTCTTTGCCAAGCCTTACTATAATCATATTCTTTTTAGGAACTACATAGATATATTGACCCAATATACCTTGTGCCATATAATTACCATCTTTTTCAAGCCACCATTGGTATTTATAATGTGGTGCACCACCTTCTAGCGTATCTGCAGTAGTGCTTACATCTACCCACTCTTTACTAACAATTTGCTTGTTGTCCCATTTCCCTTTGTTAAGGTATAACCGGCCAATTTTCGCAAAATCACGTGCACGGGCATTAAGGCAGCAAAATGTTTTTTCGAGTCCGTTCTCCCTGCGGTCAAGGCTCCAGGTGGCATCATATTCCATACCCAATGGTTTCCAGAGTTTTTCCTGTAAGTATTCCGTAATATTTTTTCCTTCAAGCGCACGTTCCAGCACAAGGCCTAGCATTTGGGTATCACCACTGCTATAACTAAATTCGGTACCGGGAGCCTGTAAAGTTTCCCTGTTATTTAATGCTTTGCGAAGGTTAGTGCCATAGTAATAGGTAGCCGCATCGCCAAATGGATTTACATAACTCTCATTATACTTCATACCGCTAGTCATTTGCAGTAAGTTTTTTATACTCATTTCATCCATCCCTTTACCAGTAAGCTCCGGCACATATTTAATAACAGGCTCCTCTACAGACCTTATAAAACCATCATCTATTGCACAACCAATAAGTATGGAAGTGACAGATTTTGCCATTGAAAAAGAATTAACTATTGATGCTTCGCTATATCCATTAAAATATTTCTCGCAAAGCAGGGTATCATTTTTAATAATCAGGAAAGCAACTGTTTTGTTTTTTTTAAGATATTCGTCAAAACCATACTCTTTATTACCAAAAGTCAGGGTACGTGGCGCTTTTTGCTTTTCCAGTGTTTCGAATGTAAATTTTATCGAATCGTTTTTAGCAGTACGATAGGGAAATATTTTGTAATCAGTAATATTAGCAAAATTATAATATACAAACCTTCTCATTTTACAGGAAGCAAGCATTAATGTCATTACAATAAATATGGTTAACAGTAAAAGCTTTAAAACATTTTTCATCAGGACTCTCGTATTACAAATACAAATATCAAAAAAATCTTTTAACCATTAGAAAATTCAAGATGATATTGATGCGGTCAGCATACTTTTAAAGAAGTTAAAGCGTTATAATTTCAATCAATACTTAACAGGTAAGTGATATTGGCAAAATTTTTGTTACTTTGTTTCTACACCAATTTTCACTATGAAAAATATTTGCATAGCAGTCTTAACATTAACAGCATCATCCGTTTGGGCACAGTTTGACACTGGCACCAAAAGCGGCATATCTATACCTAAAGCAAGTAACAATAATACTGAGGTTAAACCCTCAACGACTACCGTAGCGCCTAACAGCCCATTTAATATCAAACCGGAAAAGAAGTCTAACCCAGGTTATCCTACCTTCAGCGTAGGCGAAAAAAAAGCCGATTTTAGTATGTATCCTGATGAGAAGTTTGTAAATCGTACAAAAGAATTTTCTGACCGTACGACTGTAAAACCTACTGGTGATTCAGCTAAAGAATTTAGGGGAAATCAGGATTTTGGAGAAATACGTACTAAGTCAGGGTATGTAGATATTATGGCTGCAGATTTTGGTGCAGAAGATGGAGACCGTGTTAGAGTTTTGGTAAATGGTCAGGTTGTAATACAGGAATTTACGCTTTACAACACATACAAACCTTTAAGAGTAAGATTAAACGATGGCTTTAACAATATTGAATTTGAAGCTATGAACCAAGGTACAAGTGGGCCAAACACAGCAATGTTTATACTTTATGATCAGTGGGAGGTACAATTAATGAAAGGTGAATGGGGTCTCTGTACCGGTTTTAAAGGAAGGGTAATGATAATAAAAGAGTAATACAAAATAAATTTTAAAAAAATTTTCGCCTGACATTTAATTAGTTAACTACAAAAAAATAATATAATCTTGAATTATATAGAAGTATATTTTAAGCTACTTTTCTTTATATCTCAACGATAATAAATTATGTGATTAAAGTAGCAAAATTCTTCATACAATCCTTCCATGCAAAGATAAAAATCTTCAGAAGTAAATTCAGGGGTTTAAGAAACGTAGAATTCTTTCTCTTTAGGCTTACTAATTTATATGCTTAAATCTGTAAATCCCACAGGTTTTCGTATTGATCCTTTAAAACCCACAGGTTTTGGTATTGATCCAATATTAGTTACAGCGGGTTTTACCAAAACAAAAAAGCCCTTTACTATTGTAAAGGGCTTTCTAAAAAAAGGCGATGACATACTCTCCCACAAAATGCAGTACCATCTGCGCAGGCGGGCTTAACTTCTCTGTTCGGGATGGGAAGAGGTGAGCCCCGCCGCAATAATCACCTTAAAAGGCTCATTGCTTTGGGCAATGCGTTTATTGATGATGCTGTAGTATAACAACACACAACCATAAACCAATATCTTAACATACTGAGATAAAAATTCAAGTACTATTTTTTAGAAAGTTCTCCCTGCCCCTTGCGGGGCAGGAAAGACGTACATAAGCTAACGGGTTATTAGTACTACTCGACTATGACATTACTGCCTTTACATCTATAGCCTATCAACGTGGTCATCTTCCACGACCCTTAAAAGAAATCTCATCTTGTGGTGGGTTTCGCGCTTATATGCTTTCAGCGCTTATCCCTTCCCGACGTAGCTACTCTGCGGTGCTCCTGGCGGAACAACAGATACACTAGAGGTCAGTCCAACTCGGTCCTCTCGTACTAGAATCAGATCCACTCAAATTTCTAACGCCCGCAGTAGATAGAGACCGAACTGTCTCACGACGTTCTGAACCCAGCTCGCGTGCCACTTTAATGGGCGAACAGCCCAACCCTTGGGACCTTCTCCAGCCCCAGGATGTGACGAGCCGACATCGAGGTGCCAAACCCCCCCGTCGATATGAGCTCTTGGGGGAGATCAGCCTGTTATCCCCGGCGTACCTTTTATCCTTTGAGCGATGGCCCTTCCATGCGGAACCACCGGATCACTATGCTCTACTTTCGTACCTGATCGACCTGTATGTCTCTCAGTCAAGCTCCCTTATGCCATTGCACTCTACGCACGGTTACCAAGCGTGCTGAGGGAACCTTTAGAAGCCTCCGTTACTCTTTTGGAGGCGACCACCCCAGTCAAACTACCCACCAAGCAATGTCCCCCACAATATGGGGTTAGGCCTCAGATAACCAAAGGGTGGTATTTCAACAATGACTCCACAACGCCTAGCGACGCCACTTCATAGTCTCCCACCTATCCTACACATCAATTATCCAAGGTCAATACTAAGCTATAGTAAAGGTGCACAGGGTCTTTTCGTCCCACTGCGGGTAATCGGCATCTTCACCGATACTACAATTTCACCGAGCTCATGGCTGAGACAGTGTCCAGATCGTTACACCATTCGTGCAGGTCGGAACTTACCCGACAAGGAATTTCGCTACCTTAGGACCGTTATAGTTACGGCCGCCGTTTACTGGGGCTTCAATTCAATGCTTCTCCGAAAATAACATCTCCTCTTAACCTTCCAGCACCGGGCAGGTGTCAGGCCCTATACTTCATCTTACGATTTTGCAGAGCCCTGTGTTTTTGATAAACAGTCGCCTGGACCTTTTCACTGCGGCCAGCATTGCTGCTGGCGACCTTTCTCCCGAAGTTACAGGTCTATTTTGCCTAATTCCTTAGCCATGAATCTCTCGAGCGCCTTAGGATACTCTCCTCGACTACCTGTGTCGGTTTACGGTACGGGTTCTTATAATCTAAGTTTAGAGGTTTTTCTTGGAAGCCCTTAGGCACACTATCACTTTGCCCGAAGGCTCCGTGTACTATCGTATTTCACCAGGATCTGCGCATTTGACTACAAATCCTATAGTTAGGTACTTCAACGAACTATTCCGTCAGTTCGCGGTGCTTTCATCACTCCGTCGCCCCATCACAATTATAAGAAGTACGGGAATATTAACCCGTTGGCCATCGACTGTTCCTTTCGGATTCGCCTTAGGTCCCGACTAACCCTCAGCTGATTAGCATAGCTGAGGAAACCTTAGTCTTACGGCGGGGGTGTTTCTCGCACCCCTTATCGTTACTTATGCCTACATTTTCTTTTCTAACCGCTCCAGCATAACTCACATTACACCTTCGACGCTGTTAGAATGCTCCCCTACCACTTGTATATAATACAAATCCATAGCTTCGGTACTATACTTATGCCCGATTATTATCCATGCTCGTCCGCTCGACTAGTGAGCTGTTACGCACTCTTTAAATGAATGGCTGCTTCCAAGCCAACATCCTAGCTGTCTGGGCAGACAAACCTCGTTTTTTCAACTTAGTATAGATTTGGGGACCTTAGCTGATGGTCTGGGTTCTTTCCCTCTCGGACATGGACCTTAGCACCCATGCCCTCACTACTGGTAATCATTTATTAGCATTCGGAGTTTGTCAGGAATTGGTAGGCGGTGAAGCCCCCGCATCCAATCAGTAGCTCTACCTCTAATAAACTAAGCCAGCGCTGCACCTAAATGCATTTCGGGGAGTACGAGCTATTTCCGAGTTTGATTGGCCTTTCACCCCTACCCACAGGTCATCCGAAGACTTTTCAACGTCAACCGGTTCGGACCTCCACTGTGTGTTACCACAGCTTCATCCTGCCCATGGGTAGATCACACGGTTTCGCGTCTACCATTACTGACTAAAGCGCCCTATTAAGACTCGCTTTCGCTACGGATCCATACCTGAAGTACTTATCCTTGCCAGCAACGGTAACTCGTAGGCTCATTATGCAAAAGGCACGCCGTCACACCACAAAGGTGCTCCGACCGCTTGTAGGCGTATGGTTTCAGGATCTATTTCACTCCGTTATTCACGGTTCTTTTCACCTTTCCCTCACGGTACTGGTTCACTATCGGTCTCTCAGGAGTATTTAGCCTTAGCGGATGGTCCCGCCAGATTCAGACAGGGTTTCACGTGCCCCGCCCTACTCAGGATACCACTATCATTTACATCTCTTACTTATACCGGGCTATCACCGTCTATGGCCCAACTTTCCAGATGGTTCTAATTCAATTTGCAACAAATGTCGTGGTCCTACAACCCCAAAATTGCCGTAACAACTTTGGTTTGGGCTATTCCGCGTTCGCTCGCCACTACTTACGGAATCACTTTTGTTTTCTTCTCCTCCGCCTACTTAGATGTTTCAGTTCAGCGGGTTTGCCCTCCTATCGGAGTAGTATGTCTTCAACATACTGGGTTGCCCCATTCGGATATCTGCGGATCAATTCGTATGTGCCAATCCCCGCAGCTTTTCGCAGCTTATCACGTCCTTCTTCGCCTCTGAGAGCCACAGGCATCCCCCATACGCCCTTATTTTGCTTATTGTACTTACGGTTGAAGTTATAATGTTGAACGTTATAAAGTTTTGCAACTTTTAAACTTTCAACTCTTAAAACATTTCAACACTTTACATGCTTTCTATATTTTTCTTGTTTTTCTTATCTCAATATGTCAATGAACTTTTTTCAATTTGAAAATTTGAAAATTCAACCATTTGAAAATAAATCTTCAAATTATCTAATCTTCAAATCGACTAATCGATTTGTGGAGAATATCGGAGTCGAACCGATGACCTCCTGCGTGCAAGGCAGGCGCTCTAGCCAGCTGAGCTAATCCCCCATTATTTGTATTGAAATTCTAAGTATCAAATCCCAAATTTCAATTAATAAGGCACTCAACCTCCAGAATTTCCTTTAATAAGTGTAAAATTAGTAGTCCCGGGCAGACTCGAACTGCCGACCCCTACATTATCAGTGTAGTACTCTAACCAGCTGAGCTACGAGACTATAAAATATCCTCTTTTACTCCTTATTATATTATTTGAACTAACAGCGAGAGTAAGATGTATCCATCTTTACTTCTTTAATTTTACCTAACGGTCGTGTCTCTAGAAAGGAGGTGTTCCAGCCGCACCTTCCGGTACGGCTACCTTGTTACGACTTAGCCCCAGTTACCAGTTTTACCCTAGGCAGCTCCTTGCGGTCACCGACTTCAGGTACCCCCAGCTTCCATGGCTTGACGGGCGGTGTGTACAAGGCCCGGGAACGTATTCACCGGATCATGGCTGATATCCGATTACTAGCGATTCCAGCTTCATGGAGTCGGGTTGCAGACTCCAATCCGAACTGAGACAGGCTTTATAGATTCGCTCCTCCTTGCGAAGTGGCTGCTCTCTGTACCTGCCATTGTAGCACGTGTGTAGCCCAGGACGTAAGGGCCGTGATGATTTGACGTCATCCCCACCTTCCTCACGGTTTGCACCGGCAGTCTCGTTAGAGTTCCCGACATGACTCGCTGGCAACTAACGACAGGGGTTGCGCTCGTTATAGGACTTAACCTGACACCTCACGGCACGAGCTGACGACAACCATGCAGCACCTTGTAAAGTGTCCGAAGAAAAAACTGTTTCCAGTCCTGTCACTCTACATTTAAGCCCTGGTAAGGTTCCTCGCGTATCATCGAATTAAACCACATGCTCCACCGCTTGTGCGGGCCCCCGTCAATTCCTTTGAGTTTCAGGCTTGCGCCCGTACTCCCCAGGTGGGATACTTATCACTTTCGCTTAGCCACTCAAACTTGCGTTCAAACAGCTAGTATCCATCGTTTACGGCGTGGACTACCAGGGTATCTAATCCTGTTCGCTCCCCACGCTTTCGTCCATCAGCGTCAATCCACTGTTAGTAACCTGCCTTCGCAATTGGTATTCCATGTAATATCTAAGCATTTCACCGCTACACTACATATTCTAGTTACTTCACAATAATTCAAGTTCTACAGTATCAATGGCAGTTCGACAGTTGAGCTGCCGGATTTCACCACTGACTTATAAAACCGCCTACGGACCCTTTAAACCCAATGATTCCGGATAACGCTTGGATCCTCCGTATTACCGCGGCTGCTGGCACGGAGTTAGCCGATCCTTATTCTTACGGTACCGTCAAGCTGCTACACGTAGCAGTGTTTCTTCCCGTACAAAAGCAGTTTACACACCATAGATGCGTCATCCTGCACGCGGCATGGCTGGTTCAGGCTCTCGCCCATTGACCAATATTCCTCACTGCTGCCTCCCGTAGGAGTCTGGTCCGTGTCTCAGTACCAGTGTGGGGGATCTCCCTCTCAGGACCCCTACCCATCATTGTCTTGGTGTGCCGTTACCACACCAACTAACTAATGGGACGCATGCTCATCTTGCACCGTTGGAACTTTAATAATCAAGTGATGCCACTCAAATATACTATGGGGTATTAATCCAAATTTCTCTGGGCTATCCCCCTGTACAAGGTAGATTGCATACGCGTTACGCACCCGTGCGCCGGTCTCAAAGTCCGAAGACTTCTACCCCTCGACTTGCATGTGTTAGGCCTGCCGCTAGCGTTCATCCTGAGCCAGGATCAAACTCTTCATCGTATATTTTTATATTTTTACGACCTTTGTTGCTAGGTATTCTTTAATTCAATAAAAGCTAGTAGTCTTACTCTCTCTTATGCTGTCAATCCAATATGTCTATGAACGTGTCTTTCTGTTTTCCAGTTAAAGATTTAAAATTTAAAGATTCAAATATTGTTTCTTTATCTTCTCATTCTCTAAGCGGCTGCAAAACTACAACTTCTTTTTAAACTCACAAGCTTTTTTTTGAAAATTTATTTTCTTTATCTTAGCTTCGTTTTAAAGTTCGTTTTGCTTTTCAATCTATCCCATTCCTTGCGGTTTGGGAGGGCAAAGATACTATCTTTTCCTTTTTAATTCCAAGCTTTTTTTAAACTTTTTTTTCGATGCTTTTTTAAAGATTTTTCACAACTCATATATATATGAGTAAATAATTTCTTTTCAAATCCGTCTCGTGTTTCAGTCTCTCAAAGTACGTCGCCGTAGTTGCGGGTGCAAAAGTAGTAAACTTTTTCTTTCCTCCTAATGTTTTTCTAACTTTTTTCAAATTTATTTCGAAGCGGATAACCAGTATTTACTGGGTTTTCCTGAAGTTTAGAAGCTAAGATCGTTTGCCGTAGTTGCGGGTGCAAAAGTAGTAAACTTTTCGTTATCTCCTAATCTTTTTTACTTTTTTTTGAAAGTGGTTTCCGGTTAAAAACCTTCTGCCTTATTAGTGTCATCGTGGTAAAGAACGTCTGCTGTGATGCGGGTGCAAATCTACAACTCTTTTTATCTTTTACAAGCCTTTTAAACCCCTTTTTTGAAACTTTATCTTAACGTTCTATTAACGTGGGCGTTGGGAGGGGAAGTTTTTTAAGAAACTAACCTTACACCACCCCTATTTATACTAAAGTGCTACTTTTTTACAAGATGTTCGTCATAATAACGTACAGCCAGGTATATATTATCATATATCAGAAGCCATATCGAAACAAATTTAACGTAGCCGGGTTATCTGCAAACAGTAAATCCGGCATATTTGTTCTATTCTAATTTAAGACCCTAAAATTTTACACTCTTATATGTAATGGTAAATCTAGATGGTTAAATATAAAAAGATGTCCTAATATATTGTTAACCCCTCCCCTAATTGTTGCACACCCTTGTAAGAATTTCTAAATTTAAGTTTTGTACACCCTTTGTACAAGTAGTTATTAAAAAAATGAGCGTTAATTCTAATATAAATAAACCTGTAGTGCCATTTTTCGGAATTGTATTTGCAGTACTGTGTTGTATGAGTTGTAGTGATAAATTTATAGAAAGCCAAACTGTTTTTGACCTTCCGGTGTCTCAAACTATTAACGACCTGCTTACAGGTTATGATACCGATGGCGATAAGAGAATTACCAAAGACGATGCACCGCCCAACAAAGATTATTTTTTGCTCAGCACAAAAGGCGATACCGTAATACTGCGCAACACTTATTATATAAGCAACCTTTTGCAGGAACTTGCTATTGCTAATGACGGTGCCCGCGATAGCCTGCTTATAAGCCTGAGGCAGATACAGGAACCACCCGCCGAGCGCATATCCCGCAGGATTAAAACCCAGTTTTGGGATGACCTCACCCGCACTATTGATGCCGATGGCCTTGACCGCATTGCAGGCGATGACAAAATGCATGATAAGCAGCAGCGCATTTATGTTCCGTATGATGATGCTGTGGGTATTGCGTATTTTACATCGCTTAAAAAAGAACGTCCGCACCTGGACGTTGTTATATTACCTAAAAACATTACCCCTGAGTATGTACAATCTATAAATGAGAAGCCTGGCATACTTTCTTTAAAAATAGAAGATAATAGAGGGGTACCTTTTGTGGTTCCCGGCGGACGCTTTAACGAAATGTACGGTTGGGATAGTTATTTTGAAGGCATTGGCCTGCTACTGGATCGAAGGGATGATCTCGCAAAGGGAATGGTTGATAATTTTTGTTACCAGATAAAGCATTACGGCAAGATACTAAATGCTAACCGATCGTATTATCTAACCCGGACACAGCCTCCTTTTTTATCTTCATTTATAAGGGAGGTGTATCAAAGCATGCATGCCAAAGATAAAGACTGGCTAGCCGAAAGCCTGGCAATTTGCATACAGGAATATAATACAGTATGGATGGAAGGCAACCGTTATACTCCTGAAACTGGACTTAACCGTTACTATGCTGATGGTATAGGCATTCCGCCGGAAACAGAAGAAGGCCATTTTAAAGAGATATTACAGGAGTTTGCAGAAAAGAATAATATGACCGAGGCCGAATTTGAAGATAAATACAAGCATGGTAGTATTAAAAGCCCCGCACTCGACCGTTACTTTGTACACGATCGTACCTTGCGTGAAAGCGGTCACGATACCAGCTGGCGCCTTGACAATATTGCGGCCGACCTAAACTGTGTTGACGTAAACTCTTTATTATATAAGTATGAAAAAGATTTCGAATTTTTAATAGGCACTTATTTTAAGCACGGTTTTAAAGGTACTGATGGTAAAACATATACCGCTAATTACTGGCATGAGCAGGCCGAAAAGCGAAAAATGCTGATGCACAAATATCTTTGGAACGAAAAACAACAGTGCTTTTTTGACTACAATGTAAAAACACAGCAGCGTACTGATTTTATGTCGGCTACAAATTTCTTCCCGCTTTGGGCAGGACTGTGCACTAAAGATGAGGCTTCTAAAATGGTTACCGTGCTTATGAAAGAACTAAAAGAAGAAGGCGGTTTTGCAGGATCTTCTAAAGAAAGTACTGATAAGTATGCACTTAATGAGGTACAACGCCAGTGGGACTACCCTAACGGATGGGCACCGCACCAAATGCTGTTGTGGAAAGGGCTGCTGAATTATGGTTATGAAAATGAAGCCCGAGAAATGGTATACAGATGGCTATATATGATAACCCGTAATGCGGTAGATTATAATGGTACAATTCCGGAGAAGTATGATGTGGTACTGGGTAGCCACAAAGTATATGCTGAGTATGGTAATGTTGGTACCGATTTTGCTTACATTACCCGCAGTGGCTTTGGTTGGATGAATGCTTCTTACCAATATGGCATGAGCCTGTTGCCCGACGAATATATTAAAAAGCTGGATGCGCTGGAAAAACCGGATAGCGTTTTTGGAATTAAGAAGTAAGAATTTAGATTTCAGAATAAGCTTTATCCAAGACTGATGTCGTTTTGGGTATATCCTCAGCAGAGATGGTCTCAAAATATGTACTCAACGAAAATCGGAATAAAAAAATCAGATTTCAGAATGTGAAAGCATCTCATTCTGAAATCTGATTTTTCAATTATTAAATATTATTGCTGCTCGTAGCGTTCCATTTCACGGTCGTAAAATTCGTTTGCTGCCACGATAAGGCCTTCCATTTCGGCATTAAGCTCATTTTCATCAAGATCTTCCGGCTCTTCTAAAAACTCTACTTCATCGTCTTTAAGGTTAATGATAAAGCGTGGGTAATCGAGGTGCACAATAAAGATATCTTCCGGGAAATCAGTATTATCGCCAAGTATAAATTTTGGTAGTTCCATTATATTTCTGTTTCGGTTTTCAATTTTAATTTAACAGGTTGTTCTCCCTCACTGATAAATTTATCTGTAAGAAAGTTAAAGCGAAGATACAAAAATATTGCGGCTGCAGTAAGCCCTGCCAATAATCCTATCCAGATACCTATGGCTTTTAATTCGGTATACAACCCCAGGTAAAAAGATATGGGGAAACCAATAACCCAATATGCCACAAAAGTTATTATAGTAGGTATTTTCACATCCTGTAATCCGCGCAGTGCACCAAGTACTACCACCTGCACGCCATCGCTAAGCTGAAAGATGGCTGCTACAATTAGCAACTGTGCCGCGATACCAATAACTTCGGCGGTATCCTGTACCTGCGAAATGTGTTCAGAATTCACAAACAGGTAAGGCAGCACATTATGCAGCGCCACAAAAAGTAATGCAAAAACCGTTTCTATAATTATAGCCATTAAAAAAATAGACCGTGCCACAACACGTAGTTTTATATAATCCTGCTGCCCCTTTTGGTTGCCTACGCGTACCATAGCTGCAACACTTAGCCCCATGGCAAACATAAAAGTAAAACTGGCAAGGCTAAGCGCTATCTGGTTAGCTGCCTGATTTGTTGTACCCAAAAAGCCCGATAGCCATACGGCAGAGGTAAACAAGGCCACTTCAAAAAACATCTGCATACCTGATGGCAGCCCCAGACCCACAATTTTTTTGATCATGCTCTTTTTGATTTCGCCAAAGCTAAAACCTTTAATATACTGCGTTAGTTTTTTATTCTGCGATATGGCAATGTGCATAAACAGTAGCATGGCTATACGCGATATTACAGTACCGGCCGCTGCACCCATCATACCCATTTTAGGCAAGCCCCATACACCATATATAAGGACATAGTTTAGCGGAATGTGTATTGCGTTGCTAAAGATAACCGCATACATGGCATATTTTGTTAAAGACATACCATCTGAAAATTGCTTGTATGCCTGAAAGATAATCATGGGGATAAGCGAAAATGCTACCCAGCTTATAAACGGAGATGCAAGTGCTATAACTTCTGCCGGTTGTTTCATAAGATACATTAATGGCTTGGCAGCTTCTACAATGCCAAACAGCAAAAGTCCCAAAACAGTACATAACAGTAAACCGTGATGAAACGCCGAGCGTACCATAATGTCATCTTTTGCGCCATCTCCCTGTGCTACAATTGGCGTTATTGCAGTACTAAACCCAATGCCTACACTCATGGCAATAAATACAAAACTGTTACCTAAAGATACAGCAGCAAGCTCTGCACTACCCAAATGACCTACCATTATATTATCTATCAGGCCAATAAGGGTATGCCCCAGCATACCTAATATAACAGGATAAGCCAGTTGTATATTATTTCGAAATTCTTTAGTATAGGTTGCGAGTGCCAAAGTTATAATTTTTAGGCTGCAAAGGTACGCCGTTGACTTAAAACGGCAATTTGTCATATGGTAAAATATTTTAAATCATCAGGTTATGTAGTACAAGTCCTAACTTTATTATTTCATTGACACTTATTTAACAGGATATTACGATTATTAGTAATCCAATCGGGCTAATTTTGACTTACTAACATAAAACAAATGAGAGCCATGAAAAGGATGATTAATTTAAAAGGATTGCTGTTATCGGGCATGATGATGCTTGGCATGACGGCGTTTGCGCAAAAAATTGAGGGAACTAATAACCCCGCTATTGATAATTATAGTCAAAGCTACCGTTTAGGCTTTGCCGTTAATGGTGGTGTTACAACAGGAGACTATTTTAACTGGGCACTGGGTGGCGATGTAAGGTTTCAGTATGACCTTACCAAAAAGACATCGCTAACACTTACAACCGGTTTTACTAACCTTTTTGGAGATGGCGATATTAAAGATCTTGGGTTTATTCCTGCAAAGGCGGGTTTTAAGGCATTTGTATGGGAAGACCAGTTTTATGTACTGGGCGAAGTAGGTGCTGGTTTTGCAGTAACCAATAACTATGACCAGACTACATTTATATGGGCACCCGGCATTGGGTATGCTACCGATATTATAGACATTAGTGTGCGCTATGAGGGTATGAATGATTTTCATGCCGACCAGATTGCGCTGCGCCTGGCATACGGGTTTAAGCTTTAACACTACATATAACCTGATCTAAAACACAAAACCCACCTTGTTAGAAGTGGGTTTTGCTATTTTATGTAAATACGTATTATATATGTATCGCCCTATTTTCGGTAGCTGCAAGAGCAGCTTCTTTAACAGCTTCAGCATAGGTAGGGTGTGCATGAGATGATCTTGCAATATCCTCTGCGCTTGCTTTGAACTCCATAGCTATAACTGCTTCAGCAATAAGGTCAGCAGTACGGGCACCTATCATGTGTATACCTAAAACTTCGTCTGTAGTGGCATCGGCTAATATTTTCACAAAACCATCAGTATCCATACTTGCACGGCTACGTCCTAATGCCTTGAACGGGAAACTACCTGATTTGTATGCAACACCGGCTTCCTTAAGTTGCTCTTCGGTCTTACCTACAGCAGCAACCTCTGGCCATGTATACACAACACCCGGTATAAGGTTATAGTCAATGTGTGGTTTTTGCCCGGCAATGGTTTCTGCAACAAATACACCTTCTTCTTCTGCTTTGTGCGCAAGCATAGCACCTTTAACAACATCGCCTATAGCATAGATGTTAGGAACGCTGGTTTGCAGGTGATCGTTAACTTCAATTTGTCCGCGCTCAGTAATTTTTACTCCGGCTTTGTCAGCATTAAGTCCATCTGTAAACGGACGACGTCCTACAGATACCAGTGCATAATCGCCATCAAGGGTAATAGTTTCGCCTTTAGCATTCTCAGCCTGAACCTGCACACCTTCGCCTGCACGCTCTACCGATTTTACTTTGTGCGACGTGTAGAATTTCATACCTTGTTTCTTAAGTACTTTAGTAAGTTCTTTACTAAGGCCGGCATCCATACCCGGAATAATACGGTCAAGATATTCTACTACACTAACCTGTGCACCAAGGCGCAGGTATACCTGGCCAAGTTCAAGGCCTATAACACCACCACCAATAACGATAAGGTGCTTAGGCACTTCTTTAAGCTTAAGGGCTTCTGTAGAGGTAATTATTTTTTCTTTATCAATTTTTATGAAAGGAAGTGACGATGGCTTAGAACCTGTAGCAATAATGGTGTTTTTTGCCTCGATAACCTCTTCAGTTCCGTCGTTCTTAGTAACCTTAACGTGGGTAGCATCTTCAAAAGAACCAAGACCTTCAAAAACAGTAATCTTGTTTTTGTCCATAAGGTATTTAATACCGCTTACATTCTGGTCAACAACACCCTGCTTACGGGCTATCATTTGCTCGAAGTTTACTTTTATTTCTCCGGCAATATCAATACCATGCTCTTTAAAGTTAGAGTGGGCATCATGATAGTGGTGAGAAGAATCAAGCAAAGCCTTGCTTGGTATACAGCCTACGTTAAGACAGGTACCGCCAAGGGTTGAATATTTTTCGATGATTGCAGTAGTAAAGCCTAATTGCGCAGCACGGATAGCAGCTACATAGCCGCCGGGTCCCGAACCTATAACGACAACGTCAAATGAACTCATATAGATAAAGTTTTAATCGTTTTGATATTTGTACCGCAAATTTAGGCAATAACATTTAATTGGGTGTAAAGAAACGGTTGTAAATTATGAGTGAAATTTATGGTTGTCCAGCATATACTTACCACCTCAATTTACGAGCGGCTTAGGTCTACATAAATCGTTTTTTTATTTTTACTAAAGCCAATATATAAATATAGATCACTCTCCTCTTCTATCTCCCTTAGAAACTGATAGGTAATATCTTTTGTATTTTTACCCCCTTCAAAAGATAATCTCTGAAAGTTTTTATTAAACCTTTCGTCTTTATAAAGCTCCATCAACAGCTTATTATATTCTGGTCTTGATAATTCTATTTCAGACCGCGACCAATATTCTCCATGAAAATCCGGGTAAGATGCAGATTTAGATATAAAATCAGCCGAATCAGGTAATTTCCTTAAGGTTACTCTTTTGAATTCATCTGCATAAAAACTTTCATCAGGAAAAATACCTATATATGTAATAGCGAGAACAATTGCCGTTAAAATCCCAAAATATATTTTATTGATCCTTCTGCTCTTTTCAAAACTCAATCTTTCAGTCCTAACTAACCATATTTTAAAAGGTATATAGAGCAGGTAAAGTAAACCACCTAAAATAAAAATGGTAAATAAAACCATAAAGAAAAATATCATTCCCATTGTAATGCTGGTTGATTGGTAAACGAATAATAAACTTTTTCAAATATAGTATTTATACTCTCTATAATGCCACAAAAAAAGACGCCCATTCCTGAGCGCCTTTGTATATCTATAATAAAAGATTTATTTATGGAAAAATACCTCTTTGTTTATAAGCCATTTCTATTCTGGTAAGTGCAACTATATAAGCAGCAGTCCTCCAGTCCGTTTTATATTTATCTGAGCTGTCTATAACTTTACCAAAAGCTTCTTCAAGCTTGCGGCGCAGTTTAACAATTACATCATCCATAGTCCACATTTCACCGTTACGGTTTTGCAGCCACTCGAAGTAAGAACCTATTACACCACCAGAGTTACATAGAATATCAGGAATGATCTCTACACCTTTAGCAAGCAATATAGCTTCTCCTTCGGTATCTGTAGGGCCATTAGCGCCTTCAGCAATAACCTGTGCCTTAATATCAGCAGCGTTATCTTCGGTTATCTGGTTACCCAGTGCCGCAGGAATAATAATGTCGCAGTCAATACCAAAGAATTTTGAACTGTCAAAATCATGGTCTGTATAACCGTGTATAGTAGCATTATCGCTCTGGTATTTTAAAAGATCCTCAGGATCCATACCATCAGGGTTGTAAATAGTTCCTGTTGCATCCTGAACACCTACAAGTATAGCACCATTTTTGTTCATAAAATGCGCTGCCCAGTAACCTACGTTACCAAACCCCTGTACTATATACCTTTTACCTTCAAGAGAAGTATTTCTAAGTTTAGCCCACGCCTCAAGTGTTACAACAACACCAAAGCCTGTAGCCCTGTCGCGCCCTTCAAGACCACCAGACCCTACCGGCTTACCCGTAACAACGTGCTGGTTTTTAGAACGTTCTGCCGGAGCCTTTGTACTCATGTAAGTATCAGCGATCCAAGCCATCATCTGGGCATTGGTATTAACATCCGGTGCTGGGATGTCATGCTCTGGGCCTATGTTATCGCCCAGTGCGAAAGTAAACCTGCGGGTTATCCTTTCAAGTTCTCCCTGGCTATATTTTTTTGGATCAAGCTGAATACCACCTTTACCGCCTCCGTAAGGAAGTCCGGCAAGCGATGTTTTCCAGGTCATCCAGGTAGCCAGTGCACGTGCAGCATCAAGGTCTACCGTTTCGTGATAGCGAAGCCCACCTTTATACGGCCCCAAAAAGTTATTGTGTTGCACACGGTATCCTGTAAATACCTGTACTTCACCGTTATCCATCTTTACCGGAAAGTGAACAACTATTTCATTATTTGTTAAAGCTAAAATTTTCTTAAGACTCTCATCAAGGCCCATTACTTCTGAAGCCTTTTCAAACTGGTTCTTAACGTTTTCATACATCCCCATTTTGCGGGGTTTTGCAGCTGTTGCCATACCTATATTACAACTTAAATTAAAACAAGATTTGGTACTCGTAAATTTGATACAAATATATACACAAAGGTATTAACAATTACAAATAACACAAAAAATATTAAATAAAATTATGATTAATTTAATTGAAATCTTATTTAACATCGTTTTAATACAAAAATAACAATTTTTAACGGACATAGACCTATGTTTATAATAGGGTATAATCAAAAAAAAACATAACGTTTTTACAATTGCTTCCCCTATAAAGGAGGGGTTGTGTATCTTTTAAATTGGTATATTTGCAACGTTACCCCAAATGTAGTTTTTTTAATTGTAACAATATAACAAAAGGGGGCTTATAAACCATTTTTAATGAAAATTGAACAAATATATACAGGATGTATCGCGCAGGCGGCATATTACCTTGAAAACAACGGCGAGGCTGCCATTTTTGACCCACTCAGGGAAGTACAGCCATATATAGCCCGGGCCGAAAAAGACGGAGCTAAAATTAAATATATTTTTGAAACTCACTTTCATGCCGATTTTGTATCGGGTCATATTGACCTGGCACATAAAACAGGTGCGCAAATTGTATATGGCCCTACCGCAAGGCCTGAATTTGATGCGCTGATAGCACAGGACGGCCAGGAATTTACCATTGGCAACTATATTATTAAAGCCATACATACACCCGGCCACACGCTGGAAAGTACCTGCTACCTGCTGCTGGATGAAAATAAGAGCATTCACGGCATTATTACCGGAGACACTTTATTTATAGGCGATGTAGGAAGGCCAGACCTTGCACAGGCACTTACCACCGAACTAACACAGGAAGTACTTGCAGCACACCTTTACAGTTCGCTGAGAGAAAAAATAATGGTATTGCCAGATGAAACCATAGTATACCCAAGCCATGGAGCCGGCAGTGCCTGCGGGAAAAACATGAGTAAAGAAACTACAGATACCTTGGGTAACCAAAAACGCACTAATTATGCGCTGCGTGCTGACATGACTCTTAAAGAGTTTACTACCGAACTGCTAGACGGGCTGGGCAGGCCACCTGCTTATTTCCCTCAAAATGTAATGCTGAATATTAAAGGATACGACAGCCTTGATACAGTAATAGAAAAAGGAGCAAAAGCCCTCTCCCCTGCCGAATTTGAAGCCATAGCATCTGAAACCGGAGCTTTAGTTCTTGATGTAAGGCATGAAAATGACTTCATAGCAGAGCACATACCGGGATCTGTTTTTATTGGCCTTAACGGAAGCTTCGCTCCCTGGGTAGGTGCGCTAATTATGGATGTTAACCAGCCATTATTACTTGTTACCCCCGAAGGTAAAGAAGAAGAAACCATTACCCGCCTTGCGCGTGTAGGCTTTGATAATTCATTGGGCTACCTGAGTGGTGCTATTTCGGCCTGGAAAAATGCCGGTTTTGACACCGACAGTATTCGTTCTATAACGCCTGAAGCATTTGAAGCTGCAGCAAATGAAAACAGTACGATAGTAGTTGATTCGCGCAAGCCATCAGAATTTGAAGGTGGACATGTAATAGGAGCTTTAAACATACCGCTTGACTTTGTAAACGAACAACTGGCCGAAGTGCCTAAAGAGTCTGATTTCTACCTTCATTGTGCAGGTGGTTACCGGTCTGTTATCATGGCATCTATCCTTAAAGCACGGGGTTACCACAACATGATAAACATTGAAAAGGGCTTTGGTGGCATTAAAAATACATCTGTAAAAACAACCCTTAACCAGCCCGCCGCATTTTAAATGCAGCAGGTATAACTAACAATAAAACCTTATCTTAAAAACAAATAGTTAAATGAAAAAAATAGCATTGTTTCTGGCAGTTGCCGCACTTATGGCATCATGTAAAAACCTGGCAGACAACGAATATGAAATAACAGGAAATGTAGACCCGAGCTGGGAAGGAAAAACTGTTATATTAGAAAAACAAGGTATGATGGGCGTAGCACCTGTAGATACCGCAAAAATAAAAGACGCTAAGTTTATATTTAAAGACACCGTATCTTCTCCTGAAATATATTATATAAGCGTACAGGGATTAGCTGAACAAAAGCTTGATTTTGTATTAGAACCCGGAGAGATTGAACTGGAGATAGACAAAGACACCCTTCAAAAATCTAAAGTAGGAGGAACTTATAACAATGATAAGCTTGAAGATTTTAAAGAAATCAAAAAAGGCTTTGATGTTAAATTCCAAAAATTCGGTAAGGCCAACAAAGATAAGTATATGGCTGCCATGCAAAAAGGCGATACCGTAGCTACAAACAAAATAATAAAGGAGCAAAAAGTTATAATAACTGAAGCAGACAAAGTATATACCGATTTTATTAAAGCTAATCCTAAAGCTTTTGTAAACATAAATGTATTAGGCTTTGTAAACCAGATGGCCATAAAAAAACCGGAAGAGGTAAAAGCACTTTTTGACGGCTTTGATGAGTCAATTAAAAAAACTCCGGGTGGTAAGCAAATAGCAGACTATTTTAAAAAGATGGATGAGATGAAGAAGGCTGAGGCTGCACCACAGCCACAACCTGAACCAGAAGCTGCCCCAGAAGCCACAGGCGCCAAAGTGGGCGAGCTTGCACCACAGTTTTCAGCACCTACGCCAGATGGTAAACAACTATCTTTAAAACAGGCTATGGGAAAAGTTACCATTATAGACTTTTGGGCTTCATGGTGCCCTCCTTGCCGTGCAGAAAATCCGCATGTAGTAGAAGTATATAATAAATACCACACAAAAGGTTTAAACATCATTGGAGTTTCGCTTGATAAAAAAGCCGACGCCTGGAAAAAAGCCATTTCTGACGATAAACTTGCCTGGAACCACATCTCTAACCTTAAGTACTGGAACGAGCCCATTGCCAAACTATATGGTGTAGAGCAGGTACCCACTACATTTATTTTAGATAAAGACGGTAAAATAATAGCTAAAGACCTGCGTGGCGCGCAACTTGATGCTAAGATAAAAGAGCTTTTATAACACTTTAAAGTATACAAAACAGCATTTAGAGTCCGCTTTTATAAAGGCGGACTTTTATTTTGAAAAAAATTAAAGAGCTATAACATTAACTCTCAATTCCTTAAAAAATAGTGCGAAAATTAAGCGAATATATATTTGTACAATTAAAAAACAGCCTTATATTTGCAACGCAATAGCGATAAGATGACCCGTTAAAAGGTACCTCTATGGGGAGATACTCAAGCGGCCAACGAGGACGGACTGTAAATCCGTTGAGCAATCTTCGCAGGTTCGAATCCTGCTCTCCCCACTAAAGCCTGTAGAAAACTACAGGCTTTTTTATTTTAGAAAAATCTGCAAAACGGAGTATGAGGATTTTTCGGATCAATACCAAAAATTGTGGCGCTTACAATATCAATGTAAAAGTCATCGAATCACTCTATAGAGCGCTGTAATCAAAATTTGGAAGGGATTTTAGTGATTACAGCTAAAACACCCAAAACTTCTTATCAAGCCTTTAAAATAGTATCCCGATAAACTTTTAAAGCGTTTCTAAACAAAAAAACAGGAGCAACTAAAGTTACTCCTGCTTTTTTTTGCATAAACCATGTGACATAGTTATTACCTAAACTATTTAAGTAGAAAATTTAAACCCACATTTACCGCACCCCGGTTTATATAAGAATTACTATAATAATTATTTTTAGCAATATCACTAAAACCTGACTGCCCGTCGTACTCAAAAAATATTTTCAATTTATCATTAAGCGGTATCTTAACACCTATCCCAAAGGCAAGCCCTGCATCTGTGCTATTAAAGCCTTCTTTCAGGTCCTGGTCAAACCTTGTTTCCTTGGCATTTACCAAGAAACCCACATAAGGGCCAAAATTAAGGTACCAGTTTCTTTTACGTCCAAAATGCCAGTTAGCCATTACTGGTACAGTTATATAATCTAGTTTTAAATTAGCATTAAATGTTACCATAGTTCCGGAATCAGTAAAATATACATTATCATAACCTTTACGGTCATATATTGCTTTTACCTTTATACTCCAACGGTCGTTAAAGAAAAAATCTGCTCCCATACCCACGTTGAAAGACGAATGCGAATCAAAATAATTTCTGTATTCTGTTGTACTGATACTTGATGAGTTGTAACCCACATTAAGGCCAAACTCTATATTACCTTTTGCCTGTGCACCGGCAGTAATAGAACACAACCCGGCAAACAGGGTTGTTAAAAGAAGTTTTTTCATTGGTTGATTTTTTTTGCAAACATAATTAAAAACAGTTAACAATAATGATGTTAATTAAAAAGTAATATAAAACAAATGTCCCGCAGGCACTCTTGCTTACGGGACATTTTTACTAAACCAATCAAAACCAATCTAATGAAAAATATTCACTTTTCAATAATCAAAGGCATGAAGTACCTTTTAATTACACTACAAATGTATAAAAGGCTGAATGATGAAAAAGCTGAATTTAGACCAATACCCTACTTTGTTGCGATGAATAGCAATTAAGTGCCGTTATTTTGTTTTTACTTAAAAAATAACAACTAAAATTTATCAAAAACTCACTAATAAAATTCGACTAATATATATATCAATAAAAAACGGCAGATTCTTTATTTAGAATCTGCCGTTTTAAAAATCAGGATTAACCTGTTATCCTATATAATTATACGTTGAAACGGAAGTGCATTACATCACCATCCTTTACAATATATTCTTTACCTTCTACTTTAAGCTTTCCTGCTTCTTTAACTTTAGCCTCTGTGCCATATGTTACATAATCATCAAAAGCAATAACCTCTGCACGTATAAAACCTTTTTCAAAATCAGAGTGGATAACACCGGCCGCCTGTGGCGCTGTATTACCAATGTTTATAGTCCATGCCCTAACCTCTTTTACACCTGCCGTAAAGTAAGTTTGCAGGGTAAGCAATTTATATGCAGATCTTATAAGCGACGAAGCTCCCGGCTCTTTAAGACCCAGGTCTTCAAGAAACATCTGGCGCTCTTCATAAGTTTCAAGTTCTGTAATATCCGCTTCTGTACCTACTGCAAGAAACATTACTTCTGCATTTTCATCTTTTACCAGTTCGCGAACCTGCTCTACATAAGCATTACCGTTAACAGCACTACCTTCATCTACATTACATACATATAGTACAGGCTTAGTTGTTATCAGTTGAAAATCTTCGATAAGCTCTGCCTCATCCTGGCTTTGAGGTATAACAGTACGCGCAGATTTTGCCTGAAGCAATGCTTCACGAATCCTGTCTAATAAGGCTACTTCTGCCTGCGCTTCTTTACTACCTACTTTAGCAGCTTTTTTAGCCTTTTCAAGACGTTTCTCAACTGTCTCAAGGTCTTTAAGCTGTAGTTCTATATCAATAGTTTCTTTATCGCGAATAGGGTTTACATTACCATCTACGTGAATAATGTTATCGTTATCAAAACAACGCAGCACGTGTATAATAGCGTTACACTCTCTTATGTTACCCAAAAACTGGTTACCAAGGCCTTCACCTTTACTGGCACCTTTTACAAGGCCTGCAATATCTACAATATCTACTGTTGCAGGTACTACGCGCTCCGGGTTTACCAGTTGCTCAAGCTTTTCAAGCCTTGGATCCGGTACGTTTACCACACCTATGTTTGGCTCTATCGTACAAAAAGGGAAGTTAGCACTTTGTGCCTTAGCATTAGACAAACAATTAAAAAGGGTTGATTTGCCCACATTTGGCAATCCTACTATACCTGCTTTCATTTTAGAAACTTGTTTTTTTCAGGGTGCAAATATAGCGTATTTATACTTGCCTGCCAACTTAGTTTTTAAGGTTCACGGCTATCAATAACATATACTATTTTCCAGCCTTCTTTAAATTTTACAAGTTCAAAAGAATTAGCCCCTTTATGACTAAACTCGTTATTGATATAAAACTCATATGGTACCCATACATGTGCTATGTTGCCATCTGTGGCTATCTTATATTCTTTTACACGTTCTTCAAATTTTGCTTTACCGGCATTCTTCTCTATACCTTCATAAAACTTTGCAGCTGTTTCTTGTGTAAATTTATTTGCAGCCGTATGTACCGCTACAGATTGCAGTATCATATCGTCGGCGCAAACCGTTTTTATTTTGGCCACATCAGTAGCGTTCAGGCCCGCAAAAAAAGTCTCCACCGTTTTTTTAACCTGGGCTTCCTGAGCCATTGTAAGCTGCACAATACCTGCAAAAAACAGGATAAATATTTTTTTCATAGTATTTTTAAATTTTATAAGTTACTGTTATACTTTAATTTGTTTGTACGTTTATTAATAAAATCGCAGTAAGCGGCTTATTATAAACGCAATTTAGTACTTTTACGTTCAAAATTTTTGAAAATTATGTCTGTCGCTAAAAAAGATTATAAAAGAATAACCACCAAGTCGCTAATAGAAATGAAAGCCAATGGCGAAAAAATCTCTATGCTTACTGCATACGATTTTACCATGGCAAAAATTGTAGACTCTGCCGGTGTCGATGTAATATTAGTAGGCGATTCAGCAAGTAATGTTATGGCAGGCCATGAAACCACACTGCCTATTACACTAGACCAAATGGTGTACCATGCGTCATCTGTAGTGCGTGGTGTAGACCGCGCTTTAGTGGTAGTAGACCTTCCGTTTGGTACCTATCAGAGCGACCCTAAAGAAGCCTTGCGTTCTGCTATCCGTATTATGAAAGAAAGCGGCGCCCACGCCCTTAAACTTGAAGGTGGCAGCGAGATAAAAGACTCTGTAAAAAAACTGTTGCATGCAGGTATACCTGTTATGGGGCACCTTGGCCTTACGCCACAGTCTATATATAAATTTGGCTCTTACACAGTACGTGCTAAAGAAGAACAGGAAGCAGACAAGTTAATTGAAGATGCCAAACTACTGGAGCGCCTGGGATGTTTTGCCGTGGTACTCGAAAAGATACCGGCTGCACTTGCACAAAAAGTTGCCGAAAGTATTTCTATCCCGGTTATTGGCATTGGTGCCGGTGGTGGTGTAGACGGGCAGGTTTTGGTAATACACGATATGCTGGGCATGAATAATGAATTCAGTCCGCGTTTTTTACGCAGGTACCTTAATTTGTACGAGCAAATGACCGAAGCTATTGCACAATACTCTAAGGATGTAAAATCTAGCGATTTCCCTAACGAGAAGGAACAATATTAATTTGGAATTTTAGTATTTTGGTATATTAGAATTTTAGACTTTCTGAAATTGACGTATTAGATCTTTAGTATTTTGGTTAAATAAGAAGTTAGAACTTTATGCATAGGTTTAAAGATTTAGAAGTTTGGAAACAAAGTAGGTTATTCTGTACTGATATATACACTGTAACTTCATCGTTTCCTGAATCTGAAAAATTTGGATTAACTAACCAGCTACGCAGGGCAGCAGTATCAATTCCCTGTAACATTGCCGAAGGTGCTTCAAGAAGTTGTAATAAAGATTTCTTACGATTTTTGGAAATAGCAATTGGCTCTGCAAATGAAATTGAAACCCAACTATTAATTGCATGCGATTTAGGCTTTATAAATTTAAATTATTTGAATCCACTACTACTTAAGCTTGATAGTATTGTAAAGATGGCTTCCCGCCTAAGGTCGACACTCTCATAATACTTAACGTATTTTATGCGTGCTCTCTAAAATACTCATATTCTAAAATACTAAAATTCCATTTTGAAGATACTTTCGGATAAAACCAACCTTCAGGTACTTTTTGAAGACAACCACATTATAGTGGTTAACAAGCGTGTGGGCGATATTGTGCAGGGCGATAAAACCGGTGATAAGCCTCTTAGCGAAGTTGTAAAAGAATATATTAAAGACAAGTACGAAAAGCCGGGAGAAGTTTTTCTGGGTGTAGTACACAGGCTTGACAGGCCTACAACCGGAATTGTGGTTTTTGCGCGTACCACCAAGGCACTTACCCGCCTTAATGAAATGTTTAAAAATCGTGAAACACAAAAAACGTATTGGGCTATAGTAAAGAACAGGCCTGAAAAAGAAACTTCTACCCTAACCCATTACCTTAAGCGCAACGAAAAAAGTAATACCAGCAAAGCCTTTGCTAAAGAAGTGCCAGAGAGCAAAATTGCGGTACTGGATTATAAAATAATAAAACAGCTTACAAACTACACCGCGCTGGAAATAGACCTGCATACCGGCCGCCATCACCAGATACGGTCGCAGCTATCGGCTATTGGATCTCCTATTAAAGGCGACCTTAAATATGGTGCAGACCGAAGTAATCCTGACGGCGGAATTTGCCTTCATGCACGTAAGCTTACTTTTACACACCCCGTGGCAAAAACCCCCATTGAAATTACAGCTCCTGTACCTGCCGATGCACTTTGGCAAAGTATAGCGTAATCTATGGTTAAATTTTGTTAAAATTAAGCACTTAATTTCACAAAAGAATAACAGGTATTTGGCAATCAATTACTTAATTTATTAAGTAAATTAGTATGAAAAAGCCAAAACCATGAAAACACCCTTATCAATTTTAGCAATACTGTGTGTGGGATACATACAGGCGCAGGAACATTTTACAGGAATTGCGACATCGCAAAGTACAGGAATTCTTAGCGGTGCTATAAATCCGTCTGAGTTAGCTAACCTTCAAAACACCTACTCTTTTAATGTTCTTTCTGTTAGTGCTTATGTATCTAACAACAAGATTGGTTTTAGCGATATTTTATCTTCAACAAATTTTGAAGATAAAATATTTTCAGGCGACAAGCCGGCAAGCCTTCGTGCCGACATCGAAATTCTGGGTCCTTCTTTTGCTTATAAAATGGATAAGTGGACATTTGCAATTACTACCGCCGGAAAAACAAAAGCTAATATAATCGATATTAATAACGACCTGGGTAATGCTATTGTAAATGGCAATACTCCAGAATCTTTAGAAACCGCAACAGCAGTATTGGTAGATTATAACCAAAAGGCAACTGCCACAACATGGGGCGAAATTGGGCTGAGTGTGGCAAGAGAAATTATAAGTTTTGATGGGCATACCATAAATGCCGGTGCTACTTTTAAGGTATTATTCCCGGGTACTTACGCACGTATGAGTGCCAGCAATTTTGACGGTACTATAACAACACAAGGTGGCAACATCGTACTTACAGATGCTTTTACAAATGTAAATTTTGCTTACTCAGGTGCGCTTGCAGATAACTTTAGCGATGCAGGCAATTTTGCAGATTACTTTGGCAACGGACCGCAAGGTTTCTCTGTAGACTTTGGTGCTAATTACAACTGGAAATCTGCTGATGATAATCGTAAACTTATAAATGCAGGAGTGGCTTTCCGTAACATTGGTACCATGACTTTTAAAGATGATAACAACCAGAGCAACAGCTACATATTAAATGTACCCGAGGGCCAATACCTGGATCTGGAACAATTTAGCGGAGATACGAATATCCAGAACATAGAACAAAAGCTTATACAGAGTGGTTTTGCTCAAATTACTAAGGAAAGTAAAGACTTTAAAATAAAGTCTCCCGGCACATTTGCATTATATGCCGATGTAAGGATTTACAACAATTGGTTTTTAGGAGCCTTTACCCAGCAGAAACTTAGCCAGGATTATGAGGAAACACAAATAGCGGTACAAAACATACTTACTATAACACCACGCTATGCTACAGATAATTTTGAAGTTTATTTACCGCTTTCTACTACCGAAATATCCGGATTTGCAGCAGGCATTGGCGCACGATATCGCGGTTTTTACATAGGTTCAGGCTCTTTTCTTACTGCTATATTTAATAGTAGCGACACACATCAGGCAGATGCTTATTTAGGTTTCCGTTTTAGCCTGTAAATGCTAAAATGGTGGTAAAATATAATGGGTTTACAATTGTAATATATAATTTCAGTGTACTAAAAATCGCATTACTATGAAATGGTCAGGCAGAAGACAAAGTGATAATATGGAAGACCGCCGTGGCGTATCTGGCGGACAGGTTGCTATAGGCGGTGGTATAATAGGTGTTATAGTGCTACTTATAAATATGTTTATGGGTGGCGATGCAGGAAGTGTTATTAATGACCTTCAAAACACCATACAGCCCCAGTCGCAAACAACTGAACTAACCGAAGAAGATAAAAAAGAAGGTGAATTTGTGCGTACCGTTTTAGCGGATACAGAAGATGTATGGGCTAAAGTTTTTACGGAGAACGGCCTGACTTACGAAAATCCAAAGCTAGTGTTGTTTCGCGATGGTGTGCAAACTGCCTGTGGCGGTGCTTCATCTTCTGTGGGCCCATTTTACTGCCCTCAAGACCGTAAGGTATATATGGACATGGCTTTTTTTGATGAACTTCAAACACGCTTCGGCGCTAAAGGTGGCGACTTTGCTATAGCCTATGTTATAGCACACGAAATAGGCCACCATGTACAAAACCTTATGGGCACATCTGCAAAAGTACGCAGCCTGCAACAACAAAGCAGCGAACGTGATGCCAACAAGCTATCGGTTGCGTTAGAACTACAGGCAGACTTTTATGCCGGTGTGTGGGCGCATTATGACCAAAAAATGAACAATGTGCTTGAAGAAGGCGATATTGAAGAAGCGCTTAGCGCCGCTAATGCCGTGGGCGATGATGCCATACAAAAAAAGGCTCAGGGACAGGTAGTTCCTGACTCTTTTACACACGGTACTTCGGCACAGCGCATGCAATGGTTTAAGAAAGGTTTTGAAACCGGAGACATCAATCAGGGAGATACTTTTTCAGGATTGTAAAGATGTTTAATTCTCAACAATTTCAATTTCTACACGACGGTTGGTTATGCGCTCTTCTTCAGATTTTTCGGGCATGGCATAAATAGGCCTGCTTCCACCAAAACCTTTATAGGTCATTCTGTCTTCGGCAATTTTTTTATCTAAAAGAAACCAATACACAGCCCTCGCCCTCAAAGCTGACAGATTTCCTGAATCGCCTGCATAGCAGCAAATATGCCCCTGGATTTCAATCCTTAACTTCGGATTAGCCTTCATTATTTTAGCCAGTTCTTCTAAAGCCGGTTCAGACTCTTTCAGCGGTGTATATGTACCTCCGTAGAAGTTAAGATTTGGTATCCTTAATTTGGTACCGCGTTCTGCATTTCGTACCTCATTAGCAAAATCTTCTGATTCAGATTTTTTTGCAATTGCCACAACCGGTTTTGGTTGTGTATAGTAAATGGTTACTTTCCTGTCTGCCGCAGAATTTTCAGCCATTGCCTCACTTTCTCCTAAACTCTTCAACTCAGTCCCGGTGACATCTATTTTTGCTTTTGTGAGTATTTCATAGATGTTTGCAACGCGTCGTTGAGAAAGGGCTATGTTATAAAGGGAATCGCCGGCTTTATCGGTATATCCGTATACTTTTGATATGACTGATGTAGTATTATTACCTATCCATGTATTCAAACTTTCGGCCGAATCAGAAAGGGGTATATCAGCATTATTGGCAAAGTAAATAGTAAACTGTTGCTGCGCCTGAGCTACAGATGCAAATAAAATGAAGAAATATATGTACAAACTTTTCATAGACATCTATATTACTTAACAAACTATTTCTGAATGATCTCTATCTCTACACGGCGGTTGGCAACTTTTTCTTCTTCAGATTTTTCTGGAAGCTTATAAATAGGAACACTACTGCCAAAGCTTTTATAAGTTAATCGGTCTTTATCGATACCATTTTGCACAAGGAAAAAATATACGGTTTTTGCCCTGCGCAGCGATATTTGGTTTTCTTCTACTTTTTGGCAGCAAATATGCCCCTGAATATCTATTTTAAGATTTGGATTATCTTTTAAAATGCTCAGCAAATCTTCGAGTATAGGGCGCGATTGCGGCAACACTATATCTGAATTATTATAAAAATTAAGATTGGGTATTTTTATCTTATCCCCTTTTACGGCTGTAGTTACTTTTTTAGCAAAGGCTGTAGGCTCGGGCTTTTTTGGCACAACTACCACTTTGGGCTCGGGGATTGTGTAATATACCACAACTTTACGGTCTTTAGCAGAACGAACAGCAGTTGACTGGCTTTCGCCAAAACCTTTCTGTTCTGTACCAGTTACATCAACATTACCCTCCTGTAGTTTTTTATAAGTATAGGCCGCTCGCCTTTCAGACAGGTCTATATTATAAAGCGAATCGCCGGTTTTGTCGGCATAGCCATAAATTTTTACCACACTGACATCCTTATTATTTTTTATCCAGTCATCAAGTTTTAAAGATGACAACGATGATGTTTCATCTACATCAAAATCAAAATAAACGGTAAACTGTTGCTGAGCATGTATAATAAGGGAACTGAAAAACAGAAGCACTAACAGGGCTTTTTTCATAATATAAATTTGGTTTGTGGTTTAGTTCAAAAATACAACGAAAAAAGCAGAATGTTATTTCCTGTACCCATAAAAAAACCTGCCACGAAAGTGGCAGGTTCAGGTATAGTGATCGTATTTAGACTAGCGTGTAAATAACAGCTCCCTGTATTTAGTAAGCGGCCATATTTCATCGTCAACAATAAGTTCAAGCTTATCTGCATGCCTCCTGATAACGTCAAACAACGGTTTTACGTTATTACAGTAAGCAGCTGCCTGCTCTTCCGTACTAGCCAGGGCGTTAGCGGCTTTACGGGCTTCGGTCATTTCTTCAACTTTAGTGTTGATGCCTGTAATGTGTCCTGAAATTTCGCGGATGATAGAGATTTGCTCTTTACCTACCGTTTCATATTCTGCACCAAATATTTCTTTAAGACCTTTTACGTTCTCAATAAGTACATTTTGGTAACGTATAGCTGTAGGAATTACGTGGTTACGGGCAATATCTCCCAGCACGCGGCCTTCTATCTGTATTTTTTTAGTATACTCTTCAAGTTCTATCTCATAACGGGCTTCAGCCTCAACATGGTTCATGATACCAAGATCTGAGAAAAGAGAAAGTGTCTTTTCGCTTACTTTAGCTTTAAGTGCCTCAGGAGTAGTTTTATGGTTGCTCAGGCCACGTTTTGCAGCTTCTTCAGCCCACGCATCGCTGTAACCATCACCTTCAAAAAGAATTGTTTTAGTTTCTTTGATGTATTCCCTTAGTACGTTAAAGATAGCGTCATCCTTTTTCATCTCTTTACCTTCAATAAGGGCATCAACCTCTTTTTTGAAGTCTTTAAGCTGCTTAGCCATGATTGCGTTAAGAATAGTCATCGCATTGGCACAGTTAGCAGAAGATCCTACCGCACGGAACTCAAACTTATTACCCGTAAAGGCAAAAGGAGACGTACGGTTCCTGTCTGTATTATCTAATAACAGGTCTGGAATTTTACCTACAACATTAAGTTTAAGGTCTGTTTTTTCTTCAGGAGAAAGTTTACCCGCAGATACTCCTTCAAGCTCTGCAAGAACTTTTGTAAGCTGTTGGCCTACAAAAACAGATATAATTGCAGGTGGTGCCTCATTAGCTCCAAGCCTGTGATCGTTAGATGCTGTTGCAATAGCAGCCCTTAATAACTCTTCATTGCTATATACAGCTTTGATCGTGTTAATAAAGAACGTAAGGAATTGCAGGTTGCTCATAGGCGTTTTACCAGGCCCAAGCAGGTTAACGCCGGTATCTGTAGCCATACTCCAGTTATTGTGCTTACCACTACCATTTACACCTGCAAACGGTTTTTCATGAAGTAATACTTTAAAGTTATGGCGCTCGCCTACTTTTTGCATTACATCCATAAGCAGCGAGTTGTGGTCTACTGCAAGGTTAGCCTCTTCAAATATCGGGGCAAGCTCAAACTGGTTAGGCGCTACCTCATTGTGGCGGGTCTTAACGGGTATACCAAGCAGCATACATTCGTTTTCAAGATCGCGCATATAGTTAAGCACACGTGTAGATATAGAACCAAAATAATGGTCATCCAGCTGCTGTCCTTTAGCCGATGAATGGCCAAGAAGCGTACGGCCTGTAAGTGTTATGTCCGGCCTTGATGCTGCAAGGGCAGAATCGATAAGGAAATATTCCTGCTCCCAACCAAGGGTTGCAGTTACTTTTTTTACATTTTTATCAAAATACTGGCATACATCTACAGCAGCTTCATCTACGGCTGAAAGCGCACGAAGCAATGGCACTTTATAATCCAGTGCCTCACCGGTGTATGATACAAATACTGTAGGGATACAAAGTGTTGTACCATATATAAAGGCAGGAGACGTAGGATCCCAGGCTGTGTAGCCACGGGCTTCAAAAGTATTTCTTATACCTCCGTTAGGAAAACTCGATGCATCCGGCTCTTGTTGTACAAGCTGAGTGCCTCCAAATTTTTCTACCGGGTCGCTGCCATCCATAGATGTTTCAAAAAAGGCATCATGCTTTTCTGCAGTAGTACCTGTTAGGGGCTGAAACCAGTGTGTATAATGTGTAACACCTTTGCTAAGTGCCCACTCTTTCATACCCATTGCTATATAATCGGCAAGTTTACGGTCTATTTTTGTACCATGCTGCACAGCGCCTTGTACGGCCTTGTATGCTTCGCCTGTTAAAAATTGACGCATCGCCTTATCGTTGAATACGTTACTTCCAAAAATAATCGATTTTCTGTCCAGTTCTTCTACCTTAACCGGCTTTCTGCCTGCGGTTTCTTTTATGGCCTCAAAACGAAATGTTGACATGAAACTTTAATTTTAAATGTTAATGACTGATTAAAACCTGTGCAAATGTACAAAAATATGTTTACTTCTTTGACTACCCCTCTATTTTATAGGGGTTAAATTTTAGTTTACTGACAAAAACGCAAAACTTCCCTTTCAATATAAGGGATTGAAAACTTTTACGTAAATTTAATAGCTTTTTGCTTCGGATTACATTTTATTGAATAAAATTCTTACAACCCGCATCAAAAATACAAAATTCACAAAGGTTTGTTAATTGAGTTAAATATATATTAAGCAAATTGACTATATTATAGGTATTCCATAATTTGGCTAAAGATTTAAAATAGTAATAAAAATAGCCAAATAAAATGACTAATAAAAAACTTGTTTTAGGTATTGCTGCGGGAGCAGCGGTACTTGCCACAGCAGCAGTGCTAATTGCAAAAAGAAGGAAAAACAATATCTACCGTGAACATGTAGAGGAGGCTAAAGAAAACTTTAAGCATAAACTGCATGAACTAAAGCGTAAAGCTGAAAAAGAATACAAAAATGCAGCCGGCGAAGCAGGAGAACTTGTAAACGCCGCTAAAGAAAGAGCCCAGGAATGGGCTAATAATGCCGCTAAGGCATAAGCACAGCATAAGTAAATAAAAGGCCGGTTGTTTATTGCAGCCGGTTTTTTAAATCTGTTAACCAAAACACCACTAATGACATAATATTTCTACTTTATACAATACACATACCACGCCATGAAAACGAGAAAAAACTCCGGAAATAAATTCCAACCTTATAATCAAATCATTGAGCAGCTTGCAGCACAAAACATTACCAGCCAACCGGAAACATTACCCGAAATACTTGTAATTACCACTTTCCCCCCAAGGCAGTGTGGCATAGCCACCTACAGCCAGGATCTTATAAAAGCCATGAACGACCATTATGTCGATTCATTCTCTATTAAAATATGCGCCCTTGAAACTAACAAGGAGCAGCACACCTATACCGACCCCGCTGTAAAATACATACTTAATACCAGCGAACCGGAGTCTTATAAAAAACTTGCACAGGCCATTAATGAAGATGAGAACATCAAAATTGTTTTGATGCAGCATGAGTTTGGCCTTGTACATGAAACGGTTGAAGATTTTAACCGTTTTCTTGAAGATGTACAAAAACCTGTATCGGTGGTTTTCCACACGGTACTACCTAACCCTGATGAGGTATTTAAGGCCAATGTTCAGCACATACTAAACAGCGCCGACTCTCTTATTGTAATGACAAACAACGCCGCCGATATACTGGTACGCGACTATATAGTAGACCGTGAAAAAATTAATGTAATTGCACACGGTACACACCTTGTAAGCCACGGCAATGGCCCGGCGCTTAAAGAAAAACATGGCTTTAAAGGCCGTACAGTACTTAGTACCTTCGGGCTACTAAGTTCTGGTAAAGGAATAGAAACTACACTGGATGCCCTGCCAAATATTGTAGACAAAAATCCGGATGTACTTTTTCTTATCATTGGTAAAACACACCCTACCGTAGTAATTAACGAAGGTGAGGTTTACAGAGAGTTCCTTACTCAAAAAATTGAGGACCTTGGCCTGCAAAACAATGTACAGTTTATCAATAAATATGTAGCATTAGATGAGCTTTTAGAATATCTGCAACTAACAGATATTTATGTATTCTCTTCTAAAGACCCTAACCAGGCTGTAAGTGGTACCTTTAGCTATGCACTTAGCTGCGGCTGCCCTATAGTCTCTACTCCTATCCCTCACGCTGTAGAAGTTTTGGCAGGAGATACTGGTTTTACCTTTGACTTTGGTAACAGCGAGCAGCTTGCAGAGCGCATCAACACATTACTGTTTGACCCTGTACTAAGGGAAAAAATGATACTTAACGGCCTGCATAAGATAGTGCATACAGCCTGGGAAAACTCTGCTGTAAGCCATGCAAAAGTGCTTCAAAAAACAGCTGCCCAAGGCGCTATAAAGTTGGAATACCGCAATCCTAAAATAAAATTGAATCATATTAAAAACATGACCACTGATTTTGGGATGGTACAGTTTGCAAAGCTTAACGTGCCCGACCTGGCCAGTGGTTATACCCTTGATGATAATGCACGCGCCATGATAGCCATATGCCAGCATTATAAAAAATACAGGGAGGCAGATAACCTGAAGTATATTAAAATATACCTTGATTATATAGAATACTGCCAACAGCCAGATGGTACATTCCTTAATTATACTGATGTAAATAAAAATTTTACAGACCAGAATAACAACGAAAATCTGGAAGACAGCTCTGGCCGCGCTATGTGGGCACTTGGTTATGTAATTTCACTTGGAAATATATTGCCTGCACACATGATAAGGCAAGCGGAAAACATTTTTATGAACACCCTTCCGCTTACTAAAAACATGTACTCTACACGTGCTATGTGTTTTGTAATTAAAGGATTATATTACTACAACCGTCATGTTAAAGATAGCGATACGCTTATCTACATGAAAATGTTTGCAGACAGGATGGTACAGATGTACCGCCATGAAGCCGATGAAAACTGGAGGTGGTTTGAAGGTTACCTTACTTATGCTAACAGCGTACTGCCCGAAGCATTACTACTATGCTACGCCATTACAGGCAATGAAGTATATGGCGAAGTTGCAAAAGAATCTTTCGACTTCCTGTTAACCCAGACCTTTGATAACGAGAGCATCAACATTATATCTAACAGGAGCTGGCTGGTAAGGGGCGGTAAAAGAGAGCGCTATGGCGAACAGCCTATTGATGTAGCTTATACCATACTTGCTCTTCGTAAATTTCATGATATATACAAGAGCGAAGAATATCTTAACAAGATGGAAATTGCCTTTAACTGGTTCCTGGGTAACAACCACCTGCAACACGTTATTTACAACCCATGTACAGGCGGATGTTTTGACGGTCTTGAAGAACACAGTGTAAACCTTAACCAGGGTGCAGAAAGTACCGTAAGCTATGCTATGGCAAGGCTTACCATTACCAAGTACTTTGGCAATGCAGATACCGTATACTTCCGCAGGAAAAACAGGGCTGCTAAAGTTGCCGCGCTGAGGATAGAGCAATAAATTTCGCGCTCCACTATACAAACAACTGAGGCTGCCTAATGAGGGCAGCCTTATTTTTTTAGTTCAGTTCAGTTTTAATCAACTTTAGCACACAATATTGTAAAGCCTTTCTTAACATTATTGCCGTATTAAACTATTGTTATTACATTTGTACCCTTATGCAAAAAACAGTCAACATATTAAATAAGCGCGCACGCTTTGATTACGAGATTATAGATCGCTATACAGCAGGAATTGTTCTTGCCGGCAGCGAAATAAAATCTATCAGGTTGGGTAAGGCTTCTATTGCAGAGAGTTTTTGCGAATTCCAGAATAGCGAATTGTTTGCGATAAATACCAATATTGAAGAATATGCTTATAGCAGAAACTTTAACCACACTCCAAAAAGTGAACGTAAACTATTGCTAAACCGTAAGGAACTTAAAAGCCTTGAAAAAAGCATACAGAACCAGGGGCTTACCATTATACCCTTAAAGCTTTTTACAAACGAAAAAGGTATGGCAAAGCTGGAAATAGCCTTATGCCGTGGTAAAAAGAACTATGATAAACGCGAAACAATGAAAGAACGTGATTCAAAACGTGATATAGACCGCATTAAAAAGATCTATAAGTAAGTTTTAATAATTCTTACATAATATTTTTAAGCCTGATCATTTAAATTGATCAGGCTTGTTTTTTTACACTAACTCAAAATATTGATAATCAGTTATTTTAAAAAGAAATAAAATAAAATACATCGTTTTCCTGATTTTTGGCACGCAACTTGTATTTAGATAATCAAGCCTTACAAAAAGGTTTACAGCGAAAGCCGAAAAGCAAAGAGTAGGCACAAATTTCTAAATTTTAATGTCATGAAAAAAGTTACCCTTTTAGTTGCCGGATTACTATTGACTGGTAGCCTGGCCACAGCGTCAGAACTTAGTGTTTTTTCTGGCAATGCAACATATCATAACAACCCTGTAGATTACCGTGAGGCAGAACCCGTAGTGTTTATAGAGCGTGGTATTGAGTTTATGGTTTTTCCTAATGGTGAAATGGATTTTAATACCCAACCGGGAACTACAAGTACTAACTACTACCGCACAGGCAGCCGTGCTAACGCTACTTATGGTGCACCCGGTACAAATGATAATCGCGGCGTGCGTATAGACCACGATGTTAACGGACTTGTAAGGCGTGTAGGCAACGTTTATATAAACTATGACTATGCCGGCCGTGTAAAACGTATAGGTACTGTTTATATGAGCTATAATAACTACGCACTTACCCAAATAGGTCTTTTAAACATAATGTATGACCGCCAGGGCCGTATTATAGATACTCGTGGCTATGTAAACAATGCTAACCGTGGCAGGGGGTATGAACCGGTATATGCCTATAATGGTAACCCAAACAACGGTTACAATGGTAATGGTGGTAACTATAATAACGGAGGCCGTAATGATAATAATAACAATAATACATATTACCGTACCGCTGCTCCTGCAGGAGGTTCGCGCAGTGCAGGAGAACAGAAAAAATAAATTTGAGAGTTTAGAATTTGAGTTAGTTAAAAAGTTCCTTAATATCCCGCATATTCAGGGACTTTTTTATTTCTGCTAATACTTTTTACACATTTAGCAAGTTTTGGTTTGCAGGAAATCAAAATTGGTTTATATTTGCACTTTGGCACGCAAGTTGCTAAAAATTTATTATTTAAATCTCATTGAGATTTATTAATAATTGGTTGGTTGGTTTGTTAAGTCCCGCTCATTCTGTTCCAAGAATAGCGGGGCTTGCTTTTTTAAAGATACCTCATCTCCATACGCATCATTATTCTCTGCTCAATATGTTTTTACCATTGGCATATTCTGTAGGCCGCACACCCAGTAATTTATAAAATGTATTGCTAAATGTAGGCAGGCTGCTATAACCTACAGAAATCGCTACTTCGCTTACAGGCAATTGCTTTTCGTTTAAAAGCTCAATAGCTTTAAGCATACGGCTGACAGTAAAAAACCGAATAAAGGGCATGCCAAGGTCTTTTATAAACAGCCGGTGCAGTGTTCGTGTACTAAACCCATACTTAGCAGCCACCTGGCTAAACAAAAGGGTTTTATGCAGGTTTTTGTTTACATAGTCTACAACTTTTACAAGTCGTTTATCTTTAGGCATAGGTAGCGACAGCGAAAGGCTTTCGCGGGCTGTGTCGCCCAATAGTATTTTTAACGCAACAGCTATAATGTAATGCTTACTCCCTTTCTTAAGATCTCCTTTCCAGCGGTTAGTATATAAAAGCAGGTTTAATATAAGATCATTTACCGGGTATATTCCCTCTACCTCAAAAAACAGGGCATCATCTTTATCTGCGGGGAAATAAAGGTTTCTCATTATAACATTTTCACTACTGGGGTGTATACTGTGCCTTACCCCGGCCGGAATCCACATAAAATGGCGTGCCGGTAAAAAGTAAGTATGCGAATCTGTACGCACATATACCACCCCACCCTCGGTATATAAAAACTGTGCTTTAACATGTTCATGCTCCGGTATAAGCAACTCCCCCATCAGGTCGTGGTGTACATAGATGCTTTCAGGGTCGGTGTCTACATCAGTAAGATAATATTTCTGGCCCATAGTGTCTTTTTTGAATAAATATTTGGCAAAAATAGATAATCTGTCAGGAAAACGGTTTAGTAATTTTGTATAAGATTAGTTAACAGTTTTATAACCCAGACTATTCAGGGGTAAAATTCTTTATTTTTTGTAAAAAATAATCCATCCAAACATGAACACCGAACGGATACTTTTTAAAAATTACCAGTCTAAAATAATATCGGCCACAGCCGCCGCAGCAATGTTTGAAGACCACATGACTGTAGGCAGCAGCGGTTTTACCAAAGCCGGAGACAGCAAGGCAGTATTACCTGCTTTTGCATTGCGCGCCGCAGAAGAACAAATAGGCATTACATTAATAACCGGGGCATCACTAGGCCACACCACAGACAGCGACCTGGCTAATGCCAATGCGCTTTACAAAAGGATGCCTTTTCAGGTAGATGCAGCGTTGCGCAAAAAAATAAATTCAGGCGACGTGTTATTTATTGACCAGCACCTAAGTGAAACAGCTGAGCAGTTAAGCAACGGCCACTTACCCGCATTAGACTTTGCAGTTATAGAAGCCCTGGGCGTAGATGAAAATGGAAACATTATCCCTACAACATCGGTAGGTAACTCTGCTACTTTTGCAAAGCTTGCTAAAAAAATAATCATTGAGATAAACACGGCAATACCAACATCTTTTAAAGGCATACACGACATTTTAGTACCAGATGCTTATCCACACCGCAATGTGCTGCCGGTTACAGCTGCCGATACAAGAATAGGTATAGACTACATACCCGTAGACCCTGAAAAAGTGGTGGGTATAGTATTTACCGAAATAATAGACAGCCCTGCCAGCATTGCAGAACCCGATGAAAAAACAATTGCGATTGCCGGCCATCTTATCAACTTTTTTGAAAATGAAGTGGCTTCGGGCAGGCTTACACCTTCTTTACTTCCGCTTCAGGCGGGAATAGGTAAAGTAGCCAATGCCGTAATGATGGGTTTCGCCAAAGGCAATTTTAAAAATCTTACCATGTATAGTGAGGTATTACAGGACAGCACCTTTCATCTTATAGATGCCGGTGTGATGGATTTTGCATCAGCATCTTCTATAACCGTTTCAGAGACCTGTTATAATCACCTCCTTAACAATTTTGACCAATATAAAGACAAGATTGTATTGCGCCCCCAAAATATAAGCAATGCACCGGAGGTGATTCGCAGGCTGGGTGTTATAGGCATTAACACAGCTATAGAATTTGACATCTACGGCAATGTTAACTCTACACACTTATCAGGCACAAAAATGATGAATGGCATAGGCGGATCTGGCGATTTTGCACGTAACGCTTACCTGAGCATTTTTGTAACGCAGTCAGCTTCTAAAGAAGATAATGCCATTAGCCACGTGGTACCAATGGTATCGCACACAGACCATACCGAGCACGATGTAGACATACTGGTTACAGATCACGGCCTGGCCGACCTTCGCGGACTTGCACCTCGCGAACGCGCACAGGTTATTATAGAAAATTGTGTACATCCTGACTATAAAGAGGCACTGCAAGATTATTACACACGTGCCTGCGAACGCGGCGGCCACACACCACATATACTGGAAGAAGCATTTTCATGGCATACAGCCCTGCAAAACAGTGGCAGTATGAAACAGGCCTGCCCTGTTTTATAACCATATCAGCCAATTCTTGCCCTAATTGCTTTTATCCCTAAATCTATAGTACGGTTTAGGGATTTTTTATGGCTAAAATATAGATTAAGGTATTAAATTTGTCTTACTTACCATAACAAGTATAAGTAACAAATAATGAAAAACCTTAAAATAGCCGGCGTACCGGAACACTTTAACCTTCCGTGGCATTTATGTATTGAAAATGGCGATTTTGTAAAGCATGATATCGCACTTGAATGGACGGACGTTCCTGAAGGTACAGGCAAGCTTTGCCAGATGCTGCGCGATGGCGAAACAGATATTGCCGTAATACTTACCGAAGGCATAATAAAAGATATTGTAGCCGGAAACACATCTAAAATAGCACAGATATATGTGCAGTCACCGCTTATATGGGGCATACACGTAGGGGCAAAATCTCCGTTTGAAACCATTGACGACCTTGAAAATAAAATTGTGGCTATTAGCCGCTATGGGTCGGGTTCGCACCTTATGGCATTTGTAAATGCTGAGAACGAAGGCTGGGATACCGCTAACCTGCGCTTTGAAATTATTAATACGCTTGATGGCGCTGTAGATGCACTTACTGCCGGCACTGCAGATTATTTTATGTGGGAGCATTTTATGACCAAGCCCATTGTAGATAAAGGCATCTTTAGGCGTGTGGGCGACTGCCCTACACCATGGCCCAGTTTTGTAATTGCCGTGCGTAATGAAGTGCTTGAGAACGATCCTGAAGCTATTGAAAAAGTACTTGAAATAATCAACTCTAAAACATCTACCTTTAAGCAGATACCGGGTATTGACAGCCAGCTTGCGGAACGCTATAACCAAAAGCAGGACGATATTAACGAATGGCTAAATTTAACCCGCTGGTCGCAAACGAAACCGGATAAAATTACATTTGACAAGATACAGGAACAGTTACTGGACCTTTCGATAATTAACAACACCATCCCATTTGAGAGCCTTGCAACGTAAACCGTGCAAGTTTAGGTAATGAAACTTCCCACCCGTACCGAATTAAAAACACTACGAGAAAAGCTTCAGGTAAAGAAGCCCTGGGATTCTATTATCATTTTTTTACTGAACATTCTTATTTCGGTACCGCTGTTTATCATATTGCACCAAAATCTTGTAGACCCCGAATGGCCGCTACACATAGACCGTGTACTGATTTTTATTACCATGGTGGCAGGCATACAACTTGTGCTGCATTACATGAAAAAAGTGCTGTTAGTGTGTATTGCGCTATATATATTAGCCTTACTATACGGATCGGCTTTTGGTAATTATGGCTTTGCTTCGGTATATGAAGATTATCAGGCTATGGTCTATACAATGGCTTACGACCCTAACCCACAAGATGTTATTATTTCTAAATTACTGCCTTTCCCTAACAAATCTAAAATTATTGATGCGGTAGATTACAATAATCGTAACGTAAGAAATTATTCGGTAGGTGCTGCGACAAAATATTTCAAGAATGTAAAAGGTTTCCAGAAACAGCGCCGTATGATACAGTGCTTCTCTGTGTTTAAAGACATTCGTAACCGGTGGACGTATGTAAACGACCCTCGTAATGCCGAATATATTGCCAGTGCAGATGAGTCTTTACTGCACTTTGCAGGCGATTGTGATGATCATGCCATACTTATGGCTGCCTGTATTCGCGCCATTGGTGGTACACCGCGCATTATACATACCGGTGGGCATTTGTATCCTGAAATGCTTGTAGGAACTAAAGCTGAACTTGAAATAGCCAACTTTTTAATTAAAGACCACTTGTTTCCTGACGAAAGCCGGGGCCGCGAAGTACATTATCATGAAGATGAATATGGCCAGATATGGCTTAACCTTGATTATACTGCCACCTACCCCGGTGGACCGTTTATGAGCGAAGAAATACTGGGTGCACTTACCTTTAATTGAAACAGAAACGGACTCTATTTGTTACAACTTGGCCAATAGAGATTTAAATTGTTAATTTTGAGATTCTTCACTACGCTTTCGCTTCGTTCAGAATGACAAAACACGTGCTAATTGGTATTTACAAGCAATCAAAATTATTTAGAGTATTTACCTCTCCTTTCAATATAGTAAAATGCTATAGTTTTGCTTTACCTAATCGTTCATCTACATATTCTATCTGGGTTTTGCCATGCGCAGATGGACGGCCAAAACTATCCAGCGCTACCATAGTAATATTATCTACAGTGATAATTTTTTCCTGGGTCATTTTATTACGTACTTCAGAGCGCAGCACCAAAGATGTTTTACCAAACTTTACCACATCTATACCAATCTCTACAATGTCTCCCTGCTTTGCAGAAGCCATAAAGTTGATCTCACTCATGTGTTTTGTTACGACACGCTGGTTTTCGAGTTGTATAATAGCATATAAAGCGGCTTCCTCATCTATCCATGCAAGGAGCTTACCGCCAAATAAAGTTGCATTAGGGTTTAGGTCTTCGGGTTTAACCCATTTTCTGGTATGAAATCTCATAACTTGTATTTTTCCAATGCCAAAGTTACGATATCTGTGTGGTCAAATGCCAGATTCGGCAAGTATTTTACCGAAAACCATTGCGCTTCCTCAGCGTCATCTGCACCTACTGCTTCGGCGTTATCATCTGCAAAACCTACATAAACAACAGACACTGTGTGTTGGCGTGGGTCGCGCCCCGGTTTACCAAAAGCACCTAACTGCTGTAAGTCTTTTACTACCAACCCAGTTTCTTCCTGCAACTCACGCGCAGCTGCATCGGGCAGGTCTTCACCCTCGTCTACAAAACCACCCGGTAGTGCCCATTTGCCTTTACCAGGGTCGTTTTTACGTTTTATAAAAAGTATATGATTTATACCATCTATCTTTTTAAAGATAACAGCATCAGTAGTAACAAATATTTTTGATGTTCTCATTAAATATATTTTTTGCCACTAATTACGCTAATTTCACAAATTCCAATAAAATTGATAAAATTAAGATGAGTTACCCTCTTAAAATTAGTGCAAATTAGTGTAATTCGTGGCTTATAAAAAATCAATTAAAAATCTTTACCAGCATTTCTTTCAGCAAATCATCGTTAGATAGTGCCGCTGCCCCTACTCCTTTACTTTTTACGTCAATATCGCGCAGGGTTGCCACAATACCGCTTACTTTTCGCATAGGATAATTGCGCAGGGCAATATCATAATCCTTTAAAAAATAAGGGTTAACCTTAAGCATCTTGGCCGCGTTAGACGGATTCTTGTCCTTAAGTCCGTGGTATTGCAACAACTGCGTAAAGAACCCAAATACGAGCCCCACAGTCATTACCAACGGATTATCTTTAGGGTTTTGGGCAAAATAGGCTGCTATCTTATAGGCTTTAAGCTGGTCTCTTTCGCCAATGGCTTTACGCAACTCAAACACATTGTAATCTTTACTAATGCCTATGTTCTCCTCTATATGGTGTGGTGTTATCATGCTGCCCTGGGGTAAAATAATGGCCAGCTTTTCGAGTTCGTTATTAATCTTGCTCAGGTCGGTTCCTAAAAACTCCACAAGCATTGCAGCGGCTTTTGGCTCTATGCCATATCCTTTACCAGATAATACACGCTTAATCCAGTCGCCCACCTGGTTTTCATAAAGCTTTTTGCTTTCAAAAACCAGTCCGTGCTTATCCATAAGCTTGGTAACCTTTTTACGCTTATCCAGTGTTTTATATTTATAAGCAATAACTAAAACCGTGGTAGGTTGCGGGTTTTCGGCATAGCTTTCAAACTTATCTATGGTACGGGCAAGCTCCTGAGCCTCTTTTACAATAACCACCTGGCGGTCTGCCATCATGGGGTAGCGCTTGGCATTGCTTATTACATCTTCTACCGTAACATCTTTACCATAAAGTACCATTTGGTTAAAACCCTTCTCTTCTTCGGTAAGTATGTTGTTTTCTATATATTCTGTAAGTCTGTCAATATAATAAGGCTCCTCACCCATTAAAAAATAAATGGGCTTAATGTTGCCCTGCTTTATATCATTTACAATTTTAGTAACCTCGTCCACCCTGTTATGCTTATTAATATATTTTGAAAAATACTACCTTTGCACCATGCAAAAGCTCAACTTTCCGGAGTATACTTTCCGATTCAAAAATAGTGAAAATAAGGTAGCCATTTTTGATGAAATCCGTAAAAAGTTTATCATCCTTACACCCGAAGAATGGGTACGACAGCATGTGGTGCGCTACCTGCTGGAAGACAAAAACTTCCCGAAAGGGCACGTTAACGTTGAAAAGATTGTAAAAGTAAACGGCATGAACAAACGTTATGACATAGTAGTATTCAGGCCCGATGGCAGTATCTACCTTATTGTAGAATGTAAAGCGCCGGCGGTGCCAATATCGCAAAGCACTTTTGACCAGATAGCCCGTTATAACATGACATTAAATGCTACCCACCTTATGGTAACAAACGGGCTTAATCATTACTTTTGCCAGATGGACCGCGAAGCCGAAAAGTACATTTTTCTTAAAGACATACCCGCATATATACCCGCAACAATATGAATAGCATAGCCATTGTAATACTCAACTGGAACGGTAAAGCATTGCTCGAAAAGTTTTTGCCATCTGTTACAAAATATTCTGACGGCGCAGTACTTTATGTGGCAGATAACGCAAGTACAGATGATTCGGTTGCTTTTATACAACAACAATATCCTGATGTAAAAATCATAAAAAACAATGGCAATTACGGTTATGCCAAAGGGTACAACATTGCTTTAAAAGATGTTGAAGAAGATATTTATGTATTGCTCAACAGCGATGTAGAAGTTACCGATGGCTGGCTGGAACCCGTTTTAGAACTTTTTGAAGCTGATGCCGAAACAGCAATCATACAGCCTAAGATACTTGATTATAAAAATAAGGCCCTGTTTGAATATGCCGGTGCTGCCGGTGGCTTTTTAGATAAATATGGTTTTCCGTTTTGCAGGGGGCGCATTTTTGAAACCCTTGAAACGGACAACGGACAGTATAATGACAACGCCGAAATATTCTGGGCTTCGGGTGCATGCCTGTTTATAAGGAAAAGCGTATTCAGAGAACTTGAAGGTTTTGACGAAGACTTTTTTGCCCATCAGGAAGAGATCGATCTTTGCTGGAGAGCCTTTAATGCCAATTATAAAGCACGTTATTGTTACAATTCAACGGTGTATCATGTTGGGGGCGCTACGCTACAGGCTGGTAATCCGCACAAAACATTCCTCAATTTTAGGAACTCCCTATGGATGATGATAAAAAATGTTCCGGCGGGTCAATTATTCCCAACTCTTTTTATCCGCCTGAGTTTTGACGGCATGGCAGGTATACGATTTTTACTACAAGGACAGCCCGCACATTTATGGGCAGTACTAAAAGCTCATTTTAACTTTTATTTAAGATTTTTTCACTTCTTAAACAAAAGAAAATCAAAACAGTACAAAAATTACTACAAGACTAAGAGTATAATTATTAAGTATTTTCTGAAAAACGGCAAGGTGTTTGATTTCTAATTTAACAATAGTTTATATCTATATTCGTTAGTATTTTAGAGATTAATAGTAATTTTGTTAAAAATTTAAACCTAGTATTTATGAAAAGAGCCATCCTAACACTTTCATTAGTAGCGCTTACGCTTACGTCTTGCGGTTCTAAAAAGAAGATCGCCGAGCTGGAAGCAAAGAACAAGGAAATCCAGGATTTGCTTAATACTGCAACCGTTAAGCTTAATACCTGCCTTGCAGAAAAAGACCAGCTTACAGGACAAGTTGATTATCTTAAGAAGAATAATTCTGACCTGATCAATACCACGTCTAACATGACAACCCTGACATCTAAGGGTGCTGAGAACCTTGAAAAGTCTCTTGAAAGCCTTAGGGAAAAAGACCTTAAAATAAACAGGCTGCAAGATGCCCTTACACGTAAAGACAGTGTAACACTTGCGCTTGTAACAAGCATTAAACGTGCGGTGGGTGTTAATGACCCGGATATTGATGTAAGTGTAGAAAAAGGTGTGGTATACATCTCTATTGCAGATAAACTATTGTTTAAAAGCGGTAGCTATAATGTAACCGATAAAGCTAAAGAAGTTTTAGGTAAAGTAGCTAAAATTGTTCAGGACAAACCGGATTTTGAATGTATGGTAGAAGGCCACACAGATAATGTGCCTATCAAAAATGCAGTGCTTGTAGACAACTGGGACCTTTCTGTTAAACGTGCTACATCTATCGTAAGGATACTTCAAAATGATTTTGGTATCGACCCTAAGCGCCTTGTAGCTTCAGGACGTGGAGAGTTCATTCCTCTTGCTGAAAATACTACTGCAGACGGACGTGCCCGTAACAGGAGGACAAGAATACTTGTACTACCTAAAATCGACCAGTTTTACGACATGATCGAAAAAGAAATGAAAAACCAACAGGGTAAATAATAACCTGTAACAATACTAAGAGAGCTGCCATAAAGGCGGCTCTTTTTGTTTATAACAAATACCTTTTCTACACATATAAAATTTAAGAACACGGATTCTGATAATTCTGCAAAAAAATTGCAACTTTGCGGTTCAAACAAATAAAACGAAACAATGCCGAAAGTATCGCAAAAAGGGCTTCAAATGCCTGAATCTCCGATAAGGAAACTGGTTCCTTACGCCGAAATTGCTAAGAAAAAAGGCCATAAAGTATACCACCTTAATATAGGCCAGCCTGATATTAAAACACCCGAAGTAGCACTTGAAGCTATTAAGAACAACAATATACAAATACTTGAGTACAGCCACTCGGCAGGTTTTGAGAGCTACAGGACTAAACTGGCGGCTTCCTACCAAAAAAGCGGTGTGGATGTACATACAGAAAACATCATTATAACCACGGGTGGCAGCGAAGCACTTTTGTTTGCACTGGGCAGTACGCTTGATGCCGGTGATGAAATTATTATTCCTGAGCCTTTTTATGCTAATTACAATGGCTTCTCGGTAGCATCTGGTGTTACGGTAGTACCTGTTATATCTACTATAGACGAAGGCTTTGCCTTACCTCCTATTGCTGATTTTGAAAAACTTATCACAGAAAAAACTAAGGCCATACTTATATGTAACCCTGGTAACCCTACAGGTTACCTTTACACAGAAGATGAGATAAACCAGCTTGCCGAACTCGTTAAAAAACACGACCTGTTCCTGATTGCTGACGAGGTTTACCGTGAGTTTACCTATGACGGCGACAAGCATTATTCGGTTATGAATATAAAAGGCATTGAAGAAAATGCTGTAATGATTGATTCTGTTTCTAAGCGATACAGTATGTGTGGCGCACGCATAGGCTGCATTGTTTCTAAAAACAAGCAATTAATGGCTACGGCTATGAAATTTGCACAAGCACGCCTTAGCCCGCCTACATTTGAGCAAATAGCGAGCGAAGCAGCGCTGGACACTCCGCAGAGTTATTTTGATGAAGTTATAGCTGAATACAGAGAGCGTCGTGATACGCTTATTGCAGAGCTAAACAAAATTGATGGTGTAAAGGTATCTGTTCCTAAGGGTGCATTTTACTGTATTGCAAAGCTGCCTGTAAAAAGTGCTGACGATTTTGCACAGTGGTTGCTGGAAAGCTATGACAACAATGGCGAAACCGTAATGGTTGCACCGGCAGCAGGTTTTTACTCTACACCAGGCGTTGGCCTTGATGAAATACGCATTGCATACGTATTGAAAAAAGAAGACCTTGTACGATCTGTAGCGATATTAAAAGATGCTATTGAGGTTTACAACAAGTAAATATTTAACACGAAGGACTATAGCAGAAGCCGGCTCAATTTAGTATTGAGCCGGCTTTTTAAATACTAGATTTTATTATTGTCTATGCTTTAAAAAGCCGGTTGCTTTGTTAAACAACGCGCTAGGTTCATAAATGGTATAAGCACTTGATTGTACAATAAATATCATACGAAAATTTTAGAATTATGCTTTCGGCCGCAATTCAGAATTTATTCAAAATCCTTTTTTTAACTTGCAGTATGAAAATTTTAGTAATAGAAGACGAGTCCGAAATTTCATCTGCCATAAAAGGTTATCTGTCATCTAACGGAATACAGTGCGAAACAGCTTTTGATGTTACTGAGGCCTTATATAAAATTAGCGTTTACGAATATGAGTGTATCCTGCTGGACCTGATGCTACCCGATGGCGACGGATTTGAAATACTAAAAGAACTTAAACAGCTTAACAAAACAGAGGGAGTTATAATAATATCAGCAAAAGAAACCTTAGAAACCAGGCTTGAAGGATTTAATCTTGGTGCAGACGATTACCTTACCAAACCCTTCCACCTTTCAGAGTTGCTTGTAAGAATACAGGCACTTATAAGGCGAAAAAAATTTAACGGCCATAATATTATAACATTTAATGAGATAGAGATTGACCTCCTAAGTAAAAATGTAAGCGTTAGTGGCGTAAAACTTGACATAACTAAAAAGGAAATTGACCTGTTACTTTACCTCATAGGCAATAATAACAAAGTACTATCAAAGGGTGCTATAGCAGAACACCTTTCTGGAGATATGGCCGATATGCTGGACAACCACGACTTTGTTTACGCACATATAAAAAACCTTAAAAAAAAACTACACCAGGCAGGAAGCGGCGATTATATAAAAACCATATATGGACTGGGTTATAAATGGCAGGATGAATAAAAAGAAGCTCCTAAATAAAACAACAAACAGCTTTATGGTTTATGCGGTAGTCATACTTTTGGCTGCTGCACCGGTCTTTTACTTCATTTGTCAATGGCTATATATTTATGAAACAGATGAAGTACTGTTGTTTCATAAAGGGGCATTTGTAAAGGAGAGCAGTAAAAATTTTACAGAGAAAGATATTGCCTACTGGAACAAATATAACCGGGATGTAGAGATTGTGCCAGATATGGGCATTAAGCAAGACTCTATTATTGGCAAAACGATATACGACTCTATTGCTAAAGAAAAAGAGCCTTTTCGCCTGCTTTATGCACCGGTAAGCATCAACGGAAAACAGTTTACGTATGTAGAAAAAAGTAACCTGGTTGAGATGGAAGGCATGGTTCTGAGCATAGCAGTCATGTTTATTTGCATCATCATAATCCTTTTGGCAGGTATTATTTACATTTCTAAAGCTTCTGCCGCAAAAATATGGAAGCCTTTTTACAATACACTCGACCAAATACGCAACTTTGAGATAGACAAAAACAGGCCTCCAAATTTTGCCATTACTGATATTGACGAATTTGACAGGCTTAACAGAAGCCTTGAGCGTCTTATAGAAAAGAATACAGCCATTTATAAAAGCCAAAGGGAATTTGTAGAGAATGCTGCACACGAACTCCAGACTCCACTTGCGCTTTTTCAGGCAAGGATAGATACACTATCGCAGTCTGAAGCATTAACGAGAGAACAGTCTGAAATAGTTAGTGCCCTCAATAAAGATGTATCGAGGCTAAACAGGCTTAATAAAAACCTGCTAATGCTCTCTAAAATAGATAACGACAGCTATTTTGAAAAACTACAGGTAAAAGTGGCAGAATATGTTGAGAGGCACCTTGACTTTTTTGAACAGCAGGCAAAAGCAAAGCACGTTACCATTAAAACGGTGTTAGATAAAAACAGTGTTATTTTTGCAAACCCAATATTGTTTGAGGTGCTGTTAAACAACCTGTTTCTTAATGCAATAAGGCACAACATACAAAATGGCAGTATCGAAATTGTTATATTGCCAGATGCAATACGGTTTACCAATACCGGAACTGCCAGGGCGCTGAATCATGAAAAACTTTTTAACCGATTTTCAAAATCTGACCCTTCTGCACAGGGCAATGGCCTGGGGCTCGCAATAGTAAAAAAAATAACAGAGCTTAACGGCTGGAGCATCACCTATCATTTTTCAGGGAGCAGCCATTCTTTTACCATAACCTTTTAAAATTCAGATTTCCTCCTAATTCAGTTTCTAATTTCGCCCTATAACTTTAAAATTAAGGGCAGTGCATTACAGCAAACATCTATCAATAAAAAAAAAGGAGATATTACCCTTTATAGTTTTTTGTTTCTCTGTATTAGGATATGGTCAGTCAAAACAAGTAACCATATCGGGATCGGTAAAGGAAACAGTATCGCTACTGCCTGTGGGCTATGCAAACATCATTTTAAAACAATCTAAGAATAATACGGCCGTTATTTCTGTAATAACAGACGAAGAAGGAAATTTTATACTACCCGGGGTTACGCCCGGAAACTACACGCTTGATATAAGCTCGATAGGGTACAGTAATTTTAGTAAAGAATTATATGTAGGTTCGCTATCTGATTTTTTAAATACTGGGGTATTCCTGCTTACTGCTGATAATCAGGAACTCAGTGAGGTAATAATTACGGCACGGCAAAATGAAGTAAACAGCCATATGGATAAGAAAAGCTATGCCATTAGCGACAATATTACGCAAAGTGGCGGCTCAGTACTGCAGGCAATGCAAAACCTGCCGGGAGTTACCACACAAGACGGTAAAGTACAGCTACGTGGCAATGATAAGGTAACAGTATTAATTGATGGTAAGCAAACTGCAATTACCGGGTTTAACAGCCAGTCCGGGCTGGACAACCTACCCGCATCGGCCATAGAAAAAATTGAGATTATCAATAATCCCTCATCTAAATATGATGCTAATGGCAATGCGGGTATTATAAATATTATCCTTAAGAAAAATAAGGATGAAGGATTTAATGGTAAAGTTGGGTTGTCTTCCGGCTATGGGGCGTTATGGAAACGTAAAGCTAACCTGCCTTCAATTCGGCCACAGTATCAGCTCACCCCAAAAATAAATCCGTCAATGTCGCTTAATTACCGTAAAGAGAAAGTAAACATTTATTTTCAGGCTGATTACCTTTACACTGAGACCCTGAATAAAAATGAATTTGTAACCCGTACCTATGATGACGGAACGATTGTTAACCAGCAGACCAAACGTAACCGCAATACACACTTTACAAATATTAAGACGGGCATAGACTGGAATTATAATGATAATAATACATTAGCTTTTTCAGCATTATATGGTAGTGAAAAGATTATTGATAACGGTGACGAGCCCTTTTTTAATGCCGATTATTCTCAACGACTGCGCCTGTGGCAGTTCCTGGAAGATGAGCTAAAAACCACTGTAATGATATCCGGCAGCTACCGCCACCAGTTTAAAGAGCCTGGGCACGTGCTTAATACCAGCGTAAATTATACCTTTCACAGAGAAAACGAAAAATATTTTTTTGATAACACCCTGCCCTCTTCTACAGACCGGGATGCCTTTAAATTATTATCAGACGAAAGCGTGCTGGATATGAACATAGACTATAGCAGACCCTTGGTATCCGGAAAGCTGGAGGCCGGATTTAGATTTCGCAACAGGCTCATCCCTGCCAATATGCGTTTCTATCCCGGAGAAAATTCTGTTATAGATGCAAATGCGGGCGGCAAGGCAGCCTACGAAGAATCTATACCTGCAATTTATAGCAACTATGTATATGAAAACAACCGCATTGAAGCTGAGGCAGGCTTACGTGTAGAATATCTTGACCTTGAATATGAGGTTGACCCAAACCATCCGGTTTATCGTACAGATGGCTACCATTATCTTGAGCCTTTTCCTTCGCTGCGTTTTGCCTATAAACTTAACCAAAACCAAAAGTTATCATTATTTTACAACCGCAGGGTAGACAGGCCAAATGAAGTAGACATAAGGATATTTCCCAAATATGATGATGCCGAAATTATAAAAGTTGGAAATCCCAGCCTACGCCCCCAGTTTACCAATACTGCAGAACTGGGCTATAAAGCAGATATTAGTAAAGGATATTTTTTTGCCTCGGCTTACTACAAACAGGTTGATGGCACCATAACAAGAATTGCCACCAGTACACCGGGCAGCAACTTGATTTATAATGTTTTTCAAAATGCCGGAAAAAGCAATATGATGGGAATAGAGGCGCTTTTTAATCACAAGCCCGTTTCCTGGTATTCATACAACCTTAATGCTACCCTCTACCGCAATACCATAGATGCTTTTACGGTTAATATACTGTATCCTGAGTCAACAGTTTATTCTTCTGAAAAACAGCAATTAACATCGGGCAATGTAAAGCTGAACAACACCTTTAACTTTTCGGCCACGCTTACAGCGCAGCTCATGGCCGCTTACCTGGCTCCTGATATTATTCCGCAGGGAAAAACATTAGGCCGTTTTTCAACAGATATTGGCCTTAAAAAAATAATCCAGCAAGGCAAAGGAGAACTGTTCTTAAATGCAACCGACTTGTTTAATACCCTTGTTATACGCAAAGAAGTAAGAGGTAATGGTTTTAATTTTATTAGTAAAGATTATTATGAAACACAGGTAATACGGTTTGGATATAATTACAAATTCTAGGTCAAAGATTAGAAATTCTAATTTTATTCAAAATTGGATCTGAAACTTGCAGCATAAAATTGTAATACTATGCTTAATAAGTTGCAGCCTTTCGGCAGATTTTCTGTTCTAATATATTTTACGTTGTGGTTTTTAGCAATTTCGCTACTGTTAAGATTAGGCTTCTTCATCTGGCAATACGACGAGGTTTCCTGGGGCCCTGTCAACGTATTACAAACATTGCTAACCGGCCTGTTCTTCGATTTAGGTACCATAGCTTGTATAAGCTTGCCTGCCGCCATTTATTATTCGCTAATGCCCAATAAGTGGATAGGAACCTGGGCAGACAAAATTCTGGTCTGGTTTTTTACGAGCCTGACTATTTTTATACTGGTCTTTACATTTTTTGCTGAAATTACATTTTGGGAGGAATTCAGGACACGTTTTAATTTTATAGCAGTAGATTACCTTATTTATACCCACGAAGTTGTAGCAAACATAAATGAATCTTATCCGTTGCCGCTGCTCATTGGCGGAGTGCTGTTTATTACAGTATGTGTATTGCTTCTATTTTATAAAAAAGGCGCATTTGGCCTTACCTTTGGTACAAAAGCATCTTTTAAACACAGGGCTGCAGTGCTACTTAGCCTATCAATAACTACTCTTATCTTTTCATTATTCATAACAAATAGTCAGGCCGAATGGAGTACTAACCGTTATAATTCTGAGATTTCAAAATCCGGCATCTATTCGTTTTTTGCTGCATTCAGAAATAACAGAATGGATTATGATGAATTTTATTCATCTATTAAAGATAAAAAGGCATTTAATATCATAAGGCAAAAATTAAGTGATAAAAATTCTGAATATACATCTAACGGCTATGCCATACACAGAACAGTTACAGACAGTAGCGCATCTACAGAAAATAAAAATGTAGTCTTTATCCTGGTAGAAAGCCTTAGTGGCAGCTTTATGAAGGAATTTGGAAACACTGAAGGTATTAGCCCTTTTCTTGACAGCCTGGCACAAAAAAGCGTCTTTTTTGAAAATCTTTATGCCACAGGTACCAGAACGGTAAGGGGCATGGAAGCAGTAACACTTTGCATACCGCCTACCCCGGGACAAAGCATTGTAAAAAGGCCTGAAAACGATAACCTTTATACTGTAAACAGCGTGTTTAAAAAGCGGGGCTATAACAGTAATTTCTTTTATGGTGGAGATGGTTATTTTGATAACATGAACGCTTATTTTGGCGGTAACGGATTTACTATTTATGATCGTGGCAGAGGCAGTGTACTGAGTGATAACATAAAAGCTAAACGCAACAATATAGAGGATAATGAAGTAACTTTTGAAAACGCCTGGGGAATATGCGATGAGGATATTTTTAATAAGATGCTCGATGTAGCAGACAAACAATATGCTTCAAAAAAGCCTTTCTTCAACTTTGTAATGACCACCTCCAACCACAGGCCCTACACCTATCCGTCAGGAAAAATCGATATCCCTTCGGGCACAGGGCGCCAGGGCGCTGTTAAATACACAGATTTTGCCCTGCGTAAGCTTTTTGAAACGGCTAAAACAAAACCATGGTATAACAGTACCGTGTTTGTAATCATTGCAGATCACTGTGCCAGCAGTGCCGGTAAAGATGACATTGATGTGGCTAACTACCATATCCCTGCCTTTATTGTAAACCTTCCGAAGCAAAATAATATAAAAATTAAAAAGCTATGCTCGCAGATTGACTTGTTTCCTACTTTATTCGGGCTGATGCACTGGAGCTATGATTCTGATTTTTTTGGCAGAGATGTAATAGCTAACAGGTTTGAAGAACGAGCGCTGATGGGAACATATCGAAAATTGACCTTGATGAAAGATAACAGGGTTATGATATTATCTGACCAAAAAAAGCAGGCATTTTACTCGTGGAATAAACAGGATAACAACCTGGCGCCTTTACCTATGGAACAGCATTTTCTTGAAGAAGCAATATCATGGTACCAAACAGCTGATTATCTTTTTACCAACAAAATGCTTAAGTAATGATCTTTATTTATTTTATAATCAACCCTATATCCGGCAAAGGTACACACGGGCTTACCACTGATTACATCAATAGCTTTTTTGCTTGTGGTCAGTATATGATAGAAACGCATTTTACAAAATACAAGAACCATGCTGAAGAGCTGAGTCGCGAAGCTGTTATTTTAAATGCCGACGTAGTTGTAGCCTGTGGCGGCGACGGCACCATAAATGAAGTGGCATCGGCCCTGATAGGAACCGGTAAAAAATTGGGCATTATACCGTTAGGTTCAGGTAACGGACTGGCTTCGAACCTGGGTATCCCACAAAATATAGAAAAGGCATTAAAAATTTTAAGAGCCGGTACAGCAACACTAATTGACGTAGGCATACTTAATAAACAATATTTTTTTAGCAATGCCGGTGTAGGCATAGATGCAGCAATAATAAGCCATTATCAAAAACGTGGTAAAAGAACACTCTTAGCTTACATAATTTCTTCGCTTTCAGCTAATATAAAGTATAAGGCTACAACAGCTATATTAACTATAGGTAACGAAAAAATTAAGAGCAAACCATTTATGCTTTTTATATCAAACTCTAATGAAATGGGATACAAAATGAGCCTTACGCCAAATGCTAAACTTAACGATGGGCTGCTGGATATTGTACTGATACCTGAAATTTCTGTATTCAATAAAATTATGCTCGGCTATCTGGTATTGTGCAAAAAAATTATGAGGTTTAAAAAGGCACAAAGATTTGTAGCAGAAAAGCTGGTAATTGAATTACCTGAAAAAATATTTACAGATATTCAATTAGACGGTGAACATCACAGTACAAGAGCAAATATTTTTGAAATTTCATTACTGCCACAAGCATTACCTGTAATAGTAAAAAGCAAAAAAATTTAAAAATAGAGAGAAACGTGTTACTATCTTCAAAATTAATTCAAATTTCAATTTAAAATTTGCTAAAAAAACACCGCTATACATAGAACTACGCTAATCCTAATTGTTTTAAAAAAATGAAAAGATCTGTTTTTCTATGTATGGCTATGAGCCTTGTAGCCGTTACTGTTTTTAGCCAGCAGGTAACGAGTACTGACTCTATTATTAGGGACACCACTCATTCTATGAAGTTTAACTACAAACAGCTAATTATACCTTCGGCACTTATTGGATATGGTATCATTGGTATTGAAAGCGACCAGCTTAAAAGTTTCAATACACAAATTCGCGACGAGGTACAAGAAGACATTGACCACAAAATTACAATTGACGATTTTAGCCAATGGGCACCTGCTGCCACCGTATATGCCCTAAATGCATTTGGTGTGCAGGGAAAACATAATTTTAGAGATAGGTCTGTAATATTATTAACCTCCTACGCAATTATGGGAGCTACTACTTTTGCCGGAAAATCTATCACAAAAATTGAGCGTCCGGATGGTAGTTCAAACAACTCTTTCCCTTCGGGCCATACGGCTACAGCCTTTGCGGGCGCAGAATTTCTTTGGCAAGAATACAAAGATCAGTCTATATGGTATGGCATAGCTGGCTATGCAGTAGCAACAGGCACTGGCTTGTTCAGAATCTACAATAATAAGCACTGGCTTACAGATGTTGCTGCAGGTGCGGGCATTGGCATTTTAAGCACAAAGATTGCCTATTGGATCAATCCGTTCATCACAAAAAACTTATTTGGAAAAAAGCACGAGAAGTCGGCCACATCAGCACTTATGCCAAGTTATGACGGGAAGACTGTGAGTATAACTTTTATGAGGATTTTTTGACCCTCTGACAGTCAAAAATATTTTTTAAAAGCCTGTTTAGATTGTAATACAAATTATTAGTATACAATAGTATATTAGAGAATCTAAAAAAGATTAACATACTTATAGACAAGGAGTCAATAAATCTAAAGCTCTGTAAATCTGCAAACTATAAACACAGTGTTATTTAAGCACTATCTATTTATAACAACCATAATATATATCGAAATTAAGACTGATTTATATTCATAAACAGTACAACCTTTTTTAAAGCAAAAAGAGGTTGCCCTAAAGGGCAACCTCTTCTCTATTCTCAATATACAATACTATTTAGTACTGCTTATTTAACTTCTTCAAAACTAACAGGTCTTAAATATTAATAACTTACGATTCAATGGTACAAATAAGGTACAAAATAAGCTTAACTTATTATTACTTTATAAGATTGGTAAACTAATTACTTTGCCCCTATCCCCCAATTTAATGACGACAGTATTACTTGTAAACCAATATATATGGTCAATTTAAAATCTGCGAAAGTGTTTAATCAAGTATTGATGCAGATGATTATCGTGAAACAAAAGTAGCATACAATCTCGTTTTGTTAAATAAATTTACGTGATTAAAAAAAGGACAAAACGAAGATATTTTCGATTTGCTCGGTTTATAGCGTTGCCTGAACAAATGTCGAACTTTTTGAAGGAAGATTTAGAACGCTTGACAAATTATTTTAGCTATTTTAAACTTAAAAGTTCCCAAAATTAGTAAAAAAATAAAGTGTTCGAACCCTTGACAGCCCACACAAAGACAAACAAGGCCATTGGATTCCAATGGCCTTGTTTTTTAATCCTTCAGAATAGTGTCAAAGCACATATTTAAGATACATTTCTTTATCTAAAAAAGAGATCTAAATGTTTTGGATAATTCTTTAAATCGATGATAATATCACCGTCTTTAAAAATGTCGAAGGAGTTATAGCCCTGCAAAATTTCTACTCCACAAAAACGGTAGTTACTGGTTATATTCAGGAATAAATCAGCTGTACCTTTACCGTGCATCAGTTCCTGCAAAGGATTATCAAAGCTTTGTGCCGGGGCATTCCAGGTAGCGCATACCATAAACTTTTTCCCATGGAGTTTTCCACCCGTACCATATTGTCTGGTACTGTCTTCCTTAGTTCGTCCATCGCCTGTAAGAAACTTTTGGGTTTGCAGCCCACAGTTAAAAACCTCATCTACATATTTCTTATAAATCCATGGTGCTCCAAACCAGTTTACAGGTGTTTGCAAAATAATTACATCAGCCAGCAGGTGTTTTTCAACCTCTTCAATGGCATCATAGCCACTCTCTACTTTTGTTTCTAAAATTTCATAGTTTTTACTTTTAAAGTAGTCTTTAGCTGCCTGAATAAAAGCGTTATTGAGGCTTCCTTCAGACCAGTTTGGATATGTTAAGTGTGTATTGATAAGTAAAACCTTTTTCATCAGTTTAATGCTATAATTGAATATGTCATTTTATTCGCAAAGTGCCATTTGCATTGCGTTCATCCTTCCGCCGGAAACTTTTATTTTTAAAAATTCAGCTTCAAGTTCTTGTAAATCAGATTGTGTTAGCGAAATAGCTGTGGCTTCCAGATTTTCTGTGAGATGCGGAATATTGCGCGTACCGGGGATTGACACTATGAATGGTTTTTGCGCCATGAGCCAGGCAAGGGCAATTTGAGAAGCAGTTGCATTTCTTTTTGATGCAAAATTGTTTAGCAGGTTTACTATGGTCATATTGTCCGCCAAATTTTTAGCACTAAAACGATCAAAAGTAGTTCGCAGATCAAGCTTTTGGTCAAAAGTTGTTTGTGCATTCAGCTTGCCTGTCAGATAGCCCATACCTACCGGACCCCACGGTACAAAGCCAATACCTAATTCTTCGCAAACAGCTAATACACCATTTTTCTCAACACTGCGCTCCATAAACGAATATTCTGTTTGTATGGCCGAAACAGGCTGTACCGCATGGGCTTTTCTAATGGTATTTACATTAGCCTCGGATAACCCGAAATGTAAAACCTTCCCCTGGTGTATTAAATCTTTTACAGTTCCTGCAACATCTTCAATAGGTACGTTAGGGTCTACGCGGTGCTGGTAAAGCAGGTCTATACGATCTGTTTTTAGTCGCTTTAGCGACTCTTCTACTACTTTTTTTATATGTTCCGGCTTACTGTTCAGTCCGCCCTTCTCTATATTGAAGCCAAATTTTGTAGCAATAGCCACCTTATTCCTGATTGGCAAGAGTGCTTCGCCTACAAGCTGCTCATTGGTATAAGGGCCATATACTTCTGCAGTGTCAAAAAATGTGATGCCTTTCTCAAAAGCGGTGCGAATCGTTGCAATTCCCTGCTGTTTATCTGCTGCTGCTCCATAATTAGCACTGATACTCATGCATCCGGCGCCTAATGCGGAGACTTCTAATGTTCCTAATTTTCGTGTATTCATAGTATTTTCTTTTTTACTGCTTTTTGGCTTGTTGTCTGAATGATGGGCAGCGGCTGACATAAGGTTAGGCGCAAGCAATAACCCAACCCCGGCAAGAGTAGTTTGCTGGATGAATTTCCGCCTTGAATTACCACTGTCATTTTGCGTGTTAATTGCCATTTTACTACTGTTTAAATGATTATTCAAAATTAAACAGATGAAAATGAAAGCCCGGAGACAGATTACAGGTAAAAAAGAAACAAATTACTGGTATGATAAAACGCCTTTTATGGGCGTCGCACTAACAAACCTTAAAGTTTTGGAGTAAGCTTAGCCCTATACTCTTTAGGACTGAGTCCTACCTGCTTTTTAAAGAATTTTGAGAAGTAATTAGGGTATTCAAATCCCAATTCATAAGCGATTTCAGCATTATTCATCATGCAGTCTTGTTCCAGCAATTCTTTTGCTTTTTTTATTACAAACTCATGAATATTCTCTAAAGGCGATTTTTGCGTAAAGTGTTTAATGATATCTCCTAAATAGTTAGGAGTCAGTCCTAATTTATCGGCAAAATACTGTACAGAAGGAAGCTGTGTTACCGGTTTTTGATAATACTCAAGTAAACTTTGCTGAAAGTCTGATACAATACGATTATATTGTTTTGGGTCGGTTGAAAACTGCCTTTTGTAATATGCTTCTACCAGCGATACCAGAACATTTACATAAGATATAAGCACATTGAAATTATGTGTGCCGCTTTCATAATATTTCATCATTAACTGAAACACCGAACTGATTTCCTGAACTTCATCCTCTTTAAGATAAAGTGCCTCATGCTGCCCATAGTCAAGATAGGTCTTAAAAAGGAAACGGTTTTCTTCAATTATTTTTTTTGAGAGCTGTAAGTACATTCCTGTATAGGTAGGTTCTACATCCCAGCCATCAACCAACACTATATTAGGGCTGTTGAAAAATACTGCTGTTATTGGGTTGGGATTAGCAGACTGTTTACTTTGAAAATTTATTTTAAACGAGATCCTGTAAAAATCAACCATTACTGCATCTGACTTTAGCAACATAACCGATGGATTATAATATCCAACATCTATATTACTGTCTAAAGGTTCGGGTAACCCCAAATAATTGTTGTAAGATTTAAAGTCGCTAAAAGTTTTCATTTTACGAAGTTACAAATTGTTTTAGCGTTTTCAATTCTAAAGGATGTGACTTCTCAAGACAATCAAATCAATCAGGAGACAGATCATTATGGTTTAAAACAATACCTTTAAATTGATTAACTATTTACAGATATTTGATTCTATTTTAAGTCACTAAAAAACGTCAAAATTGGAACAAGGTGTTCGACTGTGATCCCTGACAGCCCACAGAAAGACAAAAGCGACATTGGAAGACAATGTCGCTTTTTTAGTTAACATATTCTTGATGCGCTTAGATTTATAAAATACATTAATCACAGTATTCTTTTTTTGTGTAGTATTGTAAAAACTTTATGCTTAATTACGTAACGAATTATATATCTACAAATAATTATATAAGCTTTATGTAGTAGCAGATATAATTAACTATGGACAATATAAGTTATCACGGAACATCATCAGAATTTGCAGAAAGTATCGTTGGTCCCCCTTCAAATGTCGATTTGACTTTAGGTAAAGGGGAGCTAGGCAAGGGGTTTTATACCGGTTCATCAATAGCACTTGCCGCAATTTGGGCAAGATCTAGATATGAAGATCAAGGTGTTGTTATTGAATTCGAAATTCCAAAAGCTAATTTCGTTCAATTAAAAGGCCTTCTGATTAAAACTCAGCATGAAGTTGTAACGCATTGGGAGACATTAAAATTAGCTAAAAAAACCAAAAAATTTAAATTTGAAGATATCGACTATGTCGTTGCCCCATTTGCTACAGTTGAGCATACCGGCAATCAATTTAAATTTGAGAGTAAAAAAGCTGAAGATGAATTGAATTCATCAAATAAAATAATATATCCATGCGTATCTTAACAAGTTCCAAAGAAAATCCTATAGGGCTTATTAGCATCCAAGAGGCTAACGATAACGCACCACAAAATGTAATATTTTGTATACCAATAGAAAAGTTCCAAGCAAACCAAATTAAAACATTAGGTGATTTTTCCAAAAACTTTAGAGATGGTATTACGACAAAAATAATAATTGACAACAAAATAGAAATCATTAGCTTGAGATTTGAAAATAAGAATTTCAATACTAATTGGAGTCAACCTGAAACTTTTCCAAAATTCACAGCCACAATTTTGAGTGTCAATGTAGAATTCTTCTTGTCAAGAGCAAATTTTGATTTAAAAAAAGGCTTTCTTGAATTAGATATAAATAGAAGGTATACTGGAGATATCCACGAGGATTTAATGAACAAAAATCTAATTTTATTGGAACCAAATTGGAAACAATTAGATAAATTATTTTTACAACATAAAGTTCTTTTTGTAGACTGGAAATAACTTCTTACAATAAATATTCGGTTAAATGGGACAGTTTTTTTTAAAATTTTAAACAGTTTTCACCTAACTTTTCGCTTACGTTAAATCATTATATTACAGATTCAAAAAACGTCAAAATTGGGAATAGGTGTTCGACTGTAATCCCTGACACTCCACAAAAGACAAACAGTGCCATTGGAAGACAATGGCGTTGTTTTTTTCTTCTACTCCCAATTCTTTCCACATTTTAGTTTTTACTTTGATGCCATTGAAAATAATTTGCTGTTATTGCTTCAACTTGATACCTTTGCATTGTGCGAAAAATATGTATCTACATACTTGTCCTTGTACTTAACTTTAATAACTGTCTGTTTGAGCAGTTGTTTAAGGTACCCGTACTTATTGAACATTATGTAGAACATCAGGATAGAAATGCCGATATTTCGTTTACTGATTTTCTTGCCATGCACTACTGGGGAAAAGACATTAATGATACCGATGATGAACGTGACAGGCAGCTTCCGTTTAAAAATATAGACCACCACGTGTCGCATCTTGTATTTATACCTAACCGTATATATACCTCAAATGTGCGTATTGTACCTACTGCTTCGCATATCATAATTAATTACAAGAATAATCTTCGCCACAACCCACACTTAGGGGCATTGTTCAGGCCACCTATCGCATAATTCTTTTTACCGGTTTTGATCGATACCATGCTGCATAAGTTGCAGCTTGATGTATTGCATTTTTAATTCCAAAAAAGAAGATATGCTTAATAAGATAATCCAGTTTTCAGTAAAGAATAAACTGGCAATAGGCATTTTTACACTGCTGTGGATAGTCTATGGCGTGTATGAAGTAAGCCGCTTGCCCATTGATGCCGTGCCTGACATCACTAACAATCAGGTACAGATAATAACCACTGCGCCATCGCTGGGTGCGGAAGATGTAGAACGCCTTATAACCTTCCCTATAGAGCAGGCTGTAAGCAACATCCCCCAACTAAAAGAAAGCCGTAGTATTTCACGCTTCGGGCTGTCGGTAGTGTCTATAGTCTTCGATGATGATACTGATGTGTATTGGGCGCGCCAGCAAGTGGCCGAGCGCCTTCAAAAAGTAGACATTAATGAAAATGCCAACCTGCCGGAAATGGCACCCGTTACTACCGGCCTAGGCGAAATTTACCAGTATGTATTAAAACCGCAACCGGGATATGAAAACAAATATTCCCTCGAAGAGCTGCGCACCATACAGGACTGGACCATACGCCGACAGCTTTTAGGCACCCCGGGCATTGCCGATGTTTCCACATTTGGTGGAAAACTCAAGCAGTATGAGGTGGCGGTAAACCCGGCAAGGCTTAAAGCGCAGAACCTTACTATAAGCGATGTATTTACGGCCCTGAATCGAAGCAACCAGAACACGGGTGGTGCTTATATTGAGAAAGGACCAACAGTGTCGTATATACGCAGCGAAGGCCTTGCCCGTAGTATTGAAGATGTAGAGAACATTGTTATAAAAACCACACAGGCCGGTACGCCGGTTCTGGTTAAGAACATTGCCGAGGTAAAGTATTCATCGGCAATACGCTATGGAGTTTTAACTACTGATGATATGGGCGAAGCCGTAGGCGGTATCGTAATGATGCTTAAGGGCGAGAATGCCAACAACGTTATAGGCAATGTAAAAACCAAAGTCGCTGAGATAGAGAAAATTCTACCGGAAGGCTTAAAGATAGAACCGTTCCTTGACCGTACCAAGATGGTAGATAATGCTATAGGCACCGTAGAGCACAACCTGCTGGAGGGTGCCATCATCGTAGTATTGGTATTGGTTATGTTTCTGGGGAATTTCAGGGCGGGTTTTATAGTGGCATCGGTAATACCACTGGCCATGCTGTTTGCCATTATCATGATGAACACCTTTGGCGTAAGCGGTAACCTTATGAGCCTTGGTGCGCTTGACTTTGGCCTTATTGTAGACGGAGCGGTGATTATTGTGGAAGCCATTCTGCATCACCTGCATTCGTCCGAAAAATATAAGAGCATCAATACTATTTCGCAGGACGAAATGGATAAAGAGGTGTCCGGATCGGCTGCCCGGATGATGAATGCGGCTGTTTTCGGGCAAATCATTATCCTTATCGTATACCTGCCCATACTCTCGCTTTCGGGTATTGAAGGTAAAATGTTTAAGCCTATGGCACAAACCGTTGCCTTTGCTATACTTGGGGCATTTATCCTTTCACTGACGTATGTACCCATGGTGAGCGCGCTGTTCATCAGTAAAAAGATAAGCCATAAGTCTAATATTTCCGACCGTGTAATGGCTAAGTTGGAAGGCTGGTATGAAAGTGCATTAAATAAGGCGCTAAAAATTCGTAAAGCCCTTGTAGGTATTGCAGTTGCCTTATTTGCCATTGCAGTGTTTCTGTTTATGCAAATGGGCGGCGAATTCATCCCTCAGCTTGAAGAAGGTGATTTTGCCGTAGAAACCCGCCTGTTGTTAGGTACAAACCTTACTACCACAGCTGAAACGATAACTAAAATATCGAAGGAACTGAAAAAGCAATATCCCGAGGTTAAAAAAGTGGTATCGCGTATAGGTAGTGCTGAAATCCCAACCGACCCCATGCCTATTGAAGGTGGCGATATGATTATTGTACTGAAAGACAAATCAGAATGGACAAGCGCATCGTCATTCCCCGAACTGGCAGAAAAAATGTCCAAGACAGTACAGAATGTTGCGCCGGGAGTAAGTACGGGTTTCCAGTATCCGGTACAAATGCGTTTTAACGAACTAATGACCGGTGCCAAACAGGATGTAGTATGTAAAATATATGGCGAAGACCTTGATAAGCTGGCGGAATATTCTGAAAAACTTGGTACCATAAGCCGCACGGTTAAAGGGACAGCCGACCTGTATGTAGAAAAAGTTATCGGTATGCCACAGATTGTTATTGACTACAACTGGGCAGAAATGGCTAAATACGGCCTGTACGTGCAGGATATTAACCGTACGGTTAATGCCGCTTTTGCCGGTGCAGTAGCAGGTAATATCTATGAAGGAGAAAAACGGTTCGACCTTGTGGTGCGTGTAGAAAACAATAGCAGGCAAGGTATTGATGATGTGCGCAACTTACTTGTAGCAACACCTTCGGGTGCGCAGATACCGTTGTACCAGGTGGCTTCAGTAAAGGAAATTGAAGGTCCTAACCAAATACAGCGTGAAGATGCCAAAAGGCGTATCATTGTTGGTTTTAACGTGCGTGGACGCGATGTACAAAGCATTGTGAACGAGCTACAGCAAAAAGTAAACGCCGAAATTAAATTCGACCCGGGGTATTATATTACTTATGGCGGTGCTTTTGAAAACCTGCAGCAGGCAAAAAGCCGCCTAGGTATTGCCGTACCTGCCGCGCTACTCATGATATTCGCATTACTTTATTTCGCGTTCCGATCGTTTAAAGAGGGTATTATCATCTTTACAGCCATACCACTATCGGCTATTGGAGGGGTGTTTGGGTTGTTCCTCCGTGATATGCCTTTTAGTATTTCAGCCGGAGTTGGCTTTATTGCGCTCTTTGGCGTAGCGGTACTTAACGGTATTGTACTGATATCAGAATTTAACCGCATACAGAAATATGGCGAACAAACCGACCCGCTACAAATTATCCTAACCGGTACTAAAAACAGGCTGCGCCCAGTACTGATGACAGCTGCTGTGGCATCGCTTGGCTTTTTACCTATGGCACTGAGCAACGGTGCAGGAGCCGAGGTGCAGCGTCCCTTAGCTACTGTGGTTATTGGTGGGTTGGTTACAGCGACATTGCTTACGCTATTTGTGCTGCCTGCCATTTACCTTATGAGCTATCACATCAAACCCCTTAAAAGAAAAATGAAAAAGAAGAATTTGGGTAATATTGCTACCATAGTACTGTTGATCTTTAGCATAAACGGTATGTTTGCGCAGCAACCTGAAAAAGTCTCGTTACAGCAATCCATAGATATTGCCCTTAAAAACAACAAACGTGTTAGCGCTGCAAAATACAACGAGCAATCTAAAAACTACCTGACCAGGTCAGCGTATGACTTGCCTAAAACTGTGATTGATGCTGATTACGGGCAGTTTAACAGCCGCATGAACGACACGCGTTTTGGCATAAGCCAGTCGTTTAATTTCCCAACGGTGTACACGAGGCAAAAGAAAGCCCTTATGGCCGGAGTTGAGGCCGCTAAGGCACAAACCCAACTCACGCAACAGCAGATTAAGGCCAGTGTGCGCACGCTGTATTATGAGTTGCAATGGCTGAATAATAAACGAGAATTACTAAAGTATGCAGATAGTATTTACCGCCTGATGGAAGATAAATCGCAACTCCGTTTTAAGGTTGGCGAAACCAATGTGTTAGAGAAAAGTGCCTCGCAGTCGGCACGGCAATACTATACCAACCAGCTGAATATGATACAGCAGGATGTTGATATTACACTCCGCTCGTTTAACGCTGTGTTGCAGGACAGTGTAAGCTATGTTCCACAGACTGACAGCATAAAGATTGATTTTAGCCCGCTTTCAGAAATGCAATCCGCTGATGATTTCCCCTTATCAAAACTTTGGCAACACGAAACCGAAGCCGCAAAATGGCGTTGGAAAACCGAGCGTGCCCGTATGTTGCCTGATTTTAACCTGGGGTACAATAACCTGAGCATAACCGGTTTCCAGACCAATGCCGCCGGACAGGATACTTACTACGGCACAGGTAACCGCTTCAGTTACATAACGGCAGGTATTAGCATACCACTATTTTTTGGGAGCCAGTCGGCAAAAAATAAAGCTGCCAAAGCCGAGTATCAAAATTATGAGGCACAGGCTTCAGCCGTAAAAACAGAACTGTTTGCACAATTGGTCAATGCGGTTAAAGAAGTAGAAAAGTATAATGCCAGCCTTAGTTATTATGAAAACGAGGGGCTTGCCAATGCGCAAACCATTATCAATGCGGCAAACGACCAATTGGGCAATGGTGATATAGACTACCTGCAATGGGTAGTGGTGGTAAACCAGGCCATTACCATAAAAAATGAATACCTGGACACCGTAAATAATTATAACAAAGCAGTGATAGCACTGCAAACCCTTACAAACCTGTAACAAATGAAAAAGTATATAATAGTAACCGCTGCGATACTGGCTTTGGTATCGTGTGGTAAAAAAGAAGAAACGGAAACTAAAGCAGAAACAACACAAGCCTCGGCTCCCAATATTGTAACCCTAACCCCAGAGCAGGCAAAGAATGCCGGAATAGTTGTTGGTTCTCCAGAAGAAAAGGAACTGAGCGGTACCGTGCAGTTGCAGGGAGAGGTTACTGTACCTCCGCAAAGTTTGGTAAATGTAACCTTTCCTTTAGGCGGATATATCCGAAAAACGAATGTTCAACCCGGCATGCATGTTCAGAAAGGACAGGTTTTAGCAATAATTGAAGACATGCAGTACATTCAACTACAGCAAGACTATCTTACAGCTAAAGAGCTGTTTAATGTGGCAGAAATGGAGTACACACGCCAAAAGGAACTGAATGCCAAAAAGGCCAGCAGCGATAAGCTTTTTGAGCAAATTAGCGCCGAGCGTGAAACCCAGCGTATTGCCACAGCTTCCTTAAAGCAAAAGCTTGAACTATTGGGTGTAAATGTTAGCAGGCTGACTTCAGCCAATATAAGTAAATCAATAAGTATCTTATCTCCTGTAAGCGGATTAGTCTCTAAGGTCAATGTGAATGTAGGTAAGTATGTAGCGCCAACAGAGATGCTTTTTGAGCTGACTGATATGAATGATGTGATGCTGACTTTTAATGCTTTTGAGAAAGACGTGCAATATCTTAAAACCGGACAGCAGCTTGACGTATACAGCAACGATAACCCGGAGAAGAAATACACTGCCAAAATTCAGTTTATAAACCATAGCCTGAATGCCGATCGTGCAGCGGTTGTAACTGCAAAACTTTACCGCTATGATGTTGTATTTATTCCGGGATTATTTGTAAACGCCAATATTCACATAAAAAATAAAAAGCAATTGGCCTTACCGCAAGAAGCCATTGTAGACTGGCAAGGCAAAAGCTATGTTTTTGAGGACAAGGGTAACGGTAGCTACACCATGATAGCAGTAAAAACGGGTATTTTACAGGATGGCTTTAAACAATTTGAGTCGGAAACAATTACTGTTTCATCTAAACTTGTAGTTAAAAATGCCTATTCATTACTTATGAAGGCTATGAATAGTGGGGAGGAAGAATAAAGCGATTTACTTTATAATTATATCGACTTTAAAATTGGGACTAAATGTTCAATTGTAATACAAACACTTTATAGATGACAAACAACGTCATTGGAAGACAATGGAGTAATTGAGTTCATATTTATACTTATTTTAAAGTTTCAAAAAACGTCAAAATTGGAGCAAGGTGTTCGACTGTGATCCATGACACTCCACACAAAGTCAACCAAAGCCACTGGAAGACAATGGCTTTGGTTATTTAAATATCTTTCCAATAACTTTTCCTATTTCGGCAAAATCATGATGATTACTAACAGCTCTTTTTTCTGTTATAGTTTTATAAGTTTTGGAGAATGGGTAAATAAGCATATAATTATGGCCATTTAATTTTTGATTCAGCAATTCGGGGACTGCGCGCATCTGTGGGAAATAAGAGTACATGCCCCTGTCTGCCATCATTACGATCAAACCTTCATTATCTCCCAAATTATAAGCTGCTTCTTGAGCCTGTTGCCATGTTGTAACGGCGTTGAATTTAGCTTCAATATTTGCCTTTTTTATAATGCGCTTTAAAATATCCAGGGTACTGCTACTTCCATAAAAAATCATGGAAGCACCTGAATTTCGCCCTATATTCCATATTCGGAGCATTGCGTGGAAGAAACCAGCATCTTTTTCGGCATTGGCAGGAACAAGCACTATGTATTTTTTAATGGTTGATACCGGCTGCACGGCGTGATATACAATTACATTAGCATTTTTATTGCGTAAATATCCGTTATAGAGGTTGTCGGTAAAAGCAGTAGAAAAACCTTTTTCATCCTCAAGCCCAATGATAAGGTCGGTAATGCCCTGTTCTTTAATTACATTGTTAATGCCACTGACCACATCATTATCATGGCGGGTAATGGCATTTAGCTTTACGTCAGCGGCCGAGGCCATATTTACGGCCGCGCCCAATATCTTTTCGGCATTTTTTGCAGAGGATTCATTGGCTTCTTCATTAATTACGTTAATACCGAAAAGGCGGTCTTTATTAGTGATTGTCTTAACCAATAGTCCCAAGTTCACTAATTTTTCAACTGTAGTAGTGTGGTTTATAGCCAGTAGGATTTTTTCTTTTTCCTCGCTTTTTCCGGATACCGTATTGTCCTTATCTGCTTCAGCGATACGTTGGGCGCTGGCCATAGCTACAAATGAAGAAACCGTACAGGATATAAGTATTAGAAGAATGCTGCCATTCAACACATGCTCGTTCAGCAACCTGATGGGCTCCCCTGCTTCATTCTCCGATATGATGATATTATACCCAACCATCACTGATGCCAGTGTGGCTGCTGCCGATGCGGCACTCATCCCGAAAATCAGCTGCCCTTCATCGTTTGTCAGTCGGAAAGTTTTTTTGGTTAGCATCGCAGCAAGATACTTACCCCCAATTGATGCCACAAGCATTATGCCCGCAACACCCAGGGTTTCCCAACTTTGTATAAATGCATTAAAATCAATCAGCATCCCAACACTTATCAGGAAAAAGGGGATAAAAATGGCATTACCTACAAACTCCACGCGATTCATAAGGGAAGAAGTATGCGGGATAAGCCTGTTAAGTGCCAGCCCGGCAAAGAATGCCCCAATGATTGCTTCAATACCGGCAAGCTCTGCCAGCAGTGCTGCCATATAAATCATGACTATAACAAAAATATACTGCGATATTTTGTCCTCCACATTTTTAAAGAACCAGCGTGCAATAATCGGGAAGACCAGAAGTACAATCAACGTGAACACCGCCATAGAGGCTGAAAGCTGTACCCAAAAAGAAGTACCTACTTCGCCTTGGGACATTCCTACCACAACGGCTAAAACTAATAACGACAATACATCGGTAATCATAGTGCCACCCACGGTTATATTAACCGAAAGGTTTTTAGCTATACCTAAACTGTTTACCATAGGATATACGATGAGTGTATGGGATGAGAACAAGCTGGCAAACAACACAGAGGTTAAAATAGAAAAATGCAAGATGTAGTAGCCGCCCAAAAAGCCCAATACGAATGGCGCAGCAAAAGTATAGATTGAAAACGTTAAGCTCTTCCATTTATTCTTCTTGAAGTCCCCCATATCAATTTCCAGGCCTGCAAGGAACATGATATACAACAATCCTGTGGTACCGGTAACCACTACACTGCTGTCTCTTGAAAGCACATTGAAGCCGTTGGGGCCGATTACAGCCCCGGCAATAATAAGCCCAAGCAAATGTGGCACTTTAATCTTATTGAGCAAAAGGGGGATGCAGAGTATGATGATAAGCTCTATTAAGAATTTGAGTAGTGGATCCTCAATTGGAAAAGTGACGTGGTGTATACTAAGCAGCATAAATTATTTTTTAGGGGATGGAGTAAGTTCAACAGAAAAAGTAGCTTTACAGTTGTTTTGGCTGCTAATAGTTTGTATGCCTTTAATGACATTTTTCTTTAGGTCATCCAACACTATATTCACCTTCATATTACTTTTCGCTGTACTGTCAGTTGCAAAATCAAGTATAATTTTGTTGTCCACATATTGTCCTTTAAACACACGGATGAGTTTGTTATTGTTGATGACGTTGGCATACGTTCCGGTGGAATCAGATATAAATTGCCACACTTCATTGCGCTGGTCGCCAATTACATAATTATTGCAGTTTGATTCCCTGCAAACCATTTTACTGTTCCAGAATACCTGAAGACTGTCCGGCCAAGTAATACTTTTTACGAGAGTATCTTTAACTGCCGTAATGCTTGAAAGGCTATCCCTTATTTTTAAAAGAGACTGGTAATCAGCCTCTTTATCTGAAAATTGCTTTTCACGCTCCAAAAGTGCCTTTTCCCGGTTTATAAGTTCTTGTTCCTTTTTATTATCACAGGAGAATAAGATAAAGACGATTAGTAGCGGGAAAAGTTTTTTAAATAGCATAGTATAATATATAGTATAATATTTGGTGATTGATTACAATTTACGCAAAAACTTCAGGACATTAGGCTAAATAAATCATAAATGTAACAAAGTACACAGCTTTAAAATGATTTTTACTCATTCCAGATACCAGCCATTTTCGTTTTTAAAAAGTTGTTTTTTGTTAAAATGTTTCATTTCAGGCTTGACAATATTGTATATTTGGAAATTCCACTATTATCTAACATTCAAATCTATTTATAACAGAAACTACTAATGAGAGGTTTAAGGTTTTTTTATTTGATATTAGGGCTGTTGCTTTCCTTTACGGGGATATCTGCAGGTAAGCCTGTATCTATATTTAAAAAGGCCTCTCCCGAACGTTTTGTAAAACCTACGTCAAGTGTTTTACGTATTGTTCCCTTAAAAAATAGTTCCGGTTTCTCATTTCTTAAATCTAAAAAGAACCAAAAGATAAAATCATTTCGTAAAGTCGAAATGAAAAAAAAGGCAACGCAGTTAGAAACAACAGCACAGCCAAATATCTATAAAAGCGAGTTTATATTAGTAAGGCAGTACCATGATACCCGCAACTATGGGCTTACGGTGCTTTATCATATTGCACGCCATACGCATCTTCACCTTTACCAGTTGTTTTGAGTTAGGAGATTTTTGTAAATAATCAATAGCGTTGTTAAATCTAATAACCCTTCCTGTTAATAACCGGTTAGGTTTTTAGGTGATTATTTAACTCAAATACCGAATCATTCTCACTTACTATAATTCTGTACCGCAACACTATGCGGTTACAGTCATTACCTACTATATGAACCTCATTAAAAAACACCTGATATGTGTTTTATCCCTGTTTATGCTACTTTCGTGCGGGGATAAGGCAAAGAGAAAAAAAGCTGAAGTTAAAACAGTACCCGTTTATAATGTAATACAAAAAGATACCATAGTATCTAACCGCTTTGTAGCCGATATACACGCGCGAAATAATGTAGAAATACACGCCCGCGTTTCCGGCCTGCTTGAGAAAGTCTTAGTGAGCGAAGGCCAAAAGGTAAAAAAAGGGCAGCCTCTTTTTAAGATTAGCGATGTTGAACTGCAAATTCAGTTGCTTAAAGCCGATGCGGTATACAAAAACATGCTGGCTAATAAACGTATTGCAATAGTAGAACTGGAACAGGCACAAACCCTGTTTGACAAAAAAGTTATTGCTGATAAGGAAGTTGAACTTGCCAAAGCCAGGCATGATGCAGCCGCAGCAAAACTTGCACAGGCAGAAGCAGAGCGAAAAGCCATAAGCCAGCAGGTAAGCTTTACCAATATTACAGCTCCTTTTGACGGCATTATTGACCGCTTACCCTACAAAGAAGGGAGCCTGATAGAAAACGGTGCATTGCTAACCAATGTTTCACAGCTTGATGATGTGTACGCTTACTTTTCCATCCCTGAAAATATCTATTTCCAGATGATGAAGGAAAACAGCCTAGCAAGGCAGCGCGACATACAGCTGATACTGCCCAATGGTATGCTGTATGAGAAAAAAGGAGAAATGCGTACTGCCGATGGCGATATCGACCGACAGACCGGTTCTATACAATACAAAGCAAAGTTTAGTAACCCCAACGGCTTTATAAAACATGGTACCTCGGGGAAACTTATCATATCCGAACCCCGTAAGAATGTTATATTAATTCCTCAAAAATCTGTTTTCTCTATACAGGATAAGCAATTTGTTTTTCTTCTGAACAAAGACAATACGGTAAAGATGGCCAACATTACCATAGGTGGTACGCTGGACGGTATTTACATTGTAGACAAAGGCCTTAAAGCCAATGACCGTATTGTACAGGAAGGCACGCAGTCGCTTCGCGATGGCGATAAGGTAAACGTCAAAGACGCAGCCACCCGAAAAGCATCTTAAAATTATCCATTTACACAACCTGAAGAAAGAGAAAACAACATGATAGAACTATTTATCAAACGAAAGATATTGTCTTTGGTTATCTCGGTAATACTGGTACTCCTTGGCGTACTGGCATTAGCCGGGCTACCCATAACACAGTTCCCCGATATTGTGCCGCCATCGGTAACAGTAACAGCAAAATATACCGGCGCTAATGCCGAAGTATCGGCTAACGCCGTTGCCCTGCCACTTGAAAGGGCTATAAACGGCGTACCGGGTATGACGTATATGTCTACCGTAACCAGTAACGACGGGCTTACCCTGATACAGGTATTTTTTGAAGTGGGTACCGACCCTGACCTTGCAGCTGTTAACGTGCAAAACCGTGTTACCACTATACTGGATGAATTACCCGAAGAAGTTATACGTGCCGGTGTTACCACCGAAAAAGAGGTAAACAGCATGTTGATGTACCTTAATGTTACCAGCACAGATAAAATACAGGACGAGCAGTTTATTTACAATTTTACCGATATAAATGTACTTCAGGAACTAAAGCGTATAGACGGTGTGGGACGTGCTGAAATTATGGGTCAGAAAGAATACTCTATGCGGGTATGGCTCGACCCGCAAAAAATGCATGCCTATAGTATTTCGGCTAATGAAGTTATAACCTCACTACAAAAACAAAACATATCGGCAGCGCCCGGTAAAGTGGGCGAAAGTTCCGGGCAAATGAACAACGAACTGCAGTATGTAATTAAATACGGCGGTAAGTTTTTTGAGCCCGAACAATATAAGGAGATACCAATAAAGGCCAATGCCGATGGGACTATACTAAAACTGAAAGACATTTCTAACATTGAGTTTGGTGCCATGAGCTACGGCATGGTTTCTAAAACAGACGGTAAGCCTTCGGCCTCTATAATGATAAAACAACGTCCGGGTTCTAATGCCTCAGACGTTATTGCCAGTATAAAATCTAAAATGGCCGAACTGAAGCAAACATCATTCCCTCCGGGTATGGATTACAATATAGCGTATGATGTTTCGCGCTTCCTTGATGCTTCTATAGATGAGGTGCTGCACACACTTGTAGAAGCCTTCCTGCTTGTAGGCTTTGTGGTATTCCTGTTTTTACAGGACTGGCGTTCCACACTCATACCCGTACTTGCCGTTCCGGTAGCGCTTATAGGTTCTTTTACCTTTATGGCTATGCTTGGCTTTAGTATCAACCTGCTTACGCTATTCGCACTGGTGCTTTCTATAGGTATTGTGGTAGATAACGCTATTGTGGTGGTAGAAGCCGTGCACGTAAAAATATCGGAAGAACACATGGCTCCGTTACCTGCAACCATTAGTGCCATGAAAGAAATAGCCGGTGCCGTTGTGGCCATTACAATAGTTATGGCAGCGGTATTTGTACCGGTAGCATTCCTTAGCGGGCCGGTTGGGGTGTTTTACAGGCAGTTTTCCTTAACGCTTGCTATCAGCATTGTAATATCGGGTATTAACGCGCTTACACTAACACCGGCTCTTTGTGCTATAATATTAAAACCACATAACCCTGATGCAAAGAAAACATCGTTAATAAGCCGTTTTTTTAATGGGTTTAATAACGGGTTCGACCGCATTATCAACGAATACACATCATTACTAACAAAATTTGCCACACGGACTGTAGTAACCATAGGCTTGCTTGTAGTATTTTGTTTGCTTACCTGGGGGGTAGGTTCGGTTTTGCCGTCGGGCTTTATACCGGCGGAAGACCAGGGCATGGTGTATGTAAGTGTTACCACACCGCAGGGCGCCACGGTAGAGCGTACCGAAAAGGTGCTTGATGAGGTTACTGCCATAGCGCAGCAAATACAGGGAGTAGATAATGTAACCACCCTGGCGGGCTATAGTATAGTAACCGAGATAGCCGGAGCGTCTTACGGCATGGCCATGATAAACCTTAAAGACTGGAGTGAGCGCAGTATATCGGTTACTGATTTAATACAGCAGCTTAATGATAAAACAGGCAGCATAACCGATGCGCAGATAGAAGTTTTCGCACCGCCTACCGTTCCGGGTTTTGGTAATGCCAGTGGTTTTGAACTCAGGCTGCTTGATAAATCAGGAGGCAGTATTGAAAATACCGACCTGGTTACCAAAAACTTTATCCGCGAGCTAAGCGCTTCCCCTAAAATAGAAAAAAGCTTTACCAGCTTTGATGCCACCTTTCCACAATACCTTATCCATATTGATTATGATATGGCGGCTAAAAAAGGGGTATCGGTAGACAATGCCATGTCTACACTGCAAACCATGCTGGGGTCATATTACGCGACTAATTTTATCCGTTTCTCACAAATGTATAAGGTAATGGTACAGGCCAGCCCGCAGTTCAGGAGCGCACCGGAAAGCATTTTAGATATGTATGTAAAAAATGACAAGGGAGAAATGGTGCCTTTTTCTACATTCATTAGCCTTGAAAGGGTGTATGGCCCCGAAGTGCTTACGCGCTATAACATGTACACATCGGCCATGATAAACGGTGAACCTGCCGAAGGCTTTAGTAACGCCGATGCCATTGCCACAGTAGAGCGTATCGCTGCAGAAAAACTGCCAAGGGGTTTTAGTGTGGAATGGAGCGGAATGACACGTGAGGAAATCCTTTCGGGCAACCAGACTACCTATATTTTTGGCTTGTGTGTATTGTTCGTATACCTCTTGCTGGCTGCCCAGTATGAAAGCCTGCTCCTGCCATTCCCTGTATTATTGTGCCTTCCGGTAGGTATATTTGGTTCATACCTGGCCCTGATTGCTGTAGGCCTCGATAATAATATTTATGCACAGGTGGCACTGGTAATGCTCATTGGCCTGTTGGCAAAAAATGCCATACTAATTGTAGAATTTGCCATTGCCCGTGCTAAAGAAGGTTTTGGTATAGCCGAATCGGCTATTGAAGGGGCTAAGCTGCGCTTCAGGCCTATACTTATGACTTCTTTTGCTTTTATTGCAGGGCTTATACCGCTTTGTATTGCATCGGGAGCCGGAGCTGTAGGTAACCGTTCTATCGGTACTGCGGCTGCCGGGGGTATGTTCATCGGTACTGTCTTCGGGCTGATTATCATACCCGGACTTTACATTGTTTTTGCAAAATTGGAAAATACCTTTAAAAAATAACCATGACAAAATCACCCTATATATATACTGTTAAATACTTCCCATTAATACTGCTAATAGCATTATTTACAGGTTGTTCTGTACCTAAAATTGCTCAACAGCAGGAAGTAAAACCTTTGCCTGAAAAACTGGATATACCACGTTTTGATGAGGTAGCGGATAAACCGGATTATATACCGGTTACGGTTACCGGCTATTTCAAAGACCCTAAATTAGAGGCGTTATTACAAAAGGCGCTAAGCGAGAACCCGGACTACCTGGTTATGCAGGAACGTATACTGATAGCCAATTCGCACCTAAAAGTAGCAAAAATGGCATTGTTACCCTCGCTTGATATTGTTGCCGATGCATCAGGTAGCCATTATGGTAAATATACCATGGAGGGTGTAGGGAACTACGATACTAACTTTTCGCAGAATATTTCACCCAGCCAGCGGATTGCTACTGATGTAACCCCAAACTATTTTCTTGGCGGAAGGGTATCGTGGGAAGCCGATCTATGGGGAAGGCTCAGTAATAAAAAACGCGCCGCTTTGCAGCGCTACTTGGCATCTGAAGCGGGGATGAAATTGTTGCAGGCGAAACTGCTGACGGATGTAGCCAATCTATATTTTAAGCTTATTGCACTGGATAAGCAAGCCGTTATCTATAAGCAAAACCTGGAAACCCAACAGCATGCACTTGACATCGTTTCCGCACAACGTTCGGTTGGTAAGGCTACGGAGCTTGCAGTACAACAGTTTGAAGCCCAGAATAGCAACATACTTGCCCAAGCCAGGCAAATAGACCTTAACATAAACCAGACAGAAAAAGCACTACTGACTCTCTTAGGTGAATACGGGGGGACATTGGACCGAAGTGCAGACTTTTTATCGGGACATTTAGAGGTGCTGAACCAGCAGGTAAATGTAGATACCATTATCCACAAAAGGCCCGATGTAAGAGAAGCCTATTTTGAATTTTCTGCCACACACGCCGATGCAAAATCGGCACGCGCCGCATTTTTCCCGAAGCTCACATTAGGCGGTTATGCAGGTGTAAACTCTTTTTCATTGCCTACTTTGTTTGATGCTGGTTCATTGGCCTGGCAGCTTCTGGGAGGCATTACAGCTCCGGTTTTTAATAAAGGGCGGATAAAACAGCAGTTCCTCGTGGCTACAAAACAGCAGCAGATAGCGTTTTACCATTACCAAAACTCGGTCACTACTGCCTTTAATGAATTGAGCGCGTTACTGTACCGTACATCGGCTTTTGAAGAAGTTCTTGACTTCAAAAACAACGAAATTGAGCACCTTGAAGTAGCTGTAGATGTAGCCAATGAATTGTATCTTAGCGGTTATGCCAATTATCTCGAAATAATAAGCGCCCAGAAAAACAAGCTACAAGCGGAACTCGATTATGTGGATATACAGCTCTCAAATGCAAGGGCACAGGTACAGTTGTACAAAGCTTTAGGAGGTGTAATACAATAAAATCACAGATACTTATAATTAAAATGTTTAAGAAGAAACTACTGTAACTTGAAGCCTTAATGATTATAGGCAAAAAACAACTGTCTCCAAAACAGTTTATATTTTTATCGAGCGTGCTTGTGGGCATTACCGCTGCTTTAGCAGTAATACTACTCAAGTCTTTTGCGCATTTGGTATATTCCTTTGCAACATATATAAACGGCATACTGAAACTGAGTTTTATCAATAGTATTTTGCCTATAATAGGCATACTGCTTACGGTACTGGTTGTAAAAAGGCTGTTGGGTGGTACTATTGAGAAAGGGACTTCACAAATACTTTATGTAGTAGCCAGGAAAGCCAGTTTAGTACCTAAAAAGCAAATGTATGCCCAAATCCTTACCAGCTCGCTTACCGTTGGTTTAGGAGGCTCGGCTGGCCTTGAAAGCCCGATAGTGGTTACAGGGGCGGCTTTCGGGTCAAATTTTGCGCGGCAATTCAGGCTCAGCTATAAAGAACGTACCCTGCTGTTAGGCTGTGGTGTTGCAGCAGGAATAGCCGCGGCTTTTAATGCCCCGATTGCAGGGGTATTGTTTGCAGTAGAAGTGCTGCTGGTGGACGTAACGATTTCGGCTTTTACGCCTATTATGATTGCTGCTGCAACAGGCACATTGGTATAGTCAATCGTACTTAATGAAGATATCCTTCTATCGTTTCGGCAAAAGGAAACATTCGATTACCATAACATTCCGTTCTACTTACTGTTAGGCTTATTTACGTCGCTGATATCGGTATATTATTCCAGGAAGTTTTTAAAGACAGAGCATTTCTTTGCAGGCCTGCAATTGGGCGCTTATAAAAAAGCGTTCATTGGATCTATACTTTTAGGGATGTTAATTTTTGTATTCCCTACATTATTTGGTGAAGGATATGAAAGTATTAAGACCCTTGCAGACAAAAATCCCGGTAAGCTTATGGAAAATACATTGTTCGCAGATTTTAGTAATAATGAATGGGTATGTTACATAGTCCAAAAAATAATCGTTTCCTTTCTAAAATTATCATTCGACAGGCTAATAATTCGCTCTTCGAAGTGGTTAACGCTTACACCAACCATATAAATTAAAATATGCTCTTATTGTAAGAGTATATACGAAATTATAAATAAACCTTCCTGTCCACAAAACTTGACATTTTTTCAGTTCAAATCTGAAAAAATGTCATTTTCTTTGAGTGGCATACTTTTGGTTTTTTCGTTGATACCACCTCAAAACGGTGGACGTTCGGAAATTTAATGTCTAACAATTTTAAAGTTAACCGTTATGAATCTTTTGAAAAGAAACGGAAGCCAATTACAGGGCTTTCCACGTTTGTTTTTTGATGACATCTTTGGCCGTGAGCTTTTCAATTGGGAAAACAATAACTTCTCATCTACAAGCACAACATTGCCATCGGTCAACATCAAGGAAACTTCAGAAAGCTACCAAGTGGAGGTAGCTGCCCCCGGGATGGAAAAAAGTGATTTCAACGTTACTTTAGATGGTAACCTACTGATAATTTCGTCTGCCAGGGAACTTAAGGAAACTACACAACAGGAGACATTCACCCACAGGGAATTCAGCTATCAGTCTTTTCAACGAAGCTTTGAATTGCCTAAGAATGTAGTGGATGAACAGCACATCACTGCCCGATATGAAAACGGGGTGCTGTTGCTGACCGTTCCCAAAAAAGAAGAGGCAAAACAAAAGCCTTTCAGGATGATAAAAATTTCGTAATCCGTTTTATTTTACATCAATGAGGAGCTGCCCGTATGGGCAGCTTTTCGATTTAAAAAATACAATTATGTCATCACAATTATTTTCAGGGATGGCAGTGCTGTCCTTTTTGGTTTTATTACTAATACTTCTTTTGCGCAAGTTAAAGCAGCCTTATTTCATCGCTTACATTTTATCGGGGTTAATCCTTGGGCCCGAGCTCCTTAACATCATCCATGAACCAAAGGTAATTTCGGAACTGGGTGAAATAGGAATAGTCATGCTAATGTTTACCATTGGCAGCGATATCGATCTGCATACACTCCGTAAAAACTTTTACAAACCACTTTTGATAGCCATAGTGCAACTCGCATTGAGTTTTGTCTTTATGTATCTTATTGGAATAAAGGTTGGCTGGACTCGCGAGATAATTATCCTCACTTCTTTCATCATTAGCCTGAGCAGCTCGGCAATCATATTTCAATATCTTTCAAGGACGGGCGAAATCAAAAGTCAACTGGGTGTCATCACCTGCGGAGTGCTCCTGATACAGGATATTTTGGTGGTACCGATGATCCTGACCCTGAATATGATGTCAGGAAGCAATGCCTCGGTATTTGAGGTCATTAAAGTGTGCATAGGCGGGACATTAATTTTCCTTTTTTTGAGCGCGGCTATTAAACACAAACTTTTCCAGATTCCTATGGGCAGGGAAATCATATCGGATCACGACCTTCAGGTATTTGTCGGTTTTTGTATCTGTTTCGGGATGGCTTGGTTCAGTGCCTGGTTTGGGCTTTCACCGGCATTCGGCGCTTTTTCGGCAGGTATACTAATCAGCCAGGATAAGGCTACTCGGTGGCTAGAAAAATCGATACTACCATTCCGCGTTTTCTTTATGGCTTTCTTCTTCTTAGCGGTTGGGTTACAACTCGACATTACGTTCTTCAAGGAGAATGCCGCGACAATTCTTTTTATTACAATTTCTGTGCTTATAATCAATAGCCTGATCAATACAGTATTATTCAGGGCAACAGGAAACAGCTGGCGGGACAGCTTGTATGGCGGTGCATTATTATCGCAAATTGGCGAGTTTAGTTTTGTACTCGTGACAATGGCCTCATCATTAGGCCTCGTTGGAAACTCTACCTACCAGGTTACGCTGTCGGTTATTACCTGTACGATGCTTTTTACCTCAATATGGCTGAACATTATACAAAAATTGATTTACCGATTGACCTAAGCAAGATCAATTAAAATTTACAATTAATTAAAGTATGGATAATTTCTTCTATATCTCACTCAATATAAAAACGCTTTCAGGGTTCGATTCTTACGCCACGTATAGCCTTGGCAGTGACAAAAAACAAGCGGCCACAATATTTAACCAGTTGAAAGGCTCTTCTGAACTGTCTCATAAAACCATTTTGACAATGGATCTTACTGAAATGAGGGATGGTATCCCGTTTCCGCTCAAAATGATAGAGTGCACGTTTCAGGATATTATTTACAACACCAAAATTATCACCCGGGAAATATTTAAAAACCTTAATCTTGATACCGATTAATTTTGCGCGTATAGCAAGTACCAATTAGACCTGGTAATCATCATTCATTTTGTTACAGGCAGTCTTTCTAATACTGCCTGTAACTCATAGTTGTTTTATCATAATATTAATCCTAGCGCAAATTAGGCGCCGTATTATGAATAAAGAAAGTTCCCACGGATATTAAGGCTTGGTTACTTTAATATTTATAAAGGACACTGTGCTGTTGTCTGCAAAGATACCCCAATTGGTATTACTTGCTTTATAAAGCCTGCTGCTTAAAGCTACTTCATTGTTAATGTAGGCAACCAGCATGGAGTTTTCAATAACAACCTGCACCTCATACGCTGTATTGGGTTGCAACGATATGGGAACATCATTATACGCAACTGTGGTTGCGGTCAGCGATGAGCGATTCGTTTTATCAAGGCTAAAACGGTTTTGTGAAGGTACAAAACGAAGGCTATAAAAATCTTCATAACCGTCCCAGGCCCCTATCATAAAACCAAAGTCCTTATTACAACTGCTGTACGACACCGTCGCACTTATTTTGTAACGTGCAAGGTCAATTGGGTCATAAATAATGTTTGTTACATCAAGTGCTGCCGGGCTCGACAATTGATATGAGAGTCCGCCACCCAACGCAGTTACGTTGCCCCACTGGCTACTTTGTATCGGGATATGGCTATTGGTGTCCATTTTGTTCTTCAGGGTATGCGGTATAGCAACAGCCAGATCGCCATTCGCCTTTTGATAAATCTTATGCACAGCCAGGTTACCACCCCAGCTCCACGAACCGGAATCTGTGTGGCCGGAAAGTATATTCGTCCATCCAAAAATATACCGGTCAGTACCATCAGATGCAGTTTTAGCAGCATAAAGCCCCTTACCCTCAAAGCGGTCCGGGCCGGCCGGTAGGCTCCACGGACCATTAGTAGAGCTGCTTTTACGGTAGTAGACATACTTACTGTTAATATCGGAAAAAAGCAGGTAATATGTGCTACCCAACTTAAAAATTTCCGGAGTTTCCATCATAAAGAAATTGTCATTTCCCCCATCATATAGCACACCTGAATAGCTCCAGGCAGTAAGGTTAGAAGAAGTATATTTTACAATTACGCCTTTCCAGGTTCCGCCAACGTTTTTGCGGGCGGATACCAACATGATATAAGAAGCAGAACCAGTATCGTAAAAAACATACGGATCCCGGAAATTATCGTTTTCATCAAATCCCTGTCCTGTAGGTGGATATATTGTAACAAATGAAGCATTTGGGGTAAAATTAGCATTCGGGCTACTCGACGTTGACAGCATGATCCCCTCTTTTTTTGTAACACAGGCAGATGGATAATTAGGGTTATGCCCCGTATAGAAAGCATAATAGTTACTTCCATTTTTAATAATGTTACCAGTGCCCAAAGCATAATTTTGTTTGCAGGCATCGCTACTACAGCTCAAAATCTCCCCTGCCGAAAGCTGGGAGTACGTATAAAAATCTGTTGTTTTAAAACCATACCAGGGATGCCGTTTATGGGTAGCATCATTCCAAATGTCTTTAAGGTAGTAAATATAAAAATTGCCGTCGGCTGCATTATAGTAAGGCATTACATCACCAATCCGTGTACCGTCCGATACCATCCGGTAAATACTGTAGTCAGTTTGTTCTACCTGTGGCGTACAATTCAACGCAGCGGTTTTAAGGGCACGGGGCACAGGGATAACCTCTTCCATAACAGCTCCTTCGCTACAGCCAAGTAGCATGGACAATGTGGTAATGCCTATCATAAAGGCCTTACAGCGTGTATAATTACGTTTCATATAAATAAGGGTTTGGTTATAAGCACAAAAAAGACCTGCACCCTTTATGGTACAGGCCTGTAAAAAACTATCAAAAAAGCGGCTTCATTACTTTTTGATGAATTGAAGGTTATACAACGCAGCCGGTGTGGCTACCTTTGCAAAGTATACCCCTGGGGCAAAACCGGAAATATCCATCGCCATATCTGGATTTACTGCCTCAAAGCTCAAGATATTTCTGCCATCTATGTCGTAGAAAGCGACCGAAAATGTATTGGTTGAGTTAAAAGAAAAGTTTATAGCATCTGATGCAGGATTGGGATAAAGCGAAATAGCTAAAGCGTGAACGTTCTCGGTTCCTGCCACCACTTCTTCAAAACTGTAGGCCAATGTGGTTAGGTTGAAGGTAATGTTGTAGACACCAGCCTGGCAGGGGATGTCAACGCCATTTTGATTAAAGATACCGGTTCCCGAGGGCCAGCCTGTACCGCCCCAGTTATCAGGCCACTGGTCATCAAGCCTGAATTTTAATCCCCCGTCAGTAAGGGTTATATTTTCTAAAGTATAAACCACCCCGTCCGTAGTCTGCATGTCGATGTCCGGTCCATCCCAACCTGCCGTGGTGGCATTCCCAAGTATACCTACCGAAGGAAAAATCTGCACAAAGTCATATTCAAGTGTAGTCCGGTTAAAGGTTACATCATAGCTTCCCTCAATTGCCTGTATATCTACCCCATCCTGGTTAAAAATACCAGTGCCAGAAGGCCAGCCGTCACCTCCCCAGTTATTAGGCCAGTCATTATCCTGGCGGAATTTAAGTCCTGCTGTGGTAAGGGAGAGGTTATGGTAAGAGTAGGTAACACCATCCGTGGTATCGAATAATATATCGCCATCGACACTGCCCCAGTCTACAGAAGTTGCAGCGCCACGCACGCCGATTACCGGAAATTTATATACAAAATCATATGCTTTGGTTTCCAGGTTAAAACTGATGTCATAAACCCCTACCTGTACAGGAATGTCCATCCCTCCCTGATCCTGAACCCCAATCCCACTGGGCCAGTCGGTACTTCCCCAGTTTAGTGGCCAGCTGTTATCCTGGCGGAATTTAAGCCCACCGGTGTACAAAGGCATGTTGCCTAAAGTATAATGGATCCCATCGGTAGTGCTCATGGCAATATCGGGCTGCGTACCGCTCCATCCTAATGTAGTGGCTGTACCCAATATACCCACTGAAGGAAACTGTGCCTTGGCAATAGATGCCAACATTATTGCAAAAAATAAAAGTAATTTTTTCATCATTAAAGTGATTTGAATTTAAAGATTAATATATATGCCCAAATGGATGTTAGGTTAAAAGAGTATTGAGCAAGAAGTCAATATCATACATTGGTGGTGCGTACTTCGACACCAAGGCTAGTCAGTAAGTAAAAGTGATGAACAGCCATAATAAAGAATATTAGCTGTTTTCCTTGTCCAGTTAAAAACTAAATGCAATGTAGGATGAGAATCCTGGTAGTATGATTTGTTTTTTTTACAAAAACTTCGTTTTTAAGACCAAGGTCAGTGGCTAATTTTAAAAAACTAACTATCAGTTATTTATGTATAATCTATAATTTACGAAATCGAAATAGTTACTATTATGTAACAACAATATATACGAATGTTACATCCGATGAAAAACGTTATAGTATAAATTCAGATAAAATCTATTAAATACAACAAGTCAACTTTAAATTTAGAATTTGAGAAAAAAATACGTGTATTTTTGTATTACTAGCTATTTTTCCTTTATCTAATTTTATATTTCTTATGCCCAATTTATATCTAACATTCCGGCAATGCTTTAAAGCAATAATTCTTGTGCTCTTCTCCGGGCTTTTAATGCTTACTGCCGCCTGTACCAAAAAGGCTGAGGATAAAAAAATACGGATAGGTTTTTCACAGGCAATGACCACAGATGAATGGCGCAGGCAAATGAACCAGTCGATGATTGTGGAGGCTTCCCTTCATCCTGAAACCGAACTGACGATAAAAGATGCCCAAAACAGTGTAGCGCAACAAATTTCGGATATTGAAAAACTGATATCCGACAAAGTGGACATATTACTTGTATCACCTATTGAAGCACAACCCCTGGACGCGGTTATAAAAAAAGCGCTTAATAGTGGCATACCTGTAATAGCAATAGACCGTAAAACTGATAATGAAGACTTTACAGCTTTTATTGGTGCTGACAATATAGAGGTTGGGCGTAATGCTGCTAAATACATATTGGCGAATACTACCGGTGATGTAAATATTGTAGAGGTAACCGGTGCACATGCTTCTTCACCCGCTTATGAGCGCAGCCTTGGTTTCACGCAAATGACAGATCTGAACCCTAGGTTGAAAATAATCCAAAAGATTAGTGGTGATTGGGAGTTGCCCTCTGCAAAGAGCCAGCTAAAACAACTGTTAAAAAAACAGAAAGAGATTGATTACATTTTCTCGCACAACGACCGTATGGCGCTCGGCGCCTGGGAGGCTGCCAAGGAAATGGGCATGGAAAAAAAGATTCAAATTATTGGGGTTGATGCCCTTAATACGCCAAACGGCGGCATCGGACTGGTAAAAAATGGTGCCTTGGCTGCTACCATCTTATATCCTAACGGCGGTAACGAAGCCATAAGATTGGCCATTACCATATACAACCGCGAGCCTTTTGCAAAAAATAACATCCTCAATACGATTGTGGTAGACCGCAACAATGCGGAAATTATCGAAAACCAAATGGATAAGGTAGACCAACAGCAAAAAGTTATAGAAGGCCAGCTCCATGCCATAAAGGTCCAAGAGGAAGAATTCAGCTCCCAGAAGCACTTGGTCCGTTTACTGTCTTTTTTCCTGATAACCATATTGGCGTTGGCCTTATATAGTGTTTACAGCACTATTTCACTAAAGAAGAAGAAACGACAGCTTGAAGGTTTTAACCAAACCGTGACACGTCAGAAAAATGAGCTTGAAACAATGGCAGAAGAAGCCCGTAGGAATAATGAGGCAAAATTCAGCTTTTTTACCGGGCTAAGTCATGAGTTTAAAACACCTTTAACACTTATTATCAGCTATGCTGAATCACTCATTGAAAATGAAAAGGTTAGAGGCACCAAACTTATGGAAGAAATGAAACTCATTTATACCAACTCTAACCGGCTGTTGCGGCTTATTAACCAGCTGCTTGACTTCAGGAAAATTGAGGAACGTAAATTTACCCTGCTCGCATCACGTACAAATATCTATGATTTCACTTTAGCGCTTATGGCGAATTTTAAAGCGGAAGCAGTACGTCGCAACATAGAATTTATTGTAGCCTGCGACAACAGGGGAACTGATGTTTTCATTGACCGTGGCCTGATGGACAAAGTGTACTTTAATTTACTTTCAAATGCTTTTAAGTTCACCCCTGACAACGGTAAAATTAAAATTGTTATCAAAGAAACTGCATCCCATGTAAAAATTGTGTTCCGGGACTCCGGCATTGGGATACCCGAACCGGAATTGCCACAGGTATTTAACCCATTCTTTAAAGCTTCTAACAATACGAAAAACAGTTCCGGGATAGGGCTAAACATTGCCCGGGAATTTGTTACCCTGCATAAGGGAGAACTCGATGTAAAATCCCTACATGGTACAGAGTTCATCCTGTCATTACAAAAAGGCACTAACCATCTGGTGGATACAGAGATTAACCGGCAGGATGAGGATGTAAAAGCCGGACTCCTTAAAATTCAGGACTTTCTTATATCTGAAACGGAACTAACCACGTCCATGCAAAAGCGCACTAATGACGAAAGATACAGCCTTCTTATTATTGAAGACCATCCTGACCTGGTTAATTTTCTCGGAAATAAACTGGGTGCGGATTACAATGTAACAACGAGCGATGGCACCGATGCTGTTTCCTCTGCGCTTCAAAACATCCCCGATATTATTATCTGCGATATTAACCTGAAAGGCACGGATGGATTTGAAATAAGCCGTATATTAAAGAAAGACCTGCGCACCTCCCACATCCCTGTGTTGATGCTTACCGCCTTGAGCAATAAAGAATCAATGCTGAAAGGGTTGCAGGCCGGTGTCGATGCCTACCTTACCAAACCTTTTAGCCTCTCAGTATTGCAGCGCAGCCTTGAAAGCCTCTTATTCAATCGTGAAAAGTTACGCTATTATTACACCAATAATATTTATAAAGTAAACCCAGAGACCAGGTTCGGAAACCAGGAACAGGATTTTATAGCGAAGATGAACACTATAATCGCTGAAAACCTGGAAGACCCGAAATTTTCGGTAGAGGAACTTGCAGAAAAAATGCTGGTGTCGCGGGTACAGCTGTACCGTAAAGTAAAAGCAATTTTAGGTATTAATATCAGCGACCACATAAGTAATATCAAATTGGAGCGCGCATCCGAAATGCTAAAAGGCGGGAATATGAACGTGAGTGAAGTTGCTTATGCCTTGGGATATTCGTCACCTAATTACTTTTCGACTGCATTCAAAAACAAATACGGCATAACACCTAAAGATTTCAAAATAACAGGATAATCAGACACCATATAAAACAAAAAGCAAGTAACATTTTTGATTTTTATGAAACAATTTAATACCTAAAACGATATAGAAGAAAAGGTTTTCGCTAAATTAAAAACTTATTTTTCAGTATTTTACACTCGAATTAAAAATATTTTCAAGTCAGCGTTACATCATTGTAACATCAACAAAAATACACATTAGGATTTCCTACTACTTTAGCCATCAGATTAATTAAATTTTCAACCAATGAACAAAATTATTATCTGGTCGGTTATTGCTGCTTTGGCAGGTTTTCTTTTCGGTTTCGATACAGTCGTGATCTCCGGCGCCGATCAGCAATTACAAAAGTTATGGCATTCATCTGATGCCTTCCATGGATCTGTTGTTATGGGCATGGCTTTATGGGGAACCGTAGTGGGAGCGATTTTTGGTGGCATCCCCACCAATGCCATCGGGCGTAAAAACACGCTGCTGTGGATTGGTGTATTATATTTTATATCTGCTATAGGCTCAGCTATGGCAAACGACCCTTATGTATTTGCACTATTCCGTTTCATTGGTGGCCTCGGTGTAGGTGCTTCTACCATTGCCGCGCCTGCTTATGTGTCTGAAATTGCCCCGGCAGAAAAAAGGGGCCGCCTTGTAGCTTTGTACCAGTTTAACATTGTACTGGGTATCCTTATTGCATTTGTATCGAATTATTTCCTGAAAGATATCGGTGAGAATGCATGGCGCTGGATGCTGGGGATACAGGCGATACCGGCCGCTATCTATACAGGGCTCATGCTTACCGTTCCTAAAAGCCCACGTTGGTTACTCTCTAAGTTCAGGTATGAAGAAGCACGTAAGGTATTGGTATTAATAGATCCTAAGGCAAACATAGAAGCCCTGATGCTGGAACAAAACCAAGAAAGAGATGCGGCAAATGAAACGCTGTTTTCTAAAAAATACCGTTTTCCGGTAGTACTTGCATTCCTTATCGCATTCTTCAACCAATTCTCGGGCATCAATGCATTTTTATACTATGCCCCCCGTATTTTTAAAGAAGCCGGCCTGGGCGACAGCACCGCGCTTTTAAGCAGCATAGGCATTGGTATTATTAACCTTGTGTTTACCTTAATCGGTGTAGCCCTCATAGACAAATTCGGACGCAGGCTGCTTATGTACATCGGCTCAGTGGGATATATTATCTCACTGGGATTAGTAGCAGCCGCCTTTTATTTTGGCTGGGGCGGCATGGCAGTACCGGGTTTCCTGTTTCTCTTTATAGCCGCGCACGCTATTGGACAGGGTGCCGTGATATGGGTATTTATTTCTGAAATTTTCCCTAACCATATACGCGCCTCCGGGCAGGCATTCGGCAGTTCGGTGCATTGGGTGCTTGCGGCAATAATTCCCTCTTTGGTACCGGTACTTTTTACGACTATAGGGCCTGCGATAGTATTCCTGATATTTACTGTAATGATGGTATTCCAGCTGCTGTTTGTAATGTTCCTTATGCCGGAAACAAAGGGAAAATCACTTGAAGAGCTTAGCGGGGAACTAACCAATGATAAAAAACGACAAATTCAAAAAAATGAATACGAAAAAACTTCTGCTCTGCGGGCTGACTAGCCTGTGCCTTACGGGCAACATAACCGCACAACAGGCCAATAATGAAAAAACCAGTTACAGGCCTAACTTTCATTTTACGCCAAAGAACAACTGGATGAACGACCCTAACGGCCTTTTTTATGCCGATGGCGTTTACCACCTGTATTTTCAGTACTGGCCCTATGGCAATACCTGGGGGCCTATGCACTGGGGGCATGCTACCAGTAAAGACCTTGTAAAATGGGAAGAGCAGCCCATAGCACTCTATCCGGACCGTTTTGGCTATATCTTTTCTGGTAGTGCCGCTTATGATGCCCAAAATACCAGCGGGTTTGGAGAGGACGGCAAAGCACCTGCAATAGCCATTTTTACCTACCACGACCCGGTAAAGGAAAAAGCAGGCCAGATTGATGTGGAATCCCAGGGGCTTGCCTACTCGCTTGACAGTGGGCAAACCTGGGTAAAATACGATCAGGGGAACCCTGTAATTAAAAATCCGGGCATACGTGATTTTCGCGACCCCAAGGTAAACCGCGACTGGATAAACAACCGCTGGATACTGGTGCTGGCAGCACAGGACAGGGCCCAGTTTTATGCCTCTGATAACCTTAAGGACTGGAAATACCTTTCGGATTTTGGGGTAGGTATTGGTGCGCATGGCGGTGTGTGGGAATGCCCCGACTTTTTTCCGTTAAAAGTAAAAGGCAGCGAAGAAATAAAATGGGTATTGGTACAGAGCCTTAACCCTGGCGGTGCCAATGGTGGCAGCGGAACACAATATTTCATCGGCGATTTTGACGGTACAAACTTTACCCTTGACAAGGTTTTCAGCCAAAAACTTGAAAAAGACAAAGCGGTGTGGCTGGACTTTGGGCGCGACAACTATGCCGGGGTAACCTGGGCTGGCACTCCGGGTGAGCAATACAAACGCTACCTTATAGGATGGATGACAAACTGGGATTATGCCAATGTAGTACCCACTCAAACCTGGCGTGGTGCAAACACCGTAGTAAGGGAACTTGAATTAGTGAAAGATGCCAATGGCTACCGGCTGAATACGGTACCTGTAAAGAACCTCCAGAATTATATTGCCAAAACCGATGTACAGAAAAAGATTTCGGTAAAACAAAATGCAGTATTAGTACCCGAAGGTAAAATCGACCTTACACAAGCTGACATCAGCCTAAGCCTGAAGGGGCTGAAAAAAGAAACGTACACATTGGTACTTTCTAATGCCAATGGCGACGAGCTCCACTTTGGTCTTGACAACACTACTGGAGAGCTTTTTATTGACCGTTCCAAATCAAGTAATGCGACAAGTTTCCACAAGTTTACGGCTTCGGTATCGAAAGCGAAATTGTCCGGTACGCAAAAACAGGTAAAGTTTAGGTTCCTCCTTGACAAAACGTCCATAGAGCTATTCTACAATGACGGTGAAATTGCCTTTACCGAAATATTTTATACCAAAAGTCCTTTCACATCCCTTAGCATTGAGGGTGGGCAAAAATTTGATATTGAAAACCTTACGGTCAACCAGCTTAATTTTAACTAAATACTAACCTTAATAACCAAACTGAAGTATGAAATGTAAAATTATCTTTTTTTTGTGCCTCCTTTTCCCTTTGCTGGCCTCAGCACAGGACATAGAAGTAAAAGGAACGGTACTTTCAGGGGAAGATAACCTTCCGCTGCCGGGTGCCTCGGTGCTCATAACCGGCACCACTATTTCAACAGTTACCGATATCGACGGTAATTTTACCCTTACCAACGTTCCGGCTTCAGGCCAGCTTATTATCAGTTTTATGGGCTTTCAATCGCAAACGATTGCAGCCGCCCCGCAAATCAACATTACCCTTAAACCGGACCAAACGGAACTGGAAACTGTAGTAGTTACGGGCTACTCCAGCCAGAAAAAAGCTGATATTACCGGAGCCGTGGCTGTGGTAGATATGGAAGAAGCCTCTAAGCAAAAACAACCCAATGTAGTGCAATCGCTACAGGGTCGTGTGCCAGGTGTACGCGTAAGTACTGATGGTTCTCCAAGCGGTGGGAATACCGGTATTGTTATCCGGGGTGTGGGTACATTAAACAACACTGCCCCACTCTTAGTTATTGACGGCGTACCCACAAAATCGGGCATGCATGAACTAAACCCTAACGACATCGAAACCATACAGGTACTGAAAGATGCTGCTTCGGCCAGTATATATGGCTCGCGCGCCAGTAACGGTGTGATCATCATCACTACCAAAAAAGGCAAAAACGGCCGTATGCGTATCAATTTTGACCATTACACCTCTTTCTCTTCGTATGCACGCAGAACCAAAGTACTGAATGCTGAGCAATACGGCCAGGCATTATGGCAGGCTAATGTAAACGACGGTATCAACCCTAACAACAACAACCTCAGCTACCAGTTTGATTGGGGCGTAGTAGATGGACGCCCTACATTAAATAATGTATTGGTACCGGAATATCTTGATGCCGCGCAGACCATAAAGTCATCAAACACTGATTGGTACGATGCCATTTCACGCACGGGCATTGCGCAAAGCTATGACCTTTCGGTATCAAACGGCTCGGATAAAGGAAGTTACCTTTTTTCATTGAATTATTATAATAATGAAGGCATTGTAAGGACTACGGAGTTTACCAGGTTGTCAGCCCGTATGAACAGTTCGTATAAATACTTTGACGGCAGGCTTACCATTGGTGAAAATTTTACCATGAACCGTACAAAAGAAGTGACTGACCCAGGGGTATTAGACCCTGCACTCAGGGCACTACCCCTGATTCCGGTGCATACTGTTGACGGTGAGGGCTGGGGCGGCCCGGTAGGTGGCATGAACGACCGCCAAAACCCGGTACGCCTTTTAGAATACAATAAAGACAACCCTTACAAATACCTGCGCCTGTTTGGTAACGCGTATGCTGACCTTGAGGTAATCAAAAACCTGCATGTTAAAACCAGCTTTGGTATTGACTATGGCTATTACAACAAACGGACACTGCAGCGCAGCTACCGTTCGGGTTACCTTCAAAACGACCAGACCTCGGTAACCATAGACCAAACGGTAAGCGATAAATGGACGTGGAGTAATACCGCTACCTACAATTTTGAAATTGGTAAGAACCACGTCAACCTGCTTGCCGGTAATGAAATGTATAGCGATACCTATGACAACACCACCTTAAGGAAAAACGACTTTATAATAGAAACGCCTGATTACATGTATCCTGATGCCGGTACAGGCGAATCGTTTACAAGCGGTACTTCTACGCGCTACAAGCTCCTTTCGTATTTTGGCAAAATAGACTATGATTACGACGGGCGCTACCTGGCCTCTGCTACCGTACGACGCGACGGTTCATCGAGGTTCGGGAAGAACAACCGTTTTGGTACATTCCCTGCTGTTTCTGCCGGATGGCGCATTAGTGAGGAGAGTTTCCTGAAAAATATTGAAAACACGCCTGTATCCGACCTGAAACTGCGTGCCAGCTGGGGGCAGACGGGTAACCAGGAAATAAGCAATACGGCAGTATACTCCCTGTTCCTTGCCAACTATGCCGGCGGAAGCCCTACATGGGCTACTTCTTACGGTACAGCCTATGATATTAACGGGAATAACAACGGACTTTTGCCGTCAGGCTATATTGCCACACAGACTGGTAATGATGACCTGAAATGGGAAACGACGACACAAACCGACATAGGCCTTGACTTTGGCTTTTTCGAACAAAAATTAAGCGGTTCGGTAGATTATTACGTTAAGAAAACCGACGACATCCTTGTACTGCCTCCTTATCTCGGTGCAATTGGCGAAGGCGGAAACCGTTGGGTAAACGGGGCCAGTATGGAAAACCGGGGCTGGGAGGCAATACTTACCTACCGCAACGAGACTTCCGGAGGGTTTAAGTATGAAATTACTGGTAACTTTTCTGCCAACAAAAACAAAATTACAAAGTTGCCTGCCGAAGTACGCAACAGCTACGGTGGTGATGGTTTAGATGACAACATATTGGGCAGGCCAATAAATTCGATGTATGGTTACGTGGGAGACGGCCTGTTCCGCACACAGGATGAAGTGGACGTACATGCCGACCAGCCTGGTAAAGGATTGGGACGCATCCGTTATAAAGACCTGAACGGTGATGGCGTAGTAGATACTAATGACCGCACCTGGATAGGAAACCCGAACCCCGGATTCCAGTACGGTATAAATGTCGCACTAAGCTACAAGAACTTTGACTTTACTACTTTTTGGGATGGTATAGGCAATGTAGATGTAATCAACAGCAAAAAATACCAAACGGATTTCTGGAGTGTAGACGATGTGGGCTCTAATAAAGGTACACGCCTGCTTAACGCCTGGAGCGTAGACAACCCGAACTCCTCTATACCGGCGCTTACAACAGTAGACCGCAATGCAGAAAGCCGCTTCAGCACGTATTATGTGGAAAATGGAAGCTACCTGAAACTGCGCGTACTGCAACTGGGATATACACTGCCGAAATCACTTTCGGAAAAATACAGCCTTGAGAATTTCAGGATCTATGTAAGCGGCCAAAACTTATTGATTATTGACAGCAAAAAGTTTACCGGTGTAGACCCCGAAAGCCCGGCTTTCGGCTACCCGCTGCCTATGACTTTTACTGTAGGGCTTAACGTTTCACTTTAAAAAAAAGACCATGAAAAAGACAATATATATTGCAGGCCTGCTCGGCCTGATGCTTACTGCTTCGTGTAGTGATTTTCTCGACAATGACCCACGTGGGGTATTGGACGAAGAGCAGCTTGTAACCCCTGAAAATGTAGATGGCTTTATTACAGCGGCCTATTCGGCACTGGGTAATGACCACTACGATACCCCTTTCAGCCTTTGGCCTTATGGAAATGTGCGAAGCGATGATGCCTACAAAGGCGGCAGCGGTACAAATGACATACAGGATTTCCACTTTTTTGAAATATCAAATAACATCCGCCCTGATTTTGGCGAACTGGATGCGCTTTGGTACCAGCACTATGTTGGGGTTTCAAGGTGTAATAAAGCACTTAGGGCTTTGGAACAGCTTAATGAAGCCGAATATCCGCTAAAACAGCAGCGCATTGGTGAAATGAAATTTATCCGTGGTCATTTCTATTTCATGCTGAAGATACTATACCGCAATGTGCCTTATATCACAGAAGATATTCCGGTAGAAAACTATGGGCAGATCAGTAATACCGCATTAAACAATGAGGAACTCTGGGAAGCAATAGCGCAAAACTTTGAAGATGCTGCGGATTTGCTGCCCGATAGCCAAACCCAGGTGGGCAGGGCCGATAAAGCTGCCGCATATGCCTACCTTGCCAAGGTACGCCTTTATCAGGCTTATACACAGGACGACAACTACAACGTAACCGGAGTTAACCAGGAACACATGCAACAGGTACTGGAAGCTACAAGCCATGTAATCGGTATGGCAAGCCTGGAGCCTGATTTTGCCAACAACTTCCTGCCAGGCCAATATGAAAACGGCCCGGAAAGTGTTTTTTCCATACAGTTTAGTGAAAACGACGGTACACTATATGGCAGGCTGAATTATGGTGACGTACTGAGCCTGCCTCAGGGATTGGGCTGCTGTGACTTCCACAAGCCCAGCCAAAACCTTGTAAATGCCTATAAAACGGCAGCCAACGGCATCCCTATGTTTGATACCTATAACGATGCTGACCTTGACTACCATGCCCTGAACGATTACACGGTAGACCCACGACTGTACCACACTGTTGCCCTGCCGGGATTGCCGTGGAAGTATGACCCTGAAACTACGTATGTGGAGGCGTGGGTACGCAGTCCGGGTACCTATGGCTATACCGCTTCATTAAAAGAAAATGTCCCTGTAGGTTGTGGTTGTACGGTAAATATAGACCCTTTTTATGGCAATGCCAAGAACAGGATACAAATCCGTTATGCCGATGTGCTGCTTATGAGGGCAGAGGCACTTATTGAAACCGGCCAGCAGGATGAAGCATTGGTGCTTATAAATGAAGTGCGCAACCGCGCTGCAAACAGCACTGGGCTAATATCTGGTTATGCTACAAATACCAACATAAGCCCTTACATTAATGGCCAGAACTGTACCTGGACACAGGACTTTGCCCGCAAAGCTTTACGCTGGGAACGCCGCCTGGAGTTTGCCATGGAAGGCAGCCGCTTCTTTGACCTGGTGCGCTGGGGCGTGGCAGACGAAGTAATGAATGCCTATTATGCTGAAGAGAAGACCAAACGCGCTTATTACAACGATGCATTCTTTGACCGTAATAGGGAAGAGTATTGCCCCATACCTTTGGCACAGATTAACTTTAGCCAGGGTGTGTACCACCAAAACCCGGGTTATTAATTCTTAACTGTTAATATTATGAAAACAATATATAAAACCAGTTTGGTAGCAGGAATCCTGCTGCTTTTTGTGACACTGTTTTCCTGCGAAGACAGTTTTGATAATACAGGGTTTAATACCAACGCAGCCGTGAGCATTACATCTTTTAGCATTGCGGGTACTGAAGGTGACATTAACCAGGGCACAGGGGTTGTAAATGTGATAGTACCTTATGGGACTGATATTACAAGCCAGGTAGCTATTATAGGCCTGCCTGACGGAGCCGATATTAATATAGATTTCAGCCAGGCCATGAATTTTACACAAGCGATCAGCTTTAGGGTGGTAAACGGGAATCTCTACAAAGATTATACTGTAAACGTATCAGTGGCTTCGCCTATTATCAGCTTCAAGATTAACGATATTGCGGCAAGCATAAATAATACCTCCCATACCATATTGCTCACCCTGCCTTTAGGTACAGACCTCACGGCACTACAACCCGTAATAGAACTGAGTGAAGGTGTAAGCATATCGCCAGCTTCAGGCAGCACCATCGATTTTACAAACCCTGTAATATTTACAGTAAATACGGCCACAAGCTCTGTAGACTATACTGCTACGGTAAGCGTACCTGTGGAAGGCCTTACCGTTGCATTCTTGGGTACTGCAGCAACGCGCGAAGCGATAAGCAATATGGATGAGAAAACCGCGTGTGATTGGCTCTTTGACAATTACCAGGGTGCACAGTACTTGTCCTTCGCCCAGATTAACTCAGGTGCTGATATCAGTGGAATTGATGTTATATGGTGGCACTATGACAGCGCACAAAACCTGCCTTCTATTGCTTTAAACCCTGCTGTAACCACAGCCCTGCAAACGTACAAGGCTAATGGAGGCAACCTGCTGCTTACCACTTTTGCCAGCCAATATGTAGATGCCCTGGGTATCGTACCACCGGGTAAAGGGCCAAACAATGTGTTTGGTGACTTCCCTCCGAATGGAGGCGTAGATACCAACTCTTGGGGTATCACCTTTGCGGGACACGAAGGCCACCCTATCTTCCAGAACCTGGAAACCTTTGAAGGGAATAAGGCAAATTTGTTACAAAATGGCACTTTCAGGCTTAACCATACCGCCTGGTGGTTTTTACCAGAATGGGGAGGTTATGGCGATGGTGCCGGCTGGAGGAACCAAACGGGCGGTATAAACCTCGCCAGCGAGCCTTGGGATACCGGACTCAATGGTCGTGTGGTCATTGCTGAATGGGGCGACACCGACAAAAATGTAGTAGTAATCTCATTGGGTGCCTATGACTGGTATAACGAACCTGATGCTAATGGTAATCCAAGCCAGGCGAATGGGTATATAAATAATATCCAAACCCTTACACTAAACAGCATTAATTACCTCATTAATAATTAACACGGCTATGAAATTTAAATATATATACTTCTTGCCTGCATTTGTTATGGCGCTAACCTCGTGCAATGATGACGATACCTACATCGGGGGTTCTGTAATGGGCGGGGAAACAGCCATCAGCAGCATATACCCCACACCACCCTCACAATGGATGGGGGGTGGTGATCCTTACTTTAGCGCAGGCTACACCGGAGACCCAATGCCGTTTTATGAAGATGGTACGTTCCATGTGTATTTTCTGCATGATGCTATAAACAAACCGGCGGGTAAGGGCTTTCACGATATACACGAATATTCTACTACAGACCTGGCGCATTTTGACTATAAAGGCCAGATGGTGCCCTATGGCAGCCAGGACGAACCCGACTTTGGCGTGGGTACAGGATCTGTTATAAAAGTAGGCGGCACGTATTATTTTTACTATACAGGGCATAATGATATAGCAGCTTTCCGTGCCACTAACCCACGCGAAAGTGTGCTGTTAGCCACCAGTACCGATCGGATACACTGGACGAAGCAAACATCATTCAAGATAACGGCCCCGGCAGGTTATTATGATTATGACTTCCGTGACCCCCATGTTTTCCAGAACCCTGATGATGGCAAATACTGGATGCTGGTAAGTACACAAACCGACCCTGCACGGAAGGCCGTACTGCTTAAATTTACATCGGATAACCCGGCAAGCGGCAGCTGGACACCCGCAGGATCTTTCTATACTACTGCACCGGAAGACAATTACCTCATGATGGAATGTGCCGACATATTTAAAATGGGTAGCTATTGGTACCTGACTTTCAGCGAAAACTGGAGCATTAGTAAAGGAACCCACTACCGTATGGCTACTTCTATAAACGGCCCCTGGATAAAACCGGCAAACGATATGCTTGACGGCGAATATTTTTATGCTGCAAAAACTGCTTCAGATGGGAACAAGCGCTATGCTTTTGGATGGACAGCCCGTAAAGCGCCTGAAAATGATACGGGAGGTAAAGAATGGGCAGGCAACCTTGTAGTACATGAAATCATCCAGAATGCTGACGGTACACTTGGCCTGAAAGCTCCGGATGCCGTAAGCGAGCACTTTACGCAATCATCAGCTATTGCCCTGCAAAATACATCCGGTAACGTAACACAGGGTAATAATACATTTAACTTAAATGCTGCAAGCGATGACGCCTTAGCAACGTTTGCCCCGGTAGGTAAAAAAATAAAAGCTTCGGCACAAATTACCCTGAATAATACTTCAGGTTCGGCAGGTTTTTTCTTTAATGTGAGCAGCAATGCATATTATAGAATTGTATTCGAGCCGCAGCAAAACCGTATAGCAGCTTATAACAGCAACGGAGATGAAGTTACACACGTACCTTTTAACATTCAGGCTGGCACGGCTTACAACCTTACGGTTATAGCGGATGGTAGTATTTGCGAAGTTTATGTAGACGGAAAAACGGTATTAAGTAACCGTATTTACGGCCGCGACCAACAGATCTGGGGACTTATAGCTACTGATGGTGCAGCTGCCACTTTTAGTGGATTGGAAATTAAAAAACCATAACTTAAATTAAGATTGATGAGCAATAATAGAAAAATAAAAGCAGTATCTTTTGGAGAGGTACTTTGGGACGTATTTGCTGACGGGAAAAAAATTGGCGGGGCTCCCCTTAACCTGGCCTTAAGGATGCAAAGCCTGGGCTGTGAAGCCGCAATGGTAAGTGCAATTGGAAAAGATACTGATGGTGAAGAGATTATCAGTTATGTACAAGAAAAGGGCTTGGATACTACAGGCATTATAACAGTTGAAGGTTATCCTACCGGGCTGGTACAGGTCTACGTGAACGAGCGTGGCAGTGCCAGTTATGAAATCAGCTATCCATCAGCTTGGGATAAAATCGTACTTACACCGAATGTCTTTAATTTGGTACGGGAAGCTGATGTGATGATTTACGGAAGCCTTGCCTGCCGTGACGCAGTGTCGAAAGAAAGTTTATTGAAGCTATTGGAAATAGACGGCTATAAAGTTTTTGATGTGAATCTCAGGCCCCCACACTACGAAATTGATACCCTTTTGGAATTGATGAAAAAAGCTGATTTCATTAAGTTCAACGACGAAGAGCTAATTGAAATTGCAGGCAAACTAGGTTCTCACGCTAAGCTTTTGGAAGATAATATGGAGTTTATTGCAAAAAAAACAGGCTCCAAAGCGATTTGTGTTACTAAGGGTAAGCATGGTGCGATACTATTGTGGGAAGGCAAATTGTATAGCAATAATGGCTACGTAGTAAAAGTGGTTGACACTGTTGGTGCCGGTGACTCATTCCTGGCGACGCTGATAATGAAACTTCTTGTTAAGGAAACGCCCCAGAAAGCATTGGATTATGCTTGTGCTATGGGAGCTTTGGTAGCCGCCGCGACCGGGGCAAATCCAGACATTAGTACTGAACAAATTGAAGAGTTGACTATAAGTGTAAGTTAATTTGGGTTATATAGGGAAAGTTTGGGTTTTCTCTAAAAGCTGCTCCCTAAAAAGAGCAGCTTTTTCATTTCCCGTATTAAGCGATATGAAATAAAATCCAAGACAATTGTAAAAATTAGAGACTGTAACATAGGTAAAGCCGAACTATTTACAATGCTGCCATTAAATAGTATTTTTTAATTTAATATTAAAGGATTCGCATACGGCGCCACAGGTTTACTTTTCGGAAAGTACACCTTCAACCCTTCCCCTGTCTGCTCAAATTTCAGCGAATCATTAGTGGCAACCAACCGGACGCTGCTAATTTTTGATTCGCGGTAGGGATTGCCCAAGTGTAAACTTTTTATCAGCACTTCACCAGAGGACGGCCACCCCATTACTGTGGCAAAGAGGTCGTTCCCTTTTACAACAAAGCGAACGTCTTTATCGGTAAACGGCTCGCCCTTTCCTTCGTTAAAGCCCTGGGCGGTTAAGGCTGCAGCCCCCTCCTGCGCAGGACCTTCTCCAAATATTTTCCATGGATGGGTACCGTAGATACTTTCGCTGTTTGCACGCATCCACACACCAATTTCTTCCACTATTTTGCGCTCCAGCTCATCGATAGTGCCATCACCTCTCATGGGAATATTAAGCATAAGATTGCCGTTTTTACTCACAACGTCTATAAGTGTATGTATTACTGTTTGTGCGGTTTTATATTCTTTACGCTCATAAACACCCCTGTCATAATGCCACTGCCCTATGCAGGTATCGGTTTGCCAGGTAAGGGGCTCAATGGCATTACTCTGCCCGCGCTCAATATCCCACACCATGGCTTTACGCTGGCCTTCGTCCAGTATTTTGCCTGTGATTACGGCTTTAAGCGTCCCGTTATCTTTAATACTCTTGTTGTACATATGTGCAGCAATGCGCAGTCCAGCATCACTTACCGGCCACAGCGGCAATGCAGTATCATCAAAGTAAATGAGGTCAGGATTGTATTTGTTGATCAGGTCAATGGTACGGTTGTAAAATTTTTCGCAGTACTCTTTGCTGGGTGGTGTGACGCCATTGCCCCAGTTCCATTGCCTGTGTATCATACCGTCATCAAAGCTGTTTTCACTCAGCGGGTGATTTTGCTCATATAATTCCTGAGGATCCAGGCCATCCCACCATTCGCCTTTACCGTCTTTTTTCGTCAGTTTCCCATCATAAGTTACGCCTGCATAAGACCCTTTTTTGTCTGACCGCTGTGCCGTTTCAAGCCAGCTCCAGGTATGCGCAGCATGTACGCTTACGCCAAACGGCAACCCGTTTTCTTTGGCTGCCTTTGCCCAGGCCCCTATAATGTCCTTCTTAGGCCCCACTTTGGTTGAATTCCAGTTTTTCTGGTATTTACTGTCATAAAGGTCAAGGTTATCATGATGGTTTGCCAGTGCCATAAAGTACTGTGCACCGGCACTTTTATATAACGATACCAATTCATCAGGATTCCAGTTTTCGGCCTTCCATTCGTTGATGACATCCTTAAAACCAAAAACCGATGGATGCCCGTATTTTTTAATATGATATTCATACTGCCAACTGCCCTCCATGTACATATTCCGGGCGTACCAGTCACCTGCCTCGGGCTGGCACTGTGGCCCCCAATGCGCCCATATGCCGAACTTTGCATTCTTGTACCAATCTGGGACTGTATATCCCTGTAAGGACTCCCATGTGGGTTTAAAAGGCCCTTTAGCCAGAGGTTCAAAAGGCATATCAAAAAGGCCTGTATCAATTAGTGGCCCTGCCACAATTTTTTCTAAAACCAGGGCAGACAATAGTGCTGTACCGCCTTTAAGTAAATCCCGTCTATGCATAATATATATTTTAATAATATGAAGCTTAACCGAATCAGGTCAGTAGATTCAGATAACACTTTCACATTTTGTTTGAAGCTAAAATGAAAGGGTAATTTTTTTGCCGTTGTAATTTACAGTTTTCTCTTCTCCGGAAGGCAGCAGCACCCTGAATTTCCTGTTTTGAAGCATCCCATTATAAGCGCCCTTTCGGTTGCCGATGGTAAGTTTCTTTGTCTTGTCATTCCATGAAAAAGCTATCTCTGTATAAGCGCCCTTTTCATAATTATAGTTGTCAAACTCATCTTCATACAGTACAAATGTGCCATCTGCACCAGGGTATAGCCTTATCTCCAGGTCATCCCATTTTTTTTCTGTTGCATATTGCATCAGTGGGGCAATGGGTAGTATGCTGCCTGCCTTAATATACAGCGGTATCATGTCAATTTTTGTCTTCACATTGATTTCCTGTCCTCCGTTTATTTTTTCGCCCGTCCAAAAGTCATACCATGAGGGACCTGCCGGAAGGTATACGTTAGCAGTTTTTTCGGCTGTGAAGTCAACACCTGCCTGGGCATTATTTTCGATAGCTGTTTGTTTGTTCCAGCCGCTTTCTTCATTTACGTTAACCACAGCCTCAGGTGTATACCGGGCGTTGACTATAGGCGCTACAAGGATGGATTTGCCAAACATGTATTCATTGTTTATATCCCACCCTTTTTTATCTTGCGCGAAGTCCATAGACAAGGCACGCATAAAGGTAGACTGGTGTGCGCTAACCTGCCACGAGGTAGCATAAATATACGGCAGGAGTGTGTAGCGCAGGTTTATAAACTTCTCTATTGCATCAAATATGGGTTCTCCCTTTTTTCCAAACTGGTAAATCTCCCTTGGAATATCGGTACCATGCGAACGCATCATTGGGGTAAAGGTGCCGAATTGCAGCCAGCGGACGTATAATTCCTGATACAACGGGTTTTGGGCGCCCTTATCGGCATACTTCCCTTTTTTATATTCGCCTGCAAAGAAGCCCCCTATATCGGCATTCCAATGCGGTATGCCAGAAAGTGAAAAATTTAACCCTGCCGGTATTTGTTTCCGTAATGCATCCCAGCTTGAACCTGTATCGCCCGACCACGTATTGGCACCATAGCGTTGCTGGCCAGCAAAAGCAGAACGCGTCAGGATAAACACCCGTTTGTCTGACGTTGTCTTACGCTGATGGTCGTACATCCCCCCTACTGTCATCAATGGGTAAGCATTACGCACTTTACGGAAAGATCCCAGGAAGGTTTTTGTATTGTAATCGGCATCATTGGGATGGAAATGGTCGGGTTCTGTGGAATCCATCCACCAGCCGTCTATACCCGTAGCAAATAAGCCATTGTTTGCATGTTCCCAGTAGATATCACGGGCTTCGGGGTTATAAGCATCATAAACCCTTACCCCGGAAGGATAATCCATCTTTGGCGGCCATATCTCCGAACCCGATTCCGGCCAGGTCCTGATGTTAAATAGCATCCCCTTAGCATCCATGTCGCCGTATTGTTTGGTATTGGGACCAAAGGAAGACCATATGGAAATTATCATATGGGCATTAAGGTTATGTACATCCTGCACCATTTTTTTCCCATCAGGAAACTCGGGGTTAAGGAAATCCATGGCATTCCACAAATAGTTATTGCCCCAGTATTGCCAGTCTTGGATAATACCATCCAGTGGCACACCCAGTTCCCTGTATTTTTTTACTACCTCAACCAGTTCTGCCTGGCTTTTGTAGCGCTCCCTGCTCTGCCAGTAGCCGTAGGTCCATAATGGGAATAAGGGCACCTCACCTGTAAGTTTCCTCATGTTTGCTATAACCCCGTCAGCATTGCCGCCATACATAAAATAGTAATCTACAGCATCGCCCACCTGCGATGTAAATGTGGTACAGTCAGGGTCATCGGTAAATTCAGTTGGTGCATAATTATCCCAAAATATACCATATCCCTTAACCGATTGGAAAAACGTGATGGCATCTTCCACATTACCCTGCTCAAGGTGGTACTTTTGGTTTCGCTGGTTGAGCGTTCCGCTTTGGTGCTGGCCCAGCCCATAAATAGGCTCCTCTTTTTCTAATACAAAGGATTGGGAAACAGTATAAGTTGCTGTACCGTTATCGTTAAATGGTGTAAATGCGGTTCCGTTCGTTTTTTCTTCAAGTAATCCTGTGTCAGAAACAGATGCAAAACCCACCTTACCTGTTGTAAGATCCAGGGTTACCTTAACTTTTTCTGACAATACAGTAACAATGTTGGCGGATCCGGACGCCTTAAAGGCAGTTTTTGCAGGTGATAATACAACCGACAGGCTCTCTTTCACATAGGTATTACTATCAGGAACTTTAATAACCCGCACTATTGAGGGGTCGTAAAACTGTATTTCTATACTATTGCCATTTGCGGTAGTTTTAATACCCGTTTTGGTTTTTTGAAAGGATTGCGCAAATGTGCTTACACTGCAAAAACACAGCGATAAAAATAACTCTTTCATGATATTTGATTTGGTACTGAGTCTTCTCATGGATACTATATCGTTATAATAGATTCCAAAAATATGAAAAATGTAAAAGAAACACTTAATTTATTTCACTTATTGAATTCCAGTCCAGAATATGACTGTAATATTAGATATCTTATGTAAATTAGATTAAACAAGCCTCAATCGCGCCCATTTACAAACTTAGAATTCGGTCATGAATTAAATTTTCCACTATTTTTATGTCAAATTGAGTATTATGCAAAACGAACAGCACTTCATAAACCGTAGTGGGTGGCTCAGGGCTGCCGTGCTTGGCGCCAATGATGGAATACTTTCCACTACCAGCCTCGTTATAGGCATTGCAGCTGCAAGCCAAACCCGGGATCCTATAGTATTGGCTGCACTAGCAGGGGTTGTTGCAGGGGCGTTGTCTATGGCAGCCGGTGAATACGTATCGGTAAGTTCGCAGAGCGATATCGAAAAATCAGACTTGGAAAGGGAAGCCAGGGAACTGGCAGAAATACCGGAAGCGGAACTTAAGGAACTAACCCAAATTTATGTAACGCGCGGTTTATCGCAGGAACTTGCACAACAGGTCGCCGTAGAATTGACTGCACACAATGCACTTGAGGCGCATGCCCGCGATGAATTGGGTATAAATGACGTTACACAGGCTAAACCGTTCCAGGCTGCAATGGCATCTGCACTGGCATTCATCTGCGGGGGGATATTACCGCTGCTTGTAGCAGTATTCGCACCGCTCCGTTATATGATACCGTTACAATACGGTTTTTCGATAGTATTCCTTGCCATCTCCGGTATAATGGCTGCCGGTGCAGGGGGGTCAAATAAAATGAAAGCGGTCATGCGTATCTGTATATGGGGAACAGTTGCCATGACTGCTTCTGCGCTTGTCGGCTATGTTTTTGATGTGCAGGTATCGTAGCCAGTAGTGTAATCTATGACGCACCGATAGTCGTTACATGCTAGGATATTTTTAAAACGACAATTTTAATTACTTGTATATTTCAAATTTAGGCGATAATTAGTAATTTTGCATCAAACAGGAGCTTCGAACCCTCTGGTTTTAATCTTAGAGCCCAGTGTAATTCGGGGCTCTTTTTTTATAATCAATCTTAAGCAAACCTTAAGCGAATCCACACAAGCTAAAAGGTAGGTAGTGCGTTATTTTGTTATAACAATTAACACTACTCACAATGAAATTTTTAGCCTGCCTGCTATTTGTAGCGTTCCTTCCCATTACATGGGAAACCGACTTTTCCACTGCCCAGAAAATCGCTAAAGAGGAACATAAATTCATCCTGCTTAATTTTTCAGGTTCCGACTGGTGCGCGCCCTGCGTAGCTACCCGTAAGGACTACTTTGACAGCGAAGCCTTTGCCAACATGGCCAAAGACAACCTGGTACTATTAAACGCTGATTTTCCTAGGAAAAAGAAAAAACAGCTTTCAGAAGAACAGACCAAAAAGAATGAGGCGCTGGCCGAAAAATATAATAAGGAAGGTAGCTTTCCACTCACGCTATTGCTAGATACTGACGGCAAAGTTATAAAATCCTGGAAAGGGAAACCGGAAGCTACTGTTGACGGGTGGGCAACGGAAATCAAGGCAGCCTGCAATTCCCATAAATAGATATTTTATGCAGGAGTTCTCACAGTCATTAAAACTGATGGGCAATACTTTTACCATTACGGTAGTGAGCCCTGGTATACAAGATGCGGAGGTGCATATACAGGCCGCTATTGAAGAAATACGCCGTATCGAAAAGTTGCTTACGACGTTCAGTAACAACAGCCAAACTGCCCTGATCAATGAGAATGCCGGGATAGCCCCTGTACCGGTGGCTGCTGAAGTTTTTGACCTGATCAAGCGCAGCATCGGCATTTCCCAAATCACGCAGGGTGCTTTCGATATCAGCTACGGAAGCATCGACAAAACCTTATGGAATTTTGATAAAACCATGACAGCGCTACCGCCAAAAGAGCAGGCGCTGAAGATGGTACACCTCATCGATTACCGCAATATTATACTCGATGAACAGTACAATTCGGTGTTCCTAAAAAATAAAGGAATGCGCATCGGCTTTGGAGGTATTGGCAAAGGCTATGCGGCCGAGATGGCCAGGCGGCTGCTAATGCAGAACGGGGTGCAAAGCGGCATCATCAATGCCAGCGGCGACCTTACCGCCTGGGGGGCGCAGCCATCCGGCAACCCGTGGCGGATTGGGATATCCAATCCGGACCATCCGGAAGATATCTTTTCCTACCTGGATGTGTCGGGCAAAGCAGTTGCAACCTCAGGCAACTATGAAAAATACGTGATGATAGGCGGCAAAAAGTATTCGCATACCATTGACCCTAAAACAGGGTTGCCGATATCCGGCATTAAGAGTGTAACGGTAATCAGCAGCAATGCAGAATTTGCCGACGCCATGGCCACCCCGATTGCGGTAATGGGCATCAAAGCAGGGTTGTACCTTATCGACCAGATACCGGACCTGCACTGTATTATCATTGACGACAACAATAAACTGTATACCTCAAAAAACATAAACCTTATCCCACATGAAACGCTTCCTTCTTAGCCTTACCGCTATCGCTGCTCTCCTTGCCAGCGCCTGCTCTCCCGTAAAAGAGTACCAAAAAAACAAAATCAACGATGGGGAGATGTCCCTCTCGAACCGCAAAGTAGAAAAAACCGAATTGAGCTTCCAGTCCTACAGGGAAGGCTCATCGGGCGCCAATGCCGGGAAAAGCGGCGGCGGGTGTGGATGCAATTAACCCTTAACAGCACAGCAACAACATGAAAAGGATATTTATAACAGGGCTTGCGCTTTTAGGGCTCATGAAAATCTACGCCCAGGAACAGCCCACAGATTCAACAGCATACAAACCCAAGAAATTAAAGCTGGAAGAAATAAACCTGGTGTCAAGCTACTACAGGCAGGATGGTAATAACTCAGCGGTAACCGGTGGAACAGGCACCGAGAAACTTAACGATATCTCCAATGCAATAGATGTACGCCTGGTTAAGTTCGGTGAAAACGGCATTAAGCACAATTGGGATTTTGAGGTAGGTGTCGACCATTATTCTTCGGCATCATCGGATAAAATAGACCTACAGGCAAATTCTTCGGCCTCCTCTTCGGATATGAGGGTATATCCGTCGCTGAACTACATCCGCGAAAACGAGGCAAAGGGCCGTGCCTTTGGCATAGGGGTTTCGTCCTCCACCGAATACGACTACCAGTCTTTTGGCGGGAACATCAGTTTTTCCCAAAAAACAAAAGACCGTAACGGTGAGTTTACCGCAAAGTTACAGGCCTACCTCGACCAGGTAAAGCTGCTTGCGCCCGTAGAACTGCGGGGGCTGCCCGGTACTGATGATTCGGGTAACGCCTCGCGCAATACCTTTGTGGGGTCGTTAAGCTATTCGCAGATTATCAACCGCGATTTCCAGGTACTCTTCCAGGCCGACATAGTGCAGCAGCAGGGCTACCTCAGCCTGCCTTTTCACAGGGTATATTTTACCGATGGCTCTGTGCATCAGGAAAAGCTGCCCGACAGCCGCCTTAAAATACCTTTGGCGGCACGCGCCAGTTACTTTTTGGGCGACAATATTATCCTGAGGGGGTATTACCGATTCTACACCGATGACTGGGGCATACAATCCCATACGGCAGAGCTTGAAGTTCCGGTAAAGATTACCCCGTTCCTTTCGGTATCGCCGTTCTACAGGTACTATACCCAGACTGCTGCCAAATATTTTGACGGTTACCAGATGCACGGCCCGCAGCGTGACTTTTACACCAGTAATTACGATCTTTCAAAGTTCAACAGCAACTTCGTGGGCATCGGGTTGCGCATGACACCGGTGCACGGGCTCTTTGGTATTGAACGCCTCAACCTGCTCGAAATACGCTACGGCCATTATACCCGTTCTACCAACCTGAACTCGGATATTATCAGTATTAATATCAGGTATAAGTAACTTACGTACCTTTAAGGAGATTTTAAACCTATGAAAATACTTATAGTTGAAGACGAAACAGGTATAATTAACTTCCTGGGTAAGGGACTGCGCGAAGAAGGGTACGAGGTTTTGGCAGCAAACGACGGGAAAAGCGGGCTGGCCCTGGCCCTGGAACAACAACCGCATGTTATTTTGCTGGACTGGATGCTACCGGTGCTTAGCGGGCTTGAAGTGTGCAAGGCCCTAAGGGAGCGGCAGGTGGATACGCCGGTAATTTTTCTTACTGCAAAGGACACCATTCAGGACACTATCGACGGGCTGAGGGCCGGTGCTAACGACTACATCAAAAAGCCGTTTAGTTTTGAGGAGTTACTGGAAAGAATAAGGGTACAGCTGCGGGCAAAAACAGAAAGGCAAAAAGATATTGTTATAGGTAGCGTGACCGTCGCCCTGACGGCACATAAAGTCCTTAAAAACGGATTGGCAGTAAACCTTACCCAGCGTGAATTTGAATTATTGTCTTATCTTGTACAGCATAAAAATGAGGTGTGTACCCGTGCCCAGATCATTAATGACGTGTGGGATATCCACTTTGAATACGATACGGGCGTGATCGATGTCTTTATCAACGGTATCCGTAAAAAGCTCGAACTCGACAAGGAAGTTGACTTTATAAGGACCATTCGGGGAATCGGCTACATTGCAGAATTTTAAAACCATGGCAATAGCATTCAGGAACAGGATCGCGCTTTTCTACAGCATCACTGCTGCCATACTGGTGTTGCTTGTTTTTGCGTTAATTTACCTGATCGTAAGCAGTGGTGTATACAGCAGCCTTGATAATGACCTGCAAAAAGAGGTGGACGACCTTTATACCGAAATAACGGTTACGCCTGCCGGATTTTCAGTCGAAAAGGAAGAATGGTATGAGAAAGAACACAATACCCTTGACATTAACCCCATTTTCATACAGTTTACGGACCGGCATGGAAAGCTATCCGACCGGTCACCCAACCTTAAAGAGTCAAAACTCAAATACAGAACCCTCACTGAAGACATATTTTACGACAGCCTGCTGGATGACATACCCGTACGGCAGGCTCAGGTACCGGTCCGCTTCAAAGATACAGTTGTAGGGTATATACTGGTAGCCGTCCCGTTGCAGGATGCCGGAAACCTGCTTTATAACCTCAAAAGGGTATTGTTTATTACCTACCCCTTGCTGCTCATTATACTGTTTGCCGTTACCCGCCTTGTAGCAGGCAGGAGTATAAAGCCGGTAAACAATATTATTGAGACTGCTGGCAGGATTTCCCGTAACAACCTTTATGAGCGGATTGCCTATGCTGGAAATAAAGATGAATTGTACACACTATCCAAAACCATCAATAACCTGCTCGACCGTATTGAAAGCGCTGTACTCAGGGAAAAACAATTTACCTCTGATGCCTCTCACGAACTAAGGACCCCACTCGCCGTTGTAAGAGGCACCCTTGAAGTCCTGATACGCAAGCCACGCAGCCAGGAAGAATTTGTAGAAACAATTAAATATTGCATCGCCGAAACAGACCGTATCAACCTATTGGTAGACCAGCTCTTGCTACTTGCAAGATTTGAAAGCCAGAAAGAAGCACTTAAAGTAGAAAACACCAATATCAGTGTGCTTGTTTTAGATACCCTTTCCCGCAACGCAAAGGCAATCAAAGAGAAAAATATTAAGATTGAAACACATATTGCCGAGAACCTGTACATGGAAACCGACGGATACCTGTTATCCATGGTACTGGAAAACCTTGTTTCAAACGCGGTAAAATATTCTAAACCTGACGGTGTAGTAACGTTATCGGCAAGTTCAGGTAAAGGCAGTATCCTGCTGCAAGTGGCAGACAATGGCATAGGCATTGCAAAAGAGGAACAGCACAAGGTATTTGCATCGTTTTACCGTTCACGGCCCGATGAGCATATCCAGACAAAAGGCAACGGCCTGGGCCTGTCCATCGTGAAACGGATCTGTGAACTACTGGATATAGAGATTACCATTGAAAGCGAGCTTACCGTAGGTACAAAAGTGACGCTCACGCATACTACTTAAATATCAAATTCAAAATCAAGCAGCTGAGAGGGCGTGATAGAAAGTGATTTTGAGAGTTCAAGCAGCGTGGTAAAGCCAAAGTTCCTGCTGCCGGACTCTATAGCCATAAGGTCAGTTTTGCTAAGATAGCCCCTGGCAGCAACATCGTTTACAGTCCAGCCTTTTTCTTCACGATATGTACGGACACGCTGGCCAAATTGCACCAGCCTCTGGTCTTTAAATTGGATCATAATGGTATCTTATACTCCAAAAATAACTTTTATATATAAGCAGATGGGAATGATACAGCAATTCATATTAAGTATAAATAAATACGGATTTTGTATTGTAAAGGTACTTGCAAGATTCTATATTCATTTCTATATTTAGCCTGAATAATTCCTCCATTACCATGCAACGAAATAAATATATCCTGGCGCAGGATAATACCGTTAAAGTCAGGTACCGTAACCTGGACGTAGCATTCGGGGTTCGCGATATTGAAAGCATTTCAATTATCAAGACAAAGCACGGTAACGGCTTTGTCAATTTATTATTGGGTACTATCTACTGGGAGTATTACCTGAAAATAAAAATACGCGAAAATGCCCCTCTATTGGAAAAAATAAAGGCCCGGGACAGGAAGCAGTTATCCAGAGAAGTTGTAAAAGTTATGGATTATACATTCCCACTCCGAATGAATGAATGAAAATATTTTAGATAATCGCTAATTACGCATGAAATTTCTTCTAAACATTATAAGTAATTTATTATTTGGTGCAAAAGGAATCCTTACCGTTACCATCTATTGAACCTGTAAACATACCGCTTATTTATAGGGTGCTTATTACAGGTTGCCTCTTATTCTATTGCAAATATACTGCCTTAGCTTTTTTACTAATTATTTGAGCGACGTCGCCATGTAAATTATAATCATGTAAAAGCTGTACTTGAACAATAGTTAAAATTACCGCATAAACCCGTTTGTCATGGGCGATAACTATTTTATAAGTTAAATTTACAGGACGTATAGTATCAATGGAAAAAGATCACCACTATTACCAGCAACTTGAAGATGTCGTGCTAAGCGCGCCTTTTCCCATTGGTGTTTACACAGGGCGTGAACTTACCGTTGTCTTGGCCAACCAGGCCCTCGTTGATGCCTGGGGAAAGGGCGCTGACATTATAGGCAGGTCCTATCTCGAAATACTTCCTGAATTGGAGGGCCTGGGCATTTATGAACAGCTGTGGCAGGTTTTAGACACCGGTGAGCCCTATATAGCTACAAACAGGCGTGTTGACCTTATTAAGAAAGGAATAAAAGAAGTCCATTATTTTAATTATACGTTCACTCCCCTAAAGGCACCTGACGGAACGGTTTACGGTGTGATGAATACGGCAGCAGACATAACCGAACTGGTCATGGCCAAAAACCATGCAGCTGAAGCAGAAGAAAAGCTTACGCTCGCAATTGAAAATGCTAAGCTGGGCACCTACGAAATCAACCTGGAGAACGGTAGGATAAAAACCTCCGGGATATTTAAGGAAATATGGAGGATAACAGACCCCATCACAAATTATGATCTGATTGGCAAACTTCACCCCGATGACCTGCACATAAGGGAGCAATCTCACCGGGAAGCGGAACTAACCGGGAAAATGTCCTATGAGTTACGGATTATCCACAACAATTCAGAAGTGAGGTGGCTGCGCATTAACGGTTTTTATATTGATTCGCCGGATACCAAAAGCCTGTTTGGAACAGTACAGGATATTACAGAACAAAAATCATTTGAAGAAGAACTGAAGTTAAAGGTAGACGAGCGTACCCGGCAATTGCTGCGTTCAAACGAAAGCCTTTCCCAGTTTGCACACGCCGTCAGCCATGACCTTAAGGAACCCCTGCGTAAAATACGTTTTTTCACCGGTGCGCTTAATGATATGCTGGAACCCGATAGTAAGGCACGTACGCTCTACGCCGCAAAAATCGAAAAATCGGCAGCAAGGATGCACAGCATGATTGAAGATATACTGGCCTACTCCGTTATGGATGCCGCCGCATTCAGTGTACAGAAAATCGACCTTAATGTACTGCTTTCCGAAGTCCTGGGTGACTTGGAGCTGGTGATAACGCAGAAGGACGCTGTTATTAACCAGTCGCTGCTTCCTGATATACAGGGCGCACATGTACTCCTTAGCCAATTGTTCTACAACATAATTGGAAATAGCCTGAAGTTTTCCCGTGAGGCAGTACGGCCGCACATAAACATAACCAGCCATTTGTTGAGTAAACCTTCGGGTGACTGCATCAAGATTGAAATAGCCGATAATGGCATTGGCATCGAGAAAGAATTCGTTGATAAGATCTTTGAGCCTTTTAAACGGCTACATTCAAAAGATACCTATGATGGAACCGGGCTGGGGCTTTCCCTTTGCCATAAAATAGTGCAACGCCATAACGGTACAGTATCCGTGTGGTCCGAAATAGGCCTCGGTACTACATTTGAAATTATCCTTCCGGTAACCCAAATACAAATAGGGCTTTAAAATGATGCCAGTGGGTTTGGAAAAACCGGGGCATCCGCTGTAAGCCAATACTTTACAATGTGCTCCATGGCCTGCTGGAATTGAAGGTAATCGTTCAGCTTGTGGAAAAAACCATGTGCCGACTGCTCATAGGCCCTCGCAATAGTTGCATCTGTTGCTGAAGTGGTGATGAAAATAAAGGGCACACATTTACGGCGTAAATTTTCATCTGCCAATATACTGTCCCTGAACTGGTATCCGCTCATTTTGGGCATATTCACATCCGAAAAAATGATAAATGGATTTACGGACTCCCCCGCCAGATAATCGAGGGCAGAATACCCGTCTGTAAAACAAATTATCTCATTGGGATAATGCAAACCCTCAAGGATTTCCTTTAATATTTCCCTGTCATCAGCGTCATCATCTATTATAATGATAGGACCGTCTTTCCTTACCATATATCATATTAAAGTGCAAATGTAGTAATGTATTGTTACTTTCTATAAAATTTAACCAAGTTTCTTGAATCCATATACAAACCAGGGAGAAAATATGTTGAGGTTTATTTTATATTTACTATAAATAAAAATAATAATTTGTTTACTTATATTTGTTAAATAAATAAACAAATACAAAAACATGAAAGGCATTTTAATGGTCAATCTCGGCTCACCGGAGAGCCCCACCGCAAAGGACGTAAAACCCTATCTGGACGAATTCCTGATGGATAAATACGTAATTGACTACCCCTATATCCTAAGGGCGCTTCTTGTAAAGGGAATAATACTCCGTTCGCGTCCGAAAGCTTCTGCAGAGGCTTATGAAAAAATATGGTGGGAAGAGGGTTCACCACTGATTGTTTTGAGCACGAGGCTAAAGGAAGCTGTTACAGCTAAATTATCCACCCCCGTTGCATTGGCTATGCGCTACGGAAAGCCTTCCCTGGAAGAAGGACTTGATGAACTTGCCGCCAAGGGAGTAGACCACGTACTGGTAGTACCGCTGTACCCCCAATACGCAATGGCCACTACCCGCACAATTGTAGAGAAGACAGAAGAAATCAGAAGCCGCAAATTTCCTTTCATGCTTATGGAACACTTTGCCCCTTTTTACAATAAGCCGGAATATGCACGCGTATTGTCCCAGTCAATAAAAGACGCGCTGAACGGGTTTCAATATGACCATATCCTTTTCAGCTACCACGGCGTGCCGGAGCGCCATATACGGAAAACGGACCCGACGGGCTCCCATTGCCATATCGATAGCGAGTGCTGTTCCTTGAAATCCACAGCACATCAATTCTGCTACAGGCACCAATGTTATGAAACAACAAGGGCTGTTGCCGAAATACTCAAACTGCCTGCCGAGCGCTATTCCGTAACCTTCCAAAGCCGCCTGGGCCGCGATAAGTGGCTTGAGCCCTATACGGATAAACGGATTGCGGCGATGCCGGCAGAGGGCATAAAAAATCTGGCTGTGGTAACGCCCGCTTTTGTATCGGACTGTATCGAGACACTTGAGGAAATCGCTATGCGTGCTAAAGACGACTTTTTAGGTAACGGAGGTAAAAATTTCATCACCATCCCTTGCCTGAATGATCGGGAAGACTGGACGGATGCTGTCGCAGGCTGGATAAGCGACTGGGTTGATGAAACAACGCAGACAATGCATACCTGACATATACCACCAAGAAATGAACGTCGGACAAAACAAGTAAAGCGGGCTAAAGCCCGCTTTCTGAATAAATACCCCCACGATATTTACGACATGTAATTGTTAAAGGTAAAAAAATAAATTGATTACATAGCAGGTAATATCACTTTATTAATGGCGTGCACTACACCATTGGAAGCCTGCACGTCAGTAGCAACTATTGAAGCAACCCTGCCGTTAGCGTCTGTAATAGAAGCACCGCCTTCGAGATTAACAGTAAAACTTCCTCCCTCGAACGTCGGAACGCTCATATTATCGGTCAGCGAAGCAGCAAGCACATTTTGCCCGGTTACCACATGGTATTTTAAGGTGTTTTCCAGGGTTGCCTGCGGGACATCAGCCAAACCCGAAAGACCCAGCTCCTGTAATAACGATGAAAAAGCATTATTGGTGGGTGCGAAAACCGTAAACGGTGCATTCTGTGAACCGGAAAGTATCCCTACAAAATCAGGCTGATCCTCACGTGTCAGCGCTTGTACCAGTATCGAGAAATCAGGGTTAGCAATTGCATGGTTTACAACTGTCGGTAAACCTATTACACTGTTGACAACATGTACAACGCCATTGCTTGCCATTACATCAGCCCCTGTTACCGTAGCACCACCATTGGCAGTTCCACCATTTAAAACAACCCCGTTGGATGTATTTATAAACATACTTAACGTATTAGTAGAGGATGCACTTCCCTTTCCCATTGTCTTCACATATCCCGTCTGCAGCGACGAAGAAGCCATTGTACCGGAAACAACGTGGTTAAGCAACAACTCTTTTAGGGCAGCTACAGGAACCTGTTCAATTGATGTATATTCATTTTGCTGCAAATAGTTCTCGAACGCCTGGTTGGTCGGGGCAAATACCGTAAAGCTGCCTTCACCGTCAAGGGTACCGGTGAGGCCTGCGCGGTTCAATGCTGTGGAAAGCGTAGAAAGTTCTGGGGTCGATGCGGCAAGGTCAGCAATGGAGTTACCGTTCTGAGCGGTATTGTTGTCGTCATCGCTGCAAGAAGTTACCATCGGTGCTACTGCAAGCAACAGGATGGCAAGAGGCCTGAAAAAAGTTTTTCTGTTCATAGATTAAAGTTGTAAGATTTGTAACCCAAAAATACATACGTTTATTTTTTGTCCAATGTTTTTTGTGAAAATTTTAAACAAAAAAGTTTTGAAAAAATGTTTATCTTCGGGAGCCACTTCTATCGACCGACAAGAAAGAAACGCAACACATCATTTTAAACCGGGACCAAATGGACACAACACGACCAAAGGAAAAAGAACGCGAATATTGGCTTGACCTCCTCCGGTTCATTGCAATATTCATGGTAATATGTATACATTGTGCCGATCCCTTCAATATCTCACCGGAAGCCCGGGCGAATCCGGAATATAATTTTTGGGGCAGTCTGTACGGCGCATTTCTCAGGCCCTGTGTACCTCTTTTTGTAATGATTACCGGTGCGCTATTGTTACCGATTAAAGAAAATACGGGAGCTTTTTACAAAAAAAGGCTTTCCAGGATTCTTATTCCTTTCCTTATCTGGTCCATCCTGTACAATTGCTATCCCCTGCTCACCGGGATGCTGGGCCTGGACCCTGCTGTTGTAAGTGAGACATTTGCCTATGCCGGCCCGCATCCTTCCCAATCCGTGGAAGATACTATTGCCCGGCTGATTGCGATACCTGTTTCATTCAATGCGTATACCATACATTTATGGTACATTTTCATGCTGGCAGGGCTTTACCTCTATATGCCTTTTTTGACAGCATGGATAGAAAAAGAGGATCTTTTTCAGTATAAAATATACGGCGCATTTTGGGCAGCAACCCTTTTTCTGCCTTACGCGTTCCGTTTTACAGCACCCGACATTCTGGGTCGCAGTGCGTGGAACAGTTTCGACACCTTTTATTATTTTGCTGGGTTTAATGGCTATCTCTTCCTGGGATATTGTGTAAAGAAATATCCATTAGAACTAAATACGGCAACAAAATACATTTTGTGCGCAGCACTATTTTCCACGGGTTATCTTATAACGTATCTTGGCTTCCGGTACATGACTGCAAACCCGGGGAGTACGGAAAACGATGTGGAACTTTTCTTCCTGTATTGCTCACCACAGGTCGCGCTGATGACCCTGGCCGTAATACTGTTTATCAAGCACGTAAAAATACGTTCCAAAACCGTCAGAAAATACCTTGCAAGGACGACGCAATACGGATTAGGCATCTACCTCTGTCATTATTTTGTAGTAGGGCTTGGCTATGCCATTTCGCAAAAGCTTTCCATACCCGTATCAGTAAGGATCCCGTTTACAGCCCTTGTTGTTTTCGCCATAAGCTGGATCGTTGTGCACCTTTTCTACAAAGCCACACCGCGATATGCCCGCTGGATATTTGGGTAACAAAGTGGCACGAGATATAATGTTTATCCGAACTTTGCTACGGCAGCATGCAAGGTGGTAAAAAGTTCAAGGTAAGGGTTGTTAACCAGGTCAACTTCGGAAACCCTCCGCCCCACTACCCAAAGCGCCGATTCACTTTGACGGCACTTTCGCTCGAGTGTGACGATGTATTCACCAAGCGGGCGCTCTTCCGGAAGAACGGTAATGTAGGTAATGTAGGTAATCCCCGTAAACAGCTTATTTATTTCGTAAAGACTGTCCAACGGCATATTGCTGCCCAGATAAATACAGGCCTTACCCGAGGCTACGATTTCGTATTGCAAATAAAGGAGCCCTAACTCATGTATTTCGCCAAAAGGCAGGAAGAGTACATAGTCAGGAGAGGCCCCTCTTTTTAATTTCCTTCCCGCCAATGCCGTCTGTTGCACCACATACATACGAATCAGGTTGCTTATAAAGTGCTCGTGCGCCGGTTGTATGGTAGCTGTTTGCCACATCAGGCCTACCTCTTCGAGAAAAGGGAGAAAGTATCCCATAAACACTTCGCGAAATGGCATTTTGGTCAGCAAATGATCGGTTGTGTCGCCGAATAATGCCTGGTCAAATGTCATCATGGAAAGCTTATACTGATGCAGGATGTGTGCAATATCCTGACGGGTACTGCGTAACTCCACCACCATTTTTTCAATTTCCGCCCCGCCCATCCGGGCAACCTTCGATATCTTTATGCCATACTCGGTCAGCACAGCAATATTCAGCAGTTTTCTTAAATCATCAAGCGTGTAACTACGCAGGTTGGTCTCACCCCGCTCAGGTGTAAGGATGCCATACCGACGTTCCCATACACGTATCGTGTGCGCTTTAACCCCTGACAGGTTTTCAAGGTCGCTGATTGAAAATGTAGTTTTTATATTGTTCACCCCTATTCGTATGATTATTAAACATTATAGAACAAAAATACACATTTAGAGCATCAAAATTGTTTTAAAACACAGATTAAAATAATTTGAATAAAAGAAATATCATCCAACGCTGTTAAAAAAAGGGCACAGATATAAAAATTAAATTTGTTTAATTACTTTTGTTAAAACATAAAACAATATAAAATTTATATTTCTCATGTTATTTCCTACCGCATATCACCAAATACGGAACCGGTTGTCAGAATTCAACCCGGAAGGATATGCCGGTACACGCAATTTTACATACGGCAGTGTCTCCGGACTCTCGCCCTATCTCTCACGGGGCGTAATTACATCGAAAGAAGCGTATACAACGCTTCTAAATAATTATGGCAGAAGCCAATGCATGCCTTTTTTGAAACAGCTCCTTTGGAGGGAATATTTCCAAAGGAAACTGCAGTTTGACCCGGACACAGCTTTCTACCCGTTACATTACATTAAAAATGCAGACATTCCGGAAGCCCTGCTCACGGCATCTACAAGTATTGAAGCAATAGATAATGGCATCAGGACTTTATACAAAACGGGCTATATGCACAACCACCTGCGCCTCTATACCGCTTCAATTTGTTTCATGGCCGGTTTCAGTCAGTTACTTCCGGCACAATGGATGTATTACCACTTGCTGGACGGCGATTGGGCCAGCAATTATTTTTCATGGCGATGGGTCGGCGGTGCGCTTACCGGAAAACGCTATATTGCCAATCAGGAAAACATTAATTTTTTTACCGGAACACATCAGGAAGGCAGCTTCCTGGACAAAAGCTACGAACAACTCACGGAATTAACCCACGTTAAGACACTTTCAAAACAGGCTGAAGTCGAATTTAGGACAGTATTGCCTCAAACCGCCATGCCTGTGCTGAAGGCTAAGCAGCCGGTATTGCTCTATAACAACTATAACTTAGATCCTATATGGCATGATAAGAGCGATTACCATAGGGTGTTACTACTGGATCCTTCGCATTATCAACGGTACCCCGTTAGCAGCAACGTTTTGAATTTCACATTGGAACTTGCAAAAAATATTACAGGCATCCAAATTTACGCTGGCGGCTTTACAGAACTGGTTCTTGAATATCCTGATGCCCGGTTCCTGGCAAAGGAACACCCTCTTTTTTACTATCCTGGAGCAATGGTTGAACCCCGGGATTGGCTCGCGCCCGATGTAACCGGTGATTATCCCTCCTTTTCACAGTATTTTAAAGCAATAACAAAAAAATATCCCGAATATGCAGCCGCTTAAAACATTTATAATTGCTGGAGCAAGCAGTGGCATCGGCCTTGAGATCGCCAAGTTGCTGGTGCAGGAAAACTACTTTGTTTATGGTATCAGCCGTACACCGGGGCCGCTTCAAGGTACACCGCATTATAAACATCTGGCATACGACTTTACTTCCACAGAGGCCTTGCCGCAAGTCAACACCGCAATAAACGGCTTGGTCTACTGCCCGGGCAGTATCACACTTAAATCTGTAGAACGGCTATCCGAAACCGACCTTGACCGCGACTGGCACCTCAACGCACGCTCGGCCTTTGGATTTGTGAAGAAATACAAGCCGCTATTGGAAAGCGAACCCTCAATAGTATTATTCAGTAGCGTGGCCGCCCAGAACGGACTCCCATTCCATGTGAGCATTGCCATGGCAAAAGGTGCAATAGAGGGACTCACTAAGGCGCTTGCTGCAGAATTTGCACCAAAAATAAGGGTGAATGCTATAGCCCCCTCACTGACAGATACCCCACTTGCTGCCCACCTGCTCAATACCGAGGCAAAAGTTACTTCGGGGGCACTGCGGCACCCCTTGCAATCCATTGGAAATGCCCGAAATATAGCAAAGCTCGCCTGCTACTTGCTATTGGACGGGTCGTGGGTGTCAGGACAGGTATTAGGGATCAATGGCGGATTGGGTTCCATAATGAGATAAGTAAAGCGGAAGTCGCCCGGACGTGCGAAAACCTATCATTTTTACCCATATATTAGCAAGAGTATACATTATGAGCAAAGACTTCACACCGGCGCAAACCGACAGGATCATTGAAATGGCATGGGAAGACCGGACGCCTTTTGAAGCCATTCGCCTACAGTTTGGACTGAATGAATCACAGGTAAGGCAACTGATGCGAAAGGAATTAAAATCGGGCAGTTACACCCGTTGGCGCGAACGTGTAGCGGGCCGGCGAACAAAACACGCAGCTAAAATATCGGTTACCACAAACCGGTTTAAAAGCAGCATGCAGCGACAGATTACAGGTAATAGAATATCCAAAAGGTAAATACAAAAGCAGACAATCAAATTTAGATAAAATAATATGAAGATAGCCATAATCGGTTCCGGTATTTCCGGTTTGTCGGCAGCTGCTTACAGCGCCAGGCAGGGCCATGAAGTGCACGTGTTTGAAAAAAACGGCAGCCCCGGCGGAAGGGCACGACAGTTTACAACCCCCGAAGGCTATACCTTTGATATGGGCCCAAGCTGGTATTGGATGCCCGACATCATTGAACGCTTTTTTAATGACTTCGGGCATACTGCTTCTGATTTCTACAGGCTCGTCAGCCTGGACCCACAATTTGAAATGGTCTTTGACGAGAGTAGCATTTCTTTGCCTGAAGGTATGGACGAAATGGAAATACTATTTGAATCAATAGAGCCGGGTGCCGGTACGAAATTTATACGCTTTATGGAGGACGCAGCGTATAAATACAAAATCGGGATGGGAAAGTTCGTCGAAAAACCCTGTCATTCCTGGCTGGAATTTGCCACACCGGATATTGCGATGAGCGCACTGCGCATGGACCTGCTTACCAATTACAGCAGCTACGTACGCAAATACTTTAGTAACCCCAGGCTAATCGCCCTTATGGAATTCCCCGTGATATTCCTGGGTGCAGCACCAAAAGATATCCCGGCTCTATACAGCCTCATGAATTACGGCGGGTATGCTTTGGGCACCCACTACCCTATAGGCGGGTTTTACAAACTGGTGGATGCCATGGTGAAAATTGCATTGGAACAGGGTGTGCAGTTTCATTTTAATAGCCCTGTCGATAAGATTAACGCATCAGGTTCCAGGGTTAGTTCGCTTGTTTTGAAAGGACATGAACTATCCTTCGATGCGGTCATTGCGGCCTGCGATTACCACCATGCGGAAAGCCTGCTGCAAACCGGCCATCGTAATTACTCGCCAAAATATTGGGAAAGCCGGACTTTCGCCCCGTCATGCCTTATCTTTTACCTGGGCTTTACCACCACGTTGCCAGGGCTGGGGCACCATACCCTGTTTTTCGACAAGGATATGGATGCCCATATCGATGCTATATACAAAACCCCCGGCTGGCCCGCAGCGCCGTTATTTTATGTATGTTGCCCATCAAAGACCGATCAGGGGGTAGCGCCACCCGGACATGAGAATGTGTTTTTGCTCATGCCCCTTGCAACCGGTATCGAAGACAGCACAACACAACGTGAAAAATACCTGGATATAATGCTGGAGCGGCTTGAATCCCGTATTGGCGTTCCCGGGCTGAAAGAAAAGATGGACTTTTGCCAAAGCTACTGCGTCAGCGACTTTGTAAGCGACTACAATGCCTTCGGTGGGAACGCATACGGATTGGCCAACACGCTCAGGCAAACCGCGGTGCTAAAGCCTTCATTACGAAACAAAAAACTTAAAAACCTGTTCTACGCAGGACAGCTGACAGTTCCGGGACCCGGTGTCCCCCCGTCCATCCTGTCCGGAAAAATAGTATCCAATGAAATTTTAAAAGCAAAAAAAACATTCCATGAAAAAACTGTTTGACGAATTATCGCAACAGGTAAGCAAGCTTACCACCCAAAAATACAGTACCAGTTTTTCACTCGGAATCCTGGCGCTCAGCCCCTCCATACGCCCCGCCATATATGCCATATACGGGTACGTACGTCTCGCCGACGAAATTGTGGACAGCTTTCATGGGTACGACAAGGTGCAATTATTACGGCGTTTACGCATACAGACCGATGAGGCCCTTGAAGAAGGAATATCGCTGAACCCTATACTAAACGCATTCCAGCAAGCTGTCAGCACCTATAGCATTGGCAGACCGCTTATAGACCAATTTCTCAGGAGTATGGAGATGGACCTGGAACCACAACATTACGATGAAGGGCTTTATAAGGAATACATACTCGGCTCTGCTGAAGTAGTAGGGCTGATGTGCCTGCACGTTTTCGTTCACGGCGACCTGCAATCCTATGAACGGCTTAAGCCTTATGCGATGAGCCTTGGCGCAGCCTTCCAAAAGGTAAATTTCCTGAGAGACCTGCGCGACGACCACTTCGAACTGGGACGGACTTACTTTCCAAATGTCGACATCCGTAATTTTGATAACGCTATAAAAAAGGAAATTGAGCGCGATATCCGTAAAGATTTTGAGCGGGCACTGATAGGCATCCGGATGTTGCCCCCCACCTCACGGTTTGGCGTCTATCTCGCCTACCGCTACTACATATCACTCTTCCTTAAAATTGAGAAAACTCCGGCAGACCACATACTGCAATCCAGGATACGGATTCCTAACAGCAGGAAGCTTTCGTTAATGATGTCCAGTTACGTGCAATACAAAATAGCTGCAGTATGAAAGCGGTGTACGTGTTGATAGCGTGGTTTACTTTTACGACCGACCATACCACCGATGGCCTGGAGGAAGTACGCCTGAATTATGCCAGGGCTGTTGAAAATAAGGAGTTATGCAGGGAAATGATCGAGCGTTTCGAAAAAAAAACTAAAAATGCCATTGAGCAGGCATACCTGGGAGGATTTCAGGCCATATGGGCAAAGCATGCGTTCAACCCGTTGAAAAAGCTTGAGTCATTCAACAACGGCAGGCAAGCTATAGAGGCTGCTGTTCAAAAGGAGCCATTCGATGTAGAAGTACGCTGCATACGGCTCTCGGTGCAGAATAATGCACCTTCGATACTTGGATATACCGGCAACATAAAGGAAGACCGCGATTTTATAAATGCTAACAGGGCAAAGATTACTTCTCCTGCGCTGCAACGGATGGCTGATAAACTAATATACGAATAACCGATATGGACATAGTTGATTTTATAATAGTGGCGGTAACATTTTTTATAATGGAAGGCCTGACCTGGGTGATACACAAGTACGTGATGCATGGACTGCTTTGGGCGCTACACCGCGACCATCACGACCACAGTAACAAGGGCAACCTTGAGAAAAACGATTATTTCTTCCTGATATTCGCCACGCCCGCCATTTTGATGATGTACACTGGTGTACGTAACGGGTTCAGCCCGGTATTTTATGTTGGCGCGGGTGTGAGCCTCTATGGCATGGCGTATTTTTTTGTACACGATATTTTTATACACCAGCGTTTGCAATTCCTGCGAAACACTAAAAACCCATATCTTTTAGCCATTCGCAGGGCCCATAAGCAGCATCACAAGCATACCGGTAAACAGCACGGCGAGTGTTTTGGTTTTCTGTGGGTACCTATAAAATATTTTAAAATGTACTTCAAAAAACAAAAGTAATGGCCCAATACACGTACCTGATTGTCAACATACTTACAATTATAATCTGCTTTTCCTTTTCCTTCCACCCGAAAATACGGTTCTACAGGTATTTCGGGGCGTTCCTGTTAGCGTCGGTCACTGTGGGCGTACCGTTCATAATATGGGATATTTGGTTTACGGCGAGAGGCGTTTGGTGGTTTGATGATAAGTACATCATGGGCTTGCGTATAGCGGGACTGCCCATTGAGGAAATTTTATTTTTCGTCTGTATCCCATTCTCATGTGTGTTCACGCATTATTGCCTCAACAAATTCTTCAATTGGGGTTGGGCGGCAAGATATAACAACGGAATAACAGTGGCGGGATGCCTTCTGGCAATCCTCTCACTTTTGAAGTATAGCAACGAACTATATACCGCATTTACAGCAATAGTGCTGTTTCTTACATTAATTATAATGAACAGGATAGTGAAGTGCAACGGCCTGGGGCAGCTGACCCTGGCTTACCTGCTGCTGATGCCGGGATTTATTACAGTAAACGGGGTATTGACCGGTACCGGTCTCGACAGCCCTGTGGTAAACTATACCCCGTCTGCAATTACCGGATACCGAATACTCACCATACCATTGGAAGACTTTGCCTACGGGTATGTACTGGTGCTTTTGAATATAATGGTGTTCAATGCTATACGCGGAAAAAATACCCTTACAATAGCTGTCCACAAATCTTAAAAAACATTTTAAAAATTAAATAAAAATACATTCATTTCTTTAATGGCAGGGCATACCCACGCAACGCAGCCGGTCTGCTGATGATTTTCAAATCAATTACCTTTTAACTCTTGTCAAAAGTGACGGGGTGCCCCGCTGAAGAATGACTTTTTCCAAAGCGCCGTTTAAAGTATATCTGACATGTGGTCTTTGTTAATTAAAATATAAATACGTCTTTACAGTTTAGAAATAGGCTAATTTGCGACTGAATAATTTAATTAGCTTTTTGGATTATGATAAAAAAAGAGTCCCTTAAATATAATTATAATTGGAGGCCAACAGCAATTCCGGGAAACGATGACAATACAAATGTATCAAATGGACATGATGTCCTTACATTTATAAATTGGTTCTTTAAAGAGCATGGGCTGATGAGCCTGCATAATGTGGAGCGGATAGAATGGCTGCTTCAAAAAGCACCTCAGAATTACAGGTCCAAAGATGAACTTTGTTCGTATGTCCGGAAAAATTGGGACCGCTTCCCGGAAGATATGTCAAAAAAGTTGGTTGGTAAATCTATTGAGAGGGTTGGCGAAATGCTTTAAGGCTTTGGAAAGGTATTCCGATGTCAATGCTATCGTTCCACTGAGCCATTTGCCATCGAAGCACTCATTGCCGCATACCATAGTGGACAACAGTGGCTGGACGCACTAAAGCTTTACCTCTATGATAATTATTTATATCTGAAAACATTTGTAGAAAAGCATATACCACAATTAAATGTCACGCCCTTGCAGGCAACCTATCTTGTATGGTTGGATTGTTCCTCAGTGTCAAAGCCCGTTTCAGCACTTGCCTCAGAATTATTACAGGACCATAAGCTTTGGGTTAATCCGGGGACGATGTACGGGGATGAAGGCCAAAATTTTTTACGAATAAATATTGCGTGCCCACGCCCGTTACTGGAAGAAGGCCTTGGAAAATTGCTGCTGGCCTTCAATAAAATGCTGTAATTGCAACGTATGCTATTGCCTTGCAAATATAAGTTCATGGTTAATGCTACGAGTAGTGCGCTAACCGATACCCTTTAAGGATAATAGCCAATTTATACAACAATCATTAAAGTTAAGAATTGCTATGGGCTGATATCAGTTGTTGCCTCAGTAAGGCGACAAGTAATGAATCACTTTAGAAATAATAATCAGGACGGACTATCATTTTTACCCTCATGATAGCAGCGCGGGGACTATACGGCGCACCTGGCCCAGTATTCTACGATATTTAATAGCCGTTCCCCTAATGCATTGTAATCGGCAATACCGTGGAAGTAACCACTGGCTTGCACATCGTAAACACGCTTGAGCATTTCATCATTACTGCTCGCCGCGTATAAGATGTAAGGGAAACATTTACGTGCGAGTGTGGTGTCTGCAAGTATCCGTTCGCGAAGCTGTAGGCCGTTAAGAGCATTTAGGTTTATACTGCTGAATACAATAAACGGCTTTTCGCAGCCTGTAAGTACCGTCAAAGCGTTACGGCTGTCATCGATGACAATAAGTTCATTGTCAGGACTAATACTGTTGAAAAGCTCGCAAAGCAATTCGGCCTCTTCAGCATCGTCCTCTATTAATACAATCGGTCCTTTAGTGTTCATAGTGAGGTGAGGGAGTGCTTATTTTATTACGTAACAGTAGCGACAGCGCTACAATGGATAATGGCACCACCAGAGATATAAATAAGATTAGCTCCGCTATTATCATTAACAGCGCAAAATAATGTCTATACCAACCTGTTTTATGCGGTTTAGCCGTCTCCATAAGGTGCGGGTTTTTAGTAAAGCTACGATTTCCCAACAGCAGAAAAAATTACATTAACGTAACTTTGTACATTTGAAGTGTGACTAATATTACATTACAGAATTTCAATATTTTCCAGGCAATACGCTGCCCTATTTAGTATCTCTTCCTTTTGGCCGGCCTGCATTTTATTCCATAAATTATACACCATGCGAAGCCTGGGGTGATTTTCCAGTTTTTTTATGTTGCGGTCATGGAAATCCCAGTACAGGCTGTTAAACGGACAGGCATTTTCGCTTGTGCGCTCCTTGCGGTCGTAATGGCAACCCTCGCAATAGTTACTCATTTTATGAATGTAGTTGGCGCTTGCCGCGTAAGGTTTAGAGCCTGTAATACCACTATCGGCGTACTGGCTCATACCGCGCGTGTTGGTTATTTCAACCCATTGGATTGCATCAATGTAGATGCCAAGGTACCAAAAATCGACTTCATCAGGTGCAATACCTGCCAATAACGCAAAATTACCGGTAACCATAAGCCTTTGGATATGATGGGCATATGCACCCTTAAGTGACTGTTCAATCGCATGCCTCAGGCAGTTCATTTTGGTTTTGCCTGTCCAATACCAATTTGGCAGTTTACGTGTATGTTTAAAGAAATTCAGTGAAGCAAACTCAGGCATTTTCATCCAGTAAATACCTCGCATGTACTCCCGCCACCCTAAAATCTGCCTTACAAAACCCTCAACCTGATTTAAATAGATATGCTTCTTATTACTCTCCCAGGCAGTAATTGCTGCCGCTATAACCTCATGTGGCGATAGCATCTTGGTATTCAGGGAAAACGACAAACGGGAATGGTACAGGTACCACTCCTCAGTATGTATGGCGTCCTGAAATGTCCCAAAAAGCGGAAGGCAATTATTTATAAAGTGATACAACAGTTCAAGTGACTGTTTGCGGTCAACAGGCCACGGGAAATCACTGGGAGTTATAGAACCTATTGTCCTTATTTTAGCCTCTGTGATTCTCTTATACTGCGATGTTACATCATTTTGAAGTAATAATGGAGGCAAAGGCTTATGATCTTTAGGTAGTTTCCTACGGTTATCCTGGTCGTAATTCCACTGTCCTCCTTCGGGTTCAGTACCTTGCATTAAAATATTATGCTCTTTACGCATGTGCCTGTAAAAATTCTCCATTAAAAGGAGCTTCTTACCTTCAAAAAATGCTGTTACTTCTCCCCTTTGTGTAAAAAAATGCTCAGTATCAAACGCCTTTGTATCTATAAAAACCTTTTTGCAATAGGATGCCAAGGCTTTATCCAGCCGGTATTCATCAGGCAGCTGGTATTGAAAACACTCAATTCCGTGGGATTGTATAAGTGCATCGCAGTTCTTCTCAAAACTTTGCTTATTATGAGCATCATCCAGCTTAATATAGTGTACCTCATGCCCTTCTGATTTTAAGTATTCCGCAAAAACTTCCATGGCAACAAAAAAGGCACAGGCTTTTTGTATGTGGTGCCAAACATAATCTGTTTCACTACGTACCTCCATAAGTACATACAGTACTGCATCATCTTTAGATGCATACCAGGAGTGCTTACTGTTGAGCTGATCGCCTAAAATCAGCCGTAACGTTTTATATTTTTTCTTCATCTTTTTGCTGCGCTGCATTTTTTACTGCAATACACTACCTGCTCCCAGTTACGTTCCCACTTCTTACGCCAAGCAAACGGCTTGTTGCAAACTGGGCATATCTTCTGGGGCAGGTGTTGCTTCTTTATACCTTTCATCAGTCGTTTGCTGCAATTTTATTGATCATACCGTTGAAAATAAAATAATGGAACGGCAGCACTGCGTACCAGTACAATCTGCCGCCTATTCCTAAGGGACGGAATGTTGCCGTTTGATACACTTTATCTCCTTTTACCCGGAATTCGAGCCATGCTTCGCCAGGCATTTTCATTTCAGCATACAGCAAAAGCCTTTTATCGTCACGGCTGGCATAAATTACCCGCCAGAAGTCAATAGTGTTTCCTGTGACGATAGAGGATGCATTAGTGCGCCCGCGATTAAGCCCGACCCCTCCGAAAAGCTTATCAAGAAAACCACGGAACTCCCATAGCCAGTTGCCGTAATACCAGCCGGAGGATCCACCAATAGCGAATATACGGTTGAGTGCCTTTTCAGTATCCTCGGCTCTACGCACTTTCTTATCCGTAAATACCCCAAATTCGGGGACTTTTAACTGCTTCTTCACCATCTGCTTTGAGTAGGTGCCACCCAGTGCATCCTTCCAGCTTGAAAGTACGAGGTTTTGCTCTATCTTATCGAAAGCGATACGTATGGCTTCCCTGTAGGATATGGGTTGTATACCTAGTTTATCTTTTAAATCGTTTGGCTTAGCTACCACATCAACACTCATACTGTCTACAAGGTTTTTAGCCAATGCATAGGATGTAGAGGTCACGAAATACAACCAGTATGAAGAAAGTTTTGGCGTCATGACGGGCACGGTGATAATACGCCTTTTCAACCTGCGTTCTGCTGCAAATTCCAAAAGCATTTCCTTATAGGTTAAAATGTCCGGGCCATATATGTCATAGTGATTCCCGAATGCAAACTCTTTAGCCAGCACGCCATATAAAAATTCGATTACATTACGTATGGATATCGGCTGGCACTTGGTTTTAATCCATTTGGGTGCAACCATTACAGGTAATTTTTCTACCAGGTCCCTGATAATTTCAAAAGATGCACTACCGGAACCCACTATGATACCTGCCCGCAATGTTGTTACAGGCACTTTACCCGAATTAAGCACCTCTTCAACCTTTTTGCGGGAAGCCAGGTGTTTGGATAGCTGTCTGTCATTCACAATACCGCTTAGGTATATTACCTGCCTTGCCGCTGTCGCATCGATCGCTTCAATAAAGTTACGTGCGGACATTTCTTCCTTGCTGCTAAACTCGCCGACCGAGCTCATCGAGTGTACCAGGTAATATGCAGCATCAATATCCTTTGGAAAGGAATCCAGGCTAGCCTTATCCAGGAAATCAGTTTCAATAACCCTGAGGTTGCTCTTTTTTCCGTATTTCCTTGTATTGAATCGCGACGCATCGCGTACGGAACATATCACCTCATGGCCCTGCTCCAAAAGTACGGGAAGCAGCCTTTGGGCAATGTACCCTGTTGCACCGGTAAGAAGTATTTTCATAATACGACAGGTATAAGTTAATTGCAATTTAAGGGATTTTCCCGACAAGATGAAGTATTCATGAAGTTGATGAGTTTCTCGTTTTATTTTATCTTTAATAGGTATACAACCAGAAATTTTAGGAAGGTCATGTGCAATCCGGCTCGGAGCGATCAGGTTTATAGCACGTATTCGGAGCACTGCCATTACATAATCAACTTCACGAGTAACGGTCTCCCCATGAATCTGGAAATTGTAATCTGCTGAGGGACAAGAAAATTGTTTGCTTAAGACTCCATCCTACTAACTACAAACGGTGTTGCTGTGACGCCAACTGTGATCAAAATGTGCATCTCCCCGTTTGCGTGGTGTTGACTAAAATTACTGTTTAGCTTTCATATAAAGTGTTGCAACGATAACAATTGTGAAAAAGTTAGTAATTTTTTTGAGCAGCAAATGGTTTACCATCGAGGGGACACGTATATACTTTTATAAAAGCTGTAATTAAAAATCGCATCCCGTCAGTACAGCCGTTTGTATTTTTAAATGAAAGTCCCAAATACTCGTGACTTTTTTTATGATCATGAAAGCTGAGAACTCAAAAGGGTAATCAATATACTAACTTAAAAAATACATCAGTTCAATATACGCTCGGTATTCTCTAAAGGGCAAATCATTGACACATGCGCGTTATCCGGCGTTGGACCTTTCATCAAATTTACAATCTAATCTCCGCATGCCCTTAACTAAATCCCCTGCTGATCCATATAGTCGTATTCGAATGTAACTGGACGATTATCTGCAAGCGTCCTATATTATTATTGGTTTATACTTTAGTCCCCTTACAAGGGTTCGCATAACGAAAATAATATGAAGAGCAGCCCGTACGCTTATACCAGGGCTGCAACCTATGATAACTTTAGCAGTAACATCATTTTTATCTAATTAATATTAACCCTAAGCTGAAGTGTACTATTCAACGTCTTAATACTCAACTTCATTTTCGAGTAACAAGTTTGAAAACTTTTCCCAAGATAAACCGGTAAAAGGCAGCTAATGTATTGCGGGTAAAGCACGTTGGAAAAAGCAAAAGACTACGGCATAATGGCTTTGCTCGCACACTCACAAACCCACCCGTTGGGACTTATTCCGTTTCCTTTTGTTTTCCCGCTTTACCCGCACTGTTTACCTGCTTTCTTTTTCCGGTTTTCTTTTGGGAAAAAGTTATGCGGAGCGCAAGCGAGGCAGGACTGCCACGAATGAGGATTGGAGAAAGATACAAAACGAATGTATCATTTAATAAGGACGATTATGACAATTATCGGAAGAGTGACAAGGGATGCCGAGGTGCGCAACCTGTCAAACAACAAAAGTGTAGTGAGTTTTTCAGTAGCCGTAAACCACGACTATAAAGCGAAAAACGGGGAACGTGTGACCCAAACAGAATTTTTTGACTGTGCCTATTGGTTTTCTACAGGGGTGGCGCAGTACCTGACCAAGGGCAGCCTTGTAGAACTCTCAGGGCGTGTGTCTGCCCGTGCGTGGATGGGCAACGATGGAGAGCCTAAAGCAGGGCTGAACTTCACAACCACCGACATTAAACTGCACGGGGGCGGTAAAAACGAAACCGAACCGCAGGCAGGACAGCAGCAATCCCAACAACAGGCACAGCAACCGCAGCAGCCTGTAAACCAAACAGCGAACACAGCCCCTCTGCAAAATGCTGAACCGCTACAGCCTGCCAATGCAGCAGCAGCAACCGTGTACGAAGCCGAAACGCTGCCCAATGGCGAAGTACCCAACGATGACCTGCCATTTTAATACTTAACCTTAAATTCTGAAATCATGGCACATAATATAAGTTTTAATGAGCAGACAGGACAACACGCCTTTATGAGTGTAAAACAAACCGTATGGCACGGGCTTGGGCAGGTAGTAGAGAACTACCCGACAAGCCGTGAAGCCATAGCGTTTGCAGGCTTGGACTATGAGGTAGCCAAAGCCCCAATTTTCGCAAGGGGCGCAGGGCTATTCGATACCTATCCCGTACCCGACCAGTATGCCACCATGCGCACCGATACCAAAGCCGTGTTTGGCGTGGTCGGCAAAGACTACCAAATTGTACAGAATGCCGATGCGTTCGCCTTTTTCGATGCCATTGTAGGCGGTGGCGAGGGCATACTGTATGAAACCGCAGGCGCACTCGGAAACGGGGAACGCATATTTATAACCGCAAAACTGCCCGGCTACATCCGAGTGGGCAATGGGGACGATGTAACCGAAAAGTACATTTTCCTGACCACCTCCCACGATGGCAGTGGTTCAATAACCGCAGCCTTTACACCCGTGCGTATCGTCTGCCAAAATACCCTGAATGCAGCCTTGAAAACCGCAACCAACGTGGTACGCATACGCCACACCGCAGGGGCTAAAGAACGTTTGGAGCAGGCGCACAAAGTTATGGGCGTTGCCGATAACCTGTCAATACAGTTAGAGGGCATTTTTAACGAGTGGGCTAACGTGCGCATTGCCGATAAGCAAGTAAAACAGTTGATACAGTTGGCACTTTGCCCGAACAAAGAAACCTACAACCTTTTAAAGAAAGGGGCTACCGAGGAACTTTCAACGATGTATAAAAATGCCTGTGATGCCGCATTCGAGTACGCTATGGCAGACGATACCCAAAGCCTTGTAACCACCAAAGGCACACTTTTCGGTGCTTACAATGCTGTTACGGGCTACTACCAAAATGTACGCAGCTTTAAAACGGGCGAGGATAAACTTAAAAGTATCTGCCTTGGCGGTACGGCACAGGCAAGGGTGCAGAAAGCCTTTGACCTGTGCGGAGATTTCTCTAAAAACGGGGCGGTTGCCCTGCAATTCAACTGATAGTTAACCGCTGCACCGCTAAGCGGTGCAGCATAAAATACAATGTTATGAGCATATTAGCACCCACCACAGAACGCAAGGCAGTAACCACACTAAAAAAAGTATTGCCCATTTTTGAAAGGCTTGACCACGTGGCAATGAGCGCAGCCGATGCCTTTGACACCACAACCGCCCTGAACCTTATCAGGCATATAATAGAAAGCAACCCTGAACCGAAACGCAAACCCAAAAAATAAACGCCATGCCTGTTACAAATTTTTTCGCCCATATCGCAGCCATCCCGTTCGAGGGCTGCCTGAACATTACCGTCAAAAAAGACGGGGAGCAACTGACCACCTCCGTACTGCTGCAAAACGACGGCTGTGGGGATGCTGCCAAAAACCATATACCGCCCTTAATTTTAAGGGGTAGCGCAAAGGAACTGTGTGAGGGCTTTTTAGATGCCATTACCACGCCTGTTGCCGAAACCTCTAAACTGCTCGTTAATATGGAGCAGTTTCTTAAAGGGCAGGAAGCTGCTAAGAAAAATGCTGCGATGGAAAAGAAGAAAACCGAAAAGGTTGATAAAGCCGATAAATCAGACAAGCCTACCACGCCCGAGGAAATCAAGGAAATGAAATACAAAGGCATTATGGCGGAGGTGGACAAACTTGAAGCCGCAGGCAAATTCAGGGAAGCGTGGTTAAAAGTTCCCAAAACTTCCGAGTTCCCCGACAAATCCGAGGAACTGCGCAACCGCAGGGCGAGCCTGTCGGCTCAATTCAGCCCCGACCTGTTTGACGCAGGACAGCCTGCTACCGATATAACGAATGTTGAACCTAAAACCGAACAAGATGCTACAGACCACACTACTGCCGAGGGTGTTCCTGATGAAAGACAAGGGGAATGAGTTTACCCTGACCGACCCCGACCCGAAATGGAGCGTGGAAGCCGTGATGAATTTCTATGCGAACACCTACCCGACACTAACGACTGCCAAGACCGTCGGCCCTGAAATTAAGAGCGATACCGTGCAGTACCGTTTTGAGACGACTATGGGAACAAAAGGATAAGTATAAAACCTAACGTTATGGACTATGCAAAAGATACTATCGGGGCAGTTACGGCTGCCCCAAAACAAAAGGCAAAAGCTGCTGCACAAAAACGCAGCCGAGTTCCTGATGGTCTTGCAACGCAGGAAAGACACCGCCGAGGTGCTTGCCGACCGCCCGACCTCAACCCCTGTGGGGCTGCTGCCTATGGTTTTCTGAAAACCCGTTTCCTGCCACACCACACGGGGCAGGCATTGGCAGTCGGTAATGAAAAGGAGGACTTTTACCGCAGTTTTCGACTGCTGTGTGAACACTATAATATAATCCCTGTAGATACCACAGCGTTTGCCTATCCCTATGGCAGGGAGGTTGCACTGCACGAAGCAGCACGGCTACTTAACGACAAGTATTCCCAACACATTGGTTTGGAAGTATTGGGGGATAACGGCAGTTTTGCTGTGGAAGCAACAGAAACCTGCTATACAGGGAACACGCTATTTTATATCCCTGTGCTACCCCTACATTATATGATGCAGGACAAAAAGCACCGCAAAGGCGCACGGCTCTTGCTTTGTGTTTTCAGCTACCTCTTCCATACCGTTAATATTCCGTACTACACCGAGGACAGTTTTTTGTATTGGCAATATGAAATGGTTACCGAGTGGGTAACCAATGACCCTGATGATTGGGAACAAAAAGACTATTACGATTATGTAAGCCAGTTACGGGCTGCACAGCATTACGGAGAAACAATGTTACGCAGGATTTGGAATACAATACACTTTGACCATTTTGAGGAATGGCTCAAAGCCTTTACGCCCTGTGATGATTTGGACAGACAATGCCACGCCATAGCCCAAAAGTTTTACAGTCTGTGGCAGGACTACCCCGAAAACAGTATTTACAAACACGCTGATACAAGCTGCCTGCCCGACTATGAGAACGACGATTTTGATGATGATGAATGTATTACAATGGAAAAATATGTAGGTTTTGTGGCTTCCACCGATGGGTGGCTGTATGAAAATGTACAACAATCCGTTAACGGCTCTTTCAGCGAAAGCCTTTCAAAACAGGAGCCTGTGTTAAAACGCTTCTTTGACGGGCAACCGCAGGACAGCGATACCCTTGATTTTGAATGCCGATTGTTCCCACTACTGAATGAACTGTGTTACCTCTTAAACAATTACGATTATGACACCAAACGCCCCACTATACCAACCTAACGCAGCCCTTGTGGTATTTACTGCAAGTGGTTTTACCGCCCCCTATATTGAGTTTTACGATATGGACGAAAGCGGAAGCCCCGTAAACCCGCACCCGTTAACGGTACGGGAAGCGCAAAGCCTTGCCAAAGCACTCGATACCCGAGAGCAGGCAGGAAAGGCATTCCTGCGCCCCGAGGGCATACTGCCTGCAAACGTGCTGCACCTTGACCCGTCCGACAACGGCAGCGTGGTATGGTACACCAAACCCCAACGCCAAAAGTTACACTTTGCCGAAAGCCTAGGATTGCAAAACGGCACGGTTGCGCTGCCTGCGCTCGTATGGAAAGCCAACAAAAAGGAACTGCAACTATTTGCGCTCAATGGCAAAAGCAAACCGAAAGCAGAAACCCCGTTATTCCACGCCCCTTTTTTAACCTATACCAAAAGGGCAACGTGTGTATGGGTAACGTCAATGTTGCCATTAAATCCGCTGCGACCTTGGAGGAATTTATTACTGCATGGCAGGGGTATTTTTTCGGGAGTTATTTTTCCCATCATATCAACGAACACAACCCCGTTGGCGTTAACCTGTTTAACCTCTATAAAGAACTGATGGCAGCCCCTAAAAAGCCATTCCCTACCGATACCCTGAGAGCCACACCGCTTACCCTTAAAAATTTACTATAATGGAAACGAAAAAAGCACACTTTACCGCACCCGAACTGTTGAACCCTACCAACCCTATAAGCGTATGCCTTATTGGCGCAGGGGCACAGGCTCGCAGGTGCTGACGGGCTTGGCACGGATGTCGCACAGCCTGCAACAGTTAGGACACGCAGGCTTTCAGGTCAGCCTGTGGGATAACGATATTATTACCGATGCCAACCGTGGCAGGCAGTTGTTTGCGGAATGTGAAGTCCGCTTATCCAAAGCTACCGCCCTCATTACCCGTACCAACCGATTTTTCGGCACTGCTTGGAAAGCCATAGAAAAATCATTTACCGTTGCTACAGCAACAGGCAGGAATGCGATTTATATCTCCTGCGTGGACACCGCAGCAGCACGTTTCGGGATAGCTGAAATATTAAATGATTTGGATTTGAGTACGCACCGTACCGATACGCCCCGCTATTGGATGGATTTTGGCAACAGCAGGGACACAGGGCAGGTTATGCTGTCCACCATCGGCAGTATCAAACAGCCTGCATCCGAGAAGTTTATACCTGTGGGCAGCCTGCCACAGGTTACGCAGGAATTTGCGGAATTGCTCACGCAGGGCGATGCCGAAAACCTACCAAGCTGCTCCCTTGCCGAAGCACTCGAAAAGCAGGATCTGTTCATCAACTCCGTTTTATCGCAGATGGGATGCAGCCTGTTATGGCAGCTGCTCAGGCAGGGTCTGACCCTTGAGAGGGGTTTCTTTCTGAACCTGGGGAATTTTCGCAGCCAACCGTTAGCGGTTGGCTGATTAGCCCGGATGGCGGCGCAAAAGGCAATCCCTCCCTGTGGTCGGGAACACCTTTTTGCGGTTTGAAAGCGGATGCGCCCGCACGGTAACAGCATCGGGGAAACCCCTGCTGCATTTGCCGTGCGGGCGCGTGTTGTTTTGTTTGAAATACGGTTTCAAAAAACAGTGAATCTATACATCTCCTTTTAAGAGTTTTTCATAATCCTTGGAAACAAGAAGAGTTGGAAGTTTTGCAATATCATTCAATTCAATTTTTATCATCCAGCCCGTCCTAAACGGGTCAGAGTTAACAAGTTCAGGATTTTTTAGAAGACTTTTATTAATTTCAACCACCTTTCCCCCCAAGGGCATAAAAAGGTCGTTGGTTGTTTTAACAGCCTCCACAGAACCAAATATTTCATCGCCCTCGAAGTTTTGCCCAACGTTAGGCAAGTCCACATACACAATCTCTCCAAGCTGGTTTTGCGCAAAGTCGGTAATGCCAATTGTCCCAATACCATCTTCTACTGAAAGCCAGGTGTGTTCTTTAGAATAGTATAATTTTTCGGGAAATTTATTTTAGTTTGCATTTAATAATCTTTCGGCTAAATCATCAGGAAGTGGGCTGCCCTTTATCCCGTTAACTGCCTTATCAATATCGTAGGGTATACGTATAAATTCAACCCTTACAGTATCGGGATGCATTGACGAGCTATCCTCGTAAAGGGTAAGCAATACATAACAGGCCTTTCGATTACCATCTTTGGGCTTGCCGACTGAACCTGTATTAATTATATGCCGGAAATTATCCCCGTCTTTAATAATACGGTGGTACGGTTTATGCGAATGCCCGACACATAATATATCGGCTTTGGCTTCCTTCATCATATCCAGTACATAACTTTCTTCAAGGTCTTCTAGGACATATTCGTTCACGCTTCGGGTGCTGCCATGCGCCATAACAATAGTAAGATGGTCGTTGTTGAGCTGGTATTCTAATCGGAGGTGTGCCGGGAGGGTTGCCAGAAATAGCCTGTTTTGTTCTGAAACCAGTTCATAAGCATAACCGCTGTTTTTTAAATCGTGGTTGCCCCTGATGGCTGCAATACCACGACTGCGAAGCTCATTGATTACCTCATTAGGCCAAATATTGTATCCTATCAGGTCGCCAAGACAATAAATCGCATCGACCTGCTGCCTATCTATAGCTGCCAAAAACGCTTCAAAAGCAGGAAGGTTGGCGTGTACATCGGAAAAGAGTGCTATTTTCATATTAACCGTTTCTAAGCATTGCTGCGTATTCGTTAGGGAGTGGGCTGTTTTCTACCGCCAGTGCTGCTTTTTCAATATCATATTCAAAGCGGATAAATTCCACTTTTATACTATCCTTATCGTTAACAGCACTGTTAGCATCTATATGCAGCAGCACATAACCACCACGGGGGTCTTTGTCTTTCGGTTTCCCTACTGACCCGATATTTATGGCATGGCGATAGTGGCTGGCATCTTCGCTGCCGGAATTTAATACCCTATGGTAAGGCTGGTGGGTATGCCCAAAACATAATACATCGGCATCTGCCTGTTCCATAATACGGAGCATGCTTTTAGCATCACGGTCTTCAAAAAGGTATTCGTTTACGTTGCGTGGGCTGCCATGGACTAACAACACATTCAGTTTTTCATTGTTTAGCTGGTATTCTAAACGAATATGTGCCGGAAGAGTTCGCAGGTAAGCGCGCTGCTCATCGCCAACAATTTCGTTGGTATAAGCTATTGATATTTTGCCCATTGCTTTTTCATCTTCTGTCTTATAGGCACAGCCACAATCATCGCTTGACCGCCCGATACCAAAGTCATAGTTGCCTGCAATAGTTGGGATGCCGCGCCTGCGGATCTCGTCAATTACTTCATTAGGCCATATGTTGTAGCCCACCAAATCCCCAAGGCAATAAATCGCATCGGGCTTGTGCAGCGCAACGTCTGCAAAAAATGCTTCCAGGGCAGGCAGGTTAGCGTGTATATCGGAAAAAAGTGCAATTTTCATCTTAAATCGTTTTTATGTTTTTATTGGTGTAGTATTTTTTACGGAAGTAAAAGGCAAGGTTCACAAGGGCGATAAGCGCAGGCACTTCCACAAGTGGGCCAATAACCCCCGCGAAAGCCTCGCCTGAATTGATACCGAATACCCCAATTGCTACGGCGATGGCCAGTTCAAAATTATTCCCGGTAGCTGTAAAAGCTATTGAGGTGGTACGGCTGTAGTCAGCCCCAAAACCTTTCCCGATAAAGAAACTCATTATGAACATCAGGGCAAAATAGATTACAAGAGGAATTGCTATGCGCACCACGTCCAACGGTATCTGTACAATAAGCTGACCTTTAAGGCTGAACATCACTACAATAGTGAACAGCAGGGCAATAAGTGTAATAGGCGATATGAAGGGAATGTATTTGTCCTGATACCACGTTTCCCCCTTTAGCTTTATTAAGGCGTAACGGCTTATAAAGCCCGCTGCAAAAGGGATTCCAAGGTATATCCCAACACTTTTGGCGATTTCAGCAATACCGATATTTACCGACAATCCGTCCATCCCAAACAAAGGAGGCAACACAGTAATGAAAAAGTAAGCATACACGCTGTACAGCAGTACCTGAAAGATGCTGTTTAGTGCAATAAGGCCAGCGGCATATTCACGGTTTCCTTCTGCCAGTTCATTCCAGACTACCACCATTGCGATACAACGCGCCAGTCCTATAAGGATAAGCCCAACCATGTAAGAGGGATAGTCGCCCAAAAAGGTAATTGCGAGAACAAACATAAGGAGTGGCCCTACTACCCAGTTCAGGAACAGTGATGCGGTCAGCACTTTAGTATCCTTAAATACCTCGCCCATATTCTCATATTTCACTTTTGCAAGCGGAGGGTACATCATTAGGATGAGCCCAACTGCTAAAGGTATATTTGTTGTACCGGTTGAATAGGAATTAATAAACGTTGCCGATGATGGGATAAAATAGCCCACGCTGACACCAATGGCCATCGCTAAAAAAATCCAAAGGGTAAGGTTACGGTCAAGGAAGCCCAGCTTTTTGCGCTCGGCTACAGGAAAACAATTCTTTACAGACATAATAAGGTTAGGGATTAATTACAGCATCCGGTTCACAACAGGCATCAGTATCTTTTGGTTTTTCGGCATAAACGGTTATGCTAAAAATGCCAGCGCCATTGTCTTTGTATCCTGCCAGTTCATCACTGCTTAGGTGTTGCGCCAAAATATCATTGGGAATTGTAATGCTTTTTTCTTTTTGGACACTTATGTTTACAAACCCATTGGCTTTTATCAGTTCCATATAAGCTTGTTTTTGTATGGCACCTGAAACGCATCCGGCATACATTTCTGCACTTTCTTTAAGGGTATCGGGTAATTCCCCTATTAGCACAACATCCGATATACTGAAATGCCCACCGGGTTTAAGCACCCTGTAAATTTCTTTGATAACGCCATCTTTGTTGGGTACAAGGTTCAATACGCAATTGCTTACAATAACATTGGCAACATTAGCTGTTATTGGCATGTGTTCAATATCGCCATAGCGGAACTCAACATTATTGAAGCCCAGTTTCTCGGCATTAGTACGTGCTTTATTAATCATGGCCTCGGTAAAGTCAATACCAATTACCTTGCCTGTTTCCCCGGTTTCTGCCCTTGCGATAAACGCATCATTTCCTGCGCCTGAACCCAGGTCGATTACTACATCACCTTTTTTAATTTTTGCAAACTGGGTAGGCAACCCACATCCCAATCCAAGGTCAGCATCAGCATTGTAGCCCTCCAAATTCGTGTAATCGTCACTCATAATGTTGTACACTTCGGTACTGCATCCTGTTGCACCACAACATGAAGCCTGGTTGTCTTCCTTATCCTGCAAGGCGATTTCACTGTATTTGTTTCTGACCAGTTCTTTTAGGTCTTTTTCTGTATATTCCATATTTTGAAATTTAATTGTTTTATTGCAATATTACGATTGATTTAGGTAAAAAAACACCTAACAACAAGTGTCAGGATTTTTATACGAAGAAAACAGCCCACCAACTTCTTCCTGAAGCTTCGCCCACGCTTTAGGCTCTATACAATAACAAATGCTCACGCCTTCAATGGTGCCTTGTATCAGCCCTGCATTTTTCAACTCTTTAAGGTGCTGTGATATGGTAGGCTGTGCAAGGCCAAGCTCATTCACCAAATCGCCACAAATACAGGCATTAGCTTTTATTATATATTGCAGGATGGCAATACGTGCAGGGTGCGCCATTGCCTTAAGCATTATTGCGAGCCTGTTCTGTTCTTCTGTGAATATTTCTGTCTTTGTTAATCCCATAGTTATATTGCAATATTACGATAAATTTTAAAAGTAGCTATTAAATTTTTAAAATAATCCAAATACCTAATATTCTTATCCCTGATTTTTCCATACTTCAAAACCTTCAAATAAAGATTCAAGTCTTTCAATTTCTATAAAACGGATAAGTTCCACCTTACACTTATATTTAAATCCACGGAAACAACAATATCGGTTCAAAGGAATTTCCACTAAATCCTCCACTGTTTCTAATTCAAGTAATTTAAAAAAGTTGGTCATCCTTTTAGTGAAACAAAAATCGCTTTCCGAAAGTTTCATCTGAAGTTTTGTTGAAGAGTTTACCATGCTACCAACATATTAATCAGTTTATTGGCAAATGTTGAAGCTGCGACGGACCGGTTAAAAAAAAAGGCGCAGGCCACTACACTTACCGGCACTGGGGCACTGGTATACCCGACTCCGAATAAGCGAGCGCCCACGCCATGGCGTGAGCGTCTCTACTTAGTCTCGAAGTCTTTAAAAATTACCAGTTTTCAGTGCCGAGACTTAAAGCAAAAACACTTTAAGATTTTTTCGATATGTTCCCACAAAGATAAAAAAGGATTGCAAAGAAATACAATCCTTTTTCACCTGTTTATAGTTTGAGCCTGAGTTTCTCCAACGGCTGTGCCTTGACTAGATCCGAATTCTTGACTTTTAAAACCTGCGACCTGCCTCCATTTTTCTCGAATACCTCAATGAGCAGCACCTGCCCTTCAGATAGCGTAAAGACATCCAGCAAGTAAATATTACGCTCGGTTGCCTCTCCTCCGACAGGGATTACCGGTCTGTAGTTACGTAATGGCTCCAATATTTTCTCCTGCATCACCGTCCTTTTCGCGACCTTACGGTCGGCTATCTTAAACGTAATAAAGTCAACTGCAAAAGGGACAAATGTTTCATTTTCAATTTCTGTGTGGAAATAATACTTACCGTTATTTACATAGATCCCTTTCAGGCGAAAGGTAATGCCATAGCTGTCTGACCTGATATTTTTGATGGCTTTTTTATTGTTCTTATACAGCGTTTCCATCAATAATCCTGTTAACGAGGCCGGTGTACTTCCCAAATCTTCGAACTGTACATCCGCAGCATCATTTCGCCAAGCCTGGCGTTCACCTTTGCTCAGGTTGTAACTCATTTCGGCCGGAGCAATGCTGTAGCATACGTCAAAACCGTAAAAGCTGCCATCCTCCGTAATCACGGAAAAATTGGTTTGGTCTGCAAATCCCTGTACCGATGCTTTTACCCGAAGGACATTCTCTGCGTCTGCCGCCTTGTCCGCAATTATGTAATCACTCCCCAAATCCACATAACGGATACCCGCCGGAAATATAATATGGGAGGTCTTATCGTAGGTTACCTCAATACTGTAGGGCGGAATAGCCCCAAGGGCTAATGCCTCTGCCTGCTTCACCTGGGCAAATGTTATCAGGGGATTAGTAGCTACAATTATTGCTAATAGGTATTTTATAAACTGTTTCATAATCTTACATTTTAATCTTATTTCTTTTTCGATACCAAATACACCTGGTGCCCTGCCTTAAGGGTTACTTTTTGCGCCCGGACCTTTTTTGAAAAGTAGCCCGAAACCCCTTGTATCACCCCACGGCTCGCATCCGCCACCAACTGCTGGCCTGCTGACCGGTTGATGGTAAAACTGCTACCCGCGGTATTTCCCATATTCGCCAGGGTACCGTTCACAGCCGAAACCTCGGGAGCATAAGGGACATTAAGCCCCTGCTGTCCGTCCAGGTCGTACACCGTAAGGTTGACCGGTAGTATACTGCCGTCTACCTCTATAGATACGACCTGTAGTTGCAGCCTGTTCTGCTGGAATTTAGCCACTGCGCTTAAAATAAAGCCACTCGGTAGGGTTGTTTCCCCGATACGGGCATCCTGTACCAAACGCAATTGCACATTGCTATCGGCGGTTATTTTACCGGTTTGGTGGACACAGGCTTTGATACTGCTGGCCACTATTCCGGTCTCTTCAGGAACTGTGGGTGTCTGGAATCCGTTAAACTCCGCATTGGCAAGACGCGCCCGTGTTACCGAATCTGGAACCTGCCGCTGCAACTGGGAAACGACCGACTTCCTTCCCGGCTGTACCGCCACAAAGTTTTCATCGTCCTTTTTGGTTGCCGTAGACGCTTTCTCCTGATCCACTGGCGCAGTACCACCCGGAAAGTATTTCGCCGCCATCTTAAAGGACTGCTCCATTAGTGCGAGGCGGTCTTCATTGCTGCGCTGCTGTGGTGCTTCCTTGGCTTCCAGCTTTTCTTTCAGGGCTTCGTTTTCCTTACGCAGTGCCTCCTGTCCTGCCTGTGGCTGATAGAAGGTATTCAGGGAACGCTGCATGTTACGATAACTGCTCAGTGCCGGGCTGCCTTTTTGTTTTTCCTGTCCTTCCCTAGCTTCTTTAGGTGCTGTTGTAGCATCTGTTGTAATACTATCTCCAGCGCTGGCGGACTGCCAATAATCCGAAAGGCTCATCATGGCTTCTTTCTTTTGCTGCTCACGTTGCCGCTGCATTTCCTGTTCATAGGCTTTGCCTTTGTCCGTGGGCAGCCCGTCTTCGGAGGCTTGGGGTACGACCTCATTGATCCCTATTTTTATTTCATCCGTTGTTTTACTGCCGGTATCCCTGCCGAAGATAAAATACAGGCAGGCGCCAAAAATTAACCCCATCACGCCAAATAGTATCGGCTTTTTCAAACGCTCTTTATTAAATTGGGGTTTGTCTGCATTTGCAGGGACAGTACCTTCCGTCACCTGCACGCTCGTTTTCTTCTTATCATTTTCCATGTTGCGCTGCTGTTTTAGATTCACTATTCATTTTAGGGTCTTGTCGCACTCTAACGGGGTTCTCAATGTGGTCTACCTTCAGTGCATCCGGCGCGTTTCCAAAAGCCATAATCACCTGAATGACCACAATCAGGGTCAACACACAGTAGCCGCCAAAAGCATACAGTACCAGCTTTCGCCTTTGCTTTTCCGAGAGCTGTTTCCATTGGCGCTCCCATGTTGCTTTACGTGCGTTAATACGTTCTACAAGAGTTTGCATGCTATCGGTATTTAGCGTTCTACGACTTCAACATCCTTGTTCTCCAGTACCCGGAATTGCTCAATATTGAACCCCTGCGGGTTGACATCCGAACGTACCGAATTGACCAGCAGACAGGACGTTATCAGGCTCCTGCGTGTGACGTTGCTGGCACGGATGATGTATTCCCGTGCATAGGTGCGCACACTGTAGGGATAGGTATCAAAGGCGCATTGCACGCTGTCCACCTCAACACGCTGCTGCACATTACCCGATATGATGCGGTTATAATAACCTTTTTCAGAAAGGTCTTTATAATAGTCAAAGGCGCTTTTATCCGCAAGGCTAAAGGCCCGTTTCATGTTGTTTTCAATTGCAGCCTTATCCGGTGCGAGAGTGAAAAAGAGTTCGTGGAAACGCCTTACGTGTTCGCGCGCCTCTACCGGCCGGTTGACCGCGGCATCCTGAGACAAGGCGAGCATTAGCGACTTGCCCTGATCCAATACGTACACCTTCTCGCGTTGTTCCCTGGCAAAACGGTAGGACTCAAAGACGGCGTAGCCGGAAATCCCAAGGCACAATACCGTAAATACGATCGCGTATAACCTGATCTGCCTGAAGCTGTTCTCAATATTCCTTAATGTTTTAAATTCCATAATCAGGATTTTTAAAGATTATTACTTATGCATCAGCCTGCCACCGATGTTTCCGGTTACCGCACCGGTTCCGGCGCCTACCACGTTTCCTGCTTTCTGTGTGGCCTGGTTCACATTACGGGTATAATTGCCCGCGCCTCCCGCCTGTATGATCCAGCCCGTCACCGTTGGTATCGTAAAATACCCGATGATGCCAATGATCATAAAAATGATGTACACCGCATTGGAAGTGTCCGGGATATACGTTGGGTCGGAGAGCATCTCAATATCACGCTCCAGTATCAACGATTGTATCTTGGCCAGCATCGAACTGAACAAGTCGGAAACCGGCAGCCATAAATACACGCTGATGTACCGGGTAAACCACTGCGTCAGCGTGGACTGGAAGCCATCCCATACCGATATGGCAAAGGCAATCGGTCCCAATATCGACAGCACAATCAGGAAAAAAGTCCGTAGGGTATCAATGACCAGCGCCGCAGCATTGAACAGGATTTCCAAGAGCTCCCGGAAGGCATTCTTAATCTGCTGTTCCAGCTGGTACATACCACGTTCCAGGTACATACCCGACATCGTTGCTAAGTCTGATGGTGACCAACCCAGTTCGTCCAGTTGGCGGTCAAACTCTTCATCCGATACCAGGTAGGCCGTCTCCGGGTTGCGCAGCATCGCTTCATGCTCTAACTGGTCTTTTTGTGCCTGCAAGGCATTCAGGTCCAAAACCTGGCCTTCCAGTATGCCGTGGGTTCCCGTGACTATCGGGCTGAGCACCGCGTTTACGGTACCCAATACCATCGTCGGAAAAAACATGATACAAAGCCCCAGGGCAAAAGGCCTGAGCAGTGGGAACAGGTCTATCGGTTCGGCGCGGCTGAGTGCCCGCCAGACATTAAGGGCGACATAAAATAACGCCCCAAGCCCGGCAAGCCCCTTGGCCACAGCCGCCATCTCTGCCGAGAGCGGCATCATCTCGTCATAGAGCGAGCGCAGCACCTCGTGCAGGTTGTCAAACTCAATATCAAGCGCGATCATTTACCAGTATTTTTGGTTGGCACTGCCGTACAATTCCAAAACACGCTGGGTGTCGTTGTGCTTCTTGGCCCTGACGATACTCACGGAAATGTTCTTCTTGGTATAGTAGCGTACCAGGTTGTAATAATGCAGCACGTCTTTATACACACGCTCAATCACGTCCATGCGCTCCTTATCACTGAGCGACATGGAAGTTACACTCACAATCTGGCTCAGGTCATCCAGTAGCCCCGCCGTCTCGTTCAGCAGCTTGCTGTAACCAAAGGCGATGGCGTTTAGTTCTTCCGGTGTGAAATTCGGGTCGTTCATCATCAGCCCGAAACTCGTCACATACATATCAGAAATATCCCCAACCAAAAGCACGGTCTGTTGTACCCTGCGGGCATCCTGTATCAGGTTATTGACGGATTTCAGGGCATCATAATATTCCTTCCCCTGGTTGTACACGTCCTTGATCTTGTTAAAGCTGTCCAGCGTATTGGTAGCCGTAGCCGACGTCTCGGCAATCTGGTTTACCGTATTGATAATTCCCTGCGCCAGGTTGGTAGGGTCACTCACTACCCATTGCGCCCTCATTGGTGCTACAGCCAATAACAAGGCTGCCCACACCGCATACATCATTCTTTTCATCGTTTTGGATTTTATGGTTATTACAGTTGACTTTCACGGCGCTGTGCCGCGATACGCCGGATGGCGAGTTCTACATTGCCGCCCAAAGCTTTGGCCAGCTCCATCACTTCCAACTTTTCGCTTTCTTCTGTGGTATAGGCTAAGTATTCCTCCAGGCTCACTTCGGTTGCATACACTGCCGAGTGCGTGCCACCAAGCCCAATCCAGACTTCCTTATAAAGCCGCGATGGGTCGTTGTTCATGTTGATGGAGAGTACCTGTGCCTTCTCCTTATCGGTCAGCCCCAGCATACTCTGAATATCATCGAACTTGTTCATGTACTTGCGCTGGTCAAGCAGTATCTTACAATCGGAATTGTTGATGATACTTTCCTTGACAATGGGCGACTGGATGATGTCATCGACTTCCTGGGTAACCACAATAGCCTCCCCAAAAAACTTACGTACCGTCTTGAACAGGTATTTGATGTACTCGGCCATGCCTTCCTTGGCAATGGCTTTCCAGGCCTCCTCAATCAGTATGAGCTTACGCACGCCTTTCAGCCTGCGCATTTTGTTGATGAACACCTCCATGATAATGATGGTGACAATCGGGAAAAGGATTTTATGGTCCTTTATCGCATCAATCTCAAAGACTATAAAGCGTTTGGAAAGCAGGTCAAGCTGCTTGTCCGAATTCAGCAAATAGTCGTACTCACCGCCTTTATAGTACGGCTCCAGCACGTTCAGGAAGTTCGCAAGGTCAAAGTCCTTTTCCCGGACTTTCTTTTGCTCCAATACCTTCTTATAGTTGCCCTGCACATATTCATAAAAGCCGTTAAACGATGGGACTACTCCTCCCCTAACCTGTTCAATATAACCGCTTACCGCATTGGATAGTGCAACTTCTTCCGCCCGGGTGGGCGGCTCGTCATCACGTTTCCACAACGTCAGGATTAAGGTTTTGATACTCTCACGCTTTTCGATGTCATAAATGCCATCATCCGTGTAGAATGGGTTGAAAGCAATCGGGTTGTCTTCTGTATAGGTAAAATACACCCCATCATTTCCTTTGGTCTTTCCGTGGATCAGTTCACACAAACCCTGGTAGCTGTTACCGGTATCCACCAACAGCACGTGGGCGCCCTGTTCATAATACTGCCGTACCATGTGGTTGGTAAAAAACGACTTACCGCTTCCTGAAGGCCCCAGTATGAATTTGTTACGGTTCGTGATAACACCGCGCTTCATGGGCAGGTCGGAAATGTCCAGGTGGATGGGGTTGCCCGTCAGCCGGTCCGCCATCTTTAGCCCAAAGGGCGATGGCGAATCCCTATAGTTCGTTTCCTCACTGAAAAAGCATAAGGCCGGTTCAATAAAGGTGTAGAAACTCTCTTCACTCGGGAAATCCCCGGCGTTACCGGGCATACCCGCCCAATACAAGGTGGCTACATCGGTAGTATTGTGACGAGGCTTGCATTCCATTAGTGCCAAGGCACTGCCCGTGTCGTTCTTTACCTGCTTCAGTTCCTGCGGATCGTCCGACCAGGCGATGACGTTGAAGTGTGCCCTGACGGATGACAGCCCATACGAATGGGCTTCATTCAGGTAGCGTTCAATCCATTCCTTATTGATCTGGTTGCTGCGGCTGTAACGTGCCAGCGAGTGCATGTTCCGCGCCGACTTCTCAAATTTTTGCAGGTTGGCCTCGCTATTGTCCAAAAACAAATACTGGTTGTAGATGTGGTTGCAGCTGAGCAGCAGCCCGACGGGCGCTGCAAACGACAGCCGGCAATCACTGCGGTCGGTCGACAGTTTCTCGTACCTCGTATCGGCTGATACCGTACCCGGTAGGTCGTCCGTATCGGATAGCGTGTGCAAACACAGTCGCTTGTTCCCGATACGTACCTCTTCACCGCCAAGGGCGATGTCCTGCATCGGTTCATTGCCACTACGTGACAAAGTCAGGTATTGTTCCAACAGTCCCGGTGCTTCATCGGTCCCGATGATGGCATCCTCCGTCAGCCGTTCCATCTTTACGAGGCCGGAATCGTTTACAATGCGCTCAAACTGGGCCACTGCTTCCATAAACTGGTACACCGCTTCTTTATCCCTCGCTTCCTTCGGGACCAGCCTGCCACGGCACAGCGACGAAAAGTTGCTTTGCATACGCATCCGCTCCTTGGTGGTCTTGGTCAAAAACAGGTAACAGTAATGGTTCAGGAACGGGCGTTCGTTAAAATGCTGTTTGTACGACCTGCCCAAAAAACTCAAGCCTTCCTCATTCAGCTCGGGTGTGTAATTCTCCTTAATATACCAGTCCTGCTTGTGAACGACCGTGTAGTCCGGCAGGGTTTTTACGGCTTTATGCCAAGCCGCATGGAGGGCTTCGTATTCGGCTTGAGCTACGGTAAAGAGTTCCGGCAGGTGTACCGCAAAGCAGGCGGTAATATCGGCATCCTTGCTCAGGATACAGTTTTCTTCCACGGCCAGCAGCGGGAATTTACGTTCCAGTGTAGTGGCTTTGGCTGTGCTTCTCATACCGTTTCCTTTTTAGGATTCGACCGGATGTACCTTCGGATTTGCCTGCGGCAAATAATGTATCTCGGGTGGCGTTTTTTCGCCCTCAGTTTCATCAGCCCGTGCTCGCCGTGCTTTTTGTTCAGCGCGAACGTTTGCCAAATGATTAATCCGGCTCCGCCACCACCAATGCCCATACAACCATAAGAGCCTACATCGGCGATGTAGAGCACCATCACCACAATCAATACGGCTAAGAGCCCGCCTGCGAAAATGAACAGGTACTGCGCCTTAAGCCCCTTGAACTCGACCGTCCTGCCAATACCCTTATTAATGTTATAGCTGTTCATAACATTTGGTTTTACAGGAAGAACGATTGCAGGATGGTAGCCGCCACGATTAAAAAGATACACGCGCCAAACCAGCTGGCTGCCGTTTTACTTGTATCCGGGTCACCGCTACTGAACTTGTTGTACACCTTAACACCTCCAATCAGTCCGACCACAGCCCCAATGGCATAGATAAGCTGTACTGCCGGAGCGAAATACGATGTAACCATCTGGGTGGCTTCCGTGATACCGGCTGAGCCATCTCCCTGGGCGAATGCCCACGATACTGCCAGCAGCAATGCCGCCGTGAACAGTAGTTTTCTGTTTTGATTCTTCATAATATTTACCGAATTAATGGTTGTTAATTACCTGCCAGGTGCAGGGTTAGAGTAAATGTCTGTAGTAAAACAGTAGAGGTTTAGTAATGGCTTTCCGTGGGCATTATTGGCTGTATTGGTCGCGATTTCAGCCAGAAACGAATCCTCTTTTACACATGGACCGATTAAAAGGGCAGACACTGTCTGCCCAATTGAATTGCTAGCTATAAAAGTGTTACTCTTGTGTTATTTACTATATGCGGAGTAATGGAGTAAATTGAACGTGAAAAATCATTCATTAAACAAAAGTTTGAATTTCAAACTTAGAATTTTAAGCACAAAAAAAGGGGATTAAACATAATCCCCTATATCAAAATTCCCTTCATTGTCATTCCGCAGGGCGGAAGAACCTGAATCCGATTCATAGTCGTCAGCCCGGTCAAGTAGTTTTGCTATCTTTTTCGAGGCATCTCCTACGGCGGTTTCCAGCATGTGCATGAGTTCGGTCCCGTCAATTTTTGAAGCTACACTTACCGTGCTCTTTTTTTCAGAAGCCTTAAGCGCTTTGCGCTGAAGCAACTGCCCTACGGCAGCAAGCTCATCATAGGTAACCCCGGTAGCTAAACCCTCCTCAATACGATGTACTGTATTTGCGGCATACCCTTTCATTTCCTCTTCTTCTTCATCCCAGTCGGGTATGCCTTTTTCATCCGGCTCTTCCTGCGGAATCGCGGGTTTTACTTCCCGCTTATTTACATTATCAAAAGTAGAAGTTGCAGGTGTGTTATCGCTGTTTTGGATTTCAGTGGCACGTGTTGGCTCTGCCGGGTGCCCGCCTAGCTTTGGCCTGCCTACAATATCGGGTATCCCAGGTAAGGGATCGTTCTGCGTTTTGTTCGGTTGATTGTTATTTTTGGCCTTTGTCCGTAAGTAAAGTAAGATGGCTATTACCGCCAGAAGCGAGACTATTATTATCTTTTCCATAACTACAATATTGGTTTATATTTATCATTAAAACTTTGGGTGATCTCGTTACCAAATTCATTGAAATGGTGTTCCAGTAGATTATCCATATACTCATAGATGCTCACCTTATCCTCACCAATCACCTGAACGATACGCGACAACCTTTCGTGAAATTCGGACCGAATGTATACGACCTTACCACTGCGGGCGCTGCCGTCTTTATTTCTTAAAAACTGCTCTTCATAATTGGAAGTGCCCTTCGTTTTAGCCTTTGGTTTTGATTTTGGCTCCTGTTTCTGTCCGGTATCCATCGGTTGCTTTGAATCATGGGCAAGCCCTTCCTTCCGCACACCACCAGCCATCATAGAGATCAGGTATTGCTCATCAATTTCAGGGTCTTTGTCTTTGTTATCCTTCTCCATCGTTATCCTCATTTAATATTTTTAAAAACTCGTTGATAAACCCCTCAAGGTTACAGCCCTGAAGCAGTTTTTCATCTGCAGGCAATAAAGTCGAACGGAAAATGCCCCGGCCCTCGGCATCATTTTCTTTTCTAAAACGGACGCTGGCAGCCACCGAAGTTTCCATAAGTTTCAATGTAAGTGATTGGATAACGGAACTGTAATAAGCATAAAGCAGATTGCGTTCGCGTCCGTCTACCTGGTTCCAGAATAAATAAATTTGCCTGATGGCTACTTGTTTTTGTTTCATCAAGACATCCGTGACCAATTGGGTAAAAACCAGGGTACTTTCCATGACCACACGGTCGGCCACCAGTGGCGTAAAAATATAGTCCATGCCTGCCAATGCCTTGATGATACCCGGGGCATTTACGGTACCGGGTAAGTCAAAGAACACGATATCAAGGTTGTGTTGCTTTTCCCTTATCAATCGCTCAGCGGCCTCCAATGCGGTATCCGGCTGCTGTTGTACAACAGCATAGGCTTTTTTACCCAGTGACTGAAACTGCCGGTGCGCCAGCTTTTTCATCCCATCATTTTCCATGACCATTTTCATATCCCGCTCGCGCATCTGTACAAGGCTGTATTGTGGGTAGTCACAGTCTATTACCGCCACGTTAAAGCCCAACCTGTAATGAAGTACACTTGCAACAAGGCTGGTAAAGGTTGTTTTGCCGACACCTCCCTTTTGAGAAGCGAAAGCAACAAATAGTGTTTTGCCAAATCGTTCCATATTTATATAGGTATATAATTATTTACATAGGTACATAGTGAGGTACGTAGGTACATATCTACCTACACAGGTACACGGGTATACACATACATAAGTACATGGTTGCATATACATGTGTGTATGCCGGTAACTATATAGATATAGGAATACCGCTATATGTGCATCAATACACAGGTATGCATATACCTGCACAGGTAGCTATGTGTGCAGGTATGTATTTACGTAGATACGTATGTACGTGCATACACCCATCGACACAAAGTAAATACATGAGGTTTCGTGGTTTTAACCGTAAGCATTGTTTGGCACTGGTTGTCAGGCTTTGGCACGGCTGCCCATGCTGCCATAGCCAACTGGGTTTCTTTACTTTGTCAGTATATAACTGACTGGTTGAGATAAAAGTAAACGGCCTTGAAGCCGTTTCGTCCTGGCTCACTGCAATCCGCCGAATGAGGCGGATTTTCCTTTCCCGCGAAAGGAGCAAGTTATGTTTTGAGGCACCCGAAACCTGATCGGTGCCTCAAAACGACTTGCCCTGGCAGGGGGCTGGAAACATCCTCCAAAGTCGGCTGTTTTTAATTTTAAAATGGATGTATGATGGATGAGAAGGATAACTTTAAGAGAAACAAAGGGGGGCGCAAGCCCAAGGTGAATCCCAGCACACACCGCCATGTGTTTCGCCTGAATGACGAAGAAAATGCCAAACTGCTGTCGCTTTTTGAAAGCTCGGGTATGCACAACAAGGCGAAATTTATCATTTCGCTACTGCTGGAAAGGGAAATTAAAACCGTAAAAATTGACCTGCAGGCAATGGAATACCATACACAACTGACTAAATTTTTCAGTCTTTTTCGCTCAATCGGTGTGAATTATAACCAGGTGGTGAAGATATTATACCGGAATTTTTCAGAAAAAAAGGCGGCTGCTTACCTCTACAGATTGGAAAAGCAGACTATTGAAATGGCTGCTTTATGTAAAAATATTATCGAACTGACGCAGGAATTTGAATCAAAATACCTGCTTAATGACACAAAAAAATGATTGCTAAAATCGGAAAAGGGATGAATATTTTTGGTGCTGTTTCTTACAATCAACTAAAAGTGGATAAGCAAAACGGCAAAATATTGCTTGCCCACAAAATACCAGACCCCAATGATGGTAACTTCACCGTGGCCCAAATCTGCCGGGCTTTTGAGCCCTACCTATTAGCCAATAATAAAACCGAGAAACCCGTGCGGCACATATCCCTTAATCCTGACCCATCCGATAAAGTGAGTGATGACCGTTTTATGCAAATGGCAGAGCAGTACATGATGGAAATGGGTTACGCAACTCAGCCGTATATCGTGTACAAACATAACGATATAGAGCGTACCCACATCCATATCGTAACCACCTGCGTACAACTTGACGGAAGTAAAATTCCCGACAATTACGACCACCACCGATCCATGGCCGCCTGCCGAAACCTGGAAAAAGCATTCAATCTTATACCTGCTGATGAAAAAACGCAACGGAATGAAAAAACAGTTTTCAAGCCTGTGGACTATATCAAAGGTGACGTTAAAAGCCAGATGGCAGCAGTCATACGCTATCTTCCTAAATACTACAGCTTTCCCAATCTGGGTACCTATAATGCGTTGCTTTCACTGTTCAACATTACTGCCGAACCGATAAGCGGTGAAGCCAATGGGGTTACCAAAAAAGGATTAGTCTACTTTACGCTTGATACTAAAGGTGAAAAGACAAGTAAGCCTTTTAAGTCTTCCTTATTCGGGAAATATGCCGGACTGGAGTCTCTGGAAATGCACTTTGAAAAATCTAAAACTGTAATGGCTAAACATCCATCCAGGACCCTACTAAAAAACAGTATTGAAGCAGCGATGCACATGGCAAATAGTGAAAGTAATTTTAAAAGGCAATTGCTTGAGCAGGGTATAAATGTCGTGGTACGCCGCAATAACGAAAGCAGGGTCTACGGGATTACGTTCATCGACCATGAATCCCGGAGTGTATGGAATGGCTCACAACTGGGTAAAACCCTTTCCGCTAACGTCTTTAACGACTGGTGGAACAACGGTATCAAAATCAATTCGGATATCGCACAGGTCAATAAACTATCGCCTTCACCGGTCTATAATGATGAAAAAGACCCATTTGAATTTTTGACTCCTACCAGGAATGACGGTATATTCGAGGCTTTGGGAAGTTTATTACCGGACAGCCAGGGTGAGGATTATGAAGAACGCGATTTTGAAAACCGGATGAAGAAAAAGAGAAAATACCGCCGGGGACAGTCTTAACTATCCTGAAATGCAAAGCGAATACTATTGCATGCTCAGTTAAAAGATTGCCTGAACTCCAGCGGGGAAAGCTTTGTTTTTGTCTTAAACAGTTTGCTGAACGACTGCGAATGTTCAAAACCTAATTCGTAAGCGATTTCACTGATGGATAAGTTGGTAGCGGATAGTTTTTCCTTAGCCTTTTCTATCAGTTTTAAATGAATGTACTGTTGCGCATTTAAGCCGATAACCGAACGCAGTAAATCACTTAAATAGCCTGTAGATAAGTTGAGTTGTTCGGAAAGGTATTGTACCGTAGGCAGTCCCTGTTTTAAGGTTTGCCCATTCTCAAAATAGGCATCTAAGAGTACTTCGGTTTTGTGTAGTATATCATCGTTTACCGTTTTACGCGTAATAAACTGGCGCTTGTAAAAACGGTTAACGTAATTCAGCAGTAAGTCGACCTGTGAAACAATTACTTCCTGGCTGAACTCATCAACACGGGCATTGATCTCCCTTTCCATAATCTGAAACACAGATAAAATAATATCCCTTTCTTGATTGGATAAGTGCAGGGCTTCATTCATTGAGTACGAGAAATAACCATATTGCTTTATCTTTTTTGCCAAGGGATAACCCAATAGAAAATCAGGATGGATAAGCAATAAATAAGCATACGTCTTACTGTTATAATCTGTACTGCCCACTAACTGGTTGGGTGCGATAAAAAGCATACTTCCATCGTCATAATCATAATAAGCCTGCCCGTATTTCAGCCTTCCGCTGTTTCATGTAATAAAAGTTATTTTATAGAAATCTACAATATCATAAATAGGCGCCATATCCGTATTAAAAGGATTGCCTTCATGGAAATGAACCAGGCTTATCAACGGATGCTGGGGTTTGGGCAATCCAAAGGCCTCATGGCTTTCAGAAATAGTCTTAAACCGTACCAGATTTTTCTTTTTCATATATCAAATTTAGATAAAACCCACGATAGAAACGCTATCGCGGGTTTTAGTCTTTACTTAAAGTATTACCATGGAAGTATCTTGTTTTCACCTGAAAAATCAGCCGGCCCGGTAAAACTTCCATTCGGCAGGTCTTCTGCCAATGACACACGGATTGGCTCTAAGGAACCGTATTCTACCGTATCGGTCCCCTGAAAATTATTAAGCGCCGTTGCTGTAAATCCTGGACTCACCAAATGTACTTTGATCCCTGTATTTTCAAGCTCTATTGCTAACGATAGAAAAATACCGTTAAGCGCCGTTTTAGATGCGCCATATATAGCATCAAATGCCGAGCGGTAGGGATTGTGAGGATTTGAATTGATCGTGAGAGAACCCAAGGCACTAGAAACCGTAACAATACGTGACGCCGTTGTTTCCCTCAACAACGGTAGGAATGCCTGAGTTATGGCAAGCGTACTGAATACATTGGTATTCCAGACCGTTTGCAATTCTTCGATAGATACGAGGCTTGGTTTTTGAGCCCCTAAGATTTCTTCCATAGTGCGTCCTGCCTTTCCGGCATGGGAAATGGCGGCATTGTTCACTAACAATGAGAGGTATCCAAACTCTTCCTGAACCTTCGCTACCGCAGCGTTAACAGCATCGGTATTGGTAATATCCAATTGAATAACCCTGGCGTTTGTGCCAATTTCTTTGGCGGCGGCTTCTCCTTTTTGTAAATCCCTTGAGCCTACGTAGACAATGTAATTATTTTCGGCGAGGGCCTTGGCAACCTGAAATCCTACACCGGTATTAGCGCCTGTAACAAGAGCACTTTTGTTTTGTTTGTCTGCATGATTTTATCTTTTAATGATATAGTGCAAAATTCTGCCTTACCGCTGTGCCTGATGTAGCCAAATCGGGAATTCCTGTAGCCTAAACGGGAAAATAGTTATGCTAAATATCTAATCCTTTACGTCCAAATGGTGCCTCCCGGCGACAAGGAGTACCATAGCATCCCTAAGCGCTGGTAAAACGGCTAAGTTCAGGGCATAACATTCAAAATCTATACTATGCAGGGAGAAGACGACATCAGGGGGCTTGCCAAAATAATGGCTTTTATGCGCGCGGTCAGCATTCTTATTTTGCTGATGCACTTTTACTGGTTTTGCTATGGCTGGTTTTTGGATAAGGGCTGGACACTAAACCTGGTTAATAAGATACTGTCCAATTTCCAGCGTACAGCGGGACTATTCTCCTATGGGCTGTATACCAAGGTTTTTACGGTACTACTTTTAGCGTTAAGCTGCCTTGGTACCAAAGGGGTCAAAAATGAAAAGGTTACCTGGACCAAAATCAACGGAATATTAGCCGTAGGTTTTCTGTTTTTCTTCTGTAGCGGGTGGATGCTTTCTTTGGGTAGCGGGTGGGCTGTAACGGCATACATGGCAATTGTTGCGACCGGTTACATCTGCCTGATGGTCGGAGGTGTGTGGTTGTCAAGGTTATTACGGAATAACCTTATGGATGATGTTTTCAATACCGAAAATGAAAGTTTCCAACAGGAAACCCAGCTCATGGAAAACGAGTATTCGGTGAACCTGCCGACCAAATTCTACTACAACAAAAAGTGGCACAACGGCTGGATCAATATCGTCAACCCCTTCAGGGCAACTATAGTATTGGGCACACCCGGCTCGGGTAAGTCCTTTGCAGTAGTAAACAATTACATCCGCCAGCATATCGAAAAAGGGTTTTCCATGTATATCTACGACTTTAAGTTTGATGACCTTTCAACCATAGCCTACAACCACTTATTAAAATATGCGGATAATTATAAGGTCAAACCCAAATTCTATGTCATCAACTTTGACGACCCGCGCCGCAGCCACCGTTGTAATCCCATTAACCCGGATTTCATGACCGATATTTCCGATGCCTACGAATCGGCCTATACCATCATGCTCAACCTGAACCGCAGCTGGATACAGAAACAGGGCGACTTCTTTGTAGAATCCCCAATCATTCTCCTCGCTGCCATCATTTGGTTTCTAAAAATCTACGACAACGGACGCTACTGCACTTTCCCGCACGCCATAGAGCTGCTGAATAAGAAGTATGCCGATGTGTTTACGATATTGACATCTTATCAGGAGCTGGAAAATTACCTGTCGCCTTTTATGGATGCCTGGCAGGGCGGGGCGCAGGATCAGCTCCAGGGACAGATTGCCTCTGCGAAAATACCCTTGTCAAGGATGATATCGCCGCAATTGTATTGGGTGATGACAGGTGATGATTTTACCCTTGATATCAATAATCCTAATGAACCGAAAATACTTTGCGTAGGAAACAACCCCGACCGCCAGAACATTTATTCTGCCGCACTGGGATTGTATAATTCACGCATCGTGAAGCTAATCAACAAGAAAGGGCAATTAAAAAGCTCGGTCATCATCGATGAGCTGCCCACCATCTACTTTCGTGGGCTGGACAACCTTATTGCGACTGCCCGTAGTAACAAAGTCGCCGTCTGCCTTGGTTTTCAGGATTACTCGCAGCTTACCCGTGATTATGGGGATAAGGAAAGTAAAGTGATCCAGAATACGGTGGGTAATATCTTCAGTGGGCAGGTCGTTGGGGAAACCGCTAAGAGCCTCTCAGAACGTTTCGGTAAGGTCCTGCAAAAACGCCAGAGTATGACTATCAACCGAAACGATAAATCAACCTCCATATCCACCCAGCTCGACAGCCTGATACCGGCAAGTAAAATAGCGACGCTCACACAGGGGATGTTTGTAGGGGCTGTATCGGATAATTTTGATGAGCGCATAGCACAGAAGATATTCCATGCTGAAATTGTCGTAGACGCCTCGAAAATAGCAAATGAGGAAAAAAGCTATCAGAAGATACCTAATATTCGCTCGTTCTCTGATAAGGATGGGAAAGACCGGATGGCCAGGGATATCGATGATAACTACCGCCAAATCAAACTGGATATTGTAAATATCATTGATTTGGAATTAAACAGGATTAAGAATGATCCGGATTTACAGCATTTGACGCCAGGTAATAAAACATGATTTGATAAATATTGAGTAAATAATCGGAATATTTCCGATTAAAGCGTCAAAATTAAACATACTGGATGTTCTGATATAAAGCAAAAATAGTTGCTATAGGATAAAATAAAGCAGGGTTTTGATAGGTAATATAATAATGCCTATTATGAATGACGGCCTGCCAATATCTGAAGTGAAAAATATTTTATGGATATCATTCAGAAATTAAAATTCCAGTAAAACAGGCATCATAAAAATAGTATTTTTGCCCCTCACTAAAAATACTACCATGAAAGAACTAATCGAGAAAATCGGTGCAGAGTTTGAAGCCTTCAAAGCTGATGCAGAACTACAACTGGAGAAAAGTAACAAAGCAGCCGGTACAAGGGCACGTAAGTCATCCCTTGACCTTGAAAAACTGCTAAAAGAATTCCGTAAGGTTTCTCTAGAAGAATCTAAAAAATAAAAAAATGCTTGCCGGGTATGGCAAGCATTTTTTCAATCGCTACTTTTCAAAACCAAATACAACTTCCGATTGCTCATTTAGTACCAACCGGGCGTTAAAAGCTTTCCCAGCCTTACTCTTAAGACCTTTTAAGACAGGGGTTGATTTTTGTTGAATCAATTTTTCAATTTCATCAAGGCTTAGGTTCCTGCTACAGACCGTCCGCCATTGCGACCAGTTACAGCTTTTGTCCGGGCACCGGATGGCTTTTTCATCGATTATCAGGTGGCTTGCGTTGCACCTGGGGCATAACAGTTCCGGTACCGCTTCTCTACTGATTTTCGTTTGTAATAACTCATTGGTTATTTTCTCAGTATAGGCTTTGATCTCATTTTCAAAATCATCAGCGGTTGATTCGCCATTTTCTATGCCTTCCAGTGCTGATTCCCAATCCGCGGTCATGGTTACCGAAGCAATGGCTTGCTCTGCGACAATGTTGTACACTGCGATTCCTTTTTCTGTAGGGGTGAGCGATTTCCCTTTTCGTTGGATATATTGTCGCGTAAGCAATCCCTCAATGATACCGGCCCTTGTAGCGGGTGTACCCAGGCCGGCCTTAACCTTCTGTTTTATATCGGGTGCAACAGCACCTGATTCGGGATGTTCCATTGCTGTAAGTAGGCTGGCTTCCGTGTAGAGTGCGGGACCGCGCTTTTGTTTTTCGAGCAGTGAGGCTCCGCTAACAACGATCACATCATCCACTTTTATTTCGGGCAATTCCATTTCTGCGTCATCCAAATGTTCAAATTTACCTTGTATAGCACACCAGCCCGCATCCATTACGGTCACCGATGTAGCTTTGAAGCGGTATTGCAGCACCTGTAATTCAATTGCTGTTACCTCCCTCACACAAGTCTCTGAAACCGCTTCTAATAACCTGAAGGCAATCATATGGTAAATAGTTGCCTCTTTTACAGAAAGTGCTGATGGAACTTTTTCCGTAACCAACAGGCCGTGATGGTCGGTTACCTTTCCTTCATTGACAATGTGCTTGTTCAACCGTGCATATTTCAGTTGCGGTAGTACTTTACTGAAAGCCGGGTCGGCTTCAAGGCCCCTGATGAGTTCCGGGACTGTACTCCAAAGGTCGGGTGTAATGTATTTACTCCCGGTTCGGGGATAGGTAATAAACTTTTTCTCGTAAAGGCTCTGTGCAATGTCCAGTGTTTCGGAAGCGGTAAATCCCAACTTGCGGTTGGCTTCTTTTTGCAATCCTGTAAGGTCAAAAAGCAAAGGCGGTGGATCCTTTACGATTTCAGAATGTATCGCGGTAACAACGGCTTGTTTCTGGCGCTGTAACATCCTATAGGCTTCTTCGGCTTCGATTTTATCGTGGTATACTTCGGTAGATATGCTATGAAAATCAAGAAATGATTTGGTGTGCTGTAGTTGCAGTTGCCAAAATTTTTCAGGGATAAAATTTTGACGCTCTTCGTACCTCCTGCAAATCATGGCCAGAGTCGGGGTCTGCACGCGCCCAAGGGGATAAATACCAGTACCCGCAGCGATAGTCAGGGCTTGTGTTGCATTAATACCGACCAGCCAGTCTGCACGACTCCTTGCATGGGCTGCCTGGTACAAATTGTCAAAATCAGTACCCGGCTGCAGGTTCTCAAACCCTTTCTTTAATGCCGTTTCAGTAAGTGAACTTACCCACAACCTTTGGAAAGGTTTGGTACATTTTAGATAGTCATAGATATATCGGAAAATTAGTTCCCCTTCCCTACCCGCATCCGTAGCCACTATAATGTTCTTACATTGCTGAAATAAGTTTTCTATAACCTCTAATTGCTTTATAATACTGTTGCTTTTATCCTTTTTACGATTAGCTTCCAGTCGTGGGGCAAGCGTAAAAGTATCGGGTAAGATTGGTAGGTTATACTTTTGGAAACCCGTATAACCATAGGCCTCGGGGAGCGCCAGGCTTACCAGATGCCCGAAGGCCCAGGTAACTGCATAGCCATTTCCTTCACTATAGCCTTCTTTTTTATCCGTTGCGCCCAAGAGCGCGGCCAGCTCACGGGCCACGATCGGTTTTTCTGCCAATACTGCTATCATAACGCATTCCTTTTTAATTTACATTTTCATACCGCGTTTCCTTACCGGTGCCTGTTGCTCTTCTGAAGCAGTGTCTGGTTTGTCCTGGGTTGCTTTTTGCTGCTTGCCGCTTTTCGGTTCTTCTGAAGCATTGTTTTCCGCCTTGGTAGCAGACTGCGTATTCTTAGCTTCAGCAGGCATCGCTTCTTCTTTAGACTTGGAAGGGTTGTTAAACGAAAAACCTACTTTACCACTTTCTTGATTGTAGGTGATATATCCTTGGTATTCCTTGCCCTGCTTGTCTGTGAGCCCGCTGACATATACCGTAAGGCCTTCTTTTAGTTTGCTATGTTGCTCGTCGGTAAGTTCTTTCCCCCTGAATTCTTTGGGAGCCTCGGCATAGGTTCTTCCTTGCGATTGGTTTTGCCCGTTTCGGTCAAACAGGAATTCCACATAACGCTTATCTGCGTTGAACTGTACCGTAGCGTCAAAAGCTTCACCTTTTTTGGAAGTCATACCTTCCAGCTGTAAGGGCTTTCCCTCCTGAAGCGTTTGTTTCTGTTGCTCGTTAAGCTTAATCCCCTTGATTTCATCGGGTATCTGCATCCATTCCGCTTTGTAGGCTACGAGTTCGTTGGTTTTCCGGTCAACACTGATTACCGACGGGACAAACTCGCTGGTCTTTTGGTTAAACAAATCGACAACCCTTCCCATATTGCCGGTATTCAACAGGTTCTCTTTGTCTTCTTTAGTAAACTCATGCCCGAAAAACGGGTAATTAAGGTTCGGCTCTTTTCTAATACCATGCATGGCAACCACTACCTGGCCGGCATCGTTCTGTTGCAACGAAAGCCTGGCATCGAGCTTGGCTACGGCATTACCCATTGTAAGGGTGAGCGGTATCAGGTTATCTGTTTTGTAGCCTTTTAGTAGCGGTTCCAGTGCTCCGATCTTTTCGAGGCGGTCCTTGGTCAGTCCTAAATCGGCTAGCGATTTCCAGTTTACCTGTTCAGGTTTGAAACGGTACTCTTCCGTTTTTCCATTTGATTCTTGTGTGTCCATACTATTATGATTTTTATGTTGATATTCTGCATTAAGTGCATACTTAGACATCAGTTTTTGGGCTGCTGCGCCCAAACGGTTGAGATGCTGTTGCAGTTCCGACGCAATCTGTTTTCCTTCTGTTACCGGTACACGGAAAAAGTCAAACCGCGTAGGGTCTTTCAGCTGGCGCTGGAAGTTGGAGAACAGGTTGCTGAAAAAATTGCCATTGCGGTCCACCCGCATAAACTGGGCTTCGCCTTTTTCATCGGGTGGTACCGTTTCAAGCTTGCCATCCTTTCCCAGTTTCTTTACAGCGCTGATCTGGTTCTTTTGCTTATCAAGCACCAGCAGCATCTCATTCATTTCAGGCTGATGTTCCATAGTTCTGATGTTTAGTTAACCTAAACTACTGTGGGCTTCGTGACAACGGAAGGACTGTCTCTCAATGGCACATTTAGTCATTTTGTGTCCCCCTGCAGCCGCACCGGCTTATGGAAACTCTCACGGATAAATTGGTGGATGTCGGAAAGTTTGTAGTAGAGTTTTCCGCTAATGGTGTAGTAGGCCAGTTTACCGGCTGAGCGGTAGCGTTGCAACGAACGCGAACTAATCTTGAGCATTTGCAATACATCCTGGTTGTCCAGCAACTCCTCCCCATCAATACTGCTATGACGCTGTTCATTTTCCCGGATCCTTTGTGTCAGTAAATCGAAACGTTGCATTACACGTTCCATCCAGGCATTAAATTCCATTCGGTCTATGTTCATGGCTTTACATTTTGAGATTAATACTATCTCAAAGTTTTATATAAGTCATGACCTGGTCTGCCAAGATGTGCCAATGGGTATTTATTTTTTTTTTGCAAAAAAAGCAGCACATCACTGTGCTGCCTGTTTTAAGGGGATTGGTATCCCTATAAACTTTTATCCATATAATGTTCCAATGAATCTTTGAGCTGGTCTATAAATAGCGTCCGATTACCCGCCCGGTCTTTCATGCGATGAAAAGCGTGGTGTACGTCGCCCAATGGCGTTTTGAAGATGGATTGGAAGATTAATGTAATTTTACGCAAGCCGATCTTTCCATTTGAAATAACGCCGGCAATGTAAAGTGCATAAATCAGTTCGATGAGGGCATTCTTGGTTCCGGTCCAGCGCAACTCATCCGGGATAACCGATATACTGGTACTCCTTGTTTCCGGGTCTATACGTGTAAGCAGGAAAGCATACAACAATTCATGCGCAATAATCCGTGCCAGCAGGTGGTCATAATAGGTAGAGAAATTGGGGTCGGTTTCAAAATAAAAACTGTTGAGTCCCGTAAAATGGTGTAACTGCCCTCTGACAAAATACTCGCCGTCCCTGTCTGAACGCCCGGAACGGTAATAACGGAAAAACTCGTTATCCCTGTACAACCGGCTGTTTTTCTTTAGCAGCTTTAATTGCCCTGAAAAGTATTTAATGTACATTTTCCCTTCTGAGAACGGACAGGAGGTTTCTATCCGGTATACTTCATTGTAAAAAATCAATTTCCCCAATACTTGTGGCTTAACCTCTTTAAATAATTCGATTTCTTCCTGTCTGGTAATTGATTTCAGTCCGAGAAGATATTCCCTTAAACGGTGTAGGGTTTCATGAAGATGGACAATCATATCGCTGGATTGCAGTACAATATCGCCGCCTATGGTGGAGAATTGCTGTTCCTTCTGATTGATATCAATGAGTAACCCTTTATAAAAAGCAATTTTTATCATACACGTGCGATTTAATCCTAAACATCATTTTTCTTTTTCTGAATTCGCAGCAAGGCATTTGATACTTATACCTGGAATCTCTTCCGAAATTCCAAGGGGGTAAACAATGTGTGTCTTTTGAAAAAACGGCGAAAACTACCGCCCGATGAAAAGCCCAGTTGTTCACTGATTGTTTCAATACCGTCACCATGGTGTACTAACAGGTATTTCGCTTCACTAATAAGGATTTCCGCTATGCAAAAGCCAACCGTCTTGCCGGTTACTTCCCGTACCGCCTTGTTTAAGTAACCATCCGTAACACATAATACACCGGAATAAAAACCTATATTTTGTTCCTGTCTAAAATGCTTTAGTAATAACTTTAGAAACCCCATAGCCAGGGCTTCTTTACGGTTGTAGGAAGTGTTTTCAGAGGGGTTCGAATGATTGTACAACCAACCCGTTTGAAAAAGTAACAGGCTCAAAGTCATTGAGAATGATTGTACAGATAATTGCGAAATACTATCCTGGACCGTGGAATAATACATAAGGAGTTTCATGATACGGCTGAGTACCTTCTGTTCAAACGCATCCGGGACTATTTTTAGGGGGTGTTTCTTAATAAAGGTCTCTATGAAGTGATAGAACATTTTGGTTTCCACTATGAATTCCCGGTTGATTTTTACAATGTAGCAGAACAGCTTTTTCCCGGCATGGATTACCTGGTAATATTCCTGGCTGACCGCAATGATAATTTCACCGGATACACCGAGCATGCTCACCCCATCAACCAGTATGCGTATTATCCCTGATTTAACGAAAACTAAAATGAAATGCCCGGAACACGACATATTTTGAATTTCGACGGCCGAGCCTTTGTATAAGTATACTTCAGCAGGTAATTTTTTTGAGATAAATTCCATATCATACAGGTATTAAAATGCCCGGCGTACCGGGCATCAATTTTAAAAAGTTATGTTTTCATGCTGTGCAATACGGGTTATTAGTAGATACTGTATTGCTCTGTCCGAATCGGTTAACGCTCCCGCTGTTGCTGCAACGATATTGCCTACCGATGTCTCCCAATCAGTATCTTCACAACAACTGTGGTCGAGGGAATAGCGCGCCAAAGAAGTAACGGTAAAGAGTACCCTTTGGTCGTTCGTGGTCAGAGCGGTTGAGTTCATTACGGTATCTTCGAAATTGACAATTTCAGTATAAGCACTGGCAAACGGTTGATGCCTCAGCGTTATAAAGTCCTCAGTGAACGTCGTAAGATAGTCTTTGGCACTTTGCGAAAGCGTGGAATTGGCCAAAACCGTAGTTAATGATAATGAGGGCGAACTTACATACGTCGAAAGTAAAGCCTGTTCATTGTTGTTAATGGCAACTGCTTTGCTTCCCATAATCGTCGCAACGGCAGTCGATACTCCGGAAAATGTAGTTGGGTTATAGCCTGTATTTTGGTATTCTGATAAGAACACTCTGTAATTACGCCCTATGCTGTCATAGGGATTCAATTTATTTTCCGCCTGCAAAGCAGTGAATTTCATAGTTTGTCCGTGAATTGCCTTTACAGGTGTCAGTTCCGTATCGGAAGAACAGCCCATAAGCAGCACTGCGGACAGTAGTCCGGGTAAAAGAACATTTTTCATAGTTTCGTTTTTAAATGTTACTGATTCGATTTGATCAGTTCATTTATCCGGATAGACAAACTGGCAGGTTACAATCACATAACCCTTGGTTTCTGAATTCAAAACAAAACTATTGGCACGCATAACACCGCGCAACTGCTATACTTCGGGTATTCGTATTTTTACTACTGATTTTCGGAAAATCCACAGTCTTAAATTTTGTTAAAAGCCCAACAAATACAGGGCATTTAATTATTTTTGAAAAGCCTTACCATATCGTTTGCCTTACTACTGCCTGATTCTTAACCGACACAGAAACTATTATTACGCTTGCAAATGATAACCGGCATCCATCTTAAAACTGCATTTTGTTGCTTATGTGCACTGATATGTGAAACACATGCATACGCTTCTCCAAAAGACTCTCTAATTGATAAAGACTATTCCTATCTTTTCAGAAGGATAAAGGAAGCTAAAAACAATACCACATTCCAAAAATTGTACTTAAAAGCATTCCTGGATAAGGCCAAAGCGGGTACTGACTTTGAACTGCTGCTGCAGGGATATAAAAACTATGCAGATAATTCTGAGGGAACTGTAAAAATTATTTATACCGACAGCATGGTAAAGGCAGCATTAAAATCCAATGACGATAAGTTAATTGGTTCTGCATATCTTTCCCGTGGGATCGTTTTTTATGGAATGAAAAAACATCAGGAAGCCTTAGAAAATTATATTACCGCGCGGACGTATCTCGAAAGGGCTGATGATCCTTACCTTTCGCATAAATTCAAATACAACATAGCCCAGGAAAAATACTATTTGGGTCAAAACCAAGAGACGATAGTACTCCTTACACAATGCTTAACGTATTTTAAAAACGAAAACACAAGAGCATACTTAAATACCATTCATTCTCTTGGCCTGGTCTACAATAAAAGCGGAGATTATGGGAACGCAGCCAGAATGGTTAGCTTAGGTATTGGAGAAGCAAAACGACTGAATAACCATAGCATGGACTGTTATTTCCTCCATCTGGATGGGCTCAATGAATATTTTATATCGAATTACGCTTCAGCAATAGCTAAATTAAAGCAATCCATTGCGCCACTGACCAATCTGAATGATTATGCGAACCTGGCCGTTGCCAATTTTTACATCGGTAAAAGCTATTGGGTACAAAAGAACTTCCAGGAAAGTATACCGTATCTTAAAAAAGTCGATGATGAATTTATCCGTAGCGAATACATACGCCCGGATCTCAGGGAAAACTATGAGTTGTTAATCGACTATTATAAGGATAATAATAACCAGGGTGAAGTACTAAAATATGTAGATCGTTTACTAAAGGCGGACAGTATACTACGCTTAACGCATGACCATCTTTTTGACAGCATCCATAAAAATTACGATGATCGGGAATTACTTCTTGAAAAACAAAAAATGGAAAAGGCGTTATACAGGCAAAAGAGCAATAATAACTTATTAATCATAAGTTCGATATCATTACTGGCAATAACGCTTTTCATATCCTATAAATGGAAAACCAACCGCAAAAGGCAGGAAAAAATATTTAAGGAACTGATGCAGGAAAATCAAAGGCTTTCAATGAAACCTGATAAAAGTATCCCTAAAGAGCTGGCAATTCCGGAAGATACCGTACAAAAAGTGTTACAGGCTCTTAAAAAATGGGAAGCCAATAAGGAGTATTTAAAAAGTAACACCAGCCTTACAGCACTCGCCGAGTATGTGGGAGCCAACAACCGTTATACCTCTGAGATTATCTCATTTCATAAAAAACAATCCTATAACAATTATGTCAACAGCCTGAAAATACAATACATCATAAACGCACTTAAAACGAACCGATTGCTGCGGATATTTACGGATGATGCCCTTGCGGCCGAAGTGGGTTTTACCAGCACACAACGTTTTGTAGCGGCTTTTAAAGTGTACACGGAAATGTCTCCCAGGGTATTTATAGAAAAGCTAAGAAAAGAATTAGACGACAACGCCGAACCATCTTAATAGGCCATATAATAGATAAGCAGGTCGTTAAGCTTATTGGCCAACAGCGTTGTCCCGTAGACACCATCCTCATTCTGTTTATAATAACGGCAACGGATGTAATACAACCCGGTACCGGTAATCTCAAAAGGATCTAAAGAATCAACTTTTATCTTATGGCTACCGGACTCATGTTCGAGTTCCATGCCAACTAAATACTGACGCTCTTTAATTTCTTGTTCGCAATCGTGGAGTTTCAACGTAAAAACTTTTAATTAAGAATAATAAGGAAGTACATAATCAATAAACCATTTGGGAACCTTATCTGTCTTAAGCTCTAATGCGCCATCATACAATTCTGCAATCATGACCTGCTTCTTCCCGGAATTATCAAATAGATAAGCCCTGTAACATAATGGTAAAATTTCATGCAAAAGCCCAAGAGTGCGTACATAGCGTTCCCTGATCTTATTTTCGGACACTGGATGACCTCCTTTTTTAACCCTCGTATCTACGCGTGATACGTTTACCTCTGGGTCATCAATACAAACAAAATAAAGGTAGGCGTGATAACCCAGCCCAAGCAATTCCTTTACTTCTTCGACTTTAGATGCGTGGCTCATTACCGTTTCAAAACTGAAAGATTTGCCTTCCCTGATTAATAAATGCCGTATAAAGGCAGCCGTATAAGAAGCCTCATAGCTGTGGCTTTCTTTGGAACGGTCAACAATACAGTTCTCACTGACAATAATATCAATAGGATGATTGGCCTCCCCTGCCTTTTGCAACAGCGACTTGGAAGAAGGAAGATGAGAAAATTCATCAAGGTCTTGCTGCGTAGCTTTCAGTCCGAGCTCTTTAAGGTCGATAAGTCCTTTACCCACCAGCCGGCTTTCAATTTCATCCGCATTGATGAATGGACCGGTATTGTAGTTTCTTGAAAACTCCTGAAAAAGGGAACTTTTACCGGAACCGTTTGGTCCGGCAAAAACCCGTATCTTTTTATTTGGCATGCAATACCATTCCTTTGGTTAGTACAATAGGAGCTGTAACCTTTTCTAATTTCTTGACCACCGTGGTGTGGCCGTTAGGTTCCTCTACAATAACATTACCATTTTCAATATAGGTAATGTCAAGATCAAGTGCCTTGGCATGGCGCACAGCAGTAGCGGAGGCAACAGTACCTGCCGCCTGCAATGATTTTGTCTGTGCTGTGTCTTTACGGAATACCACCTTTTTCATCGTGCAATATCTTTTTTATTCGGTATACTACAAAGTTAATGATTTTCTACTTCATTACGTTACATAATAATTATTGGGAACTCCCCGCTCCGGTACCACTCTCCCATCAAGTTCCAACAGGGTATCCTCTATAGTTTTCGCCATTGTATCCAGTGCAAGATCATTGGGTTGCGTACCAAACGGGTCTTCCAACTCATCGGCTATGGCTTCAAGGGCCAGGAACGTATAGGCAACAAAGGCTATAATAAACGGTGTAAGCCAGCCCAATATATCGACAAAACCAAACGGCAGCATAAAACAGTAAATGTACACCGTGCGGTGCAACAATACCGAATAGGAAAATGGTATGGGCGTATTGGCAATACGTTCACAGCCGCCAATGATGCCCGACAGCTTGTTCAGGTTTTCTTCAAAAGCCAATTGGGATAGTGGTGCTATGTTGCCCTTTTGTTTATTGACTTGTACCCAGTCGCCCAAGGATTTTAAAAGGATTACCGGCTTAAAACGGACGGGCTCAAGTTCCTTTACCAAAGCATCTGAAAGCAACCTTCTCATGTCCTCATTCGGACTGGTATGCCTCAATTGGTGCTTAAGGGCATAGACTAGTGCTATGAGCTGGTTCACGAAGTGTGAGATTTCCTCTTTAGATTCTTTATTTTCAGAAAGGTTGTGGGCTTGGCGGGCTAACGAGCGTGTGTCGTTAAGTAAAGCTCCCCACAGTTTACGTCCCTCCCAAAAGCGGTCATAACTCACATTGTTACGGAAGCCTAAAAAGATTGCCAGTGCAATACCAAAAAGGGTAAAGATGGCGGGGTTGATATGCAAATGATGGGCTATTAAAACATCCTGGAAATACACTAAAACACCTGAGTACACAAAAATAAGCAGCAGTCTGGGCAGGAGTTGGGGCAATACCGATCCCTGCCATTCAAAGAGCATCCTAAACCAGTGTGTTTTTTTCTTGATGATCATGATACTTTGAAGTGTAAATGCTGTATCAAAGCTATGGATAAAACTCGTATTTAGTACAACCCATTAAAACATATTATTAGTGTAAAAATAATTATTAACCAACCATCTTAATTTGCTTTTAAAACTTCTTTAAATAACATTTCACTATCCGACAAAGCCACTTTTGATAATTTTAGATCATCAAAAGCTTTCCTAATTAGCTTCTGCATTTCATGAAATGCTGGAATAGTCTTAGGAGTAAAAGCGTCTGCAAATGTGTTAAAATTATCTTCTATACTGATCTCATAATTGATAAATGCAAGTTGAACATATGATAAATCCCTACTACAATTAAATATAGCGACATACTGACCCGCTCTAAAAACTGCGACTGGGTAATCTGTGTCTGGAGACGATTTATTGATAATTTCTTCTATTGAAAGTCTGTAGTTAGCCAGATTATAAGAAATTTTATTAGTGTTCTTGGTAAATCCCCCAAGATCATTATCTTCAATTTTATCAACAAACAATGTCTTCATGTTATTTTTAATTTGAAATTAAACATCTATATCAATAAAAGGATCAAAAATTAAATAATTTGGTTTTTTAAAATAAGGGTATTGCACGTGTAAAAACTTATCATCATCACGCCCTTCTATTAATATTTCAAAAGTTTTATCAATAAATGTACCTTTCAAAAAACTGTCAAGCTGGGCAACTGTGTAAATCCTGTAATGAGCATTATACATGTAAAAAGTAGGAGTATTAATTATAAAAATTCCTTCTACTTTGTAGTCGGTAAAGTCAAATTCCTCTTTATATTTTTTTCCAAAATCCTCTGCAACTAACTGATGATTATGCGAAAACCAATCAACTTTTCTCTCCATTGTTTTATTATAGGATTTTTCACCAACAGAAAATGCGTTAAAATCATTTTTTTGGTTCATCATGTCATATCTGCCTAATAAATGTTTACAGTCTGAAACGTAGATTATCTTTCTTTTTGAATTAATAATGATAAAATCTACCTCTCCTAATCCTTTAACATCAATATTGGTACTAGTGTTGCCATGAAAAAGTCTTTTTACATTTCTGTCATATTTATAATTATTAGTTTCAAGTTTCTTCTCAACCTCATCATCTAGCCAACGATCGTGGTCATCTTCTTTGGTGTGTACATAAGTTTTGAAACATTTGTTTTTTAGCCATTCGGGTGCTGCTTTACCCCAAGGAATTGCGTTAGACGACAATTGTATAAATGTTTCAGACCAAGAACTTTTTCCAAAAAAAGCGTAATCACTACCATCAACATTCCAAATTAAAATTGGCCTATAGATGTATCTGATTAAATTATACGGTTTACATGCTAAGTCTAAAAGACTCATTTTATTATTTCGATCAAGTTTCAGTCCTTGAAAAAACTCTTCTGCACTTTCAAGTGGAACACCAAACATTCCGTTAAGATTTGCAGTTAAAGTTCTCCACTCCACTCCTACAATATATCCTCCTTTGGATTTATTTTGTTCATGAATTGCAGCCAATAAGTAACTCACGTTATCATAATTGATTGTAAAACATTTTTTAATGGTATTCTTTAAATCTGAAAAACCTGCGAGATCACTATCATCTATTATCGCTTTAGTAACCTGGCCATTAAATTCACCAATAATGTATTTAATTATATGATTGTAATGATGTCGTCTTCCAAAAACATACAGATTATTTTCATCAAATGATACGTCAGCCAAATCCTCAACCATTCCCTGTTCAGCATACAAACTAACACATGTTAAAATCATCTCGCCTAAAAATAATAAGTCGTTTATTGTCGCTTCAAATCTCTTTTGAAAATTAGCATCAAATGACTCACCTGTGACCATATTTATTTCACATCCGGTTTCGAGAACAAATTTTAATGTACGTCTGTACGACGCAATATAACTCCAATCAATTGTTGGATCTTCATTATGCACATAGCTTAACTCTGTCGCTTGCTCGTGAAAAATAAAAACTTGTTGATAAAATTTACAAGACGTTTCACTATGACAAATGTTGAGAAATTCAGCTATATAATAATTGACACTGTAAAGTACAATTGCCCTAATATCCTCTTCTTCAAAAGGGCCTCTTCCAAATTTAGAAATTAATTGCTTTGACAATTCATTTCTAAATTTGGCTTCGGCTTTGTACTCTAATTTGTATACTAAGTATTTATCTTTTATTTTTTCTATTCCCATTTATTACAATAGGTTAATAATTTTGTCAACTGAAATTCTAAATCGTGTGGTATTTGGAAATTTCAATGACATAAGGATGGTCTGGATAGATTTTCTTTAACTCCCTAGTATAAGTAATTAACGCTTTAGTATTACCACTTTCATTAAAAACTTGAAGAATTACTGAGAGAAACACAGGCCAATATTCACTGGATTTTAAATCAGCCTCGTATTTAAAAAAAAGAGCTTCTGCTTCAGAATGCTTTTGTAATCCTCTTAAACCAGATATTATTAAATTAATATCCTCAATGTTGTTAAATCGATAACTATCAATTCCTTCACTTTGATAATCCTCTATTTTTTGTAGATAATAATTAATGTCCATTTTGCTGTATTTTATTTGTAGTTTTATAATTGCCCCTATATAAATACAATTCAGAGTAACATTGCAAGTAAAAATACCTGCTTTAAAGAAATGTGAAATACCTACTAATAGGTATTTCTTGCCTTTAATGGTTATTATTTTCCAACAAATGCAGCAGCGCATAAACAGAATGATCCTATGATAATAAGCAACCCTGAGATGAAAGTTAATATCCGTTCTAAAAATGGAGTTATAAGCGAATTTCTATAGTTTGAATAAACTTGCAGGCCTGCTTGGTTTCTTCTGTAGAAACGTCTTCTGCTCACAAACATCGTAATGCTATCCCTATGGAAAGGGCAACTATTCCAATAATAATGAATGCAATGTTGTTACGTCCCATGTTTCTACGTTTTAAAGAAGAAGTTACAAAAAACTTTAGACAAGCTTATGTGCAAAAACGAGACAAAATCAAGCAATTGCAGTTCATTTGAAAGCTGTATTACTTGATTTATGATAATCTCTGTTGTAATAATATATTTTAACTCTGTTTATTTCGCATTATTCATCAACATTAAAGTAATTTGTTCAGGTGAAAATATTTCAAATAATGCCTTGTGAACTTTATCTCCTGATTTTTGAATTTTAGGCTCAAGACATTTTATTATAAATTGCGCTAACGCCTTAATATTCATTAGATGTTCTTCTGAAAATCCAGCCTGTTTAAGGCGTCTGAATTTTATTTGGTCTTCCAGTCCATTCTTATTCATATCTACCAGCATATATGTAACTGTGACCTCATTTTCAGTATCGCCTCTATGTGCAATAAAATGATGTCTCATTTTCATAAGTTCATTGTGTGTATGAAGATGTTCTGGATTTTGTTTAAATAAATCTTTAGCTTCTAATTTTGCGCTTTTATAATGGCTTGCATCTGTATAACATTTTCCATATAATGTAATTATACCATAGGTTAATGACGATTTTATGACGGTATCATAGTTGTTAGAACTTAGTTCATCAATATATTTGAGCAAGAGTTCTAAATCCTGACGCATAGCACAATATGCCATAAAATTTCTTGACAAGAATCCTGGAATAGCATAAATATAAAAATTTTGTCCATATTCCTGTTGGATAGCTCTAACAAGCTCGATTAATCTTTTTTCTTTTGCCATTATATTGAAAAGATAATACATTAGAGAATGTAAAAAAAATATCTTTAAAGTAATAGATTATAATCTAGTTTTGATTCTTTTAAACTCTATTAGACAAAAAAAAGATGCTCTCGAATCTTCAAAACTTCATTTTATACTTTTGCTCAAATTCAGTAAAAAATTGTGACAATGATATTTCTTCTTTTTTACAGATTTTTAGCAGAGTTTGAAAAGGTAGATTATACCCTTCAGAACTAACAATCTTCGTAATAGTAGTGGTGGCGAGATTACACTCGTAAGCATATTTTGTCATACTTACCAATTCACCATTTGAATCACGTCTACCAATTATCCACTTTTCAGCAATGAAAATACACATATTTTTGAAAATAAGTTCATCGTCTGTGTTTATAGATTGCTTCTTCTTGTCGTCCAATTTAAATGTATTTAAAACAAAATAAGGTGATTGATCTAAAAAAATCGTTCGCTATCGCGAACGATGAAATTTTTTATATATATTTGTCTGAAGTCCAAGTATGGATTGTATTTTTGCGATACTTCATTTAAAGTTTGAAGCATTCGTTTAAGATCCCGACTCATAAAACTGGTAATTTTAACGCACGGGATAATAAGACTGATGCTCACGCCCATATGGCGTGGGCTCACTTATTGTGCGTAGGTATACCAGTACCATTGAGTCAATAAGCTGAGTTTAAACCCACGCCTCCTTTTTAAGGACAATTTTCTCTGCTTACTTTCTTAGCGTTTTACTTCTTTAATTCAACATTGGTTTCGCAGCAGTTTAGGTTTAATCTGTAGGTATACCTATAGTTTTAGTTTTTTCATAGTTAAGTATCCCGGCCTGTACTGGTATTCCTCTATTTGAGTTAGTTGGGGAAAGGCCGGGTTTCTTATTTCGTTTTTGGGTATAAAAAAGCCCTCCGTGTAAGTTTGGCGACTCACGGAAGGCATAGACCAATAAAATCGTTTGTTTCACTAATCTTAACCAATGTTATGAAATTTATTTCAGCTAACAATGGGCTAAGGCTGCTTTTCTATTCTTCTATGTTAGCATCCTTTCCTTGTACTGCCTTAGCCCGGGCACATGCTTCACCCTTTGGTGTAGCTTATTTTCAACAAAACATTTCCGGTACCATTTCAGATAGCTCTGGGCCGTTGCCCGGGGTTACCGTTATGATAAAGGGTACCACGCGTTCTGCCATTTCTGATAACGAGGGTAAATTCTCTATTGTCGCTTCTCCTGGAGAGATATTGGTATTTTCTTTCTTGGGATATAGAACTGTTGAGGTTGCTGTGGGCAGTCAGATGGTTTTGTCAGTTACGCTTGTTGAAGATGTCACCCAGCTTGACGAGGTGGAAATCAACGCAGGTTATTACTCTGTTAGACAAAAAGAAAGCACCGGCAGTATTTCTCGCATTACCGCTAAAGACATCGAAACGCAACCGGTAACCAATCCTTTAGCTGCCATGCAGGGACGTATGGCCGGTGTGGATATCAGCCAGGCAACCGGAACCCCGGGCGGTAATTTCAATATAAAAATAAGGGGGATTAATTCCTTGCGTGGAACGGCTAACGAGCCCCTTTACATCATTGACGGTGTACCTTATGCCTCCCAGTCCCTCGGTAACGGCGATGCAATTAATGGTGTGTTACCCGCCTTAACCAGTCCGTTAAATGCCATAAATCCCTCGGATATCGAAAATATTGAAGTACTCAAAGATGCAGATGCTACGGCAATATACGGTTCAAGGGGGGCGAATGGCGTGGTGCTAATAACCACCAAAAAAGGCAAAGCGGGTACCACAAAATTTAGCTTTCAGGCCAGTACTACAGCCGGTACTGTGGTGCAAAAAATGAATGTACTCAATACTGAGCAATATTTACAAATGCGTAAAGAAGGCTTTGCGAATGATGGTATAACAGAATATCCTGCCGATGCTTATGATGTAAACGGTACTTGGTCTCAAAATCGTTACACAAACTGGCAAAAAGAACTCTTAGGAGGTACTTCCTATGTAAGGAACCTACAGGGATCCGTATCCGGAGGAGCAGAAAGAACACAATTTATGATTGGGGGCACCTATCGGAATGAAACTACTGTGACACCCGATACCGGAGCATACTCTAAAGGTGCTGTCCATACATCAATCACCCACACTTCAGCAGATGACCGGTTTAAACTGAATTTTTCAGCCAATTATTCTTCTGAGAGGAATACACTCCCAGGAACTGACCTTTCAAAATCTGCTTACACATTAGCCCCCAACGCTCCGGCATTGTACGATAACAACGGTGATTTAAATTGGGAAAACGGAACTTTTGAAAACCCTCTGGCATATCTCAAAAGTTCCTACAGGAGTGACTCCGAAACACTTTTTGCTAATGCCTTACTTTCGTATCAACTAAAATATGGTTTTGAAGTTCGTACAAGTCTGGGATATAATGAATCTTCACTCACCGAATATAAAACCTTTCCCAGTTCAATGTACAATCCTGCATTAGGAGTTGACGCAAGTGCCGCGCAAATCTTCAATAATGATGGAATGAGGCATTCATGGATTGTCGAACCCCAACTCAACTGGAAAACCAATCTTAATAAGCTAAGCATAAATGCACTGGCCGGTACAACGTTCCTAAGCCAGTTGCAACAGGTGTCTGCCAATTATGGGATGGGGTTTGCCAGCGATGCCCTGATACATAACATCGCTGCAGCCAGTATGGTTATACAACTTACAGATGAAGCCACCGCATATAAATACAATGCTATCTACAGCAGGCTTAATTTTAACTATGACGGCAAGTACATCATTAATGCCACTGGCAGGCGGGACGGGTCAAGCCGTTTTGGGCCGGGTAACCGATTCGCTAATTTTTGGGCATTAGGTGGGGCATGGCTATTTCATAAGGAAGCTCTTTTTGACCGACAAAACGTAATCAGCTACGGAAAAATACGGACAAGCTATGGCACAACCGGGAGTGACCAAATTGGCGATTATCAATACCTCAATACCTATGCGGTTTCGCCCTACCAATATGGAGGGATAACAGGGCTTCAACCATCACGGCTCTTTAATCCTAACTTTGGATGGGAAACCAACAAGAAATGGGAAATAGCCCTCGAATTGGGATTATTTAACGACCGCATTTTATGGAATACTTCGTACTTCCGAAACCGTTCTTCCAATCAATTAGTAGGTTTAACACTACCAGGAACTACCGGTTTCTCTTCAGTCCAGTCAAATCTGGGCGCTACTGTGGAGAATGAAGGTTGGGAAATCGGGTGTACAAGCCAAAACGTCAAAACGACAGTATTTTCCTGGACAACATCCCTGAACCTGACCGTTCCCAGAAATCGACTGGTGGCATTTCCCGGCCTGGAAAGCTCTACCTACAGCAATACATTCGTAATCGGGAAACCTGTGAATGTTCAGAAATTATACGAATACACGGGTATTGACCAGCAGACGGGAACTTATACGTTCAGGGATTATAATAATGATGGTCAGATTACCCTTGCTGACCGCCAGGCAACCAATGACCCAAACCCAAAATTCTTTGGTGGCTTTTCCAACACGCTCAGCTACAAAAATTGGAACCTGGATTTCCTTTTTCAGTTTGTAAAACAAAAGGCTGCAAATGAACTCTTGTATTTTTCAAGCCCGGGTACATTCTCAAATCAGCCTGTAAGCGTGCTGGATCATTATCCCTCTGGAAATAACATACAACAGTACACCTCCGGCAACAATCCGTCCGCAACCACAGCACAATCGTTATATACGCAAAGTAATGCTATTATTGAAGATGCCTCGTTTATAAGACTAAAGACAATAATGATTTCTTATAATGTGCCGACTGATTGGCTAAAAGGCTTGCAGGCAAAAATATACCTCCAGGGACAAAACCTTTTTACCATTACACCTTATAGCGGTCCGGATCCTGAAACACAGTCCCTCATCTATCTCCCTCCTTTGCGACAACTAACCCTAGGCATTCAAGTAGGCCTTTAACAACATCTTTATTATGAAAACGAAATTTTCTATACTGGTAACCGTTTTGACAGCATCGTACCTGTTTTTAGCATGTGAGGCCTTCGTTGAAACAAAAGTACCGGAATCTCAGCTTACAGGAAATCAGGTATTCCAAAATACAGCCACAGCCGAAGCTGCACTTTCCGACATATATGCACGTATGCGTGAGGCAGGATTTGCCTCTGGCAATCAGAATAGCGCAACCTTACTGATAGGAGCTTATGCAGACGACTTAACTTTCTATGGTACAAATACTAATATCCAGCAATTCTCCAACCATACGTTGTTGCCTTCGAATACCTTGCTGGCGGGGCTTTGGAATAATGCCTATGCACAGGTTTACGCCGCTAATGCAATACTAGAAGGAGTAACTGCTTCAGAGTCCATCCCAGCTGCCGACAAAGAACGATTAACAGGGGAAGCCTTATTCATACGGGCATATTTACATTTTTACCTCGTAAGCCTTTTCGGTGATGTACCCTATGTTACGGTTACTGATTACAACCAGAACAGTACCATAACTAAGATGGCGTCGTTACAGGTCTGGAGTGCCATAATCAATGACCTGCTTCAGGCAGAGGCACTTTTGTCTGATGATTACCCCACTGGCGAACGTATACGGGCAAGCAAGCCCGTTGTTCAGGCTTTATTGGCTCGGGTATATCTCTTTAACAGTAATTGGACTGAAGCCGAAGCGTATTCTAATGCTGTAATTAACAACACTGCTTTTACCCTGGAAACAGATCTAAACTTACTATTCCTTAAAAACAGTTCTTCGACCATATGGGCATTACACCCCGGTGTTTCAGGTGCTAATACCAATGACGCAAAAACATTTTATTTTACAAGTGGTCCTCCTCCTAAGTCATCATTGTCTGCAGGACTGTATGATGCATTCGAAATAGGCGACCTTAGAAAGGAACTTTGGGTAAAAACCGTTTCAAATGCGAACGGTACCTGGTATATGTCGTACAAATACCGGCAGCAAGCTGCAACGGCAAGTTCGATGGAATACACTATTATTTTTCGCCTTGAAGAACAATACCTTATTCGTTCAGAGGCTAGGGCACATCTGGGAAATCTACAGGGTTCTCAACAGGATTTAGATAACATTCGTGTTAGGGCTGGTCTTTTACCAACTACAGCAAGCGACCAAAATACCCTGCTCGAAGCCATACTCAAAGAAAGGCGCTTTGAGTTTTTTACCGAGCAGGGGCTGCGGTGGTTGGATCTTAAACGTACTGGAACTGCCACTTCGGTATTAGCCCCTATAAAACCAAACTGGCAGGCATATCAGATTTTATTGCCGTTGCCTGAAAAGGAACTACTGCTAAATCCCTATCTGTTACCACAAAATGCAGGATATTAATGAAAGCTTATAGTATAAAATTAATAGTGATAATCGCTTTGCTGATACAGGTTTTGCCAGTAGCATCCCAAATTCAGAGTAGTAAAGTCAAACCTGAAGACTACCATAAATGGGGGACACTTTCTGTAGGCACTTTATCCCCGGATGGTAAATGGGCATCCTATCGTATGGAATATGAACAAGATAAGGATACGCTTTTTATAAAAAGAGTACAAGACTTATATACCCGTGCATTCGTGTCAGTCAAAACAGGCGCTTTTAGTCCGGATAGTTCTTTTTTTATATGCCATATGCAAAATGATAGCTTGTATGTTTATAACCTTAATACTTTCGAAATAAAAAAGTATGGTGCAATTTCACGTTTTGAATTTTCAAAGAAAGGGAATTATATTGTGCTACTCAGGCGTAACCAAGAAGGAAATAACACCCTTTTGGTGAGCAATGGTTCATATATCCTCAAAGAAATTCCAAATGTTACCGACTATTCCATCAGTAATAATGGCTTATTGGCTTGGTACAACAAAAACAATTTTATCATTACCAACCCTCTCAAAGGATTTGAAGAGGAAGAAATCCTAAAAGGGCCTTTTAGGGTAATTAAAAAAATAATATGGAGTGACAACAATGGCAGCATGGCTTTTTTGGCACAGAGGAGTGCGGAAAACACTGGTTCAGAGAACTGTTTGTACTATTATAATCGAAAGTCAAAGTCCCTGAAAACAATTCAAGGTGGATTCAGTACCCTAGAAGGGCATACCATTACCCATGATATGCAAACTCCTGTGATTCTTTCAGAAGATGGGAAACAGGTGTTTTTTTATTCCTCTAGTATCCAGGCAAAGCCGAATAAACCTGATGAAATTCCGGAAGTTTGGGATTCATCTACCAAACTGGTGTATCCGGCCGGTCGGATTTATGGCGATACCCTGAGCAAATCAAAACTCACAGTATGGTATCCAAAAAATAATGTAATAAATATTTTGGCTACAGATGAGTTCCCTATTGCGACGCTCACATCCGACCGAAAATATGCATTGATTTTTTCCCACCTTACCCATGAACCGCAATATAAAATGGTATCCGATGTGGATTACCAGCTAGTGGAAGTGGCTACAGGAAAAAGTAGCCCCTTTCTTAAAGAACAGCCCACAACACCCTATAGCATAGGCTGCTCTCCTAATGGCCGTTACATCCATTATTTTAAAAACCAGCATTGGTGGGTATATGATATACAAAACAACAATCATACAAATATTACATTTACCTTGAAGACAAGCTTTTGTAACAATGATTTCGATGAACCGGGCATAGCTGAAGGTTACAAATGTCCCGGATGGATCAATGACAATAAATATCTGATACTGTATGACCATTATGATATATGGCTTGTAACCGCTGACGGAAAGCACCATCATAAAATAACGAATGGCAGAGAGAATAAAATAACCTACAGAATTTGTGATTATTTATATGGTAACGGTAAATCTCAGGGATCGGCAGATTTTGTCAAGAGAAATTTCGACGTTTCGAAGGGATTCTATATAGAAGCCAAAGGTTATGACAAGTCTTCGGGGTACTTTTTTTGGAAAAAGACTACCGGGCTTACCAAAATAACGTATGATGCAAAAAAAACCGGCTTCCTCCAAAGGGCATTACAGGCAGATAGCTGTCTGTATATCGATGAAGATTTCAAGACACCGCCATCCCTACAGTTTGCCTGCCCGGAAAAACCGTTTCCTAAAAAGTTATTTCAATCTAATCCACATTATCTCAATTATCTGTGGGGAGATAATGAATTGCTTTCCTATACCAATAAAAATGGAGATACCCTCCAGGGAATATTATACTATCCGGCAGGCTACCAAAAAGATAAAAAGTATCCTATGGTAGTGTATATATACAGTAAATTATCTCAAAACCTGCATGAATATTACAATCCTGTCTCCGGTCACCCAATTGGTTTTCAGCCTGTAAATTACATTAATGACGGTTACCTGGTACTCATGCCCGACATTAAATACGAGGTCGGTGCTCCTGGCAAATCAATTGTTGACTGTGTTGAAGCAGCTGTTAATTATGTGACGGATAAAGGGGTTGCGGATAAAAATAGGATTGGGATAATCGGGCATTCATACGGAGGTTATGAAACCTGCTACCTTATTTCTCAGAGCAAACTTTTTGCAGCTGCAGTAGCAGGCGCCGCTGTAACGGATGTTATTAGCAGCTATCTTTCCGTAAACTCTGACACGGGTGATAAAATGGACTGGCGTTTTGAATCACAACAGTATCGTTTAGGAGTCTCCCCATTTGAAGATTTACAACTGTATCTGGAGCATTCGACAGTACTTAATGCAACCAAGATCAACACACCCCTGTTGAGTTGGGCAGGGAAAGATGATATCTCTGTCGACCACGAGCAGGGAATCGAACTGCATTTAGCACTTAGACGGTTAGGTAAAAGAAATGTTTTTTTAGTGTATCCTAAACAGGGTCATATACTGACGGACACAAACGCAAAAACCGATTTGTCAAATCGTACTAAAAAGTGGTTTGATCATTATCTTAAAGATACCGATACGCCATAATAAACAATGCCGGTGCTTTTGCCCGGCATTGTCATTTAGCATAATAAAAAATTACTATGGCCTCCAAAGCTGGCTTGGGCATGAAGTTGCGCTAAGCATCCTGTAAAGGTCTACATTATCCTCATTTCTACAGGGAATGCCATTGTTTACATCGGAACACTCAATATCGGTGATTTCACAGGCCGTTGCGCCAACTTTTACTGCCCCAAAATAATTGGTAACATCCGTTTTCGGAGCCGGTTTAAAAGCGAAAGCTGCTGTGATAGCAATAAGGAAGGCTCCAACGGGAAGCCCTTTTCTTAAAATTAGTGTTTTCATGATAAAAAAATTAAATTATTGATCTACTCTGTTCCAGGTTTTCGATCGTTCCCTGATACTGCGCAGTATATTGTAATCCGCTATTTACTCCTGATAAAAATCTCCTGAAAGTTTGAAGGAACTTAAGTATCTGCCGGACAACATAAACATCTTGCTGTCGCTAGGTATAAAATCGCTAAGCTTAATACTTTTAATATCGGTTAGGTAGAAGCTAAATCGATAGGAAAAATTATTTAAATCGTATACGTCAATTATTGAAGACTCATCCCACATTTCCTCAGCCTCATATTTACCCATGATTTCTGACTTCACAAATAAATAATTTCCATAGGTTCTTACTATGCTGTTTACAACATAGCCCGGAGAAGCCAGGCCGGTTGCCTTTGAAGATTGCATGTATTTTACTTTAATACGGGCTTTGGAAAAAGTATCTATTGTATGCGCTACATCAGGGTTTTTAAAGTCACTGCCGGCAACCAGATATTGATTTCTAAATGAATAGGCGTAAATTATTTTCTTTACTTTAGAATTATAAAGTAAAGTACCATGGGTATCGAAAATTCCATCAGACTGTTTTTCAAGAACCGGAAATAATTCTATATGGGGTATGGAATCAATTGAAAGAATGCCTAGTACATTTTCTTTCCGCTCGCTACTAATAGCCCTTACCAATGCTTTGTCCGGTGCTATTGGTTCAAACGCATTAAAATATGCCGTATTATGATCCCAGAGTTTAGCTTGCCAATCCGTAACGTTTCCCCAAAGAACCAAAGCCGCACTGCCATCCCATATGTAAAAATTAGGATAGCGTACTAAAAGGCGCGGTGAATGAAAAGAAAAATTACCCTCTGGGAGTGAAATTCTGTACTCTTTTTTGTTTTCCAGTGTTCCGTCTGCAACCAGTACTGTAAAAGGTGCCGTTTTGTTTCCCAAATAAACATAACCTGAACCTTCACCTGCTATGTAATAACTATTGTATCCAATATCCATTACCTTATCCAACATTGCGGGGTGATGTGGAAACCGGCGTACAAAATTGTTATGGAACCGCATCATATTTTCCGAAAGGAAAAATAAGAATGTTAATAGTCCGATTCCTAAAGCAGACAGTCCTGTAACCCGAAATAATCCCTGTCTTTTGTAATTTGAATTTCTTTCGCTCTCCAACAGAAATACTCCAAGTACCGCTAAAGCATAATAAAAAACATTAAAAAACAGATGACCTGTCCAAGTGAACTTCTCAAGCACCCCACCACAGGAACACGGAATAAAAGGGCTGAAATTAAGAATGATGACGATATAACAACAAAATAGCACCATAAGGAAAAGCGCTGCATACAACCCAATCAATCTGTATTGAGTAAAAAGGCACATAGATATGATAATCTCAATGATTGGGACAATCCATGAAACGGGACCGGCAAATGTACTTAACAGGGGAGATTGGCCGATCTGAACCTGAAAATTCTCAAAATCTAATAATTTACTTGTAGCGGCATAAACAAACAATAACGCATATAATAAACAGATTATCTCAACGAATGCTTTTTTAATGTGAGGCGATAATTTCATTCCCTATATTGCTATGCTGACGTCTTATCAATGTATTGACAAGGCATCAGAGGTTTATACAGGCAAGGTATATCGTTTATATAGATAAAAAGGCTACAGATTCAAGCCAAAAACACTCAAAAACAATCCATTAAAAAAATAATCATCATAGAAGTTTTTTCTTAATTGAATTCACTTCCCTTTTAAGTTCGAGCAGCATATTTTTAACCGTATCCTGGGGGATATCGTCAGGAGTGTATTCATTAAGTGTAAAACCACAGGAAAACTTCCAGGCTTCCAGTATATCCGATGCTTTTACTTCATACGGCTCAAATTCCGGGTTATCGGAATGAAACATAAATTTCCTGCCTTTACGGTAAATGCGTTTGTACACAATACCGTCATTTTTGGTAAGCAATACATAGGTTTGCCCATCTTTGATGTCATTGCTGTCCTCTACATACTCCCCAACAATAAAACTCCCATCCCGAAAAGGAGGCATGGAATTCCCCTCTATAGGAAATGCCCTGAATTTTCCGTTGCGTAAAAAAGGCAGTGAAATATGTTGCAGGGTTTCAATAAACTCCGGGTCGCTATACCCGGCCAGGTAACCGGCCTGCGCTTTCTGGGGAATAATTTCTATAATATTCTCACCTGCCTTGTCTACTGTTACAGGAAGCAACAGGCGGTTGCCGTCGAGCTTCAGCACACCTTCCATATCAATTTTTCGCAGGTCAACACTAAGCAACAAATCGATGCTCACATGGTAATAATGTGCCATCTTCTTCAATATATCATAGGGTGCTTCAGAAGTTCCGGACTCATACTTTACATAACGGGCACGGGTAATGAGAAGCGCTTCAGCAAGCTTTTCCTGTGAAATATTTTTTTGAAGCCTTAAATACCTGATATTGTCGGAAAATAAAGACATAGATTAAATTGTTACTATTTGGAACAACAAATATATTATTTATTGTTCTAATCTGGTCTAATTTTGTTGTCCGCTTAATGAGATAAAATGAAACCGGCAGCAGAAAAATTAGCGATGGCAAGGCAGCTCCAGGCAGAAATCAATGCCCTGCAAGGCCTTGGGAAACGTTCTCCCGAAGGGGAATCTGCCCTGCTATTCCCTTTTACTACTGCCTTTCCCGGACATACCTTTCCTACCGGTACTTTGCACGAATTTATAAGCTATGAGGTAAGCGCCGCAGCAGCCACCAGTGGTTTTATCACGGCATTGTCTGGCAAACTGATAAAAGAAGGCGGACTGTGCCTGTGGGTAGCAGGTGGTAAAAAGATATTTCCGCCGGGGCTGAAACAGTTCGGTTTAGAACCCGACCGTATTGTGTTTATTAATACTGCACGCCCTAAAGAGGCCCTGTGGATTATGGAGGAAGCCCTGAAATGTGAAGCCCTTACAGCCGTTATAGGAGAGGTACGCGAACTCAGCTTTAGCGATTCGCGCAGGCTGCAACTCGCCGTAGAACGCAGCGGGGTAACCGGCTTTATCCACCGATACTGCCCTGCTGCCGAAAATGCCGTGGCCTGTACCACACGATGGAAAATTACCGCCTTACCCAGTGTTACCGTAGATGGGCTGCCCGGCGTAGGCCACAGCACCTGGGATGTACAACTCCTAAAGGTACGTAACGGCAGGCCGCATGCCTGGCAGGTAAGCTGGCAATCGGGGCGTTTTATTAATCTTGAAGAAGAACGTTTTGTAATACCTATAACCAAACGCCACGCCGGATAATGCCACGCTATATGTCCATATCGTTCCCGTACTTGCTTACAGATTACCTGGTGCGTAAGCAACCCGAGCTGCAAGGCGTGCCTTTTGTACTGGCTTCGCGCCAGCGTGGGCGCATAGTTATTGATGCGGTAAGTGCTCCTGTAGTGAAAAAAGGCATTCGCGCGGGCATGGTACTGGCCGACTGCAAAGCGCTTTTCCCTGAATTGATTATGGTAGAAACCGAAATCGGAAGGACTGAAAAACTATTGCAGGCACTGGCAGAATGGTGCATTATGTATACTCCCATAGCCGGGGTAGACCTACCGGACGGACTAATGCTGGACATTAGTGGTTGTACTCACCTGTGGGGTGGTGAGGTTGCGTATTTGGAACACATTAAAAATAAACTGAAGGATTACGGTTATACCACCACACTGGCTATAGCCGATACCATTGCTACAGCATGGGCTGCGGCACGCTTTGGTACTGATACTATTATTGCCAGTAGCGGACAGTATGCGGCTTTACAAACACTACCTCCCGCAGCCTTACGCCTCGATGCTACCATATTGGCACGGCTCAAAAAACTGGGCATGCGTCGCATAAGCAGTTTTATCGATATACCTGCATCGGCACTACGCAGAAGGTTTGGCGCGGAGTTGCCCAAACGGATTGCACAGGCATTGGGCACCGAATTAGAATGGATAACACCTGTACAACCTATAGCCCCCTACCAGGAGCGGCTCACCAGCATGGAACCCATTATTTCGGCAGAAGGAATAACTATTGCCCTGCAACAGCTTTTGGAAGCCCTTTGTTTGCGGCTGGAGGCTGAAGGGCTTGGCCTTCGTAACGCGGTACTGAAATGTTACCGCATTGATGGCGAAGTACAACAAATAACCATTGGCACAGGCCATCCATCCCGAAATATACCCCACCTGTTTAAACTCTTCGAGCATAAAATAGCCACCTTGCAGCCCGACATGGGGTTTGAAGTATTTGCTCTGGAAGCCCCTAAAGTGGAACCCGTTACCCATGAGCAGGCAGCCCTATGGCATGCAGCCTCACAAAACGACCGTAAGGTAGCAGAACTGCTGGACCGTGTAGCGGCTAAAATCGGTTCCGGTGCTGTTAGCCGTTACCTGCCTTCTCAGCACCACTGGCCGGAACGCTCCGTTACCCCCGCTGCGCCTGTATGGCAAAAACCCGATAGTAACTGGCATACGGATTTGCCTCGCCCGGTACACCTGCTGCCTTATCCTGAAGTTATTGTGGTTACAGCTGTATTACCCGATTATCCACCCTTGCTGTTCCGGCATAAAGGCACACGCTATACCGTGGTAAAAGCCGACGGCCCCGAACGTATTGAGCAGGAATGGTGGCTGTCTGACGGCTTATACCGGGATTATTACATCGTTGAAGATGAAAATGGTGCGCGATACTGGCTGTTCCGTTCCGGGCCGTATGACGGCGACCAGCCGCAATGGTTTTTACACGGTTATTTTGCATGAGTTATACTGAATTACATACAACCTCTAATTTCAGCTTCCTGCGTGGGGGCTCGCATCCCGAAGAACTCGTGGAGCAGGCCGCAGCATTGGGGTATCCCCAAATTGCCATTACCGACCATAATACATTGGCGGGTATTGTACGCGCGCACGTAGCGGCAAAAAAATCAGGGATACGGCTTATTGTGGGATGCAGGTTAGAATTACTGGATGGCCCTCCCCTGCTTGCTTACCCTACAGACAAAGAGACGTATGCGCGCTTATCGGGATTGCTATCCTTGGGTAACCTACGCGCCGAAAAAGGACAATGCCACCTGTATAAAGCCGATGTATATGCCCACGCTAAGGGAATACTGTTTATAGCCCTGCCCCCGCTTTCGTTAAACGAAAACTTTGATTTTGATAACAGCTACAAAGCGGAACTACAGGAATACCGGGAACATTTTGGGTCGGCTTTGTATCTGGGTGTCAGCCGTTCGTACCATGCCAACGATAACAAGCGAATGTATCGGCTTAGCCAGCTATCGGATGATTTACGTATTAAAATGGTAGCCACTAACGATGTGTATTACCATGCCCCACAGCGCAGGCAGTTGCAGGACATTCTTACCTGCATCCGTGAGAAGTGCACCATACACAGCGCCGGGTTTCGCCTGTACCAAAATGCCGAACGTTACCTAAAGCCCGAAGACGAAATGCAGCGTTTGTTCCGGCAATACCCCGAAGCCCTCGCTACAACGCAGGAAATAGCCGATGCCTGCCAGTTTTCGCTGGACAGCCTGAAATACATTTACCCCGAAGAAATTACCTCGGGTGGCCGTACCCCACAGGAGGAACTGGTGATGCTTACCTGGCAGGGCGCCCATGAAAAATTCCCCGAGGGCATTCCTGAAAAAGTTGCCGAAACCATTAAATATGAACTGGAGTTTATGGCGCGAAAAAATTATGCCTCGTATTTCCTTACGGTGTATGATTTTGTACAGTTTGCACGCAGCCGGGATATACTCTGCCAGGGGCGTGGTTCGGCAGCCAACTCGGTGGTGTGTTATTGCCTGGGCATTACCTCGGTAGATCCATATAAATTCAAGGTGCTGTTTGCCCGGTTTATGTCCGATGCCCGTGATGAACCGCCTGATATTGACGTGGATTTTGAACACGAACGCCGCGAGGAAGTTATACAGTACATTTACGGAAAATACGGGCAGGACCGCGCCGCTATTGTAGCCACCGTAACCCAGGTACACTGGAAAGGTGCCATACGCGATGTAGCGAAAGCCATGGGCTTGTCTGTCGATGCCGTAGACCGACTGGCGGGTTCCATTGCCGAGTTTCGGGAGGAACTGGACAGTGGCCGCATTACCTCTGAGGGTTTTAACCTTGCCGACCCGCACCTGATGAAAACCCTGGAGCTCACACGCGAGTTTGTGGGATTCCCCCGTCAGCTGGGGCAGCATACCGGCGGCTTTGTTATTACCCGAGACCGGCTTTCTGACCTATGCCCAATACTCAATGCCCGCATGGAAAACCGTGTGAATATTGAGTGGAATAAAGATGATATTGAAGCCCTCGGGTTCCTAAAGGTAGACGTATTGGCACTGGGCATGCTGACCTGTATCCGCAAGGCTTTTGACCTGTGCAAACAGCATTACGGCAAGGCTTATACCCTTGCCGTAATTAATAAAACCGAAGACCCTCTGGTATATGAGATGATCAGCCACGCCGATACCCTTGGGGTATTCCAGATAGAAAGCCGTGCACAGATGTCGATGCTACCCCGCCTGAAACCCCGTTGTTTTTACGACCTGGTCATCGAAGTGGCTATTGTACGTCCCGGCCCCATACAAGGCGATATGGTACATCCTTATTTACGCAGACGCAACGGCATTGACCCGGTGGAATACCCATCGGAAGAGCTTCGGGAAATATTGGGACGTACCCTTGGCGTACCGTTGTTTCAGGAACAGGCTATGGAAATTGCGATAGTGGCTGCCGGATTTACCCCAGCCGAAGCGGATGGCCTGCGCCGTAGCATGGCAACCTTTAAAGCTAAGGGAAAAGTTAGTGACTGGGAAAAAAAACTCGTGGCAGGAATGATGGCCAAGGGGTATGAGGAGGATTTTGCACGCCGGGTATTCCGGCAGCTCGAAGGCTTCGGTTCCTATGGTTTCCCGGAGAGCCATGCGGCAAGCTTTGCCTTATTAGTTTATGTATCGTCCTATATAAAATGTTATTATCCCGATGTGTTTGCAGCGGCACTGCTAAACAGTATGCCGATGGGCTTTTATCAGCCGGCACAGATTGTTATTGATGCGCGTAAGCACGGTGTGGAGGTACGCCCTGTGGACATCAATTATTCATCATGGGATAATACATTGGAAGAAAAATCAGGGAAATACTTTGCCCTCCGTCTTGGGTTCAGGCAGATAAAAGGACTGCCTGCAGAGGATATGGCATTGCTGTTATCAGCTCGAAAAAATGGGTTCCGGTATGTGCATGCACTATTGGACGCCGGTGTATCCATGTTTGCACTGGAAAAACTGGCCGATGCCGATGCGTTTCGTTCCCTGGGCCTGGACCGTAGGCAGGCATTATGGGAAGTGTCGTCGTTATCGGATAGCCCTAAAGGTATGTTTGAGGGACAGCCTTCACAAAGCAGCGCCGAAGGACAGTTAGAGCTGCCTCTGCTCACCAATGCCGAGCATGTGGTGGAGGATTATGCTACTACCGGATTATCATTAAAGGCACACCCGGTAAGCTTTGTCCGTAAGAAATTACATGATATGAGGGTAGTACCAACATCGCAACTTTCAAAAATGAACAATGGCGATATAGCGGCTGTAGCCGGGCTGATAACCGTGCGACAACGCCCCGGAACGGCCAAAGGCGTAATTTTTGTAACTATTGAGGATGAAACCGGGTTTGCCAACCTGGTGGTATGGGGTAAGGTTTTTGAAACCTATCGACGGGATATTGTGCAGGCTCGCCTTCTGATGGTTCAGGGCAAAGTACAGATCGAAGGCGAAGTTATCCACGTTATTGCCAATTCGTGCTACAACCTGTCGCATTTATTACAAAACATGACCGATACGGATAAAGATACTGCACTGTCTACCCTATCACGCGCAGATGAAAAGAATCCAGAAGAGGTATTTCATAAGGGCAGGAATTTCAGGTAAATATGTACGGATTAAAATACTAAATGATGAAAAAAAACGAATATGCCATTGTAGATATAGAGACCACAGGCGGCAACGCCAGCGGCAGCCGTATTACCGAAATTGCCATTATCATCTATGATGGGGTTATGGTGTTGGAACGCTTCGAAACCTTGGTTAACCCGCAAAAAGAAATCCCTCTGCCTATTTTTGCTTTGACAGGGATCAATAATGAGATGGTACAAGATGCTCCCATCTTTGATGATGTTGCAGAAAAGGTGTATGAGATGCTTTCAGGCCGCGTGTTTGTCGCCCATAACGTAAACTTTGACCATTCGTTTGTCCGCCATGAACTCAGTAGGGCCGGGCTAAAATGGACTGCTAAGAATAAATTGTGCACGGTTCGGGCAGCACGTAAGATTAAGCCCGGATTGCCTTCATACAGCCTGGGCAACCTGTGCCGTTCCCTTGATATACCTTTACTCCGCGCACACCGGGCAGGCGGTGATGCCGATGCTACCGCCATACTATTGTCCCAGCTGCTTAAATGGGACAATGGGGGTATAATAGAAAAAATGATCAAAAAGAATGCGCAGGACCAACGCCTCCCTCCTAACCTGCCGCCGGAGGATTTCGATGCCCTGCCGGAAAAGCCGGGTGTCTATTATTTCTATAGTAAGGAAAAGAAAGTAGTCTATGTCGGAAAAGCCAAGAACCTCAAAAAGCGGATAGCTCAGCATTTTTCAGGTCATAAGATCACACCCCAGCGCCAGAACTTCTTGCGGGATATATACGGGATATCTTTCGAGGTGTGTGCCTCAGAGTTTATGGCCCTGCTACTGGAATGCTGTGAGATAAAAAAGCTATGGCCCATACACAACAGGGCACTCAAAAAGTTTGATCCTAAATTCGGCTTGTATGAGTATGAAGCCCGTAACGGGTATAAATATCTGGCCGTTGGCAAACTCGTAAAACATCAGCATTACATTGAGATGTTCCATTCGCTGCATGATGGAGTAAACCTGCTTTTAAAACTTGCTGGCCAATTTACTATCGATTACCGCTTTATCCATTACGGGGCATCTTCGGGAGAAGTAGTTGTTAAGGACACTACCGCATTACCCGATGCGGACCACCATAACGATGCGGTAAACCGGGCGCTGGACTTTCTTGATGCTTCACGTCCCAGCTATGCTATTGTTGACAAAGGCCGAAGCCGTGAGGAGCGCAGCTGCATATGGGTGGAAAAAGGCCATTTTTACGGCATGGGCTACATTGGTTCTGATATTTCGCTTACCGAAATTTCAGAAATTAAAGAGTATGTAACCCCTTATAACAGTAATGGCTATATCATGCAACTGATTAATGCGTATGTAATTAAATACCCAGTTAAAGTTCTAAAGCCTGAACAAAATACAGTATCTCAAAATTACAGTTATGACACTATTTAATGAGACTGAACTTTTTACCACAGGCACCAGCCCAAAGAAATACTTTGACCTGCCGGACCTGGATCTGATGCAGTATGACAGCTTTATTCGCAAAGAAGAAGCAGATCATTATTATATGAAATTGCTTCAGTATACACCATGGCATCAGTACCAAATGCCCATGTACGATAAAATGGTTACCGCACCGCGTATGATCGCCTGGTACGGGCGGCAGGAAGAGGATAGCGAAGAGCCCCAAACCTGGACACCGGAACTCTTAGCGTTGCGCCAGAAAGTGGAAACAGAAACCGGCCTGAAGTTTAATGCGGTACTTTTAAATCTATATAGGGATGGAAATGACAGCGTAGCATGGCATTCCGACAGGGAACATAAGATTGGGCGTAATCCCAATATAGCATCAGTCACCTTTGGACAGACCAGGCCTTTTCGTTTTCGCCATAAGACCAATAAAGCGGTTGGTCAGGTTGAAATACCCCTACATCACGGCACATTACTCTTGATGTCAGGTACGACCAATACGTATTGGGAACATCATATACCGAAATCGGCCAGATCTCTTTTGCCCCGAATAAACCTGACATTCCGAATGGTAAAATAGAGTATATTTTTAGAAAAAAACTATAACATTAAAACCTGCACAAAATTTAAATTCGCATCGCATTAAAAGAAAAAAATGGAAGATACTTTTAAACTAACTCGTTTTTTATACGCCCAAAATCAAGTTTACCTTAAGGCACTTGGGGAAATACAGCAAGGGCAAAAACAATATGTAAAAATTAAGCGGGATCGTTTAAATGCTATGGCTTCGACTATTCAGAACTTTAAGTTAGTAAGATTTTACTTGGAAATATTTAAATCAATCGATATCTTTCTGTCCTCAACCATATCGTAATGACAACCATACAAACCGCCGCAATACAACAAATTGAGACCACTAAAGAAGTCTATCTCAGAAGCCCGTCGCGTATGTTCTCCGAGTACAACGGAGAGAAAGAAAACATAAAAAATTACAATGGCCGTCAGCTGCTGGAAATGATTCAGAACGCGGACGATGCAGCAAGCAAAGCACGTAAAAAAAAGAGAGTACTAATTAGGCTAAAGGGCGAAAAACTCATGATAGCCAACACCGGGCACCCTTTTTCTGAGGAAGGCTTAAATTCGATTTTTCACAGCCACCTAAGTCCCAAACAGGCAGAAGAAGACCAAATCGGAAAAAAAGGGCTTGGTTTCCGCTCAATCCTCAGTTGGGCGAAAAGCATTACCATACACAGCCACGACCTTCATGTTGCCTTCTCTGAAGACTATAGCAGGAAAGTTCTGGATGAATTATTAAAAGACGGAAAATTCAGGAAACAATACGATAGGCTCAATAAAAAAAAATTAATGCAGCCCATATCTACACTGGTTTGTCCCGAGGTACTGGACTCCCAGGCAACACCCGAACAGCAATTCTACGATACGATAATTGAGGTAGCGCTGCTTTCTAACGCAATGGATGAGGTCAAAGCACAAATCCTAAGCGACCTGGACGGGGAAATCCTACTTTTCCTCAATAATCTCGAAGAAATCATCCTTGATCTAGAGGGCGGCATCACCCGATATACGCGAACTGTAAATCAGGATGGCGACGTTGTTGTATCAACATTCCTTGAGGACGGCACGCAAAACAAGAGGCTTTGGAAAAAATACGCCCTAAAGGGTAAATTTTCAGACCAAGGTCCATCATACGAGCTTTGTATGGCGTGGTGTGACGGTTTTGATCCTGTTAAGGACATGGTATATTCCTTTTTCCGCACCAAAGTACCGATAAGATGCTCAGGGATATTACACGGTACCTTCGAGCTTAATGCCGACCGAAACCTTATTATAGATGATCCCCAAGGATACAACAAGAAACTGCTTGCACTCCTGCCGGAACTATTGGCTGGCGCGGCTGCGAAGATCGCCGCCGCAACGGGCGTACCCTCATATGCAGCCCTTGAGTTTCTTACGGTAGAAATAACGGGGCTTGACGATGTAATTAAACCGAAAACACTCCGTGACGCGGTACTACGGGAAGCGAAACAGGTACCTATTTTCCCAACTACGGCAAACACTTATATTACTTGGGATGATGAGGACCGACCGGTTTATTATCCTGAAAAAATACTTTCAGAATATCTTGACCCAAAAGCCTTTGCGAACATATTGCAAAATTGTGAAAACCCTAAGGCATTTAATATCCTGAATGAATTGCACTGCGGGAGCTACAATACGACAACCATGATGGAAGATATTGTCTCCAGGTGCCGGCAAATACCCCAGGGTGACTATGCTCAATTAATAGATGCGGTACACGAACATATGGGTAAGAATGAAGATTTAGGTGAAACCACGTTCTTCTACGGCACTAACTACCAGCCATTATCCTTTGACAAATCCGTTTTTCTGCCCGATAACCAGAAAAAATTCTCGCTCCCATCTAATTTGGACATCCAGATCATCGACGAGCAACTGACTACTGAACTTTTATCCCTTATGGAGGTAGCAGATATAAAATCACTGGCACAGGCACTGCCAAAGTTTAACCTGAAAGAATACCGGTTTGAGGAGTTGGTAACACTGCTTATCAGGCACTACAGCGGGGCAACACGCAACGAAGAGATTATTGAGCTCCATAATTACCTTTTCAGTTTGTACTCCGCCTATGGCATTGTGCAACAACAATGGAAAGGCGAACCCTGTCCCATATTGTCGGTAAAAGGAACCATAGTTATGGCTAACAAGAGCTATCTCGGAAGGGAATACGGCCATACCCTGACCGGGGAACTGTACCGCTATGACAAAACTAAAAACATTGCCGGTCCCAAAAAAATGATGGTCCCCCAAGGTAAAGAAGAGGACTGGACAAAATACCTGCTTTGGCTTGGTGCCGCGACACGTCCACGTTTACTGCTTTATACTACTACGGGACCCTACGCAGAGTATAACATGAAAACCTACGACTACAGGTCAAAAGTAGACGATTACCTTTTCAAAGATTATACGAAATTCAAAGAGGAACTTACAAATGGCTACGGTACTGTGAATGTCAGTAGCATTGATGATCTTGAAAAACTGCTTAAGAATAACACGCCCGAAAAAGTACTGCATTGGATTTCAGAAGACACCTTACTTTTACAATTATTAGAAAGAGACGTTGAGCCGGAAGGAAGTGTCATCTATTTTGACTTTTACAATACTAAAGTATGGAGAAAAATAGGGCACACAAAAATGAGGTCGTTTATACGCTGGACGATAGCTAATACCGCTTGGCTGCACTGCGAACAAGGTTTTTCTGAAACCCCGTCACGCTGTACAACCGCCGCTTATGTAAACGAGGATTTTCAAGGGCTTGTTGAAAAGCCGTCCCTGGACTATGAGATATTAAGAAACTATGGTATTAGTCGGGAAAAAGCAGATTACCTGCTGTCAATAATTGGAGTGCACAAGTCGGTAAGCAGTTTTTCCACCGAGATGTTATTCAATATCCTCTTGAAGTTGCCCTCGATGGAGAACGGGGAGAAAAAAGCGCGGACAATATACAACCAGCTCTCTGCAAATTTTGACGATAAGATGCTGGAGCGTATAGACGAAGAAGACCCCGCCTACAAAAAATTCATCTCAGAGGGGGAAGTCTTATGCAAAAACGGCGAATTCATTGTCGCTTCCTCATGTGTGTACGTAAACGACAAGCGCTATGGGGAAGCGATACTGCGCCAGTTTAATGTGATTGACATTGACAGAAGAAGGGGAAAAGACAAAATACGCAGGCTATTTGGGGTACAACCCCTTGAAAATATAGCGCTAAAAATCAGCCAAACCCCTATGCCCCATAGCCTGAATAACGCTTTCGTGGCAGAGATGGAGAATTTCAAGCCATATGTATATGTATTGCGAAGGGAAGTCGACGGCGGCAGCGAGAAAAATACTATCCGCGATACCCGTTTCAGCCTCATCCCGGAACTTAGCCTGCACATGGAAATAAAGGGAGAACAACGGGAAATCTTACTGGGTGATTACGAATATTTTTACGAGCGTAACCGCAGTACGGTACATATCTGTTGCCGGGATGCTACCGATATCCAGGAACTGCGGGATGATGTGCAATTTTGCTCGGCCATTGCCGATGCCTTCAGCGCAATGCTTGATGTGGATTCCCAACGCCAGCAAATCAGGGAACTGTTCTCAAAAAGCGGGAACTCACGCGATGAAATATTGCGGGCTGAACTCGACGACCAGCAACTTAAGAAACTGGCCCATGCGCGGAATTTATTAGGAATAATCAGCAACCCTAAATTGGATTTCTGGAAATCTTTTACAAGGTGCCACCGTAGCAATAACCTTAAGCCCAAGGACGATTCCGACCAGCAGCTACTGGTAGCCCTCACCAAGGCATTCCCAAAATTTGCGACGCATATTACACAATGCTATGATACCCTTAATTACAATGACCTTTGTGATGAGGACAGCGCCCAGGTGTTGATAGACCTCTTAACCGCGACGGGTTTGAAGGTTTCAAAATTCAATGCTTTTCACTACCCGCAGCTGGATCTCCAGCCGCTCTTTAAGCTTTATTTCAGGCAGCAGCTTACTGCCCTTACAGCGGCATTTACCAGTAGCTATCATGAGATGTGCCGCATGGATGCCAACCTTAGGCCGCGCTTTTTGGAAAAGATACAACAATTCCAACATCTGGAAGGTGTACCTGTTAATGAAGTAGATTACAAAAGCCACGCTGATACCGAACTTGCAAGGGTTGTTCTGGATACTTTTGGCATAGACACCACTGCACTTGCCAACGTGGCTAACAAAGATTTATCCATTGCCAGGGTGGATAACCTGGATACTTTTTACACTACAAACCCAACCACCGACAGGTTGCTCTTTACACAATACCTAGGGGAAAACCCTACGATGGAATCACTGCTGTATTTTGAAGAGGAGCTTCCTGCCATTGCTACTGCATTTGAAAGTTGGATGGGTAGCCGTACTGAAGCAGGTAAAAATGCCACTAAGGGCTCTAAAAAACTCAAAGTCGGGGACTCCGACTTATTTTACAATACCCTGGCAGAATTAAAGGGGCAAATCGACGCACTCTTCGGCGAGGCAGGATTTGGCAACATAACCTCAAAAACGATAAAGACCAATGCCACAGATACAAAAAAGAAAGCCGGCGGTAGCCCGGGAACCCCAATAGGCATAAGGCCAAAAGTCCCGAAAGAAGATGTTGGTTTCTTAGGGGAATACCTTGTATTTCAATACCTGAACCAGACACTGGATAATAAGCAGAGTATTAAATGGGTGTCTGAATACGCCCGCCACTGCGGCAATAATATCTGTGGTAAGGACGGCCTGGGTTATGATATAGAATACATACCGAACGGGGCAAAATATCCGCGGTATATTGAAGTGAAAGTGGTCGGTAGCCGTGAAGATGCCTTCCATATAACCTCCCCGGAAGTGCGATTTGGAGAGGCTAAAAAAAGGAATTATGAAATCTTCCTGGTAAAGAACATAGCAGACCCTGCTAATGCCGAGATTGAGCGCATACAGGGGCTTTTTGACTATGGGGCTAAGTCTTCCTTTAGTGACAACGACCGGTTTTCTGTGGTAAACGACAATTATATAATAAAGTTTAAAAAAGTTTAGGATACACTCCGGCTAAGGTGGTGGCCAAGCCTGATTAGTAACCGTTTGTATGAAAAACTTTCCTATCTTCGAGTCCTATGAACCCTGATGAGATTAAAAAGTATTTTGAGAAAAACCTACCTCCCCAACAGGTGGACTGGAAGCCATGGGCCAAGATAACCGATATCCAAAAATTCTTAAATGCCTGCTATATCACCATAGCCAATTTCAAAAGCAACATAGAAACCTGCCCGGGATGGTGGCATCTTAAAGAATTTTACAGTGATATGCTATAAAAGGTAAAGCAGGACGACGGGGCGCCCTAACGCGCATTCCGCTATATCTTTTCCACCGAAAAAGGATGCCGCTGCAATCGCGGGCGTATACTTAACCATCCAACACAAGTAAACAATTAACCTATGGATACACGTATAAAAATCATACTGGCTTGCTTTTTATTTTATGTTACCGCAGCGCTAAAGGCGCAGGAACACCTGGCGCCACTCTTCAGCTACAGCGGATTGCCCAAGGGCGTAGATGTGCAGGTACTCTACAACCAGGGCTTCATTATAGGGTACTCCAATGCTCTAAAAAATCCATTATGGGCCTGTTACAGGCTCGGAAATGCAAAAGGGGCTTATGGGACAGCGGAAGAAAAAATAGAGAAATGGGAGCGCCCGTTCCAGTTCCAGCACGACATTCGTACCCAAGCTCAGGTAACACACCAGGATTACGAAGGCTCTGGCTACGATCGTGGGCATATGGCGCCGGATGCGGCCATACAGGCCCAGTATGGCCAACGTGCACTCATGGAAACCTACCTTATGTCCAATATAATCCCCCAGCATAAAGACCTCAACCGCGGGATCTGGCAAAAGCTTGAGGAGTATGAGCGTAAGACGCTTTCCCAGGATGACACTAACGGTAAAGAGGTTAACGACCTCTATGTGATTACCGGGCCTGTCTTTGCCACAAAGCCCGACACACTTGCAAGCGGTGTGGCCGTGCCGACACATTGCTTTAAGATTTATGCCTATAAACGGGGGTACCAGGGTACCGTAAAGACCGTAGCTTTTCTTTTTCCACAGCATCCCCAGTCTGATGAATTCAATACTTATCTTACTACTGTTGATGCAATAGAAAAGCTCACAGGCCTTGATTTTTTCTCTGAACTGACCGAAACCAAACAGCGCAACCTTGAATCCAAAAAAAGGGATTTTACATTGACCGAAATTCCCTAATCCAGCCACTAAGATTTCATGAAGCTATACGACTTTTTAATCCTTACAGAGCAGCAACAATACCAGGCTGTCTGGGATGAGGGAACCCATGTAGACACACTTGCCTGTGATGGTGTAACCTGCCTGCTGTATGCAGTGAACGACTTTTTTGTTGAAGTGCGCTACATCCAGGAAGATAATACCATTTTAGGGAAAACAGAATTCAAGCAAGGGGAACATCTGGATAAGTATTTGTTTAGGTAAACACCAGAACATGCCCACCAACTTTAAACCAATAATCCCTAGGGATAACATACCATGGATAATACAGGCCATTTTTTACAGGCAAATGCCCGGGACTTACAACAGCGAATAAAAGAGTCTGAAGCGTCAATCATGGAGATGGTTGGTCAATTTGAAACCTTTGACCTCTTGGCAGCAGTATTTCATTACCACCAGAGTGAAGATGCAAACGCCGAATACCATGATTTAAGGGGGGATAAAAATTTTGTATTAATTGAAATTGCGGCGCTCGCATGCCTGAAAAACCCATATAATGCGTCAAAACCACTTGACATAGAAGACTTCTATGCGCTGTTCGATGCGTTCAAGAAGGAGACATTTGCCTATATGGGATATAAAAGCGATGAGCGTATGGATTCATATGATGCTATGAGAGACCTCGTAGAAGATCCTGCTGCCATACTACAGCGGGAAGCCCTCTTTGTCAGGAATCCCGCCTTGCCGGACCACCATTTAATGTTCAGCCAGGATATATACAGACCCGTCGAAGAGCAATTGACAGCCCACTTTGGTTTTAGCCCCGCCGACTCAATCACCCTTCGCAAGCAAATACCGACTTTCCTGGGTGAAAAATACAATTCCATGCGCGACCAGGCTTTGCAATATATCGGTCATTGCGTAAAGCAAATTCAGAAATTCAAAAAGAAAGGGATTTTGCCGGAAGGTATCATACTCTCGAAAGAAGAAATAGAAGAAGTCGCTAAATATCCTTACAATACCCAGCGTGATATGCTGAAACGGTATTTCCTTTTGGATATGAATTCGCGCCTGGGCAAAATCTACTCATTTTCTGCAGCAGAACTGGCTGAAGGTGTCGGGATGCCGATAGAAAAAGTGGAAGCTTTCTTAAAACAGCATAGTTGCGATTTTCCAAGCCTCGAAGCCGGCGATGATATCGTTTCCGCAAATTCAATTTTAAAATTGCGCCCCTTTGTCCATCACAACGGGCGCTACCTGTTAATCTCGGCACCCTTAATGTTCTGGGCACCGGAACTCCACTTCGAAACATTCATAAAAACGCAGCGAAAATTATCAGGGAAATACTCTAAGGCGAAACATGATTTCACATTGGACCAGGCGCGTGATCTACTTACGGGACTTATGCCACAGGCACATTTCTACCCGGCGAACTTATTTTATACCATCGGGGAAGACCGGTATGAAAGTGATACCATTTTTTACTTTGACAGCGTGCTTTTTATCGTAGAGGTAAAAGGCCACCGGATATCATCAAAGGCAAAGGAAGGGCACCGACAGCGTACCCAACAGCACCTGAAGGAAATTGTCAAGGAATCCTATGACCAGGGAATAAGGACCCTGGAGTACATCCAGGGCTCAGCACAGGCAGTATTCAAAACCGATAGAGGCAAGACCGTTGTAATTGAGCGGGATAAATTCGATGAGGTAGTATTGCTTTCAATCACACTCGAACCTATAGGTAATATTGCTGCAGCACTAAAAACGACCAACAAGATGGGATTTTTTAAAAACAGGTACTTTCCATGGATCCTTAGCCTCTATGACCTAAAGGTCATTGCAGACCTTATAACGAATCCCTTTGTATTTATACAGTACATACGCCGGAGAAAAGAATTCCTTTCGGTACAGCGCTTTCAAATATATGAAGAACTGGACCTGCTGGGCTATTACCTAAAAAGTGGCCTTGCTCTTGCAAACCTGACCGAAAAAACGCAAGGCCATGAATTTGTTTCTTTTATGCCAATGACTGACGCTATAAACAACTACTACCTACATAAATTTGGACACAGCCTCTTACCCTCAAAAAAGCCGGAAATCTACCTTCCAAAGGGTATTTCAGTACTCTTAGATGCACTGGCCGACAGCGCCCTTGAGCATAAGGTAAAAATTGCCATCGCCATCCTTTCTATGGATAAACCAGGGCTGTTACAATTTGAAAGGCAAATCGATAAGGCCAAAACAGATTTTATCGGCGACGGGAACCTCCACGATGCCTCGCTTTTTAGCCCGACTCTTGGGATTGGCGTAACCTACATGGCGCATTCTTCCAAGGAATTTTTAGAAAAAAGATTAGCTGCCTATTGCATGTATAAATATCGGGATTTAAAAAACCAGATATGGGTGGGCTTAGGCGATACAAACAGGCGAAAGGGATACAATCTTGAATGCATGTGTTATATCAATGTTACTGAACCGAGATTATTGTAAGAAGCCAGATATGATACGAAAATCGAAAAGCCGTAAAGTACATTACGTACATATAAAAGAAGCCGCAGCGCTGGTGCAACGCCTGTTGCAACCTGCTGATGTAACCTTTAGTCACCCGGGGAAACTGCCTGATGCTGATGCCCGTTTTGAGATAGCAAATAACGAGGCTACCTTGGAATTGGATATTGATTTTTTCAGGGCCTTTCCGGGATGGGAAGTAGGTAAAATTATAAAACGGTCATATATAAGTTGGCAAGGGTATAAACTCAACTTAAAAAACGTATTTATCGACGGTATTTCCACGGCAACGGGAGTGGCTGCCTCATCCCACCAGTTTACCTCCTCCGGGTTTAGTAAAACTAAGCAATTTTACCGCCTGATAATACCCGTTGAAAAATCCTTGGCTTTTCACCATTATATTGAGCACAGTGTTTACGAAAATGACTTTGGTACGCTCTCCTCAACATGCCTGAAAGCAATAATTGGCACTACAACGGTGTGGGCGTATTATTTCAATGATACAGAAGGCAACTACTATTTGGGCATGGAAGCCGAAAGCAGACTTGACTTCGAAGATTTTTGTGATAAAACATTTGCCCTAAAAAATGCCATGGGCTACTTAATGGGTAAAATGGAGGGGAATTTCGGTTTTTACTTTGCATACTCCAACAGGAAAATGGATGCATTTAAAGCATTTAGGTTTCAGGCGTTCCGGAAAAGTTTGCATACCATCTACAGCCCGGTCAATTCCAATCCGGCAGCATACATAAGGAAAAGGCACTCCTTGGTAGACAAACTTATAAAAGCAAAAACACTGCGGCCGGTCTCCGCAAATGAACTGTCAGTGCTTACAAACAAGTTATACAGCTCAGGTGAATTTACATCCGTAATCATGCTAATGATGGAGTCGGCGAAAGCGTCTTTACTCTTCATGCCCGGGGGGTATGCGATTGCCCTGGAGACCATCTCACCGCTTATTACGGACGGGTTAAAAAAAGACCTTAAGCCAATACCTTCAAAACCGCTTGGTAAAAAGGTCAGACTAGCCCTTTTAAATGCCCTTACGGAATTTAAAACAGAGATTACTGATGAGGGTTACCAAACACTGGAAGGCAGGATAAGTTACCTGAACCAGCCTACAAATAAAGCCAAGCTACACGCACCGTTTGAGGCGCTTGGAATTACGTTATCGCCTGAGGACCTTAAGATACTTAATACACGTAATGATTTCCTTCACGGGCGTGTGCCTGATTTATCGCTATTGGGGGATAAACGCACCGACGACACCAAGACAAGGGAAATGTTTTACAGTGCAATTCGCTTATATACATTGTTGAACCACCTGATCATGAAATGGATTGGCTTTGACAATTATATCGTGAACTATCCTAAAGTACATGAGAAGTATTGCAAGGTGTCACTGCACGAGGGCTTCTACCGGAAAGTTTGATAATTTAGCAAACACTTTAATCAAAGAGTGAATTATTACTTATATGGTTCCATTTCATCCTAACCTACCGGTTAAAACATTGTCAGGCTTATTTTCAAATACGGCTTCTACCTACAAGTTCTACTGGTTTTTAGCAATACTTGAAGCCGTGGAAACAGGCAAAACGGTCATCGAAAAACAGGAGTTATTTGCGCGTATGGTGGCCGGAGCTTGGTACACTGTAAATTATTTCCACGTGTCTTTTGGAAAACAGGACCTGTTGCAACAGTCAATAGAAACCATTAAGGCAGGCGAAGCATTACCGGTAAACCTCCGGCAGGAAGACATTGTGAGCCGGTTAGCAGGTTCAATTAAGACGGAGACTGTAAAGGTTTTATGGCATTTCGATAATAATGTACCACACTGGTTCCTCTCACCCTGGTTTAATAAAACAACTATAAATAACGACAGTAGTTATAAAAAGTACATCTATACCGCTTCGGCTGCTTTTGAAGGAGATTGTTTGTATGCACTGGACAGCCACCAGATTATCATCAACCCGAAGTGGGTAGGGTACCTAACAACACATTCGCGCATTCTGAAAGATTACTGCCTGTGGAACCTGGCTGCATTCCTTCAGGTGCGTAACCCAAGCGTTCCTGATATTGCCGGAAAACTTATAAAACCTCCTTTTCGTGGTTCCCTCCTGCCCCAACGAAAACACTATTGGGACATCGTGTTTAAGGAGTTAGGCTCGATCGAATGTATTTATACCAACACCAAAATGGACATAACCAATTACGCGGTAGATCATTTCATACCCCATGCCTTCGTATCGCATGACCTGATTTGGAACCTAGCGCCAATTGATAAACAATTCAACAGTATTAAATCCGATAAGCTGCCGTCGCTCGAAAAGCACTTTGAGCCGTTTGTAAGACTACAACAAGAAGCTTATAATGTAATATGCACTAAGGCACCTAAAAATAAATACCTGGAAGAATTCATAACTATTTTTCCTAAAATGGATGCTTCCGGCCTGAACACAAAACTTTACAGCGAGGTTCTAATACCACTACACACCATAGCGGGAAATAATGGGTTCATCTTATTGTAACGTAATAATTATATTACTCGTAGATGAAAAATCTATTCTTTGCGTTTAATACTGTTCTTATGTTTAAAGAGTGGTATATCTACCGCAAGAAATACTCCAAATCGCCAGGCTGGGTTTATAGTCTATCGTCAATTTTTGAAAGCTCTGGCTCGTGCTGCACACCTATACCGAATAATAGCGGAATGTTTTTACCAAAGCCATAAACAGGGTAACCACCAGGGGTGAAAATCTGACCCAATTTTACTTTATAGTCTTTTTCTACTGTTGAAGTAGCGCCGTCTGTAACGGACGTAAAAATCTACAATTATAAGATAATCCAAGGATTGTTCCCCCAATTACCATTTAATATTATTTCAAAATATAATAGTAAATGCAGTAAAAAAGCAATATGTAAGCAAATTTGTTTACATTAGTGATATGGACAAGCAATTTGAACGCTACAAAGGCATACACCCGGGAGCGGTTTTACAACGCGAGCTCGCCAAAAGGCAGCTTGCCCAACGCCCTTTTGCCTTGTCTATAGATGAATTTCCGCAAAGCCTTAACCAGGTTATCCTCGGCAAACGTGACCTTTCTACCGCTACATCGCTTAAGCTCGAAAAAGCCCTCGGCTTGGAAGAAGGTACCTTAGTACTACTACAGGCGTATTATGATATCGCCAAACTAAAGAAGAAAGAAGCAGCTCACAATACCCCGAACCTTTCCCGACTGCGCAAATCCCTGTTTTGGGACACCAATATAACAAAAATTGACTGGCAGCGACAGGCTACAGCCGTTATCAGGCGTATTTTCGAACGTGGAAACCTTACCGAGAAAAAAGAGATCCTGCGTTTTTACGGAAGCGAAGAAGTACGTAAGACAATAACTCCAGATGGCTAAAATGTATTGGAATACCGTAAAACGGTTGTTGCAACAAGTGCTGTTACAATTGATGGAACTACCCGAATTGCATCCGTTTCGCCTGGTAGGCGGCACAGCACTTTCCCTGCAACACGACCACAGGATTTCAGTGGATATCGACCTGTTCACCGATGCAGATTACGGCAGTATTAACTTTGACAGCATAGAACAGACATTATCGAGGCTTTTTAAATATCTGGAAAGGTTTCTTCAGGTCCTGTAGGTATGGGACGTTCCTATTTCTTGGGTACGGATCGTGAAAACACTATCAAATTAGATCTATTCTATACCACAGATCCTTTTATGCAGGATCCCCTCCATGTGGAAGGCATACGTATGGCTACCACCGAAGAAATTATTGCAATGAAAGTCGATGTCATCCAACGAGGCGGTCGTAAGAAAGACTTTTTTGACCGCTACGAGTTGCTCCCTCTCTACCCGATTGGACGGATGCTGGAGCTACATGCCTTGCGGTATCCTTACAGCCACGACCCCACACTCATAGTAACGAACTTTACCAAATTTGAAAAGGCTGATACAGACTTCGACCCGGAATGCCTGCGCGGATGCTACTGGGAATTCATAAAAGAAGATTTTGAAATTGCCATGGAAGCATACAGGCAGCAATAATTTGGAGAGGTTATGAAATACCTAGTATTCACAAGAGGAAAAGTTAGTTAATTACACTACAGCAAACCTTATGCAGCCGGGAAGCGGCTTGACGACTTCGCTTGAAAATACAATTACCACACAAACAGCTTAACAAAACAAAAAATACTTTTAAATAGCTGTTTTAACAATTACTCCGCCAACCTAAACGTGATATCGTAGCGTTACTGATGTTATTCCGCGCAGCTACTAGATAATATCGCCATAGACAATTTACCGTAAAAAATGCTTTTCAGGGTATTGAAAAGAAATCTCTGGTAGAATTTCTTCGTATCGATCTCAGAATAAGTCGCTTCATATTGCTAATTTTCTTAAATTTAGGCGGCAGCAAACCAACTGGGTGGTCTCATTGCCAAGAAGAGCTACCATTAAATAAAACAACTAACCCTACCTAAGCATCTCCTTATGCTGAGAAGAATTGTCATACTCAACTCCAGCCTTTATGCTAAGGCCGATATCAACCTGCATGAATGTGATTCCCTACAAATAGTGGGGCCTAACAATATTGGGAAAAGTACCCTGATTTACGCGCTCAATTTCCTTTATGTCGTCGACGGTAAGAAAATGACCTTCAGCGGCGGGCGTACCGGCGATAAAGCGACATTCAACCATTACTTTCCAAGCATAAACTCAAGTGCGATTATCTTCGAAATTTTCAAAAAAAGATATTATTGTATCTTGGTCCGCAAAAATGCCGAAGGGACTCTGGACTATTATAAAATTGACAGCGATTACAAAGAGCAGCATTACTTTGATACCCTTGAAGAAGGACTTCAGATGAAGAAAATAGAAAATGTCTTTTCTGAATTCATGACATCAAGCGTCAAGTACATCAAATTCCCAAACCGCAGGGACCTGTTCAATTTCATATACCAGAAAGGCAAGCGTACCGATAGCGTGGTATGGCTCAACGACGGCGTGTCAAACGACCAAAGGGAAATCAGCAACAACTTCTCAAAAATCTACCGCTACCTCATTAACTCAGCGCTCATCGATAGCTCAACCCTAAAGGAAGCCCTGATCATCTCCGATAACAAAGAAAACGAAGGCGTAACGTTCTCAAAGAAAAACCAAAGGGACATCCAGACCCTCTTAAAGCTCAACCACGAACTTAAAGTGTACCGGAGTATTGAAAAGAACTTTCTCGACTTCAAAGAACTGGTAAACCAATACCGCGTCAAAAGCCAGATCCTTTCTGAAACGGTATATGCCTTTGATTCGGAGTATGTGAGCGTTATTGAAACACTCAGGGCATCTATCGGACAAAAAACACAGCAGGTAACCGGACACAGGATGCAACTGGACAATGATTTGCTGCCACGGCAGGCAGTCCTCAACCAGAAACTGGGAAGCCTGGGGACACAGATACCCCAAAAAGAAGCCCTGATATACAGCCTTGAGCAAAAAATAAAGATGATACAATCCTATGAAGACCTAGATTTCCTCAGGCAATCCATCGAAAACCTTGACAAGGAGCGTAAAGAAATTGAAAGCCATATCACCCAGATTGAATTCCAGGATCTGAAAAGCAGGGACATTGAATCTAAAATTCAAAAACTGCTGCGGCATGCACTGGAACTGGAACAAAAAATAAACTCCTACTCAAACCTGCTCATCCACCAGATTAGCGACAATGCCGAGGACAGGGAACTCCTCAACGCGCTTTTCTCTAACGAGATTACAAAGCTTGACGCCGGGCACCTGGTAGAGAAAATTAGCGGGACCGCTGACATCATGCGGGTCTTTGACGGGGCATTATCATTGCCTAAAGACCTGAAACGTATCCCAATACCTTCGGTTGAAGAACTAAAGACACAGCTTCAGGCAACCCTGAAAGAAAAGGAAAACAACGAGCGCCTGCTGCCGATTGCTAAAAACCTAGAAGAATCACGCCGGAAACTTGCCACGGTGCAACAAAGCATAAAAGAACTGGAGACAAAAATCGCCGAGATTGAAAGCCTGCCGGCAATCCAGGGAAACCTGGAGCAGGAAAATGCTGCGATCTCCGGTTTAAAAAACGAAAAAGAAATGGCCGGCAAGGACCTTGGTATCACCAACCAGGCCATAACCAGCACCTCGAAAGCCATGGAACAGCTCAATGCCGAAATAGCACGGGACAACCAACGGGTTACCGAACTGGGAAAATGGAAACTGGCCGTTGAGCAGTCAGGCATTGTTCCTATAGCCTGCCAATCCCAGGAATCCATTGACCAACTCTATAAAAATTTCGAGCGTAACTTTTCGGAACGCAATGATATTAAGGGTAAAAAAGAACGGTTGTTCGACAACCTGAAAAACCGTACCGATAGCGTGGTGGGATCCGAGGAAGCCTTTATTAAACTAATTGATAATGAACTGGTCACCATCAATGACAAACAAAAAAGTATCGACGAATTGCTTCAAAATATTGCAACCCAGTTTTCAATACCCTGTAAAACGCTGCATTCTAAATTCCAAGAATTCGAAGCGTTCATCAACAATCAATTCAATTCCAAAATCAGGAAAATAAAAATATCCGATATTGATTCTCTCAGTATTGAGATCATACCCAATAAAAAAATACTCGATGACCTGGAAAAAATAATGGAAATCAGGGACCTTACCATGGAAATCATCTTCGATGACCAATCGGAAAACCTCAACATCCTTAACCGGTTCCTCGATACCCAAAGTACCATCGCTTTTAAGGACCTTTTTGATTTCAAACTGCACCTGGAAAAAAAAGGTGTCCACAAGGTTGTAGACCCCAACCGCCAGGTGGAATCTGATGGGACAGACAAAATGATACGCCTGGTGCTGATGATGTCCATTATCAACCAGCTGGTGGTCAGCGACCCCGAAAACAAAATAGTGCTCTTTGTTGATGAAATCGGTACCATAGACGAGGCCAACAGGCTCGAAATCCTCAGGTACTGTAAAGAAAACAACTTCGTGCCCATATCGGCCGCACCACTGCATCCTTATGATGGCTTTGACAAATACTACCTCATCCGCAGGAGCCCCGGGCAAATTGTGGTAAGCGAAAATAACGGTAACGTAATATCCAGAAAACAGCGCGGATAATGACACAAACAGATTTCAACACCTATAAAAAATTTCGTCAGGAAGGCTCCATTACCGAAAAGGCGCTCCCAACAACGATCCTGAAATCCCATCATTTCCAGGGCCTGCTCTCGGCAACAATTATCGAAAAGGAACGCTCAGGAAGGGGCTTCCGCTTTGAGGTAAAGCGCCCCGTTGAATTTGAGACCTTTTTCAGTACGCATTTTCCTGAAGACATTACCGTTACCGACAAAACGGATAACGTCCGCAAATTCAGGAATTCAAAGGCTAAAAAGATACAATCAGTCCCTATCTTTATGCTCCGGGGTTTTAAGCCACTTGAGGTAAACGACCAAATCCTCGAGCTGAAACACTACACGGAACAGTTTAAGCTCTTCGCCTGCAATGCCCAATCGATAAAAGCCGATAAGATCTGTATTGTGGAAAACCTCGATACATTCCTGATTGTAGAAAACCTTTTGGGCCCGGAGTACATCTACCTTCACAAATACGGCAGGATCGGCAAGGATTCCCTGGCCGTATTTTCAGTGGAAGAGCTGCTGGTATTTGTAGATTTCGATTTCAACGGGCTGGACGAATTCCTGCGCATACGGGAAGCCCTGCCACAGGCACAACTCTATGTACCGGATAATTATGAAGCGCTTTTTGGAAAGTACTCTCAGAGCCTCAGTGGAAATAAAGCCGAAATGACCACACGCATCAAGGACAGCGGGGACAAAAATGTGATTATGATACGTGAGAGCATCCTGAGGAATAACCGCTTTTTGGAACAACAATACTGGAAACATGATTAAATCAGAACCAAAGTCAATACTACAGTTCATGGCTACCCATTATGAGGTATTGAAAGAGCTTTTTGAGGTGCAGAAAAAAAATGATTTTGTATCCCACCAGGCACTCCAAAACTGCCTGCAATTCCACCAAAAAGACATCCTGGCCCAGCTTACCGAATACAATATCCTTACAGCACTTAACAACGATTACCTGTTTGGCGAACCCTACCTCGCGCTGTTTGAATTCATCCACCAACAATTCCGCCCACTGCTACCCGAAGAAATCGAACAGTACGGCCAGGCTATAAAATCCCTTTTCTGGAGGATTAGGGACGGTATGCAACAGGATAAAAATATGCTGCTGGAATGCATCGAGGCGCTCTCAAGCCAGATCAGGAAATTTACGGAGGCCGTGGTAAACAACACCAAAAGCCTGCTCTTGGAATCCCGGGACCTGAAGGCCAACACAAAGAAAATTGACTACTCAGAAAAGATAGCCCTGGCACGCCACCTGATTGAAAACTATATCTCCCCCCTCAATAAAATCCTGGATGTAAACCACACGCAGTCCATCTACAATGAGCTGCTTACCATTTCACAGTTCTGCAATACCCAGCGCTTCCGCTACCCCGATGAAGGCATACGCCGCGACTTCGAAAAGCTATACCAACTGCTCGGACAGGCCGGTCGCGATTTAAACACCCAGTCGGGCGTACTGACCAGTGAGCTTCTGCCCCTGATTGAACGGATAAAGACCGAAAGCCAGTACCTCAGTGGGTTCCATCATTACCTGACCAACGGCAATTGCTATCGCAGCATAACCCCGCCATCACTTCTTACCACCCCACGTGAGAACATTTACAGCAAGTTCATTTATGAGAACACTAAAGAATACTTCGGGCAATTCCAAAACGAAACCCAAATTATCGTTATCGAAAATCCGGTTGCCACCGACGACTGGTTTTTTGAAAAGTCAACCTACAAAGCCAACCTCAATAACGCCCTGCCCGTAAAAGACTTCTTTTCGTGGTGTGAAGATGCCATAAGGGCTGATACCGGAGGTTTTACCATTGATAATTTCTTCATAGCAACCAGCCTGCTTTTTGAAGAAGAGTACGAGATTACACCAGCAGGCTGGGATGAAACAATAAAGATAGAAAATGAAACCGCAGTTCTGATACTGCCCAAACTGAAAATAAAGAAACGCAATGACATTCCCGGATAACCATAAAGAGATTGTAAGGATGCTGATGGACGGTAAATTCATTACCGCAGATGATACGCTGTTCGAAAGCCTTGATAAAAAAAGGGATTTCTACAAAGGTTTCTTCCTGCAGTCCTTCGGCTATGAACTGATTATAACCCTCGATTATATCTATCTTGTATCGGACGAAACACAGGAAAATACCTCAAGGGATATCGCCATATTCTTTGCCATTCTATGCTATGAACTCGATAAGGACGGTAAAAATTTCCTCACCGAACTACGCCATGCCGAGTTTCACCTGGACGATATTGCCGACTATTTCAAGAAATCCTCATGGACCGATGTAATAAACGCAAACAAACAACTTAACACGCCGGAGAACGTACGCAGGTTTGTAAGCACCATACTGACAAAAAGGAATATCGCCATAAGGCAGGGCAACGAGCGGTATACCTTTACCAAGGCCCACAAGCTCTTCATCGATTTTGCCAAAGAGCTGGCTAGTAATACTCAGAACGAGAGCAATACGGACATGCATTAACAAGAAGGATGGCAACAACATTGATGAATGCTATAAATTGTCATTATATCTTCAAAAATATTTCTATCAGACACATTTAAAGAGGAGATAATTGAGATTTTTCGGTCCGATAGTACCGATTTTTCCACTTCATAACTGGCTTCTTCAGCAATCCACACACAGGTTTTTTGTTCGATTTCATTGGTTATTTCATACACACCTTCTTCTTCAATAAATTCGGAACTTAATATAAATGTATCTCAATAAATTCAGCCACATGGTCCTCCGCTGCGAAATCTTCACTCTTATCACAATTTGATTCCAGTTATGTTCTTTTTTTCCCGTTTTTCCAGTTACGAAAATAAATTTTCCAACCCGAATAGTTAAGGACTTTCAGTCCCCATTCCATCAATATCAAAGCCAACGACCTGGGTTCGCGTACTACTTTCGTATTCTTCACCATCCCCTTGGAATCTTTCTACCATTTTGTGATAATACAGCCCACTCGTAACAGAGGCTATCTGTAATAATGCTTCGTTCGAAGCCGTTACAATCCAGCCCTCACCAATTTCAGAATCATGCCGAGGCCTCATTTCGGAATTCCCACTGGACCAAAACACCGATTTTACCATAATGTTTCCTGCAGTATCCATCCACTCAAACAAACCTTCGGAGCTGGGTACCCAGGACAACATCCTGGCAAGCCCAGGATTAATTGCAATAAAGTTTGAACGTTCGTTAAACTGAACGAAGCCATGATCGCGCTTCACAATTATTTCAGGCCCCGGATTACCCAGCACGTGATAATCGTCCGACAACCTATGAAATAGGGATCCAAAAATCTTATCACCATCCAAAAGTTCGGAAAAACACGATAACCCAGCGCTATATTCTTCCGTTGGCCTACCCCAATCCAAATTACTTATGGTATAACACTCCCCAATCACAACCTGATCCCCATACGGCAGGATACCGGCCTCTAGTCTTGGGGTATTATCAATTTTAGCAACCCACCCCGTCCGGATACTGATTTGCCCTTCCTGTTTGATTACCGGTATTATCGACGGCTTGGCAACAACGGGATAAAACGGTACGGCGTAGTCAAAGAATATAAAGTATCGCGCAAATTCATCCATGTCCAACACCTCGCAATCTTCCAGTTCTGCTACAATATACATAAGGCTATTACGGATATCAGTAATTTTATGTTTCCGGAACGGATACTTCATTCCAGTAGCATCTAAATTTTTTCTAACCCGTTCCTCGTAGACAGGAGTCCATTTTTCAGGGGTCCCATGGATATGGGCAAAATGGGATAACCGCTGTTCCAGGTTAGCCATATCAATTTGCGCCTCATACGAAATTAATCGCAATAGGGGTTTAAATATATCTACTGCAAAGTCAGGGTTTCCGGGAAGATGAAAGGTATAAGAAGCCGGCAGGAGTTTGCCATATTCTAAAGAATAGGGGCTTTGCAAGGCTTTAAGTAAAAAACGGGCATTAGCACGTACCGTATGATGGGCATTGTTAGCCCAACCCGCTAACTGTACCGTAAAATGCTCTAATGCTTTTGGATGGATCCTATACAGGTACATGCAAATAGCAGATGCTTTTAAATCGTCCTGCATCGCTTCGAGTTTCTCAACGGCATACGGATTACCACTGGCAATACTGAACGAAAAGGTTCTTGTTGCCACCTCAGAAAGGGACATTATCGGGCTTTCCGTTAATGTTAAAAGAAATTCGGAGAGCACTTGATATATATTTGTCTCATGCCTACCAATACAAGGTAAATTATCTAATGGAAGGCTATTTTGCATAAGGCGGTTCAGGTAACTTTCGATTTCTTGCCAATAGTCTTCAACCTTATTGTCTTTTGAAATAACCGGGAGTATTTTATCCAAATCTGTCAAATACATACTCGGATAATTAGTATCCGATATGTCATAACAGAACAGTTCAAACGCTTTCTTATAGGCCAACTCCTGGTCCAGGTTAGAAAGCGCCCGTAAAGCAAGAAGCCTCGACCCTCCGTCGTAATGCTGAATCCAGCCTGAACCGGTGGAATGTTCCAAACTTTTACCGGCAAGCTCCAGGGATAATTCCCTGTCACCTTGACCCAGTGCGATTGCACTGAGACTGGCATAGTAATCCGAACGCTTTCTCGTTGTCACCCCGGCATCTCCAAGTTCCCTGATGTTCTCAAGGGTCAACATCGATGAAAATTTAGCCAGGACGCTATTCCAATCGAAATAAGAATTGGCCATACTCTCGCCCATTACAAGCCTCTTTAATGACTCATAATCGCTAGTGGAGACAATTACTTCCGCTTCAGATAAGGTCTTATAAGGCTCAAGAACAAGTTCGTTCCGCTCTGAGTAGATCGCTTTAAACGAATCTTCTCCGGAAAGATCCGTTTTTGTCCCATAGATTTCAAGGTTATGAGCCCGACAGAAATCAAAAATGATGTTTCGTAGATGTCCCCTGTGCTCTTCAATTGCAGTAACTTCTACAGCTGTAATCAGGGTATCCAGATGCCTCTTTAAAAAACTATCGGAGTCAATTTTCACTCCCGTGGATAAAAGGGTTTCAAGCAAAGCAACATCTTTTCCTTCGGAAAAAAGGAGGTAAATTTCTGCGTAAACCGACATAATGAATTCATACTCTTTTGGCTGTAAACAACGCTTCAGGCATTCTTTTAAAAACGTGCCCAGGGCACGGTCAAAATCAACATCGCCCTTGTCAAGCAACCATTGCATTTGCTGATAGCCCGATTCGAGGTCGTAATCAAATGTAGCTTCCAGTAGCCTTTCGACAGCCTCGCTGAAAGTACCACCTTCAGTCGTTTCTTTAATATGGTCCAGATGTGAGAGGAACCAGCTGAGGCGCGTCGGGGCCTTCTCTGGTTGTAATACATTTATTTTGTCGACCCAATCCAGCCAGGAAGTAAACTGATAGTCTTTACTGTAGGCCACCCCTATAGACTCCTTCCATGCCCTGGAGAGTAATGCGAGCGCTTTTTCATTGTTCTGTAATGCATGATAAGCATCGGATTGAGCCTCGCATTCTTCAATACGCGCAGAAATATCCGAGCCTAACAACATGGTAGCTTCCAAATAATCAATCTCTTTTGCAACACTCTCCGGGTCAAAACCGTTCTTCAAAAGGTCGACAAGTACCGATCGCCTGAGTGACACAGGCCAAAATTTCGGGTTTGACTGGTATTCATTAATCAAATAGCTGCCAAGGTCGTTCACGTATTTCTGACCTAATGCAGATACCGCAGCAATGAGAAGGCTGTAATATGCCTTCTTGGTTGCAAATATCTTATTTGAATAACGGTTACGATGGTTATTTTTCTTATAAAAAAACGTTACTATGGGAATGACCCGGGGAAGTATGGTTGCTGACTCCTGCACCTCTGACTGTCCTTCGGCAAGTAATTTCGCCATGAGGCATAACATCCTTTCATATTCCACTATAAGTTCTTCATCAGTGCCACTTTTAGCGTTAGGGATAGCCTCCGTTATTGACACACCATTGCCTACAAGATGCATTAGCTTATTATGTAATATCAGCGGACGGAAAGGAACAAGAGTACCATCATACCCCAGGTCACTCTCACCTACATTGGACTGTTGCGGTATATTTTGTATCCATTCGCCCACCCTTCTTTTATCCCAAAAGCATTTGTAAATCAGGTTCGCAATCTCGATTTTTGCAAAATCACTTGAGCTTTCACGGTCAAAATGTTCCAGTAGCAAAGACAGGTAATGCCGGGCAAGATCCAGCTCACTTTGATCGACGCAATGGTCAACCGCTTCAGTAAGGACATAATAATAGGCATTCAATTGCTTTAACTGTCCTACCCGATACTGCTTTAATAGTGTATTAAAATTTTGCCAGTCGTTTTTACTTATGTAAGCACTGGCCAACGAACCTAAGAGTTCCAAACGCACCGCACTGATGCTCAGTTGCCTGTACGCTTTCTTTTCAGTATATTTTATATTGTTAATCCTTGTTACAATATCCTTGACATCAAGAAAAAAAGCACCGGTATAAATCCACTGCTTAACCAGCGCAATGGAATCCTCACCGCGATGGGTGCCATTAATCGCTATACTGCGCGCGCTAATGGATTCCGGATATGCGATATTAAAAAGCAAAAGCCCCTCATTTAGATCTCCCGAACGTGCAAATACGACCGCTGCTCCCAGTGCAGTACTTTCGCTGCACAATAGTTTATTTTCACTGCGGAGGTATCTCTTGGCAATTTCCGGTTTACCGATTTCCACAAACCGTTCCGTCCAGGATGCAGGGGCGATATTCCTGGATTTCTGTTCTATTTCAGAAAGCGCAAAAAAATAGCGAAGTAATGTTACCGGGTTGCCGGTCTTCAGGGCTATGTCGACACCTAGTTTTCCTTCAGACCTAATCTCATGTAAGGGCCTGAAACCGCAAACCTGTTCATTGAACAACTCGGGATTTGCTTCGTTTAGAAATGCCTCGAAATTCCCGGATTTGTATAAGTGGAAGTTTTTCTTCCAGTCCGGTTCAACTTTCGAATCCTTATAAAATTTCGCCAGATCAGCATGATAGCTCTCATCAATACTTGGATTATAAGCCTCCGTCAAAATGTCAAGACAGGTATGTTGCAAGAGGAACTGCCGAAAAGAGTTGTGGAAAAAAGACCATTCCTTCCCCACATCAAAAAGGAACTTTGCCCGATCCCTCAATTCAAGCAACACCTTGTTTGTAAAGCCCCATTCACTCATGAACTTCGGGTGTACCGGCCCGTTCACACGCGCAATGAGGCCTAATAATTTCACTAAATCCAATGAATTTTGAATGGGTTTCCATAGCCGAAGATAATAGAGGTCAATATTACCGTCAATTTTCTCAAAACTGTTTAAGGCTGACGCGCGGTCTGCCACTGATCGTAACTTTTCAACAAAATATGAAAGGTACAATGGATGCCCCTGCGAACTTTCATAGACTTGCAATTTTTCCTTGGTTCCAAGCGGTGGAGTAAGGGTACTACAAAGGAGGTACCTATATACCTCATTCTTTGTTAATGCATCCATTTTTACCGTGCTTTCAGTCGTTTTATACTCCTGGCAGATTTCAACCGAGAGATCCTCAAGCGCATAGGACTGGCTCCCTAAAATGATGTAAACTCCGCTCGGCATGGCCTGGGGCAAAGGAAGGTCCCGGAGAAACGTATTAAATGTTTTATATTCTCTAGGGATATGATCAAGGCCATCAATAATAAGTATAGTTTTAGTGCCGCTTTTTTTAAAGTCTTCACCAAGTGCCGTAAGCTGCTCAAAAAAGGTCTTCCGTAAATATTCTATATCTTTATAAGGCAACACATTGATAGTTGACCGGGTTTTTCCCTTTATCTGCAAAACAAGGTCGAAAAATAACGATACCGAACTTCCGCGTTCCTGGTAATTCATTCCGGAAGCGGGATTTGTAAAATCAAAAGCGTAGTATTTGATAATGCGATGGTTCGAATTTCTAGCCCATTGGGTAAGCATGGTAGATTTGCCAGTGCCCGGGCCGCCCTCAAGGTATACATAACCGCCTTCCTTTGTACTGATTAGCCTGTCAAGATTGCTTATGGTTGACGTTATGGGCTGGTAGGTTTTTAAATCTATAATAAAATCGTGGTTAAATGTTGTCCTGAAACGGTCCGCCCAGGAAAGCTCATGCAAAATCTCCTGCCTGCTAAATTCTACTATACGGTCTTTAGAGGCTGCTTTTTCGATTATGAAACGAGAGAGTACCTGAAGGTCTTCCTGTTCTTTCGAATATTGAACTGAAGCGACTGCAATGGGCTTTGGTTTATAGGAATGAATGAAGACGAAACTTGACATAAATTCGCGAAAATCTTTGTTACTCAGTTTTGCCACGGTCTGTAATTCCTTTGAAATTGTAGCCCAGTTTTTATCGACAGTCTGACCGGATTTTATACCCAACCATCCCTGATCCATAAAACTGCCGAAACTCGCCGTTTTACCGTCAGCTAATATAATTTTATCGTTCACCGATACCGTTTTATTGGTTAAAAGATGTGGAATTACTTTCTTGTTACGGTTTTTATTCTTTATTTTTTTCCAGGATGCTACAATTTTGGGAAACAGCGCCATAAAACTGGAATAAGTGATTACGGCTTCTGAAATGGTCCACTTTACCTGGTAGGCATGAATTTCTGAAGGAGTTGAAAATTGAATATCGTCTAATTTTTCCGCTTCAGGATCGGCAACCCTGATCCATTCGAGATTATCGTTTACCAAATTACGGTATACCTGCCTTGAAAACTCATCAAATTGTGGCAGATAACCTCCTATTGCAGCCCGTTCACCCTGAGCTGAAACTTTCAATTTTCCCATACGGATACATTTAGTTTGAACCTTACACCTGTATTTACAATACTAATGTAAATATTTTGGCTTGTGAAAAAAAATAAGAAAAGTGAATAAACAGTACTTGATTGAACCCTTTCGCCGATATAGAATTGACCACTATTTCTACCGGTATACAAGTAATTATTGGCTTCATTAAAACTGGCGAATAGGTGTGAACGTAATTAATTTATCCAACTACGGTGACAAAGATTGCGAGAACGCACAACGGACACATAAGCATTAGAAGTCCTAAATATGTCTAAGAAGCCTGCAGAAATACTTTCATCTAATCTGTTCATTAAAATTGAACAGAAACCGATATGACAGCTAATTTGCATGTTTTTTGAAAATCATATCCTTATATTTAGTATCATTGTTTAAAAAAAATTGAGTTGACACCAAACTCTAACGAGTTTGTTTATATATAGCGTGATATGACAAGCATAAAAGACATACTTTTGCAGAGGGGTCCCCTATTGTCGGGCGAATTAGCGCGCGAATTAGCCAGAGCAACAGGCAGTAGTGACAATACCGCCAGCCAACAGGTGACCCGCAGTAAGGAAATTCAAAAGATCAAAGGCTTTTTTGTAAGCCAGCAGGCACTATGCTACCTGGAAGAGCAAACAGATGACGGTGCCTTATATGCTGCTTTATCACACGCAATGCTAGATCATGGGAAAAAATACTGGTATTGCCTGAACGCAATCAAGAAACATGGCGGGATCATCAGCCAGAAATACCTAGAGTGCTACACCAATTATCCTGTCCTCCCTTTAAAGAGCCACCTGCCTTTCAAGACAATTATGCAGAAATTTGTAAAGGAGAAGATATTGATCTACGATGGCGCCTACTATATGTTTTCCCCTAAATTCGAAAAACAGAACACTACCTACCTTTCGTATAACACTATAGAGCTGATCAAAGAGGACATCCTCTCTAACTTTGAAAGCTTTGCGAAAAATATAGGTCTGACCTCTTATAATACTGGAAAAACCTTTGCTGAATTTGGAAAATTTCAATGGGCATTTAAGGGCGTTTCAACAGTCACGGGAATCATGAATAACAGTAGTCCCGGTTATCTCCTTGCTGATATACTCATTGGACATCCTATCTACGAGAATGATGTCAGGTTCTTTATTGAGAAATTAAAGCACATCCAGTCCTTTAAAAATGCATCTAGGATCATACCATTCCTGCTGGTCGACGATTTGGACAGGGATGCTTTGCTTCTTTTAAAACAGCATGGTATCATCGTAGGCTTCATAAATGAATTGTTCGGCCAAAAATATGCCGAAACGCTGAAAGAATTAATAACAATACTTAATAATGCAGGAGCCAGCCTAAAACAGACTCCGGAGAAGTACCTGGACCTGCTTGCAGAATTGAAGAAGTATAATGAAGGCCTGGCTAATAATATCAGGGGGGCGCTGTTTGAGTTTCTAATTGGGCACATCCATTCGATAAAAAGCAACAGCAGCGTGACAATAGGCAGGGAGATCTACGAGAATGGAAGCAGGCACGAGATGGATGTCTTTGTCATTTACCCGGATAAGATCATCATAGCAGAGTGCAAAGCAAAGAAAGCCAAGATCGACTATGAAACGGTTGAAAGATGGACAAATGTAAAGCTCCCGGCCTTTAAGAAATGGCTCAACAAGCAGGAAACATTAAGGGATAAGCCCGTGTCGTTCGAATACTGGACAACCAGCAACTTTGATCATGATGCCTTGGAACACCTTACGGATTTTCGAGAGCGTTCCAACCGATACGACATCAGTTACTTTCAATCTGGAGAGATACGCGAATATGCCAAAAAGATGAAAAACAAAAAGCTTAAGGAGGCAATTGAAGATTTTTTCCTTAAGCCTAAAGCCTGATTAAACGATTTTCCAGCCATGGTCTTCCAGACGTTTATGGTTTTCATCAACCATTGCCTTATTAATGGCAATGCACAGCAAGTGGGTTGGACGTGACATTCCCACGTGAGCCACTTTCAGGCACATCTCTTTACGGCTTTGCCCCTTCCCTTTGCTTTTATAAGGCACGCCCGCTAGCTGATCCATAAGATAAGAGCCGCAAGATTTGTGGAAGTATGTCTCCAAATACAGTGTCGCACGGTGGGTTTCACCCTTTACTGCATGCACCGTAGCGATTTCGATGGGAATATGTTTATAAGCCGGGTTATCAGAATAGTAGATGTTACTATGGTTTTCCTTCTCGTTGTCCGCCACTTCTGTATCTATAAATGTTGTTGCGAATTTACTGGCTGTAATTTCAACTGTCGGTATAAATGTATCTTTCAAGAAAGCTCTTACCTTCACAATAGGGTCTTTTCCTACTGCACCTTCAGCCGACCAAGTTGCGATATTAGCCATCAGTAGTTTTAAAAACCCCGGATGTCTCAAATTCAGGAAGTTTATGAAAGAAGTTTTGCTTTGCACGCGTTTCCCGCCAGCAGTTGCAATTGGCTTATCACAACGCCGGATAATCTCAAGGCAACAGTTGATGATAGTATCCTGCACATTTCCAGGATCTGAAAAATCACATTCACTTACTGCTGCTGATAAAGACATTAATCTGCTTCTACCACGACTTTCCTTTCCAAATGAGTGAAAATAACTGTTTATTGTTAAACCATCCTTCTCTTTTCCAACCCATCCGACAGCTTTGACCGGATATTTATAATCTTCCTGATTCCCTAGCCCGTTTGCGTACACCAGTTGACAGAATTTATCTAATACCATGGACTCTTTCCCCGGCACATATGTAATTATATAAGGAGGTATTTCTACATCTTGGACCCCATCTAATTCTGGTTGGCTATTCAATGCCACGGTACGCAAAATTTTTGCTATCGGCTGCGAAAACCGCCGCGAACCGGTTATTTCCATTCGCTCTGAATACGACCAATCGCTGATATCTTCATTGTTGGTCAATATCGCCTGATTTGAATCACCTATCTTCTGAACAATTGAATTAGTGAACAACTTCTTTATAATGAAATGCTGATAGCTGCTGGTATCCTGCATCTCATCAATGAAAACGTGCGAAAAACGGCTTGAGAACGCTTCTTCTACGTGAGGATAATTAATCAAATATTCATTGGCATAGAAATAAGCATCATTATACGATAGGACACCACTTTTGAGTACCGTGGTTTTTAAACTAAAGAGGGCATCATATATTTCCTTCTTTTCCTCATCAGTCCAATCGGCTACCTTTCCTTTCCCTTTTTTCGGCTTCTTTATCTCGATCTTCCCGCCATCAACACCTTTAACAAGCACGGGCTCTGAAGCAATTTTTCTTATCGTCAATTTATAGGCAATATCATGATTTGCATGAAGATAAGATCTCACCTTCGTTAAAAGTTCATAGCGTACGTTTTTCACGAAGGAAGTTAATAGCCTGCTGTGAGCACGGTCAGAATCTATTATAGCGATACGGCTTTCATTAAAATCGTTATAGTAAGGCATGCAAAGAAACCTATCTACAAAAGACTGAATTGTTCCGAAAAAATTCGGATAGCTGAAAAGTTTGCTGGCGCGATCACCCAAATTCTTTTTAATTTCATCTATACCAACATTCGTATGTGTCAGAACGCAAATGGCGCCGTTGGATCCAGATGACATCTTTTCCGAAAGTAAATACAGTTTGGCCAGCAAAGCCGTAGTTTTTCCACTGCCAGGACATGCCTCAACATCCAGTGACTGATCAATGGCTGAGATAAATTTGTAACGTTCGCCTTTGGTGTCTTCAAATGTGCCTTTGCCCTTAAAGAATATGGTTTCAACCCTTTTTATGTCATTTTCCGTTATTTCCATCAGCAGGTTTTGTTACATGGTAAATTGCATCCGTTATATACTTAAAATTGGGATCTGCCAGCAGGAGCTCCTTCACTTTTGATTTATGCCACAGCAGCATCTTAGCCAGCCACTGTGCTGTAACAGCTTTAGAAGCTTTATTGTTAGCTAACCTTTCATAAATCCTAAAAGCTATAGCTTCCTGGCTTAAATTTTTTTCTTGCCACTTTCCGTAAAAATCTCTGGCTTTTCTTATCCTGACAAAGGCTTCGTGATTTGTTATGCCTTTAAAATTATGGCTTGCAATTCGCGACTTGGCAAGTTGGGCAATGTAGGTCGCACAGTTCATATATTCAGCAAAATTCCCGGTAGCTAAATCGTATTCCATTGTCCAAAGTGGCGAATGATATGTTTTGATCCGCCCATCTTCTGAATCATATTGGGAAACCAGCTTTTTCGATTCTTCCACGGCATTGGGCACTAGTTTCATTTTCCCGCGTTTCTTAGATTGTATTGTACCATTGCCAACATCAATCTGTTCGATATCCAGGTCGGTGATTATGGCTACTTTAATGGGAAGTGTAGCCTCATCATTTCTTTTAAAAATTTTTGAATAACGTAGAAATGCTTTGCTTCCTACACTGACTACAGAGACACCATACTTGTCCAATGGACGTCCGATGATTTCTGCAATTGCGGGGACTAATATATTTTCTCCAGCACCTTCCACTAATAACACGCCTTTTGCAAAAAAAAGGTTAGCCTGAGTAGCATCCAAAAATCTTTCTAAAAATTCGTAATCGTCTACATACAATCCTGTCTGTCCATGCCCAAGTGAAAATGCCTGACCTGAATGTGTTAAGATAAAATTATTCAGCTCCAGCTTCGAAGCGAGCGTTGTACTATGCGTCGTCAAAATAAACTGGTTGTTAAAATCGCGCCTCGTATTCTGCAATGCATTGATGACCCTGACCTGAGCTTGGGGATGAAGGTGCGCTTCAAGCTCTTCGACCATCAGCAGCCTTAAGCCGCTAAATCCTTTCCCCTGCAACAAAAGCAACTCAGCAGCAATAAAAAGTTTGTTTAATGCGCCTAAACCGGATCTGTTTTCTTCTAAGGACAAACCTAGCCTCCTTAGGATGCTGGCAAGCTCGGATCCCGAAATGTGGAAGTAGGGATCCTGGCTTTCATCAATATGAAAAAATTCATTAAGAAATCCTTCCAATTTATCTTTTAAGGCTTTACCTCCGGAAGTCCCTTCTAAAATCTCATGTATATCATCCTTATCCAGCGAATCCAATGTAAAATAATCTCTGATAAGTTTATTGGCATTGGATACATATTTCTCTAAGGTATGTTTCAGCTTCTGATTTTCTGGGCCAAATTGGTCTTTAAACAGCGGATCATTAATTAAAATTTGTGCCAGGCGTGATTTATAGCCAGGCGAAAGTTCACTCTCAGCATCCCTTAGCGGTTTGAGATAGGTTAAACGTAAAAGATCTTTTGCAGCTGCATCCATGAATGTGCCTTCGCTGTCAGCTCCGGCTTTAACATTAACTATCACCCGATTATCTCTTACATAGGCATACAGCCATACTCTTAATTCAAATTTTTTCTTCTCATCAAAACTAATCCATTCGAGAAAAGCTCCTGCTTCATCCGCGTCAAATCCCTTGATTGTGCATTCAATACGCATCTCTCTGGACCTGCCTGCAGCACCAAAATGAAAGTCCTTGTCCTCTACTTTATAATAATCAAATGCTTGACTTCCCAATACCAAACGGATAGCATCCACAATGGTTGTTTTTCCAGAATTATTTTCTCCTATCAGCACATTTAAGTGAGGATTTAATGTCAGGTCTATTCCCGGATTATCTATTCTGATTTCCCCTGATTTGTCTGAAGTACCAACTTTACGGAAATTCCATATTTTAATATTATGCAGATACATTTGGTGATTAATTGGTTACAGACAATTATACAAAATTTTAACTTATTATGCACAGATATTATTTTGCTTTGTGCTTATTCTCGTAAATAGGCTCAACAGGACTTTACCCATTGAATTCTAAAAATTGATTAAAAACATAATTTATATATATAAATTATGTTTGAAAAGTATAATCCGATTCGACGTTGTTTTAAGCAACCTCTAAAAACAGCTTTTTGTTTGTCTTCTTTTGTGATTTTCGGTTAAGAAACTGTACCCCGGTTGTACCCCGAGTTAAGTGAAAACCTGAAAATAAAGGATTGCTAATTTCTGCATCAGCAATGAATATTGAAAGAATGCTGTATTTTTCCTTGGATAACTTATTGCTTTATATTAAATAGTTTTTTTGCTTGTAATGAATTATATAACTATTACTGCCGGAAATTATTTTTATTTCGATTATAACTGTATTTCCATACTTCAGATTCAATTTCTTGTATTGTTTTCTTTTTTCCTTTTGAAATCCATTCTAAGAGTTCTTCTTTAAAAAAATACAGTTTTTTACCATATTTATAGGAGGGAATCTTTCTCTGCCTTACAAGAGCGTAAATTGTAGCTTTTGCTTTTCCAATCAACTGGCTTGCTTCTTCAATACCAATAGGAATACTTAATTCTTTAGATTCAAATACCTGAACATTCTGAATTAGAAGCTTAATCTCGCCAATTTCTTTCACTAAGTGTGCAACTGCTTTGGGCAGGTTCTCAAAAGAGATTTCATTGATGTCCATACCTATCGTTTTTAATAGTTAAGGTGCAAATGAAAAAAGTGTTTCAACTGTGTCCTTCATCACAGCGGAAACACGCGGAAAACACGGTAATTGACAATGATTTGCGTTTAAAAATCTCTAAAATCTGCTAGTATCTTTATAAGCCCCTTCCGTTCATCGTCTTTTAGATGCGTCTTTATGCTGTGCTCTTCAACATCTTTTAAAGCGTCAGCAAAACTCAGCTTTAAAAATTTTGCGGCTCTTTCCTGCCTGCTGACTTTAAAAAAATTCCAGATATTCCAGCCAAAATGATACAAATCGAGATTGGACAAATCTTTTACTTTTACCGGTTTAATCTTTTCAAAATTTAGGTCGTCAGCATATATAATCAGATTCTCACACAATTGCTTCAAATCATCATCCGAAGTATATAGTGCGAATTGCTTTTGTGCGTAACGGATGGCATTATCAATTCTCGCTAGTCTTTGATTTTTGACTATATTTTGCTGCTCCTCCCTCACCAGTTCAATGTTGATGCCTGAATTTTTATTTTCAGCCAATTCGGGTTCAACCAAAGAATTCAGTTGCTTCTCTTGTAATTTCTCAAAGCCTCCACTCGGAATGAGGCTATCTGGATATTTATCTTTTTTAGCCTTCAAAAAACGTTTCAGTAACCTTTCAGCCAAATCGTTAAATAATAAATTTAGAATTGCAAATACTAATATTCCAAATCCACTGCTGATCCAGAAAAATACACCTGCTGTATACTGATCTACACCTATTTCAATCAGCACAGATCTTACCATCACGCCTATAAAAATACAGACCAGAAAAACAGACAGATAAACCGTAATATATTCGAAGTATTTCATTTTCATGGCGCTTTCTTCTTTAAAGATTCCAACTGTATTGCCTGCGAAGCTCTGTTTTTCTTCTCATCTATCACTTTTGCGTAGATTTGAGTAGTTTTTACATTGGTATGCCCCAGCATTTTACTGACTGTATAAATGTCTGTTCCGTTGGACAGCTGCAATGTTGCAAACGTGTGGCGGAAACAGTGGAAAGTGATATTTTTTTTAATACCTGCAGACTCCACCCATTTTTTCAGAGGTCTTGAAATCCATGATGGGTCTGTAAGACCTTCAAAAACAAACTGATCGGGATATCGTGGTTCTCCGCAGAGCTGGAAAGCCTGCTCAGAAATAGGCATATATTCGACACCCTTTGTCTTTTTCTGGGTGAAATGCAGTTTAGCCATACCGTTTTCCAGACTAATCTCTTTCCAGCGTAGCTTCTGAATGTCCGAATGCCTCAGACCTGTAAGCGCTGAGAAAAGCGCCGCCCTTTTAAGGACATCCTTTTCACATGGCGTTGATGCCAACCCGTTCAATTCTTCAATGGTAAGATATTCGCGTCTTGATTCCTGTTCCGGGATGCCCTTTACTTTTGAAGCTAAATCAACGGTTAGATATCCGTCGATAAAAGCTTGCTTCAAAGCTGCTTTAAATATAGAAAAATATGTTGCCGCAGTGTTGCGTGAAATGGTTCCCTTCTTGCCTCCTCCAAGCGGTGCAGCCAGCAAAAACAGTTTAAAATCTTCCGCCATTCTGCTGTTAATCTGCGAAAACATGAGGCTGCCTGATGAATAGCTTTTTATAATCTCTTTGGTCCGATCCCAATTAATCTGAATAGATTTTGAACTTCGCGCGTGCCTTTTGGCCGCAGTGTCAGCTAAGTATTTAATAAAATCCTCTTTGCCTTTTTCTTTCTGTTCAGCCAATTGGGTCTCAGAGTCACTGAACAAATCTATGTTGTCGTATTCTTTCTGCCGAATTTTACGCACTCCTTCAGCATAAAGCATTACCTCGCGGTCGCTCTCACTTCTACACATAATTATTCCGTTATCGGTACGTCTTGGCTTATAGGATTTTATGCCCGCCGGATCTGTACGGGCAGTTCTTTTTTTGTCCCACTCCACAGTTGTTACTGATCTGTTTAAATATTCACGGATCCTTTGCGGAGTATCCTTTCCGTAAACTTGAACAGGATAACTTTCTATGTAAACATACCATTCTTTTCGGTCTTCTGCTTTTCGAAGACGTACAGTCACCTTGGTTTTTGCTAATTGTTTCATATAAAATCATTTCCGTTATATAAATTATCAATTTCGCTTTTGGGAGCATATACATGTTTTCCGATCTGTCTGGTAGGGATTGAATATTTCCTGATATGGTTGTTAACCGAACTTTCAGATATTTGAAATTTATGGGCTATTTCGCCAATGGTATAACAGTCTTCCTTTTCAAGGCTGTATAATTTTTTCTTCGGTGCGCTCTCAGGCTGCGGCAGGTTGCGGACAGGTCCGAACATTCCTTCCATAACGGTGCGGTCTATCCGTACAAGCCTGGTTCCCAGATTAACTGATGGAATTTTTCCCTGATCAACAAGTCGGTAAAGGGTTCTTTTGGCAATGCCAAAAAGCATGCCAGCTTCAGGGACAGAAATAAATGCCCTGCTCTCTGGTATTTTATCTGCCCGCTCTTTGACGTCCGCCTCATTTTTAAGCCGCTTCATCTTCTGTTTGTATGCTTTTTTACTACATATATGAGAGCAGTAAACAGAAGCCACTGTTTTCGGCAAAAATTCCTTACCGCAGTTAAGACATTGTTTATTTATTCTTTTCATCGCCCATATCTCTCCATTAAGGTACCATAAGTATACATAAGTGCCACTTTGTCCCTATTTAAGTGCCGGTACAAATCTGGTACAAATATATAATCAAAAATAAGTAAAAAACAGCAGAAACAAAAAGTAACGAAAAAGAAAAAACCACTGTAAACTTAAAGTTTACAGTGGTTTAGCATTTATTACTAACCGATGTTAATCAGTAATTATTTCACTTCTTCAAAATCTACATCCTGAACGTTGTCTCCCTCAGCCTGAGCAGCTTCCGGCTGGCCTTGTGCGCCACCTTGCTCTCCGCCTTGTTTGTACATCTCTTCAGTAGCAGTTTTCCATGCAGCATCAATCTTATCAAGTATTGGCTGTATAGCGTTTGTATCTCTAAGTTGGTAAACCACTTTAAGTTCAGCAAGTGCAGCTTCAATAGGCTGTTTGTTACTGTCAGAAAGTTTATCACCAAACTCAGCAAGCTGCTTCTCAGTTTCAAAAATTGTAGAGTCAGCTCTGTTTATAAGTTCAGCTTTCTCTTTAACAAGTTTGTCTGCCTCAGCATTAACCTCAGCTTCTTTACGCATCCTTTCGATTTCTTCAGGAGTTAAGCCTGATGAAGCCTCGATACGGATATCGTGAGATTTGCCTGTACCTTTATCAGTAGCAGACACTTTGATGATACCGTTAGCATCAATATCAAAAGTAACTTCAATTTGAGGTACACCCCTTGCAGCAGAAGGAATACCATCAAGGTGGAAACGGCCAATAGTTTTGTTATCGGCAGCCATTGAACGCTCACCTTGTATAACGTGTATTTCAACAGATGGCTGGTTATCAGCAGCTGTAGAGAATACCTGAGATTTTTTTGTAGGGATAGTTGTGTTAGACTCGATTAGACGTGTCATAACGCCCCCCATAGTTTCGATACCAAGAGAAAGTGGAGTAACATCTAGAAGTAGTACATCTTTAACGTCTCCGCTAAGTACACCACCCTGAATAGCAGCACCAATAGCTACAACCTCATCCGGGTTAACACCTTTAGATGGTTTTTTTCCAAAGAATTTCTCAACTTCTTCCTGTATACGTGGTATACGTGTAGAACCACCTACAAGGATAACCTCATCGATGTCTGAAATAGAAAGGCCTGCATCTTTAAGTGCCTTAGCAACCGGCTCCATAGAACGTTTTACAAGTTCATCTGCAAGCTGCTCAAATTTAGCCCTTGTAAGGGTTTTAACTAAGTGCTTAGGGCCAGAAGCCGTAGCCGTTACATACGGAAGGTTAATTTCTGTTTGAGTAGAAGATGAAAGTTCTACTTTAGCTTTTTCAGCAGCTTCTTTCAGGCGCTGAAGAGCCATTGGGTCTTTACGAAGGTCAATACCTTCTTCGCTGTTAAAGTCGTTTGCTAACCAGTCAATAAGTACCTGGTCAAAGTCATCTCCACCAAGGTGCGTATCACCATTTGTAGAAAGTACTTCAAAAACGCCGTCGCCAAGCTCAAGGATAGAGATATCAAAAGTACCACCACCTAAGTCATAAACTGCAATTTTCTGGTCTTTACCCATTTTATCAAGGCCATAAGCAAGTGCTGCTGCTGTAGGCTCGTTGATGATCCTTCTTACTTTAAGACCTGCAATTTCACCTGCTTCTTTAGTAGCCTGGCGCTGTGCATCGTTAAAATAAGCAGGAACGGTAATAACCGCTTCAGTTACTGTTTGCCCAAGATAATCTTCGGCAGTTTTTTTCATTTTCTGCAATGTCATTGCAGATAGTTCCTGTGGTGTGTAAAGACGGCCGTTAATGTCTACACGAGGTGTATCATTATCACCTTTTACAACACTGTAAGGTACATTTTGAGCTTCTTTGCTGCTTTCAGAGAATTTGTTTCCCATAAAACGCTTAATAGAAGCAATAGTTTTTGTTGGGTTGGTAACCGCTTGCCTTTTAGCCGGGTCGCCCACTTTAATTTCGCCACCCTCTACAAAGGCAATTACCGACGGGGTTGTCCTTTTTCCTTCTGCATTTGCAATAACTACCGGCTCTCCGCCTTCCATTACTGATACGCAGGAGTTGGTTGTTCCTAAGTCGATTCCGATTATTTTACTCATTTTGTTTATAGTTTTATTTTTATTCAATTATGTCCGTTCAGTACGATTTCTTTTTAGTCAATGATTGTGCCAATATATACATATAATGAAATTGTCAGTTATTATATGACAACATGACACAACATTTATTTATAAAATTCATATAAATAGCCTACTTATTTTGATTTTTAAATATTTTATCCTTAATTTTAACGATGCCCAACATACAACCGATGTGATTTAACCCAATAATTACATTTTAAACTTTAAATTAACACCTTACTAACCTGTAATTGATTTATGGCAATTACCGATATCAAAAGATACCGAAACGTTATAATTTTATCTGCCACGATTGCAATTGTGGTGGGCGCTACTGTAATTACAGGCTGGCTTTTAAACAACCAGACATTGATGTCTATAAATCCCGGTTTTACAACCATGAAGTTTAATACGGCTTTATGCTTTATATTACTGGGAATAACAATTTTTATACGCCATTCAGACAAATCTAAAAATCAAATACTTGCAAACATATTAGCAGTAACCGTCTCTACAATTGGATTACTATCATTACTTCAGATGAAAGGCACCATATTTTACATAGACGAACTACTTGCGCCGGATAATGCATCTGCCACCCATCCCGGAAAAATGTCGCCTCCCACATCGTTTTGCCTCATGCTGTCAGGAGTGGCAATGCTTATAATTAAATCTGACAAAAAGCCATATATATTGCTTACACAATACATGTTGCATATCGTTACCCTCATTGCTTCTATTGCATTACTGGGCTACATTTTTGGATCTCCGCATATTTACCGTTATACTTTTTCAAATTCTATGGCATTACACACCGCTATAGTATTCATAATATTTTCAGTCGGCACGTCTTTGGCAAACCCTAATCGTGGTATAACAGCATTATTTACAGGCACACTAATAGGCAACGTTATGGCCAGGAAGTTATTCATCTGGATCATTCCATCGGTCATCGTTATTTGCTATACCCGTATGTTGTTATATAAATATAACATCCTTTCATTAGAAGTAGGACTTGCTTTACTTTCAGTTTCATTTTTGCTTATCAGCCTGGTATCAGTATGGAAAACGTCGCAAACACTTAATGCGATAGATGAAAAAGAAAAACGTTTTGAAGAAAATTTGCGGCTGGGCATAGAAGCAGCTCCTTATGCACTCATACTGTCTACACAGGAAGGAGAGATAATACACGCAAACTACCAGGCAGAAAAAACATTTAAATACTCGCGTAAGGAGTTAATGGGTACTGACTGCAAAATTGTACTGCCAGTTGAGATATGGAGTACCATAAAAGAGGTACGTAAAAAGTTTTACTCAGAGCTTAAGCCTCTAAATTTTAAGCTTGAAGACAATATGCACTGCAAACGGAAGGATGGCTCTACATTTCCGGCAGAACTGGTTATAAGTCCTGTTGCTACACCACAGGGGCCACTGGCGCTAACATCGGTAATAGACTTAACCCTTAGGGTAGAAACAGAGAAATTAGCCTTAGAACACTTGGCAGAGCTTCAGCACAAAAACCAGGAAATGGAGCAGTTTAATTATATAGCATCACATGACTTGCAGGAACCACTACGCACGGTTTCTAATTATATAATGCTGTTGCAGGAAGACTACCCGGAAAATGTAACGCCCGAAATAAACGAACACCTAAGTGTTATGGATCAGGCGGTTTGCCGTATGAGCAAACTTATACGCACGCTACTGGATTTTGGCAGACTGGGTAAAGATAAAAAACTGACACTTACCAACTGCAATGAAGTTGTAGAACAGGTAACTGCAGACCTAAACAACCTCATAAAATCTACCGGGGCAACTGTTACCGTAGATAACTCTTTACCTACGCTTTATGCTTATGATACAGAGCTGCGCCAGCTTTTCCAAAACCTGATAAACAACGCCATAAAATTCAGCAAAAAAGAAATACAGCCACAAATAAATATAGGCTGCCGTGAAATAAAAGGTTTTTATAAAATTTATGTTTCAGATAACGGAATAGGTATAGATGAGAAGCATTTTGCCAGCATTTTTCATATCTTTCAGCGTGTACACCGCCAGGAAGATTATGAAGGATATGGCGTGGGGCTCGCAAACTGCAAGAAGATAGCAGAGATGCACGGTGGCAAAATATGGGTAGAATCTGAATATGGAGAAGGCAGTACCTTTAAATTTACATTAATCAACCTTAAACCATGATAAAAAAAATACAATGTGTAATGCTTGTTGACGATAATAAAATTGATAACTTTTTTCACGAAAGGATTATCAAAAAACATGATGCAACAATAAAAGTGTTACCCATGCCTTTTGCCGAAGAAGCTCTTGAATACCTAAAAGCGACTGACGACCGGCAACAACCCGAACTTATTTTTCTTGACATCAACATGCCTGGCATGAACGGTTGGGAATTTTTAGCAGAATACCATAAACTACCCTCAGAAAACCAACAGAGTATGATTGTGGTAATGCTAACAACATCTGAAAACCCCGATGACCGCGCAAAAGCCCTTACCCACGGCATACTGTCAGACTTTAGGTCTAAACCCCTTACTAAAGAGATGTTTGAAGAAGTAATTGAAATTTACTCTAAAAGCCAAAACCAATAATCCAGCCAACTGCCTAACTTTAGAAATTGACATTTCAACTACAGAGAAGTACCCCCTGCCTATTCCGGTAAAATTATCTCATGCATTTGCAATACGTTTGTTATAGAAAATTTCTTTAACTAAAAAAGTAAAGTCATGGGAAATGAGGTACAACGTATCATGCTGATAGACGATAACACGATAGACAATTTTTTTAACCAAAGGGCAATCCAAAACTTTAACCCCGGTATTAAAGTTACCGAAAAGCGTAACGTAAAAGATGCGCTGGAATATCTTGAAAATGCAGGTAACGAAGATTTTCCTGATCTTATTTTCCTGGATATTAGCATGCCAAAATATAGCGGATGGGATTTTCTTGATGCTTACAATGAGCGCTATGCCAATAAAAAAACACGCATTACCATCCTTACAAGTTCTGAAGATCCTTTAGATCTGGCCTCTGCACAAATACTTGGCATTTCATTAAAGAACAAGCCATTAAAAGCAAGCCTGCTCGACGAAATTATTAATAATAAAGGCGGTTATGCGGCAGCAGTTTAAATGCTGCCGTAATACATTGCCTTTACAATACCGTCGCTAAGGCCTATTTTAGGCACAAAAATATTGCGTGCACCACTCCATTTCATGGCATTCAGGTAAATACGCGTAGCATATATAATTACATCTGCCCTATCAGGGTTAAGGCCCAGTTCAGATATTCGCTGCTCGTAACTAAGGCTGTTTAAAAACTGGTATTGCGAGTGTATGTAAAAATAAGACAAGGGCTTATCCTGTTTTTTACCCGACAGTTTAAACAGCTTATTTATATTGCCACCAGAACCTATAAGGTTAATATTCTCATAGGGTTCTGTTACAGCTTTAATCCATTTTTCTATTTCCTGCCATACCACATCATTTACCATATTATTTAGCAAACGAACAGTACCGTTCTTGAACGATTTAGAGGCTACGATCTTACCATCTGCAAACAGTGAAAACTCTGTACTGCCACCGCCTACGTCTACAAAAAGGTAGTGTTGTCCGGGTTTTAAAAACTCATCCAGGTCAGTTGCAGCTATAATTGCTGCTTCTTTTTTGCCATCAATGATATCTATTTTAATGTCGGCCTCCCGCTGAATGATATCAACTACTTCCTGACCGTTGTAAGCTTCACGCATTGCAGATGTTGCACAGGCCATATAACGCTCTACCTTATGCACCTTCATCAGTAGCTTATAAGCTTTCATGGCATCTACCATACGTGCAATATTTTCTTCTGTAATTTCGCCCACGGTAAAAGCATCCTGCCCAAGGCGCACCGGCACACGCACCAGCGAGCTTTTATTAAACTGCGGCTCCTTGCCCTCCTGCTCTACAATGTTAGATATAAGCAGCCTCACGGCATTAGAGCCAATATCTATAGCAGCATATTTTTTTATTGAAATCATTTGTTCTTTTTAAGATTCTAAGGCACTCAGGTCCTTAGTGCCTAAGCTGCTCGTTTCGGGTTTTACCTCTTCATAAATTACCTCCAGCTTATCCCTAAAGTAATTATAGGTTTCCAGTTGCGCCCTGAAAGGTTTTGCTTTTGGCTGTTTCCTGTATTTATTTTCAAGGTTTTCGCTGTGCAGGCGTGCTTTTACATTACCCTTCCATCCTATTTCAAAGGTATCCAGTAGTTCCTGCTTTATTTCTTCATCATAAATAGGACAGCTTACCTCTACACGCGAATCAAGGTTACGCGTCATAAAATCTGCCGACGAAATGTAAATATCAGGATTGCCATTATTACCAAAAATAAATATACGCGGGTGCTCCAGGTAATTATCTACAATACTTATGGCCTCAATATTTTCGCTCATCCCCGGTATCCCCGGTATAAGGCAGCACATACCACGAATTACAAGCTGCACCTTTACACCTTCCCTACTGGCTTCATACAGCTTATCGATCATTTTAAAATCGGTAAGGCTGTTCATCTTAAGCTTAATATAAGCAGGCTTACCCGCTATGGCATTAAGTATTTCCCGATCTATCAGCTTGCTGAACTTATTTCTGGTATAATGCGGAGAAACAACAAGATGCTTATAACGGTGCACACGGTAGTTAACATCAAAAAAGTCGAATATCCTGCTTACCTCTTTCATTATTTGTTGATGTGCGGTAAACAGCGTAACATCGGTATACACCTTAGCAGTACTCTCGTTAAAGTTACCGGTAGATATAAAGCCATAACGCTTAAGCTTATTACCTTCCATACGCTCTGCAAGGCAAATTTTGCTGTGTACTTTTAGGCCTTTCACCCCAAAAATAAGGTTAATACCTTCGGTTTGCATTTGCTGGGCATAGGTAATATTACTTGCCTCGTCGAAACGGGCCTGTAATTCTATTTGCACCGTTACCTTTTTACCATTCTTAGCCGCGTTAATAAGCGAGCTTATAATTTGCGAATTTCGGGCAAGGCGGTAAAGCGTAATTTTTATCGAAACCACTTTAGGGTCTAACGCTGCCTCACGCAAAAATTTAATTACATAAGAGTAAGACTGGTAAGGCGCATATATCAGATAATCTTTTTTCTTAATGCGTTGCAGTATGCTTCCTTCAAGACTCAGTCCATTAACGGGAAGCGGCGGATTTTTTTGGAATACAAGGTCATTACGCCCCAGTGTAGGGAAATCCATATAATCCCTTCGGTTATGGTAACGCCCACCTGGAATAATACTGTCTGTAGCATCTATCTTAAGGTGCGTAATAAAATATTCAAGCGTATCATCATCTATGGCTACGTCATAAACAAAGCGTACCGGCTCGCCTATACGGCGATCCTTAACCCCTACCGATATTTTTTCCATAAGGCTCTTGCTCTGGTCACTGTCCAGTTCAAGCTGCGCATCACGGGTAATTTTTATCATGTGGGCAGAGATGCTCTCGTATTTGAATATATTGAAGATATTATCGAGGTTAAACCTAATAACATCGTCCAGCAGTATAATATATTGCTTTTCAGAATTTGTGGGCAGTATAATAAACCTGTTTATGGTACGCGGCATATCAAGTATGGCGTAGCGCACCTTTTGCGGGTTTATAAAACCATCGGCATCGGGCTGTTTGGTCTTCATAACCATTTTAACCGCTAAATAGCCCCCGGTATCCCTAAGGGTAGGAAACTCCTCAAGATCGTTAAGTATAATGGTTACCAACTCAGGGCTTACCTTTTGTATAAAAAAGTCTTTTACAAAAATTTCCTGTTCCCTGGTAAGCTGGGTTTCGTTTACCATAAAGATGTTTTCCCGTTCCAGCTCCTTCTCAATATTACTAAGTATCCTAAGGCTTTCTGACTGTTGTTCGATAACAATATCAGTAATTTCGCCCAGTAATTCTGATGCGGCAATGCTCGACGGAAGCTCCTCGCTAATAATGCCCTCCAGGCTCAGGCGCCTGATGGCTGCATAGCGCACCCTGAAAAATTCGTCAAAATTATTAGAAAATATACCTAAAAAACGCAGCCTGTCTAATAACGGCACCGTTTCATCGGCTGCTTCCTGTAGCACGCGCGCGTTAAAGGCCAGCCAGCTTTTTTCCCTGTCAATATACCGGTTTTCCGGTGAGTGGTGGATCATATTTTTTTAATTCTCTTGGAAAAAGTACTATATCTGTTTTACCCTTACGGATATTTTTCCAGTCGTTTTCATCAAACGAAATGGAAACAACCCCCGCTGTAGGTACGTTTTCTACAGCGCGGTTCCCAAAGGTATTAACAAAATTAGTAATAGCGTCATTATGTCCGAAAAGAATTAGGTTATCAAATTGGTTATCGCAGCTTTTTATGATCTTTTCGAGTGTTTTTTCATCAAAGGTATACAGGTCGTCCCTAAAGCTTATGGTATCGATGGGTATAGACAGGTTTTCTGCAAAAATGTAAGCTGTATTCCTGGCACGCTGCGCAGTACTGCTCCAAACAATATACGATTTGGGAAAGATTTGCTCTGCCTTGGCTGCTACTAAATGCGCATCTTGTATACCACGGTTACTAAGCGGGCGGTCTTTATCTATAAGAGGTGCATCCCAGCTGGATTTGGCATGGCGTATCAGGATTAAATTTTTCATCTGCTTTCATATTCGTTATCAATATTTTAAAAGTCCGAAAAATAACAAAGCATCCTTCTTTAAATTTTGTTAATTCGCTCTTAAATTTTCAAACTTCAAACAGAAATCAGGTAAAATATGTAAGGGTGAAAATATAATTTTAAGGTGCAAGCCTTATAATTTTCCACGAATGATCTTCCTGCTGTACAAAGCGAATACGGTCATGCATGCGGTTTGGCCTGCCCTGCCAAAACTCAACCGATACCGGGCGTACAAGATACCCACCCCAGTGTTCCGGGCGCGGTATTTCGCGGCCTTCATACTCATGTTCTACAGCCACAAGCCTGTCATCAAGATACTCGCGGGATGACACTATACTGCTCTGCTCACTGGCTATGGCACCAAGGCGGCTACCGGTGGGGCGGCTTTCAAAATAACCGTCGCTTGTATTTTCAGATGTTTTTTCTGCTCTACCCTTTATTATAACCTGACGTTCCATATCCTGCCAGAAGAAAGACAGGCAAACATTAGGGTTTGCTGCAATAGCCTTACCCTTATCAGAATTATAGTTGGTAAAGAAAATAAAGCCTTCGTAAGTATATTGTTTTAAAAGCACGACCCTTGAATTTGGATAACCGTCAAGTCCAAGAGTGCTTACCGTCATGGCATTTATTTCGCCGGAAGCGCCAAATTCTTCTGCTTCTATAAACCATTTTTTGAAAAGTGTAACAGGATCTTCCGGAAGCTGGGTTTCGGTAAGTTCACTTTTTTCATAAGAGCGACGGTAGTTGCTAAGATCAGACATGGTAAAATGTTTTTAAAACAAAAATTATAAAAACAAAGTTACCGCAAAGAATCAATTTTTTATGCTATAGGTGTAATAACTTTACTCAAGCAGGTTATCACCTCCGCTAATGGCAGGATTTTTTAGCACGGGTGCATTATTATTAACAGCAGGCTTATGAAGCCTGTTATTAAGGTAATTAGGTATACCAGTTACTGTGCAGGCAAAAAGGCTGCATCCCATAAAAAAAAAGAATGTACCCGCAAGGGCATCTTTTAAAATTTTTCTGTTCCGGGCATGGTCAACTTCACGTAGTACATTTTTTTTCTTTTTAATAAATACCTTATACGCAAAGAATAGCGAAACTAATCCGCAAACGATAAAGATACTTTTGATTAAAAATAATAAAATGTTAGGTTCATCCATATAGAGGATACTGATTATGCCCGGCAAAAAACGGTGCCGGATGTCATCTTTAATAGTTGTGATTTGGTTTTAATTATAGCAAATTTAAATATTTAAATTAAATTTAAGATAATTTAACTTAAATTTAGTAGTTTAAGTTTTACATAAACTGCTGATATATTAAATATTATCTTTATTTTAACATGTAATATATTAATGCGTAAGACTAATATTACGAATTTTACGTTCTATTAAAACATTACCATCAAGAATTAATTCCATGTCAGATACCATCAGGATCATCTCAGAAGCAGTACTAAGCGACAACTGGGCAGTACTTACTAAAGTAACCTATGAAGCAACAGAAACATCGGGAGAAAAAACAACCGATACCCGCGAAGTTTACAATCGTGGCAATGGGGCTGTAATACTGTTGTATAATTCAGAGAATAATACTGTTATACTTACACGCCAGCTTCGTATTGCAACCTATTTTAACGGCAATACTAATGGCCTTATGATAGAAGCCCCCGCAGGTAAGCTGGATGAAAATGAACCCGAAGAGTGCATAAGACGCGAAACCCAGGAGGAAACCGGTTACACTATAGGCGCAGTTAAAAAGATTATGGAAGTATATATGTCGCCAGGATCTGTTACAGAAACCATACATTTTTTTATTGCACCTTACACCAGTGCCATGAAAACCGGCACCGGCGGCGGACTCGAAGAGGAACATGAAAATATAGAGGTACTGGAACTCAACTTTACCAAAGCATACAATATGATAGCCAGTGGCGAAATAAACGATGCCAAAACAATAATGCTGCTACAGTATGCAAGACTGGAACAGCTTATTAACTATGATAATTAGTATATAACCTTAATTCTTTTTAGGAACCCTTAGTAAAAGCAATACCCCTACCACAAAGAAAACCGTTAAGAATACTACTGAGTAGCGCATACTGCCAAACATTTGGTCTATTGCTCCATAAAGTACCATACCTATTACAATGCCTATTTTTTCGGTAACGTCATAAAAGCTAAAGTAAGAGGCAGTATCTGTAGTTTCCGGCAGGAATTTAGAATATGTACTGCGCGATAGGCTCTGGATGCCGCCCATAACCAAACCTACAAAGGCTGCAGTAACATAAAAATGTATGGGTAAAGTTACAAAATAAGCACAGGTACATATTACCGCCCATACAATATTAATACCTATAAGGGTTTTAATATTACCAAACTTAGCCGAAAGTTTCGACGTAATTAGCGCGCCTGCAACTGCAATAAGCTGTATAAGCAATATACTGATTATTAACCCCATGCTTTTAGCATCATCATTAGGCCAGGCAATTTCTTCGGCACCAAAATAAGTAGCAGCAAGCATAACCGTTTGTACTGCCATGCTGTATACAAAAAAAGCACTCAGGTAGCGTTTTAGGGTACGGTTATCGCCCATTTGTGCCCACACCTTGCGCAGTTCTTTAAAACCATTCAGCAATACATCGCCGGTAACTTTATTTGCCCTGGCGCCCTTGGGCAGGTACAAGTAAGTATACTGGCTAAAGCCAATCCACCATACCCCTACCGATATAAATGAGATACGCATCGCCTGCATTGCATTTTCTAAATGAAAGGCCTTAGGAAACATTACCATAGCCAGGTTAAGCACCAGCAATATAACACTGCCTATGTATCCCATAGAATAGCCTTTAGCACTTATGGCATCCTGCTGCTCCGGATAAGCAATATCCGGCAGGTAAGAGTTATAAAACACTAAACTACCCCAAAAGCCAATTAGCCCGAACAGATAGCACAGTAAACTGAAATATAAATTATCGCTGTCAAACCAATACAAGCCTATACACGAAAGCGCACCAATATAGCAAAATGTCTTAAGGAAATTCTTTTTATTACCGGCATAGTCTGCAATACCAGATAGTAATGGCGATATAAAGGCTACAATAAGAAAAGCAAAGGCTGTAGTAAAACTCATTAGCGCGGTGCTCTTCATGGTTGTGCCAAATACCGGTACCATTGTACCTTTAGGAAATATCTGGTCGTAGAATATAGGGAACACCGCCGAGGCTATTACAAGGCTGTATACAGAGTTTGCCCAGTCGTAAAACGCCCATGCGTTAAGCAGCTTTTTACTGCCTTTTTCGGGTAGTACCATAGAGTATTGGTTTATGGCTCAAATCTAAACTATTTTTTTGAATATGGATTGATATGGTGGTTTATGGTTTTATGAAGTTGATATAAAACAAAAACCCCGCAATAGCGGGGCTCTGTATTAGTGAAATAAGATTATTTTAATAAATCTTCTTATTTATAACTTTGCCGTCTGCAAGGGTGGCTTTTACTATTAGTATAGCCGGCTTAGTATTGCCTGTTTGCAAACTAATCTCACTTTTACCTATAGTAGTTGCGTCACTGGCAAGTAACTTACCTGCAAGGTCATAAACCTGCACAGAAACAATTGGTTGCTGCATTGATTTTACAATAACGCCTTCGTTATTTTTATATATAATGACTTTTGAAGCTTTAATTTCAGGTTTATCTGCGTTTAAGGTACCCGTGCTGGTTATCCTCACTATACGACTACGGTGGGCACCATCATATCTTTCAAAACTACCCGCAATAATTATCTTGTCTTGCTGAAAAAAAGCAGTATTTATTCTTTTATGAAACCCCCTAAATCCATCGCCCGAATTAAAAGTATGATCTGCTGTACCATCAGAATTGAAACGTTTAATGATCTGATTTTCTAAATACATACCTTTATAAACAAAGAATTTACCGTCTGCCTGAAAAAATAGTATTTCTCCAGATTCTTCACCTGTGCTATAGAAAGGATTCGTTTCTAAAATACCATCGGCAGTCATCTTTCTGTATTGTATTATATTTGGTGTGTTAGTACCACTAGACATTTGGCTGGAAATAATAAATCCGCCATTTGCATCTGGCAATAATTTATGATTATAATTATTAAAACCAGCTTCTATAAGTGGAAATGAATTATCTAAACTACCATCCGTATTTACCCTGAAGATTGCACGCCCTGATGACGAATATTGTTGTAAAGAAAATATAATTTTGCCATCAGATAAAACATGTAAATCTTCAACTAATGGAATACCACCTGTAACAACCTGATTAGGCGCAACCATAGTAAAAGTTTCATCTAAAGTGCCATCGATATTAATTCTGATTGCAAATCTAAATTGACCCGGCTGAATAACCTGATCATATAAAACACCATATATTATAAGTTTATCATCGCTCTGCAATCTAGCTCCTTGCAAAATGCCAAAGTTTGTGCTACCCGGATAAAACGCAGTTAGTGCATTATAACTTTCATCCAGGCTGCCATCAGCATTTATGCGGGCAATATTTTTTCTTGGTATTCCATTATAACTATTAAAATCGCCTACAATAATATATCGCCCATCTGTCTGCCTTAAAATTTGGTTAACCCATCCATCAGGCCCTGCTCCAGGATTAAAACTTTCTACTAGTCCGCCATCTGCGTTAATAATTGTCAGTTTATTTTTTGCAACACCGTTATAATGGGTAAAATTGCCTCCTAGCAGCATATTACCTCCACCAGCATCTACTATTACACTTACCTCATTATTAGCGCCTTTGTCGTTATCATATCCTATTGTATCCTGATTACCATTATTATCAAGAGCTATAAGGTAATTACTACAAATAGAATTATACATTGTAAACATCCCACCAAACAGCAAACCATCAGATCTTGTGGCCGCTACCAGTATTGGATAGTCCACCTTTTGAAGAGGTGTATTGAACGTGGCATCTAATTGTCCGTTAGTATTTAACCTTGCCGCAGAGTGTGCTACGGCACTACCATAGTTAGTAAACTCTCCCACAATTATAATTTTGTTATCTTCTTGCAGGACAATGTCAGTAATTGTTGCATCTGAAGAAAGGCCTCCGCTAAATGAACTATCGACACGTCCGTTTGCATTTAATCTTACAATCGATGGAGACTCTTCAAAAGAAACCGGCCATGATGCTACAAGAATCTTATTATCCTGTTGGATTTCGAGGCTTCTTCTAAAGCCTATATTTCCGTACCAGCTATAAAAAGTTGTATCTTCTGCTCCTGTAGAGAGAAACCTTTTAACTGTGTAAGAATTTGCCGACCCCCTGCCCGCAATTATTATTTTATCATCTTGAAAAACAATATCCAGTACAGAAGTTATGCTACTGTTCATAGCAAAGGAATTGTCTATACTCCCATCATAATTAAGTCTTATTACAGCATAACATGCTACTCCATTGTAACTCGAAAAGCTACCTGCAACTAATATTTTATTATCAGGCTGAATAAGTAATTTATAAACTTTATTGTTAAATCCTGGTCCAGTATTAAATGTTGTATCGAGGCTACCATTAGCATTCAAGCGGGCGAAGCCATTCACTTCATTATTTCCGTAATGAGTAAACCCACCTGAAATCAATATTTTACCATCATTTTGTACAACTATTTCATCTATATATCCATCAATCAAAGCACCTACATTAAAAGATATATCTATAGATCTGTCTGCATTTAGGCGCACAATATGATGAGATTCAATATTTTTATAAAAGCTAAAGTTACCTGCAAGTAAAATCTTACCGTCTGGCTGCACTTCCATATCACTTATGGCATCATTAGTACCATTTCCAAGTGAGGTATCAATAGGATTAAAAGTTGGGTCATTTGCACCTTCCTGCGCGTTACCTGATATACAAACAGCAAGAAATGAGGCGATAATAATATGCCTGAAAAGATTTTTCATGATTTGTTGATTAGTTTGTCGCAAAAGTAGTAAAAAAAACAAAAGCCCCGAATAAACGGGGCTCTCACAATATAAATTCAGAAAATTAAAAGTCGCGGTTAGCGTCAAAAGCCTCAAGATATTCGGCTACACGTTTTACAAAAGATCCACCCAGTGCACCATCTACCACACGGTGGTCATAGCTGTGTGACAGGAACATTTTTTGGCGTATGCCTATAAAGTCGCCATCAGGGGTTTCTATTACTGCCGGCACTTTACGTATGGCACCCAACGCCAGGATACCTACCTGCGGCTGGTTGATAATAGGCGTACCAAACACACTGCCAAACGTACCCACGTTAGTTACAGTGTATGTACCACCCTGGGTATCATCCGGTTTAAGTTTACCCGCTTTAGCGCGGTTACCAAGGTCGTTAACAGCCTTAGCCATACCCACAAGGTTTAGCTGGTCGGCATTTTTAATAACCGGTACTATAAGGTTACCATTAGGCAGGGCCGCGGCCATACCCAGGTTAATATTTTTCTTTTTGATAATGTAATCGCCATCTACGCTAATGTTCATCCCCGGGAAGTCTTTAAGCGCCTTAGCAACAGCTTCCATAAATATTGGGGTAAAGGTTAGCTTTTCGCCCTCACGTTTTTCAAACGCAGTTTTAACCTTATCCCTCCATTTTACAATATTGGTAACATCTACCTCAATAAACGACTGCACGTGAGCAGATGTTTGCACGCTCTGCACCATATAGCCCGATATAAGCTTACGCATACGGTCCATCTCCACAATCTCGTTACCTCCGTTAACACTAACAGGAGCTGCTTTTGCTGCTACAGGTTGCTGCGTGCTTGTTACCGGCTGCGCGTTTGATATTTGGATATTGTTATTTGAAATTTCAGCTTTTGGAGCTTTCTTCCTTTGCTCTACATACTCCAGTATATCATTTTTAGTAACGCGGCCATCTTTACCGGTTCCTGTTATGCCTTCAAGTTCAGCCAAGCTTACACCCTCTTCTTTGGCAATATTTTTTACCAGTGGCGAAAAGAATTTATCCGAACCCGAAAAATCTTCAGGCGTAGCTACTGTTTCCCTGGCAACGGCTACAGCCTGCTCAAGGGTTGCAACGTGCGGAATAGCCTCTGCCGATGATTCTTGTGGAGCATCAACTACTACACCGCCTTCGGTTTGAATATAGGCTATTGTCTGGCCTACCTGCACCACATCGTTTACATTAAACAATATTTCTGAAAGCGTACCCGACACTTCAGACGGTACCTCGCTGTCAACCTTATCGGTAGCTATTTCAAGCACAGCCTCATCGGCTGCAATGTGGTCGCCCACCTTTTTAAGCCAGTTAGTTATGGTTGCCTCAGCAACACTTTCTCCCATCTTGGGTAATTTCAACTCAAACTTTGCCATATTGTTAACCAAAAGGTGAATTTTAATTTATCGTTTGCGAATTTAATAAAAAAACAAACCAAAAACTATTTTAGAAATATTTTTATCGCTCTTTTACTAAAACTACCTGCCCCCTGTCGTCGCTGCTATTGCTTCCTGTAATAAAGCCTGCGTTTTCAGGACGCATTTTATAGGTAAAGCTTTTACCGTGCTTATGCATAAAGGCAATCATATCATTATAACGCATACTACCGGCATCAAAAATAATTTCTGCACCGGCATTTTGTAAAAATACGTTTTCTTCTGTTAAAGATGTTACCCGTACCAATGGTTTTTCAAGTTGGCTCATCAGGGCAGCCTCAAAAGTCGCATCGCCCGAAACCAAAACATAACGCTCCGGAACCACAACATCGCCCTTGCGGTTCTTTTTTACGAACATAAATGCAAATGCACCGGCGCGCATAAAAAGATCAAAAATAGGATAGGCTTTAAAATGCTTTTTATAAAAAAACTGCATCGCCTCGCGAAAGCGCCTCATATATGTCCCGTCTTTTACAGTGCTCTCCCCTTTAAAATGTATGGCTGTAACCTTACCATAGTAATAATTTAGCAATCCCTTTTTGGTAATGCTGTACGACAGGTCAAAATCATCGCTATACATAAAGCAGTCCTCGTCAAAGCCCCCCACTTCAAGGTACAGGCTGCGTTTCATAAACATAAAAGCCCCCACAAGTATATCGGTAGTACCTATACCCTCTTCGGGTATGGCAACATTATAATATTGGTTAAACGATTTTACACCCGGAAACATTTTGTACAAGCCTGACACCTTGGTAAATGCTACCCATGGCGTAGGCAGTCCGCGCTTGCTTTCGGGTAAAAAACCTCCCCTGCCATCAATCAGCTTAATACCTGTAGCTCCCATATCGGGTGTAACATCGGCAAATGCCAGTAATTTTTCAAAAGTATCTTCAGCAACTACAGTATCCGGGTTAAGTATACAAACATACTCGCCTTTAGCAGCAGCCACACCTATATTATTACCTTTCGGGAAACCGGAATTTTCTTTATTTTCTATAAGAGTAATATGCGGAAAGTACTGCTTAACCATTTCACAGCTATCGTCTGGCGAATTATTGTCGACCACAATAATTTCAGCATCAATATTTTGGATTGCTTTTTCTACACTTGCAATGCAGAGATGCAAAAAATACCGCACATTATAATTAAGTATTATTACAGATAAACGCATAAAGCAAAGATAATAAAGTTAACCAAAGTTGCACTCTTAACTTACAAACTGCCCTTTACCCACATTTTCAACACCTTAGACATACATTATTAAACAATTAATCTTCAATAGTTTATAGACACTATTTAACGTTTTATTATATCTTTACAACAGCATAACAATCACCAACCTTACTTTATGGAAAATAAAAATACTTTTCACGCAGGCATTTGTATGGCAGGCGCTATATCTGCCGGGGCTTATACTGCAGGCGTTGTAGATTACCTTATTGAAGCACTGGAACACTGGGAAAAAGCGAAGCAACTTCAGGCCGAAGAGAAACTAAGCGGCATACCACAGCATAACTTTCTTATAGAAGTGCTGGGCGGCGCATCGGCAGGCGGAATGACGGCAGCCATTACCGCGGCAGGCCTTCAGCAAGATTTTAAACCCGTTAACAAGCACAATGCTAACGATGACAGTTTAACAAAAAACAATCCGCTATACAACGCCTGGGTAAACCTTAAGGAGGCTAAAGATATAGACATGATGAGCCTGCTGCTAAATACCGATGATATAGAGAACGATACGCTTAATAAAAAGAAAGAGGTACGCGCAGGCTTCAACTCAAATTTTATACGCGATATTGCATCAGATATGCTGGATAAGCGCGTTACCCAAAAATACCAGCGCCCCTACATAGCTAAAGACCTTGATGTTTTTACAACACTTACCAACCTAAGGGGCTTTTCTTATGAGATAACCTTTAAAACCAGCAGTGGCGATCGCAAACACCGTATGCGCATGCACCGCGACTACGCCTTTTTTAAGCTGGATGAAACAAAAAAAAACGCTACTGAAGAGTTGCCGGTAAATGAAGATGGCACCCCGGCAACCGCCATATTAAAACCTGACAGCGATGGGCGCATACCCGTGCATTTTAATGCCCCAGACGGACTGAATACCGAAGTACTGAAACAGGCCGCTATGGGCACAGGTGCTTTCCCGGTAGGGCTTGAAAGCCGCAACCTTATTAGGGGGCGTTCCTATATTGAGAACAGCAGGTATCTTAACCTCATGAAAAATAAAACGGGCGCACAGTACAGCTTTTTGCCCGATGGCGATTTTGAGTCGCTTAATGTAGACGGTGGGGTTATTAATAATGAACCGTATGAAATTACAGAATCGCTTTTAGAAGACCGCCACGATGGTACGCAGATAGCTACGAGTGCAAAAGAGTTTAACAGCGTAGTGTTAATGATAGACCCTTTTCCTAACGATGAGGATCCTGAGCCTAAATATGTACCTAAAAAAGCCTGGCGCCATGTGTTGCCATCAATTTTAGGAGCCATGCGCAGCCAACTGATGATGAAGGATGAGCAGATAAAGCGTGCCTACCTTGACGAAGATTATACCCGTTTCCTGATAATGCCGGAGCGTTATGAGAATGTAGCCGGCACCGATAAAAAAGAAAAATATGCCATAGCCTGTGGCTCACTGGGTGGATTTGGAGGGTTCTTTAGCAAAGAGTTCCGCAAGCACGACTACCTGCTGGGCAGGCGTAATTGCCAGCGCTTTTTACAACACCATTTTACCGTACCGCAGGAAAGTAAAAATCCTATTCTAGAATTTGGTTACAAAAAGGTTGATACTTACGGCAAACGCGATATAGAAGTTGCAGCAGGCGATACCAAAAAAGAAGCTACCCTACATGAAGGCCAACCGCAAAATGAAACAGCAGCAGGTACCGATGCAAAAACTACTGCTACGAAAACGTACCTGTGCATAGTCCCGGACATCAGGATACGTGGCAATGCCGAAAATGGCTATACAATTGAGACACCGAAAGAAGAAGAGGTTTATGATTATCCGTCTATCAGGCTAAGTTATATCCTTGGGCTAAAAAAGAAAATAATAAAAAGGCTGCTCGCTGTTGCAAAGAACATTACCAATAGCGAAGTTGAAGAAAAACGCATAGAAACAAGCATCATTTTAAAGCAACTAAGAAAAAAGTCTGTACTTGATAAGGCGCTTTTTACTCCCGCATCTAAACTTGGCGTCAAAGCCTATGCGGCAATTGCATTCTTTTTTGCAAAAGGCAAAGCCGCAGATACAATTATAGATACTATTATCAGGGATATGGAAAAACGCGGCCTTATTAAAGATGAGAAGCGGTAGTTTGTAACAAATCCGTACCTTTAGCTACCAATTATTAAACTTTCCCCTACTATGAAAAAAAGGTTATTGCTACCTGTTTTACTACTTGCTATTACCGCATCTGCCCAGCACTTTACAAGGCGCGACAGCCTGCAGGGTGGCCTGCGACCTGAGCGTACCAGTTATGATGTACAGCATTATGGCCTGGATATTACCATAGACATTGATAAAAAATTTATTAAAGGCTATAACGAGATTGTATTTAATACCGTTACTGCTACATCTAAAATACAGGTAGACCTTTTTGAGAATATGAAGGTAGACAGCATTGTATACAACAAACAAAAGCTTACCTATAAGCGCGATAATGATGCTGTATTTATAACATTCCCTAAAAAGCTTGAAAAAGGCAGTGAAGAAACCATACGTTTTTATTATTCAGGTAATCCGGTAATTGCTAAAAATGCCCCGTGGGATGGTGGTTTTGTATTTACAAAAGATGGAGCAGGCAAACCATGGGTAGGCGTTGCCGTACAGGGTACCGGCGCAAGCCTTTGGTATCCTGTTAAAGACCACCAGACGGATGAGCCTGATCGTGGTGCAACCATTAAAGTAGCTGTACCAAATGGATTGATGAACGTAAGCAACGGCCGCTTTACAGGCAGTACCGATCTTAAAAATGGCTATACCCGTTGGGATTGGGAGGTAAAAAACCCAATCAACAATTATGACATTACCGTAAACATTGCTGATTACGCACACATTCATGATACCCAAAACGGGCTTGACCTTGATTATTATGTACTTCGCGCTAACGAAGAGAAAGCTAAAAAGCAGTTTACACAGGTTAAGACCATGCTCCAATGTTTTGAGCAAAAATTTGGCCCTTACCCTTTTAGGGAAGACGGCTACAAACTGGTAGAAACCCCTTACCTGGGTATGGAACACCAGAGTGCCGTGGCTTATGGCAACAAATACAAAATGGGCTATATGGGTATGGATCTTTCATACACGGGCCTGGGCAATAACTTTGATTATATTATAGTACACGAAAGCGGGCACGAATGGTTTGGTAACAGCATTACCAGTAAAGACATAGCCGATATGTGGATACACGAGGGCTTTACTACTTATAGCGAAACCGTGTTTGTAGAATGCACAAGGAGCTATGATGATGCTCTTAACTACATTAACGGGCAGCGCCAAAACGTACAGAATGACAAACCTGCAGTAGGTATCTTTGGGGTGAATGATGAAGGCAGCGGCGACAAGTATTTTAAAGGTGCCCTGATGATTAATACCCTGCGCAGCATTGTAAACGATGATAATAAATGGTGGAAGATAATTTATGACTTTTCTACTACGTTTAAAAAGAAGGTTATAGACACTAAAGATGTAACCGACTTTTTTAACAAGCAAACAGGTATGAATCTTACCCCTATATTCAACCAATACCTGCGTTATACCGAAATTCCTATACTGGAAATGAAACTTACCGCCGGTAACCTTGAGTACCGATGGAAAGCCAACGAACCTAACTTTGCCATGCCGGTAGATATTACAGTAAATGGTAAGATAATTCGCCTTAACGGTACACAAACCTGGCAGAAACAAAAAACTACAGCTAAAAGTTTTAGCGATGTACAGGTAGCAAACCTTCGGTTCTATATCAAAGTTAATACCTTATAACAAAAGATGTGTATTCTTCCATTTCGACCGCAGCGCAGCGAAGTGGAGAAATCTCTATATGGATCAAATTATACGATAAAACAAAAATGCCATTGACTTCAGATCAATGGCATTTTTATTTTAGGCTTAATTACACTTAACTACTTCGCGCCCATACCACCATCTACACGGTTGTAGGTTCCGGTAATAAATTTACTGTCATCTGAGGCAAGAAAAAGTACCATGGCACTAATTTCTTCGGGCTGGGCATAGCGTGCCAGCGGAATTGTTTTCTCAAGATCGGCTTTTACCGCTGCTGCATGGCCAGGAGCAAAACCTTCTTCTAACGATCGCATCATGCGGTTATCAACCGGCGATGGGTTTACCGTGTTTACACGTATTTTGCGTTCGGCAAATTCCAGTGCGCTTACTTTCATCAGGCCTATAACAGCGTGCTTGCTGGTTGTATAGGCCAGCGTACCGGCAGTTCCGGATAGCCCTGCCACAGATGATGAGATGATAATACTGCCACCATCATTCATTTTAGGATAAACGGCCTTGTTACCAAACCATACACCCTTTACATTTACGGCAAGTACTTTATCAAATACATCTTCCGGATATTCGGTAAGTGGTTTTACCACCCCTTCAATACCTGCATTATTAAAGAAAACATCAATAGCGCCAAATCTCTCAACGGTCTTTTGAGCATAGTTTTCGGCATCGGCAAATTTTGTAACATCGGCTACAGTATAAGCTACATTTTCAGACCCCAGTTCGGCTATAGCTTCTTTAAGCGCGTCTTCTCCCAGGTCTACCAGCATTACTTTAGCGCCATGTGCTAAAAACAATTTGGCCGTAGCCTTACCAATACTTCCTGCGCCACCGGTTATAACGGCGACTTTATCTTTTAAACGGTTCATGTTATTGTAATTAAAATAATACAATAAAGGTACGAACCAATTAATTGCTTCTTTTTAAATCAATATCATTTAACACGAGATTAACCTATAGTTTTAAGTGTTTCAGCCCGCTGTATTTTGCCCGAACCTGTTTCGATAAATTCAGTAACAAACAGCACCTCTTTCGGTTTTTCATATTTATCTAAACCTTCAAATACCACTTCACCTAGTGTAAAAGACTCACCTTCTATTACAAGTACGAGTCTCTCACCTAATGTATCATCGGGCAGGCCATAAACAAAATAACGCGGCTGTATGTTATGGGATAACTTTTCTTCTATCTGCTCAGGGTAGAGCTTAATACCGCCACTGTTTATAACATTATCAAACCGGCCAAGCCATACAAAATGAGTATCATTTATAATGTCTACAAGATCGTTTGTAACTACAATACCATCTGTTACTTTTGGCGCATCGATTGCCAGGCAACCACGCGCATCAGTGCCTATACTTACATCAGGCAATGTTGTGAATGCGGGGTCCCCCACCCTCTTTGCAGCAATGTGAGTTACAGTTTCGGTCATGGCATAGGTTTCCCAGATATCAATGGGCAATTGCTGTAAACGGGCAGCCAGCGCCGGGCTTACTTTGCCGCCTCCCAATATTATTTTTTTAATCTGCGAAAGCCTTTCAAAGCTATATTCTGCCTGGAGTGGCACCAGCGCCGCGAAGTCATACTGCCTTTCATCTTTTTCTAACAAAACAGAAGAAGGTGCTGCCAGGTAAATGTCCCATCCAACAATTATAGCACGTACCAGCATCATTTTACCGGCCACAAACTGCGACGACAGGCAATGCAGTGCACGGGCATTAGTACCGGCTTCAAAAAAATCGGCTGTAGCCAATGCAGAATTCACCATGTGCCGCTTGAGCAACTTCATGGTTTTAGGCGTACCCGTAGTACCAGATGTTTTCATTTGTACATACGGCTTGTCGTCAAACCAGTCCAGCAGGAAAGCGCCGGTAGCTCTTTCAAAATCTGCACCCTCCTTAATAAAATCGTATGCCACCCTTAGCAGGCTTTCTTTATCTAAAAAAATGCCGTTTAGCCTGAAACGCGGGTGTACAAATCCGCTTTCATACATATAATTATTCATGGCCTGTAGTTTCAAGTTCGTTTTTAGGGGTTAATATCACTTTACCGGTTAGTTTCTCTTTCCAGTTGGTCCACTTAAATACTTTAGCAAAAACAATAAGCAATATAGGGTAAAATATAATTACAGGCAGTAATATATCAAATCCTGCCGATGGTTCAGACGTATCTTTAAATACGGATGGCGTTTGCAGTGCGCTCCATTCAGATGTTACAAGCAGGCAGGCCACAAGGTTATTGGCGGCATGAAAGCCCAGGGCAAGTTCCATACCCTCATCCATAAGGGTAATAATGCCCAGGAATAAACCCGTACCAATGTAAAACACCAATACCAGATACCCCATTTTTTCAACCTCGGGGTTGGCAATGTGCATAAGCCCAAACATTATTGATGTAAACAACAGCGGAAACAAACGGCTGCGCGTGGCAATGCCCAGTCCCTGCATAAGGTAGCCCCTAAACAGGTATTCTTCAAAACTGGTTTGCATGGGTATTAATACTATAGATACTGCCGCAAGTATAAGAAACGGCTTGAGCTGAAAATTGAGTTCGAAACTTTCGGGAGATAAGTAATATGATGCCACTATAGATGCACCACTGGCTATTCCCCAAAGAAAGAATGAAAAGAAGATGCGTTTCCAGCTTACCCGTGGTCGAGATGTGGTAAGGCTACGGATGCTTTGCTTATGGAAAAACTTTACCCAGACAAGCAGCATGAGCAGAAAAAATGCCAACGGTGCTACTGCCGTAACAAACACCTGCATTTCGCCGGTTCTGGCTATTTCGTCGCGCATTAATTTTTCGGTATCCATGTCAAGCGCTATAATTACTACATAATTTAGCAGCATAAGCAGAAAGAACATTATGGGGATGGGAAGGTACTTTCCAAAGTCAAAACGCTTGTTGTAAGCCTGTTCTATGTACATAAATCTTAAGAATTTGTTGTTACTAAGGTAGCTTAATTTTACCGCAAATAAGCCATACCTTTGCCCAAAATAACTATTAATGCTTACTATATACCATAACCCACGCTGCAGTAAATCGCGCGAAGGGCTGCAACTTATTGAATCTCTGAACCTGCCGTTTACCATACATAAATATCTTGACACGCCTCCTACAAAGGATGAACTTACTGCCATTATAGCCAAACTGGGTATAAAACCCATTGACCTTGTGCGACAAAAAGAAGAAATCTGGAAACAAAACTACAAAGGTAAAGACCTTATTACAGACCAGGTTATTGATGCTATGGTACAACATCCTAACCTTATAGAACGCCCCATAGTTATAAATGGTGATAAGGCTGTTATAGCCCGCCCCGCCGAAAAGGTACAGGAAATACTGTAACTTTTAACACATCTTTAAGACTTACACATTAAACCCTGGCGCACTTTGTGTGTCAAATGTGCATCATCAAATACTTACTATACTATTTTTCATGAAACATCTTAAAAACACATTTTTAGTTGCATTGTTGCTTACCGTTTTTACGGCGATGGCGCAAAATCCACCCGGAGGCGGCACCGTAAAAGTTACCGGAAAGGTAATTGAGGAGGGTAGCAAACAACCTTTAGAATTTACTAACGTAATTATACAAACCGTAGACAATGTAACCGTAGGCGGAGGCCTTACCGATGCCAAAGGCGAATTTATCCTTGAGGTAAAACCAGGCATTTACAACGTTAAATACGATTTTATATCATTTAAGCCTGTACTTGTAACGGGCAAACAAATAAACACCGATATTAATCTGGGTACAGTAACCATGGCGCCAGATGCCACTGTGCTTAAAGGTGTAGAAATTACCGCAGAACGCAGCACTGTAGAGATAAAATTAGACAAGCGTGTGTATACTGTGGGCAACGACATGATGGTTAAAGGCGGTACAGTTAGCGATGTGCTTGATAACGTACCGTCATTATCTGTAGATGCCGAGGGTAATGTGGCACTGCGTGGTAACCAGAGCGTTACCATACTTATAGACGGGCGCCCAAGTAACCTTGCAGGTAGTAATGTAGCCGAAACACTGCGCCTGCTACCCGCAGACTCTGTAGATAAGGTAGAGGTTATCACCAATCCATCTGCACGCTACGATGCCGAAGGTGGTGGTGGTATTGTAAACATTGTACTTAAAAAAGGAAAAGCAAACGGCTTTAACGGCTCTGTAATTGCAAATACAGGAGATCCTGCTAACCATGGTGTAAGTACTAACCTTAACTACAGGGGAGACAACTTTAACCTGTTTAGCAACATAGGCTACAACTACCGTAACAATCCGGGTAACTCGTTTACAAACAGCCGTTACCTTGATGAAGATAACAATACTACAAGCTATACTAACGAGCGTCGTACTAACGAGCGCCTGCGTAAAGGTTTTAATGCCAGCCTGGGGCTTGAATGGTTTATAGACAGTACTTTTACCTGGACAAACTCTGTTAGTGTACGTCGTAACATAGGTGATAACCCATCTAAAACCTACTATGATAATTACTTTGCCGATGGTACCTTTAACAATACACGTTTTCGTTATAATGCCGAGGATAGTGAAGAAAGCAACGTAAACTATGCAACCAGCTTTCTTAAAAAGTTTAATAAAGACGGGCATGAGCTTAAGATAGATGCATCAGTATCTAAAAATATTGATGATGCAGATGCCAATATATCTGATATGATATTAAACGCAGCTGATACCTCCGGAGATAGTTATCAGCGTACTAAAAACGACCAAAACGAAGACCGTGGCCTTGTACAGGCAGATTATACATTACCAATAGGCGATAACGGTAAATTTGAAGCGGGTTACCGTGGTAGTTTTTCTACCATAAAGACGGATGCATTAGCCGAAAATCTTGAAGGTTTAGAGTGGGTAAATAATCCAAACTACAGTAACATACTGGAATATAAAGAAAAGGTAAATGCCCTTTATACACAGTACGGCAGCAAAATAGGCAAGTTTTCTTATATGGCAGGCCTTCGTTGGGAAGATTCTAATATTGATGTAAACCAGCTTAACCTTAACGACTACCACAACAAACGCTATAATAACTTTTTCCCAAGTGCGTTTTTAGGATACGAATTTTCGGGAGGCAGTAACCTTACGCTTAGCTATAGCCGACGCATTAACCGTCCGCGTGGCAGGTTCCTTAACCCGTTCTCAGGCTTACAGAGTAACATTAACCTGTTTAGGGGTAACCCGGACCTTAATCCGTCTAAAACCCATGCTATAGACCTGGCCTACCTTAAAAAATGGCAGAAAGTAACACTAAGCACCTCAGCTTACCTTAATGCTACCGACGATACATTCCAGTTCGTTCGTTCCGTACAGGGACAAACAGCCGATGGCACTCCTATAACCCTTACTACCCCTATTAACCTTGCTAAAGAGTACCGTTTTGGTTTTGAATTTAATGTAAATTACAATCCGTTTAAATGGTGGAGGATAAACAGTAACTTTAACTTCTTCCGTAACCAGACAAAAGGCGATTACACCTTTAGCTATCAGGATGCAACCACAGGAGAAACCATTACCGATTTCCAGGATTTTAACTTTACAGCCTACACCTGGACAAGCCGTATTAACTCTAAAATAACGCTTCCATACAAAATAGACTGGCAGCTAAACGGCCAGTATGAAGCTCCGCAAAAAAGTGCACAAGGCAAGCGCCGTGCACAGGCAGGCTTAAATACCTCGCTAAGCAAAGACATCCTTAAAGACAAGGCTACTATAGCCCTTAACGTGCAGGATATTTTTAACTCACGCAAGATGAAGAATGAAACTTACATTGCAGGACAGGTAGAATCGTACAGTGAAATGCAATGGCGTGTAAGGCAGGTTACATTATCGTTTACATACCGCTTTAACATGAGTAAGGCAGACAAACAAAAAGAACAACAGCGCCAACGCCAGGAAAGTGGTGGTGATGAATATATGGGAGGATAGACCTTAAAATTTTAATCGCCCAAAGCAAAAACGGCTGCCTGAATTTCAGGCAGCCGTTTTTTTATTATCTAATGTCGCTATGGATGATATTCAAACATCTGTTTCCATGACAAAATAATTACTTCTTTAGATACGTATCAAAGTAGTCAGCAATTTTTTGGTTCAGGTGGTAACGGTCTTTGCCACGCACATTGTGCTCGTGCGTAGGATACAAAAAGTAATCTACCTGTTTGCCTGCCTGTATGCACGCCTGTATAAACTCCATACTGTGTTGCTGCACCACTACATTATCCTGCGCACCATGTATCATTAGTAAGTGCCCTTTTAGCTTAGGTGCTTTTTTAATAACATTTACTTTATCATAACCTTCAGGATTTTCCTGTGGAGTATCCATATAGCGCTCGCCATACATTACCTCATAAAATTTCCAGTCGCATACCGGACCACCGGCAACACCTACTTTAAAAGTATCTGCCTGGTCTGTCATTAACGAAGTTGCCATAAAGCCACCAAAGCTCCAGCCATAGACACCTATCCTGTCCTGGTCTACAAAACTTTTAGATTTAAGATAGTCTACACCTTTCATCTGGTCGGCCATTTCGTTAACGCCAAGGTTGCGGTGTACTACGTGCTCAAAATCACGGCCTCGGGCATCGCTGCCACGGTTGTCTACCGTAAACACCACATAACCGTGTTGTGCCATATAATAGTCAAACAACCCTGTACCGCCCAGCCACTTATTCGTAACAAGCTGCGCGTGGGGGCCACCATAAACATATACCATTACCGGGTATTTTTTAGCAGCATCAAAATTAGCCGGGTAAATAATACGTCCGTTTAGCGGCGTTTTACCATCGGCAGCGGTTATGGTAACCAGTTCCATTTTAGGCAATACTGTTTTACCCGTGTATGGATTTTCAGCTTTAAGCAGGTTATTGATCTTACCACCTTTTGTGCTTATGATGTTTACATCGTTTGGCGTGGTAGTACTGCTAAAGCTGTCTTCTATAAACGCACCATCAGTACTTGCTATCGCAGTATGCGTACCAGAGCCCGTAGTAACCTGTGTTGTTTTACCCGATTTAAGCTCCACTTTAAACAACTGCCTGTCAAGGCCGTTATTAGCCGTACCCGTGTAATACACATTTTTAGCGCCGGCGTCAAAAGTAATGTCGCCTGTTACCACTACGTCTTTGTAGCCCAGTTTCTTTACCAGTTTACCATCGGTATTATAAAGGTATAATTGCTCATAGCCTTCCTTCTCGGTACGGTACAGGAACTGGCTGTTATTGCCCGGTACAAAAGTAAGCCCGTGCAATGGCTCTACATAAGTAGTTGCCTGCTCCTCAAACAATGTTTTTATAAAAGCACCTGTAGCAGCATCATATTTATTTAGTTTCAGGTGATTTTGCTCACGGTTCAGCACACCTACATATACCTGTTTGCCATCTGGCGACCAGGTAACACTGGTAAGGAATTGCTCTTTAGGCCCCTCTGTTTTAAGCGTGGTATTTTTTCCTGAAGCAATGTCATATACCACCAGGGTAACTTCCTCGCTCTTCATACCTGCCATTGGGTACTTATCTTCTTTTACACTGGCTATGCGCCCACCCCATTGTACAAGCGGATAGTTAGCTACCATAGTTTCGTCTTTGCGATAATATAGCAGCTTATCGCTGGCTGGTGCCCACCACATCCCTTTATCAATACCAAATTCCTGGCGGTGCACATAATCGGTACCGTTTACAATGCCTTTATCGGCATCTTTGGTAACAAATACCTGCTTACCGTCCTTGCTTATCACAATATTATTGCCCTGAAGCCAAGCTGCCGTAATGCCGTTTGGCGCAAGGGTTTGCTTTTCTGTACCCTCGCCAGATCCTACAATGCTTTTAATAGCTTTTGCATCTATATCAAAAAGCACCATGTATTGTCCTGAACTATTTTCTGTTTCAAAGTAAATACTGGTTTTATCTTTCCAGGTGTAGTCCATAGGGAACATCCTCAATTCAAAAGACTCCGACGGGAATTTTGCATGAAGTGCCTTTGCTATATCTTCTACCGAAAGCAGTACGTTTTCTGACCAGTTACCCGCTTCAGTACGTGCCATCAGTTTTGTGTAACCCGCATCTACATAAGTAAGCGTATGGGTATTAGGCCTCCATTGCGGCATCAAAAGGCCTTTTGTGGCAAATTCCTGGTAAGAACCATAGGTAGCCTGCTGTATGGTAAGGTTTTGCTGGGCAGTAGCAGCCGCACCTGATAGCAGGAACAGCCATAGTAGTTTGTTCATTGTTGTAGTTTTAAAGTTGCTAAGATAGGAAAATTAGAAATTTGTGAAGGGGGATTTTTAGGTGGAGAATTTTATATATTTGAGAGCATCAACCGAACAAGTTAAACATGACAAAAAGCACACTTACCACATTTAAGAATCTTTTGGGTTACAACGGTAAAAAAGTTAATGAAGAAAAAGCTCTTGAAGTACTGAACGAAATAGGGGTTAGTGCGATAGATGTAACAGGAGATACCCCATTGATTATTGCAGCCTACTTAGAACGTGTTAACATCCTGAAAATCCTGATTGAGCGGGTTGATGATATAGACTATAGAGTGCCTGGTGCAATCGTTGAGGAATCAGCTTTGCTTCGGGCTTGCGACCAAAGGCGTTTAGAAAGCATAAAATTGCTTGTTGAAGCTGGTGCTAACCTGGAACAAACGGATAGATTTAATTTAACCCCTCTTTCTAAAATATTTACGAATACTTTTTCGGATCCACTTCCAGCAGCAAAATACCTAATAGGTAGAGGCGCTGAAATTACAGAAAAAGTTATAAATATGGGAATGTCTTGGAACAGGGAAAGATTTTCTGAGTTTTTGAAAACTATGGATTACGGATTTGATGCTGAATCATTCCCCGAAAATGAAGAAAGTCTTGAAAATGAAAAAGAAACTTTTGAAAATAATATCGATATTAAACATCTTCATACTATAGTTAATAGTGAAGATTATTTTGAAACATCAAAGATAATGTGGCAGAAACTTGTCCCTAGATCAGGGCAGGCAACAACAGTACAGGGAGAATTAATAAGGGCAATTGAAAAACTCAGGGATGAAGCCCAACGGAATGGCAGTGCCAACTTTAATAAAAATTGCCACCTGATATTAGTTAACTACCTTAAGACGTATCTGACCGACAAAAATATTTTTAATGAAATTGAAATTGCCGAAACAAATAATAATTTAAACCTGTTGTCAAGAGAGAAAAATCCCTATTTAGATGATGATGTCTATGACAACATTATAACTAAGATTGTTGATTGGTCAGTAAAAACTTTGGAATTGGTTCCACACAATTATAATGATAAATTAAATTGCTAATATTTTTACATTTAATAACATACACCGTTACTCTTGATTAATTTTAGTAAACATTCTGACAATCATCAATACTAATAAATTATGAATGACACACTAGGCGATTTTAAAGTAACAGACAGGCATAGTTTCTCTGAATTTATAGACCTTTTACTACAGACCTATCAGAAAATCCTGAGAGATGGGAGAATAACACCCTCCCTCTCTTTTTGGAAGCCCTAAGCACTTACGCGAATGATATACAGGGTTATTATGACAACACTAATCAAAACATCAATGCTGACCAGCCAAGCTGGAAAACTTTTTCAGATATATTTCGCGGGGCAAAAATTTACGAATAAGTCAAACTCCTGAAAACAAAAAATCCGCCAAAGTATTACTTCAGCGGATCCACTAAAATCAAAAATCCTAAAATTCAGAAACAGCTTCTTTAAATACTCCCACAGTTTCCATACATTCACGCATCATCTTATATGTGCGTTCTATATCATTATCAAGCCCTATCGAAAAACGGATAAGCCCGTCTGTAAGTCCCATTTCTTTTTGTTCATCCAACGGTATTTCACTTGATGTTGATGTACCCGGCGCGCTAAATAAGGTTTTGTAGAATCCTAAACTTACAGCAAGGTACCCCAGGTTGCGGTGCTGCATCAATTCCATAAGTTCGTTGGCTTTATCAAGGCTACCCACGTCAAGAGTCATGAGTCCGCCAAAACCATACTCAGGATTTATCATGCCCTTATACAGCTCATGCCCTGGATGGCTCTTAAGCCCCGGATATACCACCTTAAGTCCGTCCTGTTCAAAACGTGTGGCAAGGTACAGCGCATTATGGCTGTGTTGTTTCATACGGATGTGCAGGGTGCGCAGGTTCTTCATAACACTTGCCGCACGCAGGCTGTCCATCGTTGGTCCCAGCAGCATGGCGGCGCCGTTGTTTACGTTTCGCATCTCATCAATAAATGCCTGGGTACCACACGCTACCCCACCCACAGTATCGCTGCTGCCGTTTATAAATTTGGTAAGGCTGTGTACCACCACATCGGCTCCCAGTTTTACAGGCGAAACAGACAATGGCGAGAAGGTATTGTCTACAACCAGTTTAAGGTTATGTTTTTTGGCAAGGCGGCTCAGGGCAGCAATATCGGCTATTTCAAGCAACGGATTACTTACCGTTTCGCAGTACAACACTTTAGTATTTGGAGTAATGGCAGCTTCTACCTTTTCTATTTTTGTGGTATCTACAAAAGTTGTGGTAATGCCCAGCTTAGGCATAAAGTTTTTCATAAAGGCATAGGTACCGCCATAAATGGTGCGGCTCGATACTATGTGGTCGCCGCTTTGGCAAAGCTGTAACAGTACCGATGTTATTGCCCCCATACCCGATGCAGCCACGTTAGCAGTCTCGGTACCTTCCATAGCGGCAAGCGCCTGGCCTAAGTACAGGTTACTGGGCGATGAGTGACGGCTGTACAGATAGCAGCCATCGGCATTGCCTTCAAAGGTATCAAACATTGTTTTTGCCGAAAGGAATGTATAGGTAGACGAATCTGATATTGAAGGGTTTACTCCGCCAAATTCGCCAAAATATTGCAGGTCCTGTATGTTATCTGCGGGATTGAAATTTTTCATTTGCTTATTGTTTGTAGTTATGGGTTTGGGTAAATAACAGCCGTTAGCTTTAAACAAAGTGAATAATTATGAAACAAAAAATCAATTAATATTTTTATTTAATGATTTTAAATCTATAATTTTAAAAAATATTAGATATATTATCTAATCATCAAAAGATTAAACATCTAAAACCGAAAATCATTCAGATGCCTTTAGACACCACCGATAAAAAATTACTGCAACTACTACAGGAAGACAGCACCCAAACCACAAAACAGCTTTCTGCAAAACTGAGCCTTTCCGTAACCGCCATATACGAACGTATTAAAAAACTGGAGCGCGAGGGTATTATCAGTAAATATGTAGCCCTGGTAGACCGTAACAAAGTAGGCCGTGGTTTTGTGGTATTTTGCCACCTGAAACTCATTCAGCATACAAAAGAATACCTGACAAAATTCGAAAAAGAAGTTACCCAACTCTCTGAAGTGCTGGAATGCTACCATGTAAGCGGCGATTATGACTACATTCTTAAAATATATGTGGCTAATATGGAAGAGTACCGCGAATTTATGGTAACAAAGCTTACTACCCTGCACCATATAGGCAGTACACACAGCACCTTTATGATAGGCGAAGTTAAGAACACAAATATTATTGCTTTATAACTAAGCATTAGATTTTTGAGTACATTTGTTTACAACCAAAAACGATTTCGTTATGATAAAAAAATTTCTGATACTGGCATTTTCAATAGCTACTGTGGCTGCCGTGGCTCAAAAAGCGCCACAGGCAAAAACAGAGCAGGGTATTGTAGAAGGGCTCACGTTAAAAAGCGGTATTGAAACCTACCGGGGCATACCCTTTGCCCAGGCACCTGTGGGCAAGCTGCGCTGGCGCGAACCGCAGGCTCCCCTAAAGTGGACGGGCGTGCGCAAAGCAGTAACCTTTGGGGCTAATGCCATGCAAAAGCCTGTATTTGGCGATATGGATTTTCGCGCGCCAAAAATGAGTGAAGACTGCCTGTACCTCAACGTATGGACACCCACTAAAAAACCAAATGAAAAACTGCCCGTACTGGTGTATTTTTACGGTGGTGGCTTTGTAGCCGGAGATGGTTCTGAAAACCGTTACGACGGCGAGAGCCTTGCCGAAAGGGGCATTGTAACGGTAACCCTTAATTACAGGCTGGGTATCTTCGGGTTCTTTTCGCACCCGGAACTAACTAATGAGTCGCCAAACCACGCTTCGGGAAATTATGGCCTGCTCGACCAGAATGCCGCGTTGCTTTGGGTAAAGAAAAACATTGCTGCCTTTGGCGGCGACCCCGATAAAATAACCATAGCAGGCGAATCTGCCGGGTCGATATCAGTATCGGCGCAAATGGCCTCTCCCCTGTCTAAAAACCTTATTGCCGGTGCTATAGGGCAAAGCGGTGCCATGATAAACCCTACGCTTGATGCCATACCAATGGCGGAGCATGAAGAGCACGGTAAGCAGTTTGCCGTAAAGGTTAAAGCAGGTAATCTAGATGAACTTCGTGCCATACCTGCTGAACAATTACTGGAAGAAGCTTCTAAATGGGGTGCATTCCAGACCAAAGCTGTTGTAGATGGCTATTTTTTACCTAAGCTACCCTCAGAGATCTTTGCTGCGGGCGAGCAGGCTAAAGTACCCCTTCTTGCCGGATGGACATCTGCCGAAATACCCTACCAGGCATTTATGATGGGTAAATATCCTTCGCCTAAAAACTACACCGAAATTGTAAAACAAAAATATGGCAACAATGCAGAGATTGTTTTTGAATTATATCCCGGCGAAGACGAGAAGCAGGTTATAGCATCGGCTACCGCACTTGCCAGCGATAACTTTATTGTATACAGCACATGGAAATGGTTAGACCTGCAACGAAAAACTACAAGCCAACCTGTTTACGCATACATCTTTAGCCAGGCACGCCCACCTATGAAAGCCGAAATGGGTAATGCAAAAGCAGGCCTTGCCGGTGGTATAATAAAAGATGACGGCAAGAAAGAAGAAAACAAAATGCCCGATGCACTTAAAGGTGCTGCACACGCCAGCGACATTGAATACCTGCTGGGCAACCTTGCCACCAATACCGTGTATGAATGGACACCAGACGATTATAAGGCCAGTGAAGCCGGAGAAGAGTATTTTGCCAACTTTATAAAGACGGGAAACCCTAACAGTAAAAAATTACCGCAATGGCCTGTAAGCACTAAAGATGGTGAAATGACACTTATGGAAATCAATGCCACTCCTAAAGCTTATAAAGAGCCGCACCGCGACAGGTATTTGTTTTTAGATAAGCAGTATAGTAAGAAATAACCAAGTTTTACGCTGCGCGGGAGTAGTCCCAAGCCGCTAACCAAAAGCCTGCTTTGTGCAGGCTTTTGGCGTTTTAATTAACAGTTTCAACAAATTTCAGCGGCAGCATATCGCTTATCTTTGCAATACGGTTACCCAAAATTCAATCCATGAAACGATCCGGTTCTGCTGATTTGCCGCTGCATGGCGGCCATGTACCGCTGTGGCTCTCTGAGCGCATGGCACAGCTGGGCCTTGCTATTGTAGAAACCATTGCAATGGAATTTGGCACGCAGGAGGTTATTGCCAAACTGGCTAACCCATTCTGGTTTCAGAGTTTTGGCGCGGTTATGGGTATGGACTGGCATTCATCGGGCATTACAACATCGGTATTGGGCGCACTCAAGAAATCGGTTAACCCGCACAGCAAAGAACTGGGTATTTACATTTGCGGCGGCAAAGGCAAGAACTCTATGAAAACGCCCGATGAGCTAATTACCGTGGGCAACCGCACGGGGCTTAACGGCACAGAACTCGCGGGGCTGAGCCGCCTTACCGCTAAAGTAGACAACACGGCCATACAGGATGGTTTTCAGCTTTACCAGCATAACTTTATTGTAAACGCACAGGGCGACTGGTGTGTAATACAACAGGGTATGAACAACTTTACATCTACCGCACGCCGCTACCACTGGCACAGCCACGATTTAAAGTCGTTTATCAATGAGCCGCACACGTTTATTTATGGCGAAAACCAGGGCAAAATTCTCAATCTTACTGCGGGATCTGCGGCAATAACCCGCGAAAAATCATTAGCCATACTTCAGGAAGATCCTGATAAGATACTTAAAGAAGTGCAGCACCTGGTAATGCCTAATCATCATGATGTTCGGATGAAGGATGTAAACATGAAACGCCTGGGTGCCATGCTTTGCGTAGCACATGAAAATAAGCCCGAAGATTTTGAAAGCCTGCTGATGCTTCAGGGTATGGGGCCAAGAACGGTACAATCACTGGCGTTGGTTAGCGAGGTAATTTATGGCACCCCTACCCGCTTTGACGATCCGGCACGCTTTTCATTCGCGCATGGCGGTAAAGACGGGCATCCGTTTCCGGTACCGGTTAATGTATTTGATGAAACCATCAATACGTTGCAAACAGCTATTAACCGGGCAAAAATAGGCAATAGCGACAAGATGCAGGCCATCAGGAAACTATCTGAAATAGCTATGGATGCTGAAAAAAACTTTACACCAAATACCAACTTTGACGCACTCATTCAAAAAGAGCGCAATGAATCGCATTTATATGGTGGCCGCACTATTTTTGGCAAAGCCAAACCACCTAAGAAAAAACCCGGCGATGAAAACCAGCTTACCTTATGGTAATGGATTAGGATTTTCTGGTTTTATAACGCTTTCCTCCGGCGGATACACCAGTGTATCGGTTATATCTTTAATATGATCCGGTTCAAAGGCCGGCAGTCGCAGTTCTTTTTTATTCCGCCACTCTTTTACAATGGCTTCGGTTGCCGCTGTCTTTTCGGCATCGGTACCTTTGTCGCGTGCCATATAAAGTGTCTGGCTTGGATAGGCAAAATCAGTACCGCTTGCTGCTACAATATCCAGTATGCGCAGGTACAGGTCTTCTTCTATCTCCTCGGCAGTATCTATATTGTGTGCATTTATATAAGCTGTAACCTCTACCCTATAGCCATTTGCCGTAAGGCCTCCAAAGCGTACCTTGGCAGGATCTGGGTTTACCTTGGGGTGCGCATAAAACAACGAACGTATTTCTACCAACAGATAGCGCAACTGATCTGGCGTAGTTTCCATCCTGAACTCTAACACAGGGTTAAACAAAAAGCGGTCGCGGTGGGCATAATTCTCTATGTTATTACTACTAAACAAACCATTAGGTATGGTAACCACCGTGCGCGATGGTGTGCGCAGGCGCGTACTCCGCATCCCGATAGACTCTACCGTTCCGGTTATCTCTCCCACCTTACAAAAATCGCCAATGCGTATTGGCTGGTCGGCAATCAGGGTTACACTCCCCACAAAGTTTTCCATAGTTTTTTGCGCACCCAGGGCCAGGGCAATACCACCAATACCCAACGCAGCCAGCCATGTGGTAACATCAAAACCTACAGCCCCTAATATGGCAATGACACCAATAACTACAATGGCGGCTTTTGCCATACGGCGCAGAAACAATATAACCGATATGGCCGATATGCGTTTGCGCAGCGTCATTCGGTTTTTGGTATACTCGCTCACAATATCAGATAGCCTCCAAAGTAAAATAAGAAACGCTACTATAACTATGGTAACGGTTACATTACTAATACGCTGCCTTACAATAATAGAAAGCCCTACCTGCTGCGATATGGCACTAAATATCCATACGGCAATACATAAACGCAGTGGCAGCCCCAGTGCTTTTATTATCTCCCATTTCTCAGGGTCGCGCACTTTTTTGTAGATACGCGTTATAAGTCCAATAAGCGCTACCAGCAGCCATGCAATTAAATATGAAACTAATACAATTACCACTACTGCAACCCAGTGCCCTAAAGGTGCACCCCACAGTTTGCGGATTTTAAGAGCATCGGGTAATATAATGTCCAGCAACGAAGTATCTTCTATGGTAATGGCAGCAATGGCATTAACCGTTTCTGCCGAAAAGCGCCATAACGGCGGGTTACCATCGCCTGCCGCATTTTCTACATATAAAATTATGTCCTGCCCATCAGCAGTAACCGTGCCCACCATATCCTGGTTTGGATCCAGGTCATCATCGGTACGGCCGGCGTATTTGTTGCTTATAAGGTTAGTAGGCACCATGTCGCCACTACGGTCCAGTAGTTTCTGGAAATTCACCACAATACGCTTACGCTGCTTTGTGGTGCGCCATAAACGCTTAAGCGTAAGGTATTGGCTTGCACGAATGTAATTTTGGTCGGCTACGGCTTGTATAAACCCGTTTACCGTACCGCGTGGCGAACGCCGCTCAAGCGAATCAGGCGCAAATTGTGCCTCTGCGGCTTCTTTAGATTCTGTACCTGTAGAAAGCAGTTGCGCCTGCGCATAATGAGGTAGCCCCAGCGAAGCAAGGAGCAGTATGGTAAAACAAAGTTTTTTTAGCGTAAGGCGGCTTTTCATGGATGCGTACGTTTTTGGCTACTAAATTTACAGATTCTGTAAAGCAAAAGTCAGGTTTTTAACGTTATGTTCTGAAAAAGTTTTACAATCCCGGTTTTAGGATTTTATTATACATCAATTCTGTAAATTTGTAAAAAAGCATTTTAATGAAATACCCGTTATTAGCCCTGTTACTATCTATAAGTGCTGTGAGTTTTGCACAGCAATATAAAACGGTCGATTTTAAAACCCTTGATGCCACATTGGCTTTTAACGCTGCCCAAAAAGAAGTTTCAGGCACTGTTACTTACACCTTTGAGGTACTGGATAAAAAGCCCGATACCATTTACATAGACGCGCAAAATATACAGTTTGACAATGTACAGGTAAATGGCAAAAAGAAAACCGGATGGATAGCTTCAGCAAAAGCCCTAAAGCTTTTTAAAGGATTTAAGAAAGGGAAAAACAAGCTTACCTTTACCTATACTGCACGCCCTAAACAAACGCTTTATTTTGTAAAAGACGGCATCGATAACCAAATCTGGACACAGGGACAGGGTAAATATACAAGCCACTGGCTACCCAGCTTTGACGATGTAAACGAAAAGGTAATTTTTAACCTGACGGTAAAATACGATAAAGAATATACAGCACTGGCTAACGGAAAGCTTATAGAAGCGAGCGAAACAGGCGACCTTAAAACATGGCAGTACAAAATGGAAAAGCCAATGAGCAGCTACCTGGCCATGGTAGCCATAGGCAAGTACCGCAAGTGGCGTATGGACAGCTCTACTGATACCCCGCTGGAATTTTACCTGCGCCCGCAGGATAGCCTTAAATTTGGCCCTACTTACAAATACAGCTATGACATACTCGATTTTTTTGAGAAAGAAATAGGCGTGCCTTATGCCTGGGGCATTTACCGCCAGGTGCCGGTACTCGACTTTTTATATGCGGGTATGGAGAACACCACATCGACCATTTTTAGCCAGGATTTTGTGGTAGACGAAATTGGTTATAACGACCGTACCTACATTAACGTAAACGCCCACGAGCTGGCGCACCAGTGGTTTGGCGACCTTATAACAGCAGAAAGCGGTACCCACCACTGGCTACAAGAGGGTTTTGCCACCTACTACGCCCTGCTTGCAGAACAGCAGATATTTGGCGAAGACCATTTTAATTATGAAATGTATGAGATTGCCGAACGCCTGCAACAGGCTTCTAAAACCGATACGATACCTGTAATGAACGAAAAGGCAAGCACGCTGTCGTTCTATCAAAAAGGGGCATGGGCACTACATGTATTACGAGAAGCCATAGGCCATGACAATTTTAAGAATGCTGTAAAAACGTACCTGAATAAATATGCGTTTAAAAACGTAAATACAGACCAGTTCCTGGCCGAAATAAAGGCCGTCGCTCCTGGGTATGATGTTGACGGTTTTAAAAAACGCTGGCTTGAAAGTGGTAAATTTGAGGTGGAAGAAGCCCTTGCCCTGCTTTCTAAAAACGAGTTTATGCAGGATTATTTTGCCGTTGGCGAGATGCAGGATAAGCCATCTGCAGAAAACAAAGCCGAGTATATAAGGATAATGGGCAGTAAAGACTTTTTTCCTATCAAAGAAGAAATACTATACCAGACTGCTAAAGTTCCGTTTGCAGACAAAGCTGAAATGGTACGTCTTGCCATGAATACAAATAACCTAAAAGTGCGTCAGGCTGTAGCGCGTACCGTTACGAATGTGCCATTAGAATTTGAGGAAGAGTATAGAACATTGTTACATGACGAATCGTACATTACCCGCGAAATAGCACTTAACATATTATACAAACGCTACCCTGAAAAGCGTACTGAGTTACTCGACATAAGTAAAAACTGGGTAGGCTTTAACGATAAAAACCTGCGCATACTATGGCTTACACTGGCTTATGCAGATAAAAATTACCATCCTGAAAAAAAGGACGATTTTTATGGAGAGTTAATACACTATGCCTCGCCGGAGTTTGAAAGCGGCGTTAGGCAGAATGCCCTGTCTAACCTGCTCTACATTGGCAAAGCAGATCCTATTGTATGGCATGACCTTATAGATGCTACACTGCACCATAAGTGGCAATTTGTAAAATATGGTAAAGACAACCTGCGCAAGCTCATTAAGAAGAAAGGTTACAGGGAACTCCTTCAGGATATGTTGCCTGAGCTTAACGACTCAGAAAGGGCTAAGTTGCAGCAATTATTAGACGAAAAATAATTAGTGGGCATTGAATATAAATTCCTGTCCACTACTGTTTATTGATAATATGAGTTGTTTTGCATCAATGCTTATTACAGGCCAGTATTTAGCCCGCCCGTTAGCATTTAGTATCAACAGTTTTTTGCCGTCTGCCTCACGGTAGCCCCAGTAACCTGTTTCTTTTGTAGCTCCTAAAGCCACACTATAGGTACCGTCTGGTTTAAAGCTAACAGTACTATTATCATTTACTTTCACATCATCATCATCATCATCAGGTTTACGAATACTGCCAAGTAACCAGTTGTTTGTTAACAGTAACTTGTTACCCTCTGCTTTAACACGCACCATATTAGCTGCAAGCGTGTTAATTTTTATGGTAAGCTTTTCAGGTAATGCAGCAAGTATCGTAAGTTCGGCATTTGATTTGCCGTTATAGGTAGTTATTTTGTTTCCCTGCACAGAAAATTTTCCTGCTTCATCCATTCCCATAATACCTGACTCATAATTGCCATCAGGATAAAAATTAAAGAAAAGTTTATCAAGGTAGGGCGCTATTTTTTCGGCACTACCCTTTTTCTCCATTTGCCCTTCTGCAACCGATTCAAATTTCCATTCGCCGTATATGTCATTTATAGATTGTGCTGACGTATGTAAAGCAACAAAAAGTACTATCAGAGATAAAAGATTTTTCATTATAATGTAGTTGTTGGATTGATTTTTAAAAATAAGAAATCTTTACTAATCTAAATAGTTGGCATAAATTAAAAAATTGCCGGGGCAATTCTTATCCGTAAATTTGTATTACATCAAAATACCATGAAATACAACACCCTGAAAAACGGATTTAAAATTAGCGAAGTCAGTTTTGGCTGTATGTCGTTAAAAGCCGAAAATAAAGAGAACGATTCAATTATATCAGAAGCCATAGCCGGCGGCATTAACCTGTTTGATACTGCTGACCTGTATGAGAAAGGCGCCAACGAAAAACTTCTGGGCACTGCCCTTAAAGGTAAACGCAATAGTGTACATATATCTACCAAAGTTGGTAACCGGTGGAAAGCCGATGGCTCCGGCTGGGAATGGTGCCCCCGCAAAGAGTATATTTTAAGTGCCATAGACGATAGCCTGCACCGCCTGCAAACGGACTACATTGACCTATACCTGTTGCACGGTGGCACAATCGACGATCCGGCAGATGAAGTTATCGAAGCTTTTGAACGGCTTGTAGATAGTGGTAAAATAAGAAGCTACGGCATATCTTCTATACGGCCTAATGTTATACGCGAATATGTAAACCGCAGCAACATTAGCGCGGTGATGACACAGTACAGCCTGCTGGACCGCCGCCCTGAAGAGGAAACATTACAGCTTTTAGGCAAAAACAATATTGGTGTGCTGGCACGGGGCAGCATCGCTTCCGGCCTGCTTGCGGGTAAGGTACCTGCACCCTATTTGGGATTATCTGAAACTGAAGTAAAAAACATACAACAAGGGCTGTTGCAAAAACTGCCCGAAGGATATACGTTAGGCGAAGGCGCCCTGCGGTACGTAATGGATAATCCGGACATTACTACTGCTGTGGCCGGCATACGTACGCAACAACAACTAGCCGAAGCTCTTGCTGCTGAAGGAAAGTTACCTCTTACCGAAAAACAACGCTTGTACTTTCAGGACATCTGGACAGGAAACACCTATAAAGAACATAGATAATTGCACAGGTATAAAATTGTGTATTTTTGGGATATCCAAAATACATCCAATGAAATACCTTATCCTCCTGTTCTTTGCAGGGCTATCTATCGGCTTTAGCCAGACTAAAAAGAAACCTGATTTTAATGTAGTAGGTTTTTATACGGGAATTAACGACCGTGCCCATGTAAGTTTTGTGCACGAAGCCAATAAATGGCTGGCAAAAATGGCACAAGAACATAATTTTACATACGATAGCACTAATAACTGGGATAACCTCAATGCAAAGTTTCTTGCAAAATACCAGGTAGTATTATTTCTTGATACACGTCCTGAAAAACTGGAACAGCGACAGGCATTTCAAAAATATATGGAACATGGCGGTGGTTTTATCGGTTTCCATTTTGCGGCCTTTGCCATGAATGACACAGATTATCCGCAAAACTGGGACTGGTACCACAACACCTTTTTAGGCAGCGGACAGTATGTAAGCAATACCTGGAAGCCTACATCGGCTATACTAAAAGTAGCCCAACAACACCCTGCCGTAAAATCATTGCCCAAAACATTTGCCTCTGCCCCTAATGAATGGTATAGATGGGAAAAAGATTTAAAATCCAATGCTGATATCAAAATCCTGGTATCAATAGACCCGTCCAGTTTTCCGTTGGGCACTGGGCCAAAACAGCATGAAATTTGGCACGAAGGCTACTACCCTGTGGTATGGACGAACACAAAATATCGTATGCTTTATGTTAATATGGGGCATAATGACATCGATTATGATGGCGGAACTAATAAAGAGTTGTCATTAACTTTTAACAACAGTACCCAGTCGCAACTGATACTCAACGCACTACTATGGCTTGGCGGGTATTAATAAGCCAAATATTATTTCTTAATAAATTTATGATTTTGTAAACAATATAATGTAAGTAAATATATATTTTTGGGCTTTAGTACAAACCATATATGCAAGCCGACGAAGAAGGGGACAGAAAAGAGCTCTACAACTACCAACAGAAAGATATTGACGCCATATTTGAGAAGTTTGAGGGCAAACCAAATAACTATCATTTATTGTACCAACTCCCTACCGGAGGAGGTAAGACCGTAATATTTTCTGAAATTGCACGCCGCTATACCGAAAAATATAAGCGAAAAGTACTTGTGCTTACACACCGCATAGAACTTAGCAAGCAAACATCGCAAATGCTTAACGGCTTTGGCGTAAAAAATACCATTATAGACAGTGCTGTAAAAGAGCTGCCTTATGATAACGAATTCTTTTGTTATGTAGCTATGGTAGAAACGCTAAACAACCGCCTTAAGGATAAGAAATTCCACATGGATGATGTAGGCCTTGTTATAGTCGATGAAGCCCATTACAACAGTTTCCGTAAGTTATTTACTTATTTTAAAGACTCAGTATTTCTTGGGGTAACAGCTACACCACTAAGTTCTAACATAGAACTGCCGATGTATGAAACCTATGATGAGCTTATTATGGGCGAACCTATAAAAGCACTTATAGACAGGGGATATCTAGCTAAAGCGCAAATGTTTGGCTACGATGTAGAACTTACATCGCTTAAGCTGGGCATTAATGGCGATTATACCGTAGCATCGTCAGACGAGCTTTATAGTCGCGGCATCATGCAGGATTTACTGTTACAATCATACATAACACGTTCGCAGGGAAAAAAAACACTCATATTTAATAACGGTATCAACACATCGTTATATGTATATGAAACGTTTCGTGCGGCAGGGCTGCCCATAAAGCACCTTGATAACCGTACGCCTGATATGGAACGTAAAAAGATTTTGGCATGGTTTAAAAAAACGCCCGATGCCATACTTACATCAGTATCTATCCTTACAACAGGTTTTGATGAGCCTACCGTAGAAACCATAATACTAAACCGCGCTACACGCTCGCTAACGCTGTATTTTCAGATGATAGGCCGTGGTTCGCGCAGCCTGCCCGAAAAAGACACTTTTACAGTTATTGACCTGGGTAACAATGCACAGCGCTTTGGCCTGTGGAGCGACCCTATAGATTGGCAGTACATTTTTAAAAACCCTGAATTGTTTTTAGACAACATACGCACAGATGCTGAAATAGAAAGTTATCATGTGTATTTAATGCCAGATGAACTGAGAGAAAAGTTTGGCAAATCTATGGAGGTAACTTTTGATGTTGAACAGGAATTTAAAATTGCGGCAGACAACAGGGAAAAACCTAAACACGTAATTGATAAATCTATTCGCCAACACGCGTTTATGTGCATAGAAAATGCTGAAACTATTATTGAAGCACGTAAACTGGCCCGCGAGCTGGAACCGGATATTGACTATCGTGTAAAACAGTATGCCAAATTACTTAGTAAAACAACTAAAAATTACAGGGAGTGGCTTGTAGAAGATTATAAAAATCGTCTGGGCATTTTGATAGGACGCATTTTTCACCGTTATAAAGATGCTGAAACAGAAGAAGAAATACTGGAGCTTAAAAGGCTGAATTAATACAAAAAGAGACGCACCAAATGCGTCTCTTTTACTTTTTATATTTAACGAAACATAACTTATGTCTTTTATTTACAACAGTCTCGTTCCTGTAATTCCTGAGCTGTAATAAATAATTTATAATAATGAATTTTACCACAAGGTGCACAAGGTTTTTCACTAAGATCACAAGGCTTTATGAATAAAGCTTGTTCCAGGCTAAAGAACACAAAGCTGCTCGGCAAAGCCTTGGGCCCTTTAGAGCAAAGCGTACTTTGTAGCCTTAGTGCATCTTTACTTTGTGTACCCCGTGGTAAACTTTATTCTAAACCTATACACTATTGTTTAATTTCGGAATATAACATATCTATAATTGATATTATTGCTTCACAACTTTTTTAGTTATACTGCCTGATACAGTTTCTATTTTCACAAAATAAATACCAGCCGCATATCCGCTAAACTGTATTTGCAGCCTGTCAGTTTCCGGTTTACCACTTTGCAACAGCTTACCATAAATGTTATACATCTCAAAACCGTTAATGGTCTCTCTGGCTGTTACATTCAGGATATTGCTTACCGGGTTAGGATAAAGCACAACCCCTGCTATATCTTTAAAGGTAGCCGCTCCCAGGCTTGCCTCGCTAACTGCTTCCCAACTTGCAGCAAGGCTGTTATCAAGGTTTGTGGCTGTCAGGTGCAGATACATACCATTTCCATCGGCATCCGGCCATGGGGTTTCGTCATCATACTGCACTGTATCAATAATGTTGCCCATACCATCTGCCAGTACAATATTCTGGGTACTGTTAGATAAAGTGCGCTGAAACTCTCCAAACGGTACAAAACCATATTTTTGCTGAAACACAGTAGCATTGCCCGCAATAAAATATGTTTCGCCTGCCGCTATGGTGCTGTTTACAGGAAACTGGTATGATGTGCCTAACTCACGCAGGTACACGCCTGTAAGGTTAACCACTGTAGTACCTGTATTTTTTATGGCAAAAAATTCTTGGTCGTCAGATTCAGGAAACTGACTAGATTCTGATGGATGATAGCTGATATCTGTAATAACCAGCGATGGCAATACAGGGTTTTGGCAAGCGGTGTAACTACCTGCATTATTAGTAATCCATGTGCTACGCTGCAGTAGCCAGTTTTTTATATTATCAACCTCTCCATTAAAATTAGGCACCGTTCCCCATCTTGCCTGTTCGCGTGCGGCAGCATCTGCAATAGTAGCTGTAGTTGTATTTATAGCAGCCACTATTTTATCATAGTTTAGAGGCTGGCCTGCTTGTGTAAGTTCATTCCACCTGCGAGAAAAGTAGCACCTAAAGTCGGGTGTATCAAAAAGGTCTCTCCAGAATTTTGGCCCTTCGTTATCTCCATTAGCAAACTGCCATACATTATAATAACCACGATTATAACCGTATGAAAAGAGATCATTACCAAAGGTCAGGTTAAAATCCCAAATAGGCCCTGCACGCAATTTTCCGCCAATATCCTTATGAAAATAAGTACTTACCTGATAACTGTCTACATTACCGGCCAACTCAGACATTATCATAAAATCGACAAATGTGGGGATATCTATTATAGATGGATAGCCGGTACCAAAATTACTATTGTTGTTATGTGATGTACCGGCAAGATTTGTAAACTGCTGATGTATGTAAGCATCCTGTGCACTTGTTACATCTTCCGGTTTAGGCAGTTCATGTATAAAATCTGTATTGCCCACATACGACTGCATACTCCAGGCTACAGGGTCACCACCTGTAGTTTTATCAGCTTTAGTTATATAGCCACCTGTAAGCGCTACACCATTGGCCGCACTGTCATCAATTGCTTCTATGTTAATACGGTTTTCATCATCCTTTAGCTTTTCCTGTAGTATATACAGACCATTATAACTACCGTTTAATACCACCTCACAAAATTGCGTACGCACCGTATAATAGCCTATGGCACGCGAAAGGTTGTATGATAAATAATCGCGAATTAACGAAGGGTCGAACGCAAGGCCATTAAGTATCCAGTCATTTTGTTTGGGCATGCCCAGTATGCTGACTTTCTTTTTTGTGCTATTGTCACTTTCATAAGTTGTCCAGCCGTACTGTTTTTTGGGTAAATCCTGAGATGTTGATCCTCGTACCTCAATCTTGATGCGCCCCGAATAATTAAGGTAAGCAGTGGTATTTTGATCGGTAAGATAATTGGTAGTACCATCTGCATGATAAATTATCTTCATTGATGCCTGTATCTTAGGGTCATCGGGTATTTCAGCATTGTTATCTGTATTAATAATAACAATAGGCAAGTTGCTTTGGGTAAAGTTTACCTGGGCATAACCCACCAGTTGAAATAAAAGCAACAATAATAGAAACCTTCTTGCCGGCAGGCTTTTAAGCACTTGTACATTCATGTTTTTTAAATAGTATTTTAACAAATATACTATTAATAGCAAACAACAAGACTTAATAAATTAACCTTTAAAAAATATTTTATTAACAACAACCTCTTTAGGTTATTTAAAAAATTGCGTAATCTTAAATTTCATAGTAATAAAAAATCCCGAAATACAGTACTGCTGAGTTTATCTAAGCAGTACTGTATTTCGGGATTTTTTAAACTTTAAAACGTATTATTTTTTAAACTTACTTACGCCGTCTTTTAGCCAGGTAAGATATTCTTCAATATCTGGTGTATATCCTACTGGTTCATTAAGGTTTTCCTCAGCCTTATTTACCAGCACATAATACGGCTGCGAATTAGTCTTGTACTTTGTAATCTGGAAGTCACTCCATTTGTTGCCAATCGTTTTAATAAACTTCCCAGTAGACTGAGAAGTATACTGCTCACTTTCCGGCAAATCTTCTTTAAAGTCTACATATAATGATACAAGTACAACATCATTTTTAAGTATCGAAAGTATGCGCTCGTCGCTCCATACATTATCTTCCATCTTGCGGCAGTTAACACAGGCATACCCCGTAAAATCAATCAGCAGTGGCTTATTAACTTTTTTGGCATAAGCCAATGCTTTATCATAATCTTCAAAAGCAGCAATGCCATGAGGCCCATTATGGGAACCTTCCGGCAAGGCAATATTAGAAGCTGTAGAACCACTACTGCTTGCGCCAAAGCCATACGGACTTTCACTATACGTTTGCGATGGTGGGAAACCGCTTATCAGCTTAAGTGGCGCACCCCATAGCCCCGGAATAAGGTATACCGTAAAACTCAAGACTAACAAACCGAGCAATAGCCTGCCTACTGAAATGAATCCTCCGGGAGTATCGTGCGGCAACGTAATTTTACCGAACATATATAGTGCCAATGCACCAAATACGGCAATCCATATAGCCAGAAATGTTTCTCTTTCTATATAATGTAATTGTAGTACAAGATCTGCATTACTTAAAAATTTAAACGCAAGCGCAAGTTCAAGGAAACCCAGGAATACTTTAACCGTGTTAAGCCATCCGCCCGATTTTGGAAGGCTGTTTAACCAGCCCGGGAACATTGCAAAAAGCATAAACGGAAGGGCTAGTGCTAATGAAAAGCCAAACATACCTATTACAGGTGCAAGACCACCTTTAGAAGCCGCTTCTACAAGCAGTGTACCCACGATAGGACCTGTACATGAAAATGAAACTATAGCAAGGGCAAGCGCCATAAAAAGAATACCTACAATACCTCCCCTGTCTGCCTGGCGATCCACTTTGTTAGCCCACGAGTTAGGAAGCATAATTTCGAATGCACCTAAAAATGAACAGGCGAATACAATTAAGAGTACAAAGAATACCAGGTTAAATACTACGTTTGTAGATAACGCATTAAGCGAATCTGCTCCAAAAATCCCGGTAACTAATGACCCCAGTAATACATAAATTACAATTATTGAAACACCGTATGTTATGGCGTTACGTATACCTGCCGCCTTAGATTTACTCTGCTTGGTAAAGAAACTTACCGTCATAGGAATCATAGGGAATACACATGGTGTTAACAATGCTGCAAACCCAGAAAGGAACGCGATAAAGAAAATAGTAAAAAGCCCTTTTTTCTCGTCTGATTTCTTAGGAGTTGTAGTTATTGCAACATCTTTCTTATCTTTAGATGCTGCAACTTTTGCTGTATCTGCAACAGTATCATTAGCATCAGCTATAACAGTAGCTGCTTCTTCGGGTGCTGCCAGTGCAGTAGTTGCAACATCTGGCGTGCTTACCGCCGTAGCTGCCTTTAACGCTATTTTGTCAAACTTGTTTACATCTTTAACCGTTAATGTTGCAAGGTCAAACTGGAAAAGCTTGGTATCCTGAATACAAACTTCTTTACACACCTGGTAATCAAAAGTAACCTGTACTATTTTATTACTTGCAGGTGTAAGCTTTACCGTTTGTTTAAGCTGTGCCTTGTTGCTCCAAAAGGTTTCGGTAACTTCAAACACGTCGTTATAGGCCTGCTCGGTTTTACTCTCTTTGGCTTTGCCAATAAGTTCATAATTACCTTTGTTGTTATTAAAAACAACTGTCATAGGTACTGCACCGTTCTCATCGCTATATTGAGAATACATGTGCCATGATGGCTCTATGGTAGCATCAAACGTAAGTAAAAATTCGGTATCCGATTTTTTTTCAGCTTTTGCAGTCCACTTTACAGGCTGCTTTACCTGTGCATTTGCGGCAAAGAATGCCGAAATGAAAAACAATATAAAAGCAAGTTTTTTCATTATTGTAAAACCTCTATTTTTAAAATTTGTGTTGTTTGTGTATCAGCGTTAAAACGGTTATCGGCACGATGGCCAACAATCCATATTACTTCATTTTCAGAACATAAAAGCCAGGTATCTTCCTTTTGTGAAAGTGAAAATTTCTCATCTTTAAAAAACTTTGAAACCTTCTTTTTCTGCCCGTTCATTCCCAGTGGGTAAAAATAATCACCCTCCTGCCATTTACGGACAAATAACGGGAATTTTATTAATTCATTATTAACAAAAATTATGTTTTTTGTAGCATTTTGCTCTTTATTTGCTATTATTTCGAACCTTAACTCTATAGGAACAGTAGTTTTATCAATGTTATTTGCAATTTCGTAAATCCTGTCCTGCGCCTCTTTAAACGGTTCTACGATCAGGCTGTCGCGGTCTTTTAACAACCTATAGTTTTGAGAAAGTATAAATTTACCCGGCTGCGCACTAACCAAATCATAAATATCATCCCAGGCGGTAAACCCAAGCGGACTAAGCCATTGGTACAAATAAGCCTGATAGTTTGGCAAACGTATAAGTTGCGGGATGCTGATTATCTTTTTATCTTCCATATCTGTAACCACCTCCCGGTATACCAAAACCGAGGCATCTTCTGTAAGCGAATGTGCCTGTTGCAGATTAGTAAGGGTCTGAACAAACGAATCTGCAAAAGACGGATTGAGTTCTTTAAGAATGGGCACTATAGTATGGCGCAGCTTGTTGCGCAGGTATTTATCAGATGCATTGCTGCTGTCTTCACGCCAGGCAATGTTGTTCGCTTTGGCGTATGCCTCAATATCGTTTCGGGTAAACGGCAGCAACGGACGTACAATATTTCCGTTTTGTTGTGGTATGCCCAGCAGCCCATCAAGCCCGGTACCCCGCGTAAAATTTATAAGAAATGTTTCGACCGAATCGTCTAAGTGATGTGCCGTAAGCAGGTAGTCAAGGTTATTGTCCCTAATTAGTTCTTCAAACCAGGCATAGCGCAGCTGCCTTGCTGCCACCTGTATAGATACTTTAGCATCATGAGCCAAAGCCTTAGTATCAAAATGGGTTACAAAAATTGGGATATTATTTTCAGCTGCATAATTACGCACAAACTGTTCATCGCCATCGCTCTCGTCTCCCCTTAGCCCAAAGTTGCAGTGTGCTATAAATATGTTATAACCCAACGCTTTAAAAAGGTGTACCAAAACAACACTGTCTACACCGCCGCTGGTAGCGAGGAGTAATTTTTTATCTTTTAAGAAAGATAATTGAGTAGTCAGGTGGGTTTGCAGTTTAGACAACATACTATTAGAAAAAGGCATTAGGCAAAAGTACGCAATAAACTTTATTATAAAGGTAAGTTACTGACGTGTGTAATTCGTCATCCCATATCCCTTCCTATCCTCCCAGCACCGTACGCATAGCCCTTGCCTTTAATAGGCATTCTTCGTATTCTTTCTCAGGGATGGCGTCGGCCGTAATGGCACTACCTACTGAAAAAGATACATATTGCTTATCTGCATTATAAAGTATGCTGCGTATAACCACGTTAAAATCAAAATCGGCATCGGGTGTAAAGTACCCTACGGCACCACTATAAAGCCCGCGCTTGGTTACTTCAAGGTTTTCAATAATCTGCATGGCCGATATTTTAGGAGCCCCCGTCATGCTGCCCATAGGGAAGGTAGTTCTTAGAACCTCCTCTGGCATAACAGTACTATCAATGTGCGATGTAACGGTAGATATCAAATGATGCACCTGCTTAAAGCTGTAAGCTTCGCAAAGTTCTTCCACTTTAACCGAACCCTTTTCTGCCGTATGGCTCAAATCATTACGCACCAGGTCTACGATCATTATGTTTTCGGCACGTTCTTTTTCGTTTTGGGTAAGCGCGGTTTTCAGGGCTTCATCTTCGGTAGCATCAGTACTGCGGGGGGCAGTACCTTTAATGGGTTGCGTAATAATTTTGCTTCCCTCCTTCTTAAGATAACGTTCTGGCGAAGCCGACAGTAAATACTGCTTATGGTTTTTAAGATACACTGCAAAGGGCGGTTCTGATATGGCATTTAACTGATGGTACGTACTTAGCGGATTTATTACGGCATCTTCAGCATAAAATTCCATACAAAAATTAGCCTCATAAATATCGCCACGGTAAATATGCTGCAACATCTGCCCGGCTTTATCAAGATAGCTTTCTTTAGATATGCGCTGCTGTATAGTTATCGGTTCCTTGTTATCAATCCCCAATTCTAAATTCTCAATTCTCAATTCAGAATTTAGAATTTCGTCAAGGTCGCTCTCCATTTCGTCATCGCACAATGCCAGGTAGTGCAGCTCAACTGTATTACCTTTTAAAAGGAACAGCTTTTGGGGCTGGAAGAAAAACAGGTCGGCAAAACCAAGGCCGTCAAAATTACGCGAGGTTAAATCTTCGGTATCATTTTTAAGGTCGTAAGACAGGTAACCAAACAACCAGTCTTGCGTAGTCCTGCGATAAACAGCCAGGTCTTCAAACGCATTATAATGATCTGTAATTACAGATGTAAACGCATCTACAGCCAGTATGGCATCATAGCTGCCGTATTTTTGATGGTAGTTATTACTGTCTAAAAAAACAACTTCCCTGTATTGCTGCGCCCAGGCGAGTGCTTGTTGTTTAAAACCCTCAGGGTTTTGAATATGGGCAGAAAAAGTAGTCCTCACTAAAAAAAGCTATTATCAGTCAAAGATACAAATCATTTATACATTGAAGTGTTTTAAACTTTATTTACCAGATGCTCCGTTTTAAAAAGCCTGTGCCGTATAATGGCTGCTACGGTTTTTTTTATAACTTTATACTACCAATGTTTTATAGATGAAACTCTTTATAATAGACTGGTGTGCCGACAGCACCTCGTCTCTGCTTTTAAAGACCTGTAACGGTACTCCACACAACGTTATAGGTTTTGAACTTAAAGATGGTGGCGAAGCCTACCGTAAAACGGGTATAGAAAAACCCGACGCCATACTTATAAACTATGGGGTAAAGCCGCTGCATGGCCGCACTACGGCTGCAAGCATACGTAACCGAAAGGCTACATCGCAAATTCCCATTTACTTTATTAACGGCGAAGAAGAAGATAACGAAAAAGCTGCTAACCTGGGCCTTTGCCTGAGTAATGAAGAATTAATAGATTTACTGGATACCAATCCTTAAAATTATAGGTTTATGCTCTTAAAAACAAAAGCATAGGATAGACACAAAACGCCTAATCTTTCTCACTTTCCAGTTTGCGTTTGTAGGCGTTTATATGTTCTAAAACTTCCTCATTAACCTCCGGTTCATGAAAGTTATATTTTTCAAGTTCCTTTAAAATAGTTTTGGCTACAAGCAATCGTGCGAGTTTTTTATCATCGGCCGGTATGGCATACCAGGGCGCATGGGGGCGGCTGGTATTGTTTATAGCTTCTTCATAATATTGTTGGTACTCATCCCACAGTTGGCGCTCATCAAGATCGGCCGGGCTAAACTTCCAGTTATGGCTTTTAAGTTCCAGCCTTCGCAACAGGCGCTGGCGTTGCTCCTCTTTACTAATATGCAAAAAGAATTTAAGCACTATAGTGCCGTTTAATACCAGGTGCTTCTCAAAATTATTGATTTGCTCGTAACGCTGTTTCCAAAAATTAGCAGGCACGTCTTTTACATCTTCTATGCTCGGCAGGTTCTCCTTTAATAAATATTCCGGGTGCACACGGGTAACCAGTACATTTTCATAATGCGACCTGTTAAACACGGCAAACTTACCCTTATCGGGCAGCGCAATATAATGACGCCACAGGTAATCGTGCTTTAGTTCGGCGCTGTTTGGCTGCTTAAAACTATACACCACTACCCCACGGGCGTTAAAATTTTTAAACACCTGTTTTATAAGGCTGTCCTTGCCACTGGTATCCATACCCTGCAATACTATCAGCACGCTGTATCGGTTGTTAGCATACATCTTGTCCTGCAACTCCCCCAACTTTTTGCTTACTTCGTGTAGCGCTTCTTTTTTTTCATCGTCAGATGCTTTTAGCTTTACAACAGTAGGAGCTTCAGCAATTAAAAATGGTGGGGTAACTATATAGTTTTCCGGGTGGATGTTTTTCATGGTATGTGTTTATATAAAGATAACGAATTAGCAATACGAAGGCTTTATAAGAAAGCATAAGGTTTTGCAAAAAAGCAATTACAATTTTTAGCAAATTTGTTATTTAGATGTAAACCTTTCTGCAATTTTATACAAAGCCCCCTATCCTTTTAATAACCATTTTGGCAGCCGTATTTTTTTTGTATTTTAGCCGCCAATAAAAGGATATGCTTCAAAAACCCGAATCAGAATTTATACTTGCCAGGCTAAAAAATGATTTAGCCCCGCACTTGTATTATCACTCTGTAAACCATACACTCGATGTTTATGAAAGGGCTGCAGATCTTGCCAAAATTGAAGGTATTCCTGACAATGAAGCTGCACTACTGTTAACCGCGGCATTATACCACGATTCCGGTTACCTTTACCAAAGCGCCGGGCATGAGGAAATATCGTGTGAAATAGCACAACAAACACTACCGGAATTTGGCTATAGCCAAAATGATATTGAAAAAATATGCGAAATAATAACCGCTACAAGGCTGCCACAAACTCCGGCTGATAAACTGGGCGAAATAATAAGTGATGCCGACCTGGATTACCTGGGGCGGGATGACTTTTTTGAACTGGGCGATAAATTATACCTCGAAATGTGCGCCGGCGGTAATATACTAACCCGCAGCGAATGGAACGACCAGCAAATAGCATTCTTAAAAGCACATACTTACTTTACCAAAACAGCACAGCAGCTGCGCAACCAAAAAAAACAAGAAAACCTAAACCAACTGTTATCTAAAACTGTACTATAATGAAAGATATTTTTGCTAAACATAATATTACCGACGTATTTTACGCGGCTGCCGGAATACTATTTTGTGGTTTTGCGTTGAAAGGTTTTTTAATACCTAACCACTTTTTTGATGGTGGTATTACAGGCTTATCGCTTTTAGTACACGAACTCTACCACTGGAATATAGGCTATGTAATTGTAGCAGCAAATATTCCGCTTATATTAATGGCAGCTTTTCAGGTAAACAGGGGTTTTGCATTAAAAACATTATTTGCCATTACCGGCCTGGGGCTTTGCCTGCTGTTTATACCTTATCCTCAAATAACGTCAGATAAGCTACTTGTCTCAATATTTGGCGGTGCATTTATGGGTATTGGTATAGGCCTTGCCATGCGTGGCGGTTACGCCTTAGATGGTGTAGAGGTACTGGCACTATATACAGGAAAACGCGTAAGTTTTACCATCAGCGAAATAATACTGGGCATAAATATTATTATTTTCCTTATTGCGGCTGTAAAACTCGGGCTACCTACTGCATTATACTCAATACTAACCTATTACAGCGCATCGCGAACCATAAATTTTGTGGTAGAAGGTATAGAAGAGTTTAACGGAGTTACTATAATATCAGGCCAGAGCGAGTTGATAAAAGAAGCGCTTGTAATGAGCCTTGGTAAAGGTATTACCGTATATAAAGGAGAGCGCGGATTTTTAAAAGACAGTTATAACATTAGCCAGCCATGCGATATTGTATTTACCGTAGTAACCAGGCTGGAACTGCGCAGGCTTAAAAACATTGTACACGATATTGACCCTAAGGCATTTGTGTTTACCAATGTTATTAAAGAAACTGCCGGTGGTGTGCTTAGCCGCCAGGCAAGGCACTAAGCCTTTAAAGTAAAAACATCATTTAATTTTATTGAAATAAGCCACGAATTTCCCGAAGTTTTATTCCGGAAGTTCGTGGCTTATTTTTATGGCCTGGCCTATTTACTATTCCTTAACTTCGTAAGTAACTACAGGTTTTGCTTTGTTTTTAAGGGTAAATTCGCCCACATATTCACAACTAAAAGATTCCTTTGCTTTTTGGTAGGTTTCTTCACTTATCAATATCTGTCCGGCTTTTGCTGCCGATTGCAGGCGTTGTGCCACATTTACAGAGTCGCCTATCACGGTATAATCCAGTCGCTTAAGCGATGCCGAACCTATATTGCCCGATACCATTTCGCCGGAGTTAATACCTATTGATATTTCGGGCTTAAACCTTATCTCGCCCTCCACTATTTCGTCGAGCTTTGCAATTTCTTCTTTTATAGAGAGTGCAGCGTCTATCGCCCTGTCCATATGGTACTCACCACGGAAAACAGCCATAACCGCATCGCCCATAAATTTATCTACGTGTCCGTTTTGTGCTATTATACCGGCTACAATTTTGTCAAACAAGCCATTAAGCACACTTACCACCGTATTTGCAGGAATACGCTCTGTAATAGATGTAAAACCACACACGTCTATAAACAACACTGTAGCTTCCAGCAGCTCATTTTTAAGCAGGCTGGTTTCAAACTCTTTGTGTGTCATAAAATTAAGCACGTTTTCATCTACATACATTTTAAGTATGTTGTTTTCTTTTATGGCTTTAAGTGTTTCCTGTAACTGCTGTACATATACAATGGTTTTTTCTATAGTAAGATCCAGGTCTTCAAAATCTACCGGCTTACACACAAAATCAAAAGCCCCCTTGTTCATGGCCATGCGAATATTCTGCATATCGCCATAGGCAGATACAACCACCGCTTTTAGCGTAGGGTTAGCCTCGGGCAAATGCGTTAAAAGCGTAAGCCCATCCATTACCGGCATATTAATATCGCTTAATACCAAATCGAGGTCAGGATGCTCTTTTACTTTTTCAAGCGCTTCCTGCCCATTTTGTGCAAAAACAAATTCGTATATATTTTCCCTGATCTTTTTACGGAACTTCTGTTTCACCAGGACTTCTAAATCCGGTTCATCATCTACCACCAGTATCTTCGACATTATTCTGTAATTTGTTTAAGTTTTTCTTTTAATAAATTAAAATCAAGCGGCTTGGTCAAAAAGTCGTTTGCACCATTGTCCATTGCCTGCCTGTGGTTTTCTTCATCTCCATAAGCCGTTACCATCATTACTATAGGAGGTGGCACACTATACTCATGCCTAATTTTAGACAACAGTTCTATACCACTCATGCCGGGCATATTTATATCAGATAATATAAGTACGACTTCAGAATGATGCCCTGTAAGATACTGTAATGCTTCTTCGCCCGAAAGGGCAAAATCAAAACTGATCTCGTCATTTTTTATCTCTTTCCTGAAACGTTGCAGGAAAAGCGGCTGTACATCAGCCTCATCGTCTACCACTAATATTTTTATCGACATTGTATTAAGATTGTTGGAAATGGTTTGCTAATATAGTTAAAATGCGCAGAAGATGTTATAGCGGGAGCGTAATTATAAAGGCGCTTCCCTCGCCCTCTTTGCTCTCAATGTTTATGCCTCCTGCATGGCCTTTTACCACAATATCATAACTTAAAGAAAGCCCCAGCCCGGTACCCTCTCCGGTAGGTTTTGTGGTAAAGAACGGTTGCAATATCTTGTCTTTAATGGCATCGGGTATACCGGTACCATTATCTTTAACCGTAATTTCTATGGCATTACCCACCTGTTTTGTACTTACTGTAACCAGGGGCTTATAATTTGTAAGCTGCGACTGCTTTGCTTTTTCCTGCGTAGCATAAAAGGCATTGGTAAACAGGTTAAGCAATACCCTGCCCACATCCTGGGCTATAATGTTTATTTTTGGCAACCCATCTGCAAAGTTTGTAACCAGGTCTGCATTAAAAGATTTGTCCTTTGCCCGCAGCCCATGATAGGCAAGGCGGAGGTACTCGTCTGCCAGGGTATTAACACCTGTAGCTTCTTTTTGTCCTGAAGAGGTGCGGCTGTGCTGTAGCATCCCTTTAACAATACCATCGGCACGGCGGCCGTGATGGGCTATTTTTTCAAGGTTCTGAATCACATCATCGGCAATAGCATTTACTTCATCAATATCACCTTTTTGCGCTTCTTCTTTAAGTTCCTGCAATAACTCTGCGCTTACCTCGCTAAAATTGTTTACAAAGTTGAGCGGGTTTTGTATTTCATGGGCAATGCCTGCGGTAAGTTCTCCCAGGCTTGCCATTTTTTCTGACTGGATAAGCTGGTTTTGTGTTTGCTTAAGGTCTTCGAGCGATTGTTTCAACTCGGTAGTGCGAGCTGCTACCTGTTGTTCCAGCAACTCATTTTGCTGGGCTATCATGCGGCTGCGCTCTTCTTCTTTTTCCAGCGCTATACGCGCATTTTCAATCTGCAGGTTTCTAAATTTTTCAAACATTCCCCATGATAGCACTACAATAGTCCATATACCTCCGCCATATACCACCCATTCTATATCTGTAAATACAGATAGTATAAGGCTAACCAAAAATGGCAATGCAGCAATTACAAAAAGGCGTGCTTCCCTGTTTTTTTTACGCAGAAAGTATACTAGCATAATAATTGTTCCGCCAATGAGGGTAAAGAAGATAACAACGGCGGCCAGAGTTATGTAGACTACAGGAACAGTACCTGTGGTTTTTTGATAGATTAGTGACAATATGCCTAAACCAATAATGATGATGGGAGACCATACAAGTAGTTTGTCCCATCTTGGATAATGCTGCTTTACATTGAAAAAGAACCTTGCAGTATATATCATTAAAAAGATGAGGGTAAGTATTAAGAATGCCTGAATTTTTTCTGCCACCGCAGGATAGTCTCTTAAAAACTCCATCGATATAACATCTATAGCAGCATATAGCGCTGCAAATAGAAGTGTTATTGAGTATAAAAGATATACCCGCTGCCTGTTAATATAATAAAACAGCATATTAAAAATTACCGCAAAAAATATAAACCCAAAGAATGCGGCTGCAATAGCATCATTAAAGGTAAACAGAGGCGTATTATGAAAAGCCTGTTCGACAAACCTGTTGTAGTTTCCCGGCTTTGGATACAAAGAATCAACATACCCTATATTTTTTAGATAGACATATACCTCAATCTCTGTATTAGCAGGCACGGTATATACCATTTCTAAAAAAAACTTTAATCCGTTGCGGTTTTTCCATGGCACCATATATCCGTGGTCAAATCGTTCTCGTTTAGGGCCTATAAAAAATGTAACATCATTTTCCTTTGCCTGTAATAATATGGTTAAAGGGTATGTATTAGAATTATGCAGCTTATAACGAACCCAAACATTTTGTTTCTCAGTAAAGGCCGGACTGTTCTTAATATCAAGGTTTTTAAAGCGCTTTTGGAATTCAGGCGTAAGTACCGCTTTAAGCGTTATACTGTCGTTACCCATTTCGAGGTATTGCCAATAGGCAACATCCATCTTTTTATAACTTACAGAGTCTGCCGATACGGTAAAGGCTTGAGGCCAGTTGCTCTGCGCAGTAGCTGGTAAAATAAACAGTAACAATAAAAACAGTAAAAATCTCTTCATGCGCTAATATGCCTAAACCGGCAGTGTAATTATAAATTCTGTGCCTTCGCCTTCAACACTGTTAATGTTTATGTTTCCGCCGTGTGCCTTAACTATTATATCATAACTTAAAGACAGCCCAAGGCCTGTACCCTGCCCGGTGGGCTTAGTAGTAAAAAACGGTTGCATTATCTTATCCTTAATTTCATCAGGAATACCGGTACCGTTATCTTTAACGGTAATCTCTATTGTATTACCCACCTGCTTGGTACTTACTGTAACAACAGGCTTGTAATTTACAGATTGAGATTGTTTACCTTTTTCCTGCATGGCATAAAAAGCATTTGTAAACATATTAAGCAGCACCCGGCCCACATCCTGCGGCACTATGCGGGGCTGCGGAAGGTTATCGGTAAAGTTTGTTACAAGATCAGCATTAAACGATTTATCCTTGGCTCGCAGGCCATGGTAAGCCAGTCGTAAGTACTCATCGGTAAGTTTGTTAATATCGGCAGCTTCCTTATTACCAGAGCTGGCACGGCTATGCTGAAGCATGCCTTTTACAATACCATCGGCACGGCGGCCATGGTGGGCTATTTTTTCAAGGTTTTGCTTAATATCTCCTGCTATGGCTTTTGCTTCTTCGGTATCGCCTTTGTCCAGCTCCTCACCCATTTCATCAAGCAGTTCAATACTTACATCGCTAAAGTTATTTACAAAGTTTAGCGGGTTTTGTATCTCGTGGGCTATACCGGCAGTAAGTTCTCCAAGGCTTGCCATTTTTTCTGACTGAATAAGCTGGTTCTGGGTTTGCTTAAGGTCTTCAAGTGATTGCTGTAAAGCGGCAGTGCGCACTTCTACAAGTATTTCGAGTTCCTCTTTTTGGGCTGCTACAAGGCGGTTACGCTCTTCTTCACGTTCAAGCGCGGCACGTGCATTTTCTTCGTGCAGTCTTTTATAACGGGCAAACATTCCCCACGACAGGGCAAGTATTGTCCAGACACCACACATAGTGTACACCCATTGCGACGGTATAATGGCGTTTAATATCGGGCTTACTAAAAACGGAAGGGCAGCCGTTACAAACAGTCGGGCTTCTTTATCTTTTTTCTTTAGTAACGAAATAAGCATTACTATAAGTGCTACTATAAATGCAAAACCTGCAAGCCCTACAAGTGTAGCTACTACTATAAGAAATATAAACCATTTATTTATAAGCCCCATATAAACAAAAACACCTGCAAACCCCACAAATATTGAGTAGTACCTAAGGAACATATCCCAACCCTTAAAATGTACATTTACCCTGAAAAAGAAGCGGGTAGTATTAAGAAGCATAATAATAAATCCGGTAACGGTAAAGACCATGAAAAATGTATACAGCTGCCTGTACTCATTAAACCATAATGATGATAAAACTTCTTTACCTAAAAGCAATGCCGAAAAAAGCAACAACAACGAAAACACAAAATATACCTTTTCTCTGTTTACATAATAAAAGAACAGATTAAAGATCATGGCAAAAATGATAAACCCAAAAAACCCAAAGGAGATAACATCATCCCGCTGGTACAGTTCGGCTTTAAGATAGTGTTCTTCAATAACCTTAAAGTAATTTCCTATAGAAGGCTGAATATCATTGAACGCTGTTATCTGCCCCATATCGATATAAACAAATACTTCCTGACCGGGTGCCAGTTCAAACGGAACTTCTGAAATGTCTTTTATACCACTTCTTTCACTCCAGGGTACCATATCACCGGCCACATAGTGTATCCATTTATTACCTTCGGCCTTTACATAAAAGTCCTGTCTGCCCTTATTTGCAGAAAATGTAAACAATACATTTTTTGTGTCTGTATTTTTTATCTTGTACCGTACCCACGAATAACATTTAAAAAATTCTCTGCGGGAACTTTTAGCCTTGGCAAACATTGTGTCATATTTGGTGCTTGCTACCTGCTTTAGCGTAATATGCTCCTCATATGTATTAAGGCGTTGCCAGTTATCATCGGGAATATCTACATATTTCGCCGAATCAGACTGAACAATGTAAGCCTCCGGCCATCGCTGTTGTGCCGCAACAGAAATAAAGCTTAAAAGGAATAAAAGAAATGCAATTTTTTTCATTGGTCCTGTTTTCTGGTTTTATAATGGTAGTTTGATTGTAAATGTAGTAAAGTTCCCTTCTTCAGACAAAATATCTATGGTACCGCCATGCCCCTTAACCACAATATCATAGCTAAGGCTCAAGCCCAGGCCGGTACCCTGACCCGTGGGTTTAGTAGTAAAAAACGGCTGAAGTATCTTATCTTTTATAGCATCGGGTATACCGGTTCCGTTGTCTGTTACTGTAATTTCGACTGTATTACCTACCTGTTTTGTACTTACTGTAATCACAGGCTTGTAGTTTGCTAACTGTGGCTGGCTGCTGTTTACTGTATGAAGTTTAGTTTTTTGCTGTGTTGCATAAAAGGCATTGGTAAAAAGGTTGAGCAATACCCTGCCCATATCCTGCGGAATTACATTGGCTTTTGCCAGGCTGCTGCCAAAATCAGTAACCAGTTCGGCATTAAAGCTCTTATCTTTTGCACGCAGTCCGTGGTATGCAAGGCGAAGGTATTCATCTGCCAGGGCATTAATATCTGTTGGCTCTTTAACCCCCGATGATGTGCGGCTGTGTTGCAACATCCCTTTTACAATACCATCTGCACGGCGGCCGTGGTGGGCTATTTTTTCAAGATTCTGCATTACGTCATCTGCTATGACATTCACTTCATTAGTATCGCCCTTTTCAACTTCTTCTTTAAGCTCCTGTAAAAGCTCTATACTCACATCGCTAAAGTTGTTTACAAAGTTTAAAGGGTTTTGTATCTCGTGGGCAATACCGGCTGTAAGCTCTCCAAGGCTTGCCATTTTTTCTGACTGTATAAGCTGGTTTTGGGTAAGCTTTAGTTCTGCAAGCGAATTTTCAAGGGCGGCTGTACGCTGTGCCACCTGCTGCTCTAAAAGTATATTTTGCTTTGCAATAAGTTCATTTCGTTCTTCCTCTTTTTCTCTTGCCAGTCGTTCTTTATCCAGGGCATGTTTAGCATTTTGTACCTGTAAATACCTATACCTGTTAAACAAAGACCACGATATGGTAACCACTGCCCAAACAATTGAAAAGCTTATAAAATATTCGTTAGGGTCTACGCCAATATCTGTAAACAGAAAAAATGTAAATATTAAAATAAACGGAAATATAGCCAGCGCAACCAATTTTGCCGCTGAACGTTTTTGGAAAAGGTCAGCTATTATTATCCCGAAAAGGAGTAACAAAAGAAAAATACGAATTACAAATACAGTACTGACAATAAAGTTAATATCATAAAAAAAGTTTCGGTACAGGCTTGCCAGTAAAAAAACGGTGGCTCCGGCAACGGCAACCTTATATATTTTAGGGTAATGTTTTTTTGTCCTTAAGATCATGAGCAGCGTATAAACAAACAAATAAAACAAAAACGTTCTGTTTATAAACCCGGTAATAAGCGGAACTACAGTATTTTCTTTAAAAAAGAAATCTCTCAGCGGAATATGCAGATAAGCAATAAACATGGCAAAAAGCAACAGTGAGTGCATAAGATATAACCGCTCTCTTACCACCGTATAAAAAAAGATATTAAACACAAAGGCAAGAAAAAATATGCCTGCCATAATAGAGGCTGTAATTATGGGTAAAACATATGCTTCATTATTATCGTGAGCATTTTCCAGTACATTTTTTTCGATACCAACAGATATTTTAAGCCCCATGGGACTAAAGCCATTATAGTCGCGCTCATAAACCATAACTTCAACATCTTTTGGTATGGTAAAACGCACTTCGCGCATTCTTTTATAACCATCTCTTTTACTGTAAGGGACAGCTGTTCCTGTTATATAGTGGTTCCATTTTGCTCCATCGTTGCTAACATATATATCTGCCTGCCTGATACCTTGGGGTATAGTAATGCCCAGGGGTGATCCTGTTTTATTTTTGATTTTGTAGCGAACCCATAGCACAGTACCGCCTAAAAAGGTAGAATCTTTTATCGGGACAAAATTAACTTCGTTTACAGGCTTCTGTACCTCTGCGAGAGTTAGCGGCTTTCCTTGTTTTTCAACAAAATATTGTGCCTTTTCAGGAGACAGATTAATATACGTTGCCGTATCTGATTTTATTTCAAGCACCTCCGGAAAGCTGCCTTTTTGTGCGTTGCCGTTAAAAAATGACAATAATAGCAGTATGTATAATAATCTGTAAATGTTCATAAAACGTTGATTGGTTATGTCGCCCTGTACTTGGCATCCGGCAAAAATTTAAGATATACAAGTATGCCAAGATAGTAATAATTTGTTAATTTTTTAACAAGCAAGATTTGGCATCTTATCATGCGGATAGTTGTGGTTTTAAACAAAAAATGCCGGTATTAAACCGGCATCCCCTTAAAAAATATTATTTGTTATTATCCGTAAGTCCCGGCCAGGCATCTGTGCGGAACGATGATGCAGGCAGTCCTGACTGATTAACCAGATTGCCCTGTGGGTTGTCTGCCCAGTTGTAGCGCACTGCTTCGGGATTTGGCACAAGTGATGATGATACCACGATGTGGTTGCCCTCTATTTTAGCATCTGCCCAATGAAATACCTTATCTGCTCCGGCTATTTCAAATCCTTTTAAGTTGCCGCCTTTAGCGGTTATGCCTTTGGTATGTAAAAAGTCAATGCTTATGGTTTTACCTTCTTTTTTAAACGACTTGTACAAAGGTCCTGAATAAGCCACTTTGGTACCATACGTTTGCGCAAGCGCTATAAGGGCAAGACGCTCGCCTACTTCCTGCTTGTTTTTTGGGTGAATGTCGTTAGCATCTCCAATGTCAGTAATAACGGCCATACCGGTAAACGGCAGGTTAAGCGTTTTATACTGCGCCTCTCTTAGTTCTGCCCAGTCAGACGGTGCCGGCTGGTCTTTTACCTGCTTGTAATTTGCAAGCTGCACAAAGTAGAACGGCAGCTTCTCATTACCAAACTGCTTGCGCCAGTCGTTTATCATGATAGGGAAAAGCCTTTGATATTGTTTAGCCCTCTCTGCATTGCTTTCGCCCTGGTACCATATAGCTCCCGCTATTTTATACTTCTGTATTGGGTAGATCATGGCATTATATAGCACTGTTGGCCTGTTTGGCCCCTGCGGAAGCCTTGGAGTAGCCGGCAGGTCTTTATTAGAAACACCCACTTTATATTTCCAGTTGCCTACAAGCGAAATATCGTCTTTACCACCAAAGCTTATTTTAATGTCGTCCGGCCCATAGATACCACCATCGCCGCCGCTGTCAAACACGTGTACGGTAACAACATTCTTACCCGCCTTTAATACCGATGCCGGAACTTTATACGTCCTCTTAAGGTTATATCCCTTTGTTTCTCCAATTTTTACTCCGTTTACCCATACAATGTCGTCATCGTCTACAGACAGTTCAAGAGTACCATCCTGTTTTTTAGCTTTGTCTAATGTAAACGTTTTGCGGTACCATACCGTACCGTCAAAACCGGGCAATACATTCTTTTCATAAAAAGAAGGCACCGGTACTTCTCCCCACGCGGCATCGTTATATGCAGTATCTGCCCATAAGGCTTTATTGTCTTTCATGCCTTCTTCCTTAGCAGCGAGCGCAGCATTCCACTGGGATAACTGGGCATTGTACTTTACCTCCATAGCCTTTTTGGCATCGGCATCTTTAAGTACCTCAAGGTCTTCGGTAAAATCTTTTATTTTACTTAGTGCCTCTGCACTAATCCATGCTTCTATAACCGTACCGCCCCAGCTGCTGTGTATCAATCCTATGGGAATATGTTTTTCTTTGTATATTTTTCGGGCAAAAAAGTAAGCCGTACTGCTAAAATCGGCTATGGTTGCAGGGCTGCATACCTGCCATCCGCCGTGTTGCAATGCTATGGCTTCCTGTGGCTTTTCGTTATTTACGTGTTCTGCCTGCAATAGGCGTATTTGCGGATAATCGGCATTTTTAATTTCCTGGGCATAGTTATTTATCTTACCCCAGCCCTCTAATGGCATCTCCATATTACTTTGACCAGAACACAGCCACACCTCGCCAATAAGTATATTTTTGAGTACGGTTTTAGTACCGTCGTCAATAGTTATGGTATAGGGTCCGCCGTAAACAGGCGTACTTAAAAGCACTTCCCATTTGCCCGAAGCCGTAGTGGCCTTATATTCTTTCTTATCCCATGAGGTAGTAACTTTTACTGAGCCTGCTGTACTCGTGCCAAAAAACGGTACCGTGGCTTTTTGCTGCAATACCATATTATCGGTAAAAAAAGTAGGCAGCGTTACTTTGGCATACGCCGAAGATATGCCCACAGAAAGGCACAGCGCCACCAGGGCATTTTTAAAATTTAATTTCATTGTTGTGTGAGGTTTTGATTTTAAGCTATTATGTGTGGCTACTAAAGTATGAACTTACATCGATTTCGCCAAACAATTTTAAAACAGCTTAATTCAAATCTAACAGTTGTTTTTTTATATTAACCACGAAGGGCACAAGGCTTTTCACCAAGTTCACAAAGCTGTATAAATAAAGGCTTGCTCCAAGCCATAAAGGACACAAGGCGGTGCGTACCAGCCTTGTGTCCTTAAACCCTCTCAGTAGGATGAACCTTGTGCTAAAATATATAGAATTGGCTTTGTGGACGTAGTGAAAAGCCTCGTCCCCATTGTGGTAAAAATGCCAGCAATTAACAATTGTAAAGCAGTTATTATATCTTATAGGGTTTTATCTATTGTATAACCTTTTTGCTTTGCAAGCCCTTCGATAGAAACCGCTATAGCATTGCCTAAGTCATCCTGTTTTTTGCTTTTTTTAGCTTCGGTGTCAATGTATTCCTGCCTTTTCTTAGCCAGTTCCCCTATCTCTTTCTGTAGCTTTTCGCGGTCTGTAGCCTTCTGTTTTACGTAAGCTTCCACCTCTGCGGTCGATTTGTTTTGCAACTCTTTTGGCAGTTCCTCTTTCTTAATTTTCTTAAAGGCATCTTTATCTTCTTTTACCTTATCTACAAGATCCCAGCTGTCGTTTTTATATACCTTTTTAGACTTACTCACGGCACGTTCGGTATAATTGGCCTTAGATATTACCTCAGCATTACTATCCTGTTCCAGCTGCTTGCCCTTTTTATAATCGCCCTGCGCACCATAGTTTACATAAGTATCGTTCATGCGTTTGTTGCACTCACTTATCCTGTCATCATAAGGCGTATCAATATATTCAATTGCCCTGTTAGAGTCGATGTTGAAGTATTTGCCCTTTGCAATATCTGCACCGTCTTTCCATAGCAGTTCAACACCTTCGCGCTGACTGCCGCAGTATATGGTATTTACAAAAATTTCTTTTTTAAACGCATCGCTTATGGCTTCTTTATAACTAATGCGACCCTGGTTAAAACCCTCATTTCCTGCTATGTAAACCAGTTTCATATCGGCTGGGCGATTGCCCCACAAAAGTTTTTGTGTAGCCTCCTGTATTACAGCACCACAATATTCAGACCCGCCATTGGTTTTCAGCGTAAAAAGCTTTTCTGAGATTACATCAAGATCTGTTGTAAGGGGAGCTACCTGCCTTATATAATTGCCGGAGGCATCCAAACCGTCGTTACCATATTCATAAAGCGCTATTTGTATCTCTGGCGACTGCCCCTCATACTTTAGCGTGGTTAGAGTGTTTACAATATTCCAGAGCCTTGACTTGGCTTGCTCTATTAGCCCATCCATACTGTTAGAAGTATCCAAAAGTAGCGCCACCTGTATTTTGTTTGAAGGTGCTGTTACGGCTTGCGGATCGGTTTGTGCCAAGGTAAGGGCGGAGTCGGGCGAACTGTCCTGTTTACAGCCTGCAAAGCAAAGGCTTGTTATTAAAAGGAGTCCGGCCATGGTGATAGATCGTTTCATTGTGAGTTGGTATTATGTTAGTACTGTTTTAGTTACCTGATTATAAAAACAAATGTACACGGCTTACCAAAGCGCTTTTTGCAGAAAGGGTAAAACAGGCTTTTCACTTGGTAAAAACAATAGGATATGCGTTTTTAAATATTTTATTTTACATTTATAAAACTATAGCTGTTATATGCGTACCACAACCGCCTTTATTTTGTTCCTGCTGCTGTTTCCCGTTATGCACATAGCGGCGCAGGACACTGTTAAAAAAGCTAAGAAGGCTGTACCTTATAAAGGCAAAGAGGTTTCTGCTGAAACCGGCGACATAGCTACAGGCAAGAAAGAAGAGGTAGATATTGCCGAAGCCTATGAAAAACTGGGTACCAGTGCCGAATCTAAAGAATACTATTCGAGGGCAGAGGGATACTATAAAAAGGCTCTTAACCTTTACACCACCCGTAAAGATAAAGATGCCATAGCCCGCCTTACCCGAAGTATTGCCAAAGTACAGGAACAGCAGAACAAACTGAACGCCGCCGCCAAAAATTACAAAACTGCCGGTGAGGTAAGCAGCAGTAACTCTTTAGAGGAAAAACTTAATGCCAATGATTATAACCGCCTTAAAAATTCTGCCAGTCCTGCCGAGCAGGACAAGTATGTACGCTCTAACATTAAGCTTTTAGAGAAAGACAATAAAAAGGAAGAGGCCGCCGAAGCGTATGAGCAAAAAGCAAACATCAGCCTGAAGAATAACAATAACGATGATGCTATTAACAGCTTTAAAAAAGCCATTACGTATACAGATAAGTCTGATAAGGTAGCTGAAATAAACAGTAAGCTTGCTAAAGTATTTGTTGCCGACGAACGCTATGATGAAGCCATAGCCGCTACCCAGGACCTGCTGGAGAGCGCCCGTGCGCACAACGACTATACCGCCCAGATAAGCAACCTGCAAACCTTATCTGATATTTACTTTAAAAAATCCAGTGAAAATGAAGGGCTGGCTGCACTTAAAGAAGCCTACTATCTGGCTGTAAATAATGGTAAAATAATGCAGGCAAGCAAAAGCCTTGATGGTTTGTTAAAGTATTACCGCACGCAGGGCAATGTGAGTGAAATTACTAGACTATACGATCATTTTTTTGGACAGCTTGAAAACCTCATAAAGCATGATAGCAGCCTCGTAGATGCTAAAAAATACCAGCTTACAGAGCAAAAAATAAAACAACTGGAGCAGGAAAAGGTATTTAAGGATGAATTGATTTCCCGCAAAAATGTGTTCAATTATTTCCTGCTGGGGTCTATGGTTCTATTGCTTATACTGTCGGGATTCATCTTTAAATCGCTGTCTTCCATCAAAGTAAAAAATAAGGAAATAGCCCTGCAATCATTACGTCGTGAAATGAACCCGCACTTTATATTCAACAGCCTGAATAGTGTGAACCAGTTTATCTCGCAAAACAACGAACTTGAGGCTAATAAATTCCTTACTTCATACAGCAACCTGATGCGCAATGTAATGGAGAACAGTAACCGCGATTTTGTACTGCTCAATAAGGAAGTAGAGCAGCTGCAAAAGTATCTGGCACTAGAGCATATGCGCTTTAGCGAAAAGTTTGACTATACTATTACCGTTGACGAGCACCTGGATCCTGACACTACTTATGTGCCTAACATGGTATTGCAGCCGCATCTTGAAAATGCCATTTGGCACGGCCTGCGCTACAGGGATGAAAAGGGCTTGTTACTCCTAAATTTCACGCTTGAACGAGATTTGGTAAAAGTGTCAATATCGGACAATGGTATAGGAATAACAAAAAGCCGTGAACTGAAGACAGACAACCAGAAGATGCACGAAAGCAGGGGAATAACCAATACAAAAGAGCGTATTGCACTACTAAGCCAGTTGTACAAAAAGGACATTTTACTTTTAGTGACCGAAAAACAACTACCCGAAACCGGTGTTGTGGTAACCATAACCTTCCCCCTAATACACCAGATATGACCGGGATAAAAAAAATACGCAGTGTAATTGTTGAAGATGAAGCAGCCGCCCGCGAAGTATTGCGCAGCTACCTTACCAAATACTGCCCGCAGATAGAAATTATAGGCGAAGCACATAACAGCGCAGAGGCCATTCCGTTATTGCACAGCCTTACTCCTAAGCTGGTTTTTCTGGATGTGGAAATGCCCTTTGGTAATGCCTTCGATGTGTTGCAGGCCTGTAGTACGCTACAGTTTGAAACGATTTTTGTGACTGCCTTTTCAGAATATTCGCTTAGGGCGTTAAACCAGAGCGCGGCCTATTACCTGCTAAAACCCATAAGTATTGAAGAGCTTATACTGGCTGTAAACAAAGTACAGCAGCAAATAAACAACAGCGAGATTTTTAACCGCAATAAAATTATTGTAGAGAATTTCAGGGAAACATCGCCGGGATTACAGCGCGTAATACTCCCTACACTGGAAGGTTTTGAAGTTGTAAAAATGGAAGAGATTGTACGCCTTAAAGGCAATGGCAATTTTACCGACCTCTACCTTACCGATGGCTCTAAAAAAATGGCCTGTCGTTTCCTAAAGCACTTTTCAGACCTGCTACCATTGCCGTTTATACGGGTGCATAAATCGCATATTGTAAACCTCAACAGGGTAAAAATGTACAACAAAGGCAGCTACCTTACCCTTGATGACGGCAGCGAAATAGAGGTATCTGTTACCTATAAAGAAGCCTTTCTAAAAAACTTTAAGTAAGCAGACTTACTACACTCTTCTATGGTCAGGTTTCCAGTTTTTTATGGACTTTTTAATCGCATCAGGAGATAGCTGATCGCAAAGGGCACGATCTGCCAGTTCAGGCAACTCATCATCCGGAGCAAAGCGCAGCGCAAAAAGCTGGCCTTCCGTAAGTTGTTCCTCTATGGGTTCAAAACGTTTGCCAGTGGTTACAAAGTAGCGGTAACGCAATTCTTGTAGCACAATGCGGTTTTGTACCGTAAGGGCATAATGCTGGCGCACCATATAGGCCAACCAGGTCAGTGCAGCAAAACCTAATCCTATCATTACCCATATACTGCGGTCTTGTTCTGCACACCATATCTCGCAGGCACAATAGCCCATGGCAATAAGCATAGCAGGATAAAATATAAAATGGTGCGGTACATACCACCGTATGTGGTTGCTGTAATTTTGTTGTTTCATTATGTAAGTCGTTTATGTTGCAGGCAGGCATCGAGCAGTTTTTTAAAACGGCTGTGTTGCGTCTTCTCCTGCTTTGCGGTGGTAATCCAGTGGAGGATGACTTTTTTATAACCGGGAGGCTGGGCTTCAAAGAAATCCCATGCAGCTTGGTGCTTTTTAAACTCGGCAACCATGGCTGGTGGTAATACAGCAGCTTCAGTACGCTCGTGCGAGTAAATCTTGCTGTTATCCTCCGTGCGCTTTTCGTACGCGGCAATACCCCCTGCTGTAACAAGGCTTTGTTTTATAAGCACTTCCATTTTATCGATGTTTACGGCACTCCAGGTGCTACGGGCTTTTCGGGGTGTAAAGCGTATGCTGTAGGCCTGGTCATCTATCGTGCGGCGCACGCCATCTATCCAGCCAAAACATAACGCCTGGTCTACAGATTCGCTCCAGGTCATACTCTCCTTACCGGAACCCTTCTTATAAAAGCCCACCAGCAATTCAGTTTCAGTTTTATAATGGTTGTTGAGCCAGTTACGGAAGTCGTTTTGCGTAGCGAAAAATACAGGAGCCATAACCCGGAACTTTAAACCTGAAACAAATTCAACACTTCCCGAACATCTTTGATTGCCTTAAAGTTGGCGTGCTCCACCTCAAAGTCGATACGCTCGTGCGCCCACGTAGTATGAAACGGAATATGGCAGGCATAGCCACCTATTTCCAGTACGGGCAGTACATCGCTTTTAAGCGAATTGCCTATCATCATAAATTCATGCGACTCTATATCAAGACGCTTTAATAGCTTTTCATAATTAACAGCTTCTTTCTCTGCCATTACCTCGATATGATGAAAGTAAGGGCCAAGGCCGCTGTCGTGTAGTTTGCGTTGCTGGTCTTTAAGGTCGCCTTTAGTAGCTACCACCAGCTTATATTTACTACTCAATGATTTAAGGGTTTCCTCTACCCCATCAATAAGTTCAATAGGTTTTTGTAGCAGGTCTTTTCCCAGGTCGAGTATACGTGTAATGTGCTTGTTAGTAATGGTACCGCCAGATATGCTTATGGCAGTTTCTACAAGGCTTAGTGTATAGGCTTTAATGCCATAACCGTATAATGGCAGGTTTTGTATCTGTATCCTGAATACCTCTTTGCTTATTCCCTGATGGCTCAGGTAGTCTTCCATCAGTATGCAAAATGCTTTTTCGGCTTCCTCAAAATAAGGTTCGTTTATAAACAGGGTATCATCGGCATCAAAGGCGATTACTTTTAAATTCATGGGCGGATAATTAATATCGAATAAATATAGCGATTTTAAATTTCTTACAGTGGTTAGCTGTGAATGCTACAATAAGCAGATTAAGAAACCAACTGGCTTGAATGTGCCGCAACTACCTGCCATTGCCCACCACTATTGTGCCACACCCTTGTAAAGCGGAATATGCCTACCGAAATATGCCCATCATAATCACTGCTAAGGTCTTTAACTACAGATACTATGGCTGTGGTGTCGTTTAATACTTCTATAAGTTGTGCACTGGTATCTATGCTATATATTTCGAGGTTACCGCTGCGGTGGGTTTCAAGGTCGTCCTGCTTAGTTACAAGATGCCCGTTATGGTTCGTAAAAATAAGATTATCAGCAAGGAGTACATCCAGTTCAGGTACGTTACTGGTCTTCATGGCGGCAATAAGGCGCAGTTCTAAAGCTTCAATTTGTTGTTTGGTATCCATCGGTTATATAGCAGATTAGTACATGTTTAATTACTGCAAGTTAAGAAAATTCTGTAGTGGATGGTGTGGGTTTTAAGAAAGCTTTAGGCAAAAAAATACCGCACATTGCTGCGCGGTATTTATGCTCTTATTCCTATTCCCTGTATAATCCTGTCTTTACAGGTAAATAATTTTCACCACATAGAAACATAGACTATAGACTCTTATAAAGATTACAGAGACTTCGCTTCACATAGCTATATGTAAAAATCTATTTTCTATCCATACTTAGCAGATTCCTAAAGGCTATGTATCTATGTGGTAATAAAATGGCCGCAGTAGCTTCAAAAGAGGATGCGAAAAGTAACAACAACTATCTTGATTTCATAAACCCTATCTTCTTACCCTGCCCGTTTACAAGGTTGCCTCCTCCGGCTACATATATCTTATCGGCATTATCTCCGGCAAACATCATGGTGTAGCCCTGTCGATCAGATCTATACAGACTCCCTACAAGATATACCTTATCATTTTGTACCTGCACCAGGTTGCCTTTAGATGTAAGGTAATACTCGCCATTAGGGTCGCTGCTAAAGTATACGTCAGATTTTACATTTGCTTCAATACTACGTCGTACAGCATTACTTTGCGGAGCCTTAGCTGCAATAGATGTTTTGTGTGGTGCATTAACCTGTACAGGCATTGCCACCTTTGGTTTTGTTTCGCTGCGCATCACAGTCGGTTTCGAGGTGCTTTCAGCAATTACAGGTTTTTCGGCTATAGGTTGCGGCTTTACGGCAGTTGTAGCAGGTGCAGCAATGGTGGCACGCGCCACATCGGCGGCGGCATTCCATCCGGTAGCTATATAGGCAAGACGGTCGCGCTTAGGTGGATGACTTTTGGTTCCGTTTGGCGAAGATATAAGTGCCATTACCGCCTGCGCATCTCCTAAGGAAGATCCCATTTTATGCAGCACAAATCCGCTAAATTCATCGGCATCAAGTTCTGTCTGCGGACGGCTGCCTACATCATCCAGCGTATGTCCGTTAAGGTGATGTCCTATTTCGTGTGCCAGAATGCTTATAGCTGCCCAGTTGGTACCGGTAGATGCATTTATCTTATCCATAAACTGCGAGTTGTAAAGTATAAAGCGTTTACCGTTTAGCATTACCGCAGCGGCGTTTGGCACATTAGCCTCACGCAGTTCAAAATTGGCCTTAAGGCCAATGACCGACATAATTTTTTTGATCACCTTATCGGCAGTTGGGCCGGCGCTAAAGGCCGTGATATCGCCGGTAATGTCTTCGCCATAATAACTGCACATGTGCGTGTATTTTGCCGAACCGAATTTTTTTTGTGCCATAGCCGGCACCATACAGCACAATGCTGCGGCAAGGATGCAGAATTTGATGCTTTTCATACGTCAATAAATGGGTTAAAGTGTGCAACTATAACCCTTTAACGCAAAAGTGAAGCCAAAAAGTATTTTGAAATTATATCCCGATAAAGATTTAACAACTACAACGATTACTACCTTAAAAATCGTCTTACTATTGCAAGTAAAACTGCAAGAACCAGCACCACTACTCCTATTACAAACCTGGATTTGGCCTTTTGCCTGTCGGCTTCTTTGTAAGCAGGTACCACACGCCCATCGGGCAATGTTTTTTTAGCATTATACACCGCATAACCGGCTATAATGCCACCGCCCATAGTACCGGACTCTTCCGGTTGTGCGAGTTTATTAATCCTTTCAGAACGCAGTTGTTTCTCTAACGTTTCATCTATTGGTTTACCTCTTTCTCTAAGCATTTTTTTTGCTAGCAGGTAATCAAACTCGTTCCATTCATCTTTAGTAACTACTACATCATATAACTCTTCATCTGTAAATTCAAGAAGGTAATAATCCGCGGGTATATCCTCAAGGCTATCTGTAAATTGTGCTTCAAGTAGTTGTTCTGCCCGTTCAAAATCTTCAGGATTTATCTGTACTTCATAATCTTTAAGCAATTCCCCTGCAAAATTACTGTCGAGCCCGGAAGACGCCTGCTTTACAACACAAGAAATACCATTGCTAACAAACAGTTTTTCGACATCAGCAGCAAGAAAAGCCTGGGGATATTTTTTAAACGTTACAAAAGTATCTGACATAAGATGGAGGTTTTAAGCAAATGTAAAAATAAGACGCATCTTTAGCTAAGACTATCAGATATTCATTTAATATTTAGCAGGCGAAATAGTCTTTACAAAGATAAGTCCATCATAAACCTCAGTATACTTACGTGAATAAAATGTAGGCTTTTCAGGGTCAAATCCCGGGCCTCCTAGCATGATTTGTTTCATTTTAGTACTAAAGAATTTTGCTGCAACAGGATCTTTTTCGGCTGTTGCCATATCTATAAGATAAACATCAGGCCGGGCAAGGAAAAGGGTCTGGGCAAAAGTATCATTATAAGGCGCATTGAGCTTATTGTAAACTTTACCCGTTATCTGACCATTTTTAAATGCATAGCCTTTCAGTTCGCCGGTACCAAAATCGAAGCCCGTTGCATAATAGCCATCCTTAAAATGTTGCTTAAGCCTGCTGCCAAGACTTTCAAGTCTGTTACTGCCATGTAGATTCTGCTTATTAACATGCTCATTATGTGCCCATATAAAAGCTTTACTGTTTTCCCCTTCTATTTCAAGTATCTGTAAAACGTTTTCAAACATATCCCTGTCGCGGTACTGGCTGTACATCCCTTGTAAAAAAACAGCATATTTTTCAAGGTAACCCAGTCCGCGCAGCATATCATTATACTCATATGCGTTGGCTGTGATGAGCCTTTCTTTGTTTTGCTCTAATACTTTTTTTAGCTGTTGTAATTTTGACTGTATATTTTTACCCCATTCCTTCGTCTGCACTCCAAATTTTACGGTAGCACAACTATCAGCGGCAGCCAATACATTGTCGTCAACAGCAATATTGTTCTTTTTTATATAGTCGCGCAGCCTTTTATTAATTTCCCCGCCAAACTGGTTATCCATACCATAAAAGCGTACCTGTTCCCGGCGTGGCTTGCCCTGGTTATAATTGCGCATCCATTGCAACAGTTCAAACACCTCATTAGTGTACCATATAGCCTGCCCAAAGTTTTTGAGCACACTGTCTTTATCTCCGGCACCACCGGTTATCCATTCGTTAATGCCGCGTTCTGCCTGGTAGCTTTCTTCCATTACAAAAACCCGAACGCCCTGATGTTCTACGAGGTATTTAAAGAATTTCGCCTTAATGTCAAAAAATTCTTTACCGTGGTGCGATGCCTCGCCAAATCCAAACACGCGGGCATCTTTAAACTTTTGAGGCACATTTTGGGCAAAGGTGGTTAGTTGTGTATCAGGCTTCGCATCTTCTATAACAATGGCATTTGTATTTATCCAGGAAACAACCCCGTTATTCTGGGCATTGACGTTGATAAAAAACAGGATAAGGAAAGTGCAGAATAATCTGTGCATCGGTTTGTGTGGTTGTGGTTATTTGTATGCGTAGAACGAAAATTGAGGTGAAATATTTTATGTAAATTTACACCACAACCTTTTACTATGCGTATTATCACCTTTATTCTTTTTATTATATCATCGTTTGTAACTGCTCAAAAAAGAGACATTCCCGTTATTGATTTCCCAAACACTTCTACAACCATAAATCCGTATGTAAAGTTTTTGGGATTAAAAGATGAAAATGCTTTAATACTAAAAGCATCTACATATGCAAAAAGAAATATAGACAGCAATTACTTAGTGATGGAAAGTAATGGCAAATTACATCACTATGCAATTTGCATTAGTTATTCTGACACTATTGTTTTACATACTCCAGCACTAAGAAAAGACAGACAAAAACTTATTGAACTCTTCAAAACAATATTCTTAATTTATCCAATAACAATTAATAAAGAAACTGAATTTACACTAGCAGGACCATTTACACATAAATTAGGTGTATATCGAAATAATAAGTATTTTGAGTATGAAGTATACGAATATTCTGATACAAAAGAAATGATTAATAGACATGAAAAACTTATGGAACTTCAGGAAATAATTGATTACAAACAATACATTAAGGCTCCTGATATTGAGGAAATAAAAAAATTAGATACTGTTTATGTGCACTATACCCATGCAAAAATGCAGAAGATTGAAATTCCAGGAAATAATCATAAGTACCCAAGTAGTTATATGTTCTATCATATGGAATCGGCTTATGAATTATTTTTTGAACTGCGAAACAAACCGCGAGAAGAAGTTCTAATAAATGTTAAACGTAGTTTTATACGGAAACATAAAAATGAAATAGTTGATTATACTTTTTTTACTAAAAATCGATGGGAAGCAAGTTTTTTAAGAAAAAAAGTAGTTTACATTATAGATGATGATGGAAAAGATATATTCCTGAAGAAGGTAAAGTACAGTCCTGTTTATTTCTTTATTGATTAACTATTTTTACCTAATTTTACCTTTTACAATGTAACACACAAATGCCCGAAACCCTTACCCTGCTCCTCTCCTTTATCATCGCCTTAGCCATAGGTGTATTTATAGGAAAAACAATTTTTACCTCTAAAGCGTCGGCTGACCAAAAAGTAGCCGAAGAGCGCCACAACAGCCAATTAACCTTTATAGAGCAGCTTAAAACGCAGGCTGCTAACGAAAAGGTGGTGGTTGATAAACAAATTACACTGATACAACAGGAGCGCGACACGCTGCGCCAGGCAAAAGATGCCCTGGGTATGCAGCTTACAAAAAAGGAAGCTGATTTTGATAACCTCCTGGAGCGTATGCGCGAGCAACGACAGGAAACTGATGAACTGCGCGAAAAATTCACGAAAGAGTTTGAGAACCTTGCCAATAAAATACTGGAAGAGAAATCGACCAAATTTACCGAGCAAAATCACCAAAACCTGAAAACAATACTAGGGCCACTTGCCGAGAAGATACAGCTTTTTGAGCGAAAGGTAGAAGATACCCATAAAGAGAGTATTGACTACCATGCCGCACTGCGCCAGCAGATAGTGGGGCTTCGCGAAATGAACGAAACCATGAGCCGCGAAACGTTAAACCTTACCCGTGCCCTTAAAGGCGATACCAAGATGCAGGGTAACTGGGGCGAACTTATACTGGAGCGCGTACTCGAAAAATCGGGGCTTGAAAAAGACCGTGAGTACTATGTACAGCAAAGCCACGCTACCGAAGATGGCAGCCGCGTGCAGCCCGACGTGGTTATTAACCTGCCCGACGGCAAAAAGATGATTGTAGACAGTAAGGTATCTTTAGTGTCTTATGAACGTTATATTAATGAAGAAGATGATCCGCTAAGGCTGGTACACCTTAAAGAGCACGTAAACTCTATCCGTCGTCATATCGACCAGCTAAGTGCTAAAAACTACCATGATCTTTACGGTATGGAGAGCCCAGATTTTGTGCTGCTTTTCATACCTATGGAGCCCGCATTTGCCGTTGCCCTTAACGAAGATGCATCATTATACAATAAGGCATTTGAGCGTAATATTGTTATTGTTACCCCAAGTACACTATTGGCTACCCTGCGCACCATAGATAGTATGTGGACCAACCAGAAGCAGCAGGAAAACGCATTGGAAATTGCGCGCCAGGCCGGTGCCCTTTATGATAAATTCGAGGGTTTTGTAGGCGACCTTATTAACGTGGGCAAAAAAATGGAAGAAGGTAAAAAGGCTTATGAAGGCGCTATGGGCAAGCTTGTAGACGGCCGTGGCAACATTATTACCTCTATCGAAAAGCTGAAAAAGATGGGTGCCAAAGCCAAAAAATCGCTACCCGAAAACATTATTAACCGTGCCCTGCAACAGGAAGAAGAAGGCTTGTTTGAAAATGGCGCAAACGAATTGCTTAATCCATGAAACACATACTATCTGAAACCGGGCATAGAAAAGCCAGTGCCTCTAAAGTTACCATATCTGAACTGATGCTGCCCAGCCACCAAAACTTTAGCGGAAAAATACACGGCGGCTACATACTAATGTTAATGGACCAGATTGCTTTTGCGGCAGCATCGCGCTACAGCGGTACCTACTGTGTTACCGCCAGTGTAGATACTGTAGACTTTCTTAACCCTATAGAGGTGGGCGAACTTGCCACGCTTAAGGCCTGTGTAAACTATGTGGGTAACAGTTCTATGATCGTGGGCATACGCGTTACGTCAGAAAACATACAAACCGGTGTGGTAAAGCACTGCAACTCGTCTTATTTTACTATGGTAGCTAAAGATGCAAGTGGAAAAACAGTAACCGTACCACCACTGGAAATTAACTCGCATACCGAGGTGCGCCGTTTTTACAATGCCCTTAAACGCATTAGCCTTAAAAAGGAGCGCAGCCGCCACGAAGAAACCTTTGACCACAAAAGCCCTGAAGCTATAGAAGGGCTTAAAAACTACCGTGTAAAACTGGAGTTGGATAAATCATAAAGATTTATATATTTGCGCTTTAACTAACGCAACTAACTCCGGATGAAACACTTTTATGAGCTTTCGCTATTTTTACTTTTTTTGTTATTGACTTCCTGCGGAACCGAAAGTGTAGACAACAATTACATCCCTGTAGAGGAGTCGCCGGTAGTGATGGACCTTAATGCGGTTCCCTATCCAAAACTTTCTGACTACAAGTTTTTTGAAGGAGAGATGAAAAAACTGCAACCTGTATATGGCGTACTCCCTTATGACCTCAACAGCCAGCTATTTACAGATTATGCACAAAAAAAGCGTTTTGTATGGATGCCTAATGGCACAAAAGCTACCTACACCGCAGACAACGAAGTTTTAGATTTTCCTGTTGGAACTGCCCTTATTAAAAATTTTTATTATGATGCTGTAGTAACCGGCGGCGAGCCTGATATGGTTGAAACCCGTATAATGATAAAAAAAGCAAACGGCTGGATATTTGCCAATTATGTATGGAATGAAGACCGTACTGAGGCAGTACTTAATGATAACAATAACGACCGCAGGCTTGTAGAATGGGTACGCAACGGGCAGACAGAGCAAACTTATTATAAAATACCCAGCGCGGTTCAGTGTGCGCTGTGCCATACTTTAAACGACAAGCCTACCGCTATAGGCCCTAAACCACAAAACCTTAATAAAAGTTATAACTATAAAGACGGCCTGCAAAATCAGCTTAGTAAATGGATTGCCTACGGCTACCTTGACACTGCCCCGCAATCAATTAACAGCACTATTGACTGGACTGATACTACCAAGCCTCTCGAACTTAGGGTGCGTTCTTATCTTGATATTAACTGCGCGCATTGCCATACTACCGGCGCATATTGCAGCTACACCCCCATGGATTTTGCCTTTAACAAAAGTAATATTCCTGCTAATCTTGGGCTATGCCGCGAACCTGTAGATTTTGTTAGTGGCGACCAGCAATATATAGTAGCAAAACAGGATGCGGAAGGATCGTTATTATACTTTAGGATGAATAACAACATACAAAGCGAAATGATGCCGCTTATTGGCCGCACTGTAGTGCATGAAGAAGCTGTGCAGATGATAGGGCAATGGATAAACAGCATGAATACACCTTGTGAGTAACTTCACAGCCAGGGTACAATATTATTCATTGATAACTGCGCCTTTAAAAACACAAACTTGACAGACGTAAGGTTTACACCTCCATATACATATCAGAAATACAAAAAAGGAGCTTCAAAATAATGAAACTCCTTTTTTGTATTTATTTTATAAAACTAAATTATTCTGCAGACACGTCCACCGTAGTAGCTTCAGCTATCTTTTTGTAAGTACCGTTTACCAGTTTCTCACGAATAGCTTCATAAGCAGTAAGCGTTTCGTCGATATCCTGCTTAGTATGTGTAGCAGTAGGTATCATCCTAAGCAATATAATGCCTTTAGGAATAACCGGATATACCACAATACTAAGGAAGATACTGTAATTTTCTCTAAGGTCGTTTACCAGCGCCATAGCTTCAGGTATACTTCCTTCAAGATACACAGGCGTAACGCAGGTATTGGTATCGCCAATATTAAAACCTCTTGATTTAAGTCCGTTTTGCAGGTAATCTACATTTTCCCAAAGCTTGTCTTTAAGCTCAGGTGTAGTACGCAACAGGTCAAGGCGCTTAAGGGCACCTTTAACCAGTACCATAGGCAATGCCTTGGCAAACATCTGGCTGCGCAGGTTATATTTTAAAAAGTCGATAACATCTTTATCAGCAGCAATAAACGCACCTACACTTGCCATAGATTTAGCAAACGTAGAAAAGTACACGTCTATACCATCCTGGCAACCCTGCTCCTCGCCTGCTCCGGCACCGGTTTTACCCAGTGTACCAAAACCGTGCGCATCGTCTACAAGAAGGCGGAAGTTATATTTTTCTTTAAGGGCTACAATTTCTTTAAGCTTACCCTGCTGGCCACGCATACCAAAAACACCTTCGGTAATTAAAAGAATACCACCGCCGGTAGTTTCGGCCATGTTAGTAGCACGCTCCAGGTTTTTTTCAATACTTTCAAGATCATTATGCTTGTAGGTAAAACGCTTACCCATGTGCAGGCGCACACCATCTATAATACAGGCGTGGCTGTCTACGTCATATACAATAACGTCATTTTTACTTACAAGGGCATCAATGGTAGAAACCATACCCTGATATCCGAAGTTTAAAAGGTAAGCCGTTTCTTTTTGTACAAAAGCAGCAAGCTCGTTTTCAAGTTTTTCATGCCAGTCGGTATGTCCGCTCATCATACGGGCCCCCATTGGGTAGGCGGCACCATACTCTGCAGCAGCTTCGGCATCTACTTTACGCACCTCAGGGTGGTTAGCCAGGCCAAGGTAATCGTTAATACTCCAGTTTATAACCTCTTTGCCATGAAACATCATGCGGTTGCTAAGGGGGCCTTCCAGTTTAGGAAAAACATAATATCCTTCAGCCTGTGAAGCCCACATTCCCAGCGGGCCTTTATTTTTTTGAATCCTTTCAAACAGATCTTTTACCATAATCAAAAATTTACTTTTTGTGTGTTTTAAAAAACGCATCAAAAGTAATTATTAAATTGAAACTGTCATAATATTTTTAATGTTACTGTAACAAAACGCGGCATATACAAACCAATATGTTAAATTAAAAATATATATTTGGCATAACCTGTAATTTATGATACAAAATACAATTTATGCCAAAGCTTTTAAGACGGTATGGATAATATATTCAGCACTTGCCCTGCTTACTTTACTTGTATCTGTATGCGTATCAAAAGAGTTAATACTGCAAGCTTCGCCCACTTGCTACAGCATAAGGCAGTTTGGCAAACCGTGCTTTATGTGCGGTGCAACCCGAAGCTTTATACAAATGGGAAAGGGCAACTTAAACGAGGCGCTTAATTACAACAGGCTTGCCGTAGTACTATTTATAATTTTTATAGTAAACAGCATTATTTTTACATATTACACAACAACTTACATAACAACCATTTTTTTTAAACAAAAGATTACAACATGAGGGTAGCAAGCTTAACACTTGGCATTATAGCAATAGTAGGTATGATAATAGGGTTTATTCCGTGCTTAGGATGGTTCAACTGGATTAATATTCCAGTAGCCATAATAGGGCTGGTACTTGGCATAATTGACTATAATGACAGTAGTACGCCAGAGCCAAAACAGGAATTTGAACCCGTTTCACGCATTTCAAAACCCTTTCCGGTTGCTATACTTCTTTGCGGCATAGCCCTAGTATTAGGGTCAGTAAGGCTACTTGCAGGAGGCGGCATTGTATAAACTATAAACCAATTAAAATTAGATATGGATTTAATTAAAGGCGATGCTTCAGGCATCACAAAAACAGACCTGTATATTTTAACGCACGCACGTTATTTTCAGCCGCATCATTTAAGCTACATCAGAGAAAAACTTTCTGCCCTTGATGAATCGAGGTGGCAACAGGTATATACTACAGATCTTAAAGATCCGGGCAATATACAGCTGATATCATTATTTGCAGGCAATTGGGGTATCGACCGTTTTATGATAGGCGACACCGGACTGGGTATTGGCAAGTTACTTACCTGTGGCGGTTTCTTTATCTGGACTATTGTAGACTGGTTTTCTATTGTAGATGCTACAAGGCTAAAAAACATGGAAAGGCTGCAACAGGCGCTGGCATAATTAATGAAAAGGAGGAGGCTATATATTATATTAACTGTACTACTAATTACAGGTTACGCATGGGTATTTTGGCAGCTATATGGCGAACAAAAAAGCCATAGTTTTACACCCTGTGTGTTTAAGGCTGTTACCGGTGTACCCTGCCCCTCCTGCGGCATTACCCGCTCATTAACCACACTTGCAAAAGGAGACCTTATTATGGCGGCATATATAAACCCTTTAGGGTTGTTTGCCGCCTGTATTATGCTTATTACTCCATTATGGCTGCTATACGATATATCTTTAAAGAAAGAAACCTTATTAAAAAGCTACACCCGCTTTGAAGGTATTATCAGCAAAAAATGGATCGCAATACCCCTTATTGTACTAATAATGGCCAACTGGGCCTGGAACATTTATAAAGACCTCTAATGAACAAAAACATAAAAACAACACATTACACTGTTTACCCACAGGAATTTGAGCAGGCGGGCAACAGTTACCTTATGTCTTTAGTTACCGTTATTGCGGGGCTGCCATTGCCCATAGTTAATGTACTGGCGTCTTTTATATTTTATTTGTCGAACAGAAAATCGGGATATTTTGTACGCTGGCATGCTATACAAAGCATCATAGCGCAAGCCATTGTATTACCCTTTAACAGTATTTTCTTTATCTGGACGTTTCGCATTATTATAAGCCAGGCAATACTACACAACAGCCACTATGATTTTGATGAAAATTTTATAACCTTTGCCTCCCCTTTTTACTGGTCTTATGTGGCATTTATTTTGCTTTTTAACCTTTTTGAATTTATAGCTGTACTTGCTACCGCCATAAAAGTACGCAGGGGACAAAATGTGCGGTGGTATATTATTGCAAACATTACTGACGCTATTTGCAGTAAACAAAACCATGACCCTTATAGAATATGAAACTTGTATTTGCATCTAACAATAAAAATAAGCTGGAGGAAATTCGCCACCAACTTCCTACTGATATCGAATTACTAAGCCTGGAAGACATAGGCTGCCACGAAGATATTCCTGAAACAGCCGACACCATAGAGGGTAACGCCATACTTAAGGCAGATTATGTAACCCAACGCTACGGTTTTGACTGTTTTGCAGATGATACCGGCCTGGAGGTTCATGCGCTTAATGGTGCCCCGGGAGTATATAGCGCCCGGTATGCAGGCGAAGAAAAAGATGCTAATGCCAATATGGACAAACTGCTTGGCGCACTAAATGGCAATATAAACCGAAAGGCTAATTTTAAAACGGTTATAGCACTTAACAAAAACGGTGCGCAACATTTGTTTACCGGAATTGTTGAGGGAACCATTACAACAGAAAAGGCAGGAGATAAGGGTTTTGGCTATGATCCCATATTTAAAGCTGATGGGCTGGAACACACTTTTGCACAAATTTCGCTCGATCAAAAAGCGCTTCTTAGCCACCGCGGACGGGCAGTAAAACAACTCATAGAATTCCTTAAAAAATAAACACCTGATATTCAATATATAACTTTAAAATAAATCTGTAACTCGCATTAGCTATTGTAGTTAATAAAATGTACCTTTGCGGCTTATTTAAAAGCATATATGAACAAATTTGAACTATTGGGGCTAAGCGAGCCGCTTATCAAGGCGATTAACGACCTGGGTTTTGAAAACCCGTCGGAAGTACAGGAAAAAGCCATACCCCTACTATTGGAAAAAGATACCGACATTGTGGCACTAGCCCAAACCGGTACCGGCAAAACTGCAGCCTTTGGATTTCCGCTTATCCAGAAAATAGATCCTGAGAACAGGAGCACGCAGGCGCTTATATTATCGCCAACGCGTGAACTGTGCCTGCAGATTACAAACGAAATCAAGCTTTACTCGAAATATATAAAAGGGCTGCATACCGTAGCCGTTTATGGTGGTGCGAGCATAACAGAGCAGGCACGCGAAATAAAGCGTGGCGCACAGGTTATTGTAGCTACCCCGGGCCGTATGCAGGACATGATAAACCGTGGCCTTGTAAACATCAGCAAGATCGATTTCTGTATCCTTGATGAGGCAGACGAAATGCTTAACATGGGCTTTTATGATGATATTGTAAACATATTATCTACATCTCCGGATGAGAAAAGCACCTGGTTATTCTCTGCTACCATGCCGCAGGAAGTGGCGCGCATTGCTAAAGAATTTATGCGCAAGCCACTTGAAATTACAGTAGGCCATAAAAACTCAGGCTCTAGCACGGTATCTCACGAGTTTTACCTTGTTAACGCCCGCGACCGCTATGAGGCGCTTAAGCGTATAGCAGATGGTAACCCGGATATCTTCTCGGTAATTTTTTGCCGTACAAAACGTGATACCCAGGCCGTAGCCGAAAAACTTATTGAAGACGGATACAATGCTGCTGCACTACATGGCGACCTTAGCCAGGCACAGCGTGATGGTGTAATGAAATCGTTCCGTGGCAGGCAGATACAAATGCTTGTTGCTACCGATGTAGCTGCACGTGGTATTGACGTAGATAACGTTACTCACGTTATTAACTACCAGCTTCCTGACGAGATAGAAACCTACAACCACCGTAGTGGCCGTACAGGCCGTGCAGGTAAGCTGGGTACATCTATTGTAATCATTACAAAAAGCGAGCTTAGGAAAATTTCGGTTATCGAAAAAACCATCAAGCAGAAGTTTGAAGAAAAAACTATTCCTTCAGGTATTGAAATTTGCGAGATTCAGCTACTGCACCTTGCAAACAAAATACACGATGTAGAAGTAGACTCTGAGATAAATGCTTATCTTCCTGCTATAGAAGAGGTAATGAAAGACCTTACTAAAGAAGAGCTTATTAAAAAAATGGTATCGGTAGAGTTTAACCGCTTTATCAACTATTATAAGAAAAATAAAGACCTTTCTGCACAATCTGCAGGTTCCGACAGAAGGGAAAGCAACTTTAGCGCAAGTGCTGATGGTGCTGCCCGTTACTTTATCAACATAGGTTCCCGCGATGATTTCGACTGGATGCAGTTGAAAGATTTCCTTCGTGATACCCTTGGGCTTGGCCGTGATGATATCTTTAAGGTTGACGTTAAAGAAGGTTTCTCTTTCTTTAATACCGATGCGCAGCATGCAGACCTTGTTACAAGCACACTAAATGCAATGCACCTTGAAGGCCGCCGCATAAATGTGGAGATTTCTAAGAACGACGGAGGCAGGAACAACGGACGTCGCGACCATAACGGACGCAGCGGTGGCAATGGCTACGGCGGAGGCAGCTATGGTGGTAGAAATGAGCGCAGAGGCGAATCTTTTGGAGGCAGTAAACCGGGAGGTTCTCGCCCACCAAGAAGGAGCGACAGCGCACCTCGCGACCGTAAACCACGCCGCGGATAAGATTTTTTTTTAAGAGATTACATACTAACTACAAAATATCGCGTTTGTTTATTACTTTTACAACTTATAAACAGTCAATGAGGTATTTTGTAGTTTTTTTTATCACGTTACTTTCACTCACAGCACATTCTCAAACTGAGAAAGGCAAATCAAGCGTTACAGGTACACTCGTATCAGACATAACACTGCTACCCATATATGGCGTAGATGTTATTAATATCAACAAAGTTAAAGGCGCCGTAAGCGACGACAAGGGTAACTTTACCATAGAAGCTACAGCTAACGATACACTCCATATTTCCTTTATAGGCTACCAGCCCATTAAAGTGCGCGTTACTAACGACTGGATAAACAATAAAAACGTAACCCGTATTAAACTTACTGAACGATCTAAAGTTCTTGATGAAGTAGTTATCAATAAATACAACCTTACCGGTTTTTTACAAATAGACAGTAAGCTTGCCCCTGTACAGGATAAGAACTACCGCTATGGCATTGCCGGCCTTAACCTGGGCTATGAAGGCGGATCTAACTCTCCGGGCGCATTTAGCAGAATCCTAAGCTCTGCATTTAACCCGGCAGACCTGCTAAACAATGTATTTGGCAAGAAGCCAACAGAGATGCGCAGATTGCGTGAAATGAAAAAGGACGATGCCGTGCGCAACGCCCTTGCCAGTAAATTTGACCGTGAAACACTTGCTGCACTGCTTGGTGTAACAAAAGAAGATATAGCAGATATATTAGAGCGCTGCAACTATAGCGAAGACTTTATTAAAACCGCTAACGACCTCCAGATAATGGATGCCATAAGTGGCTGTTATGAAGACTATAAAGCCATACGCCATTAATATTAAACGCTTTCGAGATATCTTGAGGTAACAAAGTCGATATCTTTTATCGTTTTTTGTGCCCAATCTATACGCTTTTCAAGCATTTCATCTTCGGTTAACTGCCATTTTATATCACTACGCCTTAAGCGGCTGCTTAGGTGCTGTATAATTATAGCGGCAGAAGATGATATATTAAGGCTTTCGGTAAAGCCTATCATGGGTATTTTTAAAAATCCGTCAGCTTCGCGCAATACCTCGTCACTCAGGCCCAGCCTTTCTGTTCCAAAGAATAATGCCGCCGGTTGGGTAACATCAAAATCTTCTAAAAAGCAGGATTCTTCGTGTGGCGATGTAGCAATAATACGGTATCCCCTGTTGCGCAATTTTTTTATACACTCTCCTGTAGAACTGTATCGGTTAACATCTACCCACTTCTGGGCACCCAGTGCAATTTCCTTATCAATGGTTTTCCCGTATTTCTCTTCAATAACATTCAGCTCCTGAACGCCAAATACTTCGCAGGTGCGTAGTACGGCACTGGTATTGTGCAACTGAAAAATATCTTCTACCGCTACTGTAAAATGCTTGCTGCGCTGCGCGAGTATCTCTAAAAATCTTTCTTTTCTATTTTCGCTTATAAAAGTTTCAAGGTAAGAAAGGTAGTTGGCATCTGATGTATTTTTCATGGCGTGTGCTAATGTTAAAATCTTTTGTTATCTTAGAGGTAACCAAACCCGGAAAAATGACACAGGAACAATTACTGGAACAAATTTACAAAAAAGACGGCAAAGCCTTTACCACACTGTACGACATGTATTCTAAAAGCCTCTATGGTGTTATCTTTAATCTTTTAAAAGATAAAGAAGAAAGCGAAGATGTGTTGCAGGATGTATTTGTAAAGATCTGGAAAAATATCGACACCTATAACGAAGGCAAAGGCCGCTTTTTTACCTGGATAGTAAATATAGCGCGCAATTCGTCTATAGACAGGCTGCGGAGCAAGAGCCACAACAACAGCAAGAAAAACCTATCTGCCGATAATTTCGTACATATACTTGACCATAACACAAGTGTTACCAATAAGATAGACGCTATAGGCATACGCGAATTTATAAACAAGCTTAAGCCAAAGTGTATTAAGATTATTGACTTGCTTTTCTTTAAAGGCTACACCCAGCAGGAAGCTTCAGATGAGTTGCAAATACCCTTGGGTACTGTAAAAACACAGAACAGGAATTGTATAGGCGAATTAAAAAATTTATTACAAGAATAAAGCGATGGAAGAATACATAGCGTCCGGAACCCTTGAGTTTTATGTGTACGGGCTTTTGTCTGAACAGGAAAACATTGAGGTTAACGAAATGGCAAAAAAGCATAAAGAGGTAGCCAGCGAGATCCTTGCAATAGAAAAGGCGGTCATTAACCTGTCTTATGCCGTATCGCCACACCTATCTGCAGAGAATTTTGAAAAAATACGCCAGAAGCTTATCGAAAAGCATAATGGTGTAGTACAGCTAGAACCTAAGCGTGGCACAAGCCAGTATATTGGCTGGGCCGCCGCAGTGGTATTTATGCTGGGCTTTGCTTATCAATACGTTAAACACAATGAGGCTGCTGAACAGGTTAAGGGCACTACAGCACAGCGTTCTAAATTTGAAGCAATGCTGGCCGATGCGCAAAAGCGTAATACCGAGCATGAAAACGCCCTTGCTATTGTGCGCGATACACTAAACACCCCTGTAAAACTTGCCGGCCAGGCGGCAGCGCCACAGGCATATGCTACCGTATATGTAAACAAAGTAAGCAAAGATGTATATGTCGATGTATCAGGACTACCAAAAGCACCCGAAGGTAAGGCTTATCAGGTATGGGCACTTAAACTTGATCCCTTTACCCCTACCAGTATTGGTGTAATTGACGACCAAACGCTGCGCAGCGGAATGTTTAAGCTTGACAGTAATGCCGGGGTACAAGCATTTGGTATAACACTAGAGCCTGCCGGTGGTAGCAAAGCGCCTACACTTGACCAATTATATACTTTAGGTAAAGTTTAAACTTAAATGAAAATATTTGCTGTAAATTTTAGAATGACCTTAATGTGATCTAAACTTTTTCTATTCCGGACGATGTTTTTTTCATACAGAATTCTCATTAAAAAAAAGTACTGTATAAAATTATGAATGATAACTTACATTATTGCAAAAAATAGAGACTCATAATTGAATACAATGTAATTCACTATTAGTATGCTGATTATATGCTAAAATATCGGCTGTCTACACAATTGTCAACACTAAAAAGCCTGTAAAATTTAGTAATACCGTTAGATTTACATATACCAAAATTGTATTACATGAAATTTACTATTAACTCTCTTGTTGTTTTAGTAGCTACAGCAGCACTGCATACGGCCGCTGTAGCACAAAGCACAAACCTTAAGGCTCAAAATGGCTATGAAGTATCTAAAGCCAGTGGCAGCCTTTATAAATTAGAACGCTGGAGCTCTTTTAAACCTAATTATAGCAAGACAGCCATTACAGACCCTCAGCAAAAAATGCTGGAGCAAATGGGTACTAAACCCACCGCAGCATATACTACTTTTTCTAACGAGTATGAATTTTATGGTGGTGAGGCTTATAAAGGAAATAATGTACCCTATGCTGCTGTTACAGATGGCGCCGGGAATACTTATATAACAGGAGGCAGTACTAATGAAAACCATCCGGCGGGTGATTTTTTTACCATCAAGGTGGGTCCCGATGGACAAACACTTTGGGAAAAACGCGAACAGGCAACTATTTATGCGGTAGAATATGGCATGCACATAGCCTTTGACAATGCAGGAAACATAATTGTATCTGGGCTTAAGTGGAACGGTGCTGATATGGATATTCGTGTTATTAAATACGACACAGCAGGTACAAAACTATGGGACACTACTTTTGATAACGGTGCAGAAGGACTTGAAGTACCCAATGGTATGACAACTGATGCTGATGGCAATATCTATATTACAGGAATTGCATGGTCTGGCAATTCGGTCGATTACCTTACCCTAAAATACAACAGTAATGGTATTAAACAATGGCACCATACCGAAAACCCTACGGGCTCAGAAACATGGAACGAGGCAACTGCGGTAACGGTTGACGCTAATGGCAATGTTGTGGTTACCGGTTACAGCCCTAACGCAGACGGATGGCTAAATTATTATACTGTTAAGTACAACCCTCAAGGTAGTAAACTATGGGAACAAGCATATAACTACCAGAGCACTGACCCTGAAAACGTTGCAGATGTAACAAATTCTGTACCTCTTGCTCTTACTACAGATGCCACCGGAAACATTTATGTTACAGGTATTTTTGACACTTTCCTGAATCGAATTGGCACGATAAAATACAATGCCGCAGGAGAAACACAATGGATAGAAACTTATAAAAGTGGCAGTGAGTCAACGCTTGGCAGGAAAATAGCGCTAAAGAACAATACCCTGTATGTAGCCGGTAGCCACGCGGGCGGTTTTGCCGATGACGGAACAGTATTGATATCTTACAATACCGACGGTACTCAAAATTGGGTTAAAGAAACTACAGACCTTATTGAAACCACAAATACCATGCTGTCTTTTGATACCGCCGGCAACATTATAACGTCGGCTAAGGGTATGACTCCCGGTGCCGAAGAATGGGAACAGGACGTAGCGGCACGCGCTTACAAATACACCCCCGAAGGGAATCTTTTAGGGCAGGCTGCGTTTGTAATATCTACATCAGACGGTACTGCAAGTATGTCAGATATGGCTGGTACAGGTATTGATAACGCTGGCAATCTTTACTTTACTGTAAACTCTTTTTACAGCGAAAATGGCCCTGTTATAGAAACCGTTAAATCAGGTTTTGGCGACACTGCACCTGAAGCCATCTGGAATGCGTTATACACTAACACCGGATCTCCGGGTGCCACAATGCTCAATTCATTTGCAGACAATAACGGCAACACGTTCTCTACAGGTTCTTATTTTACGTTTAGCGATGGTATGCTTAATGCCAACTATTTTATTGTTAAACATGATGCCGAAGGAAACGTAGACTGGAATGTGATATATAACGCCGAAAATGGTAATGCGGCAGAAGGCATTATAGGCCGGGTAGATGCAAACGGAAATGCTTACATATGCCTGTTGCCGGGCTTTGAGCAGTTTCCTCCTCAATTAAAAGTTATTAAAATTTCTCCGCAAGGTACCCAGGTTTGGTCGGCAGCTATTGAGCTTTACAGTCCGGTAGTTACTGTTTTAGAACCGCAGGCAGATGGCTCTGTGTATCTTGGAGGTACTGCTTATGAGACCGAAGAAAGCACTACTGCCTCTTTCCTTGGTATTAAATTTTCAGCAGATGGCGCACAGCAATGGAAAACCTATATGCCGGGAATAAGTGGCAATAATATTTATCAGATTAATGCCGGAAAAGTTGATGCTAATGGCCACCTTATACTTGCCGGTACACACGGCAGTGGCAACTTTATGGCTCAGCAGGTAAGCCTGACTGCCGTACAATTTAATGCCGACGGAACACCGGGCTGGATTACACCTGTAACGGTGGACAGTGGATCATCTTCGGGTACAAACCTCCACATCGCAGCGAATAACAGTATTTATATAAATGGTTTTACCCAAAACAATGATACTTTTGATCAGGATATTATAACCGCAAAAATAAGCGATACAGGCGATGTGCTGTGGAGCAATACCTTTGGCGAAGATGACACGAATGAGCGCTCTTACACTGTTAAACCCTTTAGCAATGGAGATGTAGGGGTTATAGGCTACAGCCTTGCTATTAACGGAGATATACACAACACACTTGTAAAGTATAGTGCTACGGGCGAAGAGCTTTGGAATTTTGCATCAGAAAACATGCGCTATTATAACGATTTTCATATCGATGGGTCTGATGTATGTTATATTATGGATCAGGTTACTATAGATCCTTTCCCACACAAAATTTTTAATGAACCCTTCCCTATGGCATCTTTGATTACTGTTGACGGTAACGGACAGAATAGCAGTGAGGAATTTTTTGTAGGGCCTGAATATGCTGAGTTTTATGGCAAGAGGCTGGTACCGCATACTGATAACAGGCTGCTCCTGGCAGGCAGCGTGGGTAACCAGGCGTTTTATGAAGGCACTTACTTTTTTGAAACAGAACACGACGGCACGCTTAGCTTACCGGGCGTACAAACCCCCACTAAAACACAAAATGTACTGGGACAAAACTATCCCAACCCTGTAGATGGTGCCACTACAATACCTTTCAAACTAAAAAACGGCGGTAAAGCGGTATTGAGGCTATACAACGCTCAGGGCAGATTTATAAAAGAAATTGCTAATGATATTTATGCTGTAGGCGATAACACCGTAGCATTTGATGCTAAAGGCCTGAAAACCGGTATCTATTTTTACCAAATAGAGTCGAATGGCTTTAAACAGGCAAAAAAAATGGTAGTTAAATAAGGTTAATCAATCTAAATGCAAAGGCTCCGGTTTAATAACCGGAGCCTTTTTTGTTTTGTACAGTATAAAATTTAAATTTGGACATGCTGAATACTTACAAAATAAGAGTGTATATAAGATTGTGTTTTTTGCTGCTTTTTGCTGTGGGCTGCAGTGAAAGCGGTACGCATAGCACTAACCCAAAAAACGTATCCAGACCTGATGATTCTGGAAAGCTAACAGATATGGGTAATGAACAGTGGCGCATGGGTAATTACCAGGAAGCGTTGAAGTACTTTACACAGGCCTATAAAAAAGTAAAGGCATCGGGTAATGAACAGGAAACTGCAACATTACTCAACAATCTTGGGCTGGTGCACTGGCGCCTTGAAAATAACTCCGCTGCTATGGAGTGCTATACCGAAGCTGCCGCACTGGCAGAAAAAACCGGCATGAAAAGACTTTTAGGCCTTACCTACACCAACCGCGCCCTTATACTTAAAGAAGAACGCAACTTTAAGGCGGCCTTTAAACAAAATAACGAAGCCATCGGTATTTTTAAAGCACTTAAAGAACCGCGCGACCTTGCAATAGCCTATAATAACCAAGGGCAGATTTACAGGTTTTCAGAAGCCTTTAACCCTGCACTTAAATACTACCTGTTATCTTTAGAAGAATGCAAAAAGATAAATTATTATGAAGGTATGGCTACCGCGTACCAAAACCTAAGCACAGTATATGCCATACAGGGCAATAAAGAGAAAGCATTGTGGGCGGGGCACAAATGCCTTAATCTTAGTTATAAAGTAAACAGTAAAGTGCGTATTAGCGAGGGCCTTCGCGAATTATCTCATAGTTATGACATTTTTAATGTGCAGGATTCGGCATTATATTATTTTAAAAAGCACTATGATGTAGAAAAAGAGGTTATGGAAGCAAACCAAAGTAACCTACTGTCTAAATATCAGGCAAACCTGGGTATTGAGGTTAAAAACCTTCGGATTAAAAACCTTCGAAATGAGAAAGAAATTGCCAATAGCCGTTTTATGCTCATTGCATTTTGTGTATTGGCTGCATTGCTTATCTCGGCTTTTTTTATTTACCGTTACCTTTCGGCTATAAAATTCAGGAAAAAACAGCTGGAGCTAGAATTGGAAAACTCTTTACAACTCATTCAGGTAAAAGAAGAAGAACTCAAAACTTACATTATAGACCTTACCCACAAAAACAACATCATCAATAAACTACAAGACCCCGGTAAGCTTCCGCCTGTTAGTAATGAGTATGATGTTAACGACCTGTTAGAAGAAAAAATTTTTACCGATGATGGCTGGGATAAATTTAAAAGGCGTTTTGCTGCAATATATCCTGATTTCTTTAGTAGGATAAAGCAAAGTGATATTGCCGTAACAGAAGCCGAAATACGCGTGCTGGTACTGATGAGGCTTAAGCTTAACGGTAACGAGATGGCAAACATACTGGGTATATCTCCGCAAAGCGTAAGGGCATGTAAAATGAGGTTAAAGAAAAAGCTACAGACAAATGATTATGAAAGCGTAGAGCTATACCTGAAACATATCGTTTCTTAAGTAACGTTTAACAGACAATAAGTGGTGTTATTTGCTTAAAGCGCGTTGTATAAGCAAATGATAAAGCGTGTGTTATCCTCATCGTTACTATAACTTAAGTAGCCACCGTGGGCCTCGATAATATTTTTAGAAAGGGTAAGCCCAATGCCTGCGCCATCTTTACGAGTGGTAAAAAACGGCAGGAATATTTTATCTTCCATTTCTTTATCTACCCCACTACCACTATCGGTAATGGTAATAAACAATCTTTCGTTCTTAACCTCAGCATCTATGCTTATTTGCTTACTCTCAACGGTTTCAAGTGCATACATACTGTTTGTAAGCAGGTTAATGAGTGCCTGTTCTATTTGCAGGGCATCAATATCAAGAAGACGGTTAAAGTTTATTCCGTTTGTTATACTAATACCCGCATTTTTAAACAATGGCTGCATTACACTAAGCACGTTATTTATAAGTGCAGCAAGTTCTGTACGCTCTTTTCGGGGCGATGGCAGCATGGCAAGCCTGCGGTAGCTTTCTATAAAACTTTGCAGGTGGTCGCTGCGGTGCAGCATTGTTGATACACTTTGCTGAATATCTTCCATATCGCTTTTAGAAAGTTCTTCCTGCTGTATAAGTTCGCTAAGGTTTTGCGTAAGCGAGCGAATGGGTGTAATAGAGTTCATCAGCTCGTGCGATATTACCTTCATCAGGTTAATCCACGCATCCTTTTCTTTTTTGGCTACAACTTTCTGTATGGAGTCCAGCAGAATGATATAATACTCTTTACCATAGGTAACGGTTTTAGAGGTTTGCAGCATAAACGTCTGGCTTTCCTCACTGCCCATACGTATTTGTACTGAGGTGCGCATGTCTTCAAAACCACGCTCTTCAATTATATTACACAACGCGGGTAACTGGCTTTTAAGGTACTTCCATTTAGAAACCCTTGGCACTTCAAAATGGTTGCAGAAATACTCGTTCATCAAAAAGATGTTGTGCTCCTCCCCTTCTTTCTGTAATATCAATACACCGGTTTCTATATTATTGAGTATCGAACTATATACAAGGTCTTTAGTTACCTGTTCGTTCTGCCGGTCTTTTAAGGTATTGTAAAGGCGGAACAGGCTCCTGTAATTCTCAAAATCGCCGTGGCGTGAAAAATCGGCAGAAAAATCGTTGCTGAGTATTGCGCTTATGGTCTTATCATAAAACGAATAGGTATTTCTTAAAAAGGAGAAAAGCTCTGCAAGCAAAAGAAGGAATACCAAAAAGCAAAAGAAGGCGCTATAAGGCAGCCCACCCACCAGGGCATAAATACCCAGGCCGGCCGCAGCCATTAAAAACACAAGGCGGATAAAAAGCAGCTGGTATAATTTTAATGATCTCATAGCACGTTAGTGTTTACCCAGTTCATACTTTTCAATACGCCTGTAAAGCGCAGCACGCGAAAGCCCGAGTTCATCGGCGGCCTTACTGATGTTAAAATTATGTTTTTGAAGTGTTTTATCAATGGTATGTTTTTCGATGTCCGAAAGCTGTACATCTTTTTCGGTCTGTATTTCGATGATGTCTTCAAGATCCAGGTCGGCAGCGGTAATAATGCATTCATCGCACAATATTACGGCACGCTCTATACGGTTTTCCATCTCGCGGATGTTACCGTTCCAGGCATGGTTTTGTATCTGCTGTAAAGCAAAGGGTTCAAATTCAAGATCGGCTCGTTCATACTTATCTGCCATTTTACTCAGCAGGAACTGCGCCAGTGCTGCCAGGTCTTCACGCCTTTCGCGCAGCGGCGGCAGGATAATTTCCATGGTATTAATGCGGTAATATAAATCTTCGCGAAAGGTTTTAAGCCCGGCTTCTTTTTTAAGGTCGATGTTGGTTGCGGTAATAATACGCACATTTAGCGGACGTGCCTTACCCTCGCCCAGCCTTATAACCTGTCGGTTTTGTATAACCTGCAACAGTTTCGACTGTAAATGCAGGGGCACATTGCCTATTTCATCTAAAAAAATAGTACCGTTATTTGCCAGTTCAAAACGTCCGGGAGTATCCGCCTTGGCATCGGTAAAGGCACCTTTGGCATAGCCAAATAACTCGCTCTCAAAAATAGATTCGCTCAGCGCACCTAAGTCTACGTGTATAAAAGGCTGGCTGCTACGCGCAGAATTTTGGTGAATGTAATTTGCCATTACATACTTACCCGTACCGTTTTCACCCAGTATCAATACGTTAGCATCGGTCCGTGCCACCTTTGCCGCAAGGCTGTAGGCTTTTTTTATGGCAGTCGATTCGCCAATAAAATAACTGTTGTTAGTCGCTGCACCCTGCTCCTGCTTGCGTAGTTTGCGGCTTTCGGTTACGGCAGCTTTTACCACCTCTACCAGCTTATCATTATCCCAGGGTTTTAATATATAATCAAAAGCACCCAGCTTAAGGCCTTCTACTGCCGTTTCTACCTTGCCAAATGCTGTCATTAGTATTACAACCGTTTTAGGCGAAAAGGTTTTTATCTCCTTAAGCAGGTAAATGCCCTCGCGCCCATCGTCTAAGCCCATACGGTAATTCATATCCAGCAATACCACATCAATAGGGTTTTCTGCCAGCAGGGCGATGGCCTTTTTAGGGTCGGGCAGGGTAAAAATATGTTCAAAATGTTTTTTGAGCACCAGTTTAGATGCAAAAAGGATGTCTTCTTTATCATCTATGACTAAAATGCCTGCCTGCGTTTTTTTCATGCACTGTACGGTTTCGGACAAACACTGTCCGATATCGGACACTATGTGTTTTAGGGTAATTAAAATATTAGCTGGTTTACAGATAGTTACCATTTTTAAATGTATGGCACAAAATTGCTATTATGTATGCCAAACAAGCACTCAATGGACACTATCGTTACCCGTAAAAGTAAAAAAAATAAATATCTGCTTATGGCAATACCGGCTTTTTTATTGGCGGGATACTTTGTATTTGCAGCGGTAACAAAAAAGCGCAGCCTTACAGTAGATAAAAATGAACTATCTGTTAAAACCGTTGAAAAAGCTTTTTTTGAAGACTTCATTGTTTTTCAGGCAAAGGTAGAACCGCTTAACGCTATGCTGCTAAACGTTATTGAAGGCGGGTCGATACAGGAAATATTTGTAGCAAATGGCGATATGGTTACACAGGGCCAGCCATTGGCAAGGTTGTACAACCCGAATACCGAGTTGAGCTATGTAACCCAGGAAACATCGATAATAGAGCAGATAAATAACCTGAGCAAAGCAAAGCTCGATCTACGTAACCAGGAACTGAGCATGGCAAAAGACCTTGTAGCCATAGACCACGACTACCAGGATGCTAAAAACCTGTATGACCTGAACGAGAAGCTTTTTAAAGAAGAGATACTTTCTAAAAACGAATGGGAGAAAACAAAAGAGAACTTCCGTTTTCAGAAAGAGCGTAAGAACATCATACAGCAAAGCATACAAAAAGAAAAGCAGGCCAACCTGATACAAATAGGCCAGATATCGCAGTCGCAAACCATTATGTACAAAAGCCTTGACATATTGCGCAAAAACAAAAAGAACTTTTTAGTAACGGCGCCGCTTACCGGCAGGCTAACATCTTTTGAACCTGTATTGGGTAAAAACTACCAGGCAGGCGAAAGCATTGGCAAAATTGACGTAATGAAAGGTTACAAACTGGTAGCCGAAGTTGATGAGTACTACCTTCCTCGTGTATCGGCTAACCAGAAAGGGCAGATTGATTATAAAGGCGAAACGCTTGATGTAACGGTAAGCCGCGTAATCCCTGAAATTAAGAGTGGTCGCTTTTTAGTAGAGCTCACCTTTACATCAGATAAAGAGCTGCACCTGCAACAGGGACTTAGCTTTGGCGTACGCCTTATACTGTCTGAAAAAGCAAAAACAACCGTATTGCCAAAAGGCAGGTTTTATGAAGAAACAGCCGGAAAATGGGTATTTGTAGTGAACGGCGATAAAGCCGAACGCCGCGAAATAAAACTGGGACGCGAAAATCCGGTATATTATGAGGTACTGGGCGGCCTCAAGGAAGGCGATAAAGTGGTAACCAGCAACTATGCCGATTATAAAGAAATAGAAATATTAAATTTAGAATAGCATGATACGATTATTTTTTACCGCCATATTACTGATCGTTGCCACAATAAAATCTGTAGCCCAGGACAGCCCGCAAGTAACGGCATCGGGTACATACTTTGAAAAGTCAGAATCAACCGCAGATTATAAAGGCTGGAGCAACAGTAACGGTACAAATGAAACCAGGGCTTCTTATAAGCAATATAACGGCACTACCTATGTGCTTATTAAAAGCCCAAAAGATGTAAAGCTAAGCCTTAAATGCATTGCAGAGGTTAAAAAAGGCAGCCTCGAAGTATTACTGGAAGAAGATGCGTCTTCGCCTGGCCTGTTGTATGCTTTTAATAAAACCGGCAGTGCCGAAAAATACATAAGCCTAAAAGCAGGCATTCAGTACAAAATAAAGTTTAAAGGCCAAAACACACAGGGTTCTTACAAATGCTCGTGGAGCACACTATAAAATTCAGAGTTCAATCATCAATCAAAAAAAGGTAATTATTAATTAACCAATCGTCCGGCGGGGCCTAATCAATCCCGCCGGGCAAATCTAAAACATTATGAAAAAGGCTTTACAATTGTGCATATTTTTAATGACACTGGTAACAGTGGCCCAGGATTGCCCCTGCTCAGAAAGTTTTAATTGGGCAAAGAAAACCTTTGAAGAAAATGATGCCGGTTTTCAGTATGTTATAGATAAAAAAGGTGCAGAGGCCTACAGGCAGCATAATGCTATTTTTGCTGATAAAGTAAAAACAATTACAACTAAAGAAGATTGCGCGGCAGCCGTTTATGAGTGGCTAAAGTTTTTTAGGGGCGGGCATATATCGGCTAATGCCGTAAATAATGTAGCAGCTCCGACGGCGGCAGTAGACAGCCATACTGACTGGGAAAAATATCCTGTTACTGAGAAACAATTTCTAAAGTATCTGGCGAAAGCCGATCCAAAATCATTAGAGGGTATCTGGAAAACTACTCCATACACTATTGGTATCATTAAAAAAGGCGATGGCTACATTGGTTTTATACTTGATGGCGCAGGTACCGCATGGCAAAAAAACCAGATAAAACTGCGTGCAAAGCCTAATGCCGATAAAACAGGCTACAACGGCGAGTTCTACTTAAGAAATTATCAAACTTATAAATTTGAAAATGCTCGCCTTATAGGAGCAAATACGATATTACTTGGCAGGTTTATATTTCAGCGTGATAACCCTAAAGTACAGGATGTACAGGCCTTAAAAAACTACGTAGCGCTTTTGGGTTCAGATGGCCCTATGGTACAACAGCATTCTGCCAATACACTGGTATTGCGTATACCAAGCTTTGACGGGGGCTATAAAAAAGATATAGACAGCGTAATACGGGCTAATCATGATAAAATTATACGTACTAAAAACCTGGTTATTGATGTAAGGAACAACGGTGGCGGATCTGACGGAAGCTACCGGGAAATAGTAAAATACCTGTACACAAACCCCATACGCATTGTGGCAACACAAATGTATTCGACTAAGTTAAACAACGAGCGTATGGAAGGCTTTTTAAAGGAGCCGGGAATAAGCGAAGCAGAAAAAGCTGAAATTACTGCCGAGCTTAAAAAACTAAACGATAACCCCGGCAAATTTGTAAACCTGCATGAACAAAAGGTTTTTGTGCAAACACTTGATACTGTTTATAACTATCCTGAAAATGTAGCCATACTGATAAACGAAAATAATGCCAGCACGACAGAGCAGTTTTTACTTGCGGCAAAGCAAAGCAGTAAAACAAAACTGTTTGGCACTACAACCGCCGGTATGCTTGATATTAGCAATATGCATTTTGTAATATCGCCCTGTGGCACTTTACAATTAGGGTACTGCCTTTCTAAAAGCTTTCGCATACCGCATATGGCTATAGACGATATTGGCCTGCAGCCTGATTATTACCTTGACAGCGAAATACCCGATGAAGAATGGGTAAACTATGCCGAAAAAACATTTTCAACAATCAAATAATACAATCACAATTAAAAAAAATACACAAGCCATGATAAAAATCGAAAACCTTAGTAAAGTATTCCGTACAGAAGAAGTAGAAACAACTGCACTTAACAATGTATCGCTGCAAATAAAGCAAGGCGAGTTTGTAACCATAATGGGCGCTTCGGGCTGTGGAAAGTCTACCCTGCTAAACATTGTAGGCCTGTTGGACAACGCCAGTGGCGGCAGCTACAAACTGCTGGATAACGAAATAAACGGCCTTAGTGAAACAGCTAAGTCTAAAGTTCGCAAAGAAAACATAGGCTTTGTGTTCCAAAACTTTAACCTTATCGATGAACTTTCGGTATACGATAATATCGAACTGCCGCTTATTTATAATAATGTGCCTGCTACTGAGCGTAAAAAGAAGGTTGAGGCCATAGCCGAAAGGCTTGCCATTAGCCACAGGCTTAAGCACTACCCACAACAACTTTCGGGTGGGCAGCAGCAAAGGGCAGCCGTATCGCGTGCGCTGGTTAACGACCCTAAGATTATCCTGGCGGATGAGCCAACAGGTAACCTGGACAGTAAAAATGGTAACGAGGTTATGGAGCTGCTAACCGACCTGCACGCAAACGGTGCTACCATTCTTATGGTTACCCACTCTGAGCACGATGCATCGTTCTCGCAACGCACCATTATCATGAAAGACGGTATGGTACTGAGCGAAAGAAACAACACTAAAAAAGTAGATGTGTTTGTGGGGTAAACAAGTTTTAGAGCCGAAAGTCATAAAATCATAAAGACGAATGTAAAAACCTGTCGATGGATATTTAGACATTAGGGTTCTGACTTTAATTATCGGCTACTTTCAATCATCAATCAAAAAATCAATGCATTACCATGTTAAAAAACTGGATAAAAATATTCTTGTACCAGGCAAAGAGAAATAAGGTATTTACTGCTCTTAATACGCTGGGGCTTAGCCTGGGCATTGCCGGGCTGGTATTTGCCATACTGTACTGGAACGATGAGCATTCTTACAACGCCTGGAATCCTGAAAAAGAAAAAGTGCACCAGGTACTAAGTCATATAAACGACGATATGATATGGGCACACAGTGTGTATCCATTGGCTAAGTACATGAAAGATATGCCTGAGATAGAAGAGTTTTGCTACCTTAACAACTGGTATTTTGATGAAATAGTGCAATACGGGCAAAAAAAGGAAAAAATAAAAATTCTGGATTCCCAGCCCAACTTCTTTTCATTATTTCCTTTTGAGTTTATTCGTGGTAATGCTAAAACAGCCCTGCCGGATAGTGGCAGCATTGCCATTAGCGATGAGGTTGCAACCCGTCTTTTTGGCGATCAGGATCCTATAGGAAAAACTATAAAATACAGTGGCCGCCAGCTGGTGGTGCGTGGTGTATACCATATTCCCGGTAAATCGTCTTATTCGCCCGCAGCAGTTACCAGCCTTATTTATGAAACACGCCTTAAAGGTAACGAAGACCAGTGGGGTAACTTTAATTTTTGCCTGCTCCTAAAAGTAAAACCACAAAATGCAGCCGGTGTTCAGAAAAAACTGGAAGGCCTTTTTATGGAGTATAAAACAAAGCCGTCTGCTAAAGAAGAAGGTATTGATCTGGAGGAATACCTTAAGGCAAACCCTCCGTTTAAAATATCACTGGAAAAGCTGGCCGATGCCAGGCTGCACTCTATTACAGAGGGTTATCCTGAAGGGCGCGGCAACTACCAGTTTTTACTTATTATGGCAGGGCTGTCTGTACTTATACTTATCCTATCGATAACTAACTATATAAACCTTGCCACAGCTAATGCTATTAAAAGAGCTAAAGAGGTGGGCGTGCGCAAGGTACTGGGAGCCGGCAAAGGCAACATTATAAAGCAGTTTGTATTCGAAACCATAATAATTACCATCACAGCCTTATTGCTGGCACTGGTAATAGTAGAGCTAGCACTACCCTTTTATAACGATTTTTTAAATAAAACACTGGTACTAAACAGCAGCCTTTTTTATATGCAACTTGTTATTACGTTTATAATAGTGGTAGTTACCGCAGGTATTTTACCGGCTGTTTATGTCGCAAATTTTGAAACATTAAATGTACTACGGGGCAACTTTACCCGTAGCAAAAGCGGTGTATGGGCGCGCAATGCGATGCTTGTAGTACAGTTTGCCATAGCTTCGTTTTTTATTGTGGGTTCTTACATCGTTTATGAGCAGGTAAGCTTTATGGCAAACAAAGACCTTGGCCTTAGTGGCGCGCAGGTTATTAATGTTGTTTACCGTAAAGTGCACAATGACAGTACAAGCATAATTTTTAATAATTATGATAGGGTAAAACAGGAAGTCAAAAAAATACCGGGGGTAATAAATGTTAGCGGTGCAGCATTTTCGTTGGCCGATGGTGCTGCATCATCTTCCGGGTTTACCTACCACAATAAAAACATACAGGCACAAAACATGGCCATGGATTTTGAATTCATAGACATGATGAAGATAAAAATGGCCAGCGGTCGTAACCTGTCAGAGAAGTTTGCTTCTGATACCATAAGCAGCATGATGATAAATGAAACGGCTGCCAAAATGATGCATGAAAAAGACCCCATTGGCAAGATAGTAGACTGGAATAGCCAGAAACTTAAAATTGTGGGTGTAGTTAAAGATTTTCATATGTACGGGCCACAGGCTCCTATACCTCCTATGTCGTTTTTCCATTTAAAAACCGTCGACTGGATGCTTTATAATATGGATAAGATGTACATAAAAGTTGACCCAAATAATATAGAACAAACCCTTGCAGCACTTGATAAATACTGGACTGCAAAAGTAGATACCGAATATCCTTTTCAATATGAATTTGTAGATAAGGCTTATGAACGCACCTATCAGTCGTACATAAAACAGCGCAACCTGTTTTCGCTGCTCAACATAGTGGTAATATTTATAGCACTTGTAGGCCTTTTTGCACTGGCAAGTTACAGCATACAGCGCCGCATGAAGGAGATTGCGATCCGCAAAACACTGGGTGCCGAAACCGGTACACTGCTTAGGGAGCTTTCTAAACAGTACATTATATTCTGTATCATTGGCTTTGCCATAGCTTTTGTACCTGCCTGGATGCTGCTGGATATGTGGCTCGATAATTTTGCATTCCGCATACCGGTATCTGTTATCCCATTTGTAGTTGGCTTTGTAGTACTTATGGTCCTAACGCTTACTGTGGTGCTATCGCGCGCTTTTATAGCTACGCGCACCAATGTACTACCTTACCTTAAAACCGATTAGCAATGCTAAAAAACTGGATCAAGATATTTTTATACCAGGTAAAGCACAACAAGTTCTTTACCGCGCTTAATGTGCTGGGGCTTAGCCTGGGTATTGCAGGGCTGGTATTTGCTATATTGTACTGGAACGATGAGCAAAGCTATGACGCGTGGAATCCGGATAAGGATCGTATTTTTTTACTGGTAAACCAGGTAGATGACCACGTGTTCTGGACATCGGGCACAGCTGCAATGGGGCCAAACCTGGCTAAGAAATCGGCCGAAGTAGCATCGTACTGTTACCTTCAGGATCATTACCGCAACGACAACATTGTATCGGGCAATAAAAAAGTATACTTTACAAAAATCCTCAATGCACAACGCAATTTTTTTGAGTTCTTTCCCTTTGAATTTTCAGAAGGTAACAGTAAAAAAGCACTGCCCGATGAAAACAGTATCTGCCTTTCTGAAGATGCCGCAAAAAGCCTTTTTGGCGACGCACCGGCTCTTGGTAAAGAAGTATTATATTCGGGTACAAAACTTGTGGTAAGGGGTGTTTACAAGCTTAATAAAAAAGCATCTTACCAGCCGGCAGTTGTTATAAGCCGGCTTGATGCTACCCTAAAAGAATTAGAAAGCCAATGGGGCAATTATGAGTTTGCGCTATACATAAAAGCTAAAAAGGCCTCAGACCAAAATGCAATACTAAAGCATATAAATACGCTTAACTATGACAACCTTACTACGCGCCTTGCCAAATTTGAAGGTATTACACCTGAAGAATTTGTAAAAAAGCACGGCGGGGCGAGGGTTTCGTTAGAGCCATTGTCAGAAGTACGCCTGCATACAAAAACTGATGGCGTAGCCGAAGGTAAAGGCAACTACCAGTTTTTAGTAATTATGATGGGGCTTAGCATACTTATACTGGCATTATCTATATTCAACTATATAAACCTTGCTACCGCAAACGCAATAAAGCGTGCTAAAGAGGTAGGCGTACGCAAAATACTGGGCGCAAGTAAAAACAATATCGTGTTTCAGTTTATTACAGAAACTACCGCTATGGTATGTATCTCTATAATGCTGGCACTGGTTATTGTAGAGCTGTCACTGCCCTACTACAATAACTTTCTTGATAAAGACCTGGCTATAAACTCCGGTGCATTCTTTTTGCAGCTTACGGGCATACTGCTTATTACCGTAGTGGCTGCCGGTATTCTGCCCGCTATCTATGTATCAAACTTTGAAACGCTTAATGTGCTTAAGGGCAATTTTAGCCGTACAAAAACAGGTATCTGGCTGCGCAACGCCATGCTCGTATTACAATTTGCAATAGCCGCGTTTTTTATCATTGGGTCGTATGTGGTATACGAGCAAATTAACTACCTCAGCACTAAAGATCTTGGCTTTAAAGGTGAGCAAATAATAAACATATCCTATCGCAACATTTACGGCGATGCTATAACAGATGATATGAGGTACAACAAGTACCTCTCAATAAAAAGCGCACTACAAAACATAAAAGGTGTACAACAGGTAGCCGGCGGTACTATCCACTTTGGCGAAGGCGCTTCTACTACGATCGAATACCGCTATAAAGATGAGCGTATAAGCGGTGACAATATGAGTATTGATTTTGGCCTGACCGAAATGATGAACATCAAACTAAAAGAAGGCCGGTTTTTAAGTGAAAAATTTGCATCGGATACTATTGACAATATAGTGCTTAATGAAGCCGCCGTAAAGCTTATGAAAGTAAAAAGCGCTGTAGGCAAAGACATAAACTGGGACGGTAAAATGATGAAGGTTGTGGGCGTTGTTAAAGACTTTAATATCAACGGACCCGATAAAGCCATACCACCCATATCAATATTCCATTTTAAGAACATACGCTGGATGCTGGGCGTGTTCCAAAACATTTACGTAAAAGCTGATGCTGCAACTATGGACCAGACTGTAGCTGAAATTGAAAAATACTGGTTAAGGAACGTAGATCCTGATTATCCTTTTACCTACGATTTTGTCAACAGGGAGTATGCACGCAGCTACCAGAATTATGTTAAGCAGCGCAACCTGTTTTCCCTGCTTAATGTTGTGGTTATAGTTATAGCCCTGTTTGGATTGTTTGCACTGGCATCGTACAGCATACAGCGCCGCATGAAGGAAATTGCCATTCGCAAAACGCTGGGCGCCGAAACTAAGGTATTACTCAGGGAACTGTCTAAACAGTACATACTGTTCTGTATCATTGGCTTTGCCATAGCATTTGTACCGGCCTGGATACTGCTTAACCACTGGCTTGATAATTTTGCCTTTAGGATACAGGTATCTGCATTGCCGTTTATAACAGGCTTTGTTGTACTTATGGCACTTACCCTTATTGTAGTACTCAGCCGGGCTTATGCAGCCACTCGTGTAAATGTGCTTAAATATCTTAAGTACGAATAACCCCTAACCAACTAAACCATGATAAAAAACTGGATCAAAATATTTTTATACCAGGTAAAGCACAACAAGTTCTTTACTGCACTTAATATGCTGGGGCTTAGCCTGGGCATTGCAGGACTGGTGTTTGCTATACTCTACTGGAACGATGAACACGAATACAACGCATGGAACCCGGAGAATGAACATGTATACCAGGTAATAAACGACCTTGGGAACCAAATGGTAACCCAACAAAACGTATCTGCCTTAAGGCCTTATCTTAAAGATGTGCCTAATGTAGAAGATTACTGCTACCTGAATTGCCATTATCGCCAGGAAATGGCTGAGGTGAATGGTAAAAAGGAACCGATTAAAATGATAAACGCCCAAGGCAACTTTTTTTCGTTCTTTCCATTTCACTTCATTGCCGGAAACGGAAAATCTGCCCTGCCGGACGATTCAAGTGCAGCACTATCTACCGTAGCTGCTGAGAAACTCTTTGGCACTACAGATGTAGTAGGAAAACAATTTGTATATGCAAAACACACCGTTATAGTAAGAGCCGTTTACGAGATTCAGGGAAAATCGTCATTAGAGCCCGAAATGGTTATTAATACCCTGGAGGCCGACCTTAAGAAAGAAGAATCAGAATGGGGAAATTTCGGGTTTGGGCTATTGCTTAAACTCAAAGATCCTGCCGGTGCGCATAAAGTAGAAAAAGCCATAGAGCAATTGTACTATGAGTATAAAACAAAACCGTGGGCAAAAGAAGAAGGTATGTCTACCGAAGATTTTGAAAAAGTAAACGGAAAAACCATTGTTAGCCTGGAGCAGCTTAAAACAGCAAGGTTACACTCTGTTGTAGAAGGGTATGCCCAAGGCAAAGGCAGTTACCAGTTCCTTATCATCATGGCAGGGCTTTCTGTATTAATACTTGTACTTTCTGTAGTTAATTATGTAAACCTTGCCACAGCTAATGCCATTAAAAGAGCTAAAGAAGTGGGGCTGCGCAAAGTACTGGGCGCATCAAAAGCCAATATCGTTCGCCAGTTTATTTTTGAATCGGTATTAATGACAATTGGCGCAGTAGTACTGGCGCTTGTAATTGTAGAGCTTACATTGCCTTTTTACAACAACTTTTTAAATAAGACACTTACCCTTAGCACCAGCCAGTTCTATCTTCAGCTTACTGCAATTTTTGTAGTAGTGGTGGTTATGGCAGGTATATTTCCATCAGTATATGTATCTAATTTTGAAACGCTTAATGTGCTTAAGGGTAACTTTAGCCGTAGTAAAAGTGGTGTATGGCTGCGCAATGGTATGCTTATTATGCAGTTTGCCATAGCATCATTCTTTATAATAGGCTCTTATGTGGTATACCAGCAGGTTAACTTTATGAGTACTAAAGACCTTGGCTTTAAAGGCGAACAGGTAATAGAGGTAAGGTTTAAAAGGCCTGAAAGCGCGCCCGATCCTAAGCAGTTATTGTCTGTATACAGCACAAATAAGCAGGAACTGCTTAAAATAAAAGGTGTAAAGCAAGTATCATTAGGTTCTTTTAGTTTTGGCCAATATGCTAATACTACTTCCGGATATACTTATAAAAATTCGCGCATACAGGCGCAGGACATTGCTATGGACTTTGGCCTTTTAGAAATGATGCACATAAAGATGGCCAGCGGCAGGACACTTTCAGATAAATATGCTTCAGATACCATTAGCTCAATACTTGTGAATGAGGTAGCTGCAAAAATGATGAAAGAAAAAAATCCGGTAGGAAAACAAATAGACTGGAACGGGCATCACCTTAAAATTGTAGGCGTGGTAAAAGATTTTCATATTTCGAGCCCGCAAACTACCATACCTCCCATGACGTTCTTTCATCCTAAGACCATCGACTGGCTGCCGTTAGTAGTAGACCGCTATTTCATTAAAGTTGACCCTGATAATATGGAAGATGCCATTGCCGGCATAGAAAAATTCTGGATGCAAAAAATAGATCCTGAAAATCCGTTTAAATACGATTTTGTAGATAAAGGCTTTGCGCGTACTTATGAGAGCTATGTAAAACAGCGCAATATGTTTTCGTTGCTTAACATTGTGGTTATTGTAATTGCATTATTCGGTTTGTTTGCTCTGGCATCATACAGCATACAGCGCCGCATGAAAGAAATTGCCATACGCCAAACGCTTGGTGCAGATACTAATGTACTGCTCAGGGAACTGTCTAAACAATATGTGGTGTTTTGCCTTATAGGGTTTATCATAGCCTTTGTACCTGCGTGGCTACTGCTCGATAAGTGGCTCGATACGTTTGCTTTCCGCATACAGGTGTCTGTGCTGCCTTTTATAACCGCTTTTGTACTGCTAGTGGTACTTACCCTTATAGTAGTGCTCTCAAGGGCTTATGCTGCTACACGTGTTAACGTGCTTAAATACCTTAAATATGAATAGCCATGGTTAAGAACTGGATCAAAATATTTATATACCAGATAAAGAACAACAAATTCTTTACCGCGCTAAACCTGCTGGGGCTTAGCCTGGGAATTGCCGGGCTTATATTTGCCATACTGTACTGGAACGATGAGCACAGCTACAATGCACAAAATCCTAATAAGGATAATTCTTATCTTGTAGTGTCAGACCTGGGCCCGGGTATGATATGGGGAGCAAGTGCCGCGCCGCTTGGCCCCCGCATTGCCGCTGAAATACCGGAAGTTACAGAACATTGTTATATGAACACCTGGTATCTTAACGATGTGATAGCATATAATGGCAAAAAAGAGGTAGCGACAAAAATTATAGACGCACAGCCAAACTTTTTTAATTTCTTTCCTGCTAAATTTATTAAGGGTAACCCACAAACAGTGCTTACCCCAACGTCTATAGCACTTTCAGAGCCATTAGCACTACAACTATTTGGCACAGATAATCCTATTGACAAGCAGGTTAAATATGTAGACAAAACCCTTACTGTAAAGGGGATTTACAAGATAGAAAGCCGTTCCAGCTATATGCCCGATGCCGTAATAAGCGGCATCGACGCAAAGTTTAAGAACGAAACCCAATGGGGCAATTACAGCTGGGGACTTTTTGTAAAATTAAACGATGTTACCAAAGCAGAAACAGTAAAGCAGAAAATAGAAAACCTATATTATAATTACAATACCAAAGTAAGCGCCGAAAAAAGTAACATTAGCCCCGAAGAATATATAAAACTGTACGGGCAGACAAAGATAATACTCGAACCAATTAAAGACCTCAGGCTAAAATCTGTAGTTGAAGACATGCCCGAAGGCAAAGGTAACTACCAGTTCCTGCTTATAATGACCGTACTGTCTGTACTGATATTAACAATGTCTGTAGCTAACTATGTAAACCTTGCCACAGCAAATGCCATAAGGCGCGCAAAAGAGGTTGGCGTACGAAAAATACTGGGTGCAGGTACCGGAAACATTATCAGGCAATTTTTATTTGAAACGGGAGTACTTACACTGTTTGCCATATTACTGGCGCTTGTAATTGTAGAAGTTTCGCTACCTTATTATAACATTTTTCTGCATAAAAACCTCCAGCTTAATAATGGGCAGTTCTATGTGCAGCTTGCGGCTATTTTTATACTCGTACTTGTTGTAGCAGGTGTTTTTCCAGCGGCTTATGTCTCTAAATTTGAGGCTATCCAGGTACTAAAAGGCAACTTTGGCCGTAGTAAAAAAGGCATTTGGCTGCGCAATGCCATGCTTGTAATACAGTTTGCCATAGCATCATTTTTTATAATGGGCTCTTACATTGTTTATAGCCAGGTACACTACCTTACTACTAAGGACCCCGGTTTTAGCGCGGCACAAATAGTTAATATTTACTACCGCAACCCGTATGATTATCATGTAGAAGGCTATAGAAAAGCCATCGCACAAAAATATGAACATATAAAAGAACGCCTTAGCAAAGTAAAAGGTGTACAGCAGGTTGCTGCCGGTACTATAGATGTGGGCAGTAATGGCGGGTTTCTTAGCGGATATACTTATAACAGCACAGAGTTGTCGCTACAAAATATGGCTATCGATTTTAACCTGCTTGAAATGCTTAAAGTAAAGATAAAAGAAGGCCGTAGCCTCTCAGAAAAATTTGCTTCTGATACCGTAAGTTCAGTATTGCTTAATGAAACAGCCGTTAAAATGCTTGGCATAAAAAAGCCGTTAGACGACTACATTTATTTTGACCAGAGTACTAAGCTAAAAATTGTGGGGGTGGTAAAAGACTTTCATGTTAGCGGGTTACAGGAAAAAATACGCCCTATGGCCTTTATGCACTATAAAAGCATGGACTGGATGCTGCAAAACGCCCATGCCCTGTATATAAAAACAAATCCGGGTGAAACAGAGAGTGCCCTTGCCGATATACAACAGATCTGGCTGGAAGATATAGACCCTGACTTTCCATTTACCTACAACTTTGTAGACAAAAATTTTGCCCGCACTTATGAGCAGTACATACACCAGCGCAACCTTTTTTCGTTGCTGAATATCCTTGTTGTCACTATAGCCTTGTTTGGGTTATTTGCACTGGCATCCTACAGCATACAGCGCCGCATGAAAGAAATAGCCATTCGCAAAACGCTGGGTGCCGATACTAATGTACTATTAAAAGAACTGTCTAAACAGTATGTAGTATTTTGCATTATTGGCTTTATCATCGCCTTTGTACCCGCCTGGCTCCTACTGGATAAGTGGCTCGATAATTTTGCATACCGCATCAGCATTTCATACCTGTCGTTTATTGTTGGCTTTTTAGCGTTGCTTGTATTAACGCTTGCCGTAGTACTGGGCCGTGCTTATGCTGCAACAAGGCTAAACGTCCTGGCTTATCTTAAGTACGAATAAAAATTTAAAGTTAGTTATAAACCCTGATGGCCTGCGGGCAGTATAATACTTCCCGCAGCGCCGTTAACCCCTTAGCATCATGAAAAGCCTTATTGCTTATAGTATCCTTTTGTTGTTCTTTCAGCCTGTAGTTGCACAACAGGCCTGGACATTGCAACAATGCCTGGAAACGGGAATGAAAAACACGCCCGACTTCCAGTTGCGCCAGCTCGACATATTGAGTGCCGAAACTACCCATCGCAGTCCCATTATGGAGTACCTGCCACAGGTAAGCGTTAACGGGCAGCACAGCTACAGTATAGGCTCTACCATAGACCCTGCTACTAACACGAGGGTGAGCAGCAACATACAAAGCGATAACTTTTCGCTTAGCGCGGGTATGGATCTTATAAACTTTAATGTGTTTACCGTGGCACGCCGCAACAAAATTGCGGTGCTTAAGGCAAAAGCCGATAAAGAGGCTACCGCTGCGGAGTATTCGCTATCGATACTGGAAAATTTTTATAACATCATCTACACCCAGGACCTGCTCAAGATACAGCTTACCCAGTTTGAGAATGCAAAGTTTAATCTTGCCCGCATAGAAAAAGAGGTAGAAATAGGCAGCAGACCAAAAAGTGACCTGTATGATATGCAGGTAAGCTATGCACAGGAAGATAACGCCATTACCACAACAACCCAGCTTTTATATAACCAGAAGCTTACCCTGCTGCAACTAGTGAATGTTACCGATACCACACCCGATGGTATAGTGCTGCAACACACATTACCAACACAGTTTGCTGGCGCTAACTTTGCGACCCTGCTCGAAAATGGGTACAAAAACTATCCCAAAATACAGTCGGCACAACTGGCAGCAGAGGTAGCCCGCAAAGAAGTAACCATGAAAAAGAACAATAACCTGCCGGTACTGTCGGCGTTCTACACCTATTCATCATTTTATTATTTACCGCTAAACCAGCCGGGGGCGCCTAATGTGGCACCGTTTTTTACCCAACTCGATAATAACAAGAATCATTATATAGGTGCACAGCTTAGCATCCCCGTTTTTAACGGATTGCGCAACCACCGCGACGTACAGCTTGCCCGCCTGGAGTATGACAAACGCAACATAGAAACCGAACAGGAAAAAATAAAACTACGCCAAACCATAGAGCAGGAAACTGCCAAGCACGAGCAAAACCTGCTGCTTGCCACCAAACTGGAAGATACCCGCGCCTTTGCACAAAAGTCATTTGAAACCACGCAGTCTAAATTCAGGAGTGGGATTATAGAGGCCATTACTTTTAGCGCTTCTAAAAACCAGTTGCTTACCGCAGAGTACAACCTGCTTAAGGCAAAAGTAACTACAGAATATACAGCGCTTAAGCTACAGTTCCTGGCTTTTAACACGTTTACAGATTAGGAATTTTACCACAAGGTTCACCAGATTTTTCACTAAGTACACAAAGCTTTATGTAGCAGCCTTATGATACTTTGCACCCACTAAGTAAAAATTAAACCGGCTGATATACATAATTTAATATGAGCTCAATTTAAGCGAATCATAAGATATTTAACTTCTAAATTTATACCTACAAGGTTGAAGTCACAGGTGTTCGGAAGACTAATTTTGCCAGTTAGAGAGCCCCGGAGGGGCGACATATTTATAGCAATTGTACCGTCAGAGTGAGCAGAGCTCCGGAGGAGCGGCATATTTTATGAAATTATGTGCCGTTCCTCCGGAACTCCTGACCATGCCCTACAATCATTTTCTATAGACATGCCGCTTCTCCGAAGCTGAATAGGGTTATTTGGATAGTCAACTAACTCTTAAAAATCTTCCGAACACCTGTGTTTTCAGGACCTTGTGTGAACCCTAAATTAACCTGCAAGGTTTTTGTAACCTTGCAGGTTTTGAAAAGAAAAACAACACCTTAACTCGAACTCACGTTAATTTACATAAACTAATAGCCCGTGCACAATACCGTCACGGGCTATTTTGCGTTATCTTTATCTTTGTAACAAACACAAAGCCCCGCAAAGGCTTCAAAATATAAGATATGCAAAAGTTTACGCTGGAACTCCTGTTCCGCATTATAGGTATTGGTTCGGCTTCAGGCCTTATATATAATAATGGCAGCCTGTACCTGGTTTCAGACAACAGCCACATGGTATATAACTATAACATTGATGCCAAAACACTCGATAAGACATCGCTTGTAAATAAAGACTATACCGGCCCGCTGGAAAACATACCAAAAGCCGATAAACCCGATTATGAAGCTATTGCCATAAAAAATGACAGCCTGTACCTTTTTGGATCAGGATCGGCAGACAACCGTAACCTCATCGGGCATATCAACATCAATACTAAAGAGCTGTATCCGCACATTGATGCCGCCGACCTGTATCTTGCCATGCAATCGTTTGGCGAAACAGACCCGCAGGATTTTAATATCGAGGCGGCTGTAAATGATGGTGATACCTGGTACCTCTTTAACCGTGGCAATGGCCCCAAAAGAAAGAACGGCATCTTTACCCTGACGGGAACGCTTAATAACACAGCATTCCAGATTATTTACAACCCTATTAAGCTACCAAAAATAAACGGTATCCAGGCTGGCTTTACAGATGCTACACTGGCAAACGGTAAGCTGTACTTTATAGCCGCTGCCGAAAAAACGTCTTCAACGTATGATGACGGAGAAGCCGCGGGTACGCTTATTGGCAGGCTTAATATTGAAAAAATGAAAGTCGAAAAAACTGCAGTGATCTCTGAAACGCATAAATTTGAAGGTATTACCCTGTACAAAGACCTCGATAAAACCCTTGAGTTTTTACTGTGCGAAGACACCGATGACGATGCTACCGAAACGGATATATATAAGCTTAGCTTTAAGAAGTAGTCTTCATCACCAACTCTATCGTGTAGACACAAGCATTATATTAAATAAATCCTGCCTATAGTCCTCACCCCCAACCCCTCTCCGAAGGAGAGGGGAGCCAACGAACGGGTACAGTTTGAATTAGCACTCACATCAAATCATAAGAGTGAAGCTGCTGCCTCTCCCTTGGGGAGGGGAACTGAATACTGATCACTGAAAACTTTTTTCTCCCCTCTCCCAACCTTTTGCTAACATTTCTGCTCTATACATAAAAGAGACATATTGTGATAGAAGAAACACTCATAACAGCATGCAGAAAAATGCACCGCGACGCGCAGCGGCAGGTGTATGACCTTATGGCTCCAAAGCTGTATTACACCTGCAAGAGGTACCTTAAGAGCGAGGAAGAGATAGAAGAGGTAGTGGCCGATGCCTTTTATACCATCTTTACCAAGCTGGACCAACTTAAAGAAACAAAAGCCTTTGAGGCATGGGCACGCAAAATAGCCGTAAACCTGTGCCTGCTTTCGCTAAAGCGCAATGTAAATTTTAATATTTACATAGAAGACATGGGCCGCAAGGACGAACCCCAGCAAGCCCAATCGGCCGGGCTTGAGGAGGAAGACCTGCTGCACCTGCTAACGTACCTGCCCGAGGGTTGCCGTACCGTTTTTAACCTGTTTGCCATTGAAGGCTATTCGCATAAAGAAATAGCCGCAATGCTCCATATTAGTGAGGGGACTTCTAAATCACAATTAAATGCCTCCCGCAGCAAACTGAAGGAATTAGTAAACGATGTTTATTACCAAAACGAGAACAGCCATGGAAAATCACGATAAAATATATACCCAGTTTAAAGAAGCATCCGGCGCACAGGAGCAAAAGGGCTTTGACCGCATGGAGGCGGTATGGAACCGCGTAGAAGAAAAACTCGACCGTAAAAAAGAACGCAAGGCCGCCATTTGGTGGAAATATACCGGCATAGCGGCAGTAATGTTGCTGTTTGTAACTGTTGGGCTGTTTATGCTACAGCCTGATAATGCGATAGCGCCTAAAGCAATACCTGCAAATAATGTAACCGTTATAGATACCCAAAAGGTAAAAGAAACTTTTAACCCTGAAGCAGTTGTACCTGCTGAAAAACAGGAGGTGGTAACGAACGAACCAAACATTAAGAGTGAAAACAATTCATTCAGAGTCAAATCTAATAATTCAAAAAAGGTAAATGATTCTGTATACTTTCTTAAAAATGCAAGGTTCACTACTTCAAAAAACGATGATCCAGAATATTATCTCAGTGCAAAGAAAATAAAATTTGTACCGGGTACAAAAGTTGTGAGTAGCCCTACTCCAGGCAGTTTTGTCATAACCGATAGTGTCATTAAAAGCAATGCTAAAGGTGGTGCTACTGTAGTGTACACAGGTGTTGTTACATCTACAGATGACGGGCTTCCGCTTCCGGGTGCTAATGTAACGGTAAAAGGTTCGCCTACAATTGTACTGACAGATATGGATGGTAAATACTCTATAGAAGCACAGAAGGGCAGCATACTTGAATTTAACTATATCGGCTTCAAACGTCAGGAAGTTATGTTGGCAGATCAACCTGATGTAACCGTAGCATTAAATTCTGACAGTAATACACTTAGTGAAGTAGTGGTAGTTGGCTATGGTACACAGACAAGGCGTAATGTAACCTCTGCTGTTACATCCGTTACGGCTAAAATTATCTCCAGGGAAAGCCGCCATGACCGAAAAGAACGCGAAAAGCAGGAAAATACAGCCGCTAAAGAAGCTATGTATGCTTCGCCGGCCACAGCGGTTACCACCGTGACGTCTAAAACTATTCAAAGCAGGCCAAATGCAAGCTCTATAGAAAGCTTACAGGGACAGGTTCCGGGACTGAATATAACCCCAGGCGATGAAATTTCATTTAATACGAAAACAAAAAAAGCCAGAGTCTGGAATTCCACAACTGATCAAGGAGAGTTTAAGATTGCAGGCAGCGTTACAAAGGATTCTGATAAAGAAGCCAACGATTACAACTATTACAGAGGAAATGTATATCAAAAAAATAAAACAGAAATTAACAATGATCCAGCACAGGCACTTCAGGGCAGGACAGCCGGGTTAACAATAAAACCTGCTAATGGGCAACCGGGAGCAAATAGTGCTATTGCTATAAGAGGTATTAATACTCTCAATCCTAATCAGGAGCCACTATATGTTATTGATGGTGTACCAATGGACAGTGCCAGTGCAAGAAGTCTCAACTCATCCGAAATAAAGTCGATAACCGTATTAAAAGATGCCAGTGCTACCGCCATATACGGAAGCCGCGCAGCTAATGGGGTTATTATTATGAACACTAAAGACGGTAAGGGGCTATCTGCTAAAGAGCGTCGCAAAATGAGACGTGAACAACGCAAAGCTTCTAAAGAAGCAAGTGCTTCTCAAAAAGATTTTGAAAAGGCACAGGAAGAACAGCGCAGAGCAGATGAAGCCGAAGAGCGCGAACGTCAGAACGCTTTTGAAGCAGAGCAAAAACGCCGTATGACCGAAAAGATAAAAGTAGACCGGGAGGAGTATGAAAGCTTTGAAGAAAACAAGTTTGAAAACCCTGCTACTGCCCCACTTTCTACTTTTTCTATTGATGTAGATAATGCAAGTTATACCAACATTAGGCGCTTTATAAACAATGGCGAAACGGTACCTAAAGATGCGGTGCGTGTTGAAGAAATGATCAATTTCTTTAAATACAGCTACCCGCAGCCTACCGGTAAAAATCCGTTCTCGATTAATACTGAGTACAGCGATTGCCCGTGGAACCCGCAGCACAGGTTGCTAAAGATAGGCCTTCAGGGTAAGGATATACCTCAGGCAGAACTTCCCGCCAGTAACTTTGTATTCCTTATTGATGTATCCGGCTCTATGGACGCACAAAATAAATTGCCACTGCTTAAAGAGAGCATGAAGATACTGGTAAAACAAATGCGTGCCAAAGACCGTATAGCCATAGTGGTATATGCCGGTGCCGCAGGTATGGTACTGCCATCAACCAGTGGCAGCGATAAGCCTGCAATTATTGCAGCACTTGATAAGCTAAGCGCTGGTGGCAGCACGGCAGGTGGCGCGGGTATAGAACTGGCGTATAAAACCGCACAGGAACATTTTATAAAAGGAGGCAACAATCGTGTAATTCTCGCTACCGATGGCGACTTTAACGTAGGCGCATCATCTGACAAGGATATGCAAACTCTGATCGAAGAGAAACGTAAAAGCGGCGTGTTCCTTACCTGCCTTGGCTATGGTATGGGCAACTATAAAGACAGTAAGCTTGAAACACTTTCTGATAAAGGAAACGGCAACTACGCCTATATTGATAATATGGACGAAGCAGACCGATTTTTAGATAAGGAGTTCCGCGGGTCGATGTATGCCATCGCAAAAGATGTAAAGATACAGATAGAGTTTAATCCTAACCATGTGCAGGCCTACCGCCTTATAGGATATGAAAACCGCAAGCTGCGCAACGAAGATTTTACTAATGATGCCATAGATGCCGGCGAACTGGGTAGCGGCCACACTGTTACGGCACTGTATGAGATAATTCCGCCGGGTGTTAAAGATGACTTTACAACGGCTACAGATTTAAAGTATAGTACAGTACAACCCACAGGTACTAAGTACAGTAGCGAACTGGCTACCGTAAAATTCAGGTACAAAAAGCCTGACGGCGATACCAGTACTGAGATGGTTCAGATAATTCCTGATACGGCACAGCCGTTAATGAATGCTACGGGCGACTTTAAATTTGCCGCTGCTGTAGCGTGGTTCGGGCTTAAGCTGCGCGATAGCAACCTGGTGCCAAACAAAGATATTGAGGCCATTAAAAAACTGGCCAAAGAAGGCCGCCTGAGCGACCCGGAAGGGTATCGCGCTGAGTTTATAAGGCTGGCGGGACGTATAGAATAATTTTTAGTTCAGGTTTAAGTTAGATAGAGGTTGGCAAAAATTGCCAACCTCTTTTTTATACCAAATGAAAATATAATATCGTTCAAATATTTTTTCTCGCCAAGGCGCCAAGACGCAAAGCTTTGCGTGACATAAAATAGTAGAAAAAATCAGGCTAAGATATATTAACAAATGGCATAATATCTTTATAAAAGTAAAGTGAAAAGAATGAGAGTATATTAAATATGCAAATGGTATTATTTGTTAAATTTCAATATATTTGTGCACCAACTTAACTAATTATGATGAAAACTTTATCTTTTATTGGCGGTGCTATATTAATATTCCTGCTTTTTGCTTTTGGCATACCGGTAGTAACTTATGAGGGCGCGCCCATTTTCTTTTCTATACTGGGAGCTTTGGTTTGTAGTATTTTGCTTGCTATAGCCGTTGGAAAAATAGTACCAAAACCAAACAACAGCGAATATAAAGAGCAGGCACAACAAGACCCTACAGGTTGCTGGATGGCGGTAGCGGGCGTTGTCTTTTTTATAGGGTTTTGCTGGTATTTTATTGCTAACGGTAACAGCCGCCGCGAAGATGAACTAAAACAATTTGGCACATATACGGTGGCTACCATAAGCGATGGTTCATCGGGAGGGAGTGGCAGTATCCTTACCCTGAAATTTCTGAATAAAAAAGACGAAAAATGTACTGTAAACTTTGACATCAGCGGGCGTGACTTTGGCAAATTTTATAAAGACCAGCAATTGCCCATTATTTATTCTGAAAAGAATCCATCTATAATACAGCCGCTTTTTGATGATAAGGACTATGCAAAATATACGGGTACAAAGGTGCGCGATATTGCCATTAAAGACCTGCAACACCTTTACACATTAAAAACTCAAAAGGAGATTACGGCATACCTTAACTCTGTAAACCACGAGTGGAAGTATGACTATTTACAGCAGGACAGTAGTGATTTGTACTTAAATGAATTTAAGGCGATAGGTATCAAAATTAAAGGCGAAAGGATAAGCTATATCTTAGACGAAGCTAATGTGAATGTATTTGACAGCCAGTTAAAAGACGCAGGTTTTGAAGAGTTAGAAACAGGAGAAAAACTATCACCAAAAGAGCAGCTCATCATGCAAACCATGCGCCGTGAGCATATTTTTATTACTCATAATTATATGGCCGTGATACGCAATGAACAAATGGAACCTATGGAACGCAAAAACAGCGACGACATTACGTTTAAAGTCCCTCGTCAGGTAACTGTAATTACTTTACTCAAAAAATAAAAAAAGTCCCGCAAGCTTTAAAGCTTACGGGACTTTTTAGATATAATAGCAGTAGTTTATTAATTGCTTGTAAGCGCTGTGGGCTCGGTAACTTCTGGAGGAGCACTAAACATGGCTGTAAAAAAATTGTTGAGGCACTCCATGTTTTGCTGAGCAATACCATCAGTTTTTACTGTTCCTTCATCCATAAAATATTTTTCGGCGGGGTTTGCCATAGTCTTCGCCTGCATGGGTCCGTATTTTTCTATGATCTTCAGGTTACGCACTTTTACTACATAACCCGCAGGATCTGTAAGTATTGTAAATTCAAATTTTACAGGGTTTTCCATAAGGCCGGTACCGCCCTCGCAGGTGTTTTTAACCTCAAGGGCTTTACCCCTGTATAGATTATCCATAAAGCCCGCAACTTTAAGGTTTGGTGTCCTGTCTAGTATGGCAACAATATTGGCATTTTCTGCACTAAACGATTTTTGCCAGATGATGTCTTTTCCATCGGCCTTAAACCCGGTCTGTGCCAAAGCGGGTAGGCAAAACAATAGTAGTAGTAACTTTTTCATGGCTAAGTTTTTTTAAAATTCCGTCAGACTGATCCCCAGATACAGCCTGACAGAAGTGTGTTTTCTTTTATGTAAAATTACCATAGAGCACAGGCACAGCAAAGAAATTTAAGGCTTTTACAATAACTTTATGATGAATACATAATTAATGGTTAAAAAAGCTATGCGCGCACAATAAACCAAACTAAATTTATAATTGCATTAAGAGTATTTTACCATAGCCTTACGACTTTTACTTCGTGCAAAGCCGTAATTTCATGACTTACAACTAATAACAAAAATTATGGGACTTACTGCAAACCACACAGCAAAAAGAAATTTCAGCAAATATGATCCGTCGGGTACCGATCCTAACCGTTATGCATCTGTCAGCAATGCTACCGAAGCTGATAGTTACCTGCATAAAGGTAAAAAAAGCATTGTGCCGGGGCTTCGTGTTAATGTAAGCACTCCCGAACGAATTTTAATGATACTGGCAGGCGGTTACCTGCTGTACCGCGCCTTTAAAAAAGACGATAAGCGTAAAATAACCGAAGGCATTACCGGCGGTACTATGTTGTTTAGGGGCATTAGTGGCTACTGCCCTGCCTATGATGCTATAGAAAATACACAGGCAGCTAAAGGCGAAAACATAGTAATAAACACATCGCTTACCATAAACCGCCCTGTAGATGAGGTTTATAATACCTGGCGACAACTGGAAAACATCCCCATGTTTATGAAACACCTGGACAGTGTAACACAAACTGACGAATATATAAGCGAATGGAAAGCTAAAATACCCGGTGGTTTAGGCACTACGGTAAGCTGGACTGCTGAAATATTGATGGATGAACCCAACAAACTTTTAAGCTGGCACTCTATACCGGGGTCTACCGTAAATAATAACGGTAAGGTAAGATTTACTGATCTTGGAGACAGTACCGAAATTGAGGTAACCATATCGTACCACGCGCCGCTTGGCAAACCGGGAGAAGCTGTTGCAAAATTATTTAGTCCGTTGTTTGAAGGCAGGCTGCAAAAAGACATCGAAAATTTTAAGGAATATATGGAGACGGGGGTATTGAGTGAATAAAAAAATAGCCAAAAAATTACAAAGCTGTATCTCTGGATACAGCTTCTTTTATTTACATACTTTTGATTAACTGCAAAGCCTCATCTAAAAAAGCAACCTGTCGTTCGTTAATAAGGGTAACAGCTTCACTATAAACAAACCAGCCCGCTTTATCTACCTCCGGAAAAGATTTTGCTTTGCCGGAACGTGGCGGCCATTCTATTTCAAAAGTATTACAGGTTATAGCGTTAGCATCAAGGTTACCCTCAGCAGCCCAGCAATGTACTTTTTTACCTGCCTTTTGTATTACTGCAGCCAGTAGTGCAAATGGAGGTTGTGGGCTATACCCGGTTTCCTCGGCAAATTCCCGCTGGGCACATGCGAGCAAATCCTCATCGGTATTGGGTTCGCCTTTAGGTATTGTCCACCAGCCTGCATCTTTTTTAGTAAAGAAAGGCCCGCCGGGATGCACCAGTAAAAACTCAGGTTCAGCCCCTGAGAGCCTGTATAATAATATCCCCGCGCTTACTTTCATTCGGTTATGGTATAACTGGCATCTGTATTTCTAAAATAGTTTTCGGCTGCTTCGCTAAACTTTGACATGGTAGTGTAATTAAATACCCCGCCCACAGCTGCGCCTATGCCAAAAGGTATTAAAGTACCCAGTGCCACGCCTCCCCTTTTAGCACCATATTTAACAACCAATTTGCGTCCTATTTTTTGGTTCATACGGTTACGGATACGATCTGTAATATGCTGGTTAAAATGCTCCACGGTAATTTTGTCGCCCAGCGCAAGTCCCGCTTTCTCCGGTACCACTACCCCACTCCATAAGCCTAAAACCACGGTAAAGCGTTCGTCGAAATTCCCCTTGGTGTCCTGGCCATAAATAAGCCCCATACCATAGCATAATGAAGACATAAGCCGAAGCATAACCAGTACATCTGCCGAAATGGTTCCGGCCTCCAACGCTATTTGCGCCACAGTACCCAGCCCGGGTATTACCCCCGGCAAAGCACCTACAACGCCTATCGAAGTATATTTTCTACGTATTTGCGAACGGTATAAAGCAGCCAGTTCTTTTGCGCCCCTGCCGGGGTTATGGCTGCGTAAAATCTCTATGTCGCGCTTTACATCTGCAAATGGCGGCATGAGTTTTTTTATGAGGTCGTTAAAATCCATCACCTTAAAGTTAAGGATTTTTGTTGTGAAATTCTTAATTTCTATTACAAATCTGCAATCTCAATCGCGTTCAAACCTCCTGTTAAGTAGCTTATCTACAGGATATTTATCAAGGTATTTTTCTAAAAGTTTACCTTGCTTAAAACTAAGCCGCCACAAAATCTTATTAGTCAGCACATTGCACCACAACTCTACATAAAAATTATCTACAGCATACAGCAATTTCTTAACATGGCCTTCTATACAGCCATCAATCAGTTCTCCGCTTGCCCAAAGGATGCGATCCTGTTCTTCCTCATTCAGTTTCTTATATTCATACAGTTTCATACGCCTAAATTACAAATATTTCAAATTCGGAAAACGACTAAACCATGTTTTAACACGCTTAACTTTAACGGTTTATTATGAATGGCTTGGCAAAAATTAATATTTGAAACCCTGAACTTGCACCCATAACCTGAAAATGAAACGATTATGAGGCTGCTACTATTATTCCCTACTGTTTTGATACTTTCTATCGCAGGATACAATCTTTTTAATGAGTTGGAATCTGGACAAATATACTTTATGGCAATAGCCCTGCACGCCTCTGTTACAGCACTATGTGTATTATCGCTTGTGTATTTGCTGCGTTCCGCTTTTAAGCCCGAATATATAGAAACTGAAAATGAACTGGTTACAGAATAGAAAAAGCGCCCCATTACAGGGCGCCTTCTCCAACCAATTAACCAATCATCATCATTATGAAATCTCTATCGCTCTTTTTGCCTTAGGCAGTGCTTCCTCTTTTTTAGGAAGTGATATTGTTAAGATACCATCGTTGTAAGCGGCATTAATGGCCTCATCATTAATAGTATCCGGCAATGTAAATACTCTTTTAAACGAACTGTGCGTAAACTCTTTACGGGTATATTTACCTTCTATCTGCTCTGTGGCTTCTACCTTTACTTCAGCCGAAATAGTTAGCTTACCATTATCTGCTTCAATGTTAAAAGCTTCTTTTTTAAAGCCAGGCACTACTAATTCAACCTGAAAATTATTTTCTGTTTCTTTAATGTTTACAGGCGGTATAGCGCGTTGTTGCAATTGTGTACCTCCTAAAATATCTTTAAAAAATTCGTCCATTGTGTTAGGAAATGCCGCGTGGTTTCTTCTTACTAAGTTCATGTGTTTATTACTTTTATATTGTTAGAAATCTTATTGATTTGTTTAGTAATAGTCAAGTTTTATACCATCGTAAAAAACAATGACAAAATGACGTTTTTACAGACAAAAAGACAGTTATAATAAATAAACACCTCATTTTCAATGACAAAATTTCAGGTAAAATACGCCCAAACATCCATAATTGTGCTTAAACTAACCATCAGTCAAACCATTTCATTACATTTACGGTCATTAACCAATGACTTATGGACACCATCAAAAAACGGATACTAAGCATCGACATACTGCGTGGTATCATCATGGCGCTAATGGCGCTGGACCATACCCGCGATTACTTTCATATTGATGCCGTAACACAGGACCCGTTAAATCTTGAAACCACTACACCCATACTGTTCTTTACCAGATGGATAACCCACTTCTGCGCCCCTGCGTTTGTGTTTCTGTCCGGAATTTCAATCTACCTGCAAAGCCTTAGAAAAACAAAGGAAGAGCTGGCTAAATTCCTGCTTACACGCGGGTTATGGCTAGTCTTGATGGAACTAACCATTGTAGGCTTTGGGTGGAGTTTTAACCCATTTTTTAATTTCTTCTTTTTACAGGTCATCTGGGCCATTGGGTGGAGCATGGTAATACTCTCTGCATTAATACTTTGCCCCTACTGGGTTGCTGTTGTAACGGGAATTGGCATTACACTCCTGCACAACCTTACGGACTATTATACCTACCCTGACCCTGAAGCACATACAGCTTTTAACTTCCTGCTAATGACCGACTTTAGCCTGTACAAAGTAGGCACTGTGCAAGTAATGGCCGGGTATGCCATACTACCCTGGACAGGCATTATGTTATTGGGCTACAGCATAGGCAAATGGTTTAATACACAAACAGTTACACCACAGCTACGTCAGCGCAGGCTGGTATCTGCCGGGCTGTTGCTTATTACTTTCTTTGTATTATTAAGAATTAACAACAGCTATGGCGACCCCAAACACTGGAGCGAACAAAAAGACACGTTATTTACCTTATTATCAATACTCGATGTTACAAAGTACCCACCATCTCTGGCTTATGCCTGCATGACCTTAGGCCCTGCATTACTGGCACTTGCAGCGCTGGAGAATGTACATATCAGGGGTATTTACAGTATAATGAATACGTTTGGGCGTGTACCGTTCTTTTATTATATGCTTCACATATATGTAATTCATTTACTGTGTGTTGCGCTATATTTTATACAGGGTTTTACTGCCGACCAGCTTTTTACGCTTCCGCAGAATTTTGGCTTCCGTCCTAACGAAAATTTCGGGTTTAATCTTGGGTATACATACGTGGTTTGGATAGGGGTTTTGGTGCTATGCTATTTTCCGTGCCGATGGTATGACCGATATAAAAGCACGCACAAAAAATGGTGGCTGAGCTACATCTAAAATTTAACATTTTGCACTCAAAACCTGCTATAGCAATTTAGCAGGTTTTAGATTTTCCACATTCTGTAATTTTATTTCGCGTTTTTTTTCAGTGCGGAGTATTTTCAAAAAATACCATACCTGATTTTCAGTTGTTTGATTTTTAAAAAGACTGAAAATTCCGGATGTAAAAATGTATATAATTTACAGCGTTTACTGAAAGAGTAAGTTCAGTACAAGTTAAGACTTTTGTTAGGCAACGAATTTCACAAATTTTCACAGATCACCGGCTTAAAATTTCTCACTCAATTATTTTGAACGGAAATGTTTCAGCCACGAACTTCACGAATTTTCACTAATTAGAATTTGTTTCAATTCGTGAAGTTCGTGGCTAAAAATTACTCCACAGGCAATTCTTCATCGGCAGGAATTTGAGACTGGGTGGCAGGTTCATCTTCTCCAAGCACCATGCCCCAGGGTTTAAGTCCGTCTACCCTGTCGAAAATTACTTTAGCAATGGCAATAACCGGTATTGCCAGGAACATACCTGTAATACCCCAAAGCATTTCGCCAAGCACCAGTCCAAGTACCGCCGTAAGCGTGTTGAGCTTTACTTTACTACCTACAATTTTTGGCATAATATAGTTGCCATCAACAAGATGTATGCACACAATGGCAATAAATACAAACAGTACGTGCGCCGTGTCTCCGGTTGCAAAGGTTACAAGTACAGAGAGCAGCAGCGATATAAAAATGCCTACATACGGTATTACATTTAGTATGCCCGTAAGCAGGCCAAGCAAAAAGGCGTACTTAATACCCAGCAGCATAAACGCCGTACAGGTTAATACAGATACTATAGCCATTTGCAACAACAGCCCCACAATATATTTACGGATGATGTATTGAATGCGCTCTACAACCTCATACACTACCGGGCTGTGGTGGTCGCTAAACAGCGCTACCACAAAGCGCAGCAACAGGCTGCGGTGCATGAGCAGGAAAAATGTATATAAAAAGATAAAAACCAGGAACAATAATGATGATGATAACGAAAGTAACGTTGTACCTATCAGCTCTGTACCGTGGCCTAAAGCGGTTTCGGCGGTTTGGTTAATGTAGGCGGCCTGCTGTCGGTTATTAATATTAAACGATTCTGATATCCAGTGCTGCAACCCTTCCAGCGACACCATAAGCTGTTTTTGGAAAGCAGGGAGTTCCTGTGCAAATTCAGACAGCTGGCTACCCAACAGCACCACAAGTCCGCTAACCGCCCCTATAAGCACAAGCAATACCACAAATGCCGCCATAGCCCTCGGAAACCTGAGCTTACGCTCTAAGAATCCGGCAAACGGTATCAGCAGCAGCGCAAACAACAATGCTATAATTAGCGGAGCCAGTATACTTTTGCCCAATACGGCAATAAGGCCTATGGCAAGGATACTGATGCTAATGTGCGCAAGCTTTGTATAAAACGGAGTGGATTTCATGATTCAGGCATTTCTGTAAAATTATAAATTTCAGATTATGAATTAAGAATTTTACGAGAATTTTACCACAAAGGCCGCAAGGAAAACACAAGGAACACAAAGCTTTGTGTACAAATATTATCTATGCAGCTTCGTGTTCCTTGTGAAAATCACCGTGCCTTTTGTGATAAAAACATATTCTTCTGAGTGAAAAAATAAAGGTAATACTTTGGTTTTAAAAAGTTATTTTTGCACAAAACTTAGTAAGCGTGAATTACCTTTCAGTAGAAAACATATCCAAATCATTTGGCGAGCGTACCCTTTTTGAAAACATATCTTTTGGTATCAACAAAGACCAGAAGATTGCTTTTGTAGCCAAAAACGGTAGCGGAAAAACCAGTATCCTTAAAATAATCAATGGTGACGATACGCCCGATACCGGACAGGTTGTAATGCGTAAAGAAATCAAGATGGAGTTCCTGAGCCAGGAGCCTAACCTGGATCCTGAACTTACCATTGAGGAAAGTATTTTTGCCTCTGACAGTGAGATACTGCACGTTATAGAAGCTTACGAAAAAGCGCTGGAAAATCCTGACGATGCCGAAGCTTACCAAAAGGCTTTTGAGCGTATGGAGGTTTTTAACGCCTGGGATTTTGAGTCGCAATACAAAATGATCCTGAGCAAGCTAAAGATGGACGACCTTAAGCTGAAGGTTAAAAACATGAGCGGTGGACAGCGCAAACGCCTTTCGCTGGCTATCATACTCATCAATAAGCCCGACCTGCTGATACTGGATGAACCAACCAACCACCTTGACCTGGAAATGATTGAGTGGCTGGAGAATTATTTTGCCAAAGAAAACATTACGCTGTTTATGGTTACGCACGACCGTTTCTTTTTAGAGCGCGTATGTAACGAAATTATAGAACTTGAAAATGGTAAGCTGTACCAGTACAAAGGCAATTACAGCTACTACCTTCAAAAGAAAGAAGAACGTATAGCGGCAGAAAATGCCAGTATAGACAAGGCTCAAAACCTGTTTGTAAAAGAGCTTTCGTGGATGCGCCGCCAGCCTAAGGCACGTACTACCAAAAGTAAATCACGTCAGGATGACTTCTACGTAATCAAGGAAAAAGCCCAGAGCCGCCGCAAAGAACACGTGGTGGAGCTCGAAATAAACATGGAACGCATAGGCAGCAAGATCATAGAGCTGCACAACATATCTAAGAAGTTTGGCGATAAGGTTATACTGGATAATTTTAGCTTCAACTTTAAAAAAGGCGAACGCATAGGCATCATCGGTAAGAACGGTACCGGTAAGTCTACCTTTTTGAACATGATTACCCAAAACCTGCCGGTAGATGGCGGTAAGGTAGTACACGGCGACACTATTAAAATAGGTTATTATACCCAAAGCGGCATCAACCCTAAAGAAGGCCAAAAGGTTATTGACGTTATTAAGGAGTATGGCGAATATATTCCGCTTTCTAAAGGGCGTATCATATCGGCAGCACAGCTACTGGAGCGTTTTTTGTTTGACCGTAAAAAGCAGTACGATTTTGTAGACCGCCTTAGTGGTGGCGAGCTTAAGCGTCTTTACCTGTGTACGGTACTGATACAAAACCCTAATTTCCTGATACTGGATGAACCTACTAACGACCTTGACATTGTAACGCTAAATGTACTGGAGCAGTTTTTATTAGACTACCCGGGGTGTTTGCTTGTTGTAAGCCACGACCGTTACTTTATGGATAAGATCGTAGACCACCTGTTCGTTTTCCGTGGTGAGGGTATTGTAGAAGATTTCCCGGGTAACTACAGCGACTTCCGCAGTTATGAGGATAGCGCAGAGCCTGCTAAAACCGAATTAAAACCTGTCGGCGACAACAAAGGCTGGAAGCAGAATAATGTTAAGGCCGGCCTTAACTTTAATGAGCAAAAGGAATTCGACAAAATAGAAAAAGACCTTAAAGACCTTGAACGCCAAAAGCAAGCCATTGAAAAAGAGTTTGCAGATGGTACTATAGCCGAAAAGGACATTGCCAAAAGAGCAGATGACCTGCAAAAGGTATTAGATACTATAGAAGAAAAAACAGAGCGCTGGTTTGATCTAAGCGCGAAGATGGAGTAGAGACGCATTGCATTCTCCTTTGCAGTGATCAGTGATCAGTGTTCAGTCGCAGTTTGCAAAAGCCTGTCATTGCAAACGCAGCCTGTCTGCCGGCGGAGGCAGGCGCAGCGGAGTGTGGCAATCTCTGGTAAACGATTTACCATCAGCTGAAATAAAAGAGTGGTTTTTCCATTCCGAACGCAGCCTGCCTGCCGGCAAAGGCAGGCGCAGCGGAGTTGAGGAATCCCGGTACAAAATTGAGATTTCTCCTACCGTCGAAATGAAAAACCATATTTGAGTGAAGCTCCCAACAACTAACAACCTTAAACGTGAAACCTTTAAGCTACATATCATTTCTCTGGAAATCGAGTAATGCCCACGGCATCCACTCCCCTTTTGTGTATGGCTTAACCTCGGGGTTATATGAGCGCCAGCACATACTGGCAAATGCGCGGGTAATTCCTTATGGTAAACCCGGCAAGAACGCCCTGCAATTACTGTTCAGGGTTATATCATATTTTAAATCGTATAAGCTGGTAGCGTTGGGTAATGATGATGTTGCCATTACCGAAACCATTCGCACCACAGGCGAAAAGATCGACGCGCAAATATGGTTTTACTCTACCATAGTACCCGTACCGGGCGGTATCGACCTGGGCATACTATGCGGCGAAGACAAAGCCACCATCTTAAAAGCCTTTAATGAGCTGTTGCCACAGGTACATAATAACAGTCTTTTTGTGCTGCCTAATCCGCACGCCTCTATAGAACTTGAGTCGGCATGGCAAGTGCTAAAAAATGACCCAAATGTTACAGTCACGGTAGATACGTATCATTTGGGACTCATATTCTTTCGCAGTGGGCAGGCCAACCAGCATTTTACCATACGCGCCAAAACTTCATTCTTGCTAGACGCATTCTTGGGCATTAAAAATTTGTGGGGATTGATTGGGTAGATTGTTTTAAATTTTGTTATTATATTTTAAAATACAAAATTTAAAATTTATCTTTACATTAAAGTCATTGTAATGCGCATCGTAACTTTTAAAAGGATAAAAGAATTTTCAGAAAAACATCCGGATTCAGAGAATCCTCTAAATCTTTGGTATTACACAGTTTCTTCAAAAGAATGGGAGTCTATAAACGATATTAGAAATGATTTTAATACCGTAGATTATGTAGGTAATCATCGATTTGTGTTTAACATAAAAGGTAATACTTATCGATTGATTGCTATTATTTCATTCAATGCAAAAAAAGTTTATATCCGTTTTATAGGTACACACGCAGACTATGATAAAATTAAAGATATCAAAAACATTTAGCCATGATACATAACGAAAAAGAGTACAAAGCGATAGCCGAGAGGATAGAAATTCTTTTACAAGATCCTGGAAACATCGAAAATGAGGAAGCTCAGGGCTATGTAGAATTAAACATTTTATCTAATCTTGTAGCTGATTATGAAGAAAAGTATATGCCCATAAAAAAACCTACATTAATCGATACGATGAAACTTCGTATGTATGAACGCGGTTTAAACCAAAAGAAATTATCAGAACTCTTGGGGGTAAGTACATCAAGGGTAAGTGAATATTTAACCGGAAAAAGCGAACCTACTCTAACAATTGCACGCGATATAAGTCAAAAGCTTGACATTGACCCGGTAATTGTATTAGGAATAAAATAGCTTACTTAAAAAATGCAAAAAGGCGCACCATTTACCGGTACGCCTTTTACAGAAATTATAATTACCCTTAATAATTATTCAGTTTTAGTTCGCTGCTTTTTTAGCTTTGTCATTCTCCTCACCTTTAGCCGTTAGGCGCTCCCATTTAAATTTAGGCGCAAATTTAAGCTTAAGGCTTGCAATTTTACCGTTGTCAGAAGACGACAAACCTTCTTTCTCCACTGTGTTTTTACGTGCATCAAGAGCCTCATACCAAGCCTTTATCTTGTCAAGATCCTGTCTTGAATATCCATCTTTATTCGCATCAAATGTTTCATAAAACTTTTGGTACACACTAAGAATGTTATCCTTGTTTACCCATGCAAATTTCATGTCATCGCCTACAACAACACCAGGTCCAAACAGGGTATCGGCAAGTCCGCCACCTGCAGGGGCAGTAGTTGCAGCAGCGGCTTCAGCCTTAGCTTTGGCATCGGCCTCAGCAGCAGCTTTCACGCCGTCATACTTAGCATTGCTTTCGTTTACTTTTTCAGTTTTAGCTTCATCGCCAAGTACTACAACAGCAGAGTCAGCAGCAGTTTTCTTAACATCATATTCGCTGGCAATTGCTTCCCAGTTAGCCGTTCTCTCGGCTGCATCAAGATTGTTTACAGAGTCTACGAAAGCCACATAGTGGTCTACGTTTTTCTGAGCATTGTCTTTGGCCTCGTTTTTACAAGAGGTTATTGTCAGGGCTGTTAGTGCAGCTACTGCAATTACATTTAGATTTTTCATGGTCGTTTTGTATTTTGTGTTACTTTGATACCGTCAAAATTATACTACAAATCAATACATTTCTAAAAACACACCCCGATATTAAGAATACTTTAATATTGTTGTGCTATTTTTAAGATTTTTAATAATTATTTAAGAAATATACGTAAGCTACAAAAAACTGACACTGAAAAATTATTATTTATTGCAAACCCCTTAAAACATTGGCATTTTTAACTCACATAGCCTTATAGTTACATTAATTTAACAATTTTGGCATACAAATTGTTTTTCAGTAACTAAATATTGATAATTTTAGCGCTGAAATTAAGAACCAAACATCAAACGATAACAAATACTACCCATGAAAAAGTTTACCTTACTACTCGCAATGCTATTAATGGCTGGCTTTAGCGCCACAGCCCAACGGTTTCCTACCGGAAATCTTACCGTTTACAGCGAAGACGGTACACCATTCTATCTTATATTAAACGGCCAGCGCTATAATGATAAGGCACAAACACAGGTGCGTATAGAAATGCTGCCTAATCCTTATTATGACTGCAAGGTTATTTTTGCAAATAACAAAATACCTACCATCACTAAAAATGTATCTATTACAGATGAGGATGATCTTTACCAGGATGTAACCTATCGCATAAAAAAAGACAGGAAAGGCAAACGTGTGCTACGCTTTTACTCTGCCATACCGGCTACCCAAAACATGATGCCGCCATCTAACTGCGCGGTGTACCACTATGGCGAACCAAATGATATGTATATAGGCCCCGATGGTACCCAGTACCACCAGACCGTAACACAAACTACTACTAACGATGGTTTTGGAATGAACGTTAATATGCCCGGTTTTGGAATGAATGTAAACGTTCCGGGTAATGGCACAACCACCACTACAACTACTACCACAACAACAAATGGCGGCGGTTATACCCAAAACAGCAACTATAATAACAACGGAAATTATAACAATAACAATGGTTATAATAACGGCAACAACAACCAAAACAATGGTGGTTATAACAACAATAATGGTGGCTATAATAACGGAAACAATAACGGCGGCTATAATAACGGCAACAACAACCAAAACAACAATAATAACACCAGTGGCTGCCGTAACGCCATGACCACTACAGATTTTGAAGATGCCTGTTCTACCATTAAAAACACAAGCTTTGACGATACCCGCCTTAGCACTGCTAAACTGGTACTTGAGAGAAATTGCGTGAGCACAAACCAGGTAATTACATTAATGAAAATGCTGAGCTTTGAAGCCAACAAACTTGAACTTGCTAAATATGCTTATGGCTATTGCGTAGAGCGCAACAACTACTTTAAGGTAGTAAATGCGTTTAGCTTTGACGCCAGTAAAAAAGAACTTAACGAGTATATTAAGGGAAGATAATTATTAGATTTTTTTAACGCTTAGATATTGAAAAAACGGATTTAAGAAATGGATTTCTTAAATCCGTTTTTTGTTCAGTTTCTCGGGAGATAGGCAAACAAATGCCCATGAATCTAAATCGTCATAAGTTGAATCATCAAAAAAGTAACCTCTAAAAATCCATGAACGCTAATACTTCCTTACAGGGTATACTTTATAAGTTAGGTTCTTGTAATCGTAGGTTGAAGACAACACGTATCCTTCACTGGCAGACTTGTAGTTAACCATATAAGCGGCTGTAGCACTACTCTGAGAAGAGGTCCACATTGGACCATCAATCCGAATGTTTATGTCGTAGAGCGCGTTAGTAATAGTATGCATTTCTTCTGCAGAACCTAAAAACCAATCCGAATATCCATTTTTTGTATAGTTAAGGCACAGCTTGGCAGCACAGTTTGCCGAAGAAGTATTAACCGCGATAATATCACTGTTTGCCTGTCCTGTCCCTATTTCCATGTAAGTGCCCGGAATATAGGTAGAGCTTCCCCATTGTGCACCTGCCCCGTTAGGTGCCGAATAATTTAAGGTTTGTGGATAAATTTCCATATAGCGCCAGCCGTCTGTGCTTTTTCCCTTATCATATACTACATAGCCGCTAGCCGGGCCGGTATAGCCTGTGGTCTTAAATTGTATTTCGTTACCATAAGAGTACTCGCCACTGTCTAAATAGTTTACAGAACGTGCATAATAGGTAGTATTAGGAGCTAAATTTTTTACACTTATAGAAAAGCTATCGCTACCGGTTACAGTTGTAGTCCTTTTATTATTATTAATTGTAGGGTTAGGACTTGTATTGTATACAAAACCTACGGTAGTAGTTTTGTTACTGGCTTGTGTAACATTCCCTGTTAAAACAGCCGATTTGGTAAGTATATCTGTAGCTGTAGAGGAAGAAATGCTTGAGGACGTGATAAATGAAATTTCATTGCTGTAAATTTTTTTCCCGCTTTTAGTATTCAAGACCACACAAACATAATACATACTATCAGGAATCATTTTACTATTTATTACCGAAGAAAAAGTACTTCCGGATACGTTGACAGTTTCAACAAATCCGTAAAACCATCCTTCATTAACCTGGTCAATAATTGAAGGCGACATACTCCATAGCAATCCAACAGATTTAATGTCGTTTGGATTATCAAAGGTTATGGTACCGGTAAACTGTGCACCTATGGCACTAATATTTTGTGCTTCTTCCAGGGTTATAGTAAATTTGTTAACAGAGTCTTCGTCATTACTATTGCAAGCTCCAAAAAATGCCAAGAGCAGCAATAGCCCTGCAAATTTAAGTAGTTTCATACTGTACTGGTTGGTAATTAATAGATTGGGCGCTAATGTATTCTTTATTTAAGAAATGAGAAAACATTTGTGAACACACAACATAACCTTAACACTGCAAAATACAATTAACGAAAAATCTAAAAATTCACCTTCGTAAAATCCTTTCATCAAAAAATTATTACTTTTAAGGCGCAAATCAAAAAACAATGGCACAACCTATAATAGAAATAAAAGATATTAAGCGTGATTTTCCGCTTGGCGGCGAAACCATACACGTACTTAAAGGCGTAAACCTTACCATAAATAAAGGCGAATATGTTGCCCTTATGGGGCCTTCAGGTTCGGGCAAGAGTACGTTCATGAACGTGTTGGGCTGCTTAGACACGCCTACATCCGGCAGTTATGTGCTTAACGGTAAAGATGTAAGTAAGATGAGCGATAACGAACTGGCCGAGATTCGTAACAAAGAAATTGGTTTTGTATTCCAGACGTTTAACCTCCTGCCCCGCACTACTGCATTAGATAATGTGGCGCTGCCTATGGTATATGCCGGCTATAAAAAACCAGAACGTGTGGCACGTGCCAGCAAGGTGCTTACCCAGGTAGGCCTTTCAGACCGTATGGACCACCAGCCAAACCAGCTTTCGGGTGGGCAAAGGCAGCGTGTAGCGGTAGCAAGGGCATTGGTAAACAGCCCGTCCATTATCCTTGCCGATGAGCCTACAGGTAACCTTGATAGTAAAACATCAGTAGAGATCATGGGGCTCTTTGGCGACATACACGCTAATGGTAATACCGTTATACTTGTAACCCACGAAGAAGATATAGCCGCATACGCACACCGCGTTATACGCCTGCGCGACGGCGTTATAGAGAGTGATAATGTAAATCCTAATCCGCATAAATAGTTGTTGTTGGTTGTCAGTTGATGGAAACTTCAATGGGTTTTCTGAACTTGACCAGGTATTCTCAATATAAATTATGAGTGAGGCCGATAACCAACAACTGACAACCAATAACCAAGATGAAAGTATATACAAAAACCGGTGATAAAGGCAGTACGGCTCTTTTTGGGGGTACGCGTGTGCCCAAACACCATATAAGAATAGAGAGTTATGGCACAGTAGATGAGCTTAACTCGCACATTGGCCTTATCCGCGATCAGGATATCAACCCTGATTATAAGAAAATTCTTGAAAAAGTACAGGACAGGCTCTTTACTCTGGGTGCCATATTGGCAACAGCGCCAGACAAAGCCATTTTAAAGAACGGTAAAGAACGTCTTAACATACCTAAAATATCTGAGGCCGACATCCAACTTCTTGAAAACGAAATAGACGACATGGAAAGCCAGCTCGAACCCATGACACATTTTGTGCTTCCGGGTGGCCATACAACTGTGTCATACTGTCATATAGCCAGGTGTGTTTGCCGTCGTGCAGAGCGCCTTTCGGTACATTTAATGGAACTGGAACCCTTTGATGATAACGTTTTGGCATACCTTAACCGACTTTCTGACTACCTTTTTGTATTGGCACGAAAGTTGTCCAAAGATTTGCAGGCGGTTGAAGTAAAATGGATACCGGAAAAGCTGTAGCTTATTTTAAGCAGGTAGTGGCCAGTTAGCATATTTAGCTACTGTAAACACTAATCAGAATTGAGTTTTATGGGGTACTGAATACTGCAAACCTACTACTGAGTACTGATTTCGAACACGTTCTTAACTTTTTTTATAAATTAGCAAAATTTTACTTGACTTTTTCAGTAATAAATTTATTTTTGCATAAACTTTAATCGTTTAAAAGATGTATTGGACATTAGAATTGGCATCTTATTTAAGTGATGCCCCGTGGCCGGCTACCAAAGACGAGCTTATAGACTACGCTATCAGGACAGGAGCTCCGCTTGAGGTGGTAGAAAACCTTCAGTCTATCGAAGATGAAGGCGAGATCTACGAATCAATGGAGGAAATATGGCCGGATTATCCAACGGACGAAGATTATCTTTGGAACGAGGATGAATACTAAAAGCACAAAATAAATCAATGAAAAAGTCTTCTTTCAGGAGGCTTTTTTTTTGGTTAAATTTGTGTCGTAATTAAGACAAATACAAGTAATTATATAAATAATGAGTTTAATAAACAGCATACTTAAAGCCTTTGTGGGCGATAAGTCGCAAAAAGACATTAAGGCAATACAGCCACTGGTAAATAAGATCAAATCTTATGAAGGTGCGCTTGCGCAACTGTCTCACGACGAGCTTAGGGCAAAAACGGTATACTTTAAAGATACCATTAAAAAAGCCCGCGCCGATAAAGATGCCAAAATAGCATCGTACCTTGAAGAGGTAGAAAAAACGCAGGATATCGACGCCCGCGAGGACATCTATGCTTCTATCGACGCGCTTGAAAAAGAGGCGTATGAAATATCTGAAAAAACCCTTTTAGAAATACTGCCGGAAGCATTTGCAGTAGTTAAGGAAACAGCACGCCGCTTTAAAGAGAACAGTACCATTACGGTTACTGCTACTGCTAAAGACCGCGAACTGAGTGCTGAGAAACCTTATATTACGCTTGATGGCGACAAATCGGTCTGGGCTAACCAGTGGAATGCCGCAGGTAAAGAAATTACCTGGGACATGATTCACTACGATGTGCAGCTTATAGGTGGTATTGTATTACACCAGGGTAAAATTGCAGAGATGCAAACCGGTGAGGGTAAAACCCTTGTGGCTACCCTGCCTATGTACCTTAACGCACTTACCGGAAATGGTGTTCACCTTGTAACGGTGAATGACTACCTGGCACGACGCGACAGTACCTGGAAAGCACCATTGTTCGAGTTCCACGGTATGACGGTAGACTGTATTGACAACCACCAGCCAAACGGCGATGCTCGCCGCAAAGCTTATGCTGCTGACATTACTTATGGTACAAACAATGAATTTGGTTTTGACTACCTTAGGGATAACATGGCGCACGCGCCGTCTGACCTTGTGCAGCGCAAGCATAACTTTGCCATTGTAGATGAGGTCGATTCAGTACTTGTAGATGATGCACGTACCCCACTTATCATATCTGGCCCGGTACCGCAAGGAGACCGCCACGAGTTTAACGAACTTAAGCCAAAAGTAGACAACCTTGTTAATCTGCAACGTACATTGCTAAACGGTGTACTTGCTGAGGCTAAAAAATTGCTAAAAGAAGGCAAAACTAAAGAAGCCGGTTTCCTTTTACTGAGGGTACACCGCGGATTGCCAAAAAATAAGGCGCTTATTAAATTCCTTAGTGAGGAGGGTGTGAAGCAATTGCTTCAAAAAACAGAGAACCAGTACATGGCCGACAACAATCGTGATATGCACAAGATTGATGAGGCACTGTACTTTGTTATCGAAGAAAAAAACAACCAGGTAGAGCTTACTGATAACGGTATTAAGTTCCTGTCTCAGGATACCGATGGCGATTTCTTTGTACTTCCGGATATCGGGACAGAGATTGCTAACATCGAAAAACAAAAGCTTGACAAGGATACAGAAACAGAAAAGAAAGAAGAACTTTTTGCAGATTTCTCTATCAAGAGCGAGCGCATCCATACACTTACACAGCTTCTAAAAGCCTATACCCTTTTTGAAAAAGACGTGGAATATGTAATCATGGAGAACAAGATCATGATCGTAGACGAGCAAACCGGACGTATTATGGACGGTCGTCGTTATTCTGACGGACTTCACCAGGCTATTGAGGCTAAAGAAAATGTAAAGATCGAAGCTGCCACACAAACTTTTGCTACCATTACCCTGCAAAACTATTTCAGGATGTACAGCAAACTGGGCGGTATGACCGGTACTGCGGTAACTGAAGCCGGCGAATTCTGGGAAATATACAAGTTAGACGTAGTTGAGATACCTACTAACAGGGGTATTGCCCGTAAAGACCATGAAGATCTTATTTATAAGACCATGCGCGAAAAGTTCAACGCAGTTATCGAAGATACTGTGTTGCTTTCTGAAGCCGGAAGGCCGGTACTTATCGGTACGACTTCGGTAGAGATCTCAGAACTTTTAAGCCGTATGCTTAAGATGAGGAACATCCCTCACAACGTACTGAATGCTAAGCTTCACAAAAAAGAAGCTGATATTGTAACCGAAGCCGGTAAAGCAGGTATTGTAACCATAGCTACTAACATGGCCGGACGTGGTACGGATATCAAGCTTACACCGGAAGTTAAGGCTAAAGGCGGGCTTGCCATTATAGGTACAGAGCGCCACGATTCCCGCCGTGTAGACCGCCAGCTGCGAGGCCGTGCAGGACGCCAGGGCGACCCGGGTAGCTCTCAGTTCTACATATCGCTTGAAGATAACCTTATGCGTCTTTTCGGTTCTGAAAGGGTTGCAAAAGTTATGGACCGTATGGGCCTTAAAGAAGGTGAAGTGATACAGCACTCTATGATGACAAAATCTATAGAACGTGCCCAGAAAAAAGTAGAAGAAAACAACTTTGGCCAGCGTAAGCGCCTGCTTGAATATGACGACGTTATGAACAAGCAGCGTGAAAACGTGTACAAAAAGAGGAGACACGCCCTTTTTGGCGACAGGCTAAAAGTGGATATTGCCGACATGATGTATGAGATGGCTGAAAATATTGTTGAAAACAATAAGCCGGTACACGACTTTAAAAACTTTGAATTCGACCTTATCCGTTCGTTCTCTATGAGTTCGCCGGTAACTGAGGCAGAGTTTGGCAAGCTTAACGAAAGAGACCTTACAGGCAAGATATATAAAACGGTTTTAGATACCTACACCGAAAAGAATAAGCGCAATGCCGCTGAAGCTTTTATTGTTATCAAGAACGTTTACGAAAACAACAACGGCCAGTATGAGCGCATTGTGGTTCCGTTTACTGATGGTATTAAAACCCTTAACGTAGTTACTAACCTTGAAAAGGCGTACCAAAGTGAGGGAGCTACTTTAGTAGATGATTTTGAAAAAAATATTACCCTTGCCATTGTAGACGAAGCCTGGAAAAAGCACCTGCGCAAAATGGATGAGCTAAAACAATCAGTTCAGCTTGCCGTGCACGAGCAGAAAGACCCATTGCTTATCTACAAAGAAGAGGCTTACAAGCTGTTTAAGCGCACGCTTAACGAAATAAACCGTGAGGTAATATCATTCCTTTTCAGGGCCGACCTGCCTTCTCAAAATGCTAACAACATTCAGGAAGCAAGAGAGGTAGCTGCACCACAGGAAAAATATACCGAAATTAAGGAAGAGGTATTAAACAGCGATGAACTGGCTGCAAAAGCACGCGAGGTATCGCAGCAGAGCCAGGCTTCTCAGCCCGTAACCGAAACCATAGTAAGGGATGCCCCAAAAATTAACCGTAACGACAATGTTACTGTTAAGCACGTAATTAGCGGCAAGACCGAAACAATGAAATACAAAAAGGCAGAAGGCCTTTTAAATACAGGCGAATGGGTACTTACTGCTACTGAAGAGTAACACCCGCTTTAACCTTAAAAATCATACCCCGGATAAATGTCCGGGGTATTTTTTTTGGTTGTTGTATGCTAAACCATTAAAAGTATTGACAACGAAAACAATTGCGAATCTTAAAAAATTTCGTTATATTTGGTTAGGATAATGCAAAAACAAACAGCTCAATTTAGCGGGATTGTTGCAGCATATTGTTAACCTAAATTTTTATATCATGAAAAAGTGGGTTCGTTCCGGCCTTGTATGGGCGGGCATTTTATACATCATTACCATGGTACTTTTTCCATTGGTAGACCATGAACGCTTTGACCTCGAAAAACTATTATTAGGATTGCCTCTATGGGCTGTAGTAGGCCTGATGATAGGCTATCTATTTGAAAGGAAAAAGAGTAAAACCAAAAGAAAAATAAAACACGACTCAGTGTAATAGCTATCCTGTTTTTTATTGAAAACAGGGAACTCTAATATCACAGGCTATAGAGATAACTTTCGCCTAACCTCAAACCAAACGGCTTCGTCGCCGTTATAATCAAATGTTTCAATCTCTGTAAGGCCAGACTTTATAAGGCCTTTGCAGGATGCTATATTTGCACGCAGTGCTGTGGCATTAATTACAGGAATGTTTAGCGTAGTAAAACCATAATCAATAAAAAACGTAGCTGACTCCGTAGCGTAGCCTTTACCCCAAAACTGTGGTAACAGGCGGTAACCAATGTCATAAAACTGTTCGCGTCCGTTTACATTGTGCTCCAGTTTTAATCCGCCCCAGCCAATAAATTCATCTGTATCTTTTGTAAAGGCAGCCATACGGCCAATGCCATTGCGCTCATACTGATCGAGCAGGCTATTGATATATACCTGCACCTGGCAAATATCTGTTACAGGATTATTACCCAGATAACGGTGCACTTCGGGGTTAGAATCAAGCGCATACATAAGTACATCATCTGCCGGTGTAAAGCGGCGGTAATAAAGGCGGTCTGATTGTAGTTGCATCATCTTTATTCAAAAATTTCAGCTATGCTAAAATCAAGTTGTGGAAATAACGGACTTTTAATAAGGTCATCTTCCGTCAGCGGGCGCTGTCCCGAAAGTTTACCGTTAACCAGAGAATAGACAAATACTGTTTTTTCGGCAGGTTCTACAATCCAGTACTCCAGCACGCCGGCCTCTTCATAAAGGTCAAATTTAATACCCAATTCCTTTTTAGAATTACCGGGAGAAAGTATCTCTATAACAAGATCTGGCGCACCGTTACAGCCACGCTCATCTAATTTATCTTCACTGCAAACCACACATAGGTCAGGCTGTACTACCGTATATACTTCTTTATCGGGCGTACTCTTTTTGCGGTTGAGCATTCGCACGTCAAACGGAGATAAATATAGCTGACACTTGCCTTTAGCAAAATATTTAGCCAGTTCAATATGAAACCTGCCTACAATAGTTTGATGTGTCCTTCCCGGTGCGGGACTCATCTTAAATATTTTACCTTTAAGCAATTCGAGCCTGTCCTGAAATTTCCAGGTAAGGTAATCGGCATATGAATAGGTCTTATCCATATCCAGCTGGCTGATATCGGTAATTGCAGGCATAATAACTTTTATTATAAAGATAATTAATTTTAGTTCGACATAAGGCTATTCAGCCTCATGCTCAAAGCCTTCGGCTTCGTCGTCATGTTCTTCTTCTTCCTCCCCTTCTTCCATTTCAAAGAAAAGCGGTTCTATCATCAGCCTGTCTGCAACCGACTCTACACGCTCGGTAATAACATCGGTAAAAAACAGGCGCTGTACTTTGGCTATACCATCGCTAATGCGGGCAATCCTGGTTTCGTGCCTTGCCTTTAGCAATATATCGGCATCATCAACAATAAACATTTTAAGCTGGTTTACGTCAAAGCCGGCACCACCAAACATATCGCTCAGTCTTATTGGTGTACCTATAAGCACATCAATACCCAGAGATATCTGGTTTTTATCCTCATCAAGATTGGTCTTATCGTGCACGCCATATACGCGAAGGTCTGTATGCTTGCCAAATTTCTCAAACAGGTCCATCATCTCCAGCATCTTAGGCTTATCCTGTACAAATATCAGTGCACGGGGCGACTCCATAAACTCTTTTTCAAGCTTCTGGATTACGTTAATTACAATAGCTGTGGTCTTACCCTCTTCAGAAGGACCGCAAATAACGCAGTCTGCACCGCTCTTAATTGATCCAAAAGTTTCTCTCTGAAGTTCTGTAGCTTCAGTCAAGCCCGCTATTTCAAGGTCTTGTTGTAATCCGGGGTTTATTTTTTTTAATTTCACTTTTTAAAAATATTATTACACAAAGGCTCACAAAGCCACCGCAAAGGAACGCAAAGAATTATAAAACCTGGCGAAACTTCGTGGCTTCTTTGCGAGCCTTTGCGAAAAAAACTTATTTACTGGCAAAAAGCCTTACATCGGTTTCAGATATTTCGCTGCCGCCAAGAATAATAAGGCGTTCTACCACATTTCGCAGTTCGCGGATGTTACCCGTCCAGTCATACTCCTGTAACAGATTTATAGCATCTGTAGAGAAGCGTTTCTGGGCGTTGCCCTGCTCGCTGGCTATCTTTTCGGCAAAGTGCTCTACAAGCAGCGGAATATCATCGCGCCTGTCGTTTAGCGCCGGAACCTTAACCAGTATTACGGCAAGGCGGTGGTATAAATCCTCACGGAAACGGCCTTCGGCAATTTCTTTTTTCAGGTCTTTATTTGTAGCCGCAATTACGCGCACATTAACTTTAATATCTTTCTCAGCCCCTACCCTTTGTATCATATTCTCCTGAAGCGCACGCAACACCTTAGCCTGCGCCGGAAGGCTCATATCGCCTATCTCATCCAGGAAGATGGTGCCGTTATCTGCCGCTTCAAACTTACCGGCACGGTCTTTTACTGCACTGGTAAACGCACCCTTAACATGACCAAAAAGTTCGCTCTCTATAAGTTCGCTGGGTATGGCGGCACAGTTTACCTCAATAAAAGGAGCTGTGGCACGGTCACTTTTTTCGTGCAGCCAGTGGGCTACGGCTTCTTTACCGGTACCGTTTGGCCCCGTAATAAGTACGCGGGCATCGGTAGGCGCTACCTTTTCAATGATTTCTTTAATGTGGTTAATGGCATCGCTGGCCCCAACCATTTCATAGCTTTTGCTAACCTTCTTTTTCAGCATCTTGTTTTCTACCACAAGCACTTTACGGTCGAGCGCATTACGTACCGTGTTTAGCAGCCTGTTAAGGTCGGGTGGTTTTGAGATATAGTCAAAAGCCCCAAGACGCATGGTGTTAATGGCGGTTTCAAGGTCGCCATGACCGGAGATCATTACAAACGGAATCTCAGGCTTAATCTTTTTTACGGCTTCCAGCACCTCGACACCATCCATTTTTGGCATCTTAATGTCGCACAGTACAAGGTCGTAATCGTCGTTCTTTATTTTTTCAAGCCCTTCCTGCCCGTCTGCGGCTTCCTCTACTTTGTAGGTGTCGTTTTCCTCACTAAGTATCTTGCCCAGCACACGGCGAATGGCGGCTTCATCTTCTATTATCAGTATTTTTGGCATGTATTGAGATTGTTGGTGTTTTATATTATTAGACTTTGAGTAATTAAACCTCAATATATCTTTTTAAAATGTAACATACTAATCAGTTAACAATTATTTGAATAGAATTAGTCTTTAATTACATCTGCATTTCCACTTCTATATATTTTATAACCACATAGAGACATAGCTTTTTAAACGTATAAAGTATGGATAGAGAAAATCTACACATAGCTATGTAAGCGGAGCTTAAACTTATGTAAACTTCATGTTTTTAGCACATAACAGGCTATGTACCTATATGGTTAAATACTCAATGCAGGAACAAACTAATACTTAAGCCACTTGAATATCTCTTTATACGTTGGCTTTTTGCCATACATCAATATACCTATGCGGTAAATTTTTGCCGCAAACCACACCACTAAAAAGAAAGTAGCAAACAATATGCCTACTGACAGTAATACCTGCCAAAGCGGCACACCAAACGGTATACGCATTAGCATAACAATAGGCGATGTTAATGGTATCATACTAAAAACAGTCGCCACTGTACCGTTAGGATCGCTCATAACGGTAAAAAAGCCTACATATACCCCCAACATTAATGGCATGATGATAGGTAAAAGGAACTGCTGAGAATCGGTCTCGCTATCTACTGCTGCACCAATGGCTGCATATAATGAACTGTACAAATAAAATCCTCCAATAAAAAACACGATAAACGAAATGAACATGGTAAATAATGGCAGTTTAAGCAATTCAGCAAAAATTAGTGCTGCATCGCTCTGGCTAACCTGCGCGGCCTGCTGTTGTGCCATGCCGGCACCACCACCCATTTCCATTCCAAATACACTGGTAAGTACGATAAGCAACACCGTGCCCAATACTGCCCAGATAAAAAACTGTAGCAAGCCGGCTAATGATGTACCTACAATTTTGCCCATCATGAGCCTGAATGGTTTTACCGATGATATGATAATTTCAATAATACGGTTTGTTTTTTCTTCAATAACGCTGCGCATTACCATATTACCATAAATAATAATAAACATCATGATAAGGTAGCCAGAACCGCCACCGATGCCAATGCGTAACCAGGTTGCACCCTTAGTGGTTTCTTCGCCACTAAATTTGCTCAGTTTTACAGCTGTATCGGCCTTAGCCTTTTCTATTTTATCATAATCAAAATGAAGCCTCTTAAGATTAGCCTTAGTAACTTTATCGTTTATAATACGCTCTAGCCCTGACACAAATTCTACATTAGGACTCTCATTGCTTATGTACTGTACCTTGCTTTGCAGTTGTACAGTATCGGTAAGCTTAGGCACATAAACAAGCCCAACATAATCTTTAGTGGCCTCTTTTTTAGCCGCTTCAAATGGCAGTGCAGTAAGGTCGTTGTACTGGATATGGTCATCGCTTTTAAGGTCGTCTTTTAAAAAACCGCTTTGGTCATATATCGCTATCTTGGTAACTTCATCTTTGTTAACACTAGAAAGATATGCCACAAGCCCACCCATAGCTACAAACAACAGCGGACTAAGAAACGTCATTACAATAAACGACTTGTTGCGCACCTTAGCCGTAAATTCCCTTTTTATAATTAATGATAAGCTCATGTTATTGTTTTTGGCTAACGGTTTGAATAAATATATCGTTTACACTTGGTATCTTTTCTACAAAATAAGTTACCTCGCCGTGCTGCATAAGGTATTGCAGGAGTTCGCGCGGCTTTTCGCCCTGTGGTAACGATACCTGAAGCTTAAGCTCGTCGTCTAGTGTTTTAAAGTTGGCCTGTTTTGTAGCATATTTTGTACTGACATCTGCCAGTAAGCCCTGAAAATTTTTCGGAACAATACCTACCTCAAACGTATTGGTGCGGTACTGTTTTTTAACCTCCTGCAAAGGGCCTTCTATAAGCTTGTTCGATTTATGGATAAGGGCAATGTGGTCGCACATATCTTCTACACTCTCCATGCGGTGGGTAGAAAAAATTACGGTAGTGCCCTTATCGCGCAGCTCCATAATTTCGTCTTTTATCAGGTTAGCATTAACCGGGTCAAAACCACTAAACGGCTCATCAAGAATAAGCAGTTTAGGGCGGTGCAATACCGTAACCACAAACTGTATTTTTTGGGCCATACCCTTGCTCAGCTCCTGTATCTTTTTATTCCACCAGCCTTTTATCTCCAGTTTTTCAAACCAATAGTCCAGCTGCTCCTTAGCTTCTTTTTTACTAAGCCCTTTTAGCTGCGCCAGGTATAGTGCCTGCTCGCCCACTTTCATGGTCTTGTAAAGGCCACGCTCCTCCGGCATATAGCCAATGTGAGACACATGGCTGGGATTAAGCGGTTCGCCGTCCAGCAATACCTCTCCCCCATCGGGCATGGTTATTTGATTAATGATGCGGATTAATGATGTTTTGCCGGCACCGTTGGGGCCAAGCAGTCCATAAATGCTGCCTTTAGGAACGCTTAACGATACACTGTTTAGTGCTGTGTAATCGCCATATTGCTTTACAACATTTTTAACTTCGAGTATAGAATTCATTGTGTTTTATTGCGAATTGTAAAATTACAACAATAAGGCGCAATGCTACCCAAAATGTTACATTAATAATTAACAGAAGTTAAAATACCAATAATAAAAAAAAACCCACCCTTATAATGCGTAAGCGTACAAGGATGGGAAAAATTGCTATGAAAAAGAAAAATTCACTAATTGAATAGTGAATTTCAAATGTATAAATTTTTCTTAAATTACGAAAACATATCTTTAACTTTTTCAAAAAAAGATTTGTCGCTCTTTTCAGGATTTGGCCTGAAATTGTCGTCTGTAAGAGCTTTCTCAAAAAACTGACGTTGCTCTTTGTTAAGCGTTTTTGGCGTCCATACATTTACATGAATAAGCAAATCGCCGTTACCATAGCTGTTAAGGCTTGGTAATCCTTTACCTTTAAGCCTTAGTATCTTACCGCTTTGTATGCCTTCTTCAAGTTTAATGCGCACCTTTCCGGTTACCGTTTCAATATCCTGAGAGGTACCCAGTGCAGCTTCAGCAAAGCTTATATACAAATCCAGGTGCAGGTTTTCGCCTTCACGCTTAAGTGTATCATGCTCTACCTCTTCTATTGCCACAATAAGGTCGCCCGGTATGCTGTTGCCACCCGGTGCATCATTACCCTTACCGCTTACTTTTAGCTGCATGCCATCGGCTACGCCGGCAGGTATTTTTATGCTTACAGTTTCGTCTTCCATCACCATACCCTGAGCATCGGCATTAGCCGGCTTGCTTTCTATGATCTGGCCAGAACCGCCACAGCTATGGCAGGTAGATGCCGTTTGCATACGACCCAGGATTGTATTGGTAATTTTCATTACCTGTCCTGCACCATTACAGGTAGGACACGTTCTGTACTGTACGCCTTTAGCCTGAACTTTGCGTTTTACCTTAACTTTCTTTTCTACGCCGTTAGCAACTTCCTCAAGGGTAAGTTTAACTTTTATACGCAGGTTGCTGCCTTTTACACGACGCTGGCCACCGCCACCGCCAAAACCACCAAAACCTCCGCCGCCGCCAAAAGCACCGCCAAAGATATCGCCAAACTGGCTGAAAATATCATCCATGTTCATGCCACCGCCATGGAAACCTCCACCGCCACCACCGCCTTCAAAGGCGCCGTGGCCGTACTGGTCATAACGTGCTTTTTTACTAGCATCGCTAAGTATTTCGTATGCTTCGGCTGCTTCTTTAAATTTTTCTTCGGCAGATTTATCGCCCGGATTTTTGTCAGGGTGGTGTTCTATTGCTTTTTTACGGTATGCTTTTTTTATCTGATCTGCTGATGCACCTCTGTCAATGCCCAGTACTTCATAATAATCTCTCTTTGCCATTATGCCCGTTACTCTTTAAAATTAATTACCCAGTACTACCTTAGGGAAACGGATAATTTTGTCTCCCAGCTTATATCCTTTCTCCACCACATCTACAATTTTACCTTTAAGCTTAGGTGTAGGTGCAGGTATTTGTGTAATTGCTTCGGCAAAATCGGCATCAAAAGCATCTCCGGCTTTAAGTTCTACCTGCTCCAGCCCCTTAGATGTAAGGGTATCTTTAAGTTTATTGTGTATCAGTTCTACACCTTTAAGCAATACCTCATCTTCGCTCTTGCTTATTTGCACAAGGGCACGGTCAAAATCGTCAAGTACAGGCAGCATGGCTTGCAGCACTTCCTGGTTTGCTGTTTTAAACAGGTCGATACGCTCTTTAGAGGTACGTTTTTTATAGTTTTCAAACTCTGCAAAAAGGCGCAGGAATTTGTCTTTTTCGGCAGCAAGGTCTTCCCTTAACTGTTCTTCTTCCGATAGGTTTTCTGCAGAAGGTAGCCCCTCCTCTGCCGTTTGGTCAGCAGTTTGCTCAGTTTCATTTACTAATTCGTCCTGTTTTAGCTCTTTCTCGGCGTTTTCAGATTGCTCTCGGCTCATATTTTTGAATATTTTCTTAAACATTATGTGTCAAATGATCGCTTTAGCGAGTTGCAAAAGTATTGCCAAATTTTGTAAAATGCCAATTTGTCATTAAACTAAACACATCTAAAATAATTTGGTATATTTACCCTAACCAACCTTATCATGTAATTTATGAGCACACTTCTTAAAAAAGCAATGCTTTTATTATTGTTTGCTTTTTCTTTTATCAGCAATGCACAAAATCTTAAATACTATATTGAGATTGACAAAAAACTTACCCTAACAACCAAAACTGACTTTGAAAAAAGCATTGACTATAAAAAGAATATTGATGTTTACTTAGAAAGCAATGACAGTAAAATCGCTGTTTTGTTCGAAAGAAAAAGATATGGCAAGCTAACAAAAGATGAAATAGATGAGTTGCGAAAATTTTTGAAAGAACAGGGAAACATTCGCGTAACTGCATCAAAATACATTATTATTGACTATGTAACGTCAGTACCTTTTGACGATGATTATCCATTGCCCATACACTATGCAACTAAAAAGGCATACCTCAAAAAATTAAACAATACTGTACCCCAACAGCATTTTGCTATTTATAACGACCACCCCCGGAATGAACAATATGCAGTGCATCATACAAGAGCATTTGCAGATAAGGAAAACTACATTCTTAAGTTACTTTTTACAGCAGAGGGCGACTATGGCAACGTAGCTGTTATAAGCCCCGATGGCTCCTTTATATCACATTTGGGTGAATATGATGGAGATACCGTTTTAGAAATGATAAATAAATTAAAAGGTTAGGATATTCAAAATCACAAAATACTACACCTACCATGAACTCATTACTTAAAAATGCTGCACTAATGGCCATGCTTATGTTTTGTACCATATGCAGCGCGCAGGACTTTAGCTATTATATAGAAATTGACAAAAAACTTACTCTCACAACAAATGACAATTTTGAAAAGAGCATTGATCATCATATAAATGTTGATGTATATCTTGAAAATGATAAAAAAAGATTGCCGTGTTGTATGTGCGCCAGCGCGAAGGTAAACTTACAACAGTAGAGTTAGCAGGGCTACGCCAATATTTAAATCAAGCCAATAATGAAAAAATTAAGGATGATGAATTTATAATTATTAATTACATTACGTCTTATCCTGTCATTGAACCCCAAGAGACTTTGTCTTCCTGGAGCATTTTAAATAAAAGCTTTTACAACAAAGCACAAAAACTTGCACCCGGAAAAATGTTTTATATCTATAATCAACAACAACCCAATGCTATCTATAGTTATAAAAGGAAACATATTAAATGGTTTTCGGATAAAGACAATTATGTTCTCAAACTTCTTTTCCCGGCTGAGGCCAACTATGGCAATGCAGCAGTAATAAGACAGACGGTACTTTTATGACCTACATTGGTGAGTATGGCCCCGATGAAGTTTATAAAATGATTGATAAATTAAAACAAACGGGTAATTAGCTCTTTACTTAAGCGCATCTTCAATCGCTTTTTCAAGCGACAAGAATTTAAACTGGTAGCCCTCATTTATTATTTTACGGGCACTTACATTCTGGCTGTCAAAAAGCAAGGTGCTCATTTCGCCCAAAACGGCTTCCATTACAAACTTAGGAATGTTTGGCATAAAATAAGGCTTGCCAAGTACACGGGCCAGGGTTTTAACCAGCTCATTTTGGGTTACCGGATGCGGTGCAGCGGCATTATAAACCCCTTCTAGTTCGTTTTTAAGGGCATAATAATAAATACCTGCAAGATCTGTAAGGTGAATCCACGATTGCATTTGTGTCCCACTGCCAAAAGCCGCCCCAAGGCCAAACCTTGCCGGTGCAGCCATTTCTTTAAGCACACCGCTTTTGCCACTAAGCACCAGCCCCGTGCGAATTTTAGCTACACGAATGCCCAGTTTAGCTATCTCATCGGCAGCGGCTTCCCACTTTTGCACAACGGTGCCCAGGAAAGAACTGTCGCGCTCTGTACTATCTTCGGTATATACGGTATCTGTACTTGACGGATAGATACCTATGGCACTTGCCGACACAAATTCGTGCACGCTGTTTTGTGTGTTCTTTAAAAGACTGTGCAAAACATTTGTAGTAAGTATACGGCTTTGCAGTATTTCCTGCTTATATTTTGACGTCCATCGTTTGCCTATAGAAGCACCCGCAAGGTGAATTATAGTACCCACGCCGTCTATACAATGCGGATCTATTTCTCCCTTATCGGGGTTCCATAAATACCCGTTGTATTTTTCATCGTGCTGCACCTTATTTTTAGACGTGGTAAGGTAGTTAACATGGTAGCCACCCTTAAGGAGCATAGACACCAGCTCTGTACCCACCAGCCCCGTGGCACCGGTAATTAAAACTTTCATACCTATCTATTTTCTACATACAAAAATACCCTACCGTGGCAACGGAGAGGGCAATTATACACGGGTTTAACTAATCTTTGTGATTTCTTTCACGGTTTTACACGCACACTCCATTCAAACTGCAGCTCGCTAACCACATCTCCGGCTTCATCTGTACCTACAGATTTCATCCAGAAGGTTTGCCCCTCGCCCGTAGCTATAGTTTGAGTTATGGCATCTTTTATAAGGTGCCCGTCTGTACATATAAAGGTTATACGCCCCCGCGCCTTTTTAGTAAAGGTACTTTTATTATTAGCCACCAGCATTGATATCTTTTTACCACTTTCTTTTATATGATACATTACGAGTGCACCTGTACTAAGTTCGGCAGCCATGGCCTGTACGGCAAAATACATACTGTTAAACGGGTTTTGGTTTATCCAGCGGTGTTTTACAGAAACCGTGCATTGTTCTTTATTTATTTGCTTTGTTCTTACGCCGCAAAAGTATGCCGAAGGCAACTTGAATAACAGGAAGGTATTAAGCTTAGAAGGAGTAAATTCCATTATCTATAAGGTTTACAGCTAATTTACAATTTATTACGGAATTAACAAATGTTAATATTTTGTTAAATATAAGTACTATGCGATACAAACTACCTGATTAAAGATATATATTTGCATAAGAAATTAATGGTTATAAGAACATACTATGCAAATACAGCTATTATAAGTTAACGGAAGCCGGCGCCGTGTTAGGAGTTAGTCATCAATCAAATCATCATCTGCCTGCGGCCGGCAGCAGTCAGAAAATCATCATCATCAATCACAGGATTTCAATCATCATCAAAAAACGAACAGTAATGAAACAATTAATCATCATCGCCATAACAGCCCTAACAGGAATGATGGCACAGGCACAGGTAACAGAAACAAGAACAGCAAAACCTGCAACAACGCTTGAGGTAAAAAACGGCATTGAGGTAATCTACACCCAGGGTAATGCAACCAGCGTAAAAGTAGAAGCAAACAACAGGGAGGCACTTGATAATGTGGCTACAGAGTTTAAAGGGAACACATTAAAAGTATATATTAAAAACCAGGCCGAGTCAAAACCACAGGTAAGTACAGTAAGGGTATTTGTTACACAACCACAGGTAACCGGCTTTAAAGTAACAAACGGCGCTGTGGTAAAAGCAACAGGCATATTAGAAGTTGCTGATGCCGACATAAAACTGGAAACCGGTGCTACCTTTGTAGGAAATATTAAGGCTACCGGAACCTGCCGCATTGTATCTAAAAACGGTTCAGGCTTTAGGGGCACGGTAAATGCCGGTAAATTTAAAGGCGATGTTACTGCCGGAGGGTATATTAAAATATCAGGATCTGCGGCAGATGCACAGTTTTTTTGCAGCAGCGCATCTATACAGGCGGGGCAGTTTATTTGTAAATCTGCCGATGTAATGGCTAAAAATGCTTCGGCTGTAGCCATATATACAGATACTGCCATAAAAATAAGTACCGATGCCTCCAGCAGTATTACCTACTATGGAGAACCCGCCCAGATAAACCTTGGCGACAATGCTTACAGTATACAAAGGGCTACGCAAAAGCTTACCCTTAATTAAAAATATAAATGAGAAGAACCTATGAATGTTGAAAATACCAAAGCCCAGATGCGCAAAGGGGTACTGGAATTTTGCATCCTATCTGTATTAAGAGAAAAGGAAGCATATACCAGCGAGATACTCGACACCCTTAAAAACGCAAAGTTGCTTGTGGTAGAGGGTACTGTTTACCCACTGCTTACAAGACTAAAAAATGACGGTTTACTAAGTTACCGTTGGGAAGAATCTACATCGGGGCCGCCACGAAAATACTATGGCCTTACCGAGAATGGAAAAGTTTTTTTAAAAGAGTTAAATAATACCTGGACAGAACTGAGCGACGCAGTTACAACAATTACCACCATAAAATCAAAGAGCCATGAATAAAACAGTAAGTATTAATTTAGGAGGCATATTCTTCCATATTGATGAAGATGCCTACCAAAAGCTGAACCGCTACTTTGACGCGATTAAGCGTTCGCTTTCGCCCGATGGCAAAGACGAGATCATGAGTGATATTGAGGCGCGTATTGCTGAGCTGCTTTCAGAAAAAATAAAGACCGACAAGCAGGTAGTAGGACAGCGCGAAATAGACGAGGTTATCTCTATAATGGGTAAGCCTGAAGATTACAGGATAGACGAAGAAGGTGCTAACGGCGCCGGAAGCGCATCCGGCAATGCTGATTATACATCCGGTAATGCGGGCGAACCCGGTAGTGCTGGCTTTGAATACTACCGTACCAAAAAGTTTTATCGTGATACAGATAATGCAATGGTATCTGGCGTATGCGCCGGCCTGGGGCATTACACAAGGCTGGAACCACTTTGGATACGTATAATATTTATACTGCTGCTAATAGCATCTTTTGGTACAGCATCTATAGTGTACCTGCTGCTATGGGTATTAATACCACCGGCAATAACCACTACAGAAAAGCTGGAGATGCGCGGTGAGCCCATTAACATATCTAACATCGAAAAAAAAGTACGTGAAGAGTTTGCCCAGGTAAGCGACAGGCTAAAAAACGTAGACTACGACAAGATAGGTGGTAATGTAAAAACAGGTTTTGAGCGTGCCGGCCATGGCGTAGGGAGTATGTTTAAAAGCATCTTTAAGGTTATAGGCAAAATTCTTGGAGCACTGCTAACTATATGGGCCGGGCTTGTACTGGGCACAATGTTAGTATTCTTTATCATAGTGCTGTTTGCTACATCTGCTACAGCACCGGGCTGGTACCCTTATGTTGAGCTTGTTAACTCTGGCACTGCCCCAATCTGGCTTACTGCCGTTTGTATGTTCTTTGCTATAGGTATACCTTTCCTGGGGATATTTTTACTTGGGTTAAGAATACTTATTACAAACATGAAATCTATAGGTACTGCTGCTTTCTTTTCACTGCTTGTAATATGGATAGCCAGTATTTGCGGTTGCGCTTATTTTGGTTTGCAACAATCGGCACAGTTTAGTAGCGAAGGAAAAGTAGTTGTAAAAAGCGACCTTAACATTAGCGACCAGGAACCACTGAACATAAAATTCACTTACGATAATTACTACGCAAAATCTGTAAACGATACCCGTACTTTCGAGCCCGTGCAGGACTCTGTAGGCCATGATCTTATATTTAGTAACGAGGTTAGGCTATACATAATGAAGGCGGAAGGCAACAAACCATATATACAGGTAGAGCGCAAAGCAAGGGGCTTATCTATGAACGAAGCCCGCGATATTGCAAAAACAATAGATTATGGTTTTAAAGTTGAAGGAAATAACTTAATTTTAAACAATTATTTGCTTACACCCGCTGAGTCTAAATGGCACCAGCAAAATGTAGAAGTGTACCTGTACCTGCCTGAAGGTTATAGTTTTCAGCCAGACGGCAGCGTAAAACATTTTGACGACAGTGATAATGATTTCTTTGACCTTTGGTTTGATAACGATGAGCACCTGTACCATATGGGATCTGAGAAAGTAGAATGTTTTGACTGCGTTACCGACGAAAATGGAAACCCTGTAATAAGCATTGAACAAGTTGAGATGTTACCTGCCCCGCCAGAGCCAGTAGCACCTGTAACAGAGCCGGGCGATGCGCAACGTTCAATAAACAATGCACAAAAGAGCATTAACGAGCGCGAAAGAGAAATTGAACTTAAAGAAAGGGAAATAGCGATCAAAGAACGTGAAAGGCAGCTAAACAAGAGCAACTAAATTTTACAACCATGATAAAAGTTTTTGTACACATTGCCAAAGCAGCTGTTGCTATTATTGCAGCACTACTTTTTACCTCGTGCATGGGAATTAACGGCAGCGGAAACATTGTTACCGAAAAGCGCACGGTTAATGGTGCCTTCACAAAAATTTCGGCTAAAGACGGGCTTGAGGTTTATATAAGCCAGGGCAATGCGGTAACCATTAGCGTAGAAGCTGATGATAACCTGCAACGCCACATAAAAACGGAAGTAAGTGGTGGTATACTTAAAGTTTATACCGATAAAAACATGCACTCGTCTTCAGCAACAATAGTAAGTATTACCCTGCCCACACTGGAAGGTATTGAATCATCCGGAGGTACATCTGTAAAAGGCAATACGGTATTTAAAACCAATAACCTAGTGCTGGATGCAGGTGGCGGTAGCCATATAGAAATTAGTGCTGATGCTCAAAAAATTACCCTTGATGCCAGCGGCGGAAGTAACTCAACAATAAAAGGTACCACAACTACATTTAATGTTGATGCCAGTGGTGGCAGCTCAGTAGATGCCGGCAGCCTTGTAGCTAGTACGGTAGATGCCGATGCCTCAGGTGGGGCATCTGTAACGGTAAATGCTGTAAAAAAACTTACCGCAGATGCCTCCGGCGGTAGTAGCATAAATTATGTAAAAACACCTGAGTCGCTTCAAAAAGACGCTTCTTCCGGCGGTTCTGTAGAACAGCGATAAAAAAATAATACCATATACAACCCTGCCATACCGGTGGGGTTATTTTTTATATGCCTACAGCATCTGTAATACAAAACGTTAAAACTTATATGCTACAAAATAATTTTAAGTAGTTTTTGTTTTAAGGGTTCGCTATATTTGTTTCCACCAATATATTCAGATACATTTTATGAAAAGACTTATCCTGCTTGCATTACTCACTATTAGCACTGTTACCTTTGCCCAGAAGCGCGATAAAATTAAAGGCTCTAAAAACGTAACTACCGTACAAAAAGAGCTTGATGCTTTTGACACTATAGAATTAGAAGATAATATTGAGGCTTACCTGGTAAGTGGTGCAGCAAAACCACTGGAAGTAGAAACAGATGACAACTTGCAGGAAGTTATTATGGCCGAAGTAAAAGGCACCACCCTGCGCCTTTATACCAGTAAAGAGATAAGTGGTGCAAAAAAAATAGTGGTGCGCATAGGCTATACCCCTACCCTTAAAAGCATTACCACAAAACACGAATCTATGCTTTATGCCGCCACAGACCTGGTAACAGACAGCATAGCCATTAAAAGCATTGACTTTTCTAAGTTATTTTTAAACGTAAAAGCAAAAAGTTTTTCGCTGAATATGAATGACAAGGCTACGGCAGAACTTAACCTAAAAACGGATAATGCAATTGTAGCACTTAGCAAAAATGCCAAAATAAAAGCTTTAATATCCTGCAAAGACATAAAGCTGGATATGTACCAAAAAACAGTTGCCGCCATAGAGGGCGATGCCGATAAGGCCACCGTAAGGGTAGATAATATGGTAGAATTTACAGGAAAACGCTTTACCGTTAAAAACCTTGAACTTACTACAGAGAGTTATGCAAAAAGCAGTATAAGCGCAGCAGAAACACTTATTATGAGCGCCAGCGGCAAAACAGTGACCGAAGTTTTTGGCAATCCTGACAAGCTGACCATCACTCTTAAAAAGTTTGCAGACAGTGCCGTACTTTCTAAAAAGGAAGATAAGGACAAATAAAACCAAGGCATATTAGCCGCAATGCCACATAGCACTCAATACATTAATTATAGCTTAGAGCCTGTTTGAATTTTCTTTTTAAGAATGTCTATTGGTTATTTTTGAGCGAAACAAGCCAAATTTTAGAGGGATAGCGCGCTATCATGATAAAATTTAACGCAGTTGCAGCCAAAAAAGAAGCATAGATAAATTATCAAATAAATTTTAAACAGGCTCTTAATCTTACTAATGCTCATGCCCTCCGCCACCGGCACTTTTAATCAGGTGGCTTTGTATATAATATGCACCCTTTAATACCAATTGGGCGTTTTTAGGCAACGCCTCCAGTACAGTAACCTGCACATAACCCAATTGTGCTGTGCCGGTTTTAACCTCAACACGCCTAAAGTGGTACATTACCCCTTTATCTTCGTGTGCGTGGCCATCATTATGTTCATGAGTTTCTTTATCATCGTGGGCTTGTTCTTTATGCCCTGCTTCCAGTACAAAAATGTATTCCCTGCCGTCTGCCTTTACAATGGCTTCATTCGGCAACGCCTGTACTGCATTAGCACCCACATCTATCAGCGCGTTTACATACATACCCGGTATGAGCCCCGGCCCCGGATTTTGAATATCAGCATGTACCGCAACCGATTTGGTTTCATTTTCGAAAGCCTGGCTAATGTTAAACACCTTACCCATAACCTCTTTATTACCCTGGTTAGTTAGCACAAAACGTATGGTTTGTCCCGGTTTTACCTTACCTAAGTCTTTTTCATAAACCAGTAAGTCTACGTGTAGCTTAGAGTTATCTACAATGCTTAACAACGGTTTACCCACCTCGGCATTGCTGCCAATTTTTATATTTACATTAGTCACATAACCCGATATTGGTGCAATAACAGGCATACTGGCCGTTGCAGAAGTACTGTTGATATTAAGTAATGACAGCTGTTTGCCCAGCGAAGCAAAACGCGCTTTCTCGGTTTCATAATCAGCTTTTGTACGCTGAAAAACCTTTTTAGAATTTACATTTTCATCGCTCAGCGTTTTTTGTCTTTCAAATTCGAGCCTCAGAAATTCCAGATTGCTTTTTGAAGTAGCATAAGCTTCCTGTAGTTTTGCAAACTCAGGGCTTTCTACAATGGCAAGTACCTGCCCTTTGTTTACATGCTGCCCTTCAATAATATTTATCTTAGACACTACACCGGTTAAGTGTACAGAAACATCGGCCTGGTTTTGTGGCGGCAGTTCGGTATAGCCATTAGCATTAACTACTTCGCTCAGGTTTTTTGAAGCAAATGTACCCAGTTCTATAGACGATGCTTTAAACTGTGCTTCATTCAGCTCAACTTCCTTCGAAGCAGTACCCTCTTCATTTTTTGCTGTTGTTGCAACTGTTGTTACCTCCTCCTGTTTAGGATTACGAATCAGGTAGTAGTCTATTAACAAGACAACAACTACGCCAAGCACGATATAAAGCAGGGGCTTAAAATTTATATTTTTCATTTCTGTATATTATTGGTTAAGCAGGTATTGCAAGTTAATAGCAGCCTGGTTATAGTTATTTATGGCATCGATATAATTGATACGGATGGTAAGGGCGGTTTCAAGCCCCTGCACATACTCTACATAACTGATATCACCGTTTTGGTAAGCTTTGGTAGCATTTCCTGAAATGGCAGTAGCATTTGGCAGTGCAGTATCTGTATAATATTGCAGCATAGACGCATAGGTTTCAAGCTGTTTTGCCTGCTGTTCAAAACTACCGGTCAGCTGTGCTTTAAGATAATCAGCATTAGCCTGCTGCACTTTAACATTTGTATTTGCCGCCCTGATGCGTGCCGAAGACGCATTCCAGAAAACCGGGATGTTAATACCTACAGAAAATCCCTGAAAGCGCAACGCATTGTTATAATATGTAGTTACGCCATTCCACTCCTGATTACCGGTAAACGACTGAATAAAGTATCCTGCCGAAATATCCGGAAGCAAAAGCGAACGTTCTGCTTTCTTTTCGGCTGTAGCTACATTAACCTGTTGCTGTGCCAGTTGCAAAGTAGTATTTTGAGATACCATAGTACTGTCTTTGGCCACCGCAAAAATATTAGGCTTAAATTCTGATGCTGCAATTATAAAATCTTCATCGAGTTTCAATAACGCTTTTAGCTTTGTTTTTTCAACAGCAATCAGCGTTTCATTTTGTTTTATCTGCTGCAGGAGCTCCTGCTGTTTAACCCTGGCAGTCGTGCTTTCTAAAGATCCGGTTTCGCCGGTTTTAAACTTTAGTTCGGCTGCACGTACAAACTGCTGCATCAGGATATTTTGTTCTGCAAAAATTTTATTAAGCTGCATATAATGCAACATGGTATTCCAGCTTTGCCTTATCTCGAAGGTAATATCCTGCCTGGTTTGCCCAAGGCGCAGTTCGCCTGCCTTTACATTTTCATTAAGCAGCTTTCTGCGGGCACCAAACTGAAATGGACTAAAGGTTTGCGAAACGCTAATGTTTTTATCCTGTGCCTTTGTATTTAACTGCCCAAAGCTTCCTGTAATTTCTGTTTTAGGCAGGTCTATAGCAGTGCCGCGCAATTGTTGCTGTCGGGTAACATCTAAAGCAGCAGCCTTAACCGCACCGTTATTTTGCAGCCCCGTTAAAATGGCTTGCTCTAACGTAAGGGGTTGTTGAGAAAATCCGGCAAATGGCATTAACAGTAATAATGCAATAGCAAGTTTAGAGGCTGCATTACCATTGCTGTTTTTAAATCCTTTTTCGAAGTAGAAATATAGTATAGGTAACACAATCAGGGTTAATAATGTAGCTGTTATTAGCCCACCAATAACTACAGTTGCCAATGGTTTTTGAACTTCGGCACCGGCACCACTGCTTAGTGCCATAGGCAGGAAGCCTAATGACGCTACTGCGGCAGTAAGCAGTACCGGCCTTAGCCTTACTTTTGTCCCTTCTTTAATTCGGTCATATATATTAGCCATACCTTCTTTTTTTAATTCATTGAAATAAGCAATAAGCACAATACCATTAAGCACTGCCACACCAAAGAGAGCTATAAACCCTACACCCGCCGATATACTGAAGGGCATACCGCGCAGCCATAAGGCAAACACACCACCAATGGCAGAAAGCGGTATTGCCGTAAATATTAGTACTGACTGCTTAATAGATTTAAAGGTAAAATACAGCAATATAAAAATAAGCCCCAGTGCTACCGGTACTGCCACCATAAGGCGCTTGTTAGCCTGTTGCAAATTCTCGAACTGCCCACCGTAAGTAATGTAATAACCTGCCGGCAGTTTTAGGTTTTTATCGAGTTTTGCCTGTATTTGTTTTACAACACTTTGCACATCGCGGCCACGCACGTTAAAGCCTACCACAATGCGGCGGCGGCCATCTTCGCGGCTTATTTGCATGGGGCCGTCTTCAAGTTTTACCTCTGCTACCTGGTCCAGCGGTATCTGGTTACCGGATGGCAGTGTTATAAAAAGCGATTTCAGGTTGTTTATATCCTGTCTTTTGTCTTCGGCAAGCCGTACCACAAGGTCAAAACGTTTTTCGCCTTCGTATACAGTACCGGCTGCCTCACCCGCAAACCCCATGCGTACTACACGGTTAAGGTCGCTAACGTTTATGCCATATAATGCCAGCTTGTCTTTATCATATTTTACGGTAATCTGCGGTAGCCCTGCCACACGTTCAGGCCGGGCATCGGTAATACCGCTAATACCCTGTATTTGCTCCATTACCTCATCTCCGGCACTTACAAGCCTGTCTATATCCTCTCCAAAAATCTTGATAGCCACATCACTGCGCACCCCGGTCATTAGTTCGTTCATCCGCATTTGTACCGGTTGCGAAAATTCGGTTGTAGCACCCGGAATCTCTTCCAGGGCTTCTTCCATTTTTTCCATGAGTTCTTCCTTGGTCTTAGCCGAAGTCCATTCATCTTTGTTCTTCATGATGATAATCATATCACCTGCCTCCATAGGCATAGGGTCGGTAGGGATTTCAGCACTGCCTATTTTAGTTACTATCATTTTAATTTCCGGGAACCTTTTGCGCAGTATTTGCTCTGCCTTGGTTGTAGCTTCAATTTCCTGGGACAATGAGCTGCCTGATGAAATTATAAGGTGTGTGGCGATATCGCCTTCATCCAGCGTTGGGATAAACTCCCCTCCAAGCGAGTTAAAAATGATGAGCGCAATAACAAAAAGCCCTAACGCAGCACTTATAACAATACCTTTAATTTTTAAAGCCCCATCTAAAAGTGGTCTGTATACATTGTATACCGCCGCAATAATCTTGTCGCTAAAGTTAGGCGTATGCCCTGTATACTTACTTAGTACCAATGAACTCATCATGGGCACATAAGTAAGAGACAGTATAAATGCTCCTAATATGGCAAAGGATACCGTTTGCGCCATAGGGCCAAACATCTTGCCTTCTGTACCCGTAAGCGCAAGTATGGGCAGGTACACGATAAGAATAATGATTTCGCCAAAGGCTGCACTGCTTCTTATTTTTGAGGCTGCACCATAAACCTCGGCATTCATATTCTCCTGGGTAATCCGGCCTTTTTTCATCGTTTCGAGCCTGTGGATAATTGCTTCAACAATAATTACTGCGCCATCTACTATGATACCAAAATCAATCGCCCCAAGGCTCATAAGATTGCCACTCACATTAAAAAAATACATCATGCAAATGGCAAACAATAGTGCTAAGGGTATAACCGATGCCACTACAAGCCCGGCCCTCCAGTTACCTAAAAGCAACACGAGTATGAAGATGACGATAAGCGCACCTTCAATAAGGTTTTTTTGTACTGTGCCTATGGCGTGGTCTACCAGCTTAGTACGATCCAGAAAGGGTTCTATAGATACTCCGTCTGGCAACGATTTTTTAATTTGTTCTATTTTTTCTTTAACGCGGCCTACAACCTGCCCGCTATTTGCGCCTTTAAGCATCATTACCATACCGGTAACTTCTTCGCCCTTACCATCTTTAGTAGTTGCGCCATAGCGAATGCTACTGCCTATTTGCACCTTAGCCACATCGCGTATTAAAATAGGAATGCCATTTTGGTTTTTAACGACTATCTTATTAATATCGTCAATACTGCTAATCATACCAATACCCCTTATAAAATAAGCGTAGGGTTTTTTATCGATATAGGCTCCCCCTGTATTTTCGTTATTAGACTCGAGCGCGGCAAATATCTCGGCAGTAGTAGTATTCATGCTTTTAAGCCTGTCCGGGTCTATCGCTATTTCATATTGCTTAAGGGCACCGCCAAGAGTATTAACCTCGGCTACGCCGGCAGTACCCACCAGTTGCGGCCTGATGATCCAGTCCTGTATGGTGCGCAGTTGTGTAGCATCGTACTTTTTTTCGTAGCCTTTCTTAGGATATACCACATACTGGTATATTTCGCCCAGCCCGGTACTTATTGGAGCCATTTGTGGTGTGCCCAAATTTTTAGGAATCGTGTTTTCGGCTTCTTTAAGGCGTTCAGATATTTGTGCCCTTGCCCAGTAAATATCTGTATCTTCCTCAAATACTACTGTTACCACGCTAAGCCCAAAACGACTTACAGATCTTAACTCTACAACCTGTGGTATGGGCTTAACCGCTAATTCAATTGGATAGGTAATAAACTGCTCTACATCCTGGGTGGCAAGTGTGGGCGAGGTTGTTATAATTTGTACCTGGTTATTAGTAATATCAGGCAGGGCATCAATAGGGAGGTTAGATAAAGAGTATGATCCCGTGAGTATTAATGCCAAAGTAAACAGCCCAATAATAAATTTATTATTGATACTGAAATGAATTATTTTGTCTAACATTGATTATCAATTAATATAACGCGTTGATTAAAAGCACAGATATAGTAAATCCATGCAAATACTGCCGGCTACAAACCGGCTCAAAACATTATAGTAACTGGGGTGGCTGCCAGATAGAATGGCTAAAATCACTTTTTAGCGACCTGTAAAAATTCGAAATTTCTAAGTGGAAATATTCTGGAACATGAAAGTCATATTCTGCCAAAGGCTGAAGTACTACAGCACTTACACAACTGCCGCATACACAAAAAGGAGTACATACTTCTATATCTTTGTGCTGTTCTGCTGTGTTAGCTGCAACATCTGCCGTTTGCTTACTGTTGTTTGTGTTATGTGCATCACTACAAGGCAATACCATAAGTATCAATAAATATACTGATAGAAATATGGTTGATATTTGCCTTAAATGCTGCATTGGTGTAAAAGTACATTTTTTTTCTTACCAATATTTTTTTTGTAGTACCGATAACCAAAAAATCCCTAAATCGTGCTGACTTTAGGGATTTTATTTTGTGTAAATTAATATCAATTATATCATATAGACTCCAAAGCCTTATCATAAATTATACTCAAGCATTTAGTTTATAGCAGGCTGCTATAGATAATCTATAACAAATTATTCTTTAATTATTTTTCGGGTTATAACCACCTTGTCATTTGTTTTTATATTAATAATGTAAGTTCCTGCACTAAAATTTTCTACAGAAATTGCATTTTGCGTGCCATACAAATTGCCTTGTAAAAGTACCTGACCTAGCATATTTAAAACCTGATAGCTGTGTAATGCTGTTTCTGACTGTACATTTATAACACCAGATGTTGGATTTGGATATACTCTTGCCTCATTATAAGCTACATGTTCAATTGCTGCGGGTATGCCGCAGGGCCCTGCTGCCAACTTTGTGATAAAAAAATCGGTTCCGGATACATCTCCAAGAACTTTATTAAGTGTTGGTATATTATCATCTCCGTTGGTAAAAAGTTGATAATAAAAGTAACCTCCGGCTACGTAATTCCCGTCATTGTCTGTAGTAACAGCAGTAAGGGCATCGTTATACCCAAAAGCTCCGTTAATAAGATGAAAACCTATAGCTGTACCTGTAGTTTTATTAAGCCTGAGTAACCCCGGGTCTGACATGTGGTTGGCAGGAAGGTTTACAGAAACATTGCCCCAAATTTCGTTAGTTGCCTGGGTTGCCACACCTACTTCATCACCATTTATTACCAAGGCATGATTGTGGTGCGACCCGGTATAAATCTCGGTTGTGTAGCCCGATGGCGTTGTCATCCACTGTACTGCTCCTTGCGGATTTAGTTTTAATACATAAGGCACATTGCCCTCTACCGTTGTAGGAAAAGCATAATCACCAAATGATACCCCGCCCAAAGTACTGTTAATATAGTACTTGCCTGAAAGATATAACGATGAATCGCTGTCTACTTTTAAATCGTAAATACGACTATCCTTAAACTGGACAGGCGAAGTTATTTCTTTTACCCAGATATTAGCACCTGAACTGTTAAAAGCCATTATATAAGCCTGGTCTGCAAGTTCTGTTCCGTTTAGGGTAAGCGGAGAAAGCATAAAAATATCTCCGTTTGTCCTATAGCCGGCAATGTAATACCTGTCCAGGCTTTCATCATACCTAAACTCAGTATTGTTTAGCAACAAATACCCTTCCAGGTCTAAAGGCGTATTACCAAGGTACTCCCCATTAGCATTGTAGGTAACTATATAATATTTTAAAATATTGGTAAAGTTTGACGGTACTGTAATCGCACCGTTAAGATGCGTACCTCCGGCAAAGCCCATAAGCGTATGTAAAGTACCATCTGAGTCTACCACAACCTGGTTAATACTTGCGTACCTAAATAGCGGGGTTACATCTCCCTGGGGCATTACACGCCACGCAAGCGAACCATCATTTGTGTTATATTTAAGCAATGCTGTTGTCTTGTAGCCCTCCTGTGGCAGCCCTGTATCATCTCCTAAAAGTGGTTGTGCATCATCAGGACTAAAATGTGGAGGCAGGTATTCCGGGCCGAAATTAGACAGGTTAATAATATTTGCGCCTATGTATAAACCTCCATTATTGTCTAATTGTATGTTATAAGCATAATCAGTACTGCCGCCACCTATAGTTTGTACCCATCGGAAAGTCCCTTCACAATCGGTAGAAATCAGCAAAATATCTGTAGATCCGCTAACTTGTGGTATGGAGTTATACACCGTTACAGGTATATTTTCAAACTCTGTACTTCGCTCGGTGATAAATGCCAGGTAGTAATAATTGTTTTGGCTGTCTACTGCGATGTCCAGTATTTGTTCGCTATCAAAATTGTAGGCTGTACCTGTTTCGTTTGGCGAAAGTCTTACACCGCCACCGCGTTTGGCCCACTGCCATTGATAATCCTGAGCACATAATGACAAAGCAGCAAAAAGGGCTACAAAAAGTAATGTTTTCTTCATAAGGTTAGTTTTTTAGTTAACAGCTTAACTCTTAATATCCCTACCTAAATTGCAAAAAAATATAAATACAACAATAAATTGTATTTTTTTTAATAAAATTCCCATTCCTCTTTTGGGTCTATTGAGGATTTGTAAAACAAAAAATTCCTAAACCGTATTGATTTAGGAATTTTGCTTTGCGCCCCAGACCAGAAAAATTTCAAACCATTTTGTGCAGGATTTAAAGAAATTGGCTTATTCTATCCTGTAATTTTCAAAGACTGTATCAATTCATCAGCTATTTCTAAATGATAACTCAATACGATAGGGCTTCCGTCAAAATTTCCTGAAACCTCAGCTTTTAAAATACTCTCCGTTTCTTTTTCTTCAAAACTGATGGGCTTCATAGTAGCCTTATACCGCTCGTTAGCCTCCGCAATCCAGTGTTCTATTTCTTTTCTTCCATTGTGCGTTTTGCCCTCATCAAAAACTACGGCTGTTTCTGAAAAACAATTTGCATAGGCAGTACTGTCAAAGCTGTTTTGTGTTGTTACTAAATTTGTTACTGTTTTAGGTAGGTTCATTTTTATGTTAGTTTTAAGGTTATTAAATAGTAGGTACAGTACCACCATCAATTACAAATTCTGTTCCTGTAAGATAGCTTGCCCTTGGCGAAACTAAAAAACCTACCAATTCTGCAACTTCTTCGGGCTCTGCCGGTCTTCCAAAGGGTATTCCGCCTAAGGCATCCATAACACTTTGCTGCGCCTCTTCTACAGAACTGTTCGAATTCTTTGCTATCCCTTCCAGGAACCCTTTAACGCTTTCCGTCCTAATCCACCCCGGAGAAACAGTGAGCACGCGGACACCTTTTGGCGTAACTTCATTTGACAGGCTTTTACTATAATTTATCAATGCTGCTTTTGCAGCTGCATATGGCAAAGTAGAATCATATAGGGGTAGTGTGCCCTGAATAGAAGCGATGTGGATAATAACACCGCTTTTTTGCGCTATCATTTGCGGCAAAAAACCTCTGTCCAGACGAACAGGGGCAAGCAAATTAGCCTGTAGCGTAGATGCCCAGTCTTCATCAGTCAGCACGGCAAAACCACCGGCAGGTGTTGCTGAAGAACCAAGGTTGTTCACAAGAATGTCAAGCCTTCCATAAGTCGATAGCACTTCGCTAACCACTTTTTGCGTGCCTTCGGCGGTGCTTAAATCGGAAGGGATGAAATGCAACTTGCTGTCCTCTTTTTCCGGTGCGTTTCTTGCAGTAATAATAACCGTTGCACCCGCTTGTAAAAGTCTTTCTGCAATTGCTCTTCCGGCTCCTTTTGTGCCTCCTGTTACCAGGGCAATTTTGCCAGATAACTCATTGTTGAAATTAAATGTATTTTCCATTGTTTATTATTTTGTACAAAGTTGGGAAGTATATAACTTTCTGGCAATAAGGGAATATCGAATTGCATAGGGACAAATTTTTCCCCTATTGTGCAATTTGGAACATTGCGCTAACTTTGCTATATGTATGAGAGAAAAATACCTTTAAACCTCAATTGTGGGCTAGACCTGATAGGCGAAGTACTTTACGGCAAGTGGAAAATACGTTTGCTATGGTTCATTAATCAGGGACATAAACGACCAAGTGAATTGCAGCGTAAAATACCGGATGCCTCGCGCAGGGTCCTCAATATACAACTGAAAGAACTGGAGGAACATGAACTTGTCTCAAAGATTATTTATCCGGTTGTTCCGCCAAAAGTAGAATACAGCCTTACTGAATTTGGTAAAACCTTAGTACCTGTAATTGCTGCATTAGGCCAGTGGGGCGATGAACATGAATACCGTTTGCGCAACCTGATTCTGAAACAACCTGTAAGTTCTGATTTGAACGATGTGCCTGATTAATAATTTGAGAATTGCTCGTTTCTTATTTTGTAAGATTATCAAAGCAAAAAATCCCTAAATCGTATTGATTTAGGGATTTCTATTTCGTGACCTCGACTGGATTATCCGCTAATTTTCAATATATTAATTTACAGTTATTTACAAGTTTCACGTGTCAGCCACGTGTCATTATTTTAAAAGCCAGTTCATATCCATGTCCGGGAACAGCCGCGCTGCGCCCAGTATCATTTCGGTATTAATTTTATTATCAGCAAAGCATCTGGCCAGTTGCCTATAGGTAATACCAATCTCAGCGGCGAAATGAGAATACTTCATTTCGCGCCTGTCCAGTTCCTGTTTTAACTTCTCTGAAGGTGTCATTCAGAAATCTTGTTTTCAAGTTCGTCAAGCGTCTTCCTAAGCTTATTTAATAATGCCTGGGGAGTTGCTCCATACTCTTCCTCTTCTTCTTTCACTAAAAGAAGTTGGTTTTCATCTTTAAAAAGCCAGTTCAAGTCTACGTGCGGAAATTCCTTCAGGAGGCCATATACAATTTCTGTAGTTAATTTTCCCGCGTTAATATTCCTGTTCATAGCAACATAGTTAACGCCGATACGCTCAGCAAAATCAGGCTGTGAAGAGCCATTTTGCTTTAAGAACATGTTTACTTTTTGCTTAATATCCATTTAGAATCATTCTAAATTATACTTTAAAGTATATGTTGTCGATTGACATATACTTTAAAGTATATATATTTGTACCCAGTTATACTAATCTATACAAAGATATACTAATTAATAGCATTTAAGATTATGGAAACAAATATGGATACGTTTCAGGAATTGCTTGATGGCTATCTTCCTTCTCATTACGCTCCCGAAGCCGTTCGCAGATTGCAGCTTAAAGGCTTTAAGATGACAAAAGACCAGGTGCGTAACGCTAAAAAGGGTCGAAGTTGCGCAAATAAAGCAACTGTGCTTACAGTTCTTGCCGAAATGGCGACTGAAGAAAAAGAAGCGTACGATCTTCTTAATAAGACATTTAAATAAATATATGTATATGCATAACCATGAAAACAAGGTATATGCAGGCATACTTTGCGACAATGTAGAAATGTTTAATGACGGGAAAAAGTTACAGGTGCTGCGCGGTGGAAGGCGCACATCATTCAACGATCTCCCATTCGCTTACATCCAGCTGATCCGCGAAGCTGTAGCAAAGAATCCTGACATAGACCGGCACTTAAAACTCATGCATCCGGAGAGCGAAATGAAGCGGATAGAACAATTTGCCATCTGCAACTTCTCCGGGCTCGATTTTACCCCTGATATCCAAAATGGCCAGATGCAGGAAGGCGAATACTGGAACTGCCCCAAACGGGGAGTTTGCCCTGCAGAGGGCATAGTTTGTAAGCCCCTCTCCTATCAGGGACAAAGCCTCTTAGGCACTGAAGTAGTAATGATGAAACTGCTTACGACCGACAAGACCAACGATGTTATTGCTGAAGAAATGAAACTCCCCAAAGGCACTTGGGAAGTAATGCGCACTGCCCTTTACAGAAAACTTGAGGTAACTACAAAACAGGAAATTACCATAATAGCCCTGAGGCTAAACATTATATAAGATACGTTCTTACCCATTTTTTTAATTACAGTTATTGGTACAGCTGCCAAAGCTACAGCTGAGGCAGCTTTATTTTAAAACACTAGAACGACCATGACCATAAAAGAAATCCAATCGCGAATTAATCTGGTAAAATCCAGAATGACTCAACTAAATGATACTAACTATTTCACTACTACTCAAGCAGACAGAGCACGCCCGTCGATGCAGGCAGAGCTTGATGCGCTCGAACAACAATTAAAAATTGCTAATGGAGGCACTCTATGATTACAAAGGAAAGCATAGAGCGTGTAAACGATGCCGATCTGATCGAGATACTGGAGAAATGCAATCTGCAGGACTTTAAAAAAGCCGGCGCAAACTACCGGGCGCGGTCGCCATTTGTAAACGAAAAAACGCCGTCGTTCATGGCCAGCAAAACAAAGCAGGTCTGGAAATGTTTCTCAAGCGGAAACGGTGGCGTTGGCGCTGTCTCGTTTATCATGGCAAAGGATAAGCTCAGTTGGATCGATGCCATTGAAAAAGTGGCCCAGCTGCAGAACATTATCCTTGAGCGTGCAGATCAGACTCCGGAAGAAATAGAACGTCAGGATTTGCAGGAACAGCGTCGCAAAGTGCTGCTGGCTTCTAAACTGCTCTTTAAAAAGAATTTTATTGCCTTAGACGAAAAGCACTGGGCGCGACTCAATCTTTCAGATCGTGGTTATGATGTCCTGACGCTTGAGCAATTTGAAATAGGCTATGCCACGCCAAACAGCAATGAGATTACATCCCCTTTAAAAGAAAAAGGTAGGCTTGATGATGGAATCAAAGCCGGTGTGGTAAAAGACAAGGAAGGCCGCACTTTCGATTTCTTCAATGACCGGGTTATATTCCCTATCCTGGACGAAAGGGGGCGCACAATCGGCTTTGGTGGCCGCGCTTCAAATGAAGCGATAGCACAGAAGAAAACGCCGAAATATCTTAACAGTCCGGATACTGAATTTTACAAGAAAGAAGAGGTGCTGTTTGGTTTATTCCAGGCACGCGCATCGATTATAAAGCGTGCTTATGCCTATCTGGGCGAGGGCTATACTGATGTGATGGGCTTCTTCGATAAAAAGGTAGACAACATTGTGGCCACGTGTGGCACAGCGCTTACTAAAGCGCACATTGCAAAGCTTAAAAAGCTCTGCAAACATATTATCCTCGTGCGCGATGGCGATGCTGCAGGCCTTAAAGCCACGTATCGCGATATAGATCTTTGCCTTGAGGCAAATATTAAGGTATCGGTGGTAGAGATGCCGCCGGGCGAAGACCCTGACTCTATTGCAAAAGCCCAGGGTGATAACTTAGAGCAGTGGCTGCAGGAGCATATGTTTAATGCGCTGCTATGGAAAGCGGCCAAGCTGCGCAGCGAGAGCAGCAATGCCGATCAGATAGCCGAAGCGGTAGAACTTATATGCGAATCGCTGGTGAAAATCGGCGATCCCATAAAACGTAAGGAGTATGTTAAGGACTGCGCCAAAAACTTGAAGGTTGGGAATAAAGACCTGCAAAGCAAGATTGACGGCTTAGTGGCTGTGTCTGAAACTAAGCGCAAGCACGACCGCGCAAAGGTGTATGAAGACGAAAAACATGAGCTCATGGCTTTTGGCTTTCCTGAAGATGGCGATGTGGCACAATACAAGCGCGACGGTTACGCCATTAGCGAAAAGAACATGTGCATCTATTTTGAAAATGCTAAAGAGTCTTTCTCTAAGGGTACAAATTTCATAGTAAATCCGCTGTTTGTTATTCGTTCTGCAAAAAATGAAGGTAAGCGCCTGGTAGAGTTTACGAGCCAGTTTGAGCAGACAGTTTTCGCATTCAATAATAAAGAGGTTACAAACTTTAGTCAGTTCCAGGAGAAGATAGTTGACGGGTATAACTTCACTTTTGAGCCCAGTGTTACGGCCTTCCACTTTAAACAGTTCCGAAATAAGCTGCTGTATAATTTCCGTAGCGCTTATGAGCTGTACACGCTTGGCCAACAGCCGGAGGGGTTTTACGCTTTTGCAAATGGTGTGGTGGTAGAGGGCGATTTTTATGCGGTAGATGACTATGGCATTGTTGAAGTTAATGTTGAAGCCGACCCCGAAAATAATAAAAAAGCCATACAGGAAACGTTTTACAGCCCTGCCTTCAGTAAAATAAACATTGCCGGCCGTGGCGATGAAGATGATGCATTTGAGGGCGTTCGCGAATTTTCCTACAAAGAAAGCGAAGTGACCTTTAATCAGTGGATGCACATTTTTTATAAGGTTTATGAGCCTGAAAAAGCAATGGTAGGCATCGCGTTTTTAATCGCGTGCCTGTTTCGCGATATCATTGTGGCGCAGTTCTCAAGCTTTCCACATCTGTTCCTTACCGGGCAAAGGCAAAGTGGTAAGACAAAGTTTAGCGAATCGCTTACTTATGTTTTTACGCCGGGACAAAAATCTTTCGACTTAAATACCGGTACCATGGTAGGGTTTTTCCGGAGGATATCTAAAATTAAAAACATTGTCGTGGGCCTGGAGGAGTTTACAGACTTGATCCACGAAGTAAAGTTCCAAACGCTAAAAGCAGCATACGATAACAGGGGACGTGAAACAGGTGCGATTTCCGGTGGCGATAAAGGCACTAATCTGACGAAGGTTCAGAGTGGCTGTATCATCCTGAGTCAGTACTTAAGCACGCGCGATGATAACTCGCTTCCCTCCCGTTCTATTCCGCTGTCGTTCATTGAAAGGAATTATACGCCTGACCAAAAGGCTCAGTTCTCAAAGCTAAAATCGCTCGAACGCCAGGGCATGACGAGTATGCTGGTAGAACTGCTTAAATACAGGCCGATTATTGAGAAATCTTTATCGACCGTGATCGAAGAGCTGAACAGGGATATAAGCAAAAAAATGAAAGGCGATGTGATGGAAAGGATGCTCGACAACTTTGTGGCCATCATGGCGCCGGTAAAGATCTTGTTTACAAAATTCGTGTTCCCTTTTACGTGGTCTGAATTTGAAAAGACGTGTATCGACATGATTGTTCAGGCCAGCAGCATGATACATGAAACGGAAGGTACGGCCACGTTTTGGCGTACGCTGGAATATCTGCTTGACCAAAAGCGCATTCACGATGGTGTGGAGTTTATCATCGATCCGAAGCCCACATTTAAATACAAAAATGGAAAAGGCGAACAGCAGGAATACATCAATCCTTCCGGCGATAAGATACTTTTCCTGCGCCTTGGTAAAGTGCATCAGGACTATCAGGTAGAAGTTTCGCGGAGGAAAAACGAAGACCCCATTGGCGAGGCTACGCTTCGCGAATATTTCAAGAGTAAAAACTATTACATAGGTGCAATACAAAGCATGCATTTTGAGACCGGTGCCGGCTCCTGCTACGCCTTTAATTATAGCCAGATGGAAAACAGCGGCGTACTGAACTTAGTGCGCGAGTTCAAAAAAGAAGCTGCAACGCCTAGCGCTGCGCAGATTCCTGGTTCCGGCATTACCGGCACCGAAGATTTACCTTTTTAAACAATTAAATTTTTACATATGTACAACGATTCTCAAATTATTGAAGTTGCCAGGGACTGCCATACGGTAGAAGAAGTAATGGCTGCGGGCTGGTTCTTCCGTCTACTGATCGCCACTGGCCTTCAGCCCCCCTCCCCTTTTCTGTCACAGGTATTAATAATGCGCTTCCGCGAAGTTACCTGACCATGCAGGCGCAGATGTATCTAAAACTGGCATCGGTTTCCGATTTGGTGGAGAATGGGAAACTGATAGAAAACAGGGTGCATTTTTATCGCTCTGTACAGACGGAAAAGTTTGAGGGCCCTTACACATTTTTTTGGCGCGACCCGGACACACATCAGATTGAAATGCAGGTGATGCTCGAAATGATTTACGTGCCCTGGTACCGCGAAACTCCGGAGACGGTAGAAATGGAACTGAACTTTAGGCTTGCGCTCCCGGAAGATCTTAAAGAGCAGGGAGCGCTCAGGACGGGTTACTCTTACTTTTTACTGGTAGATGGCAAAATTACAGGCCCTTATCTTTTAACGGCGCTCTCAAACACTAAAGACATTGCCGGTTGGCTTAAAGCGGAAACGCTGTATGTGATCTGCGAAAAAAGCCTTCAGCAATTTAAACTTCTAAATGCAGGATAATTTATGAAAAACGATAATCCTACCGGTACGGCCTACAACAGGCGGTACCATCTTCAGAAAGAACTTAAGCATGTGCTGCGCATTGATAGCCACAAACGCACAATTTATCTGCCGGAAGGCTTGGCTCTCGACCCGACCGACCAGAAACGTGTGGAAGCGCTGCAGCAGGAGTACAATTACATAATTCAGACGGTGGTGTTTGAAGTGCCGCCCTACCAAAAAGTAATGATAGGTTGCAGCGTGGGTATTAAAGGCGAAAGCCTGGCTTTTAAAAAAGAGCGCCTGTTTGGATTGCCTGTAGGCACCGAGCTGCTGCGCATTGGCCAGGGCAAAAATACCGGTGGCAACAATGTAGATAAGTTCAGCAAGCCCGGCAGGTATGTCGGCAGCATTATGCTTGAAGGTAAAAAATACTATGCTGTGCTTTTGCCTGTGGGGGCAGTGCCTGAAAGCGAAATCCCCCACTATTTGCTCTACACGTTGAAAGGGCGGCACGACCTGCAGCGCGACATTTATACGCCATCTGGCCGGTTTAGTTACACTAGAATTTATTTACCAAAATTTAAATGGGCAAAGGCCGAAAAGCAAATTACTGCCCGACAAAAAAAGCTAGAACTATGAGACATATAATTTTTCAGGGACCTGCCGGAAGCGGCAAAACAGTACAAGCGAATAAACTCGCGGCAATAATGGCTCCGGAGAGTGAAGTAACAAAACTTAGCCTGGCCACAACGCCATGGGATGAAGTGTATCGAACATTGTCTTTTTCCGACGTGCTGATACTCGACGAATGCCGCAACGCTAAACTAATAGCTTCGTCTTCCGAACTGCTATGGGACTGGGCTAAAAAAATTCACTCCGATACGCTGATAATATTTACAACACAGGCAGACTGCTCATGCTTTGACCGCATAAGGTTCCGCATTGTGCAATGCAGCTACAGCATATCGCGCGAAGAATATGTGGCCGAGCCTTTAACTTTAAACGAATAGCGATGCTAAATCTAACACGCGAAGAGGTAAATCTTCTATGGATGGCCACATCGCTCTACGCAGAGAAGCTGAGGGAAAGTATGCCAGATGAGGCTGGCTATGTACATCCGGCAAAAGCCTATGAAGAACTGCACCAGAAGTTTGATGCTTTTGTAAACTCAGATGACGATTTTGAAATGAATTATAAACTTGAAAAGATAGAGCCGGATGCCACAGATAACTAAGCAATATACATTAAGCATAAGGCCTGAGCAGTTCTTAGATGCCTGCTCAGCTTCAGAACTACACGAAGTACAGCTGCTGTTAAACAGTAGCCGTTACCTCGATAAAATGTATCCTCCGGATGAAACTGGTTATATAGAAATATCTGCAGATGAAATTCCTTAAAAAACTCCTCTGCTGGTTCTTTCCTAAGAAGGAAAGGAAAATTGATGTAAGCATTCGCGAATTAGATGTAAGCATCAGGAATTTTATAGCCGTTACAGACAAAGTATCTCTAGCTACGCGGCAAATAGCTGATAGAATGATCGCCATAAGTCCGCAGATTAAAAAAATGCAGCGTGCCCGCAAAGCCGGTCGCTTAAAAAGTATGGCCAGGCATTCAAGGCTTAGCTATAAAAGCATTCATAAGCTTGCCGAGCACTATGGCATACCGGTTGCCGACCTGGTAGATTATTACTTCTACTTCGGGCGGCTTCCGGATAAAGATTACGCCATTATCATCAAACACTTTGGTGTAAAGACAATCATTTCAAATTCAATTCACAAACTGGCAAATTTGCCGCTAAAACACTAAACAATGCGGATATACACTAACAACGATGTCAGTATCACGGCTGAAGCCCAGGATCCTTATGAAAGTAAAATTAACGTGAATGGACAAAATTTGATTTGGGTTTCACGGAGCGAACTTGAAGATTTTAAAAGAGAATTGAGCGATATTTTAGACAGATATCGCATTTAAAAACATTAAAAATTAAACAATGGGACTATCATATTCAACAGTACAAGACACATACAAAGTTTTCAATATTCTTAAAGAAGAGTTTTTTCCTAAACTCAATATCAAAAGCTGGCCGGAAGACGGCTACGAGTGGAGTGAAAAAAAGAAAAAAGACCCGCCGCTACTGGAACTTATAGGCTGGGACAAAAAATCTGATGACGGCTGGGAGAATATCTTTTTTGTTATTAAGTCAAGGGACGTTCCGGAAGGTTTAAAGGAACGCTTTGAAGAGCTGGCCCAAGAGTACAGGATAGGTAACTCACGCCTTTTTAGTACACTGTCTGATGAGAGAAGCGATTTGTTTATAATTGGATGGTTTTAATTATGTATAACTGGAAAATTGAACAACATAAAGTATGTAGCGGTCAGCAGGAGCTGAACGTTAGAATTCTTGTAAAGGATTTAGTAGAAACTACCGGCAGCACTTCTGAGGAGTGGATAAGTCTTTTTAAATCACATTTAAAAAAAATTCCCAAAACTAACTCTTTCTCTGCAGAGAATGGATACAAAGCCACTCAACGAAACCTCACTAGCCTGGAGGTTTGGAAAATGAAAGCTAACGGCGATTTCAATTATAAAATGTACACAGTAACACGAATCAATTAATGAAGCCAATCATGTCAAAAACATTCATAAAAATAGTAGGACGCACTAAGTCCAAAAACAAACTGGAGGAGTCGATCTCACAAGCGCTACTTCAACTGGACCAAACACTATGGGCAGACCGCGATCACGCAAAATTTATTGTATTTCAGCTGTTTGATGAAGTCGTGGCTGCTTACCAAGGTAAATGCACAGCTGCACGGCCAACATCTGCCGACCATGGCAATAGCTTTACGTTCTGGGTGTGCGATATGCTTACGATAGCGCTGTACGATGTAGAGGGGTATTACTTTTTTGGTGACTCAACATTTTCCCTGGAATATTTTGATACAGATCTTAAAGGTACGCCTGTAGAGCGCTTTGAGGACGCGTATAAAAATCATTTAAATACGATAGGCTAATGGAACAAACAGTATTACAGCAACTTATTACGGAAATAGATAAAGCTATTGACAGTACAAAAGAACGTCAACAGCTTTGTGTTTTCCGGGATAACCGTATAAAATACGACTTTATGATTGATGGTTTACTTTTTTCCAGGGGAGCAGCAGAAAAACTTTTAGAAATCGAAAAGCTGCAGATGGAAGTGATAGATACTAAACTTTTATAACAATTAAATTAAATATTATGGATTTTGAAAAATTAATAACACTCCCGACAGGTACAAAAGTTGACATCTTTATCCCTGTTTTCCCTAATCAGTTTTTTACTGTAGGCGTGCAAAACAACGGTGACAGCGTATGCCTGCATAATGACGAGCCACTACGATCTATCGATGGCCATCGAAAAGCCTGGCATTTGCATTCTCAGAAAGATGTGGATGCATTCTTTTACATCCGAGATAAAGGAAAGCTCACTGACGAAGATTACCTGAAAGGTCTGGAGCATTTTAAGAACAATGGTAAGGAATGGATTTTTTAAAATAAAATATATGACGGCAAACGAGCAAGCTGATACCTACTTTGAGCAAAACAAAGAGGCTGCAAAAACAGATTTTGACAAAGCGTGCAGTCTTTACCGCGGCTACGTGGGTAAAGCAGAAACACGCGAAGAAAGGCAGAGACGTATTAATCAATTTAGACGTGGGTAATGTCATATACAGAAATTTTCAAATTCAATAAAGACGGCGAAGCGGAATGCTTCGCCGAAATTAAAAACTCGCACAGAGGTGCAATGGCCATATGGAACAGGATGGATGTAAAATACCTGCCGCCATTGCCTCAGCCAGGGTGGTTGCCTTTTGGCGGTCGATTGTACCGCATGGCCGACTTCTTAAACAAAAACAGCCATCAGGAAATATGGGATTTGTTTCGTGATCCAAATGTATCAGAAGTAGACCGTATTGTATTAGGCAGCACGTTTGATAACGTTGTGGTGTATTCCCACGATTTTACGCGCCTGATATCGGCATTTAAAGCCTTTGATGGTGAAACATCATTGAAAGATCAGGCCGATGCCATTATGAAGCTTATTGAGACAGAAAAAGACATTATCGCCATAGCCTGGAATCAAACAAGTGTGAACGACGATATTTGGATATCCCCCGATCCTGATGATCGGGACGAAGACGAGAACCGAAGGCCTTACAACATTTTAAAACACACTGGCCACTGGGATTTATTTGAAATTTAAAGCAACATAAAATGACAAAAGACCAAGCAAAAGACATTGTGGCCAAACAGCATGGCTATGATATCATACAAAACTCGGGCGGTTGGACCCGCTGGCATGCGCTTATAGATAAATACAATCCGCATACTATTGGCGAGGTCATCGACCAGGTTATGGATTTGTACGCCGACGACCAGGTAAACGAACTCATGCTCTCTCCAGAGATGACAGAACTTAAGCGCAAAGCTGCGCTATATGATAAAATAGATGCGGCGGTCGCGAAATATTATCCTGTAGGAGATAATGACGAGGCTGAACTAAATGGAGACTTAGGCGCTATAGGTGAAAAAGTTTGTGTAATCTTAGGTTATTTCTAATGGGAAAAATCTATTACCATAATCTAACTAAAGGCATATTCAATGAAAATGATCTTGGTGATGCAGTTGAGAGCGCAGATCCTGGCGATGTAATAAAATTTACAGCGCGTGGCTGTGCAATTGTTTTTGACATTAACGCTCCTGCCGAAGACGAAGGCGAAGAGTATGATTACGTCAGGGAAGACTTTAAGCGCTACTTTGATGAATATCACAGCCCTGATTATGAAGATCCTTATTAAAATAACAAAGCCCTGCAGTGCGGGGCTTTCTATTTACTGCTGCATTTTCTTAACTCAAAATACCGTATTTGCTTTTTTCTAATTTGTGTATCACATAATCTCGCAGGGATTGCTCTACGTAAATAATAAGCCTGCCGTGCATCTTCCCTATCAATATTTATAAATGCTTTACCCGCTATATCTTTAATTTCATAGCCAAATCTTAAAAGTTCCTCGGCGGCATCCGTTTCACTCAGGTAAAGACATCGACTCATAATTGAAATAACTTTTTTCAATTCACTTGATTGTAATTGCGAAATCTCTGCAGACTTGGGTAAAAATTCAGCTAAAAAGATTTCCGTATCCATATTTTATATTTTTTCGCAATGTAGTCTACTTTAATTAAAATTACATATACAGTTGTATAACATTGAGATGCTGTTAACATTCAATTTATTAATTTAGTACAAAACAATTACGATGGGCAGATTTATCATATTACTAAGAACAACAGAAAAAATAGCAGTTCCGGAAGAGGGCAACGATCGGGATGCACAAGTTGTGGGCACGCTGCAAAAATATATTGCTGAAGATCGAATCGAGTACCAGGGCTGGCATTACGATCGCGGCGGCGATATCGATAATGGCATTGATGATGGTACTGCCATTATCGAAGATGAAACCTTTTTTGAAGTGCGCGGTGAGTTTGATTTAGAATTTGCCGAGCCTTTGACTGTGCTGCCACAAGTACAAAAAGCTTTGGAAAACAACAACGCCTACATTTCAAATCTCCACGAATATGGCGGAGACCCTTTTACAAAATCCGTAATCGAAATAACAATTGAATAATGAATACGCTGCTACGTTTTTCCGGAACAAAGGCGCTGCCGGCATTTGGTACCAGTACGCCAAAAAAGCAAGAGTTTTTTAGCGCTGCCCTGGCATTGCTTAATGCCGGTGAGATAACACATCTCGACATCGACTATTCGATGCAGAAAGACCATGAGTTTGATGAAAAGCAAGATGATACAGTACTGTGGATTGATATTCAACATAAAGACCCTAAATATTTTTTAGGTAAGCCGTATCCGGAAAGCACAATTTGGCTGGTCGAACTCTTGCGAGATCACGCAAAAGACGTAGATCTGGTACACGATGAGAAAGACGATACAGATAATGGCACAAAACGTCGATTTATATCTGTAAAATTAGTTTTGGCAGAAGCTGAAGAATAATTTATATATTAGCAGTCACTTCCTTTGGTTGGGAAATTGATTTTAATATTTAGCCTTTCCTCCGGGAGAGGCTTTTTTATTAAAATAGCAATCCCGGTTCCGGTTCTGGCAGTATAGGTTCTGCTACGAGTTCAACCTGGTACGGTAGCGCAAAATTTTCTACCGGTGTGCCGGAAAGCCAGGCAGCTTCATCTTCAGGTTTTAAAATTATCGGCATTCGCAGTTTTGTGTTGTGCACTTCGGCCATAAGCTCGTTAGCATCGGTAGTAACAATGGTAAAGGTTGCCTTTCCTTGCCAAATGCTGTAAAGCCCGGCAAAGCAAAACATTTCACGATCTTTTACTTTAATAATGTGTTTGATCTTTGCACAGTTCTTTTTCTCCAGATTAGTCCACTGATGCTCAAAAAAAGCCGTTGCCGGTACCAGGCAGCGATTGTTCATGCTCTGCTTAAACATCACCTTTTCATGCAGCGTTTCTACGCGGGCATTAAGGCTTTTATTTTGGAGCTTGTTGTCTTTTGCCCAGCTGGGCAAAAGCCCCCATTGCGCTACCATGACCACTGCCGGATTAAGCTGCGTGATAATAAAGCTATCCGGATGATCGTAGCCAAAAAGTTCCTGCCCGTCGTACTCTGAAAGCAATGCTAAATCGCCCGGCGCTGACGCGCGGTAAAATCCTACTACTGCCTCCCAATCTACACCCACGAATCTGCTGCACATATATCATTTACATTTTACGGTTACTACTTCGCTATAGCGCGTCGTGTACATGGGTGATAAGCTTTCCTGCTTCATTTTCCACTTGCGGTCGAGCGCCATTCCTCCAAATTTAATCATTTCTTTGCCATTATTTCTGTTAAAAGTATCTATGGCCTGCATCAGGTTCTGGTGGCGCGGGTCTTCGTTTAGGAATAAATTTACCTGGTGCGGCGTTGCCGGAGTGATCTTGGTAACGATAACGCCGGCCTTTTTGTAATGGTAACCGGTGCGAAAAATACGATCAAGCCCCAGCTGGGCAATTCGTATAATTTCGATGCTGCTGTTGGTAGGGAACTCGATCGGAAAATTCACGACCGGGTTATACATTGGCTGATCGAGCCTAAATCGATTCGTCTGCAGGAATACCGTTACCATACCCGCATGGAGCTTATCGCGCCGCAGCTTTTCTGCCACAGTTGCTGCATACGTGGCCACACGCTCTTTTAGGTAATTAAAATCTGTGGTCATGGCTTCAAAAGAGCGTGTACAGGCAATGTTTTTCTTATCCTTTACTTCTTCTTTGCCTATCGTGGGCAATCCCTTTAGATCGCGCTGCAGGCGCAGGCCAACAACGCTCATGTGCTTTCTTACCCATTCCTCCGGCAGTTGCGTAAAATCCCACGCTGTGCGTATTTTTAGCGCAAGCAGCCTGGCTGCATGTTGGCGGCCAATACCCCAGACATCCTCAATTGAAAGCCACTTCAATGCCTTTATGCGTTTCTCTTCAGTATCTATAACGTGCACGCTCTTCAGTTCCGGAAACTTTTTTGCAATGCGGTTGGCAAGTTTAGCCAGGGCTTTTGTTGGCGCAAAGCCAAGCCCTACCGGTATGCCGGTACCGCGTAAGAGTCTGCCGTGCATTACCTGCCCGTAGTCGCGATAATTGTAATAGGTTTCGAAGCCATCAAATTTTAAAAAAGCCTCGTCTATACTGTACACTTCAATATCCGGAGTGTACTCCCCCAAAATACTCATTACGCGGCTGCTCATGTCGCCATACAGCGCGTAGTTGCTTGAGAACACTTTAATGTTGTTTTGGGAAAACATTTGCTGGTACTGGAACGCGGGTGCGCCCATGGGCACGCCCAGGTCTTTAGCTTCGTAACTACGCGCTATTACGCAGCCATCGTTATTGCTGAGCACAACAATCGGCACGCCGCGCAGCGCCGGGTTAAAAGCGCGCTCGCAGCTCGCGTAAAAGTTGTTGCAATCTACTAGGCAGTACATACTAAAAAGATTTTATGGCAAAGACCACGCGCCCCCAGATAGTAAAGTTCTCCTCTTCCTGCGGTACACGGATGGGCGTGTAGTTTTCATTTTCAGGAATGAGCCACACGGTCCTGGTATCTTTATCAATCCGGATGCGCTTAACAGTAAACTCATTGTTCAGGCAGCACACATAAATGCGGTCGTGTTCCGGAGCCAGTGAGCGATCTACTATCAAGCGATCGCCATCGGCAATGCCTGCATCTTTCATGCTGTCGCCGTCTACCTTTACCACAAATGTTTCAAAGGGATGGCGTACGAGCTCACGGTTCAGGTCGATTTTTTCGCCCATAAAATCTTGTGCCGGACTGGGAAATCCCGCCTTTACGCCTCCGGTAATGTAGGCCAGCTCCATTGCGGTACTTTTGCCTATTCGTTCTATATTTGCCAGTTTCATATATAAGAAAATAATCTCACAAAGCTACGCGGTTAGATTTTATTCACGTCTTAAATAACGTTTAAAATTTATCAACACAGATTTATCCTACGGTTTCCTTGCGATACATGGCCACAGCTCCGGGATAATTTTATATACGCGATTCTACAGCAGGTTTATTTCCCTGGTTTTCCCCCGCACCCCCTTTCCATTATTACTGAGCCGTAAGAGTAAGCGGGCTGAGTGGCCTGATCACGCGACAGCGGGATCACTAAAACCGTGGCGCGGTAGCGCCACACCTTTCTCTTTTCTATGTTGCTGCCCCGGCAGTTTTTTCCTTTTCCCCCGCACCCCCTAAAGACTTTGAATTATAAAGAAACTGGCGAAAACAATAAAACAGCATCAACATATCAACAAAAACAATAAATATTAGTACTATTGTACTTTATATTAATACTATATATATGTTGAACTAAAGTTTTTGTTTAATGTTTTTTAGTGTTTTTTTTGTTGATGAAATTGATGGCAAAATTTTGCATCAACATTTCAACAGTGGTTCAACATACTTTTTGCACTACTTCAACACATCAACTGATTAATTATCAATGCTTTATATTTATGTTGATGCTGTTGACGCAAAATGCGTTGATGATGGCACTATTTTTAAATAACAGTATTTTTTTTACAAGGTGTATTTTAACTAATTTATAGTACAATAAATCGGGCTAAAATTTTGTTAACATGACAAAATTGTCATAGTTTTACATCAAATCACCACTACTTAATGTCTCTCTTTGAACGTGTTAATTCCTTTGCATCTATTTGCGGCATCGAAGTGTCGTTGCGCGGCAGCTTTGATCCTGTAGCCATGAAAGGCTATCATGAATTTTACAATTCCCGCGCCCACGCCGTAAAATATGAAACCATGTACTACGGAAAAGCTTCAGTATCTTTTTCGGAAGAAAGCGAAGAAAGTGCAGCAGGTACCTCATTTAAACAAACTTTATCCATTCGTTTTCCTGCTACAGATGATATGCGGGCCTACCGGCTAGCCCGCCTGCACAAAGTGCGTTTCATAAAAATTAAATTGTCAGACGATAAAGATCTTATTATGGGAAGAAATGATTTTGAGCAGAATGCCAGGCCACAGATACAAAGTAAATCCACAGAGCATTTGGCCGAAGTACAATTTACAACAGTATCAATAGCGCCGTCTGGCTTTGCAGTGTTTGAGCAGCCCTTAATATATCCTAACATATTTCCAATAATCATTAATAACACAGAAGAAAATGAGTGAGATAGTTCCTTTACAAATTGAAACCAAAGAAGACTACGCTTCGATGGTTCCGGCCGCAAATACCATTCCTTCACAGTATAAAATTACGTCTGGTGAGTTTAACGATGTTGTAGGCAAAACGAATGAGATTGTAGAAAGTATCAATTTAGCTAACGAATCTATCGCTGGCTTAGCCACAGGCGAGGCTGGTAAGGTGTACGCTACATTGGCAGAGGCAGTAGCGCTAAATCCGAAACCGGCAAATGGAGTGAGTTTTCAGGTGTCGGCAACAGATGCGGCGAATGCCGGCTATTATTCGTTTCAGAGCGCACAGCCAAACGGGGTAAAATTTGAGAGGCCATATGTAACGGTAGCATCTGACTTTGATGCTCAGGATACAACAAAAGCGGTAAGCGCTGCGGCAATTAGTGAATTTATTGAGCCTATTACCGCACGTATCGTTGCTACAGATAATGGCTTTGCCGTTGTAGATGAACAACAAAACATATTATTTAATGTAGATACAAAGGACGGGCTGCACGTATTTGGGATGAAGTGCTACAGCGTGGACGGCACTTACTACATTGCTGACGAAAACAATAACATCGCCTTTGCCATAAGGCAGGACGGCAAGCTAATGGCTGATCTGGAAGCGAATACTTTTATAAAGGCTTTTACAAACAATAGGCAATCGCTAAATGTGCCTGTAATGTCGCCTGCCTTTGATGCTGCAAACACTACCGATGCTGTAAGCGCTAAGGCAGTTAGCGACTTTGTTGCGCCGGTAACAACACGCATTGTTACCGATGATAGCGGCTTTACCGTAATGGATGAGGCACAAAACATGCTTTTTCGTGTAGATGTTCAGGAAGGTCTGCACACATTTGGCATGAAGTGCTATTCAGTAGACGGCAGTTATTATATGGTCGATGAGGCTAAAAATATAGCTTTTCAGATCACGGCAGATGGTAAGCTGCTTGCATACTATGAAGAACAAAGCTTTATCAATGCCTTTAATCGTGTGCGCGGCAGTTTGTCGCTTGGTGCAGATGTAGATTATGATGTCGTTTCTCCTGGTCACATCTTTGGAGTTTATGGCAATACCCGTCAATACATGACGGCTTTATATCCGGAAGCACTTTTAAAAACTCGCATACCTGTGCTACTTGATGGCGATAAAAAACGAGTGTTCCAAACGCCGGGCACGCAAACAGCGGCTGTAGTAGCTACAGATGTTGCAGTGTCATTAGGCGCGACGGGCTACGCTTCAAAAAATATTAGCGTTAGTTATGTTAAGTCGAACAGGGCAAATCTGCAAAACAAAAACATACGCTTCATGCTGCTTGGCGATAGCATAGTGGCGCAAGGCGGTGCATTTGTAGAGGGCACAGGTGGAAATATAGCCAACTTTGTGGCGCAGTTCCTTGCAATGGATAACGCTGATATAAATAACATCAATCGTGTTGTTGTAGGAACGCAAAACGCACAAACAACTACATTGCCGTATAATGGCTCATTGGCTGTTAAAAGCTTTTCTGAAGGTCGTGCAGGGTGGGCGACTTATGGTTATCTAAATTACCCGAAGTGGGTACGACTAGACGGCACCGCTTTTGAAGACAGTAATCTTTTCCTTGGTGCTGAGGCTATGTATCTATTGGCAGGCCTTGCCACTAAAACACCGTTTGACAGTACGACACCAGGGCAGGCATGGACTAATTACGCTGCAAGTGCAAACTTTACGATCTGTACAACGCCTGTTGGCCGTTTCAAGCCTGACTATAACACGCTGCTATGGGAGCAACTAAAGTTTAAGTGGGGCTACACATCTGCGTTTTCTGCCTATACTGGTAATGAAGCTGCGTGCCAGGCTGAGATGAATACATTTCTATTCGGCAGCGGTGGTATTGCAGCTTGCAATGGCGGGGTGTGTTTTAATCCTGATAACTATTTTTATGATATAGCAAGGGGGCAGGCATACACAGGCAGTTATGTGTGGACGAATGCCAATGCTTTTTCGATACAGAAATACCTGCTACGCTATCGCACGATGGATGATTTGGGCGTACGCCTGACAGGCGCTGCCGGTGCAACGGTGACAGGTTCTGACGGTGTTAGCTACACCATCGGCACACACATTACAAATACAAACGCTCACGACGTTTGCACACCAAGCCACTTTACACAGGGACTGGGGACGAACGATAGCCCTGTAGGAACTGCTAACATGGTAACGCTTACGATGCAATTATTAAACACAGTAGCGGCGCAACTGCCTACGGCAAAGGTTGGGTACTATCTCCCTCGCAGACCTGGTGTATTCTACCCGCAAAAATGGAATGATTACGGCGTTATGCTTCAGTATAATGGTGGTGTCAACGCTGACTACATCGCGCAAATAATGTCAAGCATCGGCACATTAAGCAATGCTAATCGTATCAATTTTATCCCTGCGTTCTTTACCCAGTCGCCCCTGTCAAGCGGTTACAGCGACATGAAAGTGTACGACCTTGACGACACGGTTTTAAACGGAAAAGCAAAAGCGATCACGGGAACAGACAATGTACATCTTAGCGGCTATCAGCTGCGCAGCATCGGCTATCAGCTTTATGCCTGGCTAACGTGGACTTTACAATAATCTAAAAAACTATAAAAATGATAATCGTAAACAAAAATTCAAATTACAGTGGCACGGGCTTAGGTAAATTGCCTTATGTCTCCGCAGAAGTAAATGCGCTGCTTGCTGCTTACAGCACAATTGCCGCAAGCGATAAGTATAAAGTACAGGTGTTTGTTGATGCTATTGGTGGGCTAAACGGCGCTATCTATGGAAAGCTAAAAACGCTTATGTTGCCTATTTTCGCAGCTTCAGCACTTGAAGGTGTTACCAATTTTAAGACAGGTCTGCGAGCATTTCTGAGTCTTACAGATGCTCAGGTGCCGACCGTTTATGCGCTAAACAGCAGAAAGCTTTACCAAAATGATGCTGTATCGCCTGCATCCTTAGTGCTTGCAGCAACTACTAATGCTTACAAGATATCGCCTTTCGGAGTCGTGGGCGCTGCCGTTACTCCAGCGGTAACAAACAACTACGTTAGCAACATTGCAGAGGGTAACATTGTGTTTACCGCGACAAATGTTCTGATACAGAAGGCATACGGTGGGCAAAATCAAAATGTTGCGATTAACAACAGTGCTACAATAAGATCGTTTGCAGCTTCAGGTATCGAAGGTACAGCTACAGCCACTCAGAATGCGTTATACTTAAACAATGTAGAGGGTTTGCAGGCAGTGCGGGCAGATTTCAGCCTTACACAGGTTACGCAAATTGGTAGCATAGGTAAAACGCTGACGGCTACAGGTGGTGCTGAACGACTAAACGGCCTTTATGTGCACGGCATAGCGGAGGGCCTTACAAAAGCAGAGGCGCTGCTTTTAGAACGATCGCTGAATGCACTTGTAACGAGTATTATTGTTTAATCATTCTCTTTTTATTTTTTCCTTGAGTTACATTCCTATAAATATTCGCCCGCATCTTGTGCCCTTCCTCTACCAGGAATTTGAAGGGCGCGAGGCTGTGTATCTGGGAAAAAAAGTAAGTAGTATAAAAATAGGCGCTGACTCCTCTCTGGGCAGATCGATGCGCCTATATACTGTTAAGGCAGATTTTCCTAAGCGTAGCGAATACTATAACATTTACCTCACGCTGGAGGAACTGCCTGACGGTAAAAAAAAGTATGAGGGTAATTATTTCCGGATGGAATCGGGCAAAAAGTCATTCCTGCAGTTCACGCCTGAAGCTACTACAGAAATCAATAATCTGTTAGAAGACATTTTCCGTATCTCCTTTGTTTACTTCGTAGATGGCTACACAAAACATCCTGACGCCTCGGTAAAGAGCGCGATCGACTATTTTATTGATAAGTACGATTTGTTGGAGTTTGGCTTCAGCAACGAGAGCATGAGGCAGCTGTACTATCGCGAAAAAGGCACAAAGCTTGATCGCCTGAAGGAACAGTCGGCAAATCGCGTTACTAACTACAAAAAACCATGATACACAGATAATTTTCTCGAGTGCATAAGTTTGGCAATTCAAAACGTGCATCCTGATGAAAATTATCAATTACCTCCTGAATGCCTTTGGCTACTACAGCCTTCGCGATTTCAGCACTACGGTTTTCAAGCTATTTTACCTAAATAAGCTCAAGTTTACAATTCCTATAATTATTACGGCCGGCACAGTTTCAGATCTACTACAGCAATACGTCGGCCTTAATACTGTTTGTGTCGTCGCTCTGGTTATGCTGTGCATTGCGGAGTTCCAGACGGGCCTGCGCGCTGCGATCGTTGTTAAAGGCGAACGCATCAAGAGCCGCAAGATCGGGCGAATGATATTAAAACTAGGAGTTTACATTCAAATCCTTTTTATCCTCAACTCCTTTGCATCCTCAGTTAAAGGAGAAATTGCGGGCTTCGAAATCAATCCGTTTGGCTGGCTGTACTATGTAGTTTTAGCCTGGATAGTCTGCCAAATGCTGATTAGCTATTTCGAGAATCTTTCCATCCTAGGCTATTCCGAAGCCGCCGGCATTAAAGGGGTTATCCTACGCAAATTCAACAAGTGGTTTGAATTTGACGGCACTAAAGACGCAGATAATTTTAATACTAATAATCAATGAAAATCACAAAACATTTTACACTGCAGGAATTTGCCTGCCACGACGCTAACCGCACGGAGCCTGCAGGCTCTGCTCTGGAAAACGTTAAGGAATTAGCGAAAAATCTTGAAGTGCTGCGAGAGCATACAGGGAAGGCGATAATTATTAACTCTGGGTACCGCACTATAGCGTACAACGAAAAACAGAAAGGGCACAGCAAAGTAAGTCAGCATCTTTATGGTAAAGCTGCTGATATTGTTATTCCAGGCATGACTCCGGAAGAAGTAGCTGTTACCATAGAAAAGCTTATTGCAGCCGGTGAGATGAAAAAAGGTGGCGTGGGCAGGTACAACAACTTCACGCATTACGATATCCGTGGAACTCAGGCACGCTGGAACTACAGGACATAATTATGAAACAGCTACTCATAATCATTGCCGTCGCTACGATCTACGGCTGCGCCTCCAGGCGAAAAGAAGTGCACAGTACCGAAACTAAGTTTAAGTACCTGGCAGAGCTCGACACTTCCTTTTCCTTCCAGAGCGCAATTACATCCCGGGTAAAACAAAACTCAACGTATCAACTGCAGCAGCAGGAACTCAGCATTAGTTATGATGGTGCTGCGGGTGACTCCCTGAGCGTAGAGCAATACGGGCCCGACGGCAAGCTGCTAAACAAAACAGTTTTTAAAGGTAAAGGCAAAGGCAATCTGCACAGTGGCAACAAGCAGGAAACAAAGCGCGAAGACCTTAGCGTCTCCGGAACTGAAAACAAAAGCGGCCAGGCATCGGGCAACAAAAAGATAAATGCTGAGGGCAAGACCGAAGACCTGAACAAAAAGGTGGTAGCTACTCCCCTGTTCAGTTTTTGGTGGTGGCTGCTGCTCCTGCCGGTGGTGGCACTCTGGTATCTCAATAAAAGGTACAGCTGGGCAAAACGCTTCAAAAACCATGTTACAAACTTATTTTCCTAACTAAAGCAATTTCGCAATATGAAACTCAATCACCTTTTGATGGACATTGCCCGCGGCGAATGGCTCATGAGCTTTGAAGGCCTCAAAGTTTACGCGCCTATTGCACATCAGATCATGATGGGGCAGACTGTTGCCGTCGATAAGCAAAACATTGTACAAAAATTCTTTAAAGAATCCATCTCTCCGGGTACAGCCTTAGAGATAAATGGCAGGCTGCTTACCGTACTGGATAAGACCGGGAGCGCCCTGCCTACTAATGAGGATGGCCAGTATGAAAAAGTGCCTAAAGGCTCGGTTGCTGTGGTAAACATGGTAGGCGCTGCTGTAAAGTACGGCGACTGGTGCACTTATGGGTCAGAAGAAATTGCGGGCGCGCTGCGAGCTGCTGACGATAATCCCAACATTCGATTTACAATTTTTGTTATCGACGGTCCCGGGGGCGCGGTGTCGGCCATTGGTCCACTCTTGGAATTCAAAAAGTCTAAGAAAAAGCCGGTTATCGGCCTGGCAGATCAGTGTTGTTCCCTGCACTTCTGGGCACTGGTGGCAGTCTGCGATCACAAACTTGCCGATAATGATGTGTCGGCACTGTTTGGCTCTGTGGGCGTGGTGTGCAATTTTATGGATAATCGCGAATTTCTTGAGAGCCTTGGCTACAAGTTCCACGAGATCTATCCGGAAGAAAGCAAGCACAAAAACGAAGCCTTTCGCCTGGCGCTTGAGGGTAATTACGACATGATTAAAGAGGAGCATCTTTCTCCCCTGGCTAGAAAGTTTCAGGGCGCCGTGGTTGCCGGTTGCCCGAAACTTAAGCAAAATGTTGTGGGCGTACTTACGGGTAAAACGTTTGGCGCCGACCTGGCACTGGAGTATGGCATGATTGACGGCATTGGCGGCATGGGCAAAGCGCTGGAGATGGGTGAAATCCTGAGTGAGATTAAACAATTCAAATAATTATTAACTAAATCCCTTTTAAAATCTATGGAATTTAAAATGATGGGTAAGGCAGTAAAATGGGCTATGGCATTGCTTGGTATCGCTTCGGTACCGCTTAATGCCGACAGTTCTGCAACTGACTTTACCGCTGAACAAAGAAAAAAGCTGGAAGATGCTTTGGGGGCAAACTACACAGACAAGTTCATTAAAGGGCTTGACAAAGGTGTGGCAGAGGCTTCAGAAAATCTGGAACTAAAAGCTATCCAGGACGAGCTCGATGCTCTGGTACTGGAAACGAATTTAAGTGCAGAGGAACTTGCCACATTAGCGAACGATGGTAATGATAATGGCAACGCGTCGCTTACCAAAATTAAAGCGCTGTCTAAAGAACTGGAGACAGTTAAAGGCCAGCTTAATGTGCTAATGGGCGCGCCTGAAGGCGACTCTCCTCTTGAAATTATTAAAGGACAACACAACATGCTAAAACACTCTGTTACACACTTATTTGGCTCTGGTGCGACCTATGACGCGTTTGAAGGCCGTCCGTGGAATGCCCGCTTAAGAGATGGTAGTGTGAAAGCTACAGATTTTCGTAATGATAGTGCAATCCCTACACTTCAGGGAGATTTAGAGCACTTCGTGCGCGAAAATCCTACGGTAATCAATTCGTGGTTTAACGACTATGAAGATCTTCCTGCAGAATGGGACAGGCGTTCAGGCGTACTCGACCAGGTGGCAGATGCTTATATTATTCCGGAGGAGATTGTTCAGGGCCGTAAAGCTGGCTGGAATCCTAAAAACAAATTCAAGATCGGTGCCGAAGTAGGTAAAGTTTTCGCTAAGAAAATTGATATTGAATTTAATGGCCAACAACTTCAGAAATTGGAAACTACCTGGTTGGCATCCATCAAAAATATGGATGGATCGCATCCTTGGAAAATGTCGTTCATCGGATTTCTGCTTTCAGAATTGGTTAAACAGCAAAAAGTTGATGACCGTAAGGCACAGATCAACGGTATTTATTCTATAAGCGAAGACGATGACACAGCCGGTGCTGCAGTAAACAGCCAGAACGGTCTAAGATATCTGTGGTATTACCACGGTGACGTTACTAAAAAATACCGCAAGTTCAGCATCGGTACTCCTACAGATGCAGGGATTGTAGACTATGTACACAAGCTTGTAGATATGGTTCCGGAAGACGAACGTAAAAACGGAGGCCTGGAATTACAGCTGACTGACCGCTGGAGAAAAGCCTATAATAAACGTGCCGGCGAAATCTACACACTGCAGTATTCTACAGATCAGGGTAAACAAGACTACGGCCTTGAAAGCCCTATCGACAGGCCATGGATCAAGTTCCAAGTGCTGAAAGATAACACTGATACAGACTTCATGGGTATTACGTCCTCTAAGAACATTCAGATCATGGACTACGATGCTTCAGAAAAAGGAAAATTCACTATTACGCATGAAAAACGTAATACACTGATTTTCGCCGACTATAGGCTGGGTATCCGTTTCATTTTTGTAGGTACTGAAGTTGAAGAAGGCGACACAGCAGCATTTATCAAGCAAAAACTTTGGTCAAACGACTGTCCGGTGTTTGCTGATAATGTTAGAGTGCCAATTTACGATGACAGGTCTGGAGTGCTAAAAATCAACTACAACGCCATGGTGGTAGATGAGAAATGGGTAACGGACATCGCAGTTGCAAAAGGAGAGTTTGCTGCAGGGCAGGTAATTACCATTACAGGTAACCCGTCAATGGCTGGTGTTAAATATGTAAAAGATAATGCAACGTTCAACATTCAGGGCGATTATGCACTGAATACAGGAGGCACACTAACACTTTACGTTAACGACGATAAGACCTTTACAGAACTTTCCAGAACAACTTCAGCGCCTACGGCAGCATCTACAGATGTGGACTTTGCTACAGCAACGCTGGATGCCGATTCAGGAACAATCTTCCGATATACCGGTACTGCTTCTACAACGGCATTCACTGGGATTGTGAATGGTGTAGAAAGGAAAAGCATCAGGATCTATGGTAAGGCTGCCAACGCGGCGCTAACACTTACTACTACCGGCAACGTCAAGCTTACGGCTAACGCCACGCTTGATGCCGAGACAGACTACATCCAGCTGACCAAAATAGCCGGAGTATGGACAGAAACAAAACGTGTAATCGAATAATCTCAAGATATGTATTTAAGAACAAGTTTAGCTAAATCTCCGGGAGGTTCTCCCGGGGCTGCGGCTCCCAAAGAGCCAAACGTTACCATATTTGCTGCCGATGATGTAGCCGTATGGCCACTGCGCGATGACGGCAGTGTAAATATGCTGGGCAGCTTCGTGATGAAGCCCAACGCCAGGATGTATACATTTTACTCTACCAAGTCAAAAACAAGCGCGCCGTTTGAGGCCGAAGGTGAAGAAGATAACATTACCTACAAGCAAAGTTTTGTAGGCGAATATCCGGGCGATGACCTTCCGGTAAACGAGTTTATTGCAAACTGGACCGGCGTTAACGCTATAATTATCTATGGCAGCTGCGCAGATAGTTTCAGGAAAGTAGTGGGTACAAAATGCGCTCCGGTGCAACTAAAAGCTACAGGTAAAGACGATAACGAAGGCCGCGCAAAAACGCTTACGTTTGAGCAATACGCTAAGTCACGATTCTTGCCGGGCCATTACACTGGCGCCCTGATCTATGCTGAGCCATTCCCGGCAACATCAGCAGTGTTCGCAATCAACGAAACTAACGGTAATCATTACCAGTTGCCAAGCATGGCAGTGACTGATGATATCGAGCCTTCTGCGCTTGATCTTCCGGTTGGCCAGATCGTTACTTTAATAGGCGGCGGTGGCGCTGCTCCAGCCACGCTTGCCCAGGGCACAGCCGGTGCGGCAGATATCCTGCTTGTGGCCGGGTCTACCTGGACCGCCCTTCAGGGTGCGTCCATAAGCCTGCGTGTATTTAACGCCGGTGCAAAAAAATATTTGATCGAAGTGTCTCGTTCATAGTTTGGTTTGTGTTTGTTAATTTGAGTAAAGCCCGTGATATCACGGGCTTTTTCCATGTTACACGCTTTTGTTTTTTGCAACTGCATTTTTGTACCTGATTAATCTTAATACAAAAATTCATAATTATGAGTAAGCAAAAAACACTGGAGTTATTCCATAATCTGCCGGAAGATCCGTCAGAGGTATTTAACAAAGCCTTCGAACTCTACAGGCAGTCGCCTGTGAAAAACACAGGTACCGAAAGGCGTTTGAACATGGGCTATACGCCCGACTCTCTCGCCATTGTGCTTTACGAAGTACAAAAAGTGTACGAGATTACCGATCTTGAAAAGATACCGCCGGTGGTGGAAAAAATTGAGCTGAGACCAGTTCAACAGTTTATAAATTATTTGAGAGATCAAAATAAAACGAATTCCCTATTGTTTTTAAAATTTGGTACGCTCTACCCTAAATTTGATTCAGCTGAAGTAAAAACATTAGGTTTCATTGATTTATTTTTAATCAAAACTCATGTTTCTTTCTATGATAGTATTGATGAATTTCGCGATATCACAGGGTTAAAATTTGAGTCAGACTTGATCGAAGAGCTTCTGGAAACGGCAGCCGATCAACTTACAGATATTTTGCTTCCGGAAGAAGTGATTGCAGAGGCAGAAGGTTTAAAATCTGCAAAGCCTGAAAATATTAAAGTCCATGACGAGCATGTTGAGGGTTTTAAATTTGTAGGTGAAGGTACTGTTCAGGTTACTGACGAAGAACTAAAAGCCTTAAAAGAAACATTTGAAAATACTCCAGCCGTTACAGAAGAAACTCCAAAATTCCGAGACGAATATCCTTTTCTAAAAGACCCTGAGTGTCCAAGCGAATTAAAGATTCTAGCCACAGATAAAATTACTACATACAACGCCTATCAGGAAGCGCACGCTAAACTTGCTGCATTCGCCGCCGGTACACTACAACTTACCGAAACAGAGCAGCTGGAACTTGCTGAAACAGCTACAGCAAACTTTGAAGCCAGCGCTGCCATAAAAAAAGAGCTTGACCATTACCTTGAGCACAAAGAAATTTTGGGCACACATCCGGTTTTCATCAAACTGGCCATCGAGCGCGAAGTAGAAGAAATGGATGCAGATAAATGCCATAAGTTCATCAACAGCACTAAGCCCTTTATCTCCCGCAATAAATCAGATATGGCAGCAGCAGTGTCTGAAGATGTAAAAGCAGGCCTTCAGGCTAAACTCGACCTGCGCCTGCAAAAACTTGCCCTGGTTAAGAAAAAGCTTGGCCTGAGTGAATAAACTATTTGATTATAAAGCGCTGTCTGCCCCACAGGAAGATGAAAGTAGCCACGGCAGTTATACTGCAAAATACCTGGTATCGCAATTCCGCAAGGTCGCTGCCCTAGAGCAGGACCTGACCAGGCTACCATCTGAGGGCGAAGCAATGTACCTGCAGTCAGACAGCGCCTTTAATGCATTTACGTTCATCGCGCTTATTACAAAGGTTTTCCCTATAAAAGAGCTTCACGCCTGTACCTATAGTATCAGTCGAAAAGTCGTCGATGCCCTGATCGAGATGCATGACAAAGGAATGGTCGAGCAAATTACACTATTGATCAACGACGGAATACTATCGCGAAATCCCGCTACAATGGATTACCTGCTGGGCATGGCTGCATCCAGGGCAAACATTAAAGTGCAATATGCCTGGATACACGCAAAAGTTGCACTGCTCAAGACGCATCATGCGCACTTTGTAGTCGAAGGTTCCGGCAACTGGAGCGACAACGCTCAATACGAGCAATACACATTTGTAAACGATAAGCAGCTGTACGATTTCCGGATGAAACTGTTTACCGAAACGAACTTAAAAAAATACTGATGATACTTTCTGACGACGAACTTAAAATGGTAGAAGATCTTGCCGGTGCAAATTACTCACCAGAAAAAATTGCGCTCTACCTGCAGGTAGAAAAAACAGCATTTTTAAAGGAGTGGTACCAGCTGGGTTCTGACGTTCGCCAGGCATACGACCGCGGCAGGCTCGTAGCAGAATTTAGCATTAATCAAAAACAGCTGGAACTGGCAAAGTCTGGCAACATTACCGCGGCACAAGTCTACTTTAAAGAGGCTGAAAGGCTGCGCGTCGAAGAAATACGCAACCGAATACTATTTGGAGAATGAGCAAAAAACGCATTAAAAACGCCCACGATATAGATGAGATTGATCTTGAGGTTATCTATGCCTTTATGGAAAACGGCAATCCTAACAATGCGCCTGCAGAGATTGTACAATACCTCAATTTGCTTGAGCGCGTTCGGGGCATGTACCAAAGAATCGACATCTACGGAAGCCCAGAAGCAATCATCAAACATTTAATGATCGTCGATGGCTTCAGCCAGTACAAAGCCAAAAAAGTCTACGAAGAAACGCTTGAATATTTCTTCTGTGACAGCCATGTTTCTAAAAATGCCTGGCGAAACATTTATGCTGATAAAGGTGATAAGCTTATCAACATGGCATTCCTGATGGTAAAAGATGTGTCCGATCTGGCCAAAGCCATGAAGATGGTTTTTGACAACTACAAAATGCGCCAGCTCGACCTTCCGGACAAGGAAGATCTTCCTGAAGAGTGGTTTAAAGAGCCTGTGAAACTTTACCTTACTTCTGCCGAAATGCTCGGTCTGCCGGCTGCAAACAGGAACGAACTTAAAAAACTTATTGACGGCGTGCCGGAACTGACGGAAAAGCAAAGGCATCGCTTGTATCAGGAAGCCGATATCATGCCGTTTAAAATACTACCTAATGAGCAGGAGGATCCACGTAAGTCTTAATGATGAACTCATAGAGGGCAGGCTTGCAAATAAGGTAAAAATAGCTTCAGACCTTATAGCGCCGCAAAACTTTGCGCTTATCGCCGGACGTGGTGGTGGTAAAACAACATCGTTTGTGGCTGAACGCTTGCAGGATGTGTGCTATGATATGCCGGGCTGTTATCAGGCATTTGTAGCCGATACCTATGTAAATGCTATAAAAAACGTCCTGCCCACGCTTATAGATGGGTGGAATAAGCTCGGATGGAAAGAAGGGATTCATTATGTTACAGATACCCGCCCTCCCTCCCATTTTGCGCTTCCTTACAAGCCGCCACTTACCTTTAAGCATTCTATTTCCATTTTTAACGGCTGCTTTTTCTATATGGGTAGCCTCGATCAGCCCAGTGGCCTAGCCGGTAACTCTTATCAGCACATCACGGGCGACGAAGCCAGGCTGCTAAAATTCGATAAGCTTAAGCGCCTTACCCCCGCCCTGCGCGGGGAATTTGCGCGCTTTGGCCATTCGCCTTACTATACCGGCAGAACATTTACTACAGATATGCCCAATATCCTTTCCGGGGATCACGACTGGATATGGGAAATGCAAAAAGAAATGGACGTGCAGCGCGTAGAACTGGCACTGCAGATAGGCCTGGTATTAAATGAGGTAAAGTGCGAGCTCTACAACTACAGCAAAGCCGGCGATGTTAAAAAAATAGCAGCGCTCAAAAAACAAGTGCTGCAGTGGAAGGAACGCTGGATTCGTGCACGAATGGGACTGACTTTTTTTTACGTGGTATCGTCGTTTATAAATGCAGATATCCTGACGGAAGGTTTCTTTACAAATAATCTCGCGGCCCTGGGACTGGAGGAATTTAAGAGCGCTATCCTTTCCTTTAAAATCGACCTGAAGAAAGGCGAAAAGTTCTATGGTAATCTGGGCGATCATCACTTTTTTGATGATGGCATCAATAGCAGCTATTACGACAGGTTCAAGCTGACGGACGAAATCCAGGAAAGCAGCCAGGCACTCCGCTACATCAATCACAATGCGCCGTTGGAGGGCGGTATCGACTTTGGTGATATGTGTAGTTTGATTACGGGGCAAACTTCCAATAAATACGCCTATGGCCTTAAAGACTTTCACACGCTGGCTCCGGAAAGTACTGCCGAACTGGCAAAAAAGTTTTGCGATTTCTATTCCGGGCATAAATATAAATCGCTCGATCTGTACTATGACCGTTCAGGAAATCAGTACGCGAAACTAAAGCGCGACTGGGCATCATCAATAAAAACGGAGATCGAGAAATATGACAGCCGGTGGACAGTTAGACTTATGAGCGTTGGCCAGGGAAATATTGAGCAGGAAGAAGAATACAGATTTATGAAAGAGTTGTTGGCTGAGACAAATCCGAAATTGCCAAAGCTGCGTATGGATTTATTTGGTTGCCGACATGCTAAAGCCAGTTTAGAACTAACTAAAATATTAGTGAAGACTAATAATAAAGGCGTTAAGCAGATATTTAAAGATAAGTCTACCGAAAAATTGCCGTTGGCTTCAAGGCCATTGTTTTCTACCAATTTTTCTGATGCCGTTAAATACTGGTTGTGCCGTAAAGAGTTTTTAAAACACGTAAACAGGAAAGTTAGCTTTGCTAATTCCGACCCTACCGTGGGTTAAAATGCCGGAACATTCCATACAGCCGAGCGCGACAGCGCGAGAAAATTTCAAAAACGCCCCTCTCAGGCGTTTTTGTCGCTTTAATATATAATGCGGTCAAACTTGTTTAAAACGTGCAGGGCGGTGCTAATTTTTAACTCCCTGACGAGTTGCAGCTTCTTTTGTGTATGAGATAGTAATTCGTCTATTGATGCAAGTGCTTTCATATCTTGTGTTAGACTAAAAGAAAGATTTTTGATGTACGGTAATGCCATACTTTCAAAATCCCTAATCCGCAAAAACGGAATTACACTACCACAAATCAGCGGTTCATATTTTTTAGAAATCCATAAAACAGTACAAATTTCAAAGGCATGCTCATAATCAGTTTCAATAATAAAGCAATTACGCTTCGGTTCCCGCAGCGGTCGCCCTGCGTTCTCCCCTTTCGATTGAATGTAAAATATATTTTCTTTGTGTTCGTGCCTTAATGGGTCAAAAGTGCTAACCCTCCATAACATCGGCAAGCCGTTTAATTACAAGCCTGTCGGCTTCAATTTCAATAGAAACTTTTTCCCCTATGCTAAAGCCGGCTTTCGCCATCCAGTCGCCCGAAAGCGTTAATTGTGGCTTAATGCTTCGTTTGAATTGCGCCCTTACAAGTTTAGAAGAAATAGTGAGGCAGCGCACGGGCTTAGTAAACATATTCTTCATAATCGCTGTGGGTATCTTCGTGATATTCGATAAACATTTCAGCAATAGCCTGGGCGCGGTTAAACGCTCCTTTGCATTGTTTTTTAAAATGCTCGTAATCTGAATAATTGAAAATTTTAGAAAGTCCTCTTTCGTGAAGTATAGCAAATACTTGCTCGCTGGGCTTGAAAGCCGTAGCTTTGCCCTGAATTAATCTGTACATTGTCGTGTATATTAATTTAATTGTTAGACCCCTCGAAACTTCCACCTTTCGGGGGGTCATTTTTTTAATTTAGATTACAAAGTTTAAAATTTCCTGCTCTGTACTTTGTCTCTTCTGCTCTAAGTGTGCTGCTATTCGCTCTACTACCTCCGCAATAACATTCGTGTTACTGATGGTAAATTCAAAGCCACTTGCATTTTTCAGGGTTAATTTTTCCTTTGTATCGTCATTACTGATTAAAAAGGTGTTCAGTTCATCTTGCTTCGCTTGTAAAAACGCGTAACGTTTCCCTAATAATTGCATATTTTCAAGACTTTTCAGCCTTTGAGAAGCGTTAACAGGCATTAAAATAGCCTTAAGTACGTTTTCCTGCGCTTTGTGGTCGTTTTTGGCTTGCTCCGTGGCGGTTGCAGCAGGTTGATTTTTTTCAGAATTTTGTAGTTGCGTGGCTGTGTTTTTTGTGCTCATGTGCTTATATGTTATTGATTATTAACTACGTAAAGATACAAAAATACCCAGTTATACCCAAATTTGAAAGCGTAAAATATGACAAAAATGTCATATTTTCTCATATCAATAATGCTTATAAATAGGGCAAAACCACATTTTTTAAGGTCGAAAAAAGCCCCTTAAAAATCAACTGATTTTCGCAAACACCTCATAATCAGCGAAAAAACCCTAAACGGGTTTTGCTTCGTTGATACTCTCTGTAGATGTATACCGTCCCGCTAAGAAGAAGGAATGTTGTTGCATATGCCTGCGCGCGAGGGAAATATGAGGGCACGCCACCCGCCGGTGGGCAGGGCGGCAACCACCTGTTAGGGCTGTAAGCCCTGTGTTTACTGGTGTTGTCCATGTTACACATCATGCAACTACATGGGTGTAACATTGCAATAAAATGTAGTTGCATGGATATAACACCACTCGAAGCCATAGGGCAGATGCGTAAGCTTGCCGAGGCTAATGTACCCTTCTCATTTACCTATATGTCATACAATGGCTCTAAGCACGAAAGCGACGGTGTCAAGGTGGTGCATAAGGCTATACTGCGCAAGGGTCTGCGCAATGACCAGAGCAAGAAAGCAGATACACTCATTGCCTACACCGATCACTCATGGAGTGAGAAGCCCAGATTCTTCCACCTTGCCCTACTCCTAACGTTTAACGACTATACTGTAAAGCCATGAACATAGAATTTGTAGGCAGGGATGCTATTATACAGGCAGAGAACATGGCCTTTACCTATCAGGTAGCAAACATACCGCGTGTACTGGAGGATGGCGGCAGGGTGAACGACCTTGACTTTAATGGTAAGCAGAGTTACATAGGCGACTATGTAGTTTATCCTTACGGTGCTAGCAATGACTTACCCGACCTCATTAAGGATGTGGTACAGAACAACAGCCTTGCTCCTGGTATATTGACTAAGAAGTCTCAATTGCTTTGGGGTTCAGGGCCACAATTGTATCAAGAGCGCTTTGAAAAAGGTGTACTAATCAAAGACTGGCAGGACAATGCAACAGTACGTGCATGGCTCGATAGCTGGGACTACGAAGATTATCTGCTCAAGCTTGATATCGACTATCAGTACATGCAAGGTGTGTATAGTAAGTTTGAGCTTACTAAGGGTAGCCGTATAGGGAAAAACTTTATCCATAGCTTGGAGAGTATAGAGCCTAGCAAGGCACGTCTGGGCAGGATCCGTACTGCTACATCGCCTAAGCCTACCCATGTTATCACTAACGACTGGAGCTTTGCCACTCCGCTTTCCCTTGACTGCAAAGTATATGGCAAATTCGATTTTACAAAGCCATTCGCTCTTAAAAATAGCATACTGTACAGCAACCTCTATAGTTTCTGTACGGACTTCTATACCATACCAGACCTCTATGGCTCGCTGGAATGGCTTAGGCGTTCCACTGCCACGCCATTGATCTTAAAGGCATATGCTAAGAACAGTATTAATCTTAAGTATCATATTGTATCTCCAAAAGCTTATTGGGATGAAAAGGAAGAAGAAATACAAAATCGCTGCAAGCTGGCTGGAGTTACATACGAAAAGAAATTGCTTTACGCGTATGAGCAAGAACTTCTTAAAAAGATATCCGATGTACTTTCCGGAGAGGAAAACAGTGGTAAGTATTGGCATACTAAGAAAATACTTGAGGTAGATGCCCATAATATTCTTGAGCACGGGTGGGAAATACATGTTATTGACCAAAAGGTAAAAGACTTCATCGATGCGTACATCAGTATTAGCGATCGTGCCGACCGCGCGGTATCTGCCGGCATAGGATTACATGGCGCCTTAGGCAACGTTTCTGAAAATGGCAAATCAGACAGTGGTTCAGAGCAGATTTACGCGCTTAAGAACTATATGGCCACTGGAATAGACATTCCTCAGATGATCATTATGAAAGCTATGAACTACGCCCTCAGGGCAAACTTCCCGGAACTGAATCTTAAAATGGGCTTTTACCACATTCAGCCAGAGAAAGAGCAGGACGTAAACCCCGATAAACGCCTTAAAAACATCGTATAATGAAATTACTCTTTGCAAAACCTGCGAACAACGGCAGCAGCCCCGAACTTAAGGAGCTGCTCGGTTTTATCGATGCTGACATTAAATTTTCTAAAATTCAGCCCGATATTATTACGGCTACAAAAAGCCTTGTGAGGCTTATCGGCCAAGATATGTACGATAAGATAACCGATGCTTACACAGATGGCGCTGAGGACCTTGAAATGCTTGTCTACCATGCCCGTTATCCTATTGCTGTAGAAGCTTACGCATTGCTTGCCAACAGTAATGATGTAGCCCATACAACAAATGGGCGTAAGATGCGTCAGGATGAAAATGAGAAGCAGGCGTTTGAATGGATGCTTGACCGGGACAATGAGGCCCTGGTAAAGCGCTACTACCGCGCGATGGACGACCTGCTGGAATATCTGGAAGATGTTGAAGGCTGGAAAGGTTCTGAAGCTTACAAAAAGGTAAAAAAGCTGTTTGTAAACACCACTGCAATATTCGACGATCACTTTACAATACAATCGCGCCTGATACTGCTACAGCTCGCGCCAGGGCTTTTACAATGCGAACGCAAACAAATACTGCCACGTATAGGTAAAGAACGCTATGAAGGGCTTAAAACGCTTGTGCAATCGGGCGGTGAAATAGAAGGTGAAAATTTTGACTTGCTTGAAGCTATTCAGGAGGCATGTGTGTACCATAGCCTGGCGTGGGGAATGCTCAGACTGTCTGTAACCATCTTCCCTGAAGGTGTGCTGCAGGCATATACTTCAGATCGTGACTCAACACAAATACGCAGGCCTGCAGCAAATCTTGAAGTGCCGGCAGCGCGCCAGGCATTCCTTAAAGATGCCGCCGATGCCCTGGAGCGCATAGAGCAGCTGGTGGCAGTTCCTCCGCCTCCAGCTGCTGCGCAATCAGACAGCAGCATTTTCCCCGAATTCATTACAGGAACAAATTATATATCGACATAAAACTATGAAAGAGAGACTATTTAAGCTATATTACCGCCTGCGTTACTTCAGGTCTATCAGGACGGCAAAAAAGATGGAGAACAAACTGATGGGTGCGGTGGCCAAGAAAGATATGGATCGCGAAGTTGAGCGTATCATTCTAAAATACCGCATCAGGCAGCATATGGAAAAATACCTGGGCGTAAAAGCCGATAGCGATTTTATACCGGTAAAGGGCAAAAGCCGCGAGCGCTGCCGCCATCAGGTAGAGGGAAAATTTGGCAAACGAATGGCAGAGCTGGGCATCATCTTAAAACCAAACCTTATGTTATGCAACATACCATAGAAATTCCGGAACTTAAGCTTATGCTGTATTTACCGCAGAACCTCGCCCAGTGCGATGCTGCACAGTACATTGAAATGTGCGGGCTGCTGTACCGGTACCACACCCATCAGCTGAGTTATTATGACTTAAAAGTACAGGCGGTGTACAAGTTGCTCGACCTCAAGCAGTCGAAAAAAACGCTGTTTGTTAATGATGAGCAAGATAAGTGGTGCAATGTCTATAGCATTTCGCAACTCGTAGAATCGTTCTTTGATAATAGAGATGGGCAAAAGGTCATCAATTTGGATTTTATTCATAATCCGGTACCAAAGCAAAAGCCGCTGTGGCGAAATTATTACGGCCCAGCCGATGGCTTTGCCAATGTAACCTTTGGCGAGTACCTGGACGCGCAACGCCTGTTTCTTGACTTCTCCGCTACCGGTAACGGTGCTCTGCTTTACGATCTTGCCGCTATACTTTATCGCTCTAAAAAACGTCCATTAGGCAAACGCCGAGCGTATGATTCTGAGACTGTAGAAGCGCGCGCCACAACGTTTAAATATTGCCCTGACGGTTTTATTTATGGTGTATTTTTACTGTTCGCAGCATTTCAGAAATATCTTGCTACAGCGGTTATTCCATGGGCTGGAAAAGAACTGGAACTGTCGATACTGTTTGATGCCGGCGACAGTGATCGTATGGAAGCAGTTCCGGGACTGGGTATGGATGGCCTGGCATTTGCCCTCGCAGAAAGTAATGTGTTTGGAGACTTTAAGGCAGTACGCGCAACCAACCTGTGGGAGGTGCTGCTGCAACTTTACAATCTTAAGAAAAATGACCTTGATACTAAACTAAACGATAAATCGAAATGAAAAAACTGTGGAATCGCCTGCTGATATTCTTTGGCTTAAGAAAAAGCCAGGAACAAATAGAGAGGGAAGAACTACGTGCTAAGCGCAATGTAGAATATCCTCATGATTTAAGGTTACATTTCGGCAGGACACGACTGCCAAGGCCTTCAAATGAGTATCTTGATAGTATGGTAAATGGCGCGAGGACACGTTCGGAGACAGAAAATCATAGTGCAGATGCCGTTTCATTTGGGCTAGGTTCAATGTTTGACAGCTCAGCCGATAGCAGTAACGATTACAGCTCAGGGCATCACTCCAGACATGACAGCTACAATGATAGCAGTTCGGGTTTTGACAGTGGATTTGGCGGCGGCGATTATAGCGGCGGTGGTGCCGGTGGCAGTTGGGGAGATGACAGCAGCAGTTCGAGTTATGATTCATCTAACAATGATTACTAATGATCTCAAGGCAACAACTTATCCAGCTGGCTGAAGATGCGCAGCAGGCCATACCCGAAATTAAGCGCGTGGAAACGGTGGTGACGGCCGAGGAACTGGCAAAGCTGCTTAACGATCATAGCGAAGAGCAAAACATTTTAATGCTATGCCTGTGGCCATATAAAAAAATGACCGGCGCTGAAGACAGAGCTATGTGGAGTAATACCATGGGCTTTTTCTTTTTAACCAAGACTGACTACTCCGAATTTGACCGTGAGGGCCTGCTGCAGATATTTGACAGTACAGAACTGACCGCGAAGCGCTTTGTAGAAAAGCTGCTAAGCGACAAAGCTGACAACGCCAGTATATTTTGCAATGCCCTATCGTTTTTGGATGAAAACTCAATAAGTGTGGATCCAGTTAAGGCGCTGAATGGCTGCAACGGGCATTATGTAGAGTTTACCCTGAAAACCCGCGCATAACTATGGCAGAGGCAAAAACACTTGATGAGATACTGGAGGGGCGTTTTATACAGCGCTCCCTTCAGGAATACGCTAAGGATGTAAATGCCGCCCAGGTGAAGTATATGGATGCGCACCATTTCAGTAACGATGGCTGGAGGTCGGGCCGTAAGTTTGAGGTAAACGACAATAATTTACTGTACTCACAAATGCTGAAGCACAGGTTTGTGGACATGAAATTTATCAGTGCCGGCATGGAAAAGCATAAAAAGAAAGTGCATCCGGTGTACAACAAAATTATTTACGGCCATTATAACAATCTAATCCGTGAGCTGAAGTATGGTTTTGTAGATGCGGTAAAAGAAGATTTGCGCAAGCTGGAGGAATAATATATATTTGCCGCACATAAAATAATTTTCATTTGAAAATTATGGATTGGTTGGTTTGAAAATGCTTCTTCGTTCTGGAGAGGCATTTTCTATTTATACAGGTTGTTATATTCCTAACAAAATTATTTAATTTATTTTTTGAAAACGTATTACGTTTTCAAAAAGAAGTGTATCTTTGTATGGTAGAATTGAAATAACAATAACCTTTAAATTTTTTAAATCATGGAAAATGTAACTTACAAAGTAGTAGAGACTGACGGTGTTAACGGTAGAAGTTTCGAAAAAGAATTTGTCAACGAAGCTGATGCAAAAGTGTTTTACACTGAGCGCATCGCTGAAAACGAAAAAACGTATGAATATGTTTCTGATGTAGCATCACGCGAAAAATGGCTTGAAGATTACAAAATACCACAATCAGACTCTTTTGAAGTGCAAGTTTTAAAATATGTTGATGGAGAAATGGATGAAGATTATTTTGAATGCTCGGATGAATTTTATAACGAGACAAAATAAATAAAAAAAGGGTCTGAATTCACGCAGCCCCTTCTAAATTGAAAGCGATTTAAGCTTAAGAAAATCTTTAATCAGTTCAAATATATGAAAAAAAAAGTATTAGGCCTGATATTGGCAGGCTCCGGAGGTCAAAAATTTCCAGAGGCACAGATAGGATGGGCAATTCGCGAATATGACACTGCTAACGATGTTTCTTACATCGTACCTGAATACATTAGGTTTTCAGGAAAAACAGAATATGAAATCAAAGATGATTTTATTTATAGCCGAAAAGATAATGTTAAGTATAGCTTATTCCATACTAAAGATATTGAAGAGGCTGAAAAAATGTTCATGAAGCTATCGGATAAATTTGGCAATATTTATGGGGCGGTTTCTAAAGATGGAAAACATCTTATAGTGGCAAATCGTTTGTGTACAGATCTTACTGAAGATGAAACACAGAGTGAAGCTATAAAAGTCATGGACTGGTACCAGGGTAAAAAATAAGCCCCACAGAGTATGCAGGGCTAAAGATTTTTTCTACGGCTTAAAGCCTTATTATGGAAAGATAAAAAATCAAGCCATAGTATATGTACCATCTTGTGCTGCAAATATAGTATATTTTTTAAGCTGAGCTAAAAAAAAGCCCTCTATTGAGGGCTTTAAGGTTGTAGAATTGAAACCTGATAACCATCAAATTTCATTGCAAATATACAGAATAATAAAATGGAAGAGAAAAAAGAAAACAGAGGTGGCAGCAGGCCTGGTTCCGGACGAGAACCGCAAGGCAGAAAGATAGTCTCATTCAGGTTGAATGACGATGAAAAAGAAAAAGTAAAAAATTACATAGCCGATTTAAGAACGCAAAAGCCCTGAGTAACTTCAGGGCTTTTTTTTGTACCCAATTATACCTATTTGTTAAAATCTTTTTACATTTACCGCAACCAACAAAAACACAATGAATAACCTACCCGCATTTACCCCATAAAAAAAAGCCCGGCGTTAGCCAGGCTTAATTTGTTTTAAAGTGCACTATTATAGCATTGCTGAATAATAAGGCACTGTGGGGCAAATATAACAAAAATAAACCAAACACCATGAAAACCCTCCTCCTATTCCTCCTGTGCTGCACAGGGCTGCATGCCCAGGACAACAAACTATTAGCAAGCTGCTGCGACGTTACGCCAGCAAAAACTTTTGGGCGCTGCTCCGGCGATGCCAGCTGCACAGCCTGCTCTAACTGCCGGTACTGCAAACACTGCAGTAAAGAAGGCGGCAGCTGCGGCGTTTGCGCCCCTGCCCCTACGCCTGCAAAAAAAGCTGCAGCCACACGCCAGGCAGGCAAAGGTGCAAAAAGCCCTACTGCCTACCTCGCTAACCAAATGCTAGAGGTAAAAAGCCAAACCCTAAACCTGCGCGATGGCCCTGGTGGCCAGTACCATATTATAGAAGAACTTGCCTATGGCGACATGGTTACCTTTGTGCGCTATGAGGGCGAATGGGTATTTGTCCGTGTAGATGCTAGCGGCAATACAGGCTGGGTTAATTATCAATTCATAAAATAAATATTATGTGGACTACAATTTATATAATTGTAATCATAGGGGCTTCTATGATTATAAGTTCTATCATTAGAGACAAGGCATTAGATAAAAATGCTATTGAGAAAAAATTAAGTGATTTTGCCAGTTACACTTTAGTACTGCTTATTGGCGGTGTTATTTTAATAAACGTAGTTGACCTTAGTGATACGAAAGGCGAAGAGAAAGTAACAAGATCTGACTTTGATGAATTTTATAAAAATCCAAAAGCTAAATATGAATCTCAACTATCAGTTTTAAACGCTTACCGAAATCGTAAGCAGCAAAATTATGAATGGTTTGTAGATATTGCAGATGAGTTAGACTCTATACTTTTAAGAACTAAAAAAGACCCTATCTTATCCAAGAAAATAGTTATGACTCGTGATAGCTTAAGGCACGTTATTGAATTGATTCCTGCCTCAGAGAAGGCCCCAAAACGTAGGACTTATGCGTCAGAAGCAGATATTGATAAGCAATTTAGCAAATGGGATGGCTCGCATATAAAGACTGAGGAATATGTAAAGGCGCACATGAAAAATCCAGATAGCTATGAGCATGTAACTTCTGAGTATAAAATACATCCTGATTATCTAGAAGTTATTTTAACTTATCGCGGTACAAATTCTTACGGAGGAATTGTCACAGAACAAGCTAAGGCAAAATGTGATTTGGAGACTGGAGAAGTACTGGAAATAAATTAAATTATCAAATGGTAAAAGACTCCCTACATCAAGCGCTATTGCGCATAGATCAGTTACAGCATCAGGTTGATTCACTTAAAAATATTCAACAGCCTAGACTAGAACTTTTAAATCAAGGGTTAACAACTTTAAAAAATGAAAATGATTTAAAAGAGTTAAATGAATTTTCAGAATATAAGGGACAAATTTTAATTGATGAATTAATTTTTAAACTTCAACAAGGTGAGCAATTGAAACTATATCAGGAAAATTTAAATTTAGTTGTGAATGAAATTGAAAGAATTCGATCTTGAAAACAATTGTTTTAAAAAATATCTTTTATATATTTGTCATGCAGAACATTTTGAATTTATTACATGACAACTTTACATCTATCTTTAACAATATCCCGGCACATGAAAGGAGTGGTCCTCCAACTTCGTGATAAATTCTGTTGTTCTGCAGTTCATGCGGCCGGGTCTTTTTTATCACTTTTATCATGCAGAACAACAGTGAACAAAAACAAGCTTCAGTCGATCTATGGCTGGACTTGCGCAACCAGGTAGAGAACCTGCTGCAGTTTGGCGAACCCGCCAAGCATTTAGAAATCTTGGAAATTATTTATGAGGCCTACATCGCCAGCGATTGGGCTAACGACCCCGCAGAGCGCCGCAACGCGCAGGTAGAGTACGGTATTTTCCGCGACCTGCTGCGCACGCTCCAGCGCCATGCCACTACCCTATCTACATTACCGCTATTACCGTGTTAGTGCTATGGATAGTAAAACTAATTTCAGGGTTATCCCGTGGTCGGGCACCCCTGTAGCCTTCTGTAACTATACGTTACAGGAAATGGTTGTGGAATATTTGGCCGGCAATAACCCAGTAGAAAATACCATAATTATTTTTGATGGTCAGCTACTTCTCTTTAGCCGGCAAAAGCTTTTTGCCTACACTGCCGGAGAGCTATCGTATGACGAGGTTATTGGCGCACTAAAATGCGATGGCCTGTATCGCAACACTAAGTTGCTGCACTTTAAAGGTGCCATTCAGGTAGAGGCTTACTCCCTCTGGCGACTCCTTGGCGACGAGCTCGTACTGGTAGATGATGATGTTTTTGCCGTGTGTGACATTGCCGCTTACCCTAATTACTTTACAAAGCTTACCTTCGGCAAAAGCCAAATTTAACTAAAAGCCCCTAATTCAGGGCTTTTTCCATGTTACACGGTTTTTGTAGCCGCTGCGCTTCTTTTACGGGAAAATCTCACATCTCATGGGGCGGCAACTTTCAGACGATACCATCCGGTTAAATATTATCATTAACGGTAACCAGGCGCAGAAAGAAATTCTCGATCTGGACAAATCTAACATTAGGCTTAAGGACACAATTAAAGATCAGTTAGCGCAACAAAAGGAACTTAAGCGTCAGCGTAAAACAAACACTGAAGAATACAGATCATTAACGGCTGCTATAAATGAAAATAAAAATGCAATAGCGGCTAATAATGAAAAGATACGAGAACTGACAAGCGATTTAAAATTGTCAGAACTCACAATGGCACAGTTGCGTTCCAAAGCAACTTTATTGCAGGCTACGTTACGTCATTTAGTTCCCGGAACAGAAGATTTTGAAAAATACAATGCAGAATTAACTGCGGTGAATGAGCGCATGGGTGAGCTTCGCGGCAATGGTCAGCAAGCCAGTTGGAGCCTGGGCAGCATGGCAGATAGGTTTAACAGATATGGTGGTATTATAGCATCCTTTGTTGCTGCCGTTGCAGGCGTAGTGGTTTCAATTCAAAAGGTTCTTTCTGCAAATAAAGAGCTGGCTGATAGCATTACAAATGTGCAAAAGACTACTGGAATGACTAAAACGGAAGTTGAGGAACTTGCAAAATCATTCGGAATGCTTAAAACACGAACCGGTAGGATAGATTTGCTGGGCATTGCAGAGATAGGTGGTCGCCTGGGTATCGCTAAAAGTGAAATAGCCGATTTTGTCCGCGTTATGGATAAAAGTGCCGTTGCACTGGGTGATAGCTTTGAGGGCGGTGCTGATGTAGTGGCAGAAAAGCTGGGCCGCATTAAGGGATTGTATAAAGAATTAAAAGATGAACGTGTAGAGACAGCCTTTGAGTCGGTAGGTTCTGCGCTTAATGACTTGGGTGCCGATGGTACGGCCAGTGAGCAAAACCTTGCAGAGTTTGCCCAGCGTGTGGGTACATTGCCTGAGGTGCTGCGGCCTTCCATCCAAACGGTACTGGGTATGGGTGCGGCTTTTGAAGAAAGTGGCCTTAAGGCAGAATTGGCCGGTAACAATTACGGTAAAGTAATTTCAATTGCGGCGCGTGATTATCCTGCCTTTGCCAAGGTAATGCGCCGATCGGCTAATGAGGTTAAAAACCTGATCAATACAAATCCTAACGAATTTTTCCTGCAATTTTCGCAGTCACTTAAAGGTCTTGATGCTACTGAATTGGCAAAAGTGCTAGATTACCTGAAGCTAAATGATAATGAGGTAAAGATGGTACTGGGTGCGGCATCTCAAAATGTGCAGATGTTTAGAGATAAGATTAAGCTCGCAAATGAGAGCATGAGCGATGCTACTTCCTTAACTGAAGAGTATAATCTAAAAAATGAAAACTTAGCTGCTACGCTTGACCGAATCAAGAAACGAGTAATGGGGTGGTTTACAGCAGATAGTTTTGTGGCTTTCCTTGAATCAGCTGTTAATTGGCTTGCAAGATTTATAGGCGCTGTCGAAGATGATACCGGCACAATGGCTGTATTTAAAAATGTTATTGTCTTAACGGCTAAAATACTCGCAATTTTTACAGCTGCTATTGCAACAAACCTCGGATGGATAAAACTTTCAGCAGTCTGGGCAAATAGAAATACAGAAGCTACTCTTTTATACAATATCGCTTTAAAGACAAGGGCTATTATTGAAGCTGCTACTGTAATTGGAACCCGTGCAATGGTACTGGTTCAAAATCTTTTAACCTTAAACATTAAAGGAACTGTACAAGCATACAAAGCGTTAACAGCTGCCATGAAAACTACTCCTTGGGGTTTAGTACTTAGTTTAGTTGCAGCGGCAGCCGCCGCCTATGTTGCATACGCTGAACGTGTACAAAAGCTTACAGAAGAACAGAAAGCCTTTAATTCAATTCATGTTAATGTACTCCACGGTCTTAAAGATGAGAAACAGAAAATTAGTGATTTACTTTCTGTAGCAAAAGATGAAAAAGTAGCAAAGGAGACACGTCTAAAAGCTATTAAGGATTTGATTGCAATTTCTCCTGAATACCTGAATGGGCTTTCACTTGAAACAATTAATACAGAAGCTACTACTAAAGCTATTGATGCCTACATAAGTGCGCTTGACCGTAAGCTGGAGGCTGAAGAAATAGAAAATGAAATCTCGGCATCAAAGTCACGTATTAGGGAAATTGAGAAGAAAGAAGTTCAGGAGTACAAACGTTGGTATGATGGTATGTTTGACCCCGATGCAGAGTTAGCCCAAAATAAAAAAGCCGCAGGTAGAAGACTGGATGCAATAAAATCTGAAACTGATTTGCAAAAAAAATTATATGAGAGGAGAAAGCAACTTTACATAGAAACTAACGGGCAAATAAATCCCGATGATAATACCACGAAAGCTTTTGTACCTGGTGATGGTAAGGATATAAGTTCTAAACTCCGTGCTGAACGTCTTAAGCAGTTAGATAAAGACCGGGAAGAAAATAAAAAGTACCAGCAGGAAGTGCTCGACTTACAGCGCCGTGCTATAGATGACCGCCTGGCGCTTTTGCAGGATGGTTTTGAAAAAGAAGAAGCCATCGAGGCCGAAAACCATAAGCGTAAGCTTGAAGACCTTAAAAAGCAACTGGTAGATGAAGCCCAGATTGCTTTACTGGATGAAAAGATAAACAATACTAAGGCTACGCCACTGGAGCGAGGTGTGGCATCTGAAACTAAACGTATATGGCTGGAGCGCAATAAGCACTTAAATGAGCTAATAGAGATAGAGCATGGCAGGCACCGCTTTGCTATGGAAACCATAGATCTTAAGGCCGAGACAAAAAGCATTGCTGACCTACAGCAAAAATTTGACAGGGAATCTACCCTGCGCCAGGCTAAACACAATGAAGAACTGGCGGCGCTGGGTACAAATGAGATTGCCAAACAAAAGCTTCAGGATGCATTTGATAAGGCTGAACTAGAACGCCAAACGGCGCATCTTGAGAAACTACTAAAGTTTAAAGAAGACATCCTCGCTGATAAAAATAATCAGATAGATCTTGATCTTCTTACTCCTGAGCAAAAGCAACAGATTGAAGACGACGTTGCGAATTTAAAACTTAAGCTTTCTGAACTGATGAAAGCCAAAGGCGATTTGCAAAACAGAAATGGAAGTAATGATTTTCAGACAGCTGCAAAAAATGTATTCGGCGATGCAGACGTATTAGGGTTCACAGCTGATCAGTGGGGTAAAACATTTACCAATATCGAAACGCTGGAGCAAAAGATGGCGGCGGTTAAAATGGTTATCGGTGCGCTGCAAAGCGCCTGGTCTGCGTACGCCGATTACCAAACAGCTTCAGAGAATGCTTCGGTGGCCAACTTTCAAAAAAATAGCGACAACAAAAAGCGCCGCCTGAAGTCGCAGCTCGACAACGGTTACATTAATCAAATGCAATACAAGCGCGGTATTGAAACTCTTGATGCAGATCTCGAGAAAAAGCAAGCTGAAGTAGCGTACAAGCAGGCAAAGCGCCAAAAGCTAATGAATGCCGCTAACGTTATCATGAATACCTCTCAGGCAATTATGGGTATATGGGCACAATTCCCGAAGTTCGACTTTGGCGCTACAGCTGCTGTAATGTCGGGTGTGGTAGGCGCTCTGGGTGCGCTGCAGCTTGCTACGATCATGAAGACTCCCCTGCCGGCAAAAGGGTATGAAAAAGGCCTTTACCCTGAGTATGTAAAGCGTGAGCAGGATGGCAAAACATTTCGTGCCGGCTATGGCGGCAAAACGCGTAGCGGCATGGTGAGCAAGCCTACTTACTTTTTGGCTGGAGAGAATGGCCCGGAGATGGTTATTGATGCTGCAGCATATAGACAAATGTCGCCTGATACCAAGGCGATGCTAATCCGTGAGCTGCGCGGCATTAAAGGTTTTGAAAAAGGCATGTATAATAAAGATGTTACCGGTGGCAGGTATGAGGTTCCCGCCGCGAGTTCTGCGCCTGGTGCATCATCGTTAACGTTAGACCAGGCACTGGCCATAATCAATCGCAACAGCGATATCCTCGAAAAACTGCACAACGATGGCGTTACCGCATACATGTCTCGCGATGGCCGCGAACTCAAAAAACTCCGCGAAGAGATGGATAGAATAACACAGTCTAAACTAAAAGCACAATCATAATGAGCAACTTTTCGATAAAACAAATATTTAGCGACAGTAATGCAAATGCGCTGCTGGATAGGTTCTATTTCGAAATAGAAACGGCGCTGCCGGCAGTGTCTGTAAATACGGTATTGTGCCTTACGGGTAGCGCTGCTGCACAGCTTCAGGGAGAAGCTGCAAAGGCCTGCAACAACATTGTAATGCTTACAAGCAACAGCGACATTTTTACCTTCGTGCAGGATAAAATAGGCCATGCCATGGCAAATAATGGTGTTATGAATTTTAAAAAACGAACTGTTATATACTTCGAGCAGCTGGTGCTTGAAGTGTGGTACCAGGCAGAGGCTATAGGCATTGTTCTTTTTAATGGCGTTTACATGCAGGAAAAAACAGAGATTAATCCGATACTACTATAATGGCAATAATATTAAGCAATAATCAGGCGCCGGTGGCTACAGCCAGCGCCCCCGCACTCCAGGACTGGAGTTTTAGCCCATCGGCGATAAACATCAATTATTACCAGGGCAGCGCGCTGCCTGCTGCTATAGCTGTAGCTACTGCTTTTAAAGACATATTAGGTACAGACATTGCTGCCGGGCATACTAATTTCACCTATTCTCTTTATGCCGACTCGGCGTCTGGCCTGCAATTGCTAAATGTTACAGGGCCTTTATTTACGGGGCAAAACGATAGCGCGTCTTACTCTAATGGCTTAAGTGCAGACATGCTATATACATTTCAAAATTTAGAACTGCTGTCTCCGGGCTCATACACTTTTAAAGTGTTTCATTTTATTCAGGGAAGAGATCAGTTCTTTTACAATAAAATACTCTCCTATTTTCATATTCCGGTAACGATAAGAGTGTTTTCTGCCACAGCGCCGGCCATCAATCCTGATAGCCTTACCTACGCCTGGACTGAAGGGACAAGCATGCCGGTACTCGCAGGAACGTTTAACATTGCAGGCGCGTCGTGGTCAATAATTTGCCCTGAAAATTTTCAGGTGAGCAGCACTACGCCCGGCGTTACTGTAATATCGGGCAGGCAAATAAGCGGCAGCGGGCCAGCAACAATCGGCCTTGTCTTGTTTCCGGCAGCGGTGCCATCGCCGCTTATCCAAAATCCGTTTACCATTTACCTCGATATAAATGGTGGTCAAATTCGCGTGCCGGTAACAATTAGCGTTACTCAGCAAAATGGCTTTTTCCTTGAGAAAGAAGCGTTGTTTTTCGAAGCGCAAAAAGGCATTTCTGAAACTGCGCCGGCTACTGTGGCCATGCATATGGATACGGCTTATAGTTTAACATTACCTGTGTGGTTGCAAGCCTCTGAAACATCAGGAAACGGTAGCCTTAATGTTACTTTTACCCCAATATCGGCAAACAATATGAGCCTTGGTAATTATACAGGCGCTGTGCTGATTAAGCGAGATGATAATCAGGATATCCTTGCCGAAATTGCCGTTACATATTCTGTAATACAATCGGTAATTAGTCCATATCCGCAGGGACAAACGGCCTTTTCGCTCGATCCTGTGTACATTAACTTTGTTTCTGCCTTTCCGGATACTTATTTTGCGTTAGCGCTTTCTGCACGTGTCTATAATTTTGACGAAACGTACCAGGACAAAACGCTATATTTTAAAATTCCGCTGTTCAGGGGTAAACAAAAATTAAACATTGGCCAGCCTATAGATCGATTGATGGCAGAGCTATCAGATCTTGCTGCTAACATTACTGCCGGTTACAAGGCTGCAGAGGTAAACATTGTGGTTACAGAGCATAGAGGTACAGAGCAGCGCATATATAATATTGGACCTATAAATTTTATTGCAGGGCTTCGCCCTAAATTGGCTGGCAGCAGCGGATTTTTAGATATCAATCCTGCGGCACGCCGTGTAACAGCGGCATCTTTCCAAATCGTAAATGTGCTAATAAATGGCCTGCCCGAAGTAAAACTATTTAAAAACGGGCAGGTTGTAAAGTCGTTTAGCTTTACAGCCGGCATTCAGGTTATTCGGCTTAATTTTGCCGAGTTAGAAGCGATTCAAGGCGATGTTTTTGAACTGCAAATTAAAGATGGCGAATCGGTTTCTAAGCTGTTTAAAGTTTTTCCTGAAAGCTACTACTCAAACTACATTACCTGGGAAAACGAGTATAAGCTACAGAGCGTACTTGAGTGTATGGGAACATATCAAATAATCTCTGAACTTAAAAATCGCACACAGGAACTTGAGCTTGGCCTGCGTTCTGTGCTCGATAAAATTGAGAGTACCAAGACAGCTAAGCTTACTATAAATACAGGATGGCTACTTCGGAGCGATATGGCCAGTGTTGAGAGCCTCATGCGTGCGCCGCGCGCCGTGATAGTTATTGATGGGCGCGCCATAAGTCTTGTGCCTACATCTGAAAAAATTACTAACGTAGATTCTGAGCGTGCCCTGGTGTCGTTTGACCTGGAGTTTCAGATTAACAGAAATTTCAATGAGGAAATTTATTCATTCTAATTTTGAGCTCGACCTATCGGCTTTTAAAATTACCGATACTGCCGAAAATCCGTGGTTTACGGGTACTTATTTTACAAAGTACAGCTATCCGTTTAACATTGCGCTGACTAAAGATATCGACATGGCCATGGGCTTTTTGAGCCACTACAATTCGACTGATGCAGAAACTTTGTTTGAAGGCATTTATGTTCATGGCGATGCTATGGAAAAGGCAGTGCTGGAGGTAGAAGAGTGCGAGCAGGAACTATCGGTAACGGTACGCTACGGCCTCGATGATTTCCCTAATTTCACAAAGAAACTGGCAGAGCTGCCCCTGCTTCAGCTACAGGTAGCAGACATATATCAGCACGCGAAAACAATAATTAGCCAGGTGTGGCCAGATGTAAATTATAATTTTCCGCAAATCCATACCGATAAAATTGACCCGGAGAGTGATGATGTGTGGTTTGCCTTTGAAAAAATAATCAATAACTACAGGGCGGGTGCTTTTCTGGAAAACAATGTAGATTTGTCTGAAGATATTACCTACAACAGGAATATTATTCAGCCCCTGCCCTATCTGCTTTACCTGCTGCAGGCCGGCTTTGCAGATGCAGGTTTTACCCTGAGGGGAGATGTACTGGAGAATGCGACCATAAAAAAAATGCTCGTGTATACCGATACAGAATATTATACAACCATAGCGCAGGAAAGCATGACGCTGCTGGCCATGGCCGAAGATCATGATACTTATGAAGCACAGAACGGAGCAAATCCGCACATAACGCTACAGCGCACACAGGAAATTGCGCAGCCTGGTAAATACAGAATTACAGGCACGATGCGCCTCCGGAAGCGATTTGGAGACAGGCCTACGAATGCCATAACAGTTTCGCTGGGCATCCGCTACAGAAATGTTACGCTGTTTAGCCATAGCGGCGCAATGCTCAATAATTATTACGACTTTAATATTGATGTTACCTTTGAAACATTAAGCGATCTGCAGCCTGATTTCCTTACGTTTTACTACGACGGTGGGTTTGTTGCCGATGACATGCTGTTTAATCTTGAGATCAATCCTGTCCGTCTGCACGATGAGGGAGGAAATGCTGTAGCATCGATCATAAACTTGAATCAGGTAGATTTAAAGCGCGCAGTTCCGGACATGACCTTTGGCGATTTGGTCAAGGAAGTTCTTGCTGAGTTTAGGATGGATTTGACCACTGCCGGCACAGATATATTTATGAATTATATTGCCGGTGAAATGCAAAGTCGTGAAGTTATAGACCTATCAATGTATGATGTAAAATTCCCTAAGCGCACGTTTAGCAAAGGGAATTCTTTCCTGCTTAAGTATGAAGATGTTACCAGTAGCGATTATTCCTGGTTGCCGGTCTTCCAAAACATAGAAGGCTACAGCACATCGGGCTATAAGATCGACGATAAAACTACTGAGGTGCCGTTTAAGGCGCTGCCTTTGCCATTGCTCAGGCGGAACAATGTACAAACAGCGCATGGCTTTCTTGATGAAAAAACAAAGCCGTTGTGGGTAATCTACAACGGCCTTGTGGGGGACTTGAATTTGAGTCAGGACCCGGCAGCGCTGCAAGTGCCGGCGCTGCACCTACAGTATCATAATTCGTGGCTTGCCAGTCGCATAAATGCGTCATCATATCTGTGGACATTCCAGGCCTACATTGAGCAGATTGCGGAGCTGGAGGCAAAAAGCCGCGTACATGCCTACAGGAACATTCACCTGGTTAAATCGCTACAGAAAACAGAGGTGAAGCCTGACCTTTTTGAAATAGAATTACAGACCGAAGTCTTTAAATAGATCGTCGAGCTTGTATATCTCTTTGTTAGCTTCATCTGCAAGTATGTGCACATAAATCATTGTGGTTGCAATTTTAGCGTGCGCCATGAGTTGCTGGAGGTGCACAGGATTGCCTCCTGCCCTTAAGAAATTTGTTGCGAATGTGTGCCTGGCTACGTGAAAGGTTAGCTTTTTCCTGATATCAGTTTTTAGCGCAATTACTTTAAGCATTCTATTAATGTGTTCAGGCACGAGAAATTTTTCGAATAGTAGCGGATTGGCCATAACAATTTTTACTGCTGCCTTGTTCAATACTATAATCTGATCTTTTCCTGTCTTGACTTGAGAGAATGAAAAATCATCGGATTTAAAATCTACCCTGCGCAGGTTCTGCACATCAGAAATTCTAAGGCCTGTCATACAAGCAAATAAAAAGTAACCTGCAATTAGCCTGGCGCCGCCGTCATTAGATTCATCAAAATAATAATCTGCCATAGCTTTTACTTCTATAGGAGTGAGCGCTGTTCGATTGCCTGTGGTGCTCCCTATTTTTACATCTTCTAGCAGTAAGGGAAATTTGACGCCTTCTTTTTTTGCGCGCTTCAGGTATTTTTTGAGCGCCATCATGTTAGAGTTTACTGTCGTCGATTTGTTGCCTATGCTGTATAAATGGTTGCGGAACTTTTCCATATACTGCTCTGTGATCTCACTAAACGGAATGAAATCTGAAAATTTTTCAAGCTTGGCCACAACGCTTTCATATCGCCTTTTCGTTCCTTTCTTAAGAGATTTGTCTTCCTTCAGCTTACTCTTAAAGTACGCTACAAAATTTGTTCGTGATGATTCTTCAGTAAGTTCTTTTATAAGAAGCTCAGGGCTCAGATAGCGATTGTTTATCCTGAAGTTTACCTGTATGTCTGCAATCTTGTTTTTTGTGTGCTGAATGAGCAGATTAATCTGATCGTAGCTTTTATCTACCGGCTTGACGTTTTCGGTTTTTGTGTCCCATAATTTTGAATCTACGTGTAGCTGCATGTTCAGGCGCTCGCGCTTGCCGTTAGCTGTAATGTGTAGGTAGACTGGCGAAAGATTATCCTTGCGCTTCATGTCTTTTCTGATGTTGAATTTGATCTTCATTGGCACGTGAATTTTTTGCGGGACAAACTGCGTGTCAATTTCCTGGAATAATAGCCTCATAACTGGTTTTATTTAAAAAAATGAAATAAATAAAAACCCACTAAACACTGGTGTTTCCAGTTATTAGTGGGTTTTTCAGTTATTGGTAGTTATTACCTTGTGACCTCGACTGGATTCAAACCAGTAACCTTCTGAGCCGTAATCAGATGCGCTATTCAGTTGCGCCACGAGGCCATTTTGCTTTAAGTCTTTAAACATTCGCGACGTTTATCATCCTCATTTCGGGTGCAAATATAGATATTAATCCTTAAATTGCAAGCCTAAAACACAATAAAAATTAAAAAAAATGACACTCAACCAGTATATACGTGACATTCAGGATTTTCCGAAACCAGGAATTTTATTTAAAGACATCACTCCGCTGCTTGGAAACCCCGCCGCAGTGAAAGAATGTATGGCTTTACTGCTAAACAACCTGCGCGATCAGAAAATTGACAAGGTTATAGGAGCCGAAAGCCGCGGGTTCTTTTTTGCTACCTTACTCGCATATGAACTTGGCGCTGGCTTTGTACCGGTACGCAAACCAGGAAAACTGCCTTACAGCACCTTTTCTGCCTCATATGAGCTTGAATATGGCACAGACACTATGGAAGTGCACACAGATGCTATAAAGCCCGGAGAACGCGTCGTTATTCATGATGACGTGCTTGCCACTGGCGGAACTGCAAAAGCACTATGCCAACTTGTAGAACAACTGGGGGGTGTTATTGTGCAATGCAATTTTTTAATGGAACTTTCTTTCCTTAACGGACGTGAAAAGCTTACTCCCTACCCTGTTTATGCGCCGCTGGTGTATTAGTTACTTAACTTAAACCTTACAATATTTTTTTGCCCGGCGGCAATAATGGTATGGGCATCTGCAAACTGAAGGGTATTAAGGTTAGTGGCGTCTGCTATTTTTTTCCAGGATGAACCTCGGTTGTAGGTATAAAAAACACCGTTAAGCCCTACTGTCACTAACTCATTACCATTGCTGCCGGGTACAAATTGTACACACGATATATATCCGGGGCCTGTACCCTCGCCTGCCAGCGTCCATGTTTTACCACCATCTATGGTTAATATCTTGTTTCCTTTATTAAGATCGCGCTGCTCATAGTTTCCTCCCCCGGCAAAACCAACTTCTTCATCATAAAAATCTGCCGAAAATATCCCGGTCATCTCACCTCCCTGTAAAATTGGGGTATCAAAAACCTGCCATACCCCACCTTTATCAGCCGAGAAAAACACTCTTGATTTCTTTCCACCGGAAACTATCCAGGTTTTATCGCCCTTAATAATAATATTGGTATTGCTCGCAGCAAAGGCAGCCTCCCCTTCTGCTACGTCAGGCAAACCGGCACAATCCCGTTTTTGCCAGGTATTGCCGCCATCTTTTGTGGTAATAATACTCAGGCAGCCATTTTGAGGATCGCCCATAGCTATACCTTCTTTATCATTATAAAATTTCATGCAGTCATAAAACACCTTTTCACCAGTTTCGGTATATACCTGCTTTACCTGCTTGCCGTCTTTAGATATTTTATACAATAGGGCTGGCGTAGCTACACTCAGTATAAATATACTTTCTTTAGTTTGTGCAATGGCCCTGAACTCCGGAAAAATAGTGTCGTGTGTCGCTATGCCACTAAAATTACCACCACCACTAAGCGATACCCAGCCGTATTTACCCTTATTGGCAGAATACCAGGCTTTATCGCCATCAATAACCAGTCCGCGGATGCTGATAACCGAATCAGTCAACAGTGTATCCGTTTCGACTTTGGTAAAAGAGGGTTTAAAGTCTTTTTTTTCTTCTTTTTTACAGGAAAATAAAAGGAGGGCACTCATTGCCAGCAGGCACAATTTTTTCATATCAGTTCAGTTTTAAGCTAAGATAACAATTTTATATCTTTACAAAAACACAAACAATGGCCGACTACCTTACACAACTTAAAAAAATAAAAACCCTTGCTGACACCGGTCTTTTGTATAGCCAAAACGACTATGATCGTGAGCGCTATAATGAACTTCTTGAAATAGCCCTGGAACTGATGGCTGAGGCAAGCGGCAATAACACAACAGCGCTTAAGGCAATGTTTGCGCCGGTTACAGATTATCCTACCGTAAAGACCGATGTTCGTGCACTAATATTATCTGAAGACAAGACTAAGATATTGTTAACACAGGAAAGCGCCGATGGTAAATGGAGCCTTCCGGGCGGCTGGGCAGATATAGGCTCATCGCCAAAAGAAACGGCTATTAAGGAAGCTTGGGAAGAAACAGGGCTTACAGTAGAAACTACGTCATTGTTAGCCGTGTTTGACAAGCGATTACACCCACACCCACCACAACCATTTTATGTGTATAAAATGGTGTTTTTATGCGAAACCATTTCGGGGGAATTAAAAAAGGGATTTGATGTACTGGATGTTCAGTACTTTGACATAAGCAATTTGCCAGAACTGTCAGAAGACCGTATATTAAAATCGCAGATTGAATTGGTATATAAAAAAGTTATCGAAAAAGATTCTGTTACCTATTTTGATTAAGAATTAATTACAATCATTTGCAATAAGTAGTAAAGAACATATACAATAATGGGATTAAGAAATTATAAGCTTTCTTAATCCCATTATCATTAAATCTAAATTCTAAATTTACTTTATTTTGCCCCATTTAGCAGCATTCATAGGAGAAATACGGTTAAGGGTTTCGCTAAGTTCTGTAATAGGCACATTTGGTCCGCCACTAAAAACTGAAACAATTTCATCTGCTTTAGAGTCAAAAAATATACGGGTAAGAAACGCATTAGGACGCACTTTATATAGCGCTCCCAATGTTTTTATAGCCGCTATAACATTCTCTTTGCCTTTTTTTGTATCATCACTCATTATATCAAGTGCTTTGCGGTGGTAGCTGTACATTGCCTCCCTGAAAGGTTCGAATGTATTACTCATAATATCATTTACAAAAAAGTAACGTGTCTGGTTACCATCCTGCTGTCCCCAGCCTTTATAACCACCACTCTGTGCGGTAACGGCTATACCTTGTGCAGCCTCAAAATAAGGCGTACCTCCTTTTTCTGAAAAACTATCAGCATCCAGCCCTATAATCATGTTTGCATAAAACGCCAGCAACGATACCAGGTTAGAGTCATAAGTAGTAGGGTTATAAATAAGGTTCTCTCCTTCGTTGTAACTAAAGCTAATATCTTTATCGCTATAGTTAAGCAACGGGCTTGTATAAGTAGAATTATAAACCGGCCTTAAGGCATTAACCTGCATCACAGCCGAAAAACTATTGTTTGAGTATGCAGACAGGTTTATAAAAAGGGCACACTGTATACGCTCGCTCCTGTCAAAATTACGGGTAGTAAAGCGGGTATTGTTCATAAAATCCTGCACAGCTTTTTCAAGCGAACGAAAAATTTGCGGATTCGCATCAGTAATACGGTCAAAACTTACCGTTACAGTACAATTTAGTTCCTGTGCGTTAGTACTAAGGCATAAAAGCAATGCCACGGCTGTTATCCACTTATACATTATAATACTTTTTAATCTTGTTTATAATATCCTGCGCCACTTCCTCTTTTGTTTTCAGTTCCATCGGTTCTTCTTCAAAGTGGCTGTTTATAAAGGTAACCTTATTTGTTGATTTTCCAAAACCTGCACCTTCATCATTAAGCGAATTAAGTACAATCAGGTCAAGGTTCTTTTTTTTAATCTTGGCTTTAGCGTTCTCTATTTCATTTTCAGTTTCCAGGGCAAAGCCTATTAGAAACTGCTCCTGTTTTATTTCGCCCAGCGATGCGAGTATGTCTTTTGTTTTTTCGAGTTCCAGCATAAGGCTGCTCTCGTTCTTCTTTATTTTTTGTTCAGCTACCACTTTAGGCCTGTAATCTGCTACGGCAGCTGCGGCAATGGCAGCATCTGCATTGTAAAAATGTTCATGGCAGGCGGCATACATATCTGCGCTTGATGTAACCTTAACCAGCTTTACATTGCTATGGTTTATGCTTAAATGCGTAGGCCCGCTTACCAGTACTACCTCGGCACCTTCGTTAGCGGCAGCCAGGGCAATGTCATATCCCATTTTACCGGACGAGTGGTTACCTATAAAACGCACAGGGTCTATTGGTTCGTATGTGGGGCCGGCAGTAACCAGTATTTTTTTTCCGCGTAGCGGAAGTTTACCCTCAATATCTTTTTCAAGAAAGGCTAAAATGTTTTCAGGCTCTGCCATGCGGCCTTCGCCATGCAGCCCACTGGCAAGCTCACCACTCTCAGCCGGAATTACCGTATTGCCATAAGCAGCCAGTTTTTCAAAGCTGTCTTTTGTAGAAGGATGGCGGTACATATCCAGGTCCATAGCCGGAGCTACATAAACAGGACATTTTGCCGATAAATAAGTTGCTATAAGAATGTTATCACTATTGCCCGAAACCATTTTTGCCATAGTATTAGCAGTAGCGGGAGCAATAACAAAAAGATCGGCCCAAAGGCCAAGTTCTACATGGTTGTTCCAAACCGCGTTCTCATCTTCTTCATGATAAAAAGAAGAAGATACCGGGTTTTTAGAAAGCGTAGAAAGTGTAAGAGGTGTAATAAAATCTTTAGAGGCGGGCGTCATGACAACTTTGACATGAGCACCCGCCTTTATAAATAGCCTTACCAATGTGGCTGTTTTATATGCGGCTATACCTCCGGATATACCGAGTAAGATCTTCTTTCCGCTTAAAACAGACATGGGCAATTATATTACTTGTTTTCTTTGTAGTAAACTTTACCTTCTAACCATTCCTGCACGGCAAGTGCATGTGGCTTAGGAAGTTTTTCGTAGAATTTAGAAACCTCAATTTGCTCTTTGTTCTCAAAAATTTCCTCCAGGCTATCGTTATAAGTAGCAAACTCTTCAAGCTTTTCAATCAGCTCTTTCTTGATTTCACCATTAATCTGGTTGGCTCTTTTTGCTATAATGGTAATAGCCTCGTAAACATTACCTGTCGTTTCTTCAATCTTGCTCTTGTTGTAGGTAATTGTATTAACGGGAGCGGTTGTTTTCTTTAAATCCATTGTCGCTATTTATTTAGAAAATTTTTGTAATTCCGTGTTTATAGTCGCAAACATTTTGTCTGCCTGTTCTTTGTATCGTGTATCAGCCCTGTATTTCATCAGGTCATAATAATCTTTTTTAGCGGTAAGCAAGCGCTCCTGCATTTTATTCTCTACACTATTCATGGCATAGCGATAAGAAGCATCAAATTTTAAGAACATTGCATCTTCCCTAAGCTCTGTACCCGGAAAATCGAGCATAAAGTTTTCAAGCGTTTTTTGGGCTGCGGTGTAATCGCCAAAATAATCGGCAGTTTCAAAATACTGTTTTGCTATCTCAAAAGCTTTTTTCTCAAGCTTATTACTTAGTTCTTTAACCAGTTGGTTAGCCTCCGGCATATACTGGCTGTTAGGGTATCGGTCTATAAAAGCCTGAAGTTTTTCTAGCGCCTTATAGGTATCTACCTGATCCAGGCTATAGCGTGGCGACAAAAAATAGTAACTCTTAGCACCTAAAAATGCCGACTCTTCTACCTTAGTACTACGCGGGTAACTTGATGTAAAACTTTCAAACTGGTAGCCCGCTGTGTAGTAGCTTTTAGTTTTGTAAAGCGACATGGCATACATATAGAACATTTTCTCTGCCTGTGGTTTACCACGGTAAGATGGTGCTATCTGCTCAAAAAGGCGTATTGCCTTAGCATACTTCTCTTTTTCATACAAATGCTCTGCAGTTTCATATTTAACCTTGGTATCTTCTGATTTCAAAGCTTTTTGAAACTGGCTGCAAGAAGCAAGCGTTAATGCCAGTATAAGTGTATAAAAAAATCTTATCATAATATAATATAAGCCCTGCAGGAGAGTTTTAAAAGCAACTGCAAATTTAGTTAATAATTAGAGAATACAAAATTATTTTTTACAGGCTTTTGCCCACAAAAAAAGATGCCTTTAAAAGGCACCTTTCCTTAAACTGAATTTTATTTATTTTATTGTGTAAATACCTTTAAACACTAAGTAATTCTGGCGTAGCCTTAAAGTTTTTTATAAATGCCTTAAGCCTTGCGGCAAGGTTTGCATCTATGTTTACAAGCGGCAGGCGCACCACATCTTCGCAAAGACCTAGCTCTTTAAAGATGTATTTTATGCCCGCAGGGTTACCCTGCTCAAATATCATATCAATACTATCGGCAATTTTATAGTGCAACTCATAAGCTTCATCAGCTTTCTTTTCGAGGCCGAGACGCACAATATTACTAAACTCTTTAGGAAAACCTTCGCCAATAACAGATATTACCCCTGCCCCACCGGCAAGTACCATTGGCAATGTTATCATATCATCGCCGGATATTACAAGAAAACCTTCAGGAGCGTGCTGTATAAGGCGCATGGCCTGTACAATATCTCCGGCAGCTTCTTTAATGGCTACAATATTTTCAAAATCTTTCGCCAGGCGTATTACCGTATCCGGCAGCATATTGCTTGCAGTACGGCCCGGTACATTATACAGTATAACCGGCAGCGGAGAAGCCTGGGCAACCGCTTTAAAGTGCTGGTAAATACCTTCCTGCGTAGGTTTATTATAGTAAGGCGATACAGAAAGTACTGCCGTAAAATCTGATAAATTAGCTGTTTTAAGTTCTTCAACCACTTCAGCAGTATTATTACCACCTATACCTATTACAAGCGGAAGACGGCCTGCGTTAGCCTTTATTATAGTATCTATAACCAGCTGTTTTTCCTGTTTATCAAGCGTAGCAGCTTCTGCTGTAGTGCCCAGCACCACAAGATAGTCAATCCCGTTCTCTACCTGAAAATTCACAATATTTTCAAGCGCTTCGGTATCTACCGAAAAATCTTTCCTGAAAGGGGTAATCAGCGCCACCCCTGTGCCTGTTAACGACTGCATGGTTATAATTTATTAAGTATCTTTAAATATCTAAAAAGTTCGGCAGTAAATTCTTTATACTTTTCTGCCTGGCTGGCAATCATAAATGTATTCAGCCTGTTATCTACCGTACTAAAGCCTGCCTTAAAACCGGCTTTGCTCTGTAAGGTAATGAGCGCCAGTGGCGGCTTTTGCACATCATAAAAACTGATGAGCAGGTCAAAGGGTGTATTTATAAAATCTGAAACGTCTGTTTTTGCAAAAGTTCCGTCAAAACCCACCTCTTTATACGTAAAATGGCAACACTCCGGTGCCTGTCCTTTTTTTATACGCTCAAAAAAACTGAGCGTTTTTATATTACCTGGAGCTATGCCCTGAGCGGCAATTTCCTGTATAAGCTCTTCACGGCCTGCAAAATAAGTTTCATCTAAAAGTATACCCACTGTAACAACCTTAGCACCTGACGCTGTGGCTTTATAGTTTGGTAATAATTTTTTAATGATCTTTTTTAGCCTGAAATCTTTAATAAACTTCAAAAACATAGTACTTTTATTGCCTAATTGCAAACTTATCAAAATTAACGCCAAGTTACAATGGTAAAGTATAAAAAGTATAACACAGCGTGGCCTGTGTTTGTGTTATTTTTAACATTTTCGGTTTTAACGGGTTGCGGCCCACGCCATCTTACAAACACTTCGATACAGGGAAAACAGTTGCCGGTAACGTCGCAGTATGCTACAGTACCCGAAATTGAAAGCTTTGTAAAACCCTTTAGAGAGCATATAGACCATGACCTGGATAGTGTACTGGCTTACTGCCCGGAAACTATGGATAAATCTAAAAGCATTAACGGCTGGCAAACCACGATAGGTAACTTTGAGGCAGATATTACCTTTATGAAAGCCGATAAAGCCCTGATGGCTCGCGAAAACAAACATGTTAATGTATGTTTGCTTAATCATGGTGGTATCCGGTCTATAATTGCAAAAGGCAATATTACTGCACGAACCGCTTTTGAGATCATGCCTTTTGAAAATGCCGCCGTAGTAGTTGCCCTAAAAGCAGAACAGCTTACAGAAATGGCACAATACATTATTAAGGAGAAAAAACCGCATCCGCTATCGGGTATGGAAATTATCATCAATAAAGACGGATCGTTAAAAAGCGTTACCGTTCAGGGCAAACCCCTCGAAAACGGAAAGGTTTACAATGTAGCCACCAGCGATTACCTTTCTAACGGTGGCGACAGCATGACGTTTTTTAGTAAGGGTGTAGCAACATATGACCTTGAGTATAAACTGCGCAACCTGTTTATTGATTATTTTAAAGAAGTAGACACCCTGCCTATAATAAGGACTGAACGCATAATACAGGAAAAGTAATGAAAAGAAGGGATTTTATACAAAAAACCGCTGCCGGAAGTGCCCTGATAATGGGAGGATTATCTTTAAGCAGCTTTGCAGAACCAGACGTTAAAAAACTTACCATACTACATACTAACGATGTACACAGCCACATAGACCCGTTTCCGGTAGACGACCCTAAATATGGCGATAAAGGTGGCGTAGCACGCAGGGCCACGCTTATAGAGCAGGTGCGCCGCGAAGAGCCTAATGTACTGCTACTGGATGCCGGAGATATTTTTCAGGGTACACCTTACTTTAACTATTATGGTGGCGAACTGGAAATGAAGTTAATGAGCATGCTTAAGTATGACCTTGGCACACTGGGTAACCATGATTTTGATAACGGCATTGACGGATTTTACAAGCAACTGCCACATGCCAAGTTTGACTTTGTATCGGCCAACTACGATTTTAAGAATACCATACTGGACGGTATTGTAAAGCCATATAAGATATTTGTAAAAGACGGCATTAAAATAGGCATCTTTGGACTTGGGATAGAGCTTCAGGGACTTGTTGATAAAAAACTTTATAAAGAAACGGTATATAACAACCCGCTGGAAACAGCACAGGACATGAGCCGTATACTTAAGGTAAATGAGCAGTGCGACCTTGTAATCTGCCTTTCGCACCTTGGGTTTATTTATGCCAATGAACCTCAAAAAATAAGCGACCTTGTTTTAGCGCGCAGAACAAAAAATATCGATGCCATTATTGGCGGGCACACACATACCTTTCTTACCAAACCGTATGTAGAAAAAAACCTTGACGGGCAGGAAGTACTTGTTAACCAGGTTGGGTGTTATGGCATAAACGTAGGCCGTCTTGACTTTAGCTTTAGTAAAGGCAAAAAGTTAGCTTCCGGAAAAACCATTACCGTATAGCCGTAAGGTATTGAAACATATTTTTTTTGCCCCGAATTTTACTAATTCCACAAATTAGTGAAATTCGGGGCTTATTTTTATAGCTGATTGACACAAATCATTCGCAGCAATTTTATGTAAAGAAGCAATTCAAAAATTTTGTATAATTGTAAACTAAACCAATACAATTATAAATATGAAAAAGCTTACCCTTGCCGCCGCCCTGCTGTTATCAATTACTGTTGCCAATGCACAGGACAATAAACCTTCCCTGCCCGATTTTATGCCACAAATTTATAAAAGCGAATGGGCTACTTTAACCGGACTTATAAAAGCCGAAAAATGGGAGGATGCAGATAAGCTTACTTCTAGTTATTACAACCGCGTAAAGAACGATGAATTCAGGAAAGATGATGCTGCCATATTGCGCTACATGATTCTTAATGTAACAGCTGCAGAACTGGCAAATGGCAAGATTGATAACGCTACAGCGGTTAAAAAGCTAAAGCCGCTTGAAGGTAAGCGCTTTATTAGCCCTACAATTACTTTTAAGAGCAAAGGTATACTTAACCTGCTATTACTTTCTGCCGATGGCAAAAGCTGGGTAAAATGCACCACTAACAAAGATGCTGATGTTATACAAATGACAGAACTTTTTGAAATTGCCTATCCTGAAATGCTACAAGACACAGACAAGTATGATAACCGTAACTTTAGGCTAAGCGGTATTATAAAAACAATAAACGCTGACAGCCCCGCAAAACCACATCTCGACGTAACATATTCGGGTACCGAAATATGGGATTTATCTCCTGCGAGGTAGTTTTTCATTTAACAAGTATCATAATAAGGAGATGCTTTAACTGTCTTATATCATTTGCATATTTATCATAGTGCAATGATTTAAAGGTCACTCAAAGGCACTAATTATCAAAGCTTTGCGACTTATAGTCGGCTGTATCGGAACTTGATGAGAATATAGCTCTGCTCCTTTGCGAGAAAAAATATCTAAACTATATTATATTTTATTTAGAATCACTTATAATGTAAGGCCACTACTACAAAACAATAAACGCGGCCCAAAAGCCGCGTTTATTGTTTAAGATAGAAATATATCGATAGAGAATTATTTCACCCTTGTCCAGTATTGGGTACGGCCTAAAAGAGATACCCCCATATAACCACGTACTTTCAGTTTATCTTTACCATCAAGTTTTATCGTGCAGCTGTACAGTTTACCTTTATTTGGGTCAAGGATGTCGCCATCAGAATATGAATCGCCATCTTTGCTAAGTCCTTTAATAATTATAAGGCCAAGAATGGGTTTATCTTTATCTGCCCCTTTACAGTCCTGGCATTTTTTGTCTTTTTTTGCAGGGTTAAGTATTTCAACTACTTTACCATAAACCTTTCCGCCTTCTTCATAAACATGTACGATAGATTTTGCTTCGCCGGTTTCATCGTCAAAGGTTTTCCACTTGCCTGTTACCTGTGCCGACATTGAAAGCATGCCCACAAAGGCCGTCATTAAAAATGTAAAAATTATTCTTTTCATAATTGTTGTTGTTAATTAATGCTAAATATACAAATTTTTTCTTTTTAATTTATGGATAAGCGCATTTAGTTCGAACCCTAAGAGCAGAATAAAACAGTTAATCCATATATACAGCATTAATACAAGCAGCGTGCCAATAGACCCGTACAACTCATTATATTTACTAAAACGCACTACATAAATACCAAAACCATAAGATGTAAGGCCAAAAAGCAGTGTGCTAAAAACCGACCCATAGCTAAAAAAAGCAGCCTGACGGGTTTCTTTAGCCGCAAATTTAAAGAGCACACTGGTGGTAATTAATATCATTAATATAAGAAACAGGTAGCGCCCCCATTGCAGTAAATAAACTTCTGCAGGAATGTAGTAGTGGCTACTAAGTTTTCTTATTATTACTTCAAAAACAATAATAGCCGAAACAGTAATGATCAACAATATCGACAGCAGCAACGACAACCCTATAGCAAGCGCATATTGCCTGAAATACGTTCGTTTAATAGTTATGTGCATACTACTCTGAAAACCGCTAAGTATGGCATTCATACCATTGCTCATAAGTAATATAGCCAGCAATATACCCGTACTAAGCAGGCTTTTATGGCTGTTTAGCAAGATATCTGTAAGTATATTTGCAATGGCATCATACGTATTTGGCGGAACGTTATCGGCCACAAACTGCATAAAATCTTCCTGAAAATTTTCCAGCGGAATGTATGGTATGAGGTTCAGGATAAAAAGCGCAAACGGAAACAGCGACATAAAAAAACTGAATGCAATAGCCCCTGCCCTATATGATATATCGCCTTTTACGATGCCGGTAATATAAAGTTCAAGCAGATGATACAATGTAAGCCCCTCAGAATAGGGCAGCTTAATTGTTTTACCAAACCGCACCATGTATTTTAGTACAGGTACGCGCTCCAGCTTATGTTCCAGCTCTACAGACATGTATTAAAATGCTTTCAGGCTCAGGTCCATATTATAAACCGAATGGGTAAGCGCCCCGCTCGAAATATAATTAACGCCGCATTCTGCATAGTGGCGCATGGTATCCTCATTAATACCTCCGCTCGATTCTGTCTGGCAATAATTACCTATAAGTGCTACGGCCTCACGGGTAGTATCGTAATCAAAATTATCAAGCAGTATGCGGTGCACACCGGGATTGGCTATAATTTCGCGCACTTCATCAAGGTCGCGTGCTTCAACAATTATTTTAAGGTCAAGGTTATTTTCTTTAAGGTAGTGCTGCGTTTTTGTAATGGCTTGTGTAATACCTCCTGCAAAGTCAATATGGTTATCTTTAAGCATTACCATATCATACAGGGCAAAACGGTGGTTTTCGCCGCCACCTATTTTTACCGCCCATTTTTCGAGCGCACGTATGCCGGGCGTAGTTTTACGGGTATCAAGCACACCGGTACCGGTGCCCTCTAAAATATCTACATATTTTTTGGTCTTTGTAGCAATGGCACTCATGCGCTGCATGGCGTTTAACACCAGTCTCTCAGCCTTTAGTATACTTTGAGACGCGCCGCTAACATGAAAAGCCACATCGCCATATTTTACAGGTGTACCATCTTGTATAAAAACTTCTATTTTAAGCTCAGGGTCTACATAGGCAAACACCTGCTGTGCAAAAGCCACACCGGCAAGCAGTCCGTTATCTTTTACTAAAAGCTTGGCACGACCGGTAGCGCTGGCAGGTATACAGGCAAGCGACGAATAATCGCCGGGGCCCACATCTTCGCGAATGGCGTTAGAAATTATAATATCAAGTTCAGCCTGGAATTGTTGTTCAGAAATCATTGGTTTTGTATTGTAGTGCTAAGATAACGATTTTTTCGGGAAGCGGAAACGCAGTATCACAAACAAGGATAAGCAAACGTTAAAATTGCACTATCCCTTCATAAAAAAAAACACCCGACAAACCAAAGGCTGCCGGGTGCGGATATTTTAAAACTAAGAATCTTAGCTATACATTTTCTTTCTAAGCTCCTGAACTTTCTCATCATCAAGATAATCATCAAACGTCATATAACGGTCAATAACACCTTTAGGAGTAATTTCAAGCACGCGGTTTGCAACAGTTTGCGCAAACTCGTGGTCATGCGTTGTAAACAACACAGATCCTTTAAAGTTTTTAAGCGAGTTGTTAAACGCAGTAATACTTTCAAGGTCAAGGTGGTTTGTAGGCTCATCAAGCATCAGCACGTTAGCGCGAAGCATCATCATGCGGCTAAGCATACAACGCACTTTTTCTCCACCCGATAGTACACGGCCTGTTTTAAGCGCTTCTTCTCCACTAAAAATCATCTTACCAAGGAAACCACGTACATAAACCTCGTCGCGCTCCTCTTCTGTCTTAGCCCACTGGCGCAGCCAGTCAACCAGCGTAAGGTCGTTTTCAAAGAATGAGTGGTTATCGCCGGGCAGGTAACTTTGTATGGTAGTAATACCCCATTCAAAAGTTCCGGTATCAGCAGTCTGGTTACCGTTTATTATTTCGTAGAAGGCAGATGTAGCACGGCTGTCTTTAGAGAATACCGCTATCTTGTCGCCTTTAGCCATGTTAAGGTCTACGTTTTTAAACAACACTTCGCCATCGATAGAGGCAGAAAGGTCTTTTACGTTTAATATCTGGTCGCCGGCTTCACGATCCTGGTCAAAAATAATGGCAGGATAACGACGGCTAGACGGCTTAATATCGTCAACTTTTAGCTTATCAAGCATTTTTTTACGGCTGGTAGCCTGCTTCGATTTAGCCACGTTTGCACTAAAGCGCATGATAAATTCCTGAAGCTCTTTCTTCTTCTCCTCAGCCTTTTTGTTTTGCTGGGCACGCTGGCGTGCAGCAAGCTGGCTTGATTCGTACCAGAAGGTATAAGTACCTGAATACTGGTTTATCTTACCAAAGTCGATATCTGATATGTGTGTACACACGGCATCAAGAAAGTGCCTGTCATGAGATACTACAATTACTGTATTGTCATAATTAGCAAGGAAATTTTCCAGCCATGATATGGTTTCAAAGTCAAGGTCGTTGGTAGGCTCATCCATTATCAGCACATCAGGGTTGCCAAAAAGCGCCTGTGCCAATAGCACACGTACTTTAAGTTTACCATCAAGGTCGCCCATAAGTGTGTAATGGTGCTCCTCACCTATACCCAGGTTACTAAGCATTGCAGCAGCATCGCTATCGGCATTCCAGCCGTTCATTTCTTCAAAAATTACCTGCAATTCTCCTACCCTTTCGCCATCTTTATCGCTAAAATCAGCTTTAAGGTAAATTTCGTCCATCTCTTTTTTAACGGCATACAGGGTTTTGTTCCCCATCATTACGGTTTCAAGCACCGTAAATTCGTCAAACATATTGTGGTTTTGGCTAAGTACGCTCATACGCTTACCCGGCTCAAGATGCACATGACCCGATGTAGGGTCTATATCTCCTGCAAGTATTTTAAGAAATGTAGATTTTCCGGCACCGTTAGCACCTATTATACCGTAGCAGTTGCCCTGTGTAAAGGTTGTATTAACTTCGTCAAATAAAATCCTCTTACCAAACTGTACCGATAGATTTGAAACTGATAGCATTGTAAAATTTTTTGCAAAAGTACGAAAAAAAGGGCATTAATTTGCATTGCGCCGTTATAAGAGGCTTTATGCGTAATTTAACTGTACTTTAACAAGATTAACAAAAGAATAAAAATATTTTTGCCTTTGCTCACTTGATTACCTTACATGGCAACATTACTCAAAAACTGGTCTTCATTATTATTGCTTACCATTCTCGCCTCTTGCAGCGGAGAAGGTGATAATTATACTGCTTACTTTAGGGGACAGGTAAAAAACCCCAGAATGCCCTACTTACTGTTTGCTAAAGACAATAAGGTAATTGATACCCTGCCATTAGACAAGAACAATCATTTCTTTATAAAGTTTGACTCCCTTACCCCGGGCATGTACAGCTTTAAGCACGAGCCTGATTATCAATACATATATTTCGAAAAAAACGACAGTTTAACGGTTTCGATAGACGCGCAGGATTTTGACAAGTCGATAATTTTTAGTGGCCGTGGTGACCGAAAAAACAATTTTATGATTGAATTGTTTGCCATGAGCGACGAAGAACGCAGAAACTCTTATGACGTTTATAGTGAAGGCTTTGACAAATTCAAGAAATACATTGACCACAGTTATGCGGCTAGGAAAGATTTCTACGAGAAAAGAAAGAAAGAAATAGAATGGAGTGATGCTTTTGATTTTTATGCCAACTACCGCGTAAAACTTAATTACTACGCTAAAAAGGAATATTACCTATATGTACATACACGCCGCACCGGAGAGGATGCAAGGCCATATATACCTAAAGGTTTTTATGACTTTAGAAACGACATAGACTTTAATGATAAGCGGCTTATTAACTTTTCTCCCTTTGTAAAATACAGCATGGCCATGATAAATAACATGGCTGTAGGTAAAACCGTAAAACAGGGTACTGTTAAAGAAAATGCTGTTGATTATAATATCAACAAGCTAAACATTGCAGATTCTGTTTTTAAAGACCAGGATATAAAAAATCAGGTTTTAAACAATGTAGCTTTTGTGTATTTACTGGAAGACCAGAATATTGTAAATAATAAGAAATTCCTAGAACGTTATGAGACTCTTTCTACCGATAACGACCGGGACAATGAAATAAGCAAGATAAGCAATGCAATAAAACAACTAAGCCCCGGAAAAAAGCTGCCTGCATTAGGCTTGGTAAACACAGACGATAAACCGTTTGATATTCATAACGACATTGATGAGGAGACTGTACTGTTTTTCTGGACAAGCTGTGCAAGGGTAAACCTGCAGCGTACTTACAAAAAAATAGCCGAGCTTAAAAAACAATACCCTAATGTGGCATTTATTGCTGTAAATGTAGATAACGAAAAGGAATGGAAAAAAAACCTGCCCTATGCTAATGCAGATGCACATCAGCTTAGAGCTGTTAATTTTGACACCCTACGAGAAAAATGGGCATTTACCAAGATAAACCGCACTATAGTACTAAATCCTGATGGTACTATTAAAAATGCCTTTACAGACCTGCTGGATGAGCAGTTTGCAAAGGCACTCTAAAAAAATATTTTATATTTTTTTATTTCTTTATCAGGTGTTTTACTACCGCTTCGGCAGCATGAAGGCCAAACAAGGCCGGCATCCAGCTGTTGGTACCAAAAAATGATTTTTTATAGTTAAGTCCGTTAGTCATTTTAAGGCTCGACTGATCCGGAGTTTCTATAGAATATACCGCTTTTACACCTTTTGTAACACCCTCTTTACGGAGGCGCTTACGCACCGTTTTAGCAAGCGGGCAAACATCTGTCTTACTAATATCGCCTACACGCACCTTAGAAGCCTCATACTTACCACCTGCACCCATATTACTAATGATCTTAACCTTCTTGCGCTTTGCCGATAGAATAAGGTTAAGCTTTGGTGTAATGCTGTCAATGCAATCTAAAACATAATCATACTCCTCGGTAACCAGTTCATAGGCACGCTCCGGCGAAAGAAACTCTTCCACACGAATAAGGTTCAGCTCAGGGTTAATATCCATAAGCCTGTCGCCTACAATCTTTACCTTAGGTTGCCCTACAGTACTGTGCAGTGCCGGCAGCTGGCGGTTAATGTTGGTAATGTCTACCACGTCGCCATCTACAATGGTCATGGTACCCACTCCTGCCCTGGCAAGAAATTCTGCTGCAAAAGAGCCTACGCCCCCAAGGCCCACTACCATTACATGTGCATTTGTTAATTTGTCAAGGCCTTCCTTTTTAAACAATAGTTCAGCCCTCTCGGTCCATTCAGCCATTTTTAAAAACAGTTTTAAAATTAGTGCTTACAATATCTTTAAGCAATTCAATATCTATATTCTTTGCCGCAGAAGCTTTGGCATATACTTCAGTAATACCCTCTTCTATCGTATCAGTTTCAAGAAAGAAACGGTCATCCGGTACTCCTGCAAAAACCTCGCTAAGTTCAGGATTACGTAATAAATACTTCCCAAACGAAAGGTAAAAGCCATTATCCAGCAGCTGCTTTGCTACCTGTGCATTTTTACTGAAGCCGTGCACAATCATCGGCATATCTACATTAAGGCGCTTTTTAATTTCTATAAGCTCCTGAAATGCGGCAACGAGGTGCAAAATTACAGGTTTTTGGTATTTTTTCGCTAATAATAATTGCTTTTCAAAAATAGCAACCTGCACATCCAGCGGAATTTCAATACGCTTATCAAGTCCGCATTCGCCAAGAGCAAGGCAATTAGGCTGTTGCAGGCAATGCTCTACAATGTTTAAATGCTCCTCAACGTTATCAGTATCAATATACCACGGGTGTATGCCTGTTGAGAAATACGGTACATCAACAGCTTCATAAGGATAGCGGTTTACGACTTCGAGTACATCAGAGTTATCTGTGTAGTTGTGAGTATGTAGGTTGTGGAGCATTAGCTTGTTACTAATTTTAGAAATCAATTAAAATATAAAGGCTTTTGATTAAGATAAAAATTTGCGTAATATTCATTTGTTCTTCTTTCTTTATGATTTTCAAAGTCAATATAATCCGCAGAACAATGTGGGCACTTTAAGCCATTATAAAATCTAAAATTTCCATCTTTTGTTTGAGGTAATTGATTTTCAACTTTGGTAATTATATCAGCATTGATATCTTTTTGTAACTGCACGGGAAGATTTTCAATTTCACCATAACGCACAAAAAGTATTTCCTTACTATTTGTTGAGTAAAAATATTGCAATTCAGAAAATCCTGCATGATAGCATTCTAAAGAAAAACTCATACGACATTCATCACAAATACATATAAATCTAATATTCCGTGATGTTATAAATCCACTAAAATGAAGTCCTCTCTGGAAAAGCCCCTGTCCTTTGAGGCTTGTATTACTACTTTCTTTATTTGAAAGAAAGAATGGCTGAAATCTTATGCCCTCACCATCTTTATCATAAATATCCCGATCGTCTGAAATAATGCCATCCATCTGAACGCTGGAATCTGAATTCACACGAATTGAAGAGTGTAAATATCTACCTGATACATCAGGATATCCGTCCCTTGATTCGATTGTAAATCTATGTATTAAATTTTCGTTTTCATAAATATTGAGAATAGGATCATTTAGATCGAACACAGTAAACACCTCGACATCAGCACCTCGAATATCAGGGCTATTTGTAATATAGATTTCATTTTCGATAATTTTCACCCTGCTTTTTATAAGATCATCAGGAGCAATTGTGTCTATTATATTTTTAAAAGAGTCTGGTGCCTGATCATAATCAGCAGTTTTATTCTGACTTTGTTTTTTCACAAAATGTCTAAATATTGCCCCAATAATTGAAACCGAAACAAGTAATATATAACGGTTCATACGTTCTTAGTTTATGATGAATATAAAAAATGCCCAATACATTTCTATATCAGGCATTAAATATAATGTTTATTTACGATATTACTCCACTTGCCACAAGCTCATCGCCTATATGCAATATGACAGATATTAAGGCTTGCGTTGATTGTCCATTATAATGTCATATACACCTTTAACATTAGGTATAGACTCAAGCCTGGGCGTTTGTTTAACTCCTGGCCAATCTAGACCTTGCATTCTTCCATATCGATCATTTTCAGGCCCGAGTATAATGGTGCCTGAACCATCGGCTTTGGTTGTAAAAGTGACACCAGAAAGTGTACGGATACTTACAGAATTAATTTCGCTTGAAAATATACCTGACTTAATCAGTATCCTCTCGTGTGTTATTGCATAGACGGTATTTTTTCTTTTATGCGAATCAATAAAAAAACGACCTATGCTGATGTAAAGGCCTACACAAAGAAAAGGAATTCCCCATAGTCTGAAAAGCAGGGGAGCATCACTTTCGACAACCGATACTTCCCAAAAAACAGCAAAACCAAACCATAAGATACTAAAAGGTATTAAAAAAATATCAGAAGCCCTGAAAATAACACCTCCCGGCGGACGACCAGTCCATAAAATAGTTTCATCAGTGCCCAAGGCAATTTTAAATGCATTCTTTATTTCGCTATCTATCATAAATAAGGTATGGTTGAATTTAATGTCCAAAAATAAAATGCCCAACGCATTTCTGTATCAGGCATTAAATATAATGTTTATTTATTTACGATATCACTCCACTACCCACAAGCTCATCGCCTATGTGCCAGGCAGCAAACTGCCCTTCGGTAATGGCGCTTTGCGGTTCTTCAAAAGAAATGTACATACCACTATCAAACTTATGCAGTGTAGCTTTTTGAAGCGGCTGGCGGTAGCGTATACGTACCATAACATCCATGGTTTCGCCATCTTTTAAAGTAAGGTCCTCGCGTACCCAGTGTATTTCGTTTTCCTGTATGTACAACGCCTTACGGAACAATCCCGGGTGAGCCTGACCCTGTCCGGTATAAATAGCGTTTGTTTCAACATCGGTAGCGATGATAAATAAAGCTTCTTTAGTACCGCCAACATTTAGTCCTTTACGTTGCCCTATAGTATAGTAATGCGCGCCCTGGTGCTTGCCCACTACCTTAGCCATCTCGGGCTTATAGGTAATGTTTTTGGCTTGGTATGCCAGGCGCTCTTTAATATCGTTAAATTCTGTTTGTTCTTCAGCATATAAAGGCAGGTCGGCATTTACCTCATAAATAACACCTTCTTTAGGCTGAAGCTGCTGCTGTAAAAATTCAGGCAGGCGTACCTTGCCAATAAAACAAAGCCCTTGTGAATCTTTTTTCTCAGCGGTAACCAGTTCCATTTCGGCAGCTATTTTGCGCACCTCAGGCTTGGTAAGCTCCCCAATAGGGAACAATGCTTTTGACAACTGCTCCTGAGATAACTGGCATAAAAAGTACGACTGGTCTTTATTACCATCTACACCCGCAAGCAGGCGGTGCACTTCTTTACCATCAACCTCAATAGTATCTTTGCGGCAATAGTGTCCGGTAGCTACATAGTCGGCCCCCAGGCTCAGGGCAATCTTCATAAACACATCAAACTTTATCTCGCGGTTGCAAAGTACATCCGGGTTTGGCGTGCGTCCTTTTTCGTATTCGTTAAACATATAGTCTACAATACGCTCTTTATATTCTTCGCTAAGATCTACCGTCTGGAACGGTATGCCCAGTTTTTCGGCAACTAAAAGTGCATCGTTGCTGTCTTCCAGCCACGGACATTCGTTAGATATAGTTACCGTATCATCGTGCCAGTTCTTCATAAACAAGCCTATTACCTCATACCCCTGCTGTTGCAAAAGATATGCTGCCACACTACTGTCTACTCCACCCGAAAGGCCTACTACTACACGTTTCATCTTAAATACATTCAAAAATTTCGATACAAAGGTACAATAAAAATCAATTGCTTTTCTTTGCTTCTGTTTTTGCTTTCCCTGCGGCTTTGCGGGCACTCACACTCATATCGGTTTCTTTAACCAGTTTGCCCTTGTCATAAAACTTCCACACGCCATGCTTTAAGCCATTTTTATATAGCCCCTGAGATGCAACGTTCCCATCGGCATCACGATAAGCAGCGGGGCCGTTAAACTCATCATTTTTATATGTAGCTTCTTCAAGCACCAGGCCTTTTTCGGTATATTTTTTATAGGCACCTTCTTTTACGCCATTTACATAATTAGTTTCTTCGGCAAGTGTCCCGTTTTCAAAAAACACCTTACGGGCTCCGTTTAGCTTACCGGCTTTATAAAACTCCTGTGCCATAACAGCTTTGTTCTTATAATGGTAGTACTTCCACTCGCCTTCCTGCAGGTGGTTTACCTCTTTACCCTCGCTTACTTTAGTACCGGTAGGTTCAAAAAAGGTAGTATAGCAGGAACCATCTTTAGCAAATACACGTGTAGCCATAAGGGTTGATGCCTGCGTATCATCAAAAAACTTAAAGGTTCCTGTTTCTTTACCATGGTTAAAAGTACCTTCATAACGTGGCCTTTTACTGGCTTCATAAGTACCTTTCCAAAGGCCGTCGCGGTTGCCCTGGGCGTCTTTTTTATTGATATCCTGCGCCATTGCCCCTGTGGCAATTAAAAATATAAGGCTTAATACTGCTACTCTTTTCATTACAAATGTGGTTGTTTATAAATAAAACCCGAATATACTTTAAATATTGTTTTGTGGCTATCCAAAATGTATGCCAACCCGGCTTAAGCAACAAAGCACCCCGAAGAGTGCTTTGCCGTATTATTTTTTAATCTGTTTTGATTTTTGCTGCTCTTGCGCCTGCTCCATCATTTCCTGCATTTTCTTTTGGAAACGGCCTTGCTGCTTCGGCTTGCTCTTATTATTTTGTATCAGCGCGTGTATCTTGTCTTCTTTTACAATATGGTTTTTAATAACATACATAATACCTATTGTAATAAGGTTAGAGATAAAGTAATACAAACTCAGTCCAGATGGGTTGCTGTTAAAGAATATAAGCATCATTATTGGCGAGATATAAATCATTACCTTCATGATCTTGCTCATATCCGGCATACCCTCTTGCTGTGGTGCAGACATGGTTTGGTCGCCCGTTGTCATCTTCATATAGAAAAATATAGCAAGCGATGCAAGTATAGGGAACAAACTTACGTGATTACCATAGAATGGAATATCAAACGGCAGTTTTAGCACTGAATCATACGATGAAAGGTCATCCGCCCAAAGGAAACTTTTCTGCCTAAGGTCAAAATACGAAGGGAAGAACTGGAATAACGCGTAGAAAACCGGTATCTGCATAACTGCCGGAAGACAGCCTGCCATAGGGTTTACCCCTGCCGCAGAATACAGTTTCATGGTTTCCTGCTGCTTTTTCATCGGGTCTTTCTTGTACTTCTCGTTTAGCTCTGTAATTTCAGGACGCAGTACTTTCATCTTTGCCTGAGACAGGTATGATTTATACGTTACCGGAGACATTGCCAGCCTGATAAGTATTGTAAATACGATAATACCAATACCGTAAGGAAGGAAACCACTTAGCAAACTAAATACCGGAATAAATATCCAGCGGTTTATCCAACCAAAGATACCCCAGCCCAGTGGAATGATCTCATCAAGGTTTTTGTTGTATTCGTTAAGAATTTTATAATCTGCCGGGCCATAATACCAGTTCATATTATAATTAAGCTCTCCACCTTTATATGCAAGTGGCATTTTAGCCATAAACTTCCTTGTAAAAATGGTATCCTTTTTTTCGTCAACAACAAGGTTTTCTGAAGTAAGCTCAGCACTTTTAAAGTGCGTATCTGTAAGTAGTACTGATGTAAACAAATGCTGTTTAAATGCAATATAACTTACGTCATCCACTTTCTCTGTATCGCTTTTACCAAGGCCCAGTTTATCAAACTTGCCCTCTTCATACTCATACCCTAAGTTAGTGTAACGGTTTTCAAAAGCAACGCTTTTTTCGTTCCTGTAGGTTTTCATACCCCACTCAAGGTCGATAGGCTTAGAAGTATCTACTACCTGGGCAAGCCCCTGAGAACGGATAGAAAAATCAAGCATAAAATCATTCGGCTTTAGCACATAGCGGTATTCCAGAAACTGGTTTTCACCTGCTTTTAGCCTCATGGTAAGTACCTGGTTTTCGCCTTCCATAGTTTTTACCGGCTCAAAATACATATCCTGTGTATTAAGGATACGGTTGTCTGACGTTTTAAACTGAAGGTTAAAGCTTGCATTGTTACCTTTAATAAGCTCTACCCTTTTACCAGAGCCTTTTGTAATTTGCTCAAAGTTATTAAGTGTACACTCATCAATATAGCCACCTTTGTTAGCTACCTTAATGGTAAGCAGTGGGTTTTTAATTTCGGTAAGGTTGTTTTTAGCAGACGGAAGTGTAGCGCTATAAGCAAACGCACCCAGCGAACCGCGCAGTTTAGCCAGCTTTACAGAATCTGTAGCGGTAGAATCGGTTATAACCGATGCCGTTGTACCTTCAGGTATCTGGGTTTTCTTAGCCTTGTCAAGCTGTTCCTGCTTAGCTTTTTCGCGAGCCTCTTTTTCGCGTTTGTCTGTCTGGCCGTAAATCATCCATAACAGCAGCACCATTATCAGTCCGAAACCGATAATTGTTTTAATGTCTAACTTTTTTTCTTCCATTATCTATTTATAATTACCTGCTAAAAATTGCCGAAATAAAACTGCAACTACAGGCTATTCACTTTTTTTCTTAACCGCTGCTTTTACAAAACTTACAAAAAGCGGGTGCGGATTAGCTACCGTACTCTTATACTCCGGGTGGTATTGTACCCCTATAAAGAACGGGTGGTTTTCAAGCTCTATAATTTCTACAAGCCCGGTATCCGGGTTAACGCCCGATGGTTTAAGACCGGCAGTTGTAAGCTCATTAAAATAAGCTCCGTTAAACTCATAACGGTGACGGTGACGCTCCTTAATTTCTGCCTTACCATTATATATGGCACTTGCAAGGGTATTAGGCTCCAGCGTACAGCTCCATGCACCAAGACGCATAGTACCACCCTTATCAGTTATGGTTTTTTGCTCTTCCATGATGTTTATCACCGGATAAGCAGTGTGCTCGTTCATTTCGGTAGAGTTAGCATCTTTCCAGCCTACTACGTTACGGGCATATTCTATAACCGCCATTTGCATGCCAAGGCAGATACCAAAGAACGGTATGTTATTTTCGCGTGCAAAACGCACTGTTTCTATCTTCCCTTCTATACCGCGTCCGCCAAAACCAGGAGCCACAAGTATACCGTCAAGATTACCCAGCTTATCTGCAGCGTTTTCTTTATCAATATATTCAGAGTGTACGCTTATAACGTTCACCTTAGTTTCGTTTGCAGAACCTGCATGTATAAAGGCCTCCAGTATAGATTTATAAGAGTCCTGAAGCTCTACATATTTACCTACAAGGCCAATGTTTACCGTATGCTTAGGATTTTTAAGCCTGAACAAAAACTCGTTCCAGTGTTTAAGGTCCGGTGTATTCTTTTCAGGAAGTGCAAGTTTTTTAAGCGCTACCTTATCAAGGCCTTCCTCTAACATAAGGTTTGGCACATCATATATAGTAGAAGCATCGATAGATTGTATAACAGAATCTTTACTTACGTTACAAAACAAGGCCAATTTATGCCTAAGGTCAGACGATAGTTCGTGCTCTGTGCGGCAAACAAGGATATCTGCCTTAATACCACTCTCCATCAACGTTTTAACGGAGTGCTGTGTAGGCTTGGTCTTAAGTTCTCCGGCAGCAGCAAGGTAAGGTACCAGTGTAAGGTGTATAACCAGGCTGTTGCTTTCGCCAAGATCCCAAACAAGCTGGCGTACCGACTCGATGTATGGCAACGACTCAATATCACCTACCGTACCACCTATTTCGGTAATAACAATATCATACTCACCCGTGTTACCAAGCAGCTGCATACGCTCCTTGATCTCGTTAGTGATATGAGGAACTACCTGAACCGTTTTACCTAAAAATTCGCCACGGCGTTCTTTTTCTATAACAGAAAGATATACCCTACCCGTAGTAACGTTATTAGCCTGAGATGTAGGCACATTTAAAAAACGTTCGTAATGGCCAAGGTCAAGATCCGTTTCGGCACCGTCGTCTGTTACATAACACTCGCCGTGCTCGTAAGGATTAAGTGTTCCCGGGTCTACGTTAATGTAGGGGTCAAATTTTTGTATGGTGGTTCTGTAACCCCTTGCCTGCAATAGTTTTGCCAGCGAAGCCGCTATGATTCCCTTACCAAGGGAAGACGTAACACCTCCGGTAACAAAAATATACTTTGTCTGATTCATTATAAATTCCTCCTGTGTTGTTGTGTTGTTGTTGTAAAAAACGTCGCAAAAGTACGGAAATTTATCGATATTATAATTTGAAAATTTGAAAATGAGGCAATTTGAAAATTTAACCTCAGCCACCTGAAAACCTGCTTAATTATAATTTTCAAATCATCAAATTTTCAAATCAGTATCACGGCTTAGGATATTGTTTCTTTATATTCCTTATCAGGTCTTCAAGGCCGTTAAGCTTTAGTTCGTATACCTGTTGCAGCTGCTTACCCAATAGTCCGGCAGGAAAGCCTTTATTGCTGTACCACACTACATAATACTCAGGCAGGTCTATAAGATAACGCCCCTCGTATTTGCCAAAGGGCATTTTGGCATGTGCCAGCTTTATAAGAAATTGTTGTTGTTCGTCCAAAATAAAAATGCCCCTTGGTTAAGGGGCAAATGTATAGGTAATATTTGTAAAATTAATTTTTTAAAATTTTAAAAACCGACTTTCCTGAGCCTGAACCAACCTCAACAAAATAATATCCCGGTTGCAGTTTTGAAACATTTACCGTAGCACTGCCATGGGCATTTTGAAGATTTTCTGAATGCACCTGCTGCCCAAGCGTGTTATAAATAGTTACAGTATTTACTAAACCTGTAGCGTATTCAATAGTTATAAAATCTTTAGCAGGGTTCGGGTACAGTTTAACATCTGTGGTTGAGTTTATACTCTCAACACCTAAAGACGGAGTCCCGATCCTGTATAAGTTATCTTGATTACCTGTATATTTTGCCTCAAAATATAACGCTCCATACGATTTATATAATGTACCGAAACCACTGTTTAATGGCGAAAATGTTACCGTAGCATTTGCCGGTGCAACAGCCACAGTACCTGCTGCGGTGCCATCGCTGGCGTAAAGGTGTAAATTATTTGCGGCTATTCTCGCTACAAAATAGACCTTATTACCTATTGCATAACTCGCTCCATAATTACCCACCATACTGCCGGATGTGCCCGGAAAAATATCTTTTAGCTGCATTGTTCCTGCTGCTGTACCATCGGTTACCCAAGGCTCTGTACCTGTAGAACCATCTGATGCAAAAAAGAATAACTTGTTATTAGCAACCGTAAGCCTGTCAGGAAAAGAACCTACAGTTCCCGTTCTTATATCTTTTACAGGGTGTGTACCGGCAGTAGTACCATCGGTTACACAAAGTTCTAAGCCCAGGCCATCCATATTTGCATCAAAATAATACGCACCGTTATACAGCACCCACTCAGTAGTGCTTAAACCAGATACATTCATCCTTTTTATGGGCAGGGTATTTTCTTCCGTACCGTCAGTAGACCACAGATTTTGGCTTCCCAGGTCATTACCGTTATATGCTATAAACAGTAAACGATCATTAAACAGATTAAAACACGTTGGATAAGTCCCACTGCTGCCTGTGTTGCAGTTTTTTAGTATATGTGTACCAGAAGCAGTGCCGTCTGACACCCAAAGCTCTATCCCGTTTGTTCTGTCATGAAATGTAAAATATATCTTATCGTGGTATATGATCATGTCATAGTCCAGGGGCACGGCTCCGGGATAATCAGACTCCGTCAGCATATAAGTACCAGCCTCTGTACCATCGCTAACCCAAAAGTCCATCTCGCCAGTTTGCGTGTAGCCTATAAAATACATTTTATTGTGGTAAGCAATATGACGAATCCCAATATCCTGCCCCGGCATACCGGGATTAATATCTTTTGTCAAATGCGTGCCGGCCGCAGTGCCATCAGTAACCCACCATTCATATCCGTGGGTAGCATCTTCGGCTAGAAAAAAAACCTGATTTCCTACAGGTAAAAAATATTGCGATATTGCTTTAAATCCCGCACTTATCAGTACAGTACCATTAGCTGTACCGTCAGATACCCATAAGGCCTCATCTGTACCATCTGGAGCCGGAGTTTTTGATGCCCTTATATACATCTTACTTCCATTTACACAAAAAATATTTGCAGAACTTGTACCCATAGCGATTACAGATTGTGTATTTGCCGTACTACCATCTGTAGACCAAAGCTCATTACCCCTGGCTATAAAATAGCTTTTGCCTGCCAACTCTGTAAAATAAAACACATCAGAAACAGACTGCACATATACAGGAACCTGAGCACGTAGCATAGTAGTAAACAACAGCATTAATAGCATCGTAATTTTTTTCATGTAGGTAGATTTATAATTTGAATAAAGTTATGCATCTGCCAAAAACAAAAAAATACCCACTTTTAGGTATTTTTAGGCATAAAAATACCCCCAAATAGTGTCTAACTTTTTGGGGGCAGTTCAAAAAAGGCGCTTTTTTAAAAGTGCTTAATTTTTAAGTATTTTTTTACAATAGCTTGTATTATCGCCGATTATTTGTAAGATATAATATCCAGCCGGTAATTCAGCAATATTCAATTTAGCCGAACTGCCTGTATTTATAACATTACTATATATCAATTTGCCTAAAGTACTATAAATATTTATTTGTTTTATTTCAGCACCACTTTCGATGCTCAAATAATCTTTTACAGGAATAGGATATAAATTAATATGATTTTTCCGGATGTCATCCAGACCAAGTTGATAATCACCCAACTTACCAACAAATGCTCCTCCTGCTGTGGTCCCCAAACTATCAAAATTTGTTTCAGCATAAGCATTGCCGACTACGAATATATTTCCTGCCGAATCTAAATCTATACCAGCACTTAACTCATATCCTGAATCCATAGTATTTAGTCCCCTGAGCCAACTCACACCGCCATCAGAAGTTAATTTTGTAAAAAATGATTGTTTGAAACCTGTTTCGGAACGCGGCAGTTCAAACCCATCTATCCTTAAAGGTAAACCAGAATAAAAACCGGAAATGTAAATATTATTATGACTATCTATTACTAAACTTGCCTTATCTGAAGTTGCTCCTCCAAAAGTCTTTACCCAATCAGATACACCTTCTGTATTGTACTTTATAACAAAATTATAATTAAAAGATGTATTCGGAACATCATAAGTTTGACCGTCCACAGTAAGATAATCTGTAAAAGTGCCTATTGCAATTACATTACCATCGCGGTCTATATCAATATCTTTAAATTCAGGTCCCCATGAAAAATTTTTATTGATCCATATACCTTCCCCATCACCACTAAATTTGGCTAAAAATCCACAGCCTGCATCTGGAAGTGCAAATGGTCCGAAAGAACGGCCTGCAATGTTACCTCCTCCTACATAAACGTTTCCAGCTACATCTGTTACTACGCCGCCACTAACCCCTGGACCACTTTTAGCCCAGGCAAAATTACCGGATGCATCATATTTTGCTAAAAACATTGATGAAGTAGTGTAGGAACTTGAAGTAGTTAAAACTGTACTACCAAAACTAAGGTTAGTGGTATAATCTCCTGTAATATATAAATTACCTGACGAATCTACATTTAATCCTGTACAAGATACAAATCCTAATCCACTTGCACCTGTAGCAATAGCATTAGAAGACCATATAACTTCACCTGCTTGATTTAGTTTTGCAACATAAAGGTTTCGTAAAGGGGTAACACCTGCAGAGGTATATTCTACACCAGCTAAGCTTACTGTACCTGTATAAGACCCGGCAACATAAATATTATCTGATGCATCAATAGTTATAGCATATCCATAGTCCATATCGCTTACTGACGACTCAGGATCAAATAATTGTTTTACCCAAACTAAATTACCATCACGGTTAAATTTTGTTACAACAACATGAGCATAGCCGACTGTGTTAAACGTAACTCCGCCTAAAGTAAAATTTCGTAAAAAAGAACCTATTGCATAAACATTACCCTGGCTATCTGTTTTCACATCTTTAAAGACATGCATAGGTATTTCTGCAGTATATGCCCAAGAAAACACAGGTGGTTCTTGTGCAAAAACACTGTTAAAAAAAAACAGATAAATAAAGAGTAATAAAGGAGATAATGAACGCATAATAATTTGATTAGTGATTTGAGGCGCAAATGTAATCATTACACCTTAAACTTAGAATCAAATATTATCTCCCCAGTTAAAAACAATATCCTTTTCAATATCAGTATTTAAGCTCAGGTAAACCGGACAGGTAACCGCAGCGCGTTCTAAAATGGTACGCGACTTTTCATCTGCATCGCTTTGCATATTGAAGATAATTTTAATGCCCGATATTTTTCGGGGAGCGGCCTGCATTAGCTTGGTAACCTCAGCAGTTGTACCTTCTATAGCCACACCCATATCGCGGGCTTTGATGCCCATTATGGTAAGCATACAGCTGGCCAGTGCACTTGCTACGGTATCGGTAGGAGAAAAAGCTTCGCCTTTGCCGTTGTTGTCTACCGGCGCGTCAGATATTATCTCGTTGCCCGATTGTATGTGTATTGAAGATGTGCGAAGATCGCCCAGGTATGTTACTTTAGATGTCATGATTTATTGTGCTTCGGTTACGGTTAATCCATCATTATACTGCATTATAAAAACGCCGTTATTAAAGTTACCACCATTTTGCGGCAGGTATATAAACTTATTTTCTACCTGTACAGATGTTTTTGTTGCCATGGCATCCTTTAAGCCTTCAGGCTGAAACAAACGCAACAACGTATCAAAGGTAATATCAAAACCTCGGGTAGCATAAGGCGTAGGATTGTAACCATTCTTTTCGCGGAACACCTTGGCAAACAAAGCGGTTTGTGCACTTTGATCATCGCGGGTTATAGACGGATACAGTAATTTCAGTTTCATAAGGCGTGGCAATGATACCTCATCATGGTCATATTTATCGGTCTTATCCGGTATAGCCATCTGTATGTTGTACTCGACCGTAGCTTCATCCAGCAGCTTAAGCGTACCGGTAATGTTGCTAAGTGTTTCGGTATCTAAAACAACATAATTTGTTTTTCCTTTTACAAGCAGGGCACGTATACCGTCGCCGGTTATAGCACCCTCCAGCATCCTGAACTCAGGGTAGTTTGTTTTTATAAAGCTACGTGCACTTGCTTTTTTACTGTCGGTAATTACTACCACATTGCCATTTTTGCCTTTTACATAATCAAAAAGCGCGGTACGCATGGCCTCGTCAGACGGAATAGAGTAATATAGGTTAGGATATGTATGCCCGGCCTCTTTAGCCAGCGGCGATATTACTACTGCATTAGGAAAAAGTGCCGCAGCACTCTCTGCATTATTTTGAAAGAATGGCCCTATAATGGCATCAGTACCGGTAAGGCTGCTTTTAAGACCGGCAACATCAGATGTTTTTGTAGTCTCTTTAGCATCAAGTATACTTACATTAACAGGCAAACCCATAGCCCTTGCAGAGTCGATAGCCACGAGGGCACCGGCATAAAAATCGAGGGTAAGGTTAAGCAACTTATCTGTACGGAGTTTTTTACTGCGCACCGTGTCTTTCTCAATACTGCTCATATTAAATGGCAGTAAAAGTGCCAGTTTTTTAGGAGTATCTTTATTTAGCGTTGCGTTTAGATTATTTATTTTACCGGGCACAGCCACCGCTATGTTTAGCCCAGCAGGAAGTTTAATTTCCATACCCTCCTTAAGTCCGCCTTTAAGTTCAGGATTAAGGGCTGTTAGCTCATCTTCGGTAAGGCCGGTACTTTTTGTAAGGCTGTAAAGTGTTTCTTTTGGCTGCACGGTATATGTTTTATAACCTGTACTTGCAGCTACCGGTTTTGCTACTTCTGCCGGCTCGGCTACTTTAGACTCGGCTATTACCTCATTTTTTGCAAGCTTAAGCCTAAAGCCTAATGGCAACGTATCTTTTACCTCTGGGTTTAGTTCCTCAATAAGCTGCACCGTCATGCCAAATTTTTTGGCAATCCCAAATTTTGTTTCCCCTGCTTCTACCGTATGGTACATATAAGCAGTTTCCTGCTTTTTGGCAATTTGCTTCTCCGCCACTTTTGCTTGTGCGGCTACACCGCTGCCCTTAACAGGTATAATAAGCTCCTGCCCTGTTTTTAAGCCTCCGGCTGTTTGCCCAGCATTGGCTTTTTCAAGATCGGCAACGCTAACGCCATATTTTTTAGCAACGCTAAAAAGGGTTTCGCCCGCCACTACGGTATGCACGGTATTTGTAACTTTAGTGGGCTTTGCTTTTACCTCGGCTCCTGCAGGTAAGGGCTTAACCGGATTATTAGGTATCAATAAAACAGTATCTGTTTTAAGCCCGTTTTTAGCATCGGGGTTAAGGCGGTAAATATCATAAGGTGTTATCTTATATTTTTTGCTGATGCTCAAAACCGTTTCGCCTTTTTCTACCGTGTGCTTTTTATAGTCCTGCGCAAAAGCAGGTAAAGACAGCGTAAGCCAAAACGCGATAACCAGTATATATTTCATGCCTGTAAATGTATTTTATAAATTAATTAACCGCTACAAAGGTACATTTTGTAACGGCTAATCTGCGAATTTTATTTCTAATTTTAAGTTAAAAGCCCCTGCTTAATCTGCATTAAAAGTATATGCATACACAACAACAGCCTATTGCCAACAAACCATACTTTTAAAGTTTTTACCTACATATTTTGGGTGTAGTAATTGTAGTCTTTAAGCACTGTATCTACAAATGTAGTAGCACTCTGGCTAACCGATTTTATACCTGTAACTGTCTCTATTTTATTTTTAAGCTTTTCCATCATCTCAAAGTCGGCCTGGCGATAGCTGGAGTCATAGGTTTCCTTAATAATGCGCATATCATTATCTGTAAGTTTTATCACCATCGGATACACAGGTATGTAATTACTATCTATTTCCCTTAGTATGGTATGGTTAATGGTAACATCGCTTTTTAAAGATATCACGGCCGTACCCGCTGCAATATCGCCCAGGCGGCGGTCATCTTTATTTATTATCATTGCTATAAGTCCGATGATGCTCATTGGCGGGGTAACTTCACCTATCCTGAAAAGCCAGCGCACAAGGTAGTCGCCAAAGGCAGCCTGGTAGCCATCAATTTTTATAACTTTTATTTTCATGAGCATCTTGCCCACCGTTTGCCCGTCAAGAAATGTTTCACACAACAAGGCATAAAACAGCACAGGCAAACCACCAAGGCCATACACCGCCATTTCGCTCCAGGGATCGAGCGTTGCAACAAAATCCTGAATCCCTGTTAACGGAAAAATCACTTCAAACACTACAAGATAATAAGCGTATATAATAACGGCATCGATTATATAAGCCAGCGCACGCTCTCCGGGATTAGCGGTATTAAAATTTATATTAACATTTTGAGTAGTGGTTATGGATAGTTGTGACATATTTTATATTTTTAGCCCTACTTATGAGAGAAGTTGCGTTTATAAAACAAAATAAAGAAAAATGGCTCGAATTTGAGCAGGCTATTTTTGGTAATGCAAAAAAAAATCCTGACGACCTTGCCAGCCTTTACATACATCTGGTAAATGACCTTGCCTATGCGCAAACCTATTACCCCCGCAGCAAGACGGTAACCTACCTTAATAACCTTGCCGCTCTTACCTACCAAAAGATCTATAAAACACGCCGGGAAGAGGGCTACCGCATTATACGTTTTTTTAAAACCGAAGTACCACTTGTGGTATATAACAACAGGCGCTATGTGCTGTATGCCTTTTTATTCTTTTTCCTGTTTACATTAATAGGCGTTTTCTCTGCTGCGCACGATGCCGGGTTTGTACGCCTTATTATGGGCGATGACTATGTAAACATGACCCTTGAAAATATAGAGAATGGCAACCCTGTAGCCGTTTACAAATCGGGCAGTAACTGGGGCAGTGCTATAGGCATTACCCTTAATAACCTGCGTGTTTGCGCTTCAGAGTTTGTACTGGGCATACTGGGTGGCTTTGGCACAGTATACCTCCTCTTTAAAAACTGCATTATGCTGGGTGCTTTTCAATACTTTTTTTACGAGAAAAAAGTATTTTGGGAAAGTGTTCGCGGCATTTGGCTGCACGGTGCCATGGAAATTTTTTCTATTGTAATATGCGCTGTTGCAGGCATTATTTTTGGTGCGGGAATTTTGTTCCCAAAAACCTATTCGAGGGGCGAATCGCTTAAGCGCGGTTTTAAAGACGGCCTTAAAGTATGGGCAAGTACACTGCCGTTTATATTTGCCGCCGGAATGATAGAAGGTTTTGTTACCCGATATTCTCCTGTAATGCCCATGTCGCTAAATATTTTTATAATTTTGTCTACGCTTAGCCTCATATCGTGGTATTACCTTATTTATCCATTCAGGGTAAACCGCAGGCTGCAAAAAGCATTACACGCCAACAAACCAGCATAACCATCGTGACCCGAATAATATTACTCTGTATTTATCTGTTATTTTCGTCCACTGCCCTTATAGCGCAGGAGGAAGCAGATACAATTTCTGAAATTGTAACAGACAGCATACAATATAGCGAACAAACCGATTATAGCTATACAGATGACACGGTTTATCAAAAACAAACTGTTGCCCCACCCCTGCCCGCCACCTATACTAACAGGAAATTTAGCCCCGGATTTAAGAAAAAATATACCGGAAACGATTTTGATTACGAGCAAAAACCCGAAACTGAGAACTGGGCAACACGTTTTTTTGCATGGATAAGAAAAATACTTAAAATGCTGTTTGGCCCGGGCAATACCCAACACGCAGGAAAAAGTTCTGCTATTGCAGACTGGCTCATAAAATCATTATGGATACTCGTAATACTGGTTGTGGTATATTTTATTGCACGGGCTGTTTTGCAAAAAAACGGGCTGTGGATATTTGGCCGTGCAGATAAAAAAATTACTGTTACCGATGTAGAAGCCGGAAACATTCACGAAATGGATTTTGCATCGCTGATAGAAAAAACTAAAAAAGAAGATAATTATAGGCTGGCATTGCGTTATTACTACCTGTGGCTGCTTAAAAAGTTATCGGCACGCGAAATAATAACCTGGAACTGGGATAAGACCAACACTGATTATTACTACGAAATAAAAAACAATGGCCTGCGTGACGATTTCCGTTACTTGTCTTATGTATATGACCACAGCTGGTATGGCGATTTTGATATTGATGAGAAGGCTTTTGCAAAAGCAGAAAAAGCCTTTAAAAAAACGCTAAATACATTATAACATGAAAAAGGCGCTTATTACCATATTCTCTATTATTGCTGTGTTTGTTGTAATAGCAATCATTGCAGATGCCTATGAGCCTAAACAGCTTAACTGGAGGCCGTCTTATTCTATAAATAATAAAATACCGCTTGGGCTTTATGTACTTAATGAAGAGGCCCCTGATCTTTTTAAGGGAGATACTATTGAGAAGATATCTATAAGCCCTTATGAATATCTTGAGGAAGATTATGATTATGAGACTAATACCTACTATAGTCAGGGCACTTATCTTAATATTTATGAATCTAACGATATAGATCGCGCATCAGCTAAAGAGCTCCTTAACTATGCAGCACACGGTAACACGGTATTGCTTAGCATGAACAATTTTCCTGAGGTTATACTGGATACCCTTGGGCTTAGCATTAGAGACCTGAATCCTGTTGACTCTATCGCACTTACCTTCGATAAAAACAGTAAAAACAAATATTGGTATAAAGAAGGGCACGGACATAACTATTTTGACAGCCTTGCAACGGGTAACGACAGCATAGCCATACTGGGCTACCAGCATACAAAAGATACTGTGGTACCTAACTATGTTCAGGCAAAATTTGGCTATGGCCGCATACTACTGCACACACAACCACAGGTATTTACAAACTATTATCTGCTTACTAAAAACACCTGGCAATATGCAGAGGCTATTGCTGCAAAAATACCCACAGGCAGGCTACTGTGGCAGGTAGGTAACGCTACGGCACAAAACCGTGATACTACGCTGACCAATTTCCTGGAGCAGCCAGCCTTTAGCTCTTTTTGGTATCTGGGTTTGTTGGCGCTCATTGTCTTTATCTTTTTTAATGCCAGGCGCAGGCAGCGTGTAGTGCCGGTTATACACCCGGTAACTAATACTACCATAGATTTTACAAAAACCATAGGTAACCTTTATTTTCAGGAAGGTAACCACCACACAATCATTGATAAAAAGATAATTTACTTTTTAGAAAAGGTGCGCACAGATTACCTTATTGACACCTATAGCCTTGATGATGCCTTTGTAGAAAGGCTGCATCAAAAAACCGGTAAAAGCATACAGGACATACAACAGGCAGTAAGCCTTATAAAAAAACACCGCCAACAAATACTCAGTTCAGAAGCTGATGTAATAGCAATAAACAACGCCATCGAAAAACTAAGGTTATGATAGATATTGAAAAACACGATAACGAACAGCCGGAAGGTTTTAACCAACCTGAAAACACAACACCAACACAGCCGGAAAGCGATACGCTAAACTTTACCAACCGTCTTGACCTTAACGCACTAAGGGCAGGAATAGATGCTATAAAGCAGGAACTGGGCAAGGTGATTGTAGGCCAGCATAAAATGATAGACCAGTTGCTCGTTGCTATACTAAGCAACGGCCATGTACTTATAGAAGGTGTACCCGGAGTAGCTAAAACCATTACTGCCAAATTGCTGAGCAAAGCACTATCGCTTGACTTTAGCCGCATACAATTTACGCCAGACCTGATGCCGAGTGATATACTGGGCACATCGGTATTCGACCTTTCTAAATCAGAATTCAGCTTTAAGAAAGGCCCTGTATTTTCTAACTTCGTTTTGATCGACGAGATTAACCGTGCCCCGGCAAAAACACAGGCTGCACTTTTTGAAGTTATGGAAGAACGCCAGATAACTGTTGAAGGCCACACCTATACAATGGAGGCGCCATTTTTGGTTATTGCCACACAAAACCCCATAGAGCAGGAAGGTACATACCGCCTGCCTGAAGCGCAATTAGACAGGTTCCTGTTTAAAATTACCATCAGTTATCCTGATCTTAACGAGGAGATAGCAATTCTACAACGCGAAAATGCCCTTAAGGGTAATGACAAGCTTGGTGATATTAAAACTGTAATTTCTCAGCAGGACATTTTAAAATTCCAATCCATTGTTAAGCAGGTTATCATAGAACCACAACTTATAGAATATATTGCCAAGATAGTAAGCAATACCCGCGAGAATGCATTTTTGTATCTTGGGGCATCGCCGCGTGCCTCTATAGCCATCCTTAATGCTGCCAAAGGCTTTGCTGCCTTAAGGGCGCGCGATTTTGTAACACCTGATGATATTAAAGATGCCGCCATACCGGTACTGCGCCACCGCGTGGTTGTAGCCCCGGAGCGCGAAATGGAGGGCCTTACCGGCGACCAGATCATCAAACAGATTATTGATACCGTAGAAATTCCGCGTTAATGAAGTGGCTTAAAAGCATCTATATAAACAATTTTGCCTTTTACCTTTTTATGGGTATACTGGCACTGTTTTTATTGGCCTATCTTTTCCCGTTGTTATACAATGCCACCTGGATACTTACCTACCTTTTCTTTGGGTTACTGTTTATCGATTTTATTTTGGTATTTGTAAGCAACCACCGCTTTACAGCCTGGCGTACCACGCCCGAAAAGTTTAGTAACGGCGATGAGAACCAGGTAACCGTAAATCTTGAAAATGGCTACAACTTTCCGGCAAGGGTTAAGGTTATAGACGAACTGCCTTTTCAGTTTCAGGTGCGCGACTTTAAGGTGTTCAGAAATGTGCCATCGGGCGAAACAATTGCCTTTGGGTTCTTTCTGCGCCCTACGCAGCGCGGCGAATATCATTTTGGCAAGCTAAATGTATATGTATCCAGCCCGCTAAGGCTCGTAGCAAGGCGTTTTACTTTTGGCCAAGGCCAAATGGTGCCTACCTACCCATCGTACCAGCAGCTTAATAAATACAGCCTTATGGCTTTTAGTAACCAGTTGTTTGAATACGGCATTAAAAAAATACGCCGCCTGGGGCATACCATGGAGTTTGAGCAGATAAAAGAATATGTTTCCGGAGACGACATACGCACCATAAACTGGAAGGCCACGGCCAAGAAGAACCAACTAATGGTAAACCAGTTTCAGGATGAGCGTTCGCAAAGCGTTTATGTTGCCATAGACACCGGCCGGGTAATGAAAATGCCTTTTAACGGCCTTAGCCTTTTAGATTATGCCATAAACTCAGCACTGGTACTTAGCAGCGTTATCATTAAAAAACAGGATAAGGCAGGCATGCTTACCTTTAGCAGGCAGGTAGAAAATTTTGCCCCCGCAGACAGGCGCCAGGGACAGATGCAAAAAATACAGGAAAACCTGTATAATGTAAACACCAATTTTTTTGAGAGCGATTTTGGCAGGTTGTATGGCGAAGTTAAACGAAGCATTACGCAGCGTAGCCTTATGATATTGTATACCAATTTTGAAACGCTGGACGGACTCAAAAGACAGCTTCCCTATTTAAAAGGGCTTGCTAAAAACCATCTGTTGGTTGTCGTGTTTTTTGAGAATGTAGAACTTGACGCACTGATAAACAAAAAGGCAGGTAAAGTACAGGAAATTTATGACCAGGTTATTGCAGAAAAGTTTGTTTTTGAAAAGCGCCTTATTGTAAACGAACTTAAAAAATACGGTATATACTCTTTGCTTACAAAGCCCGAAAATCTTACCATAGATAGTATAAACAAATACTTGGAAATAAAGGCCAGGGGCATTTTATAACATCTAATTTAAATACTTTAGCCCATGCGTTATTTTTATTTTATAATTGCATTATGCTTTCTTTCGTGTAAAAAAGATACCGATAATACTACTATATCTGTTGTAGAAGAACAAACTACACAGGACACAACGTCTATAAAAAGACAGGATTTTGATATTGAATGGCTTGAAAAATCAGTTGCACAATTTAAAGAAGCAAATGATAAAATTAAAATTCAGGTAAATACAGCAACGCCTCAGCAAGCTAACACCCTGTATGACAAGCTTATCATTGAGAACAATGAGCTTATAGGTAAAATCAGCGAAAAGGAAGCAAACCTGCTTGATGAATACTACACGCATTTTTCGGGCACTAATAACGACAAGCCAGATCAAGAAGTAAAAATCAAGAGCAGTATACTGGAAAAAACCGGGCTTGAAATTTGGGAGATTGGTGAGGGTGTGGCAGAAGTGCGTACAGTACCTGATTATTACAAAAACATCTTTTCGGATAAAGTAACTAAAGATTATAAGGCTTACATTGATATTCTTGCCGAAGACGACAAAACTCTTTATCAGGCTGATGCAGCCATTAATATCTCCTGGCAGGACTTGGGGAAAAGGTTGATAAACTGGGAAAACTTTACGTTGAATTATCCTGAAAGTAACCTGATAGAAAAAGGTACCGGATGGTATAAGCTATATCAAGACGCTTATTTAAATGGCTACGATAACACCCCTACCAGTGAGCATGACTCTGATAAATTGTATCCTGAAATTAAGGAAGCATTTGAAGAATTCATTACGAGTTACCCATTAAGCCCTACTACTCCATATATAAAGCAATTGCTTGAAGGCCGTAATAATCTTGATGCAATTAATACTGAACTGCACTTTAAACGGAGCGTAATTTAAAACCTGCGCCTAAGAAACAGCAATGCATTTGAAAATTTAAGGTAAATTTGCAACAATCAATTCTCTGCATGAAACAAATTACCAGTGCCCAAAACCCATTCATAAAACAACTTGTACAATTACAGGATAAAGCCAAAGCCCGAAAACAAACCGGCACTTTTTTAATCGAGGGCCAGCGTGAACTGGAACTTGCCCGTAAAGGTGGTTATGAAATAGAAACGGTATTGTTTGTATCTGATATGATAAACGAATCGCAGGTAGCGCAATTATCAGGATCTGGTGCGGGTCTTATTGAAATTAACCGTGAGGTATACCAAAAACTTGCCTATCGCGATAGTACCGAAGGTGTTATAGGTATCGCAAGGACAAAAGACCTTAACCTCAAAGATCTTCAGCTTAAGGAAAATCCGCTTATTTTAGTAATGGAAGCCCCGGAAAAACCCGGCAACCTGGGGGCAATGCTGCGTACCGCCGATGCCGCAAAGCTGGATGCCGTTATTATTGCAAACCCTAAAACAGACTTATACAACCCCAATATAGTGCGCAGCAGCGTAGGCTGCCTCTTTACAAACCAGATAGCCAGCGGCACTACAGAGGAGGTTATTGCCTACCTGAGATCAAAAAATATAAATATTTACTGCGCTACATTACAAGATTCGGCGTTATACCATGAGCAGGATTATACTACAGGCAGTGCGCTTGTAGTAGGTACTGAGGCTACGGGGCTTACCCAGGCCTGGCGCGATGCTGCTACAAGAAATATTATTATACCCATGCAGGGTGAAATTGACTCTATGAACGTATCTGTAGCAGCAGCTATACTGATATTTGAGGCAAAACGCCAACGCAATTTTGAACTATAATACGCATGAAAATACGATTACTTTTTTTACTGCTGCCCTTACTCAGCTTTGCCCAGGACAAAGAACTTTTTAGTTGGGATACGGCATTAGTAAGCAATAAAATACCCCTTACCATATCGTTGTCCGATTTTCAGAAAGCCTATAAAAGAGCAGACAGCATTACAGCACCAAAAGCCGGCCAAACCTGCGGTAGCGAAGATGAAGCCAATGTAAAAATGGTGTACTACAAAGGGGCACGTTATGAGCTTGACAATGGTATAATGAACTTTAGGGAACTGGATTTTTCGCCAAGAAAAAATATGTACATGCAGCAAAAAGACGATTGGTTTGACCATACTACCACGCTTAAAAGCTTTAGTAAAACCTATCCGGATGCAGCATTGATCATGATTACTGACTATGATGAAAATGATGAGCCTACAAATATAATATCGCTGATGCCCGCAGAAGCTGATGCCGACTGCGAGTGGAAATTTTACTTTAGGGGTGGCAAGCTCAAAAAAATTGAATGCGAATTCAGCTGTAATTAATGCCTGAACCTAAAACATACCACAACCCTATAAACGGTGAGTACACTACGATACTTGAAAGCGCCGCCGATACTAATGGTAAACATACCTTTTTTGAGGTAAGCCTTACACCCGGAGGGGGCAATCCGTTACATTATCATACCGGCTTTACCGAGGAGTTTTTTGCTGTTACGGGTAAACTTGGTTTACAACAAGGCCAAAAAAAGCTACATCTCTTACCAGGGCAACACCATGTCGTAGAGCCAAACAGCCACCACCGTTTTTATAATGACACTACCCAAACCATTGTATTTCGTGTAAAACTTACCCCCGCCCAGCCTCATTTTGAAAATTTTTTAAAGGCAATGTTCGGGTTGGTTAATGACGGACTTACGGTAACCAAAAACCAAATACCCAAAAGTATTTACCATACGGCCATAATGTACAAATGGGGCGATACCCATTTCTCTAACCCGCTGGCTAAAGTTATTGCCCCCATTTTTGGACTGTTTTATAAAAAAGCGGTAGCAAAGGGCATAGAGCAGCAATTACTCGAAAAATATTGCCGTTAGGTAATCACGATTTAAATTGATAAATTTGCATTTTTCAATTGAATATGAAGCCAAAAGAAATAGAACGCATCTCTAAAGCGCTGGGTGACCCGCACAGGCTACGCATTATGCAGGAAGTAAAAAAACTGGAATGGATGCCGTGTGCGCAAATTTGCGAAATGATAGAACTGGCACAGCCATCTGTTTCACATCACATCAAACAGCTTGTAGATGCCGGATTGCTCATACCTGAAAAAGAAGGCCGTAACATTAAATACACCATTGATAAAGAGGTGTTTGGCCAGTATATAAATTTCTTAAACTCGCTGGTTGAAAATAATACATAGAAAAATTTAAATATATTAATTTATTACGTAATATTGCAGTGTAATTAGATAACAAACCGGCAGGCTTCTTCTGCCCTTTTTTTAATCAAAATACATAGATAAATATAAATATATAAATTAATTTATTTTTTAAAACACAATGAGTTTACAGTTAGAAGGAAAAGTAGCCATAGTAACAGGAGCCAGCAAAGGCATAGGAGCCGGAATAGCTAAAAGCCTTGCAGCAGCAGGTGCGGCAGTAGCCGTAAATTACGCATCAGATAAAGCAGGTGCAGATAAGGCCGTGAGCCAAATAACATCAGATGGCGGCAGAGCCGTTGCCGTGCAGGGCAGCGTAACAAACACAGACGACATACAACGCCTGTTTGAAGAAACCGTTAAAACATATGGCCGTGTAGACATACTGGTTAACAATGCCGGTGTTTACAAATTTGATAATCTGGAAGACATTACAAAAGAGGAATACGACCGCCAGTTTACCACCAATGTTTATGGTCCCATACTCGCATCTCAATACGCATTAAAACATTTCCCTAAAACGGGCGGCAGCATTATAAACATCAGCTCTGTAGTAGGCCAGAATCCGCTTGCCGGTGCTGCGGTCTACTCAGCTACCAAGAGTGCGCTGGATGGTATTACAAAATCTCTCGCAAAAGAGCTTGGCCCTAAAAACATTCGTGTAAATGTAATAGCCCCGGGCTTTACCGTTACAGAGGGCACACATACAGCGGGTATTGCAGGCAGCGATTTTGAAACCCATCTTGTATCAAATACGCCACTGGGTCGCGTAGGCCAGCCAGATGACATTGCACGTGCAGTTACATTCCTGGCAAGCGATGCATCTGCATGGATTACCGGAGAAGTAATAAACGTATCCGGGGGGTTATTATAAATTCTTGTTTTTTAGTTTTTTCAGTGTCTGCTGAGGAGCCCCGCAATTTTGCGGGGTTTCTTGCTTTTGCTACACTAATTATCCTTGCCCTCAGCCCTATCGGAAAGCCGGGTAAATAATTTTATTTAGCTGCGACATCAACGACAACCTTCAATTGTTATAATTATCCAAAAATCTAACAATCCAACTGTCCGGTTCTCTTGTTAATCATAAATATTTTCTGTACTTTTAAAGCAGACGAGATAACGTATGACTGAGATAGATATAGAACTGGAAAATAAGGCAATTGCCAAAGAATACAAGGAGTTGCTGCGCATAAGCTACCAAACCCTTAGCGAAGATGATAAGAAGCTCATACGTAAGGCTTTTGATGTAGCTGTTGATGCCCACAAAGACCAGCGCCGCAAAAGTGGCGAGGCTTACATCTTCCACCCTATTGCGGTGGCTAAAATTGTTGCGTCAGAAATTGGCCTGGGTGCCACCTCAATTGCTTCTGCCCTGTTGCACGATGTTGTAGAGGATACTGATATTACTGTGGAAGACATCAAAAGGATGTTTAACCCAAAAATAGCGCAGATCGTAGAGGGGCTTACAAAGATAGCACAGGTAAAAACCGACCAGGAAATATCAATGCAGGCAGAGAACTTCCGCAAGATGCTCCTTACCCTGAATGATGATGTACGCGTTATCCTGATAAAACTAGCTGATCGCCTGCACAATATGCAGACGATGGACAGCATGGCCGAGTACAAACAGGCCAAAATAGCATCTGAAACATTATATATATATGCACCATTGGCACACCGCCTGGGGCTTTATAACATAAAAAACCAGCTTGAAGACCTTGGCCTTAAATATACCGAGCCATCAGTATACAACGACATTGTAGGCAAGATGAAGGAAACCAAGGAAGAGCAGGATGCCTATATCAAATCGATATCAGACGTACTTAAATCTTCTATGGATAGCGAGGGTATAGAATATACCATTAAGGGCAGGCCAAAATCAGTTTATTCCATTCGCCGTAAAATGATGGCTCAGGGTGTAACCTTTGATGAAGTGTATGACAAGTTTGCCCTGCGCATCATCTACAAGTCAAACACGCACGACGAGAAGTTTCTGGCATGGAAGATCTATTCGATAGTAACAGACCATTACCGTCCAAGCCCAAGCAGGCTGCGTGACTGGATATCGTCGCCTAAATCTACCGGATATGAGGCACTGCACATTACCGTTATGGGACCTAAAGGCCGCTGGGTAGAAATACAGGTGCGTAGTGAACGTATGGATGAAGTGGCAGAGAAAGGATACGCCGCCCACTATAAATACAAACAGGGCAGCAATAACGAAGAGCATGGACTTGAAACCTGGCTCAACTTGCTTAAGGAAGCTCTGGAAAACAGTTCTGGCGATGCGGTAGATTTTGTGGAAGACTTTAAACTGAACCTCTATTCTAAAGAGATTTATGTGTTTACTCCAAAAGGGGAAATTAAATCATTGCCAAAAGGTGCTACCTCGCTTGATTTTGCATTTAGCATTCACTCAGAGATAGGCATCCGTACACGCGGCACAAGGGTTAACGGTAAGCTTGTTCCGCTAAACCACGTGCTTAATAGTGGCGACCAGGTAGAGGTTATTACATCGCAAAACCAAAAGCCAAATTCGCACTGGCTGGATTATGTTACCACCGCCCGCGCTAAGAACAAGATAAAAAATGTACTTAACGAGAACACCAAGAAGATAGCCGAAGATGGTAAAGAGCTGCTTACACGTAAGCTGCGCCACCTTAAGATTACGCTCAATGAACCTACGGTAAACGAGCTTGTAAGCTACTTTAAGCTAAAAACCAGCCTCGATTTGTTTTATCGCATTGGTATAGGCACTATTGATAACCAGCAGTTAAAAGATTATGCAGCATTAAAGAGCAATACTTTTATGAACTTCTTTAAAGCGAAGATCAAAAAGTCGCCATCACTGCCGCAGGAACAGATACAAAAAGAAGAGATCAGCAAGAATTATGATTTACTTGTTTTTGGTAAAAATGAAGATAAGCTCGATTACAAGCTTGCCAACTGCTGCAACCCTATTCCCGGAGATGACGTGTTTGGTTTTGTAACCATAAACGAGGGTATTAAAGTACACAAACGTGATTGCCCTAACGCCATAAGGCTGCAGAGCAATTATGCCTACCGTATTATGCCTGCCAAATGGATAGACTCCAGCCAGGAAGAATTTAAGGCTACCCTTAAAATTACGGGTATGGACAGCCTTGGCCTTACTAACGAGCTTACCAAGGTTATATCTAACAATATGCACGTTAACATACAAAGCATATCGCTTAGCGGTAATGCCGGTATCTTTAACGGACAGGTAACCGTTGTGGTAAAAAACAACAGCCTGCTTAAAAAGCTTATTGAAGCCATTAAAAAAATTGATGGTATAGATAAGGTAACCAGGATTTATAATAATTAGGGTAAAACATGAATTAAATGAGTTTCACCTATAATTTATCCCGATGGTTCGGGGCAATTTGTGTAATTCGTGGCAAAAGCTTAAAATACTTTCAGTTCAAAAAAATTAGCGTATCTTTGCGCGTATTTGCATAACACTATGGAAAATAATAAAAACCAGGATATTGTAAAAAATGTCTTCACCAAATTCCTTGAAGACAAGGGCCACAGGAAAACTCCTGAGCGCTACGCCATACTCCAGGAAATATACAACAGTCAGGAACATTTTGATATAGAATCGCTCTACATCAAAATGAAAAATAAAAACTACCGTGTAAGCCGTGCCACGCTTTACAACACCATCGAACTACTTTTAGAATGCGGCCTGGTAAGACGCCACCAGTTTGGCCAAAACCAGAGTCATTACGAAAAGTCGTACTTTGATAAGCAGCACGACCACATTATAATGACCGACACCGGCGAGGTAATTGAGTTTTGCGACCCAAGGATACAAAGCATCAAAAAAACCATAGAGGAAATTTTTGGTATTGATATTCATAACCATTCTTTATACCTTTACGGCAGTAAAAAACAGCCGGCGGCAGAAAGTTAATATTTGCTGCAAAAAACAGCATCGGCAAACCAACCCTGAATAAGGATTGGTTTTTGTTTTTAATACAAAATCAGACGATTACTAAATAAACAACAACAAACAGAACACGAATGACCGTAGATTTACTGCTCGGATTACAATGGGGAGACGAAGGCAAAGGAAAAATTGTTGACGTACTAACCTCGGGGTATGATATTATTGCACGCTTTCAGGGCGGGCCAAACGCCGGCCACACGCTGGAGTTTGATGGCATCAAACATGTATTAAGAACCATCCCAAGTGGTATCTTCCATACCAATTCAGTTAACATTATTGGTAACGGTGTGGTTATGGATCCCGTAGTTTTCCAGAAAGAACTTGAAGGCCTTGAAAAATTTAATATCGACATTAAATCACGCCTGCTTATTTCGCGCAAAGCACACCTTATCCTGCCTACACACCGCCTGCTGGATGCAGCAAGCGAAGCAAGTAAAGGTAAGGCTAAAATAGGTTCTACCCTTAAAGGTATAGGTCCTACCTATATGGATAAAACAGGGCGTAACGGCCTTCGAGTAGGCGATATTGAACTGGCTGACTTTAAAGAGCATTACCGTGCCCTTGCTGATAAGCACCAGGCAATGATCGACTTCTATAATGTAGACCTGCAATATGACCTTGAAGAGCTTGAAGCTGAATTCTTCGCCGCTGTTGAAGTACTTAAAACGCTAACTTTTATTGATAGCGAAGAGTACCTTAACCAGGCTATGAAATCAGGAAAATCTATCCTTGCGGAGGGTGCACAGGGTTCATTGCTTGACATTGACTTTGGTACATATCCGTTTGTAACATCATCTAACACCACCGCTGCCGGTGCCTGTACCGGCCTTGGTATAGCCCCTAACAGGGTTAAAGATGTGTTTGGTATATTTAAGGCATATACTACCCGCGTGGGTAGCGGCCCCTTCCCTACTGAATTGTTTGACGAAGATGGTGCTACCATGGCACGTGTAGGTAATGAGTTTGGATCGGTAACAGGCCGTGCAAGGCGTTGTGGCTGGTTAGATCTTGTTGCGCTTAAATATGCAGTTCAGGTAAATGGTGTTACACAGCTTTATATGATGAAAGGCGATGTACTTAGTGGTTTTGAAACCCTTAAGGTATGTACTGCCTACAAATATAAAGGTGAAGTAATTTCGCATTTCCCATACAATATAGAGCCTGAAAACGTAGAGCCTGTATATGTTGAGAAAAAAGGATGGGCTGCTGACCTAACGGGAATGACATCTTACGATGAGCTTCCGGCAGAATTAAAAGAATACATAGAATTTATTGAAGCTGAACTTGAAGTGCCTATCAAAGTAGTATCTGTAGGCCCGGACAGGAAACAAACAATAATAAAATAATATTTGGCAGTAGCTAAATGATTTTAAAGGGGCTTTTTGCCCCTTTTTTAATGTGTTTAAATTGTACTTTTATCAAACCAGTTGCCTCATGTTATGATTATAAAGCAAGCCATTTTAGCAGATGCCGAAACCTTAACCCATATTACCCTGAAATCTAAAGCTCATTGGGGCTATTCTGACGAGCAAATTGAAAGTTGGATAGAGGAACTTACGATTTCTAAAACGTATATCGAAACAAATCATGTTTTTAAGCTCTTAATTCAAGAGAAAACCATTGCCTACTATTCTTATTGCATGGAAAGTGATACTACAGTAACGCTTGATAATTTATTTGTGTTACCCGATTATATGCGTAAAGGTTATGGCAGCTATCTCCTAAAAGATTTTTAGCCCGTATAAAAGCTGTTGGCATCCAAAAAGTAGTACTTGAATCAGAGCCAAATACTGTAGATTTTTATAAACATTTTGGATTCATAAAAACAGGCCAAAGAGAAAGTTCTATTAAAGAACGATACCTCCCTCAAATGGAATTACATTTTTAATTAAAAAAAAGTGGCCTGCCGGAGTGCTGTACACAACCGGCAGGCCTGAGAAAAAATTACCCTAAATCTATTTGTGCTTATACGTTTGGCTTATTGCTTCACGATAAGGAATTCACTCCTTCTGTTTTGTGCGTGTTCTTCCTGAGTGCACGTGGTGCATTTCACTTTCAGTTCGCTCTCACCATAGCCTTTGCCTGAGATACGCTCTTTAGCAATGCCTTTTGAGATGATGTATTGTACCGTACTCTTTGCCCTTCTGTTCGACAGGCTCATGTTGTACTGGTCACTGCCGCGGCTGTCGGTATGAGACTTAACCAATACCACAAGGGCCGGGTTGTTTTTCATCGCGGCTACCGCCTTGTCAAGCTCAAAGGCTGCTTCTTTGGTGATGTTACTCTTGTCGTATTCAAAGAATATTTCATTAAGCACGATCTCTGTTGGTTTTACGATCGTTTCGATCGGGTCAAGGTTAGCATTTACCGTTACCTCTCCGCCTGCGGTCTTGGCTACCGGGAAGGTGTTGTTTACATAACCTTCTGCACTGGCCTGTACGGTATATGGCCTGTCACAGTCGATGTTGTAGTTTACCTGCCCTTTATTGTCTGCCGTGCGGGTTTCGATAACATTGCCTTTTTCATCTACTATAGCCACTTTGGCTGCTGCAATGGCTTTGCCTGTTTTTGAGTCCCTGACCATTACAATGGCTTCTACACCACATACCGGGGTAGCAAGGTAGATCTTGTCAAAGCCGTCACGGTTACTTGAGAAGAAACCGATCTTTTTGGTATCGTTAAACGTAAAGGCGAAGTCGTCCTTTCCGGTGTTGATTGGCTGGCCTACGTTTTGTGCCTCGGTGCCTTTTTTAAGGTCAATCACATAAACGTCTAATGCGCCAAAGCCTTTCCTGCCATCGGTTGAGAAGTATAGCTTGTCACTATCGGTGATGTAAGGGAAGCTTTCCCTGCCTTCGGTGTTTACCTTTGGCCCAAGGTTCTGTGGCTCGCCATAGCTGTTGTTGCCCTTGATCTCTACTTTCCAGATGTCGTTGCTGCCACCCATCGAGCCTTCACGGTCCGATGCGAAGTACAGCCATTTACCGTCTTTGCTTACTGATGGATTGCCCGTACTCCAGGTCTTGCCGTTAAATGGCAGTTCCTCGATGTTGCCCCACTTGCCGTTGACTTTTGTGGCTTTGTACAGGTATACCTGTCCTTGCTTGCTGTTGCTTTCCTTGTCTTTTACATATTGTTTCTTTTCTTTAAAGCTCTCGCTTGAAAAGTACAGGGTATTGCCGTCAGGGCTTACCGAAGCAGGGCCGTCATGCCATTTACTGTTCACATCGCTTACCGGGGTGGGTTCGCTGATCGTACCGTTGGCATTATAGGTGGCCTGGTACAAATCAAGGAACGGCTCATCGTTGGCTCCATAGGTTTTCCTTGCCGTGTTCCTTGCGCTGGTAAAGTACAAGGTGTTGTCATTGGTCAGTACCGCGCCAAAGCTGCCGTATTTCTTGTCGTTGATGTCCAGTACTTTTTCATCAAAGAGTTTGGCCTGGTTGCGGAGCTTAGGCAGGTAGTTCGGGTCTTGTTTAAAGGTTACCGCCCTTTGGTCGTTGGGTGCCAGTTGTGCAAACTTTTGCATCTGCACGTTGCTCTCCTCATACTTGCCTTCTGCTTTAAGCATCTGTGCATATTTGTAGTACGTCTCGGCATCCTGGGGCGTTTTAGTGGCTTCTGCAAACCATTTTACCGCTTCCTTGCTGTTGAACATATTGTAGTAGCTCTCGGCAAGTTGCTTTGCTACGTAGTTGTCTTTCTTTTTTACTTTTAGGTAGGCTTGCGCCGCATCTACATACTCAAGCCTCGCAAATAGTTTGTCGGCAGCCTTCGTTTCTTCGCTCTGCGCCATCGCCGAACCGGCTATAAGCAGAAAGCCAAGGGTAAGATATAAATTTTTCATGGTCCTGTCTTTTGCTTTTGGTTAGAAATAACGTGGTGAACGTGATACTTTTTTCGGGAAGTTGACATCAAAGAGCAGCATGATCTCGTGTGAGGCAGGTGTGGTTACCTTAAGGTCACTCACGATGTGGTCGTATGCATAGCCGATCCTCAGGTTCGGTGTGATGGCATAGTTTACCATACCGCCCCATGAATCGTCTAACCTGTAAGTGGCCCCGATCTCGAATTTCTCAAAGAACAACGCGTTTAGTGAGCCGTCGATAGACGGGTCTACACCAAAGGCCGATTTTACCATGAACGAAGGCTTCAGCTTGAAGTTGTCGGTTACCTGGAATACGTAACCTCCCGTTAAAAAGTAGTGCGATACTTCTGAACCAAAACGGTAGTCCTGCGCGTTCTGCGTAAGGTCAAGGTGTTTGCTCTTTAGCATGTTGGGTACCGAAAACGCTAAGTAGTAGTTATCGGTGTAGTAGAACACTCCGGTTCCTATGTTAAAGTAGGTATTGTTTACGTTTTCTGCGAATGCAGGGTCATTAGGGTCCGGTACAAAGCCGTTGCCAATATCGCTGAACAATCCTACTTTATGGAAGGTAGCGCCGGCCTTTAAGCCCAGGGCAAGCCTGTGCGCGCCGCCAAGTTTAAGGGTGTAGCTGAAATCGGCATATACATTGGTTTCATTCACAGGGCCGATCTTGTCGGTAATCGCCGATAAGCCCAATCCTACATTCTTGCCCACCGGGCTGTGGCCTGAAAACGTGCCCGTACTCGGGGCTCCGTCTACATCTACCCATTGCTTGCGGTATAAAAGCCCAAAGGCTAAATTCTCCTTGCTGCCAGCGTATGCAGGGTTGATTACGTTCATGTTGTACATGTACTGTGTGTAGTGTGGGTCCTGCTGTGCTACAGCATCCGTAAACCCTACAAAGGCCAGTAAAACTCCAAGATAAATTTTTCTCATATATAATTCCTGTTTTAGTTTTCTTATTACTGTGATCTTATATTTTCTTAACACTGCAAACCAATCATTACATTATCGCTTCATCGCAAAGTGTGCCTTAAAGGTCCTTGCATGGCCATTCTCGTTGAACTCAACCGTAAACCAGTAGTCGTCTGACGGTAACGGGTTGCCGTTGTAGGTACCGTCCCACCCCTGGCCTTTGTCGGTCCTGCTGTCAGGGCTTAGCTGTTTGATCAGCTTGCCGTAGCGGTCAAAGATAAAGATCCTTGCACCCGTGCCCTGAAGCCCGATGATGTTCCAGTAGTCGTTGATGCCATCGCCGTTTGGCGTGAAGTATTTAGGGTAGTCTACTACGCTTACACCCGGTATCCTCAGCATATCACATGGATTGATCTCAAGGGTGTTCGCATCGCGAACATATACCGTAAAGAAGCCCAGTGGTACATTAGTAAATACATTGGAGTTCTGCCATGGGCCCAGTGGTGTGGCATTGCCGTCTGCATCTTCAGGGGCAAGGCTGTACTGGTAGTCGCCATAGCCCTGTACAAGCACCGTTACCGTCTGGTTGTCCCCAAAGGCATTGCTTACCACATAACCTGTATTAATGATTTCCGCCGGCCCTGAAAGGAATACTTCAAACGGTGCCACTGCATCTGAGATGCAGCTGTCTGCATTCCATACTTCTACCGTGTAAAGGCCTTCCTGGGTTGCTGTGTACCTTTCTGAGGTGCCGTTCGTGGCTACTGCCGTGCCGTTAAGGTACCACTGGTAGGTGTTGCCTGCCGTGGTGTCGCCTGCATGCAGGTACACCGGTTTGTTTACGTTGCCACTGCTGTATTCCACACACAATGTATCATCGTTGTCTTCACTGGTAATGCTTGGTGTTGGCAGCAAGCTTACCCTGATGTTAAAGCTTGTTACTGCATAGCATGGTGAGAACGTGCTGGTGTTGGTTACCCTTACCCAGATCGTCTGCCCAAGGTATACCGTATTGGTAAACGCTGCAGGCGTTGCTATATACTCCGCTGCCGTGATGTCGCCTGCCTCAGCGGCGGCCTGGCTGGTGTAGTAGCCAAGTGTGTACTGTGCAGGGTTCTGGCTGCCCAGTACTTCTGCACCCGCAGGGGTAAGGTCAAATTCCGTAAAGCCGTCGTTTGTACCGTCATAGTCACATTCCACCATTGGGCTGTTGGCCGGTGAGGTTACCGGGTTGGCTACTGCCGCCTGCTCCGCGTAAAGATCTAAGGTTGTCAGTATCTCACAACGGGTCGTGTTGTCTGTTACATGTACCAGGATCTGCTGGTGCCCTGCCGTTACGTTGGTATAGTTATGTGGCAGTGCTGTACCTGCCGTATAGGCAGCCATGTCTTTATAGAACCTGATTGCATAATCGGTAGGGTTTACACCTGCAGTGGTTAGCAGGTCGGTTATATGACCGATTAGGTTGAATGTCTCAAAGCCGGTCGTCGGGTCGTTACAGATCGCATACAATGGTACTACTCCTGTGCTGTCGTATACCGGTGGCAGTGGGTTTACGATAAGCGGTAAGGCTACAACTTCTGCACAGCCCGGTGCGCCCGGCTGGGTATCGGTACGCGTTACACGTACATATACCGTATCGTTCCATGGGGTTACGCTCGTATACGCTGTTGGGGTAACGATGTATTCTGCAGCGGTAATGTCGCCTGCTTCGGCCGCCGCTTCTGTGGTATAGTAGGCCACCTGGCTCTGGGTATCCCCGCCCAGTATGTTGCGCCTGGCCAGGTCAAGGTTAAACACCTCGATACCGTCGCCAAGGTTGGCATCGTTCGTATCACAAAGCTCCAGTGGTGTTGGCGCTATGTTTGGCGTTGGCCTTGGCACTACCCTTAGCGTTAAGCTGCTGTAGCTCTCACAACCCTGTGGCGTGGTAACACGTACAAACACCGTTTGCGGGTTGGTGGCATTGGTATAGGCGCTTGCAGGGCTGATCAGGCTGGTGTAGGCGCTGTCTTCAAAGTATTCTACGATGTTACTTTCCCCGATGCCGGTTGGCGTCAGGATATAGTCGTTCATTGCCGTAAGGTCAAAGGCGGTCCTGCCGTCGTTTGGAAGGGCCTCATCACAAAGCATCAGTACGGTTGGGGTGGCAAGCTCTTGTGGCGCATTGACATGCAGCTCAAAGCTGCTTACCTGGTAGCAGTCCGTACCCGGTACACTTACCCTTACCCATACCTGCTCGCCGTCGGTGCCGCGGTAGCTCTGTGGTGTGGTGATGCGTGGTGCTCCGGCCTGTGCATTCACCTCACTGGTAAAATACTCGATCGTGTAGCTGCCCGGGGCAACTCCGGTCTGGGTGTATACCTCAGCATCTTTCTGGGTCAGGTCAAATACCCTCCTGTGGTCGGTATTGTCGCTGTCTTCATCATCACAGTCCGTCAGGTCGGTTAGCGTTACTGCTATCGGTGCACGGGTAATGATGATCGTGATCGGGTACACTATAGAACGGCATCCTGTTACCGTATTGGTAGCAACTACATAAAGTACCTGGCTGCCCGGTGTTACGTTCTCATAGTCGGACGTGTTCAGTATAGGGTTGTTGCCCCTTTCTGCATCATCCTGTGTGCGGTAGAAGGCTACTGTTAAGCCTACACCATTGTTGACCATGTTCGCTACAAGCGCGTCCAGGTCAATATTACCATAGCCTGAGCCGTTGGTATCGCATATGGTCAGTTCATCCAGCGTTGGGCTTACCAGTACCGGAAGTGGCTCTACACGGATGTCCAGTAGTACGATACGGTAGCAGCCCGTTACATTATCGGTTACCCTTACAAAAATTGGCTGCACCGCAGGGGAGCTTCTATTTTCATACGTCTCAGGGTTAGGGATTGCTCCTGTACCTGCTTCTGCATCCGCAAGGTTCGTGTGGAACGTGGTGGTTAAACCGTTTACGCCTCCTGTGATCTCGTCTGTCTTAGCGGTAAGGTCAAATTCCTCGACCTCATCGCCGGAGTTATGCTCATCACAAAGTACCAGCGGCGTTGGGTTTGTTACTACAGGTAGCGGGTTCACCACCAGGTTTAGCGGTACAATGTCGTAACAGCCCGTAGCGTTGTTCGTTACACGGATGTATACTGTAGCTGTGGCTGACGTATGTGTACCCGGGGTAGCGATAGCCGGGGTGCCAAGCTGTGCGCTGCTAAGGCCGGTATGGTACGTTACTGTAAACTGGGCAGGGTTCATCGTGTTCAGCACGATAGCCTGGTAGCTGGTAAGGTCAAAGATCGCCTGCCCGTCGGTATCACTGGCGCCGTTGTCGCAAAGCGCATAGTCCTCAAGTGGGTCTGTCGCTTCCGGTACGGGGTGCACCACAAGGCGTAGCGGTACTACGTCAAAACATGAGGTAGTGGCTGAGTTTACACGGATGTAAAGCGTCTGGATGCCTCCCGTGGTCTGTGCCTCGATGTTTGTATAGTCATTCAGGTGCGTGGTGATCGGGTTGGTCCCGTTCTGGTAGTTTGCATCCGCTGACGTCTCATGGATCGTAAGGGTTACCGTACCTCCCATTGCCGCCTGGATCTCATCCAGTGCATCCTGAAGGTTGAACGTAGTTACATTATCGTTGTTGAAGTCACATTCTTCAAGGTCGGTTGGGTTTGGTGCGATAGGCGCCGGTTGTACTTCCAGTTGGGCCGGTGCAACAACGCTACAGCCCGTAGCCGTATTGGTTACCAAGGCATAGATCGTTTTGTTTACCGAAAGGTACGGGTTGACCGTAATGAAGTTCGCATTGCCAGGTACCGCATCGGCCTGGTTTTCATAGTACAGTGCCGTATAACCGGCCTGGCCGCCCATCATTACCGGGTCTAACCTGTCAAAATAGAACAAGCCTTCACCCGGGGTTTCTTCACACGCGTAGAAAATTGGGCTGCTTAAATCCGCTAATGGTAGCGGGTTAACGATCAGGTTGAATGAACCTATACTATAACAACCTAAAGTACTCTCAACCCTTGCCCAGATGGTTTGTGGTGAAGCCGTATTTTGATAGGTTAGCGGCGCAATGATACTGCCTATACCTGTTTCGGCGGCAGCCTGACTTGTAAAATATGAAACATTAAGCGATGCAACACCTCCTGTAACTTCATTATCTTTTGATGTAAGATTAAATGTAGTTACATTTCCGGTAGTTGAAGGATCATCGCAAAGTATGTAATCTGTAATTAAAGGAATTGCCGGCTTAGGATAAACCACAAGATCAAGCGGGAATATAGTAACACAACCAGCCGCACCATTCCTGGCTACCTTTACATAAATAGTTTGTGTATCTATAGTAGTATTTACAAATGAACCAGGGCTTGCAATAGTAACACCAGCCGCTATATCTAAATGATAGGTTATTGTATAATTTGCAGGTACATCCAGGTTTAAACCCGGCTCAATACTATGTAGATTAAAAACAGTAAAGCCATCATAATCGTCATCGCATATACCTAAAGCATTAGGTAGTCGTACCACGGGAGCAGGATTTACCCTTAGCTCTAACTGCACTACTGTAGCACATGCTGTACGTATATCTTCAACACGGGCATATACTACCTGAAGGTCTGTGCCTGTATATGCTGTAGCAAGAAGATTATTGTTCCCTCCTATAGTAGCATCGCCAGAATTAAGATAATACTTTACCGTATAAGAACCCGTACCGTTGGTTATTTCTGCATCTTTATCTGATAAATTAAATATTCCTGTAGTGTTGCCACATACCTGAAGCGCAGATGGCACAATGGCAACAGGACGTTCTATAAAAAACTGCACGTTGCCCACAGTGGCGCAACTGCCTGTTGTATTAGACTGTATTCGAAGATATACCGTAGTCCCGTTTATGGCACGGTAACCATCTGCCAGCGGACTAATTCCATCTCGTGCATCATCTGCGGAAGCGTGATAGGTAATGACATAATTAGCTAAATTAGTATCCTGCCCCGTATTTGCTAAAAGCGTTATGTTTTGAAAAGTATTATCTTTAAGGTTAGCCGCAATATTACTTAACAACGCAACCGTTGCTGTATCATTACTACCTGCATCGGGGCATAAAACATATACAAAAGGGTTGCCCGCGGTATTAAGCTCAGGGCCATTGTTTACAGTAAGTACTATAGGTTCTATAGCAAAACAAGAAGGAGCTGTAGCACTGTAAATCCTGGCAAACACTGTTGTACTTACAGATGTAAATGTTTCGGGTGCGGTTATGGCATTATCCTCGATATCTGCTTCTGCCTGCGTCCTGTAATAATCAATTTCATAATTAACCACAGCTGTAGTAGCATCTGTAAGATCGAACACCGCTTCGCTATTGTTATTTGGCGAACAAAGAGATAATGGCGTTATGGTTTGCGGTTCAATTTGGGTAGTTAAAGCAATAGCCTCTGTGTAGGTATTGTTATCTTCATTAATTTCACGAACCGTACCGGTATGGGTACCGTCATCGTCAATTGCAAATGTCAGATCGAAATTTGCAGGAACCTGCGGAGGCAATGTTACCATTACACTATTAACCTCTGAACTTCCGATGGGAATATCGGCATGAGTGTAAATCGTACTCAGCAATATATTATCGGCATAAACCGAAATGGGCGTATTTGCCGGAAGCGGGGCTGTACTATTATAGTTTTTAGCCATATACACCAGTTGCATATCGCGGCTTCCACAGGTTTCATTACCGGTGTAAAAAAACATCTCTATACTTCCGTCCGGTAATTCGCTGTTTACCACGGTAACAATGTTATTTACTATTACCGCATCCTGCCCTGTAGTAAGGGTAACATCAAGATCGGTATCGCCTACGCTTATCCTGTTCTGGATATCGTAATAATCAATGTCCATGTTCCACAGGTTGCTTGCCCCTGTGAAGCTATTGGTTCCGTTAAACGGATTATTGAGCGGATTTAAAGGTGGATTGCCAATTGCAACACCATTAATTTTTAATGATTCATCTACAGATCCTGTTGCATCGCCCTCCCATGCCAAAAATCCAATTTTTGCACCAACATTGCTAATCACATTAAGGTTATCAAGGTAGATTTGCAGCGTACCATTTTGGCGGTCTACCGTTTTAAAACCATCATAAACACTTACCTGATTATATGGCAGGCTGTCGTTAGCGTAAACAATTATGATTGACCATCCGGCAAAGTTGATGCCCTGATAGCAATAATCACGGTCGTTAGCCAGGGTAGCCATAATGTTAAGCCCAGAAAGAGTATATGTACCGCTACCGGTTACAAGGCTGGTAACATCTGCAAAGGCGCCAAAGTTCATCTTCGGGTTATTTACAGCGGGTGTTATGTTTGAATAAAATGTGCGCTGTGCGGTAACGGGTGTGCTGTTAAGGTTTACATTAAAATCGCCCAGGCCAGAACCTGCCCAGTACAAGTATGCAGCGGCAATATGTTGTGTTGGCGCCAATGCCAGTGTAGCAGATGATTCGGTTAAAACACCGCATTCATCACTTACCAGTATGCCTGCATTTTCCTGAAGGTTCATGGTATTACCAATAGCCATATAATCATAACGGCCATTAAACTGGCTGTAAAGCCTGAACGGAACGCCATCCTGCACATTTACAGTATAAGTAACCGAAACTGTACAGGCCTGGTATATGGCAGATAGTGTAAAAGTAGTAGTACCCTCCTGCAAAAAGGTATAATTTATACTGCGCCCATTTAAGATAGCCCCGTTACTAAAAGTCCAACGGAATGATACCAAAGCCGGATCGATGCCCGAAGTACCCGTAGTAGCATCTGCCGAAAGTGAAAGGCCTAATCCAAGGTCTACAGTGTAAACCCCGTTCTCTAAAACAGACGGTGTAAACTGGGTTAAACCGGGGGTAATCTGGGTACACGGATCTTGCGCCTTTGCCAAAAATGGCAGGCATAGCATCAACATTAAAAACAATAAAAACTTCTTTTTCATCAGCAAATTTTTCAACATCAATCTTTATTTATTAAAACGGGCACAAAGGTGCGAATAATCTCTATTTAGCCAATTTTGTTTTTTTCCGGTTGTTATTTCCGATAAAAAACAGAGTTGTGCCAAACTGTTATTTACACTTTATACGGCCTGTGTTAGGTACCTGATACAACAGGTTTCTTGTAAATTCAATAAAACCAAAATGGAGCTGTATGCTCCTTACACTTAAATAAAGCAAGGGGAAAGGCAGCGGAAAATGTCCGCCGCCTTAATTCCTTGCAACCTAAAATCAATTAAACTTAATCTTCTAATTCCTGTTTATATATATCCAGCCCGTCTTGCTTTCTTTGCCTGTAAACTCTATAGCATAGAAATATGTTCCGGTTGGAAGTTCCTCGCCTGAATCGGTGTTACCCGTCCATTCGTTGGTATAATTGCGTTTCTCATACACTTTAGTACCGTATCGGTTAAAGATGGTTATCTTACCTACATTCATTCCCCTTAAATCCAGGTAATCATTTTTACCATCGCCATTAGGAGAAATACCCTTTTGCACTTCACACAATACATTGTCTATCACAAAATCCTGTGTTACACTACACCTGCCTGAAATTACTGTTACTGTAATTGTGGCCGGGAATGTAAGGTTTGGATTGTCATTGTAATATTCTGTTGCATTAAATGTAGCACTGTCGATACCTATTTCGTTACCATTAGCATCTTCCCACAGGTAGCTTACCTGTGCTGCATCGAATGAATTGTTTGCAGGAACAGCTTCAAGCCATTTTACATTGTTTACACAACTGTCTGCAATGTTTACTGCAAGGCTGCTGCTTAATGTAAGTGTAAATGAACTGTTGCCACTCTGCTCACAATCATTTTGAGATGTATAGGTGTAGGTAATTACATAAGTACCCGCTTCTGTATTATCAAGGTTGATAACACCTGTTGCAGGATTAATAGTCAATGCTGTACTGTTTACCGTAAATGTACCACCTGTAGTAAAGCCGGTTGCAACATCCGGAGTTACCGTAGCAGTATCATTACAGTAATCTGCCTGGTAGGTAAAGCCTGTTACAGGAACAATACGGTTATTGATAACAATATTTGCTGTGTAGCTGTTACCTGCAATACAATTTGCAACATCAGCAGTTGTGGTATAAGTAATCTGGTGTGTACCTGCCGTAGCAGTACTAAGGTCTATCTCACCCGTCTGAGCATTTACAGTTACGGTTGCTGACGCATAAGTTCCGCCGGTAGCAAAACCTGTCGAAAGTACCGGAAGCGCATTAGATGCCTGTACACAAACATCGGTATATGTAAATGTAATTGCAGGAACCGTTGCAGCAGTAATTACGATATTAGCCGTATAACTAGCAGCAGCAGTACATGTGGCAGCATCTGCAGTAACAGCATACGTTACCTGGTGAGTACCCGCCGTAGCATTGCTAAGGTCTATCGCTCCGGTTTGTGCATTTACCGTTAGCGTTGCAGAAGCATAAGTACCTCCTGTTGTAAAGCCTACTGGTACTTGCGGAAGCGCATTAGCAGCCAGTTCGCAAACATCAGCATAGCTGAATGTTATAGCAGGAGCTATAGTAGCTGTTACCTCAATATTTGCAGTAAAACTTTCAGCAGCCGTGCAGTTAGTAGCATCGGCAGCTACTGTATATACTACCTGGTGTGTACCTGTAGTAGCACCGGTAAGATCAACTTCTCCTGTTTGGGCATCAACTGTTAGTGTTGCCGAGGTATACGTACCACCTGTTACAAAGCCCGTTGGTAATACAGGAAGCGCATTGGCAGCCAGGGCACAAACATCAACATAGCTGAATGTTATAGCAGGGGCAGTAGTGCCTGTAACTACAATACTTGCCGTAAAGGTATCAGCAGCCGTACAGTTAGCAGCATTTGCAACCACTGCATATACTACCTGGTGCGTACCAGTAGTAGCACTGCTAAGGTCAATTTCTCCTGTCTGGGCATCAACTGTAAGTGTTGCCGAAGTATAAGTACCGCCCGTTACAAAGCCCGCAGGCAATACCGGAAGCGCATTAGTAGCGAGTTCGCAAACATCGGTATAGCTAAATGTTATGGCTGGTGCTGTAGTGGCATTAATTACTATTGTAGCATTGTAAGTACCGCCAGTTACACAGTTTGCAGTAGCTAAAGTATAAGTAACCTGATACGTTCCCGGTTGTGTAGCAGTCAGGTCTATTATACCCGTAGTAGCATCAACAGTAATGTTAGCATCTGTAGCACTGTAGGTACCTCCTTCTGCAAAGCCGGCAAGTTTTACCGGTGCAGGGTTTTGTGTAGCTATAGTACACGTTGCAGGATATGAGAATTCAAGCACCGCAACACTGTTAGGAGTTACAAGTGTTTTAAACGTATAAGTAGTATAACATCCTGTTACAGTATTCTCTACCCTTACATAAACAGTATGGTCATTAATAGCATTGTAGTTTGCTGTATCTGCTATGGCATCGGCATCATTACCTGCATCGGCAAGTAGCTGTGTTTCATAATAGCTAACAGCATAATCAGCAGCCGTAGCCACATCTGCAAGAACAGCCGTTGTGTTTAGGCCAAGGTTAAATGAAGCATTTACCGTTGATGAACATAAAGTAAGATCTGCAGGAGCATGTACTATCGTTTTGATGTTATTAAAGAATTCTACTTCAACTTCATCTGATGTAGTACAGCCCGAAGTAATAACCGTAGCAGTTACCGCATAAGTGCCGGCTTCTGTAACGGTATATGATGGAGCCGTTGCACCCGTAATTACATCACCATTTTTAGTCCATACAAATGTAAAATATGAAGCGCTAAGGCCTGTATTCAGTACTTTTTCAGCACCAAAACACACCGCGCTGTTAGCACTTACAAGCAGGTCTGCACCAAGATTGATGCGGCCTACATTAAAACTGTCTCCGTCAAGGAAGATAGCCGAATCGTAGTTACCGTCATTCTTTTCTGCAATTACCATTTTAATGTGGTAGTGCTCGCCAGGGTTTACTGCCGAACGTACTGTAAGCGGCTTAGTATTACCCATAAAGTTTGCAGAAGCTGCATACCTTGAAACACCTTTGTAACCATCATACAGTTTATCAAACGATTCTTCATTATCTGAGGCACAGGTTGCATCAGGGTAATTATATTTAGAATCTCTTATTGTTGTTACAGAAACCGGAGTATCAGTCCCTGGTATCACAGCAAGGTTTCGGGTAGCACCTGCCTCATCGGTAAGGAAGAAGGCAAAAGCATCGCCCCAGTTACACTGAAACAGCCCGTAGTCTTCTGACGCGAAAAGGAAATCGAAAGACATTTCTGTTCCATAAGCCATAAAATCAAACTCTATTGATGTGGCATTGTAGAAGTTTGTAAGTCCTTGCGAAGTGCCTGTTGCCGTAATGTAATTAAACAAGTCCTGGTCGCCCAGCCACAATGTGCCATAAGGCGACGTGGTTTGCATATAGGTAGCCGACTGTATGGTAGTTTTTGGCCCTGTTGCATTTGTTGCCTTACCTGTTGAAAGGATAATACCTCTTTCAAAAGGGAAATCTGCACCGTTTTTATTAAAGTAAGCAATACCATTATGCGGCGCACCATAGTTTGTACCTGTAAAATAGTTGATGTTTGATGCTTCTGCACAATTCTCATCTATAAGTACATTGGTAATCAACTGTTCTGGTGTATAAGTAGTTTCATCAATGGCAATAGCCGCAGACGGTGTAGCGATACAAATATCAAAACGGGTATCGTTTGCTGTAGCGTAGTTAGAGAATATCCTTAATTTATAGGTTGTACCTACTGTAAGGCTATTTAATAATACGTCATTATTGTTTGCTCCTGTACCTGTAATAAAATAGGTAGTGTTATAGGCTACAGTATTACCCTGTACACACAGTAGTTGTTGCAGTGCATCGCAACCACCAGCATAAAGCGCTTTACTAAGGTTAAGGTTTGTAGAAGAACCTGCCCTGTTATTTATGTATAAAATGTGTGATGTAGCTGTAGCTGTAAACTCAAACCAAACATCATCATTAGCGTAGGCAGCAATACCACAGGTATTTGCCTGCGGCGAAGCCGTAGCACCGTTTAGTGTAGCATGATAAGGTGTATCGCAGTAACCTGTAGGACTTACAGGCAGCACATATGCTGTACTACACTCATCATTTGTAATGCGGGTACTGAATATTTTTTCAAGTGTCCAGGTACTTTTGCTTGTATCGCTACAAACTGCCCTTACATAAAATGAATATCTTGTTCCCGGTATAAGATCTGCCAGCGTGTAAGGATGAGCTGTAACTACAGTACCTGCTGTATTAGCATCTGGTGCAGCCCCTCCGGTTGGTACGGCAAATACTTCCCATGAGGTAGCACTGCCAGATTCTGTCCAGTCAATCGTAATGCTGTTAGGTGTATTAGCGGTCATAACCACACTTAGCGGTTTAGAACACGCTACAGGTGTACAGGTTGCAGTACCAGAATAAACCGGTACCGTAATAGGCAAAATTATTGGGTCTACCCCTTTTACATACCTGTAAACGGTTTCATCATAAGAATCCTGTACAAGTACTTCGGCAGTATAGGTGCCCCAGTTTGTATAATCCCAGTTTACGGTAAATGGCACACCCGGACACATGGCAACAGTACCTGTGTTAACAAGGCCGCTAAGGGCACTAACCGTACCTACAAGAATACCGTTCTGGTAAAAGTTAAGACGGCCAAAAGTACCGTTACCTGTTGTAGCGGTAACCGTTACTTTATAATTACACCTGTTAGCCTCAGGGCAAACCAGGGTATTAAATACAAACGGCCCTACCCACTCGCTCTGGTTTGTAGCAGAACAGTAAGCCCTTACATAATACTCATACAATGAAGCCGGGTTAAGGCCGGTAGGAGCATATGAAGGTGTGTTAACCAATACCCCGTTACCCGTAGGTATGCCTGAGTTTTGCGGCTGTACAGCTACCTGCCACTGCGTTTCGTTAAAGCCGGCAGTCCATGAAAGGTTTGCAGTTGTATTATCGTAGTTAGATGCCGTAAGTGCAGTAGGTGCCGCACACTGCGGAATATCCTCTATAACAAACTCGTCTACAAATAGTGTCCATGAGTTTGTAGTTACATTTGGCACATGCAGTGCAATGTTTACTACACCATTATAGTTGTTAAGATATAATATCTTTTGCTGATACTCTGTATTTGTAATGGATTGCTGCGGCATTAATACATTAGTAAAGTTTGCCGGTGCAGCTCCTGAAGTAGACAACAGCACCTCCATATCTGTAGGATATGATGCCGATACTACCCTGTAGCGGAATTTTACCCTTTGGTTTCCGTTTAGCTGTATTGCCGGGCTTATAAGCCAGTCGTTATTACTGGTAGAGTTCCAGTATTTGGTAATAGATGCTGCCTGGTCGCCTTCATACATAAAGTATGTAGTGTTAAGATTCCAGGTAAGGTTATCTGCATTTGCATCAACAACGGTCCAACAAGCTTCGCTTGGCGAGTTAGAGTTGAACGTTTCTGTAAATGGCGGTATAATAACACCACAGGCCGTAATAAGCCTTGTTGTAGCCCTTGCCCAGAAACTTTTATTTGAAGGAGAACATACCGACCTTACATACACATCATATCCAGATGTAGGGGCAAGATCTGTAGCTGTATAAGTAGGCTGAGTTACCTGCGCACCCGTTGTATTGTTTGCCGGAAACGCAGAACCCATAGGTACTACAAGTACTTCCCACGCCGCTGCCGTGCCGGTTTCTGTCCAGTTGATTGTAGCCGTTGTTGTGCCAACACCTGCATAGGTAATAGCCGAAGGTACCGGGCAGGTAACTTCATTAACTAATACATTGTCTATAGATGCAGGTGGCTGCGTGCCTGTAATTGAGTTGTTTCTCCACTCAAAAACCAGTCGCATTGTCTGGCCCCTGAAAACTGTGGCATCAAGCATATAGCTATAATTCTGGTAATTGGCAGAATTAAAAAAACTATCGCCTATTCTTATCCTGCTGTTTGCACCGCTTACCAGCGGGTTAATACCTGTACCGGCTACCGGGGTAAAGCTTGTGGGCACTGCCCAAACATAAAAATAGTCGTTAAGCTCTCCTAAACCTTTCCAGTCGAAAGAGATACCTACATTAGTAGCCGTTGCCGGAATCTGGATATCGCGATACGCGTGTACTATTGCCGTTTGTGTAGCGGTATAGTTATTAGTAACACCATTATCATCTGTAACATATAATGAGCGCTGGCCACCATTGTTTGTAGCATTGCCTACGGCCCATTTGTTTATCTGTGTGCCGTTAGTAAGCGTCCACCCTACCGTATTCGATTCAAAATTATCAGAAAACGGCATTGTTGTGCTGCTTTGTAATGTGGTAAAGTTATAGGGGCCTATCCAGGTACTTTGGTTAGTACCACAGTTTGCTCTTACATAATATGTATATGGTGTAGATGGTGTAAGGCCGGAAACACGCACAGGAGATGCTGCGCCATTATGTGTTACAACATTTGTATTTGCCTGTCCGGTGCCCGGTATAAGGTTAATATCCCAGCTGCCACCTGTTGTACCAACGATATTAATATCGGCAAAATCTGATCCCGGTGCCGTTGCCGAAGATGATGTTGGCGGTAAACACAACCCTGTAAGTCTTATATCATCCAGCGTAAACCGGTCTCCCTGCAGTACGTTTGCATACTGGGTATCGCGTTTTACAAAAGCAATATAAAGGTTTTGATTAGCGTAAGCAGCAAGACTAACCGTTTGAGAAGCACACGCCAGCTGGTTGCCGGGGTTCATTTCATTCTCTGTCCATGCCCTTACCATTGTAAACGTGCTTACATCTGTTGCAGATGTTTGTGAAACCCAAAGCTGATAAATACTACCATTTTGCGCAGGATATGTTTGAACACCCTTAAAAGAAAGTTGTGCATTTGCAGGAATTGCAAGCTGCGGGGTTACCAGCCATGTCTGAGATGTATTGCCGGCACCAATTAATGCGTTTGATACAAATGCCGCACCTGTACCCTGACAAGTGGTTCCTGTAGCATTTTCCCAGGAAGGAACTGTACCGGGTGTTCCGTTTAGTAATGTAAATCTTTGCCAGCTGGCCGGGATGCCCGACTCAAAATCTTCTGACCACTGCCCGTAAGATGACCAGGCAGAAAAGATAAACAGTACCAGTAGTAAGTAGGTAGTTTTTCTCATAGTTTAAGTTTATGTTAATTTTCGAGAGTTCATAGAACCCAAAAATAAACTTAATATGAATTACAACACTTTTCTACTCATAGACAAATACTGTACAGAATAAAAAAAAATATTCACAAAATACTAATAATCAATTATTTAAAAAACAATAAATTTTAAAGCTAATGAACAATGCTAAATATCATCGATACTTATGATAAAATCATCAAGATTTTGATCGGCTTCTAAATTTAACTTTTTTCTTATTCTATATCTTGAAGTATGCAGGCTTTGTAGCGAAATATTCAATAAACCGGCTACTGCATTAGGCGACATTCTTATTCTTATATAAGCACATATCCTTATATCGGTAGCAGAAAGCTGCGGGTAGTTTAAAGCTATTTTATCAAAAAAACGCGGATGTATTTTTACAAAAATTTCTTTAAATTGTTCCCAGTCTTTTTCCTGGTTCTGGTTTTGAAAAAGTATAGATTTTAAATCGGCCTCAATATTAGATTTTGATTTTTTACTGTTGTCAAGAGCATCTGAAATTTCAGACATCAGTTTATTCTTAGCTATAAGCTGAATGCTCATTGAGGTTATCTCCCTGTTTTTTGATTCGAGCTCTACCTCTTGTTTAGACGACTTAAGTTTTAGAATCTCGTTTTCTGCCTGCTCACGCTCCAGGTTGATATGCTCGCGCACTACCTTTTGATGCAACTTATCGTTTTCAAAATTGCTTATCTGTAAATTCTTTTTATTATTACGATACAGTAACCATATAAAGCCCAGGCCAAGTATTGATGCGATGGCAGTAAGTACTATTGAAACCGTTAGGTAATTGCCCCGCTCCTTTTCTACTTCATATTTACTCCTCAGTAAATTTTTCTCTAGTTCGGATTTTTCAAATTCATTTGCCCATTTAAGCTCTTCTATTTTTTGTTTTACTTCAGACCCGTAAATACTGTCTTTAAGTTTATAAAAACTTTGTGTAAGCTCTGCATATTCTTTTAAATTGCCTTCTTTCTTGGCAATTTCAGACAATTTTTGTGTTACATCCAGTTCGCCGCTGGCATAATTTATACTTCTTGAAAGTTCAAGATCCTGTTCAAGATATTTTCGGGCATTTACAAAATCCTTTTTCCCATCATAAATAAGCGCAATATTAAACAGGATACGTTCTTTTAGCCTTTCATTGTTTATCTGCTCTGCCAGCTTAAGGGCATTGTTTAGCATTTGAAAAGACGAATCAAAGTTTTTAAGATTAGAGTCTATATTACTTATGTTTATCATACAGCTAACTGTACTTACAGTATCTTTAAGGCTGCTGAAAGTAGAAAGTGCTTTATACTGATATGTTTTAGCTTTACTATAGTCGTTTTGAATATTATAAACATTACCCATATTGGCATAAAATATTCCCTTACCCCTTGTGTTTCCTGTCTTATTATAAATGTCAAACGTTTTATTAAAGTTTGCAATACAGTTTTGAAAATCGCCCATTTCGAAGTAAAGTATCCCCAGGCCATTGTAGCAAACCGCAAGATTTTTTAAATCTGCTTCAGCTTCAAAATAGTCTTTTGCTTTCAGGTAGTAATTTAATGCTTTTGTAAAATCGTTTTGTTGTACATAAAATTTACCTAAAACGGTATATAGCTTATGCTTATAATAATTTTCATGTAGCAGGGCAGAGTAATCCAGAGCACGCTTGCTATCTATTATTACTCTGTCGGTCAGGCCCGAATTAACATCAAGAAGTGTTCTGTAATAATATCCTTTAAGAAAAACAGAATCATTATTGGTTCGTTCCGCATCGTTTAGAACGGCATCGGTAATTCTCTTTGCCTCATTTACATCTATTGTAATTACTGAATCAAAGTCTATAGAATCTCTACCGTCATCTGTCATCCGTTTTTTATTATCCTTACTACAGGAAACAAAAAACAAAACAAAAAATATTAAAAATGTTAAATATAAAAAATTAATGCAACGACATTTCATAATCCAAATATAGTGGGGATTGCTGAATAAAAAAACAAAAAAATAGCAATGCCTTTTACTGAAATAACTGCAACATTTTAGATTATTCAAAGTCTTAAAAAAAACATAACAAACGGCGTTACATTTTTTAACAAAAACTTCTTTTATTTGCAAATTAGCATACCAACGTTTTATTTATCTGCTACAAATTATATAATTCATCTGTTATTTAACAAAACAATGCAAAAACTAAATCAGCTTATTATATTTCTTGTCTATATAGGTTTTAGCTTTACTACAAGTGCTCAAACCACAATACTAAACGAGACACTACTTACACAGGACAGCTTTAATACCTTTACCCCTGTTAGCGTTACCGGCGATCAGGGCTGGAATTTCAGCGCAATTTATGGAGCTGTATGCAGTGGCTATACGGCTGGCCAGAGCTACGAAAACGAAGACTGGTTTATCAGCCCTGTTTTAAACCTATCTCAAACTAACAATCCGCAACTTACCTTTAGCCATACACGCGGCAGTGCAGCGGTTATGAATGCCGGTGTTGCAGAGGGCTGGTACAGTGTTTTTGCTACTGCAAATTATACCGGTAATCCGGCAACAACTACGTGGATAGCACTTAGCGGATTAAACCAAAACATTAGTACTGCCTGGCAATATGTTTCTTCGGGATCACTTACAATACCTGATGCAGCTAAATCAGCCTCTTCGCGTATCGCTTTCCGCTACAAGAGCAGTGCAACCCAAAGTGCCACCTGGGAGATTAAAAATGTACAGGTTACAGGAGAACAAAGCAACAATCCCGGGCCTACGAGTACTTTTAAAATTACAAACTGGAATACCGAATGGCTGGGCTGTACACAATATGGCCCTGATGACGAAGCGCTTCAAATAAGTAATGTAGTGGCTGCCATGCGCTCTATGAACTCTGACTTGTATTGCATTCAGGAAGTAACAAATACAACAACTAACCCAACCATAGCAACACTTGTTTCTCAATTAGGCAGCGACGTGTGGGCAGGAAGCATAGTACCCACTAACACCGGAGAATGTACCCAGAGACAGGGTATTATTTACAAAAAAGATAAAGTACAACTGGTTAGTTCTTCTCAACTTAGCAGTGGCAGCGGTTCGTACAATTACAATTGGTCTGGCGGGCGTTTTCCTGCTTTGTATAATCTAAATCTTATTACAGCAAACGGTACTCCGGTTCCGGTATCTATAGTAAATATTCATGCAAAAGCAGAAGATGATAACGCATCGAGCTATACTCGCAGACAGGGTGCCTCTGAAGCACTTAAAATAATATTAGACGGCACAAATTATAATGCAAAGAATGTAATTGTTATTGGCGATTTTAACGATTACCTGACAGGAACTACAAGTGCCGCATGCCAATGTACCGATTCTCCTTATAAAAACTTTGTAGATGATGTAACTAATTACAACGGCATTACCAAAAACATAACAGATGTAGATACAAGATTTGGAACGCATCCTATCATAGAAAACATAATTATTTCTAACGAATTAACCGATAATTATGTAAGCAATAGCGCTGCACAGGAAGTTATAGTATCACGCACCATTAGCCGCTATTATACTACTACTTCTAACCACTTACCTGTAAGTGCTACATTTCAGTTTTCAGCTCTCAACATACCTGAGAACCATATAGCAAACCTGGTAATGTATCCAAATCCTGTAAAAGACATATTAAATATAAATTTTACTACGCTTACAGATACTAAAGCATCTGAAATATATGATGTAACAGGAAGGCAAATAGCAACGCCTGCCCTAAACAATAACACAATTAACGTTAGTGGTTTACCCGCCGGAATCTATATTTTAAAAATTGGGGAACAAACAGGAAGGTTTATAAAACAATAAATTATACCTGATAACCTCCTGACTGTATAATATGCAAAACATTTGAATAACGCCATTGAATCTCAATGGCGTTATTTGTTTACTACGGTTTTACAGATAAATTCCCAAACCCATCAGGCAGATTTGGCGAATTTGACGTGTTACAGTAACCCTATCCCAAAAACCCAAATTCAAAGATTTGGATGCTTATATCTCAATGCAATTACTTAAATATTTTGAATATCCATAAAATCAAAATACAGGAAACATTAACTTTACAAATAATTTTTATATTTACCGTACCTACAAAAGGCAAGGTTTAATTATGAAATACCTATTAGTCATATTCTTTATCAGTATATCATGTTTTGGGCAAAAAGACTCAATTGGATGTGTATTACCTATTTTTCCTGAACCTCCTAAGCGTGACCTTAGTGATCCTAATGCCGTTTACAATCCTCAGGAAACAAAAACTCCTGCAGAATATGCCGACGGTATCAAAGCTTTTATGGACTTCCTTTCAAAAAACATTGACACCCGTAAACTTCAACTTCCTAAAGACAAAAAAACCAGGGTGTATGTTTCTTTCATCATAGAAAAAGACGGAAACCTGAGTGATATAATTGTGGCACCTGAGCCATATAAGGGATTAAGTGCCGCAGTAATCAATGCTATTTCTAAGTCTCCAAAATGGATAGTGGCTACAAATAGCGAAGGCGCTAAGGTACGAATGCGGTATGCCTTACCCTACACGTTTAAAAATTAGCAACACACAAGTAAACATACTATTTTGAAACCCAAAACATTTGGCCTTGTGGGCCGCAATATAAGCTACTCCTTTTCGGCAGGTTATTTTAAAAAGAAGTTTGAAAAGGCAGGATTAAAAGAGTATACCTACCGCAATTTTGACATCGACGAAATTGATGAATTGCCGTATATCATTAAAAACACCAAGCACCTTAAAGGCCTTAACGTTACCATTCCGTATAAGGAGGAAGTACTGCCCCTATTAGATAAACTGTCTAAAAATGCAAAAACAATAGGTGCCGTTAATACCGTTAAGGTTTCTAAAAATGGCAAACTTAAGGGGTATAATACCGATTATTTTGGGTTTAAAAAATCACTTAAGCCACTCATAAAAGAGCATCATAAAAAGGCTCTTATACTGGGTACGGGTGGTGCAGCTAAAGCCGTAGCCTTTGCTTTACGCAAAATGAAAATTGAGTATGATTTTGTATCGCGTAACGGTAATGACGAAATTTATGGCTATGCAGATCTTGATAAAGATATCTTTAAAGAGTACCATATCATTATCAACACCAGCCCGGTAGGTACTTTCCCTAAAGTAGACGAATGCCCACCATTAAACTATAAGCTTTTTACTAAAAAACATATTGCTTACGACCTGGTTTATAATCCTGAAGAAACCCGTTTTTTGCGCGAAGCCAAAGAAAACGGTGCTAAAACTATTAACGGTTATAAGATGCTGGTATACCAGGCAGAGCGCGCATGGAAAATTTGGAACAAATAATTTAGCTATTTAATAGATATAATAGTAACGAATACATTTTTTTAAGAAAAATATCATAATCTGATGTTTTTCTTTGAATATTAAACAGTCTTTATTATCTTTCGGCAATAAAGCAGTTAACCCCATAAGCATTATAAAATGTTAGACGAAAAGAATGATAACCTGCATAACGCAGACGGAAATGAAATTACAGGCGCAGGAGATACTTTTGAAAACGGCTATTTGCCAGGTGATAAAGTAACCGATAACAGCGATTTACCTGAAGACAGCGAAGATCTTAAAGTCCTTCATGAAACAGAAGGCCAGTTACCTTTTGCTCCGGAAGCACTTACCGGACGAGTAGAAGAAGAAGTTGCTGAGGCTGAACCGGAAGTTATTGCTGCTGAAACTGCCAGCGAGGTAACTCCCGAAGATGCAGCTCAGACTGAAGAAACTACTGCAACCGAGGATGCTGCTACAGAAAGCCATGATGAAGAGCACCACGACGAAGACCATGCCGAAGAAGTGCCTGATTACAGCGCACTATCTATGGAGCAGCTAACTGAGGAACTTGGCAAATTGGCTGATGCCGAAAAGGTAATGTCGGTTAAAAACCGTGTAGAAGAGGTTCGCAGGGAATTTTATTCTAAGTACAATCATTTTATAGAGGATAAAAAAGATGAGTATGCCAACGATAACAATGGCGATACTACAGATTTTGAATATAACCTTCCGCTTAAGGGTACGTTTGATGGCCTTTACTACCAGTACAGGGATAAAAAGAACAGCCATTTTAAAAAACAACAAAACGACCAGAAAGGCAACCTTGATAAAAGGCTTGCCATTATAGAAGAGCTTAAGGCGCTGGCCGATGCAGGTAGTACCGTTAAAGACTCTATCAAGCAGGTTAATGAATTGCGCGAACGCTGGAAGAATGCCGGCCCTATACCAAGAGATAAGTACAACCACGTATTTAACAACTTCCACTTTCATATAGAGCGTTTTTATGACCACTTGCACCTTGACCGTGAGGCACGCGACCTGGACTTTAAACACAACCTGGAGCAGAAGCTTAAAATAATAGCACGCGTTGAAGAACTGGCTGAAGATACAGATGTAAACAAAGCATTCCGCGAATTGCAGGCGCTGCACAAAATTTGGAAAGAAGAAATAGGCCCTGTAAGCCGTGATTACCGTGAAGAAATATGGAATCGCTTTAGCGAACTTACACGTCAACTGCACGATAAGCGTGAGGCTCTTTATGCAAGACTGCGTGAAGGTGAGGTAGAAAACCTTGAGGCCAAACAAGATATCATAGCCCGAATTAACGCCATTGCCAGCGAAAAAATTGCTGTACATAGTGCGTGGCAGGGACAGATAGACCGTATTGAGGCTCTTAGGGATGAATTTTTTAAAACTGGTAAAGTACCACAGGAGGTTAATGAGTCTACATGGGCGGCGTTTAAAGATGCTGTAAGAAACTTTAATGCTGTTAAGAATTCATTCTATAAAGACATTAAAAAAGACCAGCAAACAAACCTTAACCGCAAACTTGCACTGGTAGAAAAAGCCAATACCCTTAAAGAGAGCGACGATTTTGCAGGCACTACAGCTGTAATGAAACAGATACAGGACGAGTGGAAAACCATAGGCCATGTACCCCGCAAATACAGTGATGTAGTGTGGAAAGACTTTAAGGCGGCTTGCAACCATTATTTTGACAGGCTGCACGCCCACCGTAACGAAGCTAACGGCGAAGAACTGGAAGCTTTTGAAAAGAAAAAAGACTACCTTGAAAGCCTAAAGGATTTTGAACTTACCGGTAACCACAAAGAAGATCTTGATGCCATTAAAAAGCACATTGAGAACTGGAAAACCTTTGGCCGTGTACCGCAGGCACGTAGGCATATAGAAGGCAAGTTCAACAAAATACTGGATGCCCTTTTTGATAAGCTAAGCCTTAGTAAGAAAGAAACCGAAATGGTTAAATTCAGTAACAGGCTGGAGCAGCTTTCTGGCAGTGATGATACCCGTAAGCTCGAAAATGAGCAGGTATTTATTATGCGCAAGATAGACGAGGTACAGGCAGAGATATTCCAGCTTGAAAATAACATACAGTTTATAAGCAACGCTAAGGCCGATAACCCTTTTGTTAAGGAAGTGTATAAAAGCATTGACCGCCACAAAGAGGAGCTTAAAACCTGGAAAGATAAACTGAAACAAATACGTACCCTAAACCAAAAGCCTAAACCGCAGGAGGAAGAAGGAACAGCAGAATAATTGATATAGAAAACCGGTAGCTTAGCTGCCGGTTTTTTTATAGCTTATTTATAATAACTATAAGTACAACAGAAAAGAGCTGCAAGACGAGTTGGGACTTAACATGTACGACTATGGGGCAAGGAATTATGACCCTGCTGTAGGTAGGTGGATGAACATTGACCCACTGGCGGAGACATCAAGGAGATTTAGCCCGTATACTTATGCTCTTAATAATCCTGTGTATTTCATTGACCCTGATGGAATGCAGGCGGAGGATTCTAATGGAGACTGTCTAACTTGCCCAAGAAATCCTTTTGGAGGTACTAGACCACCAAAAGAAGCAAGACGTTTAGGAGAAACAATGCAAAATTTCACCCCATCAGCGAAAACAGAGAACTTATTTAATGAGGCGAAAAGTTTGTTAGTTGATGTTTTTGATTATGACGCTGGTCTCTCAGTGGGTGAAACTGGTGGGGTTGATGTACAAATTGGTCCGCTTAAGGGCAATGCTGAGGTCACTTTATTCGAAGTAACGGGCCAAACAACCAAGGAGAATGCTCTAGAAGTTGAAGTTAAAGGTCCAGGTGCTAGTGTCGGAGCAGGATGGGGTGGTGCAAACGCAGATATAGGATTTACTCTTGATTCTGCTAAAACTACACTAAGTAAAAGCGGTAAAGTCGATGTGAAAACGTCGGGAGTGGAAAGAACGGGGGAGTTAAAGCAGGAAAAAATGCAGAAGTGAGCTTCTCAAATTCTTCAACTATAGGCCTAGCTTTAAAAGTTCCGACACCTGCAGGAGTAAGTGGGAAAGTTAGTGGAAGCGTAAACTTATATAATGCAGCAGTAGGAGTTACTAAACTAATCCAAGGCGGTGCAAGTTATGTTTCGGATTACTTAAACAATATTTGGAGTGGAAATTAGTAGTGAATATATTTGCAATAAATTAGACTCAAAACCTAGCAATTTTACAAGATGAAAAAAATTATAGAGAAATACTCTACAAAACCAGTGGAGCTTTTTGAGACATTGTTTATTACATTTTTATTTGGTTATCTTCCCTTTGCTTTAATTCATATTATATTTAACATTTCAGGTATTATTCCAGTAAATTTTAACAACAAAGATGTTTATGGCTTATTGGGTACGGTAGTAATAATTATTTTTATCCCTTTTATAGTTTTATTATTAACCAGCATAATATGGATATATTTTATGATAGGAAACTTATTTTTGCGTTTATTAAAAAAAATGTTTTTATGAAATCGATTATTTTTTTATTGTTTTTTGCAACGTGTATGAAAGCACAGAGTAATATCGAAAATAACTTTTACCTTTTACCCTTACCAACTGGAATTTGTGCAAAACTATATCAAAGCACTAATGAAAAGCAAGCTAATATTGATAGTTATCAAGTCACTATTAATACAAAGCCTAGTTATATACTATATATGATGTCAAATGAATTACAAATACCAACACCTGTCAAAATAGAAAACGTCAAAGACTTTTTATTTGATATTGGAGATATTGATGTTAATAAAGTGGAAAACTACAAGAGTTTCATAAAAGTATATTTTAAATATAAAAACAACAATACAATTGATTGCGTAATTTATATGATGACTACTAATAACATTCTTAATAGATTTCTCTTGATGTATCCTGGCATCAATGCCCAAAATAAGTTTGATTTGGTAGTTAATTCAATAATTGAAGGAGTCATTTATAAGAAAAAAAATTGGTAATATTAAATGAGGGCTTCCAATTACATAGATAATATCAGTTTTTGTAATGTAGCTTTTTTATTCCCCTGCTGGCGCGAGGATCTTGCTCGTGCGTAACAACTACATTGTGTCAACAATCCAATGAGGTTTACAGACTACAATGGGATGTATAGAAGACTGGATACTAAATTATGATAAGTAAATTAGATGGTAAAATAATGCGAGCTCAACCGAAACAACTAATAGTGGAAAGATTTATTTATGAAAGATTTTTACCTTTAATTTATAGTTTCCTGAAGACAAAATTATGCTTAAACCTAAACTTATAAACATTGCATTATATATGTATTTAAAATATTTTTTATTTTATATATTGATGATGTTCAAAAATGATAATTACGCATTAATCTCAGTAGAAAATCTGAAAACATTTCAAGACATAGTTTATTATTGTTTTATATTTTTAGCTTTACCAACATTGTTTACAGTTGTTTTGACCGTCCCAATTTATTATACATTCAAATTAAATAACTTACATATATTTTCTGGTTTAATTTTCATATTATTAGCTATAGAATGTTTAGTGTATACATATTTGGCATCACAATTAGATTATTTAAATGGTGTATACCTTTTAATTATTAGCGTGTTAGTTCTTACATGTATATTTTATAAAGCCATTATTTCAAAGCATTCAAAAATTTAATTAAAACAACAAGCCCTGCACTTGAGTATAAAGGGACGGCAAAAAAGTAGCAATAAACAGACGACTAACTACTTAAGCCCCTTGTGGTTAAATTGCAAGGCATTTCTGCAAGTATTGGTGCTTCAATGTCGATAGGCTAATTTAACTTAAATTATGGGAATACAATAATTATGAAATAATGAAAAACAAGAAATTAATTTTATCATTTTACATTCCTCTTTTTTACTTGGAATACTATACCTCTATATAATGAATGAAAGAGATTTGAATAAACGTGAAATTGCTCCAAAAATAAGATTTGAAACAAAGCTCAATGATTTACATGTCACAAGTATATCTTTTGAAAGAAATGATTTATATTTAAATAAAGTATTATATAATTCGGATGGAATAAGTAGCTATTCAAGAGTTCATTTCAAAAATGGTTTAATAGAATTGCAAGATATTAATCCTCCTTTTGTAATATCGAAAAAGGCAAATAATGATACTTTAAAGATAAGTAAAAGTGATGTAAATTATTATTTGTTAGTTACACAGGAAATCGAATATTCAAGAAATTAATGTAGCGGATTAGATGTAGCGTTAAATAAACACAAATCTTCCCGAAACGGGGAGATTGTTGTTAGCCCTATCTTCCTATCATTGCCTTTAATGCCGTTATATGCTCAGGAGTGAAAGCAACAACTTTATAATCGTTATACTGTTATTGCTTTCTTTGGCCTCCAATATATACCACTAGTTCCATTAATGCGGCCTCTGATTTCTTTATAACATCAATAATATCAATACCTTATATTATTGTAAAGCCTGAAGTTGGCAGTACATCATACAGGTTTATTTCATCGGTAAGTCATAATGTTAGTGGTGCTCAAAATACATCTCACTACTTATAATCATACGTCACCGGCATTTTTACAGTGGTAACCTGTGGTTCGCGCACTATCTTTTTTTCGTATCGTGGTGTAATGGTTGTATCTATATACTTTTCGTCTTTATACTTTATATGCTCTATAATAGCCGAAACTTTTACATTAACATCTATAGGCTGCACATAATTGTCATTGGCTAAAGCCATATAAAAGCTGCCCTGCAACAATTTACCATCAATAAAGCGTTTGTAGCCTGCAGTGCCTTTTCCGCCGTCAAAAGGCTTATTAGGCTTGCCTGCAACAAAAAGATTTTTATTCACCTCATCGGTCAATGCATATTCTACATCTTCGCCGTTTGCGGGTAACAACAATCCGGTAACAGCACCTGCCGCCAGCCCTCCTAAAGGCGTAGTAAAGTAGGTTGCCACACCTTTTGCAGTTGTTACAATAAGTTTACGGTTTTGCTTCCAAAAATCGTTACTCTCCTCCCCTACGCCTACCCAGTATGCCCAGGCCACTACTTTTTTAGTTTCATCTTTACCTATAACATTTACAGGTAAGGTAAAAGCAACCGAACTTCGCGTTTCGCCTAACCCGGATTTAGCGCCCACACGCTGGCTTTTATCCAGTACAATTTCTTCATATTTTTTTTCACTCGCTACTACCCTATGCACTTTTTGAATACGTAATGTATCATACCCAACAACAACATCTTTAGTACCTGAAACCCAAACCGTATCAGGCACCATAGCCCATTTTACCGCCGTATTAAAATTGCGTGTAGCGATGCTTTTCGGTATGCGCTGTATGGTTACCTGGCAGTTGCGCTTACCCTTTGTATTATTTACAAACCTGAATACATAAACCGATTTGTTAGTAACCGTAAGTTCCTGCTTTTCCTCCTTAATATTTTGCCCACGGTATTTTAGCACGTCAGGGTATTGAAGTACAGCCGCTTCGGGCAATGTCGCACCTTCGGCAGTTATGGTAAGTATAATACGATCGCCCGCAGCAAAGCCATACATCAGCTCTTCGGTTTTATTACCTTCAAGCTTTAGGTGCAGGCTGGCAACATCTATTTTTTGCCCAAAACAAAGCCCGCTTACAAGCAGGCATATCATCATCAGTTTTTTCATTGCTTACAGCTTTTTAGCCTCATTCCAGAATACATCCATTTCGGCAAGTGTCATATCTGCAAGAGATTTTCCCATTTCGCCAGCCTTGCTTTCCAGATAGGTAAAGCGCTTTATAAATTTTTTGTTGGTACGTTCCAAAGCATCTTCAGGATTGATCTTCAGGAAACGTGCGTAATTGATAAGCGAGAACAGTACATCGCCAAATTCGCCTTCCATCTTTTCCTGGTCGCCGCTCTGCACCTCATCATGAAACTCAGCAATTTCTTCCTGCACCTTTTCCCAAACCTGTCCCGGTTCTTCCCAGTCAAAGCCCACACCACGTGCCTTCTCCTGAATGCGGCTGGCTTTAACCAGTGCCGGCAGGCTTTTTGGCACTCCTTCCAGTACCGATTTTTTACCTTCTTTAAGCTTTAGTTTTTCCCAGTTTTGCTTTACCTGTTCTTCATCTTCCACTACCACATCGCCATAAATGTGCGGGTGGCGGTGTATAAGCTTATCACAAATACTGTTTGCCACATCGGCAATATCAAAGTCGCCGGTTTCGCTGCCTATTTTGGCATAAAATACTATGTGCAGCAACACATCACCCAACTCTTTTTTTACCTCCTGTAAATCGTTATCAAGAATAGCATCGCCCAGCTCATATGTTTCCTCTATGGTAAGGTGGCGCAGGGTTTGCAGGGTTTGCTTTTTATCCCAAGGGCATTTCTCCCTAAGGTCGTCCATTATATCTAAAAGGCGGTTAAAAGCATCAAGTTGCTGTTGGCGTGTATTCATAACTGTAAAATTTTGTGTAAAAGTAAAAAATCCTGCTGCCAATTAAAGCAACAGGATCAATTATATAAATGGCAACAGCATTATTTTAGCCCGCTACCTGGGTAGTATCTTTAAGCTTGTCTTTAAAAAGCTGTTTAAACTTTTTAAGCTTAGGGTCTATTACCGCCTGGCAATAGCCTTCCTGGGCGTTGTTAGCATAATAATCCTGATGGTATGCCTCTGCTTTGTAAAAATGTTCTGCCGCTGTAAGCTCTGTAACAATGGGGTCATTGTATGCCTGCTGCAATTCGTCAATAACATTTTGGGCAGCTGCTTTTTCGGCATCATTACGATAATAAATAACACTACGGTACTGGGTACCCATGTCTGCACCCTGACGGTTTAGCGTGGTAGGGTTGTGAGTACTAAGATGTATACGCAGCAAATCTTCAAATGATATTTCATCAGGGTTATAGGTTACCTCAATTACCTCTGCATGGCCGGTCATTCCGCTGCACACCTCGCGGTAGGTAGGGTTATCAATCTTGCCACCGCTATAGCCACTCTCTACTTTGGTAACGCCTTTTAGCAATGTAAACACAGCCTCGGTACACCAAAAACAGCCACCGCCTATGGTAAGCTTCTTTTCGTTGCTTTCTACTTTTTTAAGCGCAACAGCGTTCATACAATAACGCAGCCCGCTTGGCTTAGGCCCATCGGGGAAAACGTGACCCAAATGCGCATCGCACGTACTACACAGTGCTTCTATGCGCACCATACCATAACTTTCATCTTTATGATAGGCAACAACATTATCTTTAACCGGTTGTGTAAACGATGGCCATCCTGTACCGCTTTCAAACTTCTCATCACCGTCAAACAGTAATGTGCCGCAGCACACACAACCATATTTACCGGGTTCAAATAACGAACACATTTCTGAGCTATGTGCACGTTCTGTACCCTTAAGGCGTGCCACCCTAAATTCTTCGGGGCTTAACAGGGCATGCCACTCTTCATCAGTTTTTACTACCCGGGTATCTGGTGTGGGGTTTCCGTTAGTTGCAAACCTTATAACATCAATCCATTTTAGCATGATAAATTTCCTTTCTTTAATTATTGTGAAGTACTTATATACTTATAAAAACTGTGCCAAAAATGCAATTTACAGTATAGTATGACATAGCTAAAAAGTATTAGTAATTTCAACAAATTTAGCACTTTTTGACATGACAAAAACGCCGTATAACATGCAATTAACATACCTGATTTACGGGAGATAATCTCATAAAAAAGCCCCGCCTGATATAGACGGGGCTGGTAAATAATTGAGCCCTGATTTTTATATTACTTATCAGTCCTTATAAGCCTGTACCTAAAAAAAGCCAAAGCAGTACCCGCTGCCGCGAGAAATACAATTTGCGAGTCTATGGGTGTAGGGGGAGATTCTACAGTCTCATCGCCCACATCTCCATTTTCATCTTCAAAACCTGTCCCGGGACCTTCGTCCTCTGCGTGCAGCATGGTACAGCTAAAAAGCAGTATGGTGCACACAAGCATTTTTAAAAATTTATGTATCATAATTATGTGGTTTAGTAGATTATTTTTTTACTTACTTTATAGCCATCAATGGTTGTTACTTCTACAATCAGCATTTGCTCCTGTATGGCAAGGCCAGTCACTTTTGCGTCTGATGCGTTTACGTCATTATTGCTATGCAACAGCCTGCCGTGAATATCATATACCGCAATGCTTTTCATAATTGCAGTGCCACTATTAAGTACAATTGTATTGTCATTTTTATATGCCATAATGCTTTTTGAAATATCTAAACCTCCACCCACACTAAGAGATGGTGATCTATAAACTATTTTAAAGCGGTCGTTAAAAGTTCCGGCAGCGGTAATAAAGGTATAGCTGTCTTCTGTTTTTAGCTCACGTACTATACCCTCCTGAATGTCTACCAAATAAATATCCTGCTCTTGTTTAAATACTCCTGTATAGCGGTGCAGGCTTATGGTAAAACTTCCGCCCGTATTAGCTTTGTACCCTAGTGCTACCTCATCGTTAATATTAAACAGGTCGCGTGCCTGTATAGATAGTTTAGTATCCTGGGCAATAGTGTACAGTGCTACCGTACCATCATTTAATAGCCTGCCATCATAAGCATAATCAAGATCCAGGGTTGTATCTTCCATATATGCTACAGCTGTCTGGCCAAAATCGTGGGTATCATTCGTTATATTAAGCCAGTATTTAGAATCGGCGACAGCAGGGGTTTCATTTGCAGTTCTGTAAAAACGCCCATTATCTCTGTCCCATCTCATAAAATTGTTGAACGAAAGACTGGTTGCCGTAGCCGCCGCTTTTACAAAAAAGCCCTGTCCCGGTTTTATTGTAAACAAATAAGCCGAATTTTCTCCTTCTCCCCCACCTTCTGATGGTTCGCAATCGCTACACCCTTCAACAGAACCTGCAAGGGATACTGTGGTGTAAGTTGTATCTGATGAGCCATTGCGTTTTCTCCAGAAATATGCCGTTCCATTTTCCAGGTTACTCTGGTTATCCATAAGAAAATTATACAGACGCAATGGTGAAGGATATGGATTACCCACTGCGTTATACCTGTTGCCTCCTACGTTTAACGGAATGCTAATGTCACCATTGTTTGGTACTCCATGAAAAATGCCGTTGTGTGAAGACGGAACAGTTTCTGACCAGCCATCGGGCATACGTATAAGGTAGCCTTTTGCTTTTGTAAACTGTACCACATTAGGCATCCCGCCCAGTATGCCCGATGCACTCGTGTAGTTACTGTAGGCATTCAGGGCTGTGTTATACACATAAAAGCGCGCATCCAGCGTTTGTGGAGAAAACTGCTTTAAGGTTTGTGATCCGCTTACCGGAGATGACCATAGCGTATAATCAAGGTTATAGAGTTCAGAACTGTTTCTTTTATAGGTTATTTCTCCCACGTTAGTAACATTATTGAACTGTAACAGGCTAGCATCAGATTCAAAAGTAAGCGATCCGCCCAGTACAGAAACACCACTTCTTATAGTAAAGGTATCACCTGTGTTTACAACTACATCACCACTGTTAACCGTAAGGCTACAGGCATATATTTCGCCATTTGTAGCAGAATTATAATCGCCTTCTATAACTACTGCATATGCCTCGCAAACCGGTACACCATTACTCCACGAACTACCATTCCAGGTTGTTGTAACCCCGCACTCAGATGCGTTGTTTATTACAAAATACTTTGTAACACTACATTGGTTAGCATCTGTAATAGTTACCCTGTAATCATCCCTGCCCGGAAGGTTATCTGCCATGGAGCCGTCGCGTTCGTACGGATACCATGAATAGGTATATGGAGCCACACCACCACTAACAGTTGCGCTGGCAGATCCTTGTGAAGATAATCCGCAGGCATAATCTGTAGTGGCAACCGTTGCACTTAAAGGTTCGGGCTGTGAAATGGTAAATGCCACAGTAGCGCTACAGTTAAAGGCATCTTTTACAAGTACACTGTAATCGCCGGGTGCAAGCCCTGTAATAGTTGAATTCCAGTTGTAGTTGCCCGAAGGAAATACCTGAAAGGTATAGGGAGCTGTGCCGCCCTGCGCATCTATAATTACATAGCCATTTGCAGCGCCATAGCAGCTAACATCTGTTTTTATAGCCGTGGCAGACATTGGTGCTGCCGGCTGGTTTATTGTTCTCGTTTCGCTAACAGAACATCCGTTAGCATCAGTAACCATTACACTATAAGTACCCGCTGCCAGGTTATTGATATAATTTGTAGTAGCCCCATTAGACCACAGGTAACTATATGGCGCCGTGCCTCCTCTCATGCTGTTTATAGTAATACTGCCGGAGTCTGAGCCATGGCACACAGCATTATTTGTAATAATCTCATCTATACTTAGTATATATGGATTTAATAGTTCAAAAATTTTGGTATCTGAGCAGCCATTACCATCAGTCACCGTTATGCTGTAATTTCCTGCCGGAAGGTTTTCAACACCTGCAGTTGTTGCCCCTGTAGACCACAGATAAGTGTAAGGTGCTATACCACCACTAACATTTACTGAAGCTGTACCGTTAGCCTCGCCATAGCATAAAGGCCAGGCGTAATCCATAATTACATCAAGTGCAGTTGGCTCGTTTATGGTTATATCTTTTTCAATGGTACACCCATTAGCATCTGTAACGGTAACCGAATAAGCTCCGCCCTGTAGCCCCGTTACCGATGCTGTGCTTTGTCCAGACGACCACTGATAGGTGTAAGGAGATACGCCACCCAATACCAATACATTTGCCGTACCTGTTGCCGCACCGGTGCAAAGCACATCGGTTTTAGACATAATGGCAGACAAAGATGCTGCTGGTTGCGCCAGGGTTATATCTTTTACAAGTGTACAGCCATTTGCATCTGTAACGGTAACCGAATAATTTCCGGCAGCCTTGTTGCTTAGTGAAGCTGTAACTTCTCCAGATGACCATACATATGTATATGGGGCAGTCCCACCGGAAACCGAGGTCCCGGCAGCTCCGGTGTTCGTGCCGAAACATAAAATATCTGTTGCACTAATTGTAGCACTCAAAGCAATAGCCGGTTGTACTATTGTAAAATCTTCTACAAGTGTGCAACCGTTTCCGTCGGTTATAGTTACACTATAATTTCCGGCTATTATGTTAGAAATTGTTGCTGTTGTAGCACCATTAGACCAAAGGTACGTGTAAGGAGTGGTACCTCCGGATACCGTTACTCCCGCATTTCCTGTGCTGCTACCATAACACAAAATATCTGTTTTATTAGTAGTGGCTGCCAGTGCTGACAAAGGTTGTGAAATGTTAAAAGGATGAGTTAGGGTACAGCCTTTAGCATCGGTTACTGTTAAACTATAATCTCCTGCGCCAACATTAGTAAGAGCTTCTCCTGTATGCCCGTTACTCCAGGCATAGCTATAGGGCGGTGTTCCACCGGATACTGCAAGAGAAGCTTGCCCCGTTGCAGCATTATAACACAATACATTGCTTTGCGCTGCTATACCACTTAGCGGTGCAGCTGGCTGAGAAATTGTGTAGTTTTGACTAAGTGTACACCCATTAGCATCGGTAATGGTAAGGCTGTAATTTCCGGCAGGTTTATCATATAAAGATGCCGTTGTTTCGCCTGTTGTCCATAAATAGGTATAAGGAGTTGCTCCGCCTGCAGCGGCTACCGTTATGCTGCCTGTGGCATTGCCATAACAATTTATATCTGTAATTTGAGATGTTGCACTTAAGGCTGCGGGCTCAGTTATATGAAAGACCTGAGTAAAATTTTTGCCACAAGCATTAGTTGCAGTACACGTCCAGGTACCCGCAGTAAGGCCTGTTACACTCGCTGTACCATCGCCCGCCGGATTGCCCGGCAACCAGTTATAAGTTAAAGTGCCACTTGGGGCAAACGATGCTGTAGCCTTTCCGTTATTGCCACCATAACACGATACATTTGTTTGAGATGATGCTGTAAGAGTTACCGGCGCGCACTCAAATTTCATGGCATCTACAGACAGGTAACCAATACCTATATCTGTAGTTATAACAATTTGGTCTATTACTGTATTACTGTTATCCTGATTGCCAAGGGTTGCCATGTCAAACAGGGTAAAACCGTTGTTAGTACTTGCAGATGGGTTAAACGGGTTACTCCTGCTGGCGCTATATACTACTGACCCACCCCGTTTGCCTGTAATGGTTAATGTGCCAACGGGCGAAAGGTTAAGGCTGGTAGTAGATACATATATCCACAAGCTTTTTAAATTGATGGCTGCACCATTTGCGGTACTCATGGTAAACTCTACACCACGACTGGAAGAAGTATAATAGCTGTTATCCAGGTATTTATTGTCTTTTGCATTACCATTCCATCCGGTATTAGGAAAGGCACCCTGCACGTAGAAATAACTTTGCTGAGAAGTTATGTTAAATGTTATGCCCCCTTCAGAAAAGGAAGTTGCATTATTGGGCTCATTATCAAAAGTCTCGGTTATTATCTGAGCCGATAGATAATGATTGCCAAATAGCATGAGCAATAGTGCTAAGAGGTAATATTTTTTCATCTTGTTGATTTATTTAATGGTTTAAGCAGTTTACCGGGATGCGTAAGTTTACTTTCTTTTAAAATTGCCGCGCCTGCAGCCTAAATAACATACATTTATAATCGCTATTTAACTATCCTAAAAAAAGCGTGACGCTTTTAAGTTTAGGTAGTAAATATTTTAGGCTTAAATGTAACTTGGATATAAACCCGGCATACTTTAAAGATTAGTTAAGCACGAGGTGGGTACAAACCACTTACACAAATAATATAACGCATACCCATGTAAGGTTGTCTTAAATCAATACCATTGGGTTTGGTTTGTCCTGCATTGTCTACAGATATCATTTTAGTATTTGCAACATTAGCAGCGGTCTTGTTGTATAAGTTTGAATTTGCCTGGCCACGCCCATCGGGGTAGTTAGGTGTTCCAATAACAGAGTCAGCCTCTGGCGCAGCGGCATCGCCCGCGGCGTTACTAAGGTTAAATTTTGCAGTGTGGCTGTGCTCTGGCAAGTGCTTATCAGTAAGCACAATACCTTCTGTACCTCCCGTTACACCCTGTTTGTATGAAGCACCACCCGGCTGGGCACCAAGGCCTACCGGTATCCTGCCCCTAAGATCTGGTAAGGCAAATGTGTTTATACCATCACCGCCATAAGTATTTTCTAAAATTGAATACAGGGTTGACGCCTGGTGAATTGGCACGAGCTGACCATTGCATTCTGCCCATCCGTTTGGTACAAAACTGCCTGCAAAAAGTTTGATAATTCCGATGTACTCTTCCATGATATAATTGTTTATGTGGTTATAGGACAAAGCTATACCTCAGTCATTTTTTAAATACAGGTAGAAACACGTGTTTTTTTTTAACAATCATTTTGCAATTTTGCTACCTTTAGAACTAATATTAACATTAATCAATACAAACAAATTATGAAAGATTTAGAACCAGAAGATTACCCAGAGGGACTTATATTTCCCCTTGACAAAGCTCTTGCTAATGCAAAACGATGGAGGGATCCTGAAACAAAGTTTGCTTACAACAAACTTCATGGGTTTTACATACCTCACCTGGATTTAGCAGCTTTAACAGGTTTAGCAGAGTCAGGTGCAAGTGGAGCAAGGGCTTACCTTGGCATTGATGAGAACAATAATGCAAAACTTGTACTGGTAGGTACCATTTCTACCCAGCACGAAGATGGTAGCGTTACTTATGACGATATGTTACCAGGAATGAAACACACAGGCAAAGTTTACGACTTTAGTATGCCGTGCCCAAGAGAGTGTAGTTCTGTAAGTCCTTTTAACGACATTAAATAAAACAGGTTTAGCTAAACAGGGCGGAGGTTCCGTCCTGTTTATTATTTAATACTAATAAATTTGTACATAAAATTATATGCTAGCAATCCTGTCATATATAGGGATCATATTATTACTTATAAACAGTGTTGCCTACTTTTTGCGTTTTAAGAATAACAACAGTGCCTACAAGTGTTTTACAGTATACCTGGTGGGTATATTTATTATCCAGACCGCCACTGTGGGTATGGCATTGAATGGACTGAACAACCTTTTTTTGTCAGGTTATTATCTTTTTTACCAATTTATATTGCTAAGTCTTTTTTTTTACCGGCTGCTTTTACCTTCAGACAGAAAAAAAGCTGATATGGTAAAGTATGCTTCAGGCATTACCCTTGCGGGCCTCATTTTACACTATGTACTTGATCCGGCGGTGTACTACACCGTTAATACCACAGGATTTTTAATTACATCTATTTTACTTATTGGCTATTGCTTACTCTATTTGTTTGAACTTCTATCTAAAAAATCAGTTTTCAACTATATCACCATAGGTATATTTATTTACCTGATAAGCAGTACACTGGTTTTTTTTTCAACAGCATCAGCACTTACAGCAACGCTTAGCGATGATATGTTTTACGTGCTCTGGATTATAAACATCATACTTTTTAACATATACCAACTACTTATTTTATGGGAATGGAAACAGCACTTTTTTTACAAAACAATAAAATAGGCCTACTGATGCTCAGTGGTATTATTTTTATGTTTGCTGCGGGTACAATACTGTTATTATTTTTTCATTTCTCTCAAAAAAAATTCATACAACAGGAACTTGAAAAAAAAGATCTTGAACTGCAACACAACAAGCTACTTTTAAATGCCACCCTTGAGGTTCAGGAAAAAGAACGTAAACGTATTGCCCAGGACCTGCACGATGACATTAGCTCTAAGCTAAATATCATTTCTATCAACTCGCACCTGCTGAGCATTGGCGGGCTTACTAAAGAAAAACAGGATGAGGTAACCGGTATCATAATAGGGCTATCCTCTAAAGTACTCGAAAATTCAAGACGCATTGCGCACAACCTATTTCCTCCGGTGTTTGATAAATTTGGCATACATGCTGCCATACTCGAATTGTGTAAGGAGTTTAATACACTCGAAAATGTAAATATTACTTATGAAAATACTATTGAGTTTGACCCTGCCGAAAGCGAAAAGCACATGCACGTTTTCAGGATATTGCAGGAACTGCTCAATAACTCTATACGCCATGGTAAGGCCACAAATATAAGCATCCGCTTTGACGGTGATGCCGCATTAACTACCTGCCATTATAAAGATAACGGACTGGGATTTGATACTGAAAGCTCTGATAATAAAAAAGGACTGGGTATGAAAAACATCGAAAGCCGCATTAATTACCTTAAAGGCTCATTCGATATACAGTCTGTTATTAACCAGGGTACTACAATAACATTTACATTCTAATAAATGAAAACCATCAATATAGCCATAGTCGATGACGAACTGCTATTCAGGAGTGGTATATCTTTCATATTGAAGCGCGAACCGGATATAAAAGTCATATTTGAAGCAGGTAATGGTAACGAACTGTTAGAGTATTTAAGAGCCTCGGAAGACCTGCCGGATATTATTATGATGGACTTAAAAATGCCGGAACTCAACGGAGTAGAAGCCAGCAAAATTATAAACGATGAGTTTGCCGATATTAAGATTATTGCCCTTACCAGCTATGACAGCAAATTGTTTGTTGCCAATATGATAAATGTGGGCGCGGCAGCCTATCTGGTAAAAAACACATCGCCCGATGTATTGCTGTTTACCATTCGTGAAGTGGCTATTAAAGGGTATTATTATAATGATGAGGTACTGGGTATAATAAAAGATAACCTGAGCGTACTTAAAGAATCTAAATTCAGCTTCGACAGTGAGCCGCTTACCAACCGCGAACGTGAAATAATACGCCTTATATGCCTGCAATATTCTACTAAAGAAATTGCCGATATGCTGTTTATAAATTACCGCACGGTAGAAGGGCACCGCAATAACCTGCTGCTAAAAACACAGTCTAAAAATATGGCCGGCCTGGTATTATACTCTCTTCGTAAAGATATACTGAGCCTGGATGATCTTATGGCTTAGTTATATCAATTATTAATATAACTCAGCCTAAATAATTTGTCACGCAAAGTCGAGGAAACATAAAATAGTAGAAAAAATCAGGCTAAGATATATTCATAAATGGTGTTATAATAAATATACTCGGCATATAACAAAACAGGCCTACCGGGAACCAACCGGCAGGCCATAACTTTGTGTAAAAAATACATCTAAATTTTATTATGTAGGAATTATCAGATAGATGCCGAATTTAATAGTGGCTACTTATAGCCTTGTAAAGCACATCAAATATTACACCATTTCTGACAGAATGAAAGCTTTACTATTACAATTAACAAAATAATAACCCTGCAGGGACTACGCAAAATACACCCAATTCTATTTTGCGTAGTGTGCCAGGAACTTAAACTAATAACCCAATCTATTAACCATTTTTCACTTCTCAGTATTACTGCAATTTCAGGATATCTATCCTACCCTTTCTACTAAGTTTATTACGATATATCGTAAATTATGGTTTTATAAGTTCTATAGAACCATCTGCACTGTGCTTAAGTTCGGTAACCTTAATATTACGCAGGTGTGTTTTACCTGACAGCTGCGTATCATGGTAAAAAATGTACCATTTACCTTTTATCTCTACAATAGAGTGGTGTGTTGTCCAGCCTTGAACAGGATCCATAAACGTACCCTGGTATGTAAACGGTCCATAAGGATTATCTCCGGTGGCATACGCCAGGTAATGCGTATCTCCGGTAGAATAACTGAAATAGTATTTGCCATTAAATTTATGCACCCACGAGCCTTCAAAAAAGCGCCTGTCGTGGTCGCCGGTAAGTAGTTGGTTACCTTCTTTATCTACGATTACTACATCTTTAACAGCACCGTCAAAATGCAGCATATCTTTGCTCATTTTAGCTACTTTACAGCTTAGTGCCGGTTTAGTATCGTCCTGTCCATCTGTCTTAGAACCGTTAGCATCATATTTACCAGTAGCCCAGCGTTGCAGCTGCCCGCCCCATATACCCCCAAAGTACATGTACGATTCGCCATTATCATCAGTAAACACCGCAGGATCTATACTGTAGCTACCTGCTATCGGTTCTTTTTCTGCCTTAAAAGGACCAGCCGGAGATTTGCTTGTAGCCACCCCCATCCTGAACACATCATTTTTATCCTTCAGCGGAAAATACAGGTAGTAGGTACCGTTTTTAAAAGCCACATCCGGTGCCCACAGCTGCCTGCCTGCCCACGGAATATCTTTAACATCCAGTGCCACGCCGTGGTCTGTTACCTTACCTCCTATGCTATCCATAGAAAAAATGTGGTAATCTTTCATGGCAAAGTGGTCGCCATTATCATTTTCTTTAACTCCCGCATCAATATCGTGAGACGGGTAAATGTATATCTTCCCTTCAAAAACGTGTGCAGAAGGGTCTGCCGTATAAAGGTCACTTACCAGTGGTTCAGACAGGTAAGTTTTGGTTTCTTTAGTTGTAGTGGTTTCAGCTTCTTCAGCCTTTTCCTGCTTTTTTTCGCCACAGGCAGCCAGGCTCAAAACGGCACAAAGCCCTATTGTTTTAACTGTAGCCGAATGAAATTTAGCGTTTGGTTGTATCATGGTCTTATTTTTAATGGACTGTGAATTTAATGAAAACGTTATAGTTTGCAAGTAATAAAAAAGGGCAATCTCAAAAGTGCTGATTTCAGCATTTTTGTCATTCCGACGACAGGAGGAATCTCAACAAACTAAATTGTTTGAGATGCTTCACTATCGCTTCGTTCAGAATAACACTCTTGAGACAGCCCCTTATGCTTTACTAATACGCGTTAGCAATGATTTGCTCAAACAACTCCTGCTTACCACTGATGGCTTTTGGCTCACCATTGGCACGTGCATACGCATCAAGGTCTGTCAGTTTAAGACGGCCTTTTTCAAACTCATTACCCTTACCGGCATCAAAAGATGCGTAACGGTCTGTACGCAGTTTTGCGTAGTCAGTATTTCTAAGGATATGGTCTGCACTAATAAGTCCGCGTGCAAAGATGTCCATACCGCTAATATGCGCAATAAATTTATCTTCAGGGTCTGTAGAGTTACGGCGCACTTTAGCATCAAAGTTAATACCACCGCCCTGCAGGCCACCTGCCTGAAGGAACACAAGCATAGCCTGTGTAATTTCATAAATATCTATAGGGAACTGGTCTGTATCCCAACCGTTTTGGTAATCGCCACGGTTAGCGTCAAGGCTTCCTAAAAGGCCTTCGTTAGCTGCTATCTGCATTTCGTGCTCAAAGGTATGGCCTGCAAGTGTAGCATGGTTTACCTCAAGATTTAGCTTAAAGTCGTCTTTAAGGCCATATTTGTTGATAAAGCCAATACAGGTAGCCGCATCAAAATCATACTGGTGCTTCATAGGCTCCATAGGCTTAGGCTCAATAAGGAAACTACCTTTAAAGCCCTCTCCGCGTGCATAATCACGGCAAGTAGCCAGGAACATGGCAAGGTGGTCCTGCTCACGTTTTATATCTGTATTTAAAAGGCTCATATAACCTTCGCGACCACCCCAAAAAACGTAGTTCTCGCCACCTAATGCAATAGTAGCATCAATAGCAATTTTAGCCTGTGCACCTGCATAAGCCACCACATCAAAATTAGGATTTGTAGATGCACCGTTCATGTACCTTGGGTTACTGAACAGGTTACTTGTACCCCAAAGCAGTTTTATACCGGTCTCTTTTTGTTTTTCTTTAGCATATTCTACCACAGCGTGGATGCGCTTTTCGAACTCAGCCAATGTCGGCGCTTCATCTACTAAATCCACGTCATGGAAACAGTAATATGGAATGCCTACTTTTTCCATAAATTCAAAACCTGCATCCATTTTATCTTTAGCACGTGCTACCGCATCTTCGCTTTTGTTCCATGAATGGGTTTCTGTACCCGGGCCAAAAGGGTCGCCACCTGTATTACACAGTGTATGCCAGTAAGCCATGGCAAATTTAAAATGGTCTTTAAGCGGTTTGCCCGCTACAACACGGTTTTCATCATACCATTTAAAAGCAAACGGATTATTACTTTCCCTGCCTTCAAATTTTATCTTATCTACTCCCTTAAAGTAAGCTTGTTTTGTTGTACTCATTTTTATTATTTTCAATATTAATATTTTGTTTCCACTCTTTGTATATGTCTCCGTAAAGGTTGCTCAGGCCGGCCTGTGGTTCTATGCGTTCCAGGCATTGCAGGCTGCTAAAGGCCTCATCAAGGTTTTTATAAAACCCATAGCCACAAGCCGCACCACGTGCTGCACCATCGGCACCCGCAGTATTGTAAAGCTCTACGGTAGTTTGCGTTACATTGGCAAAAATTTCCCTGAACACCGGGCTCAGGAATAAGTTAGCCATACCGGCACGCACTACGGTACCCCCCGCCCCAAGTTCTTTCATTACATCAAAACCATAGTTCATGGCAAACACAATGCTTTCGCAGGCTGCACGCACCAGTTCAGGAGATTGATGTAACGTAAAGTTTAGATTCTGGATTCCTGAGAATACCAGCTTGTTATTGAAGATACGCTCTACGCCATTGCCAAAAGGATAAAAGCGCAGGCCTTTGCTGCCCGGCTCTGCCTTTGCAGCTTCGGCATTTAAAAGGTTATACGATACCGGCTCGTTACTGCCTAAAGACATTACCCTGCGCAGCCAGCTGTACAATATGCCCGACCCGTTAATGCAAAGCAGTACGCCATTTCGTTTGGCTTCGGCTTCATTATTAACATGAAGAAATGTGTTTACACGGCTGTTAATATCATAAGCATCTTTATCTGTAACCGAATATATTACCGCCGATGTACCCGCTGTAGTAGCTATTTCTCCCGGCTTTAGTACGTTTAATGATAAGGCATTGTTAGGCTGGTCGCCCGCCCTGTAGGTTATTTTTACATCGGGGCTTAAGCCGAGTTCTGCCGCTACTGCTGCATTGATGTTTGCCTGATGGCCAAAGGTGGGTACCACTTCCGGTATCATTGCTATTGGCAGGTCAAAAGCTTCCAGTATTTCTACGGCAAGACGGCCTTCTTTAAAGTTCCATAAAGCAGCTTCAGATAGTCCTGACGATGTGGTTTGCGCCACACCCGAAAGCTTTGCCGCAATAAAATCGCCCGGCAGCATCATGTGTACCGCACTATAAAATATCTCAGGCTCATTTTCCTGTACCCACTTTAATTTAGAAGCGGTAAAGTTACCCGGGCTTCCCAGTATCTGCGCCTGGCATGCCTGCTCTCCTACCTGCTGGTAAATGCGCTCGCCAATTTCGGCAGCCCTGCTGTCGCACCATATAATGGCCGGCCTTACAGGGTTTAAATCGCCATCGGTAAGTACAAGCCCGTGCATTTGGTAAGCAATGCCAATACCCGAAATTTGCTTAAGGTTAATGTTATGGCTGCGGCTCAGCGTTTGCAGGCCGGCCTTTACATACCCCCACCATTGCAGCGGATCCTGCTCTGCCCAGCCAAGGCGTTCGGCATAAAAGCCCATTTCCTGCTCAGGCACCCCAACAGCCGCAATAGTGTGCCCTTTATCAGCATCAAAAACGCTAAGCTTGATGGATGAACTGCCAAGATCTATTCCTAAAAAAAGCATATTCAGAAAAATTTAGTTTGTTCTACTGGTTGATTTTTTTACAAATATAGTCAAAAAGACCATAACTTGAATTTAAATGGTAATTTCTGCAAAATATTTTTTCGCAGCAGTCATTACCGGTCTATAACTTATATTATGGGTACTTAAGCTCTAGTGTTTTATAATAACTTAGTGGCTTATCCGGCGCTTCAAGCCCTGCCGGAATGGGCATCTTAGAAAACGTCTGGAAATACAGCACGCACGAATTTCTCCATATCACTGCCTCTTCCTCATGGAGTTTAAGCATCTCCATTACATCAGCATACGTTTCTGCGTCAACATGGCTTTTTGCACCTTCCCAGGTTTTTTGCATAGCACGCACGCCTTCTACACCTGCATAGTAATGCTGGCAAAGTTCGTCCCAAAGGCTACGGCCTGATTTGGTCTTGTAGGTCCACTTAACGTTATGGAACCATAGCAAGAGGTTTTCAGGACAGGCTTCGATATTGTTATATGTATCGCGCACAGGCGGAAAATATTGCGCTACGGCATTAGAACCGGTACTACTACGGTCAAAGCCAATGCCCTCAGCACTTGCGTTATGATAATAAGTAGACTTCCAGTTGGGCTGTGCAGCAGTATCTACCCACGGGCCCGGGCCGTTATGGGTATTATAAGCCATGATATGGTTTAGTCCCAATGGGGTCATATAATCTACCGTGTTTTCACGCGATTCCATAAGCATCTTTTTTACGGGGTCTACAAACTCTTTTTCGTTGCTAAAAGTCATTTTTAGCCAGTCGCCCGCTATTGCTTCAGATGATTGGTCAGGATTCCATGCCATCCTGCCCAGCGCATACCAGTTGGCCTGACCAAAGGTGTAGCCACACCAGTTGCGGCTGTTACCAATGTTAGATACCCCCGCCATACCGGTTAGCCTGCCGGTAGTGTAATTACCCTGCAACACGTTAGAAACCGTGCTGCCCTTGCCTTTTGCGTAAGTATCTGACTGTAGTACCTCTTCAAACAGGGTAGATAGAAACACCAGGTGCTTTGAAAAGCCAAGGTACTCCTGCGTTACCTGAAACTCCATCATCAGCGATGTATTGGGCATTGCGCCAAACAGCGGAGAAAACGGCTCGCGCGGCTGAAAATCTATCGGGCCGTTCTTAATTTGTACAATTACATTATCGTTAAACTTGCCATCAAAAGGCTTAAAGCTGTCGTATGCCTGTAGCGTTCTGTCTACCGTGGGGTTGCTGTTGTATACAAAAGCCCTCCACATTATAATACCGTTGTGTGGCTTTACAGCTTCTGCCAACATATTAGCACCATCGGCGTGTGTACGCTTGTAGTCCTGCGGGCCCGGCTGCCCCTCTGAGTTTGCTTTAACCAAAAATCCACCAAAATCAGGTATTTGCTTATAAATCTCATCTGCCTTTTTCTTCCACCAGTCTTTTACGCCGGCATCCAGCGGGTCAGCAGTCTTCAAGCCGCCTATGGTTATGGGCGCGCTAAACGAAACCGACAGGTATACCTTAAGCCCGTAGGGCCTGAAAACATCTGCAAGCGCTTTTACTTTAGACAGGTATTCTTCGGTAAGGATTTTTGGATTTGAATTTACGTTGTTCAGTACTGTACCGTTAATACCTATCGAGGCATTAGCACGTGCATAATCAGTATAACGGCTGTCTACCGTTTGCGGCAACTCATCCCACTTCCATATTGATTTACCGGCGTATCCACGTTCAATCGTACCATCCAGGTTATCCCAATGGTTAAGCAGCCTTACATCTAGTTTTGGCGCGCTTACTACCGAAAGGTTTGCAACACTTTGATGTGTTTGCACCAGTTTTAATAGATGGAATACACCATACAGTAATCCGGCATCTTTATTGGCAGCAATTACGGTACATTTTTTACCCTTAACGGTTACTGTTTGTATCAGGAAACCCTCGTTACCAAGTGTTTTTAACTGCTTATCTAATTTAAGGCTTTTGATAAACGGCGCATTTTGCGGAGTACCAATAAGAAGCGTACCTTCTGTACCAGCTGATGTTTCTTTAATATCACTACCCAACAGGCCTTTAAGTCCACGGGTAAGTTCTGATGTAGCAGCATTAATAATAGGAGATTTAGTACCCACTTTGTATGACTGAAAAGTTTGCCTGTAGGTGTTTAAAAGTGCTGTGTTGTTTACTTTTTCGTACTTCAGCCACAGGCGGTACCCATCATCGGCTTTAACGCCAAAGGGCAGCATACAGAAGAGTACGATATAAGAAACCAGTATTTTGTATTGCATTGTAATTGCTTTTAATTGTATTGAGGATTAGTTACCGGCTTTGGTTTCCGGCGGGCCAAGGTAGCTTTCTTTTACGCCGCCAAAATCTATAACCAGTTTTTGAAGTACCAGCCCGGCATCTACCATCCAGAATTTTAGTGTATGCTTACCCGTTTTCAACGCTTTGTGCGCTGTGGTAATTTTTATAACGTTATTGGCAACCCAAGTGCGCCATTCGCTAAGGTCTTTATAATCATTACTGCCCAAAATCTGTGGCTGTTCGTCATCAATTGATATGGCATAGCGCAAGCCGCCTGACGTATTATGAAAGTTAAGCGTGGGTGAAAAATAAGCCTGCACTGATGGCGTACCATCTTCATACACATAAAAATCGTATTCCGCATGAGGTCCGTTATTTTCAGGGTGTTGTTCGGCTGCCGTTACCGGATAAAGTGTTAACCCTGAACCCGTCCTGCCAATATCCGGAATTACTTTCCATTCAATGCCGTTGCCTGTTGTTGCCCTGCTATAATGTTCAGCTGCTATAGATACATAACCATTCTTCTCATAAAACACAGGAGCTGCTGTATCAGTAATTTGGCCTAAAGCCGATTTATCTGCAACAGATGCCAGCGGTGTATATCTTCCGATAGCGTTATCAGGAACATATGTTACCGCAGGTATAATGTTTACCTTAGGGTCATTCCACGATGTATAGCCTATATGCACCTGATCCATAAAATGGTTCCATTTGCCATTAGCCGTGTTTTTATTGTACTGCACGCTTATCAGTGAATCTTTTTTAAACAGTGCTTTTACGGCATCAGCATACTCATTTGCCTTTTTATCTTTAGCAGTAGCATACTGTTGGTTTAAAGCCACCGCGCGATACATTTCGTGCAGGTTAGCATTAGCCTGTATAGGGTGCAAAACCAGTTGGTAATAAGCATCCTTATAATTTTGAGACAGGTTCTTGTTTATTTGCTCCGCCTTCTGCAAAAGTGCTTTGTACTCATTTACTACCGCTTCGCTCTCATTGTAATTCACAATGCTATACGTTTTAGTATCGGTAAGCTCTGGTTTTCTCCTGGCGGCAAGCTGGCTGTAGTTTTGCAATATCGTACCTACTTCAGCAGCATTAGCCTTACCAAATTGCCCTGCCGCCCAGTCTGTATAATAAGCCCTTAAATTTTCGGGCGTATAGCGTTCAGGATCCCAGGCATAATCTAAAAAGAACGATATGGGAAACTCCATTGGTTTTATATCGCCCACATTCACAATCCATATCTGGCGGGCATTATATTCCCACGCCAGGTGCATTTGTTCGTACACACGGGCAATATTATTGGTATTGATCCACTTATAGTTACGCGGGTCACCCACATAATCAAAATGATAGTAAATGCCGTACCCACCCTTTCGCGGTTTTTCATCTAGGCGTGGCAGCTTGCGTATGTTTCCCCAGTTGTCATCGCACAATAATAGTGTAACATCATCCGGCACACGCATACCTTTATCATAATAGTCCTGCACTTCTTTATAAAGCGCCCACAGTTGCGGCGTTTCTGTAGCAGGCTTTTTTGTAACAGCCTCAATTATCTTACGCTGGTCGGCTACTATATTTTCAAGTAGCGTGGTGGCCGTACCTTCGGTCATGGGTTCGTCGCCGTCGCCACGCATCCCTATGGTAACAATGCTCTCGTGAGTGCCCATATTTTGTATGCCCTTTTCCCAGAAATCACGCAATACCTTATCATTCTTCGTATAATCCCATGCCCCTTTACCAAAGAGTTTCCACTCCTGCTGCGCACGCAGCATTGGCTCATGATGTGATGTGCCCATTACCACACCCCATTTACCTGCCAGTGCCGGGTTGCGCGGGTCATCATAATTAAAAGCACTGCCCCACATTGCCGGCCACATATAGTTACCCTTTAGTCGTATGAGGAGTTCAAATACCTTTTCATAGGTTTTGCTGTTCAGCCCGCCAAATTGTTCCTTAGCCCATCCGGTAAATGCCGGGGCTTCATCATTAATAAAGATGCCCCTGTACTTTACCTTTGGTGCATCTGCCAAGTGTGTAGTTGCATCCAGGTATATGGTTTCACGTTTTTTAGCAGGCACATCTGCCCACCAGTACCACGGAGAAACCCCAAATTGTTTGGTAAGTTCCAAAGCTCCATAAGCAGCACCACGCTTGTTGCTACCCGCAATTACCAGAGCCTGTTTTACTCCTTTAAACGGATTTTTTATAACCTGTATCTGGTAGCCATCCCACTGGCCTTTCAGTGTTTTTACATTTAGCCTTTTCTTTTTAACCAGCTCTTTTATAAAACTAGATTTTTCAAGGCTTCCTATTATAATAATGTTTTCTGCCTTGCCCGGTTTGTTTACAAGTATTGGCTGCTTGCCCGTTGCCCTGTTTATATCTTCAGCAAAAAGCTTTGCTGCAATGTGCACCAGCGAGTCGTCTTTCGTATCAAAAAGCACCGCTGTAGCCCCTGTAGCAGATACCACTGGGAAACCCGTACCACTTTTTGAAAATGCAACAGTATGCTGTGCAGATACAGTAAAACAAAATGAAATCAGAAAAAGTAAAAGTGTTTTATTCATTACAGGCTGGTTAAACAAAGTATTTGATGTTTCAATATTACCCTGATTTTTTTTTAATCATATTAACTTTTTAAAATATCAGCTAAAACGTATTCGTAACTTTTACTTCAAATACCCTATGCCAAGTAAAGCATTGCCCTACTTTTGAATTACTCCAATTTTCAGGATATGGCATGATACACATCCTGAAAGTACAAACCAATATTTATGACACTAAAATTACGACAATACCTCTTTTTACTTTCAGCATTATTTACGCTTAGTAACGCTAATGCTCAGGACACAAAATATCCTTATCAGGATTACGGCCTAACCTTTGAGCAGCGTGTAACCGACCTTGTAAGCCGCCTGACATTAGAGGAAAAAGTATCACAAATGCTAAATGCGTCGCCTGCCATACCCCGCCTGGGCATACCTGCCTATGACTGGTGGAACGAAACCCTGCACGGTGTAGCACGTACCCCATTTAAGGTAACCGTTTACCCGCAGGCTATTGCCATGGCAGCTACTTTTAATAAAGATGCCTTGTTTACCATGGCCGATTACAGTGCCCTGGAAGGCAGGGCCATATACAATAAAGCCGTAGCAACAGGCCGTACTAACGAGCGTTATCTTGGCCTTACCTACTGGACACCTAATATTAATATTTTTCGTGACCCACGCTGGGGCCGCGGACAGGAAACCTATGGAGAAGACCCCTATCTTACTGCTGCACTGGGCGACGCCTTTGTGCGCGGGCTTCAGGGTGACGACCCAAAATACCTTAAGGCGGCAGCCTGTGCCAAGCACTATGCGGTGCACAGCGGGCCAGAAGCCTTAAGGCACGTGTATAATGCCGATGCCAGTGCTTACGATCTTTGGGACACCTACCTACCGGCATTTAAAAAGCTGGTAACACAATCGAAGGTTATTGGCGTTATGTGCGCTTACAATGCCTTCAGGACGCAGCCCTGTTGTGCAAGCGACATATTAATGACTGATATTTTACGCAACCAATGGAAGTTTGACGGCTATGTAACCTCTGACTGCTGGGCTATAGACGATTTTTTTAAAAATCACAAAACACACCCCGATGCAGAATCTGCTGCTGCCGATGCGGTATTTCACGGTACAGACATTGATTGCGGCACCGATGCTTATAAAGCACTGGTACAGGCAGTAAAAGACAAAAAGATCAGCGAAGCCCAAATCGACATTTCGGTAAAACGCCTGTTTATGGTGCGTTTTCAGCTGGGAATGTTCGACCCCGCATCTATGGTTAAATATGCGCAAACACCGGATTCTGTATTAGAAAGTGAACCGCATAAAGCACACGCGCTTAGTATGGCACATCAGTCTATGGTATTGCTAAAGAATAAGAACAACACACTACCATTAAGCAAAAAGCTTAAAAAGATTGTAGTGCTTGGGCCAAATGCCGATAACCCAATAGCCATACTGGGCAATTACAATGGCATCCCGTCTAAACTTACCACAGTGCTACAGGGTATAAAAGACAAAGTGGGCAGCGGTACCGAAGTGGTATATGAAAAGGCTGTAAACTTTACGAATAGCAACCTGCTAAAATATACCGATTTATCCAACCAATATTCGCATGATGGCAAGCAGGGCTTTAAGGCAGAGTATTTTAACAACACTAAACTTAGCGGCACACCCGAAACCACAAGGCAGGAAAGTAACATAGACCACTTTTGGCAGGAAGGCCAAGTGGTGGCCGGTAACATTAAGGCGCGTGATTTTTCTGCACGTTATAGTACCGATTTTAAGCCTGCTGCCAATGGCGCCATTACTTTTGAGATGGATGCAGACGATGGGTATCGCCTTATTATTAACGGAAAAACAGTAATAGATGCCTGGGCGCGTAACCGCTGGGGTGCACAAACCTATGAACTAAAGGCTGAGAAAACCACAACCTACCGCATTGTGGTAGAATACTGGCAGGGCGATGGCAAGGCCAATGTAAAACTGGGGGCAGGTAACTACTTTAAAAATGATCTTACTGCATTAGTCAATAAACACAAAGATGCCGATACTTTTATTGTTATAGGAGGTATTTCTCCACAGCTTGAAGGTGAGGAAATGAAGGTAGATGACCCCGGTTTTGAGGGGGGCGACCGTACCTCTATACTCCTGCCCGCAATACAAACCGAATTAATGAAAGCCTGCAATGCCACCGGAAAACCCGTAGTTTTTGTAATGATGACAGGAAGTGCCATTGCCACACCATGGGAGTCAGAGCATATACCTGCTATTTTAAATGCATGGTATGGCGGACAGGCTGCGGGCACTGCTGTAGCAGATATCCTGTTTGGCGATTATAATCCGTCAGGGCGTTTGCCGGTTACATTTTATAAAGGCGATGCCGACTTAGCTTCGTTTACTGATTACAGCATGGAAAACCGCACTTACCGTTACTTTAAAGGCACACCGCTTTACGGCTTTGGCTTTGGCCTTAGCTACACCACTTTTAAGTATGATGACCTTAAGATATCAAAGGCTCAAAAGGGTAAAGACGCTACCGTATCTGTAAAGGTTACCAATACAGGAAAACGTGCCGGCGACGAGGTGGCTCAATTATACCTAATCAATAAAGACAACGGTATAAAAACGGCACTTAAAGCACTGAAAGGTTTTGAAAGGCTGAACCTGAAACCCGGCGAAAGCAAAACTGTGCAGTTTATCCTTACTCCGGATGACCTCTCATATATTAAAGAAAACGGCACAGCAGCCCAATTTAAAGGCAATATTGAAATTGCTGTAGGCGGTCACCAGCCTGATGAGCCAAACAAATCGCAAAGCAATATTGTTTCTAAAACCATTGCAATAAAATAACCAGGCCTATGCGATTTAAAGACTGAAAAACGCGATAGCATCCGGATATTAAGAGCATAGCAAAATTACGAATACGTTATCGCGGATAATCCTGAAAAACCTGATGTTTACAAAAATATCAGAGTAATATTGAACCATCAAATAACTAGAAATACAACCTTTTTAATGAGTGTTATAGATACATTTTCCCTTCGCGGAAAAGTGATTGTGGTAACGGGCGGCACGGGCGTTTTGGGCGAATCGTTCATAAAAGCCATTGCAGAAGCCGGAGGAAAAATAGCCATTTTAGGCCGAAATGAAGAAAGGGCAAAAGAGCGTGTGGCACAGGCAGAGGCACTGGGCGCCGAAGCCATTGCTGTAACAGCTAATGTACTGGATGAAAATGAGGTTATCCGTGCACGGGAAGAGATACTTGCACGTTTTGGTACGATTGATGGCCTTGTAAATGCAGCAGGGGGCAATATTCCCGGTGCAACCATTGGCCCGGACCAGAACCTGTTTGATTCGGATATAACAGATACCATAAAAGCCATAGAGCTTAACCTGTACGGTACCATTATCCCTACCCATATTTTTGGCCGTGTAATTGCCGAAAAAGGTAAAGGATCTATCGTAAACATATCATCGCTTGCCGCGAGCCAGGCCATTACACGCGGACTGGGCTATAATGTTGCCAAACACGGCGTAGACGGCTACACAAAATGGATGGCTTCTGAAATGTCGCTTCGTTATGGCGATAAGGTGCGTGTTAACTGTATTGCCCCGGGGGTATTCCTTACTGAGCAAAACCGTACCCTGCTTACCAACCCTGATGGCAGCTTTACCGAAAGAGCACAGAAGTTTGTAAGCGGTACACCGTTTTCACGCCTGGGTGACCCGCAGGAATTAGCAGGTACGTTAGTATATCTGCTGAGCGATGCATCTGGTTTTGTTAACGGCGAAAGAATTTTTGTAGATGGTGGTTTTAATGCCTGGAGCGGCGTATAATTTTAATTATGGGAGCAAATAAATTAGAACAAACATGGAGATGGTATGGCCCGGATGATACTGTGAGCCTGCAAGATGTAAAACAGGCAGGAGCCACCGGCATAGTATCTGCACTGCACCATGTAGCCCACGGCGCTGTATGGACTGTGGAAGAAATTTTAAAAAGAAAAAAACAAATAGAAGATGCCGGCCTTGTATGGTCTGTAGTAGAGAGTGTACCTGTGCACGAGGCAATAAAAACCCGAACACAGGATGCCGAAAAATACCTGGACAACTACAGGCAGTCGCTAAAAAACCTGAGTACCTGCGGCCTAAAGACCGTATGCTACAACTTTATGCCGGTGCTGGACTGGACCCGTACCAAGCTTGACCTTGAAATGGCAGACGGCTCTAAGGCATTGTACTTTAACTGGTCAGACCTGGCTTATTTTGATATTTATATCCTTAAAAGGGAAAATGCCGCTACAGAATATCCTGAGGCTATTTTAGAATTAGCCGCAGAGCGCAATGCAACAATTTCTGCTGAAGAAAAAGCAACGCTTACCGAAGTGATACTAATGGGTGTTCCAGGCGAAGACAGCATAACCTTAGCCAGCTTGCAAGAAAGTATTGATACCTACCAAAAAATAGGGTTTGACGGCCTGCGCCAAAATTTGCTGTTTTTCCTTAATGCTATAGGTAATGTTTGTAGAGAAGAAGGTATTATAATGACCATCCACCCTGACGACCCGCCTTACCCTATTTTAGGGCTGCCCAGGATAGCCAGCAATAAAGAAGATCTTGAATTTATCATCAATGGTGTTAACGAACAGTATAATGGTATCTGTTTCTGCACGGGTTCGTTAGGTGCAGGTGCACATAATGATATCCCTGCCCTATTTGATGCCGTAAAACACCGTGTACATTTTATACACCTGCGTAACGTAAAGAGGGATGCACAGGGCAATTTTTATGAAGCAGACCACCTTGACGGTGATGTAAATATGTATGCTGTAATGAAAGCTATAGTAGCCGAAAACAGTAAACGAAGCACCCCTATCCCTTTCAGGCCAGATCATGGCCACCAAATGCTGGACGACCTTAACAAGGTTACACATCCGGGCTATTCTGCTATTGGTAGATTGCGGGGGCTTGCCGAATTAAGGGGGCTTGAACTTGGCATTATGGGCCAATAATACTCTAATGGATATGTCATATTTTTTAACTGAGAATTTTATCCTTCAGTCTGATATCGCAGAGCGGTTATACCACGGCTTTGCCAAAAACCAGCCAATAGTAGACTACCACTCACACCTTCCACCGGACGCAATTAGCGCCGATAAAAAGTTTGAGAATATAACTGATATCTGGCTTAAGGGCGACCATTATAAATGGCGTGCCATGCGTGCGCTTGGTATTGAAGAACGCTATATAACTGGAGATGCTATGGACAGGGAAAAGTTCCGGAAATGGGCTGAGACTGTACCGCATACATTGCGCAACCCGCTGTTTCACTGGACGCACATGGAGCTTAAAAACCCATTTGGTATCCAGGAGCTTTTAAATGGTAATAGCGCAGACCGCATTTATGATATTACAGGAGAGCTGTTACAATCTGACGGTTTTTCTACACAGGGACTGCTGCAACATTTTAATGTAGCAATGGTAGGTACCACAGATGATCCTACAGATACTTTAGAACATCATCTTGCATTGAAAGAAAGCTCGTTAAAAACTAAGGTGCTACCCTCTTTTCGTCCTGATAAGATATTTAACATCCACCAGGCAGAAGAGTTCAGAACGTATGTTCAAAAGCTTAGTGAAGTTTCGGGTATTATAATTAACGACCTCGGATCTCTAATGGAAGCCTACCGCATCCGTATAGATTATTTTGATGCGGCAGGTTGTGTAACGTCAGATCACGGGCTTGTCCGTATTCCACCAAAAGGCAGCTATTCTGTAAGTGACTTAAACAGCATATTAAAATCTGTTTTACAAGGAGATAGCATAAAAAACATTGATATTAAAGATGCTTTTACTTTTTATGTAATGTCTGAATTGTCTAAATTATATTTTTACAAAGGCTGGGTACAGCAATTCCATTTAGGGGCGTTGCGCAATGCTAATGCACACAAGGTTTTGGTACTGGGTGCCGATACCGGATATGATACCGTAGGCGACTACAAACAGGGCGAGACGCTGGCTGCCTTTCTTAACCATTTAGAACAGGAAGGAAAACTGGCGAAGACTGTACTTTACAACCTCAACCCCGCAGATAACACGCTTTTTGCAACCATGACAGGCAACTTTCAGGGTGAAGGAATACGTGGCAAAATTCAGTTTGGGTCTGGGTGGTGGTTTTTAGACCAGCTGGACGGCATGACAAAACAGCTAAATGCGCTCTCTAACCAGGGATTGATAAGCACATTTATTGGTATGCTTACAGATTCGCGCTCGTTCCTGTCGTACTCACGTCACGAGTATTTCAGGAGGCTGCTGTGCAACCTTTTTGCAGAAGACATCCGTAAGGGTTACCTGCCAAATGACATTAACTGGATAGGCAGCATTATATCAGATATATGCTACAATAATGCCAAAAATTACTTTAATTTATAATCCGGAAACGGAACCAGACAACCAATGAAAAATACTACAGGAAAATACAGGTGGACCATTTGCGCACTGCTGTTTTTTGGCACTACCATTAACTATCTAGACAGGCAGGTACTAAGCCTGCTGCATCCTGTACTGGAAAAAGAATTTGGCTGGTCTAACTCTGATTACGGAACCATAACAGCGGTATTTCAGTTGGCATACGCATTTTTTATGCTGCTGGCAGGTCGTTTTGTAGATAAACTGGGCGTTAAAAAAGGCTATACTATTGCACTAATAGTATGGTCTTTGGGCGCTATGATGCACGCTTTTGCTTTAGAAATCGGATCTTTTTCCGCAAACGTTTTAGGACTCATTGGTATTTCAGCAATATCTGTTTCGGTACTGGGCTTTATCGTGTCGCGCCTGGTGCTGGGAATGGGAGAATCGGCTAATTTTCCGGCAGCCATCAAGGCCACCGCAGAATACTTTCCTAAAAAGGAACGTGCCCTTGCCACAGGCATCTTTAATTCGGGCTCTAACATTGGTGCCATCCTTGCACCGCTTACCGTGCCCTGGCTGGCCTATACGTTTGGGTGGCAAAGCTCGTTTATTATTATTGGGGCACTGGGCTTTGTATGGCTTATTTTCTGGCTGTACTATTATGATACCCCGTTAAAACAAAAAAGGCTCTCTAAAGAAGAACTCGAATACATAGCCAGCGATACTGTTTTTGATAAAATATCTGAACCTGAACCCGAAATAAAAGTAAACTGGCTAAAACTGCTTACCTACAGGCAAACGTGGGCCTATACAGCAGGTAAATTCCTTACCGACGGTGTGTGGTGGTTTTTTCTGTTTTGGCTGCCCTCTTACCTTACCACGCAGTTTAACCTAACCCCTACCGAGATAACCCTGCCTCTTGCTGTGCTTTATACATTAACTATGGTGGGCAGCATAAGTGGCGGATGGTTCCCTATGTATTTTATAAATAAAGGCTATGCATCTTATGACGGACGCATGAAAGCTATGCTGATCATCGCTTTTTTCCCATTGTTGATTTTGCTCATACAGCCTTTTGGTCATTTGTCATACTGGGTTCCTGCACTACTTATAGGTGTGGGTGCATCGGCACACCAGGCATGGTCTGCAAATGTATACAGCACGGTATCAGATATGTTTCCTAAGGCGGCTGTGGCAAGTGTTACGGGTATTGGTGGCATGGCGGGCGGCCTTAGCGGTGCCCTGATGTCCTTTTTTGTGGGACGAATTTTTGACTACTATAAATCTGTTGGAAGCATAAGCACCGGTTACACCATTGTATTTACAATATGTGCCTTTTCTTATCTTTTTGCCTGGATGGTAATGAAACTACTTGTACCTAAGATGAAGATTGTACGCCTGTAACTACATTCCGGTCGATTTTCTTAACTGGATCGAGGTTTCTAATAGTACCGTTTCAAACTTGTGCTGTCTTTTATTAGGCGCATCTATAATCTCTACAAGCTTTGTAAGAGCCAGATAACCCATTTCCCGGGCGGGCTGCCTGATGGTAGATAAAGATGGATTTAGTGAAAAAGCAATATCTGTATTGGCAAAGCCAATAACGGCCAGTTCTTCCGGCACTTTGATGTTGAGGCCGGCTAAGATGCCCAGTGTGCGTGTTGTAATAACATCGGTAGCGCCAAATATCGCATTCGGGCGGATGCTTAGCTCCATAAGTTCCTTAATAGAGCTACTTATCCTGGCATCCATCTCTTCGGTATTTTCAAGATTGCAGTGTATCATATACCGCTGGTTGAACGGGATATCAAGATTTTTCAGCGCCTTTTTATACCCCAGTATCCTTGGGTTATTTTCGCCAAACTTATCGCCCGTTATAAACACGATCCTCTTTCTGTTGATGTTTATAAGGTGCTGTGTGGCTTTTAGCGAACCTTCATATTCGTTAACGCCTATTTTTGTTGTCTGGATGCCCGAGTTAATCCTGTCGAATAATACAATAGGGCAATGATTTTGATTGATATCTTTAAGTAAATCAGAGTTTGAGGTTTCGCTTACAGGAGCCATAAGTATGCCGTCTACACCTTTAGAAATAAGTGACTCAAGGCAGGCTTTCTCGGTATCTACATTCTCAAAGCTTTGCATTATAATGATATCATGGCCAGATTCCTGAGATGCTTTTTGTATGCCATCGAGTATCTGCGCAAGGAAAGTACTGCTAAAATAAGAGCACACAATAACCCCAATGGAATTTGTGTGCCCTACTTTTAAGCTTTTTGCCAGCCTGTTAATTCTGTAATTATTGGCTTTGGCATAATCATTTATTATCTTCTTGGTTTCCGGACTTATTTCGTAGCTGTTGTTTAACGCTTTGGAAATTGTAGAAACAGAAAAATTTAAAGCCTTTGCAATATCCTTTATCGTAATGCTACTCATAAATACTTGTGGTTTCGTTTAAAAAACCTGATTTGGTTATAACGTTTTCCTGAAAAAATAAAATCATCTCATGATTTTATGCAAAACATAACAATGTTTAGCAACTTACAACAATGTTACAATTTTTTTTATTTTATCAGAAATTATATTCGCCAAATTTTAGGTTTTCTTCATTTCAAAACCATCCAAAATTATTCGTTTATTGTTTAGCACTTTTCCTGAACGGCGCAGCAGGCAAACCCTCCTTATTGTACAAATTTGCTGTAGCAGGATTATCTGCCCACGCATACGAAACAGACACAGGATCTATAACTGCATCGCTCCATACCACTACCTGATTTTCGCCTTTAATTTCAGCTTTTGCCCAAACATATTTTCCATCTTTACCGGCTATGGCAAAGTATTTAAGTGCACCACCATTTTTAATGGTAAGCCCTGTACCTACATTTTCATAAGTAAGTATGAGCTTACTGCCTTCCCGTTTTATGGTTTTTAAAGTAGGGCCGCTTGCCACAATACTCTTATCTCCATATAGCAGTTTTTCTGCATTAAGTGCCAGCCTTTCGCCTACGTCTTTCTTGTTAAGCGGATGAATGTCATTCCATTCTCCAAGATCCAGGGTTACTGCCATCGCAGTATTCTTAACTGAAAGTAATTTTGCCTGCCCGTCGCGCAGCGTAGCCCAGTTGCTATTGCCCGGTTCCTTCTTCTCATCCATAAATCCAGGTAACTGTACATACAAGAACGGAAATTCTTTACCCCAACCTGAACGCCAGTCGGCAATAAGGGTCTTCATCAGCTCGAAGTACTCGTCCGGTTTAGCGGTGTTCGATTCACCCTGGTACCACAGTGCTCCTTTTATGGTGTAATTTTGTAATGGTGCAATCATGGCATTGTACAATCCGCCCGCTTTAGTTGTAAAAAATGTCTGCGATTTAGCAGGCTGCATAGTACACCCCTGTTTGTACTTCCAGGCACCTGCAAGGTTTATGGTATCACTACCTGCATAAAGTTTGTAAGGCTTGTCTAACACAAAGCCTCCTTTACCGCCACTATTTATTACCCGCACCACAATGGTATTTTTACCAGGCTTTAAAATGCCGGCATCTATTTTATACTTTCTTGGCGGATACTGGTAGGTGGTATTGCCTACAAACACATTGTTAACAAAAACTGAATCGGCATCTACAATCCTGCCCAGTTCCAGCCTGGCTGCTTTGCCTGCCATACCGGGCGGAACATCTATCGTTTTTCTGAACCAAAAAGCACCGTTTACATTACCCGCTGCGCCATCTGCCCAGTAACCGGGAAGTGTAAAATCATCCCACTTGCTATCATCAAAATCTGCTTTCTTCCAGTCATTTTTTAGGCCGATATCTTTTGCATTAAGTTCCTTATGCCATGAGGCAGAGTTGTTTTTATCTTCTTCTTTAATCTTAGCAATAAGGTTATCGCCTTTAAACTCCTGGAGTTCGCTGTAATAGCCAGGAAATTTTTTTAATCCGTCTTCACTTATCCAGGCCTGTGCAGGAGACCCACCCAGTGCAGAATTGATTATACCCACTGGAATATGATATTTTTTATAAAGCGCTTTCGCAAAAAAGTAAGCTACACCCGAAAAATCAGCTATTGTAGCGCTGCTCACGGCATCCCACTTACCAGCTTCAAGGTCTGCCTGCCTGCCCTTAAACACCGGTACATCGGGTACTAAAAACTGTCTTATGTTATCGTTAGCCGCAGTAGCTTCTTCCGGATAGGTATCCATAAGGCGGTTCATACCCAGTTCCATATTCGACTGCCCACTGCACAACCATACATCGCCAAAAAGGATGTTAGTTACCGTTACGGCATTACTCGCCCTAAACACCATACTGTATGGGCCTCCGGGTTTATGAGGTGGCAAGGCTATTACCCACTCTCCTGTAGCATTAGCCGTTGCCTTATAGGTTTTAGCTTCAAAGGCCAGCATTACGGTTTCGCCCGGTGCTGCCCAGCCCCATATTTTTAATTTTTCTGAATGTTGCAGCACCATGCCATTGCTAATAAGCTTTGGCAACCTTATTTGAGCTAAGACAGTAAACTGAAACAGTAAAACTGTAAAAAGTAAAATGTGTTTTATGAAATTGCTTTTCATCATAGTTTAAATATATAAAAATTGGCACCTCTATAAACAGCATAACGGGTGAATGACCACCCGTTACACACTTTTTAAAAATAAATTCAATTAACTAACCCAAAATTAATTGTATCCCGGATTTTGATAGCTTAAAACATCTCCTGTCATAGCATCTAACTGTCCCTGCGGTATAGGCCTAAGGTACATATGTGGTTCTATAGTACGGGTAAAGGTTTGTGGCGTATGGTCGCCAACATTAGGGCCACAAATGCTATAGCTTGAAGCTAATTCGTTCCATTTTTGTGTCCTTACAAGGTCAAACCAACGGTAGCCTTCACCATAGTATTCGCGAGATCGCTCAGCAAGTATATAATTAACATCTATAGTAGCCGGAGTAGCTGCAGTAATTGCTGCACTGTTATCTTCTACCCTGGCAGCATTAGCACCATTATCCCAACGCCATTTACCTGCACGTGCACGTATAACATTTACAAGATCTCTTGCACTCCTGCCACCTTGAGTTACGGCTCCTTTTACAGCAGCCTCTGCAGCTACAAAATAAAGTTCTGAGAATTTTGCAATATTAAACGGTCGTGTACTTGCAGCATTTGGCTGGCCAAGGCCTGTACCACTATCGGTACGGTACGGTCCTATTTTCCATAATCCAGGATATACCCTGCGGCTTATTCCCTGTGGCGAAACTACATAATCTGCTCTGCCCGGCAGCACACCGGCTCCAATATTGCTTTTGTAAGTACCATTAGAATAATCAATTGATTGCGATGGTTCTTCGTCAAGGAAGGTTAATATCGCATCTCCGGGAGCTACCGTAAGATTATTTGCATTGTAAAGCGTGGCGTTAGCTACTCCGGCCTTGTTCCAGTTACCACGGTATACCGTTGTAAAAGTACCATCATAGCGTGAGTCGTTTGTTTTATCTGCAAACGTACCTGTTACAACATTAATAGTAGGGCACATACGTGTCCACGGGCGTCCTAACGGTTGTGAGGCTTCACGCTGTACAGAACTTATAAGAGTAGATTGTGACGTGTTAGATGCGCTACGCATTTCTGTATAGTTCCAGGTCATTAACCAGCTTGCAAAGTTATCCGGCGCGCCACCATTACCATAAGTAAGGCTTCCGCCGTTATAAAACTCACTGCCTTGTGTATGGTCTGCATATAATAAAATTTCGCTGTTACGATCATTACTTGCTACGTTAACATCGTAGTATGTAGGTTGTAATGCATATGCGCCAGGGTTATTAATACCTGCAACAGCTACATCATAAGCCTGCTGATAGTACCATTGCGAATTATGCCCGTCAGGGTCTGTTCTTGGCGCATCAGGATAGGTAGCTATTCCGTTAGGGTTATCCAGCCACCAGGCAAATGTTAAGTATGCTTTAGCAAGATAAAGGCGGGCTACCGTTTTAGTAACACCTCCCTTTACACGGGCTGCATCGGGCAAGTTTTCTATGGCTGTTAAAAGATCAGGGAAAACGGCTTTTGTATACACTTCAGGAACCGTATTTCTTACAGAAGTCCTGGTAGGGGTTATATTAAATTTAAGCTCCCCAGACCCCATATCCAGCGGCACACCACCAAATGTTTGTACAAGCAGGAAGTAATCAAATGCACGGAAAAAACGGGCTTCAGATAATAATGCCTCAGATATTCCTGCCTCAGAGCCGTATTGTATAATACCACTGGCACTATTTATATTAGTCCATGCAGCACCCCAAAGTACATCTGTACGGCTTGTTGTACCGGTAATTTGCCCCACGCCAGACATATCCATGTCTTTAAAGTTACCATCGGCACTTTGTGCATAGGTTACCTCATCTGTACCTGTAAGGCAAGAGTTATAATAATAGCCCTGCCCATAAATATAGCGAAGATGGGCATACATACCTGTTAAACCGCCATATATACCGGCTTCTGTTTTAAAATATTCTGGCGTATATGTAGCGCGAGGCGTTTCATCTAAAATCTCATCATTACACCCTGTAAGCAATAAGGTTGTTACAGATGCCAGCATTAATGTTTTAAAATTTATTCTTTTCATTACGTTTCTTTTTTTAGAATGACACATTTAAACCAAACATAAAACTGCGTGTTGCAGGCGTATTTGTTCCTACAGTTAAAAGTCTGGGTTGATACGTATCTGTTACAGCTGCGTTTTGATTAGCGTAAGAGTTTGGTTCAGGATCCAATCCCGTCTTTTTGTGGTACGGAGAATAAATAATAAACGGATTTTGTAGTGTAGCATATAACCTTAGCTTATCTATACCTGCATTTTTAAGAAAATCCTGTGTAAAGTTATAACCTACAGTAATGGTGCGTATTTTAACATATGATCCGTCAAAATAGCCCAATGTACTAGCATATTTAGGATTATCCCCGCTTCTTAAGCCAGCCGGATTAGGATATCTTGCATCCGTATTTTGAGGTGTCCAGTAGTCTACATCTACCTGTCCACGGCGTCCGTTAAGCATATTCAGGTAACCAGATGAGCCATATAATGTACTGATTAGTACACCACCACTCTGGAAACCACCTACAATACCCAGGTCAAAGTTTTTATAACTCATGTGTGTATTAAAACCTCCCTGAAAATCAGGATTAACATCTATAACCTGGCGGTCATCCTGGCCTACTGCTCTTACAGGTGTACCATCTGCATTATAATCGCCTGTGTACTGTACCTTTATCATGCCCGGGCCACCACCCGGCTCTAAAATGCCCTGGTATAAATCGCCTTCCTGCCAAAGCCCCTGGTTTTTATAATCATAAATAACGTTTATGGGCTTGCCTACAAACCACCAGTTATTTCTATCTTCTTGTTGTCCGCTGGAAAGTGAGGTAATTTTATTACGGTTACCATAGATGTTAAATCCTGCATCAAGGCTAAAACCATCAGGATTGTCTATAATAATACCATTAAGTGAAAACTCAAGACCCTTGTTTTGTGTGTTTGCAACGTTATCAGTATAAGCATTTGCGCCAGATGTAGCCGGAAGCCCTACCTGCATCAATACATCGCTTGTTTTTTGTACATAGTATTCTAAAGTACCGTTTAAGCGGCCATTGAATAAGCCAAAATCTAAACCATAGTTTGTTGATTTTGTGTACTCCCACCCTAATGAAGGGCTTGGAAGTTCTGACACATAAAACCCTGTTGCATACTGATCGCCAAAGTTGTATGGCCTTGAGGCTAAAACACCAAGTGTTTTATATGGATTTACAGCCTGATTAGATGTTTCGCCATAACCTGCTCTTAGTTTTAACTGACTTATGGTTTTTACCTCTTTCATAAATGCTTCGTTAGTAATGTTCCATCCTGCAGATACAGCAGGATAAGAATGCCACTTGTTTCCCGGTGCAAGCCTTGAAGATCCGTCAGAACGGTAAGTAGCACTAAACATGTAACGGTTATCATAAGCATACATAACACGCCCCATATACGACATTAAGCCTGTTTTTTCATATGCCTGATTAGCCGGGTTAATTGTAATTTCTCCATCGGCGCGGCCAAGGTTATAAAACTGAAAAGCATCTGACGGGATATCTCTTGCTGAAACAGAAGAGCTGTTATATTTATTATCCTGCGCAGAGTACAAAGCAAGCGCACTTATATTGTGCTTGCCGCCAAAGGTACGGTCGTAAGAAAGGATGTTCTCTGCCGTCCAGTTTGTATTGATAGAGTTACTTACGTTAGCGGTAGACGGAGTATCTGCTGTGGTTGCAAACACACCTTCGCCGGTATAACTACCACCAAAAGCCATACGGATGTTTCCGCCCAGGTTTAACCTGAATTTCAATCCTTCTACACCAGGTACTTTTACCTCGCCATAAACGCTGTTGTAAGAAGAAAATGCCCTGGTCTGGTTTATATATTTATCACCCAGCCCTTCAAGTGTACTTCTGGTATATACCCATTGCTCATCGGCAGGCATTCTTACTGTTCTTTTAAATGTACCATCTTCGTTATACGGGTCTGCAATGGGAGATTGAGATAACACACCATACATATTTAAGTTACTTCCGTTTGTAACAGAGTAATTACTTGTAGAGCTAAAACCAACCTTAACATAACTGCCTATCTCCTGGTCTAAAGAAGAAAAAAGTGAAATACGCTCAAAATTTTGCGATGGTATTACTGCTTCATCTTTAAAATAAGTAGCACTAAAAGCATAATTTCCTTTTTCTGTACCACCAGATAAACCTAAGTGGTGGTTTTGTACGGTTCCTGTCCTGTAGAATAAATCCTGCCAGTCGGTATTTACATCATCCGCTTCATCAAGACCATTTGTATAAAGATTAGCCGCTTTGCGAAGTGCAACATATTTAGCACCGTTCATCATAGGATATTCTATAGCGTTTCTAACGCCATAATAAGAGTCGTAGCTAAATTTTGCAGCCTGCCCTTTTGTGCCCTTTTTAGTGGTAACAAGTACCACACCGTTAGCACCCCTGGAGCCATAAATTGCAGTAGCAGAAGCATCTTTAAGAATATCGATACTCTTAATATCATCTGTACTAAGATCTGATATTGATCCTGAAAATGGAATACCATCTAATACAACAAGCGGGTCATTAAGGCCTGTAAGCGAGCGTGTACCCCTAATGCGTATTTGCATGGCTGCACCCGGTTGTGATGATGTTTGCGAAATTTCTACACCCGCTACCCGGCCCTGTAATGCCTGGCTGATGTTAGGCACCGGCATTTCGCGCAACTGGTCGCCCTTTATAGAAGCTACAGATCCTGTTACTGCTTCTTTGCGCTGGTTACCGTACCCTATTACTACTACTTCTTCAAGCTCTTTTGTAGCCCCCTGAAGTACAATGCTAAGTGCATTGCCTGTTACTGTTGCTTCTTGGGCTTTAAACCCTACTGAGGTAAATATTAATACCGCATTTTTAGGTGCTGATATAGTGTAAGCACCATTAATATCGGTAACGGCTGCATTTGCGGTTCCTTTAATAACTACATTAACTCCCGGTATACCTAAATTATCTTCTGATGAAGTTACGGTACCCGATACATTTATATTCTCTTGTGCAGAGATAAGATTTGTGGCAATAAAAAACGTAAATAATGGTATCAAACGCTTTAATATTGCTGATACACGGTAGAGGTTCTCCATAAATTAGTTTGTTAATTATTGATTACTGATAATTGTGTTGTTCTAAGTTTGGTTGTAAGCATGGTATTAAGTTTGGTGTTAGTTATTATTTAATCTGGCCAATATAAACTATAACGATTTCGATTTTCAAGCAACCACACCTTATAGTGCAGTAGACCAAAAGTAAAATTTAAGTTAAAATACTACGCAACAATCCTTTTAAAAGTTACGAATACGTTGTAGTGAATTGAATAAAATTTAATATTTCGCAAATAATACGTATTAATAAAAGAAATACGTATTTATTTAGCAGGTAAAATCAATATTCGTTATAGTCTTATTAACTATAAGGTGCTTTTTTAAGAAGCAATCTATAGGCTTAACCATTTAAAGGTGTTACAAATACGGGTCTGTATTTCGTCAGCATCAGCATCCTGAAATAGTTTAGAGCCCAAACCTACAGCAGTTACTCCCGCAGCAAACCATGTTTTAATATTTTTCTCCTCTGGTATTACGCCACCCGTTACCATAAACCTGACTTCAGGAAATACCGGTTTTATAGCTTTTACAAAGTCAGGGCTTAATGTATCGCCTGGAAATAATTTAACAAGTTCAGCACCTAATGATGATGCCCATGCTACTTCGGTAGGTGTCATGGCACCGGGTATCCAGGGTATATTATTTTTTCGGGCAACTTTAGCAACTTTTTTATCTACAACAGGGCTCACCATAAAATCCGGCTTTAGTGCTGCAAAATCCTGTGCATGCTCTTTAGTCTTAATTGTACCAATCCCAAATTTTAGTTCAGGCCAGTTTGCATCCCTGTAAACCTGTAATGCCTCAAAATTGGCTAAAGCCAAAGGGCCACGATTTACAAATTCAAATACCCGTACCCCGCCTTTATAGCAGCTGTCTATTTTATCAATACAGTCAGCAATATTGTCATTATAATATATAGGTACTAAAGGGTAAGCTGCAATGGTATCAAAAAGTGGGTTCATGGTTATTGTTTTATGTTTAAAAAGTCGCCTTTAATAAAAAGTTTTTTAAATCCGGTTGCGGTTGCGGTATCAATTATTTTCTGTGGCTCATCGCCCTTATAAATTCCCGATATCAGGCCTGCCATAAAAGCATCGCCGCTGCCTATCCTGTCAATAAGTATATCTGTTTCCAGCGTTTCAGAAACGTGGTTACCGTAGGGAGTGTGATACGTACCATACAGCAAATTATGCTGCGGGCTATCCATAAACCTAAAGGTATTGGCTATATGCCTGCATTTAGGGAATAACGAGAAAATTTCTTTGGCAACATTGTTAGCAAATGCTACATAATCTTCTTTAGATGTTTGCCTGTTCAGGCTTTCATCTATTGATGTGCCCAGCATTTTGTTTGCTGCCCATATGTTACCCATTATTACATCGCAGCATTTTATCAGCTCCGGCATTACCTCAAGGGGCGCTTTGCCATATTGCCATAGGCGGCTGCGGTAATTAAGGTCGACCGAAATAACCAGGTCTCGTTTTTCAGCCTGCAATAGTGCTTCTTTCATCAATTGTGCCATAGGTTCAGACAAGGCTGGGGTAAGTGCCGTCCAGTGAAACCAGGAACAACCTGTAAAAAGAGTATCCCAGTCGATATCTGCAACAGTTACACTACTAAACGAAGAATAAGCACGGTCATAAATAACATCGCCACTGGTAAGCCCGTTTGCAGAGAGCAGGTAGTAAGCACCAAGGCGGCCATCTTTAAATAATATCTTTGAGGTATCAATGTTGTTTCGTTCTAATACCGCTACAATGCTTTGCGTAATGGCGTTATCTGGAATCGCGGTGTAGTAAGATACCGGAATCTGCAATTGCGAAAGTGCCACAGCTACATTAGCCTCAGACCCTCCCGGGAAAACATTTACCACGGGGTTTTCTTCTTCAGCAATAAAATTGCCTGAAGCCGCATGCAGCCTTATTAATAACTCGCCAAACGTAAGGACATTCTTCATAACAGATTTTTAGTAGCGTAAAAATAACAGATGTGCCACAGCGAAAGTAATTATTGTTTTCAAAAACACTAATACGTTGTAGTAAATATCTAATAAAAAAAGCCGTAACAAAAAATGTCGCGGCCTTCAAACATATTTTTATGGCTAATAACAGCTATGCTTATTTTTTTCTGCTCTTTGGGATAGGCTTTTTTATTTCTGCAGGCTTGTTCTTAAATACGCTTCCCCTAAAATTTTCCAGTGGCTCCTTTTGTAAAAAACGTTCAACGTCTTCCCACGTGGCAGCCTTTACAGTCATAACTTCCCCAAATATTTCCATAGGCAGGTTAACCGACTCTATCCCGGTAAGGTCTTCGTTAAGGTAATCTTCCAGGTCTTCTACATTATAAAACCATTCTTTATCAAACTGCATTTTATGTACAGCAGCATCTTTGCGTACAATGGCTTCGGTTACTTTTTTCATAGGGTAAAAATAAAAACCAAAGATAAGGTTTTCTATAATTTTAATGGAACACGGATGACACGGATTGAGCGGATGACCGCGGATTTTTTCAGGGTATACTATTCCACTCTTGGATCAAGGACTCAACGACTCAAAATCAAATATAAAATGGAATTATAGGATTTAGTAGTCGGTTATATTTTGAACATTGCGCATCGCCCAATGAATTTTCCGGCGGTAACAAATCTGCCGTCATCCGCGATTGCGTAGCATCCGCGTTATCCGCGTTCCATTCTCTCCAAATAAACAAATGCAAAAAAGTTTGCCCATTAAAAAACACTTTCATACATTTGAGTTATGATTACTTCAACTACAGCAAACAAATTTTGGTGGTGGCACTTTCACACTTCAGTGACGGTTGCCTAAACACGCATATACTCTATATAACGTATACACGGCTTGTCACATTTGGCAAGCCGTTTTTTTATACCCAAATTTGAAATGAAAATATACACCCAAACATATAATTTTAACGCCGACCTTTACACTCCTGTTGGACTGTATCTTGGCCTGCGTCACCACTACCGAAAGCCCTGCCTGCTAGAGGGTAATGACTACCACTCCCGTGCTGACAGCACCTCATACATTGGTCTTAATCCATTGATAGAGATTAGCGTATATGCAGATAATATTGTCATTGAAGTTGCAGGTACACGCAGCACTCGGCCTGTAATAAACCGCAAGAAAGTTACCAACCAGATACAGCAAATTATTGCGGAATACAACTTTGAAAACCCGCAAAACCATAATGCTTTTTTAAGCTATTTTAGTTTTGAATATGCTCATTTTGAAGAACCGGTAACGGCTGCTAAAGAAGACTTGACCGGACTCCCGTTGGCACAGTTCATACTGTTTGAATACCTCATAGTACTCGATCATTTTCATGATACCGGACTGATTTTACGCAATTCTTTAACTGAAGAAACGCTGCCCGATACCGACTTTGAAGCACTACTACGCAGGCAGACTTTTACCTTGTTGCCTTTTGAGGTAAAAGGTGCAGAAACCTCTCCCCTAACCAATGATGATTTTCTTGATTTAGTAGGTAATGCGAAAAAACATATTTACAGGGGCGATGTATTTCAGCTTGTGGTATCACGGCCATTTATGCAGCCATTTTTTGGCGATGACTTTCAGGTGTACAGACAACTGCGAAGGCTAAACCCCTCCCCTTACCTGTTTTATGCCGATATGGAAAGTTACCGCATTATGGGCAGCAGCCCCGAAACCCAGATAAGCCTTAGTAATGGCACGGCCAGTATACACCCCATTGCAGGAACCGTACGTAAAACCGGTAATGCCGCGCAAGACATGCGCAATACCGAAGCCCTGATAAACGACGAAAAAGAGAATGCCGAACATACCATGCTGGTTGACCTTGCCCGTAACGACCTGAGCCGTTTTTGTACTGATGTACAGATAGCCAGTTACAAAGAAGTGCAGCATTTTTCGCATGTCATTCACTTAGTAAGTAAGGTAATCGGTCAGGTACAGAAAGATAATAACGCGCTGCCATTGTTCTCAGGAACCTTCCCGGCAGGAACGCTTTCAGGTACTCCCAAGCCCAATGCGCTGGAACTGATAAGCAGGTATGAAAGCACACCGCGCGGATATTACGGCGGTGCCATAGGCTTTCTAAGTACAGATGGAAACATGAACCTTGCCATCGTTATCCGCAGTATTTTCAGTAAAAATAACGAGTTGCATTACCGTGCCGGCGCCGGTATAGTACTGGATTCTGTACCCGAAAATGAATTGCAGGAAGTAAATAACAAACTCGGAGCCGTGCGCCGTGCTGTATCTGCCGCTGCTGCCCAAACTTTATAACATTACAACTTTAAGACTTTACAACTAAAATGAAAATAGGTATAATAGATAATTTCGACTCCTTTGTATACAACCTGGTGCGCTATGTGCGAGAAACAGATAATGTAGAGGTAATAGTGCAACGCAATAATGAAATAGATTATGATGAGCTTGACACCTGCGATGCCATACTGCTCTCTCCCGGCCCGGGTATACCCAGTGAGGCAGGCGAACTGCTGGAAGTAATACGCCGCTATTCCGGACAAAAAAAGATGCTGGGCGTATGCCTTGGGCACCAGGCCATAGCCGAGGTTTTTGGCGGAACCCTGGAGCAGTGCCCTGCCCCCGTACATGGTAAAGCTACCGATATGATCATATTAACCGATGACCCTTTATTTGAAGGCCTGCCCCAAACATTGCCCGTAGGCCGCTACCACAGCTGGAAGATTACGCCAAACGGCAGTCCGTTTCTGAAAATAACCGCCCAAACCGAAGACGGTATCGTAATGGCATTGCGCCACACGAGTCATCCTACAAGCGGCGTGCAATTTCACCCCGAATCGGTATTGACACCACAGGGAAGGACGATGATAGAGAACTGGATACGAGAGCCTTTTGTCGTTTTAAACGACACATTTTAAATTAGGCTATTTCGCAAAGGACCACTAAGAGCGCACTAAGAAACGCTAAGAATTTCCCTTTGTGAAACTTTGCTGATTAAGATAAATAAGAAATAAAAGCTTTGTGAAACTTAGTGCCTACTTTCTGAAACTTTGCGATACACAAAAATGAAACAAATACTCGAAAAAATAATATCCCGTGCACCCCTTAGTAAAGCCGAGGCGCGCCAGTGCATGCTAAGCATAGGCAATGGCGAGAGCAATGATTCGCAAACCGTTGCGATTATGACTGCCATACAAATGCGCGGACTGCAACTCGACGAGCTTATGGGCTTTCGGGAAGCATTACTGGAGCTTGCCCTGCCCATGAAGTTTGATGTGGGCAACAGCATTGATGTATGTGGTACCGGTGGCGATGGCAAGAACACGTTTAACATTTCTACCTGTACCGCTTTTGTACTGGCGAGCTTGGGTTACAAGGTGGTGAAACACGGTAATTATGGCGTGAGTTCGCTGTGCGGGTCAAGCAACGTGTTGGAATCGCTTGGCTATACCTTTACAAACAACCGCGACAGCCTGAAACAACAGCTTGACGATGCCAACATCTGCTTTATGCACGCGCCACTCTTTCACCCTGCGCTTAAGGCTGTGGCACCATTGCGCAAGGCTTTGGGCATCGCCACATTTTTTAATAGCATGGGGCCACTGGTTAACCCTGCCCACCCCACGCATCAGTTGACGGGAACGTACTCCCTCGAACTTGCCAAGCAATACCAGCACGCTCTGAAAGACGAGCGAAAAGAATTCACGATACTTCACGGCATGGATGGCTTTGACGAACTGACCTTTATTGGGGTAACCCGCATTTTAGGCCAGCAACGTGACGAACTTTTGGGCGGTAACCCGTTACAGCAAAGCATCACGCTAAGCGAAATATCAGGTGGCGATACCGTGGAGGCTTCGGCTAAAATATTGACTGACCTACTTTCAGGAAAAGGCACACAACAACAGAATATTGTATTGGCGGGCAACGTAGCATTGGCATTGCAGACTTTCAGCCCCGAAAAAACTTTTGAGCAGGCATTCGCCGAAGGCTACGAAGCAGTACTTTCAGGCAAGGCAATCTCTCATCTTAAAAAGATAACCGTATGAATGTATTAGACGAAATCATAGCAAACAAGCGCAAGGAAGTAGCACTGTTACAGCAATCTCACAGTATTGGCAGCTTCCGCGAAAGCGAAAATTTTAGTCGTGAAACCATTTCGCTAAAGCAGCATATTCTTGATGCGGGCTTTGGTATCATAGCCGAAATAAAGCGTAAATCGCCAAGTGGGGGGAAAATTAAAACCGATGTGAATATAGTGGAACAGGCTACATTCTACGAACAAAACGGCGCTTCAGGTATTTCTATTCTTACAGATAAAGACTATTTTGGAGGAAGCATTGACGATATTATCGAAGCCCGAAAAGCCGTTACGTTACCACTCCTTCGCAAGGAATTTATTATTAACGAAATACAATTGTATGAAGCCAGAGCTATAGGTGCCGATGCTGTACTGCTTATTGGTGCGGTTCTTCAGCCTGAGGAAGCGACCTATCTTACCAATGTTGCCCGTAACTTAGGCTTAGAGGTTTTGTATGAAGTTCACACGGCTGAGGAAGTCGGCTTTATTCCTGCCGAGGTAGACCTGATCGCCGTAAACAACCGCGACTTAAAGGCACAACAAACCAGTTTGCAGCATTCGTTTGACTTAGTGAAAATTTTACCGAAAAACGTACCGCTTATTTCGGCATCGGGAATTAAAACGCCAGAAGATATTGCAGCGGTTATGGCAGCAGGTTATGGCGGAACACTCATTGGCGAAAGCATTTTACGCGAGGGGCATCTGGCCGCATTGGTTAAAAGCACAAAATCATGATAATTAAGGTCTGCGGTTTGACAGCAAACGAAAGCAGCCAACTTGTAGCGGCATTGCCAGAGGTAAGCCATGTAGGTTTTATCTTTTTCCAAGGCTCTAAACGGTTTACCGATACTACTTTTCTTACATCCAAAAAAAAGGTAGGTGTTTTTGTAAATGCACCGCTGGATTATGTGAATGAGCAGATTGAAAAACATAGCCTTGATACGGTACAACTTCACGGCAGTGAATCGCCTGAATATATAAGGCAATTGCCGAAAGGGATCGAAATTATTAAGGTTTTTGGGATAGCCGATGCAAAAGATTTAGAAGCAACCGAAACCTATGAAACCCTGGCCGATTACTTTTTATTCGATACCAAAAGCGAGCAGCACGGCGGCACAGGCACGGCTTTTAACTGGCAGGTTTTGCAAGATTATAATGGAGATACTCCGTTTATTTTGAGTGGCGGCATAGGGCCTGATTCCGCTGAAGCATTGAAAAATTTTCCGCATCCAAAATTAGCGGGTTATGACCTTAACAGCCGTTTTGAAATTGAACCCAAAATAAAAGATGTGGCAAAACTTGCCAACTTCTTAAAAAATATTGAATTATGAACACATCTTATTTAGATACAGATAGCTTGGGCTTTTACGGTGAATTTGGTGGTGCGTATGTACCGGAATTGTTGCGCCCAAATGTTGAGGAACTCGACGCTGCCTTTAACAGCTACTGCTTTACCGAAGCCTTTGAAACCGAATATGCCAACCTGCTGCGCGACTTTGTAGGGCGACCTACTCCGCTGTATTATGCAGGTAGATTATCTGATAAATATGCTGCCCACATTTACCTGAAACGCGAAGACCTGTGCCATACCGGCGCGCATAAAGTGAATAATACTGTAGGCCAGATACTGCTTGCCAAGCACATGGGTAAAACCGATATTATTGCCGAAACCGGTGCAGGGCAGCATGGCGTAGCAACAGCTACCGTTTGCGCCCTCATGGGGCTGAACTGCATAGTGTACATGGGCGAAAAAGACATTGAACGCCAAGCACCTAACGTACAGCGCATGAAGATGCTTGGCGCAGAAGTGCGCCCTGCAACATCGGGTAGCAAGACACTTAAGGATGCTACTAACGAGGCCATTCGGCACTGGATAAACCACCCCGATTCGTACTACCTGATAGGCAGCGTGGTGGGGCCTGCTCCTTACCCTAAGATCGTGGCCTATTTCCAGTCGGTTATTTCTAAGGAAATTGAGAAACAACTGTTTGAGAAAACAGGCAAGTCTGCACCAGATAAGGTAGTGGCCTGTGTGGGCGGGGGCAGCAATGCCGCCGGGGCTTTTTACCAGTTTTACGATAATCCCGATGTTGAACTTATCGCTGTAGAGGCCGCCGGTCACGGTATAGATTCAGGCAAGTCGGCGGCAACGAGTGTATTGGGTACGCCGGGCGTTTTGCACGGCAGCCTAACATTGTTAATGCAGGATGCCGACGGGCAGGTAACCGAGCCGCACTCTATTTCGGCGGGGCTTGATTATCCGGGCATTGGGCCGTTACACGCGCATACCATTGCAACCGGGCGGGCAAAAGCCATACCTATTACCGATGACGAAGCCCTACAAAGTGCGCTCGAACTTTCGCAGCTTGAAGGCATAATACCGGCTTTAGAAAGTGCGCACGCGCTTTCGGCTCTGGCTAAAATTGAACTTAAAAAAAATGATGTAATCGTGGTAAACCTTAGTGGACGCGGCGATAAAGACATGAACACCTACATGGAAAAATTCCCCAACCTATGAACAATCCGTTTAAAAAAGATAAAAAGCAGGTCAGTATTTTTGTAACTGCCGGTTACCCGGAAATTGACAGCCTTGTACCACAATTGCTGCAACTACAGGAACTGGGCGTAGACTTTGCCGAGGTAGGCATCCCCTTTAGTGACCCAATGGCAGATGGCCCTGTGATACAGGAAACCAGTACCATTGCCCTGCAAAACGGCATGAAATTAGAACTTCTGCTGCAACAGCTTGAAGCCGCAAAAGATGAAATACACATTCCGTTAGTATTAATGGGTTACCTTAACCCTGTATTGCAATTTGGCCTTGATGCCTTTTTAAGCCGTTGCCAAAATCTGGGTATTGCCTCGCTGATACTTCCTGACCTTTCGCTGGAGCTATACCAAACTAAGTATAAGGCAGCATTTGAAAAGTATAGTGTTCCGGTTACGTTCCTTATTACACCCCTCACTACTGATGCCTGCGTAGAGCAAACCGCAAAGGCGTGCGCTAACAGCTTTGTGTACCTGGTAGGGCAAAACAGCATTACCGGGCAGGGATATGCCATTAGCGGCGCTCTGAGTACCCGTTACGCCGAACTAAAGCAGCTTTGCGGAGATACACCATTATTTATCGGCTTTGGCATTGACAGTAAAGCCAAAAAGGAAACTGCTTTTGAGAGTGTAGATGGTGTTATTGTAGGCACAGCTTATTTAAAGGCTGTAAAGGTTGGTGGAGAAAAGGAGTTTTTGAGGGGGGTGATGTAATATGAAATGCTGGTAACACGGATTTGGCAGATGACTCTCTTCACGCATCGTCATCGCGAGGTACGAAGCGATCTAAACAATTATGTTGGGGTTAATAGATTGCTACACTCCGCTGCGCTGCGTTCGCAATGACAATGCATGAAGAAATCATTTTAATAACATAGTACCTGAATCATTAAGGATAGATCGCTTCGTTCCTCGCGATGACAGCACGTGGTAAAAGCGTCTCAAGCGACATCCTTATTTCAGGGAATGAAGCTATCTTTCAGTATAAATTAGATTGCCGCGGTCGTTCCTCACCCACTGACAAAATGTGAAGAAAGAAACGATAAAAACAAAAACAGTCGCCCTGAGACAAATTCAGGGCGACTGTTTTTATATTGATATGTTGATGGGCAACAACACTAATCCGTCAACTTAAAGTTATATACAATAGTACCGGACTGCTTTTCTGCAGCACTGGGGTTACTGTCAAACTTAGTATTTCGTGCTGCTGCTTCAGCCTGGTCTGCCAGGCATCGCGCCGGGTTTGTAGTACCACGGGCACCTGCTGCTGCTGATATAACTTTACCGGACTGATCTACCGATATTGCAACTACGACTATGCCCTCTTCATTACACGTATATTTCGGGGCAGGCTTTGTAACTACCTTACGGCCGGCAAGTTTATAATTACCTACACCCGTACCATTACCTGAGCCGCTTCCGCCTCCAGATCCGCTACCGCTGCCCGGGCCTGTACCGGTACCATTACCACTGCCGTTTCCGCCACCGGTACCACCGCCGCTACCTCCGTCGCCATTATAGCTGCCTGAACTTATGCTTCCGTTGCTTTTACCTTTGTTTCCTGCCACGCCATCATCGCCATCGCCACCTTTGCTGTTGCCGTTTATCATGTTAGCAAGTGCATCATCAGTAGATTTAGATGGTCTAGGTGTTTTTACAGGTTCCGGCTTTGGCTTAACATCTTCCTTTTTAGGTTCTTTTTTTACCACAGGCTTGGTATTTACAACAGCAGGTGCATCATCAAGGTCGCTGGACACTATCTCGTCTTCCTGTGCTGCCGCCGCAGGCTTCCTTACAGCTTTTTGTTCCTGCACGTTAAGTACCTGGCTTGTAAAGTCGGACCCTGAGCCTACATCACTGTCGCCAAAGTTAACGGTTACACCGCCACCCCCGCCGCCGCCTTCAAGGTCAACAAGCTCATTTTTTGAGGTATATTTAGCAAAGAACAATACGCCTAACAGCAAAATAAATGCGGTTAGGGTACTGATCATTGACTTTTTTTCTTCTTCCGTTAATGGCGCCATATACTTATTTTGTTGTGGCAATAGAGAACTTAAGCTTGTTCCTTTGCCCTATCTGTAATATATCTACCATGTCCTGTACCTGTAGTTCTTTTGGCAGCCTCACGATTACCACATTATCTTTAGTGGTACCCAGTTTAGCCATCAGTTGCCCTTCGAGTTCTTCCAGCGCTACCTGCTGCTTGTCTATAAAATACTTTTTATCGGCCGTTACAGATACCGTTATGTGCGCTTTATCTGTAGTTTTAGTAGAATCTGCCTTAGGCAGGTTCAGGTCGATAACGTTAGGATTAGCCAGCGTAGATATGATAAGGAAGAACAACAGCAAAAAGAACATGATATCGCTCAGCGCACTGGCGGCGATCTCTGCATGAAAGCGTTTATTTCTTCTTACCCTCATTATTTCCCTACGGTTATTATGTTTACAAATTGTATTATCACACGCTGTATCCTAAGGGAAAAGCCGTCGATAACCATGTTAAAATAGTGGTAGCCTGAATAGGCCACAACACCCACGATAAGCCCTAATCCCGAACTGATCATTTTTTCGTAAAGACCACCCGAGATACTACCGATACTGATGTTCTCTGTAACCGAAATGGTATAAAATATCTTGATAACCCCCGAGATGGTACCAATGAACCCAAGGATAGGTGCTATACCGGCCACAAGACCCAGCCATCCCAGTTTTTTTTCCATCATGCCTATCTCTACGTTGGTTTGCTTTTCCATCATCCCTTCTATTTCGCTAAGCGGACGGCCTATAAGCGATATACCACTCTCAAGGATGTTACCCGTAGCGGTGCCATCTTTACTGGCTGATATCTGTGCTGCTTCAATTTTACCGGAAGTAAGCTGGTAACGCACTTCATTTATCAGTGCATCATTTTGCTTTGTAACCTTACCATAATAAAGCGCCCTTTCTATAATTACATATAGCGTAAAAAACAAAAGCAACAGGATGGGTACAACCATTACACCGCCTTTTAAAAGCAGCGAAAAGTAATTTACAGATTCTACTGCGGCTGCCGGTGCAGCAGCTGTACTATCAACAACAGCGGCAGGAATTGTATCCTGAAATAAAAAAATTAGGTTCATCATGTTACTTGTGCGTTTTTGTGTGAGTCTCCTCTAAAACTATGCCTTTTTTATAATTAATAACGAATATATGCATCTTTGCGTATGCAAATAAATAAAAAACCTGCTTAAGTTAATAAGCAGGTTTAAATATTTTTAACAAATAAAGTACTATTCCTTTACAGCAACTTCAACAGTTTCGTTGTGTCTTTTTACAATAGCTTCTTTATCTTCCTTAGATACAGTATCTACCAGTACCGGTGTAGCAATAAATAGTGAAGAATATGTACCCACTACAATACCCACAAGCATTGCGAAAATAAATCCGCGGATAGAGTCGCCACCAAAGATAAACATAAGGCCTAATACCAATACCATTGTTAATGATGTGTTGATAGTACGCGACATTGTTGTATTGATAGACGTGTTAACGATATCTTTAAAGCTACCTTTAGTTTCGCCGGCAAGGTATTCCCTTACCCTGTCAAATACAATTACGGTATCGTTCATTGAGTAACCAATTACGGTAAGGATCGCAGCGATAAAGTGCTGGTCCATTTCCATATGGAATGGCATATACTTGTAAAGTAGCGAGTAAAGACCCAGTACAAATATAACGTCATGCGCTACAGCGGCGATAGCACCAAGGCTATACTGCCACTTGCGGAAACTTACCATAAGGTAAATAAACACGATAGCCATAGAACCTAATACCGCCCAGTAAGAGTTAGTCTTAATATCGTCTGCTACAGTAGCACCTACTTTAGAAGCCTGAAGCACACCTACAGTCTTACCTTCGGCTGTGTTTACAAACGCATCATAACCAGGATCTTTACTGTAGTATTTTTTAAGGCTGTTATAAAGTTTTTCGTTTACGTCCCTATCTGCTGCTTCTGTATTTTCGTCTACTTTATATTTAGTAGTTATACGAAGCTGGCTTTCATTACCAAACACCTTAACGTCTACGTTGTCGTTAAATACTGACTCCGCGCTAAGTGTATTTTTAATTTCCTCTGTAGGAACCGCTTTTTCAAACTTCACCTGGAACGTACGTCCACCTGCAAAGTCAATACCTTCATCAAGGCCATTAACATAGAAAGACACACAGCTGATAACAACTACTGCAGATGAGAAGATATATGTAAATTTCTTAGCACCAAGGAAATTGAAATGGAAGTTAGTAAACCAGTTTTTAGAAAGTGGTGTTACAAACGAAAGCTCTTTACCTTTCTTTACATAATGGTCAAGGAACATCCTTGTTATGAAGATAGATGTAAACAGTGATGTAAATATACCTATTAGTAGTGTAGTTGCAAATCCTTTTACTGGACCTGTACCAAAGATAAGCAGTACTAGACCTGTAAGTACGTGTGTAACGTTAGCATCTGTAATAGATGACATTGCACCTCTCCAGCTGTATGATATCCTTACGGCCTCATCAAGCGACCTGCCGTGGCGAAGTTCTTCTTTAGCACGCTCATAAATGATAATGTTACTATCTACCGCAGTACCTATTGTAAGTACAATACCTGCAATACCAGGAAGTGTAAGTACAGCACCAAGGCTTGCAAGGAAACCAAACAAGAATAGAATGTTTACAAGAAGTGCTGCGTTAGCAAACCAACCTGCACGGCCGTAGTATACAACCATCCAAAGTGATACAAGTAATAGACCTGCAATAGATGAGTTAATACCGTTATCGATAGCCTCCTGACCCAGTGACGGACCTACAATTTCTGACTGAACAATCTCGGCAGCAGCAGGAAGCTGACCCGCCCTAAGAATGTTAGCTAAATCTTTTGTTTCAGTTACATCAAAAGTACCTGATATCTGAGAGTTACCACCAGAGATAGCCCCTGTAGTAACACCCGGTGCAGAGTATACAACATCATCAAGAACAATGGCAATAAAGCCCTGCTCGCGGTATGCCTTACCTGTAATCTCTTCCCATTTCTGAGCACCAGATGTGTTCATGGTCATAGAAACAGCTGGCTTACCAAACTGGTCAAATGTATCGCTGGCACCTGTAATAACGTTACCGCTAAGGCGTGCTACGTTTTCTTTATTTCCTTTAAGGGCATAAAGGTCTAACTGGCCTTTAGCTTTTTTAGTATCTTCTTTACCAAATACAAAGTTTGCAAAACGCGCTTCTGCAGGTAGCAGGCTGCGAACGTCCGGCCTGTTAAGGTATCCTCTTACAGCAGCAGTATCTTTTGTAGACACCACACCGATGATTGGACCACCCTGGCTGATCTGGATTTTATCAAGTAGCGGGTTATTACCTTTTACCGGAGAAGCAGAATCTTTGCCTCCAAGAAGATTATCAATAGAGTCTTTGCTTGCAACAGCAGTTTCTGCAACAGGCTTATCTGTTTTCTTGATGGTTTCGTTAGCAGCCATCAGGAAGTTTTGAAGGTCTGTAGCTTTAAAAGCTTCCCAGAACTCAAGCTGTGCAGTACTCTGAAGTAGTTTTTTTACACGGTCGATATCTTTAGCGCCCGGTAATTCTACCATGATACGGCCAGACTCACCCAGTCTCTGAATGTTTGGCTGTACTACACCAAATTTATCGATACGCTCAGCAAGTACGCCAAATGCACTATCAATAGATTTACTAACTTTACCTGTAATAACTTTTTGTACCTGGTCATCAGTCATTGTAGTGTTGATGTCGTTACCATTTATCTTATTGGTAAACACTTCAGGCGAAGCAAGCTTAAGGGTGCCGTTAGACTCTTCTTTAAAAGCAACAAAAAACGCATCAAGGTAACTCTGGTTACCCTGCCTCTCTTTAGTAGCCCTGTCTAATGCTTTGTTAAAAACAATGTTCTGGCTATTGTTAGCAAGGCTTTTAAGGATGTCCTTTACAGAGATCTCAAGCATTACGTTGATACCGCCTTCAAGGTCAAGCCCCTTATTGATTTGTTTGTTTCTTACTTCATCATATGTATATCCAAGATACACAACTGAATCCTTAAGAGAGTTAAGATAAGTAATCTCCTTATCTGAATCGCCTTTGGCAATAACCTTGGCATCATCCTCTATTCTTCCGGACACAAATGTGAAGGAAAGCTGGTAGATACATACCAACCCAAATAGGATTGCGAAAAATTTTACGAGTCCCTTATTCTGCATTATTACTAAAAATTAATTATTCCATTTTTTTAAAAACGAGCAAATATATAATTTAGACTCAGACTAACCAATTTATTTCTAAATTATATCATAAAAAAAAGACTGCCATAGGCAGTCTCCTGTATTTATTTACTAAACCGTTAGAGTACCTGCTGCAGGTCGGCGTTCATATTACGCACCGCATCGGCACTTTTGGCAAATTTTGCCTTTTCTTCATCGTTAAGTTGTATGTCTATAATTTCTTCCCATCCATTAGCACCTATAATGCACGGCACACCTATACATATATCATTTTGCCCATACTCCCCTTCAAGGTAAACAGAGCAGGCTATTATTTTCTTTTGATCATTTACAATACTATCTACAAGATATGCTACAGAAGCTCCAGGGGCATACCATGCCGATGTTCCTAACAAACCGGTAAGCGTAGCACCGCCCACCATAGTATCTGCGGCAACTTTATCAAGCACATCTGCACTTAAAAAGTTTGACACCGGCCCACCGTTATAAGAAGCAAGGCGTGTGAGCGGTATCATAGTAGTATCACCATGCCCGCCTATTACCATACCCTGTATGTCATTAATAGGCTTATCAAGCGCTTTAGAAAGGTAATATTTAAAACGAGAACTATCAAGCGCGCCGCCCATACCTATAATTCGGTTCTTTGGCAGCCCGGTAGCCTTAAGAGTAAGGTATGTCATGGTATCCATAGGGTTAGACACTACCACAATTATAGCATCAGGAGAGTATTTAAGCACATTCTCTGCAACACCTTTTACAATACCTGCATTTATCCCTATAAGCTCTTCGCGTGTCATGCCCGGCTTACGCGGCACACCGCTGGTTATAACCACCACATTACTGTTTGCAGTACGGCTATAGTCGCCGGTAACACCTACCACTTTTGTATTAAAACCCGTATTAGGGGCACATTGCATAATATCCATGGCTTTGCCTTCTGCAAAACCTTCTTTTATATCAAGAAGCACTACTTCACTTGCAATTCCCCTATAAGAAATTACATCTGCACAGGTAGCTCCTACATTGCCTGCACCAACAATTGTTACTTTCATAATGGTTAACGGTTATTAGTTTTTACTTAAATGAATACGTTAAAGATACATTAGTATTTACAAATTTCCCAAAAGCAACGATAGTTTGTACGTCAAAATTATCAATATTATACTTACAGGACATTTCTCCTATATAATTGGTACGTGTTTTATATATTTCCTCAAGTCTTTTGTTGAGTATTTTTTGTAGCGGGATTATCTGCTCTATGGTACCCGTTTCGCCCTTAACTTTATATTTTACATCGCTTACACTGGCAATAAAACTACCCATAAATTCAAGATCACCAAATTCCTGTGAGGCGCTTAACTGAAACTGCCAGGTATCTACCGTACCATTTATGGTATTTATGCCCAGCGTACCATAATCTGTCTTTACATTAAGAAAGTTGAATGAAACATCTTCTTTACCATAACCGGCAAGTACCGCAAGGTGTATTTTTTGGGCTTCAAGGCTTTTAATATACTGGCTAAAGTTATATTTAAGGCCAATACCATACACCTGGTAATCGCTTTTTTTAAGTTTTACTTTAGTAGAATACTTAAGCACCAGCTCTGTACCGAAGGGCAAGCCCACCGAAGCCTGAAGATAAGGATAGGCAACAGTATTCATATTCATCCCCTCAGGGCTCCTCAACCTTAAAGGACTGCCTCCAAGAGTACCGCTAAGATAAACACGGCTGTCATCGCCAAGAGCAGTAGGCACTGAGGCAGATGTACCCTGCTCAAGCTGAAAAAAACTAAAATCGGTATTTTTGATAACAAAATTACGGTCGCGGTACGGCGTAAAAAAAACATTGGTATGCAACCCGAAAGACACATCCCAAAGCTCTGTTTTTTTAGGCGAAGTAATCCACCCGGAAGCTGACTGGTAAATAGCCGCATCTGTAGCAGGCGTTACATATTGGTCAGAAAAAAATAGAGCATCGTCAATGAGATACCCTATTTGTTGTGCCACCTGGGCAACATCCGTTTGTGCACTAAGCCTGCCCGTACATAGCAGCAGGCTCGTGACACCCGTTATTTTTAAAACTGCCTTACGCATCAATTTTTGCGTATACGGCATTTTTCTCTATAAATTCTCTCCTTGGCGGAACCTCATCACCCATAAGCATTGAGAATATCCTGTCGGCCTCAGCAAGGCTATCTATATTAACCTGGCGCAGTGTGCGGTATTCCGGGTTAAGAGTGGTTTCCCAAAGTTGCTCGGCGTTCATCTCTCCAAGACCTTTATAACGCTGTATAGCAGTACCACCGCCAAGCCTTTCTGTAATCAGGTCGCGCTGGTTTTCTGTCCAGGCATACTCCTTTTTATTACCTTTCTTAACAAGGTAAAGTGGCGGAGTAGCAATATATACGTGTCCGTTTTCTATCAGCTCTTTCATAAAGCGGAAGAAGAACGTTAATATAAGCGTTGAGATGTGGCTACCGTCTACGTCGGCATCACACATAATAACAACTTTATGGTAGCGTAGTTTTTCAAGGTTCAGTGCCTTACTGTCTTCTGCGGTACCTATGGTTACACCCAGTGCTGTAAATATATTACGAATCTCTTCGTTCTCAAAAACCTTGTGGTGCATGGCTTTTTCTACGTTAAGGATTTTACCCCTCAGCGGAAGTATCGCCTGAAATGCCCTGTCGCGGCCCTGTTTTGCAGTACCACCTGCCGAGTCGCCCTCTACAAGAAATACTTCGCATTTTGCAGGATCCTGCTCAGAACAGTCAGAAAGCTTACCCGGAAGTCCGCCGCCACCCATTACGGTTTTGCGCTGCACCATTTCGCGGGCTTTTTTAGCCGCATGGCGCGCCTGTGCCGCAAGTATAACCTTTTGTACAATGGTACGGGCATCATTAGGGTTTTCTTCAAGGTAGTTTTCAAGCATTTCGCTCACTGCCTGGCTTACCGGTGCTACAACCTCGCGGTTACCCAGCTTGGTTTTAGTCTGGCCTTCAAACTGTGGCTCCTGTACTTTTACCGATATAATAGCGGTAAGCCCCTCACGGAAGTCATCGCCACTAATTTCAAACTTAAGCTTTTCAAGCAGGCCTGAGTTATCGGCATATTTTTTTAGGGTATTTGTAAGCCCCCTGCGGAAACCCGAAAGGTGCGTACCGCCCTCGTGTGTGTTAATATTATTTACATACGAAAAGATGTTCTCGCTGTAGCTGGTATTGTAAATAAGCGCAACCTCTACCGGCACTTCGCCTTTATCGCTCTCCATGCTTATAACATGGGCAATAATAGGCTCGCGGTTACCATCAAGAAATTTAACAAACTCCTTAAGGCCTTCCTGAGAATGGAAAGTTTCAGACAGGTACTCACCCTTATCGTCCTGTTCCCTTTTATCGGTAAGCGTTATGGTAATACCTTTGTTTAGGTACGAAAGCTCCCTCATACGTGCAGCAAGCGTATCATAAGAATACTCCAGGGTTTGTGTAAAAATAGTGCCATCCGGTTTAAAGGTTACCGTAGTACCCCTTTTGTCAGATTCGCCTACTTGTTTTACAGGATACATGGCTTTACCCTTCTCATATTCCTGCTCATAAACTTTTCCTTCACGGAAAACAGTAGCACGCAGGTTATCAGAAAGCGCGTTTACAACAGAAACACCAACACCATGAAGGCCACCGGAAACTTTGTAAGAATCTTTATCGAACTTACCACCGGCACCAATTTTGGTCATTACCACCTCAAGGGCACTAACACCTTCTTTTTTATGCATGTCGACCGGTATACCACGGCCGTTATCTTCTACGGTAACAGAATTATCTTCGTTAATGGCAACAGATATAGTATCACAATGCCCGGCAAGCGCCTCATCTATCGAGTTATCTACAACTTCATAAACAAGGTGGTGAAGACCGCGTGTACCCACATCGCCTATGTACATGGACGGACGCATCCTTACGTGCTCCATACCCTCTAATGCCTGGATACTGTCTGCCGAATAATTGTTTTTCTTTGCTTCTTCGCTCATAAATTTATATCCTTAAGAACTTTTTAAGTTTAACGAACAAATATAAGTAAACGCAAGGGATAATGCTAATTTAAAGCTTCTTTTAGCACCTTAGTTATTAACAATTTATTAAAACTTTCAATACACTAATTATTTTCTAATATTTTAGATAAGCTAATAAATCCTGCCCGAAATTAAACAAAAAAACGCCCCGCATGCAACGGGGGCGTCTCCACAAACAAACAAACTAAATTCCAAAAACCTGAAATTAAACTAATATTACAAACTATTAAATCCTTATACTTTTGCCTGGGCTATAGCCGTGTCGGCATTAACGTGGGCAGCATTGGCACGCCCGCTCGGATCGGTATTTGCCTGCCATTTTGGTATCCATTTCCTTACGGTTTGCGCAGCGCTTACCTGCGGAAAATGCTTATGGAACGCCCTTCTGTAAAAATAGGCTTCTTTAGTAGCCGGAGTGTTGTAAGGAAAAAGAGACGCTGCACTTTCCAGTTCTTCATCTGTAACCTGAGATGAGCAGTACTCTATCAGGGTATCTATCCAGTTGTACCCCACCCCGTCGCTAAACTGTTCTTTTTGCCTCCAAAGCACCTCATCCGGAAGATACGGTTGCTCCGGGGTATCAAAGGCTTTGCGCAATATGTATTTTTCTATATTGTTATATGTTTTAGGCTGCTTTTGTTCCGGCTTGATTTTAATAGCCAGCTCCAGAAACTTTTTATCAAGAAATGGTACGCGAGCCTCAAGGCCGTGTGCCATAGTGCTTTTATCTGCCCTTAGTAAATCTGCAGTGAAAAGTTTCTGAACCCTCTCAATGGTTTCCTTTTGGAAATCTTCTGCAGATGGTGCGTTGCGGAAATACAGGTAACCACCAAATATCTCATCGGCACCTTCGCCACTCAATACAACTTTAATGCCCATATCGGTAATTGCGTTGCTTAAAAAGTACATAGGTGTACTGGCACGGATAGATGTAACGTCATACGTTTCTAAATGCCAGATAAGCTTATCCAGTATCTCGATGCCCTGCTCTATGGTAAAGTGTATTTCGTGGTGCTCTGTTCCTAAAAATTCAGCTACTTTGCGTGCTGCAACAGCATCAGGAGCCATAGCATCAAGACCAATAGAGAACGAGTGCAGTTTCTTGCTGCCACCTGCCATAAGCCTTGCAGCGATAGATGATGTAAGCGAAGAATCAAGTCCGCCAGATAGCAGCACCCCGATAGGCACATCGCTCATCAGCCTTTTTTCTACCGCCTGGGTAAGCGTTTCGCGAATGGCAGCGTAGTCTACCGCTTCTACTGCTTTAGCGGCATCTTCCCATTCCGGCTTGTAGTATTTTACAAATCCAGTTTTAGGCGTGTAGTAGTGCCCCGGAGGGAATGTAGAGAACGACTGGCACTGGTCTGTAATCGACTTCATTTCGCTCGAAAAATACATCCTGCCCCTTTCATCTATGCCATAATATAATGGCTTAACGCCCAGCGGGTCGCGGCCGGCAATAAAATCGTCGCCATCAATTACTACAAACCCAAAAATACCATCGAGCATATGGCAAAAGTCATAACCAAACTCTTCATACAGGTGTACAATAACTTCAGAGTCTGACGTAGTGCGGAACGTGTGGCTTTTAAGAACGGTTTCGCGAAGCTGCCTATGGTTGTATATCTCACCATTGTGCACCATCCACGCAGCCGCAGAACCCTGAATAGGCTGCTTGCCGGTATTAAGGTCGATGATAGATAAACGCTCATGGCTCAGGATGTGGCCTTTTTCTGTTACATGCAAATCGCTTTCATCCGGCCCGCGGTGCGACATCCTTTTAGATAATTGTTTTACTAATGCTTCGTCTTTTCCTTTTCCTATAATTGCTAATATTCCGCACATACGTCTTGTCTGTTTAAGTTCAATGTTAAAAACCGTTATTTGGTTTATTTCAACAAGACAAAGTTGTGTTTTTAGTTTAAATTATAAAACAAAAAAGTTTATTGTGATTACAATTTAAAACTTAAAAAGGATGGATTATATAAATTTATAAGTAAACTGTGGATTTGTGAGAGGTTTATGTTATAATTGTAAAAAAGATATAATTTCATTGAGTCATACCGCAGAGATCCCCAAAGATACCCTGAGTTGCCCAAAGATTTTAACTTAATTGAGATTGCGCTTGCAGCACGCGAGTACTCAGAGTGATGTGGAATCAGTACGTCTAAAACTTTGTGTTCTCACACCGAAGGTGATGCTCTTTCTCTCTGGGAAACTCAGGGTATCTTTGGGAATCTCTGCGGTATAAAAAAGTTTTTATACATTTCTCTGAAAAAGCGGATGGTATAATTGAAAAAATTATTGACGCCAAAAAGCACCCTGACAGCTTTTTACGATATATCGTAAATTGTGTAGGTAGTACCATTCACCTCGAAAGTATCTCCTACAGCTTTGCCCAGCATTATACCCCCCAGTGGCGACTGTGGCGAAAGTGCAATGATACTTATACCCTCTACCGTTATTTTAGGTAGTGCAGCGCTTACAAACAAGTGAAAGGCGTTTGCCTTTACGAGACTGCCCAGCACTACCCTGTCGGTACCGGTATCAGGGTTAATTTTATCGAGGATGCCTTTTTGCTCCAGAAACTCGGCAATCTTATGGTTTAGTTTTTCCTGCTCAAGGTGCATCATTGATAACGCTGTTTCGTGCTTGTCGCCGGCAGACCCTTTGGCATCATTAGCTGCGCCATCTGTTAGTTCAGCAACCATATCCCGAAAGGCATCAAGCTTATCGTCTACCTGCTGTTTGTAGTAATTGAGTACTTTATGTTTTAAATCCATATTGTTTTATTTCGCAAAGAAACGCGAAGGAGGCACAAAGCTACACAAAGGTTTTACTCTTTGCGCATCTTTGTGCCTCCTTTGTGAAACTTTGTGGTATAGCTTTTAAAAATTAAACTTATACGTTGCTCCAAGCATAAACTGGAAACCCTGTACCGGGTAATACAGCCATTTCTGGTAGTTCTGCCCCGTTATGTTATTGAACTTAGCAAAAGCTGTAAGGCGTTCGTTATAGTGGTAGCCTACATTTGCATTTACGTCAAAGTAACTTTTAAGCGTAACAATTTGCTGGTCGTAAAATGCCTGGTCTACAGGATTTACTGTAAATATCCTGTCTTTCCTGTCGCCGGTAAAGAAGATGTTTGTTCCTGCAAACCATTTCTCGGTAATATCTACATCAAGGTTAGCACCTACTTTTATAGACGGAAGGTTCCATGCTTCAGACTGGTCTGTACTGTAATTAAAGTATGTACCGTTGATACCAAAACGCACGGTGTTAGAAAAATCGGCCTTTAATTCACCAAAGAAGCTTATTGTTTTCAGGTTGTCGTAAACAGTACCAAATGAGTTACCATATTGGTACCCCTGTCTCTCTGTAGCATCTGTTGCAATACCTTCCATATTATTTGCCGCAAAAAATGCTTTGTCATCTTCTGCCATGTAAGAGCCACGCAGGTTATAACTTACCGCGCTTGCCAGTTTGCCCTTTAAACCAACATAAATATCATATTGCTGGCTGGTAGGAGTTACACCCAGCGTAGGCGATACAAATGGGTTTTGGCTTACAAAATCAGCATACGAGTTTTGCTTCAGTGTACCTTCTGCACCGGCATAAGCCACCATAAGGTCGGCTACCAGTTTGTAAGATGCCTTTATTTGTGGATAGATGTAGAGCTTGTTATCGCTGTTGTTATTCTGTTTGCCCATACTGTAGAACAAACCTGCACCAAACTGCACCGATGCTTCTTTTCCCTGAAACACAATACTAGGCTGTATACCCAGGTTAAAGTTGCTATAGCTTAAGGCATCTGTAGTAAAATAGTTACGGTTAAAATCTCCGCCTACATAATCTGCCACAACACCTACTTTTACTTTAGTATCAGAAATATCCACATCAAAAGATGGTGTTATGAAAAAGCGGTTCTCAGCCGAATCAAATCCATCCCAAAAACGCTTGTACTGCGCCTCTACTTCATGAAAAAAACTATCTCTTGTAGAGAACTTTCCACCTACATAAAGCGTATTATACGTTTGCTTTTCATCAATACCCGCAAGTACACTTTCGTCAAACGATGGGTAATCCATCCCATACCAGTTATACGCCTGGCGCTGGTAGCCCAGGTCAGTACTCCAGGTGTACTCCTTTTGGCGATTGCCATAAGTAAGGTCAAGGCCGGTAGTACTGTAAAAGTCATCCAGTTTTACGTCTTTAATTCCTCCCTGAGATGAAAGGTGTTTTAGCAAAGCACCCACATACTGTGTATCATCAAGGTTATGGGTAACAAACACCTCGGCATTAACCGTACCATAGTTGCCAAGGCCAAGTGTAGCATAGTTGGCAAAATATTTTTCGCGGGCTTCTTTATCTACCGTGGCGGCTTTTCCCTTAGCGGGAGAAAACGTAGAAGCCACCGGATAGGAAAAGATGTTATATTTTATCTCTTCTTTTTTTGTATCCTGTTCCTCCTCTATTACCGGGGTTTCTTTTACTTTAAAAGCATCAGATATCGTTGGCGTATATGGTTTTACCACGTTTACCACCTCAGTACCTATGTTTTCGTCTTTCTTTTGGGCAACTGCCTGCTGTATGCCGGCAAATGCTATTAACAGGGCTATCTTATATGTTGTCTTCATGGCGTGCTGTATTAGTTCTGGATGGATGAATTGCGCTGGGCTTCCTGCCCTTTGATCGTGTTAAGCTCGGTTTGTGCTTCCTGCACCACATCCGGATAGGCGGTAAAATTCTTGATAACGCTTTCCAGTATGTATGTAGCCTGGAAGCTGTCTTTTAGCCCATAAAAATTCTTAGCCATTACAATAAGGCCTTTTGCCCCAAAATATTTATAGCCGCTGTAATCCTTACTAAGTTTCTGGACTACCTTATTACTGTCTTCAAACTTGCCGTCTTTGTTTTTAAAGTAGGCATCATAGTATAATGCTTCTGCTGCAAGTTCGCCGTTTGCTATGGTAAGCAGTTTTGCATAAGCCGTACGGGCTTTAGCCTCGTCATTCGACTTAATGGCAGAACGGGCAACGATTATCTGTGCATCGCTTTTTACACGGTCTTCTGTCTTAGTGTTTGCCAGTACCTTATCGGCATATACTACTGCATTTGCATAATCTGCAGTATCATAATAACACTTCATCAGGTTGCTTTGCGCAAAGGTTACGTTTTGAGGGAAATCTGCCTCTGCTTCCAGTCTCTTAAGCACCGGTGTGGCCTTGGCACAATTGTTTGCCTTTAAGTGTATCTGCGAAAGCCTTGCCAGCGCCTGCTCTGTAAACTCACTGCGCGATTTGGCAATTACAAATTCATAATGTGGTATGGCATTGCTCTCAAGCCCATCAGCATAATAGGATTGCGCCAGGTAAAAGTTAGCCTTTAGTGCCGAAATACCATTGGGGAATTTAGCCACATAGCCACTTAACGCAGTAATAGCCTGCTTGGTATTATTCTGAAGGTATTGCTTTTCGGCAGCCTCAAAAGCGGTATTATCAAGGTCGGCATCACTAATATCTACAAAGTCGAGTGTTTTAACCCATGCAGCATACTCATCTGTACGGCCGTTGTCTACATAAATACTTCGCGCTGTTTGCACTGCCTCTACACTTTCGGGCGTATTAGGGAATTTTGCAACTACCTCTTTAAACTTAGCTAATGCTTTATCATCCTGCTCAGCGTTGTAATAAATCAGCGCTTCACGCATCAGGGCTTTGCTTACATAACTGCTGGTTTTATATTCAGCAATCAGCCTGTCATAGGCTTTTATAGCATTTGCAGTCTGCTTTTCTGTAACATAGGTATTACCCAGTTCATACAAAGCATCATCTGCATATTTCGACTTAGGGTATTTAGCCACAAAGCTGGTAAGGTCTTCTATCTTTTTTTCGTTACGCGCTACAAAACCATAGCTCAGCGCTTTTTGGAATAAGGCATAATCGCCGTCGATGCCGTTCATTTCGATAGCCTTGTTATAGGCTTCCATTGCAGGCCAGTACTTGCCCGATACAAACTGGCTGTCGCCCAGGCGCAGGTAAGCATCATTAATGCGCACCTTATCATCTTTAGGACCTGCTACAAAATCGCCAAAGTATTTAGCCGCCTGGTCATACTCCTTTAATTTGAAGTATGTATACGCCAGATTATAATTGATGTTCTTATACTCCGGTGTGGTCTTGGCCTGGCTAAAGCCAATGAACTGCTTAAAGCTGATAAGTGCCTCGTTAAACGAATCTAAGCCATACTGGGTTTCTCCCTGCCAAAAAGTAGCACGGGCCGTAATGCGCGGGTCGCGCTGCTCAGCTATCGACTTTTTAAACAAAGCAAGTGCCTCCTGATATTTACCATCGGTATAAAGTTCCATACCACGGTAAAAAGTTACCTTTTGGTAGGCCACACGGTTCTCCGGCGTTTTATTTTTTTCTAAAAGCGTAAGTGCTTCGGTATAGTTTTTAGATGTAATGTATGAGTCGATCAACAACCCCTGTATCTCAGCCTTAAATGGCGATGAAGGATACTCTGTAATAAAATCGCTCAGTACCTGAGGTACGCTCTGGTACGGGTTGCCTATCTCATAGCTTAGCTTGGCATAGTTAAGGCTGGCATCCTCTTGTATTTTTGGCTCAAACGTCATTTCACTGGCATTCTTAAACGCATTAAGCGCCTGCTGCTTCTGCCCGCTTTTAAGGTAGCTTTCGCCCAGATGGTAATAAGCATTTTGCGCGATGGCATCGTTACCGCCTACAATTTTGTTAAACTCGGTAATGGCATTGGCATAATCACCCTGCTTGTAGTAAGCATAGCCCAACTGATAAAAGTCGGTATTGTTCCACTTGCCTTTATTGCCCCTATAGTTTTTAAGATGCGGAATTGCCTTATCATACTGCTTGAGGTTAAAGTAGCTCTCCCCTATTATCTTAGAAAGTTCACTTTTTTCGTTAGCATCGCTTTTAGGCAGCTGCGGCACACCCAGGTCTATTGCCTTCTGGAAGTTGCCTTCTTTAAAAGCCATATCTGCCTGAAAGTACGACATCTTTTCGCTGTACTTCTGTTTGTCTTCTACCTGTTCAAAATAAGCATTGGCTTTTTTATAGTCATCACCTTCATAAGCCAAAAAGCCAAGATAATATTTGGCCTGCGAGCCATATTTTTTAGAATCCTTTACTTTTTGCAGGTACTTGTCGGCTTCTTTTTTATCGCCGTTTGTAAAATAGCTGTATCCTTTCTGAAAGTTGTAACGCTCCCTGTCGGTCTCGCCCAGGTTGCTTTCGTCTACCTTATCATAATATTCAAGCGCCTGTTTGTAGCTGCCACGTGCAAAATATACCCCGGCCATATCTACATACGCCTGGTTTTGGCGCGGACTTACCGGATAGTCTGCTACAAAGTCTTCCATCAGCACATCGGCATTCTTCTGGTTAAGCTTTACGGCGCACTCAGCTATGTAAAAAGCGCAGTCTGCCTGCACATCCATATCAGTATTATCCGTTTTGGTCTTTTCAAAAAGAATTTGTGCGGCCTGGTATTGCTTATCGTTATAAAGCGTCACGGCCTTATCATAATCTTTTAGCTGGTGGGTATAAATTGTAGATTGCTGTGCCGAAAGGCTTAATCCCGCAAAAGGTACGGAAAGCAGCATTAGCCTGTTTAGTCTGCGCATGTGTGTTTTTGTTTTAGGTAAGCCAAATATACCAATTCTTACATAAACTAACGGAAGGGCATTACTTTTTAGTATAGTGGTTTTTTATATTCAACACCCTGCCGCAATATGCTAAAATCAAGCTATAGCAATAGATTACAATGGTTTTACGTTATGCTTTTAAAGCAAATTTTAACCCAAAATTAACCAATACACCCTACCCGATTTGGCAAATAAATTTTGATTGCCACGGTTTATTATTACTTTTACACATCAAAACTTTGCTAACACTATGTCGCAGCCCATACTATCGCTTAAAAACATAACTGTATACCAGGAAAACAATACTGTACTTACTGATATTGACCTTGATGTAAATCATGGAGAGTTTATTTACATTATTGGCAAAACAGGATCTGGTAAGAGCAGCCTGATGAAAACCCTTTATGGCGACCTTAAGCTACGCAGGGGCGAAGGCACTTTTGTAGATTATGACCTGGCAAGGCTTCGCGACCGCGACATCCCTTACCTTAGGAGAAAAATAGGCATTGTTTTTCAGGATTTTAAACTGCTACCCGATCGTAATGTGCACGAAAACCTGTTGTTTGTACTGAAAGCCACAGGCTGGAAGGAAAAGACAGAAATGAACATTAAGATTAACGAAGTACTGGACAAAGTAGGCATGAAAAGCGCGCTTACAAAAATGCCTCACCAGTTATCAGGCGGTGAGCAACAGCGTATAGCCGTGGCCCGTGCTTTGCTAAACGACCCGGAAGTTATCCTTGCCGATGAGCCTACAGGTAACCTTGATCCGCAGACGAGTGTAGAGGTTATGCAGTTATTAAGGGAGATTAACCAAAATGGTAAGACCATTATTATGGCTACGCATGATTATGCCCTTATAATGAAATTCCCGGCAAAAACACTTAAGTGTGATGAAGGTACCCTGTTTGAAGTAGTACAAAAAACGGTGTAACACTTCTCAACTACTAACCTCCTCTTAAATGCTTAAAAAATTACACGACGCAATTATATCTAAGCCCATTACTGCTTTACTTATTACGGGGTTGTTCTTTAGGCTCTTGATAGTTATTATATATCAACACGTTACAATATTCCCGGATTCCGGGGGATACATAGAACTTGCAACACTTATATCGGGCGGTAACATTAGCGGATATACCGGCGAACGTACTCCGGGCTATCCTTTGTTACTAAGCCTTTGCGACAATAATCTTTCTATCGCTGTATTTTTACAAATTATACTGGGGCTTATTACGTGTATTTACATTTACAAAACACTGCTAATTACCGGCTTTAGAAAAAACACTGCGGTTTATATTTCCATAGCTTTAGGTAACCTGCTAAATATTATTTTCTATGAAATTAATATATTGACAGAATCTCTTACGCTGTTTTTTATTACCGTGGCACTATATAAAATTTTGGCCCTTTTTATAAATGGTTATAAAGGTTTTGGACTGGTATTTTTAATTAGCTTTCTGCTGGGTTACCTTACTTTTATAAAGCCATTTTATTTTTATATCCCTTTTATAATTTACGGGCTTTACTTTCTACAATCGGCATCTTTTAAACGTATTATCAGCCCTGTAATAATTATACTTATCCTTCCGTGTATCTCATTCTTTGGCTGGTGTTATGTAAATAACGTTAATACGGGGCAGTTTACCTCTACCACATATTACGGCCTTAACATAGCGCAGATATGCGTAAGTTTTGCAGAAAACGTTCCGGATGAGTACCGCACTATAGGCAATATTTATGCCCACCATAGAGAACTGGCAATAAAAAACAACCAGGATGTTGCCATGACAATATGGTTTGCTAAAGCCGACTTAAAAAAAGCAACAGGGTTAAACGATATTGAACTCTATACACTTTTAGGAAAATATGGTAAAGCAGCCATAAGCCAGAATACTACAGGTTATTTAAAACAAGTTGCAATATCCTGGCTGAGCTTTTGGGGGTCTGACATTTACTGGAACTACGAAGATTTTGCAATACCCATAGCCAGGAAACCACTGCTTGCACTCTGGTTTCTTACAAAGGGAGGCGTTATTATTTTTAGTAAAATAATATTCATTCTTTTTACTCCCGTTTACCTTTTTCGGTTTTTTAGAACACGAGTTGTTAGCGCTCAGGTTGTTATTTATGCCATTGTATGGGCAGCATCAATAGCACAGGCGTTAGTGGCGTTTGGTACTAATGCACGCTATTCTTTTCCTTTTGAGGTAACGATAGTTATATCTGTGCTTATTACCGCAGATAAATACCTGAGAAAATATTTTCCCGGAAAAAACCTTCTAAACACACCTCAGCCATGATCTCTGTACTAATACCTGTATATAACTACAATGTACTGCCATTAGTAGAAAATGTAAAGGCACAATGCGATGCTTGTGGCATTATTTATGAAATTATTGTTTTAGACGATGCGTCAAAAAACACAGCATTTATAACACAAAACGACCCGATAAACGACCTTGATTATTGCCACTATGAGGTATTGCCGGCAAACATTGGCCGTAGTGCCATACGCAATTTACTAGGGCAGAAAGCACAATACAACTGGATGCTTTTTCTGGATGCCGACGTGCTGCCGGTAGACGGTATGCTGATACAAAAATATCTGCCATTTCTTACCAACAACATTAAAGTAGTTTATGGCGGCATACGCTACCAGCCGGAAAAACCTGCCCAAAGCCAGATTTTAAGGTGGCATTATGGTAATGCACGTGAAGCTTTACAGGTAGACAGCCGAAAGGAAAATCCTTACCTGAGCCTTCTTACCCTTAACTTCTGCATCCATAAACAAATATTTGAAACAGTACGGTTTAATGAAACCATACCTAACTTGAGGCATGAAGACACTTTATTTTCATATAACCTCAAGCAACATAATATTACAATAGAACATATAGGTAATCCGGTGTATCATTTGGGGCTGGAAAGCAGTGAGATTTTTCTTCAAAAATCTGAAGAAGCCGTAATTGGCCTGCAATACCTCATTAACAATAATCTAATAAGCCCGGAGTATTTAAAAATTTCAGGTTATTATAACACCATCAAAAAAACAGGATTGCTTCCGTTAGCCCGTGTTTGGCATAAAGTAACGGCAAAAGCACTGCGTAACTATTTTTTAAGACCTAATCCGTCTCTTTTTATTTTTGATTTATACAGATTAGGATATCTTTGTTCATTAAAATAACATAAATGTACAGCACTGGTAAAAAGTTATTATCTAAAATAGTAAGCCGTAACTGGCTTATAAAAAATGAAGAAGTCTTTAGGGGCATTTATTCTGTTATTTATAAAGGTAATAAGCATCAGTGTACCGTTTGCAATAAAAAGCTCAGCACCTTTATATCATTACCCGGCAATGATTTGTTATGTCCCAATTGTGGCAGCCTTTCGCGAGACAGGAGGCTGTGGCAGCTGGAACAGCAATACCTGAAGCCAGGAATATCGATGCTTGATTTCTCTCCTTCGCGCTGCCTTGCAAGAAGGCTCCTGAAAAGAAATGACATTAACTACCTGAGTACAGATCTTTCTGATAATTTTATTGCCAGGCATCGTTTTGATATAACTAATATAAACCTTGCCGACAGTAGCGTAGACTTTATAACCTGTTACCATATATTAGAACATATAGAACAAGATAGCAAAGCTATGGCAGAACTATACCGGGTTTTAAAGCCGGGTGGCACAGCACTCATACAAACGCCCTACAAGAAAGGCGACATTTATGAAGATTTTACTATTACTGAGCCTGCAGAACGTGAAATACATTTTGGGCAGGATGACCATGTAAGGATATATTCTGTTGAAGGACTTAAACAAAGGCTTGAGAACGCGGGGTTTACGGTAGCAGTAAATACGTTTAAAGAAGATTTATACGCTGGGCTAAGCGCAGATGAAACCGTATTGATACTTAGCAAGCAATAGCATGCCTATATTTTCAATTATAATTCCTTTATACAATAAGGAAGCGTTTATTGCTGATACCTTAAACAGTGCGCTATCTCAAACATTTACAGATTTTGAAATTATTGTAACAGATGACGGATCTACAGATAACGGCCCGGCAATTGTTAAAAGCCATACTGACCCCCGCATTGTTTATAAGCGCATAAATAACAGCGGTGTTTCTGTTGCACGCAACACCGGTATTGAAATAGCCCGCGGCGAAATAATCGCGTTTCTGGACGCAGATGACTACTGGGAACCTCAACACCTTGAAACGCTCTATAAATTATACATAGATAACCCAGCCGTGGGTATGCTTACTGCCAGATACATGATACGCATAGGAAAAGGCATGCTTAAAAAGCCTTTTTTTCAGGGAATTGACGATAACTATTCCGGCATAATAAAAGATGCCTTTTATTCCAGCCTCATCAACCGTGTGGCGGTAACTTCGGATGTGGCTGTACCAAAACACGTTTTTTCTAAAACAGGAATGTTTAATGAAAATGTGACGCATTTTGAAGACACAGAACTGTGGATTAAAATAACGAATAACTATCCTGTAGCAATTACTAACCAGTATACTATGGTCTATAATTTTGACATACCCGAAAGCTTGTCAAGAGAAAAAATGAAGTACCGTAAAATAATGGACTTTACCCAATTTACTGAAGAGGAAAAAAATAACAAGAGCCTTAAGGCTTTTATTGACATTTACCGTATAGAATATGCGTTAAAATACAGGATAGAGGGAGATCTTATAAATGCAGGCAAACTCTATAGAGCCTCAGATGCTTCTGCCATACATTATAAAACAAAGTTTCTTTTTATGCTTCCCCCATTTGTACTGCGCAGTATGTTATTTGTAAAGCACTGGCTACACCGCAAGGGTATTGCTTTTTCTGTATATAATTAGTTTTCTTTTTTAAGCGCAACAAACTCATCATATTCGCGTATGTAATCTGCTTCATCAAACACATCCTGTGCAATAACCAGGCATACAGCCCCCGATGAAAAGTTTTTTAGTTCGCGCCATATACCGTCTACTATATGCAGCCCTTTTGCAGGATGATTAAGCGTGTATGCTTCTTTATTGGTTCCATCATCAAGAATCACATCAAAGCTACCGCTTAGGGCTATAAGTATTTCATGTTGGGCAATATGAGAGTGCCCTCCCCTTTCTGCACCTCCGGGAACGTCAAACAAATAATAAATCCTTTTAAAAGCGTAAGGTATTATACCCTCCTCTATGAAAGAAAGATTACCCCTTGAATCTTTAACTACCGGAAAGTTTATGTATTGTATATCGCTAAGCGTTGTCTTCATGTGTTATTTTTAGTTGATTTTTGCCTTTAAAGGCATATTGTATGCAGCTAAATACCCGCCATGGTTTTACCTTGCCCGACTTTAAATCGTATGCCAGCTGTACCCCAAGCCAAATGAGAAATTTGTGTTTAAATATCTGTGCCAGGTATGCCCCGCGTATGCGATAGTTTTCCTGAAGGGTAATAAGATCGCTGTCTTTAATGGTTTTATGCGAAACTATCGTTTCAGGATAATGGCTTATAGTATGGCCTGCATCATGCAGTTTGTTTAAAAGCACAGGCTCCTCTCCTAACGGAAAAGTACTGCCAAGTCCAAAACGCGTGTCAAATTGCACGTTAGAGTGCCTTACAATATCTATGTTTAATGCTATTTCCCACGATGTACTGTTTAAGCGCCATAAAGCATTTAGATTCTGCACAGGTGTATTGGGATATTTTCTGAAAGGTATACCCTCAAAGTTAACTGTTACAAACTTTACCGCAGCGCTTTTGGGGTAATGGTTACAGCCTTTTACTATTTTTTGGTCAAAACCTTCTAAAAAAACAAGGTCATCATCAGTAATATAACCTATCTTTTTTGATGCATTTTTAACCAATAGGTTACGGCTACGGCTAAGCCCGCGTTCAAACGAGTTTATAACACGTACGCTTGGGTAGGCCGATGTAAGTGTATTCTCTTCGGTAGTTTGGTTAACGATCAGGATGTTAAAATCTGAAAAATGCGCAAAGGGGAACATTGGCACTAAAAAATCAAGGTTCGTCCTGTTCATGGTCGACAACAAAATTTCGATATCTGATTTTTTTAAAGCTCCTGCCAATTGTTTTATATTTACAACAAATATAAAAATTAAAGGCTGTACATGAAAATACTTTTAGTGGGCGAATACAGCAGGCTGCACAATTCTCTTAAAGAAGGTCTGGAAAGCCTGGGCCATCAGGCAGTAATTGTAAGCGATGGCGACAGCTTTAAAAACTATGGTTCGCAGTATTCTGTTCGTTCACGATATTTTGTCCATCCTTTTTTAAACAAGATAAGAAAAGGCATTTACAAACTTACAGGTACCGACTTTGAAAAGACCGAGAGAGGCTTGCGCTTTTTAATGCTCCTGCCCCAGCTAAAGGATTTTAACTATATACAACTTATCAACAGCGATGCCATAGGTACACACCCCTGGTTGTCAAAAATTATTTATAAAAAACTGGCAGCTCTAAACGCACCTATATCCCTGTTAGTATGCGGAGATGAAACACCGGTGATTGATTATGCACTTTCTGAAAAACTAAGGTATTCTATACTTACCCCTTACTTAGATAACAATGGGCTTGCAAAAATGTATCAGTACACTTTAAAATATGGCCAGAGTAATTATCGTAATGTATTTAATTTCTTAGCGGTAAAGGCACAAAGCATCATTACATCTGACCTTGATTACGAAATTCCTATGCAGGCAATGGGTTACAAAACCCATTTTATTGCAAACCCTATAAATACTAATAAAATACACTTTTTGCCTCTGGAGGTAAAAGATAAAGTTGTTATCTTTTTAGGAATTAACCGGCTTAGTTACATTAAAAAAGGTATTGTTTTTTTTGAAAAAGCGCTGGAAATCATTGCCGAAAAATATACTGACAAGGCTGAGATCATCATTACAGAGAACATTCCGTATGCCGAATATATTAAGATTTATGACCGTGCCCATATACTGCTCGACCAGGTATATGCTTACGATCAGGGGTATAATGCCTTAGAGGCTATGGCTAAGGGTAAAGTAGTTTTTACAGGTGCTGAAAGCGAATTTATGGCACACTACAACCTAACCGAACCTGTAAATTATAATGCACTACCGGATGCTAAAGCTATAGCAGATTCGTTAAGCTACCTTATAGAAAACCCTGACGAAATTATTGCTACGGGTAAACGTGCACGTGCATTTATAGAAAAGGAGCATGATTATAAAAGGATAGCGGGGAGGTATTTAGAGGTATTTAGAGGTGTGGGGAGGAATAGAAATCCTTTCTAAAATAAAAAAATAATGCTATAGCTAATATGAGATTTTCAAAAGCATATGCAATCGTGGCTCCTTCGGCTCCGTATTGTTTTATTAATATAAATGACAATACAAAAAGAATCAGCGAAGATATAATTTCGGTTATTATATAATCTTTAGTCAATCTTTTAACAAAAAATTGTTGAGCAAGTATAAATCCGCAAGCTTTAAATAAGTCTCCTGCCAGTTGCCATTTGAATAAACCGTCCATAGCCATAAAGCCATCACTTAATAACATTTTGATAATAGCAACCCTTAGGGAAAAAATTAAAATCAAGCCTGTTGCAAAAAAAGGCATAATATATTTATAATAGCTCAACAATAATTTAGCCTTTGAGTTGTTATCTGATTTTTTTGATAGTTCTGGTAAAAAGTAAAAATTTATTAGAGTAAGAGGAAACATCATATAAAATGATGAAAACCTATTAATGGCATCCCAATAACCCGCCTGTTCCTCACCTGCATAAGTCATTATAAAATCTCTGATAAAAATGAAAAGGACTGGGGCAATGAATGCCGTAACAAACATCATGGCACTATAAGAAAAGAAATATTTTAATAAACCTATATTAAACTGTGTAACACTAAATGAATAACTATCTTTAAATGATTTAATTATGGGACCAACTGAAAAAATAAATGTCAGTACAGGAGTCAAAATAAGTCCTAATATGGCACCATCTATTCCTTTTTGCCAAATTAAAAATGCTGAGAAGATAACCCCAAAAATATTACTAAATATATTTATGAGTATAATATTTTTATACTTGCCTAAACCATTTAGCAATGATATAAAGAAAATACTTGCCGTATAAATGGGCAAAAAGACTGCAAGTATACGAAACATAAAATAAAACTCTACGTTTCCATTAAATACTAAAGAACTTATTTCGCCCGAAAAACAAAAAAGCAAAACAATACTAATTAACACAGCCATACTAATTAATGCTGCCGAAGTAACAATTACTTCCTTAAGCCTTATCTCGTCGTTTTGAAACTCTGCAGTAGTTTTTATTATCCCATTTTGAAGCCCTAACATTGAGAAAGTTTCTAATGAGGTTAGAACATTTCTAAAGCTTCCTGTTATTGCCATACCCTGAGCACCAAGAAAAGTAGCAACAATTTTAGAAGATACAATCCCTCCTATTACTCTTACGGAAATATTAATTAAATTTAATCCGGAAACGTGTAGTAATCTTGAGTATCTGAATTTATTAAAGCCCACCTAGATATTTTTAATTATTTTAGCTGGATTACCCGCTACTATTGTATTCTTAGAGACATCTTTGGTCACTACACTACCGTTACCAATAACTGCGTTGCATCCTATTTTCACTCCCTTTAGAATAGTCACGTTTGAGCCTATAAATACATTATTGCCAATTTCTACAGGATTTGCAGTAGAGTCATTAGTCCTATTTTGAGGATTTGTGTCATGCCCATCAGAATCCATTATAGAACAATTTATACCTATAAGTACATGGTTCCCTATTGTTATACTTTTCATGGCGACAGCCGAAAAGCCATTGTTTATGGAAGTATCTGAACCAATAACTATAAAACTATCACTAAATCTGGCTTCCAAATATATATAATGAGAGTAAAAATTGGAAGATGTTACTACTCCTGCCTGAACACGTTGCCCAAAAGAGATATTCCCTTTACCACTAAGAAGCAAAGGGTGATACACATCTGGATATCCTTTTACATTTTTGCAGGTTGACAGAGATTTAAATTTCCATATCCTCAAAGTAACAAATAAAAAGTAATTCAATCTTCCAGGTAGCTTCATATTGTAATATTATCTAAAAAATAAAAATTAGCCGTATCAACCTCATAAAAATTCTGAATCAGGGTACTGGCACCATAGCTCTCTTTCCAAAAAATCAGACCTCCGTTGAGCCTTCTTCCCTGAGCCTCATTAGATATACCAAAATCAAAATATTTTTTATCTTTAAAAAGATCAATCAGAAAGGCATAAAGATAATCAAGGCTGCCAAGCGCATTATTATTTTCTGTACCGCTAATGTATTGCGGATGTGCTACAGTATCTGTCAAAAAAATCGTAGTACCCGCCACTATTTTACCGTTATGGTATACGTTAAAGTGCCTTATATATTCAGGAAAGTGTTGCTTAAGCAACTGCATTTCTTTAAGGGTATGTACCGGTGCTGCTTTGTGCTTTCTATAAAGGTTTGGAATTAATATTTTATCCCAGAACAGCTCTAAATTATTATCCTCTATAATTTCCAGGCCATTGCCATAACCACGTCTTATAGCTTCCTTTCTGGTTTTAGAAAAACCAGGGGCAGAAGAATTTTCTATTACAGAGAGACTGTCCCTTCTTATAAGTTTTGCATTAGCCAGAAACATTGTGTACTCCAGCTCCTGTGAGGGTATTTTATGGTATATAGCAGGTATGCTTTTTATAAAAAGTTTCTGTAGGCCTTGTACATTGAGATACTCCAGAATGCTTTTAATAATCAATATAACCTCAGAAAGGTGGATCTTAAAACCAAGCACAAGCCCTCCATAAGTAAGTCCCCAATGTGAGTATATATTACCATCCGTTATATGTGCCGGCAAAAGCGCCTTAAGTTTATTGTCTTCAAAAACAAGAAGCGAGTAATCTTCAAACCGGTCAGCATGGTAATCCATAAAGCTCCGGTCAAACAAAAATGTACCGTTTTTAGAAGCTTTTACAAAGCTATTCCATTTCGCCTCATGGCTTTTGTTATAACGTTCTATGCTATACATCTATTCCTTCTTTTGAAATACTACATTTCCGCCAGCATCAATGTAGCGGTAAATACCTTTGGGCTTTTCAGCATCTATATAACTGTCATCCTCCTGAAGATTTTTAAGCAGGGCTTTATCTTCTGAAAGGTTTGCAAATACTACCCTGAATAAGTTTACCGATGTTTTAAGGTTTGCATCATAATCAGTATGATTTTTATCTCCCCATTTTATAGTACACAATGCGCCATACATACTTTTAACTAATAATGGGTTATCAGTTTTCGTTTGGCTTTGCAGGCTCGTCTCGAACCCTACAAACCCGCCATGGTCTGCAGCTATCACAATAATCCCATCAGGATCTTTCTTTTCAATTTCAGATATAAGTTGCTTTAACCAAATGTTTGCCTGCTTAACGCCCTCAAGATACAACCTGCGCTCTTCTTCTTTTCCTTTAGAGTTAAAAACAGAAATATGGCCGGGTACCATGCGCTCAAAGAAGTAGAAATGGGATCCGGGTGCCGGCTTCATATTTTTAAAATCTTCAACAACATCTCGGGTAAGATCCCAGGCATCTTTTAAATAAGGCAAATCAGTATAGCTAAAGTTAGCAGTGTCATAGCCTAAATCCGGGCGACTCATTAATAAGTAAGGCCTTTCTGTTATGAAGTGTGTCTTGTAACCGTTATGTTTTAGGGTTTGCAGTACGGCATTATTGCCCATAATAATGTTACGTGCATTGTATTTTTCTACATCCCCTTGTAAGTAATGGTGCTTCATACTAAACATTGATGAATTAGACAGTAATGTAGAATAATAATTAGACCTGTAATTAGTATAAGTTGTAAAGCCTGTTTGCTTTAAATATGTCTCAAATTCAGCATTATCAAAATGATATATGACCCCATCAAGATTCTCTTTACTTGCATAGCCATCTGGCTGTATGTAATAAATATTAGGCTTTTGCTTAAAGTCAGCTGTTAGTATACCGTCGGGCTGGACTGTCCAGGCATCTGATGATGTAGCATAAGCATAGGCATCTGTTACCAGAGGAGCAAGGTTAAATAACGAAAGGAATAAAAGCAGCACGACAAACAGCTTATAGTACCCCGAAAAACGCAATGATAATACAATTGATAGTAAAATTACCCCCCCGAAAATATAGCGCTTTAGATCTCCTAGAAAACTCAGCTCTAATAAGTAATAAGCTATAAACATAGCTATTACAATAAACAAAAAATGCTTTTTGTATTTTGTAAGCTTAGCAATTTTGTAGCCTGTAAATAAAACTACTACAGGTAGCGCCAAATAATAGCCTACAAAAAAAAGAAACTGGCTCCAGGAGGCAGCCAGAGCCAGGTTTTTTGAATAATAATAAATTATCATGTACAAACCTATTGCAATGCCTGCAAGCAATGGCACATCTTTAGGGCTTGTAATAAAGTTTACTATTTTTAACCTTAGTTTTTCTATCATTGGTTTCTTTCAAATAAATAAAGAGTACGGCTTGTACCTTGAATTACCGTTTTTTCTACTATACTAAAATATTCTTTATAATCTTTCTCAAAGTTTTCGAGGTTATAATAATCAAAATGCCCCCTAAACTCACGCTTACTATCCAGCAAAAAACTTACCCATGAGTCATCCCTATCCGGAAATTCGATGATAAGGTACTTAGAAAGCTGTGCAAAATATTCGGCCGACATTAAAAACGGCACATTACCGGTAAGCGATATGTGATGGATTAGTGCAAGCGCAAGCGACACATCAAACTGCGAGCTAATAAGACGATCCTTTAACGACTGCCTTTCTTTATTATTAAACCCTATGCCAGCCGGCGGGTTCATAAGATCGCACACTACCGGAATAATGTTTTGTTCTTTATTTTTAAGTACCTGAGTATAGTTTTGGTTTATCGCATTAGCATCAATATCTGTTGTTAAGATAAGGCTTGCTTTTGCTGTCAGTACACGCGAAAATGTACCGTCATTACCACCATGGTCTATTATTTTATCTGCCTTAATTTTATCAACCCAGCTTTTTACCAGTTCTTTTTTATGGTCAAAGGCCGCTTTGTCATAATTTGTAACCGCATAGTAATTGTTCCATTCGGTCTTTTCATTTATGTTGAGCCCTTTAATATAATCATATAAGGCATCAATAATTTTAAGCTGTGCATTTTTAGAAATTGCAGCCTTACCTCCACCCTTTGCCTTATTTTTATCGGCACTGTACTTACCTTCATATTTAGCCGTAAGGTATAGGCTGGTATATAAAATTGTACTAAAACGCGCTTTAAACGGCAATAGCTCAACCACTTTTTGCAGCGATAAGCCATCAATATACTGGTGCAATAATTTTAGCATATCGTTACCAAAATATTTTGCCAGGACAAGCGGACCTAAAAAGTGCATTAAAAATTGCTTATACGCTCGCCACGGCTCACCATCGGTGTAATTTTCTATAGAGAGTGTATCTATAAATACAGGTGCACCGTTATGAAACGTTATATTAAACGCTGTAGCATCTTTAAGCGAGAAACCATTTTGCAGGCAGTACTTTTGTAGCTTTAGGGTATGCAGCGCAGCGTGCTTATATTGCGCAAAACTCCATTCATAAGGATATGTTACAAAAGGCACCTGCTCTGCTTCCAGCACAATAGCATTTGCATTTGCACTAATTTCTTTATGCGGTATGAGTAGCTTTTTTTCAAAAAGCTTTTCAAAAAAGCCTGCTTTTTTAATCGCCTGGTACTGGTCAAAATACACAGGGTTAATATGCCTGTACACCTTACCTCCCGAAACCTCAACATAACCGGAAGGATCCCTAAACGAAGAACTATGCCTATTTGTTGCTGTCATCCGTATCATCTATATTGCCCATTAGGTCATCATCCTGCTGCTTTTTTCCAAAAACAGATTTTATGCCTATAGCAACTCTTTTATAAAAAAGAGCCACAGATGCTCCTACTGCCACAATAGCCTGTACAACAAGCGCTCCCGTTCCTGGGTCAAAATATAAAAAGGGTAACTTCATCTTATTTTTAAAATATCCGCTAAAATAGCAAATTATAAACAATCATGGTATTTAATATAACGCAACCTTTTAGCAATTGATTGTATAATCATACTTTGGCATTAACATATTTTTTATAATTTTAGAAAAATTATTTTGCCGTGAAAAAAACATTACTCCTGGTTTTATTTTTACTGGGTTTTTCCTTTGCAGGTAAAGCACAGGTAAACATCAACTTATATGAGCAGTTTAATGGCCGCTATGATTTTACTTTTGTAGGAAACACATTAAATACTGAAGAAAACGGAGTTACCGGCCCGTGCACTATACTTACACAATCATCTGCAAACCTTAGTCTTAATGAAGGTGACACCGTTTTAAAAGCCTATTTATACTGGGCCGGATCTGGTACCGGAGATCTAAATATAAAAGTAAACGGCACCGATGTAACAGCCGGACGCAATTTTGCGGCAATTTATACATCTAATGAGCAAGACTGTGTAGGCTGTCCTATATACACACACGATTATGACTTTTTTAGTGCCTATGCTGATATCACGAGCCTTGTACAGGCACGGGGCAGAGGTACATATACCATATCTGACCTTGACCTGACCAATGTAATTAATACTAACGGTACCGGAATAAATTATTACTGCAGGCGTGGGTTAAACTTTGGGGGCTGGGCTATCGTAGTAGTAGTTCAAAATGAGAACCTGCCACTTAACCAGCTTAACCTGTACGACGGTTTACAATATGTACCCAGCTCAATAAACATAGAACTACCCAGCCTTAATGTTATTGATAATGAAGGTGCTAAAATAGGTTTCCTGGCCTGGGAGGGAGATGCGGGAATTTGGGTTGAAGAGACGCTTAAGATAAACAACAACACATTATCTAACCCTCCGCTAAACCCAAGTAACAATGCTTTTAACGGTACTAATAGTGTAACAAGGTCCAACACGCTGTACAACATGGATCTCGATATTTACGATATTCAGAATTATATAGATATTGGCGATGACAGTGCAGATATATCATTAACATCGGGGCAGGACTTTGTAATGGTTAATGCAATAATGACCAAACTGAACAGCCAGTTGCCAGATGCTACCATTACAGTAGACAACATAGACAAGCAGTGTAACTCGCGCAGCATGGCTGTACATTATACCGTACACAACACTAACAGTACCGATGTATTGCCTGCCGGGGTACAGGTAGGTGTTTACATAAACGGACGCCTGTTTACCACATTTTCTACTACTGTTGCACTTCCTATAGGTGGCAGCACCAGTGGCATAATAACGCTTAACATTCCTGCCGCTTATGGAGAGGAATTTGAACTCTTGTTTGTGGTAGACTATAACTTTGCCCAGAATGAAACCGATGAAACAAACAACAGCTATAACCTTAACGAAACACTTTGGTTTCAGGCTAATGTAACTCCGGGCAATATCAGCGCATGCGAAACAGCGCCGGGATCGCAACAAGGGCTTTTTGATTTTTCGGCTTATGCCGAATCGCTTAAAGACGACCCTACAGATGTGGTTACGTTTTACGCTTCAATGGCCGATGCACAGGTTCCTCAAAATGCCATTGGTAATATTACAGCTTATCCGTCCGGTCCTGCCGTAAGCACCATATATGTACGTGTAGAAGATTCAAATGGCTGTATAGGTTATGGTTCGTTTCAATTAATTGTAGATGACTGCCTTTATCCAGATGCTGTTATAAGGGCAGATAATTTAGCACAAACATGTGGCGGCCGCAGCATAACCCTTACCTATACCGTTAGCAATCCGGATGGGCGCGATGTACTGCCCGCAGGTACGCCCATAGGGTTTTATGCTAACAATGTACTGGTTGGATCTGCGGTAACCGGCGTAGAGTTACCCATAGACGGAAGTACTACTGCAACCATTACTTTGAACATCCCTGTAGGCGTTCCGTTAGATTTTACGTTGATCTTGCGTGTAGACAATGGAAATACAGTACAGGAAATTATAGAAACAAACAACAGCTTTACACTACCGGTAAGCCTGTGGGTTGCCCCTGCCCTGCCTACTGTGATACCAAACCTTACCGAATGCGAAACAGGTAATGGGACTAACATTGGTATTTTTGACTTCTCGCAATACGAAACCTCTCTAAAAGATGAACCCACAGATACCGTAAGATTCTACACCACACAACAAGATGCCGAAACCGGGGGTACTAATAATATACAAGACCCGGCAGCTTATACGTCAAACGGTACTAACCCTCAGCTAATATATGTACGCCTAACAGATGTAAATGGTTGTTACACCATTGGTACGTTCTCGCTAATAGCCATTGACTGCCTTTTCCCGGATGGGGTTATAGCCATTAACGGACTGGTACAATCGTGTGACTCGCGCGATATTGTAGTGCAGTATACTGTAAGCAACCCAAATAGTTTTGACATACTTCCGGCAGGTACTTCTATAGCTATTTATGCAAATGCAACATTACTTACCACTACACAAACTTCTGCAGATATCGCAATTAATGCAAGCGTAACGCAAACCATTAGCCTTAGCATCCCACTAAGCTTTGGCCTAGATGTACAGCTGGAATTTATTATAGATGATAACGGCACAGGTGTAGGCAGCGTACAGGAAACTATAGAAACAAACAATAACAGTAACATTTTCCTGCTGCATTTATGGGTATCTCCCATATTGCGACAGCCAGCCGATGTAGAAGCCTGTGAAACCTTTAACGGATCAGCCGTGGGTAGTTTTAACTTCTCGGCCTACCTGCAATCGTTAAAAAACAATCCTAATGATACCATTACGTTTCACCGTACCCAAGCCGATGCTGATAATGGCACTGCCGCTATTGATACTCCGGCAGCTTATGTAGTGGCTCCGGGCACACAGGTATTTGTACGCCTGCAGGATGAGCACGGCTGTTATGACACTAAAGTGTTTACACTAAATATTATTGACTGCTACTTTCCTGACGGAACAGTTGTGATTGAAGATGTATATAAGCAGTGTAACTCGCGCATTATACACGTACATTATGACGTGAACAACTTTAACGCTACAGATTTATTGCCTGCCGGTACACCTATAAGTATTTATGTAAATGGTGAGTTTCTTGACTATACCGAAACGATAGAAGATATTGCTATTGGCGGAAGCGAAAGCAACTTTATTACCCTTACCATACCGGTGGGTGTGCCACTAGATTTTAACCTGACTTTTGTAGTAGATGATACCGGAGACGGCACAGGCACAGTAGTCGAAATAGACGAAACTAATAATAGTAATACCCTGACTACATTCCTGGTACTATCGCCTGTAATTACACAACCTGATGACATTGTACTTTGCGACCAGGGGTTTGGCAATGCTACATTCGATTTTTCTGCATATGCAGAATCACTTAAAAACTACTCTACCGAAACAGTTGCCTTCTACACCACACAGCAAACCGCTGACCAGGACATTGACCGTATTTATAACACCTCGTTGTTTAAAACAACAGAGAACCCGCAGCGCATTTATGTACGTCTTGATAACGGCACCTGCCACACCACGGCATCGTTCCTGCTGCGTACTAAAAAGTGTGCTCCCGTTACCTATAACTATGTTACGCCAAATGGCGATGGGTATAACGATACCTTTTTTGTTGAAGGATTACGCAACATTTTCCTCAACTTTAAAATGAGCATTTATAACCGCTGGGGCAACCTGGTATGGACGGGGAACCACAGCCAGGCCGACTGGGATGCCATATCAAACGAAGAAAAAGTGGGCACTGAAGGAACTACTGTACCTAACAGCACCTACTACTTTGTGCTGGAGCTTAACGACCCTGATTTCCCTAAGCCTATTACCGGATGGGTATATGTAACGAAGTAAAAGTATGAAAAGAAAATTATTAATTATTATTGGCATAATTTCCTTAATATCCTGTAAATCATTACCAATGCAAAATGATAAAGCATGCTCGATTGTTTTATATCATATTGATATTGTTGAAAGTTTTGTAAAAAAAGGCTACATTGAAGATGCTACATCTTTATATTGTTCAATTGTCTTTTTAGAAGAGCTCACTAAAATAAAAAGTGATTATACTGAAGAAAAAGATATGTTTTACATACCTACTGAAAAAAATATAAAGGGTTGGAAGAAATGGTATAAAAAAAATAAATCTAAAATTTATTGGGATGAAAGTAATGAAAAAGTAAAATTAGAAGTTCTAAAATGACATCACCCTGCTAGCGCAAGCATCTTGCTTGTGCCCCTTATCAAAAATAACACTATAACAACCTTCTTTCTGGAAAGCATCTTTCTGATTGTCGCGAATTCAAAATAATAAAAGAAGCAGTGTCAAAAGTTCTTATATAAGCATTTTTGTCATCCTGACGAAGGAAGAACCTCCTGTTAAACAATTGATATTAAATCAGTTGAGCCTTGAAATTTCTTCATTCCGCTGCGCTACATTCAGAATAACACTTTTCACACAGCCCTTTTACCCCCGCTGGCGCAAGCATCTTGCTTGTAGCTTTTAAGAATTATAAAACACGCTTCTATATTAATAGCTGTTATGTATTCACAAGCAAAACACTCGCGTCAGCGAGCAAAGAGGATAAGAAGTGGAAAACTGAATAATCTAAATAAATTAATTATGAAAATTTGTACATTATTATGGCTGTTAATATACTGTAGCCAATCATTTTGTCAAAAAATGGAAACTATAGACTCAACCTCAGTTATATTCAAGGCAAATCTTTTTACTACCAGCGAATATGGGATAGCAAGTAAAGAAAATATTTTAAAAGATATTGAAAGTCAGAAAGTTATTTTTTTAAAGACAAAATATAAAAGCTTTTCTTTTTTGAAAATTGAATTTTCTCAACCTTATAGAACATCAGATATTTCAAGTTTGACCTTAAACAGATCTTGTTCATATTATTTGGCATTTAATATAATAAAAAAAAGATTTTATAAATTGGGAGGTTTTGATAATCTGGATATAGATGACTTCATTAATGATTTAGAATTGCAAGAGGGAACAAATACTATAGACTGGGTCAATCGTGATGAAATTGCAGAGATTAATATTGATCGCTTATATGACTATTTTAAGCTGAACAAAAAACAACGATTAAAACGAAAATTTAGTTGCTTTGAATGTTGTTCTCAAAACACAAAAACATACTATATTGAAAATTGACTAATATAGCCCCTGCTGGCGCAAGCATCTTGCTTGTGCCCATAACAACACGTTATATAAAGGTAAAAGCCGTATAAATCACTTTATACGGCTTTATAATTATAATGGCACTACTACACTAACTCTTTAAAGTAGTTAAGTAGTATTTTATCATTTTCATACATTGGGGTAAATACCTCCAATATCTTAGGTTTTCCGCTTTCGCTGAAAAAAGTAGTAAGCTGCTCTTTTAACGACACTTCATCATTCGCTGTAAGGTAATCAAACCCATACATTTTAGCCAGATGCTCTGCGGTAAGGTTGTGGGTCGTTTCAAAATAGGTATTAAAAACCGGCGTTTCCTTATGCCCGGGCAATATCCTGAAGATACCGCCGCCTGCATTGTTTATGAGTATAATTTTAAAATCAGCGGGAATATAATTGTTCCACAAAGCGTTGCTATCATACAAAAAGCTAATATCTCCCGTAAGGGCTATTGTTGGTTTGCCGCTTGCAACGGCAGCACCTACCGCTGTGCTTATGCTACCGTCAATACCACTCGTGCCACGATTGCAAAACACCTCTATAGACGAATCTATATCAAACAGTTGCGCATAGCGTATGGCAGAACTGTTGCTTATCTGTAATTGTACATTTTGTGGCAATTCAGGCAACAAGATGCCAAAAGCCTTATGGTCGCTAAATGGTATTGCATCCTGGTAAATATCGTGCTTTATTTTACGAAATGCTTTTAAAGCTGTTGCAGTAGCCTTATAGCTACTTTCTACCTCGCTTACCAATGGTAAAAAGTGCTGGAAGAACTCATTTGGCGTGGCCTCAAAATGTCTTGTAAGCGCACTATAGGTATCATAAGCCCTGTGGCAATCAATATGCCAGTGGTTAGCAGGCTTATACTTTCGCAGCCATGCCTTTACCCTTTTGCTCACCACCATACCACCAAAGGTAAGGAGCACATCGGGCTTCCAGGCTTCAAAATCATCTGCCGTAAAGGGCGTGATTATAGTATCTATACTGTTAAGAAATGTAGGATGGTGCAGGTTGCTGGTCGTCTCGGTCATCACCACCACAGACGGATCTGCTGCCAGGTAGTTGATGATCTCGGCATCAATACTGTTTGGATAGTTTACGCCAACGAGCACCAGTTTCTTTTTAGCATTATTCCATATATTGGCATAATGCTGTAAATCTTCATTAATTACTTTAGGCATTATAGAGGCATACTGTACATCTATCTGCACGGTAGGCGCATCAATCGTTTCATACAGCGGCTCTTCAAAAGGCGCGTTTATATGCACCGGCCCCAGCCCTATCTTGGCTTCGGCAATGGCCTTATTAATCAACAGGTCATTTTCAGGAGATGCCTCCCCTGTTAAATTTGCACTGTAAAGTATATGGTTTGCATATACATTTTCCTGACGGATGGTTTGCCCATCGCCAATGTCTATCTTGTCGTGCGGCCTGTCGGCAGATATAACAATAAGCGGAATCTGGCTGTAAAAAGCTTCAGCCACCGCAGGGTAATAGTTAAGCAATGCCGAACCTGATGTACACACCACGGCCACAGGCTTTTTAAGCTGCTGAGCAAGCCCCATACCAAAGAACGCTGCGCTGCGTTCATCGGCTATACTGTAGCACGTAAATTCAGGATTATTGGCAAAGCCAATGGTAAGGGGCGCATTGCGCGATCCCGGCGATATAACAATATCAGTAACTCCCTTGGCAAGGCATATTTGTATAATGCTTTGTGCCAAAGGTATTTTTGGGTAAATCATTTTGAATGTTCAGGGTTTGTTGTTCGGGGTTTGTAGTTTCTACAGTTACCAAAACTATAAACTACAAACCCCAAACTATAAACAATTTAAGACTTTAACCAGTCTGTAATTTCAGGGTCGGTAGGCAGTGTTTTAGGGCTAACTACTTTAACCAGTTGTCCTTTTTCGTTGATAAGGTATTTCTGGAAGTTCCATTGTACCTCACTGTCTTCAAGTCCGTTCTTACTTTTTTGGGTAAGAAATTTATAGATTGGCGCCATATCCTCTCCTTTAACCGATATCTTATCCATCATAGGGAAAGTAACACCATAGTTTTGCTGACAAAAAGAAGCTATTTCCTGGCTTGTTCCCGGCTCCTGGCTGGCAAAATTATTAGCAGGAAAGCCTACAATTACAAGGCCTTTATCTTTATATTTTTCATAAATAGCCTCCAGGTCTTTATACTGCGGTGTAAGTCCGCATTTAGATGCCGTATTAACCACAATAACCTTTTTACCTTTAAGGTCTGCAAAGTCAAAAGGCTTTCCATAAAGGTCTGTTACTTTAAACTGGTAAATTGTTTCTGTAGCCATAGGTTTTGTCTTATCGGCCTTAGCCTTATTTTTAGCTTGCGCCTGCCCTTCCATGCTAAAAAGCATCAGTAGACCGCACGCCATTATTACTATATTTTTCATGCTTAAAATTTGATATAAAATTACGGAAAATCCTCTAGTTTTTAGCCTTTGGGCAAAAATAAACCCTGCACTGGCAGGGTATGGTATGTTTAGTCTATTTCTTCAAAATCTATATATTCACCCACTTTAGGTTTTTGCTCTGGGCGCTTGGCTGGCTCTTGTTGCTGTTGCTGGCGCTGATTGTTTTGGGCATTATAAAATTCCTGTTGGCGTTCGTGCATGGTCTGTCCTGCTTTTTTAACCATTTGCTGCACCAGTACCGGCGCAAGCATTTTCATTAAAAACTTAACGATATAATATATCAATACAATCGTTACTATTGCCTTGATCAAACCTGTAAGTGATGCTGTATCCATTATCATAAAATTTTTGTAAAAGTACGCAATGCTGTGTTTAAAATTAAAACGCCCATCATAAAATAATAATAAAAGTACTACTTTTGAAAAACGTAATTATCTTCAATCAATAAATACGCCAAACATGAGGTTTAAAACCAATTTTTATATAACTGCCTTTTTGGCATTTTCACTGGGCGCTGCCGCACAATATACCGAAGAGATAAATACTAACCGCCCCGGACAAAGCATGGGCGCCTTTGCAGTGGGTAAAACCATAGCACAAATAGAAACCGGCATTAACGGCATAAGACAGGAACACGACCTGCTGCGTACAAAGTCTACAGGCGTAGGATTAGACCTGGCTATAAGGTATGGTGCTTTTGTTGAAGAGCTTGAGTTTATTGCCGATATGCAGTATCGCTTTGACCAGTATAAAGATGCCATTTACACCTATAACCGAAACGATTTTAGCCGTTTTACGTTTGGTGCAAAATATCTTATTTACGACCCTAACAAATATTACACGCCCGAGGTAAATGTAAAAAGCTGGAAGGCTAACCACAAATTTAAATGGCACTCTGTAATACCATCTATTGCGGTATATGCCGGAGCAAATTTATTTAACGACAATCCATATACCTTTCCTGAAGACAAAATCAGCCCGAAGGGAATGCTAATATTACAAAACAACTTTGCAGGCTGGACCTGGACAAACAATATTATTGCTGACAAAATAGGCACAGAATACCCAAGCTATGGCTGGATTACCACCATAACACGTGGGTTTAGTGGCAAGTGGGCAGGCTTTTTAGAATTTCAGGCTTATAAAAGCGATTTTTATGCCGATGGCGTAGGCCGTGTGGGTGCTACTTATATGTTTACCGAAAATATGCAGTTTGATGCAAGCATAAGCGGCAACTTTAAAGATACACCATCTGTACTGTATGGCGGTGTGGGCTTTTCATGGAGGTTTACTGCAAATTACCAGGATGTAATGATGCCCGGTAAAGGCGACCGCGAAGACCTGCTGAAAGAAGACCAGGACAAACAAAAGAAAGACAAAGACAAACGTAAAAAAGAAAAGGAAGCGCGCCTAAAAGAACTTGAAACCCCTGTAGGGCCGCAACCAGACGGAAACTAAGCCATGATTACCATAAAGGAAGCCATTACAAAGCAGGAACTTAAAGATTTTATTAAATTTTCTTTTACCCTATATAAAGACAACCCTAACTGGATACCACCACTTATTAATGATGAGTTGGCGGGTTTTGATAAAAACGAAAACCCTGCCTTTGAAAATGCCGAAGCTTACTTTTACCTTGCATACCGCGATGGTAAAATAGTAGGTAAATTAGCCGCAATAATAAACTGGCAGGAAGTTAACGAACAACAAAAAAGCAAAGTGCGCTTTGGCTGGTTTGATGTTATAGACGATATTGAAGTTACAAAAGCGCTACTTGAAAAAGTATACGAGCTGGGCAGAAAGCATAATTTAGAACACGTAGAGGGGCCTATGGGGTTTAGCAACCTAGACAAGGTAGGCATACTTACCGAAGGCTACGACCAGATGGGAACCGCCATTACCTGGTATAATAATGCTTATTATGTAGATCATCTTACCCAACTGGGGTTTGAGATTGAAAAGAAATTTATAGAAAGTATCTTCTCTTTTAATAATGTAGACCCTGCGCTGTTTATGAAAGCCAGTGCACTGGTTAAAAAACGTTATAAGCTAAGGGTTTTACCTCTTACTACTACAGCCCAGATAATACCGTGGGTAGATAAAATGTTTGACCTGTTTAATTCTTCTTACGCAAGGCTGTCATCATTTGTGGCGGTATCAGACAGGCAAAAGGAGTATTTTAAAAAGAAATACATTGGGCTCATCAATCCTGAATACATAAAATTTATTGTTGATGAGAACGATACGCTAATATCCTTTAGTATTGTAATGCCCGATTTTGCACCTGCACTTAAAAAAGCAAACGGCAGCCTTTTCCCTTTTGGGTTTTACCACTTGTTAAGGGCACGTAAGCACAGCAAGGGTGTTGCTTTTTACCTGATAGGTGTATTGCCGGAATACCAGAACAAGGGCGTAACTGCCATTGTATTTGAAGAATATTTTAATGTATTCAGTAAAAATAAAATTGAGCAGTGCATCCGCACGCCTGAGCTCGAAGAAAACCACGCCATACATAACCTGTGGAAAAACTTTGACCCTAAAGTACATAAAAAGCGTGCTACATTTATAAAGAACCTTTAAAAGTCTTAAAGACGAAGGTCAAAAGAGTTGAAAGGCAAAAGGCTTAAAGTCGAAAGGCTGAGAGGCCTGCTTTATTATTCCGACGATAGGAAGAATCTCGATAAAGATTAATCAGTACAATATTTTTTAGATTCTTCACTTCGCTAAAGCTGCGTTCAGAATGACAAAAAACCATAAACAAACAAAGGGCTGCCTCAGTGAGACAGCCCTTTGTTTGTTTATATATCTTTAAAAAATTACCTTGAATAATTAGGTGCTTCTTTAGTAATAGTAACATTGTGTGGGTGGCTTTCTGCAATACCGCTTGAGGTAAGGCGTACAAACCTTGATGTTTCCTGCAGTGTTTTTATATCTTTAGCACCACAGTAGCCCATACCGGCACGTAGTCCGCCTACAAACTGCAGCATACTTTCAAAAAGTTCGCCTTTGTAAGGTACACGCCCTACGATACCTTCCGGAACCAGTTTCTTGATATCGTCTTCCACATCCTGGAAATAACGGTCTTTACTGCCTTCCTGCATAGCCTCTACAGAGCCCATGCCACGGTATGATTTAAATTTACGTCCCTCAAAAATAATGGTTTCACCAGGGCTTTCCATGGTACCGGCAAGTAATGAACCAAGCATTACACAATCTGCCCCGGCAGCAAGTGCCTTAGGGATATCGCCTGTATAACGAATACCGCCATCTGCAATAACAGGAACACCTGTGCCTTTAAGTGCAGCACCTACTTCGAGTACCGCGCTAAACTGAGGGAAGCCTACACCGGCTACCACACGCGTAGTACAAATAGACCCTGGGCCTATACCTACCTTAACAGCATCTGCACCATTTTCGGCAAGATAAAGCGCAGCCTCAGCAGTAGCAATGTTACCCACCACTACATCAAGCTCAGGGAATCTTGCTTTTACTTCTTTTAGCACCGTAACAACACCTTGTGTATGCCCATGCGCAGTGTCTATAATCACAGCATCTACACCGGCTGCCACAAGCGCCTCGGCGCGTACAACTGCATCGGCAGTAACACCAAGGGCGGCAGCTACACGAAGGCGGCCAAATTTATCTTTATTAGCTATAGGCTTTCTGTTAACCTGCGTAATATCCCTAAAGGTAATAAGGCCAACAAGTTTATTATCGCCATTAACTACCGGAAGTTTTTCAATCTTATGGTTTTGAAGAATCTCTTCAGCTACATCAAGCGTAGTACCTTCAGGCGCCGTAACAAGATTTTCTGAAGTCATTACCTCTGTAATAGGCCTTGCAAAATTTTTCTCGAAACGAAGGTCGCGGTTAGTAACAATACCTTTCAGCGTTCCGTTTTCATCTACCACCGGTATACCACCAATGCCATATTCGCGCATAGCGTTTTTAGCATCTTTAACAGTAGCGGTAAGTGCAAGTGTTACCGGATCCAGTATCATACCACTCTCAGCCCTCTTTACTTTACGAACCTCAGCAGCCTGCTTTTCTATGGTCATGTTTTTATGCAAAACACCTATACCACCTTCGCGAGCCATGGCAATAGCCATAGAACTTTCGGTAACGGTATCCATAGCGGCAGAAACCACAGGGGCGTTAAGGGTAATGTTTCGGGAAAATTTAGATTGTATGTTTACTTCGCGTGGTAATACTTCGGAGTAATTTGGAACAAGAAGAACATCGTCGTAGGTTAAGCCTTCTCCGATGATTTTATTTGTGTGTGCTTTCATGTTGCAACTTGTAGTTAAATTGCGTGCAAATATAACACTTTTTAGCTGAATTTAATTACACAAACCCTATAAAATAAATTTATAGCAACATAGGCACAAACTTGGCATTGACACAACCTAATGTTTGTACCAAATTATTCTACTTTTGCAACCGTACAATTACCCAACCTATGAAGACCGCAAAAGAAAAATTAAGGCTGCTAATTTTACCTTATTTAATCATAACACTAATTACTACCCTGCTTTTAGACATCATTTATTATGTGATATTTGCAGGCAGGGAGCCTTTGTATAGCAGAGTGGTAACAAATTTACTTATACCCGCTTTTTATGTACTTGCTATAAATTTTGTCATTATATTTCCTTTTTTAAATAAATTTAGGCTCTACAAAAAGCAAAACCGTTTTGGGGTTACATTTCTCTCATTTTTTATGATGTGTCTGCCGGTTCTGCTCTCACTCCCCTTAGTCAACCTGTTAACTTCAAATATTAAACAGGTTAAGAATGTTTCTGAAATAGGTTACTCTTCTTCACAATGGTGCTTTAAGATAGCTTCCTTTGATATAGACCGCCAACATATTGGTGAAGATTTCTGGACTGAAAGAAAACACCGAAAACATGGAAAAGATTACACCGAACTGAATATGGTACTTGCAGCACCTATAATTGAGAATGGTGGAAATAATAATTTCAGGTACTGGCTTTACAGGACATATTCGCGGAAAGAGAAAAATATGAATGTTAACAAAAGCGAATTTAATGATTTCAGGACTGAAAGCTATGCTAACTTTAAATCAGCCTTTAATATCAAAGACATTACTTATGTTAGAAAAATATCCAAAAAGTGGGTTACTGATCATACTTATGAAGCCATAAATGATGTAATGTACCGCGCTGATGCAAAAAACATTATTGTATTAGAACCTCATTACAAAAGCCTTCAAAGTGAAATCGCTTTACAGTGCTTATTCTTTTTTCTGGGACTGGCAGGCTGTCTATTAATCTGGACAATGATTATATGGCAATCAAAACTAAAGCCCGATTATAGAACAAACAATTTAAAGTGGGAAACCAAACAACCTTAATGAAACTCCCCAAATAATTTAGTCGCCTCATTGTAAGCGCTCTCAAAGCTCAGCCAGTTGTTGCCGGCATCTGCCTTGGCAGCGGTAAAGTAAGACAGCATTTTTTCGGTAGGCATATTTCCGGTAAGCTCGTCGGTAGCCATTGGACATCCGCCAAAGCCTTGTATAGCACCATCAAAACGGCGGCACCCGGCTTTGTAGGCCGCATCTATTTTTTCATGCCACTTATCAGGCACGGTATGCAGGTGTGCACCAAACTCTATCTGCGGAAATGCAGGTATAAGGTGCGAAAATAAATACGTAATAATATCGGGTGTAGAACTCCCTACAGTATCAGACAGCGAAAGGATGGTAACGCCCATATCGGCCATTTTTTGTGTCCACTCCCCTACTATCTCTACATTCCACGGGTCGCCATAAGGGTTACCAAAACCCATAGAAAGATAGGCTACCACCTCTTTATCTGCCTTGTGGGCAACATCCAGTATTTCCTGTAACGTAATTACAGACTGCGCAATGGTTTTATGCGTATTACGCATCTGGAAGTTCTCTGATATTGAAAACGGAAAACCTAAATACTGTATCTCTTTATGCTTAGCCGCTTCTATAGCCCCCTGGGTATTGGCTATAATAGCCAGCAGTTTGCTTTTGGTTGCAGAAAGGTCTAACCCTGCCAGTACAGCAGCCGTGTCTTGCATTTGCGGAATGGCCTTGGGCGAGACAAAACTACCAAAATCTATAGTATCAAACCCTACACGCAGCAACGACTGTATGTAGGTAATTTTGCGCTGCGTGGGTATAAAGGGTTTTATACCCTGCATAGCATCGCGCGGACATTCTATGATTTTTATTTTTTCCAAAGCTTCTGGGTTGTTAGTTATAGTGGGATTCTAGCAGTTTGAGCATTTAAGGTCCAGCACACGCTCATTAATATCTTTAATAAGCTGTGGACCTTCATAAATAAAACCCGTATACAATTGTACCAGGCTTGCACCTGCTTCCAGCTTCTCTATAGCATCATCTGCCGTATGAATGCCGCCCACGCCAATAATAGGGAACGCCTTGCCACTCTTTTCAGAGAGGAAACGTATTACCTCTGTAGAGCGTTTGCCTAAAGGTTTTCCGCTAAGGCCTCCGGTTTCATTTTTATCTTCGCTAAGCAGTCCCTCACGAGATATGGTGGTATTGGTAGCAATAACCCCAGCTATCTTAGTCGTTTTTATAATGTCTATAATATCCAATAGCTGATCATCAGTAAGGTCTGGCGCTATTTTAAGCAGTATTGGTTTTTGCTTAGGCTTAGCCGCGTTCTTATCCTGTAACGTTTGCAGCAGTTTAGTTAGCGGCTCTTTATCTTGCAGTTCGCGCAGGTTTGGTGTATTGGGCGAACTCACATTCACCACAAAGTAATCTACATAATCATACAGCGCATCAAAACAAATAATGTAATCGTTAACCGCGTCTTCATTTGGCGTTACCTTATTTTTGCCTATGTTACCACCTATAAGCACATGCCCTTTACCGGCAGGATTACTTTTAAGCCGTTCTACAGCAGCATGTACTCCACCGTTATTAAAACCCATACGGTTTATAATGGCACTGTCTTTCCGTAACCTGAAAAGCCTCTTTTTAGGATTGCCTTCCTGCGGTTTTGGTGTAAGGGTACCTATCTCTATAAAGCCAAAGCCCAGGTTACCCAGTTGCTTATACAGTACGGCATCTTTATCTAACCCGGCAGCAAGGCCAACAGGATTTTTAAACTTTAGCCCAAAAACTTCGCGCTCCAGGCGTGGGTCGTTCAGATTATATGCACCTCTGATAAGTGCCGGCATAACAGGTACACGGTTTAAGAAACGCAGGGATGAAAACGTAAAGTGGTGTATCTTTTCAGGATCGAACCTGAATAATAACGGCCTAATAAGCGATTTATACATTGTTTGCTGTTGTGTTGTTAGTGCAAATGTAAAAATATCCGCTGATTTTTATCGATATTATTTAATCTGGCTTTCTATTATACATAAATAACAATAACTTTATACAACAAATAAGACCATCATTATACATAACAAACACAGGTTATTTAAATGCATTTAAAAGAAAATTTCCTGCAACTTGTTACTCAATATGCTAATGCAGCTACAGCTGGTAATTTCTGGATGGAGGTTGAAAAACACTATACAGCTAAGGGCAGGCATTACCATACGCTGGTACACTTAGACAATTTATATGCTCAGTTACTTGCCTTTAAACATCATATTGATAACTGGGATACAATAGTTTTTTCCATAGCCTATCATGACGTTATTTACAGCGCCACTGCTAGAGATAACGAAGAAAAAAGTGCCGAATTAGCGGTTAAGCGTTTAGAACAAATTAATTTCTCCACTGTGCAAATAGCCTTATGCAATGAACAAATACGTGCCACGAAGCACCATCAACCGGCTGTAGATAACGACACCAACCTATTTACAGATGCCGACCTGAGTATTCTTGGTGCACCGTGGCCTGAATATGAACAGTACTATAAAAGCGTGCGTAAAGAATACTGTATCTACCCTGATTTTTTATACAAGCCGGGGCGCAAAAAAGCAATGCTTCATTTTTTAGAAATGGATTTTATTTTTAAAACTGATGCTTTCAGGCATCAGTTTGAAGCCACTGCAAGGGAAAACATTAACCGGGAGATAGAAATTTTAACAATTGATTAATTTCGCAATTTATTATCTTTGAAATAGCGTCCCAATACTTGTAAATGATAAGCAACAATACCACTACTAAGAACGAAACACTTATGGCATTGGCATTTAATGCCCCTAACAGCCGTATGATTGTTTATGAGCCTGTTCGTAATGAAAATGGCGAAATAGTAGATTTTACATTTGTGCTTATTAGTAAAGCTACAGTCGATTTTTTTGGAGGAAAAGATTTTACCGGCAAAACCATTACCCAGGCATTACCGGATGGCAATACCATGATAGCCGATATGGCACGGGTAATTGAAACCGGCATTACTCATAGCTGGACACGTTTTTATGAAGTCGGGCAGCACGAAGGAAACTGGTTTGAAGTTACAGATACCCGTTCAGGAAATTATCTGGTAAGGGTTTGGGACAACATAACCAAAAGAAAACTGGCAGATGAAGTATTAGAAAACCAACTGGCAGAACAGGCAGAAAAAAAATACTTAACCTTATTTAATTCTATAGACCTTGGGTTTTGCATCATCGAAATGATATATGATGAAAAAGGCAAGGCCTACGACTATCGGTTTATTGAATACAACCCTGCTTTTGAAAAACAAACAGGACTTACGGATGCAAAGGGTAAAACCATCAAAACCCTAAACCCTAAACATGAGCAGCATTGGTTTGACATGTATGGCAGGATTGCACAAACGGGTGAGGCATTATATTTTGAGCAGGAAGCTGTTTTAATTAACGGATGGTATGAGGTATCTGCATTTTCTGTTGCTAACGATGGCAAAACCGTTGCTGTTATTTTTAATGACATTACCTTAAGAAAGACAGCCGAAAAAGAACTCAATGCCTTTAATACAAAACTGGAAAACGAGGTTAAAGACCGCACTAGCAGCTTAAAGGAAGTAAATGAAATACTCGGACAAAAAATAGATGAACTGGCTAAAAGCAATAAAGAACTGGAATCTTTTAATTACATAGCCAGCCATGACTTACAGGAACCTCTGCGAAAAATACAAACGTTTCTTACCCTTATAAAACAGCGCGGTAAAGATGAGGCTACCGTGATTGGCTACATGGATAAGATAAACACATCTGCCGAACGGATGTCTGCACTTATATCTGATGTACTTACTTATAGCAAGCTTTCAATAGAAAAGCATTTTGTACCCATCGACCTTAACATCATTATAGACAACGTATTATCTGATTACGAACTGGTAATAAGCGAAAAAAACGCCGTTGTAAAAAAGGGAATACTGCCTATTATAAATGCGGTGCCCCCGCAAATGCACCAGTTATTTTCTAACCTAATAAGCAACGCGCTAAAATACAGCAGCAATGCACCGATTATCGAAATAAAGTCTGAAATAAAAACAGTAAAGGATTTACAAATAGCAGAGATAATTGTAGCTGACAACGGCATTGGGTTTGATGACCAGTACAGCGACCAGATATTTAAACTTTTTCAGCGCCTGCATGGCAAGAGCGAATATAGTGGTACCGGCATTGGCCTTAGCATCTGTAAAAAAATTACCGAACAGCATAATGGTAATATCAGCGCAAAATCTGAAATTGGAAAAGGCACAACTTTTACTGTACAACTACCCGTATAATACCCTTTTTTAAAACCGCTTACATATATTGTAATTTATTGTAAATTTGTACTACAATAAAAAAACAAAATGCAGCACATAATAAACCGCTTTATAAGCTATGTTACGGTAGATACCGAATCTGACCCAAACTCTGATACTACACCCAGCACCGCTAAGCAGTGGGACCTTGCCAATAAACTTGTTGAAGAGCTTAAAGAAATAGGCCTTGAAGAGGTAACCATAGACGAGAATGCTTACATTATGGCTACCCTACCGTCTAATGTAGCACATGAGGTGCCTGTTATAGGTTTTATATCGCACTTTGATACCACGCCGGATTTTACCGGAGCCAACGTTACCCCACAAATTGTAGAAAATTATGGTGGTGGTGATATATTGCTTAATAAAGAGCAAAACATAGTACTTTCTCCAAAGTATTTTAAAGATATGCTGCAGTATAAAGGCCAGACCCTTATTGTTACTGATGGTACTACACTACTTGGCGCTGATGATAAAGCCGGCATTACAGAAATTGTAAGTGCTATGGAATACCTGGTACAGCATCCTGAAATTAAGCACGGTAAAATTCGCGTGGGCTTTACCCCTGATGAAGAAATAGGACGTGGTGCACATAAGTTTGATGTGGCTAAATTTGGTGCAGACTGGGCATATACTATGGACGGCAGTCAGATAGGCGAGCTTGAATATGAAAACTTTAATGCCGCCGGTGTAAAAATTACCTTTAAAGGTAAGAGTGTACACCCTGGTTATGCAAAAGGCAAAATGATAAACTCTATGCTTATTGCTAACAAGTTTATTTCTTCGCTACCGGCAAACGAAGTGCCTGAACTTACAAAAGGTTACGAAGGCTTTTTTCATGTTACGGGCATTACCGGCAGTATAGAAGAGAGTACGGTACAGCTAATTATTCGCGACCACGACAGCAGGCGTTTTAAAAAACGTAAAAAACTGGTTAAGAAAATTGTAGACAAAATAAACCGTAAATACAAAAAGCAGTTTGAAGAAGATATTGCGGTGGCTGAGATAAAAGACCAGTATTATAACATGAAAGAAAAGGTAGAGCCTGTATTTCATATTGTAAAGATTGCTGAAAAAGCAATGAAAAAACTGGATATCAAACCTATTATCAAGCCTATTCGCGGTGGTACAGATGGTTGCCAGCTATCATATATGGGGCTGCCTTGCCCTAACATATTTGCGGGTGGACATAACTTTCATGGCAAGTACGAATATGTGCCTGTAGAAAGCATGGTAAAGGCTACAGAGGTTATTGTAAAGATAGCTGAGCTTACTGCCGAAATAAAGTAAATAAGCCCGTTAACGGCATAAAATAATACAAGCCACGAATTACCCAAATTTCACTAATTTTAATTGGTGTTACCGGTGTAATTCGTGGCTATTATTTTTTAGTTCGAAAGCACCAGAAACGAATCATTAACTTTTAGAGATTAAGGATTATGGCAGAGCAAAAGAAAACCGCCTGGGACAAATCGTCTAAATGGCCGCAGGAGCTCGACAAACTCAAGGCTATTATAAACACTACCGGGCTTGTTGAGACAACCAAATGGGGCGGCCCTGTGTATACCTATAACGGCAAAAATGTTTTAGGCATAGGAGGGTTTACGCACTTTTTTACCATTTGGTTTTTTAAAGGGGTATTTCTAAAAGATGAAGCCGGTATACTGGTAAATGCTAACGAAGGCAATACAAAAGGCCTAAGGCAATGGCGGTTTACATCTATTGATGAGATAGACGAAAAAAGCATACTGACTTATGTGCATGAAGCCATAGCAGTAGAAAAGGCCGGGCTTGCCATTACACCTGATAAAAAAGAAACTATAATCCCGGAATATCTCGCTGCCCAACTGGATGCCGATCCTGACTTAAAAAATGCGTTTGAGGGGTTTACGCCTTTTAAGCAGAGGGAGTTTTGCGAATATATTGCAGAAGTAAAACAGGACAAAACAAAGAATACCCGTTTTGAAAAGATCAGGCCGCTGATACTGCAGGGCAAAGGCCTGAATGACAAGTACCGGTAAAGTAAATTTTACAGAAAATATAAAATTCCTCCTGAGAGAAAATAGCGGCCCGCACGGCTAATGCTATTACCTACAGGAGGAATTATTTTTTTTCTCTTGTTACTTTTCTTCGGCTACTTTATTTTTTACCACAAGACGGAAACCTTCACCATGAATGTTAAGTATCTCTACTTCTTCATCCTGCTTTAGGTACTTTCTTAGTTTGGCAATATACACATCCATACTACGTGATGTAAAATAGTTATCATCCCTCCATATTTTGGTAAGGGCAAGCTCGCGCGGCATAAGGTCATTTTCATGCAGGGCAAGCATTTTAAGCAGTTCATTTTCTTTCGGCGAAAGCTTTATTGGCTCATCGTTATCAAACGTAAGAAAACGCAGCTTAGAGTTAAGGTGGAACCTGCCTATCTGGAATTCAAACTTAGAATTGTCTGTTTTAGTTTCAGATGCCTTGCGCTGTATTATAGCTTTAATTTTCATTAAAAGCACCTCAGAGTCAAACGGCTTGTTTAGGTAATCATCTGCACCTACTTTATAGCCCTTAAGCACGTCTTCTTTCATAGACTTTGCTGTAAGGAAAATAATAGGCACTTCCTTATTTTTCTCCCTTATCTCTCTTGCAAGTGTGTACCCATCTTTATAAGGCATCATCACGTCAAGAATGCAAAGGTCAAAATTATCTTTCTTGAATTTTTCGAAACCCTCCATCCCATTTTTGGCAAGTGTAACGTCAAAATCGTTAATCAGTAAATAGTCTTTTAGTACGGCGCCAAAATTTGGGTCGTCCTCCACTAAAAGAATCTTTTTGTTTACTTCTTCCATATTTTTTTAATTTATTAGTGGCATTTTTATTATAAAGGTACTGCCTTTCCCTCTTTCACTTTCTACGTAAATATGACAATTGTGGTCATCAATAATTCTCTTAACATAGGCCAGGCCTAAGCCGTGCCCTTTTACATCGTGCCTGTCGCCCGTATGTTCTCTGTAAAACTTCTCAAAGATCCTTTTTTGAACCGGCTTGGTCATACCCAGGCCGTGGTCTTTAATCTTTATCAGTATAAAATCTTTAACATTCTCAGTATGTATATCTATAACGGGCACATCTGGCGAATATTTGATGGCATTATCTAAAATATTAACTATAACGTTAGTAAAATGCACATCATTTAGTAAAGCCGTTGTACGCTGTGCTTCAAAATGAGTCGTAAGGGTTCCCTGACGGGCTTCAACAAGTAAATGTACGTGCTCTACGGCGTTTTCAAGGATGTCGTTTACATCTGCCGCCTCTTTTATTATATCAAGCTCTTTCTTATCCAGCTTAGAAATTTGTAATACATTCTCTACCTGAGAGTGCATCCTTTTATTCTCTTCTTTAATCATTTGAAGATAATACTGCACCCTGGCCTTATCATCAAATATTTTTGGGTTCTTTATCGAATCCAGCGCCAGGTTTATTGTGGCAATGGGCGTTTTGAACTCATGGGTCATGTTGTTGATAAAATCTGTTTTAATTTCAGATATATTCTTTTGCTTTATCAACTGATTTATCGCACTTACATAAGCAATAATGATTATAAGCGTAAACACGATAGACAGCGAGGTTATTCCAAGTATAGAGGATACCAGGTATTCTCCTTTTTGCGGAAAGCTCATAAAGAGCCTGTACCTCGTATAACCATCATTATTTTCAAAGACCGTATGGTCGTTCATCTGTCTTTCATAACCCAGATTACCCGAGTTTATCTTAGTAGGGATACCATCATCAAAAACGGCAAACTCAAAAGATGTATTTACACCGCTCTGAATAAGCTCCCTTGAAATAATATCTTTTAGCGCAGCGGTGCTAAGCCACTTTTCAGGAGCATTGTACTCTCTAAAATCTTTTATATAGCCTTCCATTTTAAAGGTAAACACCCTCTCGTCATCTCCCGGCTCTCTTTCGGGTTTACCCTTTGGCTGATCTGCCTTTGCAGCCTTTCTTTTTACATAAGCCTCTACAGCATCTTTATCAAATATAACATCATCAAAATCGCGTGTTACCTGGTCGCTATATATAATATGGCGGGAATCTGCCCCGGTTTGCCTGCTTTTGTACATAACTATCAGGTCGTCCCTGTGGGGATTCCTCCCTGTACTATCGGCAAACTTTTGATACATTTTATAAAACTCTTCTGCCTCACGTTGTTCCAGTTGTACAGCTACCCTTCCCAGCACTTGCTGTATGTGGTATTTAAACTGGTCTTCATTGTTTTTAAGCGATGAGTTAACCCAGTATAACTGCACAAGTATTATGCCTAAAAGCGATAGGCTCATAAAAAAAACCAGTAACCTAAAGCGAGTCTTGTTCATCGTTACAAAATTAACATTTTAACATTTACAGGTTAAATGTATTAACCAAACATTAACAACAATAGCTGATTTTACATATTATTCAGAAATTTAAATAATTTAACAGCTTCTGAACGTGCAGTATCTATGTTAATATTTGTAATAATGTACTTACTAAGCCGTGTTTTTTGCTCTTCAGTCCACTGATTTGCAATTCGTTGAAGCACCTGTTCTCTGGTAGTACCATCGCGCTGCATAACGCGTTGTACCCTATCTTCTGTTGGCGCAGTTACTAAAATAATGTCATCACACTGCTTATAGCTTCCGCTTTCAAACAATATTGCAGCTTCTTTTATAACAAACTTATAGTTATTATGTGCCTGTAACCAGTTATTAAAGTGCTGTGCTACCCTGGGATGTATAATGTTATTAAGAGCCTGTAGTTTTTCTTTATCAGCAAAAACCACCGCTGCAATCTTAGCACGGTCTGGCCTGCCATCAACAAAAACAGCATCTCCAAAGTTTTCTTTTAACTCAGGCAACACTTCCGGCAGGTAGAGTATTTTTTTTGCCTCATCATCGGCATAATATACAGGCACACCCAATTCTTCAAAAACATGGGCAATAGTGGTTTTTCCACTACCTATACCACCGGTAAGGCCTAAAACTTTTGTTTTCATTTAAAAAATAATTCAGGAAAAGCAACTTTAGGATCCTGTCTTAAAAGATGTACTTTTATAAAAGACTGCAAATACCCAAGTCCATAACCATAAAATTGCATAAACACTGCAACTACTGATAGTGCACCAACCTTTATGCCATTTTTTACAGATGCTGTAATTAACACCATTAAAAAGTAAAAGAAATAGCAAAACAGGAAATACCATACCCCTATTAGCATAAGTATTACCGAAAGGAAAAGCCCTACAATAAATATAGTAGGAAAAAGGAATGTTATTTTTTTATATTCCGGGTGCCAGGCATCCAGTATTGGGCGGGCTTTACCAAATTTAGACACTTGTTTTTTAAACTTGCCCCAATCTATACGTCGCTTATGGTACACATATGAATTTGCAAACAGGCGGGTTTCAAAGCCCAGTTTCCAGAGCCTTATAGAAAGATCCGGATCTTCGCCCGGATGTATATGTCCAAAACCTTCAGAAGCCTCAAATGCTTTCTTGCTAATGCCCATGTTAAAGCTGCGTGGCTGAAATTTTTCGAGCTTTTCACTTTTCCCCCTGATACCTCCTGTAGTCATAAAAGAGGTCATGGCAAAGTTGATGGCTTTTTGCACATCACTAAAACTATCGAGCGCGGCATCTGCACCGCCAAAACAGTCTACATAATTTGCAGACAGGTTAACAGCTATACTTGAGAGGTAGTGTGGTGGCAGGATACAATCTGAATCAAGGATTATAAAATAATCGCCCTTAGCCATGCGCATACCAAAATTGCGGGAATCGCCCGGGCCGCTGTTCTGTTTAAAATAATAAGATATTGTAAGTTTCCCTGTAAAATGTTCTATAACATCTTTACACGGTATGGATGACCCGTCTTCTACAACAACAACTTCGTAGCCATCTTTATAATCCTGAAGTGTAAGACTATGTAGTAGCTCTTCTATTTCGTCTGGCCTGTTGTAAACGGGAATAATTAGCGAAAAAAACATTACTGCAATTTTTTAACAAAGTTAACCTTTATAAATAAAAAAGCCACCATAAATGGTGGCTTAGTTATAAATATTATAAGAAGTTATCTTACATAAAATGCTAATTATTGCAGTTTCTTAACAACCTTAATTGTTTTAGTTGCTGCACCTGCTTTAACAGTTACCAAGTAAGTACCCTCTGCAAGCGGAGCCATATCTACTTTAGCGTTTGTAGCATTTGGCTGTACAGATATTACCTGCTGGCCTACAAGGTTAAATACTGCTATAGAAGAAATTTCTGTAGAGTACTGAACATTAAGTATGTTATTAACCGGGTTAGGATAGTAAGAGAACGCAGCTGCGTTAAAGTTCTTATCACCCAATACTTCAGAAACAACTACTTCAAGAACCGCTGTACTTGTACAACCATCAATAGTTTGTGTAGCATAGTAAGTACCTACAACAAGTGCAGTACCAGGAGCAATAGCGTTAGTACCTGCAACAGCATCAGCTTGTGTAGGATACCATGTTACTGTACCCTGAGCTGAAACAACTATATCTTCTATCGTACCAGTACCTTGTGCAACTGTAACTACTTGCGGAGATACAGCTGTAGGAGCAGCAGTTGTAGTAATAGTTACTGTAAATGAAGCCTCACTTGTACATGTACCCGTTTGAGCAAATACAAAGAATGTTGTATTTGTTGTAACAACAGTACCAGCATCTACAGCAGTTCCTGTACCACCTTCCTGAGTGTAGTAAGCACCAGTAGTAAGAGCAGGAAGCGTATAGCTTACACAAGAAGTAACATTATCAAACTGACCAACGTTTACTGTAACAATAGTAACAACTACTGCAGTGCGTGCAGCACTTTCGCAGCTATTAGCTGTAGCTGTAGCATAGTAAGTATTACCACTAACAAGGGCAACGTCAGCCGTAAGTGGGTTACCACCTGTAGCAGCAGCATACCATTTAACAGCAGTACCCTCTGCAACAAGGCTAGCAACAGTAGCTGAAGCACAGAATGATTGCTGAGCAACAGCAACCGGAGCATCAGTAACAGTTATTGTAGCCGTTACAGCAGTTCTTGTAAGACTTGTACAACCTGCTATTGTTTGCGCTGCATAGTAAGCAGTACCAGACACAAGAGGAGCTGTAGCAGCAAGAGCTTCGCCACCTGTAGCAGCAGCAAACCACTGTACGCCTTCGCCTGTAGCAACTAAACTTGCCACAGTAGCAGTATTACAAAATGTTTGAGCAGCAACAGCAGTTGGAGCAGCAGTTACTGTAAGTGTTACAGCAACGGCAGTTCTTGTTGCACTCTCACATCCATTAAGAGTTTGAGAAGCATAGTATGTAGTTGTACCCGCTGTAAATGCAGTAGTAGCAGCAAGAGCTTCACCACCTGTAGCAGCAGCATACCATTTTACCTCTGTACCTGTAGCCTGTAGGCTTGCAACAGTACCGGCATTACATACAGTAATTGCAGGAGCAGCAACCGTAGGAGCAGCAGTTACATTTACTGTAACAGCCACAGGAGTTCTTGAACTTTCGCAGCCATTAAGTGTTTGAGTAACATAGTAAGTACCTGTAGCAAGAGTTACAGTACCAGCTATTGCAGTACCACCTGTAGCAGCAGCATACCACTGTAGCGCTGTACCGGTAGCCACAAGCTGGCTTGCAGTAGCACCACCACAAAATGCCTGAGCAGCAGCAGTAGGAGCAGCAATAGCACCAACTGTAACTGTAACAGCAGCAGTATTTGTACATCCTGCTGAAGATGTAGCTGTAGCTGTGTAATTAGCAGCACCTGTTGCAGCAGACTTAAAGTAAACTGTAGATGCAGCTGCACCGGCTACATAAGGTACTGTACCGGCAGCATCAGAGTAAAGGTTAGCAACCGGAGACCATGAAACGGCTGTTGGTACTGAACCTGCAAACTTAACATTTAGCCTTCTCGTAGTGCGAGCAGGTGCATTAGTACTATAAACATAAAGCGTCATATTATCAGTAGTTGTACTATAATATGTTTGCGCATTGTTAGCAGAGTCTGCACCTTCAGATTCTACGTCAACAACAATGTTAGAAACACCATCCCAAATGTACGGTGTAGTAAAGGTAATTACCTGCCATCCTGTAGCAGTATGTGTATGCGTTACAGGACCATAAACATTAGTAAACGCAGTAGTAGCCAGCAAAGTAGTGTTGGCAAAGTTAGAACCTGCCACTGTACCTACTTTAACTGTAAAGTTATTGTTAGTAGCAGCACTACCTAAAGTAGCTACATTATACGCCATAGATGTTATGGTACCGGCAGCAAGTCCGGCAGCCTGAAGTTCTGCGGCAGTATAAATTGTCTGGCTCCTGTAATTAGGCCAGCGGTTCATAAATGCTGTTGGGTGTTCATAATCGCCTGAAAGGGTAGTTCCAGTACCTATAACAGCATCAGCAACAATAGTGCCTCCTGTTGCAACAAGCGGAAGCACAGCATCCGGACAAGTTGTAGAACCTGAAGCCGCTACAGTAATAGCCGAAGGAAGCGAATTAACATTAACAGTTATTGATGTTGTTAAAGCGCAATTTCCTGCAGATTGAGAAGCAGAAAGTGTATAAACAGTTGTTACTGCAGGAGAGAAAACAAAGCCTGCAGCAGCTGTACCGGTAACTCCTGTAGCAGGACTCCATACATAAGTATCGTAAGCCGCAGCATCAGATGTAAGAGTAGCAGTACCAGTGCTTCCGGCACATACATTTATAGCTGTAGCATTAAGCGTTAGCGCTGGTGGCGTATTTACAGCAAAACTTGTATTTGTAGTAGCTGTACCTCCAAAAGTTGTAACGCTTACCACACCACTTACACCAGCAGGTACAGTAGCCACAATTTGCGTATTTGTATTAGATGTAAGCGCAACAGCCGTACCACCTATAGTAAGTGTAGCCTCACCTAAATATGTACCGGTTATAGTAATAACACCATTAACCGCACAGTAACTTGCAGGCGTAAATCCTGTAATTGACGGAGCAACCGGCAAGATTACATTTAGTGTATAATCTTCGTAAGAGCCATAACTTCCGTTATAACATGGCGTACCGCCTGCATCTTCATCAGTACCGCCTATCCTCATTAGGTGACTACCTACTATACCAGGAGTAGAAGGAACAGTAAATGTACCAGATAGCACACTTGGCGAATCACTTGTTGAAAGACCTGTATAAACAAGTTCTCCTTCATCGTCAAAATCAGTATCGTTATTCCAGTCTACCCATATTTTTGTACCATATGTATAACCGGTTTCGTATGTAATGCTGAATGGCACAACGTTTCCTGCAAATACCTCTGTAGATTGTGCAGCATAGTTACCATAACGACCAGGCTCAGCACCTGTGGTGTTGTTAATAGTACCAATTTTTACGTTTGTAATACCAATTCCATCTACACTTGTAGGAGCAGGAATACATGGCCCTGTTAGTATAGGAGCACTAGCCTCCCAAATACTTTTTGAATCAGTTCCACAAACACTACGTACCCAGAAATAGTAATTTGTGTTAGCAGTAAGTTGCGTTAGGTTTACCGAAGTAACACCCGCAGCTACACTTCCTGTAGCAGTAGCAGTTACAGCAGGAGCTGTATTAGTTGTACTGTAGTAGTACTCATAACCGTTTGCAGGAGCACTTGCCGGAGCTGTCCAGCTTAGCGTAGCAGTAGTATAACCTGTAGTTGAAGCAATTACAGTTACAGGAATATCACATGTTGGGATTGTTTCGATAACAACATTTGCGATATGGAAATCATAATCAGGATCATTATCAATTGGTCCGTCAGTACCCTGGAAAGCTATCTGGATAGTTTGTCCAGCATAACTAGATAACAATATAGAGTAATCTGTCAATACGTTAGTAAGCTCTGTTGTATTAGACGCATCAAAAGTAAATAGCGGTGCCCACACAAGGCCACAACCATCTGTAGATACAAGTACATTAACTTTGTCATCTGTACCCTGCATACGCACAGTATGAGCATTAGCATTATTATAACCTGTGATAGCAGCTTTAAAACGAATTCTTGAAGCTTCAGTTATCTGTACCTTAGGGCTAATAATCCAGGCATTGGCCGTATTATAATATAAATTGATCTTAGCAGTTCTTGTAGCACCAAATGCGGTACTGCTTATCCATGACGAAGTTGTACCAGAAGGATTTTGGCCTGAAGGCTCAGTTCCTTGCTCTGTAGCAACAGATGCTTCATACCATCCAGGTACAACAGTACTAAGGTTGTCTCCATTAAAACCTGTAAAGTTATTAACAGCAGGAAGTACAGCTGTTACAGGAGTACCTGTAGTAGCGGTAACTGCATTTGTACCCGTTGTGGTGTTAAGCAACATATCATACGGACCAGATCCGCACCTTGTATATTCAAAAACCTTTACATATAAAGGTGTACCACATGCTAGTCCTGTAATTGTTACACTGGTACCTGTACCATCATAAACAATTTGCTGCCCAGTACCTGCATAAACGCTGCTGGCTGCATAAGCATCAATACCAGATTCAGCAACAAGGTCATCCAGAGGGAATGTACTTGCTATTACAACCCTGCGGCCGCCATTACCATTTGTCCATGTAGCAGTTACAGAGCTTAATGAAGCCGTAAATGCAAGTGCGCTTGCCTGCGTTGTAGGGGCAAGTAGGCTATTAAAGGTAACCGCTGATGAATACACCGCATCTCCGCCACTTGGGCATGAAGTGCTTAACCTGTATTGAATACTTGTACCTGCAAAAGCTGGGGGTGTAAAAGATCTTGTAGTGGCACCTGTTCCACCTACAGCATTAACCCAGTCAGTTCCGTTTGCAGATTCCTGCCATTGATAACTCAGGCTGACCGGGTTTGTATCTGTAGCAACTAGTGCAGCAGGAACAACACCATTACATACATAACGCACAGCATCACCACCAAGTGTGGCAGCGATAGGAGTTGTAGCACACGCCGGTGGCAGTGAAAACGTATAAGTAAGGCCACTTGTAAAACCTGTTGGCCCTGTAAATGGTAGTACTGAAGAACCAGTCACACCAGTTGTTATAACTGTAGGTGCTGCCCAAGAACCACTATTTGCAGAAGTTAGCGCTTTGTAATCTCCCACAGCAGACTTTATACCTACCTGAGGCTGGTATGAAGTAGATGTTGCGAATGGTGGTGTGCCATCATACACAAACTTAATCGACTTATCTACCGTGTTAAGTCTTACCTGAAAGCTAAATGACTCCGCCATATTATACCTCCTGAAATTAGCCCACTGAATGACAATTTCAGAACCTACCAGCTCTGCCCTTATGTTAGCAGTACCGGTACCAATCTGATTAAGGTCTGCACCAAAAGGTGAGAAAACCACATTACTACCAAAGCTAGTGCTTAAGGCTCTGTATTCATAAGCTGAAGGAGCTGCACCTCCTAACGTTAGCTGCCCATTACTGGTAACAAAAAACGTTGTGTAAGAGACACCTGCAAATTCAAACGGCGCAGGGAATACCTGCTCTGTAGACGTAACGGAGTCCAATGAAGGATCACCATTTGTTGACGTAGTGATGACCGTTCCGCCCGTTATGGGCGTGTAGACACCACTCGACGAGGCAAAGCCATAAAACTTGGCCTGCCCATACCCTCCTGTTGCTACAAATAGCATCAGGGCGATAAGTAAAGTAATTTTTCTCATTTAACAAATAATTTAATTTCTTAAAAATACAAAAAAGACCACAAGCGTATTTTATTAGTAGTTTTTTTAACATATTAAACATTTTAAAGTTAAAAAATTAATCTATTCGTATTTTGACAGTCAAAAAACATAATGTTTTTTACAGTTTTATGTTAAATCAACCAAAAATAAAGTTCAATTTTTTTTAACTTTAATAATAAAATACATAAAAAAACTCCCAAAAAGGGAGTTTTAAATTATTATTCTCACAAAAGCCAATAAAATGTTAAGAAAATCTTAACAAACAAATTAGCCTTTAATACTCTCAACACCAACTATTTCATTAGCATCTTTATCATAATCAACACCAGCCAGGCCAAAACCGAAAAGATTATGAAAATCTTTACGATATCCCTCAAGATCGCCTATTTCTTCAAGATTTTCTGTAGTTGCAGTATCCCAAAGCGCAGCCACTTTAGCCTGCACATCTTCACGCATTTCCCAGTCGTCTATACGTATACGGCCTTTATCATCAAGAGGCACATTACCTCCTGTATAAAGACGCTCGCGATACAGGCGGTCTATCTGTTCTATAGTACCTTCATGCAGGCCTTTTTCTTTCATCACTTTATATAATAATGATATATATAGTGGTATTACCGGTATAGCAGAACTTGCCTGTGTAACCAGCGCTTTGTTTACAGAAACATAAGCATGCCCTCCTATATCTTTAAGACTGTCTGTAATTTCAAAAGCGGTAGCCTCAAGATGGTCTTTAGCCTGGCCAATAGTACCTTTGCGGTACACAGCCTCTGTAAGTGATGGTCCTATATATGAGTAAGCAACCGTAAGTGCTCCTTCGGCCAGAACACCGGCACCTTTTAGTGCATCGATCCACATTGCCCAGTCTTCGCCGCCCATAACGGTAACTGTATTTTCTATATCGCCATCAACAGCTGGTTGTATGGTAACTTCAGAAACCTTACCGGTATGAAAATCTACTGTTTTATTACTAAACACACCACCTATAGGCTTTAGTACACTGCGGTGCAGCACACCTGTATCAGGATGCTGGCGCACCGGAGATGCAAGGCTGTACACTACAAGGTCTACCTGGCCAAGATCTGCCTTAATAAGGTCTATAGTTTGTTGCTTTATTTCTTTACTAAATGCGTCGCCGTTAATGCTTTTTGCATACAGGCCGGCAGCATGGGCTTCTTTTTCAAAAGCAGCACTATTGTACCAACCCGGTGAAGCCGTTTTGCCTTCGCTCGGCTCTTTTTCAAAAAATACGCCTATGGTAGCGGCATTACTGGCATAAGCAGCCGAGATACGCGATGCAAGGCCAAAACCCGTAGAAGCACCTATAACAAGTACTTTTTTAGGCCCGTTTGCAAGCTCCCCGTTAGACTTTACATATTCGATCTGGTTCTTTATGCTTTGTGCAGCACCGTCCGGATGGGCGGTAAGGCATATAAAGCCACGCATTCTAGGTTCTATTTTCATAATGTAATATTATCCTGTATTTAGTTTTTTGGAAAGCAAAGATAAAAAACAAAAACAACTAACCCTTATTTTATATAATTTTAGCCGATAAACTACCAAGCAATGATTGACCTCTTAAATGAAGATGAATTTTCACCAAAAGTATACAGCCCTAACCGTTGGTTTGGCAGGTTCTACATTGGCGCATTTATTTTTGAAATAACAGCGATTGTAATGTCCCGGCTTATAACACTAGACAATAATGCATTGTCTATTTCAGTAGGGATATTTACCGGGTTTATATTACCATTGAGCTTGTCTATGGTAATGATATTTACAAAAAAGGAAATTTTGCTCGATACCAAAAAAAGTAAAATAATAGCCGGAATCTTTATCCTGCAAATGTGCTTCCTTATACCATGGCTTATTAACATGGTCTCTAATTACTTTCAAATATATTTATTTGAAGGAGACATAACTAATTTTTGGATACTCTTAATTCCTATAACCATCAGAACAATACTATATGGTATTACGCTGGCAATAATTATGCCTTTGATAAACCGCAGCCGCAAAATAAAAGACCATCCCCTACCCTAATAATGCTTTTGCATGTGTAAGTGCAGAGTCGCTTACATCTTTACCGCTTAGCATTTCGGCTATTTCTCGCACGCGCTCGTCGTGGGTAAGCAGCTTGAGTTCGCTTACCGTGGTATTGCCCGATGTAGACTTATATACTTTATAGTGCTGATCGCCTTTAGCAGCTATCTGTGGCAAGTGGGTAATGGCAAATACCTGCATTTCGCTACTCATGCCCTTCATGATATCGCCCATTTTTATGGCAACCTCACCAGACACACCGGTATCTATTTCGTCAAATATTATAGATGGCAGTTTTGAGTAATTTGCCAGTACCGATTTTATTGCCAGCATAATGCGCGACATCTCCCCTCCTGATGCTACCTTTTTAAGCAACCCAAAGTTAGTACCCTTGTTAGCCGAAAACAGTAAATTAATTGCATCCTTACCATTATTGTAGTAAGTATCGCCCGCAATTACCTCAAATTTAAAACGTGCATTTGGCATACCCACCTGGGCAAGTATGGCGGTAATTTTTTCTGTAAGTACCGGTATTGCTTTCTGTCTTGCCTTGTTAAGGATAACAGCAGTTGCATCAACCTCTTTTTTTGCCTTAGCTACATTTTGATGCTGCTTTTCTATGGCCTCATCAAGTCCTTCGGCAAGAACAACATTACTTTCCAGTTCGTTTTGTATCGTAATCAGTTCTTCAACCGTTGTTACATTATGTTTCTTCTGGAGGTTATAAATAAGCTGTAGTTTTTGGTTAACCTGCTCCAGCGCCTCAGGATCGTTTACCAGTTGCTCGTAATGTTCAGAAATCCCGTCTGTAACATCATCTAATTCTATAAGCAGGCTGTTTACCCTTTCATAAAAGGCGGCATATTCTTCAGAGATTCCACTTATCTTTTGCAGGGCATTTTTTATCTCTTTAAGGTTTTGAACGGCACCTATCTGCTCTTCATTGGCTACAGCCAATGCCTTTGCAATACTCTCTTTTATAAATTCTACATTGCTTAACTTTTCCTGTTCGCTTTCAAGCTCAGCCTGTTCGCCTGCTTTAAGTTTTGCACCAAGCAACTCATTAAGCAAGTAAGTATTATAATCCTGCTCTTTACCCAAATTGGCTTTTTGGTCTTCCAGTTTTTTAAGGGCACTCTGCGCCTGTTTAAATACCGAAAGTTGTTTTTTAAAGGTATCAAGCGTAGCGTTGTTTCCTGCAACTGCGTCGAGTATCTGCATCTGGTACAACTCATCGCTAAGTTCGCGGGTTTGCTGCTGGCTGTGTATGTCTATAAGGTAATGGCCAAGCTCCTGCACCTCGGTAAGATTTGCAGGACTGTCGTTTATAAAGGCGCGGCTCTTACCGCTTGGCAATATCTCGCGGCGCAGTATGGTAACATCTTCATAATCGAGGTCGTTTGCCGTAAAAAACTCCTGAAGGTTATAATCAGCAATCTTAAAATGTGCTTCGATTACACATTTTTGTTCTTTATCTTTAAGTGATCCCAGGTCGGCACGATTACCCAATACAAGGCCAAGGGCACCTAAAAGGATGGATTTACCTGCGCCGGTCTCTCCTGTGATGATAGAAAAACTGCCGGTAAAATCTATATGAAGCTGCTCTATAAGAGCAAAGTTTTTTATTTGGAGTGTTTGAAGCATAATGGATTCTGGGTGCAGATTGCTGTACAAATATAGCACTTTTTACAATTACGAATTATCAATAGTGAATTGCAAATTAAAAAAGACAGCCACGAATTCTACAAATTTTCGCTAATTGATTAGTAAAAATTCGCAGAATTCGTGGCTGAAACAATCTACCTAAAATCGTTACAGTGTTCGGCCGGGGCCATCAAACATATAGATCCATAACATGCGCGAAATCCTGAAATTAAAGGTGCTTAGCAGCACTGCCAGTATTGCTATAATAGTAATCATGGGGGCAAAACCTTTTACAAAAAACTGCATTATTAAAAAAGCCCCAACCATCTCAGCTACGGCCATTGCATAACTTACATACATAGAGCCAAAAAAGTAGCCTGTCTCTTTTTCAAACTTATGTCCACAGCAGCTGCATTTTTCATTCATCTTTGGCATACGCAATAAAAATATATTACCCTTCGTAGCAAACACTTTGCCTTCTGCACATTTAGGGCACTTTTCTTCGAGGATATTAACTATTTGAGACATGGTGTTTTTTTTATTCAAAGATACCCCGCTATGACACACATATCAATAGACGGTTTACGCAGAAATTTGTACTTTTAGGACATTATTAAAAATTTATGAAGCCGGTAAACGTACTCAATATAGCCCAGTTTAAACACGATGATCAGCATGAAGATTTTCATGCCAACAGGCTCGAAAACCATCTGGAAACGAGGCATAAAGACATAGCAGAACCTCACAGCCATAACTTTTACCTGGCAATACTTTTTACCCATGGTACCGGCACGCACGAAATAGACTTTTCGGTATTTGATGTAAAACCGGGAGCATTGTTTTTCTTAAAACCCGGACAAACGCACCACTGGCATCTTTCGCCCGACACTAAGGGATACATCTTTTTTCATACACGAGAATTTTATGAGTTGTACTATACTCATAATGAGTTAGCTCGCTATCCATTTTTTTACAGCATGCACACCAGCCCCTGTATATATCTTACACTTGATGCAAAAAAAGAGCTGGCCGCTACTTTTAAAGAAATATACCGCGAGTACCTTAATGGGCCCAACCTGTTTAAACAGGCACTGCACGCACACATAACACTATTATATGTAAAGGCTACACGCTTATATGACACGCTAATTACGAGTGAAGCTAATACCGAAAACACGTACTACTTAAAATTCAGGGAATTTGAAGATGTATTGGAAAAAGAATTTCGCAACCAGAAATTACCCGGCTATTATGCCGATAAACTTGCCGTAACCCTGCGCCACCTAAATAGGATAACACAGGCTGTAGTGGGCAAAACCGCCACCGATGTAATACTGGAACGCGTACTGCTCGAAGCCAAAAAGGAACTGGTACTGCACCGTGGTAATTTTAAAAGCATTGCAGGCCTGCTGGGATATGAAGACTACGGGTACTTTTCTAAACAGTTTAAAATAAAAACCGGCGGCACACCCAGCCAGTTTGTAAAACGATATATAAAACAATAATGAGTACAGCAAAAATTATAGGAAGTGCGCCGCAATTACTTGTTAAGAATGTAGTACTAACAGCCGAATATTACCGCGATGTTTTGGGTTTTAGTGTTATAGGCTATGCTTTAGACCCGCCGGTTTAGGCAATGGTGCAACGGGACGGTTTCCAGATACATTTTGCAAAGGCAGATAACATTAACCTGAATGAAACCCTGAGAAAAGGAACTACTGACTTTATACTATGGATACCGGAAATCGATACTTTTTACAATGAACTAAAAAGCAAAGGCGCTGATATAATTACAGAAATTATACAGCGCCCTTATGGCAGCCGCGAATTTGTAGTTCGCGACTGCAACGGTTATACTATTTTAATAGGCGATTAGGCTATAATGGTAAAGCACACAATTAAGAAAGCTAGTCATTAGCCATTACTAGCACCTCTACCCTGCGGTTTGCTTCACGTTCCTGGTCATTATTTTCAGGTATGGCATAGATGGGTTGTGTGGTGCCAAGCCCCTCAAAATTTACACGGCTTTTTTCGATACCGTTTTGTGTAAGAAACATCATTACGCTTTTAGCCCTGTCATAAGAAAGCTTATTACGATCGGTAGGGCTACAGCAAATATGCCCCTGGAGCTTTATTTTTAAACCCGGGTTCATTTTCATTACCTCAAGCAGCGAGTAGATATTAGGCCGTGATTCTTTTACGAGAGCAAAAGTATTTCTGTAATAATTAAGGTTAGGTATTTTTACTTTATCGCCCACCTTAGCGGTGCCCAGTTTTTTCATAAAAGCGAGATCCAGCGTCATTTCTTCGTCTTTACCATCAGGGTTACGCACCTTTATCTTTGTAGCATAAACAATATCTTCTTTCTTTACCGTTTTAGGCTCATCTTTAATACCCAGTATCTCATTTTCGCGCGGAATGTCTTTTTCTAAAAGATAGTATATCGTAGCCTTACGGTTTTTGGCTTTTACAGCTTCGTGCTTATGGAGTTTTCCAAAATTTCGGGTAGAAAAATCAGACCGTATACTAACCTTTCCACGGATTACACCAAAAACAAAGTCTACCCTGCGCTGGCCCAACGAGTCGTTAAGGCCTACAGAGCCATCTTCATCGGTATAACCGTTTATACCTACAATTTTAGATGTTTTATTTGCCAGTGCCCAAGCCTTAAGGCTGGCAAGCTCTTTAGCATCAAGCTCATGCTTATTAGTATCAAAATATACTGAGAACTGCTCCTGCGCATTTGCTCCAAAAGCAAACATGGTAAAAAGTCCAATAAAAAATAACTGCTTCATAAGTTTGTAAATGAGTTAAACGAAGATAGCTTATATTTTATTATTGCCGAAGGGTTATAACAAAAATGGATCGATACATTTATAGAAGCGGCGGGTATACATGGCGCTGCCCAAGTCGCTAATGGTAACGGCCATTTCTTTACCGGAAGAAGCATGTATAAAACGACTTTTCATACCGTTAGCCTCGCATACAATACCCAAATGCCCTACAGATGCACTGTCTTTATAACCATAAAAAACAAGTATATCGCCTACTTTAAAATCGGAAGCCTTTTTAGCCGCCCCAAGGTTTTTAAACCCTGACGAGCTGCGTGGCAAATTTATACCGAAATTTTTATACACGTAGTTTACAAAACCAGAACAGTCAAACCCTACAGCAGGGCTTGCCGTGGCATATTTATAAGGTATGCCCAGATACTTTTTTGCATAAGCAATTACCTTTTCGCGGTAGGTAAGTTCTTGCTTAACCAACGTATTATTAGCCGTTGATATGGTTGCACTGTAAGCAAGACCTGTTTTGTGCGATGTGTCTTTATTGCAGGACACAACCATAAGACTAAGAGCTATAAGTATGTATGTTATTTTTTGCATGGCTTATACTTTACAAAATCTATGCCCTTTAATTTACCAAATAGAAAAAGCCCCTGAAAAACAGGGGCTTAAAAAAAAATCAAAACTACCATCAGCTATTCTTTCACAACCTTTTTAGTGGTTGTTCCTTTATCAGAACTGATAGTTAGAAGATATACTCCCGAAGCAAGGTCTGCAATATTAACCTGTGCGTCAGAAGCACCGCTATATTTTACAGTTTTAACAGTGCGACCATTAAGATCGGTAAGTGCTATATTATTTACAAGGGCATCTGTATTAGATACATTTATTACACTAGATGCCGGGTTAGGATAAACCGCAAACTGTGCTAATGAAGGGTTAACTACACCAGCTGTAGGCAATGCTATTGTAAGGTTGTCTACATACCATGTACTATTATAATCGTCTGTATAGAATACCGGGTAGTAAGATCCGTTAAGTACACTTGTATCTGCCGGGGTAAATGTATAAACCTCTTCGCCGTTTACAATGTAAGTAAGCGATTGATCTACGTTAAAACGAACTTTAACGGTATAGTTTGTTGCTGCCGAAAAACCTGTAGCTTCTACATATCCGTAGTTATTATCTTCAGACTGGTCTTCAGTAGAATCCCAAACCAGGATTGTACCAGAGTAATCAAACTGAACCTTAGCAAAGGTAGTCTGGGTATTTGCTGTAGCATCATAGTTTGTAAGCTGGTAACCAAGGTTACTGCTTGTAGTACTAACAACATTTGTACGGGTATCAAATGTAAGCTCAAACGCAGTACCGGAAAGTGTAGAAAAATCATAAAGCGGGCCAATGGCATAATTTGCCTCGTCATCCTGGTTATTTAACGGCGAGAACATGAGCGATTGCGTACCTTCTGAAGCCCAGGCATCAGATATTGTAATAACTCCCGCATCTACATCATCATCGTTAGCAGAGCTGTAAGTACTCCACTGTGTGGTGTAAGTACCAATATCATCACCCACTATGTAAGCAGCTGTTTCAGATTCTTCAAAAGAGGTAATAGTTTGCGATTGGGCATTTGCACTAAAATAGGCTACACATAGCATGGCGCCTGTAAGTAATAATTTTTTCATTTGTGATAGTTTTTTAATATGATAAAATTAATCACAAACATTAAAAAATAGCGCAGCAAAAATTCGTGTTTACCTTTTTAAATGCAGCGTTTACCGCATATAACAGATAAAAATGCAAATAAAAAAGCCGCTGCAAAATGCAGCGGCCTTAAAGTATGTTTAGAAACTAAGTAATTAGTTTTTAACGATCTTTTTAGTAGAAGTACCTTTATCAGATGAAATAGTCATCATGTAAACACCAGAAGCAAGATCTGAAATATTTACCTGAGCATTAGTTACACCATCAAATTTAGCAGACTTAACAGTACGCCCGTTAAGATCTGTAACTGCTACATTATTTACAAGTGCGCCAGCGCTTGCAACATTTACAACATTTGATGTAGGGTTAGGGAATACAGCAATGTTAGAAACATCATTCTTAACAGTACCCATTGCACCATCAACATTAACCTCAAATACTAATAGAGCACCACCTGACTGGCTTGTTGAATGAATACCAAAAAAGTACTCACCATCAGCATCAGGAGTAAAGGTATATGAACCCAAAGTAGCGTTTTCTTTAAGCACATTAAGATCTGTTCCTGATTGAGCAATACCAGTTTCTTCTCCTATTAAGGCTACCGGAGTATATGAGTTATTTACAATATTAAACACATAAACTTCAAAACTCTCATCAGCTTCAACTACAGCACCAGCCTGAGTTTGAGTATTTACACCATTGTAAGTTACATTTAAAGTATACTCAGTACCACCTACAAGATTTTTCTCGCTTGAAATAAGGAAATCATCATTTGCTGTACCCTGAGCTGAGAATATAGCAGCTGTGTTATCATAATTATAATCAGTACCACCAAAATCGTAGTCTGTCATTAGCTGCCACTTGTTTCTAACAGTTGTAGATGGATTTGGCCTAGCCCAGCAGAAATACCAGTTTGCAAGGTTTGTCCAGTCTTCGTGAAGGCTGTTATCAACACAAGAAGGATCGTTGAATGTTAATTCAACATCAAAGCCTGTATCTACATATGCATCATCAAAAGCAATATAATAAGTTTGACCAGCTACAACAGGAAATTCAAAATCTGCATAAAGAACATTATTTGGATCGTAAGATATCGGGTTTCCCTGATCATCATAAATTATATTAAAATACTTGTCATCACCAGTCGTCCAGCAAGTAAGTGCATCACAAGTACCAGAATATACAGCTACACGTGTATCACCTTCAGGATCATTTCCTTGTACGTTTGTATTAATCCTAAAAGCACCATTAGCAGGAGCGGTAACTTTATACCAGTTTGCAGCAGTTGCAGCATCAGGATTTGTAGTACTTGTAGTTGCAAAGCATCCTTCTGCATAATAATCACCAGCAATAGTTCCTACAGTAGTAATTCCTATAGGTAGTTCAAGAGCTTCAGCACAGCTAAATTGTGCTCTTGCCCCAAATGAAAGTGCCATTAAAGCAGCACCCGTAAGTAAAAGTTTTTTCATTGTATGATAGTTTTTAAAGGTGCTAAAATTAGTAAAAACTACAATACAAAACAATTATTATTTCACTTTTTATCAATTTTAAATACGATAATGATTAAATTATACTTCTAAAAGTTAGAAAACAATGCATTATCAGCGCATTTGTTGAATAATTCAAAAAAAACCGCTCGCCTATTGTTCTTACAAAAAAGCCGTTGCATTTGCAACGGCTTAATTTTCAAATTATTAAAAAATCGTTATTTAATTTTTAACAATTTTCTTTGTCGTGGTGCCTTTGTCAGAACTAATTGTCATCATATAAACTCCAGAAGCAAGATCTGAAATATTTACCTGAACATCTGTAAGCCCATCAAACTTATTATTTTTAACTGTACGCCCATTAAGATCGGCTACTTTAATGTTATTTATAAGTGCACCATTAGTATTTGCAACATTAACTACCGAAACTGCCGGGTTAGGGAATACTGAAATTGCTGAAGCAACTTGCTCATTTACACCTGTAGTTCCAGTTACATTAAAGCCATCAAGAACAAGCGCACCATTTGCAGCTGCTGTGTTTGCCGGCCCTTCATAATGAAAACCTATATAATATATACCATCTGCAGGTACTGTATAAGAACCTGTTTTTTGTACATACTCTTCATCAGTAATCTCCTCCTGAGGCACAAGAGTTATGGTTTGCGCATCAGAAGTCTTATCTGAACCAATTGTAACAGTAAGGTAATTTTCATTACCGTTACCGGCTGTATCTAACGCAATTTCTTTTACAAAATAAGAATAGCTGATATCTGTACCACCTACTAACCTAAGGCCGCGAGAAAACAACCAAGAATCTCCATCTGCTGCTGTACCTATAGCCGCAGCAAAATAAGTACCCTCCTGTGCAGGGAAATCAGTGCCTCCCATGTATCTGCCCCACGCTGCTCCTTCTTCATTTACTAACTCAGTATACCAACCACCGGCTGCTAATGGAGTATTTTCAAACCCATAAGCATATGGTACTGATGTAGCTGATATTAGTGGCGTGTAGAAAGAATAAGGGCCTTCCCAACCGCTGTTAGCAGTACCACCACAAGTTGCTGTAATATAGAAGCTATAGCTGGTACCTTCTGTTAAACCATCAAGTAAAAATTGTGGCTGTGTAGTATTTATTGTAGTACCGCTTCCTAATGTAAAGCCTGTTACACCATATTCTACACTATATCCTGTAGAAGTACCATCTATTGTAAATGATGCAGATGTACTTGAAAGATCATCAAGAGTAAGTCCGCTTATAGGTGCACATGCTGTTATACTAACATCGTCAATCCTGGCAAGGTCAGCATCAAAAGCAACATATTGAAACTTAATCTTAACATTTGTTTCTCCTGCATAATCGCTTATGTCTATACGCTTTAAAAGCGGAGCATAGTTTTCAAATTCACCTTCATCTTCTTCTACCCAAACTTGCGTCCAGGTTGCTCCTCCATCTGTTGATATTTTTGCAAAAAGATCTCCATTATTATCAGGAGCTACCATCCAGTCATACCCTAAAGAAGCTGTAAAGTTAAAATAGGCTGTTGTATAGCCGGCAAGACTAAAGCTTGGGCTGATAAGTGACTCATCAGAATCTTCATCTGAATTATAGGCAACCGCTGCAGATTGGTTTCCACTAATTGCGTTGTCGCCGGTAGCAGCAAACCATGTATAGTCAGGATCTGAGATAGTTCTTTCAATCGTCCAGCCTGTAGGAGGAAATGTTGTTCCCTCAAAATTCTCATTAAGTGCTACCTGTCCAAATGATAACCCAAAAGAGGCTAACATAGCACCAGTAAGTAAAATTTTTTTCATGATGATAGTTTTAATTTTTACCAAAAATAACAATTTTCAAATTCCTTACAATTTATTTATATTAAATTTATGAAGAATAAACACACATTCAATTATAATCTAACAGACACTATAAATTTTATCCTATATATACTGAGATTTGTTTAATAAATAAAAATCTGCTAAAACAAGTGCCGCCATAGCCTCAACTATAGGTACAGCGCGTGGCACTACACACGGGTCATGCCTGCCCTTACCGTGCATTTCTGTAACGTTGCCGTGGCTGTCTATAGTCTCCTGAGCCTGCATAATAGTAGCTACCGGCTTAAAAGCTACTTTAAAATAAATATCCATACCATTGCTAATACCGCCCTGTATACCACCACTAAGGTTTGTTTTAGTAGAGCCATCGGCATTAAACAAATCGTTATGTTCGCTGCCTTTCATTTTAGAGCCTTCAAAACCACTACCATATTCAAAGCCCTTAACAGCATTAATACTCAGCATTGCCTTACCAAGCTCGGAATGCAGTTTATCAAAAACAGGCTCTCCTAAACCCGCAGACACATTTTTAATAACACAGGTTACAGTACCTCCTACGGTATCGCCCTGTTTACGTATCTCCTTGATATAATCTTCCATTTTTTCGGCAAGTGCCGTATCAGGGCAGCGCACAGCATTGCTTTCTATCAAATTAAAGTCAAGATCCTGGTAAGGTGTATTTAGAGCAATATCACCTACAGATGATGTATATGCATTAATTGTAATACCTGGCAGCATTTGTTTTGCAATCGCGCCTCCCACTACCCTGCTTATTGTTTCGCGTGCAGAACTGCGGCCTCCGCCACGGTAATCGCGCACGCCATACTTCTTATCATAAGTATAATCAGCATGAGAGGGGCGGTACACGTCTTTTATATGCGAGTAGTCCTGAGATTTTTGGTTGGTATTTGGCACTATAAAACCTATGGGCGCACCGGTAGTTTTCCCTTCGAATATGCCGGAAAGAAACTGAACCTCATCCGGCTCCTTACGCTGTGTAACTATAGCACTTTGGCCCGGCTTGCGGCGGTTAAGCTCATACTGTATGGCATCGGTATTTAGTTCAATACCCGGAGGGCAACCGTCTATAACGCCGCCTATTGCCGCCCCGTGCGATTCTCCAAATGTTGTAAGCCTGTAAAGTGTACCGTAAGTATTGCCTGCCATAATAATGTGTTTTAAACAAATGTAACATCTTCTGCCCTATTTTAATAAAAAAACACCTGCTGATTGCTTACAGGTATACCTCCTGCACAATAAACATTTTAATAACCTTTTGGTAAACACCATTTTATACACACAGGCTTAATTTGCAAGAAACATATCTGATGAAAAAAAGGATTGTTGATGTAGTGGTACTATCTGATGTACACCTGGGCACATACGGCTGTCATGCAAAAGAATTGCTTCACTATCTTTCTACCATTAAGCCTAAAACCCTGATACTTAACGGAGACATTATCGACATCTGGCAGTTCAGGAAATCATATTTCCCGAAACCACATCTTAAGGTGGTAAAAAAACTGCTCGACTTTGCCTCTAAGGGTACTAAGGTATATTACATTACCGGCAATCATGATGAAATGCTGCGCAAGTTTGCAGATACTACCATGGGCAACATAAGCATTGTAAACAAAGTAGTACTGGAGCTTGACGGCAAGCAGGCCTGGTTTTTTCACGGCGATGTGTTCGACAGTTCTGTTCATTCTGCTAAATGGATCGCAAAACTGGGCGGCTGGGGCTATGACTACCTTATATTATTAAACCGTTTTATAAACTGGATACTGGTAAAAATGGGTCGCGAGCCTTATTCTCTTTCTAAGAAAATAAAAGCCAGCGTTAAAAAGGCCGTTAAGTTCATCTCAGACTTTGAGGCTACCGCAGCAGATATTGCCATAGAAAACAATTATGACTATGTAATATGCGGGCACATACATGAGCCTGCCATAGCCGTAAAAGAAAATAAAAAAGGTAGTGTTACCTATCTTAATTCCGGCGACTGGATAGAAAACCTTACCGCGCTGGAATATCATAAAAAACAATGGAAACTGTACCGTTATGAAAATGAGGCACAAGCTATAGAAGAAGACGAAACCGATATCGAATTACAACCGGAACATCAACTGGTTGCAACTTTGTTTTTCGATAAAAAATTGTAAGCCATTTTCTTAAAATGTAGCTATATTAGCCGCTAAACTTAAACTTAGCTACACTTATGAAAAAACTTGTTTATACCCTTGCAGGCTTTGTAACATTATTAAGCATTTCGTGCTCTAAAGATGACGATAGCAACAGCAACTCCGGAGACACCGCTTTCCTGCCGCTTAAAGCCGGAAATTACTGGGTTTATGATGTGAGCAGCGCTGCACAAAGCGAACGAGACTCGGTATATACAAATCATGATACCATTATAGGCGCTAACTCATATAAAAAAATACAAACAGGCAACACAACACCCTCAGGTTTTTTTAGCAATGTTATAAAAAACAACGGTATTCGTAAAGATGGTGATGCCTTAAAACTTAGTGGTGGTACGGCTGTAAACTTTAGTGCCGAATTTCCGTTCAGCATAGCCGTTACAGACTTAGTGGTATTTAAAGAAAGCGCCACCGCAGGCCAGGAACTGGGCGCTGTTTCGGGCACAGTAGAGCAGCAATATGAAGGCCAGCCCTTTACCCTTACTTATAAGCTTACCACAATTGCAGACCAAACATTGCCATCTTATAGCGTGGGCGGACATAATTATACCAATGTAAAAAAGGTAAAGGCCGTAGTAAACCTTTCTATAACCTATAGCCTTGAAGGGTTTCCGGTAACGGTGCTTACTCCACAAGATGTGGTAACTTCTTACCAGTATTATGCAGAAAACATAGGTGTGGTAAATGTTGAAACAGCTTTTAAATACAATATAGATCCGGCAATAGCTGCATTTCTTACCATAGATCCTACCACTACCCAAACACAGCAGGAAGTACTTAACACCTATAATGTTCAGTAAATAATTGATTTGAATAGCAATAATGGTTTTAACAAAACGATAACTGTTAAAACTTTAACATAATGATATTCCTACAAAACGTAACCTTTTACTTTTGTTAAAGGAAAATTGAAACAACTAATTAATCATTATGAAAAAACTATTTTTATCTGCTTTGATGTTGGTAGGACTGGCATTTAGCGCACAGGCTCAAGACGGTACAAGAAATGCACTGGGTCTTAGACTTGGTGATAACGACGGCTTTGGTGGTGAGGTTTCTTACCAAAGGTCATTTTCTGGCAACAACAGGCTGGAGCTTGACTTAGGATGGAGAAACTCTAACGACTATGATGCTTTTAAACTTGCTGCACTATACCAATGGGTATGGAACATAGAAGGCGGCTTTAACTGGTATGCCGGTGTAGGTGGTGGTGTAGGTACATGGAGCTATGACTACAACGGACCAGGACCAGGCAACAATTTTGATGACAGTGGGTCTTTTGTTTTTGTAGCGGGCGACCTGGGTATTGAATATAACTTTGATATCCCATTGCAACTATCGCTAGACTTTAGGCCAGAACTTTATTTTAACGATGACTACCGCGGAGACAACTTTGGCCCGGACATCGCACTTGGTATTCGATACAAATTTTAATTACAGCATACAGATCCCGGTTTACAGCCGGGATTTTTTATTATCCAAAAACCAACGTGTATTTATAATCAGCAGCTTATAGCCACGATTTAATACAATATTAATTTTTCGATAAAAATGCGCCAATCGATTTACGCTTTTAAAAAAAACACTAATTTAGATTGTGTAATCTCAATCAAAAATGCTCGAAAAAGTAATTGTAGGAAGCGAAGAATGGTGCGCTTTTCCTGAACTGGGTATCCCAACAATAAAGGCACGTGTAGACTCCGGAGCCAAGACATCTGCGCTCCACGCCGTCAACATCATACCTTTTGAAAAAGAGGGCGAAGCATGGGTAAAATTTGACATCAACCCCATACAAAATAATACAAAGGCCATTATACATTGCCAGGCGCCACTGGTAGACAAGCGTGTGGTAAAAAGCAGCAGCGGCTATCGCGAGCAGCGTTATGTTATTAAAACACAAATTCGCGTGGGCGACCTGGACTGGGAGGTCGAGGTAACACTTACCAACCGCGACTCAATGGGTTTCAGGATGCTGCTGGGCCGTGAGGCCATGAGTGGACGCATATTAGTAGACCCTGAACAAAAATACCTGTTGGGCCAGCCCACTAAAGAAAAGCTACAGGAATACTACGATAAAAAAGAAGATGGCGAAAAACGTGGCCTGCGCATAGGCCTTTTAGCCAGTAATCCTGAGCTGTACAGCAACAGGCGCATTATAGAAGCCGGCGAAGCACGCGGGCACGAAATGCACTTTCTGAACCTGAAGTACTGCTATATGAAACTGGATGCCGATAAACCGGAAATTCACTACCGTGGCGGACGCATACTTAATGACTTTGATGCCGTTATACCACGCATACGCCCTAGTATGACGTTTTATGGCTGTGCCCTTACCCGCCATTTTGAAGCACTTAAGGTATTTTGCCTTAACTCATCGGCAGCCATAACACAAAGCCGCGATAAACTATATTCATTGCAGTTGTTGCTAAACAGCGGTATAGACATACCTACTACGGGGTTTGCAAATTCGCCACTTGACACGAACGACCTTATAAGCATGGTAGGCGGTACGCCGCTTATTGTTAAACTGCTTGAAGGTACACAGGGTAAAGGTGTGGTACTGGCCGAAACAAAAAAGGCTGCCGAGAGTGTTATCAATGCTTTTAAGAGCCTTAATGCCAACATACTCGTACAGGAATTTATTAAAGAAGCAAATGGTAAAGACATACGCCTTTTTGTAATAGACGGTAAGGTAGTGGCATCTATACAGCGTGAAGCATTGCCGGGCGAGTTCCGTGCAAACATTCACCTGGGCGGTACGGCAAGCGTAATAAAAGCTACACCTGATGAAAAGAGGATAGCCATTAAAGCTGCTAAAGCCATGAACCTTAAGGTAGCCGGTGTAGATATTATACGTTCATCTAAAGGGCCGCTACTACTGGAGGTTAACTCATCTCCGGGCCTTGAAGGTATAGAAGGCGCAACCAATAAAGACATTGCAAGCGAAATGATCAAAGCCATCGAAAAAAACTTTAAGTGGAAATAATCAGGATTACGCTTTTAATTTATGATACAGGGTTACCTTCGGGTAACCTTTTTTTTTATCTTTGAGATACAATCAGCCACCAGCATGAAATACAAGCATCTCATCGCACTTTACCTTACAGGCACAGCAATAAGCATTATTGGTGCACTTTTTAAATTAATGCACTGGCCATACGCAAGCATAATGCTTGGGGTAAGCACTGCCCTTCAGGTTGTGGTGGTAGTGGGTGCCATTATAAAAGTATTGAATGACAATGATGCTAAAAGCTTTTTAAACAGATAAGCCAATGAAACGAATAACTACTTTTTTACTACTGTTGCTGTTACCATTATTTGGCTTTAGCCAGAATGACTGCACTAAATTTAAAACCGGTACTTTTAAGGTTACCGATCCTGCCACTAAAAAGGTTTGTTTTATAACCCGCGATGAAAAAACGCAAACCGAAAAAATGCAGGACGCCGAGGAAATCTACGATTTTGATATTGTATGGATAGACGACTGTACCTATACTGTAAGCCCTACGGCTGCCACGGCTGCCCGTAATAAAGAGGTTTTAAAATCAGGCACCATGACGGTGAAAATAACTAAAGTAAAAGACGGCTCTTATGTACAGCGCGTTACGGTGGCTAACAACCCTAAATTCCGCAGGATAGACGAGGTGTTTGCTGTGGCAGATAATAAATAATAAAGAGTGCGGCATTCAAAATTTTTAGTTCTTATTTTGGTTGCTATAGCATTGGGCTGCAAGTCAGTCCCTCATCAGCAACTGTACCAGGCACAAACCGCTACTAAAGTAAAGATTAGTAATGACACCATACACCTGGCTTTAGACAACCCGCTAAAAAGCCCAATGCGGTATTACCTTTCCAGCAGCGACAGCCTTTTTAACCTACGGTTAAAACCTTACCAACCCGTAGTAATGCAGCCTGAAACAAAACGCAGCATCAATATACCCGCCGATAGCCTTGAGGTAAAAACTTTTTTACTCAATACCGGCCTGGGCGATCCTGCTACACCCATAAACCGCTACCGCATAAGCCTGCCCTTCCCTAAAGGAAAAAGCTATCGCATAATACAGGCATATGAGGGCAGCTATTCCCACAACGATGCGCAATCTAAATATGCCATTGATTTTAGCCTTAAAGTAGGCGATACAGTATGCGCCGCAGATGATGGTATTGTGGTAGGTGTTATTAAAGATTATAAGTATGGTGGGGCTGACAAAAAGTGGAGCGACTATGCTAACTACATAACAATTTTTCACCCTAAATCAGGGTTGTATACGCAATACGTACACCTCAAACAAAATGGATCATTCGTAAAAATAGGTGATACCATTACCGAAGGCCAACCTATAGGACTCGCCGGAAAAACAGGCTGGACTGATATCGCCCACCTGCATTTCAACGTAAAAATGGCAGTACCACAGGGGATGATATCTGTTCCGGTAAAGTTTAAAGGCGGTTATGATGGTGAAGCGATGCGGAAGGGGGATATTGTACAGAAATAGATTCTTTTGAGCCACTAATTACACTAATTTCTACAAGTTTTGTTCGTGTCAATTGTTATAACTCCTGATCAATCATCTCAGCAAATCCTGGTACAGTGCTAAATTTTCATCATCAAAACACACAAAAACCACTTCCTGAATGCTTTCATTTTCAGCTAAAAAAGCTTTAACGGCAATAACAGCAACCTCAGCAGCTTTATCTTTAGGATAGCCATATATACCCGTACTTATATTTGGAAAAGCAATAGTGGTAACCCCATTTTTTACAGCAAGGCTCAACGAATTCCGGTAACAGTTAGCAAGTACTTCAGCTTCATTTTTATGCCCGCCATTCCACACCGGCCCTACAGTATGTATTACATAGCTAGCTGGCAGGTTACCCCCTGTGGTAATTACAGCTTCACCGGTTTTGCATTTGCCCTGCCTGTTACGTATTGCTACGCATTCTTCAAGAACTTTTGCGCCACCAGCACGATGTATGGCGCCATCTACCCCACCGCCGCCCAGCAACGATGAGTTGGCCGCATTTACAATGGCATCGGCCTGTACTTTTGTTATATCGCCTTTAAAAAGCCTGATTCTATTCATGGTATGGTTTATAGCACCAAAGTTCGTGAAAAATTCACGGTAAATACAAACATTTCATAGTGATTTAACCCGCAATCGGGTTTCAATGGGTATATCCTTAAAACAAAAAATCCACCCCGGTTAAAGGGTGGCTTCATTGTAAAAAAATAATCTACAGTTGTCATCAACTTGGGAGCAGTCTGACATATCAAATTTTAGGTACTGTAAAACTATTCTTAATATGCTATACGTGTGTTACAGTTTACGACATGATTTGTTGTATCATTTAACAATTAATTTACCTGGAACAGCGCATTGCTAAAAAGCAGGTTGCCATTTTCCCAAAACCCACGAAAAAGTGGATTATCTACCATATAAATTACCTGCCCCTCACCTTTAGGTTCTACAGCAAAGGTTACGGTATTGCCCAGCTTTCTTTTAAGGCTGCTGCCTATAAAGCCAAAGCTCTTGTAATCTTTAGGCACATAAATTACATTAAATGCATCTTTTAATAGCTGGTAATGCGATGCACTTGTTTTAAGGCTATAATAACCATTACCCAGGCCATAGCTTAGTGGGTGTGTTTTATCAAGCCTGTTCTCTATTATAGCACCCGATACGGATGATGAAAGCTCGCGACGCACAAAGCTATCGTAGTTATAATAACGGGCATCAAGAGCTTCATCGGCATCACGTTGCTGGTCTGCCGCCTCGTCGCTTTCGGTAGCAAAATGTTTAAGACTGTAACCCGCACGGTCTTCAAATATATCCATGGCATTACCCTGTGCTATTACTTTGCCGCCATTATTAATAAAGGTATCTATACGTCCCTTATCGGCATCAGAAAGGCTGTAATAACCGTTAGCCAGTATAATGGTATTGAAATCGCCAAATGCTACACGGCCTATGTTTTGCACATCTACTATGCTTACCGGATATCCTGCAATTTCATCCATATAAAACCACACCTGTCCAAAATCGGTACTGTTTACACCGCTGCCGGATAGCAACAGCACATCCGGTGCCTTAAGTAGCGGATACCCCTCACCGCCCAGGTCGCCGCCGGAAAGTGAGTAGCCACTTTCTATTACTTCATAATCGGGCTTACCATCCAGCATTACACTCATGGTTTGCTCAAAGGCAGTAAGGTGCGGGTTATCGCCTTTTAAAACAATAAGGTCGCCCATATGCACTTTTATTCCCCTGAAAAGAGACTCCTTACGCGCACTGCGTACTTTAATTTTAGAACCATGTAGCTGTGATAGTACTCGTACAGATCCCCTGCCATTCCACGGAATGTAATAAGCATATACACCCTCATTTTCAAACTTGCCTTTAAATTTAGGCTGTGTTCTGGTTTTTATGTTCAGGTCGCGCTTAAGCGCATAGCCGTCGCCACCGTAAGCGTGCGGAATATCCCAGGCAGTAATATCGTAAGAGAGGCTATCGCTAAGGCGCTGCACCGGCTCAAAAAGTACCTGTGTTAAAACTGCCTTTGGCTGGTCTGCGCTAACAATGATGTCGTTAAGCTCTATTGTAAAATCATCTTCCCTATCGGTCTGGTAATGGTAACCCTCAGTTTTTTTAGTTTCATCGGCATAGGCAAACGCTATTTTATTTCGCGTAAGCAACTGCGCCAGCTCCGGCGATTTACCAGAACTTTTTATCACATAGGTTTTGTACTTGCCTTTTGGCTTCTCACGGCTTTCTTTAAAATAATTACGGAAGTTGCGTATCAGCATATCCTTTTTCCAGGCGGCTGTTTCCACTACGGTAAGCATAGCAGCGGTATGATGGTCTATCCTGTCCTGCAAGGTAAGTACTTTACCATTATCAAGCTCCACAGCGCGACCGGCACCTATACCACCCTGCTCAAAAGTCATACCCACCGCACCGTTAAAGCACGGGTAGGTATCGCCATAACTAGGGTAAAACAGGTCAAATATTTCGCGGGTATAATAGCCCCAGCCATTTTTGTCAAACTTTTTTGAGGCCATCTGGCCTATGGCTTCATAAAAATCCTTCTGCCCTTTTGTTATAAAATCGTGCATGGGTTCTGCCGGCGGCGGAAAAAAGTAAGGGTCGTTATATCCCATTTCGTGTACATCGGCGTGTACCATGGGCATCCACTGGTTATAAAGCACCATGCGCTGCTGTGTTTCGGCCTGTACCTGCCATGCCCAGTCGCGGTTAAGGTCGTACTGGTAGTGGTTTTCGCGCCCACCAGGCCAGGGTTCCATGTGCTCGCGGTCTGTCCTGCCCGGGTGCAGCTCTTTGCCGGTTACGGTATGCAGCCAGTTGCCATAACGGCTATAGCCATCGGGGTTTAAGCACGGAGCCAGTATGATTACAACATTTTGCAGCCACTCTTTAGTATCTGCATTATCCGGGTTTAAAAGTTCGTAAGCAACATTCATGGCACTTTCGGCAGCAGCAGGTTCATTGCCATGCACATTAAAGCTCAGCCATACAATTATCTTATCGGGCGCTGCCCCACTGCCCCCAAGACCTGCGGCGTTAAGGTGGCCATTGCGTATGGCATCGATATTTTTAAGATTTTCGGGAGTAGAAATAATATATGCGTTAAGCCCGCGCCCCTCATAGGTTTGTCCATAAGGCTGCGGCTTTATCATGTCTGAATTTTGTGTAAGATAGGTAAAGTAACTTTCCAGCTGGTGGTAGTAACTTACATGGCTGCCATAGTCGTGTAAAATGCCCTCGGGGCTTTTAAGCTGGGCATTAAGTACTATGCTAAAAAATAATAAAATGGCGGCTAAAAAATATTTCATGTACCGAAATTAAAGGGAAACCAAATGTAAGAATTATAGACAAAATGCCCTGTACAAAATTTTGTAATTTATTTAGCAATAGTTTAAGCGATAGAGCACATGGTATTTGTACATTTAAAGATAACCTGAATCTCAGCTACCAATTAATTGATGTAATTCATATAATTGATGACTACTACTAAGAATGAAGCTATGAGCAAAATTAAAAAGAAAGCAAAAAAAGGCAGTAAAAAGAAAAACAAGCTGGGAGTTAAAAACTCGCTCGTAAATAACATTAATGCCCGTAAGCGAAAAGGCAAAGCACGCAGTAAGAAAAAGTCTAAGATATCTAAAAAGGCCTATAAGGATATGAAGGACAAATGGGGTAAAAAGAAATCTGGCAAAAAGAAAACCGCCAAGAAGAAAAAAGGTAACAAAAAAGGCGGAAAGAAAAAGAAGAAATAATATGGTAAAATTAATTGAGGCGGCATGACTTTAATCAGGTTTTGTGCTTTTTGTCTTACATACTTTTGACATGTAATTCAAAACACAAATTCAAAATGAAAAAATTAACCTTTGTTGCCTTAGCCTTGTCACTATTCAGCATTAACCTTGCAACGGCACAGCAGGATGATACTACAAAAACAAACGATTTTAAGAAATGGCAGGTGCGCCTGCGTGGCGTAGCGGTATTGCCCGATGAAAGCGCAAGCATTAAAACCATAGGCGGCGGTGTAGATATTTCTAACTCTTTTATTCCTGAAGTCGACTTTACCTATTTTTTTACAGAACATATAGCTGCCGAGCTAATACTGGGTACTACAAAACACGATGTAAACACTACAGGGTCTGACATATCTGCCATTGGCGGGCCTACAAAAACCAATGTAGACCTGGGTAGTGTGTACCTGCTGCCTCCTACCCTTACGCTACAGTACCACTTTTTTCCCGGTAAAACCTTTAAACCTTATGTGGGTGCCGGTATTAACTATACCATTTTTTATAGTGTAGACGAAGGCAATACCGTAAAAGATGTAAAGTATGACAATGCCTTTGGCTATGCTTTTCAGGCAGGACTTGATATTAAGCTTACCGATAAATTTTTTATAAACATCGATGCTAAAAAAATCTTTTTGAAAACAGATGTTACAGTAGATGCTTCTAACCTTGCCACCGGCCTTAGCATACCGGCTAAAGTGGACATTAACCCATTACTGCTGGGCTTTGGCGTAGGGATGAAGTTTTAAGCCTTTGATGGTTTGTGTAAGTAAGCCGCTCTTGTGATGGGGAGCGGCTTTTTAGTTTTTACTATTGAAGCAAAAAGTTTATGCCTGTATTAAAGGCTACCCTGCTGGTTGTAGTATTACGATAAAAGGCATCTGTATTTTTAAAAACATCGGCCATACCACCCTGTCCTTCAAATTCTATAAAAATTTTCACAAAGCTGCCCACAGGTATTTTTACCCCTATACCATAAGCTAATCCTGCATCTGTTTTATTATACATACCGGTAGTTGGGGTATCAAACCCTTCTTCTTTTGAAGCCACCAGAAATCCAACATAAGGTCCAAAGTTTAGATACCAGTTCTTGGTTCTTCCAAAATGCAGGTTGGCCATTACGGGTATGGTAATATAATCCATACTGTAATTAGTAGCATATATGTATCCTTCATGTTGTAAGGGCACTTGGTCATATCCCTTACGATCATAAGCTACTTTAGCTTTTAATCCCCATGCTCTTGAGAAATAATATTCGCCGGAAATAGCCGTGTTAAAGCCATTACGCACTTCAGGGTCAAAATTATCACCATAAATACTTGAGCCGCTAAAGCCAATGCCGGCTCCCATTTCAAAGCTTCCTTTTTGCTGTGCAAAAGCTGCTGTAATACATGAGACTGATACAAACGTTAGTAGTTTTCTTTTCATTAGGGTTGGTTTAATTATAGGCTTATATTTTTTGAAGCGCTGCAATAAGCAGGTCTATATCTTCAAAAGTATTATAATGGCTTAATGAAATACGCAGCGATGGTTTTTTAATTTCATCTTCGGGCAAAATTTCTTTAAGCACGTGCGATGGCCGCACACTGCCGGACTGGCACGCACTACCTCTTGATACTGCTATACCCAGCATATCAAGATGAAAGAGTATCATGGCTGTTTTATCTTCACTTAAGGGCAATTGTATATTAGCAAGGTTGTAAAACAACTCATCGCCCGCCGCAGCACCGTTTACTTTATAACCCGTAAAATTTTCATCGAGTTGTTGTAACAGGTATTTCTTTATACTTAAAATATGTTTACGCTCTGCTTCCAAATTATTATATGAAAGCTCCAGCGCTTTAGCCATGCCTGCTATCTGATGGTTTGCCTCAGTACCGGGACGCACGCCTTTTTCCTGCTCGCCACCAAAAATTATAGGATACATCAGTATATTTTTTCTGATATAGGCAAAACCCACTCCTTTAGGACCGTGAAATTTATGGGCACTCGCAGTTATAAAATCTACCGGAAGGTTTTTAAGATCAAGTTCTATTTTACCTACCGCCTGTACGGTATCGCTATGAAAATAGGCTTTATTGTTACGGCAAAGCTGCCCCACTTTTTGCAGGTCGAGTACCACACCGGTTTCATTATTAATATACATAAGGCTTACCAGGGTAGGGATTTCATGCTCCAGTAATGCTGCTAACTGGCTAAGGTCTGGCTGTCCGCCCGGTAACAGGTTAAGATATACAATTTCTGTCCCAAACTCCTGTGCAAGTTGCGGAATGGTAACCAGTACCGAATGATGCTCTGTTCTTGTACTAATAATTCGCTTAACACCCAGATGCTGTACAGCATTCCTCAAAATAAAATTATTACTCTCTGTACCGCCACTCGTAAAAATAATTTCGCGTGCCTCTGCATTAATAAGCGAGGCTATGGTTTTGCGTGCTGTTTCTACCACCACCTTAGCTGTGCGGCCAAAGCTGTGGGTAGATGACGCATTACCATATACATCATTTAATACTGCTGTTATTTCGGTTATAACTTCGGGGCGCAGCGCTGTGGTAGACGCATTATCAAGATAAGCTTTTTTCATTGCGTACAAAGTTACTTAATTTTGATGTGTTATGCCATTATCGCGTTAATTGCCATAAGAAACAAAATAAAAGCAAACCGGTAATCAAGCAAATTGGTTTTTGAAGTTACAGTTCTGTTACAATAGCTTTATAAGATTAACGTTATCAATGCAACTGATAGCTAAAAACTACACCAAAGGCCTTTTCCCGCTATTTGCTAAAAACTTTCGCCAAACCGTTTAAAATAGTATTTTTGCTTAAAATTGATACCAACATGAAAAAGATATTCTGCTTTATTGTCGCACTGATTTTATTAACCGGCTGTGATGATGGCGAAATGACTTTCCAGAAGTTTAACTTTACGGGTACATTAAAAGAATGTAGCCTTAAGACAGGAACTTATATAATGACTACAGGCACTGAGGCACTGATTATAGACCTGGCTGCCACCCCGCTGGTTAATATAGAAAGTGCAAAAAATAGCGCCGGCGACCCCATAAGCAGAAACATAGCGCTTGGAGCCAATGCTTTAGAATACAGGGTTTACACCAGTACTGTTACAAGTGACAATATTTGTAATGCTACAGGCAACGCTTCTGTAACCATAAAAGACCGTTGGCAGGGAACGGGAAACCTTGGTATAATTACAACTAAAAAGACGGATTCTAAAGGTGTAATAACCTTTATTCATTCTATAACGCTTACCGATGCTACTTTTACCAAAGATGGAGAAACCATACGTATTGAAGACAACTACCTAAATACAGTAACTACATCAATGGGAGTAACATTAAACTTTGCCAATGATAATGAAAGTGACCCAATTAACCTTTCGATCTGCGAAGATAACAGTAATTTAAAATACTGGATAAAAAACAACCAGTCTATCTTACTGCAATTTGCACCCGGCACACTTAATAATGCAGGCACAGAAGATGTAATAGAAGTTCCTTTAAATGCTGACCTTACTGCTGCAACAGCAAATAATATAACAATAACCGTTTATTCAGGAAACGGCATGACTTCTGAAGGAATATGTACCCGAAATAAACCCGTTACCCCTACCGAAAAATCGCGTTGGGTAGCAACATCTGGAAATGTGGTGCTAAAAAGAAGCCTTATAAGCGGTGCATACTATTATGATGTATATTTAGCAAAGGATATTGCTTTTTATAACCGAACTAATATTGGTAGTGGAGAATTCTTTAATCCTGAGCCTAATTTCCCTGACAGTACCGGCGACTTTGCTGACTATTATTACCTGGGTAGGATAGCAAACTAACTGCTGCTCGTAACTATAAATAAAAATGTCCGTAACTCTTTATGAATTACGGACATTTTTTTATTTGTCAATTTATATAACTGTTAGCTCTGTTCGTCTTCATCGCCGGTTACCTGGCCTTCTTTTACGGCCTGCGCACCTACAAACAGTAACTGCCCGCTTTGCTTTAGAGAATAACCTTTATCTGAATGTAATGACCACTTACCTTTCCTGAAAACATTTTTTCCATCGGCATCCATAATAATACCGGCATTAGTATCGGGCAGGTATAATTCGGCATGTTTTTTATCTTCATCAAAAATTACAAAAGCACTCTTTACAGGACTTTCATCTTCTACCTGCTGTACAGAGTTTAGCCTGTAACCATCTTCAAGCGGCCTTATGCAGTCATTCTTTAGCACACTCCAGCGGTAGCCCGCAGACAGCACACAACCATTCTTATCTTTATCGGTACCCATTACCACATTTTCTTTGCCTATAGAATCGGTATCAGCACCTTTATCCTGCTTTTTTAAAATATAATCGCAGGAAAAAAGGCTTAGCGAAAAGGCAAGCAATATCAATGGCTTCTTCATGTTCTGTTCTTTAAAAAACTAACTCTAATTTACAAAAATTATTTTACGGTACCACCGTAAAGTACAGACTGTATTGTCTCATAAGTAATGGTGCCGTTATCTTCTACAAAATAGCGTATAAGCACATCGCCCCATGCAGTACCGTTACTAAAATCGGCAATAATCCAGCGGTTGTTTATTATCTGCACCCTGTTAATAAGGAATTTTTGTCCGTTTACAGGCTCATAACCGGTAAGTGGGTTACCTTGTGGGTTGGTATTTTTATCTGCAATACCGTCTTTTATTTTCAGTATCAGCGCATCAATATCAGTAATTCCCTTATCAACAAAATAGTCTATTGCGTTATCATTATCCTTAAGGGTAAAACCATCTCCGGCAGTGTTGCTTTTTACACTATCACGTGCCGCTTTAAGCTGCCCCTGCAGCGTTTCTATGCGCTGCTGGTCGTGCTTTTGCTGGCCGTTATAAAACATATAGGTAAAAATGCAAATGATGAATGCAAAAACAAACAGGTATAAAAAGAGGTTCTTTTTCATACAATAAAAAAATTATAAAGTGATTTGTAAGTTATCGTAAGCTAAAAATACATTTTTGGGTAGCATGGCCTCGACTTCTTCATGAAAGCCCAGCATATGGCTAATGTGGGTAAGGTAAGCTTTCTCCGGGTTTATCTTTGCAATCAAATCCAGCGCTTCCTGCAGGTTAAGGTGCGACTCATGAGGATCTATGCGCAGCGCACTAACCACTAGCACTTTAAGTCCACTCAGCTTAGCAGCCTCTTCATCGGGTACCGTTTTTACATCCGTCAGGTAAGCAAAATCATCAACGCGATAACCAAAAATTTCCAGCCTGCCATGCAGCACCTTTATAGGGGTAACCATTTTGTTGCCAATTACAAAAGGCATATTATTATGTACCGTGTTGATGGTTACTGTAGGCACACCCGGATACTTTTCGCCTTCGGTAAAAATGTAGTCAAATCGTTTTTTAAGGCTCTCAATTACCCTTTCATGGGCATATATGGGTATGTCGCCCTGGCGAAAGAAAAACGGGCGTATATCGTCCAGCCCTGCAGTATGGTCTGCATGCTCGTGTGTATATAATATACCGTCAAGCTTTGTACAACCGCTTGTAAGCATTTGCTGACGGAAGTCGGGGCCGCAATCTATTACAAATGAATAGTTTTCCCAGGATAACCAAACCGAAACCCTGAGGCGCTTATCCCTGGGGTCGCTGCTTAAACATACAGGATGCGTACTGCCAATAATGGGTATGCCCTGCGATGTACCGGTACCAAGAAACCAAACGTTCAAAATAGTGTATTTTAAATACAAAAATAGCATTATTTGTTTTATAAAACGCAGTGATTTCCTAACTTTGCAACATATCTTTCAGCGCAATGAAATTATCAGAAGACGAAATTACCCTTAAGGGCGACCGCATAATAGCCCACGTGCCCTCTATTAAAGACAAGGCCCTGCGTATAAACCTCAATTCGAATATATACGGCACCTTTGCAGAAATAGGCGCCGGGCAGGAAACCGTAAGGCATTTCTTCCGTTCGGGTGGTTCGTCAGGTACTATTGCAAAAGCAATGAGTGCCTATGATAAAGACTTTAGCGATGCCATTTACGGCACTGAAGAAGACGGAAGGTATGTAACCGAAAGCAGGCTTAAAAAAATGCTGGGCCATGAGGTGCGCATTATGGAAGAAAGGCTAAACCGCGAAAAACACCCTACAAAAGTGTTTTTTAGTTATGCTAATACCGTAGCCACCATAGATTTTGCCAAGCAGTTTAAAGGCCACGGCTGGGTAGGTATACGCTACCAGGTAGAACCGGATGAAGACTATAATGAGATTACCCTGCACATTCGCTTTAAAGAAAATGATGCCCGCCTGCAACAGGAAACACTGGGCATACTGGGTGTAAACCTTATTTATGGCGCATTCTACAAATATAATGACCCTAAAAAATTACTACGCTACCTATACGATCATCTGGATAAAGACCAGCTGGAGATAGATACCATAAATTTTAGCGGTCCGCGTTTTGCCGATGTTGATAACAGGCTAATGAGCCTGCAACTTGTTAAAAACGGCATGACCGATGCGGTGATGTTTGACCCGCAGGGGCATAACGTATTACCTGCCGCCATACTATATAAAAAGAACATCCTCGCCCTAAGGGGAAGTTTCCGTCCTGTTACTAAGGTAAACATGGATATGTATGAAAAATCACATCAGATCTTTTTAAAAGAAAATAAGGTAGACCCTGAGAAAACACTTGTAGTTTTTGAAATTACCCTGAGCAACCTGCGTAGTGAGGGCGAAATTGATGAACGCGACTTTATGGATCGTGCTGAGCTACTTTGCTCACTTGGTCAAACGGTAATGATCTCTAACTTTCAGGAATACTACAAAGTGGTTGAGTACTTTAGTGCTTATACTAAAGCACGCATGGGGCTTGCCATGGGCGTAAGCAACCTTGTAGATATTTTTGATGAAAAGTACTACCGCCACCTTAGCGGAGGCATACTGGAAGCCTTTGGTAAACTATTTTACCGCGACCTTAAAGTGTACCTGTACCCTATGAAAGATGAAGAGGGCAACGTAATAGACTCTGAAAACCTTATGGTACACCCAAGGATGAAGGAACTTTACAAATTCTTTAAGTTTAACGGCAAGGTTATAGATATACCTGAAGTAGATGTAAACAACCTGAACATCTTTAGCCGTGAGGTACTTAAAATGATAAATAAGGGAAAACCGGGCTGGGAACCAATGCTGCCTGCCGGTATTGCAGAAATTATTAAAGAAAACCATCTGTTTGGCTACGACCCTAAACGCCAGCTTGCTGAACAGGAATAATATTTTTATATCGTAAGAAAAAACCGCCTATTTTTATGGCGGTTTTTTTATGCCCTAAAATTTAGATGTGCAAACCTACCTTACTTATGAGAAAAAAATTACTTATTCTTGCAGCGGCAAGCCTGCTGATATCCTGCCAAAAGGAAAAACAGGAACCTGCCACCTTAACTGAACCTGAAAAAACCACTGCAATACCAGAGATGCCGGCACTACTGCTTACCTCTTTTACTGATGTTCCTTCTGAGATTGACGGCTGTTCGTGCCTGTTTTCATCAGACTCTCTTGATTTTAAAAACAACAGGTATTTATATGCTAACGACTTTGCCGAGATTGCCTTTATGAAAATAAACGGTACTATGGTAAAGTTTAAGCAGGTAAGCCATCAGGAAAAAGATAGCCTTAGTGCTTTTACCACATACAGGGCTAAAGATCTTGAAATGAGTATTGAAACAAGGCAAACAAGAAAAATAAATTATGAAGTAATGGAAGAAACCGGCACAATAACCGTAAAGCGCAGCGACGGCCAGGCCATTACAAAAACTGTTTATGGTGTATGTGGATGCTAGCAATAATTAATTACTTTTGAAGTTAGAATAACAAACTCCCAATTATGAAATTCCTTATTTATATTGTTCTTGCGCTTTCATTATCATTATTTAGCAGCTGCGGCTCAGAACCACTTACAAAAGCAATACCCGAAATATCAGCCTACTGCGGAACTAAAGACATACAAGTAGGTGTGGCATCTGCTGTATCAGGCAAAGAAAGCATCAATGCTTACACTCTTGAAGTTGCTAACATAAAGGCAATTAAAGATGGTTATCCTGCCGCCCTGGTTTCGTCGCAGTGTGCAAAATTGTTTTTTGATGCTTTGACTAAAGAACAGCGCAAAGACAAAAACACAATAAGGGTTACGGTAAAATCTGAATCAAAAAGCGAAACCACCGATTATAAGATGGAAGATATGGAACGTGTTGGCGCATTTGTTAAAGACGGTAACAAAGTTATCAATCTGATTAAAAAAGGCAAATACAATAATATGTATGCAATGGCAGATCCAGAATTTGTAACAAAAGAAGCATTTGATATATTAGTAAGGGATATTTTTGAAAAGCAAAAAACTATACTCGCAAAAACAAATAAGATACAGGATGACGGCTTTGAATTTCTGGAAGTAAACGGTGTGCATTTTGTAAATGTATTTGCACATACTCCTATCGACAGCCTTTCTGTTAATTACAAAGTTACTTTTACCGATGAGAAAAATCCTAAAATAGCGGGTTTCTTTATTAAGTAAACGCCTGGCAATCGTAAAGAACTCATAAAGTGCTCGCACACCGTTTAACGTTTTTGTAATTTGCATATACTCATTGCAAATTATATCAATAATGTCAACAGATAAAACACCTATCCTCTTTACTCCTTTTGACACCCAAAATATTTCTTTTGGTAATCGTATCGTTATGGCACCCATGACGCGTTCTCGGGCTATTAACAATATCCCAAACGATTTGATGTCCGAATACTATGCACAGCGGGCTTCGGCGGGGCTTATCATTACAGAGGGCACCTCGCCATCGCCAAACGGCCTGGGCTATAGCCGTATTCCCGGAATATTTAGCAATGTACAGATAGAGGGATGGAAAAAAATAACGGATGCCGTACACGCTAAAGACAGCAAAATATTTATACAACTTATGCATACTGGCCGTGTTACCCATAGTGACAACCTGCCCGATGGAGCAAAAATTGTAGCGCCAAGTGTTATAAATTCGGGTACAGAGATGTGGACGGATAACGCCGGGGTGCTACCTACCGAAACACCTGAAGCACTAAGCCCCGAAGGAGTAATAGATACCATACAGGAATATGTAACAGCAGCTAAAAACGCCATTACAGCCGGTTTTGACGGTATAGAACTGCATAGTGCTAATGGCTACCTGATGGAGCAGTTTTTAAATCCAAAATCTAACGAACGTACCGATGAGTATGGCGGCAGTGTTGAAAACCGTGCCCGTTTTGTATTAGAAGTTGCCAAAGCTGTTGCTGATGCCATAGGCAAAGAAAAAACAGGTATACGCTTTTCCCCATATAACACATTTAACGGCATGCCGGATTATGATGCCGATGAAGTATTTGAAACCTACGAATACCTGGCTAAAGAAATTGATAAAATGGGATTACTTTACGTCCATCTTTTTTCTAATGCAGCAAAACAGGCTCCACGTGGTGCTGAATTAATTTCAACAATCAGAGCTTATTTTAAGGGCATACTGATAGACAATGGTGGCTTTACTAAAGACAAAGCTATTACTGCTATTGAAAGCCACGAAGTAGACATGGTAGCCTTTGGTACGGCATTCCTCGCTAATCCAGACCTGCCTTATCGCCTGCAAAATGGCATCTACCTTACCCAGCCTGAAGAAAGCACGTTTTATAGCGCCGATGAAAAGGGATACACGGATTATCCTTTTGCATAAGCTATATTATGGATTTTAGACTTTATGTTTTCAGCTCCTTTAAAATATCGAAGAATTTGTAAGCATCTAAAATTTCAGGATACCTGATACTACTTTAAAACCTACAAGGTCTTAGAGACCTTGCAGGTAGTAGTACGGTCTAAATTCTAAAAATCTATTCAAAAACACTTTCATCCAGCTGAAGGTTGTGCAGGAATGAAAGCGTATTTTCTATATCGTAATGCAAAATGCGGTCTTCGGTTACAGTAGGCACTTCTTCGCGGTACGAGCTTACAAACATCTCTAAGAAATCACTCGACCTCAGCGGACGGCGGAACTCAATAGCCTGTGCAGCATTCATAAGTTCTATAGCTAAAATACGCTCCAGGTTCTCTATTATACGAAGTGTTTTTGTAGCGGCGTTCGCCCCCATACTTACGTGGTCTTCCTGCCCATTGCTCGATACTATGCTGTCTACACTCGCCGGGGTGGCCAGTTGTTTGTTCTGGCTTACAATACTGGCGGCTGTATATTGCGGAATCATAAAACCTGAGTTAAGTCCCGGGTTGCTCACCAGGAACGGTGGCAAGCCACGCAGGCCGGAAATCAGCTGGTAGGTACGCCTTTCAGAGATGCTACCCAGTTCGGCCAAGGCTATCCCCAGGAAATCAAGCGTAAGCGCTAACGGTTGCCCGTGGAAGTTACCACCAGAGATAATTTCATCGCTCTCCACAAAAATATTAGGATTGTCAGTAACCGAATTGATCTCGGTACGGAAAACTTTCTTTACATAATCAATAGTATCCTTAGTAGCACCGTGCACCTGCGGGATACAACGGAAACTGTATGGGTCCTGTACATGCTTTTTAGGCTGCGCGATGATCTCGCTATCCTCAAGCAGTTCATTAAACCTTCGGGCTGTAACAATTTGCCCTTTATGCGGACGGATAATGTGTATATGCTCATTAAACGGCTCTATACGTCCGTCAAAACCTTCTAAAGAAACGGCGGCAATAACATCGGCCAGGTAGCTGTATTTAGTTGCCTTTAGTAAAATATACACACCATAAGCACTCATAAACTGTGTACCGTTTAACAATGCAAGGCCTTCTTTGCTTTTAAGCACAAGCGGCTCCCAGCCAAAGCTTTTAAGCACTTTAGCAGCAGGCTGACGGAAACCATCAGCAAAAACTTCGCCTTCACCCAGTAACGGTAATGAAAGGTGCGCTAATGGGGCAAGGTCACCCGAAGCGCCAAGCGAACCCTGGGTATAAATTACGGGAAGTATATCGTTATTATAAAAATCGATAAGGCGCTCTACAGTGGCTAATTGCACACCGCTGTTACCATAGCTAAGCGACTGTATTTTTAGCAACAGCATAATCTTAACAATAGCATCCGGCACAATATCACCTGTACCGCAGGCATGCGATTTTACAAGGTTTTCCTGAAGCTTGCTCAGGTTCTCGTTATCTATCTTTACATTATACAGCGACCCAAACCCGGTATTAATACCATAAATGGGTGCCTCATGGGTCTCCATTTTCTTATCAAGGTAGGCGCGGCATTTTTCTATGTTTGCGCGGGCCTCTTCGCTAAGGGCAAGTTTTACATCCTGTGTAAGGATAGTGTTTAGGTTTTCAAGGGAAAGGATATCACTGCTGATATAATGTATAGTGTCCATGCGTGGCAGATTTTGAAAGACCAAAATTCACTAAAATGCAATTAAAAAACAACTTTATTGATAACTTTTCATTTCTGTCTGCATTCTGCCTCTATTTTAAGGTAAGCTTTACCCAGATAATGTAGTATGTCAGACGCTGTAAAGGCCTGCACACTGGTTTCAGAAATGGCAATATCTGCAGTAAGCCCGTGCAGGTATACACCAAACAAAGCTGCATCTACCGCATTATAACCCTGTGCCAGTAATCCGGTAATAATTCCGGTAAGGCAATCGCCGGTACCTCCTGTAGCAAGTGCTGCATTCCCCGTTGAATTTACATAGATGTTTTCGCCATACACTACCATGGTATGTGCATCTTTAGCTACAAGTATAACTTTGTATTGTGCGGCAAAAGTTTTCATCTTATCAAGCTTTTCAAAATCATTGTCCCAACTGCCCATCAGGCGTTCCAGCTCTTTAGGGTGCGGAGTAAGGATTGTATTTTGTGGCAACAAGGTTAGCAAGTCTTTGTTTTGCGACAGGATGTTTAGCGCATCGGCATCAATAACCAGGTGTCCATTATATTTTTCAAGGAAATTTTTTATCGCCTGCTGCGTTTCAGGATGCTGCCCTATGCCGGGGCCTAACCCAACAGCATTTGGATTAAACTCAAAATTAATGGCTGAAATATGCTCCTCCCCTTCGGTAAGCGCCATGGCTTCCGGAAAATATGACTGCATTATTTCATAACCACACTTCGGGATGTAGGCTGTAACCAGACCGCAACCAGACTTTAATGCGGCTTTCGCCGAAAGGCACACTGCTCCTATTTTGCCATAGCTTCCGCCTATAATAAGTGCATGCCCCTGAGTACCTTTATGGGCATGGGGCGCCACAGGCTTATAACGGTGCTTAATTTCTTTACGGTCTACAAGAAAATATGATGAGGGGGTATTGCTTATAAAATCTTTATCAAGGCCAATGTCCAGCACTACAACACGGTTTACAAAGCGGCTGTTACCGGGCAGGTAAAATGCCAGTTTAGGGAACTGGAAGGTAAGCACATAATCGCTCTCTACGGCAATTTCTGTATCTTGATCCATAAATAACCCAGACGGCACATCAATAGAGATAACGTGCCCATTACATTGGTTTATCTTTTCGATCACGCTTTTTACACCCTCCGGCATTTCGCGGTTCAGGCCAATACCAAAAAGCGCATCAATATATATTAGTTTGTCCTCTTCATACGGGTAGTCTGCCCCCTTATTATCTTTTATACCACTGTCAATCAATTTTTGCAGGGCAGTTTCAAACTCCGGTGTGGGCTTACCCGCATCGCTTACCATATCTGCTTTTACAGGATAATTATCTTCATGCAGCAGGCGTGCTATTACCAATCCGTCGCCACCGTTATTACCCCGTCCGCAAAAAACATGAAAGGTAGTTTCCTTATCCGGGAAATGCTTTTTTATCCACAAAAAAGCCTCATGTGCAGCGCGTTCCATCAGTTCATAATAGCCTATTCCCTGATTTGAAATTGTAATTTCGTCAGCCTGCCTAATGTTTATTGTTTCAAAAATCTTCATTTAACCGGTATCTTGTTGTATTTTTAAGATATTCGCAAAAGCGAAATATCCTCTTGGTCAGCTATGTAAAATTATTACATTTGTAAGTATATGAATGTTAACAGCAACAAATATTTAACTACTTCCATTTCCCTTACAGGGACATTTGGCACTGTTGGCATTACCACCACAATTACCCCATAGGGGTTATAATCATTACATATAGCCAGCTTAAGGGTTATTTTTCTACCGAAAGATAACATAAGCACCTGTGTTTAAATCCTATCTTTACTGTAAAACCAATACGAATGAACGTTATCAAATTTGGCGGAACATCTGTAGCCAACGCCGAAAATATATCACGTGCCCTGGGCATCGTAAAACAAAAAAAAGAAAAAGAACCTGTTATTGTTATTGTATCTGCGCTGGGCGGTGTTACCGATGTGCTGCTTAATGCTGCCATAGCTGCCTCAGAAAAAGATGAAGTTTATAAAGAAGCCCTGGCTTTGCTCGAAACACGCCACCTCGACGCTGTAAAGAGCCTTATTCCTGTAACGGAACAAAGCGCGGTACTGAGTCATGTAAAACGCGAACTAAACCACCTGGAAACCTTACTAGACGGTTGCTACCTTTTAGGCGAATTATCTGAACGCACTAAAGACCTTATCTTATCATTCGGTGAGGTACTTTCATCATACATCATTAGCGAAACGCTTAAAGCACAAGGCGAAGATGCCGGGCTTGCCGACAGCCGCGAACTAATAAAAACCAATAGCCGCTATGGTAAGGCCGTAGTAAACTTTGAAGTGACCAACCACCTGTTGTTTGATTACTTTGAGCAGGGTAATTACCGCATTACCGTAATGCCGGGCTTTATATCCCAGGCGGCAGACGGGCATACTACTACCCTGGGCCGTGGCGGGAGCGATTATACCGCTGCCATTGTAGCAGCAGCCTTAGAGGTGCCTTCGCTTGAAATATGGACCGATGTGAACGGTATTTATACTGCCAACCCTAAACTTGTAAAACAAGCTGAGCCTATACCGTATATTACATTTGAGGAGGCGATGGAGTTATCGCACTTTGGTGCAAAAGTACTCTACGCCCCTACCATACAGCCCATATTGAGCAAGGATATTACCCTGCACATAAAAAATACCTTTGAACCCGAAGCCCACGGCAGTACCGTGAGCAAAGTGCCCGAAATAAAAAGTGAGAACCCTATACGCGGCATCAGCAACGTTGACGACATTACGCTCATAACGCTGGAAGGTCCCGGTATGGTGGGCGTGTCCGGTTTTTCTAAACGTCTGTTTGATGTAATTTCTAAAGAGAACATCAATGTGATTTTTATCACGCAGGCATCGAGTGAACATTCCATTTGCTTAGGTATTGTAGATGCAGAAGCTCAAAAAGCGGAAGCGACCATAAACGGCGAATTTGGTTTTGAGATTCAACAGGGCAAAATTTACCCTGCCATTATAGAAAACGGATTGAGCATTATTGCCGTTGTAGGCGAAAACATGAAGAACCACCAAGGGCTTAGCGGACGTATGTTCAGCTCTTTGGGTAAAAACAACATCAACATCAGGGCTATAGCGCAGGGTGCAAGCGAGCGTAACATTTCTGCCGTTATTGATAGGAAAGACGTTAAGAAAGCCTTGAACACGCTGCACGAAACATTTTTTGAAGATGCTACTGTACAGCTTAACCTGTTTGTAATGGGTGTGGGTAATGTGGGTGAGAAATTCCTCGACCAGATACAAACCCAGTATAACTACCTGAGGGATAACCTGCGTATTAATGTGCGTATTGCCGGACTTTCTAACTCGCGTACCATGATCTTTGATGAGGAAGGTATTGACCTTGCTAATTTTAAAGAACTGCTACCTGACGGAGAAGCGACCAGCGCCGAAGGTTTTATTGCCAAAATTAAAGAACTCAACCTGCGCAACAGTATTTTTGTAGACAACACCGCCAGCCATGATGTAGCGGCAACTTACGCGCAATATTTAAAGAACAGTATTGCCGTGGTTACCTGTAACAAAGTAGCCTGTTCGTCTGAATATGAAAACTATAAATTCCTTAAAAACCTAAGCCGCCAGTACAATGCTCCGTTCCTATTTGAAACCAATGTGGGTGCGGGATTACCAATAATTGATACACTAAAAAACCTTATAGCCAGTGGCGACCGTGTGCATAAAATACAGGCGGTACTTAGCGGCAGCCTTAACTTTATATTTAACAACTTTAACGAGAACACTTCGTTCAGGGATGTGGTAAAACAGGCAATGGTGGAGGGCTATACTGAACCCGACCCAAAAATTGACCTTAGCGGTATCGACGTAAAACGCAAACTTGTGATCCTGATACGTGAAAGCGGTTATGATTTTGAGATCGATGATATTGCTACCGTATCGTTCCTGCCGGATCATTGTATGGCTACGACCAATAACGATGACTTCCTGGTTTCGCTGGAAAACAACGCAGCCCATTTTAATGCGCTTTATGCAAAAGCCGCAGCTCAGGGTGACAGGCTAAAGTTTGTTGCCACGTTTGAGAATGGTAAGGCCAATGTAGGCCTGCAATTCATTCCGGCGTCGCACCCGTTTTTTAATCTTGAAGGTAAAGACAATATCGTATTGTTTTATACGGATCGCTATGCCGACCAGCCGCTTATTATTAAGGGTGCAGGTGCAGGTGCAGCAGTAACGGCATCAGGTATTTTTGCAGATGTGATACGTATTGGCAATAAATAGGCTATCTAAAGATATTTTATTCGTGGAATTCGTGGAATAAATAAAAATTATACCACATAGATACATAGCTAATAATGAGCTTAATCAATTAAAGTTTTGCATAGTAAAAGCTCTGCTTTACATAGCTATGCGTAAAATTTATTTTCTATAGAACCTTTTACCACAAAAAAGCTATGTGCCTATGTGTTTAGATTTAAAGATATGCAGAGTAGCTTATTAAGAGACAAGAGTTGAGTAAGGATAATGTTCGACAGCATTAATACGATTGGCATAAGAAAAACAATGAACGAGATAAAACTATTTTGCCCTGCAACCATTGCTAACGTTTCCTGCGGGTTTGACGTACTGGGCCTGTGTCTGGAAAGCGTGGGTGATGAAATGACCATTGCCAAAACGGCTGAAAAGGGTATTCGCATCACCAATATCATAGGCGCAGATTTGCCTTTGGAAACCGAAAAGAACGTGGCAGGTGTAGCAGCTTTAGCACTGATTGAAACGCTTAACCCTGATTTTGGTTTTAACATCAGCATCACAAAAAATATAAAAGCAGGCAGCGGTATAGGCAGCAGTGCGGCCAGTGCAGCGGGTGCAGTTTTTGGCATCAACCAGTTATTGGGCAGCCCGCTAACGAATACCGAACTCGTGCAATATGCCATGCAGGGTGAAAAGCTGGCCAGCGGTAGTGCCCATGCCGATAACGTAGCCCCTGCCCTTTTAGGCGGTTTTACGCTGGTGCGCAGTTACGATCCGCTTGATATTATTGCCATAAAAGCGCCGGGCGAGTTGTATGCCACCGTTATCCATCCGCAGATAGAGCTAAAGACAAAAGATGCACGCTCTGTACTTAAAGAGAACATCAGCCTTAAAAAAGCCACGATACAGTGCGGCAACATCGCCGGGCTTATCAGCGGCTTATATACTGAAGATTATGCGCTTATAGGCCGATCATTGCACGATGAACTGGTAGAGCCGGTGCGCAGCATCCTGATACCAAAATTTGCCGAACTCAAAGCCGCAGCCAAAGAAGCAGAGGCACTGGGCGGGGGAATATCAGGATCGGGACCATCGGTATTTGCGCTAAGCAAAGGCCGCAAAGTTGCAGACGCCGCCGCAAAAGCCATGGCTGCGGTATTAGAACCTACAGGCGTGCCGTTTGAGGTACATGTATCGGCGATAAATGCTGATGGAATAAAAATACTACACGTGTAAATTAACAAAAACCAACACGTGCATTATTCATAGATTTAATATCTTTGTTTATATTAAAACATTAATTATGAGCACCAAACTGACTTTAACAATTAAAGAAAAAGATGTTATCGAAAGAGCTAAAGAATTTGCTAAAGAGCAAAACCGAAGCCTTTCTGATATTATTGAAAATTATCTCAAAGCTATTATAAAAAATAAGGCTGAAATTAAGGAGAATGAACTTCCCCCAATTACGAAATCTTTAAAAGGCTCTTTAAAGCTTGCCGATGATATTGATTATGAAGAGTCCCGTTATAAGTGGTTAGAAGAAAAATACCTTCGATGAAACATATACTTATTGATAGTGATGTAATTATTGACTTTCTTGTTGATCGTCATCCTTTTTCAGTGCACGCCATACATATTTTAGCATTGTGTGAAAAAAAAATTATTAAAGGCTATTTGACACCTATAATTATTGCAAATGTATATTACATCCTAAAAAGAAGTAATAGCCACATAGCTATTATGGAGCAGATAAAAGGTCTTTTAAGTATACTTGATCTTACTGAGGTTAATAAAGATACAATACTACTAGCTGTAAATTCTGATTTTAAAGATTTTGAAGATGCGCTTCAAAATTTCTCTGCCGTTAAAAATGGTAAAATAAGTACGATCATTACTCGCAATGTGAAAGACTATAAAAAAAGTACATTGGCAGTTATTACACCAGAGATGTACTTAAATAAAAATTAAGCAACTAACCACCATGAAATACTACAGCTTAAACAACCACGATATAAAAACCAGCTTTAAGGAAGCAGCCATAACCGGTATAGCGCAGGATAAAGGGCTATATTTTCCTGAAAGTATTCCGCAACTGGATGCAGATTTTATAGCAAACCTTGAAAACTACAGCAACGAAGAAATTGCCTACCGTGCCATTGCGCCGTTTGTAGGTGATGAAATTCCTGAAGAAAAATTACGAAATATCGTAAAAGAGACCCTATCATTTCCGTTTCCATTGGTAAACGTTGAGGAAAATGTCTATGCACTTGAATTGTTTCACGGGCCAACTATGGCGTTTAAAGATGTGGGTGCCCGTTTTATGTCGCGCTGCCTGAATTACTTTACGCAGGGCGAAGATAAAAAGATTACGATATTGGTAGCAACTTCCGGCGATACCGGCGGAGCTGTGGCAAGCGGATTCTTAGGTGTAGAGAATATTAATGTCGTGATACTGTATCCATCAGGAAAAGTTAGCGACGTGCAGGAAAAACAGCTCACTACGTTAGGGCAGAACATTAAAGCGCTCGAAGTGTCGGGTAATTTTGACGATTGTCAGGATATGGTTAAAAAAGCATTTCTGGATGATGAGCTTAAAGACATAAGCCTTACCTCTGCCAACTCCATAAACATTGCACGCTGGCTGCCGCAAATGTTCTATTACTTCTTTGCCTATAAAGACCTAAAGGCAAAAGGTAAGCCCGTTGTGGTAAGTGTGCCCAGTGGTAACTTTGGCAACATTTGCGCGGGTATGATGGCTAAAAAAATCGGGCTGCCCATAGCGCATTTTGTAGCATCGACCAATGCTAACGATACTGTACCTCGCTTTATGGACAGCCAGGAATATACTCCTAAACAAACCGTAGAAACCCTTAGCAATGCCATGGATGTAAGCAACCCAAGCAACTTTATACGCATACTGGAGCTTTTTGGTAAAGAGTTTGGCGCGCTCGATAGCGAACTTACCTCCTACCCTTTTACAGACGCAGAGACTATTGCTGCCCTGCAAAAAGTATATACTGAAGACGAATACCTGTGCGACCCTCACGGTGCCGTGGGCTATCTGGGGCTTAAAAAATACATGGAGGACAACCCGGGTTATACCGGTGTATTCCTGGAAACTGCCCACCCGGTAAAATTTGCCGATAGCATTACCCAGAACCTTGATATAGAAATCGCGATTCCTGAGCAAATAGAAAATGTGCTACACGGCAAGAAAGTCACACAAAAAATAAGCAGCTACGAAGAACTAAAAGATTTTCTTAAAAAATAGAATTCTCTATAACTCAAAGCCACGAATCACACGAATATACACAAACAATGAGCGTAAATTTGTATAACTCGTGGCTTGTTTACTCTACAAAGAGCACATATCTCCGCCAAAACAACTTATTTACTCTTTCTATAAGATAGTGCTAACACCGTACAAAACACCACTGAATATCAACACAATATATTATTATAAATAAGTTTTTGTAATACCGAAACCGTTATAGTGATGAGTTTTTGATAGGGCTATATTTACCATATCACGAATTTTAGTTACCTAATTTTAACATATCTAAAATTTTGTTTCACTAAAATTTCGATCATGAAAAACCATTCACTCATTTCGCGCTTTCGCGCAAAACAACTCTTACTAACTGCCGCCGGTCTTTGTTTCTTTACCTCGTTTGGGCAAACCGTAACCCCATGGCTTACTAAAGGCGACCAAAGCGCTCTCCTGGCACAACAGGGTACTGTAAACTTTGCAGCAAACTCAGGTACCAATGCCAATACCATTACAGTATCGCCGGGAACTACGTACCAAACCATAGACGGTTATGGATGGAGTCTTACCGATGGTAGTGCACAGGTTATTGCCGGCTTGGCAGCCACACAGCAAAATGCATTACTACAAGACCTTTTTAACCCTTCAACCGGGCTTAGCTCTAATGTAGTACGCATAAGCATTGGTGCTTCAGACCTAAGCCAATATACTTATAGCTACGACGACACCTATGGCGATACTGCGCTAACCAACTTTAGCCTGAATGGCTTTACTATGGATTATACTGTACCTATACTAAAAAAGATACTGGCTATTAACCCAAACATTAAAATACTGGCCACTCCATGGAGCGCACCATACTGGATGAAAAGCAATAACGGCTGGATTGGCGGTAGCCTTTTATCAGCTAATTACGGCGTATATGCCAACTATTTTGTAAAATATTTACAGGCCATGCAGGCTCAGGGCATTAAGATATGGGCAATAACGCCACAAAATGAACCCGAGAACCCCTACAACGAGCCGAGCATGACCATGAATGCTACCGAGCAGAAGAATTTTATAAATAACAACCTTGGCCCGCAACTGTTATCTTCTGGTTTTGGTTATGTAAAAATTATTGCTTTTGACCACAATTGCGATAATACTGCCTACCCTACTGATGTTTTGAATAACAGCCCTTATGTAGATGGTGCGGCGTTTCACCTATATGCAGGCGATATATCTGCCATGACAACCGTAAGGAACAATACCGGCAAGAACGTTTATTTTACTGAGCAATATGTGGGTGGCCCTGGTAGCTTTAGCGGCGACTTTGGCTGGCATATGCAAAATGTTATCATTGCCTCGGCCAATAACTGGGCTAAGGTAGCCATGGAATGGAATCTTGCCACAAATACTTCTTATGGGCCGCGCACTTCTGGCGGTTGTACTAACTGTATGGGAGCTATTACCATAAACAGCAGTACCAGCTATACTAAGAATTCACCTTACTACATGATAGGCCAAATCTCTAAATTTGTGAAGAATGGTGCTGTACGCGTGGGCACCGGCATAAGTGGATCGGCCATAAAAGCGGCTTCGTTTAAAAATAACGACGGGTCTGTTGTAGTCGTTGCCTATAACAGCTCATCATCAGCTACAAGTACAAAAATTGTTTCGGGTAGTAATGCATTTACTTATTCCATTCCGGGTTCGTCTGCCGTTACCTTTAAGTGGACAGAAGGCAGCACACAGGGTTACCCAGGCTATTACAATGTCTTTGCACGTTCTACCGGCAAAGGGCTGGATGTTGCCGGGGCATCTACATCCAGCGGGGCAACCATACAACAATGGGATGTAACCAGTGGTGGTAGCAATAACCAGCGCTGGAGATTTGAGAGCGCAGGCAACAACCAGTACTACATTCGTGTAAAAAGTACAAACATGTACCTTGCCCTGGCAAGCACCAGTACTGCCGATGGTATTTTAGTACAGCAAAAAAGTTTTGTAAACAATAACACTTACAAGTGGACGGTAACCAGTGTGGGTAGTGGCTATTACAAAATTGAGAACGTATACAGCGGCAAAGCCCTAAACGTAAAAGACAATTCGACCGTAAATGGCGGAGCAATCCAGGTATGGACCTATGGTGGCGGGCTCAATGAGCAATGGTCTTTAGGCCAGGTAGAAAGTGCTGCACGCTATGCTGCACCGGGTGTGGCTCAGGAAGACGCTACAATTAAGTCATTCTCTGTATATCCTAACCCTGCTTCATCTAATGCTACATTAGTAACCGAAGAGAATGGTACTTATGCCATTATGGGCCTTACCGGAAACATCATCTCTAAAGGTAATGTGGCTACCGGTGAAAATAACATCAGTATAGGCCACCTGGCTTCAGGATATTATCTTATCCGTTTTGATAATGATAAAGGCGACAGTAAAACGCTGAAGCTGCTAAAACAATAGATTATTTTAAATGATGAATTTTAAATGCATTTAGCATTTCATAAAATTTGGTTGACTATGTTAGTAACCCCATCAGGAATTATTCCGGTGGGGTTTTGTTTTATACAAGATAAATTTCGCAAAGGTTCACAAAGTTAAAACAAGATTTCTTTGTGCTACTTTGCGTCTTCTTCGGGAAAGTTTGTGTTACCAATTATTCAAAAAAAAAGCCTTCCGTTTCCGGAAGGCTCTTACTATTTTGTACTAAAATCTTAATACTACTTAACGTCCATAAGTTCTACGTCAAATACAAGTGTAGCATCCGGAGGGATAACGCCACCTGCACCGCGAGAACCATAACCAAGGTGCGAAGGAATAACAAAACGGGCTTTGTCTCCTACTTTTAGCAGGGCAATACCTTCGTCCCATCCTTCAATTACCTGACCCTGGCCAAGTTTAAAGTCAATTGGGCTTTTGCGCTTGTAAGAAGAGTCAAACTCCTGTCCGTTTTCAAGGGCACCTTTATAGTGTACTGATACCGTTTTACCTTTTTCAGCCTGCTTGCCATTACCTTTTTGGATAATTTGGTAACGAAGTCCGCTTTCAGTCTTTTCAAAACCTGCTGCAATTTTATCAAGCGCTGCATCAGCTTGTTGCTTTTGCTCAGCAAGCCTTTTTTCACGAGAACCTTCAAAGGTACGGAACGCCTCAACAGCATTCCATTTTTGAGCATCTTCGCCTACACGAACAATTTCAAGTGTTTCAATTTTATCATTTTGCTGTATAGCATCTACCACATCCTGTCCGCTCACTACATTACCAAACACAGTGTGCTTGTTATCAAGCCATGGTGTAGCTACGTGTGTAATAAAAAACTGAGATCCGTTAGAGCCAGGACCTGCATTAGCCATACTCAACACACCCGGTGTATCGTGCCTAAGGTCCTGATGAAACTCATCGTCAAACTGGTAACCAGGGCCACCTGTACCTTTACCAAGCGGGTCGCCGCCCTGTATCATAAAGTCTGCTATAACCCTGTGGAATATAAGGCCATCATAATACGGCTTGCCCTGTGGCTTAGCATCGTTTTCAAGGTTTCCTTCTGCAAGGCCCACAAAGTTGCCTACAGTACCCGGAGTTTTATCATAGGTAAGTTTTACAAGTATCTCACCTTTAGAAGTATTGAATTTTGCGTAAATTCCGTTTTCCATTGTTTTTGTTTTGTTTGAAAGAGGCAAATTTACGAATTTATTTGTGGTGGCAGGTCATAACAAAACGGTAAATTTGGTAAAAGCCAATAGAAACATCCATGAAAAAAGAAGACAACTATATAACCGTTAATAAAAAAGCCTGGGATGCCAAAACTGTACACCATACAGCGTCTGACTTTTATGATATGGCGGGCTTCCTCGCCGGGCGCAATACGCTTAACGAGATAGAACTGGAGCTACTGGGCAATGTTAGCGGCAAAAGCATTTTGCATCTGCAATGTCACTTTGGTCAGGATACACTTTCACTTTCACGGATGGGTGCTAAAGTAACAGGGGTAGATTTCTCTTTAGAAGCTATTAATAAAGCACGCGAACTAAATGAGCAATTAGGGCTTGATACCAAATTTATATGTTGCGATGTCTACAGCCTGCCTGACGTTTTAGATGAAGAATTTGATATTGTATTCACGAGTTACGGCACCATAGCCTGGCTGCCCGATTTAGACAAATGGGCAGCGGTTGTTTCACATTTCCTGAAACCGGGTGGCAGGTTTGTGTTTGTAGAATTTCATCCTGTGGTATGGATGTTTGATAACGATTTTACAAAGGTTACCTACAACTATTTTAAATCTGATGCTATTATTGAAGAAGAGACAGGTACGTATGCTGACAAGGAGGCCAACATTCGTAACGAAACCATAAGCTGGAACCACAGCATAAGTGAGGTGCTGGGAGGGCTGCTCAACCACGGCCTTAGTATAGCGCAATTTCAGGAATATGACTATTCGCCTTATAATTGCTTTAACCATCTGGAAGAATTTGAATTGGGCAAATTCCGCGTGAAGCATCTTGGTAATGATATCCCAATGGTGTACTCGGTTTTAGCTATAAAACAGTGAAAGATTGACAATGTGTAATGAGAGATTAACATTGTTAAATACACTATTAAAATCTTACGGAATAATTACTAATTTTGATACGGAAAATAAACACACACACAGTTATGGAAAGCCTGTTTCACCCGAAAGGAAATCAACATATAGTAGACCGCATAGATAAACTAACGCCCATAGCTCTTAGCGAGTGGGGTGTAATGACCGTAAGCCAGATGCTGGAGCACTGCCAGCTGCCGCTACAGGTTGTATATGGCACTAAAGAAATTAAAGTTAACTGGATTATGCGCCTGTTGTTTGGTAACAAGGCCAAAAAGCAGTTTACCAATGCGCATCCGTTTGGGAGGAGTATGCCTACCGCAAAAGAATTTAAAATTACCCACGAGCCTGATTTTGAATCGGCAAAGCAAAAGCTTAAAGAGCTGGTTACTAAATTTAGCCGCGAAGGCCACGATGCCATAAAAGTAACAGTACATCCGCTGTTTGGTAAAATGACACATACCGAAATAGACATTGCCCAGTGGAAGCACCTGGACCACCACCTGAAGCAGTTTGGAGTATAACTTTCCTGTGGATTTGGTTATTTGGTGATGCGGTTATTTGGGAGCTACATTCGCATTAAGTATGGGTTTTCCATTTCGACGAAGGAGAAATCTCAACAAAGGTAGATGTAGCGATGCGTGAATTTGGCGATTAGATTTGAGGCGTGTACTTTGTCATGTTTAAAATGTTCAGTTTTTAATTTTTCAATTGTTACCTTTGCACTCTTGAAATTGGTACATTAATCAATTAAATCATTGATACACTAAACATGCGCATCGACATCATTACCGTTCTCCCTGAGTTATTACGTAGCCCTTTTGAAGCTTCTATCCTTAAACGTGCCCAGGATAAAGGCATTGTAGAAGTGCACCTGCACAACCTTAGGGACTACAGTACTAACAAGCACCGAAATGTTGACGACTACCAGTTTGGCGGTGGTGCAGGTATGGTAATGATGGTAGAGCCCATAGACCTTTGTATCAGCAAGCTAAAGGCTGAACGCGATTATGACGAGATTATCTATATGACTCCTGATGGCGAAACGCTGAACCAGGGCATGGCGAACCAGATGTCTTTACTCGAAAATATCATCATTCTTTGCGGGCATTATAAAGGTGTAGACCAGCGCGTGCGCGACCATTTTATTACGAAAGAAATTTCTATTGGCGACTTTGTATTATCCGGTGGTGAGCTTGCGGCGGCTGTTGTTGCAGATGCTATCATCAGGCTAATACCGGGTGTGCTGAGCAATGAGACTTCGGCACTTACCGATAGTTTTCAGGATAACCTGCTTTCTCCGCCTATTTATACCCGTCCGGCAGAATATAAGGGCTGGAAAGTGCCCGATATTTTACTAAGTGGTAACTTTGGCAATATTGATAAATGGAGGGAAGACATGGCCTATGAGCATACAAAAACAAGGAGGCCGGATCTTTTAGAATAGTTTTTTTGTTTCAGGTTTCAAGTTACTCACTCAAACGATAGTTAAAACCAAACTGACTATGATAGATTTTTCAATAAAACCGAATGTGATTACGCTTGAACTCAAGGTTAAACCTGCTAACATTGCCCTCAGGATATTATTGCTGATTCTAAATGTTGCCTGTTTCCTATTTATCATATGTATCTTTTTTGTTTCTGATGGTAGTCCTTTCGGTAAACTTATTGGTACTGTGTTTATAGGTGCATTTGTAATGTTTCTTTCGAGATTGCTTTTATGGAATAGCTTTGGCAAAGAAATATATGAAATATCTACCAGCGAGTTTACCTCAATAAACGATTACGGATGGTATAAGGACAAAAAGAAAACTATCCCACTTCCGCAACGTTTTGAGCTGCATTACATTGATACTGAATATCTGCAAACTATTTTACCTTTAGGCGAAAATGTTACTTTCCAAAAAAAACGGGAATACAAAATAGTATTTAAGGTTGATGGTATTTTTCATCAGTCTGTAGTAAACCAAAAAAAGAAAGATATGGAAAGCTTCATGAAATTGCTCCCTGAATTTGGTATAATTTATCCTTCACACCTAAATACTGAAATTATTTGGTTATAAATATTGGGTAAGCAGGCTGACACTATCCGAACCAACCTGAAACTTTAAACCTGAACAAATTTAAACTAAGCAAGCTTACTAAACGCTTCTATTACATACTGGTGCATTACCTCTTTGTAATCAAGGTGGGTAACAATACGCAACTTGCCTTTACCTAATGAACTTATAAAAATACTTTTTTGCTTTAGCTTTTCTATAAGTCCGGCTTCGCTATAGCCATCCTTTAGTGAGAATATAAGAATGTTTGTTTCTACCGGTTCTACGCTTTTTACCCATGGCAATTGTGCCAGGAGCTGTCCCAGTTGCTTTGCACGGCGATGATCTTCCTCAAGGCGGCCTACGTTGTGTTGCAGGGCATATAATCCGGCAGCGGCAAGATAACCTGCCTGCCTCATGCCTCCGCCAAATACCTTACGGATGCGTAGTGCCTTAGCCATATCGGCTTTGCTGCCTAAAAGTAAAGACCCTACCGGTGCGCCCAGGCCTTTGCTTAAACATACCGAAACGGTATCGAACAACTCGCCAAACTGCTTAGGGTGCTGGCGTTTTGCTACAAGGGCATTCCATATACGGGCACCATCAAGGTGGTATTTAAGGTTGTTTGTGGTACAAACGTCTTTTATATCTTTAAGGGTTTGCAGGTCGTAACACGCTCCTCCGCCTTTGTTTGTTGTGTTTTCTATACAAACTAATGTAGTAAGTGGGCTGTGGTAAAAATCGGGCGGGTTAATGCTCTCAGCTACCTGTGCTGCAGTAATCATGCCACGGTTGCCGTCAATTAGTTTAGCCTGCACGCCACTGTTAAACGCCATGCCACCACCTTCGTAGTTGTATACGTGCGCCCACTTGTCGCAAATAAGCTCATCACCCGGCTGGGTGTGCAATTTAATAGCAGTCTGGTTTGCCATGCTACCGCTGGGAAAAAATAATCCGGCCTCTTTACCAAATAATCCGGCTACAGATTCTTCCAGTTCGTTTACCGTAGGGTCCTGTTTATAAACATCATCACCCACTTTAGCGCGGAACATATGCTGCAACATTTCGTTAGAAGGCTTGGTAACCGTATCGCTTATTAAATTAATTTCCATATAATTGAAAAGTATCGCTTATTTTTGCGTAAGCAAATGCAAAATTACAGATTTTATGACAAATACCGAACAAATAAAAGGTATTATAGAGCGTCTTGGTGCGCTGAGGAGGTATCTTTGACGTTGACAGGAAGTTAATAGAAATTACCAACGAGGAAGAGAAAACCTATGCACCCGACTTTTGGAACAACGCCAAGGAAGCGGAGGTTATTGTGCGCAACCTGCGCAGCAAGAAAAAGTGGGTGGAAGACTACCAAAAGGGTAACAACATGGCCGAGGAACTTCAGGTTATGTACGACTTTTATAAGGAAGGCGATGTGAGTGAGGAAGAACTGGACACCCAGTACAAAGACACTATTACCCACATTGAAAACCTTGAGTTTAAAAATATGCTAAGCGACGAGGGCGACACCCTGAGTGCTGTAGTACAGATAACGGCCGGTGCCGGTGGTACCGAAAGCTGCGACTGGGCCGCAATGCTTATGCGTATGTACATTATGTGGGGCGAAAAATATGGCTATAAGGTTAAGGAACTTAACTTTCAGGCGGGTGAGGTAGCGGGTATTAAAACCGTTACCCTGGAGTTTGAAGGCGATTACAGCTTTGGCTACCTTAAGGGCGAAAATGGCGTACACAGGCTTGTACGCATCTCTCCGTTTGATAGTAATGGCAAGCGCCACACGTCATTTGCATCGGTATATGTATATCCGCTTGCAGATGATACGATAGAGATAGAAATAAGCCCTGCCGATATTAGCTGGGAAACCATGCGAAGCAGCGGCGCGGGAGGCCAGAACGTTAACAAGGTAGAAACCGCGGTGCGCCTGCGCCACCACCCTACCGGCATTATCATTGAAAACTCTGAAACACGTTCGCAACTTGATAATAAGACAAAGGCCATGCAGCTCTTAAAGTCTCAGTTATATGAAATTGAGCTTAAGAAACGTCAGGCGGTGCGCGACGAGATAGAAGCCAACAAGATGAAAATTGAGTGGGGTTCGCAGATACGCAACTATGTTATGCACCCTTACAAACTGGTTAAGGATGTGCGTACAGCTTATGAAACCAGCGATGTAGATGGCGTTATGAACGGCAACATCGATGAGTTTTTAAAGGCATTCCTGATGATGATGGGACAGAAAACTGAGGAGTAATTGATTGATTATTTTTTGTTTTTTATTTTCTATTGATGTTATTACATTTGCTTCGCCAATTCAGGCATAGCCTTCGGGTCGACTGGAGCGAAGTGAAACGTAGTGGACAAATCCTAAAAATCTAAATACTGAAAATCCTGTGGCTAAAAAGCTGCGGGATTTTTTGTTTAAGAACTCAATAATATCTTTTCCAAATTCGGTATCATATAATTTTTACCTAAAATCATATAAATTTAAGCCCGGATATTTTAATAATCATCACTTTTTTATCCCCCATAAACACATAACAAAAAAAGCCTTCCGTTACCGGAAGGCTTTTCAAATATGATGTAACTAAAATTAGTTAGCAGCAGCAACAGGTTGCTCAGCTACAATTTCGTAAGGAAGATCAACGATTACATCACGGTGAAGCCTGATGCTTGCACTGTATTTACCAGTACGTTTAACGATACCGCTAGTGATGAATTTTTTGTCGATAGACTGTCCGTTTTTCTCAAGAGCTTCAGCGATATCAATATTGGTAATAGAACCAAATAGTTTTTCGCCACCAGCTTTTGCGATAAGTTTTATATCAAGAGCCTTAAGAGCTTCAGCAGTTTGCTTAGCATCGTTAACGATCTTTTGCTCTTTAAAAGCCCTTTGTTTAAGGTTTTCAGCAAGTACTTTTTTTGCTGAAGGTGTTGCTACGATACCAAAACCCTGAGGTATAAGGTAGTTACGGCCATAACCTGCCTTAACTGTAACAACATCATCTTTAAAACCTAAATTTTGTACGTCTTGTTTAAGTATAAGTTCCATAATCTTGCCTCTTTATTATTTTAGTAAATCAGCCACATATGGCATTAACGCTAAGTGACGAGCCCTTTTAACAGCTACAGATACTTTTCTCTGGTATTTTAGAGATGTACCGGTAAGGCGACGAGGAAGTAGTTTACCTTGCTCGTTAACAAATTTAAGTAGAAAATCAGGATCTTTGTAATCTACATATTTGATACCTGATTTTTTGAAACGGCAATATTTTTTTTGCTTGTTAGTTTCAATGTTCAAAGGCGTAAGATACCTGATATCTCCGTCTTTTTTGCCTTTAGCAGATTGCTCTATAGTTGACATAACTTAGTTTGCTTTAGTTTTTAGTTTTTCCCTTCTTCTCTCAGCCCATGATATAGCGTGCTTATCAAGTGCAACGGTTAAGAAACGCATTACCCTTTCGTCACGACGGAATTCAGTTTCGAATCCGATAAGGATATCGCCTGGCGCCTGAAATTGGAATAATGTGTAAAAGCCGCTTTTTTTGTGCTGGATTTCGTAAGCCAGTTTTTTCAGGCCCCAATCCTCTTTAGATACAATCTGTGCACCCCTCGAAGTAAGGTAATCTTCAAACTTACTTACTGTTTCCTTTACCTGGGTTTCAGATAAAACGGGATTCAAGATGAAAACAGTTTCATAGTGATTCATAATACAATATTTATATGTTATAAAAGTGGGTGCAAAAGTAAGCATTTATATTTAATGTGCAAATTCAAGTTTTAATTTTTCGCTATTTACACAAAACGTTTTTTTTATATATATTTGTATGCATTCCCAATAAAACATTCAACAATTACTAAACATTTCAAAAAAAATTGAACACTGATGAAACTTAACTGTGTTGTTGTTGATGATAGCACAATACAAAGAATCACCATAGCCAAGCTTGTAAATGAGCACCCGAACCTTACACTGGTTGGCGATTTTTCTAATGCTTCTGAGACACGCAATTGTATATTGCACAAACATGTAGACCTTTTGTTCCTGGATATAGAAATGCCGGTACAAACAGGATTTGATCTTCTGGACGGCCTTAAGGTACGCCCACAGATTATCTTTGTATCGTCTAAATCTGACTATGCGCTTAAGGCTTTTGACTATGCCGCACTGGATTACCTTCAAAAACCGGTAACTAAGGAGCGCTTTAATAAAGCGGTACAAAAGGCTATAGACATGAAGCAGCGCCAGAAAGAAGGCACAGAAGAAGAAGGTGAATTTATCTTTGTAAAAAGCAATCTTAAAAACTTTAAGGTATATGTAGCCAAGATACGCTGGGTAGAAGCCTTTGGAGATTACATAAAGATAAATACCGAAGAAGAAACCCACCTGGTACTTAGCACCATGAAATCTTTTGAAGCTGAACTGCCTGTAGAGAGGTTTATGCGCGTGCACAAATCATACATTATTAATGTAGACAAGGTAGAACGCTTTAATAGTAAGTTTGCCGAAATAGGCGACACAAAAATACCGCTAAGCCGCAATAAAAAAGAAGACCTTGTAAAGGTGCTTAACAGGCCGCAATAAAAATATCTATTCAAAATTATGACGAAAAAATACTTTAGGGCTGTACTATTTTAGTGCAGCCTTTTATTTTGAAGAGCATTTATCCCTTAAAATTATTTATTTTTTAATTTCTCAGGAAGGCGCCGAGATGCAAAGCTTAGTAATATATTATCCAGCTTAGTAAAAGAGATTTTTAATACCTAAAATTAATATGGATCTGCGTTTACAGTAACTTTTATAGATCGGTACTGTGCTATGGCATCCATGCTATCCAGTGTTTTTTGAATTTGCCTTTTTGTAGTTCCCAGCGCTGCCCCAAGTGGTATCTTAACCATAATGGTGCGAATGTACTCGTTACGGATGCGGCTTATGGCAGGTTCTTCAGGACCCAGAACCGGGATATTGAGCTGTTGTGCCAAAACATTGTAGAGCCACATAGCGCCATTTTTCAGCTTTTCATAATCTTTATGTTTCAGGATAATGCGTACCATCCTGAAATAAGGCGGGTATTTAAAGTTATGCCTTTCATACAGCTGCTCCCTGAACATACCTTCATAATCATTCTCGGTAACCTGGCGGATAACATTATGTAAGGGATTGTATGTTTGAATGTACACCATGCCGCGATCGTTCTTTCGCCCGGCACGTCCTGCAACCTGCACCATCATTTGGTACGCCCTTTCAAAGGCACGAAAATCTGGCTGGTACAACATATTATCGGCATTTAGTATCCCTACCATCCCCACGTTGTCAAAGTGTAAACCTTTGGCCAGCATCTGCGTACCAACGAGTATATCTATCTCACGATTTTTAAACGCATCGATTATCTTCTCATAGCCATGTTTACCACGTGTGGTATCCTGGTCCATACGCCACGAGTTTTTAGCGGGAAACAGCATTTTAAGCTCCTGCTCTATCTGTTCTGTACCAAAGCCTTTGGTACTAATATCGGTACTGTGGCACTGATGGCAGTGCGTGGGCATGGCAATATGGTAGGCGCAATAATGGCAGCGCAGCTGGTTCTTGTACTTATAATAGGTAAGGCTTACATCGCATTGCGGGCATTGCGGCACGTGTCCGCAGGTCATACATTCTACCCACGGCGAAAAGCCCCGTCGGTTCTGGAACAGGATAACCTGCTTGCCTAGCACAAGGGTTTCGGCAATGGCCTCGGTAAGGGTATCGCTAAAGTGGCCGGTCATTTGCTTGCGTTTGTACTTATCCTTAAGGTCGATAAGAACAATCTCCGGCGGCAGTACTTTACCAAAACGCTCCTTCATTTCTACCAGTGCATATTTACCACTTTGCACATTGGTATAGCTCTCAATACTTGGCGTAGCCGAGCCCAAAAGTACCTTAGCACCATAGGCATGCGCCAGTACTATAGCAGCATCGCGGGCATGATAACGCGGTGCAGGATCCTGCTGTTTAAAAGTTTGCTCATGCTCTTCGTCAATTACAATAAGCCCTAAACTCTCAAACGGGAGAAACAGTGCTGACCTCGCACCAATAACCACCTGCGCCTTATCTGACCCCTGTAGTACCTGCTGCCATACCTCAACGCGCTCGTTATTGGTATATTTAGAATGAAACACCGCCACCTTATTACCAAAGTAAGCCGTAAGGCGATGTACAAGCTGTGTAGTAAGGGCAATTTCCGGCAGCAGGTACAGCACCTGCTTACCACTACTTATATATTCTTCGATCAGTTTAATATACACCTCTGTCTTTCCGCTGCTGGTAATGCCGTGCAGCAAGGTAACCGGATGCGTTTCAAAACCAGCCTTTATGGCTAAAAATGCTTCCTGTTGTTTTTCGCTTAGCGCAAAACCTGCGGTAGCACTACCTGTAAAGCTTACACGGTCTTCTTCAATATAATATTCTTCTAATATATTTTTATCTACAAGCGACTTTATGGTTGCAGCCGTACTGCCCGAAGCTTCAAGCAATGCCTTATGTGTAATGGGCTTATTGCGGTCGCGTGCCTGTAACTGAAAATACTGCATTACTACCTCGCGCTGTTTTTGGGCACGGCTTAGCAGTTCCAGCAATTCATTTAACTGTTCTTCTTTTAAAAACTCTTCCTGCAGGCGCACATAGCGTATTTTCTTAGGCTTATATTTTTCTGAAACGGCTTCCTGTAATGATATTACATTTTTAGATATCAGCCTGTTGAGTATGGGCAATATCGTTTTTTTATTGAGTATGGCTGTAACCTCCTGCACTTTAAGAGCGCTTTGATTTTGCAGCGCTTCATATATCAGGTATTCGTCATCGGTAAGATCGCCCGTATCGGGGCTATAGCCCTGCTGCGCAGATATTATAGTTTCACTCTCAAGCAATAGCCCACTTGGTAATGCCGACTTATACACTTCGCCAATGGTACACATATAATATTCAGCTATCCACTGCCAGTGTTGTAACTGGTAAGGTGTAACAATGGGAGTGTCGTCGAGTATTTGGTCAATCTCTTTGGCAGCATAAAGCAGCGGCGGGTTTTGGTGCAGCGTTTTTACCATGCCCGTGTATAACTTATTTTTACCAAAGGGTACCGCTACCCGCATACCGGGCCGCAAAAATTGGTACTCTGCCTCGTTTACCGCATAGGTAAAGGTACGCGGCACAGCAAGCGGCAGGATTACTTCAATAAAATAAGGCATATATAAGTGTTGTATTGCAAAGATAAGAAGAAAGTCTTACAATTTTTAGGCAGATTGTCCTCTCGCAAGTTTCCTCAGGTTGCTACCCAATGAAAAAGTTTTTTATCGGTCATTAGTTATTCAGCCACGAATTACACAAATTTGCACAAATTTAATTAAGATCTTAACCTGCATATTTTACACGGATTCAATTTGTGTAATCTATTGCAAAAAAATATATTATGAAATATACCCGACTTACTAAGGAACAGCTTGAAGAATTGCATGAAGAATTCATCCGCTTCCTGGCCTCTCAGTCTATAGATAAAGGCGAATGGGATACCCTGAAACAGGAAAAACCAGAAGTTGCTGAACAGGAAATTGATGTTTTTAGCGACCTGATATGGGAAAGCGTAATGGATAAAGCCGAATGGCTGGAGCATTACTCTAAAAACCACATTTTTCTTTTTAAACTGGGTAAAGAGAATATGGAAAGTATTGTAATACATGCCCATACCCCACTGGCCGACTTTTTGACCGAAGGCGGATTGCAATGGCTTAACGAAAATATTTTTAGTAAGGAAGTACACCTGAGCCGCGGCAAAAAAGATTTTGGCGAAGACCGTAATACCGAAATCTTCAGCCTTATAGAACAGGGCGCTATGCTTAGCGACGGTACTTTATATAAAGAGCTGGAAGACATGTTCTAAAATTTCAAAGCCACGAATTACACAAATTTCAAGAATTATTTCAATTTGTTAGTGTCAATTTGTGTAATTCGTGGCTAACTCATTATTTACCTTTCATAGCTTCACTCACCTTTTCAATAAAGTAAGGCGAGTCGTTCCAGCGAATCTTTTTATATGGCTTGTCTTTTTTAATGCTTTCAGGCAGGCAGCTCCATAAGGCTTCATTCATTTTTTCGAGTAACAGCTTACGGTTAAAAGTATCTGCCACCACCAGGCTTATTTCACGCACAGGAACCGGTTCCTTAAATGGCTTATATAAAGTTGATTCCTGTTCATTAAGCACCGATAGTTGTGGTACAAGGGCAAACCCCAACCCTGCCCTTACCAGGTTTTTAAGTGTTTCTATTGAGTTAATATCGTAGCTAAACTGCTCTTCTTTATATCCACCATCTTTTATTCCGCAGATATCCAGCAGTTGGGCATTGTAGCAATACTCGCTTTGCAGTAATAACAATTCAGGCCTGTCCTGCGGTTGTAGTTCATATTCCGTTGCCGTTGCCATAGGGTGCCCTTCGTTAAGGTAGGCAACAAAAGGCTCCTGAAACACAGGATACTCCCTTAAGCCCGGATGCCCTGTGGGCGTAGCCATAAGCGCAATGTCAATACTTCCGGTTTCCAGCCCGTGCATCAGCTGGCCCGTCCCCATTTCTTTAATGGTAAAATGCATTTGCGGTACTGCCTGGCGCATTGCCTTTATAAACAGTGGCATAATGTAGGGCGACAATGTACTTATAACGCCAAGCGTTACTTTTCCTTTAAGGTCATTTTTTTTATTAACGACAAAATCACGGATGGCATCTGCTTCCCGAAGCAGTTTTTTTGCTTTTTCGATAATTTCTGTCCCTACTAAAGTTGGCTTTAAAGGTACCTTTGTACGGTCAAATATCTTTATTCCTATCTCTTCTTCAAGGTTTTTTAGCTGAATGGTAAGTCCTGGCTGACTCACCATACATTCTTCGGCAGCCCTTGCAAAATGGCGGTGTTCATCAAGAGCTATGATATATTTGAGTTGCTGGAGCGTCATTAATTATAATTTTATTTTATAAAGGTAAAAAATTATTAATTTGATTTATATGTGATGCTGGAATAAATTTGTCTCATCAAAATAAGGGAAATGAGAAGCCCGAAATTATAAACTCAGTTAATCTTTTATATCATGAAAAAAATAACAGTAATGGCCTTAGCATTTTTAGGATTAAATGCCGCCCACGCCCAAACCGATCCATCGCTTGCAGGAAGCTACAATGTAGAAAAAAATACCCGCGAGTTTTTAAAAGCAGTACACAGCGGCACAGGCCCGCAACTTTATGAACTATCTATACAGGATGCCCGTAATGTACTTATCAATGCACAAACGGGCGATTACAAAAAACTACCTGTAGACATTGAAGAAAAAACCATTACACAGGATGGCCGCACAGTGTCCATCAGAATTGTAAAACCGCAGGGCAGTAAAGAAAAGCTACCGGTACTTATGTACTTTCATGGTGGCGGATGGATACTGGGCAACGCCTTTACCCACGACCGCCTGGTAAGAGAACTGGCTGTAGGCGCTAACATTGCCGTAGTATTTGTAAACTACACTCCCACCCCCGAAGCCCGCTACCCTCAGGCAAATGAAGAATCTTATGCCGCTACAAAATGGATTAAAGAAAATGGCAGCAAACTTGGCTTTAACACGTCTAAAATAGCCGTGGGCGGCGACAGTGTAGGCGGTAACATGGCGATAGCCGTTACCCTGATGGCAAAAGAACGCAAAGGTCCGCAGATTGATTACCAGCTATTGTTCTACCCTGTAACCGACGCTAACTTTAATACCGCATCATACCAGCAATTTGCTAACGGGCACTTTTTAACCCTCAATGCCATGATATGGTTCTGGAACCAGTATGCGCCTAACAAAGCCGACCGTAACCAAATTACCGCATCGCCACTACGCGCTGATATTGAGCAACTGCAAAATCTTCCGGAAGCATTGATCATTACTGCTGAAAATGATGTATTGCGTGATGAAGGCGAGGCTTATGCGAAAAAGCTAAATGCTGCCGGTGTAAAAGTTACTGCCACACGCTACATAGGTACCATTCACGATTTTGTAATGCTAAACCCTATTACAAATACACCTGCACCGCGAGCAGCCATAAAACAGGCTACAGACGCGCTGAAAGACAAATTGCACAATTAATTCTAAGATTAACAAATAAATATAATACAGGCTTAACCGTTAAGGGCTATTAATTAATAACTTTACGAATAATACTCTTACAAAAAGCCATCATAATTAAATAATTAAAACCTTAAAATTTAAACATCATGAAATTTACAAGAAAAGCATCTACAAACTGGAAAGGAACAGGGAAAGACGGAAAAGGATCTGTAAGCACAGAAAGCACTACCCTTAATAATGCACAATTATCATTCAAAACACGTTTTGAAGACGGTGTAGGCACTAATCCTGAAGAGCTTGTAGGCGCTGCACACTCTGGCTGCTACACTATGCAGTTAAGCTTCCTTATATCAGAAAAAGGATTTACACCCGAAGACCTTAACACAGAGGCTCAGGTGACTTTTGAAGACGGTACCATTACAAAAGTTCACCTTAAGCTGGAAGCAAGCGTACCGGGACTTAGCGATCAGGATTTCCAGGAGCTGGCCACTAAAGCAAAAGAAATTTGCCCTGTATCTAAGCTGCTTAATGCTGAAATTACATTATCTGCTACATTGATAGCTTAATTAAAAACTGCTTTAAATATAATAGGCCCGAAACTTTTAGTTACGGGCCTATTTTTTCTAAAAAGAAATAAAGGTTATTTTTTATTTTCTACTGCTGTAAGGCATACCTGTAGTTCAGGCTTGCCGGTAGTGTAGTTGTAAAGCCAGTCTATCAGCTGTTCCAGTTCATATGGTAACAGCGTCTTCAGTGCTTTTTCTACTTCCTTACAAAACAATATTGGGTCAAAACTCATTTTTTCCAACACTGTTTTGGTGTAGTTAAACATGGATGCAGGCATAATAGTAAAATGATTGAGGTTATGATTATAAGAACATGTGGTAAAGGTATAATTATTTATCGATTAAAAAAATGAATGCAATAATTTTAACCTATTAAATTTTTTAATATGATAATTTTTTAACATTCATTTATGATTTCACACCTCTAAGCATTTCCCGTTTGCCAGGAGGCCCCGGAAGTTTCTCTGTAATAAAACCCACAGCTTTCATATTATTTTTAATAACAGACCTGCACGCATAGGTAACCAATATTCCACCCGGCTTTAAGGCCTTATACATTTTAGAAAAAATTTCCTCGCTCCAAAGTTCCGGCTGCACAGGATAACCAAAGGCATCAAAATAAATGAGGTCGTAAATTTCAGCATCATTTATTTCATGGAAAAATTTTTGCTGTTTAGTTAACGTAAATTTATCGTTTATACTAACTGCTTCGCCCCAGGGCGCAGCATGCATTGCCTCAAACACTGTTTTTCCTTCCTCCCCGGTTTCAAGTTCAGATGCATAGTTCATCTGCTTTGCCTCTTCCTCTGCTACCGGGTATGCTTCTACCCCGGTATAGTTTATTACCTGGCCAGATTTAAGTGCCTCGGCATACGTTATAAACGCATTAAGCCCGGTACCAAAGCCTATTTCTAAAATTGCAACAGGCCTGCCTTTTGTAAGCGCCAGCCCATTGTTTATAAATACATGGCGCGCCTCTGTAATGGCACCAAACTTAGAATGATAGTTTTCATTCTTGTCCGGCAGGTGTATCGTTACAGATCCATCGCCTGTTGTAATAATTTCTCTTCTCAAAACTACTTAATATAAAGCTTTTTAATACGCTGTATAGGCCCGCCACATTTACCTTCATGGCAGGTAATACAGGCTGTAACCATATCATTAAAATGTTGCTTAGCAGTTTTAGGGTCTTCATAAATAGTGCGCTGCGCCTTTATAAAATTAGCAGCGTTCTCTTTAAAAAAAGCATCATTATCAGATTCATCCGTCAGTTTAGCCGAATGTATCTTGAGCATATATTCAGGAAACTTCCCCAGTGTATCGCCATTTACAATACGCTGTTTAAGCTGGCTGTTCTCTGCATACATACGCTCCATAAGCGATGCCATTTCGCTAAGCTCATACATTTTAAACGCTTTTGTAGCGGTTTTAGTACAATCTGCAGTGTCTTTTTTTACGGGCGCTTCAACTTCAGGTTTTGGTTCCTGCCTGCATCCCATTAAAACAAGGCCGCATAGGGCAACTAATAAAAATCTCCCCATTACTTGCTTATCAGTACGCCATCGGCTAAAAATCCGTAAGTAACCTTTGGCTCGGTAATTTTAGCAATGTCTGCCTCACTCTGCCCGCCATCTTTAGCATAATGCCTAAGCTGCGCTACAGATACCTCACTTACAAAAGCTTTACCACTTACTACAGCCTGCTGGCCGTCGGCGTTTAGCGGTACAAAAAACGCATAGTCTTTAAACTTTACAAATGATTCTTTGCCATTAGGCAGCTCTAAGCTCATCCAACAGCCTTTCTTTTTGCAAACATCATTAATTTTAGTAGCAAACTTTACGTTTACGGTATCGCCAGACTTAAGGCCTTTATACTTACTGTACATTTCTTCTTTTGTAAGTGCCTTGTCTGCTACTATCTTATCGCCAAAAACTGCATAATCAACTTTTAAAGTTTTTGCAGCCGTTACCTTAACTTCAGGTTTCTCAGCTTTTTCTGCCTTTTCAGCTTGTTCAGGTTTCTCGGCAGCCTCCGTTTTCTCAGGCATTTCCGGCTTTTCTACAGCTTCTGTTGCCTCATTTGCCACAACAGTATCTGTATCAACCCTTACGGTATCTGCCTTTCCTTCAATCACAGTCTCTTCAGACTTTACTTCGGTTTCATTTTTTTTGCACGCAGCCAGCGAAAGCAGGGCTGCCATTACAAGCACTGATTTATTCATTTATAACTAAATTACATTTGTATGTGACAAATTTATACAGAAACTTTAAATGTACCAATGCCTTAATCGTTATTTATAATTCTTTGTTTCAGTATTTTATTTTTTTATTTTTCATTTTTATTTGTTAAAAACGGCTATAAGATGATTTTTTAGTAAATTTGCTAATACGCGACTAATTCTTAACTACACTATACTAATGAGCGGAAACCCTACTTTTACTATTAAAGTTCAGAAAGCCGAGACCTCTAAAATTGGCTCGGTAGATTTTGAGAACCTGCCGTTTGGTAATGTTTTTACAGACCATATGCTGTATTGCGATTACAAAAATGGCGAATGGGGTACTCCGGTTATTGAACCCTATGCCCCCATGCTTATGGATCCTTCTTCGAGGGTGTTCCATTACGGGCAGGCAATTTTTGAAGGCATGAAAGCTTATAAGGATGAAAAAGATGATATCTGGCTTTTTCGCCCTGACCAAAACTTTGAACGTTTTAATAAATCTGCAGTAAGGCTGGCAATGCCCGAAGTACCTGAAGAGGTATTTATAGAAGGCCTTAGGCAACTTATAAATATAGACCGCGAATGGGTTAAAAAAGGTAAAGGCAACTCGCTATACCTGCGTCCGTTCATGATAGCCACAGGTCACGGTGTTATAGCATCGCCATCTGCTCAATACAGGTTTATGATTATTATGTCTCCGGCTAAGTCATACTACCAGGGCGAAGTTAAGGTGCTTATAGCAGAGCACTTTAGCCGTGCGGCCAATGGTGGTATTGGTGCAGCAAAGGCAGCCGGTAACTATTCATCTCAATTTTATCCTACAAAGTTAGCTAACGAACAAGGTTACCAGCAGGTAATATGGACGGATGATGCTACACATACCAAGCTTGAAGAGGCCGGTACCATGAACGTATTTTTCAGGATAAACGATACACTTTGCACAGCTCCTACCAGCGAAAGGATACTGGATGGCGTAACGCGTAAGAGCCTTATAGACATTGCAAAACGTGATGGTATTACGGTAGAAGAACGCCCTGTTTTAGTAGCAGAGCTTATTGAAGGCATGAAAAACGGATCGCTAAAAGAAATTTTTGGCGCCGGTACTGCAGCTGTAATAAGCCCTATTGAAGGCTTTAGCTACCAGGATGTTTATTATGAACTGCCTAAACAGGAAAATCCGGTGGCACTGGAGCTAAAAGAAAAACTTACTAGTATACAGAACAAGCTTGCCGAAGACACCTTTGGGTGGACGGAGAAGATATAAGTTTACAATATAAGTTTACAGTAAACAGTGTTCAGTTAGCAGATTAATCTCTGATGTAACTGAACACTGTTCACTTAAAACTACTTAAGAATTGCTGTAAAATCTGGCTTAGAGTACTTAGGCCCTTTCATTACCTTACCATCTTCGCGATATATCGGCAGGCCGTTATCATCAAGCTTACTCATATTACTGCGCTGTATTTCATCAAATACTTCTTCTATCTTATATTGTAGTCCATGTTCTATAATGGTGCCACATAATATATACAGCATATCTCCCAGCGCGTCGGCCACCTCTGTAAGGTCGCTATTTTGTACGGCTTCAAGATATTCTTCATTTTCTTCCTTCATTAAGTTGTAACGCAGCAGGTTAACGCTATCGCCTAAGCTTGCCCGGGGCGCATCGCTTACACCCAGTTTAAAAGATGTATGAAACTGCGTTACGGCATCAAGTTGTTTTTTCATAATTGCTTATTTTATCGTTTTAAAAATAAGGTTTAATGAACGTTAATATGTAGTTTTGTAAAAAAAGATTTCAACATGTTTACCACCGGACAAATCATTTTTGCCATCGCCTTTATTATAGTTTTTGCTACCGTACTGGTGTTTATGTACCGCAAAGACCTACCCTTACACAAAAAATATTATAAAAACAGCTACCTCATTTTATTATGCTTTTTGCTGTTTATAGCCTTACTGTTTGTAATTAAGTTTCTTACAAAAGATACTACAAATTAAAGGCACACACCGTATGATAAAAAATCCCCATAAATGGGGATTTTTTATTGTTCATAATTTATGATTTTTGTACTATTAACCATTAAAATATAAATCAATGTCTAAAGCTGTTTACACCGGTGAGGGCACCTACAATCCTGACACTTTTGTAGCTACCTACAATGTTTATCTACCTACCCCAAAACCAGGAGAAGGTACCTATAAATTTCATACTAATAAAGTTTACAATTTTTCGAGCAACAACTACCCTAATGTTTTGCTTATTTTTATGGAAATAGAAAATGGCAAAAACAGCGCTTTAAAGGGCGAAACAAACGACCCTGCTACTGTTATAACATTTAATGTAAAACAGGAAAACCTTATAAATATAGACGCATCATGCGCATTAATAACTGCAACCGATAATATTAATGTTATCATAATGCATGATGACGATAAAGACGAAGTGTTTGCAAGGCTTAATTATTATGATGCAGCACCGCCAGCGCAAACTACAACCGGTACTAGTAATAAAAACAATTTAGAAAGCCCGTTTATGCCTAAAAAATCTGGCCGTGGCATATTAATGCCTAAAAAACTGGGTATAATGTAACCATACATTTAAGGGTAGCAATTATTTATTTTGATTATGATAAAAAACATGAGGGCTGCCTTAATAAAGCCTATTTTATTGCTGATGGTATTTTTTGCCATCAGCAATTCATTTGCACAGTATGATCCCGATTTAGCAAAAATTCAAAAAAATGCTTATGAAGATGACCCTGATGTACTACTAAAAAAACTAACCCGGATAAAATCAAAAATAACCAGGCCGGCAGATAAGGCGCTATATAAAAGAGCGCTTGCTCAGTATTATATAGGCGTTAACAACGATGCCAATGCTTTTAAAGTACTTAAAGAAGCACAAAAAATTTACCATGCTATAGACAGCACAGAGGCAGAAATGGAAATTTATCGCATGCTGTTTAATACCATTTTTTACAGCGAAGCTACCTCTACCGATGCCTGGCCTTATGCAGAAGAATACTTAAAATATGCAGAGGCATCCGGCAATAAGGAAAAAATGATCAATGCCTTTTTAATGCAGGCAGATTACTATCAGGTAGAGGGCAAGGCTAATGTAAGCCTTAAGTTTTACAGAAAGGCATTACTGCTTGCAAATCAACAAAATGACAGGGTATCTCAATCTGCCGTATATACAAATTTATCGTTACTGTTTACGGATTATCTTAAGATGCCGGACTCAGCCTTATACTACCTTAAAAAAGACATTCCTTACCTGGAAAAAAGCGGAGATCTTACAGATTTATCTTCTAATTATGCTAACCAGGCAGCAGCCTACTCTGTTTTAGGAGATTACAAAAAGGCTATAGAAGTTTCTAAAACCGCATTTGATTTACCCATCAAAAAATACAGAAATAAAGAAAAAGAGATATTTGCTTACCGGATATCAACCTACTATTCTGAACTAAAAGACTATAAAAACGCATACCAGTACCTCGAACTCTCTAATAAATACCACGATAGCGTTAAAGAAGAGCAACAGCATGCCGTTATTCGCGATTTAGAGACCAAATACAAAACAAAAGAAAAAGAACTTGAAAACAAGGTGTTAAAAGGCGATATGCAAACTAACCGTATCCTTTTATACACCGCCATAGCCATAGCTATAGCAATAGGTTCAATAAGTGCCCTGATCATTAAAAACTCTCGCAGAAAAGAAAAGATAAGCCGCCAGGAAAAAATAATTGATCAGCAAAAACTTGAAAAAGTACTTAAAGACCATGAGCTGCAAAGCATAGACCTGTTGCTCGAAGGGCAGGAACGCGAGCGCCAGCGCATAGCTAACGACCTGCACGATAATCTGGGCAGTATGCTTGCAACGCTTAAAATGAACTTTGAAAATCTTAAAATGCGTAAAAATGGTGTAGATGCTACAGAAGCTATGCTGTTTGAACGCACAGACGAACTTATAGAAGAAGCTTACCACAAAGTACGCAGACTGGCACATACTAATAATGCCGGAGTATTGGCAGCTGAAGGCCTGATACCGGCGGTTAAAAAACTGGTAGATAAAATATCTACACCCGGCAAGCTTGAGATGCAGTTTATACCTTATGGATTTACAAAACCGCTGGATAACACACTCGAAATTGCTATCTTTAGGCTCATACAGGAATTATCTACCAACATAATTAAACACAGCCAGGCCACAGAGGCCACGGTACAGCTTACTAACCACGAAGACAGTATTAACATTATTATAGAAGACAATGGTGTAGGCTTTGACCCTGCACAAATAAAATCCGACGGCATGGGCATTGCCACCATACATCAAAAAATTGCACAGTTAAAAGGAACAATTACCATAGATTCAATCCCCGGAAAAGGGGCAACCATAATAATAGAACTCCCGTTATGATAACAATAGCCATAGCAGAAGACCATCAGGCACTTATAGATGGTATGAAAGTATTTCTGGAGTATGAACCCGATCTTAAGGTGGTGGGTGAAGCCAACAATGGCGACCGCCTGCTGGATATAGTGCGAAGCAAGAAACCTGATATTGTACTCACAGATATCAGGATGCCTATAATGGATGGCATTACAGCGGCAAAGCATATAAAAAAGGAATTTCCGGGCTGCAAGATAATTGCGTTTAGCATGTTTGAACAAGATGAGGCTATTACACAAATGCAGGAAGCAGGTGCATCTGGCTACATCCTTAAAAACTCTTCCCTAAAGATTGTCATCGAAGCCATACGTGCCGTAAACCGTGGAGAAACTTTTTTTGACACCGGCCTAAAAACACCTCAAAAAGAAGATACAGGAGAGGTACAATTAAGCAAAAGAGAAAAAGAAATTGTAAAGCTGGTGGGCGAAGGCAAAACCTCGCAGGAAATTGCTGATCAGCTTTTTATAGGTAAAGCTACAGTAGACACACATCGCAAAAACATTCTTAAGAAGCTTAATTTACAGGGAAAAAGTGAACTAATGCGTTACTCTGTAGAAAAAAAATATGATTTTTAAATACCACAGCTATAAAATACCTATTGTTGGGTATTTTTTAATCTGTCAGAATTATAAATCTTTGCATCAACGAACAAATCTCAACACGTTTTTGGGAACTGAAATTTCAATTTTAGTTATTTTGTAGTTGGTTTAGGACAATAAATGCCTTCGCACCCCTGCGAAGGCATTTTATTTTAAAAATATTTTTGGCACGCTGTTTGTAAAACAAGTAGTGTTAACAAAATTTATTAGTATTTTTACATCAATCAAAAAACAAAACCAATGAAAAACAACGCCATAAAATTGTTTACTGCCTTAGCACTGGCTCTTACATTATCTAATTGTGGTGCTCCAAAAGTAGAGCGTGTGAGTGAAACAACCGTTACAGACCTTAGTGGCCGCTGGAACGAGACAGATTCGCGCCTTACCGCAGAGCAAATAACCGCAGAACTTATGGATCATGCCTGGTATAGTACTTACGCATCTGAAAACGGAGGTAAAAAACCGGTACTAATCGTGGGCCTTATAACTAATAAATCGCACGAGCACATTGCTACCGAAACGTTTTCTAAAGATATAGAAAAAGCCGTTATTAACTCTGGCCGTATGAAACTGGTACAGGCAGGTAATATGCGCGAAGAAATAAGGGCAGAACGTGCAGACCAGCAAAATAATGCTTCGCAAAGCACAATGAAAAAATTTGGCCTTGAAAACGGTGCCGATTTTATGCTGCAAGGCACTGTAAACTCTATCGTAGACCAAAACAAAAAAGAAAAATCAGTTTATTACCAGATAGACCTTGAACTTACAAACATCCAGACAAATGAAAAAGTGTGGATAGGCGACAAAAAAATCAAGAAACTTATTAAGTAATAAGGCAACTTTTTTATAGTATTATGAAAAAAGCCCGACAACTATATGCCGCCCTTACCGGGGCGGTATTTTTTACCCTTATACTAAGCCTGCAATCTTGCAGCACCTATAACCAGAAAACTGCCGATATACAGCAGGAAATGGTTACAGGCCAGTTTGCCAAAGCCTCAGCTACCATAGATAAAAATAAGTTTCTGGGCAAAAAACGCAATCGCCTGCTTTACCTTCTTGAAAAAGGTAAGATGGAGCACTTACAGGGCAATTATACCGAGAGCAACAAGCTTTTTGAAGAAGCTTACATACTGGTAGACGATAAAATTACTACCGGTGCGGCCCATGCCCTGGCTGCCACTTTTACAAACCCAATGGCTGCGCCATATAAAGGAGAGGACTTTGAGAAAGTAACCATTCACTATTATAAAGCGCTTAACTATTTTTTTCTTGGCCAGCCGGATGAAGCATTGGTAGAAGCTAAGCGAATAGACATAAAGCTCGAAGAACTCAACAACAAATACCGCAACAATAAGAACAAATATACTAAAGACGCTTTTAGCCAGATATTACAGGGACTTTTGTATGAAGGTACCGGCGATATAAACAATGCTTTTATAGCTTACCGAAATGCCGAAGAAATTTATTCGGCAAATAACGGAACATACTTTGGCGTAAACATGCCGCAGCAGTTAAAAGATGATTTACTCAGAACATCATATGCGCTTGGCTTTACTCAGGAATACAATGATTATCTCAAAAAATTTGGATTACCTGCCAGTTACCGTCCCGCCCAGGATAAGGCTTCAGGCGAAGCTATTGTATTTTGGGAAAACGGACTTGCTCCTGTAAAAGACCAGATTGTGGTAACAGCCAGCGGCGCAGGAATGTTTTTTTATGGCACCTATATGGAAGATGGCATTGTGCATGATATACTGCTACCAATACCCCTGGGTACAAACCTGGGTTCTATAAATGCCATAGCTATACCTAAATATACAAAAAGTGTAAGCTATTATGGCAAAGCGGCATTAGTTGTAGATGGTAAAGAAAAATGCTTTGAAACCACACAGGATTTTTACAGCGTGGCTAAACAATGCCTTAAAGACCGCATGCTGCGCGAAGCTGTAAATATTGCCGTGCGCTTTGCTGCAAAAAAAGGAGGCAGCCTGCTTTTGCAGGAAATTGCTAAACAGGCCATGGGTAATGACGGGGCAGAACTTGTAAAACTTGGTGCAGATGCAGCAGGCGCTATTACAGAGAAAGCCGATACCCGCAACTGGCAATCGCTGCCTGCTACAATAAGCTATGCAAGGGTATCGCTTGTACCCGGAAACAATAAATTCCTGATAAAGAAATATGGCCCGCAAGGTGTGGTAGATACCGATACAATTCATATTCCTTACAAGCGAGGGTTACAGATCGTAAATTACTTCGACCTTGGCCGCACACAATTACTCCCTGCTCAAAAGCCTGCCGATAGCCTTAAAACTACTCCTGTTGCTGTAGCATCGGTTAAAATGGATAAAAAAGTGGCCGATAAGTATGACAAATGGATAGATACTCCGGATGGGGTTTCTTATAAAGTAACGAGCTATACAGAAGTGAAGGAAGGAAAAACATATTGGGGTAAAAAGATAACTTTTAAAACAACAATGGCATTTCCGCTAAATGTTACTTATACTCTTACCGATAAGCCATATACTACACAAACTAAAGTAGTATCGCTTGATGAATATGAACATTCAGAAGACGAGGGTAAGGCTGCCGGGCTGTATTACCAGCTTAGCGACAACCTAAAGCCCGGACAGGAAACCATGGGGTGGTACCCTTTTATACAGGAAAATCCAGATTTTTATGTTACGATATTAAAAACAGAAAAACCTTAAGCCATGAAAAAATTGTTTTTACTGCTACTGCTGTTCTCGGGTATTTGCTTTGCGCAAAGCAATAATGAATGGGGCGAATGGCAAAAAACCAGCTGTTACAGCAAAATTTTATTCCGTTTAAAATATGATGGAAAGAATGGTGAACAGCACAAATGGAAAGCCCAGTTTAAAAGTGACTACACTACCGTAGTATCTTTTAACTACAGCATAAAGGATGAAAATGGCCAGTATGATACTACTACGCACCGCAAAATACTTAATCCGGGGGTAACTACTAATGATACGGAAGTGTATACCGCTACCGAAAACATTTATCTGATTGTAGATAAAGTGAGCCTTTCTCCCTATCCGCAAGGGTATATTGAGTGTGAATGATATCATTTTCATAAAAAATTGCAGATAACTGGCTGTTAATAGAATTATTTATAATTTTACGACATATAAAATCATTAATGAAAATTGTAAAATATGTGTTCCTGTTACTGGTACTGGCTGCGATAGCCATAACTGTTTTTATTGCAACACAAAACGGATCTTATAGCATAACAGAACAAAAGGTTATAAACGTACCCCGACCGGTACTGTATAACTACATAACTGAATATAAGAACTGGGAAAATCTTGGGCTGCTTAAGGATGCTGACAGTACGGCAAATTACAATTATTCTAATGCTACAAGTGGCAATGGCGCTTTTATGCAATGGCAAAAAAGCAGTACAACAGGTAAAGTAACCACTATTGCCCTTGCCGAAAACGACTCTATTAGCCAACAGGCAGTTATAAACGACCTTGAGAGCCAAATTTCATGGAAATTTAAAGATACACTTAATAGCACTAAAGTTACAGTTAAGCTAACGGGTAAGCTTACATTTTCTGAAAAAGCCAATGCGCTTATGCACGGTGGTATTGATAATAGCTTTGAAACAACGGTATCAAAAGGGCTGGATAACCTTAATGCTTTTCTGGTTACCGAACTTCGCAAATACAATATTGAAGTTGAAGGACTGGTAACAAAAACCGGAACTTTTTACTTAGGCCACACAAGTACGGGTTCTATTAAAGGCATCAATGAAACCGCCGCATCAAATTTTGCAAAATTGCAGGCATTTGTAGCACAAAACAAAATTACTACAGCCGGATATCCATTTATATTATACAAGAACCTTGATAAAACGGCACAAACCGCTACCTATACTTTTGCCATACCTATTAAGGACGAAATATTTACAGCTGCCGGAAGTGAATATGAAGGCGGTAAAATAATACCACATACTGCACTTAAAACCACACTTACGGGCGATTATTCTCATCTGCAAAAGGCTTGGAAAAAAGCAGGTGACTACATTAACCAGAAAGTGCTACAAGAAAACAAAAACGGTAGTTACATCGAGGTTTTTGCTACAGGCAGCAAGCAAACACGCAGGCCATCGCAATGGCAAACAGATATTTATATCCCAATAGGCGCATCAGCTAATGAATCTGCAGATACAATGGCTACAGATGCCCCACTGCCACCAATAAACAACACCACCGCAGCGAAACCCGCCACAGGCATACAACCTAAACCGGCGGGCACATCAGCAAAGCCTGCTAATACAGGCCAGACAGCTAAACCCGCATCCGGTACTGCACCAGCGGCACAAAAACCGGCGGGTGCCATCACTACACCAAAACCTTCGGGTACTACTACTGCGAAAACAGGTACATCGGCAAAACCTGCTGCATCAACTACAACAACTAAGCCCGCTAGCACAGCAACAACTGGCAATACGCCAAAATCAACGGGAAGCAACACCGCAACGGCAACAAAGCCTGCCGAAACAACGACTAAAAAACCCGCTACTAATACGGGTACCGGTACAACCGCTAAACCTAAGCCTGCGGCTAAAAAACCAGCAGAACCCAGAGCAGATGATATGAACCCTCCACGTGCAGATGACTAAATAAAAACCTATATCAGTTATTTATATAGGTTTACCGTTTAATAATATACCAAAAATGCTGCCCTCACCAGACAGCATTTTTGGTATGTTTTTTACAATAATTATTATGAGTAAGACAACTCTACCTTAACACTTCGGGGCGTAACAAACATCACTTTTGCCTTAGCCTTGCCTTGTATCACTTTAGCTGTCAATTCTCTGTTCTCTATAGTGCCCAGTTCTAAAAAACGTTCATCATCCGCTTTTACTCTAACCAGCACTTCAGGAGTTCCCGGCTTATTTACAAGCATCAGGTCCCTGCCCGGAAAAAGGTCTACAGCCCTTAACACCTCATCGCTAACTTCCAGTTCAGACGAGATTGAATATTCTTTAGGGCCTCCGCCAGAGGAATCGCTAAACTTCATTATTATTTTTACAACAATAATGGTAATGGTAATAATAGGTATGTACATAATGGTTGGTGGTTTTGGTTTAAGAATAACTGTACACTACAGTAACATCAGTGCCGGCCACGGCGGTTATCTTAGCCCTTGCCCTTTTTTGTTGTACTTTTTTATATAATTCAATATCATGCAGCTGGCCTATTGTTTCGTAACCGGTTCCGTTACCTTTCGCTTTTACAAGCACCTCTCCGGCAACGGCGGTTTCCTGCAAAACAAGTTGCTCCCTTACATCAAGGCCAAGCCTGCTTATGGCTTCGGTATTTGCATTAGCCAGTACCGAAGTATGGGCATTATCATTTTCTGTAAAAACTACTTTACCCGGTGTGCGGTATATTTTATTGATCAAATAAACAATAGCAATGATGGCTATAAAAACGGCAAAAACATTCATAGTTAAAATATAAGTATATTGCAATATTAGCGTATAAAATTATATATGGCACAATTTTAGTACAACTTCTTATATATTTCATCAATTCTCAACAAGACCTATTTATTTACAATAATTTTTAAACGATTTGTTTTTATGTGGATAATTTTTAATTAAATTCGCAACAACAAACAATACAAAGACATTTTTAGCCATGAGTAAAAAAGTTGTAATAGTATCTGCAGTGCGCACCCCAATAGGCAGTTTTATGGGAGGCCTTTCTACCCTTACAGCCCCGCAACTGGGCGCTGCTGCCATTAAAGGCGCACTCGAAAAAATAAACCTTAAGCCAGAACTTGTAGACGAAGTTCTTATGGGCAATGTAGTACAGGCCGGTGTGGGCCAGGCGCCCGCACGCCAGGCATCAAAGCTTGCCGGGCTGCCGGACAGCGTTATTGCCACAACAGTAAATAAAGTATGCGCCAGCGGTATGAAAGCCGTAATGCAGGCAGCACAAGCCATTAAAAGCGGCGATGCCGAGATTATTGTTGCCGGTGGTATGGAGAGCATGAGCCAGATACCGCACTATGTGCACATGCGCAACGGTTATAAATTTGGCCCTGCAACAATGCTGGACGGGCTTCAAAAAGATGGCCTTAGCGATGCTTATGATAACAACGCCATGGGCGTATTTGCTGACCTTTGTGCTACAGAATATAAAATAAGCCGCGAAGAGCAGGATGAATTTGCCATAAACTCTTACAAGCGCTCTGCCGCTGCATGGGATGCCGGTAAGTTTGATAACGAAGTGGTGGCGGTTGCAGTACCACAACGCAGGGGCGAACCTGTAATAGTAAGCAAAGACGAAGAATATACTAACGTAAAGCTGGATAAAATTCCGTCGCTTAATGCCGTGTTTACGAAAGATGGTACGGTAACAGCAGCAAATGCTTCTACCATTAATGATGGTGCTGCGGCAATGGTAATAATGAGCGAAGACAAAGCAAATGAGCTGGGGCTTAAACCACTTGCTTATATAAAAGGGTATGCCGATGCTGAGCAGGAACCAAAATGGTTTACTACTACCCCATCTAAGGCATTGCCAAAAGCACTTAGCAAAGCAGGTATTACTAAAGAAGAAGTAGACTTTTTTGAGTTTAACGAAGCCTTCTCTGTAGTAGGCCTTGCAAATACAAAAATCCTTGGCCTTGATGCCGAAAAGGTAAACGTAAACGGTGGTGCGGTATCACTTGGGCACCCACTGGGAGCTTCGGGTGCACGTATTATTGTTACCCTGCTTAACGTACTGGAACAAAACAATGCTAAAACCGGTGCAGCTGCTATTTGTAATGGCGGTGGTGGCGCTTCGGCTATTGTTATAGAAAGAGCGTAAGGAATTTTTTATTTTTAGATTATATCTTATATTGAGAACACCGGATGCTGTTTTGCGTCCGGTGTTCTTTGTTTAAATTGTAAAGAACTTTGTGAATAAGATAGTAGGCATTGCGCTAAATTATACCCTATCTCTTGAGATTTCCTGCTATATTTGTAGCAACAAGAAAAGCTACTATCGCTAACTTGTCGGGAAGTAACCAGTAGAAAATAAAAAATATAAAATAAAGGAATGTTTGGTATTTGTAACCTTGCCATTGTACCATTACGGCTTGAGCCGAGCGACCGCAGCGAAATGACTTCGCAGGTGTTGTTTGGCGAACATTTTAAAATACTTGAACAAACCGAAAAGTGGAGCCGCATAGAAATAGGCTTTGACGGCTATAATGGCTGGATTGATAACAAACAGTTTCGCAACATCAGCGAGAGCGAATACAGCGCCCTGCAGCACACAGATCCTGTTATGAATGGCGATCTTATAGAATTTATAGCTTCGCCAAACAACCAGTTACTACCCATATCGCTTGGATCTGCGATTACCCATTTAGAGAATGAAGGCTTAAACCCCGAACAATATCATTTTGAAGGGCTTAAAACTACCGGTGTTAAAGAAAAGGCTAATATTGTAGATACTGCCTATCTATACCTTAATGCGCCATACTTATGGGGTGGCAAGACGCCGTTTGGTATAGATTGCAGCGGCATGGTACAAATGGTGTATAAGCTAAACGGCTACAATTTATTGCGCGATGCCAGCCAGCAGGCCACTCAGGGCGAAGCACTAAGCTTTATAGAAGAGAGCGAACCCGGCGACCTTGCCTTTTTTGATAACGACGAAGGACGCATTATCCACGTAGGCATTATTATGGAAGATAATTACATCATCCATGCGCACGGCAAAGTACGTATAGACAGGCTCGATCACCTGGGCATTTACAACGTAGACACCGGCAGGCACAGCCACAAACTAAGGGTAATCAAAAAAATAATTTAAGCAGGCTTCGGCCTGCTTTTTGCTTTTTGTTTGTTACTTTTATAAAATGCAAAACCACCACATGAAAAAGACACTCGCACTACTATTCCTGTTTGTCAGCTTTTTGCAAAGCTGTTCTTCTGATGATAACAACACGACTCCTGCTGATGACACGGCTGTAGCCAAAGAATATACAGATGTACATTACGGCAGCGACCCGCAGCAAATAATGGATGTGTACCTGCCCGCAGGACGCACTGCTGCAACTAAAGTAATTATCCTTATACATGGCGGTGCCTGGATAGCAGGAAGTAAAGAAGATTTTGCAGATTTTATTCCGCTTATAAAAACCGAATTTCCCGGATATGCCATTGTAAACATTAATTACAGGCTGGCTACTGAGACCAGCGCGGCTTTCCCTAAACAAATTGACGACGTTAAAAAAGCCATAGCTTTCCTTAAAAATGAGAGTGGCTACACCATAAGTAGTAATTATGGCCTTATAGGCACCAGTGCCGGGGCACACATTGCTATGTTGTACAGCTATAAATATGACACAAGCCACGAGGTAAAGGCCATTTGTAATATTGTAGGCCCGGCAGATTTTCTTGATCCCGCCTATGTATCGCATCCACTATATCCGCTTGCAGGATTGTATGTAATAGGCAGCAGTACACCATCGCAGCAGGCTGTAACAGAAGTTAGTCCTATTGCACATATTACAGCACAGGCACCTCCTACCCTTTCGTTTTATGGCGGTCAGGATCAGCTTATACCTGCTACTCAGGGTCCGCGCTTAAAGGCGGCACTTGATGCGGCGGGCGTGGTAAATCAGTTTAACTTTTACCCGAATGGTGGTCATGGCGACTGGGATGATGCTACTTTTGCAGAAGTATATGCAAAGCTTACTGCTTTTTTTGAAGTACATTTCTAATAAAATTTTACTTGCATCCCAACCTCTTACCCTGAAACGTTATCCTTACATAAAAGGATTTTAGCATGAGTAACCGTATACAAATATCAATCCCTACGCCCTGCCATGAAAAATGGGCAGATATGACCCCAACAGATAAAGGCAGGTTCTGCGCGTCGTGCCAAAAGCAGGTATTTGATTTTACCAATAGCACTGACAGGGAAATTTCTATAGCCCTAAAAAACGGGGCTGCCTGCGGCAGGTTTAAAGAAAGTCAACTTGACCGTGACCTTATTATCCCTAAAGAAAAGAATACCATGTGGATAGCCGCCAGTGCTGCCGTGGTAAGTTTTTTTACACTTGGAAGCGAAGTAGTTAAAGCACAGGCGCCTGTTACAGAAATTAATCCGGAAAAATCAAACAAATTAATCGATATAATCGAAGATGGTTTAGAAAATATGAAAGGCATTGTTACAGATGATATGGATTACCCTATACATATGGCTTATGTTACAAACACAAGGACAATGGAAAACGTGAAATGCGATTTTAATGGTAATTTTACAATCAAATATGCTAAAAATGATGTTATTGAAATTAAGCACCAAGGGTATAAAACATATAGCTTTATAGCGAAATCAAGTAATCAAAATCTGCAACTTGAGTCAGAAACTTCAGAAAATATAGAATATGATGTATATGGTACCATCCAAAGGTCTTTCTTCGGGCGTATTTTTCACCGTATAGGAAATATATTCAGATGAGCCGTAAACTAAAAATATCAATCCCAACGCCCTGCTATGAAAAATGGGCAGATATGACCCCAACAGATAAGGGTAGGTTTTGCGCGTCGTGCCAAAAGCAGGTATTTGATTTTACCAATAGTACTGACAGGGAAATTGCTACAGCCTTAAAAAACGGGGCTGCCTGCGGCAGGTTTAAAGAAAGTCAACTTGACCGTGACCTTATTATCCCTAAAGAAAAGAATACCATGTGGATAGCTGCGAGCGCTGCCGTGGTAAGTTTTTTCACACTTAGAAGCGAAGCAGTTAAAGCACAGGAGCCTCAGACTGAAACTGTCCCTTCTGCTATCAATGTCGAGTCCGATACAATTAGTGAGTCCTTAAAGGTTATTTATGGTAATGTAATGGATGAGACAGGTATTAAAGTAGGTGGTGCAAACATAAATAACTTAACCACGGGCAGAAAAGTAGTCACTGATGTAGATGGTAATTTTATAATGAGATGTTGTGAAAATGATAGCTTACAGATGCAATTCCCAGGTTTTAAAAACCAGAATTTCATTGTTGGAAAATCTAATCGTTATGATTTTACGCTGCAATTAACAGATACCTCAGAATACGTAGAAATGGTAGGGGCAGTAAGAAGAGTATCTTTCTTTAAGCGCACCTGGTTTAGAATAACCCGTATTTTCCGCTAAAATAAAAAAAGCAATCCGCATCTGCGGACTGCTTTCTTAACTACCCAAATTTAAATAATCTCCTTATTTCTACTAAGGAACCTGTTCCCCAACAGGATTTTCTTTTAAGTCGTTTTTCGGCCCCATTTTTACAACGGTGTCGTTATCTTTTACTATAGTGTCGCCTCCGGGTACAGATGACATCCCTTCAGGAGGAATGGTGTCAGTTACCATATCGTCTGTTCCTGCATCATCGCCTTCATCAGTTTTGTTCTTACAAGAGCTAAAACTTAGTGCCCCAAAAACCAAAGCACTGAAAAAGGCTGTTCTTATATATTTTCTATTTAGTTTCATAATTCTCTCTTATTATTCGTTGGTATTTCAAAGTTAGCCTGTAAAATCTTTAAATTTTCTTAGCATTTTATTAAATGTATTATAAAAAAACAGCTGCCAAATGGCAGCTGTCAGTATACATATCTTTATTTTTCTACTATTTCGGAATACTGTCGGTTATTACCGTTGTCGTGTCGGTAACAGTAGTGGTACCGGCTGGCGTTGTAATTACAGTATCAGTTACTACTGTGGCAGTATCTGCGGTAGTCTCTGTACCTTCTTCTGTTTTGTTGCTCTTGCAAGACACCATCCCGATGCCTGCAACCATTACTAATGCTAATACAATTTTCTTCATACTATGTTGATTTTGCTTTACTTTTCTCAAAGATAGCAGTATATCGATATATTTAGTAAGGTAATTATCTTAAAAAAAACATAAATAAACCGCTATTCTTCGATAACTGCGGGCTTCATTGTTTTAGAAGTGTCGCTGGGCTTTATAGCCGGTTCGCTGGTTGTCATGTTAGAGGGCGAAATATTCATGTCGCTGCTCGTGCGTATGTTTTGTGGGGCTCTTGTACTTATTGGCTCCTCCTCCCCCGCTGACGATTGGCCGCTACCGCAGCCAGTAAGCATTGCAAATAATGATAAGAGGCCATATGTAAAAATCTTTTTCATAACAATTTTTATATAAAGTTACACGTCAAACACATAGCCCGGTATTATAGTTTTGCCAAATCGCACTTAAAAAAAACATAAAAAAGACGGCAGTACAATTGCCGTCTTTTTTAAAATAATCAAACACCGGTAAGAGTATCACCCTTTAAAGCCACCATCAATATTAAGGCTTGCACCTGTAATGTAGCCTGCGTCAGGCCCGGCCAGGTAAGCGGTAAAGGCAGCAATTTCTTCAGGTTGCGCATAGCGGTCAAGATCCATCTGCGATTTCAGGAAGTCAGAAAACGGCCCATTCTGAGGATTCATGTCTGTATTTACCGGACCGGGCTGAATGTTATTAATGGTAATGCCCAGTGGCCCCAAATCGCGGGATAAGCCCATGGTAAGCCCTTGTATTGCTGCCTTACTGGCTGCATATACACCACCGCCCTCAAATGGCATACGAGTAGCGTTTGTACTGCCTATGTTTATAATACGGCTTCCGGTTGCCATGTGCTTAACAGCCTCTTTAATAGCTACAAATGTGGCACGAACATTAATATTAAAGGTTTTGTCAAAATCTTCTACAGAAAAAGTATCCAACTGCCCCATTATGCCTATACCTGCGTTGTTAACCAGTATATCTATCTTGCCAAAGTGCGCAGCAGCAGCTTCTACAGATGCGGCTACGGCTACGGCATCAGCAGCATTTGCCTGTATGGCCAGTGCCCTGCGCCCTGTGTTTTCTATTTCCTTAACCAGCGCATCGGCCTCTGCCTTTGCAGATACATAGGTAAAAGCCACATCGGCACCTTCAGTTGCTAAACGTTTTACAATTGCAGCACCTATACCGCGGCTGCCTCCTGTTACTAATGCAATTTTGTTTTCTAAAGTATTCATGATAAAATCTATTAAAATTGAACTTGTTTTTTTGCAAAACCATCTCTTGGTTTTGATGTTACAAAGTTGCAACAGGTACAGACCTTAATCCATTGATAAAACGCAGAAAAAACTCTTGACATTTATCAATGAAACCGGATTAACAGATAATTAGGTTGTTTTATTACCCTATTTTAAGCTGGCCTGAGAACTAATACCGGCGCATATTAAGGCTCTCAACAATTATTTCTTAGCGCGTATACGGCTCAGGGTTTCTGGTTTTAACCCCAGGAAAGAAGCAATCATGTGCTGGGGCACACGGCTAACGAGTGAAGGATAGGTTTTTATAAAATCATGATATTTTTCTTCGGCACTAAGGCTTATACCGGCATGTATACGTTCCTGAGATGCTATAAAACTCCGCTCTACCAATACATGCATAAAATCGCTAAAATTTGGCACAGCACGGTACAGCATTTCAAAATCTCCTTTGGATATAATAACTACTTCGGTATCTTCAAGTGCTTCAATGTTACTGCGCGCCGGTGCATCATATACATAACTGTAGCGGTCGCCGGTCCACCAGTTTTCAGATGAAAACTGTATAATGTGTTCCTGTCCTCTATCATCTACCCTATAGGTACGCAAAAGGCCAGACGTTACAAAGGCATTATAACGCCACATATCGCCTTCCTGTAATAAATACTGGCGTTTGCGCAGTTTTTTAAGCCGGCATACACCTTTTATTATTACAATTTCCTCATCGGTTAAGGTAAACTTGTTTTGCAGGTATGTTATAAAGTCATCAACCATAGTGTAAATATAGCATCTTGGCGTGTATTAAAAAATAGTATGCACTTTGTTTTCTTATCCCAGTTCAATGCGCAGGCATTTTAGATTGCGCAATTTTGCATAACAATAAACCGGAATATCATGACAGGCAAGATAAACATACTTTATATAGGCAGGCATCCTGAAATTACTGAAACGGTTAACCGGCTGCTCAACAATAACGATGAATGGCACGGGCTATGCACCACACTTGATCATGAGGCTCAGGCACTTTTTAAAGCACACAATATTACCATTGTGCTACTGGGTAATGGCATTAGTAAAGAGGAAGAATCAGAACTCCGCAGTTTTTTTGCAGAATATAATCCTGCAGCTAAAATAGTACAACATTATGGCGGCGGTAGCGGCCTGCTAAAGAGTGAAATATATATGGCACTAAATAGCAACACTTAGCAATTTTCACTTCTTGTCTTAGTTCAATGTTTTAAAAACAAACAGGTTATACCTTTACACTATCAAATAACAAAAATAACATCATCATGGAAAATACAATTTTAGGCATCCACCACATTACTGCAATAGCAGGCGATGCAAAACGCAATTTTAATTTTTACAGCAACATATTAGGCCTTCGCTTCATCAAAAAAACAGTGAATTTTGACGATCCGGGCACCTACCATTTTTACTTTGGCGATGAGATAGGCAGCGCAGGTACCATACTTACATTCTTTCCGTGGGGCGATGCGATTCCACAGGGCAGGCGTGGCAGTGGCATGGCTACAGAAATAGGGTACTCTGTACCAAAAGGCAGTCTTGAAAAATGGGTAGCACGTTTTGAGAAATATAATGTTATCTATAATAAACCTGCCGAAAAGTTTGGCCAACGCTACCTTACCTTCCTTGATCCGGATGGGTTGAAACTGGAGCTTTATGAGGTAGAAACAGACGACCGTAAACCGTGGGAGACTGACGAGGTTAAGGCAGATATTGCCACAAGGGGCTTTCATAACGTTACCATTACGCTAAATGATATTACAGGCACAGCAGGCGTACTTACAGATATCTTTGGCTATAAACTTGCCGGACAGGAATCTAACCGTTACCGCTACACAACAGATACCGTAAATGCCGCAGCCATTGTAGACCTTGTAGAATTGAAAGATGAAAAACGCGGCCATGTTGCAAACGGCACTGTACACCATGTAGCTTTCAGGGTTAAAAATGACGAGATACTGATGCACTTCCGTGAAAAAGTAGCGGCCAGTGGCTTACAAATTACGCCGCAAATAGACCGCAATTATTTCCACAGCCTGTACTTCAGGGAACCGGGAGGCGTATTATTCGAAATCGCTACTGATAATCCGGGCTTTACCGTAGATGAAAAGCTTGAAGATTTAGGCAAGGGACTTAAGTTACCTGCCCAATACGAATCGAGAAGGGAAGAAATTGAGGCGCATCTTGCACCGCTTAACTAAATAAAGGATACCCGCTTAATTGGCGGGTATTTTTTGTCCTTTAATTTTATTTAACAAGCTAATAACTACGTTTTTCTGCCGCGTAATTCAACGATCAATTTACAATTGTTTATCTGCATTTGAGGATTTAACATATAACATCTAAATAATTTAAGGATTATTTGTAAATTAACACTCAAAATAGCATATTGAAAAATGTCTAACATTAACCTGATAATAGAGGAACGCCCTGCAAACATTGGAAACTTTTTTGTAGGCAGGCTGTTGCCCTTTCGCGAAAAGCGCACGGTGGGTCCGTTCGCATTTATAGACCATATGGGGCCTGCCGCGCTTAGCGACCACGAAAATCTTGATGTGGGTCCGCACCCGCATATTGGCCTTTCTACACTTACCTATCTTTTTGAAGGTGCCATTATGCACCGCGACAGTTTGGGTACCGCCCTGGAAATTACTCCCGGACAGGTAAACTGGATGACATCGGGCAAAGGCATTGTGCATTCTGAACGTACGCCTGAAAGGCTAAGGACCACAGACAAATACCTGCATGGCCTGCAAATATGGGTGGCATTGCCCAAACACCTTGAGCAGATGGAACCCCAGTTTGCCCACGTTACCGAAGATGAACTACCGCAATGGGAACAGGATGGCATTACCCTAAAATTGATAGCAGGCGAGGCATTCGGCAAAAAATCGCCCGTGCCGGTATTCAGTCCGCTATATTTTATTGAAGTAAAAAGCACCTCAAGACAAAAAGTAACGCTGGGTAGTGGCCTGTATGGCGAAAGTGGGCTCTATATACTCGAAGGCAGTATAGAGGGCGAAGGGCATACCTTTGGGCCTAAACAGCTACTTGTGGCTAAAGACAGTTCGCTGTGCGAGTTTACCATGGATGCAAATACTACCGTTTATATTTTTGGCGGCGAGCCTTTTGAAGAGCCACGTCATATTTACTGGAATTTTGTATCGAGCGACCCGCAGCTTATTGAAGAGGCTAAAGAGCGATGGACAGCACAGGAGTTTCCTAAGATACCGGGCGAAACCGGTTTTGTACCACTACCGGAACCCAACCCGAATTTTACAACCAAAAAATAATGTATGGAAATTATACAGATAGATAACGGCGTTAAAGGTACTTTTAAGGCTGTTGAAGGAAAAGTAGAAGCAGGTATCATGTCCTACATCTGGGATGATGAAGGCACTTTTACTATAGAGCACACCATAGGCAATCCGGAATTCAAAGGAGTCGGCACCAAACTTCTGGACAGGGCTGTGGCATTTGCACGCGAAAAAAACCTGAAAATAATACCACAATGCCCGTTTGCAAAAAAAATGTTTGACCGCAAACCCGAATTGCACGACGTACTCGCAACGGCGTAACGATATATACTACCCCCCAGATAAATAGAAATGATTAAAATACCAAAAACAATTGTATTCATAACAGGTGCCTTTGTATCCCATAATGTTTGGGATGCATGGAAAACCTATTTTGAAAGCAAAGGATATACTACTACTGCACCGCCATGGCCTCATAAAGATGCGCCTGTACAGGAGCTCAGGAACAGGCAGCCAAATGATACTGCTTTAGCAAAATTAACCCTTAAGGAACTGACTGACCATTATATAAAAATTATTGCAGCCCTGCCGGAAAAGCCTATAGTCATAGGGCATTCATTAGGCGGGCTTATAGCACAAATACTGGTAAACCGCGATCTTGTTGCCGCAGGTATTGCCATACACAGCGTTCCGCCAAAAGGTGTATTCTCTTTTGAGTGGTCATTCCTTAAATCAGTATGGAAACCTCTTGGTATTCTAAGCTCAACAAGTAAAACACATCTTATGAGCCTTAACGAGTGGAAATACAGTTTTACAAACGGCATGACAAACGAAGACCAGGTAATTAGCTATGAAACCTACTGCATACCGGAGTCTAAACGTGTGCTGCGCGATGGGCTGAGTGATGCTGCAAAGGTAGATTTTGATAAAATACACCCTCCCCTGTTGTTTATTACAGGCACTACAGATCATATAACGCCAAATTCGCTCAACTACGAAAATTACGCTAAATACAACAAAGACCACTCTGTAACAGACTATAAGGAGTTTAACGGCAAAAACCACTTTGTACTGGGGCTGCCCTCCTGGCATGATGAAGCAGATTATATTATATCCTGGCTCGACATCCTGAGACATAACTAAAAACAGCCGCTGAATGCGGCTGTTTTTTTATACTTTTTTACTTGAGAATGTATTAATGTTCTCCCGCCAGTAATCAACAAGATTCTTTATCTTCTCTTTATACTTATTATAGTCAGTACCCTTGTGTATATAACCTTGTATTGATAGTTTATTAGCACGTTTTAAAGAATAATCATCCTGCGCGTTTGAGATAAATATGTAGGGTATATCTTTATCACTCAGCAGCTCTTCCTCCAGTATAATATTTCTTAGGTCAAAACCGCCCAGCTTGGGCATATTAATATCAGATATAATAATAAAAGGTTCTATTTCCGGACGGCGGAAATATGCAAGGGCCTCTGTACTGTCAGAAAAAAAGACAACCTTATTCTTATATCCAAGATCCCTGAATATCTCCTTCAGTATATCCCTGTCATCTTCATCATCTTCTATTACAAGAATATCCTTGTGCATTTTCATGGTCGCGCTTCGTTTGGTTAAATTTATTAAGGTACAAATTAATGTATTTCTAAAAACACAGGCGTTACTACATATTACAAAATACTTACAATTTTATGTTTTGCAACAACCTGTGCGGTATTTGTCGTTACACTAAAATTGTTACCTTGCATTAAATTTAGTGTATGAAAAAATTGTTTACTGCGCTGGTAATAGCCACTGCGCTTTTTGCCTGCAAAAAAGAGCAAAAAAGAGGTACTGAACAGGTTCTTCCTGCAGCGTTTGAAAAAGAAATGACTGCCGATGCCGGGCAGCTTATAGACGTGCGTACCCCAAAAGAATATAGCGAAGGGCACCTTAACGGTGCTAAAAACCTGCATATATATGATAACGACTTTATAACCCGTCTGGACAGTCTGGATAAAGATGAAACCGTATATATATACTGCAAGGCAGGCGGCCGTAGTGCCGAAGCTGTAGAAACACTAGAAAGCAAAGGCTTTAAACATATTGTAGAGCTGGAAGGCGGCATGGATGCCTGGAAAGAAGCCGGTAAACCCGTAAAGCAATAACCGTTGAATACTCCGTTAAACATTATATTTGCCTGCATCATATGCCTGCTGCTAATTATTGTTGCATGGCTGATCTACCGTTTTACAAAAGCCGAAAAAATTAAGAAAGAACTGGAAGAACGTTTTTTAGAGCTCGAAAACAAGACCAATACATTACAACTGCAAACGCTTGAATCGAGGCTTAACCCACACCTTTTTAAGAACATACTAAACAGTATACAAAGCCATGCTTACCAAACCTATTTTGCGATGGATAAACTGGGTAATGTGCTGGACTATATTTTATATGAAAGCCAGAACCGCTTTGTAAGCCCCCGGGAGGAAATAGAGTTTGCGCTGAACCTTATAGAGATCAATAAAATAAAACTGAGCCCGTTATTCTCTATCTCCGTCAAAAAGAAAATTGATGAAACAGATGCGCTGTATGACCAAAAGATACTGGCACCACTTATAAGCATCGACCTGATAGAAAACGCATTTAAGCACGCAGACCTGCAAAGCCCCGATGCGTTTATATCAATCATTATAGAATTTAAAGACAACATCTTCTCTATAACAGTACACAATAAGATATCACCTAAGTCGGCTTTCTTAAAAGAACACAGCGGCCTGGGATCTTCTACCCTGGAACAACGCCTTAAGATACTGTATAACAACTGTTTTAAACTCGATCGCTATACCGAAGAAGATGTATATGTAGCACAACTAAAAATAAACCTGCTTGAACACAAAAATAAAATGTTTACTGCTTGATGATGAGCTGCCGGGGCTTACCCTGCTTAAAATGCTTTGCGAGCAAATGCCCGAACTTGAAGTTGTAAAGGCATTTAACAGCCCCCTTACCCTTTTAGCCGAAGCCCCTAACCTGGAGTATGACCTGCTTATTACAGATATAGAAATGCCGGGCATGAATGGCCTGCAGGTTGCTGATGTGCTTAAGGGCAAAGCCATTATATTTACCACAGCCTATAAAAATTTTGCCGTTGATGCCTTTGACCGCGATGCTGTAGACTATGTAGTAAAACCCGTAAAAGCAGAAAGACTGCAACATGCTGTGCACAAAGTTGCCGCACTTATGGCTGTAAGTGCACCCGCAGAGCCTGCCACGCCAAAACAAATTCAGCTTAATACCGATAAAGGAAAGGCGCTGATAGGTACAGATAAAATATTTTGCATAGTAACCAGCAAAGTAGACAGCCGAGACAAAATACTAAAGCTAAACGACAATACTAAGATTACGGCAAAGAACTGCTCTTTTGATAAGCTGATGGAAATGCTGCCGGTAAACGACTTTTGCCGTATCAACAAAAAAGCAATCATTGCCATAAAACACGTGCAGTTTTATGCCCATGATATTGTTACAGCCGACAGGCTTTTACCCGACGGCAGCCACTATACGTTTCCGCTAAGCGAGATTTACCGCAATGATTTTATTAAAAAAGTAAAAGTTTGAGGGCTTAAAAAGCCATAAACTACAGCGTTTTCACATTTCATTACAATTTTACCCTACTTTGGCGCAAAAGCCTTTACCCGGTTAGACCACAATTAAAAATCGTTCTAATATTGTGCTGCTTTTAAAGAAGAAGTTACAATGAAAAAATTTAGAAACAGTATTTTTTACGTGGTTGTCATCGCCCTTTTTTCGGCGCTTATTTACATGGCGCTTAAAAACGGAAAGACCCTCGAAGCAGGACGCACCATAAAAGGAGCAGGCATGGGCCGTGGCCAGTGGCAGGATTTTATCAATTCAATGTACCACAATTTGGGCGACCCATTGGCATTACTGCTCGTGCAGATTATTACCATTTTATTTGTAGCCCGCCTTTTTGGTTGGATATGCCGCAAAATTGGGCAACCATCAGTAGTAGGCGAAATGATAGCCGGTATTGTATTAGGGCCATCATTAGTAGGTACTTATTTCCCTGAGTATTCGGGTATGCTTTTCCCGGCAGCATCATTACCTAACCTTAAATATTTTAGCCAGGTAGGCCTTATACTCTTTATGTATGTAGTGGGTATGGAGCTTGACCTTAGCGTATTAAAAAACAAGGCTAAAGATGCTGTAATTATTAGCCACGCCAGTATTATCATACCATTTACCATGGGGCTTGGTTTAGCATATTTCATATACGACCAGTTTGCCCCGGCCGATGTTGCCTTTAGCTCATTCGGGTTGTTTATGGGTATTGCCATGAGTATTACGGCCTTTCCTGTACTGGCACGCATCGTTCAGGAGCGTGGCCTTCACCGCACCCGCATAGGTGCTATGGTTATTACCTGCGCCGCCGCAGATGATATTACCGCATGGTGTATCCTTGCTGCCGTTATTGCCATTGTAAAAGCAGGATCGTTTGTTAGTTCATTGTATATCATAGGATTATCAATACTATATGTAGGCCTTATGCTTGGGGTTGTGCGCCCTTTCCTTAAGCGCATTGGCGACTTGTATTCTAATAAAGAGAACATTACAAAACCCGTAGTAGCCATATTTTTCCTTACACTTTTAATTTCTGCTTACACAACAGAAATCATTGGAATACACGCACTATTCGGGGCTTTCATGGCAGGTGCCATCATGCCAGAAAACATGCGTTTCCGCAGTATTTTTATAGAGAAGGTAGAAGATGTAGCACAGGTTATGCTACTGCCTTTATTCTTTGTGTTTACCGGGTTAAAAACACAAATAGGTTTGCTGAATGACCCATATATGTGGCAGGTTTGCGGACTTATTATTGTTGTAGCCGTTACCGGAAAGTTTATTGGCAGCGCCATTACCGCAAAATTTGTAGGCCAAAACTGGCGCGACAGCCTTACCATAGGTGCCCTGATGAATACCCGTGGCCTTATGGAACTTATAGTACTTAACATAGGCCTTGAGCTGGGAGTACTCTCTACTGAGGTATTTTCTATGATGGTTATTATGGCACTAGCCACTACATTTATGACCGGCCCTGCGCTCGACCTGATTGGGTTTATATTTAACCGCAAGAAAAACTATATTCCGGCCGAGATACGCCAGGCAAGCCGTTATAAAGTACTTGTTTCTTTTGACAGTCCCGATGGTGGTAAAACCTTGTTGCGCCTTGCAAATGCTTTTGTAGCAAAAATGAACGGCAATGCTATGGTTACCGCTATGCACGTATCACCAAGTAGCGAGATACACACCTTTAACCTTCAGGAATACGAAAAAGAAAGCTTTAAACCGGTGCTTGCAGAAGCCGAAGTATTAGGGCAAAAGGTTACGACGTTGTTTAAAGCCACCAGCGATGTAGACAGCGATATCCCTACGGTTGCCAATAAAGGTGAATTTGACCTTGTGCTTATTGATATAGGCCAGTCGATATTTGAGGGTACATTACTGGGTAAGATACTTGGTTTTACAACCCGCATCATTAACCCTGAAAGCCTGCTGAACACTTTTACCGGTAAAGAAAAGTTGTTTGAAAATTCGCCTTTCGACGAAAAGACACAGCAGATACTTACCAAGACCCATACACCTGTGGGCATACTGGTAGATAAGGAATTTAAGGGTACTGATAAGATATTCGTTTCTATATTTGATGAGGAAGATGCTTTTCTTATAGAATATGCGCATAAGCTTATAGCAAACGTAGGCAGCCAGGTAACCATACTGGATGCTGACGGATTTGTAAAAAACAACCCGCATATTAAAGAAAGTATACGCAGTGTAGAGCAGGTAGTACCTAACCACATACAACTGCTGAGCCAGAAAAAACTGGAGAAAGAATTCCTGCAAAGCCAGGATTTGATGATAATAAGCGTAGAAAGCTGGAAAAAGCTGTTGGAATCGCGCAGCCCGTGGTTAAACAATACGCCATCATTGCTTATCCTTAAAAAGTAATATGAAGAGCATTTTATTTTTAGCCTCAGCTTTGATGCTGTATGGCAATGTAACCGCACAGGAAGTAACCGCTACAACTGCCACGCTACCTGTTACCGAGAAAAAGTTTGAAGCCGGTTTTGACGGTATGATAGCCGTATCTTATGGCACCGAAACATTAGGCATCAATGTGGGTGGGCCAAGCCTTAAATACAAGTTTACTAAAAAGTTTAAAGTAGGTGTAGGTGCTTTTCCGTCACTTATTATTGTAGACAGTAAGGCCACTCCCAAGCTGGCGGTATCGCCCATTATAGAATATACCAACTGGATGTTCATAACGCCATACTACGGCTTTAATGCCAATGATAAGGCCATCTGGACGTTTGGTGTAGGCTACAAGTTTATATAGACATCCAATAACCACTATAATTATCTTACTTTCTGAGTTTAGTCAGGGGCTGCCGTAAATGGTGGCCCTTTTTTTTTGAAGTACCAAATCCCAATTTCCAAATCCCAATTTCCAAATCTCAAATTTCAATCTTCAAATCCCAATTTCCAAATCTTATATCTTCAATTTTAAATCTTCAATATTAAAAAAAAGAAGCCCCGCTCTTTAAAAAGAACAGGGCTTCAAAACCAAACAAAAATTACTATGATGGATAGTAATACCTTAGTTATTGGCGGGGTCGCCGTTTCGCATTTCTTCGTTAGCAGCCTTTACAAGTTTTTGGTTCACTTTAAGGCTATCGCTGTATATTTCTATATTATCGCCATACTCACGGCCTTTAACAATACCGGTACGCTTAAATTTATTGTCCTGCACGGTTACTACATAAATACGTTCGGCACTGCTTACCACGGCTGTTTTAGGCACTACATACGTACTGTCTTTAGCATTTAGCGGCAGTATAACCTCAGCCACCATACCCGGAAGCAGTTTCTTGTTCGTATTAACCACATCCATCTCTACCCTTTCGCTACGCAGGCGGGTATCCAGCGCACCACTGCGGCGGGCAATCTTAGCGGTAAACTTATCATTAGGTAACGGCGTCACTTTAAAAGATATTTCCTCAGCATCGCCCAGGTAAGCAGTATATAGCTCAGGTACCGATACGGCAAGCCTAAGCTTTTGCTGGTCCTGTATGGTAAATAACGGCAGGGTGCTGCCTGCTCCTGCAGGGCCTACATAAGCACCGGTATTTACGTTACGGGCAGATATAACCCCATCAAACGGAGCGTGTATTTGCAGGTAGCTTTGCATAACCTGTATTTCGCGGTGTGCAGCTTTAGCAGCCTGTAGCTGTGCATAATCGCTGCTTTTGCGCGAAAGCGCTATGTCAAGGTCGTTCTTAGAAATTGTACCTTCTACCTTACTGGTTTCCAGTATTCGGTTGTAAGTAGCGTTTGTAGCCATATAAACAGCCTCGGCACTGTGCAGGCGGCTTTCGGCAGCTGCAAGCTGCGAGCTTATCTCGGGTGCCTCAAGCACAATAAGCAACTGACCGGCTTTTACCTGGCTGCCTATGTCTACCTTAAGTTCTTTTACAAAGCTGCTTACTTTAGCATAAATATCTGTTTGCTTAAAGCCCTGCAATTCTGCCGGAAGGCGTATCTCGCTCGACATTTTTTGCTTTTGCAGGTCAAACGTTTCTGTTTTAGTTTCGGGTGCTGCAGGCGCTTCTTTCTTTTCTTCGCCGCAGCTGTATAGTAACAGCAGGGATAAGGCTGCTGATGATAGTAGGGTGATCTTTTTCATATTATTGGTGTGAGGGTACATAATGTTTGCTTTCTTCATCTTCAGGATCTAATGATGGCGACTGTATGGTTGCCTTGCCCTGTGCCCATGCAAAGATAACAGGCAAAATAACCAGTACGGTAATGGTAGAGAACAATAATCCGCCAATTACGGCACGGCCCAGTGGCGATACCTGCTCGCCGCTTTCGCCGTGGCCAATAGCCATAGGCAGCATACCGGCAATCATGGCTACAGAGGTCATAATGATGGGGCGAAGTCGCGTAGAAGCTGCCTCACGTGCTGCCTTGAGTGCGTCTCCCCCATTCTCCTTACGGAGGTGTTCGGCATTGGTAACAAGCAGTACGGCGTTAGCAATAGATACCCCGACGGACATGATGATACCCATATACGATTGTAAGTTTAGCGTAGAACCTGTGGCAAGCAGCAACAGCAGCGAGCCCAGTACCACCGCCGGAACAGCCGTAAGGATAACCAGCGACACCCGGAACGACTGGAAGTTAGCCGCTAGCATAAGGAAGATAACAACAACTGCTATTAACAGTCCGGTTTCAAGGCTTTTCATAGTTTCACTAAGTACTTTACTAAGGCCTATAGGCTCTACAAAAAGGCCACGTGGCAGTTCGCCCAATCCGGCAATTATCTTATTCACGTCTTTACTCGCTGTACCAAGGTCGGTATGGTTTACGTTTGCCGTTACCGATATATATGGCATAGCACCCAGGTTGTCGTTTTCGCCACGTGTATCTACGTGGGTAATAGTGGCAACATCGCCCAATACTGGACGTACCGAGTTGCGCAATAACGGGATATTAGCAATATCCTGCTCGGTTTGCATCTTATCCAGCGGTACCTGTACCTGCACGTTATAAGACAGGCCTGCCTTCTCGTCTATCCAGGTATTTTTATCGGTATAACGCGATGATGATGTACTGGCTATAAGCGAGCGCGAAATATCGCTCATGTCTACCCCAAGCTGCGCGGCGCGTACCCTGTCTATTTCAATATTGAGTGCCGGGTAGTGTATGGGCTGTGCTATCTGCACATCACGGTAGTAATCGATTTTATTAAGCTGTGCAATTACCTTATTGGCATATTGCTCATTTATCTTTTTGTTCTTGCCTGCAAAACGTATCTCTATTGGCGTAGGCGAACCCTGGCTCAATACCTTATCGGTAAGCTCTATCGGCTCAAAAGACACCTTAAGGTCCGGCTCTATTTTGGCAATGCGCTTGCGGAGCTCATCTTTAAAGTCGTCCATGTCATGGTGGTAGTCTTTAAGCGCGATCTGGAACACCGCTTCATGAGGGCCTGACATAAATAAGTAGATAGGCGAAACCGAATACAATGACGGGTGCATACCTACATAAACCGATGATATACCTATGTGTTCTTTACCTACAGTATTTTCTATTTCTTTAAGAACCTTCAGCGTTTTTTCTTCGGTACGTTCCATACGGGTACCAAACGGCGCACGGATGCGGAGCTGGAACTGGCTGCTGTTTATCCTCGGGAATACATCCTGCCCTATTACATTAAGGAAAAGTACCGCAAGCCCGGTAATAACTAAAAGATAAGCAATACCAATAAACTTACGCTTTGGCAGCAGCCTGTCGATAAGCTTCATAAAGCCAACCCTAAACTTTTCGAAACGGCTCATCTTACCGTCGTTGTTATAATCTTCGCGGTCAGCAAAAGCATCCCTATGTACATATACTTCTTCTGCCGGAGTGGTAAGTTCGCCATGTTGCTTATCGTCATGGTGCGATTTCATTACCCAGTTTGCCATAACCGGTACAAACGTCTGCGAAAGCAGGAACGACACAATCATAGAGAAACCAATGGCCATAGCAAGCGGCAGGAACAGTGCCCCCGGTATGCCTACCATGGTAAAGGCCGGCGCAAATACAGCAAGGATACATAAAAGGATAAGCAATTTAGGCAGTGCTATTTCCTTACACGCATCCCAAATAGCGAGTGCTTTGGGTTTACCCATGTCGAGGTGCTGGTGAATGTTTTCTATCGTAACCGTACTTTCGTCGACAAGGATACCGATAGCAAGCGCAAGGCCGGAAAGCGACATCAGGTTGATGGTTTGCCCAAATAATTTAAGGAATAATACACCCGATATTACAGAGATAGGTATGGTAAGGATAACAATAAACGCAGCCCTTTTATCTCCAAGAAAAAGTATTACCATAAGCCCGGTAAGAACCGCCCCAATAACCCCTTCAGTAATAAGGCTCTTAACCGAGTTGATTACATATACCGACTGGTCAAATTCATACGAAATAGAAACGTCCGGCGGCAGGGTGCTTTGTATTTTAGGCAGGTTAGCCTTAAGGTTTTTAACCACATCCCAAGTAGAGGCATCACCTGCTTTTGCAATACTTACATATACAGATCGTTTACCGTTTACAAGGGCATAACCATTAGTAACGTCAGCTCCGTCTTTAACCGTAGCTACGTCGCTAAGATAAAGGTTTTGCACACCACCCTTAAAAATAGGGATCTTCTCAAAGTCCTTAATTTCATGTATGGTGTTGTTTGTAGGTGTCAGGTAGTTCTTGTCTCCTACCCTTACGTTACCCGATGGAGCCGTCTGGTTATTAAGCCTTATGGCTTCTACCACCTGGTCTGGTGTAAGGTTAAAGCTGTTTAGCCTTGCAGGGTCTACGTTTATTTCGATCGTGCGGGGGCTACCTCCAAAAGGTGGTGGCGAAAGCAAACCGGGAATATTAGTAAACGAGGCACGCACATATACGTTAGCCAAATCCTGAAGCTCGTTATTACTGCGCGTTTTACTGCTCAGTACCAACTGCCCTACCGGAAGTGACGAAGCATCAAAACGGATAATAAACGGCGGTTGCGACCCCGGTGGGAAGGCAGCCTGTATCCTGTTGCTCAGGGCGCTCATTTCTGCGGCGGCCTGTGCCATGTTCGTATCTTCGTAGTAGCTTATCTTCATCAGGGTAAGACCCTGTATGTTTTTAGTTTCTATGCTTTTTACACCATTGGCAAAAAGCATGATGTTTACGTAGTTCTTTGCGAAATACGACTCCATCTGGTCTGGCGTATAACCGCTAAAGGGGTGGGCCAGGTAAATAACCGGCAGGTTCATCTTTGGCAGGATGTCTACCTTAATGTCCCTTATAGCCCCGATTCCGAAGAAAAAGAGCCCGGCAACTAGCACCAGTATCGATATAGGTTTGCGAAGCGCAAAACGTATTAAATTCATGTTGAGTGGTGATTAAAATTCGTTGATAAACAGGTTAAAGTCGCCTACCGCAGCAGCCTTCATCAGCAGGGCCTGCCACACATTGGTATAAATAACATCGCGGTCTGTCTCTGCACGGTTTAGCGTGTATAGCGCCTGGGTAACATCTACAAGATTGGTAAGCCCGTTCTTGTAAAGCGTAGTGCGTTGCAGGTAAGCCTGCTGTGCAGCGCTAACCTGGCGTGGTGCCTCGCGATAATTTTCGAGTGCAAAGCCCATGCGGGCATTGGCAGCATCAAGCTGTGCTTTTAATTGCGTATCAATTGCTTTATATTCTTCTTTTAGTCCTTCAGATATTAACTTCTGCGCACTTACTTTTTTAGACGAACGTGCTATGGTGGTAAGGTTCCAGGTAACGCCTACACCCATAAGGTAGTTTTGGCGCGTAGGGCTTATGCCATCGCCATAGTTTTGGGTAAACGATGTCTGGTCTGTAGCATAATTAGAGTTAAAACCCGATCCCCTTGTCTGGAACACACCAAACAGGCTGAACGTAGGCCAGTACTCGCGACGGAAAAGCTTTTCCTGCTGGTTACTGTAGTTAACCCTGCTCTGGTAAAAAAGGCGTATTGGGTTAAGGCTGTCGTTAACCTCAGCAGTAATCGCCGCTTTAGGTATGCGTGCTACGAGTGTGGTATCGGCCGCAAAATCTTTGGGTTCTACCCCCATAAGTCGTATTAGCTCGGCATTTTGCATCTTTACCTGCTCTTTAAGCTGGTTAAGTGCTATCTTAGCCCTTGATACTTCGGCAGATGCCAGTGTAGAGTCTACCCCGGGCAACAGGCCATTTTTAACACGAACCGCAGCATTGTTTAACACTACCGTTGTACGGTCAAGGTTTTTCTTTTGTGAAATTACAAGTCGCTGACTGGCAAGCAGGTTAAGGTAAGCACCCGCTATACGAACTTTTTGCTGAAACTGCTCCTGCTCAAAGTCTTTTTGCTGGCGCTCGGCATCGGCTTTAGCCAGGGTAATGCGCTGCTTCATCCGCCCGAAGGTAAAGAAGTCCCAGTTAACGTTAGCAAGGTACAGGGCACCAAAGGCGGCATTCCAGTTTTGTTCGGCAAGCGGCAATCCTGAAGAGGCTACACCAAGACCTCCAAAACCATAAAGCGGGCCGTTCTGGCCGTTTACGGTACCGTAGTCCTGCTGTGCAGAAAGGTTTAGGTTAGGCAGATAGTCACGCCGCGTTTGTTTAACGGTTTCCTGCGCAGCCTCGGCATATTTGCCTTTGGCTTTTACAAGGCCGTAGTTTGCCATACCGGTATCTATAGCATCCCTGAGTGAGAGATTTTGGCTATAGCCCTGAAGGACAAACAGCAACATCAGCAGCATTGTTGATTTTTTGTGCATGTGATGGGTTTTATAGTAAGATATTAATGTGGGCACAAATGTAAGGCAGCAAATATTTAAACAACTGTTTAAAATGACGTATTTAATTCGTCAGAGAAATTATTACAGTTATAACAATATATAGTTTCTTTGTAAAGTTTTAAAACTGTAAATGAAGCGTACCTTTAAAAATATCATAGAAAACAAATGGTGGCAGGAGCTGCTGATACTTGTATTCAGCTTTATCCTCTTTACCCTTAACGACTGGATATTAATAAAGTCGTGGAAGGGTGTATGGAGTGGCTTTTTCTACTTTCTTTTATTATACAGCCATGCCCAGCTTAACCGCTGGCTGCTGCTGCCCATATTGCTAAAAAAACATAAACCTGTTATTTATGCGCTGGCATCGGGCGCTTTAGTGTTTGTATTTTCCATAGTCATGTATAAGGTTACAAACGCCTGGATCTATAAAAACTGTTTCCTTTACAAATCAAGCGAGCAGCAAAGCTACCTTTTTCAGGCGGCAACGCTTGTAGCAACACTTATCTGCATACTATCTGTACTCATTATTTTTAAATTTTACAGGGACCGTAAAAAGCTCGACAGCGAAAAACTGCTCTATAACCAGGCACAGCTTAACTCGCTTAAGGAGCAGCTTAACCCTCACTTTTTATTTAATACTTTTAATACATTATATGGTATAAGCCTGCAATTTCCGCAGCGCACACCAGAGCTGATAATGCACGTATCGCAACTTATGCGCTACCAGCTGGAAAGTAATGAACGGCAATGTGTACCCCTGGAAGATGAGGTTAACTTTTTAAGCAGCTATGTAGAACTTGAAAAAGAGCGTGTAGGCTACCGCTGTAACATTAGCTTTACCAGCGACATTGATGATGAAGGGGCCTATAAAATTCCGCCCATGCTGCTTATCTGTTTTATAGAGAACGCCTTTAAACACGGTACCTGTACCATAGAAAAGTGCTTTGTAGATATTATTATCTCTGTTAAAGAAGGCAAGCTTGACCTGCTGGTAAAAAACTCGGTACCCGAAAATAAAAGCGAAGTTATCTCTACCAAAATAGGCATACGCAATACTACCGAACGTTTAAACCTGCAATATGGCAGCAACTACAAGCTGGATATTAAGGAGAACGGTATTTTTGAAGTACATTTACAATTACAGTTAAAAAGATTATGAGTAACAGCGCCATCATACAATGTATTATTGTGGACGATGAGCCCGCTGCACATTATGTACTTGCCAGTTACATAAAACAAAATCCTGCACTGGAGTTGGTTTTTCAGGCCTATAATGGGCGTGACGCCTTAGAGTATCTTGAAAACCATACACCTGATTTAATGTTCCTGGATATTAATATGCCGGAAATCACCGGAATGGATCTGCTAAAAAAACTAAAGGTTCGCCCGCGCACGGTGCTTACCACAGCCTACAGCGAGTTTGCACTGGAAAGTTATGATTACGGTGTGATGGATTACCTGCTGAAGCCCATTTTTTACCCGAGGTTCTTAAAATCAATTACCCGATATTTGGAGCTTGCGAGCGAAAAACCTGATCAAAAACAACAGGAGGTTACCGGCCACATTACGGTAAAGGTAGACAGCGACAACCTGAACATAGAACTCGACCAGATTTTATATGCCCAGAGCTTTGGTAATTATGTAAAGATTTTTACGCCAAAGCGCTATTATATGGCAACCATTACCACAAACGACCTTGAAAAGCTGCTGCCATCGTCTAAATTCATGAGGGCGCATAAGTCGTATATTGTGGCTTTAGATAAGGTTGACGAAGTACATAAAGACCATGTGGTAATACGCCGTACCGAAGTACCCATAGGCATAACTTACCGCAGGGAGCTTGGCGAAAGGCTTAAGTGATTGTTTAAAATAAGAGGGAAGATTATAGATGAGAGATAATAGATGCCTACTCTATTTTAAATTATAGATTTTAAATGAGTACCTAAACTTTAGAGATATAATTGAAATACTGAACACTGAACAAAATAAACAAATAACCCAAAACAATAAACGATGATTAAAGTAAATGCTTATGCGGCGTATGATGCAACAAACCCGCTAAAACCGTTTGAATTTGAGCGTAATGAACTTACGGCTCACCAGATACAAATCGATATTTTATATAGTGGTGTATGCCACAGCGACATTCACACAGCGCGCAGCGAGTGGGGGCCGGCAAAATACCCTGTGGTTCCCGGCCACGAAATTGTGGGCCGTATTATTGCTGTGGGTAGCGATGTTACTGCTTTTAAAGTGGGCGAACTTGCCGGTGTGGGCTGCTTTGTAGACTCTTGCCGCCACTGCCAGAGCTGCATTGAGGGCGAAGAGCAATACTGCGAAGAAGGCATGACCGGTACCTACAACAGCTATGAGCGTGGCACTACAATTCCTACTTATGGTGGTTATTCTACCAGCATTAGCGTAGATGAAAAGTATGCCCTGCACGTATCTGACAAGTTACCACTAGAGGGCGTTGCACCACTGCTTTGCGCGGGTATTACTACCTACTCTCCCCTACGTCACCTAAATGTGGGTAAAGGCCATAAAGTTGCTGTATTAGGACTGGGCGGACTTGGCCACATGGCCGTGAAATTTGCAGCCTCTTTTGGCGCTGAAGTTACGATGCTAAGCACCAGCCCAAGTAAAGAAGCTGATGCACGCCAACTGGGTGCGCATAACTTTGCACTTACCACTGACCCTGCTATAATGGCCGGCCTGCAAAATAGTTTTGATTTTATTATCAATACCATATCGGCACAGCATGAGTATGCTACATACCTTAACCTATTGCGTAAAAACGGTACTATGGTGGTGCTTGGTGTGCCCGAAACTCCATCTACAACACCTGCATTCAGCCTTATTGGCAAACGCCGCAGCATTATGGGAAGCCTTATTGGCGGTATTAAAGAAACCCAGGAAATGCTGGATTACTGCGCAGAGCACAACATTACGTCTGACGTTGAAGTAATTGACATGAGCTACATTAACGAAGCGTATGACCGTATGCTGAAAAGCGATGTGAAATACCGCTTTGTGATAGATATGGCTTCGATGAAGAATTAGTTGCTGGTTTTCGGTTGTCAGTTGTTGGAAGCTTCGACTGACTACGAATGGAACGCGGGTGACGCGGGTGCTTCGGAATCGCAGATTTAAACGGATTTTTAGCAACAATATCCATAGAAAAACCCCGAAGCGATAATTCGTTTCGGGGTTTTGTTTTTTAAAGCAATGTGCCAGAATTATGAGATTGCCACGGTCTTTTCTTCATCGCAATGACACGATTGAGTGAAGCTCCCGACAACCATCAACCATCAACCGACAACCGACAACCGACAACTTTACTCCGGCGCTACCACAGGGCCATTCCAGCCCATGATGCCACCGCTAAGGTTGTAGGCTTTTTCAAAGCCCAGCTGGCTCATAACATTACAGGCATTGCCACTACGTGCGCCAGATCGGCAGTACACATAATAGGCCTTGCTTTTGTCAAGCTCTTCAAGCGCATCCATAAAGGCATCGCCCTGGTAAATATCTATATTAATGGCTCCGGGAATAATACCCTCATTCCATTCTGCCGGTGTGCGAACGTCCAGTATAACAGCGTCTGTATCTTGCTGAGCGCCTTCCCACCATTGGTCTTGTGCTATGTTCATTTTAAAAAGTTTCGTTTGTGCCGTAAAGATATTATCATTTTATTGTACATCCAATAGCCTTGGTTTCTTTAACCGAAACTTCTTTACCTTTTAGCAAAGCATCTACTGCACCCTCCACATACTTTTGTTTTACAGCAGTGGCATCTTCGTAGTTATCATCGATAGCGCCAATGTATTTAACCACATTGCCTTTAGCCGTTTTTTCAAGTATGTAAACGTGTGGTGTTTTTGTAGCGCCGAATTGCGGGAATACCTTCTGCCCTTCGTCTATAAGGTACGGGAAACCGTATTTTTTTTCTTTGGCACGGGCCTGCATTTTATCAAAACTATCGTCTTTACTCTTAACCGGGTCGTTTGGCTGAATAGCTACAACAGGATATCCCAGGCTCTTGTATTTTTTGTCGAGCGCAATGATTCGGTCTTCATAAGCCTGCGCATACGGGCAATGGTTGCAGGTAAACACCACAATAAACCCTTTAGCCGACTTAAAGTCTTTAAGGCTTACTTGTTTACCATCTACATTTTTAAGGCTGAAATCGGCAGCGGTATCGCCCACTTTATAACCTGCCACAGGAGTATCTGCTGTAAAGGCCGTAAGGGCACCCATAGCAAGGAATAATGCTAAAAATTTAATTGCTTTCATAAGTATTGATTGTTATTTAAAAGTATTTAATTCGGTTTCAAGTTCAGCCAGTGTAAAAGAGCGTTCGTAAAACTTACGCTTGCCCTTGTTATATATCACGGTAGCCGGTATGGCGCCACTCCAGTCCTTATCAATCTTGGGCAGCCAGGCATTTTGGTCGGGGTCACGCATTAATATTACTTTGCTTTTAAGCTTCTTCTTTTCGATAAATGGCAACAGGCGGCTTTCGGCCATCTTGGGCATATCAAGGCTTACGAGTATCACTTTTACCTTTTTATCCTTGTACTTTTCGTTAAGCTGTTCAAATTGGGGCAGCTCCTGTACGCAGGGCACGCACCATGTAGCCCAAAAGTTTACCACATAAGTAGTATCGTTCTTTTGATTGAGGAAGTAACTGAGTCCCTCCCACTCGTAGGCCTTAACGGTAGTTTTACCATTGGTGTAAACGGTAGTGGGTTTGGGTTCTCCCTGACCCTTTTGCAATGTAAACGCAGTAAGAGCAAGGATTGTAAGCGCGGCCGGAATGGCCAGTAGTAATTTTTTCATAAGTAATCTTAGGCAAACGCCCGGTGTTGATTCTATAAAATTACCTAAAACCGAGGCATAAAAAGGGGCGTTAACACTGTTAACAAAAAATTAACAACAAAACATATTGACGTAATACTTGTTTAGACTACATTTGTATATACAAATATTGTATTTACAATTGTTACAATTACAAATAACTGCGAACTGATGAAAATAGAGGATATCATAAAAAGTCCGAATATGACGCTGGCCAAGCAGGTTATAATGAACCTGATGTACACCTCCCAACTGGTAGGCGAACAGGTAAGTGATGTAATGAAGTCGTACGAGCTATCTCCGGAGCAGTTTAATGTACTGCGCATACTCCGCGGACAAAAAGGCAAACCTGCCAATATGTGCGTAATACAGGAACGCATGATAGCCAAGACCAGCAACACTACCCGACTGGTAGATAAACTGTTGCTAAAAGGCTACGTTAAGCGTGAGGTATGCCCAGACAACCGCCGTAAGATGGAAATAAGCATTACCGAAAAAGGCTTGAATTTACTGAGTGAGCTTGACCCGATTGTAGATGAATCTGAAATGAAATTTGCACATAACCTTAACCATCCTGAACTGGAACAGCTTATTTACCTGCTGGAAAAATTCAGGACCATTGAACCCTAATATAATACCATGAAAAATTATATAGACAGCCTTAACTGGCGCTATGCCGTAAAAAAATACGACAACACAAAAAAAGTTTCTGCGGAAGAAATTGAACTGCTTAAAGATGCTGTGCGCCTTAGCGTATCGTCTGTAGGGTTACAGCCTTATAAGATATTTGTTATCGAAAGTCAGGAAGTTAAAGACCAGCTTATAGAAGCCGTAGGCGGAAACAACAAGAACATTGTTACTGCTGCATCGCACATTTTTGTGTTTGCCAATGAGCTTAACGTAGGTCCTGACCATGTAGAGAAATACACAAACAACATTAGCATACAGCGTAGCTTAACTAAAGAGGAAGTTGCCGGTTTTGGCGATTACATTAAGGGTTACCTTGCAGGCCTTACCGAAGAGCAAAAAAATATCTGGACAGCCAAGCAGGCTTACATAGCCCTGAGCACACTGGTTAACAGCGCTGCCCTGCTTAAAATAGATACTACCGCTATGGAAGGTTTTGATCCGGCTAAAGTAAACGAACTGCTGGGACTTAACGAAAAAGGCCTTAACGCCGCCGTTATTGCTGCCGTGGGTTACCGCCATGATGAAGATGCGATGCAACACCTTAAAAAGGTGCGCAAACCAAAAGAAGAATTATTTATAACACTTTAATTAATAAATACCTTAATTTAAATTTAACGACAGATGAAAAATCTAAAAACAATTGCAATTGCTTTCGTAGTAGCGCTTACAACACTTACGGCTACAGCACAAACTAAAAAAATCGATGCCGCTAAAAGTAGCATTGCATGGGTTGGTAAAAAAGTAACAGGTTCTCACAATGGTACTGTAAACTTTAAAGATGGTAGCCTTGTATGGAAAGGTGGTAAACTTACCGGCGGTACTTTTACTATCGACATGACTTCTATTACTGCTACTGACCTTAAAGCAGGTGAAGGTAAAGAGAAACTTGAAGGCCACCTTAAAGCTGACGATTTCTTTGGTACTGATAAATTTGCTACTTCTACTTTAGTGTTTACTTCAGTTAAAGAAAAATCTAAAAACGTTTACACAGTTACAGCTGACCTTACTATTAAAGGCAAAACAGCTCCTGTAACTTTTGACCTTACTACAGGTAAAAATGCTGCTGCTACTGCATTTAACGTAGACAGGACTAAATACGGAATTACTTTTGGTTCTAAAAACTTCTTCGAAGGCATTGGCGACAAAGCTGTTTATGATGAGTTTGAACTTACTGTAAAAGTAGTTTACTAAATAATATAGGGTTTAAATTGAAAGGCCGCTTCTCATTGAGAAGCGGTTTTTTTGTGGTTATAACTGAATAACATTTGAAAATATTTCACCATACATTTGATAAAAATATGTTAATTTTGATATTATCAACCAATTTTTAATTAAATCACTCAACTTTATGGAAGAGTTATTATTTGGAACGGCAGCTACAGTTGGCGGTTCTCTCATAAATTTTACTGCCACAAAATGCTATAATCATTTTACTGGTAGCCAAAAAAATTTTCTATGGTATGAAAATAGAATTGACTTAAATACTTTCAATTTTAATAGTGAATTTCACGAACAAAAGAGAAGGACAAGAATCGTTGTTATTGATGACGAAAATAGTTTCCCAATAGAACTATTCACAAATGAGGGTTACAACATTACTAAATGGGATACTGTAAAAGACTACGGGAAGTTGGAGTCAGGGTATTTCGATATAATAGTACTTGACATTAAAGGAGTTGCACAACATATATCTGACGATGATGGATTAGGAGTTCTTGTGGAACTTAAGAAAAAAAATTCTTCTCAAATAATTATTTCATACTCTCAACATAGCTATGATTTAAGCAAAGTGCAATTTTTTCAAATGGCAGATGATAATATAACAAAACCCAGTGATTTTCTGCGTATTAAATCAACTTTAGATAATTTAATCACGACTCAATTTAAACCTAGTCGATATATTAGTGCGTTAAATAAGAAACTACACGATCATCATATCGATGCTAAAAACACAAAAAATATTAATAATGAAATTGCTAAAGCAATTAAGAGAAACTCAGATCCTGACTGGAATTCTACTCTAAAGTTTTTAAACCATACGGACCACACGCTAATTCAAGAAATCACTAGCTTAAGTCAAACAATTTTAAAGTTTTATAAAAATGGACGTTGAGTTATTATCAGGTATCTCTAATTTACCTTTTATTTTAAATAATGAATTTCATGATTCGATAAGTTTAGCGCAGAATAAAACGTGCAGTGAGAGATGCAAAGAAAAGGATTGCTTAAATCTTTTTGACTCTTATTACAATAAAGATTATATCTGTTCAAAAGGATACAACAATTATTTACATGAAATTGGTGATACAAAGGTTATATACAATGGCTTAATCTATAATGATAATAAAGATGTGCCACAAGGCAGAAAAGATGTGCGTAGAGACTATATTATCGAGAGAAAAAAATTAGTTGAACATACTGAAAAACTTAGTAGAATTGAAAACTATATTGAAAAAAGAGTAAACGAAACAATTGAAAAAAACTTTTCAATGTTTCATGATTTTAAAACATCCATGACAATCTTTTTCTCTTGTACACAGGATATTATAAATAAGCTTCCTGGAAATACATTTTTAGAAAAAATTGAAGGTAGTGACCGTTCCTACAAGGATTTATACAATTCATTAGAACTTATTACTTCACAACTAAGAATGGTTGATGTTATTATAAACCCAAAAAGTATAATTTTTGGGTCAAAAAGAAATATTAATATTTTTCAATTATTTGAAAAAATCACAAAGCTTTTTAATCATCTTTCAACTAAAAAAAGGGATATAAATATAGAAGTAAGCCGAGAAACATGGATTGATAATTCATATTGTTACGAATCGATTGAATTCATTCCATTAATTTTATTGGATAACGCCCTCAAATATTCCGTTCCAAATTCAACAATTGAAATTAAATTTGAACAATCAGGCAATAATGTAAGGGTAATAATTAAAAATATTGGACCAATAGTTTCAGATGAAAATGAAAATAAAATATTTGAAAAATTTTTTAGAGATCCATTTGGCGAGGAATTTTCAAAGGAAGGGATAGGAATGGGATTATACATAGCTCAACAAATTTTATTGGCTCACGATAGTAAACTTAATTACTTTAAGGACGTTAAAGAAAATAAACTTATTGGGTTAAACATATTTACATTTGAGTTACCATTGTTACAGGACTAATCTTTCAATTTTTCAATCTCCAAAACATTTCCCTAATTCTAAATTAATCCTTAATTTCGTACCGCATTAATCTTAACGCGAAATATTACAAGCTAATGAAATACGATATCATTGTTTTAGGCAGCGGTCCCGGCGGATATGTTACCGCCATCAGGGCATCGCAACTGGGCTTTAAGGTAGCCATTGTAGAAAAGGAAAACCTGGGCGGCATCTGCCTTAACTGGGGTTGTATCCCTACAAAAGCGCTTTTAAAAAGTGCACAGGTATTTGATTACCTGAAACATGCCTCAGACTATGGCCTAACCATAAAAGAGTTTGACAAGGATTTTGGTGCCGTTGTAGCCCGCAGCCGTAACGTTGCAGAGGGTATGAGCAAAGGTGTTCAGTTCCTTATGAAAAAGAACAAGATCGAAGTTATATTCGGAACCGGTAAAGTAAAGCCGGGCAAAAAAATTGACGTTACCGATAAAGACGGAAACGTAACCGAACTAAGCGCAGATAACATTATCATTGCTACAGGTGCACGCAGCCGCGAGTTGCCTAACCTGCCACAGGATGGTAAAAAAGTTATAGGCTACCGCCAGGCTATGGTATTGCCTGAGCAGCCAAAAAGCATGATCGTGGTAGGCTCTGGCGCCATAGGCGTAGAGTTTGCACATTTCTACAATTCTATGGGCACTAAAGTTACCATTGTAGAGTTTATGCCAAACGTGGTTCCTGTAGAAGATATAGATGTATCTAAGCAATTTGAGCGTTCGCTTAAAAAAGCAGGCATCGAGGTTATGACAAACGCTTCTGTAGAAAAAGTTGATACTACAGGCGAGGGCGTTAAAGCTACCGTAAAAACGGCTAATGGCGAAATTACCCTTGAGGCAGACATCCTGCTTTCTGCTGTGGGTATCAAATCTAACATCGAGAACATAGGCCTTGAAGAGGTGGGTATTGCTACAGACCGTGATAAGGTGCTTGTAAACAAATACTACCAGACTAATATACCGGGTTACTACGCCATTGGCGATATCGTTCCGGGTCAGGCGCTTGCACACGTAGCATCTGCAGAGGGTATCCTTTGTGTTGAGAAACTTGCAGGCCTGCATGTAGAACCGCTTGATTATGGTAACATACCGGGCTGTACTTATGCTACGCCGGAAATTGCTTCGGTAGGCTTAACAGAGAAAGCAGCTTTAGAACAAGGTTATGAGATTAAAGTGGGTAAATTCCCGTTCTCAGCTTCTGGTAAAGCTAAAGCTTCTGGTGCTTCAGATGGTTTTGTAAAAGTTATCTTCGACGCTAAGTACGGCGAATGGCTGGGCTGCCACATGATAGGCGCCGGCGTTACCGATATGATTGCTGAGGCTGTTGTAGCCCGCAGGCTGGAGACTACAGGCCACGAGATCATCAAGTCGGTTCACCCACACCCAACAATGAGCGAAGCTATTATGGAAGCTGCCGCTGCTGCGTATGACGAGGTAATACACATATAATTTAAGATTGAAGGATTAAAAGATTGAACTGCAATCAGTTGTTCCATTTCGAAACTAGCTCAGCGGAGTTGAGAAATCTCCTTGATTTCTTTCTTTAAAATCTAAAATTCTAACAATCCAAAATACTAATCCGTCCTGATACTTTCAGGGCGGATTTTTTATGATTTTTTTTTTAAATGTTTATACATTTGCCAAAAATCAACCAAAGTCAATCATGAAATATTTTTTCAAAAAAATCATCCTGCTAGTAGTTTTATCATTACTTATTACTTCATGTAGCGATGATAGTTCATCTTCGACAGAACCACAACCTGAGGTACCACAGGTTCAATTCAATGTAACCATAAATGTTCCTAATCAAAATAGAGATTACTCTTATGCAAATTATGGCTCTTACGGAATTTTTGAAGACCCAGCACAGCAAAAAGACATCAAAGGTAAAATCCTTATAACATCAGGAAGTCAGCAAGTCACCAATAATGATTTTATTGTAAAATGGAGTAGTAATATAGATGGCATATTATCTGAAGGAACTCCTGATGGTTCTTATAATACTAATTATCTTGGGCTGCTGAGTAAAGGGATGCACACCGTTAAACTTGAAGCATATCTAAATGGTTTCCCTGAAACTGTAAAAAAAGATTCTTTGATTGTATCTAACATAATTAAACTCAACGCTGAAGGACAAGGAAATAATATAAAACTTGATTGGAACAAATATGAAGGTTCTGATTTCGTATCGTACAAAATATACCGTGGCAATTTCGAACCGGTTGGTGAGATTTTTAATATAGACCAAACTAATTTCATAGATAGTGAAATTGATTTTGTCGCTAAAAAGTATTCATATCAGGTAGTAGTAAATACCTCTACTCCTTCTGCATTTATTTATGGAAGCACAATTACAGAGTGTTCTGGACACCCCGCCTTAGAAATGCCATATTATGTAACTAAAACAATTTACGATTCTTATCGAAATAGGATTTACTCACTACTTTCACCTGGGTCTAGCGGGGGAACCACCATATTGGGCATCGCTATATTAAATCCAGACAATATGCAAATAGAAAATACAATTTTACAATCTGAGGTATATAATGACGCATCTATTTCATCCGACGGAAACACGATGTACCTTACACAGAAACATATTGATAAAATTACTGTACTTAACTTAAATACGTTTACGACTACACAAATAAACACTAGCACAAATGGCTGGGGGTTTCATAAAGTTGAAGACACGAACACTGATTTCCTAATATGCCATAAGCAACCCCCTACATCTGGAAATACTGAGATGTATTTAGTAAATAAAAATACAGGTGCTTGTACATCATTCATTACAAATAGCCATGGTGATATTGAATATAATAGCATTAACAATAAAGTCTATCTCGGCGAAAGTAACACCAGCGACGGCGTCATAAGAACAGCAAATTTTACAGGAACTACGCTTGTATTTGATAATGTTATGTTTCCAACAAATTGGCCAGGCATTACATACCCTTCACCATTTGTGTTATTATCACCTGACAAAAACTCTGTTTTTTGGGAAAATTACCAGCTAACTGCAACTTTAAACCTAATTAGGGAATTTCCGTCAAAAATGTTAGCTTGCAGCCCAGGCAATATTTATCTTTCAAGTGACTCAAACGTATATAACTATAATAGCCTGAATACAATATTAAGCTACGGCCCGTTTAACGACCCCGATACAAAGCATTTCATCTTTACAGATGACCATACAATAATAGTTACTATATCAATAGACGACCATTTTACTGATAATCCTGAAACTACTTATTTTATGAAATATATTTTACCCTAAGTTTTAATACCTATACATAAAACATCAATCCGTCCTGATACTTTCAGGGCGGATTTTTTTGTAATTTTATACTATGAACCCAGCCTTTATAGCCCCAATATATATACTAATCCTTTTCGGCGGCGTGTTCTTTATAACCTATGGCCGTGGCCAGGAGCAAAAGCGCCTTACTGCACAAATACTGTCTTTATTTAAAGGGAGGATTATAGAAACCATAAACGATATTAAAGCAGAAAGCCTGGTTTCAGGAAAAAGAAGCAAAGATGCAGAGCAATCGCACTTTAAAAGATGCGACGTATACATCTTGCCCGATGCAGTATTTATCGCTACCTATTTACCAATATTTGGAATGAAAGTAGCACGCAGGCCATTACTTATTACAAAAAACATTACGGGATATTCAGAGTTTTTGGCATCAAAAATTTTACCGGATATCAAAAAGATAAATCCCGATTCGTTTAGTAAATCGGTTTATATTGAATACGGCGAATCTTCCCTAAAAAACCATAGTGCAGATATTCACCTTTACGGCCTTACCGATGCGCAGCGTGATTATTTCAGGTTTTAACTAAGGCACTGCGTTGCTTTATTGGTACAATCGCTACTTTTGTAAGGAAACCAATAATTACTACATCATCCTAATGAAAAAATTACTACTCATGCTCCTGCTATGCCAGGGTGCATTTGCGCAACTATCAACTACACAAATTGACAGCCTTACAAACGATGCCCTTAAACGCTTTAATACGGCAGGCTGTGCCGTGGCTATTGTAAAAGACGGTAAAATAATACACAGCAAAGGTTATGGTGTAAAATCGATTAGTACTAAAGAGCCGGTAACCGACAAAACCAACTTTGCCATAGCATCTAACAGCAAGGCTTTTACCTGTGCGGCACTCGCCATACTGGTAGACGAAGGCAAAATGGCCTGGACAGATAAGGTTAAAAAATACATTCCGGAGTTTAAAATGTATAACGACTATGTTACCGAGAACTTTACCATAGAAGACCTCCTTACCCACCGTAGCGGCCTTGGCCTTGGCGCGGGCGACCTTATCTTCTTCCCTGCCGGTGGCGACTTTACCATTACTGATTTGCTAAACACTTTCCAGTATCAAAAGCCGCAGTCGGCATTCCGCACCAAGTTTGATTATGACAACCTGTTGTATGTAGTTGCCGGAGAAGTTATTAAAAGGGCAACAGGCCAAACGTGGGAGCAGTTTGTGCAGGCACGCATTTTTATTCCGCTTGGCATGGGTAATACCTCCCCTTCTTTTGCTATGCTGGCCGATAAAAGTAGCCTTGCAACCCCGCACGCCGATACCCATGGCACATTAAAAGAAATTCCGCAGTTTGAAGACATGATGAACGGCGCTGCCGGCGGCATACTGGCTAACGTTAGCGATTTGACGCAGTGGCTACTGGTACAGCTAAACAAAGGCAAGTATGGCGATAAAAAAGATAAAACCCTTTTTAGCCCGCAAAGCAGCCAAACCATGTGGACAATACACACGGTAACAGACCGCAGCGGCAACCCACGCTACAACACCCACTTTAGCGGTTATGGGCTGGGCTGGCAGCTTAGCGATATGAAAGGTAATATGGTAGTGCAGCACACAGGCGGACTTCCGGGTATGCTGAGCATTACCACCATAGTACCTGATCTTAACCTGGGTATTGTAGTACTTACCAATACTGCCGATGGCGGATACGGGGCATTCAGCGCCATTACCAATACCCTACTGGATAGCTATATGGGACTGGACGATTTTAAATGGGCAGCTAAATATGAAGCTGCTTTAAAACAAAGGGAAAGTGGCAACAACGAAGCCGTAGATAAAATTTGGAAAACGGTAAAAGCCAGCGCCAAAACAAAAGTAAACGCAGCCGATTATATAGGTATATATGAAGATCCGTGGTTTGGTAAAGCTGAAATATTTATGAAAGGTAAGCAGCTATGGTTTAAGTCGCTGCGTTCGCCAAAGCTTAACGGGCCTATGCAATTGTACAAAGCTAATACCTTCGCCATTAAATGGGAATATCAGGACATGCCTGCCGATGCCTTTGCTATGTTCTCTCTTGATGAAGAAGGAAAAGCCATTGGCATTAAACTTAAACCTATAAGCGAAGAAACTGATTTTAGCTTCGATTTTCAGGATCTTGATTTTAAAAGGGTGGAAAGCAAGAAGTAATATGCTTCTATCTCAATAAAATGTAAATCCATTCCGAATTACCGGGATGGATTTTTTTATATATTTGAATAAACCAACCTGAAAATGAAATCATTCCTTACCTTAATAGCCTTATGGCTTACATGCTTTACTTCTGCTCAACAAATATTCACTGTTAAAGACGAAAACACCAGAGAGCCTGTTCCGTATGTAAATATAACATTCTCAGAAAAAACTGAAGGAACCACCGCAGATGAGAACGGAAAATTTTCAATTCCTGATAGTAACAGCGAAGAGTTTCTTGTATTTTCTGCTATTGGATATAAGCCTTTAAAGATTAAAATTAAAGAAATGCCATCAGTTATATTGTTAAATGAAATGGCTATTGAACTACAGGAATTAGTACTTAAAAAAACTACTTACCATGAAAAAAAATTAGGGAAGCTTATAACTAACAACATTAATCATTACTTTGGCTGTAGGTCTACACCCTGGATGATTGGCAAAAAATTTGTGTTAAATGACAATCAGTACGATAATTTTTTTATCCGGAAAATTTCTTTTTTGAGTGATAGCAGGCAACAAAAATCGGTAATGAATATCCGACTGATGAGTATTGATTCCTCTGGCCTTCCCGGAAAATATATCTTCAACAAAAATCTTGTATGCCCTGTTGAGAAAGGCCTGAAACATACTGAAATTGACATTTCACAATTTAATGTAGTAATGCCACCGCAAGGCGTTTATGTAATTTTTGAGTGGTTAATTATTGACGAAAACCAGTTTACTGAAAAGCGTGTTACAGATATTAGCAAACCATATAAGACAGAACATATTACCGCTTACAATCCCTCAATTGCCAGAACTTTAAAAACAAATACCGATTATAACGATGCAAGATATTCAAGAGGTAAGTGGAATATTGGTTTAGATGATGGATATACTATTGATGCAGAACTTTTAATTACCAACTAACCTGTGTGAAATTTATTGTAAAAATTTCTCCCGTCTGTAAAATCAAATAACCAGTTGTGTAACTTTATAAGAAATTAAACACGCTATATGCTGGTAGATAAAGTCCCACCTTTTGCTTACGTCTTTGGTAAGATAAAATATGAAATGCTGTTTGTATGTGTACTGGGTTTTATTATCCACTACACTACAGAGTCGCTTGATCCTTATCTGCCCGAAATGCCACTTACCATAGCTACCTTTTTAGGAACAGCAATATCGGTGCTGCTTTCCTTTAAAATGAGCCAAAGCTACGACCGCTGGTGGGAAGCCCGCAAGATATGGGGTGCCATTGTAAACGACTCACGCAGTTATGTGCTGCAAATGCAGGCCTTTTTACATAACCCGGCACTAAAGCCTCAAATAAAAACCATGGCCTACCGCCAGATAGCATGGAACTATGTGTTAGGGCGTTCATTGCGTGGCCTTGCACCACTTGAAGATTGCGAAAATTTGCTTAGCCCTGAGGATATTGCCCAACTGGATATCCATACAAATAAAGTATTGGGCATACTCCAGCAAAATGTAAAGCAGATAAGCGAATTGCACAAACAGGGCGAAATATCAGATTTTACACATGTGCAGTTTAACAACATCTTTATCCGCTTTTCAGATAACATGGGTATGGCAGAGCGCATTAACAACACAGTCTTCCCTACTACCTATCGCCTGTACCTGCATTTTACCATTTACCTGTTTGTGGTTATACTTTCTATAGGGTTAAACAATGTAAAGCTGGTATATGAGATACCGCTGCTGTTAGTGGTATCTATGGTATTTTTTCTGCTCGAAAAAACGGCCTACCATATGCAGGATCCGTTTCGCAATCGTCCCAGCGATACAAATATGACTACCATAGCACGCAATATCGAAATTAACATCCGCCAGATGCTGGGCGAAAAGTGCGTACCTAAGCCATTAGAAAGGGATAGTTTTTATAGTTTGTAAAACTTTGAAAGCAAATTACTTGACAACCTTGTTAAGCACTTTCCATTTTTGTAAAGCAGCATTATACTGGCTGGTAATTATCTCTGTTTCATTAGAATTAGCCCGTATTCTAAATATGAGCTTCTTTTGTATGGCTACAAATTCAGCAGGAAAATAGCCAATACCACTTAAAAACTTATCCCGCTTAAAAACACCATCTTTAGTATTAACATAGAAATAATACTTTGGCCCGCTATTGCCACCCTGTTCCCTTTTAACAGCAATATCTTCAAGCCCATCAAAATTAAAATCGGCTGTAATGATGTCGCCATAATCCCAATCTAAAACTTTACGATTCTTATTTACACCTGTGGTATATGACCTGTAGTCGTTACAATCAGTCAATGGCAAAAGAAAAAGATTGCTGCTAAATTCTATTTTTTGTAATAACATTTCTCCCTTATTAAAAATTCTTACAGATACAAATACAGAATCAGCATCACCTTTTTGGGGAACAGATTTTATATGAACTTTAAAGTTGTACTGCTTAGAAATTTTGCTGTATGTACAATCTTGTCCATGTACCAGTATTGAAAATAAACTTATAAATAACAGCGAAAAAATTTTCATAAAACACAATGTCAGGTGGTATGTAAATATAAACGCAATTCTGCTAAAAAATAATACCTTTGCAGTTCAAATTTTTGAAATGAGATTACACAGAAATTTATGCTTTACAGTGATCGATTCACTGGGCTTTATTTTTAATGATGGAGAATATGCCGATAAGGTAGTGGCGCGCGCGCTTAAAAAAGACAAGCGCTGGGGCAGTGCAGACCGCAAGTTTGTAGCCGAAACAATTTACGAAATTGTGCGTTGGAAACGCCTTTATGTAGAAATAGCCGAAGTTAAAGAACCTTATGACCGCGATAACCTGTGGCGCATTTTTGCCGTATGGGCAGTATTACGTGGCATTCAGTTACCGGACTGGAAGTATTTTGAAGAAACCCCGATACGCCGCATTAAGGGGCGTTTTGACGAATTGAGTAAAATTCGTAAATACCGAGAGGCCATTCCAGACTGGATGGATGAGCTTGGTGTAAAAGAGCTTGGCGAAGAAAAATGGAGCAAAGAGCTTGCCGCACAAAACGAGCAGGCTAAAGTAATACTACGTGTTAACACCCTTAAGACCACACGCGAAAAACTGCGTGCCCTGTTGATGGATGCTAACATTGAAACCATTATCCTACCTGAGTATCCGGATGCGCTTGTACTTAAGGAGCGTGCAAACGTATTCCTTACTGATATGTTTAAAGAAGGCCTTTTTGAGGTTCAGGATGCATCGTCCCAACTTGTGGCCCGCTTTCTTGAAGTGGAGCCGGGTATGCGCGTAGTAGATACCTGTGCCGGTGCCGGTGGTAAAACCCTGCACATGGCTGCCCTTATGCAAAACAAAGGCCAGCTTATAGCGATGGATTTGTATGAAAGCAAGCTAAAGCAGCTAAAGATACGTGCCAAGCGCGATAGTGCCTTTAATATTGAATACCGTATTATAGACAGTACTAAGGTTATTAAAAAACTGCACGAAAAGGCAGACCGTGTACTTATAGATGCGCCATGCAGCGGACTGGGCGTACTTAAGCGTAACCCTGACAGTAAGTGGAAACTGCAACCTGAGTTTATAGACAATATTAAAAAAACGCAGGCAGAAGTACTTGAAAACTATAGTAAAATAGTAAAACCGGGCGGTAAACTGGTATATGCTACCTGTAGTGTATTACCTAGCGAAAACCAGGAACAGGTAAAGCGTTTTCTTGATGAAACCGAGATAGGTAAAGAATTTACGTTTATAAAAGACCAAAAGGTTTTAGCCTCAGAGAGTGGTTTTGACGGCTTTTATATGGCGCTTATGGAACGAAAAAAATAACATTGCATCATATTGATGTTAAATATGTAGCGCACAAGGGTAAAGTACTTATCTTTGTGCGCTAATTTTTTTAGAATGAAAAAAATCTTTACTCTTTTTTCTGCGCTTGCCACACTTGGTGCGCTTGCACAAATTCCGTCAGGATATTACAACAGCGCTACCGGAACGGGCTACACGCTTAAAACGCAGCTGCATAATATTATAGATGGCCATACAGACCGCGGTTATTCAGGCCTTTATGCCACTTTTGAACTTTCTGACAGGGATAAGTATTATGAAAACGACAATTCGCTGTTAGATATTTATTCAGAGAAACCGGAAGGCCCTGATGCTTACGAATATTTTTACGGCGGCGGACAGCAGGATGATGGTAGTGGTGGTACACAGGAAGGCCAGAAATATAACCGTGAGCACATTATACCACAGTCATATTTTGCCTCAGCATTACCAATGTATGCAGATGCACACTATATCCTGCCTACAGATAAATATGTAAACGGCCAGCGCGGTAACTACCCTTTTGGGGTGGTAGCCTCTGCAACACTTACTACAACTAACGGATCTAAAAAAGGCGGAAACCGTAACTCAGGCTATTCTGCAGGTTATGGAGGTATCGTATTTGAACCAATAGATGAGTTTAAAGGCGATGTAGCACGTATGTTCTTTTATTTCGCAACCCGATATGAAGGCCAGCTTGCAGGCTTTTACAATGCAGTAAATGTATCGTCTACACAATCTAAAGCCATGTTTGACGGTACCGAGAACCATGCCTTCTCGCCTACTTTCTTAAACATACTGCTTACCTGGAGCGCACAGGATCCTGTAAGCCAGAGAGAAATAGACCGTAACAATGCCATATACGGGCGTCAGCGCAATCGTAACCCATACATTGATCACCCGGAATATGTAGCAGCAGTTTGGGGTACGGTAGCAGCCGTAGAAGATAATTTTACTACTACCCTTTCTGTTTACCCTAACCCGGTTACTGACCATCTTGTAAACATCTACAGTGAAACTCCACTGGATAACATACAGGTTATAAGCATTAACGGTCAACTGGTACAGCAAATAAGCAAACCGCAGGGCAATGCTAATGTTTATACAGTAGCACAACTACCTACCGGCTTTTACTTTATAAAAATGACATCGGGCAACCAGGCTACTACTAAGAAAATTGTAGTAAACTAAATCCTGAAAATATATATTCATTAAGACCTCCGTTTTGCGGAGGTTTTTTTATACCCGTATATTAACCGGCTATTACACTTTATATCATACTAATAGAAAGAATTAGTACAGAGGTAACTAACTTTATTATTGATAAATATTAAAGACGAAAATGGCAAATGGAAGCTTGTAAAAACTGAAATAGAAAAAGTTGAGTTAAAAGAGTAACACTACACCTTCCCCTTTACAACTCCCGCATCAATACCATCGTGCGATTCATCATAAACAGATTGCCCGTTTTTAATAACCAGCACCTGCGGACTTTGGTGTACCACATTAAAGCGGCTGGCTATTTCATTACTCACGTCACGGTGGGCTATCAGGTCAAGAAAGTACGGTTTAGCACTCCCCTCTTCTATGCCATACTCATTTTCAAAACTTTTTAAGGCCATACGGCTTACCGGGCAACGGGTGCTGTGCTTAAAAATGATAATCGGAGTTTGTGCAGATTCCTCAACAAGGGTATCCAACTGTTGTAGTTGTGTTAATGCTGTCCAGTTAACACCATTATCTGTTGTATCTTTACTGTCAGAATTACCGAACATCTTATCTAAAAAGCCCATATTTTTGATATTTTGAGACAATTTGTCTGCATCAGATGTATTATTCTCATCTTTAGCGGTCATTTCGTCAGATTTTACGTATTGGAATATTTGTTGAATACTACATATCAAATTTAATCAATTTACGATATGAACTTTGCCAATTTTACTATAAAATCACAAGAAGCCATACAGCGGGCACAGCAGATAGCCCAAAGCTATGGCCACCAGCAGATAGAGAACGAACACATTGTAAAAGCCATACTTGAGGTGGATGAAAATGTGACCCCGTTCCTGCTAAAAAAACTAAATGTTAACCTGCCCCTGTTTAACCAGGTGCTTGATGCCACACTACAAAGCTTTCCTAAAGTGCAGGGCGGCGAAATGGGCATTTCCCGCGATGCGTCTAACGCACTGAATGAAGCAAGCAATATTGCCCGCAAAATGAATGATGAGTTTGTAAGCATTGAGCATTTGCTGCTTGCCATTTTTGCATCGCGCAGTAAGGTAGCCCAGATATTAAAAGACCAAGGCGTAACAGAGAAAGCACTTAAAGCCGCCATTGACGAACTGCGCAAAGGCGAAAGGGTAACCAGCGCAAGTGCCGAAGAAACGTATAATTCACTTAACAAATACGCAAAAAACCTTAACCAGCTGGCTAACGATGGTAAGCTTGACCCGGTTATAGGCCGCGACGAAGAAATTCGCCGTGTATTGCAAATCTTAAGCCGCCGTACCAAGAATAACCCTATGCTTGTAGGCGAACCGGGCGTGGGTAAAACCGCCATTGCCGAAGGGCTTGCGCACCGCATCATTCAGGGAGACGTACCGGAAAATCTTAAGAACAAAATTGTATTCTCGCTGGATATGGGGGCGCTGATAGCAGGTGCAAAATATAAAGGTGAGTTTGAAGAACGCTTAAAATCGGTAGTGAAAGAAGTTACTGCTGCCGAAGGCGATATTGTACTATTTATAGACGAGATACATACCCTTGTGGGTGCCGGCGGTGGCGATGGCGCCATGGATGCTGCAAACATCCTTAAGCCTGCCCTGGCCCGTGGAGAGCTGCGTGCTATAGGTGCAACCACGCTTGATGAGTACCAGAAATATTTTGAGAAAGATAAGGCGCTTGAAAGGCGTTTCCAAAAGGTGATGGTTGATGAGCCTGATACCGAAAGTGCCATATCCATACTTCGTGGTATTAAAGAAAAATATGAAGCCCACCACCAGGTGCGTATTAAAGACGATGCCATTATAGCAGCCGTAGAGCTGAGCCAAAGGTACATTACTAACCGTTTTCTTCCTGATAAGGCGATTGACCTTATGGACGAAGCAGCGGCTAAACTGCGCATGGAGATCAACTCGAAACCGGAAGAGCTGGATGTACTGGACCGTAAGATAATGCAGCTTGAAATTGAGATAGAAGCCATTAAGCGTGAAAATGATGAAAGCAAGCTAAAATCGTTAGGGCTGGAACTGGCTAATATTAAAGAAGAACGTAACGAAATATATGCCCGCTGGAAAAGTGAAAAGGATGTTGTAGATGGCATTCAGGCCGCGAAAACAGACATCGAGAACTTTAAGCTGGAAGCAGAAAAAGCAGAGCGCGAAGGTAATTATGGTAAGGTAGCAGAACTGCGCTACGGTAAGATAAAAGATGCCGAAGAGCAACTGGTAGTACTTGAAAAACAACTTCAAGAAACCCAAAAAGGCCAGACTCTTATTAAAGAAGAAGTAACCCATGAGGACATTGCCGAAGTTGTAGCCAAATGGACCGGTATACCGGTTACCAAAATGCTGCAAAGTGAACGCGAAAAACTCCTTAAGCTGGAAGACGAACTGCACAAACGTGTGGTAGGCCAGGAAGAAGCCATAGAGGCTGTAAGCGATGCTGTGCGCCGTAGCCGTGCAGGGCTTCAGGACCAGAAGAAGCCAATAGGTTCATTCCTGTTTCTGGGCACTACGGGTGTGGGTAAAACAGAGCTTGCAAAAGCGCTTGCCTCTTACCTGTTTGATGATGAAAATGCGATGACGCGCATTGACATGAGCGAGTACCAGGAACGTCATAGTGTGAGCCGCCTTGTGGGTGCGCCTCCGGGATATGTAGGTTATGATGAGGGTGGACAGCTTACCGAAGCCGTGCGCCGTAAACCCTACAGCGTTGTACTACTCGACGAAATAGAGAAAGCCCACCCTGATACATTCAACATACTGCTTCAGGTGCTTGACGAAGGCCGCCTTACGGATAATAAAGGCCGTGTAGCCGACTTTAAGAACACGATCATTATCATGACGAGCAATATAGGCAGCCACATTATCCAGGAAAAACTGGAGAACTTTAAAGGTGATGTAGACACCGCTATTGAAGTTGCAAAAACCGAAGTTCTCGGCTTATTAAAGCAAACCGTTAGGCCGGAGTTTATTAACCGTATTGATGATATCGTGATGTTTACGCCGCTTAGTGCCGATAACATTCGTGAGATTGTTGGGTTACAGCTTAAGAGTGTTACTAAACTGCTGGCACAGCAAAACATTACGCTTGATGCCACTCCCGAAGCCATTGCCTATCTTTCTAAAAAAGGTTTTGACCCGGATTTTGGTGCACGCCCTGTAAAACGTGTAATTCAGAAAGAGGTAATGAACCAGCTGAGTAAGGAAATACTAAGCGGCAGGGTTACGACTGATAGCATCATCTTACTGGATAGTTTTGACGGACAGCTTGTTTTCAGGAACCAGACGGATTTGGTTAATAAGCAATAATCAAATTCTCACATATTAATTAAAAAGCCATCTTTATCAGATGGCTTTTTAATTAATATGCTTATTTTTGTCGCAAACCAATCATAAAAATGAATAAAAATTATTTACTTCTTCTATTATTTGTGCTGTTTAACCAATTAGCTTATTCACAAGTAAATTTTGGGGATCAGCATTTATTCTCTGACAGCAAAACATATTTTCCTTCACAAGAATCTGCTTTAACTACTGCCGATTTAAATAATGATGGGCTTCTTGAGGTAATCTTAGTATCAGGTGCAGATAATAGTTCGCTCGTATTTTATAAAAATGTAAATGGAAATATTAAATATGATCAGGCCCATGTTGTTGTAGATAATATAGCATATCCAAAAAAAATACTTGCAACAGATATGAACGCTGATGGCCTTGAAGACATAGTTGTTTCCAGCCAGATAACAGGTAAAATATTATTGTACAAAAATTTGGGTAATTTTGAATTTTCCGAAGAAATTCTAATTGCAACTCTTCCTCTTGCTTATTCAATTATTAGTCTAGACATTAATAATGATGGAGCAATAGATCTTATTGCTTCAAATGGGATATCTATTGTAACATATTTAAACAGTGCTAATAATACTTTTATAGTTGGCCAGACTATTGCATCCAATTCTTACATTGAAAATTTTAAACTTTTTGATATCGATAATGATGGCGATAAAGACCTATTTGGCATCAGACGGGGAAATGAAATTATATTATATCGCCACGAAGGAAATGAATTTGATGATGGAACCCAAATCGCATATACAAGGGGTTCCTCAGCATTAGAATTTTATGATATTAATAATGATGGCTATTATGAATTACTTACAGCATCTTATAATAGTGTTTCTGTTCATACAAATGTCGGTGGAGAATATTTTGAGCAATCTGAAACATTACTTACAACTCCTTTTGATGTAGAAACAATCGCAATAAATGACATTGATGGAGATACTCAAAAAGATTTAATCATAGCATCATATAGTAAGATTGGATGGTATAAGCACGCTGATACAGGTTTTGAAGTTTATAGGCAAATTACTGATAATGTTAGTTTAGTAAATTCCTTCATTATCGAAGATTTGAATGATGATGGCTCCAAAGAAATAATTGCTACATCCTTCTCGAGCAGCTCCTACGGAAAACGAAAAGCATCATATTTTGAGCATAATGAGGATGGTACATTTAACGAAATACTTTTTAATATGTACTTCGGGGCAATTATTAACAATAGGATCATAGATATTGATAACGATGGATTAAATGATATTGTAACAGGCTCAAAATCTATATACTGGAATAAAAATCAGGGTAATGGCGTTTTTTCATCCCCTCTACTTATATCTCCATATAATGATATACTTTACAACTATCTAATTGAAGTTGCAGATTTAAATAACGATGGGTTTATTGATATTATTGGCGTTAAAAATTCTAGACTTGAAATATATCAAAATGTGGGCGATGGTACTTTTACACTTCAACACAGCTTATCTATTTCAACAAATACAACTGATATTAAAGTTGCTGATTTTAATGCTGATGGCTACAAAGACATTGTATTAATTTTGTCTGGGGCTAACCATATGGGCATTATTAAAAATTTAGGTAATTTCACGTTTGAAAATCTTACAACAATTAATTTTCAGGAGATATACTATGTGCCTAATAAAATTGCCTGTGGTGATATTGATAATGATGGTGATATTGATATGGCAGTGAGTAGTAGCGAAACATCTACAATACAGTGGCTAGAAAATAATGGACAAGGAGTTTTTAATGTACATAATGTTTATTCTGAAACAGTAGCGGGATTAATTGAATTAGTAGATATTGATAATGACGGATGGCTTGATATTGTTTCCGGAGGACCTTATTGGGCTGGCACATCAAATATCTACTGGTTAAGAAACAATAACTTGAATTTTTCTGTAAAAAAAGTAATCAACCAAACCCAAAGAATGCAGGCAATTGTTTTTAAAGACATTGACAATGATGGTGATAAAGATTTTGTTGGAATATATGCTACAGAAAACCCAGCTCATGAGGTTTTAGCCTATTTTTTAAATAATGGTAACTCATATACTAAAAACATTATTGATACAATTTATGATTCTGCAGAGTCTATGGATTTACAATTTAATGATCTTAACAATGATGGTAAAAGCGATATACTGGCGGGAATTTATTTTGTAGGACGAAATGTAATTTATTATAACGAAACGTTACTGTTTGATGAACAGCCAACATTAAACAATAAGCATTTATTTTATCCAAATCCTGTTACAGATGTCATTAATATTAATATCCCTGGTGTATATAGTATTTCAATTTATAATGAATTAGGACAACTTGTACTGGAAAAAAAAGAACATACTAAAAACACTTTTGATCTTAGCAATCTTAAAGATGGAATGTATTTTTTTAGTATAGAAACAGAAGGAAAAACATACACCGATAAGATTATAAAATTAAATAAATAAGTTGTAAAAATGCCTCTGCATAAGCAGTGGCATTTTTTTTACAACTTAGGGTATTTTAACATCTGCCTGTTTCTTAAACACATCAATCAAGAAACCTGCTATGAAAATAAAATTACTTTCTGTAATTATTTTACTCCTGACAATCTTATCATTACAAAAAACAACAGCACAACATACTGCCCAGTTATATGGCTTAACTCAAAAGGGCGGCACAGGTAATGTAGGTACCATTTTTCATTACACACCCGAAGACCATACGTTTCATCATGACTTTTCATTTGACGAAGTAGTTCATGGCAAAGTATCTAAATCTGATGTTACTGATGGCGGTAACGGAAAGGTTTACGGCACTACTACCCTGGGCGGAGCAAACAACGCAGGGGTTATTTATGAATGGGACCTTACCACAAATACCTATACCGAACCCTATAGTTTTGAAACAGCAAACGGAACCGATGCCCGTGGTGCTTTAGTTTTGCACAATGGAAAATTTTATGGCATGACACACCTGGGAGGCTCCGGTAACGGTGGTGTGATCTATGAATGGGATCCTGTAACGAATGTCTACACTAAAAAAATAGACTTTGACGGAAGTAACGGCTTCAATCCTATTGGCACGCTTACTTTATACAATGGCTTATTCTATGGTGTTACCACAGCAGGGGGAAACGCAAATTCCGGGGTACTTTTTACCTGGGATCCTGCCACAAACACCTTTACAAAAAAGCATGATTTTACAACTACCAATGGTAGCGTCCCTATAGCAAAGCTTGAAGCCTACAACAGTAAATTATACGGCATGACGAGTGCCGGCGGCACTTCTGGTAAAGGCGTTATATACGAGTGGAATCCTGCTACTGATACTTTTACCAAAAAGAAAGACTTTACCGGCGCTGATGGCGAAAACCCTAACGGGCATCTTACGCTGTATAACAACAAATTTTATGGTGTTACCACACTTGGAGGCAGTAATGCCGGTGGGGTTATTTTTGAATGGAACCCTGCTACCAACGCCTACTTAAAAAAGAAAGACCTTGGTGGGGCTTATAGCGGCACAAATTACCGCACCACAAAACCGTTGGGCTCTCTTACCCTTAAAGACAATATCTTTTACCTTATAACAAGTGCTGCCAGCGATGGCAATGGTGTATGCAAAGGATCTATTTTTAGTTGGGATCCTGCTACTAACAACACGACTGAAGAAGCTGCAAATTATCCGGTTTGCGCTCCCGGTGTCGAGGTTATTGTAACAGAAGTAGCTATGCCTTATGCTACTATGATTGTTATAGGCGACAAACTTTATGGCACCAGTTCAGCTTACGGGCAGGGCAATTCAGGTGTATTGTTTGAGTTCAACACAACTACGCATACCCATACCCGATCGGTACACTTTGGTGCAACAAACGGATCGTTACCGCGGGGCAGCCTTACACAAGTGGGCAGTAAACTCTATGGCATGACATTCACCGGCGATTATGACCATCATGGCAACATCTTTGAATGGGATATGACCACACAGCAATTTGCCGTTAAGGTGCGTTTTAATGCCAGTACAGGTTGGTATGGCGGTATAGGCCTTACGCCAAATGGCACTAAACTGTATGGTAAAACAGCATATGCCCCAATCAACAGCCAGCAATTTTATTCAGGTACAGGCATTTTTGAATGGGATGCCGCTACTAACATATTTGAACCCAAGGTCAGCGGAAGTTTTAACGATGGTATGCTGGTAAACAACGGACAATCAGCCGATATGTACACGTTGGGCTGGGGTGCAAATTCTCAGCGTGGGGCAATACATAAATATACGGCCGGAGAGCAAACCTCGACTGAAATACAGATACTGAATAACGACGGATCGCAGGGATCTATTGAAACGTATCAGGGCGAACCTGCAGCAAATAGCCTGGCTTATTATAACGGTAAATACTATGGCATTACATCAAGCAATGGTAACTACCTTTTTAAAGGTACTATTTTTGAGTGGGATCCTGCCACTAATGCTGTTACCCTTAAGCACATCTTTACGGATGCTGAGGGTACATATCCCACGGGAGCACTAACCCTGGCGAATGGAAAATTCTATGGGCTTACAAGCAAAGGCGGCGAAACGGGTTTTGGAAGCCTGTTTGAATGGGATCCTGCCACTAATACTTTTGATGTTAAAATTATGATGGGTGCTTTAAGCGCCGGCACCAGTAACATATGGGGATATAATATTGTGCCTCAGGGTACTTTAACATTATATGATAACAAACTATATGGCCTTTGTTACGGGCAGGCACGGGGGCCGGTTATGGGCAGTATTTTCGAATATGACATTGCAACAGCATCTATCACTGATGTAATTTTTTTTAACGGTATTAATGGTCCCGTGCTTGGTGCAAATCCAAAGTTTACACAACTTACATTAGTAATACCAAATCAGGAACCTGTTGTAAGCAATGTACCACAAGCGGTTACATCTTGCAGCAACACAGCAGATAATTTTGATTTTGAAATTACAGATGCCGATAATGATGTGCTACAGTTTACTGTTACGAGTAGTACACCTACATTGTTACCGGTTGCGAACATAGCCATAACAGGAAATAACGGCAACTATACACTTAACTACACCCCCCTACATGCACAGACAGGCGTTACAAATCTTACTGTAACTGCTAATGATGGCTATGGCGGTACGGTAACTTTTACAATGACATTGACTATTACCGGTAAGCCAAGCTCTTTAGTAGTAGCTAACAATGCAGTCCTTGTAGCACAACAGCCCAATGCGCAGTACCAATGGTTTGACTGTGGTACAGGTTTATCTATAAGTGGTGCTACACAGCAGGTATTTATAGCCCAGGCTATAGGCAGCTATGCCGTAAATATAACACTCAATGACTGCGAAGTAATTTCAGATTGTTCTCCTGTACAATCCTTAGACATTAAAGGCTATGATGCCAATAGCGCTTTTCTATTTGTAAACAATGAAACAAATATGCTGGAAATTGTTACATCAAATACCGTAAAACAAATAGCTGTTTTTAATGCACTGGGGCAGTTGGTTGTACGAAATTACGGGAATGCGAAAATAAGCCTCGAATCTGTAAAAACAGGAGTATATTTTGCAATAGTACAAACCGAAGGTGGTATAACAAGGGAAAAATTTATAAAAAGATAATTTATCCGGTATTTAAACAGAAACGGGGCTACTCAATTTAGAGATAGCCCCGTTTCACTTAAAAGCGTAGCCGTTTGTTTAACGAACGCTTTATTATTTATAATCGTAGTATTGCCTTATTGTCATTACATTCCTGTTCTGCTGCTTTTTCTTTAAAGTAAACATTACTGCAACACTTGCCGCTACAAGCCCCAGGATCATCAGGATAAATAAACTATTGATCAGAAAACTGCTAAACGCACTACTGTCAAAGCTAAAATTATTTACTATAAAATATCCACCAACCGATGTGATGAACAAAGCCAGAAGAATGTAAAGTAGTTTCATAGCATAAGGTATTAATGAGATAAACAGTCGTTATTACACCTCAAATTTCAGCAAATAAAACCTTAGTATATAGAACTTTATAACACTATAACTTTTGCTTAAGATATAATTAGTAAGTAAAAAACTACCTACTGTTTTTAACTCCCAATAAATGCTAATGAGATGATAATTCAGTAACAATTTCGTTAAGGTTTTATAAAATACAATGCCTGATTTTTAAATAAACCTGAAATTTACAACACACTAAACAAAACATCTTTACTATGAACCTGAAACGAATTTTTGGAACCGTACTCACCATCCTCGGTATTATAGGGCTTATTTACGGAGGATATATTTTTGTAAACAGCAATACGGGAGAGCAGAGCATCAAAACCATTGCCATTTACGGCATCTTAGGGCTAATTTTCTTTATTGCCGGCATAAGCCTTGTAAAGCGCACACGAGACGATTCGAACGTTTAAAACGTATATTGAAACTTATAGTCAGGCCCGTGCAACAGCATGGGCTTTTTTAATGTATCGTTAAAAGGCTTTCCTTCCGGATATGGATTGGGTAACTTGTATTGAATTTGAGAACTAACATTAAAAATAATCAGCTATGGAAACCTCACTTGTAGTAAAACAAAGCGTGCGTATAGATGCACCCGTAACCCGTGTTTGGGAAGTACTTACAAAACCCCATTACATTCGCCAATGGAGTCAGTTACCCGAAGATTTTGGCGATTATGATATCCATCCTGCAACCATTATTAACTTCGCCGGCCAGGGACGCATGGACGTGGTAGAATACAAGATCAATAAAAACCTGCGGTACCAGCTTTATGTACCCGAGTGGCAGGAACAGGGTGTATCGCACATTGGCTATGATTACACCCTAAATGCGGACATTGACGGCTATACCTGGCTCGGCATTGAAATAGGTGATTTTGCATTACTTACCGAAAATGACAAACTGTTTGATGATAGTGCCCATTTTGGAAAAACAGCCTCGCAAAAAATTAAAGAACTGGCCGAGAAAAAGGAGATACTACTTTAGCTAAAGCATACGCATTATAAAAATAAGCCACGAATTGCCCAAATTTTCACAAATTTTGATTCCTCCTTAATCACTTTGAATATTAAGAATTTGATGATTCCTGAAATTTGTGAAAATTCGTGCAATTCGTGGCAAAAAATTTAAGCAAATGAAATGATGCGTTTGCCCTGAAAGCATAACGCACATAGCAAAGAAAATCCCGAAAAAATGCGTAAATTTGCGCTTCAAATTTTTATTTAAACACCATGGGTAAAGTAAAGATAGGATTGGTACAAATGAGCTGCGAAAAAGAAAAGCAGCCCAATATGGATAAAGCCATCCGAGAAATTCGTAATGCTGCTGCAAATGGCGCTCAGATCGTGTGCCTGCAGGAACTTTTTACATCGCTGTATTTTTGTGATGTAGAAGATTATGAAAACTTTAAACTGGCTGAAGCCATTCCCGGCCCAAGCACCGAAACGCTTAGCGAAGTTGCTAAAGAGCTTAACGTAGTAATTATAGCTTCGTTATTTGAAAAGCGTGCCGAAGGCTTATACCACAATACTACGGCGGTTATAGATGCCGATGGTACATACCTGGGTAAATACCGCAAAATGCACATTCCGGACGACCCTGCGTTCTACGAGAAATTCTACTTTACACCCGGCGACCTGGGTTATAAAACCTTCCAGACCAAATATGCCAAAATTGGCGTGCTTATCTGCTGGGACCAGTGGTACCCTGAAGCAAGCCGCATAACAGCACTTATGGGCGCAGAAATCATGTTCTACCCTACCGCTATAGGCTGGGCTACAGACCAGGATGAAGATACAAACAAAGAACAATATGACGCTTGGCAAACCATTCAGCGCTCTCACGCCGTTGCAAATGGCGTACACGTTGTAAGCGTTAACCGTGTAGGCTTTGAGCAGGACGGTGCCATGAAATTCTGGGGTGGCAGCTTTGTAGCCAACCCTCAGGGTAAACTGTTGTACCTTGGTACTCACGAAGAAGAAGAAACAACCGTGGTAGAAGTAGACACTAAGGCTACAGACCATTACCGCACACACTGGCCTTTTCTTCGCGACCGCAGGATAGACAGCTACCAGCCTATTACAAAGCGTTATCTTGATGAAGAATAGCCCCAGGCTGTTTACGGTTTATTGTTTATAATCAGTGTTCCACACCGGCCTGTCATTGCGAGCGAAGCGCGGCAATCTACTTGTACGGTTAAAAGAAAAAAATGTCACAATTCCAAAACATAGAGACTCCAAAGAAACTGGGTTTCACATTTCCGGCAGAATTTGCGCCGCAGCGTGCGCTATGGCTTTCATGGCCGCACAAAGAGGCTTCATGGCCGGGTAAATTACACACCATTTACAAGCCGTACTGCGAATTTATTTTGCAGGTATCGCGCCATCAAAAAGTGTGTATAAACGTAGCTGATGAAGCTATGAAAAACTTCGCGATAAGCGAACTGCATATGTATGCCGCCCTTGTAAAAGGAGCTGTTTTAGAAAACGTAAGTTTTTACTTTCATCCTACTAACGATGCCTGGTGCCGCGATCATGGCCCTGCTTTCCTAGTTAATAAACAAACCGGAGAAAAGGCTATTGTTGACTGGGGTTATAATGCCTGGGGCGACAAATATCCTCCATACGACCTGGATGATGTTATCCCTACACGCATAGGCGAAGCACTGGGACTTAAGTTTTTTAACCCGGGTATTGTAATGGAAGGCGGCAGTGTAGAGTTTAACGGCAAAGGCACGTTGCTTACAACAACAGCCTGCCTGCTTAACGAAAACCGTAATCCACACCTCAACCAGAAGCAAATAGAAGAATATCTTTCTGAATATTATGGTGCAGACCATATTTTATGGCTGGGCGATGGTATAGTAGGCGATGATACTGATGGGCATATTGATGATATTACCCGTTTTGTAAACGAAGATACCGTAGTAACTGTAGTAGAGGAAGATAAGAACGACGAAAATTATCACCTGCTTCACGAAAACCTTGAACTGCTTAAAGGCATGCGCTTGCAGGATGGTAAGCAGGTAAACATTATTGAGTTGCCAATGCCTAAAGCTGTTATTTGGGAAGACCAAAGACTACCGGCATCCTACGCAAACTTTTACATTGCAAATGAAAGCGTAATTGTACCTACATTCCGCGATGATGTTAATGATAAAAAAGCACTTGATATACTTACAGATTGCTTTAAAGGCCGCGAGGTTATAGGCATAGACAGCACAGACCTTATTTGGGGACTGGGCAGCTTCCATTGCCTGAGCCAGCAGGAGCCTTTGTAACAGTTTGCAGTGTTCAGTCGCAGTTTACAGAAGTTTCAATCAACGGAACATAGAATGTAAACTGGGACTGACCACTGATTACTGAAAACTTTTAACTGTTTTCACCAAATCTTCCTTCGGCACTACGCCAGATTGTTTCCAAAGCATTTCACCATTTTTAAACAACATCAGCGTGGGTACTCCCCTAACCTGAAATTGCGATGTAGCCACTAATGCCTGGTTTTTATCTACATCAATTTTTATAATGGTTACGCTGTCACCCAGCTCGGTTTTTACATCGTCCAGTATGGGCGCCATCATCTTGCAGGGACCACACCATGTCGCAAAAAAGTCTATCAATACAGGGGTATCGCCATTTATAAGTGTTTGAAATGCATTCATGCTAAAAAGTATTAAGCCATAAAATTAGCTAAATATAAAAGCCCTGCAAAATACATTAACAGGGCTTTAAAAAAAAGGAAAGGGTATGAACTCAACTATAGTAAACTTATGGGGCTTGTATAATCTGTTTTAGGTACTGAAGTTTTAGAAATAGCAGCAAAACCGCCCTCTACTTCAAAAAAATTATCGTGCCCAAGTTTCTTTAATATCGATGCTGCAATCATGCTACGATAGCCACCGGCACAACATAATACAAATCTCTTATTTTTAGGGAATACTGCCAGTTGCTCAAAAATGCGGTTTAGCGGTACGTTTATACTATTAATAACGTGCTCGCTGTCATATTCGCTTTTCTTACGAACATCAACTACAAAACCAAACGGGCTGTGAATCATCTCAAACTCCGCCGCTGTTATCCTGTCAATGGTCTCTACAGGATTATTGGCGTTGTACCATGCCGCATAACCACCTCTAAGGTATCCTATTGTATGATCATACCCCACGCGGCTCAGGCGCGTTAGGGCTTCTTCCTCCCTTCCGGGATCAGCGACTAACAATATTTTCTGGTCAATGTCCATTACCATCTCTCCCACCCAGTTGGCAAAACTACCGTCCAGTCCTATGTTTATACTGTTAGGTATAAAGCCATCTGCAAAAACAGCCGGGTTACGCACATCGAGTATCAGTGCACCGGTAAGATTAGCTGCAATTTCAAACTCTACTGGGTCAAGTGGCTTGCTGGCACGTTTCAGTACCGTATCAAAACTCTCGTAGCCTTTAATATTCATCAGTACATTTTTAGGAAAGTAGCCCGGTGGTGGTGCCAGCCCGGCAAGTACTTCCTGCACAAATTCATCTTCGGTCATATCAGCACGAAGGGCATAATTTGTCTTTTTCTGGTTGCCCAGGGTGTCGGTAGTTTCTTTGCTCATCTTTTTACCACAGGCACTGCCCGCCCCATGGTTAGGATATACAATAATATTGTCTGCCAATGGCATGATCTTTTCGCGCAGCGAACGGAAAAGGTGCTTTGCAAGCTTTTCCTGGGTGAGTTCAAATACTACATGCCGTGCAAGGTCCGGCCTGCCCACATCTCCTATAAACAGGGTATCTCCGGTAATGATGCCATGCTGCTCATCATTTTCATCAATCAATAAAAATGTGGTACTCTCCATAGTATGCCCGGGCGTGTGTAGTACTTTTATTTTATAGTCGCCTAAGGTAAACACCTGGCCGTCTTCGGCAATTACAGCCTCATACAAGGGTTTGGCACACGGCCCAAAAACAATTTCAGCGCCCGTTTTATCGGCGAGGTCAAGATGCCCGCTTACAAAATCGGCATGAAAATGCGTTTCAAAAACATATTTAATTTTAGCACCATCTTTGGTGGCACGGTATATATACGGCTGTACTTCGCGCAGCGGGTCAAAAATTGCCGCCTCGCCATTACTCTCTACATAATAGGCCGCGTGGGCAAGGCATCCGGTATAAATCTGTTCTACTTTCATCACTCAAAACTTTATCATTAGCAATGTAAAAGTAAACCCGGCATAGAGCGTAAACTATGATATTTATCATGCTGTTAAACTTTAATAAATCGTTGGCAATTAATACTAATTATTGGTTAAACGACAGGATTAATACTTTTTAAATATAAAATTCTTCCTACATTTATTAAATAAAACAAACACCATACTATGAAAAAGATTCAGTTAATTATTGGCTCCATACTACTACTGGCGCTCTCGTTTACTTCCTGTAAAAAGGACAAAGACAATGTAGGTGCCGATACCGAAACGCACGACCATGCAGAAAAAACTATTCCTTTAGACACTACTCAGTTTGGAGAGTTCTACAATAAATATCCTGATTATAAAAAATACAGTAGCGAGATTAGCGCTTTATACAAAAAACATCCACATTATATATGGCATGAAAAACGTGGGCTAATAGAATTTGCCGAAGCATTGTACAACCAGGTTAACCAGCTTGGCAATGACGGCCTGCCTAGTAAAGTGCCCTACAAAAATGTACTCGATGACCTTTTTCAGGATTCCGGACGTGGTGAGAAACCCAATGTACAGTCTGAACTGCTTATTAGCTCAATGTACTTTTTTTGGGCCAACAAAACATTAGATGGACTGCCTGCAGATAAAAGCCGCGAAACAGGCTGGTATCTGCCGCGTGAACGTACCGATTATGTAGCTTACCTGGACACACTAATGAAAGACCCTGCCAAAGTAAAGGGTGATAAAGAAGGAATGTTTAATCAATATTTTGCCCTGAAAAAAGGATTAGTAAAATACCGTGATATAAAAAAGAAAGGCGGTTGGGAAAGTATTACTCTGCCTGAAGGTGTTAAAGCCATTAAAGAAGGCGACAGCGGTGTAGCAGTTACCCAACTAAGAGCGAGGCTTGCTGCCGAAGGCTATCTGAAATCTGACAGTAAAAGCAATGTGTTTGACAGCAGCCTTAAAGACGCTGTTACCTTATACGAAAAAAATCATTTCCGTGAATTTGACGGTAAGGTAGGCCCTGCAATTATTAAAGAGCTTAATGTATCTATAGACGACAGGATAAAATCGATAACCGTAAATATGGAACGTTGCCGCTGGGTAACACCGGCTATTAATACACAAAAAGAGTACATTGCGGTAAACATACCATCATACAGGCTGCGTTATGTTAAAGATGGCAAGATCGACCTGATATCTAACGTAGTAGTAGGTAAAGAGCTAAATAAAACTGTAGTTTTTAGCGGTAATATGAGCTATCTGGCTTTTAGCCCGTACTGGAACATTCCGAAAAGTATTGTGGAGAAAGAGATTAAACCGGGCATTGCTAAAAATCCAAATTACCTTGCTAACCACAATATGGAGTATTACAATAATGGTAATATTCGTCAGAAGCCGGGTGGGCAAAACTCGCTTGGTAAGGTGAAATTTATGTTCCCTAACTCTAATAACATTTACCTGCACGATACCCCTGCCAAAAGCCTGTTTAACCAGGACGACCGCGCCTTTAGCCACGGCTGTGTGCGTGTAGAAAAAGCCCGTGAACTTGCGATAAAAATTACGGGTAAAGATGGTGGCTGGGATGCCGCTAAAGTAGACAAAGCCATGAATGCTGACAAAGAAAATACCTATGCCCTTAAAAACAAAATACCGGTATATATTACCTACTTTACTGCCTGGGCAGATGATAACGGTAACGTAGCCTTTTTTGATGATATCTACGATAGAGATAACAGCCTTGCAGGCTTACTGTATAATTAAGAGCTTTTAATATTATATTTTGCCACGAATTGCACTAATATACACGAATTTATTTTGTGCATTTTAGAGTAATTCGTGGCATTTTTTTACCTCATTGCTTTTCAAGCACTACATCAATGGGCTTGTTCATTTTACGCCCAAATTTAATGGCTGCCTGCTGGCTTTCGCTACTGCACAGTACATACATATTATAAGCATTTAGCGGAACGATTACGGTTTTAAAATGCCCTCCGTTTTCTTTACCGTCTATGTCTTCTATCTTAAAGCTAAAGTTTTCAGCAGGAAATTTATTAGAAACTGATAATAAGTAATTGTCCTTTGCATACGGAAAGAAAAAGCGCTCTTTTCCCGTAATAACGGCATCCGGCGGCAACGGTTTATTGTCATTACCCACCCTGTAGTTCATACTAAATACCATTGGCTGGTTCGACTTTTGCCAGCTGTATATATTATTAATGTTTATTACTTCGCGCCCCAGGCTGTCTACTATGGTTACCTTAAGGTTTTTTACGTTTTCTGTTTTACCTGCCTCATGCGCATCTACCACAAAATAAGAGGTAAAGTCATAACCGCAGTGCATGGTAGCACCTACCTGTGCATTAACCGAAAAACATATAAAAACTGTAAGCAAAAAAAGATACCGCATAACATAATAAAGTATAGGCAAATGTATGAAAAAATAAGCCGGCCGTAAATGGACTCACAAATTTATAACATTGCACATTAAAATAGTAATACCCGAAAAATAACGCGTTTGGTTGCGTTTTTTTCAATAAATTAGCGCTTTTAAATTTTATTCTGATAATAAATGAAAAATACAGCGCTTACGCACATTCACGAATCTTTAGGTGCCAAGATGGTGCCGTTTGCAGGCTATAATATGCCGGTACAATATGAAGGGGTTACTGCAGAACACGAAACCGTAAGAAACGGTGTGGGCGTTTTTGACGTTTCGCACATGGGCGAGTTTTTGCTTAGCGGCCCTAATGCACTTGCATTGATACAAAAAGTGACCAGTAATGACGCGTCTGTGCTAACCATAGGCCGTGCACAGTATTCTTGCCTGCCTAATGCAGAAGGTGGTATTGTAGACGACCTTATTGTATATAAAATTAAAGACGAGCAATACCTGCTTGTAGTAAACGCCAGCAACATAGAAAAAGACTGGAACTGGATATCGCAGCACAACGACCTGGGTGTAGACATGCGCAACATTAGCGAAGATTATTCGCTGCTTGCCATACAGGGGCCTACAGCTATGGAGGCCATGCAACCGCTAACATCTATAGACCTTGCTGCCATTAAATACTACCATTTTGAAGTGGCAGATTTTGCAGGTATCGAAAATGTTATTATTTCTGCTACAGGATATACCGGTAGCGGTGGTTTTGAGATCTATGCCAAGAACAGCGAGATCGAACAGATATGGAATAAGGTATTTGAAGCCGGAGCTGCTTATGGCATTAAGCCAATAGGCCTTGCTGCACGCGACACTCTTCGCCTTGAAATGGGTTTCTGCCTGTATGGTAATGATATTAATGATACTACCTCTCCGCTTGAGGCCGGGCTGGGCTGGATTACAAAATTCAGTAAAGATTTTGTAAACAGCGAAGCGCTTAAACAGCAAAAAGAAGCCGGTGTTAGCCGCAAACTTGTAGGCTTTGAACTTACAGAACGTGGCATACCACGCCACGATTACGAAATTGTAGATGCACAGGGTACCGTTATAGGTATTGTAACATCGGGTACTATGGCGCCATCGCTTAATAAAGGTATTGGCCTGGGCTATGTGCCGGTGGCTTATGCTACAGAAGATAGTGAAATATTTATCCGCATCCGTAAGAATGATATCCCTGCAAAAGTGGTTAAACTACCGTTCTACAAAAAGTAAGGATATACTTATCAATATATTAGCCGCAAATCTTTACAGGTTTGCGGCTTTTTTTGTAAATATGGGGTTAAAATAAAAAATCGCTTACAGATTTTCTCTAAATTTGAGATAAACCGCATTACTACTATGAAAAAGCTGGCTGCCCTCGCAATCCTTATAACATCAATTTCTTATGCCCAGGACAATGCTAAAGCATGCCGGGTGTTTAGCCGCATAAGCGATGTTTTGCAGGAAAAACATTTTAAGCCCAAGCCTGTAAACGACAGCCTTTCTGCCTATGTGTTTAATACTATTATTGACCAGCTTGATGATAACCACGTACTGTTTACCGAAGATGAATTCAATAAATTAGCTGTACATAAACTAAAAATAGACGATTATATAAAAGCGAAAGATTGTTCTTTTTTTACCGATTTTATAAATACCTATCGTACCGCCCTGCAACGCAATAAAAAGTTTATACAGGAGCTGGCTACAGAACAGCTTACTTATAACACTACAGATACCATTTACTATTCTAAAAAAAGTTATCCTTTTTTAAAAGACCCGCAGCGCATTAAAAAATACCTGCGCAAAAAAATAACTTTTGATATACTGGAAGATATTTCTGAGCTTTCTAAAAATAAAGATTCGCTTACTAAACAATTGCCAAAACTATTTCCTGCCACTAAAACAAAGGTTATAGATACTTATATATGCCGCACAGATAACGACCTGGCTCCTGCCGAAGGTTTTGAAGACAGTATGTATGGCAAATTCTACAATGTGTTCTGCTCCTATTTTGACCCGCATTCTACCTATTTTAATTATAACGAAAGGGCATCATTTGTATCAGGCATTTCTACACAAAATTATTCACTGGGCCTGTATGTAAGCCAGAACCAGGAAGAAGAAATTGTGGTAGAAGAAGTAGTTCCCGGCGGGCCTGCCTTTGGTACAAATAAAATAGAAAAGGGCGACAAGATCATTAAACTGGGTTCTAATAAAACAGAGTTTATAGTATCGTGCGCATCTATGGATGCCATTACAAACATTGTAAACAGCGACACCTACAGAGATGTAGACATTACGCTTCGCAAAAAAGACGGTACTATGTATACCGTAACGCTTACTAAGGAGGTAATGAAAGATGATGAGAACCTGGTATACAGTTATGCCTTAGGCGAAGGGAAACAAAAAACAGGTTATATAAAAATCCCGACTTTTTACAGCAGCTTTGACAAGGAAGGCCAAAGCGGTGTTGCCGAAGATGTAGCAAAAGAAGTTACATCGCTCATGAAACAAGGCATCAGCGGGCTAATAATCGACCTTCAGTTTAATGGCGGCGGCTCTATGGAAGAGGTTATCCGCATGGCGGGAATGTTCATTAACTTTGGCCCCATATCTGTACTCACAGATAAAAATATGCAATACAACACCATACGCGATTACAACCGCGGTATGCTGTACAACGGCCCTATGGTAGTGTTGGTAAATGGCCTCAGCGCTTCGGCAAGCGAATTTTTTGCCGGGGTAATGCAGGATTATAACCGTGCCGTAATTGTGGGCAGCCCTACTCTGGGCAAAGCTACTATGCAAACCATTATGCCACTGGAAGAAAATGACGAAGCTAATTTTATAAAGGTTACCGTTGACAGGTTTTATCGTGTAAGCGGGCGTAGCAGCCAGTATACCGGCATTATACCAGATGTAGAGATGCCGATGCTTTTTAGCCAGATAATACCGCGCGAAAGCGCAATGCCTAATGCTATGCCAAACGATAGTATAGACGTGCACCTTCGCTATACAAAAATGCCGGATACCGAAATTAAAAAAGCGGTTACCCTGAGTAAAGAGCGCATTACAACTAATAAATTCCTGAATGAGATAAAGACACTTGACGGCCGCATTAACGAGGTATACCAGTCTAAAAAGCCACCGCTGCCGGTAACTTTTAGCCGGGTGTACGACCAGATACATAGTACTGATGGTATTTATAAAGAGGTATCTGCAATAGCAGATAAAGAAAATGCTGTAACCGTTACGGGCAGCTTTAATGCTGCAGGTACAGATGCTTATAAAAAAACGGTAAACGACTTTAAAATTAAAAGTATAAAGACAGATCCATACATTTTTGAGAGCATTAATATATTAAACGACCTTAGCAATCATAAAAAGCATTAATAGCACTAATTTTGGTTTTGTAAAAACGGCGAATAATTATACTTTTGTGCCGCAAATACATAAACATTATGGGAAGAGCGTTTGAATTTAGAAAAGCCAGGAAAATGAAGCGTTGGTCGGCTATGGCCAAAACGTTTACACGCATTGGTAAAGATATAGTGATGGCCGTTAAAGAAGGCGGGCCAAATGCCGAAACCAACTCCAGGTTAAGGGCTGTTATACAAAACGCGAAAGCGGCAAACATGCCGAAAGACAACGTAGAGCGCGCCATTAAAAAAGCATCTGATAAAGATACCGCTAACTTTAAAGAGGTACTGTTTGAAGGCTACGCACCTCACGGTATTGCTATACTTATAGAAACGGCAACAGATAACAACAACCGTACGGTAGCTAACATCCGCAGTTATTTTAATAAGTGCAACGGTACCATGGGTACACAGGGATCTGTAGAATTTATGTTTGACCATACCTGTAACTTCCGTATACCGGCTGAAGGCCGCGATGTAGAGGAGCTGGAACTGGAGATGATCGACTTTGGTGTAGAAGAGATCTTTGCTGACGAAGACGGTATTATGATGTATGCCCCTTTTGAAAGCTTTGGCGCTATCCAGAAAGAACTGGAGCACCGCAGCATTGAAATACTTTCATCGGGCTTTGAAAGGATACCTCAGGTAACCAAACAACTTACCGAAGACCAGGTAGCAGACGTTGAAAAACTTCTTGAAAAAATTGAAGAAGATGACGACGTTATGAACGTGTACCACACTATGCAGGAATAATGCATTTAAGATTTTAGAATTAAGATTTCAGAATGAGCTTCACTCGGATTAGTGAGCGTTATCAGACCGGAATTTTAAATTCTTCAATCCTTAAACTACAATAATCAAAAGCTGTCTGAAAAGACAGCTTTTTTTATGCCTTATCCTTATATACTTCTAAAATTGCTACATTGGCACGTTAAAATCACGGCTCTTATATCGTTCGGCAAGCAGTTTTACCGGTAAGAGTGAAGCTATTTCTAAAATCTTAACTCTTAAATCTAAATATTTTCTACCCAACTGTAACATTTTAAAAAAGGCCACGTCATTATATTAAAACCAGTCAGAAAGACATTGACCAAGACAGACCAGGATATCGACCACTTAGTTGCCCTATGCAGGGAGGGTAACCGTAATGCGCAGTTTGAGGTGTACAACCGTTATTATAAAGCTATGTACAATACCGCACTGCGTATAGTAAAAGATGCGCACTGGGCCGAAGATGTAATGCAGGAAGCTTTTTTAAGAGCTTTTACAAAAATAACATCGTTTAAGGGAGAAGTTGCTTTTGGTGCATGGTTAAAAAAAATTGTGGTAAACCACAGCCTCGACAGTTACAAAAAGATCAACCGCGGCGCCATGGATTCGCTGGAAGATATAATGTATAAGGTGGAGGATGATAATGATAAAGAAGAGGCAACCCTCAATTTTCAGCAGGTACAGCTACAACAGGTAGGCGCAGCCATAGCAAGCCTTAAAGAAAGTTACCGCATTATACTTACCCTGCTGTATATAGAGGGCTATGACCAGGACGAAATTTGCAGCATACTGGATATTACCCCGGGCAACTGCCGCACAACAATAAGCAGGGCCAGGGAAAGCCTGCTAAACAAAATGAAAGGACTATGAAAGAAGAGAATCAAAACGAGTTAGACAACCTTTTTAGCCATCTTAACGGGCAGTGGGATACCGAAGAGCCTGCACTTGGGCACCACCACCGTTTTATGGAACGGCTAGAAGGAAAGAAAGAAACTAAAAAACGCTTTTCGCTAAAGCTGGCAGCACCCGTAGCTGCAGCAATAGCCATGATATTTGGCCTGTATGCCATATTCAATTCTGTAAGCAATAATGCTACAGCACTAAATAATATGTCGCCCAAAAACCGTGAGGCACAGGAATACTTTTCGCTGGTTATTAAAAAAGAACTGGCACAGGTAGAAAAAGAAAATACACCTGCAACTAAAAAGCTTGTTAGCGATGCCCTGCAACGTTTAGATAAGCTGGAAAAAGATTATGATGCCCTGGCACAGGAACTAGATCAAAAAGGCGAGAGCAAAAAAATAATACATGCCATGATAACCAACCTGCAAACACGGATATCATTTTTAGAAGAGGTACTTACACAAATAGAAAACATCAAAAAAATTAAAGAGAGCTATCATGAAAACAATACATAATTACCTGTTACTTCTGATGTTTATACCCACACTGGCATTTGCAGGTATTGTAAAGGGAAAATACACAAAAGAGAAAAAGATAAATAAAGTGTATGCCGTAAACAATAACGCCGCCCTACAGGTAGGAAACAAATATGGCAACATTGTAATTACTACCTGGGATGAAGACCGTACCGATATTGAAGTTACCATTACCGTTAGCGGCAATGATGAAGAAGACGTTGTAAAAAGGCTCAACAGCCTTGATGTAGATTTTGAGGCTACAAAAAGCCTGGTTTCTGCACGTACACGCATAGGCAACTTTAGAGCCAGGGGTAGGAACATTAATATGGAGATCAACTATACCATAAGGATTCCTAAAAACGGCACGCTGGGCTTAAACAACCAGTATGGCGGCATACGCCTGGGTAAAATATATGGCGGTATGAACATTGACTGCCAGTATGGTAGCCTTACCATTGATGAAGCTCATGCTGACAATAACCGTATAGACCTGCAATACTGTGGCGGATCGCACATAAAATACATTAAGGCAGCCCAGCTTAAAATGCAATACAGTGACATGGATATAACCAGGGCAGGAAAAATAATAGGCGATGCCCAATACACTCCCGTAAAAATAGGCGATGTAGGCGATGCCAGCATGACCATACAATATGGCGACTTTAAAGTAAATACTGCCGATAAAATAAACCTTAAGGCAGATTATACTACCTGCAAATTTGGCCGTGTAGATAACCTGCTGAATGTAGGCATAAACTATGGCGACGTAAACGTAAACGAAGTGGCCACATCTGCCAGGAATATTGTAGTAAACAGCACTTATGGCACAACAAAGCTGGGGCTGGCAAACAACCTTGGATTTAGTTTTGAGTTTAGCCTTGAATACGGAAGCCTAAGCGGCAAAGACCTGCTAAAGTTTACAGAAAAAATCGAAAAAGATTTCTCGGTATACTACAAAGGTAACAGCGCAAGCGGTACAGGGCAGTGCAAATTGTATGCAAAAGCAGAATACGGAGACATAAAATTAAGCAGGAACTAATCATCCCTGTTACATAGGCAGGCTTAATCACCCTGCCTTTATAATAATCATCAATCATTTTTTAATCAATCATTAACCGCACTGTCCTAAAGCAGTGTCCAAAAAACGAACAGTTTTATGAAAAAAGCAATTTTACTTGCACTGGGTATGTTATGTACCCTTGCAGCCACAGCACAAGACCAATCTGGCTTTATAGAAGCCGCTAAAAAACACGTTACAGCACAGCACAACATAAGCAGCTACAGCAAGCTCTATGTAAACGGCCCCTTTGATGTTATTTTAGTAAAAGATAAGGCCGATGCCCTAACTATAGAGGGTGCAGAAAACATTGTTCCGCTTATTACTGCCGAAGTAAAAGACCAGGTGCTTACCATTGCCATAAAAGACGGACTTAAAATAAAACCGTCTAAACACAACAGGATACTTATTAAGGTGCCCTTTAATGCCCTTAATGAAGTAAGCCTTTATGGTTCGGGCAGCATTACCTCAAAAAAAACTATTGATACTAACCTGGGCATAAAACTAAATGGCTCAGGATCTATAAAACTATCATTGCATTCGCCTAAGACCGATGTTAACATGGTAGGATCAGGATCTGTAACCCTTACAGGCTATTCTGAAAGCATCGCCTGCAAATTAACCGGATCAGGTACCATTATGGCAAAAGAACTGCAAAGTGATGCTGCCGATGTAGTACTTATGGGATCTGGTACGATCAAAGTTGCTACAAATAAATCAATCAAAGGGCGCATAAATGGCGGAGGTAGTGTTGCCTTTGGCGGCGAACCCGAAAAACAAGACCTTATGCGCGAAGGTACCGGAGAGTTTTCAGCTTTTTAAATATAGTACTGTTAAACTGTTAGTTAGTAGCCCTGCCCTATCCGGCGGGGCTTTATTTTTTTGTAAATTTATAGTATCAACACAATACATAACTAACTTTATCGTTATTAAACTATAAAAATAGTTGTGTAACTAAAAAAATAGTTTTAGCTTTGAAATACATAAAAAGATAACCCATGCAAAAGTTGACCAATAAAGAAGAAGAAGTAATGCACATACTCTGGAAGCTTGAAAAAGCTTTTGTAAAAGATGTACTGGCAGAAGTAACCGACGATAAGCCACATTACAATACATACAGTACCATAATACGTAACCTGGAAGATAAAGGCTATGTAGCCCATAATGCCTTTGGCAACACCCACCAGTATTACCCTATTATTGCTAAAGAAGAGTACCGAAAAGCGTTTATGAACAACGCTATAGAAAACTACTTTGGCAATTCATACAAAAGCATGGTATCCTTTTTTGCAAGAGAAGAAAAAATCAGCGCTGATGAGCTTCGTGAAATACTTAACATGATCGAAAATAAAGAATGATATGGAAAACCTGCTACCTTACATTTTAAAAGCTTCTGCCCTACTGGCAGTATTTTTTCTGGCATATCATACATTACTAAAAAAAGAAACCTTTTTTGGTACTAACCGCCTTTTTTTGATTGCCGGGCTTATCACGTCTGCGCTACTGCCACTGGCAGAGTACACTAAGGTTATTTTTGTAGACCCTATACCCGCACGTCCCTTTACATCGCAGGAACTCACCATGATGAATACCGCTATGCTTCAGGAACAAAAAATACCGGAACCTGCTTTTGAAATAAACTGGTTCTATGTAGCATTAGGTGTTTATGCAATCGGGCTTGCATTTTTTGGCATCAGGCTATTAGCAGATGTGTTTAAGATAAGGAAAATGCTGGCTGGTAAACGTGTTACGAAATCAGAAACATATAAACTTGTAGACTCAGCCGATGTCGATTCGCCATTTTCTTTCTTCAATTATATCGTATATAATTCGGGTGTACTACAACCTCAGGAGCTGGATAGCATCCTTACACACGAAAAAGTGCACAGCCGCCAAAAACATTCGGTAGATATGCTGCTTGCACAAACATTTTGCATCGTGTTTTGGTTCAACCCTATCGTATGGCTATATAAAAAGGCTATTTCTCAAAACCTGGAGTTTATTGCAGATTCTGAGGCTACTAAATTAGTTGCAGATGTAAAGGCTTATCAAAAAACCATGTTGCGCCTTTCGATAGAGCCACAATATATAAGCATTACCAATCAATTTTATCAATCACTAATCAAAAAACGAATCGTTATGTTAAACAAACAAAAATCGCGCAGGCGCAATTTCTGGAAGTATGCCATTGTGCTGCCCGCACTTACAGCCTTCGTACTGGCCTTTCAGGTAAAAGTTGTCGCACAGGAAAAACAGCTCCCTGTGCAGCCTAAAATTTCTGAAAGGATTAAAATGTCCATTGAAATTACAAAAGACAGTAAAGATGAAGAATTACAGGCCGAAAAAGACATCTTTAAAGAAGAGTTTGATACCGACGTAACCATAAGTAACATTAAACGCAACAGTAAAAAAGAGATTACCGGCATCAGGGTAGCTGTTAAGGCAAAAGACCAGGATAAAGTATATGAAGTAAACGGTACCGATCCTATAACAGCCTTTACCATTGAAGTTGAAAAGGATGATACAGGCCTTCTTAAAATAGTTTTTGGAAGCCATGTAAGTAAAAAACTTACCGGAGTTACTTATGCAAAAGCAGAGGCTATTTCTAATGCTGTTGCTGCCGATTCTACTTATTCTATAAGCACTTCAAGCAGAACATATACCGACTCTCCTAAAAATGGTGGTGCTGTAAGGACGGTATCGAAGCCAACAGAAATAAATATGGGAGATGTACTTATAGTTTTAAATGGTAAAAAATTACCTAAAGGAGAAGTTCTTAAACTACCTGCCGGCGAAGAGGTAGAAGGAATGACAGTACTTAAAAATAAAGAAGCTAAAAAGAAGTATGGTAAAGATGCAAAAGAAGGTGTAATTGAGATTACAACCCGCCGCACCGTTTCAGCAAGAGGGTTTGCAATGCTGCCGCGTACCCAGGCATATGCTTACACTTCAGAGCCTACATCTATTAGTACACCAACTATAAGGCAACGTGTAGTTATAGGCTCTTACGTTAATGACGATGTTAAGGCATATGAAGAGATGACAGATGACCAGTACCTGTTGATAAAAGACAGCGATGAGGCTTATAGCGATTTAACGCTTGATGAGCTAAAAAAAGAACTGGCAACAACCAGAAGCGCAGGAATTTTTACTACAGCCACTGCAAACGGATATGACAACAGGCCACAACAAATAAGTGAACGGGCAGCAGCGAAACTACAAAAAGAGAGTGCTTACAAATTAAGTTTCTTTACCGAAAAGATGAAAATGGAAATGGAGAAATCAAGGCAGGAGATGGATGATGCCCGTAAAGAAATGAAAAAAATAAGAGCAGAAATGGAAGCCGAACGTGCAAAATATAAAGCCGAAAGGAAGAAAGCACAAAAGGCACAAAAATAATTTGAGGTTAAGTTAATATAATAAATAACAATTTATTATGACCAGAAGGCGGCTCTAAAAGGCTGCCTTTTGTTATATTTGATTATACCAAAAACGTACCGCCATGTTTAAAATTTTAGCAAAACTAAATCATATACTACTGCCTAATTATACAAAACAGCAACTGGATTTGGCTAAAGCCACTAAATTTCAGAAAGCCATAATAGCCTGGAAGTATTGGGTAACAACACGTGCCGTTAATTAATTAGCTTTAAAAGCTGAAATATTATCATCTAATTAACTGTTTCTTTTTGAAGCATTGTAAAGTTAGCTGTATTTTCTTAAGATTTGCCCAATTAACAAATCATTTACAAATAGTATCAGATGTACGCCTTATATTTGCATTATAAGTTTTCGACCTGAAAACTTATATTGGTTGGTTGGTTTGAAATGCCCTTCTTCTTAGAAGGGCATTTTGTTTTTTAAGCCGCCCCTTCCTTTTTAAAATATCCCATTATAAATATTGATTGCCCTGTACCATAATATTATTTTTCAGGTAATATACTCCCCAAGAAAAATCCTTGGTTAAATCAGAACCTGACTCCTATTTTGCTTACAAGTAAAATTTTTGCTGAATGTTTTTGAATGATCTCGTTTGATTTATTTTATCCCTTAAAATAAAAAAAGTCCCACGAGACGCAGGACTAAAGATTTTCTTCGGCTTATAGCCTTATTGTGAATTGCTTTCAATACTACGAATGTATAAAAAATAACTTACAAAGTACATTTTCGTTTAATATTTTCTTAATTTAGTTTTTGATTAAGATCAAATAATCACCCCTTCTACCAACCAACAATAAGATGAGCAAAACATTAGGCCTTGATTTAGGCACAAATTCTATAGGCTGGGCTATAAGAGATACTGCAGCAGGAGATAACCAAATTATACATAGCGGTGTACTAACCTTTGAAAAAGGTGTAGCTTCAGAAAAAGGGATAGAATTTCCCCGTGTACAAAAACGTACCGAAAGCCGCAACAAACGCCGTAACTACCAGTCAGAAAAATACAGAAAGTATGCTCTGCTGCAATTTCTTATAGACCATAATATGTGTCCGCTTACAATTGCAGAACTGAATGAATGGCGAAAATATACTAAGCCATACGGGCGCCGTTATCCGCAGTCTGAAGCATTTATAAACTGGTTACGTTTTGACTTTAACGGTGATGGTAAACCCGATTTTCATTTGCTGGGTAAAGATAAAGATGAGAGTTATTATGCGTTTCGTGCTTTTGCCGCCGATGAGCATTACCATAATGTATACCAGGATAATCTACATGTACTGGGCAGGGTATTTTACCAGCTGGTACAACGCCGTGGTTTTAAAGGCCGTGATGAGGAGGAAGCAAAAACAGGTAGTGATAAGAATGGCACAGCCGGCCGAAATGACATTGCTGCTTATATAGATGACTATGGCACTCTGGGTGCCGCACTATATCAATATCAAAAAGCTCGTGGCGGGCGCATAAGGCAACGTTACAACCTGCGTAAAGATTATGAAAATGAACTAAAAGAGATATGCCGGGTACATAACATTAGTGATGAAGATTATCAAAAACTATGGAAAGCCATTATTTGGCAGCGCCCGTTGCGTACACAAAAAGGGCTTATAGGCAACTGCATTTATGAGCCGGGTAAAAAACGTGCCCCTATAAGCCACCCATTGTATGAGGAATACCGTACCTGGATTTTTATAAATAACCTAAACATAGAGCCGCCTGCAGGCATTGCAAAAGCAGATTATCTGAAAGATAAAATTTATCCGCTATTCTTTAAGGCATCTGATGATTTTGAACTTAAATCAATTTTAACCCAGTTAAAAAAAGATGGTGCTGCAACTAATGCAAGGTTTAAGGAAGACACTAAAATAGTTTCGGCAAAGTTGCTAAAGTTTTTTAATGATATTTTAGGCGATAACTGGAAAGATAAATACGGTTGGGATGATATAAACAACCGCGAAGCCAGACAACAAAAAAAAACAGGCACAGGATATACTTTTGAAGACATCTGGCATGTGCTTAGTACCTTTGATGACCGCGAAAGCCTGAAAGAATTTGCGGTGAATAAGCTTGGTTTAGATGAGGATATTGCCAATAAGTTTGCTTCAAAAAGCTTAAAGCAAGGGTATGCCACACTTAGCCTTTCGGCAATTAAAAAGATACTCCCTTACCTGCAAAGAGGTTACATTTACAGCCAGGCTGTGTATATGGCTAACTTGTATAAGGTTTTAGGTGCCGATAGCATTACTGATGGGCTTATTGAGCATTTCTCTGAAGAAACCGAAAAAATATTTAGAGAGAATGGCAGGCAAAAACAGATAAATGCAGTTGTAAACAGCCTGATAGCCGATGAACTAAATGCAGGACGCTACACCATAGAAGATGGCAGGTTGCTGGATGATGAGGAACAGGCACGTGTGTACAAAAAAATTATAGAAACATTTAGCACCAAAACCTGGGAAGAATTTACCGAAGAGGAAAAAGAAGGCATAATAGCTGATGTATCAGCAAAATTTAAATCTTTTTTAATGACATCTGTCAGAGAAAAAAGTGGTGTATTTACCCAGCCACTGCGGCTGCACGACCAGGTTTTTGATTACCTTCAAAAAGCATATAACCTTCCTGATAAAAGAAAGAACTTTTTATGGCATCCATCTGAACAGGAAAACTATACCGCTGCTCAGGAATATGCTCATTTTACACTAAAGGGTAAAGATGTTTATGTACCGTTTAAGAAAAAAGAAACCTTTGTAAATAAACACCCGGACGCAGATTATGAGGGGCGTTCATTAAAGCTGCTAGGCAGCCCGGAGCCAATAAGCAAAGGGCTTAAAAACCCTATGGCATTAAAGACTATGCACAAGCTGAAACAGCTGGTTAATCATCTTCTTAAAACAAATGCCATAGAAGAAGATACCCGCATAGTTATTGAAATTGCACGTGAACTTAATGATGCCAATACCCGTAAAGCCATTGAAAAATGGAATAACGAGCGCGAGCGTGAAAACCAGAAGTTCCGCGATATTATAAGGGAAATTAATGCCGAATCGGGAACCACTTTTAGTGAAGATGATAAAACCCTTGTGCGTAAAATACGCCTGTGGGAAGAACAGGGCAGAATATGCCTATACACAGGTAAGCCTATTAGTGGTAGTGAGGTGTTTAACGGAGTGATGTTTGATATAGAACATACCATACCGGCAAGCATGAGCTTTGATAGCGAACTTAAAAATCTTACCCTGGCTGATACACATTACAACAGGCATGTGAAAGGTAAGCTGTTCCCTACTCAACTGCCTAATTACGAGCACGACGCAACTGTTAACGGCAAAACCTATCCGGCCATTTTAAGCACTATGGAGCGCATTTTTGGTAAAAGGTCTTTAAAAGTAGTAACCGACAGAAAGGGAAAAGAAGACATAAGGGAATCCTGGAAAAAAATCGAAGATCTTCAGAAACTTTATGACGATTGGCGTAACAGGGCAAAATTTGCTTCAACCAAAGAGATTAAAGATAACTGCATTCAGCGCAAGCATATGGCTAAGATGGATTTAGATTACTGGAAATCCAAGCTACGCACCTTTACTCTTGTAGAGTATAATCCGGCGTGGAAAAACAGCCAGCTTCGCGATACCCAAATAATTACTAAATATACCCTACCCTACCTAAAAACGGTATTTAGCAAAGTAGCGGTAGAAAAAGGCAGTGTAGTACATGCGTTTAAAGAAATTTATGAGGTAAATCCGCCTTTTGAAAAGAAGAACAGAAAAGTACACAGCCATCATGCCATCGATGCCGCTATACTTACGTTAATTCCGCCGTTTTATGACAGGGATAAGATACTACAAAAGTATAACGAACAAAAGGATAGAGACAATACCTCGTGCTATCATGAAAACCCGAAGGACTGGAAAAACTTTTCGGCAGGAAAAATACTTGGTATTGAGCACCAAATACTGATTAATAACATTGCTGAAAACAAAACCACTTTACCTACATATAAAACGGTAAGAAAACGCGGAAAAATTGTAAAAAACAATGATGGAACCATACGGGTTGCCAAAGGTGATACTATACGCGGGCAACTGCATAAAGAAACACTTTTCGGAGCTATAAAATTACCGCTTAGAAATGAAGATGGAAAAATACTATTTGAAGAAAATGGTAAGATGAAACTTGATGAGAAAATTCATTTAGTAATCAGAAAGCCATTAGTTTATAGTAAAGACCCTAATTCTCCGGGGTATAAATCTTTAGAGCAGATAGAGAAAGAAATAGTTGACAAAGATTTATTCAGGATGATTAAACAGCAGGTGGAGGCCTCGGATTTCAAAACGGCTTTGACAGAAGGGGTATATATGCTTGGAAAGAATGGTGAAAAGATAAACAAGATTAGGAGGATACGTTGTATAAATGATAAATTAAAGTATGATTCGGCTATTCGTGTCCAAAGACATAGCTTTGCTTCATCAAAAGATTATAAGCATAACACATTAGCTGAAAATGGCGGAAATCCTGTATGCTTGTTTTATAAGAGTAAAGACGGGAATGATAAAAATATAAAAGTATTAAGTATAGGTTCACTAGCGGAGTCAAAAATAATGAATGACCAACAATATTTTGAAGAACCATATTATAATCATGTGGAAATAGGGAAATTAAAAAAATCAAAAAGAATTCCTCTACACGCTGTTTTAAAGTCAGGGATAAAAGCAATATTCTATAAGGATTCGCCTGAAGAATTATTAGAATTGTCAAAGGTTGAATTGTCCACTCGAATGTATAAAATGTATGGATTTGAAGGTGATGGGAGGATAAGGTTTAAGCATCATTTGGCGGCTGGTATGGATACGGAACTTAAAAAGGATAATAAAGAATTACCTTATTACAATGCAGATGAAAAAACAATGTTTTTACGTCTTACCCAAAAGCAATGGAACTTTATTGTAGAGGGGCCGGATTTTGAGATGGCACTTGATGGCACTGTAATATTTAAAATCTGACAAATATGAATAGGTCTTATTTTTTTAAAGACCTTTTTAAATCTATCAATTATGGTAAAACGCACACTCTTTTTTAGTAATCCTGCTTATTTAAGTACCAAGAATGAGCAGTTAGTTGTAAGTTTTCCTAATGATGTAAAATTGCCCGTAACCATACCTATTGAAGATTTGGGGTATATAGTGCTGGAACATCCGCAAATAACGCTTACAAACGGGCTTATATGCAAGCTAATCGAAAACAAGACAGCTGTTATAACCTGTGATAAGCAGCATTTGCCAAATGCGCTATTACAGCCGCTTACAGGACATAGTGAACAAACTGAACGCTACAGGCATCAGCTTAATATAAGCACACCGCTAAAGAAAAATCTCTGGCAACAAACTGTAAGTGCTAAAATAACAAACCAGGCATATCATTTATCTGCAAGAGGCAAAGACAGCAAGAAGCTAAAACGCTGGGCAGAAGATGTAAAAAGTGGCGATACAGAAAACCATGAAGCAATAGCTGCGGCACACTATTTTCAGAGCTTGTTTAACCATATACCCGATTTTAGCCGTAATCAAAAGGGAATAGCTCCAAATGGATTACTTAATTACGGATATGCCATTCTTAGAGCTGTTACCGCGCGGGCTATTATCAGTACTGGGCTGTTACCATCTGTAGGCATTTTTCATAGCAATAAATATAATGCTTTTTGTCTTGCCGATGATATTATGGAGCCATATCGTATTTATGTAGATATGCTGGTCTATGACGTAACGCAAAAAAATGATAATTTTGAAGAACTTACACCAGAGCTAAAAGCTTTAATGCTAAGCATTCCGGCAATAGATGTGGTATTAGAAGGAAAACGCAGCCCACTTATGGTGGCCATGAGCCGTACAACAAACAGCCTGTACGAATGCTATGCAGGTATCAGCAGGAAAATACTATATCCGGTTTTTGAAACAACAGTTTAAACCGCATGGAACCTGATTACTATTCAAGGTTAAACCAGTACAGGAGTATGTGGGTACTTGTATTTTTTGATTTGCCAACAGAAACAAAGTTAGAACGTAAATCAGCAGCCCGTTTCAGGAAAGACCTTCTTGATGATGGTTTTACAATGTTTCAGTTTTCCATTTATCTGCGATTTTGCCCAAGTAGGGAAAATGCAGATGTACATACCAAGCGCATAAAACGCGTATTGCCCAAACGAGGTAAGGTGGGTATTATGCAAATTACAGACAAGCAATTTGGGATGATGGAGATATTTTATGCACAAAAAGAAATTCAAAAAGATACTCCTGGTCAGCAGCTAGAACTATTTTAGGATTAACAGATTACAGATCATATGCTTATAATGGGGTATAAAAAGTATATGTTTTTAATTCCTATTAAACCAGTTAAAAACAAGTATACCAGCGTTTTATAGCTGGTATACTGTGAATCATCCACTAAAGTATGAATTTTGAAAGCAATTCACAACTGAATGTATATAACAGAAAAACAGGGCGTTACTGTGAATCATCCACTAAAGTATGAATTTTGAAAGCAATTCACAACTTATAGAACACAGCCCAGCGCATAAGATAAACTGTGAATCATCCACTAAAGTATGAATTTTGAAAGCAATTCACAACGGCTCAATGATAGTTGTTTAGAACTTATGGACTGTGAATCATCCACTAAAGTATGAATTTTGAAAGCAATTCACAACCCTTACAATGTCTTGCCAAAACCAGTTTTAACTGTGAATCATCCACTAAAGTATGAATTTTGAAAGCAATTCACAACTGGCTAAGGGTGATGCTTCTGATTTAATGCACTGTGAATCATCCACTAAAGTATGAATTTTGAAAGCAATTCACAACTATAGCATTCAGAAACCCGCGGTAACGAATACTGTGAATCATCCACTAAAGTATGAATTTTGAAAGCAATTCACAACTAATAAACACTATGAAAGCGATTAAACTAACTGTGAATCATCCACTAAAGTATGAATTTTGAAAGCAATTCACAACAAGTGCTACAGCGTGGACGGCACTTACTAAACTGTGAATCATCCACTAAAGTATGAATTTTGAAAGCAATTCACAACTTAATTCCGCACACCCCTGTATTAAAAAAACTGTGAATCATCCACTAAAGTATGAATTTTGAAAGCAATTCACAACACACGTCTGCCAAGACCATCAAATGAATATACTGTGAATCATCCACTAAAGTATGAATTTTGAAAGCAATTCACAACTGTTTTAGCTGCCACATGTTATTTTCAATTACTGTGAATCATCCACTAAAGTATGAATTTTGAAAGCAATTCACAACATGTGTGATATCTAGAATAACACCGATTTCACTGTGAATCATCCACTAAAGTATGAATTTTGAAAGCAATTCACAACCCAAAGGCAAGGCAAAGAGCCGCCAGGCCTACTGTGAATCATCCACTAAAGTATGAATTTTGAAAGCAATTCACAACTTCTTTATCTTCCTCTTTAACTTTGAAATAACTGTGAATCATCCACTAAAGTATGAATTTTGAAAGCAATTCACAACTATGGAAGATTCGAAAAAAAAAGTCTTTGAACTGTGAATCATCCACTAAAGTATGAATTTTGAAAGCAATTCACAACTTCAAAGCTTTGCACAGGATTTTGAACCCTACTGTGAATCATCCACTAAAGTATGAATTTTGAAAGCAATTCACAACATGCCCTCGATGATAACGCAGCTAGCATCACTGTGAATCATCCACTAAAGTATGAATTTTGAAAGCAATTCACAACTAATCCGGGCTTACAATACTACTTTCCACAACTGTGAATCATCCACTAAAGTATGAATTTTGAAAGCAATTCACAACACAACTTCATAGTTTTCTACCGCAATGTTAACTGTGAATCATCCACTAAAGTATGAATTTTGAAAGCAATTCACAACACGACGGGGACAGCTTTGTAGCAAGTGCGTACTGTGAATCATCCACTAAAGTATGAATTTTGAAAGCAATTCACAACATAACGAGCCTTTTGTTATACCTGCGTTTAACTGTGAATCATCCACTAAAGTATGAATTTTGAAAGCAATTCACAACACTGCTGCCATTATGCGCTGAACAGCCATTACTGTGAATCATCCACTAAAGTATGAATTTTGAAAGCAATTCACAACGCCAATGACAAAAGCATCTGTTGATGATTAACTGTGAATCATCCACTAAAGTATGAATTTTGAAAGCAATTCACAACTTATACGGTTCTATGCTTGTTCTCCCTATCACTGTGAATCATCCACTAAAGTATGAATTTTGAAAGCAATTCACAACTGCGGTAGAAGATTTGCAAACCGAGGGTGTACTGTGAATCATCCACTAAAGTATGAATTTTGAAAGCAATTCACAACCATTATATCTTTATTCCACTTAATTACGTAACTGTGAATCATCCACTAAAGTATGAATTTTGAAAGCAATTCACAACTTCGAACCCCCGATAATCCTCTCACTTGCCACTGTGAATCATCCACTAAAGTATGAATTTTGAAAGCAATTCACAACTACCGGCATAACGCTTGTTACACCTAAAGTACTGTGAATCATCCACTAAATTATGAATTTTGAAAGCAATTCACAACCCTGTTGAATGTTTAAAATTTAAAGAGGTAACTGTGAATCATCCACTAAAGTATGAATTTTGAAAGCAATTCACAACTGCATTTGCCCGTTTTGACAAATGAAAGTTACTGTGAATCATCCACTAAAGTATGAATTTTGAAAGCAATTCACAACTATATTAGATTCAGGGGCTTGGATGACAGACTGTGAATCATCCACTAAAGTATGAATTTTGAAAGCAATTCACAACCCCAGGCGTTGTGTTTGTAGGTCCGTAAGCACTGTGAATCATCCACTAAAGTATGAATTTTGAAAGCAATTCACAACTAAATGTACACTACAGGCTCAAAAAGTCGGACTGTGAATCATCCACTAAAGTATGAATTTTGAAAGCAATTCACAACTCATGGTATAAATGCAGGACAAAGTCACGGACTGTGAATCATCCACTAAAGTATGAATTTTGAAAGCAATTCACAACTGGCTAACAAGCCCGTTGCGATTGCAATAGACTGTGAATCATCCACTAAAGTATGAATTTTGAAAGCAATTCACAACTCATTATCGTTCTTGCCGCCTACAATAGAAACTGTGAATCATCCACTAAAGTATGAATTTTGAAAGCAATTTATTTATTCATTAGCTAATAATAAAAAACCGGAAGATATTCTCCCGGCTTTCTACATTACTCAAATAAATACTAAAGGTCTGTAAACTTTACACCTACACTAAACCATCTTGATGGCAGCGGAATAGCTCCGGCCTCAAAGTAGGTTGTTTTGAAAATATTTTGTGCGTCGGCAAAAATTACGAGCTTATTAATGGCCTGGCTTAGCCTGAAATCATTTATCCAATATGATGCTCCGGTAGCCCGCTCATTAAAACGTGTTGCAAAAAGCACCGTGAATTTTTTATACTGAAAATCAACTGTATTTGTTACCTGGTGCTTTAACGAGGAAATAAGATATTTAGAAAACACATCCTGTTTGATGTTTTTAAACTCAGAATCTAAATAAGAATAGCCCAGGTTAAAACTAAATTTAGAACTATTTGCCAGCTCTACATTATATACTGCACGCATATTAATACCGCTTGTATTTAGGCCGCCAAAGTTTACACTCTGAAATGGCTCTGTAGTAACATTACGTGTCCAGTCGATAAAATTGGTAATGTTCCTGTAAAAATAATTAGCATTAAAAGTAAATGCCTTTTTTAAAAATTTAAAACCGATTTCGCTCTGGAAAGCGTTTTCTGACTTAAGGTCGGGGTTGCCTATATTGCCCGGGCGCTGATTAAGGTACAAATCTGTAAAGGAAGGTATGCGCTGGCTGGTGCCAATGTTGGCTATAATTTTAAAGGCATCGGTAAGGGCGTACCCGGCATCAAGCCCCGGATAAGCCTGCCATTTATAATCTGAATTATAATTAAGGTAAGCGCCCACGTTTACATTGAAACGTTCTGTAAGGTAGGTTCTGTATTCTACATATACGCCAACATTGTTACGATTGTGCTCGCCTATGTTAGACGATTTTATATCTTCATTACGGGCCTCTGCGCCAAAGCCCAGTTCTCCCTTTTCCATTTTATACGATGTATTAACCTCAGCAGCTATCGAATTTGTGTAGTGCTGGCTTCTGCCCGAATTTAAATTGGCAATGCCAAAATACCTGTAATCGTCATAGTTATACCTGTAACTTACGCGTGGTGCCAGCGACCATTTATCTGAAAGATGGTGTTTAGACTGTATAGATGCAAAGGTTGTCTGCACCACTTCGCTTGAGTTTTTATCGCCCGGAGAAGCATAGAACCCGTTAGCGCCAAATCCGTTTTTAATATACCCAAATGCGCCTAAAATCTCGTTATTATCATTTACCTGTACATTGCCCTGATAAAACAGTTTGTTGTTTTCAAAGCCTGTATTGTAACGGTAGCCATTACTTTTATCATGCGATGCAAAGATGGAATGCTGGTGCTTTTGCTTGCTTATAACACCCCCTAACTGAATTCCTTTACCATAAAAGGTATCACCATTGCCCTCTGCATCTTTCTCAAAATTAGAACCTGCGTAGGTACTTATTAAAAACCCAGAGTCTGCTGGTTTCTTGGTGATTATATTTATAGCGCCCGTTAAGCTGTTAATGCCATATATCCTTGCAGCCGGGCCGCGTATAACCTCTATACGCTCTATAACTTCTACCGGTATGGGCAGGTTAAGCATATTGTGGGCCGTTTGCGAATCGATTATTTTTGCACCGTTTAGCAGCACAACCGTCTGCTCAAAACTTCCACCATCTATACTGATGTCTGCTTGGCTGCCAAAGGGTCCGCGCTGCCTTATATCTACACCATTGGCATACTGCAATATCTCATTTAAAGACCTGCCTGGCAATTTTTCTATTGTTTTGTGGTTTATAACATATACATTACGGTTCTGCTTAGAAATAGGGGTACTAAAGCGGTTTTCATTAATTACTAATTCATCAATGGTTTTAGTACTGTCTTTTTCAGTCTGCGCATACATAGCAGTACCTAACAGTAGCAACATACCAAAATAAAGTTTCTTCATGGTTTAAAAATTTTGTCAAAAGTAGTACCTTGCCGTACCACTAAAGTATACCAGTTTAAGAATAATGGATAGTCCGGTTCAAATTCCTTTTAAAAGCTTCATCACACTAAAGCCTCAGGAACCAACTGCGGTGTACCTGCAAATAGTATTTGAGTTTATTAAAGCCATACAAATGGGACTATTGCCCGAAGGTACAAAACTGCCCGGTACCCGCACACTGTGCAAGCTGCTATCGGTTAACCGTAATACGCTCATAAAGTCGTTCCAGGATCTGGAGGCACAGGGATGGATACAGATTTTGCCTAATAAGGGGACGTTTATACTATCTCAGGCAAAGCAAAATTCCAAGGCTGATGTTAGCCAATCTACAAACAAAAGTTCTAAAATTAATACCGGCTTTACCTTTACACGCTCTGCCCTGCTGGAAAATCCTGTGGAAGTAAGTACCCTGCCCCACCAGTTTAATGATGGCCTGCCCGACCTGAGGCTTGTACAAACTGATGTACTGGCACGCCTGTATGTTTCTAAACTAAAACGGCAAAAGAGCACCAATACATGGGAACAGGTACAAACACTGTCGCACCAGAGTTTTAAATTACATTTTTCTAATTACCTCAACCTTACACGTGGCATACGCATTGCTCCCGCTAACCTGCTTACCACAACCAGTCACGAAGTTAGCCTGTATTTAGTTACAAAACTGCTGCTGGCTCCCGGCGACAATGTGGTGGTTGCTTCTCCCGGATATTACCGGTCTAACATGACACTTGCAGATACCGGAGCTAAAATTATCCCGGTGCCTACAGATAAAGAAGGCATTAGCACCAAAGATTTAAAAACCATTTGTCAGGAAAAAACCATCAGGGTACTGTACCTAACCTCCAGTTACCACTACCCTACTACAACTGCGCTGAGTGCCAAACGGAGGATAGAGCTGCTCGAACTTGCTAACCAGTATGGTTTTGTAATTTTAGAAGATGATTATGATTTTGACTTTCATTATGACAATAACCCGGTATTGCCACTGGCTGCTTTTGATTCTAATGACAGGGTTGTTTACATTGGGTCGTTCGGACGGTCGCTGCCGGCTGGCTTTGGTTATGGTTTTGTTGCAGCACCCTCTGAATTTATTGCCGAATTAGAAAAACACCAAAATATACTGGAACCCGGCATTGATGTTATTAAAGAACAGGCACTAACCGAATGGATACAGGAGGGTGAAGTACACAGGCTCTCTAAAAAGAACAAAATACGTTATAAAGAACGCAGGGATGCTTTTATAAACCTGCTGTCAACCCAGCTGAAAGGGCGTATAAAATTTCAGGTGCCTGCACGAGGACTGGCTGTGTGGGTAGAATGGCTGGATAACTTTAACCTGATTCAGCTGCAAAAAGAATGCGCGGCTAATGGGCTGTTCCTGCCAAAAACCATTTTATACCAATCCAAAAACCTTACAGCAACACGGCTGGGATTCGGGCATTTAACAGTAACCGAAATGGAAGAGGCTATTACAATTTTAAGCAAATCACTTGAAACGGTTTTAAAAAACAGCCACTAATTTACACCGGTCAATTTGTGTAATTTAGTGAAATTAGCGGCTAAAAATTCTAAACTATATAGCGATGTAGCGTTTCGCTAATTAAACTCAAGCTTTGCCAGTATATCTTTTTTCTTATTGATGATTGACTCATCTGCTTTTTCCTTCAGCCTTTCCTTATCTGTAAAATAGTATTTATACTTGGCCTTAGTAAGGCTTATTTTATAGTCGTCGAGGTTACTGCCTTTAATATCTACTCCGGTTTTAAACGGTATGGGCGATTTAAGCACCGAAACGTGGTAGTTGTAACTCATGTCCAGGTTTTGCATACCGCCAACTGCCAGCGTGTAGCGGTCTATCTCTACCAGTGCGGGCAGCACCTCCATATGGCTCTTCTCAATTATCATTTCCATGTTAAGCGTGTTGATGGTATTTTTATCCTTTTGCTTAAACATCAGCGTTTTTGCCATCTCTTTAAAAGTTTCGCCATCCAGCACCATAATATCTGTGGCCTGTAACGCAGCAATACTGGTTACCGATGGTATAATAACATCCATCCTGCGGTTAAGCAGCGCACTGCCCTGCATCCTTAAATGCCCCTTGCCTACAAACGATTTTGTCATTGGGAACAGGCTGTCCATTGCGGGCATTACTTTAGCAATATTTGCCATTTCTATATCATGCAGGTTAAGGTCAAAATCTACCTTGGCTCTGCGGTCGTTTACTACCGAATAGTTAAGGCTTGTAGTAAGTTTTGCTGCCAGGGTGGTCAGTTCAAAATGGTTCAGCTTTAGGTGCCCTTCCTCTACCTTAAGCACACCTTTAAGATCCTGTAGGTCAAGCGTGCCATAATGCAGTTTCTTTATGTCGCTGTTAAACACAAAATTGATATTTGCAGGTATTTTAAACACCGTTTTTTTATTGCTTACATTTTTAGGATCATGTAACTTATGCTCAGCTACCTGCTTAAAATCAGGCTGCTGTTCTTTGGCAGCTGTTTCGGTATTCATAATTGCCATAATCTCATTGGCATCTATAAAGTTTGAAGTTAGCGTAAGGGTGGCATCAACCTTTTTATCAGGCGATTTTTTAGCCAGCATATTATTGATCTGCCCCGTTAGCGTAACATCAGAATTACCAAAAAAGATATGCGCATTACGCAGCGTAATAGCCCGATTATTAATTGATATTTTAGAATGCTCCATGCGTAGCGGCAATGCAAACTCCGGTGTATAGGCATACAGGTTATTGAACTCTACATAGCCACGCGGCATCCAGATGCTGTCCCTGTTCTTCTGAACAAGAAGCTTATAGTTCCCGTTCTTAATACCTACAAACTTTTTATCCTGCCACACACCCGCACTGTCTACTGTAAAGGTTGTACTTATAGCGGGGCGGCCTTTTGTACTACGCGGACTAAGCTCAGCAGTAATACTCGCTTTACGTATCACCCCCCTAATCTTATCTGAACCTGAATATTTTAAATTGGTTAACCGTATCTCTGCAGCAAGTTTTGACATACTGTCTCTTTGCTTTTTAGCCCTTAGCTTTACATCCAGCCCCGCAAGTTTAATATTATGCTGGTTTTTATAATTCACGGTAAGATCTGTAGCGGCTATTTTACCAAAAGACTTGCGGTTCGCTTCGTCTTCTGCCTTACGTCCAAAAACAAGTTCGGTTTTTTTGGTCTGTACATAGATCGTGTCTTTCGGGTCGTTAATCAGCAAATTGGTAAACAATGAATTACCTTTAACCTTCATGTTGTTAAAGTTGCTGTTCATAATATCGTTGCTCTTAAATACGGCATTGATATCTATGTGCGCCAGGCCTTTTGCTTCAATATCCTTAGCAAACGGAAACTTCTTTTTAAGGGTAGTCAGGTCAAGGTCGCCCTTAATGTTCGAATCAATTTCAGGGTCTTTAAGCAGGTTGGTTACCGTAGCATTGCCCTTAAGGTCTACTCCTGTACCTTCAAGCAGCAACTGCTTTATGGTAAGGATAGATGCTTCGGGCTTATCAAAGTTAAGCAGCGCATGCAGGTCGCCCTCCAAGTGTCTTATCTCCCCGGCAAACTTATTATACTTAAGCACACCGTTGTCAATCTTAAAAGTAATGTCGGTTAATGGTAGCCTGTCTTTACTATAAATACCTTTTGCAGTGGCTTTAAGCACTACGTTACCGCGCACATCTATATCTTCTTTTTTGATGATATATTCAGGCACGGTTTCCCAAAGTGTTTTTAAAGAGGGTACTTTCATTTCCAGTATAAGGTCAGTTTGCACCTCGTGAGTTATAGTATCACGCTTAAAATGCCCTTCAGTAACAAAGTCGATATCATTCAGCTTTAGCTCACTTTTATCAAAGTCTACCTTTTGGTTCTTTTTATCGTAGAGTATTTTGGTTGTAAGAGCAGCCTTTAGGTTATTGGCAAATCGGTAGCCATCTTTAGAAAACTTTATATGCTTACCCGATGTTTCGGTAGAAAATACCAGCTTATCATCGGTATTGGCAGCTTTAAGGGTTACAAACAGGCTGTCTGCCTTTGCGTGTGCCTTGGTAACAAAATCGTGGTAGGCAATACTTGCATTTTCTACCGTTAGTTTTTTTACAAAGATGGAATTAATCTTAAAAGCCGTACTGTCTTCGGCAATGGTATCTGTACCTGTCTCTTTTACAATATTCCAGTTGGCCTTACCGTTTTTATGAATAACAGCCTTTACCTTAGGATTTGTTATCGTAAGGTTATTTACCACCAGGTTGTGCTTTCGCAAAAGCTTGTCGATATTAAAAGAAGCCCTGCACATATCAAACTGTGCCAGGGTATCGTTTTTACGCCCTTTTATTGATGCCGTTACCACATTGCCGTTTGTAAGCTTTACGCCAAAATGAGGGAATGATGAAAAAAACGTAAGCTCTATACGCTCGCACGATACCTTAGCATCAAGGTTTTCATTCAGGAGGTCGGTAACGGTAGGGGTTATTTTTTCGGGTGTAAAAACAAAGTTAAGCGCAATGCTTATTGTTATTAACACAAGAACCAAAAGCACACCAATAGTGATTGATAGCCGCTTTAGTATTTTTTTTATTTTCATCAGAAAAAGGGGAAATGGTATTAATGGCGTAATTTACTACAAAACACCAAATTCCCCGTGTTTATTACATCAATTATCTAAAACGACTATGTTAAAGTTGTTGTGTATGCTCTGTAAAGAGACTAATTGAACCTGTGTCGTGAAACATTACTTTTGGCGTGCTGCCAATACCTTTTCAATATCTTCCAGTCCAAAACCTTTAGCCTTTAACAGCATAAGGAAGTGGAAGAGCAAATCTGCAGCTTCATTTTTAAACAAATCATCATTATTATCTTTTGCTTCAATAACCAACTCTACAGCCTCCTCACCCACTTTTTGGGCCACTTTATTGATTCCTCTCTTTAATAATGTACTCACATAAGAGTCAGGATCATCAGCGGTAATCCTGTCGGCAATGGTTTGTTCTAATTTGTACAAAAAGCCCTTTGCATCGGTTTCACCAAAACAGCTTTGCGTACCTGTATGGCACACCGGACCCAGTGGTAGCGCAGAAATAAGCAGCGTATCGTTATCGCAGTCCATTTTAATTTCTTGTACTTTCAGGTAATTACCAGATGTTTCTCCTTTTGTCCAAAGCCTGTTTTTACTGCGGCTAAAGAACGTAACCCGGCCATCGGCTTTAGTTTTTTCTAAAGCCTCTTCGTTCATGTAGCCAAGCATCAGCACCTGTTGCGAAATTGCATCCTGTATTATAGCGGGTAGCAATCCGTTTGTTTTATTAAAATCAGGGTTCATCGTATGGGTATGTTTTGTTGTTTTAAATAATCTTTAAGTTCCTGTATGCCCAGCTCACCATAATGAAAAAGGCTTGCCGCCAAGGCAGCCCCAACGCCGGTATGGGTAAAGACGTCTCTAAAATGCTCTTTGCTGCCTGCGCCACCCGATGCTATTACCGGCAGGCTTGTAACCGCACAAACCTGGTTAAGCAATTCAACTGCAAAACCGCTTTTAGTACCGTCTTTATCCATAGATGTAAGTAGTATTTCTCCCGCGCCCAACTGCTCAGCCTGCTTAGCCCAGTCGGTTACAAGTACGCCCGTAGCTGTGTTGCCGCCGTTAATAAATACCTCCCAGGCGTTGTCTACCTTTTTAGCATCTATAGCAACAACTACCGCCTGGCAGCCCAGATTATTACTAATTTCACTTATCAGTTTCGGGTTCTTAACAGCCGACGAATTAACACTTACCTTATCAGCACCGCTGCGCACCAGGTATTCTGCATCGGCTGCAGTGTTAATACCTCCCCCCACGGTAAAAGGTATATTTATGGTAGCAGCCACCTGGGTTACAAGTGCTGAAAGGGTTTTACGTTTTTCAATAGTCGCGGCAATATCCAGGAACACCAGTTCGTCGGCACCCTCAGCAGCATATCGGGCAGCGAGTGCTACCGGGTCGCCTGCATCGGCAAGTCCCAGAAAGTTGACTCCTTTAACTACGCGCCCATCTTTAATATCAAGGCAGGGTATAATACGTTTCTTTAGCATAGGTCTTTCAGTTGTTTTAAGGTAATGGTACCCTCATAAATAGCTTTGCCAATTATAGCACCTGTACATCCCATAGCTTTAAGGGCAACAATATCGTCAATGGTGGTTACGCCGCCACTGGCAATGAGGTTGACAGCAGCTTTAGCTATGATCTCTTTATATAGTTCAAACGATGGCCCGGCAAGCATACCGTCTTTACTAATATCGGTACACACCACATCAATAATGCCTTTCGCATTATAATCTTTTATAAACTCAATTACATCCCGCTTACTCTCCTCCTGCCATCCGCTAACAGCTATTTTTCGGTCTTTACAATCGGCACCCAGGATAATCTTTTCAGGCCCGTATTTTTCAAGCCATTGCCCTACCTTTTCAGCATTTTTCACCGCAATGCTGCCTACCGTAACCTGCTGCGCGCCACAATCAAATGCTAAGGCAATATCGGCATCCGTTTTAATACCACCGCCAAAATCTACTATCAGGCTTGTTTTGGTTGCAATGGCTTCAAGTACCTTTTGGTTAATAATTCGTCCGCCCTTAGCGCCATCCAGGTCTACAAGATGCAAATATTTTAACCCGGCATCTTCAAATGTTCTGGCTACAGCTAGTGGGTCGCTGTTGTATGTTTTTTGTTGGGCATAGTCGCCTTGTGTAAGGCGCACGCATTGCCCGTTTATAATATCTATGGCTGGGATGATCTTCATAATTGCAAAAAGTTTTTAAGGAATTGTTCTCCTGTTTTTCCTGACTTTTCCGGGTGAAACTGCACTGCATAAAAGTTGTCTTTTTGCAGTGCGGCACTAAACGGCACAATGTATTGGCATACGCCCACTGTAGCATCGCAAAGCCCTGCGTAATAACTGTGTACAAAATACAGGTCGGTATTCAACGCAATACCATTAAACAATATATTATCAAGGTGTTCTACCGTGTTCCACCCCATGTGCGGTACCTTGTCTTCAGGAGGAAATTTAACTACCCCGGTATCAAAAATACCAAGGCCATTCGTGTTCCCCTCCTCAGTATAGTTGCACATCAGCTGCATACCCAGGCAAATACCCAATACCGGCTGCTTAAGGTTTTTAATAAGGCTGTCCAACCCCTTATCTTTAAGGTATGCCATAGCCGGAGCCGCATGACCCACACCCGGAAATATAACCTTATCTGCCCCCTGCAACTGTATCGCATCATCGGTTACTACACAGTTGTAATCCAACCTCCTTACTGCATTTTCTACCGATGCGGTATTGCCTGCATTGTATTTAATAATGGCTATCATAATGTGCCTTTTGTGCTGGGTATTGCATAATTATCGGTTTGTTTTACCGCCATTTTTATGGCTTTGGCAAATGCCTTAAAAATCGACTCTATCTTGTGGTGCTCGTTTGTGCCTTCAGATTTTATATTCAGGTTGCATTTAGCCGTATCGCTAAACGATTTAAAAAAGTGCAGGAACATCTCGGTAGGCATCTCCCCTATTTTTTCACGCTTAAAATCGGCATCCCATACCAACCATGGCCTTCCGCCAAAGTCGATAGCCACCTGAGAAAGGCAGTCGTCCATAGGCAATAAAAAGCCGTAACGCTCTATGCCTTTTTTACTGCCTAATGCTTTTAAGAAAGCCTCGCCCAGTGCCAATGCCGTATCTTCAATAGTATGGTGCTCGTCTACCTCAAGGTCGCCATCAACCTGAATGTCAAGACCAATGCCCCCGTGGCGGGAAAGTTGATCGAGCATGTGGTCAAAAAATGCCAGCCCGGTGCTTATGCTGCTGTTACTGTTATTGTCAAGGTTGACGGTAACAGCAATATTGGTTTCATTCGTTTTTCGAACTACGGTACCGGTACGCGGAATTTGTTTCAGGTAGCTGTAAATTTCTTCCCAACTTTTGGTACATATCGTCGCCCCTTTACAATCATCGCCAATAAATATCGACTGACTGCCCAGGTTCACCGCCAGCTGCACATCGGTAGCACGGTCGCCTATTACAAAGCTGTTGGCAAGATCATAATTACCTTTAAGGTAGTGCGTAAGCAGGCCGGTTCCTGGTTTTCGAGTTGGCAAATTCTCATGTGGAAAGCTGCGGTCAACAATTATTTCAGAAAAGCGGATGCCTTCGTTTTCAAAAGCTTTTACTATTTTGTCCTGGGCAGGCCAAAAGGTATCTTCAGGAAAAGAATCAGTTCCCAACCCGTCCTGGTTGGTTACCATAACGAGCTCATAATCCAGTTCTTTTACTATTTTTCCAAGTCCTGAAAACACACCGGGATAAAACTCCAGTTTTTCCAGACTGTCCAGTTGCAGGTCTGTGGGCGGTTCTATAACCAATGTACCATCGCGGTCTATAAACAATACTTTTTTCATAGGTTCAGGTTTTTTAGGGTGGTTAGCAGTAGTTCATTTTCTTCGGGTGTGCCAATGGTAATGCGAATGCAGTTGGCTATAACGCTGTTGCGGTTGCGCAGTATGATCCCCTTTTCTACAAGGCGGTTATAAATACCGCTAGCATCGGTTACGGCTACCAGTAAAAAGTTAGCGTTAGACGGGTATACATTCGTTACAAATGGCAGGTTTATTAATTCTTGCTGTAAAACAGTCCGTTGTTGCAACAGCAGTTGTTTTTGCTGTTCAAATACTTTTGGCTGACCAAGTGCCGCTATGGCCGCTTCATAGTTGAGCCTGCTTACATTATACGGAGGCTTTACTTTATTAAACAGGCTGATAATATTAGCGTCTGCCAATGCAAGCCCAATCCTGGCTGCCGCCAATCCCCAGGCTTTGCTTAGAGTTTGCAATACCACAAGATTAGGATATTGCGCTATTTTTTGACTGAGCGATTCATTCTCGCTAAAGTCGATATAGGCTTCATCTACCACTACAATACCGTTGAAATTTTGCAGGATGGTTTCAATATTATTAAGGTTATTGCCCGTAGGATTATTGGGTGAGCAGATAAATATGAGCTTCAGGCGTTCATCCTCTAATAAAGGCAACGTCTTTTCGATATCGATCTGGAAATTGTCGTCAAGCGGTACTTCATCTAAAACTACATTATTAATATCTGCCGATACCTTATACATACCGTATGTAGGTGTAAACGTCAAGGCGCGGTCTTTACCCGGTTCGCAAAAAATACGAAAACACAGGTCGATAGCCTCATCGCTGCCATTATCTACAAAGATATTTTGTGTATCAACAGCCTTTATTTCAGACAGCGAGGCCTTTAACTGCTTTTGAAGCGGATCCGGGTAGCGGTTTAGCGTACCAAAAGGGTTCTCATTAGCATCAAGATACACGGCGGCAGTGCCTTTAAACTCATCGCGTGCAGACGAGTACGGCTGTAATACCCGTATGTTGGGGCGCACTATTTTAGATAAATCAAACATTTTTAAGGGTATTTAAGCGGATGGTTACCGCATTTTTGTGTGCATCAAGGCTCTCGGCAGCAGCCATAATTTCTATGGCAGGGCCAATGTTTTGCAGCCCTCGTGGTGTAATTTTCTGGAAAGTAATTTTCTTTACAAAACTATCTAACGATACGCCGCTATAGCTGCGTGCATAACCGTTTGTAGGCAGTGTGTGGTTAGTACCGCTGGCATAATCGCCCGCACTCTCACAACTATAATTACCTATAAAAACAGAGCCGGCGCTAATTACTCTCTCAGCAAGAAAATCTGCATCAGCTGTTGCAATAATTAAGTGTTCAGGAGCGTAGGCATTGCTGAAATCTATACAGGCCTGCGTACCGTTAAGCACTATGGCACGGCTGTTTTGCAATGCTTTCAGGACGATATCCTTACGGGGAAGCTGTGCCACCTGCACTTCAAGCGCCTGGATGGTTTGATTTACCAAAGCCTCATTATCTGAAACCAAAACCACTTGGCTGTCGGCACCATGCTCTGCCTGAGATAGCAAATCGGCTGCCACAAACTCTGGGTTGGCTGTAGCATCTGCAATAACAAGGAGTTCACTTGGCCCCGCGGGCAGGTCAATCGCCACGCCATTTGCAAAAGCCGCTTGTTTGGCAGCGGTTACATACTGGTTTCCGGGGCCAAAAATCTTATCTACTTTAGCAATGCTTTGCGTGCCAAATGCTATAGCCCCAATAGCCTGTATGCCACCTGCCTTATATATTGCCGTAACACCGGATAGCTGCGCCGCATATAGTATAGCAGGATTGATATTCCCTTGTTTATCAGGTGGTGAACACAATACAATCTCTTTACAGCCTGCAAGCGTAGCCGGAACAGCAAGCATTAATACTGTGGAGAACAAGGGCGCTGAACCTCCGGGAATGTAGATACCTACTTTTTCTATAGCACGGCTTTCGCGCCAGCATTGTACACCTGTTATGGTTTCTATAATTTGCTTCTGCTCTGCCTGTGCTTCGTGAAACTTTTCTATATTGGCTTTTGCCAGTTGTATGGCTGCTTTAAGTTCGTCAGGAACCTGAGCAATGGCAGCAGTTGTTTCATCTTTAGAGACTGTAATCGCATCAGGATTCGAACCGTCAAAAAGCTGGGTATACTTTTTTAAGGCAGTATCGCCATTTTGTTTTATCTCTTTAAAAATTTGTTGTACCAGGCCATTAACATCTTCGGTATCAATGGCAGGGCGTTTGCAGAGCGTTTCCCACTGGTTTATATCGGGGTTAATTATCTTTTGTATCATGGCTCAAAGGATCATTTTTTCTACATTGGTAACCAATATGCCTTCTGCGCCAAGGCCTTTTAACTGGTCAATAATATCCCAAAAAGTATCTTCGCGAATAACGGAGTGGATACTACTCCAGCCGGGTTCGGCGAGTGGCAGAACGGTAGGGCTTTTCATTCCGGGGAGTATTGCGCTTATTTTAGCAATAGACTCATTAGGTGCGTTTAAGAGTATATATTTATTTTCTGCGGCATTTTTAACCGATTGTATCCTGAACAACAGCTTATCCAGTATTTGCTGTTTTTCGGCATCAAGGTTCTGGTTGCTTATCAGCACCGCCTGGCTTTTAGTAACTACCTCAACTTCTTTAAGCCCGTTTATCTGTAAGGTACTGCCTGTGCTTACAATATCAAAAATGGCATCGGCAAGGCCTATCGCAGGTGCTATTTCTACGCTCCCGCTAATGGTTTCTATGGCAACATTAAGTTTGTTCTCTGTAAAAAAATTATTCAGTATACGCGGATAACTGGTGGCTACCTTTTTATTGTTGAAGTACTCTAATCCGGTATACAGCGCTTCTTTTGGAATGGCAAGCGAAAGTTTGCAGGAGGCAAAACCCAGCTGTTTTATCACTGTAATGTTCTTGCTTTTTTCCCAAACTTCATTCTCCCCCAGTATGCCGGCATCGGCTACGCCCTCCTCTACATATTGCGGAATATCATCATCACGCAGGAACAATATTTCCACAGGGAAGTTGGGCGACGCGGCCTTTAAACGGCGCTCACCATTAGAAAGCTTAATACCGCATTCGTTTAAAAGCTGTAATGATTTTTCGCTTAAGCGGCCATTTTTTTGTACCGCGATCTTTAATATACTCATGTTTGTTTGCAATATGCCTGAGTAAAAAAGCGGAAAATGGATGAAAGGAAATGATCCCAAACAAAAAACCCGCCTGATTACTCAAACGGGTTTGTGAAATATCTTAGGTTATTGCCATATCATTTCTACCTCGCGTTTGAGCCAGTGCTGAAATGATGATGATGCAATTGATTAATAAACATATTTTGTTTTGTATAAAGGCAAATGTATAAAGAAAACATATACCGCCAACACGGGTCTTTGCAACTTTTGTTAAAATTTGTTAAAAAGAAAGTTAATACACATACCATAAGATACTTGTACAGGTCATTAATATTTTTATACATTTGTAATGTTAGTATTATTTCAGGATTAATTTACCATTATCATAATTTAGCCCAATAAATATTACAGGAAAGACAATAAACGATATGCAGGAGGAAAGTAAACATAATGATGCACTACTTGTGGGCGAACTTAAAGCCCACAATGAAAAAGCATTTCGCAGCCTCTTCGATCGTTACTACCAGGATATTTATGGTTACAGCATCAGCCTCCTTAAATCTAAAGAACTTGCCGAAGAGAATGTACAGGAAGTTTTTATGAAGGTATGGCTACACCGCGAAACACTTGATCCAACAAAATCTTTCCGTGCCTTTTTATTCACTATAGCCCGCAACCAGGCATTCAACATTTTAAATAAAGCCGCAAACGATGTCGTGTTGCGCGAAGAAATTTTTTACAACACGCAGCAGTCGTATGAACATACAGACCATAGGATAAGGGAACAGGATTTTAAAAAACTCCGCAAACAGGCCATTAGCGACCTCCCCCCTAAGCGAAAGGAAATTTTTAAAATGTCGCGCAAAGGCAAAACCTACGAAGAAATAAGCCGTGAACTGGGCATATCTATAAGTACTGTAAAAAACCAGATGAGTAAAGCATTAGAATCGTTACGGATGTTTTTTGAAACCCACGACGAAATCATATAAAGAGAAACCAAACTTTATCTTACTAAAGATCATCCTTCGGGATGATTTTTTTATTTCACAAACCACTGTTTTTCAATGCTAAAAACAAATTCTTAAAAAAATATTAAAAATTTATATCGTTTGAGTAGTACACAAATGCCATTCATCTGTATTATATAAGTACACACATAATACCATACACGCGTGAGCCAGCAAACAGATATAAAGGCCCTACTCCATAAATATGTAATGAACCGCTGCACCCCTGCTGAGGCTGCACAGGTTGTTGCTTTTTACCAGCAAAACAGGCTTACCGATGATTTCCCGACTGTAGACGAAATTAAATTCCTCATAGAACAACAGCCCGAAGCACAAACCCCTGCAGATGCTATGTTTAGCCGTATAATGCAGCAGGCTAAGGATCAGGAAGAAACGGCACACATACCTGAAGAAACCCCGGTGCGCCGCCTGCACTTTAAACGCTATGCAGGTATTGCCGCATCGTTTGCAGTGCTCTTTACTTTAGGCTGGATGTATTTTAATAACAGTGCTGCGACGAGTAAACCTTCTGTTAAGCTTACCGGTACCGAGATAACCCTTACTAATGAAAAAGGCGAAATCCAGATTATTAATGAAAAAGGCGAAGTGTTCATAAAAGATGAAGATGGTAAAGTTGTAGCCAGCCAGCAAAACAATACCATTGCCTACGATAATAATGCCGATATAGAAAAACTTGTTTACAACACCCTGAACATTCCGTATGGTAAGCGTTTTCAGTTGCACCTGTCAGATGGTACAGTGGTACATCTTAATGCCGGTACTACATTAAAATATCCCGTTAAGTTTATAGCCGGGCAGGATCGTACGGTATATCTTGATGGTGAAGCTTTTTTTGACGTGGCTAAAGACAAGGCGCATCCATTTATTGTAAATGCAGATAAGCTAAACGTTCGGGTACTGGGTACACATTTTAATGTGAGCAGTTATCCTGAAGACAGCCATGCCGATGTGGTACTGGTAGAGGGTTCTGTAGGAATGTATACAGATGGGCAAACATTTGATGCCTCAAAAAACATAGTGCTTGAGCCCGGATACAAAGGCAGCTTTAGCAAGGCCGAGAGTAGTATACAAACAAAAGAAGTTTCTACTGCCATTTACACCGCATGGATAAAGGGGGAATTGGTCTTTAGGAACATGACGTTTAAAAACATTTGCAAAAAACTGGAAAGGCATTATAACATTGTGATAGAAAACCACAACACCAGCCTGGAAGGCCAGCGATTTAATGCCAGCTTTAAAGATGAAACCATAGCTAATGTACTGAGCTACTTTAAAGAGCTACATAATTTTAATTACACGATCAATAAAAACAAAGTAATAATTAAATAAACAGCCTATTGAAACAGGAATTACCAAACCCTCTTAAATAAAAAAAATCGGAAAATGCTGCGAACAAATTCCGATTGACTGATGATTGCAACTAATAAGGATTAACACAATCTATTACAAACGTATGAAAAAAAACCCAAACAGCATTGGGGCTGAACTCCCTATGTTTAAAATTGACCTCAAATTGAAACTTACTACCCTGTTTTTTTTGGTCGCAATGTTTACAGTAAAGGCAGGTACCTATGCCCAGGGCAAGGTGAGCCTCGACCTGAACAACTCTTCTGTAGAAAAGGTTATTGAGACCATTGAGCAAAAAACTGACTTCCGTTTTATCTACAATATTAGCGACATAGACCTGGGACGCACCATTTCTATAAAAGTTAAGGATAAAGAAATAGCCGCCGTGCTCGAAAAAATATTTAAAGGCACCAGTATCGATTTTAAGGTACGCGGTACACAAATTATTCTCAAAAAGCCCTTGGGTAAAATAAATGTTGGGTATTACATGGAGCCCATAAAAGGTAAGGTTACCGATGAGAACGGCCTGCCCTTACCCGGTGCCAATGTTATGGAAGAAGGCACCCGCAATGTAGTTACTACCGATATGGACGGTAACTTCGAAATTAATGTGGCCAGTACTGATGCCGTTATCGTTATTAGCTATGTAAGCTATATGGATAAAAAGATAAAAGCCGGCCAGGTGCCTCAGGTAATTGCCCTTACCCCAAACGTGTCCGAACTTAATGAAGTGGTGGTTATTGGCTATGGCACTGCAAAGCGCAGAGACATAACCGGTGCGGTATCTTCTATCGCAGCAAAAGACATGAACCAGGGTGCAATAACAAACCCATTACAACTAATAGGTGGTAAACTTGCCGGTGTAAACATTAACCAGACCGGTAGTGAACCCGGCAGTGCACCAAGTGTAAGGATACGTGGCGTGTCTTCGCTTATAGGTGGCAGCGACCCGCTTATAGTAGTAGACGGTATACAGGGTAATATGGACCTGCTAAACCAGATAGCACCAAGCGACATAGAAAGCATAGACGTACTCAAAGACGCATCGGCAACAGCCATATACGGTAGCCGTGGTGCACCAGGGGTTATTATTGTTACCACAAAAAGAAGTAAGGCAGGCACTACTACGGTAGAATTTAATGCCACAACATCTTTTGACATGATACCTAAAAAACTGGATATGCTGGATGCTAACGAGTGGTGGAAGGTAGCACAGGAAACCGGCGTACCGGCATCGGCTAACCATGGCGCTAATACCGACTGGTTTGACATACTTACCCGCACGGGCGCTACGCAAAACTATAACCTGTCTTTTGGCGGCGGTACAGATACCTTTAACTATCGTGCATCATTAACGGCCATATTACAAAATGGTGTGGTAATAAAGAACGATAACCAAAAATACATTGGCCGCATCAATGTAAACCAAAAAGCACTTGATGGTAAATTAAGGATGGCTTTTAACCTTACCAGCGGTATTAATGAAGGTAACATGATGGTACAGAGCATAGGCCGGGCATCATTTAGCTCTAACCTTATAAGCAACGCCTATGGCATGCGCCCTACCGATCCTATTTTTAATACCGATGGTTCATATTATACAGATCCTAACGTATTTCAGTACCTTAACCCCTATGCGGTAACCCAAACCGTTGTAGACCAGACAGAGCTTAATAACCTCTTCGGGAGCTTTAAGGCAGACCTTGACATTGTAGACGGACTTACAGCCGGATGGTTTGGCAGCTGGAGAAAAACTGATTATAGCGAGGGGTATTTCCAGCCGGTATCCTCTACCAGTGCTTATGCCATTGACCAGAAAGGTTTTGCCAACGTACGAAATAACAAGACCAATGAGAAGCTTATGAACATGAGCCTTACTTATGCTAAGGTTTTTGGAGCACACAGCCTTAATGTACTGGGCTTATACGAATGGCAAAACCAAACGTATATGGGTATGTTTGCCCAGGCACGTGGCTTTATAAACGATTCCCAGACCTTTAACGCGCTACAGCTGGGTGATGTAAGTAAAGTACTTCCGGGCGATATCTCATCATATAAAAACGACCGTACCCTGGTATCATTCCTTGGGCGTGCAAATTATACCTTTAAAGACCGCTACCTGTTTACTGCCAGTTTAAGGCGCGATGGCTCATCAGTATTTGGGGCTAATAATAAGTGGGGTAACTTTCCGTCGGCATCTGTAGGATGGCAAATAGACCAGGAGCCATTCATGGCAAACCAAAAACTTTTTAACGAATTAAAACTACGCGGCGGCTACGGTGTTACGGGTAACCAGCAGGGCCTTGGGCCACAGGGTTCGCTTTCGTTAGTACAGTCCAGCGGTACCACTTATTTTGGTGGCGCCACAATACCTAACTACGAAATAAGGCAAAATGCCAATGCCGACCTTAAGTGGGAAACCAAAAAACAAACCAACATAGGTGTAGACTTTGCTTTACTTGACAACAGGCTTCGCGGTACGGTAGATGTGTACAGGGCCGTGACAGATAATCTTTTGTTTAACTATACAGTACCACAACCACCATTCCCATATTCTACCATTATGGCAAACGTGGGCAGTCTTGAAAATAAAGGCCTTGAGGTATCTTTAGGTTACGACCTTATCAGGAAAGAAGATCTGACACTTACCATTGCAGGTAACGCCTCATTTTTGCAAAACAAGGTACTTAGCCTTAGCGGAAGCATTAATGGTGTACCCCTTAATACAAATAATGTATCGTGGGGCTCTAATGCTTACCTGATAGAAGGCCAGCCTATAGGTGTATTTAATATACTGCACCACACCGGTAAAGATGCCCAAAATGCAGAAACGGTACTCGATGTAAATGGAGATGGTAACATAGACCAGGGCAATACCAGTGCAGACAGGAGGCTTAGCGGGCAGACACTGCCTAAATATACGTTTGGCTTTAACCCACGCATACAGTACAAAAACCTTGACTTCTCTATGCTTTGGAGAGGATCTGGCGGTAACAAAATTTACAACAGCATAAGGTCTGTACTCAGCTATACCGAAAACATCGGTAGGTCTAACATCCTGCAAAGCGCTGTACCGCTTGGGCTGTATACTTCGCAATATGGCTCTGACCTTTGGCTGGAAGATGCCTCATTCATAAGGCTTGACAATGCTACACTGGGCTACAGCTTTAACTTTAAAGATGTAAAATACCTGGAGTCGTTAAGGTTATCGCTTACGGGCAATAACCTGGTATTGATAACCAAGTACACCGGCCTTGACCCCGAAATGAACTTTAGCGGTGGCAGTACCGGCGGTGGAGACAATGGTATTTACCCACGTACAAGGAGCATTGCCTTTGGCCTGAATGTAAAATTTAAATAAGCTATGACTATGAAATTTAAAAATATAAGCATCCTGGCAGTTACCTTTTTATTACTGCTTACAGGCTGTACTAATATAGACGAAACGGTGTATGACAAATATACCGCAGACGATTTTTACGGTTCTGCACAAGGATCTGATGTGGCACTGGCAAGTATATACAACCAGGTAGCAGGTAACTGGGGTGGCGTAGGATATGCCGGTGCTGATAACGGCTGGTATGACCTTAATACCATGTGTGCCGATGAGCAGGTAATACCTCACCGCAACACGGGCGACTGGCAGCTGGATTTTGCACGACTTTATAAACACCAGTGGCTGCCTACAGATGCCATGATTGGCAATACGTGGAACTGGCTTTATAAATCGATATTTAGTGCTAACCTTGCGGTACAGCTACTGGAAGACGGCCATGCAGAGCCTGCCAAGATTGCCGAGGCACGAGTACTGCGCGCTTTCTTCTACTACTTATTGATGGATGACTGGGGCAGTGTGCCTTTTTATACTACAAATAACATTACAGTAGACCAGATACCACAGGCCAGCCGCCAGGAAATCTACGACTTTATTGTAACAGAGCTTACCCAGAACGTAGACAAGCTAAGCGATACAAAAGGTGGCGCTTACTACGGCAGGTTTAATAAATGGGCTGGTTATACCCTACTGGCTAAAGTATACCTTAATGCTGAGGTTTATACCGGTACGGCACGCTGGCAGGAAGCCCTTACGGCCTGTAACAAAGTAACCGAAGGTGGCTTTAGCCTGCACACCGGGGCAGCAGACAGTGCAAACCCGTTGGGTTCTAAATACTACGAACTTTTTGGCGATACTAATCCGGGAGATGAAACCATTCTTTCTATGTACGCATCAGTTAACGTGGTGTCGCGCAATATATATGGTGTACGCACGCTGTTTGGCTCTCATGGGCAGGCGTTGTTTGGTTATAGCGGCTGGAACGGTACTATCGTACCAAAAGATTTTTACCAGAAATACAACGCTAACGATACCCGCATCAAACAGTTTTTAATTGGCGACCAGGGTGGTGGCGTTAACTATACGCTGGAAGTATCATCTCTTGATAATCCGGGTGCTCCACCGCAGGCGGGTGTGCGCTGTGTGAAATTTTACCCTGCCGGAACTGCCGATGGCGGTGGTGCAAGTAACGATTTCCCTATTTACCGTTATGCAGATATATTGTTAATGATTGCTGAGTGTAATGTACACCTGGGCAATGCAGGTGCAGCAAAGCCTTTTGTAGACCAGGTGCGCGAACGTGCCGGACTTACAGCACTGGCTGCTAACCCTACGCTGACTGACATTTATAATGAGCGTGGTTTTGAACTGAACTGGGAAGGCCACCGCAGGCAGGACATGATTCGTTTTGGTACGTTTCTTAATGCAAACCTTTTCAGGGGTGCATCACAAGATTACAGGAAACTTTTCCCTATCCCTACCTCAGCGCTTGATGCTAACCACAACTTAGTACAAAACCAGGGCTACTAACCTCTAACTATTATTATAATGAAAAAATATATAAGCAAACTGTTACTTGTATGCACACTGGGCATGCTCGCAGTTTCCTGCCAGGACGATGAGCCGCTTACAACGCTGGCTGCCGTATCGTTTAGTGAAGGGCTTACTGCCACGCCTAATACTGTGGTGCTTACGCCTGCAAATAAATATGAAACCGTAACTACCATATCATGGCCGGAAGTAAGCTTCCCTATTGATGCTCCGGTTACTTACGCCCTGCAAATAGATATCCCTGCCGATACCATAGGTACTGCGGCCTGGGCCAATGCTAAAAATTTTGCCGTAGGCGAAGATGTACTAAGCAAATCATTTACCGGTGCCGATCTTAATGCCTTAGCATTAGACCTAGGCTTACCGCAGGATGTAGCCGGTGGGCTGGTAGTGCGCGTTGCTGCTACTATGGACCGTACCGTATATTCTCACGGTATAACCCTTACTGTTACTCCATTTGTAGAGGTAATAACACTTACCGAAATTTATGTGCCGGGCGGGTATCAGGGCTGGAATCCGGCGACTGCCGCTACCCTTTCAGCAATAGAAAATGGCGTTTTTCAGGGATTTCTTACCTTTCCTGCAGGACAGCTTGAATTTAAATTCACGACAGAGCCTAACTGGGAAAACCCCTATGGCAACGATGCCAATGGAAACTTTGCACTAGGTACTACTACCACAAACCTTGCGGCTCCGGCAGCAGGTACTTACCAAATTACCGTAAACCTTAATAACCTTACATATACCCTTACGCCATATGCATTTGGTATTATAGGTACGGCAACACCGGGCCAATGGGATAATGATACCGATATGGCATGGGATTACCAAAACCATTACTGGACATGGACGGGAGATTTAATTTCGGGGGCGCTTAAATTCAGGCTTAATGATGCCTGGGCAGTAAACTACGGCACCGATGCAAACGGAACGGTAATGTACTTTGATAACCAGGGCGCGCATAATGTTACAGCGGCAGGTACATACAAGGTTACCTTTGTCGTAAATGCCAATCCTGCTACAGCAACATACTCGGTTACACTACAATAATGTAATGGCAGACACATAAGATCATTTCAGTTTTTTTGGGTTAAAAAGGCATCCCTCTATGGGCAGAGGGGTGCTGCCATTACCATCTTTCACTCAAATAAAAATATTAACGATGAAGTTATTTTTCAACATATTACTTTTTATGGTTACTGTTCCGTCATTAGTGGCGTGCAACAGCGACGATAACCACAGTACACCTTCGCCATACGAGCAGTGGGGCGAAACATTTGCCGCAATGCCGGCTAAAGAAGATGCTGTTATTTACCAGGTTAACGTGCGCTCTTTTGGTGCTAACGGAAAATTATCTGAGGTTACAGCAAGGCTGGACTATATTAAAGACTTAGGCGCAAATGTGGTCTATCTTATGCCCATTTACCCTATTGGTACAGTAAATGCAGCAGGTGCGGCAGGTTCTCCTTATGCTGTAAAAGATTATAAAGCCATTAACCCGTCTATGGGTAATTTAGAAGACCTGCGCACACTTGTAAACGAGGCGCACAGCCGCGGCATGGCCGTAATGCTGGACTGGGTGGCTAACCATACCGCCTTTGACAATGCCTGGACATCAGAACATAAAGACTGGTACCAGCAGGATGAAAACGGAAACATTATTAGCCCGCCGGGAACCAACTGGGCAGACGTGGCACAGCTTGACTTTACCAATAAAGATATGCGTGCCGGCCTTATTGATGCCATGCACTACTGGGTTTACAATGCTAATATTGACGGTTTCCGTTGTGATGCGGCTGATTTTGTTCCGCAAAGCTTTTGGAGTGAAGCCATTACATCGTTACGCGGTATTAAAAACCATAAACTGCTAATGCTTGCCGAGGGTTCAAGGATAAACCATTTCTACGCAGGTTTTGACTATACGTTTGGTTTTGGGTTCTTTAGCGCTATGGAAGCAATGTTTCATGATAACAAGCCTGCTACTGCAATACAGGATGCCAGCGCTGCAGAGTATGGCACAAACTACAATCCGGCAAACCGCATTGTACGCTACACTACAAACCATGACGTAAACCTGAGCGACGGTTCGCCAATAGAATTATTTAAAGGAAACAAAGGTTCGATCGCTGCTTTTGTCATCGCTTCGTATATGAAATCGGTTCCGATGGTCTATAACGCTCAGGAAGTGGGCTATGCACCACGCATCGATTTTCTTAATAACCGCCCTATAGACTGGAGTAGCCCGAATAACGATATGCTTGCAGAGTACAAAAAAATCATTGCATTCCGCAAAACCAGCGCTGCCGTTAAAACCGGCGAGTATACAGGGTACAGCAGCAATGCTGTAAGTGCATTTACTATGGCAAAGGGCAATGAAAAGGTACTGGTACTGGTAAACATTACTAATGCAAATACTAATTATTTACTGCCTGCACCGCTTGCTGCCATAAGCTGGACAGATGGCCTTACAGGTACTTCGGCAGGAACGCTGTCTAACATACAGCTTGCACCGTTCCAGTACATGATACTGAAAAACTAAAACTAAATAATACCCGCCCAAATGAATTTCAACCCAAATCAAAAACGTTTTTTTATAGCCCTTGCCGTGTTGTTTGTACAGGTAGTGGCAGTAGCCCAAACCGTTACATCTCCGGATAAGAACCTGTCGCTTGATTTTAAGCTGCAGGAAGGTGGCATTCCCGTGTACACCCTTACCTATAAAGGCAAACCGGTAGTAAAAACCAGCCGCCTGGGTATTGATACTAAAGATGTAGCCCCGTTTACAGATGGTTTTACTATTAAAGACAGCCAGCAAAGCACGGTAGACCTTAACTGGGAACCTGTAATGGGCGAGCAAAAAACCATTCGCAACAATTATAATGAGTTACTGGTTACACTGGCACAGCCAAAAAACAACAATCGCTACATCAGGCTACGCTTCAGGGTGTTTAACGACGGGCTTGGTTTCAGGTATGAATTTCCTAAGCAAAACGACCTGAGCTACTTTGTGGTAAAAGAAGAGGTAACGGAGTTTCAGCTTGCCGGTGACCATAAAATTTTCTGGATCCCGGGCGACTATGATACTAACGAGTATCCGTACACCACCTCTAAGATATCTGAAATACCGGGTCTTCAAAAAAAGGCTACAGTAGAGATCAGTGCGCAGATGCCTATTGCCAATCCATCGGTGCAAACGCCAAGTATGATGAAATCGGCAGACGGGCTGTACATCAACATTCACGAAGCGGCACTTATCAACTATCCGGCAATGAGCCTTAATGTAGATGCTGCCAAACAGAAATTTAGCGTACACCTTACCCCGGATGCCGTAGGCAATAAAGGCTATATGCAAACCGATGCGCAAACACCTTGGCGTACTATAGTAGTAAGCGACAAGGCTACTGATATTTTAGCGTCAAAACTAATACTTAACCTTAACGAGCCTACAAAATACAAAGATGTAAGCTTTATTAAGCCTGTAAAATACATAGGCGTTTGGTGGGAATACTTTGTAGCAGGCCGCAGCACCTGGGCATACGGAAAAGAAAACAACGTAAAACTTACGGATGATTTCAGCAAGCTGACACCAAACGGCAAACACGGTGCTACTACCGCACGCGTTAAAGAGTATATTGACTTTGCTGCTAAAAACGGCTTTGACGGCGTACTTGTAGAAGGCTGGAACGTAGGCTGGGAAGACTGGATAGGCCACTGGAAAGAAGAAGTTTTTGACTTTGTAACCCCGTATCCAGATTTTGATGTAAAAGAGCTTAAACGCTATGCCGAATCAAAAGGTGTTAAGATTATTATGCACCATGAAACATCAGGATCTGCTACAAACTATGAGCGCAGGTTAGACAGGGCATTCCAGTTTATGAAAGACAATGGCTATACCGCTGTTAAAACAGGATATGTGGGTTCTATAATTCCGCGCGGCGAACACCACGACAGCCAGTGGATGGTTAACCATTACATTCACGTAGCAGAACGTGCTGCTGATTATGGTATTATGGTAAACAGCCACGAAGCAGTGCGCCCTACAGGGCTTAACCGCACCTACCCTAACTGGATAGCGCAGGAAAGTGCACGCGGTACTGAGTTTGAAGCAATGGGTGGGCTAAATCCTGAGCATACTACCATACTGCCATTTACACGCCTTATGGGCGGCCCTATGGATTTTACACCGGGTATCTTTCAGCTTGACCTGGGCTTTTACGGTACAGGCAGCAAACAACATGTAAACACTACGCTTGCCAAGCAGCTTGCCTATTATGTAACCATGTACAGCCCACTGCAAATGGCTGCCGACCTACCCTCTAACTATGAGCGTTTTCCCGATGCGTTCCAGTTTATTAAAGATGTAGCGGTAGACTGGGATAATACCTGGGTAATTGAGGCAGAGCCGGGCGATTACATTACCATTGCCCGTAAGGCAAAAGCCAAGGACGAATGGTTTGTAGGCAGTGTTGCTGACGAGAACAGCCGTACAGCAACCATCGACTTCAGCTTTTTGCCAAAAGGTAAAAAATATACGGCTAAAGTATATGCCGATGCCCCTGATGCTGCCTGGAATGGCAAGCAACAAAACTATACTATTAAAGAAGTAACCGTAACTTCTAAAACAAAACTTAAGCAATATGTTGCCCCGGGTGGTGGCTTTGCAATCAGTGTGAAATAACCTTTTTCACATACCCCATCCTTACTGTTTTTGCTTCGGCTTATAATTTTAAGGATGGGTTTATTTACCAAACCTCATTTTATTATCAACCTTAAATTTTGAGACCATGAAAAAAATTATTTTTTTGGTAGTATCTCTTATGGCCATAACGCTCGTAAATGCGCAGTATGCATCTATGGCCATAGTAGGTAACGGCGTAGGCGGATGGCCTACCGGTGCTGCGGGCGAAATTGACGCACACCAAATGACAAGTACCGATGGCATACATTGGAGTATCAACAACTTAGTAACCTTTAACGGTTCTGTAAAGTTCAGGGTGGCAAACTCATGGGCTAACAACTGGGGTGCCCCTGCCGGAGGTGCATTTCCATCGGGCACTGGTGTATTTGACAGCCAGACTAACATTACAACGCCTATTGGTGTTTACAATGTAACGTTTAACAGCACTACGCTGGCCTATAACTTTTCTGCATCTAGCCTCTACCCTATCGTCAGCCTTATAGGCCCCGGTGTAGGCACAGGCCCTGAAGACTGGAATACTGATATTGACCTTGGTACTACAGATGGTGTTCATTATTCACGCAACGGTGTTACCATTAACGGCGCCGTTAAATTCCGTAAAAACCACGACTGGCCTGCCGGAAACTGGGAACCACAAACATTCCCTTCTGGTACAGCCGTTTCTGATGGTGCCGGTGCGCTTGCTGTCGCAAACGATATATATAATATATCGTTTAACCTTACCACACTGGAGTATGCTTTTAATTACCGCACCATTGCCATAGTAGGCAGCGGCACACCACAAGGCTGGCCGGCAGACCCACAAACAGATACACACGTATTTACATCTGTAGATGGTATACATTATGTAATAAACAGCATTACCCTTACCAGCGGAGCGGTAAAATTCCGCCAGGATAATAACTGGAATGTACAGTGGGGCGGCGATGGCGGCTTTCCGTTAGGATACGGCTCACAAGCGGGCATTGATATCAATATTCCTGCCGGTACCTATAGCATAACCTTAAACAGGCTTACAGGCGCATACAGCTTTGGAACCCCGATTGGTGCTAATGTTGCCCCGGAATGCACCTTAATACCTGCTGTTTCGGCTTCAGCCTCTACCGGAAATGCTGCTCTTGCCACAGACGGAAATGCCGGATCCCGCTGGGAAAGTACTGCTGCCGGAGCACAAAGCATAACGCTCGACCTGGGCACACAAACTACGGTAAGTGCGGTATCTATAACATGGGATAACTATAGTGCTAAAGATTACTTTTTACGCGGATCTGCAGATGGTACTACATGGACCAACATTTCTGAAAAAACAAATATGGCATATGGCGCACGCATTGATGCCATAGAGAACATTGATACACAGTACCGATATATAAAAATAGATGGCGTTACTCCAAACACGCAATATGGGTATGCTATTTATGAAGTTAATGTATGTGGCACCCCTATTGTACCCGATAGTGCAAAACAGATATTGTTTATTGGTAACAGCTACACCTACTACAATAATTTACCTACTATGGTAAAAAATGTGGCAGCATCTGTAGGCGATAAAATTAAGGCATCAAGCTATACTGTGGGCGGTACAAGCCTGGAAGAGCATTTTCAGAGTACCGGAACCACAGGCGCATTACAGCGTGGCGGCTGGGATTATGTAGTACTACAGGACCACAGCCAGCGCCCGGCTCTTGACGATGCTTATGTGCAAACCCATACGTATGCTTTTGCTGCACAACTTGCCGATATGGCACGTCAATACAGCCCTTGTACTGAACTATTTTTTTACCAGACATGGGGTCGCAAGAATGGCGATGCACAAAACTGCCCTACTATTCCTGAAGTATGTACTTATGAGGGTATGGATGACCGTTTACAGCAACGTTATACCCAGATGGCTAATGATAACCAGGGCACCATCTCTCCGGTAGGACGTGTGCGCCGCGAATTAAGGCAGTTGCATCCTGAAATTGAATTGTATGTTGAAGATGAGAGTCACCCTACTTTAGCGGGTACTTATGTATCTGCGGTTACATTTTATACGGTTCTTTTCCGCAAAGACCCAACTTTAATTACATACAATACAAGCATATTAGGTGCAACTGTAGCTAACCAGATCAAGGCGGTTGTAAAAGCTATTGTATATGATAATCTTGCTGCATGGAATGTAGGCGCTTACGACCCGTCAGCAGCCTTTACTTTTCAGTCAGCTGGTAATATGGTTGCTTTTACAAATACATCTGTAAACGGGCAGTCTTATGAATGGAACTTTGGTGATGGTGCAACCTCAACAGAGCAAAATCCTGAGCACCAGTTTACAGGTGCAGGCCCTTATACTGTAACATTAACCGTTACTAACTGTAGCAGGCAGAGTACTACTACACGCGAAATAACAGCGCTAAGTACAACAATATTCAATCGTCAAAATATCACGGCCTACCCTAACCCTGCCAGCAACATATGGAACATTACTGCTGCAAATGGTGCTATAAACAGCATTCAGGTTGTAGACATAAGCGGTAAGGTAGTAATGAATATAAGCCCTAAAGGTACTACCGCAATTGTAGATGCCTCACAACTTAGTTCCGGTATTTATATGGCAAAAATTTCTACTGGCGATGCAGTGCAAACCATAAAGCTTGTAAAAAATTAATTGTTTACAAGACATACAATGCGTTAGTTTTTTTTGAGTTTTTGAAGCTGCCTGAAAGGGCAGCTTTTTAAGTTTATTTTGTATTTGAATTTACTCCAAATTTTACCACGGAGGGCACAAAGGTTAAAACACGGAGAGCACAAGGTAAGCCGCCCTTGGCGGAAGGACACAGAGCCACCTATAGGCCTCACCCCCAACCCCTCTCCGAAGGAGAGGGGAGCCGAGAACGGGTACAGTACGCAACAATTAGTCATAAAATGAACTTAAATCGTTGCCAAGATATCTGAATGTAACTACTCGTTCCTCTTTGCGGAGGGCTGGGGAACGGACTAAAAAGATGTGTCCTCAAGATAGCCCCAAAGGAGGAATTTCACTCAACCAGATAAAAAAATGGCATCCGGAAACGGATGCCATTTTAAATATATACTGTTCAGTAATTACTGGTTTCCTTTAGCATAATCCGCAAGAAACTGCGCAAGTCCAAGATCTGTAAGCGGGTGCTTAAGCAGTCCGGCAATGGCGCTAAGCGGGCCAGTAATAACATCTGCACCTATTTTAGCACAGTTTACAATGTGCATGGTGTGGCGTACAGAGGCAGCAAGTATCTCAGTTTCGTAACCATAGTTGTCATAGATTTCACGAATCTCTTCGATAAGGTTAAGTCCGTCTGTAGAAATATCGTCAAGACGGCCTATAAATGGCGATACATAAGTAGCACCTGCCTTAGCAGCAAGTAGTGCCTGTCCGGCAGAGAACACAAGAGTTACATTGGTTTTGATACCCCTGTCAGAAAAATATTTACACGCTTTAATACCCTCTTTTGTAAGTGGAAGCTTTACTACGATCTGCTCATGAAGTTCGGCCAGTTCTTCGCCTTCGCGTACCATACCCTCAAAGTCAAGCGCAATAACTTCGGCGCTTACATCACCATCCACAAGTTCGCAAATGTCTACGTAATGCTTAAGTATATTGTCTTTACCGCTAATGCCTTCTTTTGCCATAAGCGACGGGTTTGTAGTTACGCCATCTAAAACGCCAAGTTCCTGTGCTTCTTTAATCTGTGCAAGGTTTGCTGTATCAATAAAAAATTTCATGTCGTATTATTTATGTTTGAATATTCAGTGTGAAATTACAATTTATAATGGTTCATAAGCATTTTTTCATACATTTTGTCCGGCAGTACCCTTTTAAGCACTATCGAGAATTTTTGCATAAAAACGCCTACTTTGTAGTGTACATTAGGGTTAGGGGTTTTCATTATGGCATACACGGCCTCAGCCATTTCCAGCGGGTTGCTACCGCCGTCTACGTGCTCATTAAGTTCTTTTAGAGTATTGCCATAAGGCACCTCATAAGGAGATCCTGTAATTACCGGAGCATGATAACGCCCCGAAGCAATATTGGTCGCAAAATCGCCGGGTGCTGCACTGGTTATAGTAATACCGTGACCTTTAACCTCCATGCGTAATGCCTCGGTAACTAACTCCAAAGCCCCTTTGGCAGCAGAATAAATGCCCCTGTAAGGTAACCCCATATAGCCCGCAATACTGGTAATATTTATAATTAGTCCGCTTTTTTGAATACGCATTTGTGGTAATACTGCCTTCATAACCTCAATAGGGCCAAAGAAGTTTACCTCAAAATGGTTACGCATTTCTGCTGTGGGAATTTCTTCAACCGGGCCGGTAATACCTACACCCGCATTGTTTACCAGTACATCTATAGTGCCTGCTTTTGCAATAACCTGCGCCACGGCCATGCTAATGCTCTCGGCACTGCGCACATCCATAGCTACCAGTGGGAATTTAGAATCTTTTATCTTCTCCGGGTTTCGGCTGGTGCCAAAAACGGTATAGCCTTTATCCTGCAAAAATTCGCCTATTGATTTACCAATGCCCGACGAACCGCCGGTTATAAAAATTACTTTGCTCATTTGTTGTGATATGAAATGCGAAATTAGTGGTTTACCCTGAAACTGCCTAATTTCCTGAAATGTCTGACCAAAGGTATAGGCCGAAAACAAAAAAATCCCCTGACGGAGACCTTGACTAAAAGAAGAAAAAAATGGCAAGCGACCTACATCGCACCGCTCAACCACATACCTTTGCTGTGTTCCCACCCTGGAGGAGTCTGCAGGAGCTGGTCGTGTAGGACTTGCCGCTGCAAATATACAACCATTTTGAATTTTTGCAAGCCCTATTGCCAATATAAAATACCGTTGTATATTGCTTTACTATTTTTAACATCAATGAAAACACATAACCTGTTAGCTGCCATAGTTTTGGCAACCACACTAACCGCTTGCAAAGACGATAACGAAACTAAAAATAATTTATTTGCCATAGATTTTGATGGTATAAAAGGCCAGTATAAGCCCGATGAAAGCGTTCCGCTAGGTGTGGTAAACGTCGAAAAAAAGCAAATAGACTCTGTTGTATATTATCTTAATGATAAGAAAGTGGGTACGGCAAAAGGCGCTGAAAAGCTTACTGCTGCTCTTAAAGACACTAAACTGGGCTACCAGACCATAAAGGCACTGGTTTATTATGAAGGTGAAAATGCCGAGACTACCGGACAGATAGAAGTGATTAGCGGTACAAAGGCTAAAATACTGAGCTACGAAATTGTAAATACCTATCCGCATGATGTTACTTCATACACCCAGGGACTGGAGTTTTACCACGATACGCTTGTAGAGGGTACAGGACAATACGGCAAATCTGTATTGCGCAAAAACAATTACAAAACAGGCGAGGCATACAAGCAGATAGCTATAGACGGCAAATATTTTGGCGAAGGCGTTACTGTTTTTGGTGATAAGATCTACCAGCTTACCTGGAAAGAAAACACCGGTTTTATATATAATGCCGGCAACCTGAACAAGATTAAGGATTTCCAGTACTTTAAACCTATTCAGGGCTGGGGGCTTACGCATGATGATAAACACCTGTACCAAAGTGATGGTTCTGAAAAGATATACAAACTGGATCCTGAAACACTTAAAGAGGTATCGTATGTAAATGTATATGCCGAAAGCCGTAAGGCAAAAGAGCTGAACGAGCTTGAATATGTAGACGGTAAAATTTATGCAAACGTATACCAGACCAACACCATTGTGGTTGTTGACCCTGAAACCGGCAGCGTACTGGGAATGCTGGACATGAAAGACCTGCTGAACAAAATAACCAAGTCTCCGGAAACGGATGTGCTTAACGGTATTGCCTACAACCCTAAAACAAAGACATTTTTTATAACAGGCAAACTGTGGGATAAGATGTTTGAAATAAGAATTAAGGAATAGGTTATCTGTTGATTTAATTCTTAGAAATGAGGAATGACAATAAACGATGGCTAATTAGTCGCATGAAAACTTCGGGAAGCAAAAGAGCCTATGTAGGCAGTTTTGACTATAGCGACGAGCGGCATTTATTTAAAAACGTCGACTTAGAAACACTTCCTTCGCATGAAGCTATTAAATCAAGTGGTAAATTCTATAATGGTAAAATAAATTACGGACTACTTGTACGGTTTTTAAGAGGTCATATCGGTAGAGATTGGAACGAAGTACATCAGGAAATAATAAGCCGTATACCTACAAAATTGTTAGATTACAAGGAAATGATATATTGGTTTGTAGCAGATCAGGTAGAATATCTCAATGGAAAGGCTTGGGATAAACGAGAACAAAAGTTTTTACGTACTGAAGTTGCACAATCTTTTGAATATGTGAGCAAAGAATTTTACGTAGATCCAGATACTAATACTTTAAAGGAGAGCATTAGCAAATGAAAAAAATAAGGGCTGCCAATTGGCAGCCCTTATTTTTTATATCAAGCCCTAAATACCCTAGAGGGTTTTGAAACTCTGAAATTCTGTAACTTTGAAACCCTTTTAAAAAAGTCCTTCTACAGAAAGATACCTTTCGCCTGTATCGTAGTTAAAAGTAAGAATGGTAGCACCTTCGGGTATTTCTGCCAGCTTTTTATTTACGGCTGCTAATGATGCACCACTCGATATTCCTCCCAGTATACCTTCTTCTTTTGCTGCTCGTTGTGCATAGTCAAAAGCTTCGTCTTTACTAACTTGTATTACGCCATCAATTACACTACTGTTGTAAATAGAGGGCACAAAACCTGCGCCTATACCCTGAATAGGGTGCGGCCCCGGAGCACCACCACTCAATACAGGCGATAATTCCGGCTCTACAGCATAAACCTTAAGGCTGGGCCATTTTTCTTTTAAAACCTCACCTACGCCCGTTATATGCCCTCCTGTACCTACGCCGGTAATAAGGTAGTCGACACCTTCAGGAAAGTCGGCAATGATTTCCTGTGCGGTAGTTTTTTTATGGATCTCCACGTTTGCCCTATTATCAAACTGGCTTGGCGACCACGCATTGGGTGTGGCAGCAGTAAGTTCGGCAGCTTTTTCAATAGCACCTTTCATACCCTTTTCGCGGGGCGTAAGTTCAAATTCCGCACCATATATAGACATCAGTTTGCGACGTTCCACACTCATACTTTCCGGCATTACCAGTATAATCCGGTACCTTTTTACGGCAGCTACCAGCGCCAGGCCAATACCTGTATTGCCCGATGTGGGTTCTATTATAACGCTGTCTTTATTCAGCAGGCCTTTTGCCTCCGCATCCTCTATCATGGCGAGTGCAATACGGTCTTTAATGCTGTTGCCGGGGTTGGTGCGTTCCAGCTTTACCCATACATTTTGGTTAGGGAATAACTTGTTCAGTTTTACGTGCGGCGTGTTGCCTATAGTTTGTAAAATGCTTTCTGCTTTCATATTTTTATTTCAATTGGATTATTAAATTACAAAATTTAGCGGCTCAGGAAACACCTCTTTAGTGCGTATACTTACCTCGCTTTTATGGTATACAAGAGAGTTATCGGGTATAGAATGCGTTATCCATACGTTGCCCCCAATCACACTTCCGTGGCCTATAAAAGTGTCGCCGCCCAGTATGGTTGCGTTGGCATAAATGGTTACATCACTGCCTATGGTGGGGTGCCTTTTTTTGTCGGCTTCGGCCTTACTTACACTCAAAGCACCGAGCGTTACACCCTGGTAAATTTTCACATCGTTGCCTATTATCGAGGTCTCGCCAACAACAATTCCTGTACCGTGATCTATAAAAAAACGCTGCCCTATTTGTGCTCCCGGATGGATGTCAATTCCCGTTTTTCCATGCACATATTCGCTCAGCATACGGGGTAGTAAAGGTACCTTCATTTGCCACAGTTCATGCGCTATGCGATATACAGAAATAGCAAAGAAACCGGGGTAGGAAACCAGTACTTCAGAACGTGATTTAGCCGCAGGATCGAACCTGAAAATGGCTTTGAGGTCATCTTCAAGTTCCTCATGAATTAAAATAGCCTTATCATTTAACTCTGAGATATAATAGCCTACATTATTTTCTTCAATATCGGCTAATAAAAGTAGTTGTTTCAGGGTAGCAGTAAGCCGCTCTTCCTGATCCAGAAAGTACGCATAGTCTGCAAACTGCGGGCCAATGCAAAAGAGCCATTCAAAGAGGCCTTCTATCCATTGCTCTACAACATGCTTATCGGGCAAGACTCCGGATTTCAGGTAGTTGGCGGTATATATAGGATGTTTCATTATTAAAAAAGAAGCTATTTGTTACCCTGCAAAGGGGAGGAATTGCTATCAGGCCTAACAAAATTAAGGAAAAAATTCACATACTCTACCATATCAGTAGATTAATATTTGAGCTAAAACAGCATAAAAATGACGAAATGCATTCATCAAAAAACACAATATTAAAATTTTTAATGTTGCTATTCGTTTTTGTATTTATATAAATAGTAACTTCATATAACTTAAAACATATATTTGGAATACAGAATAATAAACATTTAATATAGAAAATATCTATGATAGATTTCGCAACCGTTTTCTGTTAATAAACTGTTAACTCAACCTTTAAACAAACGTTTAATTTAAACAAGTGTTTAACTTTGTACCCGAATTTAAACAGCATCGCAATGACTGATTTTAATGATAAGCAAATCGAGATCCTGCACGTGGCAGAGAAGCTGTTTGCAGAGGATGGTTTTGATGGTGCTTCCATACGCAACATTGCAAAGGAAGCCAATGTGAATATCGCGATGATATCTTACTATTTCGGGTCGAAAGAAAAGCTACTTGAAACGCTCATCATCTATCGCACATCGGGCATGAAGATGCAGCTTGAAAACATATCAAGAGAAGACCTCTCCCCTACCGAAAAAGTAGACCGCCTTATTGATCTTTACATATCGCGCATCAATAAAAATAAATGCATGTACCAGATCATGCACTTTGAACTTTCAACAAAAAAGAGGATCCTGAACATGGACTCTTTTATGGAGATCAAAGCACAAAACTCAGAGATCTTTAACAAGATTATTGAAGACGGACAGGACAAGGGAATTTTTAGAAAGAACATTAACATTACCCTTATCCCTACCACCATACTGGGAACGCTTACACACTTTCATACAAACAGGTTTTATTTTGAAAAAACGATGAACCTGGATACCGATGAAAAGTTTGAAAGCTATGTAGAGAATGAATTAACACATCATATTAAACAAACAATTAAAGCGCTTTTAGCACATGAAAATTAATCAGATCCTGCCTATAGGGCTTCTGCTTTTCTCTGGCGCGGCACTGCATGCCCAGGAAAAGAAACAGCTTTCGCTGGATGAAGCCGTAAACATGGCGGTTACACAAAGTACCGAGGCCAGCCTGGCAGACACCAGGGTAGAAACCTCTAAACTGGAACTGGCCAATACCAAGAACGAAGCTTACCCATCATTTAAGCTTTCAGGACAGTATTTGCGAGTTACAGACCCTACCATCAACCTCAAGAGTACCAGTAGTGGCGACACATCCGGAGGAGATTCCGGCAGCACAGCCTCATCTACACCAAAAGTAAACAGCGCCATGTTTGGCCTTGCCAACGCAAGCGTACCGTTATTTGCCGGAGGTAAGATAAGAAACAGTATTGCAGCAAGCGAAAATGCTTATAAGGCTGAAACCTTTAATGCTGCCAATACTAAAGAGCAGGTAGCCTTACAAACAATTGCGCTGTATACTAACCTGTATAAAGCACAACAGTCTGTATCGCTTATTGAGGAAAACCTTAAGAGTGCTAACCAGAGGGTAAAAGATTTTACCGCTATGGAGCAAAATGGCCTCCTTGCCCGTAACGACTTATTGAAGTCGCAACTTCAGGCAAGCAACATTCAGCTTAGCCTTGAAAATGCTAAAAAGAATGTAGTTACCATAAACTATCAGCTGGCTACCCTGCTGCACCTGCCTGAAGGCACGCAGATAGCGGTAAACGACGCATACTTTAAAAATAACCAAAATGCACAGCCTGCCATTACAGAAGGTGAAGCCGTAGCACAACGCAATGACCTTGAAGCTTTAAGGTTTGCAGAGAAGGCAGCCGAAAGCAGCATTAAGATAGCTAAGGCAGACTACTACCCTGCCCTGTCACTTTCTGCCGGATATGTGTACCTTAACGTACCAAATTTTGTAGAGGTATATAACGCGGCCAATGTAGGCATAGGCGTATCGTATGACCTTGCCGGTATATTTAAGAACAGCAAGAAAGTTAAAGCTGCGGAAAGCCGCAGGAACGAAACACACCAGCAGCTGGACCTTGCTACAGAGCAGGTAAAAGTGCAGGTAAAGGATGCGCTTGAAAGCTATAACCTGGCCATTAAACAAAACAAGGTATATACCGAGGCCGTAACGCAGGCAGAAGAAAACTACCGCATAGTAAAAGACAAGTACGATAACGGCCTTGTAGATACTAACGACCTGCTTGAGGCCGATGTGCAGCAGCTACAAACAAGGTTAGACCAAACCTTTAGCAAGGCAGACATTACCCAGCGTTTTTATGACCTGCTGAATGCTTCAGGAAAATTGACCAATTCATTTAATCTTACTCAAAACAAATAATTTTTTCTAATCATGGAAAAGAAGAAAACAAATAAAAAGTTTATAATCATACTTGTTGCCCTTGTAGTTGTAGGGGGCGGTTACGGAACCTATAAGTACCTGCACTCCCTTGCCCACGAAACTACGGATGATGCCCAGGTAGAAAAAAACATGAACCCTATAATTCCACGTGTTACCGGCTACATTACAAAAGTGAATGTAAAAGATAACGACATCGTTAAAAAAGGCGATACGCTTTTTGTTATAGACGATAAAGACTATGTGGTAAGGGTAGAGGAAGCAAAAGCAGCTGTTGTGGCAGCAGAGAGCAGCTATGAGGCCGCTAAGGCCGATATAGGCGGTGCTGCAGCAAACGTATCTGTAAGCGATGCTAACATTGCGTCATCACGTGGTAACATTGAAGCTGCAAAGGTGCGCGTATGGAGGGCTAATAACGACTTTGAGCGTTACCAGAACCTTTACAATAATAAAAGCATTACAAAACAACAGTTTGAGCAGGCACAGGCCACCAAACAGGAGGCTGATGCTAACCTAAGGGTTTTACAACAGGCAGAAGCCGCAAGCAAAAGCCAGCGTAATGCCAGCATAAGCCGCAGCAATGTATCTGCATCGCAAACTAAAGTAGCAGAAGCTAACATTGAAAAAGCTAAAGCTACCCTTAGGGCTGCCGAGCTTAACCTTAGCTATACTGTAGTAACTGCTGCTGTAGACGGACAGGTTTCTACTATAGATATTCAGCCGGGCCAGCTGGTACAACCGGGCCAGGCATTGTTCTACATAATCAACAACGAGGCTGCATGGGTTGTAGCTAACTTTAAAGAAACGCAGATCACAAAAATGAAAGCAGGCCAAAAAGTAACCATCGAGGCTGATGCTTATCCTGGTGTAGAGTTTGAAGGCGAACTTACGTCTTTCTCTCCTGCTACCGGCGCACGTTTCTCTTTATTGCCTCCGGATAATGCTACCGGTAACTTTGTAAAAACAATACAAAGGCTTCCTGTAAAAATATCCCTTACGAACAACAACGACAAAGAAAAAGTACAACTACTGCGCCCGGGTATGAACGTAGAGGTAGACGTACACTTAAAATAATATTATGGCAGGAGCAGCAACCGTAAGCGACGACTTGGTAGAATACGGCTTTAGGCGGGTTATTATTACAATAACAGCGGTACTTTGTGCCCTGCTAGAAATTGTAGATACTACCATTGTAAACGTTGCACTTAATGAAATGAGGGGAAGCCTTGGTGCTACCCTTACCGATGTGGCCTGGGTAATTACAGCCTATGCCATTGCAAACGTAATTGTAATACCCATGACGAGCTGGCTATCGCAGCAGTTTGGCCGCCGAAATTATTTTGCCGCATCTATTATCATATTCACTGTAGCCTCTTTTGCCTGTGGTAATGCAGACAACATTTGGGAACTTGTAACCTTCAGGTTCATACAGGGTATGGGTGGTGGTGCGCTGCTGGTAACGGCACAAACCATTATTACTGAAAGTTACCCCGCAGAAAAACGTGGTATAGCACAGGCTATTTATGGTATGGGTGTAATTGTGGGCCCTACACTTGGTCCGCCATTGGGTGGTTACCTGGTAGACAACTACTCATGGCCGCTTATTTTTTACATCAATGTACCACTGGGCATTATAGCTACCGTACTTACCTTGATCTATGTAAAGAGCCCTAAATATGGCGAAAAACTAAGTGCAGACAAGGTAGACTGGTGGGGTATTATATTCCTTATCGCTTTTATTGGCTCACTCCAGTTTGTACTGGAACACGGCCAGCAGGACGACTGGTTTGAAGACCCGCTTATTGTAGGCCTGAGTGTACTAACTGTTTTTGGGCTACTGGCATTCATTTGGCGCGAAAGCGTATATGAGCATCCTATTGTTAATCTTAAGGTTCTCAACGACAGCAACCTGCGTATAGGTACGATAATGTGTTTTATCCTGGGCTTCGGTCTATACGGGTCTACTTTTGTAATCCCTATCTATACCCAATCGATATTAGGCTGGACGGCTCTTGATGCCGGTATGCTACTAATACCAAGTTCATTGATGACCGCCTTTATGATGCCGTTTATAGGGCAAATGATACAAAAAGGCGTAAAGAAAACGTATATGGTAGCCACAGGGTTCTCAATATTCTTTGGTTTTACCTTCTGGATGTACAGCATTATGACGCCAGATACCGGCGCCGAACATATGTTCTGGCCATTGATATTGCGCGGTATGGGCCTTGGATTACTCTTTGTACCTATTACCACCATGGCACTTTCTACCCTTAAGGGCAAGAGCATTGGCGAAGGCGCTGCCTTTACCGGGATGATGCGACAACTGGGCGGTTCGTTTGGTATTGCACTTATCAGTACGTTCATTACACGTTTTACGCAATCGCACCGTGTAAACCTTGTAAGTCATGAACAGGTAACTGACTATGCCGTGCAACAAAGGGTACATCAGCTACAGCAGGGTTTTATGGCTAAAGGATTTTCGTCCAGCGAAGCATTGAGTAAGGCGTATGCAGCCTTAGAAGGCGGTGTACTGAAACAGGCAACTGTATTATCTTACATGGACATATTTTTATACCTGGGCATCTTGTTTCTTATTTGTATTCCTTTTATCCTGCTTGTAAAAGAGGGTAAAGAGAAAATAAATATGGCAGACGCGATGCACTAAGGGTTAATGGTTGTCAGTTGATGGTTGCCAGAAGCTTCCAACAACTATAAACCGACAACCGGCAACAAACAAAAACTATCTCTCTATATATATCCCTGAAAACCTGCCGTGCACACACATCCGGCAGGTTTTCTTTTAACATCACCTTATTACATGAATAAAAAATACAATCATTACACAGTAACCCTCGAACATACCTACAGCCCAAGCGATGCTGACCTGCACCGCCGTGTTGAAGTTGTGTTTGACAACCACGACAACCTGTTTGACGTTATAGATAAATTACAGGACCGTGACCATTTTGGCGATATGGGGCAGAGTACCGAATTTGCCATTGGGCTTAAAATGTTTAGCGAAGTAATGCTGCGCAATAAAGACAACGCATTATTTGAAGAGTTTCTTCCCGCTTTTAAAGATTTTATGAAAAAGCTGAAGAGCAGTAATTAGTAGTCAGTTTACACAGAAGCCCGTAAAAATGGAAGTTTTCATTTTTACGGGCTTTTTTTATTTTGGACTAACGTGGAGAATACCACGATGTATTTCTTCATAAATTTCCCTGAAACGCCAGCCTCTCTCCCATTCCTTGCCATTGTAGCGTAAAAGGATTTTTCCGGAAAAGAAATAAGGCCTTGCCATGCCCGTTATAGCCGGATTACGATAATGAAACACAGCAGACAGAATATCATTTTCGGCAGGCTCATAATCAAAATCAAAACAATAATCGGTATTCAGTTCCTGCATCACACTATCCACATCAAGTTCTCCCGTGGTTTGCGAAGGGCCTTGTCCATGCCCAAATATATCAATGGTATCTTCAGACAAATACCTGGATATTCTCCAACTATATACCATATCTGTATAGCCTTTCATTACCTCTTCCCTATTTCTCCTATTGATATTTACACGCTTTTTGCTGTGCAATATCCAAGGGTCATAATCATCAATAACAAATTTCAGCTTATAGTCCATACAGCTACCTCGTAAACACCAGTGTATTTCCTTTGCTCAATTGCGCGTCAAAAGCATAGCCGTCATAGTTAAAACCCTTAAGCCCTTTAAGCGTTTTTACATTATGATCTATAATGTAGCGCACCATCATGCCCCTCGCTTTTTTGGCAAAGAAGCTTACCATGCGCAGTTTACCATCTTTGTAGTCTTTAAACTCCGGGGTAATGACCGGTACTTTTAAAGTCTTCTCATCTACCGCACCAAAATATTCCTGGCTGGCAAGGTTTACAAAAAGTTCGTTATCCTCCAGCTCATTGTTAAGTGCAGCGGTAACGGTTTGCTTCCAAAACTCGTACAGGTTTTTGTTATCGCCCACAGGCAGGTGTGTACCCATTTCAAGACGGTAGGGCTGCATAAGGTCCAGCGGTTTTAGCAAACCATATAAGCCAGATAGTATCCGCAGCGAATCCTGTAGCTTATTTATTTTGGCAGCAGGTATCGTATAAGCATCAAGGCCGGTATATACATCGCCGTTAAAAGCGTAAACAGCAGGACGTGCATTCTTTGTCGTAAACGGTGTGCTCCACTCCTGGTTACGCTCCCAGTTAAGCTGTGCCAGGTTATCGCTAATATGCATAAGGCTGCTTAGTTCGGCTGGGGTTTTATCTTTTACGGCAGCATGCACAACCTCGGCTTCTTTTAAAAAAATGGGCTCTGTGTGTTTGCGCACCGGTAGTTTAGTTTCAAAATCCAGCGACTTGGCCGGAGAAATTACAATTTTCATATACAATGTTTGTGTAACAAAGTTAGTCAGTAGTATACATATCTACAATAATCCTGATGCTATTTTGTTATCTTAGCATCAGATAAACCAATCAAATCATACTATGCCAGAGTATATCATCCAGACTGAAGGACTCAACTTTCAGTATTCCAAATACCGGAAAGTTTTAGAAAATGTATCTCTCAACATCCCAAAAGGGGCTATCTACGGTTTTTTAGGCCCTAACGGGGCAGGTAAATCTACTACCATGAGGCTGCTGACCGGGATACTGCCCGAGCAGGAAAAATCGATAAAAGTTTTTGGCAAGCCCTTACATGGCCAGCTACCGGAAGTGTTTAACAGCATTGGATCATTAGTAGAAAGCCCGGCCCTGTACCTGCACCTTAGCGGGTATGACAACCTGCGCTACATTGCTAAACTGCGCAACCTGCCGGAAATTAGAATTCCTGAAGCATTAGAACTTGTAGACCTTACCCGCGACGCTAAGCGCAAAGCAAAACAATACTCTCTGGGTATGAAGCAGCGCCTTGCCATAGCTATGGCGTTACTTAGTGATCCGCAGCTGTTGCTACTGGATGAACCTGTAAATGGCCTTGACCCTAACGGGATGCGCGACATCCGCCAATTGCTTGTTAAGCTTAATAAAGAAAAGGGCGTTACCATATTTGTATCGAGCCATCTTTTGGCAGAAATAGAACGTATGTGTACCCACGTGGGCATTATTAGTAACGGTAAGCTGCGTTTTGAGGGTACTATAGAAGAGCTTGGCAAACAGTCTGGCACGTGCAAAGTACAGGTAGGCCTGCGCGATGCCGCCCAATGGCAACAAAAACTGCAACAGGATTACCCTACTGCGATTTTAGAAAGCGCAAGCCAGGTAGTACTTGAACTGCCCGGGCGCGAAGCCATACCGGCATTTACAAAAAGCCTGGTAAACAACGGAGCCGATATTTATGAAATTAAAGTGTTAAACGGCCTTGAAGAATGGTTTATGACACTAATCAACCAAAAATAAACCAACCTCATGAACAACTATATTACCGCCCTTAAGGCAGAACACATAAAAAAGAAGGGCACCGGTATGTACTGGGTTGCCGCAATAATAGGCGCTTTTATGCCTATTTTATATGCCCTTATAATGATTATCGAGAACCTGGGCGACGATACCGCATCTAAAAGCAAGGGCAGCATACCCTATAATTATTTTACCGATATAATACATGAAATGTTAGGCGGCTATGCTGAGTTCTTTTTCCCGCTACTCATAATTATTTCGGTAAGCCGTATAACACAATTAGACCACAAAAATGGCGGCTGGCAGCTTATGGAAACGCAGCCGGTAAATAAATGGGCTATTTATTCGTCTAAATTTACGGTGCTGCTTATAACCAACCTTATTTCTATACTTACACTGGTTGCAGCAAGCTACCTTGCCGGCGGCCTGATGATGGCCGTAATTGAAGTGCCAAAAGCAGCCACTTTTGGGTTTGAGGCCGGGCCTGTGTTTAACATTGTACTGCGCCTGTTTGTGGCAGGGCTTTTCTTTACCGCACTACAGTACCTTATATCAGTACTTATGCCGAGCTTTGTATGGAGCATGCTTATTGGGTTCTTTTTGCTGCTGGGCTACCTGTTCCTTAAAATATTTAACGTTACCCCGGGATGGTACCCTTTGGCAATATTAGGTAAGGTATCTGAGTATAAAAACGGCAGCGAACTGGGCTACTGGCTTATTTATAGCGAAGTTGCCGCACTTATACTTACGACTGCTACCATTTACACAGGTTTTAACTGGTACCGCCACAAAGGTTTAAAAGCGGCTTTTGCAGGCACTGCCGTAAGGGCGGCCTCGTTAGTGGGTGTACTGGCTTTAACCGCATTGCTTTCATGGTACATTTTTAAACCAAATATGTATGAAGCACACAACCGCACGGTTATAGCCGGTAAACTGGAAAGTAAGGAGAAAGTAAAAATACTGTATATCCTTGATAATTTTATTCAGGATACCGTGGCTGCCATACCAGTAATTGACAATCGTTTTCAGTATGAAATAAAAAAGGACATTCCGTTAGACAGGTATAAGTTTACTTTTGAAAATGGCGTTAACAGCGATTTTTATTTTGGTAAAAACGACAGTATATATTTAGATATTAAAAAATATGGCAACTCTGTTGATGGTAAAATTACCGGTACACGTCTGGCAGAAAACCAGTATAAACAGGGCAATGAAAATAACTTTGCTTATGTAGCCTATATGCTTGAGCAAAAACAGGACCTTGATAATGTAAGCTTTTACACCAGGCAAATCTATAAAGAATGGGATGACGCCATGAACGCTACCGACAAATTCAGGACGGCTGATAACTATGTGCCCCGTACCGATTTTGTTTCTTACACTAAAAAAATAATTACCCTTACTTATCTTAACTACTGGTACGACCTGGTAAAAATGCGTAAGGCAGTATATCCCGGCCAGCCTACAAAACCAACACCTGAGATTGCGGGCATGATAAAGTCGGTGTCGTTGCATGACGATGCGTTGCTTAGTAACGAGGGGTATTTTAACTATGTAACCTCGCGACTTATTGAAAACAACGAGGCCGATATTGACGAAGGTACTAAGATACTACGCGCTATTGCCGCAATGAAACCGGGTACATTTAAGGACAAACTTCTTTTCTGGCAATTAAAAAGCAGCCTGCGCGAAGCCAACACTATTGAGGAGCGTGCCAACCTTATGAAGTATTATGCCTATACCTTTAAAGATACTAAGTATAGTAATATTGTAGCAGGTATAAACAAAACGCTGGATGGTATAGCCAAGGGCAAAGAGGCTCCGGCCATTGCGGGTACTACTATAGACAACAAGCCTTTTTCTCTTGAGCAGTATAAAGGCAAGCTTATAGCCATAGATGTATGGGCTACATGGTGTGGCCCGTGCAGGGAAGAATCGCCTAAGTTTGAAAAGATTGCCCTTAAGTATAAAAAGGAAGGTATACAGTTTGTAGCGCTGAGCACCGACAGAAAAATTGAGGACTGGTATATGGATGCCAAGCTAAAAAGCAAAAGCGTACTACAGGTACATATAGATAATAATGAGTTTTTTAGTACGGCTTATGACGTTGAGTTTATTCCGCGCTTTATCCTGATAGGAAAAGACGGCAAGCTGATAAATGCAAAAATGCCTCGCCCTGGCGAAAAAACCTTTGAAGATATTATAAGGAAAGAGCTCGGGATGAAAGAGCTGTAAACTTCTTCAAGACAATAATAAAATTAGGCTACCCCAAAAGGTAGCCTAACTATTAATAACCCAGAATAGATTTATAAGACTGACAGTTGACATCTTGTTTACCATCAATATAGCACTTTATATCTTCTGAACAACCCCACATTTTTTGGCTTCCTTCTTGGTAAACCTGCGGATAACAGCTTCCGTCTCCTACACATGATAAATAAGACTGCTCAAATAAGTCTCCATCTGCAATTTCATCATTGACAGATAAAGTTTCTCCATTCTTATTTAACCATTTACCTACTTTGATTTTACCATCTTTTGTGGTCAGTAAAATATAATAAAACTCTTTCTTGTCGCCAAGTGTCAGTTGTTTAATTATCGAAATTTTGTTGAAACTCCATTTCTCTTTTGGGAATAAAGCCTTTCTGACTTTCGTTTTGTAATCTAAAGTATCGGCCTTAAAAACAAAAGAATTATTTTTAATTACAGCAAAAACATTTTTCTGACGGCTTTTATTAGAATCAGTATTTACTTGCTTCCCGCTAATAAAAGAAATTATAACAACAGGAAGAAACAAAATTGATAAAAAGAAATTTGCTTTCATAGCTCAGGAAATTGTTGATTGGTATAACAAACATACATATAAGTACAGATATCTATTGATGTATTCAAAAATATTTATATCTGTAAAGAGCACAGTTCAAATTTTCGAAAAATATCTCGCCGAAAATAAAAACTTTATATTTGCCCAAATACAAAACCGTAATGTTTAAGGCAGCTGTAAAATATAAATCTGTTGTGCTTTATGGCATTTGCCTAGCTGCACTTTTATTCCTTATGCGGATACTGGAATACCGTTACCTCATTATAAGCAATGCGCAGGAAATCTATACCGCATTTATTGCAATACTGTTTACAGCGCTTGGCATCTGGCTCGCCTTAAAATTAACTAAGCCCAAAAAGGAAACAGTGATCATAGAAAAACAAGTTTTTATTACCACTGATCAGCATCCTGACCTTACTACGGCTTTTACCCACAACCTCAGCAAACGCGAAACCGAAGTTTTGGCTCTTATGGGTAAAGGCCTGAGCAATGCCGAGATTGCCGATACACTTTTTGTATCGCTCAATACAGTCAAGACACATTCATCTAAAATATTTGAAAAGCTTGAGGTAAAACGGCGCACCCAGGCAATAGAAAAAGCCAAACAACTGGCTATCATAAAATAAGAACCTGCCATACTAAAGTAGTAGTACTAAAAAATCATACTTTAGTATGACCATGATGTGGTATAAAAGCCCCAGTTTTGCCCAAATAATCTTAAACTAAAAACATGAAGACACTTACAAAAAGTATTATCCTCCACGGCCTCATAGGTGGCGTTATAAGTATATCGGGTTTCTTCTTTATGGAACTGTATAACGGCAACGCCCATGGTACCATGAGCATGGTGGCCGGCTATGCGGCAATGCTGCTGGCTTTTTCGCTAATATTTGTCGCCATTAAAAACTACCGCGATAATCAAAATGATGGTGTTATCAGCTTTGGCAAGGCATTTAAGGCCGGGCTGCTTATCGCACTTATAACAGCTACAGTATATGTAGTAATATGGCTTATTTATTCTACCTATTTTAGCCCTGATTTTATGGAGCAGTATAGCAAAGCCATGCTCAGCCAGATGGCTAAAGATGGTAAAAGCGCAACTGAAATACAGGCAACCGCCGCAGAAATGAAAGGCTTTGCGGAACTTTATAAAAATCCATTTTTTAATGCCGCTATAACCTACACCGAAATTTTACCGTTGGGTATTGTTATATCGCTTATTAGTGCACTAATTTTAAAACGTAAACAAAAAAATATAACATGGCAAGAGTAACAGGATTTGGCGGATTGTTTTTCCGCTCTAAAGATAACAAGGCGCTGGCTGCATGGTATGAGCAGCATCTGGGTATTAACGGCATGGCATGGCAACAGGAAGCCGGGCCAACGGTTTTTGCCCCGTTTAAGGAAGACACAACCTATTTTGGCAGCGATACCCAGCAGTTTATGATGAACTTTAGGGTGGAGGGCATTGATGAACTTGTAGATAAGCTTAAAGCAGATGGCGTGCGCGTTGATGATAACCGTATGGAAGAATCTTATGGTAAGTTTGCCTGGATATACGACCTGGATGGCAATAAGATAGAGCTTTGGGAGCCTGTTGCAGAATAAATTATCGTTTTTACTACGAAGAACACCAGGTCTGCACGAGGAACACAAAGCTAAGTAATTAAACAATTTACTAAAAATGCTTATAAAGGACACAAAGCTGTATGCATAGCTTTGTGTCCTTTTATGGTTAGCAAAAAACGAATACAGCTTTGTGACCCTAGTGTGATTCTTTGTGAACCTTGTGGTTAAATTTAAATCCTTATTTTTACAGTAAACTTTTTTAGCATGAATCCTTACGCACAGATAAACAAGAGCATTAGCCGCTATGTAGACTTTACCGATGAAGAACTTGAAATCCTGAATTCGCTAATGGAATTTAAGACTGTGCCTAAAAAGACCATCATGCTACACGAAGGCGATATGTGTAATTTTGAAGCTTTTGTAGTAAAAGGCTGTGTGCGTAAATACTACATCGACCCAAACGGTTTTGAAGTTATATTACAGTTTGCCATTGAAGACGGCTGGATTGGAGACATCTCTTTCAGCGTTTTTGAACAGGCACCCAGCAAGTTATATGTAGAAACTTTAGAAGACTGCGAATTCCTGATGTTTAATCCCGAGAGCAAAGAAGAACTTTTTCGACGTGCGCCACGCTTTGAAAGAGCTTTCAGGATACTGATGCAGCGCCACCTATGGGTTACCCAAAACAGGCTTATAAATACCATAAGCAAAACGGCATTAGATAAGTATGTAGAGTTTTTAGAGCAGTACCCTACCCTGCCACAGCGTGTAGCGCAGCACTACATTGCATCTTACCTGGGCATTTCTGCCGAGTTTCTAAGCAAAACAAGGGCAAAACTGGCGAAGATCTAAACCTGCTTTACTATTTTTAACCACAAAGCTTTTTGAACCTTGTGGTTAAAATCAGGATTTTACTCCCACTTGGTTTGCTGCCCATCAGGATTTTTATCCATATATTCTTTTATCTTACGTTCTTCCCAGCCTGTACCTAAGAAAAGGTCGGTACCAAAAACACCAAAGCCGTGAAACAGTAGCCCTAATCCCCAAAAGAATGCAGTGCTAAATGTACCCCAGTGGAAAAACGGTTCGCCCGGCTCCAGTTCTACTGCTTTTACAACGAGCAATGCCACGTTAATAATGATATATACGGTAAGGTGCTTGTAAAAGCCTTTAATAGATTTTACTTTTTTACGTGCCCTTTCGAGTTTCATGTTGTCGTTAAATGAATTTTCCATGACGTTTATTTTTAACTTGTAGTGATTTGATTAATGATTAAACTCCTGTATTCTTTTTATCTTCCTTTATAAACTTTTCTATGAGCTCCTGCTCTTTCTTCTCCGGGAATATAAGCCTGTAGCCTATCAGGTAAGCCCATTGCCCTATTACCCCCATGGCGCCAAACACACCCGTAACAAATAACGAAGTTTTCCAAAATGTATCCGGCAATCCAAACCCGTTTAGCGACCCAAGGAATATAGCGGCATTAACGGTAATATAGGTAAGAATGTGCAGATAAATGCTTCGGAGGTCTTCTACCTTTTTATAGGCCGCATTCACTTTTTCTGTCTGATTATCATTCGTCTTCATTGTGTTACTTTTTATAGATATTGTTTTCCTTTTCCATAAACTCGCGTAGCTTGCGCTCTTCCCAGTCCTTACTAAAACCCGGAACTATTCCAAAAGCGCTAAAACCGTGAAACATTAACCCTGTACCCCAACCCAGTGCTGAGAACCAAAACCAGTGAAACTCCGGCACAAATGTCAGGTTAACATATATCAGTATCGGGATTATGGTGCAGTAACACACCACGTTAATGTAAAACCCTTTTATCTCCCTTACTTTTTTGCGTGCCCTTTTATAGGCATCCTGTTCGTTATAATTTTCCATAATGACGATGCTTTATTAATTTATTTAGAGTCGGAAGTGCGAGATCCTTCGACTCCGCTGCGCTCAGGATGACAAAATCGCTATCTACACTGAACACCAGGACTGAAATACTAATCTTAATAAATTACTTCCACCTGTTGTTTTTTTCCCGTTCCATAAACTCTTTTATCTTTCGGTCTTCCCAACCTGAGCCTAAAAAGGGCATATAATTAAACACGCTCATACCGTGTGCCACCACCCCTAAGCCCCAACCCAGCGCAGGGTATAAAAACCACCAGTGCCCGGGGCTTGTCATAAAGTTAAGTATGGCAAGGCCAATGATAACAACTATATAAGACAAGAGATTACCATAAAAGCCTTTAATCTCTTCCACTTTTTTCTGTGCTTTATAATAACGGGTTTCGTTTTCGGTATATACGGGTTCCATGATGGTAACTTGTTTGGTAAGCATTGGTAATTTTACGGTAAAATGTTTTTCGTCCTGTTCTATCTGCACCTTTCGGGCAGTAACAATTGCATATCGGCTGATGATGTTTTGCAGCCCAACGCCACGGCGATCCTGTAGTACCTCTTTCTTTTGGTAATCGTTTTGCACTACTAAATAACCGTTCTGTTCAAATATCCTTATGCGCAATGGCTTTTGCTGGCTTACAACATTGTGCTTTACGGTATTTTCAAGCAGCAGTTGTAGCGATAAAGGCACCACCATGGCATCATGATTGGTAAGGTTTTCCTGCACTTCATAAAACACGCTGTTTTCAAAGCGCATCTTTAAGAGGTTCATGTACGTTTTGGCGAAAGCCAGCTCCTCTGCAACACTTATCAGCTCCTTGTCTTTTTGTTCCAGTACATAACGGTACACTTTGCTGAGCGATGTAGTAAAGCGTTGTGCATTTTCAGGGTTTTCTTCAATAAGCGAACTCAGTACATTAAGGCTGTTGAACAAAAAATGCGGATCTATCTGGTTTTTCAGCGTTTCGAACTTTGCCGAAGCCGTACCCGCTATAATCTTTTGCTGCTTTACACGGTTCTCCTGATAGTTCTTGTAGAAGTAGAAGATGTGCAGCGAAAGCGTAATGACCAGCGTAATGGCAATGGCAACATAAAAATTTGAAATGCGCTCCTCGGCAAAATACTGCGATATGGTTTTGCCCTCCATCACTACATCTTCAAACATTCGCAGTAAAAAGATGATAAGCACCGACACTACAAACGATGCTACAAAGCCAATTAGTAAACGCTTTATACCTATGCGGCGGCCTCCTAAAATACGGTCGGTAAGCAAAACCACCCCGGCATTAGCCATATGCAGGGCAAGCGTATAAATCACGATGTAAAAGAGCTGTAAGAACAAACTATAGTCCAGCACTACATTATAGCCATTAACAACATTAATAAGCAGCAACACCACAAATATGATAATGCCCAGGCCCAGCGCCTTTAAAAACTCTTTTACTATACTATTCATCCGTTATTCTTACTTATGGCTTTTGCCTTTCTGCCTACTTACCACAGTCTTTAAGTGTCTGTTCGGCACGCTCTTTACCCCAGTCCGGACCAAATGGCGTTTCTGGCTTAAAGTTAGCAAAAAGTGTTACAGAACGTTCTACCTCGGCACAAATTGGTTTTGTGTCATTACCAAAGTACTTCGCAGAGCCCAGTGCATACTCTGCCTTGCCAAACACAGCACGTGGATTTTTAGAGTCGAGCAGTTGCGCTTTAGTATATAGTTCGTTAATCTTCTTGCTGTATTTCATACCATAGGTCATCGGGTCAAAAACCACCCAGGCGGTGTATATGGTAGCCTGCATAACCAGTAGCTCGGCATTATCTGCGGCAATGGCAACGGCGTTATCCTGCGCCGTTTGGGCTTTGGTAAGCAATGCAGCTATTTTTTCGCGGTCTTTTATTTTAAAGGCTTCGGTAGTATTTACAAGTGCTACATAATATTGAGGTAGCCAGTTGTCTTTTTCTACAGCGGCAATACGCTCAAACATAGCCGATGCTTCTGCAGGCTTATCTTCACCCCAAAGTGTAAAGGCTTTTTTCATGCCGGTTTCGTACTGCGACTGTGCGCTTACAAGGCTGCATACAAATAGAAAGATGGTGGTAATAATGCGTATCATAATTTCAGGTTTTAAAAGGTTGTTGTATTTTGATAAAGCAAAGGTGCACACAAAACTTCTCCTTTTAAAAAGAGTATTACCGAACTGTAGAATTAAGGGGACGAGTTGTGGTACAGAGAGCGAAACTGGCCCTGTAGAGCACGGCACAACAAGTGTGCCCAGCTCTACCCGCTTCTGTTTAATGTGTGGGCGTTTGGTGGTGGGTATGTCAATAGGGTTAAGAGTGTATTGGAGGAGTTTTGATTTTGTAATTGAAGGGGTTGTTTTTATTCTTCATTTAGCGGGAGTTTTTTCGTGGTAAAATATGATGTAGCGTATGAGCATGAAGTGGGTGGCGGGATCATGGGATATTTCGATTAAAGTGATTATTCGACAATTAATGTTAATAACTCTTTTTTCAACTATTCAATTGTTATGATATCTTAGTTAAAAATTAAGATATGCCTAAAGAAAATTTATTTAAACATATTAGAAGTGAAGATGTAATTTTATGGGCTGGCGCAGGTCTTTCATTGTATGCGGGATACCCATCCGGAACAGAATTAAAGAATATTATTTTAAACGATTTAAGTCAATCTGAGAAAACTGATATTAATGAAAATCTTCCACTAACTGATTTGACTGAAGAATATTGTAGATTAAAATTAAGTAGCAGAAATAGTTTAATAAATATTCTAAATAAAACCTTCAAGGATTATACTCCTCTCACGACTTTTTTACATGAACAAATTGCATCAATACCTCATTTTAAAACTATAGTCACAACCAACTACGATTCTTTGTTTGAAAATGCATATCATGGAAGATCTGAAAAAATTTTTCATTCTAAACACATACCTTATTTAGACAAAAATAAAGTACATATTTATAAAATTCATGGTGACCTATCAGACCCCGATAGTATTATAATAACAAAAGATGATTACAATAAGTTTTTCAAAAGTAATCTAGAAAATAATATTTTATGGACATCAGTTAAGGCATGCATCGCTAGTAAAAATATTTTATTCCTAGGGTATAATTTAGAGGATAGCAATATACAGGTCGTGTTTGATAAAATCGCAGAAGGATTATCATTAAATCGTAAGGAGGCTTTTTTTATAGCCCCTAACCTTCCACAAAGTAAGATAAATTGGTTAATACAAAAAGGAATTCACTATATAAATTTGACTGGAAAAGAATTCATTATTGAATTAATTAGTAACATCAAAGAAAACATATTTCAAGATTTTAAAAATCAAATAGTTACACCCGACACGTTTAGAAGTTTTACCACATCAAACAACCTAAAAGTAAATATTGAGAGTAGTGAATCATCTTATGCTTTAAAATCAATTTCAGGTAAGAATGGTACTTTAAAATATAACATTGATTTTTCCTTAAATGAGAACAAAAATTTAGAGAATTTTTTTTCAGGCAAGGAATTTGGCACAGTTGAAATTAATGAAGATAATCTATCAAAATTTCGTGTAACTAGTGAATCCGGAATTAAAATTCTTGACAATGATAGTGGACGATTAAAACTAAAAAGTAAGCCTACATCTATATTAAAAATTGATTTATCTTTTACTAATGGATATGAAATATTTAGTCAAGATGTAGAAGTCTATAGCTCACAACACAAGATTGAAATGAGGTTACTCTTAAATGCAGGTTTATTACTCTTAGATGCTAACCCAAAACCCGATAGTACTGAGCCTGAAATGAAAATTAAAGTTTCGTATAGATTAAATGAGAAATATACTCTAAGAGATGGTATTCAATTCTTTAAAACTTTAAGCGGAATCACTTCAGGTCAAGATGTAACAGTTCGCTTTCACGGTGGAAATTCCTTTACGAAAAGTTTATCTTTTTTTGAACCTTTTCATTTACATTCTTCTTCAATATTAAGATATTTTGAAAATCTTAAGATAATTGAACATCACCATCATTTAAATTTCCCCGAGTTTTCAATTGACAATATTACAGATGAATTTGTTGATCACATAAATTGCATAGGAGAAGTGATTAAATATGGAGAGCTTCTCTACGAGGAAGATATTGAAGTAAAATGTAGAATTACTAAATCGGAAAAAGCAATTCAAGAACTTATTAATATAAATGATGACAATAAAGCTACACCATTAATAATAGACTATATTAATTCAGAAACATTAAATATCTGCAATATAGATGTGGAAATTGGCAAACATGAGATTGAAATACTTGAACCCTATATATCAAATTTAGCAGAAGTTATAGAAAACAGGAATAGCTTGGTCATAATCAAGAGCAAAGTCAAAAAATATAAAATAAGGCTAAAAGAACCTAACTAATAATATATGTGAAACATTTGCACCACCAGACCCACTCATACCCACAATCCGCGTTCCCTTTTCCCCAAAGAAAACACCATTTTTTCGCAGGAAAAAACAAATAACCAAATCATCAAATTAACGCACCAACCCAACCTAAAAAAAGCTATCTTTGCACACTATAAATTTTTAAATTAATGATACATATTACACTGCCGGACGGTTCGGTAAAAAATTTCGACGCCGGGGTTACTCCCCTGGATGTTGCCATGAGCATTAGTGAAGGACTTGCAAGAAACGTGATTTCTGCATCTTTTAATGGTACCACAGTTGAAACGAAAACCCCACTAACCACCGACGGTTCTCTTATACTGTATACGTTTAACGATAAAGACGGCAAAAAAGCCTTTTGGCACTCTACTTCACACGTTATGGCACAGGCTCTACAGGAACTGTACCCGGGCATTAAGCTTACCATTGGCCCTGCCATTGATAACGGTTTTTACTACGATGTAGACTTTAATGGCCAGAGCATTACCGATAAAGATTTTAAAGCTATAGAAGACCGCGTGCTTGAAATAGCCCGTGGAAAATTTGAATTTACCATGCGTTCTGCTACTAAAGCCGAGGCGCTTGAATTTTATAAAGCAGAAGAAAACCCGTACAAGACCGAGCTTATCGAAAATCTTGAAGACGGTACCATTACCTTTTGCGACCACGCAACGTTTACTGACCTTTGCCGCGGTGGGCACATACCTAACACCGGCATTATAAAGGCCTTTAAAATTATGAGCGTAGCCGGTGCTTACTGGCGCGGCGACGAAAAGAACAAGCAGCTTACCCGCGTATACGGTATTTCTTTCCCTAAACAGAAAGACCTTACCGAGTACCTGGAGCTACTGGAAGAGGCCAAGCGCCGCGACCACCGTAAACTGGGTAAAGAGCTTGAACTGTTTGCCTTCTCACAAAAAGTGGGTCAGGGATTACCGCTATGGTTACCAAAAGGTGCTGCCCTGCGCGACCGTTTGGAACAGTTTTTGAAAAAAGCACAAAAGAAAGCCGGATATGAGCAGGTGGTTACACCACACATAGGGCAAAAAGAATTATACGTTACATCGGGTCACTACGCTAAGTATGGCGCAGATAGCTTCCAGCCGATACACACACCTAACGAGGGTGAGGAATTTTTGCTGAAGCCAATGAACTGCCCGCACCACTGCGAAATATACAATACCAGGCCATGGTCTTACAAAGACCTGCCGAAGCGTTATGCTGAATTTGGCACTGTATACCGTTACGAGCAAAGTGGCGAGCTACACGGGTTAACACGCGTTCGTGGGTTTACCCAGGATGATGCGCACATTTTCTGTACGCCAGATCAGCTTGACGAAGAGTTTAAAAAAGTAATCGACCTTGTACTATATGTATTCGGTTCGCTTGGTTTTGAAAACTTTAGCGCGCAGATATCGCTTCGCGACCAGGAAAACCGTGAAAAGTACATTGGCTCTGACGAAAACTGGGAGAAAGCAGAGAATGCGATTATTAACGCTGCAAGGGATAAGAACCTTAACACTGTAGTAGAATATGGCGAGGCGGCCTTTTATGGCCCTAAGCTGGACTTTATGGTTAAGGATGCCCTGGGTCGCCAGTGGCAGTTAGGAACCATACAGGTAGACTACAACCTGCCTGAGCGCTTTGATTTGACATATAAAGGTGCTGATAATGAGCTGCACAGGCCGGTAATGATTCACCGTGCGCCGTTTGGCTCTATGGAGCGCTTTATAGCGATATTACTTGAAAATACAGCCGGAAACTTCCCGCTTTGGCTAATGCCGGAGCAGGCTATCATATTGTCTTTGAGCGAGAAATATGAAAATTATGCTAAAAAAGTTTTGCAATTGCTGGAAAATCACGAAATTCGCGCCCAAATCGACAACCGAAACGAAACGATTGGCAAGAAAATACGCGAAGCAGAAGTACAAAAGCTTCCGTTTATGCTTATCGTAGGTGAGGAAGAAGAGAAAAACGGAACGATATCTGTACGCCGTCACGGCGACTCAGGCAAGTCGAACCAAACTATGACCGTTGAGGCTTTTGCCGCACTTGTGCAACAAGAGATAGACAAAACATTGAAACCATTCTAAGTATAAACTTAAAATTTTAGAGCCATAGCTATAAGAAACAACAGGGGGCCACAACCCCGCGTAGAAAAAAAAGATCCGCACAGGATCAATAACTACATTCGCGTACCCGAGGTAAGACTTGTGGGCGAGAACATTGAGCCGGGTGTTTATAAAACATCTCAGGCCATGCAGTGGGCAGAACAGCAGGAGCTTGATCTTGTGGAGATCTCTCCAAATGCTGAGCCGCCTGTGTGTAAGATCATGGACTATAAGAAATTTTTGTACGAGCAAAAAAAGCGCGACAAGATGCTTAAGGCCAAGGCTACACAAATAGTCGTTAAAGAAATACGCTTCGGCCCGCAAACCGATGAGCACGATTATGACTTTAAGCGCAAGAACGCTGAAAAGTTCCTTAAAGAAGGCTCTAAGTTAAAGGCATTCGTTTTCTTTAAAGGCCGTAGTATCATCTATAAAGAACAAGGGCAGATATTGCTGCTTAAACTTGCTACCGATCTTGAAGAGTGGGGTAAAGTTGAGGCAATGCCGGTTCTTGAAGGTAAAAGGATGATTATGTTCATCGCACCTAAAAAGAAAAAGGTATAAGTTTAGTTTTAAAGTTGAAAGTCATAAAGTTTAAATGTTGGCACTTATGTGTAGCCTGTTAACGTTATAACTTTCAACTTTAAAACATTATAACTTTATAATAAAGTAAGTAAGATAAATTATAATACAGGAAGAAAATGCCTAAAATGAAAACTAAATCCAGCGCTAAGAAGAGATTCAAGGTAACTGGTTCAGGAAAGATCAAAAGAAAGCACGCTTTCAAAAGTCACATCCTGACTAAAAAGTCTAAAAAACGTAAGTTAGCTCTTACACACGCTACTCTAGTTCACAAGACAGATGAGAAAAGCGTTCAACAGCAATTAGGCCTACGCTAAATTGCCGTTCGGTTAAAACAATTTAAAATAACCCTGGAGTATGGCTTTTAAGTTCCCGTTAATAATTTGGGGCGCCTGCTACAAAAACAATTAAAGATTATGCCAAGATCAGTAAATTCAGTTGCATCTAGGGCCCGTAGAAAAAGGGTTCTTAAGCAAGCCAAAGGTTTCTTTGGAAGACGTAAAAACGTTTGGACAGTAGCCAAAAACGCGGTAGAAAAAGCAATGGTTTATGCTTACCGTGACCGTAAACAAAAAAAGAGAAACTTCCGTGCCCTATGGATCATGCGTATCAACGCTGGTGCAAGGCTACATGGCCAGAGCTACTCTCAATTCATGGGTAATGTTAAAGCTGCAGGTATCGAGCTAAACCGTAAGGTTCTTGCTGACCTTGCTGCTAACCACCCTGAAGCGTTTACTGCAATAGTAAACCAGGTTAAGAAATAAACGATACGTCTAATCAACATATTTATCTTACTTACTCAAAACTCCTGCATTAGCGGGAGTTTTTTTTGTTTAAGCTGTTTAGATGCTAAACTTCTTAGTAGCTCAATAACTACTTTATATACATCCTCTCTTTAACTTCTTTACCGGTTGCAGTATCTTTGCCATAAAAGTCAATATACTCAACAGTAGTACCCAGCTTATTTGCCAGTAAAAACATTTTATTAAGCAGTATATTTTTGCCATTTACAGTTACAGTAGCTTCCGGTTTGCCATCTTTTTCAAGATGCACATAAATTTTTTTTGCAGGATAAGCAGCCAGCGTAAAAGAGCATGACCCCGGCTCGGTACTCACTACAGTTACACCATAAGCCATTTTTCGCTGCACGTTGCTTAATTCTTCTTTAATACCTCCCTTTGTATAAGTTAAGCGATATACTGCCACAGGATCGGCCGTATTGAGTTTTTTGCCCGTAAGGTTAGCATCATACACAAAAGTGTTATGGTTATTGCTATGCTGTATGTAAAACAAACGTGTTTTAGCATCGGGTGGCGTGGGGTAATTATGCTGTGCAAGCAAAAGGCCTGTAAACAAAATAAGCAATACTGTAAGTCTCTTTTTCATAAATAGAGGTGTAGCGGTTTTACTCAAATATAACCAACTGTTTTTAAATGAAGAAACTTTTAACTAACACTATGGTAACTTTTCCATTAGCTGTAAAACCTTACATCTGTTGAACAGCGATTGCTAGCAGGCATAATATTTGCTAACTTTACGGTTATGAAAAAAATATTTTTAGCCCTTACTTTGTTCATAGCTTTTTCTTCACTTGCGCAGGATAAGAAAATATTAGAAACCGATGCTGCCCGCTTTTATAAAAATACGGTAGATGGCAACTATGAACTGCTCATAGCCGATACTTACCCAAAGGTGTTTGATTTTATACCAAAAGACAAAATGCTTGAAAGCCTTAAGGCAATGCTTAAGGGCGATGGTTATGTAATGGATGTTGTAGACGCCCCTGCTAACTTTGAGTTTGGCGAAATAAAACATATTGCTAATGGTTATTACAGCATTGTAAAACACGACATGCTGATGAAAATGACATTTAGCGAACCCATTGGCGAAGCTGAAGCCAATGCCATGGTACAGAATTTTAAAAAAGCTATGAAAACAGAAGAGGTTACCTTTAACCCCAGGTTCAATACTTTTACGATGCGGAAGCGCGCAGATTTTATAGCTATACTTAACGAACAAACCGCCGGAAAATGGAAATTTTTAAACCGAAGCGGCGAGAAACTGATGGCTAAGGTACTGGATGAAGCGGTTCGAAAACAGCTTGGAGTTTAAAGTATATTCATACAAATACAAATCCCCTGTTGGGGATTTTTTTATACCCGTATGGTGTTAAAAAATAGTTTCAAACGGTCTTAAACGTTATATTTGTAAAAATCGACTTTCAAAAATCAGAATAACACTTTATTCATGGAATTATACTACTCCCTTTCTATACTCATTGTACTTGCCAGCTTTTTTGCCTACCTAAATGTGAGGTTTTTAAAGTTGCCATCTACCATAGGCGTTATGGTTATTGCCATGGCCGTATCTATAGTGCTGGTCGCATTTGGTAACATTTTCCCTACTACCCTACACAGGCTTACCAGTCTTATAAAAGAATTTGATTTTACTGAACTGCTTATGGGTGCTATGCTAAACTTTCTGCTCTTTGCGGGAGCCATCCATATTAATATAAAAGACCTGCGCGAGCAGCGCGGCCCTATAGTAGTGTTCTCTACCCTAAGTGTAGTAATATCAACGTTTGTAGTAGGTACACTTATTTATTTTATCCCTATAAAAGACCTCGAAATACCTTACATCTACTGTTTATTGTTTGGGGCACTCATCTCCCCTACAGATCCCGTTGCTGTACTCAGTATCCTGAAACAGGCTAAAGTGCGTAAATCGCTCGAAACAAAAATTGCGGGAGAATCGTTATTTAACGATGGTGTAGCAGTTGTGGTGTTTGCTGTAATATTGGAGCTCGCCCAAGGCAATACAGAAGACCTTACTGCACTTAATGTTATATGGTTACTTATAAAAGAAGCCGGAGGTGCATTTATACTGGGTCTGGCGCTGGGTATTACCGCATCGCGTGCTATGCGCAAGGTAGATGATTATAAAGTATCTGTACTTATAACGCTTTCTGTAGTAATGGGCGGTTACCTTATTGCAAGAGGGCTTCATATCTCAGGACCGCTTACCATGGTTTTTGCAGGTATCATGATAGGTAACCTGCGCAAACGTTTTGCCATGAGCACAACCACTAAAGATTATCTTGATAAATTCTGGGAACTTAATGATGAAATATTAAACGCCATACTTTTCCTTTTCATAGGGCTTAACCTATTAATGATAAAAGACCTTAATGACTACTGGGTTCCTGGCCTTGCTGCGGTGGTACTGGTTTTATTTGCACGTTTCTTTTCTATTTGGCTGCCTACAAAAATCATCCCTTTTAGAGAAAAATTCAGCAAAGGCACCATCAAAATACTGGTGTGGGGCGGGCTTCGTGGCGGTGTTTCTATTGCACTTGCACTCTCTATGGATGACAACCCTTACAAGAACACACTAATAGCCATAACCTACTTTGTAGTTGTATTCTCTATTATAGTACAGGGCCTTACTATTGGTAAATTTGCACAAAAGGTTCTGGCAAAAGAGGCTGGCAAGACTTTGCTTCCACAAAACACTGTAACAAATTCTGCTAAAGAATAGCCTGATAAAAATTTGGGGGCAATACCTCCTTTATAGCAACTATAAACCAAGTATAAATATTATCTTTTAGCAGTTTAGCTGCCTCAATTTTATTGTTTTATGAAATACGCATTTTCATTTATTTTAATAATATTTGTTAACTATTGGTCTTTTTGTCAAACCCCTATGATAAAGCAAATTTTAAGCCATGAAAAAGCATTAGTAAAAGACACTATTTTTAAGTTAAGTACAGCTAACAATGTATCGGTTGATATACCCGTAACACTTATCAGCGGTTTAAAACCGGGAGCTACGTTTACTATAATTGCAGGAATTCATGGCATGGAATATCCTACCATAATGTCGCTCATAGAATTTAAAAAAGAGATAGACCCTAAAAAACTAAGTGGCAACCTGGTTATAATACCCATTGTAAATGTTGAATCGTTTTACAAAAGAACACCTTTTATAAATCCATTAGACGGGCTTAACCTAAACAGGGTGTTTCCCGGTAATGCTAAGGGTAGTATTACCGAAGTAATGGCCGACTTTTTTACCACGCAGGTTTTTCCTGTTACAGATGTGTTGCTGGATATGCACGGCGGCGATGTAAGCGAAGACCTTATACCTTTTATATGTTATTACAACAACAAGGAGTTAAAAAAACAAACTGAATTGTCAGCCCGCCTTAGTCAAATAAGTGGCTTTGACACTATTGTGTCTTATTCATATATACTACCTGCTGATAAGCCTGCACAATATGCCTTTAAACAGGCAGTAAGACAAGGCATAACCGCATTAAGCATAGAAATAGGAAAACTAGGCAGCTGGAAACAGGCAGAAGTGGTAGCCACAAAACAGGCGATATACCGCATGATGGCAGAACTGAAAATGTATGAAAATAAAAATGTAAAACCTGCCACTCCTCCCAGGATAATGTATGACAAACAGGTATATGTAGCTGTACCTGACCAGGGTATTTTTTACAGCAGCCTTAAAGCGGGCGATACCGTAATTAAAGACACTGAGATTGGTTTTATTACTGATATTTTTGGAAACAGAATAAAAACCATCATAGCACCGGAGTCTGGCGTAGTTTTGTATAAAATAGGTACGCCACCTGTAAATGTAGGCGAAACCCTCTTTTGCATAGCAATTAATAGCGAAGCAAAATAAGATCTCCCCTTACGCACAATTAAAAACGAAACTTTATCAAAGCCTGTTAACGGTTTCATAAGGTACAAGGCAAGAATACCACTCAATCAGTTACTTACAAGCTTATTTATAAACAATCCATTTACAAATAGCTCAAATACAGTTATTTAGAATTTCTCTAACATTTATTCTGCTTAAATTTGTATGTATAATTAAATCATGAAAGTTTAACCTCAAAAAATAAATGTTATGGATATCAAGTTAGCTAATTGCTGTGGTAACTGCGACCACCACCTAAAAGGACAATTATGTAATGTACACGAAATAGTTACTGCAGAGACACAGGCCTGCCAGGCTTATGAATTTCGTGCAGTACTAAGCAGAGAATCTGATTGTTTAAAATGTGCAAAATTCCAGACAGAGCACTGCGCACATCCTAACAAGGCAAGCGAAGGCATGATGTGTACTGTTTTCTATCCAAGGATAGTGGCATAAGCATTACGATAAGGATACTAAAATAAATTTAGTTGTAATACAAAAGGCCGTTTCATAAATAGATGAGACGGCCTTTTTGTATTTATACACCTTTAAAGGCAAACCATTAACAATACATTGTATTGGTTTTAAGAACAATATAAATCTGGTTGCGTAATTTTACTAAACATAAAGGATTAACAGGCACTACCTGCCAAAACGAAGACGACGGGTAGACAGCCTGCCGGGGAGGCTGTAACGGGCGCTGCACTTTCCACCCGTTCGTGCAGGGCATTTAACTAACGTCGGCGTACACCTTGTGCGGAAACCGATCAGCAACACGGCAGGATGGCAGGGAGGTACAGAGCCTAAAATCCTGAGCTGTTATTATTAACAGCAAACTAATAGATAAAGCTGTAAGGGTAATTGCCCTTGCAGCTTTTCTTGTTTTATGATGCACAGTTAACGCAATAGAGCAAAATGGCCTTTTACTACCTGCCCGGTATCCAGATGTAGTATAAACCAGTAATCATCTGCAGGCAGGGATTTGCCTTTTAATGTACCGTTCCACCCCGCAGAACGGTGCCCAAAACTTGTAAGCAATTTGCCATAACGATCAAAAATAATGACATAACTACCCGGCCGTTGTGTAAGATAGGCTATTCGCCATAAGTCATTCTCGCCATCATTGTTTGGGGTAAAGAATTTGGGATAGTTTAGAATAAAAAAGTTTCTAGACTCTATTACACCGCATTCATCCAGAGGCTTGATATAAAATATGTGAGGACCTTCGGTTAATCCGTTGAAATTAATTGATGGACTAAAGCTATCATTGTCTACAGCATAAACATACTTTTCGGGCTCAGTAATAATTACTTCTACACTGGTATCGTCTCCTGAAAAATCTCTAATGTTTAAAGTGTATTCAATTTTTGGAATTTCAGGAACATTTAGAGTAAAGCTTGTTACATCATACATATAGCATGTTCCTGTACCGCTAAGGCGCGCCCAGATGGTCTGGCTGCGTGTTGTGTTTTGGTATAGATTCGGCAAAGCGTTATTACCTGTTTTTGCATCCTGCTCTGTAAGATGATAACTAACCGGCAGGGCTGTACCATTTTGTATAAGTGAGTTGTTTACAGAAAGATCAAAGGTTTGTGTGCCATTACCATTAGTATCGCATAAAAATAAATCCCCGGGAGTACCTGCCGCTACAGTATTTGTTATTACCAATGACATCCTGTCAATCCAAACGCAACCGGTAATGGGGTGTTCTATTCTTACATATATACCATCAAGCATTGGTAGGCTAAGATAATGCCCGGGATTAGTTATAACATTATGATTTAGCCATGCATCATTACTACTTTTAAAATATGAGATATTTATACGCTCTGTTGTACTGATAATATTTTCAAACTCCATGAGGTTAAAATAAGTAGCAATGTCATTTACACCATCATCATCGCATTTTTCAATAAAAAAATAATCGTGGTGCATCCTGGTGTAAGGAGGGTTTTCTTTAAGTTTAGCCGTTCCAGTCAATATTAGTTGAAACCTCTCAGATACTTTATCCTGATTTACAGCGAGGTAATAAGTTTGCCCCGCCTGTACGTTTACAGGGCTTACAAACCCGTTACCTTCACCAGGGTTTTCAAAAAGGTCTGTTTCAAACCTGGAGATTCCGGTTATATTCTCGCTGCCTCCTAGCGATGCACGTCGCTCTGTTGTAGAGCATCTTATGGCACTACCTAAATTGCTACAGGACGTTGCCGGTCCAAAGAGCCAGAAATCATAATCTACAGCTTTAGTATCAAGAGGAAAAATGTAGAAATCAAGGGTACCGGGGCTTTCAATAGTAAACCTGAACCATATACTGTTCTCCTCCTTCCCCTGGCATACATTACCACTATTAAGTTCCTGCACACCCGGCCCACCCAGATAATTTACTATTCCAAATGTATCATAACATACTGCCATGGCATCTATACAATCATTTTGCGCATAGGTGCTGCCAGAAAAAAACAATAGTAGTATGCTGCATAAAATACTTTTCATAAACAGCTGATTATAAGTGTGTGTTTCACACCAAATATAACCTTTTTTATAATATGCTATATCGTTTTCCTTATTTTCGATGCTTATGCTTTATGGCGTGATTTTTGCTCGATTATACGTACCAATAATTACGTATCTTTACGTTTTGCCAATACCTTTTTTGTATGAAACAAACCTTACACTTTACCACACTTCTTTTATTGATAACAGTGGCTTCTTTCAGCCAAAATAAAAAGCTTAAAACCCGCCATATCATTAATCCTTGTAATAATGAAGAGGTTACCTACAGTTACGACAAAAAAGGCCTGCTTACCGAAGAGGTAAGTAAGATGAAAGCCTTTAACGGGCACATGGTTGTAAACCGTACACTCTACAAATATGATAAAGACAAAGTAGCGGCTGTACAATATATTTGTAATGACACCCTGGTAAGTGAAGAACTTAGCGAATATATAGGTAATGACCTGGTACATTACCGTAAGACTGTAAAAGGTAAATTACAGGTTGACGAAGCTTATACTTACAAAAAAGGTCAGGTGCTTAGTGTTATTTCTACAACGCCATCGGGTATTGCGGTACAAAAAATGAAGTACGATAATGCTCATAAAACCAAAGAAACATCAACATCTGTAGGAGCTACGGTTACTGTGCTCGAAAAAGAATTTACAGAGGGTAACATGAAAAGAGTAGAACAATACACACCTCCTTTTACGGGTGAACCACAATCGGTAAAAATTTACGTATATGATTATGATGGCAATGTAATAGACGACCGCACCATGATAAAAGGCCAGGAAACCAGCCGTATAGTGAGCCGTTTTGAAAATAATATACCTGCCAGTAAAAAGGAATTTGCTTATGGCGAACCCATATTTGAAATGCTGTATGACGAATATGGCAACCCGCTGCGCGAACAAAAATTTGATACTAAAGAAATTTTTATTTACGACAGTAAGTTCACTCCCAGCCACCATCTTAAAGAGGTTAAGATTTTAAAAGACGACAAAGTACAGTGCATTAAAACATACGAAAATGAGTATTGGGACTAACCTTGGCCTGACCAATCCTATTATTATTGATTATCCTGAAACAAAGCTTATTGGCATACGCCAGAATATGAGTTTTGCCCAAAATACCACTTATAAGCTATGGGCGGGTTTTATGCCGCGTAAAAGAGAGATAACTAATGCAACTTCTAACGAGCGATTTTCATTACAAAATTATACTGAGAGCTTCTTTGAAAATTTCAGTCCCATAGTTTCTTTTGAAAAGTGGGCAGCTGTGGCAGTAAATGATTTTGAGTCAATACCTGATGGTATGGAAACGTATACAATTCCTGCCGGAAAATATGCTGTATTTCATTATACGGGGAACTCCAAAAATGCAACGGAAGTATTCAGGTATATTTTGGCAGAATGGCTGCCTCAGTTTGGCTACAGTTTAGATACCCGCCCACACTTTGAAATATTGGGTGATAAATATAGAAATGGGGATGACGATAGCGAAGAGGATATTTATATTCCGGTAAAATAGCTATCCGTTTTCGGATATTGCTATCAAAAGTTATAAGTATAGCCATCGCGAGGAACGAAGCGATCTAATCATACAACCAACTGTTTACAGATTGGATGGCATTATGATAGATTACCAATAAAAGATGGCTTCTTTCCTCGGCATGACAGTTTTAGAAAAGCAGGGTCTTATTAATCTTCAAGACTATCATTTACCTGGCTTTCCAGCTCCTCAATGTTTTCATAACTTTCTAAGGTTATCGTTTTTCCTGTGCTCTTCAGCTCTTCAATAATCTGGATTATTATTGCCAAAGGTTCTGTTTCTGTACCAAACATATTACTGTCAAAATCAGTACCTGCCAGTAACTCATCATTATGCATGCCTATACACCAGTTTTCAATAAAATCTGCCAGTGGTATTTCTGCAATATTAAATGTGCTCCAGTCTTCTTTTATACAGTCATTGGCATACGCTTTTTCAGACCAAAAGCAAATTACTTCTACAGGCTCGCCGTCTTCATTCTCATATTCATTTGAATATGAAGTAGCAAATCCCTCCTCATTTTCTAAACCGTAAACAATACCGGTTTCGCATATTGTCTTAATAAATTTTTCTTGTTTTAGCTGTACGTCAGCAGTATCTTTCAACATAGTATAGGGTTTATTATTTGTCTGTTATCTGTTATCTATTTTTTACCGTCTTTCCCCGAAAAATATGCTTCCAGCAACTGCTGTGCAGCGGCAAAAGGAGAGAGCAGGTTTTGTTGTACAAGCAGTTTATTTTCATCTAACAAGGCTGCAATACCAGATTGGGAGTAAAAATCCGTCTTTAGCTGCTCATTTATAGTTTCGGTAAGCCAGTACGCATTTTGCTCACGCCTGTGGGTATTAAAATAATCACTTGCTTTAGTATCTTCAAAATAGTCACTCACTTCTTTCCATACATCAGCTATGCCTTCATGGTTCAGCGCACTACAGGTAGTAACCTTTGGCAGCCACCCTGACGCCTTAGCCGGAAAAAGGTGCAACGCACGGTTATATTCAGTCTTTGCCAGGCGGGCACGTTTAAGGTTATCGCCGTCGGCTTTGTTTATTACAATTAAGTCGGCCATTTCCATAATACCGCGCTTTATGCCCTGTAGCTCATCTCCGGCACCTGCAATTTGCAGCAGCAGGAAAAAATCGACCATACTGTGCACTGCGGTTTCGCTCTGCCCCACCCCTACAGTCTCTATAATAATGGTATCAAAACCACAGGCTTCGCATAAAATAATGGCTTCACGGGTTTTGCGCGCCACACCGCCTAATGTATCTCCCGATGCAGAGGGGCGTATATAAGCATTTTCATCCTTAACCAATTCTTCCATACGGGTTTTGTCGCCCAGTATGCTACCGTGCGAAAGCGAACTACTGGGGTCTACCGCCAGTACAGCAACCTTTTTACCCTGTGCCGTAAGGTGCTTGCCAAAAGCCTCTATAAACGTACTCTTGCCCACACCGGGTACACCGGTAATACCTATACGAACCGATTTATCTGCATAAGGAAGGCATTGGCTAATTACAGCATTAGCTTTTTCAAGATGTTTAGGGTTTTTACTCTCAATAAGTGTTATGGCACGGCTAAGCGCAGTTTTATTTCTTGCAAGTATACCTGCAACAAGTTCTTGTGCCGTAGGCTGCCTGCGCCGCATTTGCGTAACGTGCGCCGCAGCCTGGGGGCTTAAGGCCTCCGGCTGGCTGATGCCGTTAATTTCGTTTAGGGCGCTGTTATGGGGCAGTTGCGGTTCGTGCACAATAGAAAGTATTGGAAGTGTAAAAGTACGGCAAAAGAGGGAGAGTCGCAAAGTTTCGAAGCTTCAGAGTAACAAAGTTTCAAAGTAAAAAAGCGGGATGCTTTGGGTTTAGAAATGCGATGCAATTTTAAAAAAAATGGGCTGCACTTTAATAAGGCAGCCCATTGATATTTATAAAGCTCAAAAAGAATTTAGAAACTTTACAACTTAGTATCCTGCTGTAAAACGCTGCCTGCGGAAACGTGGTGTTTCGGCTTCATCTGCTATTACAACAGCAAGGTCTTCTACAGATAGTGTATTGCGGTGGTGTTCATCAAACACGGGGCTGTCAAAGCCCAGGCGGTATTTGCCTGTACGGCCTGTTGTAATGCCCGCGTGCATTTCTATTGCCGGGCTAAAAAATACCCAGTCAAGGTCGTTTTCTGCTTTAAGTATGTTGAGGTATTCACGCACGGCAGTAGCACCTGGCTTAAATTCCTGCGGAAATTTAGGTGTGTCTACCAGCTGTAAGCCCGGAGCTACATAAAGGCTTCCGGCACCACCTACAACAATAAGGCGTTTAACATCAGACTTTTTTACGGCATCCTGTATAAAACGGGCACCGCGAAGGTAGTCTTCATAAATATCCGGGTTAGACCATCCGGGATTATATGCGCTTATAACGGCATCATGCCCATTAAGTATTTCTACAAGGTTTTTAGTGTCAAAAATGTCTGCCTTAACATTGGTTACACCATCTGCGGCATCTTCTTTTGGGTGGCGGCTTATGGCGGTGGCACGGTGGCCCCGTTGTGCAAACTCGTTTACAATGGCACTACCTGTAAATCCTGTTGCTCCTATAATTGCTACTTTCATAGTCTTTGTAATTTATGTTATAATAAAGGTTCTGGTTATTTGTATTAAAACTGTTCACTAAAGCCTGCCAGCGTAATAGCCTTCATATGTCCGCATATTTTCTGGTTGATGTCCTGATACAGCCCGTCGAGGTTTTGGTTTATTTTTTTGCCTATACAGCAATCCGGGTTTGGGTCGTTCTTAGCATAGCCTAATGACACGCACTCAAAAGTAAGGTTATAAATTTCCTCAAGAGTAATTTCGGCAGCAGGCTTGGCAAGGCGGGTACCCCCAAACTTACCTTCGCGGCTTTCTACAATATTATTCTTTTTAAGGTTCCCTATTTCTTTGCGTACCAATACAGGGTTAATGTTCATGCTGCCTGATATAAATTCTGAAGAAAGGAATTCGTCCGGATGCCTCGCCATCAGGGTAAGGATATGAACTGTTATGGCAAATTTACCGGAAATCATTCTGTAATAATATATGTTACCAATGTACGACTAATTTTACGTTTTTTCAATTTTTAGCCTATATTTATCGGTTATGTAAGGCATTATTTGCCATAGCCTTGCGTAACTTTGGTAAAAATTTAAAGCTTTATGGATAGTCTTATCCTGATATTTATTTGCCTTTTTGCCGGCCTTGGCTTTCAAAAGGTAAAAGCAATACCTGCTAATGCCCATGTGGCGCTAAACCAGTTTGCCATATATCTGCTACTGCCTGCATTGTCTTTATACTACATCCCAAAAATACAAATCAGCGAAAAAATACTATATCCTGTAGGCGTAGGCTGGGGCAGTTTTTTACTATCATGGCTCATTTTTGCCGGACTTGGAAAAATTTTAAAGTGGCCAAAAAAATTGCAGGGCTGCCTTATTATCACTTCGGGTTTTTTAAACTCATCATTTATAGGCTTCCCTGTTATAGAGGCGCTGTATGGTAAAGAAGGATTAAAGACCGCAATATTGGTAGACCAGCCGGGTACCTTTGTTATGCTCAGTACACTGGGTATAATTGTAGCTATACTGTACTCTAAAGGCCAGCCATCCGGTCCTGATATTGCCAGGCGGGTAGTACTGTTTCCTCCGTTCATAGCCTTTGTTATTGGTTTGGTCATCAACATCTGCCATTTAGATTTTGCAGATCCCGTACAAAGTATGCTGCAAAAGTTGGGCAGCTGTGTAACGCCTGTGGCGCTTGTGGCAGTAGGATTACAGTTAAAAATAGAGCGAAAAAGCCGTCATTGGGGCTTTTTAGGATTAGGGCTTTTTGTTAAGCTATTGCTTATACCTGCATTTTTTTTAGTGCTTTATAAAGTAGTTTTTAGACTCCGCGGCGAAGACATAGACATCTCTGTAATGGAGGCTGCCACACCACCCATGATAACTGCCGCGATCATAGCATCGGCACATGGTTTAAAGCCCCGGTTAGCAGGAATGATGATAGGCGTGGGCATCCCGCTTTCATTTTTAACAATGGCTTTTTGGTATTTCGTTTTGAAGCATTGGTAAATATTTTGTAACTTGAGATTGAATACGCGTTTTCTTTGAGAAAAATTTAGTGTAAAAGCCGTTTTACAAATAAAGCTTAAGTAGCTGGTATCGTGAAATTTATTTAAAAGCTTAACATTGAATATGTAAATATTTTCTTAATTTTAGCCGTCTTGATCAACTTAAAATAATTACTATTATGTGGATTTTTAACAGCTCCATCGATAAAAAGATGAATAGCCTGGCACTGCTTATTGTGCGTATAGTTGTAGGATTATTAATGCTTACACATGGTATTCAAAAATTCAAAATGCTGATGGCTCCCGGGCCTGTAGAATTTGCAGATCCAATAGGAATTGGAGAAGGTGCTTCGCTATTTTTGGCCGTATTTTCAGAACTTATTTGTTCAGCACTTTTAATTATTGGTTTTGCAACACGCCTGGTTACCCTGCCGCTTATTGTAACTATGGTTGTTGCTGTATTTATTGTACATGGTCATGATGGCCTTGAAAAACAGGAACTACCTATACTATATCTTTTAATTTATGTTTTGCTTCTTATTACCGGTAGTGGAAAATACTCTATCGACGGGCTGATACACAAAAAGAAAAAGTATATGTTTGCATAGTTGCTAATTGGGCAATAGTGCAAGCAATTCCGGTAGTACCTTGTCTTTTTGCTTTACTTTTGCCTTAGCCTTATCAGCGGCTTTAAGTATCTTTTCATCATTTTTTTCTCCACCGGTCCGGTAGAGGCATACGGCCATGGCAGTATTGTAGTTATCATCTTTTTTAAACTGGCTTTTACATTTTTCTAAAAAGTGCAGGCCATCGCTATACTGCCCCGTAAGTGTAAGCAGCAGTGCTTTCATGTAAAATGCGCCCTGATTATTATAGGTGTATTTACCTATGGCTTTGTTTATACAATCAAGCCCGTTTTCAAAATCTTTAATATCTAAAGAGGTAAGCGCAATGCCATAATATCCTTCCGGATTTTGCGGAAAATACTGCACCATCTCTGTAAACTTTTTACGGGCTACTTTAGTAGCGCCAGCCATAAACAGCGTTGTAGCAAGGTTTTGCTTAAAGACTTCAGATTTGTTGTTAGAAAGGCTATCGGCCATATAATAAAACACAGAAGCTTCTTTTACCATACCCTGTATGCGTAATGAGTACCCGGCAAAGAACCAGGCATCGCAAAAGGTACTGTCTTTCTTTATAAGGTCGGTAAATATTTTAGTTGCTGTAGGATGGTATTTTTCAAACTGAAAACAGTCTATCCCCAATTTAAGCATTTCTTCGTCCTTAGCATCTGCAGGCGGGCAAATAAGGTTTTTACCTAAAAAGTAATCGTTTTGCATTTGCTGGGCAAAGCCATTTAGGGCAAGCAGCAGTAATAAAGCAGATAATAGTATTGGTTTCATTTGTTAATTATGTAAAGCATCAGACAAATACTTGCTCACATAAAAAGCATAAGCAAGCCCTGAAGCCATTGGGTTAAATGCTGTTATTGCTTTATAATTTTTTTCACGATCTCCTTCTCCTTATAAAATAGCTTTAGAATATAAATGCCCTTTTGTTTTACACCCTGTAAGTTCAGCTTTACAACACCATTTTCTAAAGTAAATTCCGGGGTGGCTACAAGCCTGCCACTTACATCATAAACATGAGCATACTCAGGTTGTTCTGCTACTGTAATAAATAAATCTGTTATAAACGGGTTAGGGTATGCAGTAATACTAAGCGCATTAAAATTACTTGCTACCGCTGTAAATTCCACATCAGACTCATAAGCGCCAAGGTCTACAATAGTGCCCTGAAGGCGTTCTGCGTTATTAAGGTCTTTAGGGTACAAGTTGTTTACATAAGCATTATTTCCGGCATTAATACCGGGAGATTGCGCGGTAAGCTCGTAGTTAAAATTAGTTGCGTCAAAATTAGCTGTAGCTGTAGTATTAGCATTTACAAATAAAGGGATTGCATTGCTGTTTTCGCTATTGTTAGCATATCCGCCCTCTACAATAGAGTTAGAAACCGCTTTAAACTGTTGCAACTGCCTGCCCTGGTAAGCGGTATTTCCATAGATGATACAGTTTCTTATTTTATAGTATGATTTGTACAGGTCTATAATTTCCTGTTGTACACCATTAGTGTATATATTATAATTGTTTACTACCGTACAGTTTACCATTTCAAAATCATCCGCAGTGCTGTTAGCGTAATGGCTCACTGCCAGTATGTTTGCGCTAAAATCATTTACGGTATTCCCTATAATGTATGAGTTGTAAATTTTTGCATTTAGAAAATGGTCAATATCTATAATGCTGTTCCTGGACGTGTTGTTTGTAAAAATACACCTGTCAATGCTTAGTACTTTATATTCGCTGGCGTTTGAAACACACGCCCCTAAATATGCTGAGTTGCCAATAAATTTTGTGCCTTTAATAATCAGTGTCGATTGATTGCCACTATTTAATGTATAGATTGCACCGCCCTGGTTACCTGCATTATTGCCCCTGAACTCACAATCTTCTACAGTTACTTTTGAATTTTGAATGTATAATGCACCACCATAGTTCGAAGCCTTATTAGCAAAGAAATAGCAGTTCTGTAGGTGCAACATCCCGCTCATAGCTCCGCTTACCTTAAGCCCTGCACCGTTATATGAGCTGCCGCTGTTACCGTTAATAATCCTGAAGCCATCCAGGATAACCGTTGTTGTAAGCCCTGAAGCGCGGATTATGTTATGTGAGTTGTCGCTTGTTTCACCAATTTCGCCAATATCTCCGTTTAGTGTAGTAGGGTTAGCTGCTATATTTCTCTGGCTTACAGAAGTTTCTGTACCTGCAAAGCCCCCGCGCACATTAACGCCGTCTTTCAATACAAAAGAGACCGTGCGGGTAGCAGATGCTGTAGGCTTATACTGCCCGGCGGCTACCCATATCTCATCGCCATAAACAGCAATGCTAAGGGCGTTTTGTAAATCGGTAAAAGCATTGTCCCAGCTAAGGCCTGTGCCGTTTCCTGTAGCCGAAGCATTTACATAATATGTTATTGCGTTTGCTTTAAATAGCGAAAGGGTGCACAGTAAAGTAAGTAGTCTTAGTCTCATATAAGGGTTGGTATATATTGCCTGCAAAACTATTATTTAAGCTGTAATAAGCATAATAAAATACGCTAATTTTGGCATACCATACAAATTATGATGAACGATAACCATATTACTACTGATTTTGAAAAGCGGCTTATTGATATTGTAGGAAAAGCTTTTGTTTTTACCGATGAAGCCACACGCCTGCAATATGGCCATGACGAAACCGAAGATTACAGTTTTCCGCCTACCGTGGTAGCAAAGCCCGATACGGCAGATGAGGTTGCCGCTATTATGAAGCTGGCCAATGATCATAAAATTCCGGTAGTGCCCATAGGTGCACGTACCGGCCTTAGTGGTGGTGCGCTAAGCATACATGGTGGCATAGGCCTTAGCATGGAGCGTTTTAATACACTGGAAATTGACGAAAAGAATCTACAGGCTATTGCCGGCCCGGCAGTAATAACACAGGTATTGCGCGAAGCAGCTTTTGAAAAAGGACTGTTTTATCCGCCAGACCCCAGCAGCATGGGCAGTTGTACCATAGGGGGCAATGTAGCCGAAAACAGCGGTGGTGCACGTGCGGTAAAATATGGGGTTACTAAAGATTATATACTCAACCTGGAAGTGGTTTTGCCGAATGGCGACATTATCTGGACGGGGGCAAATACGCTTAAAAATTCTACCGGCTATAACCTTACCCAGCTTATGGTAGGTAGTGAGGGTACGCTGGGCATTATCACAAAAATTGTATTGAAGCTCCTGCCCAAAACTACCCACAATGTGCTGATGCTCATTCCATTCTTTAAATCGGGACAGGCGTGTGAGGCTGTAGCTGAGATTTTTAGAGCAGGGATAGTGCCCAGCGCGCTTGAATTTATGGAACGCGATGCTATAGACTGGGGGTTAAAGTACCTTGACGACACCAGTATTGACATTAAACCTGAAGTGCAGGCACATCTGCTTGTAGAGGTAGATGGTAATTATCCGGATGTGCTTTTCGCGGAAGCGGAAAAAATTATGGGAGTAGTAGAGCAATTTGAAACAGACGAGATTTTGTTTGCCGATACCGAAGACCAAAAAAATGCTTTATGGAAGCTACGCCGCACAGTTGCCGAGGCTGTTAAATCAAATTCGGTTTATAAAGAAGAAGATACTGTAGTACCGCGTTATGAACTACCAACACTTTTAGAAGGCATTAAGCGCATTGGTAAAAAATACGGCTTTCAGTCGGTATGCTATGGGCATGCAGGTGATGGCAATCTGCATGTGAACATCATTAAAGGCGACATGACCGATGATAACTGGAAGGTAGAAGTACCCAAAGGCATTCGCGAAATATTTGAACTAACGGTATCTTTAAAAGGCACGCTCAGCGGAGAGCATGGTATTGGGTATGTACAAAAAAATTATATGAACATTGCTTTTACTGACGCTAACCTGCAATTAATGAAAGGCATAAAGCAATTGTTTGACCCTAATAATATATTGAACCCGGGCAAAATATTACCCGATACTATAGTATAGCCTGTCACGATCCCGGATGAGTTAAAAAAAGTGTTTATAAGTATTGCTATACGTCAGGTTTTTAATTTGTTTATCCCGCATTATTAGATAGTTAATTGCACACGTTGCAAAAAATTATATTTTTGTGTGAACAACCAATTATACTATCATGAAAAACCTATTACTATCAGCAGGCCTCTTGCTTACGCTAACAATTCAGGCGCAGGAAATATCTACTTTCTTAAACACATCCGGCCCATATGGCGGAATTGTGTATGAAGGAGATACTAACAGTATTTATGTAGCATCTGAATTTGCCGGGGTTGTTTACCGTAAAGATGCTATAGGTAGCGATGGTACATACCAAACAATAAACAGCGGCGGTGAAGGATCCATGCAGACAGGCTTGTTTAAATTGGGATCAGACCTTTATGTAAACCGTTGGCACGACAATGCTGTAGTGAAAGTGGGTATTGATAACCAGGTTACCCCCTATGCTATAGCTACCATACCGCATCCCGAAGGGCTAACAGGGAGGGGCAATAAACTCTATGTAACTTCGGGTACAAGCATATATGAGTTAGATCTTTCTACCTCTCCGGCTACTGTAAACGTTATGATAAGCGGACTGGAAGTATCTGTTTTTGGCCCTGAAATTGGGCTTAAAATTTATAATGACTTCCTGTATGTTTCTGAAACCAACAAAATAAGCCGCATCAACCTTAACGTTACGCCTTATGTAAAGGAAACCTACCTCAACCTGACATTTACGCCCCTGAGCTTTGCCTGGCAAGATGATTTAACCCTATTTGCAACATCTAACGACTACCATACCATTTACAGTATTACAGATGGAAGGGCAGACATTATGGTTCAGGATAATTCAACTAACTACCCATCGCCAAATGATTTGGTTTACATTGGCGACCATACCGTGTTAGCAGCTTGTATGGAAGGCTATAATGTTCTGAAAGCACAAGTGCCCTTAGTAAATACCATTACATATACAAAACCAAAGGCTGTGCTGTATCCTAACCCGGCAACAAACTACATTACCGTAAACAATCTTGATATTGTTGAAGATGCTACCATAATAAACACCCTGGGCCAAACCGTGGCACAATACAAACCTACTGAGAAATATGATGTTTCTGCACTGCCTGCCGGTATATACTACCTGCAACTAAAAGGGCAAAGCATAAAGTTTGTAAAAGAGTAGTTTTAGGATTATTTGGTAATGGGATTTAAAGTAAGAGTGAAGCTATCCCCCTCTTGAGGGGTGGCTGAAAGCCGGGGTGGGTTTTAGACCTGGCGCGAGGCTTTGATTTGTACCATAATATTTGTGTACGAGCGAGACGCTCGCAACAATGTTAGAGAATTATATATGTTTCTATTGCGTTGCTTTCTTCACGCACTGTCTTTGCGAGCGCAACACAGTGGAGCTCGGCACACGAGGGCATAGCCCGAACTGACGAAGTAATCTGTATTTTTGTGTATTACATTTTTTAAACCAACCGGACAAATGAAAACAGGATTTAGTTACATACTTACCAATTATACAAATACAACACTTTACACAGGTGTAACGAGCGATCTGCATGGAAGGATTAAACAGCATAAGCAAAAGCGATATCCTGACTCTTTTTCAGCAAAATATAACATTAACAAGTTAGTGTATTTTGAGGCTTTTTTAATGATTGAAGATGCAATTGCCCGCGAAAAACAGATTAAGGCTGGTTCGAGGGCAAAAAAGGTTATGCTAATTGAATCCATGAATCCTCAATGGGATGATTTGTTTTACCGGATTGAAGAATTTTTATAGTTCGCATAAATGGGATTATTTTATCGGAAGATTGCCGCGCTCCGTTGCACTACGCTCGCAAAGACGAGCCGGATTGGAACGTTAACAGAGTTGATGTTTAAGCTTCTATCTTCAGGTTGTTTTCTTCACGTACCGTCTTTGCGAGGAGGAACGACGAAGCAATCTAAATCCTGGATTTAATCACGTTATTAAACAGATTACTTCGTCAGTTCGGGCATACCCTCGTGTGCCGCCCTCCGTTGTAATACACTCGCAAAGACGAGCCGAAAGAGGGCGTTATCAGTGTTGATATTTAAGCCTCTATCTTCAGGTTGTTTTCTTCACGTACTGTCTTTGCGAGGAGGATTAGGACGAAGCAATCTGTTTTAAAATCTGCGAAAATCCATTCAAATCCGCGGTATCCGCGTTCCATTTTACACCTCTCGTTTTAACAATTTCTTACCTCCTACCCCTACCTGAAAATACCTCAAAAATCAGTACCTTTGCGTTTTGCACAAAACTGATATGCTGAATACTGACGAAACGATTGAAGTGCTTGGCGCACGCGCCCACAACCTAAAAAATATAGACGTTACCATACCCCGCGAAAAGCTCGTGGTAATTACCGGGCTTTCGGGTTCCGGTAAGTCGTCACTGGCTTTCGACACCATTTATGCCGAAGGGCAGCGCCGATATATAGAAACGTTTTCTGCTTACGCGCGGCAGTTTTTGGGTGGCCTGGAGCGCCCCGATGTTGACAAGATCGACGGACTATCGCCCGTTATTGCCATAGAGCAGAAAACCACCAGCAAAAGTCCCCGCTCTACCGTGGGTACCATTACAGAGATATACGATTTTCTCCGCCTGCTGTACGCCCGTGGCGCCGATGCCTACAGCTACATGACCGGCGAAAAGATGGTAAGCTACAGCGACGAGCAGATACGCCAGCTTATTGTTGAGAAATTCGACGGTAAGCGCATTAGTATCCTTGCCCCGATAATCAGGTCGAGAAAAGGCCACTACCGCGAACTCTTTGAGCAGGTAAGTAAACAGGGCTTTTTAAAAGTGCGCGTAGATGGCGAGATAAAAGATATTGAAGCCGGTATGAAGCTGGACCGCTACAAGGTGCACGACATAGAAACGGTTATAGACCGTCTGGCTGTAGACACAACCGAAGATACGGACAAGCGCCTTGCCGACAGCATTAAGACGGCTATGTATCACGGTGAAGATGTAATGATGGTTATTGAGCAGGAAAGCCAGGAGGTTCGCTACTACAGTCGTAACCTTATGTGCCCGTCCAGCGGTATCTCCTACCCTAACCCTGAGCCGAACAATTTTTCGTTCAATTCCCCTAAGGGTGCGTGTGATCACTGTAACGGCTTGGGCACAGTAAACGAGATCAACCTTAAAAAGATAATCCCAAACCCTAAGCTTAGTATCAAGCAGGGCGGTTTTGCGCCACTGGGCGAATATAAAAACTCATGGGTATTTAAACAGCTTGAAGCCATTGGCGAAAAGTTTGGTTTTAAGATTACCGATGCCATAGAAAAAATCCCTGCCGATGCGATGGACATGATCCTGAACGGCGGCAAGGAGAAATTCACCATAAACAGTAAAACACTCGGTGTAAACCGCGAATATAAAATAGAGTTCGAAGGTATTTCTGCCTTTATAAAAAACCAGTTTAGCGAAGAGGCTACAGCAGCTATTAAGCGTTGGGCCAAGGACTTTATGGATGAGGTAGAATGCCCGGTTTGCCACGGCACCCGCCTTAAAAAAGAATCGCTTTATTTTAAGGTAAACGGCCTTAACATTGCAGAGCTTTCGGCTATGGACATCTCTGACCTTGCAGACTGGTTTGAAGAACTGCACAACAACCTTACCGAGAAACAAAAGGCCATTGCAACTGAGATCGTAAAAGAAATTAAGGCACGCCTAAGCTTTTTGGTAGATGTGGGTTTAAATTACCTTTCGCTTAGCCGCAGTTCGGGAACCCTTTCTGGTGGCGAGGCACAGCGCATCAGGCTGGCTACGCAAATAGGCTCGCAGCTTGTGGGTGTACTCTACATTCTTGATGAGCCCAGCATTGGCCTGCACCAGCGTGATAACGAAAAACTGATTCACTCGCTTGAAGCGCTGCGCGATATTGGTAACTCGGTTATTGTGGTAGAACACGATAAAGACATGATAGAACGCGCCGACTATGTTATAGACATAGGCCCGGCAGCGGGTCGTTTTGGCGGACAGATTGTAAGCAAGGGTACTCCTGCCGAATTGCTTAAGGAACATACACTAACCGCAGCCTACCTTAACGGTGAGCGCGAAATAGCTGTACCAAAAAAGCGTCGCGAAGGCAACGGCAAAACCCTGAAACTTACGGGAGCTACAGGAAACAATCTTAAAAACGTGAGCATTGAGCTGCCTTTAGGCAAAATGATATGCGTTACAGGCGTTTCGGGTAGTGGTAAGAGCACGCTTATCAACGGTACACTTTACCCTATACTGAACGCGCACTTTTTTAACGGCGTAAAAAAACCTGCTCCTTATAAAAAGATTGAAGGCCTGGAGCATATTGATAAAGTAATTGATATTGACCAAAGCCCCATAGGACGCACACCACGCTCTAATCCGGCTACATACACCGAGGTATTTAGCGAAATACGCAGCTTGTTTACCCAAACACCGGAGTCGATGATACGCGGCTACAAACCGGGGCGTTTTAGCTTTAATGTAAGCGGTGGCCGTTGCGAAACCTGTGAAGGCAGTGGTATGCGCGTTATAGAGATGAGCTTTTTACCGGACGTTTATGTGGAGTGCGAAACCTGCCAGGGCAAGCGCTTTAACCGCGAAACGCTGGAGATACGCTATAAAGGAAAGTCCATCAGTGATGTGTTAGACATGACAGTAGACGAGGCCGTTCCATTCTTTGAGAACATACCTAAAATTTACCGCAAAATCAAAACCATTCAGGACGTTGGCCTTGGCTACATTACCCTGGGGCAGCAAAGCACAACGCTATCTGGTGGAGAGGCACAACGTATAAAACTGGCAAGTGAGCTTTCTAAAAAAGATACCGGCAATACCTTCTATATCCTTGATGAACCTACAACGGGGCTTCACTTTGAAGACATTCGCGTGCTTATGGAAGTAATTAACAAACTTGTAGATAAGGGCAACACCGTGCTTATCATTGAGCACAACATGGATGTAATAAAACTGGCCGATTATATAATAGATATAGGCTACGAAGGTGGTAAAGGCGGCGGGCAGCTCATAGCAAAAGGCACACCCGAAGAAGTGGCGAAAAACAAAAAAAGCTACACCGCACAGTTTCTTAAAAAGGAATTGTAGAAAAATACTATCTTAGCGGGCTTTAAAAAAATGGAGGATGCTATTCCATACAGGACTTTAAAGCAAACCTAAAACTTTAAACCTTGAACTAAAGACGAATGTCAAAAGAAAAATACAGCAGCGACGAAGAGTGGATACACGATGGGCTTAAGCAAAAACCGTGGAACGAAATAAGGAGTAACGACTCCTGGGCTATTTTTAAAATAATGGCCGAGTTTGTGAACGGGTTCGAAACCATGGCTAAAATTGGCCCGTGTGTTTCAATATTTGGTTCTGCGCGTACCAAGCCGGAAGATAAATACTATCTATTAGCCGAAGAAATAGCCGAGAAAATTGCCAACGCCGGTTATGGCGTTATTACAGGCGGTGGCCCGGGTATTATGGAAGCCGGTAATAAAGGTGCCAGCCGTGGTAAAGCACCATCGGTAGGGCTTAATATAGAACTGCCTTTTGAGCAGCACTTTAACCCATACATAAGCCACGATTTTAACCTTAACTTCGACTACTTCTTTGTACGCAAGGTTATGTTTGTTAAATACTCTCAGGGGTTTGTGGGTATGCCGGGTGGTTTTGGTACCCTTGATGAACTTTTTGAAGCTGTAACGCTTATCCAGACAAAAAAAATCGCTAAATTCCCTATCATATTAGTAGGTACAGAATACTGGGGCGGACTTATGGGCTGGATAGAGCAAACACTGATAGGCAAATTCCACAATGCAAGCCCGGACGATCTTAACCTTATCAAGGTAGTAGATACTGCCGATGAGGTAGTGGCCGTTATTGATGCTTTCTACAAAAAGTACAGCCTGAGCCCTAACTTCTAAGAAAGTTATTTTTCAAAGTTTAACAGTTTTTGGGGCAACCCAAAACATAATTTTACATCGTATATAAGTTATAGCATAGTTTTTGCAACCAGCCGTTTATTTGTGTAACTCAAAGAAGAGTAAATTTAAAGACAACATTTTGATTCAGATCCGAAAGGCCTTTTTTCTCTTACTGTTACTGTTCTGCGGCATTACTAATGCCCAGCATAAAAACACCATTAGCGCCGAGCTCGACGCCGTGGCGCGCACAATTAACGTGCAGCAGGAAATTACCTATGCAAATAATAGCGGCGATACGCTGAACCATATTATACTGAACGACTGGAACAATGCCTACTCATCTAAAACAACGCCTATGGCTAAACGTTTTACCGATGAGTTTATTAAGGCATTTCACCTGGCCAAAGAGGAAGAGAGAGGCAGTACCACAATCTACTCTCTTGTAGACCAGAATGGATTGTTACTGGACTGGAAACGCCCCGAAGGCCATCCTGACCTGGTACAGGTACAGCTCAAAAATCCTATTTATCCGGGCCGTTCGTTCAGTATAAAACTTACTTATAAGGTAAAAATACCTAACGAGCGTTTTACACATTTTGGCTACGATCCAAAAACGGGCAACTTTAACCTGCGCGACTGGTACCTTACACCCAGCCGTTATGAGCATGGTTTTGTTACCTACAGTAATGAAAACCTTGACGACATTGCTAACGCAGCATCTGATTATGACTTTACCGTAAAAGTTCCCCTTGCATATACGCTTTACAGCGACCTTAACAGCCAGGGTATGGCAAGTGCTCAGGATAAATTTGCATCCTATCATTTTGAGGATAGCAACCGTATGGGCTTTAACCTGGTGCTTGAGCTACAAAAGTTTACCGAGGTTTTTAATTTTCAGTCGGCCACTATTTACAGCAGCATGCGCGATAACCGTACTACTGATGTGCAGCGTGCCATGATTGTTGACAGAATAGCACAATACACTTCCGAAAAATTAGGGTCTTATCCTTACGGAAAAATTATTGTTACAAAGGCTGATTATGACCGTAACCCGGTATATGGGCTTAACCAGTTACCATCTTTTTTAAGGCCATTTCCTGACTCATTTATTTTTGAACTGCGGTTTTTAAAGACCTACCTTAACATCTACCTAAGAAACACACTGAAGCTTGACCCGCGAAAAGACAGCTGGGTATATGACGGTATACAGATGGATTTGTTAATGCAGTATATTAACGAGAACCACGCCGAAAAGAAAATGATGGGCCAGCTGGGTAACTGGGGCATTTTGAGAGGTCACCATATTTTTGAGATCACACTTAATGAGCAGTTTAATTATTTTTTCCTGCTTATGGCACGCCGCAACCTGGACCAGCCCATAGGCGATCCTAAAAATACTTTTATAAAATTTAACGAGCAGATATCGGGTAAATACAAGGCAGGGCTTGCCTTTACCTACCTTGACGATTACCTGGGTAATGGAATCGTTACTAAATCTTTCAGCGAATTTTACACGCAGAATGTTAACAGCAGCCAGGCTAACAGAAATGACCTTGAGCTTATAATGCAAAAAAACGCCCCTAAAGATATCAGTTGGTTCTTTAATAAATTAATAGCTTCCAGAGATGTTATCGATTATAAGATTGGCCCGGTTAAAAAAGAAAAAGACTCGTTACAGGTAACCCTTAAGAATGTTTCGGGTACTAATGTGCCAATTTCATTATATGGCGTTAAAAAAGGCAATGTAGTTTTTAAACAGTGGATAGATGGCTTTGATAAAGACAGCACCTTTACCGTTGCCCGAAAGGATGCCGACAGGCTGGTATTAAATTATAACGAAGAAATTCCGGAATACAATCCGCGCAATAATCAGAAGCCGCTTAATAACTTTTTCCCTAATAAAAGGCCGTATAAATTCACTTTTTTTCAGGATCTTGAAGACCCTGCCTATAACCAGATATTTTTTGTACCCGGTTTTGCCTATAACCTTTATGACGGGCTCTCACCAGGATTGCGATTTCATAATAAATCATTGCTTGAAAAGCCTTTTATTTTCGATTTAAATACGCTTTACTCACCCAATACAGGTCATGCCATAGGTTCATTCTCACTTATGTACAACCAGTACATACGCGATGGCGAACTGTTTAACATACGCTATTTTCTTTCGGGAAATACATATCATTACGCACCAGATGCACGCTATTATAAGTTTACACCATCAGTGCAGCTTCGCCTGCGCCCAGATGATTTCAGGAAAAACCTTAAAGAGGTAATTAACATCAGGCAGGTAATGGTACAAAGGCAAAAATCGCTTTATGTACCGGCAGATCCGCATGCCGATAGCTATTCGGTATTTAATGCCCGTTACAGTAAGGTTAATTCTAACATATCGCGCCACAATAATTTTTATACCGATGTGCAGTTATCAGACTCATTTGGTAAGGTATCGGGAGAGTTTCAGTTCCGACGCCTCTTTAATGACAATCGCCAGGTAAATGTGCGCCTTTATGCCGGTATGTTTATGTACAACAACACCGGAAATTCAGATTTCTTTAGTTTCGGCCTTGACCGCGCTTCTGATTATCTTTTTGATTATAACTACTATGGGCGTAGCGAAACATCAGGGTTATTCAGTCAGCAATTCATTATGGCCGATGGCGGTTTTAAATCGATGCTCGATACCCGGTATGCAAATCAATGGATGACTACTGTAAATGCCAGCTTTAACATATGGAACTGGATAGAAGTTTATGGCGATGCCGGCTTTATGAAAAGCAGGAATAGCAATACTGATTTTGTGTATGACAGTGGTATACGCCTTAACCTTGTTACAGACTATTTTGAATTGTATTTCCCTGTTTATTCCAGCAATGGTTTTGAGGTTAATGATACCAACTATGCCCAAAAAATACGCTTTGTGGTAACCCTTAGCCCAAGCACACTGATAAGCCTGTTCACACGTAAATGGCTTTAAAAACATTTAACTTCGTCAATATTGCATTCGCAAAACCGCCCTGCAATCACTAAGCTATTCTCAATTTAAACGCCATTATTCAGGTTAAATTTAATTATAATAAAAATTTAACCCTGTTTTGTTATATATTATGAAATTTAAATTTAACTCCAAATATTATGATATGTCATAGTTTTGATTAAATTTGTGTTTTGCACTAAACACTACTTTTTTATGACTGGCACAGAAACTAAACAAGCACTTTCTTTTACTGATTTCAGGACTGAAGTGATAAATGATTACAAAACAGCCGTTATAAGCCGCGAATGCAGCCTCCTGGGCCGTCGCGAAGTACTAACAGGTAAGGCTAAATTTGGTATTTTTGGCGATGGTAAAGAGCTACCACAGCTTGCTATGGCAAAAGCCTTTAAAAACGGCGACTTCCGTTCTGGCTATTATCGCGACCAGACCTTTATGATGGCCATAGGCCAGCTTACCATACAACAGTTTTTTGCCGGATTATACGGCCATCCAGACCTGGCAAATGAGCCCATGAGCGCAGGCCGCCAGATGGGTGGGCACTTTACTACCCACAGCCTTGATGAAAATGGTAACTGGAATAACCTTACACAACAAAAAAACTCAAGTTCTGACATCTCCCCTACTGCCGGGCAAATGCCAAGGCTGTTAGGATTGGCACAGGCCAGTAAAATATACCGTAATGTAAAAGGCATTGATACCGAAAAATTCTCGGTAAATGGCAACGAGGTAGCCTGGGGAACCATAGGCAATGCCAGTACCAGCGAGGGCCTTTTCTTTGAAACCATAAATGCCGCAGGTGTACTGCAGGTACCTATGGTAATAAGCGTTTGGGATGACGACTATGGCATATCGGTACACGCGCGCCACCAGACTACTAAAGAAAACATATCAGAAATACTTAAGGGCTTTCAGCGTGATGAAGATGCTAAAGGCTACGAAATTATAAAAGTAAAAGGTTGGGATTATGCCGAGCTTATAGCCGCTTATGAAAGGGCAGGCGAAATAGCACGCACCCAGCACGTACCGGTGCTTATGCACATTTACCAGCTTACGCAACCTCAGGGCCATTCTACATCAGGATCGCACGAACGCTACAAAAACAGCGACCGCCTTGCCTGGGAAGGAGAATTTGACTGTAACGCACAAATGCGCAAATGGATACTCGAAAATACCTTTGCCACTGAAGAAGAGCTTGAAGCCATAGAGCAACAGGCTAAGGCCGATGTACTTGAAGGTAAAAAAGACGCATGGGCGGCTTACCAGGATCCTATTAAGGCAGAGCGCGATGCGTTCGTAACCCTTTTAAAAGATGTTGCAGCCAAAAGTGACAACAAAGTATTTATAGACAAGCACATAAGCAGCATTGCAACGGTAAAAGAACTTATGCGCAAAGACCTGTTGGTTATTGCCCGCAAGGTGTTGCGCCTTGTTATTAATGAGCCTGTTAAAGAAAGTCTTGTTGCATGGATAAAAGCGTACACTGACGAAAATCAGCCAAAATACAGTTCGCATTTATACTCCCAATCGGATAAAAATGTGCTGAATGCAAAAGAGGTATTGCCGGAATATGGCGATAACCCGGAAGATGCAGACGGGCGTATGATTATGCGTAACAATTTTGACGCACTGTTTACCAAATATCCTGAAACGCTTGTTTTTGGAGAAGATGTTGGTAACATAGGCGATGTAAACCAGGGGCTTGAAGGTATGCAGGAAAAATACGGCGAATTCCGTGTAAGCGATGCCGGTATTCGCGAAGCTACTATTTTAGGACAGGGAATAGGTATGGCAATGCGTGGACTGCGCCCTATTGCTGAGATACAATATCTTGATTACTTGTTATATGCGCTGCAAATTATGAGTGATGACCTTGCCACGCTGCACTACCGCACGGCAGGCAGGCAAAAAGCGCCGCTAATAATCCGTACGCGCGGGCACAGGCTTGAGGGCATCTGGCACTCTGGCTCGCCTATGGGCATGATAATTAACGCTATTCGCGGTATTAATGTACTGGTACCAAGAAACATGACCAAAGCTGCCGGTTTTTATAATACGCTTTTAGAGTGCGATGAACCTGCCCTTGTGGTTGAATGCCTTAATGGCTACCGCCTTAAAGAAAAGATGCCTATAAATCTTGGTGAGTTTAAAACGCCACTGGGCGTTGTTGAAACGCTAAAAGAGGGTACAGATATTACACTGGTATCTTACGGCTCTACACTGCGCCTTGTAGAACAGGCTGCAAAAGAGCTACAGGAAGCCGGTATAGATGCTGAAGTTATCGATGTACAATCCTTACTGCCATTTGACCTTAGCCACGATATTGTAAAAAGTGTAGCTAAAACAAACAGGCTGCTTGTTATTGATGAAGATGTACCGGGAGGTGCCTCTGCTTATATTTTACAGCAGGTGCTGGATGTACAGGATGCCTACAAACACCTGGACAGCAAACCGGATACGCTTGCAGCAAAAGAACACCGCCCTGCTTATGCAACAGATGGCGATTATTTTAGCAAACCGTCTGTAGAAGATATTTACGAAAAAGTATATGCTATTATGCACGAGGCCATGCCTGCAAAATATCCTAAGCTATATTAAAAGCCGGGGGAATAGTACCCAGCCAATACATACCAATTATGAGCGAACGCGATAAGGGCCTTTTAGCATTAAGGCCGGAAATATTGGGAGAAATACACCCGCAGTCTTCTGCTGAAGAAATTTTTCAGAACAGGACGCTGAGGCCGGTACTTAAATTGCAGAACGATATTTTTGTGGAGGCATTTGTTAACTATGCTGTAAAACAAAAGGGGCAATTCTTTTTGTTAAGCACAGAAAAGCAGCTGCACTATATTGAAAATGCAATACAAAAGGATGAAAAATTCCGCAATGCGCTAAAGGGGATGATAATTGCGCTATTTACCGTTGAGGAATATCGTGAGTACATCACCAATTCATCAAACCTTAATAAGCGTATGATGAACCTGCTTACAGAGCGCCTTAAAGACCAGGTACAACTTCTTATAAAATAAAAACTATAGTTACAAATTACACCAGTTACCACTAATAGATTTGGATAAACTGGTGTAATTTGGGGCTATAACTCCCTAAAAAAATCCTTGTCTTCATCGCCCTACAGGCATAATATTTTGTTCAAACAGCCCGAAAACATTGTAGTTTTATAATTATAACATTTATATCGTTTTAGCTAATCCATAATTTATCAAGCAATTAGCCGATAAATTATAAAAAAGTTATACCTTTATATTATAAAACGATAACAATTATGGCAATTACAACTAACACCTTTCCATATCAGGATGATATGGGTGGTAATTTGAATGCGAGCCATGCATCCGGTAATTTTGATTTACCCTATGATGACCCAGCAATTGTTAACCCTAATGAACTAGCCTCATTTCCTAAAATGGCAATGCCCGGCAACAACCGTATTCCAGACCACGACAGCCATCTGGTAAACAAGCGTACTACTCCGGCACGCGACGGTAGAAACATTACACGTACATGGTAAACTTTTCTACACAGGTACGGTCTGCACATTAAAAAAAGAAGTAAGATCTCAGGAGCCGGAAGAAACCGCCCGCTGGTCTCAGGATTACAACGTTTATGGCAATAGGGCCTCATTAAACAGTAAAGCCGGCTTTTTAGCCGGCTCCTTTATTTCTATCAGTATATTATTTATCTGCATCCATGTGCTTAAATATAAGCACCTCATCTACATCTTTTAATAATACAAGCTTATCTTTATCAATCTTGGCAAGGTTTACTTTGCCCAGTGCATCAAGGTATTTTTGCTCGCCGGTAACGCCCTCACAAAACATCTTTGTAGAAAACACTTCACTTACATTAATACCATTGTCATCATTAAGGTTATAAGAACCGCCATATTGGTTACAACCGCTATTACCTGCTACTTTATGATCTATAGTAAAATTTGCAGTAGGCAGGCCATTTTTAAATTCAGCAGCATCGGCTTTTTTACCATTGATGCTTTCCAGTTGCCAGTTGCCCGACGTAAGCAATGCGGTAGACGAAGCAGTATCTGTACTACGACATGATGTTATGGCGAGTGCCGCAATGGCTAGTAAGGGAAGTAACTTTTTCATATTTTTTGTCATTAGGTTATACCAAATGTAAGAAATATGGAAAGGTTTGTAATATTAATTATAAATACTTTAATACTTATAACAACCCATTATACTTGCGTATAAACCACTCTGCTGCAAGTGCAAGTGCCATGATAACAAGCAGCCACATCCACTCGATAAGCGGGGATTGTTTTGTAATGGCTTTTTGCACCGGCTGATAATTTTCATTTTCGGCAAGCACTTTAATTAAATTATCTATAGTAGCAGGATAGTAAACGGCACCATTAGTATTGGTAGCAAGCTGCTGCATGCGTGCCAGGTCAGGGTTTACAAACTGTTTTTCAATTTCAAAATCGAGTACCTCAAAAGCCCCGGCATAGGTAGTGTTAGACGTAGCTTCTTTTACCGTAAAGCTATACTGGCCTGCGCCTAATCCGTCAAGGTTTACCTTATACTCATTGCTCCCTTTTAAGAAGTCATACGATTTTGAAGCGCCGGTTTTTTTATTTTTGAGCGCAAGCGTAAGACGGGCATTCTCCTCAAACTCATAGTTTTTATTGAAGTACTGTGCTGTTATGGCAATGGCTTCTCCGCTGTTGTAAAAACTCTCATGATTTACCACGAGCGATTTGCGTTTAGAATTAGTCGCGAGGAACTGTATGGTTTTATCCATAAAAATATCAAAACCATCAAACGATTTTGTATTTACATGGCTCTCTACGCGCCATTTCCAGATGTTTTCGCCAAAAAGGTAAGCACTACGCTTTGCACCCTGCTCAGAAAAAGCCATTAACGGTCCTCCGGTAGCTACATTGCGAATGCGTGCAGAAAGCAACACACTGGCATCCTGCTTAAGTGTTACAGTACCAAACGGGTGCTGTAGCGGCGGGAAATTTGCAAAGCCTATATCTTCAGCTGCAAAAAGGCCAAACTGGCTGTTAAAGTCGGCCAGGTAGTCTTCACGCTGCCCAGACATCCTGAAGTTAACCAGGGTTTGATATTGGTTCAGTAAATTAAAATCGGTACTGTTACCGGTTATGGTAAAGGTATTAAGCCCGGCATTTTTATTTTGCTCCAAAAGCTGCCTGAACGAAGCATCCGGTTGGTACAAGACCAACACGTTATAATCTGCCAGGGATTTAATTTCAGATGGTTTTAGTATGGTAACGTTGCGTTGCTGATTGGTTTCTATAGCGCGTTTTATAGCACCAAGATCAGGATGGTTTATAGACGCTACTAAGGCAACTTCGCTACGCTGGTCGATAACCTCTACCGCAAAGTTTTTGGTATTGTTGTATTTGTTCTTTTCCGCTTCCGCAGAAGATATCACGGCACGGTAGGTTTGCACTCCTACTTTCTCTGCGTTAAGCAATACATTAACTACCTGTGCCTTTTTATCGGGCGAGAAGGTTACGTTTTGCTTGTGCAGTACTGAGCTACCCTGCATAATGGTAAAGGAGGTGTTTACCGTTTTGTTTCCGCTGTATTGCAGGAATACCTCTACAGGAAATTTATTTTTCAGGAAGGCATATTTGTTTACGTTTACCTGACCCACCCTTAAGTCAGTAAATGTGGTGGTATCACCCAATACAACAGGATATACCGTAGTGTTGTCTTTAAAGCTGTAAATATAATCGTTACCTATAGTCTGGTTACCATCGCTCAGCAATACCACCGGATATGATGTATTGCGGTATAGCTGTTGCAGGTTTTGTGCAGCCTGGTCTATATGTGTTTGCGTGCCTTTAAAATCTGGTGTTTTACCAGCCTCAAAATCATCGGCAAAGGTATATAGCTGCACATCATACTTATCTTTCAGGGCAGTATTTCCTGTAAATTTTTCTGTAATTATTTTAGCCAGGCTGTCCTGCCCAAGCTCTTTTATAGATAATGAATTATCAAGCAATACAGGCAGTGGTGTTTTTGCAACCTGCAAATCTTTACGGGTAATAACCGGATTAATAAGCAGTACCAGTGCGGCAAACACCGTTACAAAACGCAAAAAGGCCAAAAAGAAAAGCGTACTGCCCTTCTTTTTGGCTTTAAAAAGATATTGGTAAAACGATAACCCTAATGCTGCCAGGGCAGATACAATAAGTAATAAAACCGTAGATGCAGTCATTTAGTAATATCGTTTCTTTAAGAAATTTATTGTTTATGCAGTAATCATACCGCCATCAACGTTAAGTGTCTGGCCGGTAATATAGGCAGACATATCGCTGGCAAGGAATACGCAGGCATTAGCCACATCTTCCGGCGTACCACCACGCTTAAGCGGAATGGCAGCTGCCCAGCCTTTAACCACATCTTCGCCCAGTTTCTCGGTCATTTCTGTCTGTATAAAGCCCGGTGCAATTGCATTGCAACGAATGTTGCGTGAGCCAAGTTCAATTGCTATCGATTTTGTAAAGCCCAGCATACCTGCTTTAGAAGCAGCATAGTTACTTTGGCCTGCATTACCCTGTACTCCTACCACAGAACTCATGTTTATGATAGAACCGCTACGCTGCTTAAGCATAGGGCGCTGTACGGCCTTGGTCATATTAAATACTGACTTAAGGTTTACCTCAATTACTTTATCAAAGTCCTCCTCAGATATTCTCATAAGCAGGTTATCTTTAGTAATACCCGCATTGTTTATAAGCACGTCTATAGTACCAAATTCTGCCAGTACATCATCAACAAGCTTTTGCGATTCATTAAAGTCGGCAGCATTGCTCTGGTAGCCTTTAGCTTTAACGCCAAAAGCGGCAAGTTCTTCTTCAAGGGCTTTTGCAGCTTCTACAGAAGCGCTGTAGGTAAATGCTACATTAGCGCCCTGTTTTGCAAATACCAAGGCTATACCACGGCCTATACCACGGCTTGCACCGGTTATTATTGCCGTTTTTCCTTCCAGTAATTTCATATAAATGTGTTTGTTTTATTTAAAGAAAGCCACAAATATAATAAATGTTTTGGGGTATGGTAATCTTAAGGCAGGTTTTGGCACTTTTACTTCCTACCTTTACGGTAGAAACCAAACAAAAATTAAAAATGAGTACAAAAATCCTTGGCCTGCGCACAGTAGGCTATAAAGTAAGTGACCTCGAAAAAGCAAAAGCCTGGTACACCGAAGCCTTTGAAACCGAACCCTATTTTGACCAGCCTTTTTATGTAGGCTATAACATTGGCGGCTATGAGATGGCCCTGATGCCCGATGAAAGTACTAAGGGCGACAACGTTGTTACCTACTGGGGTGTAGACGATATACAGGCAACATACGACCGGTTTACAGGCCTGGGCGCAACAGAGCATGAAGCTCCGCATAATGTAGGTGGCGAAATTATGGTGGCAAGCGTATACGACGGGTGGGGAAATATTATAGGCCTGATCTATAATCCGGAATTTAAATTGCCATAAGTGGCTGCTACTATCAATAAGCCTGACGAAATAGTTATAAGGCATGCTACGCTTAAAGATGCCGCCGCACTTATACACCTAAAAAAAGGCTACATTAAGGAGACTACTTCTATTCCGTTATATGTATATGAGTATACCAATACCATAGTACAGGAGCAGGAATGGATAGATAAATTTATAATGCAGGACAACTGCGCGCTTTTTGTGGCTGAACACAACGGTGCGCTTATAGGTAACCTTGATCTTACCGGCAGCCCAAGGCAAAAACTGGCTCATACGGCTATGCTGGGTATGGGTGTTGCCTGGAACTGGCAAAATAAAAAAATAGGCACCCTGCTTATGGAAGCTGCGATGGACTGGGCTGCAAAAAATAGTATTGTAAGCATTGTATGGCTGGAAGTTTACAGCACAAACACAGGGGGCAGAAAATTATATCAAAATTTTGGTTTTGAAGAGTGCGGTATCATGAAAAATTTCTTCAATGAAGAGGTTTCTGCAGACAAGATTTCTATGATAAAATATCTTTAATGTTAAGAAACTATGCACGCATTATACCGTTTGTAAATTTCGTTACATCAAAAGCATATTTCATTACATTTTTGTGTTAAGAGTCCTAAATTTTTGCTAAAGGTTATAGGCTGATATTGATTATTGAGCTAATTTTATCTCAGAAAAATAAAAATATCATAATAAACAGGCCATGAAAACAATCATTAACCCAAAAAACATTAACGACATGAAACTGCTTAAATTCTTAGCCGCAGCTATTGCCGGATTTGGGCTGGTGAAACTCTTCGGGTTCTTTACCGAGGAAGATTTTGACAACGAAAGGGAAGACATCTATGATGAAGAAGACCACCCTCTTTTTGTGTAACCATCAGTTTAAAGAAAAGCAATATATAGCCTACAGAAAAGCACCCTTATAAGGTGCTTTTTTTGTACCTGACAAACACCTAATCTGCACGAATATTTATGTATATCCGTTAATTATTTTAACACCAACACACTATTCTACAAGTCTTTAATTAAAAAAAAGTTAAATAAGGTATTGACTACAAAATTTTAAGACATCGTTAATATAAAGCCCTTTAATCATTGGCTAACTTTATAAAACCAAAATACAGAAACTGATTATTTAATTAAAACAAGCAGCCATGGAAACGACAAACATAACCCCAAGCCGCCCTAAAAATATGCCAAGAGACTTTATGCAGCACAACGACGCATCTGGCACCAGCCCTAACCGCTACAGTAAAGCGGCAGGAAAAAACTTTAATCGAGAAATTAAAAGAAATACAAATTCAAAACTTATGAGTAACAAAAAAGTAATTATAGGCGTTGCAGCCGGAGTTGCAGCCCTTGCAGTAACAGCACTAATTTTAAAGCGTAAAGGCTATCTTGATGGCTTTGCAGAAAAAGCAGAAGAGTTTGGCGAAAAGATCAAAGATAAATATGCAAGCCTTAAAGAAACTGCCGGCAAAAAATTTGACGATGCAGTGCACAAAGGAGAAGAAATTGCTGACAGGGTAAAATCTAATGTTGAGGCTAATATTGATGCTAAAACTAAGCCTACAGCATAATTTCAGAAAAAATTTAAGTTGGCTCCCAACTTTTTATAGTAAAAGGTAATCCTTATTGTAGGGGTTACCTTTTATTATTTTGCAAATTTAAACTAAAAGTTATGAGAGCATTTTTAATTACTACAACAGCCATAGTGTCTATAATAGCATTATCTGCCTGCGGGTCTAACAATGTTGCCAAAGCAAAAACCGATGCATTAAACGACACCGTTCAGGTAAAGAACAAAAGCCAAATAGCAGCTGCGCACTTAAGTGATACAGTACGCATTGCTAATGACTCGCTTGAATATGAGGTTATTATTATAGATGCCGGGTTTAATTCATGGCTTTACAGCAGGGCAAAGCCACGCGGTTATTATGGAGAACCTTATCTTAGAAATAAGAACCTGTTTTGGGTAACCGAATGGAATGTAAGAGCTAACTCTCCCCTACAATATGGAGAGCTGTACCAACTGAGAATTGATTACGACCCTAAAATCAATTATGGTTATGAGGTAAATTACCTGTTGTATAATTATTTGGTTTATTTTCAAATAACAAACAATCAAAGGCTCGGCGGGGTTGTGCCGCAATACTAAATACGGTATATTTGCGGTATTGCCACATTTATGGAAAAGTTTAAAAATCGCTGGGGAATTAAGCACAACTATCAACTGGTAGTTATATTTATAGTTTTTGCTGTTACAGGTTCTACTTCTTCTTATATTTCAAAACCTATACTGGCCGCTATTGGCTTAAATAAAGACAGCATATCTCCCTGGATTTATTATCCGCTTTACATTATACTCATTTTTCCTGCTTACCAGGTATTGCTACTGTTCTTTGGTTTTATATCCGGGCAGATCAAGTTTTTTTGGGCCTTCGAAAAAAAGATGCTTAAAAGCATCGGATTGGGTTTCCTGTTCCGCAACGAGAAATAAAACGCCCCGTGTTATCGCAGGGCTTCCTTAATAACATTTTACCACATAGCAACATCGTCTTAAAAATCCCTCAGGATTTAGGCTATATAGAAGAAGCTCCGCTTCCGTCATAGGCTATGTGTAAAGTTTATTTTCTATACACTCTTTCGAGCCAGAAAAAACTATGTTGCTATATGGTAAAACAAAATCGTTTTACTCTGATTTCAGTTTCGATTTATAGTTCTTTTTAAGCTTATCCAGCTTTGGCGAAATAACTGCCATACAATACGGCTGGTAAGGGTTTTGCGCATAATAATCCTGGTGGTAATCTTCGGCAGGATAAAAAACACTTGCTTTAGAAATGTTGGTTACAATAGGCTTCGCATATATATTCTGGTCGGTAAGCAGTTTGATAAAATTTTCTGCGGCGGCTTTTTGCGCTTCGCTGGTATAAAATATCTCACTGCGGTATTGTGTGCCCACATCGGCGCCCTGCCTGTTTAGCTGCGTAGGGTCGTGTGTAGCAAAAAATATCTCCAGCAAATCTTCATAAGCCACCTCGTCAGGGTCGAAAGTTATTTTAATGGCCTCGGCATGGCCGGTAGCGCCGGTGCAAACTTCTCTGTAAGTTGGGTTTGCTTTTATACCGCCTATATAGCCCGATACAACTTTTTCTACACCTTTAAGATCAGTAAAAAACGCTTCGGTACACCAAAAGCAACCACCCGCAAAAATGGCAGTTTCTGTTTTTGCATTGCCTACCTTTTTATTTGCTTTGTCTGCTATTTTGTTTGCATTTCGCTCATGCCCTTTGGGGCTGCCCTGGCAGGAAATGCTGAATATTGCCAGTAATATTACTGCTATGTTTTTCATAAATAGTTTGTGATGTAAAATTATGTACTATAAGGTTCTAAAACTATCCTGCTTATTAAACCCTGCAAAGCTACATACGAAATATTGTGCCAAAAAAGATTTATTATAATTGAATTTGTTTGTTTCTTTGCTTAAAACCATTTTAATGATAATCGCCGGAAACATCCATAAACATTACGAGCACCTTCACGTTTTAAAAGGCGTAGACCTCAACATAGCCAAAGGCGAAATTGTATCGATAGTAGGCGCATCTGGCGCGGGTAAAACCACGCTGCTGCAAATACTGGGTACGCTGGATATGCCCGATTCGCAAAGTGGTGCCAGCCTTGTAATAAACGGGCAGGATGTGTTACAAATGAAAGACAAGGCATTATCTAAATTCAGGAACCAGCAACTGGGCTTTATATTCCAGTTCCATCAGCTGTTACCGGAGTTTACCGCATTAGAAAATGTTTGCATCCCTGCGTTTATAGCAGGAAAAGGCAAAGCAGAGACTGAAGCTGAAGCTAAAAAACTCCTTGACTACCTGGGCCTTTCACATAGGGTAAACCACAAGCCGGGCGAACTTTCGGGTGGTGAGCAGCAACGCGTAGCTGTAGCAAGGTCGCTTATAAATAATCCCGCTGTTATTTTTGCCGATGAGCCATCGGGTAACCTTGATACTGCATCGGCCGAAAATTTACATAAGTTGTTCTTTCAGCTGCGCGACGAAATGGGACAAACGTTTGTAATTGTTACCCATAACGAAGAACTTGCTAACATGGCCGACCGTAAACTGGTAATGAGCGATGGTAACATTTTAAAATAACAGGTATGCTTATTATAGCTATTTACTGGATATTTTTATCAGCTTTGTTCATACCATTAGGTATCCTGACGGCCAAAGCCTTACGCATTGAAACCAGAAATATTACCTTCGCCCTTATTTTAGGGCTTATTTCGGGTTCTGTTTTGTTTTCTATAACCGCTTTTTTTGCGCCTTTAAATGGCATTTGCCTGGGCATAACCACACTTATAGCCATGGCATCGGCTTACTACTATCGGGGTGACTATAAAGAATATCTCGCTGCTTTTAATACAGATCTTAAAGCCCTGCCAAAATATTTAAAAATCTGTCTGGTATTTTTGCTCTTTGGTTCGCTCTTAAAAAGTGCCGGTGCCCCTTTTATAGTCGATAACGAAAGTTATTATATACAAACCATAAAATGGCTAAACGAGTACGGCTTTGTAAAAGGGCTGGCTAACCTTCATATATTTTTTGCGCAAACATCGGCATGGCATGTATTACAGGCAGGTGTTAACTTTAGTTTTATTACAAACCGTATTAATGACATCAATGGGTTTGTGTTTATATGGATTATATTTTACCATTTTTCTGAAAGCCAAAAAAATCCGTTTGCAGGATGGCTAAAATATTACACCCTGTTTTCTGTATTGCTGTTTCAGTTTATAGACAGCCCCTCGCCTGATTTCCCTTTGCTTATATTTTTACCCACACTTATTTATCTTTTATCTACACAAAAAGACAACCCCGGCGAAAGAGCTATTGCATTTTTACTATTTGCATTTTTGTGTACCATAAAAATTACGATCTTACCTTTAGGGCTGTTATTTATAAAAGACCTTTTTCAAAAAAAGACATGGGCTGTTATTTTAAAAGGCGCAATACCACTTGTTGTACTCTGGGTAGCAAAAAATGTTATTATATCGGGTTATCCTCTTTACCCATTGCACTATTTTAAGATGTCAACAGATTGGGCTGTTAATACAGATGCTTACAATTTTATAGTAAAAATAACATCAGATTATGGCTATTATAAAGAACTGTATGATCCCGGTAACATAAGCCTGCCCCAAAAATTAAAGTACTGGATAAGCCTGCCCCTGCTTGACGGCATGCTAAATAAAGCTGCTGTAGCGATATTTATAATTACACCAGTGTTTATGTATTTAAAAAAAAGTACACAGTACCCTGCTTACTTTGCACTGCTTATTAACTTTATTGCAGTACTGTGCACTGCACCACAGTTTAGGTATTACCTGCCGCAAGTACTGGTTTTGGCGTGTTATTGTATAGCAATGGTGGTAAGCTATTTTAAAAACAATAACATTAGCCGCCCTATGCTCATACTGGGTTGTGTGGCTGCATACATTCCGTTTTTTAGCCTTAGCCTTTCGTCGCTATCCCGGAATTCGCTTCATAAATCTACAGGGCATGTCGCACTGAGTCAGTTATACCTGCCCGAAAAAAACACCCGCTTTAAGGACATGAAATACCTGCATGCAGAAAAGGGTAATCTTAACTTTTACTACACCGAAAAAGACTTTTTGATGTATGGTACTGCCGATGGCCCGTTGCCATGTATCAACCCAAGACAGATAGAATTTTACAAAAGCCACTTTGGCATTGTACCACAACTTAGGGGCAACACCCTAAAAGACGGATTCTATTCGCAGAGCGTTAAATAATATCGCAGCACTTTTATAACTATACCAACTTAGTATCTTTGTACCATGCAGGAGACTATGAACGCTACCGACCTTAAGGCTTTTCTTGACGAAAAGGTGTACCAGTACAACAAACCCGATTTTATAACATCTGACCCAATACAGATTCCGCACCTTTTTACCCAAAAGGAAGATGCCGAAATCGCAGGTTTCCTGGCAGCCACCATTGCCTGGGGTAACCGTAAGATGATTATAAACAATGCTAAAAAAATGGTGGCGCTTATGGGCGACAGTCCGTATGATTTTGTGATGAGTCACGAACCCCATCACTTAGAAACGCTCGAAAACTTTGTGCATCGCACGTTTAACGGTGGCGACTTTGGCACCTTTATTACTGCCCTGCAACACATCTATCAAAACCACGGCGGTCTGGAGGGTGTATTTGCCAAGCACCAGAAAAACGACAGCCTGCAGCCTGCCATTACCGCATTTAAAAAAGTGTTTTTTGAAATACCGCATCAAAGCCGTACCCATAAACACGTAAGCGACCCCACAGCGGGAAGCGCCGCAAAGCGTATTAATATGTTCTTACGCTGGATGGTGCGCAACGACAGTACAGGGGTTGACCTTGGCTTATGGAAAACTATTTCTCCTGCTGCGCTGTCCTGCCCGCTTGATGTGCACAGCGGCAACGTAGCCCGTAAACTGGGCATACTTACCCGCAAGCAAAACGATGCTAAAGCCCTTGCAGAACTGGATACACAGCTTCGCCTTATGGATGCCACCGATCCGGTTAAATATGATTTTGCGTTGTTTGGGTTAGGGGTATTTGAAGATTGGAAATAAATTTTCAACTCATATTTAACATACCGCTTATATTTAAAATCCTAACTATCATTAATTGATTGTTCTGAATCCTTTATCCAATAGTTATCCACATTTTTGTTGAAAAGAAAATTTTAATGTTAATATTGATATATCTATATTAACAAAATAAAAAAACCACGGTTGCACCCGTGGTTTTTTCATTTCAACTGATTGTCTAACCTTTAAATCTAAATTATGGAGATGGTATCCTTAGTTTTGATTTCCCTAATACTTAGGGAGTCAAACAAATATTAAAACTTTATGTTTATGCCCATCTTTACGGAGGGCTTTTTTCTTTTAATTCATCTATAACAAGTACTACTATTTGTAAAACCTTTACAAGGTTATTTTTTTTATGACATGACAACAGCAACAATACAATTTTATGTAATGAAACTTAAACAAAATCATTAGTTAATGATTTAATATATTAAAATCCTTTTTAATAATTTCATCTACTATCAACTCAATTGCTCTAATCATATCTTGCTCATCAATTAATTGATATGTGTTTACACTAGAAAATTCTAAAAAATTTATATTTTCAAGCTCAGGATTTTCAAAAATTGCCCACCTTTGAGGTTCGAATATCCCCCAACTTAAGCTGCCAAGCCCCGATATGTAAGCTTTTTCACCGCTTATAAAGTCAAAATGAATGCCGTAATTGATACTCTTTTTCTCATGGGTAACTTGAGTAATACAATTTTTAAATTTAGCCCCATTAGCCTCAAGGGTAACTTCATATTCAACATAATAACTGACACTGTGAAAGCCTTTTGTTTGTAATTTTTTACCCAATTCCACCCAGAATTGATGTATAGTGTGCCACTTAATGTGTTTAAAGTTCTCTATCAAGTAACTTGTTTGAGCAATATTGTTTGAAACTATATCTTTTAATTCCAGTATTTCAGCTATTGGCAGGTCGCTATGAGTCATTTTATTAATTAGGTCAAGATAATGTTGAATAAGTTCCCTTAGAACTGGTTTAGTTTCTGATGTTACATCTATACACCTTTTTAACCACTCTCTAACTTCGTTTTCGTAAGATATGACATTTTCAGATTTCCAGCTGGAAGGTATATCTTTCAGTATACCAACACTTATATCAGATGGTTTAGTTCCGTTGCTCAAATAGTAAACTAAAACATTTTCACATTTATACTCATTACATGGCTCTCCATCTTTATCAGCAACTTTCTTTATAGTATTGTAATATCTTTCTAACTGTCCTTTGTAACCATTTATTTTAGTATCATTGTTGCTATCCTTAGCATCAATTTTATTTTCAATGATAATGGCCTGGCTTTTCTTTTTATTGACCAATAGAATATCAATGAACTTATATTCTTTTTTATCAAGCTCATTTGGAAAGACCTGATAATTTGAAAAATCAAATTCACTAACTCCTAAAATATCTTTGAACAGTATTTTGGCATAGGTGTTTTTCAACCCATGATTTGAAGTTGCAGAAAGCAGGTAAGAAATAAACCTTGAGTGTAGATTTGTTTCATCCCTTTCTCGATGGAGTGCGGTAATTATACTGAAATTATGCATTTCACGCCTCTCATCATACTCTTTTTTTAGGCTATATATTGCATCAAATAAGTTTGTCATTGGTTGGTAGATTTTAGTTGTAAATATAAAATACATTAACTCAAAAATTTCTTTTTATGATACTAGTTTTTATAATATTGGTCTAGATGTCCAGTGCTATTTAACTATTCACTATCTTTACATCAATAATCGGCAATGATGTCTGCCCTGAACCGCTTTAAAAAGCTGATGGCGTCTACTTAACTGGCTTATGCCACTGTAGATGTATTTTATAAAATCAGACATAATGAAAGACCTTAAATCAAAAACTGCCGGAATCCCTTTTACAAACTACCTGTTATCATTGGCTAAATGGCTGTTGCTTGCTATACCCGTAGGTTTTTTAGTTGGGTCGGCATCTGCGTTTTTTCTTGAATCGCTTAACTGGGTTACCAACTACCGCGAAAGCCACGTTTGGATCATTGCTCTGCTGCCATTGGGCGGCCTGATTATTGGGGTTACTTATCATTTTTACGGCGAAAGCGTAGTAAAGGGCAACAACCTGATGTTAGAAGAATTACATACCCCTAAACAAATAATTCCGTTTCGTATGGCGCCACTGGTGCTGTTTGGTACGCTCGTTACCCATTTATTCGGAGGTTCAGCTGGGCGCGAGGGCACTGCCGTGCAAATGGGCGGCGCCATTGCCGACCAGTTTACAAAATGGTTTAAACTAAACGAAGCCAACCGTAAGATCATTATAATAATGGGAATCAGCGCGGGGTTTGCATCGGTATTTGGTACACCATTAGCAGGAGCCATTTTTGCTGTAGAGATAATGATGATAGGGCGCCTGCGTTACCAAGCCATAGTACCCAGCCTTGTTGTTGCTTACATTGCCGATTATAGTTGTAAATTATGGAATGTGGCCCACACCCATTACAGCATTGCAAGCGTGCCTGACTTTACTTTTACGGGCTTTGGCTACACACTGTTTTGCGGTGTGTTATTTGGCCTTGCAGCCCTGTTATTCAGTAAAACAGTACACTTCTTTACAGCCCAATTTAAAAAATATATCGCCTATCCTCCCCTGCGCCCTGTTATTGGCGGAATAGTAATTGCCTTAGCGGTTTGGGCTATGGGTACTACAAAATATATCGGGCTGGGCGTGCCTACTATAGTAGACTCGTTTAGCGTACAGCAGCCATATTACGCCTTTTTGGTAAAACTACTCCTTACTACTTTTACGCTGGGAGCCGGTTTTAAGGGTGGTGAAGTTACCCCCTTGTTCTTTGTAGGGGCTACACTGGGTAGTGCGCTGTTTTTAATCGTTCCGTTGCCTATGGCATTGCTGGCGGGCATGGGGTTTGTAGCAATATTTTCGGGAGCGACAAACACACCCATCGCGTGTACTCTAATGGGCATTGAGCTTTTTGGTGCTGAAGCAGCGCTTTATTTAGGCATCGCCTGTGGGATAGCGTATTTATTTTCGGGGCATACAGGTATTTACAGTTCGCAAATACAGGGTGGTGTAAAGCAATTGCTTTATGAAAAGTTCAGTAACAAAAAATTGAACGATTTATAAAAGAAAACCCCAGAAGATTCGGGGTTTTAAATGAAAAATTAACCACATAGACATATCTACTATTCCCTCAAAGATTATAAAGTTTTACATAAGCCGAAGCTCCGCTTCACATAGCTATGTGCAAAATTTATTTCTATGAAATCTTATCTGGGAGACAAGTCTATGTTTCTATGTGGTTAAATATAAATTATTTACCGTAAACCGTAGCTAAATACTCTTTAAGCGTGGTTGGTTTTTTGCCTATCAGTTGCTCAAGATCAGATTTACCGGTTTCAAACTCGTGGTCTTTAATTGCCTTAGCAAATGCGCCAAGCATCCATACATAAATATCCGGTACACCAGCATCTTCAAGCACTTTCTTGTACACCTCAGCATCCGGGCTTGTATAAGTCACTTCTACACCCGAAACTTCAGAAATATATTGCGCAACATCGGCAAACGACCAGCTTTCGTCATTGGCTATAACATACTCTTTGTTTTCATGCCCTTCTGTAGTAAGCACCACAGCAGCGGCAAGTGCCATATCTTCGCGTGTTGCAAACGGTACCTTACCATCTCCGGCAGGGAAGAAAACGCCTGTAGTAAGTACCTGATCGCCAACAAACATAGGTATTACATCGGCATACAGGTTATCTTTTAACAGCGTGTAAGTTAAACCCGAAGCTTTAAGAAAATCATCGGTATCAGCATGGCTTGTACCTACAACACCCGTAGCAGAATTACGTGGGTCTGTGGCTTCTACACTCGTATATGCAATGTGCTTAACACCGGCTTCTTTAGCTGCTTTAATAGCGTTGATGTGCTGACCCGCGCGGTCTTCAAAATCGTTAGATGAAATAAGAAGCAATTTCTCCACACCCTTAAAAGCTGGTACAAGCGACTCATAGTCGTGGTAATTGCCTATGCGTACACTTATGCCTTTATCTGCAAAATCTTTTGCTTTATCTGCATCCCTGGCAAGTACTGCAATTTGCGATGCCGGAATTTTTTCTAAAAGGTAATTTACGGTAGCTGTACCCAGCTGGCCTGTAGCGGCTGTAACTAATATCATTTTTCTCGTTTTTTAAAATTTATAATGTCGTGCATTAAATACATTACAAACTTACGTACATTTGCTATACAATAGATAGTACTATCCTTTTAGATAGCGATACCCAAAAGGATAGTATTGTAAAAATGATGATTTATGGAAGCTAATGTTATACCCTTAATGCAGGAAGTAGCCTGCCATAAGGCTGCTGTACTGCATATTAAAGATGCGCTGGAAACCCTGAGCGGAAAGTGGAAATTACCCATACTGGGCGCGCTGAGCAGCGGGCCAAAACGTTTTAAGGAACTGGCAAAAGAAGTAGGCGGTATTACAGATAAGGTACTGAGCAAAGAGCTTAAAGACATGGAAATGAACCACCTTGTTAAACGCACGGTATATGATACATTTCCTCCTACGGTAGAGTACTCATGGACAGACCACAGCCGCACGCTGGGCGATGTAATGTGTGCCCTTGAAAACTGGGGAAAACTACACAGGAAAACGGTTATCGGGGGATAATCAGTGGTCAGTATTCAGTGATCAGTGTCCAGATGCTACAAACTGTTAACTGAATACTGATCACTGAATACTGCCAACTGCTTTTACCTCATCATACTAAAATGACCATTATACACCTTACCACTGGTGCGTTTTACCACAAACCAGTAATCTGTAGAAGGTAAGTTAGCCCCGTTAAAGGTACCGTCCCAACTTTCGCGATATTGCAGGGTCTTTAAAAGCTTGCCATAGCGGTCAAATATTTCAGTAATGATTCCCGGCTCATACGTGGCAAATTCTACATGCCAGGCATCGTTTTGTCCGTCGCCATTTGGGGTAAAGTATTTAGGGTAATTCAGCAGGTAAATATCATCGCTTATGGTACCACACTCGTTTTTATCGCGTACATACACAAAATAGTGTCCCGGTGCCAGGCCTGTAAAAATAGTTGTATCCTGCCATATGGTATTATCCAGCGAATACTCATAATCACCCATACCCGATACAAAAACTTCTATTGTATTTTCATTCTCAGTCCAGTCGCCTATTGCAATGCTGCTTATCGTGGCGCGGTTAGAAAGTACTACCGTAAAATCTTTTACAGATGTACAAACGGTACTTCCGTGATTTTGCGTAACTGTAACCGAATAGTTACCCGCTGCCGCTATTACAACGGCTTCTGCTGTTTGCCCGTCAGACCAGTTATAACTATCAAAACCACCGCCAGCGCTTACCACCACCACACTGTTCTCACATAAAATTACAGTATCATCTATAGCCACTACCGGAACGTTTACTAATGTAAGTGTAAGCGTTACTACCTGGTAACATTTATCAGATGACTCTATACGCACATAAATAGTACTTGTACCCAATAGCAATACATAACTTTCTGGCACCGTGATTTGCTGTGTGACGACTTTAGTATTTGCTGCCGTTGCAGAGGTATAATAGGTAAATATACTGCCCGCATCTGCCGTTAACTGGCTTGTATAAGCAGTAAGATCTACCGTCTCTGTGTCATCATTAAGTGCATCACAAACAAAATCACTTGCATTATTTACAGGTATCGATGGTCCTATAATGGTAACTGTAACGGCAAAGCGTAATTGGCTTTCGCATCCATTAACAGTTTGGGTGGCATAATATGTTGTACTATCTGAGAGTGATATATTCGATGCTAACGGTACTCCACCCGAGGCAGTTGAATACCATTGTATATTAGTACCTGTAGCATCTAACAGGGCAATAGTAGGATTTTGTGTAGTACAAAACTGTTGGGCAGCACTACCTGTTGGGGCGGCAGTATTAAGCACAGCAGCTGCTACCGCTACCTTGTTGCTTTCGCAGATATTTACCGTTTGGGTGGCATAATACGTTACACCATCCTGCAAGGCAGTAGCAGCCGCTAATGCTACCCCACCTGTTGCGGCATCATACCATTTTACATTAGTGCCTGTAACTGCCAAATCTGCAATTGTAGGGTTATTATAAATACAAAACGATTGTATAGCATTAGCCATAGGCAAAGGCTCGTTGTTAACATAAGCGTTTATTATTACCGTGGCAGGACCTGAAAGGCATCCGAACGTATTCTTTGTAAGCACCAGATATGTTCCCGCTGCCACGCCACTAAGAGTGTTGGCAGTTCCCCAGGTAGCACCATTATTAAAACTATATTGCGCCTGGCTGTCGGTAATGGTAATGTTTCCGGTAGTAGTCACACAGTCCGGTTGTATGATGGTAACAGTAGGCACAGGCGGAAAGCCTGTAGCTGCGGGAATGGTTACCGCAGTAGCACCTGAAGCGCAACCCTGGCCATTTTGTACCTTGACCAAGTAATTGCCGGGTGGTAATGATGCCGTATTTGTCGTGCCCCAGGTTACTCCATTATCAAAACTATAGCCCGCTGCCGTATCGGTTACGGTTAGGCTTCCGTTTACTGTGGCACAGGTTGCAGGTGCAGCAGCAGTAACTGCCGGAGCATTGGGCACCCCACTCCCTACACTTACATATACTACTATAGCCGCCGATACGCATCCTGTTGCATTGTCTTTTGCCGTAACGTTGTAACTGGCTTCTGCCAAAGAAGAAAACGTGGTGGAGGCCACATAATTGATACCATCAATGCTATATGTATATCCCACAGGCGAAGTAATGGTTATGATTCCTGTGGGCGCACCGCATTCGGTAGGGCTTGTGGTTACCACAGGCGCATTGGGGGCATTGCCTACTGTAACCGTAATAACATTACTGGCTACCCGGCACGCAGCAGAACCTATGTTAGCCGTTTCTGCAGTAGAAAGCCGGTACATATAAATACCTGCGCCTACAGGCTGCGCCGTGTAAGTAGTGCCTGTCGCGCCCGGTACATCTGTCCATGTAGTACCACTATCAGTACTTAGCTGCCACTGGTAAGCCGGATTAGAATAAACGCCAGATGTAGTTATGGCACCATTCAAAACATAGCTGCCCTCCTGCCCTTCGCATACCTGTATACTGGTTCCGCTGTTATTAGCTACCGCCGATGTTACCGTAGGGCCACAGGCACGGAAGGTAATATCATCTAATGCGATATCATTACCCGGGGCTGCCCCGGCTTTATTGTTCCGCATCCTGATAACAACCGTATCAATACCTGCAGGGGTAACAAAGAAAAAACCAAACTGTTTCCACAATGCACTACTTGCTAACGGAATGTTGCCCGTATTATACGACTCTAAAATGGTACCATCTTCTTTCTCTATTGTAAAGGTTATGTTTGGCGTACTGTTATCCTGATTGCGCAACAGGTTCATTATCCATGCAGCAAATTCATACGTAGTATCAGGGCACAGGCCTGTAACCGTTTTTTTATAGAAATAATCGGTTACAGACGTACTCGCGTTAACCACCATCATATAGCCGCCTCCGGTATGGTCTGTTGTAGTCCACCAGGTTCCGGCAGTATTTGTCCTGCTTTCTATAGTGTAGCTGCCATCGTTTGGAAAATCAGCATTGGTATAGGTATAACTGGTAACACTCGAACCCAGTGCCGCACCATGCGTGGCGGTACCCGACCCAAAGTCTATCTTTACCACAGGGTCGCCAAGGCTGCCGGAACAAAGCTGGGCGTAGACAGGTAATAATCCATAAATAAAAGCGGCTATAAAAAGACATTTGCGTTGCATACAGGCTATGTTTAGGTAAAGCGAATGTATTTGAAATGTTAAAACAGTACTGAAATTTGAGGTAAAACAAAGCTAATGTGAGGTAAAGCTACAGTTGCATGCAATGACTGAAAAATGTGTAATTAACAGGAGTTTAAAAAACAGGATAAATAAGTGTTGATTATACAATTATTTTTATCAAATTTGTTTAAACCTCATTTTAACCACCTCTAACATGATTTATCACCTTAAAAAACAATGGCTTTGCATTTTAGCATTATTAATTTCGAATGCATTATTTGCACAGGATAAGGCAACACTTACAGTAAACCTCAACAAAACAAACGGAAAAATGAATCCCGTCTGGGCATGGTTTGGGTATGATGAACCCAACTATACCTACATGAAAGATGGTAAAAAACTACTGACCGAGATTGCCGCCCTAAGTTCTGTACCTGTTTATGTGCGCACGCACAGCCTGCTGGTTACCGGCGATGGCGAGGCCGCCCTTAAATGGGGCTCTACAAACGCCTATACCGAAGATGCCCAAGGCAACCCTATTTATAACTGGGCAATTACCGATAGTATTTTTGATACTTACATAAAACGCGGCATGAAACCGCTGGCGCAAATTGGCTTTATGCCACAGGCGCTGTCTACACACCCTGACCCGTACCGCCATTACTGGAAACCTGGCGACCCGTATACTGATATTATTACCGGATGGGCCTATCCGCCAAAAGATTATGATAAATGGCGTAACCTTGTTTACGAATGGGTAAAGCACTGTGTAGCCCGCTATGGCAAAAAAGAAGTTGAAAGCTGGTACTGGGAAGTATGGAACGAACCTAATGGCCATTACTGGAAAGGCACGCCAGAGGAATTCCTTAAAATGTATGACTATGCTGCCGATGGTGTAAAGCGTGCATTGCCTACTGCAAAAATAGGCGGCAACAATATAGCAGGTACACGAACCGAGGGTTCGCAAAAATGGGTAAATGACTTTATAAAACACTGCATAAGCGGTACCAACTATGCCACAGGCAAAAAAGGTGCGCCGCTGGATGCGCTGCTCTTTCATGCCAAGGGATGGCCTAAAAGCAAAGATGGCGTAGTACAAATGGATATGAGTCCGCAGTTGCAGGACATTAATACCGGTTTTAAAATTGCGATGTCCTACCCTGAAACTAAAAACCTGCCACTCATTATTGGGGAATCTGACCCGGAAGGTTGCGCGGCCTGTGGCATGGCAACTAACCCCGAGAACGCTTACCGTAACGGAACGCTGTACAGCAGCTATACCGCAGCATCATTTGCCCGAAAATATTTACTTGCAGATGAAACGCAGGCTAACTTTTTAGGGGCTGTATCGTGGTCGTTTGAGTTTGAAAACCAGCCGTGGTTTTATGGTTTTCGCGACCTGGCAACTAATGGTGTAGATAAGCCGGTGCTTAACGTGTTCCGCATGTTTGGAATGATGAAAGGCAGCCGTATTGCCGTAACCGGTAGCGATATGTACCCACTGGAAACCATACTTGCTAAAAGCGTTCGCGACAAGGCAGATATTGGCGGACTTGCCAGCTTTGATAAAGATGATAAAACCGCTGCCATTATGGCCTGGAACTACCACGATACCGATGCGCCGGCACCTGCCACGGAGTTGGCTATTACCATAAACAATATTCCTGCTAAAAAAGCAACCATGAGCCTGTATGTTATTGATAAGGATAACAGCAACTCATATGAGGTGTGGAAAAAAATGGGTTCGCCTCAAAACCCTACTACAGCACAAATAGCACAACTGGAAGCGGCAGGACAGCTAAAACGCGTAAGCTCAGAAAAGGTAACTATATCGGGCAATAAGCTATTGGTAAACCTGCCTTTACAGCGCCAGGCTGTGGCACTGGTAAAACTGGAGTGGAAGTAGTTGTATTTGTTTCATCTTCTTCTTTACAGTGAGTCATTGCGAGGAGGAACGACGTGGCAATCTATCTTTTAAAAAAGATTGCTTCGTTCCTCGCAATGACTGTACCTGAAGAAAATAACTGCAAGCAATAATTATTCACAAAGTAATGACTGCACTTGAAAATAAGAAGTCAAAAGCAGCATTAGAAACCAAATAAAAAATCACAAAAAAAGCTGCCAAAAGGCAGCTTTTATATCTTAGGCTAAGTACAATTAATATACATCGCTTTCTTTTAGTTTCTCGGTATTGTTTACCAGCTGAAGCTCATCAATAAGCTTTTGTACACTACCATTCATTACACCATCAAGGTCATAAAGTGTAAGGCCTATACGGTGGTCTGTAACACGCCCCTGCGGGTAGTTATAGGTACGTATTTTAGCAGAACGGTCGCCGCTGCTTACCTGGCTGTTACGCTTGGCTGCATCTTCTTCCTGCTTTTTGGCAAGTTCCATTTCATAAAGGCGCGAGCGTAGTACCTGCGTAGCTTTATCTTTATTTTTATGCTGCGATTTTTCGTCCTGGCACTGCGCTACAAGCCCTGTAGGGATGTGCGTAAGCCTTACAGCAGATTTAGTGGTGTTAACCGACTGACCGCCCGGACCTGATGAACAGAAGTAATCAATACGCACTTCATTCATATCCAGTTGTACGTCAAATTCTTCTGCTTCAGGAAGTACCATAACTGTAGCTGCCGAGGTGTGGATACGCCCCTGAGTTTCGGTTTGTGGCACACGCTGCACGCGGTGTACACCCGCCTCAAACTTAAGGGTACCATAAACATCATCTCCGCTAACTTCAAAGATAACCTCTTTATATCCTCCGGATGTACCCTGGCTAACGTCTACAACGCTGGTTCTCCAGCCTTTGTTTTCGCAATATTTGCTATACATACGGTAAAGGTCGCCGGCAAATATACTTGCTTCGTCACCACCGGTACCGGCACGTATCTCTACGAGTACGTTCTTGGCATCTTCAGGGTCTTTAGGTATCAGCATGAATTTGATCTCTTCTTCCAGTACCGGAAGTGCCTCCTTAGCTTCATCAAGCTGAAGTTTAGCCATTTCTACCATTTCAGCATCGCTGCCATCGGCAATAATCTCCTGGGCTTCCTCAAGGTTAGCCACAGCAGTCATGTATTCGTCACGCTTTTCTACAAGCGCCTTAAGCTCTTTATATTCTTTGTTTAAAGCTACATAACGTTTTTGGTCGGCAATAATATCCGGGTTAATAACAAGGTCAGAAACCTCATCAAAACGCTGCTTTATAAACTGTAACCTGTCTATCATACTCATCTCAGTCCGTGTTTTGGATGCGCAAAATTACGCATTTTTTTTGATTGTCAACATACTATCCTAAAGCAAAAACTATTCCGTTACCAAACCGTTTTTCGGGATGGTATTTTAACTGTCTGTAAAACTGCCGTGGTATATATCCCTGAGCCAAAATAACCAACACTTTTTGCAGCAGTTGCCCTACCCTATACTTAAAGGCACATGAAAATTTGATTTCCAGACATTTATTATTTAAAGGCTACACCCATTTTTATTATCTTGCACAAAACTCCAACCTTATGAAAAAGACATTACCTGCATTAATTGCCCTTACATTACTTAGCATATCATGCGCTAAAGAAAAAAACATTACAAAAGCCGAATGGCTCATAGGCAACTGGGACAACAAATCTGCCGAAGGTTATCTTGTAGAGAACTGGAAGAAAGTGAATGATTCTGTTTTTAATGGTGAAAGTTACTTTATTGTGGGTAACGATACTGTTTTTGCCGAAACTGTGGTGCTTGATGACGTTTCCGGCAAGATGGCATACACGGTTACAGTACCCGGGCAGAATGCAGAAAAGCCTGTGCGCTTTGACATGACCTCTATTACAGATAATGAAATGGTATTTAAAAATCCTGGCCATGATTTTCCTGCTAAAATTGTTTATACACATCCGTCTCCCGATTCTCTTGTAGCTGTGATATATGGAAAAAAAGAGGGGAAACCAGCATCTGAAACTTTTAAAATGGCCAAAAAGAAGTAGGTTTTTAGCTACCTTAGCATCAAAATTTTACCCATGCAGCTTATTACAGATAAGTCTTTTGTAAAAGAAGACTTTAGCCTTACACCACTTCCTACCGCCGAATACGACAACTGTACTTTTACCAATTGTAATTTTAATGAGACCGTATTAAACAGTATTGTTTTTACACAATGCCGCTTTGAGGGCTGCAACCTTAGCAATGCAAAAACAAGGGGCACTGCCTTTAAAGAAGTTGTATTTATTGACTGTAAGCTGCTAGGACTACAATTTAGCACTGCCGAGCAGTTTCTGTTCGCCGCAGGTTTTCAGGGTTGTTATATGCAACTGGTTTCATTTTATAAAATGAAGCTTAAGGGAACACGCTTTATAAGCTGCCACCTTGAAGACGCAGATTTTAGCGAGGCCGACCTTACATCTGCCCAGTTTAAGGAGTGCGAACTGCGTAGTGCCATTTTTGAAAATACCATTTTAGAAAAAGCTGACCTGCGTACCGCGACGAACTATACCATAGACCCGGAGGGCAACCGCATTAAAAAAGCAAAATTCAGCAAAGAAGGTTTACCGGGACTACTACACAAGTATAACATTGATATTGAGTAATATATTTTCAAAACACAAAATCATCAAGCAGTAATTTTTCTTATATTTGGTTAATCATCAATAACCAATCTCAATGAAAAAATTACACTTGCCCCTAATGGGGCTTGCCGTTTTGTTTATGGCATCATGCCTAAAAGACAACAAACAAGAGGCACGTACCCCAAAACAGTTTACAATTGAAGAACTGTTTGATACAAAAAGCATAAGCGGAGAGGGCTTTAGTACCGATGAAAGTAAAATACTGGTTAGCAACAACACTACCGGAATTTTTAATGCTTACGAACTTATCATTGCAGACAGCTCTCAAACGGCGCTTACCAATTCTGTGAAAGAGTCGGTTTTTGCTATCGATTATCTGCCAGGCAGCAACAATTTTATTTATACGTCAGACGAAGGTGGAAACGAAAATAACCACATTTTCCTGATGGACCGAAAAACCAAAAAAGCTAAAGACCTTACTCCCTGGGCAAATAGCAAAAGCGGGTTTAACGGCTGGAGCATAGACAAAAAAAGTCTTTACATATCTTCTAACAAAAGGGATCCTAAATACTTTGACCTTTGGAAAATGGACACTCTTTCATGGACTCCTGTGCTTATTTACCAAAATAATGATGGTATGACACCCGGCGCGCTTAGCGATAATGAACAGTACATTACGCTATCTCAGGAAGTAACCACAGATAAAAGCGAATTGTTTATATACGATACTAAAACAAAGGCATCTAAGCGCATAAGCGATGGCACCGACTCTAACTGGAATGCCTCAACTTTTGAGAAAGATAATTCAGCGCTGTACTACACCACTAACAGCACAAGCGAATTTAGCGTTCTTTATAAATATGAGATTGCCACCGGAAAATCTACCAAGGTATATGAAGATAAATGGGATGTTGCAGGAATGTCGCTTAGCGAAAACGGCAAATACCACACAATATTTATTAATGATGACGGTAAAAATAAAGTATTACTTTTTGACCACGCGAGTGGTAAGGCAGTAGATATGCCGGTTATTGAAGATGGCGACATACTGGGAGTAACCATTTCTAAATCTGAGACAAAACTACTGCTAACCGTAGGCAGCAGCACGAGCCCGGCAAATTTATATGTGTATGACATTGCCACTAAAAACCTTAAAAGGCTTACTACCACATTAAACAAAAAAGTAGACGAGGCCGACCTTGTTAAGGCTGAAGTGATACGTTTTAAATCGTTTGACGGCAAAGAGATACCTGCCATTTACTACAAGCCCCTACAAGCCAGCCCTGATGCTAAGGTACCTGCTCTGGTATGGGTACATGGCGGCCCCGGCGGGCAAAGCCGCATAGGATATTCTAACAGTATACAGTATTTTGTAAACCGAGGCTATGCTGTACTTGCTGTTAACAACCGTGGCAGTAGCGGCTATGGAAAAACTTTTTATAAGCTTGACAATAAAGACCACAGCAATGGCGACCTTAAAGACTGTATCTGGGCTAAAAAATGGCTTGCAGGCCAGGATTACATTGATGCTAATGCCGTAGGTATTTATGGCGGTAGCTATGGTGGCTGTATGGTACTGGGTGCAATGGCCTTTCATCCGGAAGAGTTTAAAGTTGGGGTAGACCTTTTTGGGGTGGCTAACTGGCCCCGTACTTTAAAAAGCATCCCTCCGTATTGGGAATCGTTTCGTAAGGCGTTATATGACGAAATGGGCGATCCTTTTACAAAAGACAGCATAAGGCTTAAAAATATTTCGCCGTTATACAATTACCAAAAAATAAACAAACCACTTATAGTACTGCAGGGCATGAATGATGTTAGAGTACTGCCTCTAGAAAGCCAGGAAATTGTTGAGGGTGTAAAGAAAAACGGAGTACCGGTAGAGTATGTAACTTTTGATGATGAAGGCCACGGCTTTATGAAAAAAGAAAACCAGATAACTGCTGCCAAAAAAACGCTTGCTTTTTTAGATAAATACCTGAAAACTAAAGCAACCGAAAAAAAATAAACCGAAACATCAGGATTTGTCTTCCGTACAAATTGAATGACCTTTCAGTCTAAAAAAAGCAGCCGCCCAAGGATATACCAAGGGCGGCTGTTTTATATAGTACAGTGAAGCTTATTAATTGCTGTCACTAAATATACTACTCTCTATTTTACAGGAATGTTCTGTAAAATTTCCAATACAAACTTCCAGTATTTTTGTGCCGATGTTATACTGGCACGCTCATCCGGGCTATGCGCCCCTTTGATCGTCGGGCCAAAAGATATCATATCCATATCAGGATAATTAGTTCCTAATATACCGCACTCAAGGCCGGCGTGGCAGGCTACTACGTTAGGTTTTTGTCCGTTTTGTTTTTCGTATATTTCTTTCAGTACTTCCAGTATTGGCGAACTTACATTAGGTGTCCACCCAGGGTATGATCCGCTAATGTTTACCTCGCAGCCTATCAGCTCAAAAGTGCTGCGCAGGGCATTGGCAAGGTCAAACTTACTACTCTCTACAGACGAACGTGTAAGACAGCCTATGTGTATCTTACCATCTTTAACGATAACGCGGGCTATGTTATTTGATGTTTCAACAAGGTCTTCCATATCAGCACTCATGCGGTATACGCCATTGTGGGCAGCATACAGCGCACGGATCAATCCTTCCTGAACACCCAGTTCTACAACTGTTTGAGGTGTATCCGCAGATTTTTCGATAAGTATCTGTAGGTTAGGTTCGGTAGTTTTTAGCTCGGTTTTAATATCGCTAATCACCTCCTGCATGTCAAATACAAAAGCCTCATCAAAAATCTCTGAAATAATAATTTTTGCAACACTCTCACGCGGAATGGCATTGCGAAGGCTTCCGCCGTTTATCTCAGCTACCTGAAGGCCAAAGTTTTCAAAGCCATCAAACAGCAGGCGGTTCATTATCTTGTTGGCATTACCCAGACCTTTGTTAATATCCATACCACTGTGCCCACCATTAAGTCCTTTTACAGTAATGGTATAGCCTACAGAGTTTTCAGGAACCTCTTCGCTGTGGTAGCCACGCTCAGCAGTAACATCTACCCCACCGGCACAGCCTATGTCTATCTCGTCATCCTCTTCGGTATCAAGGTTAAGCAGTATCTCGCCTTTAAGCAATCCGCCTTTAAGGCCCATCGCTCCGGTCATGCCTGTTTCTTCGTCTATGGTAAACAACGCTTCGATAGCAGGATGCGGAATATTGGTACTTTCAAGTATTGCCATTATAGTAGCAACACCAAGGCCATTATCTGCACCCAGTGTAGTGCCTTTTGCACGCACCCAGTCGCCATCTACATACATTTCGATGCCTTGAGTGTCAAAATCAAAATCAGTATCGGCATTTTTTTGGTGCACCATATCCAGGTGACTCTGCATCACTATGGTTTTACGGTTTTCAAGTCCGGCAGTTGCAGGCTTTTTTATAATTACATTACCTACTTCGTCTTCAAGGGTTTCAAGGCCAAGTTTTTGCCCAAAGTCTTTCATAAAAGCAATAACACGCTCTTCTTTTTTAGACGGGCGCGGTACTGCATTAAGGTCGGCAAACTTGTTCCATAGCGCTTTAGGCTCCAGGTTTCTTATTTCGTTGCTCATTATATTTGTTTGTTGTTTATCAATTATCTTTTGCAAATGTACGAACCTCTATATTTATGATAAGGCTTTCCCTATAATTTTATTCTAATTGCAAAAGATGCTTATATTTACTTATCCATTTTAAAATCCATGACCAGAACTAAATTACTCGCCATACTTTTCCCAGTACAAATAGCCTTTGTAAGCCTCTTATCACTTTTCCCTGAATTTGTAGAACGCTGGTACAGCAATGGCATTTTTCCTTACATCAGCACTTTTGAACGTATTGTTTTCGGGCTTTTCGGTTTCTCTATTGGCGATATCATTTATGGAGTGGTCATCATTTTAGGGCTGCGCTGGTTTTGGAAAACACGAAAAACGTGGCGCAAAAAATACGGACAAAACCTTTTAACCATAGTCGCAACACTATCTGTAGTGTACTTTTTGTTTACCCTGCTATGGGCGCTCAACTACAGGCGCATGCCGCTGTATAAAAAAATGGGCATAGAACGCGACTATACAGAGCAGCAGCTCATTGACTTTACCAAAAGGTTGATTATAAAAACCAATGCGATACATACCCAAATAGAAAAGAACGATACTATAAAGGTAGCATCTCCCTATACCCCTGCCGACATTTACAGGCTTGCGCCGAAGGCTTATAAAAACCTGGGCAAAGATTTCGCTTATTTTGCTTATGAGCACGAGAGTATAAAATCGTCGTTATTTAGTACTACGCTGTCTTATATGGGTTTTGGCGGTTATCTTAATCCGTTTACAAATGAGGCGCAGGTAAACATGAAGCTCCCGCTATATAACCTGCCTGCTACTACCTGTCACGAAATGAGCCACCAGATAGGCTATGCCAACGAGAGCGAAGCTAACTTTATCGGCTTTATGGCAAACGTGTATAGCGATGATATTTATTTTAAATATTCCGGTTACAGTTTTGCATTGCGCTACTGTATTAATAACATCGCAAAATTTGATGAGGCTAAGGCAAAAAGCCTCCTGCCATTAATACACCAGGGCATAAAAAACAACTTTAAAGAAAGCAGGGAATTCAACAAAAAGTATGAATCGTTTATTGAAGATATTTTTGAATATTTTTACGATAATTACCTTAAAATGAACAAACAAAAAGACGGCATGGAAACCTACAGTAAATTTACCGGCCTGCTTGTTAATTATTATAAGGATAAAGAATTATAATCTACCTGTAACATTTTAACCTTACCGTATACCTATACAGCATGAGTTTAAGTACCGAAAAAGATTTTGTAAAGCAACTTCAGGAGCACCAGAACCTGATACACAAAATTTGCAGGCTCTACACAAATGATGAAGATGCCCACAAAGACCTTTTTCAGGAAATTACCATACAACTCTGGAAAGCCTATCCCGCATTTAGAGGCGATGCCAAATTTACTACCTGGGCCTATCGTGTAGCCCTTAATACCGCCATTACCCTATACCGAAAAAAAGGACGTACCGTAAGCACCATAGAATTTGACAGTAAACTGCACAAGGTAGACCAAGACGAATACAATTATGAAGAGGAAGAGCATATAAAGCAACTGTACAAAGCCGTACAGCAGCTTAATGACATAGAAAAGGCACTGGTATTTATGTACCTGGAAGATAAAGATTATACTGAGATAGCCGAAACCCTGGGCATTAGCGAGGTCAACGCCCGCGTAAAGATGAACAGGATAAAAGGCAAACTAAAAAAAATATTAAATCCGTAAGGAAGAGCGTGAACAATGGACGAATTAGATAAATTAAAAAGCCACTGGAAGAAAAATGAGGAAACTTTCCCAAAGGTTTCTGAAGGCGAGATCTATGCCATGCTGCATAAAAAGTCTTCTTCCATTGTAAAATGGATACTCATTATTAGTATCATAGAACTAATGTTCTGGAGCGTGTTTACTGTATCTGGTTCGGTTGTTGGCACTACAGAATATAAGCTACCGGAAATATTAACGATGCTTGATTATGTAAACTATGCTGTATTGATAACTTTTATTATGTTGTTTTATATTAACTATCGTAAAATATCGTCAGAAAAGCCGGTTAAAGAGTTACTGCAAAACATTATAACTACACGTCGCATTGTGCGGGTTTACATGATCTATGTAGTAAGTGTAATGTCGCTGGCACTTGCTTTTGCAGTATTTATATCAAAAAAAGAATATAATGACAGCCCAGACAGTGTAGCAATAATGGCAACCAGTATAGTTATTGTATTGTTGATCATAGGCTTTGTTATCTTGCTGTACAATGTTTTATATGGCAGGCTTTTACGCAAACTGAGTAAAAATTACAACGAACTTAAAAAAATGAAAGACGCATGAAAAAACTCATCGTTGCTGCCGCTTTACTGTTTACAGGTTTTCTAAGTGCCCAAAAACTGGATAACAGCCTGCTCTGGAAAATATCGGGCAACGGGCTTAAGCAGCCGTCTTACGTTTTTGGTACCATGCACATTACCTGCGATGCTACGCTAGACAAAAGTGTACTTACCGCTCTGGACAATACTAAACAGCTCTATCTGGAAATTAACATGGACGACCCGGCGCTACAGGCAAAGATGATGAACGGCGCCATGATGAAAGACGGGCAAAAAATGAGCGCTCTGGCTTCTCCTGATGATTATGAAACTGTAAGCAATTTCCTGAATGAAAATATAGGTATGCCTGCTGTGCTTTTAGACCGTTTTAAACCATCGCTTGTTACCATGATGCTGTATCCTAAAATGCTGGAGTGCCCGGCGCAATCTATCGAAATGGAACTGATGAACGTTACCAAGACCCAAAATGAACCTATGTTTGGTCTTGAAACCATAGAACACCAACTTGCCATTTTTGACGCAATACCCTATAAAGAACAGATGGCTGAGCTTGTAGATATGGCTAAAAAAGGACTTGATGCCCAAAAAGAATCAAACAAAAAGCTGGATGCCATATACAAAAGTAAAAACCTGCAGGCGATAGCCGCATATATGCAGGAAGAAGAGAACAAAACATATGGCGACCATGCCGATATTTTACTCGATGACCGTAATGCCAGCTGGATACCCAAGATTGAAGAAGCCGCTAAAGCAACCCCAACTTTCTTTGGCGTAGGCGCGGCACACCTTGGCGGAGAAAAAGGCGTTATTCTTTTGCTCCGTAAAAAAGGGTATAAAGTAGAGGCGGTTAAGTAAAAACACTCCTCCATTGCAGGATATCCCAACCATCCTGCAAACTTTCCCGCAAATCATCATCAATCACAATCAACCCACAGTATGAAGTTTTTATTTACTGCATTTTTAATGCTCGGCTCACTGAGCCTTTTTGCGCAAAATGAAACCGAAACGGTTAAAGACTCCGTTAAGGAAATGAAGACCGAACTGGATGAAGTTGTACTCGAAAAAAAGAAAAAGGCTGTAGAGCACAAAGCAGATCGTACTATTTTTGATTTTTCGGAGCAGCCTGGCCTAAACTCTGGCTCGCTTATGGAAGGGCTTAAAAAATTGCCTGGGCTTATGGTTTCAGACATGGTAGGAATGCTCTACCAGGGCAAACAGTTACAGGTTTATATGGATGGCCGCCCGCTTAATATCTATTCGAATGAGCTTATTTCTTATTTAGAAGGCATGCCGGCAAATTCAATAGAAAAGGTAGAAATAATTACGAACCCCGGGGCAGAATTTCCGGCTACATCCGGCGGAGCCATTATTAATATTGTAACGTCTAAAAAAGCTACAAAATATTTAAGCGCTACCTATTCTAACGGTTACAGCTATTCTAATTATGATAAGGGCAGGCACCGTTTTAATAATAGTGCTACGGTTAGCGGGGCAAACAAGGTATTTAGCTGGCAACTTCAGGGTGGCCAAAGATATACCGAAGCGCTTGAGAAGAGTAAATTTAACCGTTCCCAAATTATGCTCAGCGATACTTATGGCGACAATTACAACCGGTTTTATTTTGTAAACACAGGGATAAAATTTGACTTTAAAAAAGACCGCCTGCTGGTAAACTACAATATAAATACAAGCAATAACGACTCTTATATAGCAGCCATGGGTGAAGGTTTTTCATCTGACGATAAGAGTAAAACAAAATCGTACTACCATGATGTGGCGCTAACCTACCAAAAGCGCTTTGACGACCCGTTTAAAAAACTCGATTTTCAGTTTTCGTTTAACGACAGTAAAAATAATTTTGACCAGCTGTCAAGGCTTACCCAAACCAATATCTTAAACAATAAAAACAATCAGGATTTTTACCAGTTTAAAACTGATTTTACACAAGAGATATCCTTTTTAGACAAAACCAAGATAAGCGCGGGTATTGTGGCAGACCGCCTGAATTTTGATGCTACCAGTTATGGCCTGCAAAATCTTAAATATAACAGGACTACAGGAGCAGCATATACCGAAGCGCAAAGTACTTATAAAAAATTTGAATTTATAGTTGGTGCACGTTTGGAGTCATATAACATAGAGGGTAATACCAATACTGATGATTTAATACCGTTTAAAAAAACACGCCTTTTTCCTAACGGTACCATACAGTATAACATAACCAACAAGGTACATGCTAAGGCAAATTATAACAATAAGATACAGTTGCCAAATACAAGCGCATTAAACCCAAACAACACAAGCTACCAAAACCCCAATATAAGTACGTATGGAAACCCAAACCTGGATCCTACAATATATAACAACTACGAAATAAGCCTGAATGCTTTTGAATATTTTACAATTAGCTATTCTGTAAGCGATACAGATAACCCCGTTATAAACCGTACAATACTTGCAAATGGCGGCGCAGCTAATATTACCGAAAACCTGCCCGGTGCTACTATGCACAGCTTTAATTTTGGGTTGCCAATACCTTATATGCTTTTTACAAAAGGCCTTACAGAAACGCTAAAACTTGATGTTAACCCAGACGAACTGAACTTTCTGTATTTTTATATGGGCTCTCAAAAAAATGTAATACCCGGGTTGGAAACGAAAAGTATATGGAGCTTCAATTTTATGTCGCAAATATTATTACCCAAAAAGATAAAGTTTATTGCAAATTACAACACCACTAATACCAATGGTAACTATTATTATTACAGAGTTGCAAAGCCATTAAACCAACAGCTGGACCTTACTTTTTCGAAAAAATTTCTTTCAGACAATTTATCGCTATCTGTATATGTAAATGATGTTTTTAATACCAATAGAACGGGTATCGATATTCCGGGTACAGGCTTAGCATATACCGAAAAGTACGATTCAAGAAGAGTGGGCTTTTCATTAAACTACAAAATACCTACTAAGAATAAACCGGAAAGGGAAACCAACTTAATTAACGGCAACAGCCAGCCTAATGAGCAAAATTCTCTGGGCAATTAAACCGATACAGAATAGCTACAATACAAAGAAAGAGGCCTTATGGCCTCTTTCTTTGTTAATAAGCATCCCATTCTCTTTGTTTATTAAGCTCTTCATTGGCTTCAATAACTTCAAGCGGAATAACCTTTAAAAAGCTTGAGTGCTGCTCAATAGCATATTCTATTTTTTCAACAATCTCTTCAACCGTTTCATTATCATAATCAATATTAAGCGGTTCTTTTATAACGAACGACTGGAGTATGCCTTTCTTTTTCAGCCGAAGCCCTTTTTTGTCAAACGAACGGCGAAAACCGTCTATAACAATGGGTACGACAACAGGCTTATGTTGCTTTATGATATGTGCAGTACCTTTTCTGATAGGCTTAAAAGGCTTAGTAGTACCCTGCGGAAAGGTAATAACCCAACCGTCATTTAGCGCTATCCTTATATTCTCTGTATCATTAGGGTTTACATCCCTTTTTTCAGATACATCCTTACCTCCTGCCCTCCAGGTACGCTCTACCGAAATTGCGCCGGCATAAGAAAGTATGCGCGGTAAAAATCCCGATTTCATAGTCTCTTTAGCAGCTACGTAGTAAATATTGAGTTTAGGATCCCACAGGTACCCTATGTTGTTAATGTTATCTTCCCTGCCCTTAAGGCTGGCGTTAAACACATGAAACATAGCTACCACATCTGCAAAATACGTTTGATGGTTAGATATAAACAGTACATTAGTGGGCGGAAGTGCCCTTATAATCTCTGATCCGTCTATCTCAAGGCGGTTAAAACCACGGTAACGACGGTGCGTCATGGAGCCAAAGATGAAGATCATCCATCTTTTTAAGAATAATATATGTCCGAAAGGATTTTTTTTAAATAAACCCATAATTATAGCAAAGTAAGTTGCAAATCTACAAAATCGCTATAATTAAAGTACACTTTTTATTGTTTCTTTAAGTTCGCTAAGTATCATGGCAGTAGCGCCCCAAACAATATGATTGCCAACATTAAAAGCCGGCACATCAATTCCGTCGCCAAAAGATGTTTTAAGCTGAACATTTCTAACAATGGCATCGTCTAAAAGTAAGTCGAGTGGCAGCTCTATAATTTCGGCAACCTCAGTAGGATCAGGTTTAAAAACAGGTTCGTGCTGCATGAGTCCTAAAAAAGGCGAAACTAAAAAATTGCTGGGCGGTATATATATTTTAGTAAAGGGCATTACTATATGAATGTCTTTTGGCTCAAGGCCAATTTCTTCCTCTGTTTCCCGCAGTGCAGTATAAGCCAGGTCTTTATCTGTAAGTTCTGCCTTACCTCCAGGAAACGATATTTGCGCAGAATGTACGCCCGCATAGGTATTGCGTTTAGTAAGTACAATCGTTGCTTCTCTGTCTTTTGGATAAAAAAGCATCATCACGGCAGAGTTGCGCGGGTTATTTTTCAAGTAATAATCGGGTTCTAAAGAAGCTTTTCGTTCTACCGGTGCCATTTTTAAGTGTGCGGCAACGGCAGGTAACTGCTCATTTAGTAACTTTGGGATGTAATTTGTAAAATCAGAAAAAAGCATACGTGTAGTAAATCCTGTTTTTTAAAGGTACGAAAACTATGCTGTAAAACCAAAGACTATGTTTAGTAAAGCTGAAGCCCAAAAAATGAAAAAAGAATTCTGGACTGCCTTCGCAGAGGCATATCCACGTAAGTGGCTGTTGTATGACACCAAGATAAAAGACGTGAGCTTTAAGTTTTACATAGACAACAAAAAAGCACAGGTAAGCCTGGACATTGAGCCTAAGGATGATGAGAAGCGAAAAATCTATTTTGAAAAAATAGAATCGCTACAAAGCATACTTCGCGACGATTTTTTGCCCGAGGTAGTACTGGAGCGCGATTATTATCTGGAAACCGGTAAAGCAATAAGCCGTATATGGGTAGAGATAGATGGCATAAGCCTTTACAATATGGCAAGCTGGGCAGTAATATTCAGGTTCTTTAGCATTCATATGGATGCCTTTGAACGCTTTTTTTATGAATATGAAGACTACATACGTGACCTCGAGATAAATACTTAATTGCTTATATAATTAAACAGTAAACAAAAAATCCCCTCCGGATGCTTAGAGGGGATTTTGAAAAAAAAATTGCTAAACTATCAAATTATCGAAGCATTGAGAAATGACCACGCAGTTCTCTTCCGTCTTCTCTGGTAGCTACAAACCAGTAATCTGTACTTGGTAGTTGGATGCCGTTAAGAGTACCATCCCAGCCATCGCTGTTCGCCTGTAGCATTGTTATCAGTTTACCATACCTGTCAAAAATAGAAACTTTGAAATTTGGCTCTTTAAACGAATAGCTTATGTGCCATTTGTCATGCTCTCCATCTCCGTTAGGTGTAAAATAATTTGGATAGTTTAACAGAACAACTTCCTGTGTAATTTCTCCACAACCGTTAGCGTCTTTTACATGCACATTGTATACACCTGGCTCAAGGCCTGTAAATACATTAGATTCCTGATAATTCATACCATCTATAGAGTACTCACGATCGCCCTCTGTAGTATAAATAGTAATCATATTTTCATCACGTGTCCAGTCATCCACCTGTATCTTAGTAATTTCAGGTGTAAATGATTCTTCCACTTCTACTTCACTATATCCCGGGCAGTATGTGTTGCCATAAAACTTGCGTACTTCTACCTTATAATTACCCGGTTCTGTTACATAAATAGTACGTGTAGTTTCTCCTGTACTCCATATATAAGCATCATAACCCGGTGCTGCTGTTAGCGATAATTTGCCTTGGTTACATATTGTACCATATGTTTTTATTTCCGGCTCCTGGTTTACACCTACAAGTAATTTGAAAGATGTGATAGCATGGCAAATAGGAATTTGGTTATTCTCAAGCCTTGCAAAAATTTGTTCACCATTAGAACGACTGTTGTAATAATCCGGCAGGGCATTGTTACCTGCCTCAGCATCAATCTGGCTTGTGTAATATGTAATGGTGTACATAGAGCTATAAAGCGGGCCTAGTATTGTTGCATTTTGGTCAGAAAGGCGATATACCTGATTTGCTACTTCACCCTTATCAGCACACTGTATCATATCTCCAGGTGCCTGGGCAGCACCTATAGATGGAAGATTAACCACATTAAACATTTGTGTAATTACGTTATAGCATCCATCTTCCATCTGGAAAATATACTCAGCAGGCTCAAGATTATGAAAAACATTACTTGCTCCGTTGTCTAAAGTAAAGTCCTGTCCGTTCTTTTTAATAATTTTAAATGCTGTAGGTATTCCTTCATACTCTAAAACAATATCGTTTGGTGCACCTGTACATGCCAGGGTATATGCTGCGGTTATAGATAAAGATTCAGCAAAGTGAAATTTATCAAATACACTTACACAAACACTATTTTGAGAAGAACCTTCAGTGAAAGTTTCAAATTTCTTTACTATCCTGAAATCGCCGCTAAAGTTGTTATTATTTCTTGTTGCAGCGTTATATAGTCTTATACCATTAGTTGCCGTAGGTACATCTCCTTCATGATACAGACCACCTGTTTGTGGATGGCCCCAGCTGTTTGTTGCCGGGAAATATTTTTGCAACCAGTAAGTAGCACCTTCTGTACCATTACTTTTATCGTCTACTTTAACCGAAAAGGTTCCGCAGTTAGGTGTAAACACAAACGGATTAACCGGTGCATTATATCCATTTACAACAATTGTATTTTCTTCTGCCACACCACATACATCCAGACCTGAGAACTTGTAAGTTCCGGCAGGCAGGTTTGTCATATAAAGATCGCCATCTGCATTTAGCCTTGATGTAACATCATAAGGAAGAGATTGTCCGAATGAAGCAGGCGCCTCTGTAATTTTCACATTGGCAATATCTCCGTTACCACTTCTGTATCTTACTGCACCCATGTCTGGTCCACAAGAAGGAAGAGTAGTAATATCAAATGTTTTGGGAGTATACGGCGGAACTTTTATAGTTTTAGTATATACAAACCCGCAATCATCAGTAAAAGTTATAGTATAATCTCCTAATGGAATGTTGTACATTTTTACTTGTCCTAAAGCATTAATATTGGCTGTCAGGTCCTTTGGAAAAACTGTAGTATAATCTGACGGAGCGCTAAGCAAAGTAGCCGAAACTATTTTTTGTGGAGGTGAAAGAATACTTATACTTCCAAACAGTGAAAAACAGCCGTTGTTTGATCCTCCTACTGAAGGTACAGGTTTTTTAAATTCTATAAGTATAGATTCTTTTACTGTTCTGCCACAAGAATCTGTAATTTCTACTTCATATGTTCCAAAAGGAACTGAGTTATTTACTCCTCCAAAATTAACGGTTGCTGTAGTAAATGGTCCTTGCGGTGTCGCATTATAGTCGGCAGGATTAAAATCGGCCGGAGCATTTAAGAAGTTTACAGTATAAGACCCCTTAAACATTGATGCATTAAGTATAAGATATTTTTCTGCACAAGGAGCTTCACCTGTACTAAGCTTTAAGCTGATAGAAGGATCTACCACATTATCATTTTTTTGGTATGGATTCCCACAATAATCAATAACTTCAATATCATAAGTATATGATTGCGTAAGATGCCTTGGCATTCTGGTTGTTATCACTTGAAGATCAGGATTACCTGTCTGAAAAACATAGTCTACAACAATATCATTACCACTCATATCCATAGGATATATTCTTTGCCTTACAGCTAGAGGATAATTTATAGCACCGGCAGATGGAGTAATTTTATTACTAACCATTATAGAATCGCAAGGCATTCCTGCATCGTTAAATTCTGGATCAGAAATATTTAGCGTAGCATTAACTACCGAAAGTGCAAAGGTTTTTACTTTACCTATACCACACTCATTAAAAGCTCTTACATTATATATACCAGAAGGAAGATTGTCAAAAGTAAGATCTGTCTGCCTGCTGCGCCTAACAGGACCAGAAAGTATTTCGCATTCGGCAATAGTACCTGACGAAGCAGATAATACAATAGCTCCACCAGATGTACAATTACGATTTAAAGATGATATTGAAAAAGTAAGCGGAGTAATATTATTTTCAATTACAACTTGCTTCTCCTGCGTATTTAATAAACTTCCAAATGACTGTATCGCTACAACTTTATATGTACCTGCAACTAATCCTGTAAAATAATTATTTTCCTGAATAGTCAGTGGACTAGAAGCATTAGGCATTTTAAATACTTTATACAGTATAGCAGCATTAGGCGTTGTATTAGATACTGAAAAAGTTAGTGAACCATTACCACGGCACGTTTCATTGGTTTTTGTTATTTCCAGGCTAAAATTAGCCAACTGCGCATTTACACCAGTGTAAAGAAAACAAAGTAGTAAAACAAAGTAGAGTTTAATTCTTTTCATATGCTTAATCATTATTCCTGTCCATCTAAAATCATTTTGTAAGAAACCACTAATATGATATTTGTGATTATCGAACACTACAATGTTAGGAAAAGTTAGTTTATAAATAACTGATTAATAACAGCTTGAGCTATTGTTTTGGCGAATTTTTTAACATTATTCATTTTTTAAATAATTTTAAAAATTCATAAATACCTAAAAACCAGCGGTATTGAAGAAATAGTAATATTAAAATATATCAATAGCAAATAAATACAAAAACTTTAGCATTTGGTCATTCATCGCAAGTAATTAACTCTTTGTCGAAAAAAAAATAAATTAATTAATTATAAACAGCCAAAATAATAGTATTTGTACTACCAACTTCATCATGTCAATACCTCATATCTTCCGAAAGCCCATATTTCACTAACAAAGTCGCAAAATATATACTTACAAAAAAAGTAAATGAACTAACAAAATTATGTTAATGCCTTTAGTAAATAAACCACAAACAATTAACTAAGCAGTAAGCCTGTTTAGTTAAATAAAACAAACAGATTAAAAAAATTTTGTATAAGAGCCATTACAGCCTATATAAAAGACTGGAAAATTGACTATCGATAAACGGAAAAACACAACCTACACCTGACTCATACCCCGAATATTGAATTACATTAACATATTAATAAGCAGTGAGTTATTTTTTTAAATAAATCAGCATATACCAATAACCAAGACTAAAACACTAGTCGGGTTTTATGGCATTAACAGCAGCATCCTACAATATCATAATAAAACTTTCTAAGTAATTTTATATCCTGGAATCAAAAGTCCCATGCTTATAAATGGTTTCTCTTCAGCTAAAACATCTAAGAATATCCTTTCTATGGATCAAATATCAATATGATAAGCAAAACACCTTTAAAGCAACGCAATAAGGTTAAGGAAATCACCCTTGATATGGCAGCGAACATTCAGCTTATCGCCAAAAGGAGTTTTCCTAATACTACATTAGTAACGGATCGTTTCCATGTACAAAAGCTCGCTACAGAAGCTTTGCAGCAGATAAGGATAAAGCACAGGTGGGAAGCTATTGATCAGGAAAGTGAGGTTATAGAAGTAGCTAAAGCTGAAAAGAAAAGATATGAACCCATTGTGTTAAGTAATGGAGGTACTGTAAAACAACTATTGGCAAGAGGCCGCTACAGCCTGTACAAAAGATCGGAAAAATGGACTTTTACACAAAAAGAAAGGGCAGTGGACAAACCAGTGTAAACTGACCCCTCTTGACCGATTCAAAAAGACCCCTTTCGCCGGCTGAAAATGACCCCTTTCCGCCAGAGCAAATTGACCCCTGTGGCCAATTGAAAATGCCCCCTCAAAAGAGTTTAAAAAAGTAGCCCGTTGTCGGCTTTGGAACAAGGTTTAGTTTAGCGTTTTGATAAACCTAAACCTGCGTAAGAATGTCCAATAAGCCGATAAAAATGAATAAATTAAGACAGATCATCCGCCTGTATTGCCAGGGGACGGGGATCAAAACAATCCACGGGATGGTGGGCACCTCCCGCAACACAATCAAGAAATATGTCCGCATCTGGAACGGTCTGGATATAGATTTTGAGGCCTTTAGCGCCAAAAGCGACAGCGAACTCTCTATCATTTTTACTACTCCTGTTGCCAAAATCCATAGCAGCCCACGTATGCAGGAGTTAGAGCCATTACTGCCTGAGCTATGTAAAAGGCTTAAAAAGAAAGGTATGACCAGGGAACTGCTCTATAAGGAATACCTTGAGAGATATCCAGATGGTTATAGCCGTTCCAGTTTTAATAATGCCATCCATACTTACCTGCAACTCGCCCGGCCAGTCATGCATGTGGAGCACAAGGCGGGCGATAAGATGTATATTGATTTTGCTGGCAGCAAGCTGAAGGTTGGCCAGGGTGAGGCTGCACGCGATGTAGAGGTTTTTGTTGCCATACTGGGCTGTAGCCAGCTTACCTACGTGGAAGCCGTGGATAGCCAGCGTAAAGAAGACCTGATCCTTGCCTGCCAAAATGCGTTGCGTTACTTTGGTGGTGTGCCAAAGGCCATCGTGCCGGACAACCTTCGTTCGGCAGTAACACGGGGCAGCAAATATGAAGCAGTGCTTAATGATGAATTTGCTGCTTTTGCTGAACACTACGGCGTTACTATAGTGCCTGCACGTGTTTATAAACCCCGTGACAAGTCTTTAGTAGAAGGTGCAGTAAAACTAATCTACCGCAGCATTTACACCCGTCTGGAAGGTCATAGCTTCGATACTCTTGTATCCCTTAACGAATCAATACTCCCAGCACTTGAAATGCATAATAACAAGCCTTTCTCCGGGCGCAGCTACTCCCGTAGGGAACAGTTCGAGGAGATAGAGCGCGAAGCCTTATCTGCTTTAAACCCTATTGATTATCAGGTTCACAAGCAGGTAATGGTTACCGTTATGAAAAACGGCTACATACGTCTGGGGGAAGACATACATTACTACAGCGTACCTTATACCTACATCGGCAAAAAGGTAAAGATACTTTACACAACGGCATTGGTAAAGGTTTATTATCAGTATACCATGATTGCCTGCCATGAGCGAATAAGGAGCAAATACCACTACACAACCAATGAAGACCACCTTGCCTCACAACACCGCTTCCTTACCGAATGGAGCCCCGAGAAGTTTATACAGCAGGCACAGGCCATACACGAGGATGTAGCTCTTTATATAAGCAAAGTACTGGAACTTAAACCCTATCCCGAGCAGGCTTATAAATCCTGTTCGGGTATCTTAAGCTTTTCAAGACGTGTAGGCGCCGAAAGGCTTACCAATGCCTGCCGTTGGGCAATGAACCTTAGCCAGTACAATTACGGAGATACTGCGCAAGCGCCTTGACCAGCTTCAGGCTGAAGAAGAGTTAACAGAAATACCCCCGCACAATAACATCCGTGGAAGAGAATATTACCAATAATCATTACTATTAAAATAATAAAGACCATGAATAATGAAACGTTAGACAAGATGCGCCAGTTGCGCTTATATGGCATGTATGATGCCTTTAAAACCAATCTGGAAACTTCCCTAAAAGAATCGCTTACACCAGACCAGTTCATAGCTTTTTTAATAGCCAGCGAATGGGATGACCGACGTAACCGAAATATAGAACGGGCCATTAAGGCAGCGGGCTTCCGTTACAAAGCTTCGTTGGAAGAGGTAGATTATGCTATTGACCGGGGTCTGGATAAAAACCAGTTCCACAGGCTTGCAGGCCTTGACTTTATAAAAGAACATAAGGATATATTTATTACCGGATCTACCGGTACAGGCAAAAGCTACCTCGCAACAGCACTGGGCTACCAGGCTTGCCAAAACAGCTTTAAAGTAATGTACGTCAACACCGCTAAATTTATGGGGCAGCTTAAACTAGCCAAGGCAAAAGGCACCTTACTGGCTGAACTTAAGCGTATAGAACGTGTAGACCTGCTGATACTCGACGACTTTGGACTGCAACCCTTCGACCCCCAGTCAAGGCTTATACTGCTTGATATTATAGAAGACCGCCACCAGAAACGCTCTACGATGCTTACTTCCCAAATACCGGTAAAGCAATGGTATGATATAATCGGTGAGAAAACCATAGCTGACGCAGTACTTGACCGTATTGTTCATCACTATTTAAGGCTGGAACTCTATGGTGAATCTTTAAGGAGAAGAAAATCTAAATCAGATAATGTATTTTTGTAAAAATATTAGTGAATAACCAGGACTAAAAACTACCGTTTTTAAAGCCTGCAACGAACTACAACTTTTACTCTTTTTTGTCAACAACTCTAAGGGGTCAATTTGCTCTGGCGAGAGGGGGTCAATTTAATTGGTATATCCAGGCAGAACTTGTTTTTGGATTATACCCTGATATTGAAAAAGCATATAAGTTATCTCAGAAATTAACCGGCATCTTTACCCAAACTAAAGATAAAATAATCGCTTTTACTAAACTTGCCAAATGGCATGAAGAAGTAAGACAGGCAGGTTTTAAATCATTCAACACCATATCAAGGACAATAGAAACATATTACAGAACAATCTTAAACTATTTTGACAACAGGAGTACTAATGCTTCGGCAGAATCTTTCAATGCAAAGATAAAAAGCTTCAGAAGTAAATTCAGGGGTATACATCTATAGAATTCTTTCTATTTAGGCTTATTAACTTATATGCTTAAATCTGTAAATCCCACAACTTTTGGTATTGATCCCCGTATTGGTGCTCTCTTTACAGCGATTTTTACCAAAACAAAAAAACCCTTTACACTTGTAAAGGGCTTTCTAAAAAAAGGCGATGACATACTCTCCCACAAAATGCAGTACCATCTGCGCAGGCGGGCTTAACTTCTCTGTTCGGGATGGGAAGAGGTGAGCCCCGCCGCAATAATCACCTTAAAAGGTTCATTGCTTTGGGCAATGCGTTTATTGATGATGCTGTAGTATAACAACATTCAACCATAAACCAATATCTTAACATACTGAGATAAAAATTCAAGTACTATTTTTTAGAAAGTTCTCCCTGCCCCCTGCGGGGCAGGAAAGACGTACATAAGCTAACGGGTTATTAGTACTACTCGACTATGACATTACTGCCTTTACATCTATAGCCTATCAACGTGGTCATCTTCCACGACCCTTAAAAGAAATCTCATCTTGTGGTGGGTTTCGCGCTTATATGCTTTCAGCGCTTATCCCTTCCCGACGTAGCTACTCTGCGGTGCTCCTGGCGGAACAACAGATACACTAGAGGTCAGTCCAACTCGGTCCTCTCGTACTAGAATCAGATCCACTCAAATTTCTAACGCCCGCAGTAGATAGAGACCGAACTGTCTCACGACGTTCTGAACCCAGCTCGCGTGCCACTTTAATGGGCGAACAGCCCAACCCTTGGGACCTTCTCCAGCCCCAGGATGTGACGAGCCGACATCGAGGTGCCAAACCCCCCCGTCGATATGAGCTCTTGGGGGAGATCAGCCTGTTATCCCCGGCGTACCTTTTATCCTTTGAGCGATGGCCCTTCCATGCGGAACCACCGGATCACTATGCTCTACTTTCGTACCTGATCGACCTGTATGTCTCTCAGTCAAGCTCCCTTATGCCATTGCACTCTACGCACGGTTACCAAGCGTGCTGAGGGAACCTTTAGAAGCCTCCGTTACTCTTTTGGAGGCGACCACCCCAGTCAAACTACCCACCAAGCAATGTCCCCCACAATATGGGGTTAGGCCTCAGATAACCAAAGGGTGGTATTTCAACAATGACTCCACAACGCCTAGCGACGCCACTTCATAGTCTCCCACCTATCCTACACATCAATTATCCAAGGTCAATACTAAGCTATAGTAAAGGTGCACAGGGTCTTTTCGTCCCACTGCGGGTAATCGGCATCTTCACCGATACTACAATTTCACCGAGCTCATGGCTGAGACAGTGTCCAGATCGTTACACCATTCGTGCAGGTCGGAACTTACCCGACAAGGAATTTCGCTACCTTAGGACCGTTATAGTTACGGCCGCCGTTTACTGGGGCTTCAATTCAATGCTTCTCCGAAAATAACATCTCCTCTTAACCTTCCAGCACCGGGCAGGTGTCAGGCCCTATACTTCATCTTACGATTTTGCAGAGCCCTGTGTTTTTGATAAACAGTCGCCTGGACCTTTTCACTGCGGCCAGCATTGCTGCTGGCGACCTTTCTCCCGAAGTTACAGGTCTATTTTGCCTAATTCCTTAGCCATGAATCTCTCGAGCGCCTTAGGATACTCTCCTCGACTACCTGTGTCGGTTTACGGTACGGGTTCTTATAATCTAAGTTTAGAGGTTTTTCTTGGAAGCCCTTAGGCACACTATCACTTTGCCCGAAGGCTCCGTGTACTATCGTATTTCACCAGGATCTGCGCATTTGACTACAAATCCTATAGTTAGGTACTTCAACGAACTATTCCGTCAGTTCGCGGTGCTTTCATCACTCCGTCGCCCCATCACAATTATAAGAAGTACGGGAATATTAACCCGTTGGCCATCGACTGTTCCTTTCGGATTCGCCTTAGGTCCCGACTAACCCTCAGCTGATTAGCATAGCTGAGGAAACCTTAGTCTTACGGCGGGGGTGTTTCTCGCACCCCTTATCGTTACTTATGCCTACATTTTCTTTTCTAACCGCTCCAGCATAACTCACATTACACCTTCGACGCTGTTAGAATGCTCCCCTACCACTTGTATATAATACAAATCCATAGCTTCGGTACTATACTTATGCCCGATTATTATCCATGCTCGTCCGCTCGACTAGTGAGCTGTTACGCACTCTTTAAATGAATGGCTGCTTCCAAGCCAACATCCTAGCTGTCTGGGCAGACAAACCTCGTTTTTTCAACTTAGTATAGATTTGGGGACCTTAGCTGATGGTCTGGGTTCTTTCCCTCTCGGACATGGACCTTAGCACCCATGCCCTCACTACTGGTAATCATTTATTAGCATTCGGAGTTTGTCAGGAATTGGTAGGCGGTGAAGCCCCCGCATCCAATCAGTAGCTCTACCTCTAATAAACTAAGCCAGCGCTGCACCTAAATGCATTTCGGGGAGTACGAGCTATTTCCGAGTTTGATTGGCCTTTCACCCCTACCCACAGGTCATCCGAAGACTTTTCAACGTCAACCGGTTCGGACCTCCACTGTGTGTTACCACAGCTTCATCCTGCCCATGGGTAGATCACACGGTTTCGCGTCTACCATTACTGACTAAAGCGCCCTATTAAGACTCGCTTTCGCTACGGATCCATACCTGAAGTACTTATCCTTGCCAGCAACGGTAACTCGTAGGCTCATTATGCAAAAGGCACGCCGTCACACCACAAAGGTGCTCCGACCGCTTGTAGGCGTATGGTTTCAGGATCTATTTCACTCCGTTATTCACGGTTCTTTTCACCTTTCCCTCACGGTACTGGTTCACTATCGGTCTCTCAGGAGTATTTAGCCTTAGCGGATGGTCCCGCCAGATTCAGACAGGGTTTCACGTGCCCCGCCCTACTCAGGATACCACTATCATTTACATCTCTTACTTATACCGGGCTATCACCGTCTATGGCCCAACTTTCCAGATGGTTCTAATTCAATTTGCAACAAATGTCGTGGTCCTACAACCCCAAAATTGCCGTAACAACTTTGGTTTGGGCTATTCCGCGTTCGCTCGCCACTACTTACGGAATCACTTTTGTTTTCTTCTCCTCCGCCTACTTAGATGTTTCAGTTCAGCGGGTTTGCCCTCCTATCGGAGTAGTATGTCTTCAACATACTGGGTTGCCCCATTCGGATATCTGCGGATCAATTCGTATGTGCCAATCCCCGCAGCTTTTCGCAGCTTATCACGTCCTTCTTCGCCTCTGAGAGCCACAGGCATCCCCCATACGCCCTTATTTTGCTTATTGTACTTACGGTTGAAGTTATAATGTTGAACGTTATAAAGTTTTGCAACTTTTAAACTTTCAACTCTTAAAACATTTCAACACTTTACATGCTTTCTATATTTTTCTTGTTTTTCTTATCTCAATATGTCAATGAACTTTTTTCAATTTGAAAATTTGAAAATTCAACCATTTGAAAATAAATCTTCAAATTATCTAATCTTCAAATCGACTAATCGATTTGTGGAGAATATCGGAGTCGAACCGATGACCTCCTGCGTGCAAGGCAGGCGCTCTAGCCAGCTGAGCTAATCCCCCATTATTTGTATTGAAATTCTAAGTATCAAATCCCAAATTTCAATTAATAAGGCACTCAACCTCCAGAATTTCCTTTAATAAGTGTAAAATTAGTAGTCCCGGGCAGACTCGAACTGCCGACCCCTACATTATCAGTGTAGTACTCTAACCAGCTGAGCTACGAGACTATAAAATATCCTCTTTTACTCCTTATTATATTATTTGAACTAACAGCGAGAGTAAGATGTTTTCATCTTTACTTCTTTAATTTTACCTAACGGTCGTGTCTCTAGAAAGGAGGTGTTCCAGCCGCACCTTCCGGTACGGCTACCTTGTTACGACTTAGCCCCAGTTACCAGTTTTACCCTAGGCAGCTCCTTGCGGTCACCGACTTCAGGTACCCCCAGCTTCCATGGCTTGACGGGCGGTGTGTACAAGGCCCGGGAACGTATTCACCGGATCATGGCTGATATCCGATTACTAGCGATTCCAGCTTCATGGAGTCGGGTTGCAGACTCCAATCCGAACTGAGACAGGCTTTATAGATTCGCTCCTCCTTGCGAAGTGGCTGCTCTCTGTACCTGCCATTGTAGCACGTGTGTAGCCCAGGACGTAAGGGCCGTGATGATTTGACGTCATCCCCACCTTCCTCACGGTTTGCACCGGCAGTCTCGTTAGAGTTCCCGACATGACTCGCTGGCAACTAACGACAGGGGTTGCGCTCGTTATAGGACTTAACCTGACACCTCACGGCACGAGCTGACGACAACCATGCAGCACCTTGTAAAGTGTCCGAAGAAAAAACTGTTTCCAGTCCTGTCACTCTACATTTAAGCCCTGGTAAGGTTCCTCGCGTATCATCGAATTAAACCACATGCTCCACCGCTTGTGCGGGCCCCCGTCAATTCCTTTGAGTTTCAGGCTTGCGCCCGTACTCCCCAGGTGGGATACTTATCACTTTCGCTTAGCCACTCAGCCTTACGACCAAACAGCTAGTATCCATCGTTTACGGCGTGGACTACCAGGGTATCTAATCCTGTTCGCTCCCCACGCTTTCGTCCATCAGCGTCAATCCATTGTTAGTAACCTGCCTTCGCAATTGGTATTCCATGTAATATCTAAGCATTTCACCGCTACACTACATATTCTAGTTACTTCACAATAATTCAAGTTCTACAGTATCAATGGCAGTTCGACAGTTGAGCTGCCGGATTTCACCACTGACTTATAAAACCGCCTACGGACCCTTTAAACCCAATGATTCCGGATAACGCTTGGATCCTCCGTATTACCGCGGCTGCTGGCACGGAGTTAGCCGATCCTTATTCTTACGGTACCGTCAAGCTGCTACACGTAGCAGTGTTTCTTCCCGTACAAAAGCAGTTTACACACCATAGATGCGTCATCCTGCACGCGGCATGGCTGGTTCAGGCTCTCGCCCATTGACCAATATTCCTCACTGCTGCCTCCCGTAGGAGTCTGGTCCGTGTCTCAGTACCAGTGTGGGGGATCTCCCTCTCAGGACCCCTACCCATCATTGTCTTGGTGTGCCGTTACCACACCAACTAACTAATGGGACGCATGCTCATCTTGTACCGTTGGAACTTTAATAATCAAGTGATGCCACTCAAATATACTATGGGGTATTAATCCAAATTTCTCTGGGCTATCCCCCTGTACAAGGTAGATTGCATACGCGTTACGCACCCGTGCGCCGGTCTCAAAGTCCGAAGACTTCTACCCCTCGACTTGCATGTGTTAGGCCTGCCGCTAGCGTTCATCCTGAGCCAGGATCAAACTCTTCATCGTATATTTTTATATTTTTACGACCTTTGTTGCTAGGTATTCTTTAATTCAATAAAAGCTAGTAGTCTTACTCTCTCTTATGCTGTCAATCCAATATGTCTATGAACGTGTCTTTCTGTTTGTCATTTAAAGATTTAAAATTTAAAGATTCAAATATTGTTTCTTTATCTTCTCATTCTCTAAGCGGCTGCAAAACTACAACTTCTTTTTAAACTCACAAGCTTTTTTTTGAAAATTTATTTTCTTTATTTTAACTTCGTTTTAAAGTCTGTTTCGCTTTTCAAGCTATCCCGCTTCTCGCGGTTTGGGAGGGCAAAGATACTATCTTTTCCTTTTCAATTCCAAGCTTTTTTTAAACTTTTTTTTCGATGCTTTTTTTAAAGGCTTTTCATAACTCACATATATGAGTAAATGATTTCTTTTCAAATCCGTCTCGTGTTTCAGTCTCTCAAAGTACGTCGCCGTAGTTGCGGGTGCAAAAGTAGTAAACTTTTTCTCTTCTCCTAATGTTTTTCTAACTTTTTTCAAATTTATTTCGAAGCGGATAACCAGTATTTACTGGGTTTTCCTGAAGTTTAGAAGCTAAGATCGTTTGCCGTAGTTGCGGGTGCAAAAGTAGTAAACTTTTCGTTATCTCCTAATCTTTTTTTTACTTTTTTTTGAAAGTGGTTTCCGGTTAAAAACCTTCTGCCTTATTAGTGTCATCGTGGTAAAGAACGTCTGCTGTGATGCGGGTGCAAATCTACAACTCTTTTTATCTTTTACAAGCCTTTTAAACCCCTTTTTTGAAACTTTATCTTAACGTTCTATTAACGTGGGCGTTGGGAGGGGAAGTTTTTTTATCTTTTGAATGATTTATAACTAAAAAGGCTCTTTTGATCGTGTTTGTTCAAAAATAACAGGGTTTTGAGAAACGATTTTGTGGAGTTTGTAAAGGAATATATGCAATATGGTGCTTTATGCTTTATATCATTACTGTATATAAGGTATAAATTGAGCTACTATAAAACTATTAAGAAGTAATCGCTCCTTTATATAAAGGTAAATTTATTCGAATCTGCCCAAACGCAGCAGCAACGGAAAGGTTACCTGCTTATCTGAAACTTCCCAAACTACCTTAAGTTCTTCCTTAATACTATCCACAGGATTTTTTCCATGCTCCTTTATATAGTGTTGTACGGCACTCCATGTATTAAAGTACCCTACGAGCTGCTCAAAAGTCCAGTTAAAGCGGTTATAAAACTTTTCAGTCTCAATTTCCTGTAGCGGGAAAGGTATCGTGGCATAATTTTCATCTATATAATGACGCTCGGCATCCCAATAGGCACCAAGTACATCCCGATAGAGTCGCCATATTAGAGCATCTGCATCCGGATTGGTTTTCAAAAGACCGTAGCCAAGTATTGCAAACAACCCATTTGGTTTTAAAATACGCGCTACTTCTTTATAAAAAGTATCAAACTTAAACCAGTGCACTGCCTGAGCTACGGTAACAAGATCAAAAGTATTGTTTTCGAAGCCCGTTTCCTCAGCACTTCCTACACTATAATATATATTATCTGCCGCCTGGGCATTTTCAAGCTGCTTTGCACTAATATCTGTAGCATATACTTTATCAAAATAAGGCGCTAACGCTTTCGCAACCTGCCCATTTCCGGTTGCTAGATCTAAAGCAGTATGCTGTTCTGCAACAAACGACATAATATATTGTATCATCTCCTGCGGATAGTGAGGCCGGTAGGTTGCGTAGGCTACCGCCTGAGTAGAAAAATTATCTTTCATGTAAAAACTTAATCCTATAAAGATAAAAAGTTTAACGCCAATAAAACCATAATTTAACCTCTCATCAGTCGATATTTACCGTAAATGCACCTAAAATTTAATCAGATTACTATCTTTGCCAAAATCCATTGCACTACAATGAACGATATACAGACTATTATAGAACAGGCCTGGAACGACCGCAGCCTGCTACAAAACAAAGAAACCACAAATGCAATAAGGCAAGTTATAGAGCTTACAGACACGGGTAAACTACGTGTTGCTGAGCCTATTGAAGGTGGATGGCAGGTAAATGAATGGGTTAAAAAAGCTATTGTAATGTATTTCCCTATCCAGAAAATGGAGACGCTTGAGTCGGGAATTTTTGAATATCATGATAAAATGCCCCTTAAACGCAATTATGCAGAAAAAGGTATTCGCGTAGTACCTAATGCTGTTGCCAGGCATGGTGCCTTTATAGCATCTGGCGTTATATTAATGCCCAGCTATGTAAATATAGGTGCTTATGTAGATGAGGGCACTATGGTAGACACATGGGCTACTGTAGGAAGCTGCGCGCAAATAGGTAAAAATGTGCACCTTAGCGGTGGCGTGGGTATAGGCGGTGTATTAGAACCTTTACAGGCTGCCCCGGTTATTATTGAAGATGGCGCTTTTATAGGATCGCGCTGTATAGTAGTAGAAGGTGTGCGCGTAGAGGCCGAAGCTGTGCTTGGTGCAAATGTGTGCCTTACCGCATCTACAAAAATTATTGATGTTACCGGCGATGAGCCTGTAGAAATGAAAGGTGTTGTACCTGCGCGCAGCGTAGTAATACCCGGAAGTTATACCAAAAAATTTGCAGCGGGCGAATACCAGGTTCCGTGTGCACTTATTATAGGGAAACGCAAGCCGTCTACCGACCTTAAAACTTCGCTTAACAATGCCCTTAGGGAATATGACGTAGCGGTTTAAAAATTGCGGATGAAAGGCCAACCAACTAAAATAACAGCCCTTGCAATAGTATATAACGAGGAGCACAATATAAGGGAGTACCTTGAAAACATTTCGTTTGCAGATGAAATTGTTGTGGTAGACTCTTACAGTACAGATGCTACGCCCGAAATTATAAAGGCGGAATACCCGCATGTGCGTTTTTATCAACGTGCCTTTGATGATTTTTCGTCGCAACGTAATTATACTATAGAACTCGCATCTCACGACTGGGTAATGTTTTTTGATGCCGATGAGCGTATTACGCAAAAAGGTGTTGAAGAAATTATTGCTGTTATAAAAAGCGATCCTGAAGAGGCCGCTTTTTGGGTAAAGCGAATATTTTACTATCAGGGCAGGCCATTAGTAAACAATAATTTTAATGAAGACCGTACTGCACGCATTTTCCGTAAAAGTAAATGCCGTTATAGCGATAAGCTGGTACATGAGCAGCTTACCATTAACGGAAAAAGCCGCGTACTAAAATATGCCATAGAGCATTATTCTTTTAAAGATAAAGAAGACTTTCTTCAAAAAAGGCTTCAGTATTCGCGCCTTAAGGCTAAAGAATTTTACCAGGAAGGCGTTCGTACCAATATTTTACATTTTACGGTAAGGCCGGCATTCCGTTTTTTTAAATACTATGTATTAAAACTTGGGTTTATAAATGGTAAACGCGGTTATGATGTAGCACGTATACTGGGCTATCATGTTTATATGCGTTATGTATATTTACGTGAGCTTAATAACGCTGCTCAGAAAATACTGGTAATACAGCAAAAAATGATTGGCGATGTTTTAGCCAGCAGCGTAATATGCAATACCCTTAGGGAAACATATCCTGAAGCGCAGATTGATTATATGGTGTATGACTTTACACGCCCTGTAGTACAAAACAACCCAAACATAGACCATTTGGTAATTTTTACCGATGCACAGCGAAAAAGCCGCATTGCATTGCTAAAATTTGCACTTGCCATACGCAAAAGTCACTATAATGTGGTAATAGATGCATACAGCAAATGGGAAAGCGGTATTATTTCGCTTATATCCGGTGCAAAAACGACTATAGGTTTTAGAAAATGGTATACTTCTTTTTTTTATGATAAGACCGTAGAGCCAGACTGGCGTATTTCGAACTCAGCGCTGGTTCATAGAATGCAGCTTGCCGAAGCCTATACAGGTACTGATCTTCCTGCGGAGTTTCCAAAAATTTATCTTGAACAACAGGAAATTGAAGCTGCCCAAAAGCTTTTATCAGAAAAAATAAATACAAACCTGCCTGTAATTATGCTTAGCGTAATGGGTAGTGATGACATTAAGAGCCTTCCGGCAGAGGAAATGGCTAAAATTGCTGATTTTGTTGCTGAAAATTCTAATGCTCAGCTTTTATTTAATTACCTGCCTAAACAAGCTGATAAAGCAAAGGAAATTTTTAACTTTTGCAAGCCGCAAACACAGCAACGTATATTATTAGACCTGTATTTAGGCGACCTTCGACAAATGATTGCTGTATTATCTCAATGCACTGCACTTATAGGCAATGAAGGTGGTGCCGTAAATATGGCTAAGGCACTTAATATACCTACATTTACGTTGTTTTCTCCATGGATAAATAAGGGATCGTGGGATATGCTTACAGAAACTAATAAGCATACGGCAGTGCACCTTCAGGATTTTTATCCGGAGATATATGCCGGCAAACACCCTAAAGAGTTTAAAGAAGAGGCCTTAGAGTTGTATAAGAAGCTGCAACTTGACCTTTTTAAAGATAAACTTGCGTTATTTATTGAAGAAAATATTGTTGTACCATCTACTTATATAGAATAAGAGCGTTTTTTCAATCTAAAATATTTTTAGCACAGAAGATACAGTTTGGAAACACCTTTTGATAATTCTTACTTGTATAAGTTTCACCACAAGGCACACAATGATTTTCACAAAGTTCACTATGAAAAGCCGCCTTCGACGGAAGGCCACAAAGCTTTGTGTTCTTCGTATTCTTAAAAGGAAATATTCATATCGCTTTGTTGAAAGATTTCGTGCACTACGTCGTAAAAAATACCTTGTAAAATTCTCCTGATACTCTTCAAGCCCGGTATTAGCGCAAAAAAAAACAGCCTGCCTTTTTTAAGACAAGCTGTTATTATTTTAATGAAAGTTACTATTTATTCAACAGTTACTCCCGCCTCCTTAACAATACCATAAGGAGTCCAGTTTATTTTTTTCTCTTTTACTTCTTTACGAATTGCAAGGTTAGCAGCCAGAGATTCAGGCGTTTTATAACCACGTGCATGATCCAGGTGCAGGCACACCGCTTTGTGTCGTATTTGCTTACCCTTAACGCCATGATTTTCGAGGCGTTCGCCAAACTCACGATCAGGCCCACCATACTTCATACGCTCATCATAGCCGTTTATAGCAATCATATCTTCGCGATAGCCGCTTGAGTTACAATTATTGAATGATGGATTTGTAGGTGTAACAGTATCAAGTACCGCACCTAACACAGGGCCAGAAGATAATTTAAGCCTTTGGCTAAAGCCCAGTTTGTCAATTTTTTTAAGCCAGTTGGCATCAAAACAACGCCCGCTCAGTATATCGTCTTCCGTTAGGGCTTCGCTGGTTTTCATGGTAAGCTTACAATAACCTCCAGAAAGGAAACGGCCTTTTTCAGCCAGCTTAGCGTGTACTTCTATAAAATCTTTACGAGGTACACAATCACCATCAGTCATGATGATGTATTCGTTAGCAGCCTCAATAATGGCTATATTGAGAATTTCCTGGCGGCGGTAGCCTTTGTCTTCATGCCAAAGGTGGCGCACCGGCACCGGATAATTAGCCGCATAACGGTCTATCAGCTCTTTTGTAGAAGGGCGTGAACCGTCATCGGCAATAATAAGTTCAAAATCTTTATACGTTTGGTTGCTGTAACCTATCAATACTTTTTCGAGCCAGCGCTCAGCATTATAGGTACTTACAATTACAGATATTTTCATTTTCATTTTTAGTTTGTGAGCTGCTAAGCTGCTGACCCACTTAGATGCTCAGATGCTTAGCCGCTTTCCGGATGCAAATATACTACTTTTTCCTAAGGCCTATAGCGCGTTTAAAAGCCCGCTTACGATGAAACCTGCTGTTAAAATGCTGTGCGTGCTTTGCCAGTAGCCCAAAAACGCGGTCGTAGGGTTCGCCTGAGAGTAAAGCATATTCATTACTCATTACTTTTATAAGCGGTGTAAGCGGTGTAAGCTTAGCCATGTTTAATATGCGTTTTTCTAAAGACATGGGCGCTGTATGAAACGTCATCCGGTTAAGATCTACCAGATAAAAAGAGTACTGCCCGGGCCCCGTTTTTTTTATAAGCGTATTACCGGGGGTATGGTCTTTAAACTCCACCCCTTTTTCATGCAACATAAATGTAAAGCGGGTAAACTGCCTTAGTATAATTTCGTGCTCAGGATAATCCGGTATTTCTGTAAGCTCCCTAAAAGTAAGATCGGGCGTAAGGTGCTCGCTCATATAATAACTATCTTTAAAAGTAAGCGCCTTTGTATGTTCAAAATAAGCAATGGGCAGCGGTGTACCTATACCCATTTTTAATAAAACATTAGCATACTCATAAGACCTCCTGGCTTTAGATTTTCTAAAAAAACGATATGCTATCTGGTTAAAGAAAGGCGGTACCCTGAATGATTTTACATTAACGGTTATTTCGCCCAGCGGATATGTTTTTATTGTGTTGCGCCTGCCTTTTACAAATACCTCTCCGTATGTATCAAAATGGGTTATGCAATGCTCTATTTCACTGGCTTTATTAGCAAAAGCTGGTGCTATTACTGTATTCATTAACTAACGTTCTTTTTTACAAAAGTACGTTTTTTTTAGGGTCTTTGTCTAACGTTAAAACATAACAATATTTTCATATTATTATACAGGTAAGAAACATTTAAATCTCATTTTTGCAAAAATGATTTATTTTACTCTTCTTTGCAGTAAATCTCTAATCCTGAATAACAATATGAAACAGCTGCCCACCTGTACTTTGGTTACTCCCACCTACAATTGGCCGGAAGCTCTTGAACTGTTATTGCTGAGCGTAAAGAACCAAACCCTGCTGCCAAATGAGGTTATTGTGGCAGATGACGGATCGCGCGAAGATACAAGGCAGCTCATAGAAAAACTGCGTCAGGATTTTCCGGTACCTCTCATCCATATCTGGCATGAAGATATAAAAAACCGTAAACCTGTAATAATGAACAAAGCCATTGCGAAGGCCTGCTGTGACTATATTGTAGAGATAGACGGAGATATTATTATCCACCCCCATTTTATAAGAGACCATCTTAGGTTTGCAAAGCAAGGCCAATATTTGTTTGGATCGCGTGTAAACCTGCTTAAAGAAAAGCTTCCTGAATTATTCAAGAAAAAGCTTATCAGCTTTGGCTTTTTTGATGCCAATATAAAAAAACGTACACGCGCACTGCGTTTGCCGATATTTATGCTCTTTCAAAAACAGGAAGACAAGCGTTCGCGCAAGCTAAGGGGCTGCAACATGAGTTTTTGGAGAAAAGATTTTATTGCCGTAAATGGGTTTAACGAAGCCCTTACGGGCTGGGGGCAGGACGATTCTGAGCTTATAGAACGCATGCACAACTTTGGCATAAAGGGCCGAAGACTTAAACACGTAGGCATTGCTTATCATATTTATCATCCTGACCAATGCAAACTGCACGTAAATCAAAATTTTGCGGTTGAAGATGAAACACGACTTAAAAAGCTCACTTTTATAGAAAAGGGCATTAACCAATATTTATAGCATGTTTGATATTGCAGTTATTTTAATAAATTATAACAGCAGCCGTCTTACTATAGAATGTATTGCATCTGTAGTTCAAAAAACACCGGCTAAGCTTAATTACCAGATCGTAGTAGTAGATAACTGCTCTAAAGATGAAGATTACCACGCCCTGCAACTGGGGCTTAAAACAATAGATTTTGAAAACCTTAAGCTGGTGCGTAGCCGCATTAACACAGGCTTTGGTGGAGGTAACATGACAGGCGTGCATTATGCAGATGCAAAATACTATGCCTTTATTAATAATGATACTGTTTTTAAAAACGACTGCCTTAGCATACTTAAAAATGCTATGGATACAAATGCATCTTATGGCATTACCGGGCCCCAGGCCTACACGGGCGAAGATAAGTTTATGGTATCGCTGGATCATTTTTCATCTCCTGCCCGCGAACTGTTTGGCCGGAATGTACTTGAGGCAATAAACCCAAAAATGTATCCGAAAAGAAAAAAAACATACACTAGCCCCGTTAAAGTAAACTACATACCGGGCAGTTTTATGTTTGTGCGTGCGGCAGACTTTAATGCTGTGGGCGGTTTTGACACTAATATTTTTCTATATTATGAGGAAACCGACCTTTGTAAAAGACTAAACGCTAAAGGCAAAGCAGCCTACCTTATCCCCGAAGCAGAATTTATTCATTATCACGGCGGTAGTACAGAGAAAAGCCTTGCTATTAAAAAAGAGCTTAAAATATCTGCACTGTATGTTATGGGTAAGCATTATGGCGCATCCGGGCGTTTTATAGTGCATATATACCTTATTATTAAATACTTTTTTAGCAGCCTGGCTAAACCCAGATACTGGTCTTTATTTTGGTTACTGTTAAAAGGTGCGCCACTATCTTCATCTTTAAAGCTGAAACAGGTTATTGCAGAAAAATAATTACCGAAATTTACAGGCTAAAAATACGGCCGCTATGATAAAATTTCTCGACCTGCAAAAAATAAACCTTGCCCACCAGCAAGCCATTGAAGCCCGTATGCTAAAAACATTCAGGAGTGGCTGGTACTTACTGGGCGAAGAAGTAAAGCAGTTTGAACATAACCTTTCGGCCTATATTGGGTCAAAACATACTATAGGCGTTGCAAATGGCCTTGATGCCTTACGCCTTATATTTAAAGCGTACATAGAATTAGGAGTAATGCAGCCCGGTGACGAAGTTATTGTTCCTGCCAATACCTATATAGCATCGGTACTGGCTATAACCGATAATAACCTGGTTCCTGTTTTTGTAGAGCCTGATGCCGATACCTTTAATATCGACATAACGAAGATTGAAGCAGCAATGTCCGGAAAGTGCAAGGCTGTAATGCTGGTACACCTGTATGGGCAGGCTATTTTTAGCGATACGCTAAAAGCAATGTCTCAAAAGTACAATTTTAAGATCATAGAAGATAATGCGCAGGCCATAGGCGTAACACACAATGGTATTAAAACCGGCAACCTGGGCGATGCAGCAGGATTTAGCTTTTACCCCGGCAAAAACCTTGGCGCGTTGGGCGATGGTGGTGCAGTTACTACAAATGATGACGGATTAGCAAAAGCCATCCGTGCGCTTGCTAATTATGGTTCTGAAACTAAATATGTAAACCAGTACAAAGGGCTTAACTCCCGACTGGATGAGATACAGGCAGCTGTACTGGATGAAAAGCTTAAACACCTGGATATCGAAAATGAACGCAGGCGTGAAATTGCCACATATTATAGCCAGCATATTACGAATCCGCTTATTGTTTTGCCTAAAGTTCCTGTAGATACAGCTGAGCACGTATGGCATTTGTTTGTAATCCGCACGGCAGAGCGCGACAGGCTGCAACAGTATCTGACTGAAAACAGCATACAAACCCTTATACATTACCCCATTCCGTTATATAAGCAGGAGGCTTACATTGAGTATGCCCACCTGAGTTTCCCTATAACAGAGGCAATACATAACGAAGTGCTGAGCCTACCTATAAGCCCGGTACTTACACCAGATGAAGTAGAAAAGATAGTTGAAGTTTTAAATAAGTATTTATAATGCTAAAATTCAGGCTCATATTACTACTAATGTGCTCATTCCCAATATTAGCCCAAAGCAGGCTAACAGTGGCAATGAACATTACACCGGGAGACAATTATCCTACAAACATGCCCGTAATTAAAAACTGGATTGAGTCAGCCTTTGGTAAAGCCTTTATTTATGATTTCCAATTTTCTAAGAGCAGTAAAAGTGATGCCGGTTTTTATTCATTTTCAATAATAAGCCGCTCACCCTACACTGCTTTATTGCCAAACACCGACAGTATAAGTATGAACTTTGCGCAGGCAGGAAAAATATCCAGGGGAATTTTAACACAGCAATATTTAGCTGATTATAAATTACCAATAAGAGCCTACATTCCTTATTTTTCGCCGGAGAATTTAAAATATACCAAAAAAGAATATTTTGATGAAGCCATAATTATTATAAACCTCGATGACGCTCAGGTAATAGCTAATACATTAAACATAATGCTAGAAGACGTTAAGGGGAAAACACCTGTGCACGTATTTACAGATGCTGTAAATAAAGCAATGAAGTTGAAGCTTCCGTATCCTAAAGAAGATTCTGTAAAAGAACTGATAGCAATATTCAGAGAAAAAAACGTAAATGTAAAAGATGCCATTTATACTACTTTTTTAAAGGACAAGGACGAGCAAAAAGCATCACGAAAACTAAAAAATTTTTTCCGCACTTCGGGTGTTTTCACAAATGGGGTAGAAGAAACCATCGATAAGATGCGCATCTTACAAATAAAAGGCAATGCCCCTGAAAAAGAAACCTTTATTTTTCCTTCCGGCATTATTTTACCACAAGATAATGCACTAAATAAAAAGGCATCATTTGAGTACCAGTTTTTAGAAGCTGCCCTTGATTTTAAGAACCGTCAGTTAGAGCTTAAATTTAAAGGCAAACTGAGCGTGCCAATGGTATTAGTGCATGGTAAGAAAATGGGGAGAGACATGAAAACATTAAAACATGTTTGGGAAGATGTTAGCAATGAACCAATATCCGGGATAACTGAGTTAATAATCACGGTTAACGAAGATCTATTGCGTGTTGAAGCTTTTAACGAACAAGAACAGAAACGTTATATGCTTGTTGAAAATAAAATAACTGCAAAACAATAAGCAAAACCCGGTGTAAATTGCAGTAAACAGCGATCTTAAAGCTGTTAAAAAGCCTTGTACCTACACAAGATGAAGTAAAGACAATTGTAGCGGCCTTGAACAGTTTTATATTACAATACTTCAAAGTATACACTATTCGCTTTATTCCCAATTTAAAAAGAAGTAATTTTGCCTTAAAATAGAATGTCATGCATCCATTAGACAGAATGAACATGAGTGAGCAAGACCTCATAAACCAGGAAGTACACAACGCTTACGAAGCTATAAAGAACGGCGGTATTGTTCTTTACCCTACCGATACCGTTTGGGGGATAGGCTGCGACGCAACCAACCCTGAAGCCATAAAGAAAATATACGAGCTTAAGCAACGCGAAGAAAGCAAGAGCATGATCGTGCTAATGAACAGCGACCGTATGATGTACCAGGTTTTTAATAATATACCTGAAACGGCCTGGCAAATACTTGATCTTGCCGAAAAGCCTACTACACTAATATTAGACAATCCGCGTAATGTGGCACCTAACCTTATTGCACCAGATAAAACCCTGGGGGTTCGCCTGGTTAAGGAGCCTTTTTGCTTTAAGTTGATGGAACGCATGAAAAAACCTTTGGTTTCTACATCGGCTAACATCAGCGGGATGCCTACCCCTACCCGTTTTAAAGAAATTGACCATCATATTTTGGACGGTGTAGACTATATCGTAAATTTGCACCACGAAAAAATTGCCGCCATACCGTCGTCCATCATCAAGCTGGGCAACGATATGACAGTAAAAGTGATACGATAATGGAAAACAACACTTCATACAAAGAAGCACTTACTAATAAAATTTTTGAAATTACTGCCGAAGCTGCCGCTAACCTTAGCGTAGACAGCTACGTAATAGGTGGTTTTGTGCGTGATTTTTTATTGCAGCGCGATTTTAAAAAAGACATTGATATTGTAGCCGTGGGCAGCGGTATAGACCTTGCCCAAAAAGTGTCTTCGCTCATAAAACATAAGCCAAAAGTACAGGTTTTTAAAACCTATGGCACCGCCATGCTGCGTTATGAAGATATAGATATAGAGTTTGTTGGCGCACGTAAAGAGAGTTACCGTGCAGACAGCCGTAACCCACTGGTGGAAACCGGCACGCTTGAAGATGACCAAAATCGTCGCGATTTTACCATTAATGCACTGGCACTATCACTGGGCAAAGATAACTTTGGCGCACTGGTAGACCCGTTTAATGGCGTTGAAGACCTTAAAAACAAAATCATCCGTACACCTTTAGATCCGGATATTACATATAGTGATGACCCGCTACGCATGATGCGCGCCATACGCTTTGCCACACAGCTGGGCTTTACCATTGAAGCTGAATCGCTAGAGGCCATAAGCAGAAATAAAGAACGCATAAAGATAATTACCGGCGAGCGCATTGTAGACGAGCTTAACAAGATACTGTCTACCCCGGTGCCGTCGGTTGGATTTAAACTGCTACACCAAACCGGATTATTACACATCATCTTACCTGAACTTACAGCATTACAAGGTGTTGAAGAGGTGGAAGGCCAAACGCATAAGGACAATTTTTTCCATACGCTTGAGGTAGTAGATAACATTGCCCCAAACACAGATGATGTATGGCTGCGTTGGTCGGCATTATTACACGACATAGGCAAAGCGCCTACAAAGCGCTTCCATAAAAAACAGGGATGGACGTTTCACGGGCATGAGTTTTTGGGTGGAAAGATGGTCAAAAAACTGTTTGAACGCCTGCACATGCCGCTGAACCAAAAAATGAAGTTTGTATCTAAAATGGTGATGCTTAGCTCCCGACCTATTGTACTGGCACAGGATATTGTGACAGACAGTGCCGTGCGCAGGCTGGTGTTTGATGCCGGTGAGGACATTGACAGCCTGATGACGCTTTGTGAAGCTGACATTACCACCAAGAACCCTAACAAGTTTAAAAAATACCACAATAACTTTAAGATCGTCCGCCAAAAGATTGTAGAGGTTGAGGAGCGCGACCATGTACGCAATTTTCAGCCGCCCATTACCGGCGAAGAGATCATGGAGATATTCAATATCAAGCCTTCACGAGAAATTGGGATTTTAAAAGAAGCCATTAAAGAAGCGATACTGGAAGGCGAAATACCAAACGAGTACCAGGCAGCCCATGATTTTATGATGGTACGGGCACTTAAGCTTGGCCTTCAGCCAGCTTAGTTTGTTGTTTTGTGTTTATTGTTTCTTGACGTTGTTTGCGCTTTGTCATTCTGAACGTAGCGCAGCGGAGTGGAAGAATCTCAAATTTCAATCGGGATTCCTCCTATCGTCGGAATGACAAAACCTTGTAACTGATGATTACAAAATGACTTTTATCATAGAATAGGCATAGGGTTAGTAAGACCTTGCGCCAAATTAAATAAAAAATGAAACGGTACTTTCCCCGCATAACAAGAATAGCCTTAATACTAGTTTATTTAGTAATAGTAGCCGGTGCGCTGGTACGGATGACAGGCTCAGGAATGGGTTGCCCTGACTGGCCCAAGTGCTTTGGATATTACATTCCCCCTACTGATATTAAGGAACTACAGTTTACGCCCAACCGTGAATTTAAGCGCGGACAGGTTATCATTCATGATGAAAAGCTATGGGTGGCGCGGGAAACCTTTACAACCGCTGCCGATTATAACGAAGCCAACTGGGAGCATTATACCAAACACGATTATGCCGAGTTTAACCCTGTACATACCTGGGTAGAATATATCAATAGGCTTACCGGGGCACTGGCAGGGCTGGCTGTGTTGTTTATGGCATTTGCATCATTCTCTTTTGGTAAGACAAAATCGTCCATCATATTACTATCCTGGCTAGCCGTCTTTTTAATGGGCTTTCAGGCCTGGCTTGGTGCTACGGTGGTATACAGCGTTTTAAATCCCGTAAAAATAACCGTGCATATGGTTGTGGCACTTATTATTGTTGGGGTAATACTCAATATACTTGATAAGGCAAAAGAACTAACCCATACCGAAGCCTTTTATAAACACGATGGTTTCTTTAAAAAGCTATTATGGGTTACGCTTGTGTTTACATTGATACAGGTAGTACTGGGTACAGAGGTGCGCCAGTTTGTAGACGAGCAGGTAAAGCTTCTGGGGCATGAAAACATTCACCTGGTAATGCAGGATCCTATAATTAATTTCTACATTCACCGCTCATTTTCTATCGCCGTGTTAGGTATGAATATCTGGCTGTTTATCATGAACAAGCAAAAAGGGCTTGGCTATGCAAAAACATCATGGGTCTTATGCCTGCTGCTTGTAGAGATTGCCAGTGGCATTGCCATGTATAACTTTGACTTCCCTTTTGCCTCGCAAAGTATCCATGTGGTAACGGCTTCGCTGCTGTTTGGAACGCAGTATTATATGATACTGGAAAGCAGAAGGAGTGTTGCACAGCAAGCCTAAACTTTAGCAAACCATTATCATTCCTTTACCATCAAATTAGGATTTCAGGGTGTAATTTTACAATACTGAAAATAACCTAATAACAAAAAGATATGCCGAATTCAACCGAAATTAAAGGTGGCTGGGATGAGTTTAAAGGAAAACTCAAACAAAAATATGCCGAACTTACCGATGACGATTTAAAATACGAAGAAGGTAAAGACGATGAAATGTGGGGACGCCTTGAGCAGAAGCTGGGCAAAGCGAAAAAAGAAATTATGTCTCTTTTTCAATAGCTGAACCCTTTCCCTCAACGGGCCATAACCACATTCGGAAACTGTTCTGTAAACAAGCTATTTGTTTGCCGAACAGTTTTTTTATTTTCACTAAGTAATAGGAATAATTTATTGTCATAATAACTCTGAGATTTCTCCACTTCGCTGCGCCTGCCTCTGCCGGCAGGCAGGCTGCGGTCGAAATGGAACACAACGCCCTTCCATTTCGACGAAGGAGAAATCTCTACTGTGCAAAACACGACATTTTTTATTTCTATTATTTAATTCTCATTCAATCCAAAAATATTTCTCGCAAAGGGGCAGATCCTCAAAGCTTAATAAATTATCTAACAGTTACAGAAAACTTTGCGCCTTCATGCCTTTGCCTGATCTTTAGAAATGTACCTAAAGGGAATGCTTTATATTACTAAGTATACTGACTGACGTGAGTTCGATTTAAGCGAATCATAAGATATTTAACCTTTAAATTTATACCTACAAGGTCTTGAAGACCTTGCAGGAACCCTAAATAATCGAATCTGTGCTAACCTGCAAGGTTTTTGTAACCTTGTAGGTTTTGAAAAGAAAAATAGCACCTTAACTCGAACTCACGTTAACTAAGCTTTTCTTCCAAATGCAGCCTTCCACGCGCCGGTACTCCACAGCGGCCAGATAATTAAAATAGGATGCAGGAACAGCCTTATTAATCTCAGGTTATCGGTATTAAGCCCAAAAGCATCGGTATGGTTTATGTACTGGGTATAGTTTCCCGGAAAGATGGCGATAAAAAAGACCGTTGTTACCCACCCTACCCAAACTTTATACCTGCCCAGTGCTACGAGCGAAAAGCCAAGGGTTAATTCTACAATACCCGAAAGTACTACAACAGTATCTACACCCAGCGGTACCCAAGATGGCACCTGTGCAGCAAAATCTTCCCGTACAAAGGTAAGATGGCCTATGCCTGTAAATAATAGCAGTAACCCCAGCAGTATCCTGAAAATGTCCTGGGTTTTGGTCGTAGTAATATTAGATTGCATAATAAGTAAGGTTTTTAAATTGATAATCAAACACTTACTAAAGGTAAGAAAATATTTATTCCAAAATAAAAAGCACACTAAAAATCAAACGTTTACCTAAAACTATCAGACAAATGGGAAGTGCGTAATTATTTACGGTTACCCATATTACACACCTCAGCCATACAATAGTATCCACATCAAAATACCGGTTAAAAAAAATGCCTGCTAAAACACTTTTGACAGGTAGCAATAAGTTAAATTCAATGTGTTTTATAAACCAAACTACTTGTAAACAGCACCTAAAATAGCCTGACACAACTTTAGCTTATAGATTTTAAACACTTTACAATATTAAGCTATAGATATCATTGGTTAAAAAAACGGTTAATAAATAGACCCGTCACTATTTAAAAGTTTTATTACTGCATATAATTTTTCGGTACCTTTGGTAGAGCGCACAGACAGCGTATATCATCATCATGGGATTTGATTACAGGCAAATAGAACGGGTTGAAAAACTTACCAAACAGGAGTTTATAGATAATTATTACAAACCACAAAAACCCGTGGTTATAACACGCCAGATAGAAGACTGGCCCGCTTTTGAAAAGTGGAACTTTGATTTTTTAAAGGAGGTTGCCGGCGATAAAATGGTACCTCTTTATGACAACCGCAAAACCGACCATACTAAAAAGGTAAACGAACCCGACTTTACCATGACCATGGCAGAATATATTGCCATACTAAAAAAAGGCCCCACACAGCTTCGCATATTTTTGTTCAACCTGCTTAAGGAAGTTCCTGCTATGAAAGCAGATATGAAGTGGCCAGATCTTGGCCTGCGCCTTATAAAGAGCCTTCCTTTGGTATTTTTTGGAGGCGAGGGTGCTAAGGTTTTTATGCATTATGACATTGATTTTCCTAACATACTGCACTTTCACTTTAGCGGAAGAAAACAGTGCGTGCTGGTAGATCCGCAGGATACTAAATATATGTACCGCCTGCCCTACTCATGGATTTGTAATGAAGATATTGACTTTGACAATCCTGACTTTGAAAAATTTCCTGCGCTTAAAAAAGTACGCCCATACATTACCCACCTGGAGCACGGCGAAATGCTGTACATGCCCGAAGGCTGGTGGCACTATATGAAATATGAAACACCGGGCTTTTCGTTAAGTCTCCGCTCGCTTGCAGGCAGGCCAAAGAACCTGTTTAAGGGCTTAGCTAACGTTACCTTTAACCGTATTTACGATAACTGGATGCGTAAGCGCAAAGGCCAGGCATGGCTGGATTATAAAGCTGAAGAAGCTGTAAGACGTACAAATGCTTTATTGAAATAGTTGCAGAGTTTCATAGTTTCAAAGTTGCAGTAATCAACATAAAGGCCTGATAAGAATAATTTTATCAGGCCTTTTGTTATATCTAAAACGTCATCTTAACCTAAATTCAGCTTTGAAAGCTTAGAGGGTTTAACTATATCATTTTCGGGTTACAGCATAAAACAACTAACCTTTCCGGCTGGGATAATTACAAGCCTAAAAGCGATTTTACTTTTACAGGATTGGTATACATTCCGTCTTTAATCTCTATATAGAAATCCAGTTGCCATTTCTGGGTCTTAGCTGCCTGTTTGCTTTGCGGAACATCCCATGGAGGATATACCCTGAAAGCTCGTTTCCCCTCTACGTTATCTTTCGAGAATATTTTTTGTTGGAACAAAATATCCGCCGAAAATATGAAATGTCCTGATTGTCCATCTTTCTGAACAGCAACAACAACACAATCAACAGCATCGTTATTATCAAATGGCTGAATAGTACCATTTTTTATTCGCTTCCACAGCGTTACAAACTGTCCGTTTTTAGTAGGGGTAATTTTAGCCGACCTGTACAATATGTTTAGCCCATTCAGGCTAAAAGAAGCGGCATTATAGTCGGCACTTTCTTTATCTGTAGTAAAATCACTGATACCTAAACCTAAGTCTTCGAGCACCTGTAAACCAAGCTTATCGTTACTGCTCAATTATACCGATTTATTAACGTTTAGCTTACTGTGGCTTCTGCCGTATGCAAAATAGAACACCAGTCCAAGCAGCAGCCATGCGCCAAACCACATCCAGTTACTAAGCGCCATACCGGTAAGCAGGTAACAGCAAGACACTAATCCCAGCAATGGTACAAGCGAAAGGTTTTTTAAAAATGCCAGCACCGCCATAACTACACATAGCACAAAGAAGATAACCATTGTAATATTAGCTGTTACATCTCCCGAAAAATCGAAGGTACTGCTAAAGAAATCAGGAACCGAAAGGTGCACAATTACTGCGGCAGCAATTATAATAAGCGGGAATATAAACTTGGCATTGATATATGGTATTCTGAATTTGCTTTTTGTTTTGGCTTCGGCCACTTCTTCAGCACTTTGAGGAGACAGCAACAATACACCGCCGCATACCAGTACAAAGGCAAATAACGTACCTATACTTGTAAAATCGAGCACAAAGGTTTCATCGGTAAAAAAGATAGGTAACCCTACCACAATACCCGTAACTATGGTTGCAAATCCTGGGGTCTTGAATTTAGGGTGTATTGATGAGAATTTTTTTGGCATCAGTCCGTCACGGCTCATGGTCATCCAGATGCGCGGCTGCCCCAGCTGGAATACCAGCATAACGCTTGTCATGGCTACCACAGCAGCTATAGAAACAATAAACAGCATCCATTTTACACCTTTAAGGGCAAATATTTCAGCTAACGGATCTGTTACTCCCAGTTTTTCATACGGCACCATACCGGTAAGCACAAGTGCCAGGATAATATACAGTACTGTACAGATAACCAGCGAATAAATCATCCCCTTTGGCAGGTCGCGCTGAGGGTCTTTAGATTCTTCTGCAAGGGTAGATACAGCATCAAAACCTATGTAGGCAAAAAACACTGCCGATACACCCGCCATAACACCGCCAAAGCCCTTAGGCATAAAAGGCGTCCAGTTATCAATATCTATGTAAAAAACACCTACAGCAATTACCAGTAACACGATAAGCAGTTTTATAACCACCATAGCATTACTAAAGTTTTTAGACTCTTTAGTACCACGGTATACAAGGTAGGTTATCAGTACATTTATTATTACCGCGGGCAGGTCGAAGATTATTCTAAGGCTGCCCAGTAATGGTGCGTTTTGCCATGCATTAAAGCCTTCTCCAGCCTTGCCCTCTGTAAAATTACGGTGTGCCTCAGTATAATTTATGGTAAGCCATTCAGGCAAATGGATATGAAACGTTTCGAGCAGGTTTGTAAAATAACCGCTCCAGGAGAAGGCAATATAGATGTTACCAATAGAATACTCCATGATAAGCGCCCAGCCAATAACCCAGGCAAAGAGCTCGCCAAAAGATACATAAGCATAGGTATAAGCACTGCCCGATACCGGCACTCGCGATGCAAATTCGGCATAGCACATAGCGGTAAAGCCACACGCCACAGCACACATTATATACAGCAATATTACAGCAGGCCCGCCAGAAAAACAAGCATTACCAATGGCACTAAATGTACCTCCGCCAATGATGGCTGCAATACCAAAAAATGTCAAATCTCTTACCGTTAATACTTTGTGCAGGCTGCCGTGCTCTCCATCGCCGCCCTGTTGTAGTATTTTGCCTATTGGTTTAGTACGAAAAAGATCTTTAAATGCCATTTGTTATGTATTGGTACAGCAACAAATATAAAAAACTTAAAACATAAAAGCGTGTTATGTTGCATTTTTCACAATTTATCGTTAATTTATTACAGATAGGTTTTATTTATAAAATCATAAACAAATATGATAAATCTTATATCAGATGATTTAATAAACGGCGTATTTTTGTGTTGTTCTAAAAACGTTTTTAAAACCACTTAAATACAAAGATTATGTCATTAGTAGGAAAAAAATTCCCAAACATTGCCGTTGACGCCATTTCAGAAATGGGCGATAATTTATCGATCAACGTTTACCAGGAGGCTGTAAACAACAAAAAGAAAGTACTTCTTTTCTGGTACCCTAAAGATTTTACATTCGTATGCCCTACAGAACTTCACGCGTTTCAGGCTGCACTTGGCGAATTTGAAAAAAGAAATACTACTGTAATAGGCGCTTCTTGCGATACTAACGAGGTACACTTTGCATGGTTAAACACTGCAAAAGATAACGGTGGTATAGAAGGTGTTACTTACCCTATACTTGCAGATACTACGAGAAACCTTTCTAACATACTGGGCATTCTTGATGTAGAGTCTTCTGAATATAACGAAGAAACTGACTCTGTTATCCTTAAAGGTTCTAACGTTACCTACCGTGCTACATACCTTGTAGACGAAGACGGAAAAATATTCCACGAAAGTGTAAACGATATGCCTCTTGGGCGTAATGTAAACGAATACCTAAGGCTTATAGATGCCTACACTCACGTACAGGAAAAAGGTGAAGTGTGCCCTGCAAACTGGGAAGAAGGCAAAGAAGCAATGACGGCAGACCGCAAAGGTGTGGCATCATACCTTGCTTCTAACTAAATTATAAATACAAAAAAAGTAAACCATCATGTTACAGGAATTAGATAAGGACAACCTGGCAGAAATTGTTGCCGGCGCACCGGTTGTTGTGGTACAATATTCGGCCGGATGGTGCGGTAATTGCAGGATCATGAAGCCAAAATTCAAAAAAATGGCTGCAGAAAATGAAAACGCAACGTTTGTAATTGCAGACGCAGAAAATTTTCCTGAGTCGCGCAAGCTGGCTAAGGTAGATAACCTGCCCACTTTTGCCACGTTTAAAAACGGGGTACTGGTTAACCAGGTACAAACTAATAAAGTAGAAATTTTAACCGATCTTGTAAATGAAGTTACCAGTAATTAAGCACCTAACGGAGTTTATAGAGCAAAACGACCAGGACTATATTATAGAAACCCTGGAAGTGCTTGAAGCGCTTACCGAAGTGCCTTCGCTAAAAGACGAGGAGCTTGATGTAGTGGGAGAACTTATCTCTAATATGTATGGTGCGCTTGAAGTAAGCAAAATGATAAAAGACGGCATGAGCAAAAAAGATGCGCTTAATAGTTTTATGATGCGCGTTCTTGGTGCTATAGACAAGAATTAAGTTGTTTTGCAACTACCTTATATTGAAACGCCTCCGGAAACGGGGGCGTTTTTTGCTTGTACACATTAACGTTTTTTTTAACACATATATGGTAGCATTTTTATAAATTGGCTTTACCAACCAATTTATAATATAATGAAAAAAGCACTTTCCTTTTTAGCAGCATTGACCTGCCTTTTATTTATTTTTTCCGGATGTGAACATGATGACATCGCTGATACCGAAAAAAATGCTTCTTCCCACGAAACAGGTTTTAAGCATACTTATATTTCAAAAAAAGATTTAGCACAATACCCTAAAGTTTTAGAAATTTTAAACAAGATTGACGAAGAGCGCAATAAAGCTCAACTTACTAAAAGTGTATACAACGAAGATTATGACTTTTATGTAAATACTGATAGCATATTGAGAATTGACAAAGGATCCTACCACTCACTCACATTTTCTATATACCGTCTGCCTGACAGCGGAAAAACCGAAAACTTGGTACTTAGCTCTGTACCTAATGGCGATTATTCTGCTCAGCTCTATACCTACAACCTATCTGAGGTTGAGAAAGATTATTTAATTGATGGAAAGCCTACCCTTTTTAAGAATTTAGTAACGCGAACACCGCTTCCGCTATTTAAATCATCATCAGTTGCTGCAAAAATTACACAAGTGTGGTACACTGAACTTGTTATTATTGGCTGCAGCCATATAACTAACGGAGTATCTACACATAATGGCTCTAATATATCAAGTTGGGGTGGCTGCCATGCCGACAGAAAGCCGCAGTTACTTGTTCTTACACGTAGTTTACTGATTGATGACGGCGATAATGGCTGGGTAACCGGCGGCAATTATAGCGGCCTGGGTAGTGGCAACGGCGGCTATTACAGTGGTGGTACTTATAACCCTAATATTCCGCCGTATGACCCTGATAAAGATGATGCCATAATCACATTTCCGCTACTGACGATACCAACAGCAGAACAAAATTTTTACAATAATGACCTTACCCCAACCCAACGTGCTACTATGACAAGTGCCGCAAATGTAGATGTAAGGATACCTATGGTAGAACAATTGAAGCTAAATAATTTTTCCGGTGCAAGTAAAGATGTGGCAAAGTTTGTTTTAGATAATTTGTACAGCAACATTACTAAAGAAATGGCCATTGATATTTTAAATTTAGCGAAGTCTAATGTTGAGGCTGCTCAGGATATTTGTGATTATTTAGATGAGAATGGGTTTAGTGAGGAGAGTTTGGAATTTGTTTCCGAAATTGTCGATTCAATTAAAAATAATCCGTGGAATTATTCTAGCATCAAACCATTTTTAATTGAAAAGGAAATAAATTACTCGCAACTTGACCAATGCAGTGCTAGTGTATTAAATGCTATTAAAAACAATTCTGATATAGATATCTGTAAAATATTTGCTAAATTGGATGCAAATGGAAGTACATATAATACAACAGTTAAATCAGCCTCAATTGCAAGTGGAAGCCCAGCTAATACAGTTGTGAATTCACCTTACAATTATACTGTAACTTTAAATTCTGATTTTCCTTTTAGTAATGCAACTAAACTGGGGAGAGCTACTCTTTTAATACATGAATTAATACATGCGTACTTTATGAGCATTTTCGACGATTATCATAACGGAGTTCCTCAAAACTCTTCAGCCTATAATGATTTTCCAACTTTATTTCAAAAATTTGTTGACAAAACCTATCCCGGCTCTTCAATCCAGGCACATCATGAAGAGATGGCTAATCAATATGTAAATGTTATGGCTTCCGCATTACAAGAATATCAAACAGGTACACCAGTAACTGAAGGTGCTGCACCTCAACAGATTTATACTGACTTAGCTTGGGGTAGCCTTCAGGAAGCACCTATATTTAATACACTATATCCAAATGAAAATAACAACAGGAGTCGAATCATTGCAAGATACAATTCAGAATTGATTGGATATCCGACCCAAGGTGCTTCGCCTGTCGGAAATACCTGCAACTGACCATGAAAACATTTTTCATATTTCTTGTAATAATAGTAGCCACTGGGTGCGCAGCAATAAGAAGCAATGATCCTGTAAACTACTACCTAACTAATTCTGTCAGGCAATCAAATAGTGTAGTCATTCTAAAGCAAATAATAAGCAATAAAAAAACCATAGACATCTTTCATGGAAGACAAATTATAAATCCTTCGACCGGAAATATGGAACGGTATGATGGAGCACCAGAGACGCTTTACAACCAAAAAGATTTTGATGAAATGGCATACAACTATGGATATATAAAAACAGATAGCATATGGGAAGACAAAGAGTGGGATGCGAAAGATTTTAACCTTACCGGTATATCGCTAATAAACAAAAGTAATTTCCCTGATGTCAATATGATTAAAGCGGGTAATGTAACTACTGATGTTTATTCGTTTTCTAAACCTATTTTATATCAAAAAAAGTACTGTATTTTTACAGTAGCTAAAAGCATTAGTGCAGGGCTATACCTGGGCACTTTTAAGGTGATAGTTATGGAAAGAAAAAAAGGGAAATGGAACATTGTACATGAAATTGATGACTACAACATGAATTAGTTCTAACACAATCTAAACTAACCCCTTAAAACTTTATATTTTTACTTTGCACTTCAAAAAATAGTTTTATATTTGCACCCTCAATCGGGTCAACCTCTGGCGAAAATCGTGGTATGTTGTTCTGATGCAAACATTTAAAACTAAAAAGCATGTCTGATTTAGTAAAATTCGTACAAGACGAATTCGTTACAAAAAAAGATTTTCCTGATTTCGGCGCAGGTGACACTATTACTGTGTACTACGAAATTAAAGAAGGTGAAAAAACAAGAACTCAGTTCTTTAAAGGTGTTGTTATCCAGAAAAGGGGCGCCGGTATCACTCAAACATTTACTATCCGTAAAATGTCTGGTGCTGTAGGTGTAGAGCGTATCTTCCCACTTAACATGCCTGCACTTCAAAAAATCGAACTTAACCAAAGAGGTAAAGTTAGAAGAGCTCGTATATTCTACTTCCGCGATCTTACTGGTAAAAAAGCCAAGATCAAAGAAAAAAGAAGAAGGTAATTCTTACAAGATCATATTTAAGAATCCCTGCACATTGTGCGGGGATTTTTTTTGCCCCCTCCTGCCTGTGTTAATTTAACCCTCCGGTAATGCTGAGTGCTGTAAATGTTATTAAATTTGGCAAAATTCCAATTTATAATGAACAGGAGAAAATTTTTCCGAAACGGCTCGCTCTTCACATTAGGCGCTGCCCTTATCAATCCTTTAGAAAGCACCGCATCTGTATTTGATACAGGCATCCTCAATAAAAATAAAAAAGCCAAAAACATCATCTTTATGGTGGCCGACGGTATGAGCACAGGTACGCTTAATATGGCCGACCTGTACCTGAGCCGCAAAAACGGTAAAGGCAGTAACTGGATACAGCTTTATAAAGACAGTCGTGTTACTAATGCCCTTATGGATACAGCTTCGGCAAGCTCTATAGTTACAGATTCTTCTGCCGGCAGTTCGTCATGGGGCGGTGGCGTTCGCGTTAAAAATGGCGTGCTTAATGTAGGTCCTAATGGCGAAAAGTATATGCCGATATGGCAAAAGTTTAAAAAGGCAGGTAAAATGGCGGGCTGTGTTACCACAGTACCCATTACTCACGCTACCCCGGCAGGTTTTTGTGTAAACAACGACAGCCGCAACGCGATGGAAGACATTGCCGAAGATTACCTGGCACTGGGCTTTGACATTATGATGGGCGGCGGTAACGACTATTTTAGCGCAGGCCACCGTAAAGACAAGAAAGATATGTATGCCGCTTATAAGGCTAAAGGCTGGCAGGTGGCACGCACACGCCAGGAGATGTTGGCCACCTCTCCCGGAAAATCGGTTTTAGGAGTGTTTGGCGATAATGGCTTACCCTACAGTCTTGATCGTACTAATGATAAAGAGCTAACGAACAATACTCCTACCCTTGCCGAAATGGCACAGAAAGCCATAAGCCACATGAAGGGCAACAAGAATGGTTTTGTACTGCAAATAGAAGGCGGTAAAGTAGACTGGGGCGCACACGCTAATGATGTAGGTGCGCTACTCTATGACATGACCGCTTTTGACGAAGCTGTAAAAGTAGCCATTGACTTTGCCGAACAGGATAAAGAAACACTTGTTATCATCACAACCGACCACGGTAACGCAAATCCAGGTGTAATTTATGGCAAGAATGCCAATGACAACTTTGACAGCATACAGAAGTTTACCCATACTAATGAGTGGCTGCTAAACGAAATAAAGCCCGACTTTACCCCTGCTAAAGTGCGAGAGCTTATTGCTTATGGCAACGGGCACACACTTACCGAAGACGAAGCAAAGAGTATACTAAGCCATTATTCAGGTCTGAATAAAGAAGAAGACGGGCTGTACAACTACAAAAAAGTTCCTTTTAAGTCGTTTGCAGAGATGCAGAAAAGCTATACCAGCGTGGGCTGGATAAGCATGGACCACAGCGCAGACTACGTTAACCTGGCAGCCTTTGGCCCAGGGAGCGAATTGCTGAAGCCTTTTGTAAAAAATACTGACCTGCATTACCTTATGCTTCAGGCTGCTGAAGTAGAAAATAAATTTTAAGAGAAGTTTCTTTATATTTGATGCCACGCCTGCAAGCGTGGCATTTTACTTTTACATGAACACAACTTATACTGTAGCCCAGGCCATAAAAAAGGGACGGTTACTAATACCCTTTACTTCTTTAGCCATTTGGCTTACCTCAATATTTGCAGGCATTTTTATAGGTGCGGCACTACACCAGGTTCCGCTTGGGTTGCTTGGATTTCCTGTTGGCACTCTTATAGCATTTGCCTACTGGCAGTATGCAACTGTAAGTTGGAAGATATGGGCATATGAAAATGTGCGTAATATTCACGAATTAAAAAGTGATGCACTAAAATACCACCTCATCTGGGCAGATAGCAGTTTTATGCAAAAGCTCGAAATTAAGACACCTTCACAAAAAGAACGCTTAAAACAGCTGGAACGCAAATTTCAGCAACCGGATGTTTTTCATGTAGACCTTTCGGTAAGAGACAAAACTGAGATATACAAAGCAAAAGCAACCCCTTATATCATTACAGTATTCGCACTGTTCTTAATTGGTATCGTAATACGTGAATTGCTTTACAATCCATATCCGGATAAACCTTACCTTCATTTTGTTATTACACTGCCTTTTGCCATCTTTTTATTGTACCGGGCATACAAAGAATTTCGTACTAAAGGGCCGCATATTATCCTTAGCAATGAAGGTATAACGTTGCGGGATACAGCCCTAATAGCGTGGCAACAAATTACCTCAACGCAAATAAAGCACATAGGGCGGGGCAAACAAATGTTAGTTGTAAATTACAACAAAACACATACAGGTACAGAGATAAACAACCTTGACAAAAATGCCCTCGAAATAGAACAGCTGATAAAAGTATACAAAGCACGTTTTGAAAAAAGCCGTCAAAGCCGTTTTTAATTTTCAGGCACATTGTATATTGCATTATATTTTAACCAATGAACCAATGAAATACACAGTATCTGTAGATAAAGCTCTTACCAGAGGAAAATGGCTATGCAATGTATTACCTCTACTATGTTTACTAATGCCTTTTGCGGCTTCTTTTTACCTCCTGGCAATTACAAAAAGCGGTTGGTTTGTAGCTGCAGGTTTTTTAGTAGGGCTTGTACTCTCTTTTATATGCTGGGGTTTTACAGTCGTCTACTGGAAGATATGGGCCTACAGTAATGTACGTAACCTGCACGAACTTAAAAAACGTGCTATTACAGATAAAATCATACACCGGGATGGTAGCTTTTCTAACCGGTTTGAAATTATTAACGCGACCCAGCGCCAAACCCTTGCCGCGCTCGAACGCCGCTTTAGCCAACCCGATCTCTACAGTGATGATACCGGTGTACCACCTGCAACATACATTTATATTTCGGCCTATAAGATATACGAAAAAATAGGGATCGCAGCAATATTACTGGGAGCATCACCTTACATCTATTTTTATTCTGAAAATGTTAAGCACAAGCCGGTTGCTTATTTTACGCTACCCCTGGGGCTGTTATTCGTATACCAGGCCATAAAAATGTACCGCAATAAAAAACCGCAACTTATTTTAGATGAAGAGGGCATCAGGATACCCGATAAAGGACTGATGCAATGGAAAGGCATCTACAATGATAACATCATAACCGAAAATAAAGAACCTGTACTTACATTTTTTTATCAGGGCAATTCAATCGAGATTGAGATAGAAAACCTGAGAATAAAAGAAAAAGAGTTAAGACACCTGATACACGTTTATAAAGCACGCCATGAGAATACTGTTCCTGCTGATAATAACTAGTCTAATTGGCTGTAAAAAAGAAACGGCTGCTGATGTAAGCCTGCTTCGCGATGGCGACATTATCTTTCAGACCTCAACCTCAGCACAAAGCAGGGCCATACAGCTTGCTACACACACTGAATACTCGCATTGCGGAATAGTGTATAAAGACAAGGGGCGGTATTTTGTATTTGAAGCGATACAACCTGTAACAAAAACCCCTTTATCTGCATGGATAGCCCGTGGAAAAGATAGCCACTACACCGTAAAGCGACTTAAAGACACTAGAGCTCTTACACCTTTAGCTTTAACTAAAATGAAAACAGCAGCCAGAGCCATGAACGGGAAAAATTATGACCTCTATTTTGAATGGAGTGATGACCGCATTTATTGCAGCGAACTGATCTGGAAGTTATACAAAAATGCTACCGGACTTGAAGTAGGCCACCTGAAAAAGCTGAAAGATTTTAATTTATCAGCCCCGGCAGTACAGCAAAAAATGAAAGAGCGTTATGGCAATAACATCCCTATGGATGAAAAAGTAATTTCGCCCGCAGATATTTATAATAGCGATTTGTTAAAGACTGTAATTGAGAAATAAAGGGTTCAAAACAGCTCTTTCATGGCGAGTAACGAAGTAATCTTATAATCAGATTACTTCGTCGTTCCTCCTCGTAATGACAGAACCCTAAAATAACGCTATTTCTTTCTTCGCCTGCTCAAACTCTTCGACCATATCTTTTATAATATCGGCAGCAGGCTTAATATCATTTATCAGGCCTGCTATCTGGCCTATCTCCAGCTCCCCTTCCTCAAGGTCGCCTTCAAACATACCTTTCTTTGCACGGGCACGCCCAAGGAGTGTCTTAAGGTCCTCCGGAGTGGGCGATGTGGCATATAGCGCCATAACATCATGAAAGAATTTATTTTTGATAAGCCTTACCGGCGCAAGCTCTTTTAGTGTAAGGTGTGTTTCACCTTCCTGTAAATCTACCACCATTTGCTTAAACTTTTCGTGCGATGACGATTCAGTAGTAGCCAGAAAACGGCTTCCTACCTGCACACCATCGGCTCCTAATACCATAGCGGCAAGCATCCCCCTGCCGGTAGCAATACCGCCCGCCGCAATAAGCGGAATAGTAAGCTTTTCTCTTACCATGGGTATGAGGGTAAAGGTGGTGGTTTCTTCGCGCCCGTTATGCCCTCCGGCCTCAAAACCTTCGGCAACTACGGCATCAACACCCGCCTCCTGAGATTTAAGCGCAAACTTTACACTGCTCACTACGTGTACTACCGTAATACCCTTTTCTTTTAAAAAGGATGTCCACGTTTTAGGATTACCCGCAGATGTAAATACTATTTTCACCCCTTCTTCAACAATGATATCCATGATCTCCTGAATGTTAGGGTATAGCATGGGCACGTTTACTCCAAAGGGCTTATCAGTAGCTGCTTTACATTTTTGAATGTGTTCGCGCAGTACCTCCGGATACATAGATCCTGCACCTATTAATCCCAGTCCGCCGGCATTGCTTACGGCACTGGCCAGTTTCCAGCCGCTGGCCCATATCATTCCGGCCTGTATTATAGGATATTGTATCTTAAAGAGTTGGGTTATTTTATTCATCAATAAAATGATTGGTTATAGTTTAATAATCTTCCCTTGTTTGGCGGAGCCATCTTTTAAAGAAATTGTATAGTTATATATACCATTGGCTAATACCGAAATGTCTATTGTATTATTTGCCCTGCTAATTGTTTTTTGCAAAACCAATTGCCCCAAGCTATTATAAAAAGCAGCCGTACATACTACAACCTCATCGGGTAAAACCACATACACAACATCCGTTGCCGGATTAGGATACAACTCAATAGTGTTTTTAGCAAGTCCCGCTACTGAAAGGGCAGCACTTTGATATGCCTGCCAAAAATCTGGAATGCCATACCCATAGAAACCGTCAGGGTTACTGTACCTGTCAGCACTCTGCCGAATGATCTGTAGCAGCTCAGCATTGGTTTTATCGGGCAAAGCCTGCCATAAACACGCCACTAGCCCGGCTGTAATAGGGCTTGAAAAAGAAGTTCCGCTTCCTGCACCTATACTCCCGTCTGTACCGCTAAAAGCACTCCCCTGCCCCATAGCCATAACATCAGGCTTAACGCGTCCGTCTGCACTTGGGCCTATAGAACTAAAGTATGCATATTGTTCGCTGCTGTCTACAGCACCTACGGTAAGCGTATTAAACGCATCGGCAGGCACACTAATATATGGATTACTACCTGCCCCGCTGTTTCCTGCCGAGTTAACCAAAAAAATACCACGGCTAAAGGCCACGTTAGCACCACGGGTCATAAATGCTGTGTTGCCATCCATATTTTCGTAGGTATAGCTGTAAGCAGGGTTATCATACGTAAAATACCCTAGTGATGTATTTATAACATCTACCCCAAGGCTGTCGGCTGCTTCGGCTGCCTGTACCCAGTATGATTCTTCTACAGGGTTTTCGGCGGCATCATCTTCTGTTACAAAAAGGTAATAAAAGGCATCAGGGGCTGTGCCCACAAGTTGTCCATCTTTATAACCTGCCATGGTGCTTAATACCAGCGTACCGTGAGATCCGCCTATGGTAACATCGTCTGTTCTGTCTACATAATTGTAAGTCCCTAAAACAAGGTTATTATTATACAGGTGTTCAAATATGGGCAGGTTATTTACTTCAGGAAAACCATTATCAAGTACGGCAATGGTTAGTCCGGTGCCTGTAAAGTCCTGCTGGTGCAGCAGGTGCCCGTTAAGCATCTCTATCTGTGTAGCAGCAGAACCGTAGTTATAATCAGCCTGCGTGTTGAGTTGTTTGCTTACTGCTTTGCTTTTTGAAGTAGCAACTGTCTTTCTGCGTCCGTTAAGAGTATTATCTGCATAGGTTATTGATGCTATAAAACTCAGGCTACTTAACCTGCGGATATCAGATGCGCTACCACGCACGTGCAGTGCATTAAGCCATTTGCTTTTTGCCATTATGGTAATGCCAAAGCTTGTCCTTACGGCATCTATATAGGTTTGGCTTACAGGTACATCTTTATCATCAAGGGCTATATTTTGGCGTGCACGCCTGTCTAAGGCTTTTTGCGAAAGCATTTCAAGTGGGTTTGCAAGGTAATAAGCCGCATCGGGCTTATCGGTAAAATATACCCAGGCATCTTCCTGCGAAGCTGCCATAAGCGGCAACAATAAAAAAAGGAATAGAATTCTTTTCATTTACATTTGGTCAATATTCATCAAATTTACACAATGTTGGTAATCTTAGGATATAAAAAGATTTCAATATTTTTACGTGTTAAGTTACAAGTGGCACAAAACACACCTTATTTGTGTTGTGATGCCCTAAATAACCTAAAAACAATTATTCGGTATAATTTTACAACACACCAATTACGGAAAACCGTATTTTTGTATCCCTAAACAGTAGAACAACATGCTTTATCTTGTTTTAAGCATATTATGCAGTGTATCGGTAGGCATAATATTTAAAACAGCCCGCTGTAGTGTAATCCGTAATACGCAAATAATTTGTTGCAACTATGTTGTGGCATTAGTGCTGTGTTATTTATTTTTTAAGCCAGAGCCTTCTATTGCTTTGTACACCTCTCACTGGGGTACTTATACTACACTAATGTTATTACTGCCATCTATATTCTTGTTTTTGGCATTATCTATAAAAAATGTGGGCATAGTACGTACAGATGCTGCCCAGCGCCTGTCATTATTCATACCCATACTGGCTGCCTGGTTTATTTTTAAAGAAGACTTTAATAACTATAAACTAATGGGGCTGGCTGTAGGGCTGCCGGCACTATTGCTTATCCTCTCTAAAAAAACAGATAAGCCAGCCGGCGAGTGGATGTACCCTGCCGCAGTACTACTAGGGTTTGGCATTGTAGACACGATGTTTAAAAAAGTAGCGCTCTTTCCTGAACCGGAATATACCACATCTCTTTTCATGATTTTTGTTGGCGCGCTTATCATTACATTTTGCGCTGTACTGTACGAGATCATCTTCATGAAGAAAAAAATAAACACCATGAACATTGCCTATGGCGCACTAGTGGGTATTTTTAATTTTGGAAACATACTGTTCTACCTTAAAGCGCATAAAGAATTTTCTACAAATCCGTCTACGGTTTTTGCAGCCATGAATATGGGCGTTATTGTAACGGGCAGCCTTGCGGGCGTACTTATTTTTGACGAAAAGCTTTCGGTTCGTAATTATGCGGGTATCATCCTTGCCCTGGTTGCCATAGTGCTTATAGCACTTTCGCAGATATACAGCTAATTTGCCTAACTTCGTGTAAAAATAAAGGGCGCACGGGCAAATGAAAAAGATAAGCACTTACTCTATACAGCACCAGCAAAAAATGTTTAATTTGCCGGTAAGCAATAAGGACTTCTTTTTTGTGGAAATAGGCAAGAGCAGCCTTTTTTACCCTGAGCCACGCCGCAGCGAAACCTACTCTATAAGCTACTTAAAAGAGGGCGCCATATATGTGCAGGCAGGCTTATATACACAACGTGTAACAGCCCCTGCAATTATTACACTTGGCCCCACGGTAGTGCGCACCATGCAGGAAGACCCGGACAACCCACCGGTAATGCAGATTCTTTTTTTTAAAGACAGCTTTTTACTGGCAAACCGTACCAATGTTTTTTACCTGATGGGCTTCGACTTTTTTGAAAAAGACGACCGCCATTACTGCAAACCCAATACTGAGGCCACAAGCCGTATAGCACGTATTTTTACGTTTATAAAAGATACTGTACAATCTGGCCACCTGCACGAAGCAGAAATTGTGCGCAGTAGTACTTTTATACTGATAAACGAATCAGATGCCGTACACAGGCAGCAGGATGGCGGCATTAAAATTAATGCTGATAATCTTCAGCCTATAGTTGCTAATTTTAAGAAACTGCTCTATAAAGAATACCGAAGCCAGCGCACGGTACAGTTTTATGCAGACAGGCTAAACATTACCCCTAAACACCTGTCTGAACAGCTTAAAAAATTTACCGGAAAAACGGCAGGCGAATGGATAGACGAAGCCATTATCCTGGAGGCTAAAGTATTGCTTCAAAACAAGAAACTATCTGTAGCAGAGGTTAGTGCCCAGCTTAACTTTGCTGACCAATCTGTATTTGGCAAATTCTTTAAAGCCCACACAGAATTTACCCCATTGCAATACCGAAAGTCTGCTCTTTAGAAAAACCGACGAAAAGTGCCGCCATATTGACTTTATTTATACTACAAAACTGCACGACCTTTGTAGTGTTAAAATCACGATATGAACACGTTTTGCAACATGGCTATAAGTACGCTACTTAACAACAATAACCAATACCGCAACATACTAAAATGCAATACTATAAATCCTGAAATAAATTTAAAAGGGTTTAACCGCGCAACACAAAACATCAGGTGACTCATTTGCTCACTACAAGCTTTTCGTAATCTTATTTTGACTGAAATTGATTTTGACTATTTCTTATTCTGACGAAAAACACCTAATCTCTTTTTAATGAACCTTTTTTATAAATTCCCGGCTTTTTGGTTGGTTTTTATAGCATTGCTGTTTCCTATTACAGACAGTGCCCAGCAAAATTCAAATGCTTATACCCTAAGCATACAGGATGCAGTACGGCTTGCAAAAGAAAAAAACAACAACGTTGCTGCCGCCCGTATGGGGCTCGAAGCCAGTGCTGCCAGTCTTGCAGAAGTTAAAAGCCATGTGTTGCCACATGTTCAAATTGATGCATCAGACAAAAGGCTAAGCAAAGCAACACTGTATGACCATGGCTTTACAGAGTCGGAATCAGTACCACCACCACCGGCAAGTTATCAGGCAAATGCGGGTATAGAAGCATCTTTTAACCTGTACTCCGGCGGTAAGCATGAGGCCTCCATCAAACAGTTTGAAGCAAGAGAGCGCCTGGCTGATATTCATGTAAAAGAACGCGAGGGCAGCATAGCGTTAGAAACTGTACAGCACTACCTCGAAATTTTGCGTCTTTCAAAACTCGACAGCCTGTATAAAGAGCAGGTAGATAAGGAAAAGATACGTCTCAAGAATATTAATTCACTCCACAAAAATGGGAAAGTAACCCGCAGTGATGTATTGCGTGCCGAAATGAACCTTTCTAACCGGGAATACCAGAAAAAAGAGAATGAAAGCACCATAACAATTAACCGCAACAGGCTGGCCATATTGCTTAACCTGCCTATAGAAACTAATATTGTACTTACAGATACCGTGCTTGCTGCCACAAAACCAATGGCAACAACAGAGCGGGAACTTGATTCCGGTTCAGCTTATAGTGTGCAGCAGGCATCGCAAAGTATTTTACTACAAGAGGCTGTAATAAGGGAAGCCCGTAGTAACTATTACCCGTCTATAGAACTTATTGCCGCTTACGGCTATAACTATCCTAACTATTTAAGGTACCCCTATGTACCGCAGTACTATGCTGTGGGCTATGTAGGCTTTAAAATGTCGTATTCACTGGCCTCTCTCTACCAAAATATACATAAGGTAAAAGCAGAGAGAAAACATCTTGAAGAAATTAAGTTTACCGAAAAAGCTGCTAAAGATAATGTACTGCTGGAGCTTACTTCGCTTGACATAAAAATGGATGATATGAGCGAAAAAGCAGCCCTTGCCCAAAAAGAAATTGCACAGGCACAGGCCAATTATAAGATAATGAGCACTAAATATTTTAACCAACTGGCATTGCTTGCAGACCTGCTGGATGCTGACAATCTGTATCTGCAAACAAAATACAATCTTGTAGAGGCGCAGATCATGCAGCAATACTACTATTACCAAACACTTTATACCAAAGGAAAACTATAACAGTATGGATACTAAAGGAAAAACATTCAATATCCTGTTTAACATTGCCGTGTTTGCCATTATTGCCATTACCGCAATATACTTTATACGCTACATAGTGCATGCTAACCACTACGAAGAAACTAACGATGCCCAGGCCGAAGCTTACATAAGCCCTATATCTGCCCGGGTAAGTGGCTACATAAAAGCGATTGATTTTGAGGAACATCAGTATGTAAAAGCAGGCGATACCCTGATACTTATTGATGACCGCGAATACCGTGCAAAAGTTGACGAAGCACGTGCCGCTTTAGAAGATGCCAAAGCCCGCCTGCTGTTTCTTGATGCACAGATAGGTACGGTAGAAACGGGTACTTATGTAAATAAAGACATGATAAATTCGGCTAAAGCTAAATTTACAGAAAAGCAGCAGAATCTTAAACGTTACAAAAACCTGCTAAACGAAGAAGCTGCCACCCTACAGGAATATGAGCAGATAAAAGCCACCTATGATGTAGCCCAAAGCGAATACAACGCTGCCGGAAACACCCTTAAAACTACACACGCCAAAGTTGATGAGTTACAGGCGAGCCGCGCATTAATACAGGCTGAAATAAAACAAAAAGAAGCCCTGCTTGACCTGGCAAACATTAACCTGCAATATACCGTAATAACCGCACCGGTAAGCGGCAGGCTGGGCAGAAAAGTGCTACAAGTGGGCCAGCAGGTACAGGCGGGGCAAAGCCTGGTGCCCATTATTGATGAGAAGAACAAGTGGGTTACCGCAAACTTTAAAGAAACCCAACTGGAAGATATGCACGTAGGCCAGCCTGTAGAAATTACTGTAGACGGCTTTAGTAATAAAACCTATCACGGCAGTATTGAGGCCATTGCAGGATCTACGGGTGCTAAATTCTCACTGCTGCCTGCCGATAACTCAACTGGGAACTTTGTAAAGATAACACAGCGTGTACCCGTTAAGATTCGCCTAACCGATACCGATCTTTCTGCTATCAAGGCCGGCATGAACGTAGAAGTTGCCGTAAAGAAAAGCTAAAATGGACAAGAACATCTATTTCAGGGAATGGATACACAACTGGACGTGGGGAACCCGTGCGGCTATTTTCATTATCCTGTTGGTTTCTATACTACAATTCTCGCTCTTTTCGCTTACGCAAAATTATGTGGTATCATATTTTGGCGCACAGCCCGAAGACATTACGTTTTCTATCCAGGTAACCTATGTTTCGCTACTTGCCTTTTTACCATTACAAATAAAACTGCTCAACTATTTTAATACACGGAAATACCTGATATGCGTACTGATGATGGGCATAGTACTAAACCTCATCATCATGAAAGTTACCGATGTAAACTATTTCATAGTACTGCGTTTCTTTCAGGGCGTTACCATAAGCATGATTGCAGGAGCAATGCTTACACTGATATTTACCCGCCTGCATAACGAGAAAAAACAGGCTGTGGGCTATTCTGTTTACTATGGTACATTATTAGCCAGTAGTGTAGCGGCAGGTGCTCCATCTGCATGGATTATTGACAATACCGACTGGCGGATGATCTATTACATTGTAATCCTTTTCCAGGTACTCTCTATAATAATAGCCTTTTTTGTGTTTACTAAAGAACGCCTGCACAGGCAGCAGCCCCTGTATCAAATCGACTGGAAAGCCTATATCATCATGGCGTCCTTAATGCTGTCTGTAGCTTATTTTATGGTATATGGCCCCAGGAAATACTGGTTTGAAAGCAGGGAAATTACGTACTGCTTTATGCTCATACTGGCATTACTTTACCTGTTTATTTACCGGGAGGTTAAGACCAAAAGGCCTATTGTTCACTTTAGTATATTCAGGTCGCCAAAGTTTGTTGCCGGGCTTTTTCTGCTGGCATTGTTTTACGGCTTTAAAGACACTATTTCTCTAATTTACAACCACATCAGCAATGTATCGCAATGGCCAAATTACCAGTATGTAGCCCTTGCAGCCTGTAATATTACAGGCATGGGTATTGCCATGTATGCGGCATCACAGCTGGTAATGCGCAGAAGGCACACCCTGCATTTTTTCCTTATCGGTGGCTTTGGCAGCATGTGTGCTTTTAACTACTGGATGTACCGTATCATATCGACCGATATGTCGTTTGAAGACCTTGCGCTACCCATATTTCTGCACGGTGTGGCCTGTGGTATACTGTTTATGCCCATAGCTACCTTTATACTCTCTAAAGTACCCGTAAATACAGGTATTTCAGGAACATTAGTGGCAGGCAACGTACGCTTTTTTTCTACGCTGCACTCATTCGCCGGGTTTTATACACTGCAACTGTTTTTTAACCAGCATTACAAAGAGCAGTTTTTAGCGCACTTAACGCCATACGACAGCGTATATAATGAGGCTAACGATACCGCCATACAGCAATTTTTAAGCAAAGGCTATGCCTTGCAGGATGCCACAAACATGGCACGCGCCACTATAGCAAAACAGATGGCGGTACAAAGCCAGCTGCTTACCTCGCAGGCTATTTTCTTGCTCGTTGCCGCCGCTACCGGAGCTATTGTTCTTGGTGCCATAACACTCCCAATGATTAGAAACTTTTACCGAAACCGTTTTAGCAACAAAACAAAAATAATTGATTTACAGCTGATTGAAAAATAAATAAAAATTTATTTGGAAAATTAAAATGTTGTCCCTTACCTTTGCTGCAAGTTCTTCAAACATTATTCTTATCCAGAAAGACCGAGGGAATTGACCCGATGACGTCTTGGCAACCTGCCATGCTTTTGCATGATAAGGTGCCACATTCAACCCTGCCTGTGCAGGGATAGATAAGTAAGAAACAGTTTATAATTCTACCAAGATATTATATGCCTTTCTGACTTGTCGGGAAGGCTTTTTTTATTTTAGGCCTTTTCGATACCTGGCTTTGAATAGTTTTTGAGAAACGAAATGTTTAACAAAAATTAATTCGGAAACAAAATGAAAGAACAAACTGCAATCCTGAACAACCTGCCTATCGATCCATTAACCGGAAGCATTTCGGTGCCTATTTACCAAACATCAACTTTTGTACAAGATGCACCGGGCGTACACAAAGGCTTTGACTATGCACGCAGCAACAACCCTACCCGTAAAGTACTTGAAGATACCATTGCCCAATTAGAGAACGGTACTAATGGTTATGCCTTTGCCAGTGGCCTTGCAGCTATAGACGCGGTTATAAAACTGCTTAGCGCAGGAGACGAAGTTATAGCCGTTGACGATATTTATGGTGGTGCCTTCAGGCTGTTTACCCATGTGTATCAAAAATTTGGCATCAGCATTAAGTATGTAGATACTACTAATGCCCAAAACGTAGCCGATGCCGTTACTGACAAAACCAAGCTTATCTGGATCGAGTCACCTACTAACCCTACCCTTAAAATTTCTGACATAGAGGCTATTGCTAAAATTGCAAAAGCTAATAACATACTGCTTTGCGTAGACAACACCTTTGCATCGCCAATAGCGCAAAAACCTATCAATCTGGGTGCAGACATCGTGGTACACAGTGCTACCAAATACCTGTCTGGCCACAGCGACCTTATTGCCGGCCTTGTAGTTACCGCTACTCAGGAACTGGGCGATAAAATTAAATTTGTACAAAACGCTTCTGGTGCCATCCTTGGACCATTCGACAGCTGGCTTGTTATCCGTGGTATAGAAACCCTTAGCCTGCGTATTAAAGCACATGCCGAAAATGCACAAAAAGTTGCTGAATACCTGCTTGAAGAAAAACTGGTTAAAAATGTATATTACCCTGGCCTGCCTACACACCACAACCATGACATTGCTAAAAAGCAATTGAAATTCTTTGGTGGTGTAGTAACGTTTGACCTTGTTATCGACGATAAAGAACTTGCCTCTAAAATTGTAAGCAGTACTAAACTGTTCAAACTTGCAGAAAGCCTTGGCGGCGTTAAGAGTCTGCTGTGTTTACCGTGTGAAATGACCCATAAATCTATTCCGGCAGAAAAGCGTTACCAGGCCGGTGTTACCGATAGCCTTATACGCCTTAGTGTAGGACTTGAAGACGCAGATGATCTTATAGACGACCTTAAACAAGCTTTTGCCGTAGCCGTTAATGTTACTGCCGATAGTAAATCTGTAACTGCATAACACCACACAATGGCAAGGAAACAATTAAATATAGGCCTTTTTGGTTTTGGGGTTGTAGGGCATGGCCTGTATGAGGTACTGCAAAAAACACCCGGCCTTAAAGCCAACATCAAAAACATTTGTGTAAAGGATAAGGATAAGCCCCGAGAAATAGGCGCTGAACACTTTACCTACGATAAAAATGACATTCTTAACGATGCCGAGATTAATGTAGTTGTAGAACTTATAGATGATGCCGATGCGGCGTTTGAAATAGTTTCTGCTGCGTTGAGAAAAGGCAAGGCTGTGGTATCTGCCAATAAAAAAATGGTGGCAGAGCATTTTCAGGAACTGCTCGACCTGCAACGCGAATATAATGTTCCGTTGTTGTATGAAGCTGCTGCATGCGCCAGTATGCCCATAATCCGTAACCTGGAAGAGTATTACGATAACGACCTTTTAGAATCGATTGAAGGTATTGTTAACGGCAGTACTAATTACATACTGACCAAGACTTTTGCCGAAAACCTTAGCTATGCTGATGCCCTTAAGCAGGCACAGGATCTGGGCTTTGCAGAAAGCAACCCGATATTGGATACCGGTGGGTTTGATGCCAAATACAAGCTGTTGATTTTGCTGGCGCACTCATTTGGGTACATTGCCACGCCTGAAGATCTTTTTAACTTAGGTATCGACAACATAGGCGATCTTGAGTTACGCTACGCCAAAGAAAAAGGACTGAAAATAAAACTTGTCGCACAGGCTTATAAAGGTACAGATGGTACATTCTCAGCTTTTGTACTGCCGAAGTTTGTAACGCCCGAAGACCGCCTGTACCATGTAGACGATGTGTTTAACGGCGTGATTACCAAAACCAGTTTTGCCGACACACACTTTTTTGTGGGCAAAGGCGCGGGTGCCTACCCTACTGCCTCGGCGGTATTGAGCGATATCTCTGCGCTTACATACGATTATAAATACGAGTACAAAAAAATATACCGCGAAGAAAACCTTTCGCTTACAGATAATGTAGAACTTAAGGTACTCCTGCGCCATAAAAAAGATGATGCCGAAGCCTTGAAGCTGCACTTTAGCGCTATTGAGGAGGCGTATACCAACAAAGATTCCGGTTATATTACCGGAAACATTTCACTCAGCAACCTGAAGAAACTTCAGGCAGCACAACCCGGCGAAGTTTCGTTCATACTTATCAGTGTGGTAAGCGAACAGGAAGCCGCCATTGCAGCGCAGGAAGCGCTTGCATAAACAACTACAGGATTTTCTTTCAACTATTTTCCAATTACCGGAAGGCGCCCATCCACAAACGGGCGCCTTCTATTTTTATATATAACAGACTGACATACTAAGCAATTGAGGTATTCATAAACAAAAAAAAGCGGCCTCATATAATCATGAGGCCGCTTTCGTATATTATAAAGGATAGCTTATGCTATACCTTTTACAATTTCAAGGAAATCATTTGCTTTAAGTGCCGCACCACCTATAAGGCCACCATCAACATCCGGTTTGCCGAATATCTCTGCAGCATTATCAGGTTTTACACTGCCTCCGTAAAGGATAGAAACATTTTGCGCAACCGCAGGGCTAACCGCCTCGCTTATAAGGTTACGGATAAATGCGTGCATTTCCTGTGCCTGCTCAGGGCTCGCCGTTTCGCCTGTACCTATAGCCCAAACCGGCTCATAAGCAAGAACAACACTACTCCAGTTTGCTTCAGAAATATGGAAAAGGCCTTCGCGAAGCTGGCTCTCTACTAAGTTAAAGTGGTTGCCACTTTGCCTGTCGGCAAGCTCTTCGCCAAAACAGAAAATAACGGTAAGGTTATGAGAAAGCGCAGTATCAACTTTTTTAGCAAGAAGCTCGTTAGTTTCGCCAAAGTAAGCACGCCTCTCTGAGTGGCCCAGGATAACAGTGTTTACTTTAAGGCTCTTAAGCATGCCTACAGAAACCTCGCCTGTATAAGCGCCGCTCTCTGCCTGATGCATATTTTGCGCTGCAACAATAATGTCTGTACCATGTGTTTTAGCCACAGCAGCCTGCAGGTTTACAAAACTTGGCGCTATTACAATTTTAGCGTTTGTATGTTCAGGTTTTTTAGCCAGTAGCTCATCAATAAGGGTTTCAGTCTGGTTAATGTCATTATTCATTTTCCAGTTACCTGCAACGATCTTTTTTCTCATTATTTTAGGTTTTTTAAAGTCTCTATAAGTTTTGCATCATCGGCCTCAATGGCTTTGAAAAGTGCAATTTTTCCGGTTTTATCAATTACCATGTAACGCGGAATCCAGTCCAGCACAATGTCTTTAGAAAAAGCACCTTCTTTCATGCTGGTCCCTACGTGGTAGTTATCACCACCTTTGGTATTGAATGTTTCTATACCGTTTTTCCATTTTTCATCTACACGATCATACGAAAGGAACAGGTATTTTACATTAGGGAATTGCTTTTGAAGGTCGTGCACTTTTGGCATGCCTTTTTTACAATCCGGGCACCACGAAGCCCAAACGTCTATAACCACAACCTTGCCTTTGTACTGGGCAAGAATGTCTTTAAATGCAACTTCTTTTCCGTCTACCGAGGTCATTTTAGCCTCAAGCGCTTCCTTTCCAAAAGCAGTTTTTTCCTGTGCCTGCGTGCATGAAATCATAAAGAATAGTATAGGCAGTAAAAATAGGTTTTTCATTTTTAATATATAATTAATTGTAACAAATTTACGATAAGTCTATGATAAAACTGCTTACTTTTCAGGTATAATTGGTAATGCATATCTATAGTACTCAAAACCATCCCAAGTAAATTTCACATCGGAACGAACGCCAATTTGCGAGGGCCATACATCTTCAGTGTAATCATCTTCACCCCATATTTTTTCACATTCGCCGTTAGCGTCGTATGTAAAAAGATACTTTCGCTCGCCATTTACATTATAATACTTTTCCACGTCCGATAATTTAGGCAGACCAGTCTGTACGTCTATCTGAGCATAACAAATTGCTTGATCGTGTAGCTCATCGACCGCAATTATTTTATATTTCAGCACGGCTTCTTCATAAGTTGAAACTTCTTCAATTAAATATTCCAATTCCTTGTGAATATAACAAATTCCAGCGTTTGGATCTTCATTCAAAATCCGGCCGATGTCATTCAAATCTTCAATATTATATCGGGTAGACTTAAGTTCTTGCTCAATATAAAGCTCCGTTTTTATGTGTTTGCCATCAAAAAAATATTCTTTAAGATATTTTTCAATCGTCGCGATTTGAGATGGCAAAATTTCATCCCCAAACCACTCGGTATAGCGTATTTCTATTGCCATAGCATAATCATTTAAGACAACCTAATTTTAGGGTCCAGCCATGCGTAAATAACATCTACCAGTATATTAATAACTACAAAGGTGGCGGCAATAACCAGTACTGATCCCATAATTACAGGCAGGTCGAGCGTATTTAGCGCTTCTACTACTTCTTTACCAAGGCCGTTCCACCCAAAGATGTATTCTACAAACACAGCGCCGGCAAGCATACTGGCAAACCAGCCCGATATGGCGGTTACTACCGGGTTCATGGCATTTTTAAGTGCATGCTTACGGATGATGCGCACTTCGCTCAGACCTTTAGCACGCGCGGTGCGAATATAATCCTGGCTCAGAACTTCGAGTAGTGAGTTTCGCATTAACTGTATTACTACCCCTAGCGGACGTATGCCTAAAACAATAGATGGCAGTATAAAGTTCTTCCATTTTATGTGGGTGCCTTCGCCAAAGTCGTCTACCTCATAAAGGCTGCCGGTCATATCTAAGTTGGTATATTTGTGCAGTAAAAACCCAAACACCCAGGCAAACAATATTGCCGCAAAAAACGACGGCAGGCTCATGCCCAACGTACTTACAAGTGCTATGGTACGGTCTATCCAGGTATCTTTATACAGTGCTGAAACCACTCCCAGAAGCACACCTATGGCGATGGCGATGAGTATGGCAAAACACGCCAACACCACCGTATTAGGTAAGGTATCGCCTATAACCTGTGTTACCTTTTTACCACTTTTCTGGAAGCTTTCGCGTAAATAAGGTGCTTTTAAAACCGTTGTTGTACCACCCAAGGTAAACAGCCTGGCCGCAGTATATTTACCCTCGGCTAAAAACGTGTAATCATCTGCATTGGTACTATGAAATGATATGGGCGAAAGGTCATTTAAATAATACAAATATTGTGTACTAACAGGCTTATCAAAACCATATTTCTTTTTTATGAGCGCCAGCTGCTCGCTGTTCTCATTCTGGTCGAGCATCATACGGGCTGGGTCGCCCGGCAATACTGTAAACAAAAAGAATATGACCGTTATCACCCCAAAGAGTGTTAGCAGTGCATATCCTGTTTTATGTAAAAAGTAGCGTATCAAATTATTTGTTTAATACGTCTTTTAGCATCCTTATCATAAAAATAACATTCATTACCAGTCCTGCAAACATAAAAATTGCACCCGGCACTACCAGCAGCATATTGCCGTTAGAAAATTTATAGAGAAAAAATCCTATAAAATACAGTACCAGCGCTATGATAAGCGGCTTTATCCTTTTACTTAGCATAGATTATTTTTTTAGCGCTTTTAGCAGTTCAGATGTTACAAATTTCTTTTCGTTTATACCATCCCAACTTTTTATTTCGTTACCATTCCACTGGTAGATAACGCCCGGGGTATCTTTGCTATTGCCCAGCACTTTCCAGAACGATGGCACATCAAGCACCTTGTTAGGATATTCTTTACCGGCAAACTTAAAGAAGTCCGGAATCAGGTCGGCTTCCTCATCCATAAAAATGATATACAGGTCAGGGAAGTTTTTATCCTTCGCCTTCATTTCGGTAAGTTGCTTCGCGGTCTCACGACAGTGCTCGCAACCCGGTGCAAATAATCCTATTATCTTTTTACCTTTATCTGCCCCTGCAAAAAATTGTGAATAAACCGACTTTTTTTGTGCAGGCCCGGCAGGTGCTTCAGGTGTTGTTGCGGCTGTGGCAGGAGTGGCTGCTGTGGCTGGCGTTGCCTGTGTAGCAGGAATCGCAGCCGTTGGTATTGTAGCTTCTGTTGGCGTTATAGGTGCTAAAGGCTCAGTGGCAAGGCTATCCAAAGCAGCTTCTTCGGGTATAGGCTCCCCTATATCAAAAGTGTTTGATGTTTGCCTTGCTATTGGCGTAAGCATAAATATAAATAGTATCGACGCAAAAAGTACCGATGTAAGTATCGCAAAATTATTACGGTCAGCCCCTACAGGCAGTATTTTGTACAACCATATCAGCAGGCCTATCGCTACGATATTTTTAAATACCGATTCCAGCGGTGTCATAGGCAGTAGTTCTCCAAAGCAACCACAGTTGCCAGAATTACCGGCACTAAATATAGTGTAGGTTAAGTGTATGGCAAATACCGCAAGCAATGCTATGGTAGCCGGTATTACAAACCTTTTAAGGTAATGCGGCTGTAGCAGCAAAAGCCCCAATGCAAACTCTGCCCCTATAAGTATACGCGAAAAATATACTGCTAACCCTTCAGAAAACCCGAGTGGTACCAGCTGTTTCATTTCGAAGGTAGAGATGGCAAAATAAGGCGACGGATATAATTTAGCTACCGCCGATATGAGGAATAAAAAGGCTACAAAACCTCTTAAGGTGTAAGAAATGTATTGCTTTGAATTGTTCATTTTAATTAGTTTTCTCAAAAATAAGGCATAAACCAATGCCTTTTGTTAATGAGTTGTTATTGCGCAAAGCCTATATGTATAAGGGCAAACACCGCATAATTAAGCATATCCTGGTAGTTGGCATCTATGCCTTCGCTCACCAGGGTTTTGCCTTTGTTATCTTCTATCTGTTTTACACGAAGCAGTTTTTGCAGGATCAGGTCGGTTAGCGAACTTACACGCATATCCCTCCACGCCTCACCATAATCATGGTTTTTGGCCAGCATCAGGTTTTTGGTCAATTCTACTTTTTCGTTATACAGGCGTGTCCCCTCTTCAGCGTCAAGGTCCGGCTGGGTAGCGATGCCCAGTTCCATTTGTATCAGCGCCATAACAGAGTAATTTACGATTGCTATAAACTCGCCGGTCTCATCTTCGTTTACCATGCGCACCTCATTTTCCTGAAGGCTGCGTATGCGTTGTGCCTTTATAAATATCTGGTCGGTTAGCGATGGTAAACGTAGTATGCGCCATGCTGCACCGTAGTCTTTCATTTTATTTGTATACAATTGCCTGCAAGCGGCTATTACCTTGTCATATTGCTGCGAGGTGTTGCTCATTATAAGTAGTATCTTTGTATGAATTTTTTTCAAATGTAGTAAAAAATCAGCTTATGTACATCAACTGTAACGGCAGGCTTATCGACCTCAGCACCCCAAAAGTAATGGGGATTTTAAACTGCACGCCTGACTCTTTTTTTGACGGCGGTAAATATAAAGATGAAAACACACTACTGGCCCAGGCAGAAAAAATGCTTACCGATGGCGCCACCTTTATAGACATTGGTGCCTATTCCAGCAAGCCCAATGCCGCGTTTGTAACCGAACAGGAAGAAATAGAGCGCATAGTACCTGTTGTTGAACTTGTACTACAACAGTTTCCCGGCACACTTATATCTATTGACACGTTTCGGGCTAAGGTTGCCAAAGCCGCTATTAAAGCCGGAGCTGCCATTATTAATGACATTGCCGCCGGACTGCTGGACGATACCATGCTCGAAACAGTAGGCAAGTATAAAGTACCCTATATCATGATGCACATGCGCGGCAATCCGCAAACTATGGTAACCCTTACGCAGTATGATGACATCATGCACGAGATGCTTTTTTACTTTAGCGAAAGAATAGCTGCCGCACGTAAACAGGGCATTGAAGATATTATAATCGATCCCGGGTTTGGGTTTGCCAAAACACTGGAACAGAATTATGAGGTTATGAGCAAGCTCGAACTATTCTCCCAGATTACAGGACTACCATTGCTGAGTGGCATTTCACGAAAATCGATGATTTATAAACTACTTGGCACTACACCACAGGAAGCACTTAATGGAACCACGGTTTTAAATACGGTTTCGTTATTAAAAGGTGCGAAGATACTAAGGGTGCATGATGTAAAAGAGGCAATAGAAGCGGTGCGGATAGTTGGACAGTTGGGGGTAACACAAAGTTTCGCGAAGGAGGCACAAAGTCTCACAATGAAAAACACCATTATAGTCCTATAAGTTCAATCACAAGGTCGTTTAGTTAATTTTTTATCTGCCTTGAGTTTCTCTGTGAGATAATATAAACGAAAAAAAATCCTGCCCAGGAACGGGCAGGATCATATTTTTTCCGGATGGAAAAAATTAAAAACACGAAACTAACACTACTTTATGATGAGTTTTTTCACAATACCTTCAGATGTTTTTACAAGGTAAATACCTGAAGCAAGTTTGTGAGTATCTATAGTAAGGGCATCTTTAGCTGCATGTACCAGCTTGCCACTATAATCATATACTTCTACGTCGGCCATACGGTTAAAGTAAACCGTACCGCTTTCTGACGGGTTAGGGAATACCACAAAAGTTTTAGGATTTTGTGTATAATCCGGCAGGCTAAGGCTTTCTGTATTTACTTCAAAAATGGTAAGCGTACCGCTTATTTCATTAGCTATAATAACATAAGGCTTGTTGTCAGGGCTATCTGTATTACTAATGTATATAATTCCTTCCGGGCCATTATCGCCACCATAAGCAGATACCGTACGGCTGTTTTTATAATCTGTAAACTTTACATTGTTAGGATCTGTTACATCATATACCATAACGCCACCTATCCTTTCAAGGCCTATAAAAGCAAATACCCTGTCAGCAATATGTGCAATTGCCACACCTTCGGGCTCAGGACCTTTTGCACGACTGCGGCTTTTTGGGCTATTGTCTTCACTATCTGAGTTAAACAAACTGCTTATAGCAGGATTTGTTGATGTAAATAATTCAAAATCGTCACCACTATCATATACAAGTGCTTTTGTATCTGCATTAAAAATTGAGAATGAACGCGATCCTAAAGCAAATATCTCATCATAAGCGGTACCGGCATCATTTTTACCATCAAATGCGGTAACCCTGAACCTTCCTGCATTAAACGATTTTTTAAGCACCTCAGCATTCGGGAAAGCAGCTGCATCTAACACATAGCTGTTTGCCCCTATTGTAGTACGCTCTACAAAACCTGTATATTCTTTTTCGTCGCCTTCATTAGCCGTTACGATGTAGTTAACACCACCCACGCTGTAAGTAGCAGCACCATCAGGCATAAAATATGTTTTTACCGGCCAGTTAGCAATAAGTACCTCATCATTATTATCTGAAATATCAAAACCGTTACCCGGTATGCTCATATCTTTAGTGCCAAGCGCCCAAACATCTGCAATGGTACCGTTAGCAAGATTAATCTCTGCAATAGCATTATTTTCCTGAAGAGTAACCCATGCTTTTTGAGAGTCAGCACTTGTAGTTATATACTCCGGTTCAAAATCCTGAGACATACTGCTGGACTGCTTTAGTTTACGTACACCCGATGCAATAAGTGCATTTTGTGCAGCCTCACCATTGTAAGCTGTAAACAATAGTGTATTTACATTAGCCTGGGTAAGGTTTGCAACGCCACCGCTAATATCTATAATACTTACAGATCCTTCCGGGTCTATACTATAATCGCTGTTTGGCTGGCCTTCGTTAGCAGTAAGTACTTTTGTACCATCCGGTGTAAAAGACACGTTATCCGGCAATGCGCCAACAGTTACCTGCTTAAGAAACGTTCCGTTAGTATCAAAAAACACTACTGAACCGTTAAGATGTTCTTCGGTATTTGGCGAAGCTACAGCAAGAACGCCATTTTTAACCGCTACACTGGTAACACCACCATAAGGCGCCATGTTTATAGAAGATACTGTTACAGGAGCTTCCGGGTTAGCAAAGTTTACAATGTCAAGCCTGCCCTCTACAGCGCTTGTAGCAAACAGCCTTTTACTAACAGGGTCATAGGCTACAATTTCGCAAGTGCTATCATTAGCGCCAGACGGGTCAAAGCTCCTTACATAATTTAGAGATATGCTGTTATCCGGTTGTGGTGCTACCACGTCATTATCTTTAATGTATATTGTAGCAAAAGTATCGCCATCTATAGTTACACCCACAGGGTTTTCAAGGCTAAGTACAAAATACTCTGCTGCCTGCTCTGCAATAGTGTCATCAATAACCGGGATAGAAATGGTTTGTGTAAGCGCGCTCGAACCCGTAAAGTTTAGCGTGCGTGTAGCAAACGTAAAATCATTACTGTCGGCAGTGCTAAAAGGAGCTCCTTTAACCACAAGATCTACAGATCCTACGCCCGGGTTTTCAAGGTTTACAACAAAGTTTAGTGTACCTACACCCTCATTAACCACTACAAAAGTCTCTTCAAAAGAAACAGTTGTATTGTAGTTAAAGCTGAATGTGTAAGGGCATGCCATTGTAAGTCCGGCTTCGTCTTCTACATTATTTACCGTAAGCTCATAAGCAGTACCGGCAGCAAATGCCGTGCTGTAAGTAAGTGTTACAACATTAGCTGCTACCGTAGCCGTTGCAAGGCCACTAATACCCGTATAATTAGCTACTGCCGCAGCTGCCTGGGCATCTAGCTCGTTATTAAATGTAAGCTGTATGGTAGTATTGTTTACTACTAAAGCAGATTGTACAGATGGCGATGATGGAAATGCCCACGCCGGCCATACCTGTGCAGCAGTTCCCCCTGCTACACCTACCCAGTTTGCAGGGTTTAGTATAGCCAGCTTAAGTGCTGCAGCAGTTCCTGCCTGAATACCGTTATAGTAAGCATTTACTGTATTGCCTGCCACGTTACCCGCAGCAGTACTAAGGTTAGATGCAGAAACCAAATCTGTAAGGCCCGCAGGAAGCATAGAGGCGCTACCGCTACACGACGCATTTGTTGCAACCCACCCTATAGAGGTTAGCGCTGTAATATAGTTAGGCGCAGCAGCAGTACCTGTGTACACAATTACCTGGTCGCCATTAGAGCTAAGGCCAAAACCACTACCGGTTGCAGTACCTGTGTTTGCCACAAGGGTATCTGTTTGTATTGTTATAACAGATCCTGCAGGCAGGCAGCTGTTAGCCGTCCATACAAAACCACCTGTACATTGTGCAGGCGTGTTTGTGGTATATTTAGCATCGGTAAAGTTTATCATGGTACCGGCGGCAATATCTACAAAAGTTACAAGCGCTATCTGGTCGTCAGCATCGGTTGCATTCATCCTGTAGCCTACAAAGGCCATATCTCCTGCGGTAAGCTGTGTTTGCACGGCGATAGTTGTAAAAGCCGATGCAACTGCTGTTGTTACAGCATTATTGCTTGCATCTTCAACCTTATTTGGCAATAGCGCAACATAATATTGCTGGTTATTAACAAGTGTGGCTGCAGGTGTTATAGTTATAGTATTATTAGCATAAACGGCCGTAAACGCTACCGGAGTACCTGTTGCACTACCCTGGCGCAGTTCTACAAGAGATGCTACGTTTGCATTAGTTATAGCGGTATCATTTATAAGCCTCACAGCTTCATTAAATGCAATAGTTATTGGAGTATTAACAGCTACATTTGTGCTGTTAGCCGCTGGTGTAAGCGTTACAACAGGTGCTGTAGTATCTACAGTACCGGCCTGAGGTGCGGCTTTAAGTGTAAAATTGTCAAAGCGGTTATTACCACCATCGCCACCCGGGCCTACAATAAATTCAACTTTAAGTTTAAAGTTCGGGTTATTGTCTGTTGCAGGTATAGCACTAAAATCAAGCGTTGCAAGTGCGGGGTTACCATTATTAGGGTTTACTGTATTAAAAGCAATAAAAGTAGTACCATCTGTAGAATACGACCATTGCTGTGTGCCTGCTCCTGACCCTGAACGTCTTGTAGCAAACTGCACAATCGCATTTTCATATCCTGTAGTAGGAACTGCAAAAACAAGCGCACCACCTATAGGGTTACTAAAGCGCAGGTGGGTTCCGGCTGCATCGCTGTTTTGTGCATTTAGGTTTTCGACATCAAAATTTTGTCCTGTACCTCCATCAAATTCAATAAAACTTGTACCGCCTGCCACAGCATTTATAGATGGACTGCCCACTATAGACTGCGATACAGCCGTAATGCTTGACACACTGGCCGGATTGTTAAAATTCCAGTAATGAACGAGTGTTTGAGCTCCAGCGGCGTTTGCAAGAAGCAAACCTCCCAGTAGCAAAAAATTTTTCGTGTAGTTTTTAATCATGGTTTGTGTTGTAGTTAAATAATACCTGCAAAATTGTAGCAACTACATTACACCACCTTTAAATTAAGAACAATGCTACATTACCATACTTCTGTTTAATGTTTACGCAACGTAAACGAAATAGCATACCGTTAACAATTAGGTAAAGAAAAAGCCTCGCAATAGTATTGCGAGGCTTAATTGCGAGATGCGAACTCCCTTTAAAAAATTATTTTGGCATCAATACTGTGTCAACCACATGTATAACACCATTACTCTGGTTAACGTCTGCAATAGTAACTTTTGCTTTTCCTCCTTTTTCGTCAATTACCCAAAGGTCTTTTCCATCCATTTTAAACCATAGCTTGCCACCCTGTACGGTCTTAGCTTCATAAGAGCCATTGCCTTTTTTAATGGCTGCAGCAATATCTGCAGCACTCCATTTACCGGCTACCACATGGTATGTAAGTACAGACGTAAGCATTTTTTTATTCTCCGGCTTAAGCAGGTTGTCTACAGTACCTTTTGGTAATTTATCAAAAGCTGCATTTGTAGGTGCAAAAACCGTAAATGGCCCTTTGCCACTAAGTGTTTCTACAAGGCCAGCTGCTTTTACTGCTGCAACAAGTGTAGTGTGATCTTTAGAGTTAACGGCATTCTCTATAATATTTTTTGTAGGGTACATGGCCGCGCCACCTACCATTTTTGTCTGCGCTACTGTAGCGCCACTAATAAACATTGTAAAAGCAACAATTGCTGCTGATAAAAATTTTGGAGTTTTCATGATCTGTTTGTTAAAGATTATAGGGACATATACGCCCGAAGACAAACCACGGTTTTTAGGGAAGTTGAATTTTAGAAAAGATTAACTACAGCACAATATTTTTAAGAAAAAATAAGGAAGACTAACCTCTAACTTTGATACTACACAACAATAAACCCCAAATTAATTATCTTATGAAAACACTATTATTATTTCTACTGATTTGCAGTACAGGATTTTCTCAGGAACTTGTAGCAACAAGAACCGGATTAGCTTCTAAGAAAGATATTACTCAAAATTATGTTGTTTTAAATTTCGACGGAATATCTTCCGATTCGCTATACGCAAGGACAAAAAAATATATTCAAAAAAGATATGCCGGAGTAAGAGACGTTGTTAGCAGCGATGACCAAAACAGGACAATAACTATTGAAACAGCCAATAACGGTATTAAAAGCGTTAAAAAAAATGGCACTGAAACCGTATATCTGGCCGATTATAAAGCTAATCTTGAAGTTAAAGAAAGTATGCTAAAAATTACTTATTCAAATATTGAGATTTACACCGAAGTAAAGGATGGAGAAAAAACACGTTTCCCGTTTGATTCTTACTGGAATGCTAAAGGAAAAGTTGTTGATGCAGAAACAAAAAAAATTGTCGAAGATAATTTTAATGCCTCTATAAGGATTTTAGCTAATGAACTGAAAAAAGAGGATGGAGCAGCCAAAACGAGTTGGTAGAATTATTTGCAAAAACCAAAATGTATGTTTTTTCTGACCTAAATGTATTGCTTCTTTTTAAGTACCATGCAAAAAAATTTGTTGCTAACATAGCATAGTTTTACTCCAAATATATAACAAAAAAACCTCCGCATTACTGCGGAGGTTTTTACTATTTTTCTACTTGTATTTTTTCATCAAGCCATGGCTTTATCTTAACAATCTGGTCGCCTTGCATTACTACAAGCGGACTATTCATCCTCTTTTTAAAAGCCAAAAGATCATCGTGAACTTTTGCCAGCGCGTCAACAATTTTTTGCTGATGCGGGGTTCGTTTACTCTCTTCCATGTAACCTCTTTATTTTATCAAATCTTTTATTATCTAAAATTGTCAACTTGTGATTTTTAATTTTTTCCGCAACAGCAACCGAATAGTCTCTCGAATTATCTACAACAATTACTTCATCTACAATATCTATATAAATACTAAATAAATTCTTTATCCCGCCCATATACCTTCGCCTTATTACATCTTCCGGAATATTGTGCCCTCCTTCTGATACACGGGTTGCTACCCGGGTTATAGCCATATCTACATTTTCAAGCCAAAAAAACAGCAGTGTAACTTTATAGCCACTTTGCTGCGCTTCAAGTATTTTAGACTTATAGCTTTTAGTGGCCAGTGTTGTTTCTATGGCAAAAGTCTTACCCTCTTTTAAAAGTTCGTTAATACGATTAAGCATTATGCGGCCGGCTTCAAAAGCAACTGTTTCAGGTTGAAATGGTGAGAGCCCTCTGGCGATTTCATCTGCATTTACAAACTCTTTACAATTTAATATTTCAGGTAATATGGTAAAGGATGCTGTTGTTTTCCCGGCACCGTTACAGCCTGCAATAACATAAAGTGTTTTTTCCATTGTAACAAATATAACAAAAAAACCTCCGCATTACTGCGGAGGTTTCTGTATTTAAAATGGTTGTAAGAGATTATTTGTTGTTCTCTCCTCTTTCCATTCTTTCTTTCAGCTCAGCTAATACGTCAAGGTCACCAAGAGTGCTCTTTTCTGCATTGTTGCTAGAAGATGAAGTATTGTTGTTGTTTTCAGACTGAGACCTGTAGTTTTTCTCTTCCTCATCCTTAAATGTGGCAGTGTGAGAAGCTACAACACGCTTGAATTCTTTGTTGAACTCAATAACTTTGAAATCAGCAGATTCGCCTTTTTTAAGTTTTTTTCCGTCTTCTTTCTCAAGGTGGCGTGCAGGTATGAAGGCAACGATATCGTCTCCAAATTCTACAGTAGCACCTTTGTCCACAATTTCAGATATCTCACCTGTATGTACAGTACCTACAGCAAAGCTATCTTCATATTTATCCCAAGGGTTAGCCTGAGTTTGTTTGTGTCCAAGAGAAAGTTTACGTCCGTCAACATCAAGTTCAAGAACTACAACATCAAGTTTATCACCTACGTTTACAAACTCACTTGGGTGCTTAATTTTCTTAGTCCAAGAAAGGTCTGAGATGTAAATAAGACCGTCGATACCTTCTTCAAGCTCAACGAATATACCAAAGTTTGTAAAGTTTCTCACGATACCTGAGTGGCGAGAGCCTACAGGGTATTTAGAAGTGATATCAGTCCATGGGTCTTGAGAAAGTTGTTTGATACCAAGAGACATTTTACGGTCTTCCCTGTCTAGTGTAAGGATAACTGCTTCTATCTCATCACCAACTTTAACAAAATCCTGAGCAGATCTTAGGTGCGTAGACCAAGACATTTCAGAAACGTGGATAAGTCCTTCTACACCTTCAGCAACTTCGATAAATGCACCGTAGTCAGCAATAACTACTACTTTACCTTTAACTTTGTCACCTACTTTCAGGTTGCCGTCAAGAGCATCCCACGGGTGTGGGTGTAGTTGCTTAAGACCAAGCTGGATACGTGTTTTCTCGTCATCAAAGTCAAGAATAACAACGTTAAGTTTCTGGTCAAGTTCAAGAACTTCACTTGGGTGGTTAATACGGCTCCAAGAAAGGTCAGTGATGTGGATAAGACCGTCAACACCTCCAAGGTCGATGAATACACCGTAAGAAGTAATGTTTTTAACAACACCTTCAAGTACCTGGCCTTTTTCAAGCTGCCCGATGATTTCTTTTTTCTGAACTTCGATATCAGCTTCGATAAGAGCTTTGTGAGATACAACAACGTTTTTAAATTCGTGGTTGATTTTCACAACTTTAAACTCCATAGTTTTGTTTACATACTGATCGTAATCCCTGATAGGTTTTACGTCTATCTGAGAACCTGGAAGGAATGCCTCGATGCCGAAAACGTCAACGATCATACCACCTTTAGTCCTGCACTTAACGAAACCATTAACGATCTCGCCAGTTTCATTAGCATTGATAACCCTGTCCCAAGCCTTGATAGTACGTGCTTTCTTGTGAGAAAGAACTAACTGGCCTGATTTGTCTTCGCGAACGTCGATAAGTACTTCTACTTTGTCACCCACTTTAAGACCTGGGTTGTAACGGAATTCGTTAAGAGAAATAACACCTTCCGACTTAGCGTTGATATCAACAATTGCATCCCTGTCAGTGATTCTTACTACTGTACCTTCTACTACTTCGTCACTGTCAGTCGAGATGAAAGTTTTCTCAACAAGAGTTTCAAATTCCCTTAGGTTTTGCTCATCTACCGGGTCAATACCTTCTTCAAAGTTATGCCAGTTAAATTCCTGTAGAAACTCTTCGTTTGTTTTTGTTTGTTCAGACATGCTGATCCTTAAAATTTGTATCCTGCGTTTTATACGGGTTAAAAGCATAAATAAAACAGCAGAAGCGTTTTACATAAAAAATGATTTTAAAATCCTTATCGTAACCCATTATGCCGAAAAGGTGCGCAAAATTACAACTATTTTAATGATTAACAAACAATTATTACATCAATAAGGTGCAAACAGCAGTTAATATTTCTTTAAAACCAGAATGTTTTGTTACAGCTATAACTTTTATCAAATAAATAGTATTCATGTTTTTTGAAAAATATTTTTTAATTACCTTGTGGGGCAATTAAAAAAGAAAATTAAGTGCAATAAAACTTAATTTTAATTATGATTACCTCAAACCAACAAAAAATATTTAGCAGTTTCCGGGTTAACAAAATAGCGTTTTTATTAGTAACGCTTTTGTTTGTGTTAACTACCGGCGCGCAAACTATTGCATTACAGGCAACAGCAACACCCGAAACCTGCACAGGTAATGGCACCCTCACCTTTAGCGCTACCGGCGCTGTACAACAGGGTACTATAAATTACAAAATATATAAGCTTCCAAACGTTAGTATTGCCATTTATGACGGTCCTTCAGGTACACTCTCAGGGCAACAGGCAGGCACCTATAAAGTAGTAGCAACCCAAACTCTTAATGGCATAAACCAGACAGGTGAAGCAACTGTTGAGATAGAAAATAAAGTTGTTTTGTTTAGCTTTACAGCACTGGCTACAGATGCCGTGTGCGGAAATGACGGCACAATAAGTGCAACTACAACAACAGGCACAGCGGTTAGCTATGAAATAATATCAGGCCCTGTTACCGCGCCTGCCCAGGCATCTAACACATTTCAAAACCTGCCCACCGGATTTTACATGATCAAGGCTACAGATGCCTGCGGAAGCGCACCGGTAGTATCTTTAAATGTTTTTTCTAAAGCACCTGTTCTTAACATTGGCCCGGCCAAATTTCCAGACTCTGCATTACCAGATTGTAATCATATAACAGTAGGCAACCCCATTACACATCTTACAACCCCTGTTATTGCATATCCTCTTACTGCCACATTTACAGTATATCCTCCCGACGGAGGGGCATTACAGCATTTCACACAAACAATTACAACCGGCAGTGACGACTATGAGGTAATAGAACAGGTAATTCCTTTTTATTATGACACCCCTTACTATTATGATCTGGTAGTTACTGATCCTTGCGGAAATAACTATTCGCTACCACAAAACCTTGTTAAAGAAAAACTATACGCTTTTTTAAATTTTGACGATGTAGGCTGCAACAAAGTAGTACTGTTATCTCTTGATAAGTTTGTACCTCCTTACAATGCATCTTTCATACAGTCACCTCCCGGTTTTTTCCCGGCTTCTCTTAATTCTTTATATCCCGGGCCTTTTAACGATGTACTCAACATCTTTGGCGATGAGCAAAATGGTGTACCAAACGGCACCTACGAAATAAAAATTACCGATGCCTGCGGAAATACCGCTACTGCAAAAAAGGAACTTTTGCCTGATCCTGATCCTGTAGCAAACGGGAGCGCTTCTAACAGCGACTGTATTAACAATCTTGGGTCAATAACTGTAGCAATTGCTCCACGCGAAATACAAACCATAAAAATCACAAGTGCACCGCCAGAATACATTACAATGTACAGCGCCACACTACCACAAGACGTAAGCGCATTTGTTATCCCTGCCGAAGGGCTTAAACTTGACAGGCTACCTCCGGGAACTTATATTTTTGATGTTTATAACACCTGCGGCTATCATTACAAACCGCCTACTGTTGTGGTTGTTCCAGACTATACCTTTTCTACAATTGCCGTATTACAACGCCAGGATTGTGCCCCCGGTATGGGCACTGTAATGCTTACTAAAAATTTAACGGCTGCCAGCATTACAGCCGCACCGGCAGCTTACAGCCAATTGTTACCACAAAACATTTCTAATCTTATTAATCCGGATGGCGACGTTTACCTTGAAGGAATACCGCCGGGCAATTATACCTTTTCACTCACAAATGCCTGTGAGGGTACCGTAACAAAAAGCATTGCCATAGTAGGAAATGAAATTTCGCGTAATGATTTTACCTATACGCCTTACTGTGGTTCTTTTGACCTCGAAATGTACCACACAGGTACTCCCACAGCATCAGTAAAATTTTGGCTGCAGCGCGAATACGGAGCAGGCACCGGTATTTGGGGGCACCCTGATGGCAGTATGCAATATGATGGTACTATTATAAGCGCAACAAATAGCATAGCCCTTACAAACAATACCCTAACATACAGCCTTATGTACCCAACAGGCCATTACAGGGTATTAAAAACATATAGGGCTTTTAGCACGGCAGCAACTGATGGTATTAAAGACTGTACAGAACCCATTTATGACTTTTCTTACTATAACGACCTTAAGGTTTTAGGCGCTGAATTGCTTAACTGCGGCGGCAGCACCGCCAATATCAGGATAAATACCGAAGGTGTATCTCCTATGACCTATACCATTACTCACAAAAACAACATACCGTTTACCCTAAATAACGGAAACAACAGTACATTTAACGGGCTCGACCCTGCCATTTATACAGTAAAGGTACAGGATCCGTGCGGGCATGATGAAACACTGGTTTTTAATGTATCTAACCTGCCTCCTCCCGTTAACGCTTATCCCGCAGCAGACCTGACACAATGTGATGCAGGTAACGACCTTGTCGAATCATATGACCTTTCTCAACAAGACAACATAATAAGAGGCAGCCAAACAGCAGCTAACGTAAACATATCCTATCATTTCTCACTGGCCGATGCTTCACAAGGCATAAACCAGATTGGCGCAAATGCTACGGTTTCAGGCATTACAACCATTTATGCAAGGGCAACACTAATTAACACACCTGCATGTTATGCAATAAACACGTTTAGGTTAGTGCCACTCCGGATGCCTGAACTCACCATGAACCAAAACCAGCATGGATGCGAAGGTCAGCCCAATGCCCTTATAGCAGATAGCGGTTATATAATGTATGAATGGTCTACCGGAGAAACCACGCAAAGTATTTACCCTGAGCATGCCGGAGATTATACCATCACGGTTACCAATAGTAATTTATGTACCGATGCTAAAACCATTACACTTACTACCACAGCAGCAGCAGCGATAAAACAGGTAGATATTACTGACTGGACCGAAATGGATAACACCATAACCATAACCGCAGGCTCTGCAGGAGCTGCTCAAGAACATATAGAATATTCACTTGATAACTACATCTGGCAGGATAGCAACATTTTCAGCGGATTGCCTCCCGGAAAATATACTGTTTATGCAAGAGATAAACTGGGATGTGGCGGCGATGGACCGGTAATTACCTACCTACTCTCCTATCCTAAATATTTTACACCAAATGGCGACAATATAAACGAAACCTGGCGTATAAAATTCTCATCCATAGCAGAACCGGATCTTATGATATACATTTATGATCGCTTTGGTAAACTTATTACAGGTTTAAGAACCGATAGCGAAGGCTGGGATGGTACATTAAACGGATCTCCGCTACCAAGTACTGACTATTGGTTTGTAGTACATCGACAAGATGGCAAAGAATATCGCGGGCATTTTGCACTTATTAGGTAACTTTGCCGTAAATAAAGTAGATTATGAAAGACCTTTTTGGCAAAGCAATACTGGACTACCAAACCGGAAACACCCCAGAAGACATCATTACAGAAACATCTATTAGCGAAGAAGATGAAATGGATGTTGCATATCTGTTCAGGAACTTCGAAGATATGCCCGCTATTGAGCAAAAAGCAATGGAGCTTGCAAAAGGCGCAGTACTGGATGTAGGATGCGGTGCCGGAAGCCATAGCCTCTACCTGCAAAATAAAGGACTTACCGTAACAGCGATAGACATTTCTGAAAGCGCCATTAAAGCCTGCCAACTGCGCGGCATTAAAAATGCTTTTACCGAAGATATCCGTGTTTTAACTACCGCCAATAAATATGATACTATACTTTTACTAATGAATGGTACGGGTATATTTGGCAAACTCAAAAATGTATCTGCATACCTGCAAAAATTAAAGTCGCTGCTTAATACGGGCGGGCAAATACTAATCGACTCCTCTGACATTATTTATATGTTTGACGAAGATGAGGATGGCGGCAAATGGATACCCGCCGAAGGCTACTATGGCGAAGTTACCTTCAGCATTCGCTACAAAGGCCAGCAGGAAGAAGATTTTGACTGGCTGTATCTTGATTATAACACTCTCCAGAACGCAGCACACGCCAACGGGCTTCAATGCGAACTTGTTACCGAAGGAGAACACTTTGATTATCTCGCAAAATTATATGTATAAAAAATGCCGGCTTTAGCCGGCATTTTCATTGCAACGCAATAAATGATTATTGCATATATTTCATCATAAGGCCTTGTATTTCCATGCCTATTTCCTGAGAATCCTGTATGCTTGTTTCAGCCTGCTTTACTGCTTTTTCAGACATTTTTTTACCAAGCGGCGACTCATAAAATTTAATAAGCTGCTTTACTTCATCATGTGTAAACTCTTTTAGGTAAAAAGCTACCTGTTTTTCCCTTACAGGTTTTATAATAGCGTCAAACTCTTTCCCAAAGGCTTCTTTTTTTGCAGCAGGAATCATATCCACAACCTGTTTTTTAGCAACATCCATTTGAGAGTTTGCTCCGGCAAGCTGTATTAGTTTTTCTACATCGGTTTTAAAAGCTGCATCTTGTGCTGTAGCAAAGTTTGCCACAAATAAAAATGCAACTGCAAAAAGTAACTTTTTCATTTTGTTTGGTATTTGTAGTTTATAATTTGTTTACGGTATATTCAGGTATTTATGCGTTTGTAGCGATACCCTCCATTTAGGATTTTCCATCACATAATCTACTATAAGCGGCGTCATGGCTTCTTTTTTGCTCCATTCCGGTTGCAAAAAGAGTATGGCATTATCATTTACTTTAGCTGCCTGCTCTTCGGCAAAAATAAAATCGTGCTTATTATGTATGATAACCTTAAGCTCATGCGCATGGGCATATACCTCTTCGGTTGGTAACTTATTTTTTTTTGGCGAAAGGCAAATCCAGTCCCAGTCCCCGCTAAGCTTATACGCTCCTGATGTTTCGATATGCACACGCATTCCGGCTTCTTTTAACGATGCCGTAATGGGACCCATATCCCAGGTAAGCGGTTCCCCACCGGTAATAACAATAGTTTTGGCATATTTTGTAGCAGATGCCGTGATGTCTTTTATGTCAGTTGGCGGATGCAGGTCTGCGTTCCAGCTTTCCTTTACATCGCACCAGTGGCACCCTACATCACAACCGCCTACGCGTATAAAATAAGCTGCTGTACCGGTATGAAAACCTTCACCCTGTATGGTATAAAACTCTTCCATTAGCGGAAGCATTACTCCCTTTTCTACAGCCAGCTGCAATTCCTTCTTCAACATTTTGTATAAAAAATAGGCCGCAAAGATACGCAATTAATTTACGCCCTGTGTTAAAATAGTAAGGCCCCGCATTAGCAGGGCCTTAACCATATATTTTACAATGTATTATTTAAGCTTTGCAAGCTCTCCTTTTACATAGCTGTCTGTTGGTGCTATGGCAAGAGCTTTTGTAAAGTAATCTTTAGCCTTAGCTTTATCTGTAACAACATAGTAAGCACCGGCATCAGAATAAGCTTCTAAAAGGTTTTTAGAAACCGCTGGTTTAGCTGTTTCAGCAGCACCTTTACCTGTAACTATAGTAATGTATGAGTCATAGCTTTTTGCCATTTCTGCATACCCTTCGTTAGTCTGTAGGTTTTTGTTTATCCTGGCTTTGAAAAGGAATGCGTCCTGGGCATCCGGAGAAAGCTCAATTACCTTATTAAGTGCAGCATCTGCTTTCTTTAGCTGCTCGCCATTTAGTTTCTTGTCAGCATCAGACTTGTTTACATGACCATAGTAGATTGAGTAAGCAAGGTAGAAGTTGTCATAAAACGCATTCTTGTTATTTGGGTTGGTAGTAGCCACCTCAAACACTACAGCCGCAGGGCCATATAGTTTTTGGGTAAACAGCTTTTTACCAATCTCATTAAACTCAGCAGTAATATCAATATCAGTTTCAGCAGCTTTTTTAATATCGGCAATAGCCTCATCAAAAGAAGCCTGGTTTGTAATGATGCTGTTTCCCTTATCGTCTTTACCTACAGTGGTAGCCAGTTTAGCAAGGCCAAGATACAGGTAATCTCTCGCAATAACACGCTTAGGTTCTACCTTAGCAATAAATTCTTTCATTGCAGTAACACTCGCTTCATAATTACCATTCTCATAAGATGAGTACGCCAGGTAACGCAGTATACGAGGGTTAACCTTATCCATCTGCTGCATTGCCTTAGCCTCTGTTTCAAGCGCCTTATAGTCGCCTGTTAAAAGAAGGAAGTCAGCATACCTCATACGAGAGTTAAGTGAATAGTCGGTAAGGCTCATATACTTTCTGTAGAATTCAAGTGCCTTTGCGTTATATTCAGGCTTCTTAGCATAATCTACATTACCCCACTTGTAATATGTTTCAGCAAGCTCACGGTAAACCGGGCCATAGTTAGGGCTTTTAGCTACAATGCCTTCAAAGAATTTAACCGCCTCCGGAAACGCAGCACCTGTATTCTTGGTAATAACACCAAGCTGTAGTTGCGCCCTTAGTAATGATGGGTCAAGTTCAGAAGCTGTACGGTAGTTCTTATATGCATTGTTTTGGTCGCGGTCACGGTAGTATGCCTCACCAAGGTAAAGAAACGCCTGCGCATTCTTAGCATCTTTAGCTACAGCTTTGTTTAGTGTAGCAACAGCTTTCTTATAATCCGGCTTTTCAGCATAGATAAATGCGCGGCCTATATAAATAAGCTGCTCAACATCTTTCTTTTTAAGCTCTTTTTCTACAGCATCAAACTTGGCCTGTGCTCCGGCAGCATTACCGGCATTAAGGTCGATCTGGCCAAGGCCGATATTGTTATAATCAGCATTGTTCTTAACCGCTTTACCTTTATTGAAGTAAAGTGCCGCAGAATCCTGCTCTGTTTGCGTAAGGTAAATATCGCCAAGCAAAAAGTAATTTTTACCTTCATCTGGGGCAGATGAAATAAGCGATTTTAATGTTGTTTTAGCCTTTTGGTATTGTTCGGCATCAATTGCTTTCTTAGCCTCGTTTGCATCTTGCGCGTTTGCCATTGTAACAAGCAACAATGACGCACCGAGGAATTTAAATTCTTTCATTTTGGTCATTTTAATTTCTCCTTTGTACTATTTAGTAGTTAATTATTTTACTATTTCAATTTCCCTTGGCGGGATGTTTACCGGCACCAGTCCTGATTTGAGGATTATCCTTTGTCCGTCGGGTGCTACAATGTAATTTGCAAATCCCATGCCTAAGCCTTGTTTGCCCTGATAATTTAACAGGTACACATTGCGTGTAAAAGGGTACAAACCTGCAGCTATATTGCTTTGCGATGGTTTATAATATTCTGTACCTGCCACTCCTTTTTTAACATTATTGACGCCAAGAACACGCACATTTTTTATGCTTTGTTCTAATTCTACAGGTGGTTGTACCAGCCAATTCACACCTATAACGCCAATAGCACCGGGATTGTTATCTACAAATGTAAGTACTTCGGCAGTATTTTTAAGGGAATAAACATTTTTTAACGGGATTTTATCTACACCTGTTTTAGCCATAAGGTATGATACTGTACTACTGTTAGCACTGTCAAACACCAACTGCTTAGCCGAAGATGTCTCCTCCCCTTTCATTATCCTGTAAACATCATCAATTCTCAGCACCGTATCTTTTGCCGTGCGCGATGCTACAAAAGCAATACCATCTGTAGCAAATAACGTAGTACGCGGCTTGATACCTACTTTAGCAAAATGCGCCTCTTCACCTTCGGTAAGTGTGCGCGTTAATATTGCTACACTGGCAGAATCATTAAGTAATGCGTTTACAATATCGCCCTCGTTACGGTTCACCTGTGTAATTTTTGCATTGGCATAAATACTCTGAAACACAGCAAGCACATCTTCAACAATGGGCTGAACAGTATTATCAGCCTGTATGGTAAGTGTACCGGCCAGCATGGTTTCTACCGGCTGCTTATCACTTGTTGTCTTGTCATTACAGGAAATAAAAATTCCGAATCCAAGGAAAGACACAACAAACAATGCTGGGATTATCTTTTTCATATTATATTTTTTTTGGAGGCTCTGCACTTTTAAGGTTGATAGTAATGGGTATAACATAAGAACACCTTACGGGTAGCCCTTCTTTATATCCCGGTGTCCATTTCTCGGGGCAAAGCTTAAAAACCCGTACTGCCTCATCTCCCATTCCATAACCAGGATCCCTCAATACCTTTATATCTGTAAGAGTACCATCTTTTTCTACAACAAATGACAGCAAAATTTTAGCCTGCATTTCCTTATCCACATCCGGAACATGAAAATTATCACCAATAAAACTATAAAATTCTTTAATCCCTCCCGGATAGCCAGGCTGCACATCGAGCACCGAAGTGCTGGCAATATAATCTGCAAGTGGTAAGGCTGATGTTTTTGAAGGATCTGTAATTTGCTGTGCAGATGCTGCACCAGCAAATAAAATAAAAATCAGCGGTATAAAAAATGCTTTCATTATCGGTCGTTTCTTGATTGCCATAAACGTATGAACCTGAAAACACCATATACCATAAGCAATATGCCAAACATAAGCCTGCCATTTGCTGAAATGTTTAACGGAAAGTAATCCGTAAAGATCAATATGTAACCTAAAGATACATAAATCAGAAAAAACGCTATGCCCAAAACAAACAGAAATCGCCCGTTGAGCGATTTCTGTGAGTGGTAGCGTTGCCGTCTGTAAGATGCCATCGCTGTATTTTATTATGATTTAATATTAATCGTAATAGGCAGGTTATAAGAAGCCCTTACCGGTTTACCGTTCTGTATACCCGGAGACCATTTGGTCTTAACCGATTTAAGAACGCGCATTGCTTCTTTACCAAGTCCGTAACCCGGATCCCTAAGCACTTTAATATCTGTAAGTGTACCGTCTTTTTCAACTACGAATGATACGTAGATCCTTGCGGTCATGTCCTGGTCTACTTCAGGAATCCTGAAGTTTTTCTGAACGTAACCAAGGAAAGCTGCTATACCACCCGGGAATTCAGGCTGCACCTGAAGACCTGCTGAGTTATAGACTTGGTTATCCGGCACTTCTACACCTTTATCAAGATCTCCTGAAGGCTTACCAATGTTGATATCACCTGTAGGACTGGCCTCTGCGTTACGAGAACTTGGGTCAGCATCTTTAAACTGCTCTTGCTTAGGCGGATCTTCAGGAACATCTTCCTTCTTAGCCGCCTCAAGAGGCTTAAATTTAACCTCTTCCACTATCGATTTTGGAGCCTGATAAGCTTCAACCGGTGGTGGTGGTGGTGGTAATATCTCAACCGGTGGTTCCGGTATATCCATTACTTCAATAATTTGTTCTTCTTCCTGCTTAGCCGTTTCATCTTTAGGCAATTTGCTAATGATAACCGGTGCGCCTATGGCAGCAGCGAAAAACACAGAACCCAGTATAAGGGCTACTACAGTTGTTTTAGGATTTTCTGACCTTAGCTTGTAAGCACCGTAATTTTTGTTACGTCCTTCAAAAACAAGGTCAATCCACTGTTTATTAAATATATCTAGTTTTGACATAATTTACTTATATTTTGGTTAAACGCCAAAGCTTAATATAAATCCGTTTTCTTCAACAGGTCAATCTCCGCCGGTGTAATATCACCTATAGCATATAACTGCACTTTGTTGATTGCCATCTCGTCCAGGATATCTACAAGGTTTTTGTAGTTAGCTGCATCGCTTGCCTTGATGTTTACAATAAGGCCCTCATCAGGCTTATCCGCATTTTGCTTTGCAAATGCGGTATTCTTAAGAATATCTTTCCTGATGCTATTTTTACCATAACCAGCCTCTGTTGGCGGTATGATTGGAGTTTCAAATTTCCCCATATACCATAAAAGCCTGTTATCTTTACCAATAAGTATGGTCATCATCCTCTTTTCAGGGATTGGCGTATTTTTACTTGTTGGATCTTCAGTTTTATCCGGCATAGCCAAAGGCATCGACTGTGGTTTTGACAGCGTAGTGGTAAGCATGAAGAAGGTAATAAGAAGGAAAGCCAAATCTACCATCGCGGTAAGGTCTACCCCGGGGTTACTTTTTTTACTTCTTACCTTTTTGCCGTCGCCACCGCCACCGCCGGTATTTAATTCTGCCATTTTATATTACTCTTTATAATATTAAAAATCTTCGTTACGTAATCCTGTTACTAAAAAGAACCTGTTCTTGTTTTGTTTCTGCAGGATATCAATCACCCTCTTTACAGTGGTATAATCTTCTTTGGCATCACCTTTAATGGCAACATCCATATCCTTATAAACAACATCCTGCTCGCCACTTGCTATACGCTCGTCAAGAACTGCTTTTTCAGCTTCCCTTGCCTGCTTAACCCAGTCGCTTAGCTGGTCGTTGATACTATCATAAGGAATACCTTTTTGAAGGCCCGGAATATTTCTTTGTGCTGGTGTTTTATTTAACAAACCTTTAAGCTGGTTAAGCGGCACACCAAAACCATCCATACCTACAAAAGCATTTATTTCACTTGGTGTAAATGTCAAACCTTTTTCTTTGGCAATACGCTCTATGGTACCTTTACGGGCAGACCTTGGTATTGTAAAGAAAACCTGCTTCTCACCTATCGTAATTACAGCCACACCTTCCTCAGGAAGCTTAGACAGTACTGTAGATGCTGGCGGGTCAACCGGCTTTGGTTCCGGCTGTTTAGCAGTGGCAGTCATAACAAAGAACGAAAGCAGCAGGAACGCCACGTCGCACATTGCGGTCATGTCTATCCTTGTACTCTTCCTGTGTATTTTAACTTTAGCCATTATTATTTTTATTTTCTGACCGGCTTACAGAAAGCGCATCCATAAAGATACGCTTTCCTGCCTTATTATTTAAAACTTTTAACTCCCGGTATTAATTATGCGTTGTTAGCACGAGCCCTAAACCTTCTGTAAGTTTGAGTGATCGTGAAACCTGCCTCATCAATAGAGTAAGTAAGTTTGTCAATTTTAGTTGTGAAAAGGTTGTAAGCAATGATCGACACAGTAGAAGTACCAATACCAGTAGCTGTGTTAATAAGTGCTTCAGAGATACCTACTGCAAGCTGAGCAGAGTCTGGAGTAGAACCGGCACCCATCGCAGAGAACGCCTTGATCATACCAGATACTGTACCAAGAAGACCAACAAGTGTACCAATAGATACAAGTGTAGAAAGGATTACAAGGTTTTTCTCAAGCATTGGCATTTCAAGAGACGTAGCCTCTTCAAGCTCTTGCTGGATAGCAGCCTCAGCCCTTTCGCTGTCAAAACCTTCGCGTTTTACTTCTTCATATTTAAGAAGACCTGCTTTTACCACGTTTGCAACAGTACCTTGTTGCTTATCGCACTCAGCCATAGCCTCGTTAATGTTTGCATTTTTAATCTGAGCCTGTACTTTAGCAACAAACGTTTCGATGTTACCTTTACCGGCAGCTTTAGAGATTACAATAAACCTCTCAATAGAGAATACAAGAGCCATTAATAAAAGGCCAAGAAGTACGGCAACAATTACACCACCTTTATAAACTGTACCTAAAAATCCTAGAGGGTGACCTTCTGTAGTTCCACCTTCAAAGTTACCAGGGTCTCCCATGATAAATTTCCATACACCAAAACCTACTAAAAGACATATAACTATTGCAAGTCCTGCAAATATATTAGACCCCTTAGAACCTTCCTTTTTTTCAACTTTCTGAACAGATGCGTTTGCCATTTTTTTAAAAATTTAGTTTTCTGATTTTTTAATAATAGTTCTTATTTGTTAAATTTCTTTTTGCATAAGATTGGCAAATTTATATTATTAGGTGGTAAAAAAAAACAATTTAATTTCTTTTATCCATTCTTAACATTAATTTATTGTTCCATTTCTTAGCCTCACCCCATTTTTTGAAGGGTTTTCTTTAAGCAAAATCATTTTTTACCAAACATTCCCCATTATCCATTATTAAATTATTTGAATTAATACAGATTGCCTATAAATAACACAATTCTGAATATTTTATTGTGCTACTACTACGATTTAGTAAAATTAGCACTTTTTTAGTTGTAACCATGACCATAAGAGTGTAAAAACAGGCACTTCCTGTAAGCTTAAACCTACTTTAAAACACCAAATTTATTACAGAAAAACTATTTTTTAGATTTATTGCTTTATTGAGAAACATCTACAGGAGCATAGTCCTTAACTTCCCACTCCGGAGACAATAAATCTGCATAGTGGTAGTGCACCACATCATCCTTATCAAAGGCACCGTTTTTATTGATATCCTCCAGTGTACGGAAGTAAATACGGTTTTGCGCATCAATAACACTCCAGTCTACCAATTCCTGCACATCTCCTGACAGCTTTTTGAAACCCGCTCCACTTATATCACTTACATATAACGATTTTATATCGTTAGCATCTACCCTGCCATCCTGGTTAGTATCACTATCTACCAGCGCATACACCAATATTTGCTTTTTTGTCTTTTCTGCTATTGTATTAAGATAGGTAACCGTTTGTATCTGTAGCTTTTTATCTGTCAGCGGGCGCAATGCAGTAGAGTCTACGTGCTGAAATTTTATATTCTCAAAATAGCCCGTAATTTCAAAACGATTGTAGTTTGATATTGCATAGCTTACAGAACTGTTAGTACGGCTACTGCCATAACTACTTTTACTGTCATCATAAATGCGTATGTCGCCCACCGGGTGTATCAGGTATTTTGTACCCTCAAGGTGTATAGGCAAATCTGCCACCTTTATCTGGGTAGAATCTATTTTTTTAGGTGCAGCAGCCTGCTTCTCTTTATTGTAAATAACCTTTGGCTTTGGCTTGTCTTCTTTACAGCTTACCATAAGGGTTGCCGCAAGTGTACAGGCGAGTAGTGAATGTAGTTTCATATACGGGGTATGTATACCAAAAATAGGAAAAAGTTATTACAAATTATATTTTCGCGGTAAGCTTAACGCTAAATACGCGGCTTGTAAGGAAATTAGGAATACCATAAGAACTCTTGGTATACACATCGCGCACCCATGTATTGGTTATTGCATTCTGGTTATTAAAGAGGTTGAATATTTCAAGCCCCAGCGTAAGCTCTTTAAACGGAGCTTTCCAACTGTCCTGTTTAAGGTCTTTATTAAGTTTACTGTCGTTGCGGTCTACAAATACATAAGCAAAACCGGCATCGGCGCGGCGGTAATCGTTAAGACGTGTTTGGTACTTATACGAATCTGCATACGATGGCGAACCACCCGGCAGCCCGGTATTATATACCATATTAAGGTATACTCGCATATTAGGAATGTTAGGCACATAATCCTGAAACAATACGGCAAACTTCAACCTCTGGTCTGTAGGGCGGGCAATGTAACCTTTACCCTGGTAATTTTCTTCGGTTTTCATGTAACCCAGCGTTACCCAGGATTCTGTTCCTGGCACAAACTGGCCATTCATACGCACATCCATACCATAAGCATATGCTACAGCATCGTTGTTGGCACGGTAACGAATACGTACGTTTTCTAAGGTATAGGTATTAATGTTATCCATCTTTTTATAGTAGGCCTCAGTAACCAGTTTAAACGGACGTCCTTTCCATTTAAAGCTAAAGTCGTTACCTGCTACTATATGATACGAATTTTGCGCTTTTACATTAGGGCGCACCTGCCCAAGAGAGTCGCGGAGCTCACGATAAAATGGCGGCTGGCTATATACACCTCCGGATAAACGGAATAACATATCCATTTTCCAGTTTGGCTTTAAGGCCAGTTGCCCACGCGGGCTTACCACAACCTGGCTTTTACCCGGCTCGCTTGCGCCATCTACCTGCCATTGCTGCACACGCGCACCGGCATTCATAAATAACTTACTATTGCCCAGCATTGCCCTTCTGCTCCATTGCGCATAGCCCGAAAGGCGATTAATAACCACAAAATTAGTAGCACGTACATTTTGGTACGGCACCAACGCTCCTGTATATGGATTATAAGGTTGGTCGTTTGGTACATAATCTACCACCGGAGGGCGGATAGAGAATCCGGCCGAATCAATTACCTCCCACTCTACAAGGCGGTCGCGAAAGTCTTCGCGGGTATATTTAGCGCCCCACTCTATACGGTTAGACCCTATATCATGTGTGCCTTTAACTTCTGCATTTGTTATTAGCGCATCAAGGTCGTTACGGGCATGATTAAGCTGTGAACCTACGGCACGGGCAAACTTTATATCACCAAAGGTGTCGCTACCTATGTTACTGTCTACATCGCCCAGGGCATACTGCGCAAGGATATCAAAATATTCCTGCTCCTGTGTATGATAAGCGGACCCAATAATTTTTATCTTAGAATTTTCAGATATGTTATAATCTGCGGTAAGCGCCCCGAAAAAGGTACGGTAGCGGTCTTTTTCCTGCCCGTCATATACTATTTGCAATGCAATAGGCTCTGACACGGTACCAAAATTGGTCTGGCGGAAATAAGGCTGGTAATTATAATTATTCTGGGCAATGTTGCCAATGAAATTGAATGACCATTTATCATTCGGCTTATAGTTTACTATACTCTGCACATCGGCAAAAGTTGGCTTGTAGTTGCTCTCTGTCTGCTGGCTGTTTACTAAAAGGCTGTTGTTACGGTAACGCCCGCCTACAATGGCACTCCATTTTTTATCTTTAGAAACACCTTCAAGAGTTAAGCTTCCGCCAAGAAAACTGGCCTCAAGCTGCGCGCCAAAACCTGTAGGCTTCCTATACGTAACATCTAAAACCGAAGACATTTTATCGCCATATTTTGACTGGAAACCACCTGCAGAAAAGTCTACATTCTGCACCATGGCTGTATTTGTAAAACTTAAGCCCTCCTGCTGGCCAGAACGCACAAGGAACGGGCGGTAGATCTCTACATCATTTACATACACCAGGTTTTCATCATAATTACCCCCGCGTACAGAATACTGTGTACTAAGATCGTTACTGCCACTGGCACCTCCCATTAATTTTATTATATTTTCAACCCCCTGATTAAGCCCCGGTATATTACGAATAACTTCCGGCTCTATAACGGTAATTGCCTGTACCGCTTTATGGTCAAAATTATCAATTTCGAGGGTTACCATCTGGGTACCTGCCTTAAAGTTGAATTCAGAACTTACCCCCGGCTTCATGTGTTCCATCTCTACAAAGAGTTCTCCCCTAAAGCTTTTGTGCGAAAACCAGACCACCACCTTACGCTCTACCGGAATTTCCAGTTTATAAAAACCGGTACGGTCGCTAAACGTTTCATGATGCCCGGTTATATCGTCATAATACACCTTTACACTTTCTAAAGGCTGGTCGCTCTCATCGAGGGCAATACCGTATATCATGGGTGGTTTTTGGGCAAATGCCGTACAGAAAAACAGCAATATTGTGAGCGTTATAAGCTTATTTATCGTTTTCAACAGGGTTAGTCTTTTTGTGTTCTGAAAAAATGAGTTTCAAAGGTAGTAGAATTTCCAACATTATCGGTAACCACAACTTTTAATTCGTTGCGGCCTTCATCTACTACACCATCGCTAAAATTGTGGAATATGGTACGCGTTTTATAATCATAGTGCATCAGCGCCCACTTGCCGTTTATAAAGGTATCGTAGGTAGCAATGCCCGAAAGGTCGTCGCTTATCTTCATGCCAATGGTATCTGCCTTAGTAAGCCACTCCCCTTCCTTAAAAGTGGCGCCAAATATTTTTGGAGGATTGGTGTCTTTAGCCAGCTTAAAATTGCCAAGTGTTTTTACTTTGGCGGTAAGGCGGCCATCATCCATAAAACTGGAATTGTAGCTAAAACGTTTACCGGCATAGCCCGCTATAAAGGTTTTTGCAAGTTCATCTTTGCTTAGATGGCTTACATCAAAAGATACCTGTACATACGAATGTACCGGCACCGTAGGGTGATGCAGGTAAAGCACAGAATCTTTTACGTCAAAATCCATATAAAAATCTTCATAAAAAGCGTGCGCGGGCACGAATACTGAAACGCCACCTTTAGTATAATTATTGTCGTTGGCAGATTTTACTAAATAAGGCGTAACGTGTTTTGGAACCATAACTGTACCCGGGGCATCGCTGTATTGTATACTACCGTTTACAAACGTCTTGTTGCCGTGGTAGTCGCTAACCTCAATGCGGTAGTTTTGGGTATCGCCCGGCACTACTTCAAACTGGCCGTCGCGCTGGTTGTGTTTTAGTAACGTAAGCGGATAAGGCGTTTGAATAAAAAGCTTCTGGTAGCGCTGGCCTGTATTGTAATAGCGCTCATAATCGATATAATTATTTACATAACGCGACTCGTCAAAAGCAAAGGTGTTAAACTCGCAGCTAAAGTTTGGTGCCCCGTTAAAAAGTAGCTCTGCCTTATAAATACCATTATTACCTGAACTTCCCGTAGATTTATCTGTAGCATTTACCGCGAAACCTATTTTCCCTTTGGCAGAAATCTTGTCGGCCAGGTAGCTACCGTCTTTTTGTGGGTGGATATTTATAAGCATTGGCACCTTAGAGCCATCTACCACTCCATTATCGCCCAGCGGATATACAAGTATACTATAGATTGTAGGCGGCTTAGGATCTTTCATTTTTTTGTCAAGCCCAAAAAGTAATGGATTGATGATCATTTCCGTCTTGGTATCGCGGTATTCAAAGTGCAGGTGAGGCCCGCCCGACCCTCCGCTGTTACCGGAAAATGCTACAATCTCTCCCTGGGTTACTGTAATCTCTCCCGGTTTTGGGAAAATTTCTATTTCAAATGATTTTTTCTCGTATTGTTTTTTGCGCACATACTCCTCTATCTTAGGCCCATACTTTAAAAGGTGCCCGTAAAGAGTGGTATATCCGTTAGGATGGTCGATATAAAGGGCTGTTCCGTAGCCGTAAGATGAGACTTTAATGCGTGAAACATAGCCTGAAGCAGCTGCATATACCGGATAGCCTGTTTTTTGGTTGGTACGGTAATCAAGCCCGGCATGGAAATGGTTGGTGCGCAATTCTCCAAACGTACCGGACGGATGCACAGGCAAATCCATAGGTGAACGAAAGTAATCCTGGGGATACTGTGTTTGCCCTGAAACGCTTAGCGATAAAAGAAGTAGTATATAGTAAAATCTCATAGGGCTAAAATATAAAAATCAGCTAAAAAAACAAGGCACATTAGCTTAATCTTATAATTGCCAATAGTGAAAAATAGTGCTGCTTTTTCAAAAAAAATCACATTTTTTCTTAAACCTATTGTTTGTAATTAAAGTAATATTAACTTTGTGAAATCATGTAATGAAAAACAACCGGCATGGGCGGATTATCCGAAATAGTTGAATCTCTGGAAAGTAAACTTGCAAAGCTTCAATTAAAACTGGAGACACTGCAAAAGGCAAACCATGAACTTGAGCACTATGCACAAAAGGCTAGCGCGCATATCGGCAGGCAGGAGGGTGAAATTACTGCTTTAAAGCAGCAAAATGAATCTTTAAGAATGGCCAATTCGTTACTAGGCAGTGATGACAACAAAAGGGAGACAAAGCTGAGGATAAATTCATTGATCCGCGACATAGATAATTGTATAGCCCAACTTTCAGAATAAGGAAGTTATGGATGATAAACTGAAAATAAAAATATCAATTGCAGACAGGGTGTACCCGCTAACGGTAAATCCGGAGCAGGAAGAGGGACTGAGGAGTGCCTCTAAAAAAATTGATGCAATGATAAAACAGTTTGAAGAAAACTATGCCGTGCGCGATAAGCAGGATGTACTGGCCATGTGCGCCCTGCAATTTGCTTCGCAAACTGAGCAAAAAGGCATAGACCGCTCTGCGGAAATAGACGAAGCCGTTGCGAAGCTGAAGCTTATGGATGAAAAATTAGACGATCTCCTTTAATATACAATACGTTCTTTAAACATACGTCAAACAATACTGCCTGCATTAGCACATATTTGATAAACTCAACGCCAATTCTTTAAAATGGGCGAATCGCCGCTTCTATAGCACGCTGCCTCGTCGCAGATCCTTGAACAGCGGGTTAGCCTAAAACTTGTCCTTACGAGTTTATACAATACCCCTAATGCAGGCTTTTTTATTTATATACATTAAACCAAACTAACTATGGAGATAGTACTTATTATTGTAGGTATAGCAGTGGGATTCGGGATAGGGTTTCTCATAGCTAAGAACCTGGAGAAGAAGAGTGCAGACAGCACGCTGAACAATGCGAAAAAGGAAGCCGCAACCATTATTAAAGTTGCTACTACAGAAGGTGAAAACCTTAAAAAAGATAAAGAGCTAAGGGCTAAAGAAAAGTTTCTTGAACTTAAAGCCGAACATGAGCAGGTTATACTTGCTAAAGACAGGAAAATATCTGAAGCTGAAAAACGCACCCGTGATAAAGAAAGCCAGGTAAGCAATGAGCTTGCTAGAAGCAAAAAGCTTGGTGATGAATTTGAAACTAAACTGGCAGACTACAACACCCGTGTAGAACACCTTGAAAAAAAGCAGCACGAAATAGACCGCCTGCACAAAAGCCAGGTAGACCAGCTTGAAGTAATAAGCGGACTATCTGCCGATGAAGCAAAGAACCAGCTTGTGGAGAGCCTTAAGGCTGAGGCCAAGACCAGCGCCATGAGCCACATTCAGGATACTATAGAAGAAGCAAAGCTTACTGCGCAGCAGGAGGCTAAAAAGATAATCATCAACACCATTCAGCGTGTGGGTACTGAGGAAGCAGTAGAAAACTGTGTATCGGTATTCAACATTGAATCTGATGATGTTAAAGGCCGTATCATTGGCCGTGAAGGGCGTAACATCCGTGCGCTTGAAGCTGCTACCGGTGTAGAAATTATTGTTGATGATACCCCTGAGGCTATTATCCTTTCGTGCTTTGACCCTGTAAGGAGAGAAATTGCACGTCTTGCACTACACAAGCTTGTAACAGATGGCCGTATACACCCTGCCCGTATTGAGGAGGTTGTAGGCAAAACTGCCAAGCAAATAGAAGATGAAATTATAGAAGTTGGTAAGCGTACTGTTATCGACCTTGGCATCCACGGGCTTCACCCGGAACTTATCAAGATCGTAGGCCGTATGAAATACCGTTCGTCTTACGGACAAAACTTACTACAGCACAGCCGCGAGGTATCTAAACTTTGTGGTATCATGGCTGCAGAACTTGGCCTTAACGTTAAACTTGCAAAACGTGCCGGACTACTACACGATATAGGTAAGGTGCCGGATGTAGAAAGTGACCTTCCGCATGCGCTACTGGGTATGCAGTGGGCTGAAAAATATGGTGAAAAAGAAGAGGTATGCAACGCTATTGGCGCCCACCACGACGAGATCGAAATGAAATCGATGCTTTCGCCTATCATCCAGGTATGTGATGCTATATCGGGAGCAAGGCCGGGAGCACGCCGCCAGGTGCTTGACAGCTACATTCAGCGTCTTAAAGACCTTGAAGATATTGCTTACGGTTTCCAGGGCGTTAAGAGCGCTTATGCCATCCAGGCAGGCCGTGAACTGCGTGTAATTGTAGAAAGCGAAAAAGTAAGCGACGATATGGCTGCTAACCTTTCTTTTGAGATATCGCACAAGATACAAACTGAAATGACGTATCCGGGGCAGGTAAAAATTACCGTAATCCGTGAGACAAGGGCAGTAAACATCGCGAAATAGTTTATTCGCGATTGATAACTACGCAATATAAAAGTAAAAGAGCTGCAAATTGCAGCTCTTTTTTTTGTCTATAAACACCAGCTAAAGATGAGTCCCGGAGGGACGACATGTTTATAGGTTAAGATGTAAATACAGCACGAGCTTCAGAGAAGCGGTATGTAAATCCCGCTTCTCTGAAGCTCATTTCTGTTGAGATAATTTTCTTGGCTATAGATATGTCACCCCTCTGGGGTTCTGTAGACTATTATATAACGCTGACTAGTATAAATAATCAACCACTCTAATCCATTAAAAAAGCTACCCAAGGTAGCTTTTCACATTGTATAAACTGTATAAATATTACGTTTTAAGTTTTTTCTTCTTAGCCGCAGGAAATAACACATTGTTTAAGATAAGCCTGTATCCCGGAGAATTAGGGTGCAAATCTAAAACTGTTGGAGCATCTCCCACCCTATGCTGATAATCTTCAGGGTCGTGGCCACCAAAAAAGGTAAACATCCCCTTGCCCTTAGTCCCGTTAATATACCGTGCCTCGCCGTTTTGTTTGTTCTCGCCCATCACAAGTATGTTAGACTTTACAATGTCGCCTGCAAATGCTGTTGTCTGCCCCATAAAGCCTTTTACAAGCTGTGTATGGTTCTGGCACAGCATCGACGGAATTGGATCCCATTTAGCACTGTACTCCATAAGGGTAAAATAATCGTTATCCGGAAGAATGTTGCGCTTGTTAGTTGTATCAATATCTGAAAATTCATATACTACTGGGTTACGCTCGAGTATGAAATCTTTAAACGCAAACGTATTGTTGTAATTAATTTTAGACTGGTAATTTGCATCGCTTGGGTCGCCATCAAACATGGGTTCACAAATGTCTACACCTTCTGCAGCAAGGGCAATATCAAAACTATCGGTTGCAGAGCACATGGCAAACATAAAGCCACCTCCTACAACAAAATTCCTGATTTTAAGGGCTACAGCCAGCTTCTCTTCAGATACCTTACTAAAGCCAAGCTTAGTGGCCAGCGCTTCGGCATCGTGCTTTTGCTCTATATACCACGGGGCATTGCGGTAAGCGCCAAAGAATTTACCATACTGTCCTGAAAAATCTTCGTGATGCAAATGCAGCCAGTCATACAGCAAGAGTCCATCACTAAGCACCTGCTCGTCATATATGGCTGTAAAAGGTATCTCGGCATAGGTAAGCACCATGGTTACAGCATCATCCCAAGGCTTCTTGCCCGGTGGGGTATAAACGGCAATTTTAGGTGCTTTTTCGAGCAATACGTTCTCCATGTTCTGAGATGGGCTACTGATCTCATCCAGTATGCTGTTAGCCTGCCCATCGCTCAACACTTCAAAACTTACACCACGTATCTGGCATTCTCGGCGTATTTCCTGTGCATCGGGCAGCAAAAATGAGCCACCCCGGTAGTTAAGCAACCAGTTTGCCTTATAGCTTTTGTTAAGCACCCAGTATGTAATGCCGTATGCCTTTAGATGGTTTTGTTGTGAAACTTCGTCCATTGGCAAAAGGATCATTGATGCCTTTGCACCAAAAGAAACAAGCAACAGGAAAAGTATATGGATTTTTTTGAACTGCATTGTAAAAGTAACTTTTATCCAAAGATAACGAATAATGTAGCAAACTTGGTATATCACTAGATTGTTAGATGGTCAGTATACTAGAATTTTAGACGTTTCTGTAGCATCGTCTAACATACTAACCATATAAAGTATAATCTACATCTTCAATTTCACCTGCCCGTTATGTATCATGTAAAGTTTAGCACAGGCGCGGGCATCACTAAGTGCTTCGTGATGTACAAGCGGAATGTTGTGGCGGTCGCAACAGGCTTTAAGATTAGCGGGTTTATAACCCTTGGCACGGTAAATCTTAACGGTACATTCCCATCGGTCAGCAATTTCGAGTTCGTCATAATACAGTCCATACCAGCGCATGGTTTTTGCCAAAACGTTACGGTCAAAGCTTTCATTATGTGCAACGATGTTCTTACCAAAAAGGCGCTTGTGAATTTCTGGGAATAGGGTATCAAAGGTAGGAGCATCAAGCGTATCTGCCGGCTTAATACCATGAACCATAATGTTACGGTACCAGTACTCATTATCAGGCGGCTGAATCAAGGCATGATACTCCTCAGTAATCACACCATCTTCAACGGTAATAATACCAACAGCACAGGCACTATGAGGATGCCCTGTAGCCGTTTCAAAATCTATAGCCGTAAAATTCATAATCTTTTTAGTAAAAATAAGTGATCATCAACGCAAAACCCATACCATAAAAAAAGCCGGAATTAATCCGGCTTAGTATTATTTAATCGAACTTATAATATCGTGTTTGGTAATAATATGGTATTTACCTTCGGCAAGCTCTACAAGTACGGCCTGGTTGTCTTTATTAATAAGCTTCGAAATTTCATCTACCGATGTAGCAGCTTTCACAATAGGATAAGGCTTGCCCATAATCTCCTTAACAGGCTTATCGGCAATATCTTTATCTTCCACATAACTACGGAAAAGGTCTGTTTCGTCAAGTGAACCTACAAAACCATCAACATCTACCACAGGTATTTGTGATATTTTGTATTTACGCAGACGGTCTATCGCATGGCTTACCAGTTCTTCTGTCCGTACCGTAACAAGTGGCTTATCGCTATGGTCTTTTATAAGGTCTTCTGCTTTAGTAATATCATCTTCCAGGTAACCGCGCTCGCGCATCCAGTCGTCGTTAAACATCTTGCCAACATAACGGCTGCCACTATCGTGGAAAAGCACAACAACAACATCTTCAGGCTTAAAATGGTCTTTAAGCTGAAGCAAACCCTTAATTGCAGCCCCGGCAGAGTTGCCTACAAAAATACCCTCTTCAAGTGCCAGCCTGCGTGTATACACGGCCGCATCTTTATCTGTTACTTTTGTAAAGCCGTCTATTAATGAGAAATCAACATTTTTAGGAAGTATATCTTCACCAATACCCTCGGTGACATAAGAGTAAATTTCATTCTCGTCAAAAATACCGGTTTCGTGGTATTTTTTAAATACAGATCCGTAGGTATCTATACCCCAAATCTTAACATCCGGATTTTGTTCTTTAAGGTATTTTGCAACACCTGATATTGTTCCGCCTGTACCTACACCTACTACAAAATGAGTAATCTTACCTTCTGTCTGCTCCCAAATTTCAGGCCCCGTTTGCTCATAGTGTGCAGCAGTATTACTCATATTATCATACTGATTAACATACCAGCTGTTTGGCGTTTCTTCTGCAAGGCGCTTAGAAACCGAGTAATAAGAACGCGGATCGGTAGGCTCTACATCTGTAGGGCAAACCACTACACGGGCACCCACAGCACGCAGGATGTCCATTTTTTCCTTACTCTGCTTATCTGAAATAACGCAGATTAATTTGTAACCTTTTACAATAGCACCTAATGCCAGGCCCATACCTGTGTTGCCTGAGGTACCTTCAATAATAGTACCTCCCGGCTTAAGGCGACCGTCTGCCTCTGCATCTTCGATCATCTTTACAGCCATACGGTCTTTTACCGAGTTACCCGGATTAAATGTTTCTACCTTAGCTAAAACCAAAGCGCTAACATCTGTTGCCAGTTTATTTATTTTTACCATCGGCGTGTTACCAATAGTCTCCAGTATATTTTTAGCGTATTTCATTTTTAGATTTTTTTTGCCAATTCTAAATGTTGTACAAAGATATTGGTTATAATTTAAACCACATAATAAGCGTTTACGAGAAGAAATTCCAAATAATTCCGAAGCGCACGGTAAAATCGCGGTATGGATAATTTGGTGCAGAATAAAAATTATATCCGCTCATTGACGAATTAAAGTGTTCTGCCTTTACAAAAAGCTTAAATTCCTGTATTTTAAGGTTAATAAAGAAATCCATTAATGGAAATCCTCCTATCTTTTTATCAGTTTGGCTATAGAATTCCCCAATTAACGGATTATAATCATTTGCATAGTATTTAGAGAAATACTGGAATGTAACACCCGTTTGTATAAACAATGCCTTTTTAAACCAAAGGTCAGAATAGTAAAGTGTATTACGCGTTACAAATGATGGTACATTAAGTACACCTTCGCCTTGCTGCACATTTTGGTATAGTACTGTATTATCAAAGCCAAGTTTCCAGAATTTAAATTCGCGATGTGCTTTTAAAGATAGATAATTTATTGTACCGGCATACTGAAATGGCTTAACATTCAAAATCGTATCAGGTGCAGTAGGAATAAATTGATCTTTAAAATACAAATGGTCTTTTAAAATAGTATATTGTAATGACGCATCAAGCCATTGTGTTTTGGCATCAAACTCAAAGCTATTGATTTTCTCATTTTTATTATTATAACTCCAGTTGTATTCCTTATAATCACTCTGGTATAAATTATAATTAAGATCCGGAAGCTTATTCATATTCTGATATTTGGCAGAAATTACATTCCTTTCGTCAAACTTGTAACGCGCCTGTAGGTCGATGTTTGAAAGCGACTGGTTTGTAATAGAATTTGAAACTAATGCAGTACCATACCACTTATCTTTATGATACGTATATTTAGCACCGTAGTTATATATTTCGTCGCTAATACTATTCGGAATTCTTGGCTTAGGATTGTTATTATAGATTACCGTTCTGTAAAAATAATTATAATTATAATTTTCTACGTAAAACTCTATATCGCCAACAGTTTGATTTGAATAAGCCGCACCTACAAGATTGTACATCCTGTTATAGCGTGTTTTATTATTTATACTGGTAGTATAGGCAGAACCAAAACGATCGCTAAGTGTAGGTTGGGTAAACTCAAAAAACTTGTTTTCGAAATTGAACTGATGATGCAAAACTATACTATTCGGATTTGTTTTGCTAAGCCTGAAGGTATGATCGATAAAATAACGATTGCCTTTAAGCAAAGATTTGGCATCATTAAAATATACTTCAAGCCGCTCCCTGTTTGTATAAGGATTCTCGCCGCTTTCAAAAAGTGATGTATCTACAATTCCGCCATTTTCTTCGTTAGAAAAATCCTGACCTGTAAAATGAAATTTCAGAAAATAGCGCTTACTCGTTGTATTGTAGCTTCCCCCCAACCTAAAAACACCATTACTGGAAATTGAATTGATGTACTTACCTATAGACCTTAACCCCTTGTAGCCAACAAACAGGTTTAGGTTTTCTGATGTATTTACCGCAATAAGTGCATCCAGAATTTGTCCCTGAGATTGTGTAGAGCGGTACATAAGATCTGTATATGGCGTTGCAACGCTATAATAATTTACATCTTCAGCATCCATATAAGCAAAATGCTTGGCCTTAAAGCCAAATGAAGGAAAAGGATCAAACTTTGTAAGCCCAAAATCTAAAGTATTATAACTCTGCCCATCATTAGGAAGTGGTAATAAACCAAAATTATCTCTGCGTAGATAATTAGTAGCATACTCTTTTTGTATAGTAAGTGCAGTATCTATAGCAATCGTATCACGCTGTAGCGTAATAATTTTGTACATAGCAATAGTAGCAATAGTATCAGCAGCAGTTGTAGCCTTCATATCAGGACGCACTTTTCCTCGAGATGTAGTATCTGAAGCTGTTTTAGAAGCTCCGGGACGCATAAGGCGACCTGACTGAGAAAGCGCCACAAAAGGCAGCAATAAAAATAAAAATACAGGAAGTTTTTTGAACATACTATTTTTTATAGAGTATAACGGCAAAGATAAATTTTTAATATCTATTGTACACAATTAGCCCCGCAAAATAGTAAGCACAAAAAAAGGGCTCTCTTTTCAGATAGCCCTTTTTAAAACTTATAAATAATCTAAAATTACTTAGCAATTAGATCTATAGATACCATCATAGGATTAGTAAAGACATGTTCGTCAATAGTAACGTTTATAGATTTTGTGCCCTCATCGTAAGTACCGGTACCTGAAGTACCAACCGGACGAGTACCAGAATCAGTACACAAAACAATTACAGAATTATCACACCTGATTTCAATTTCAGCAGGCCAAGGATACTGCCCAGCTAAGCTAGCCTGACCAGTTGCAGCAGCAACAAAATCTCCCCAAAGATTACCAATACTGTATGTATTATCTACATCAGCTACAGGTTTAAGCACTGCATCAAAAGCCGGAACAGAAGTTGGATCGTATACACTAATACTATATTTATCAGCTATCGGTTTTATACACCCTTGATAAATACTTACAACACACTGCATTTTATCATCATTATAAGTATCTGCATCCTGCACTTCAATCAGGTTAAGTGTAATCGTGTTTCTAACAAGCTCCGGAATAGCATCATAATTACCTGTAATCTTTATCTTACCTATATATTCACCAGCTGGAATAAAAAGGGTAGACTGATCTATAGTGTAATATGAAGGTAAAGCCGTTGTAGATGCTTCATCAACCTCAATTTTAAATGTCCTGTCGTGATCAGCTACGGCTGTTGCACCAACCTCTACATAAAGTACGTTAGATTTGTTGTCCTCAGCGGCGTATACCGGTAGCCTTGCTTCAGTTTTGTTAAAACCAACTAAAGACTGGTCGCCATGGTAAAACACACTATCACTATCGCAGCTTGTCATAACTGTTAACACAGCTGCTAAGCATATTGCTTTTAGAAATATATTTTTCATAAAATTTAATTTTAGTAACCAGGGTTTTGTTGCCCACGGATATTAGGGTTAGCTACTAATTCAGAAGTAGGGATAGGCATGGTGAATCGGTCATCAGATGGAGCAAGAGAGCAAGAACCATATTGGTCACAATCTCTTGAATACCTGTCGATACCAAGATTACCCGCTTTTACACCAAGACGCTTAATATCAGTGTACCTAAAGCCCTGGAAAGCAAGTTCCTTCCTACGCTCATTAAGTATAGCAGCCCAAGCCTCAGTAGCATTAGCATAAACAGGTAAAGCAAAAGTAGTTACACCACGTGCCCTTTCCATCTGCCTTATTAAAGCAGCAACAGAATTACTAGCCCCATTTAGCTGACCTAAACCTGCGAAAGCCTCTGCCTTAAGTAGCGTCATCTCACCGTAGGTAAATACTTTAACATCGTTAAGAAGCACATCACTTTGAGCTGTATTACCTGGATACCTGTTAATTACAAGCACATCGTTAGCCCTGAAATTAGGCACTGTAGCAGGATTTACTGCGATTTTAGATGTACCATCAACAAGAGATTCTTTATTTCTGTAATCTGTAGCAGCATAAGCATTATATAGCGAACGGCTTACTTCAAAGAAAGGAGATCCTGTAATAGTACTACTTTGAGAGTTCCAGTAAGAACCTATCTGGAAATCACCATTCACACGGGCAAGTTTGAAGATAATCTCAGTACTTGCAGTATCTGTCCAAAGTGCATTATAATTTCCCATACTAGTACCCAGAGTAATACTACCAAGAGCATTGATATAAGTTACAGCATCCTGATATTTTTCTCTATAAACTGCCATACGTGCCTTCATGGCATTAATAACCCTTGGGTTCATAAGTGTAATATCTGTATCAGGATTTAAAGTCAGCATAGTAGTAGCTTTCTCTAGATCTGCATTGATAAATGCAAATATTTCACCATTTGTACTCCTTGGCAGGAATGTAGTGTAATCATCATTAGGAACAAAATCAAGCAACATAACACCAAGCGCAGCATCGTCTGCCATATTTGTTGAGAAATAGGTTTCCAACTGTAAATAAGCAAATGCCCTTATGGCATAAAGCTGCCCCATAATGCTATTGTACTGGTAATAATCTTCCTCATCAAAATTAGGATCAGTAGTATCTAAGACTGGCTTAACCTTCTCAGAAGCAAGTAAAATCCTATTTGCAAAGTTAATTAGCGTGTAGTTATTTTGCCATATCGCTATAGGTGCATCTGAACCTGCACGAAGCTGGAAATTGTAAGTACCATCAATAATCCCCTGTCCACCGTTATTTATACCAATTGAAACTTCATCTGTAAAAATAGATGTAAATTCAATAGTACTTTCCGTTGACAATGCGGAATATACACCTTTAAGTCCTCTCTCAAGATCATTAAGATTACTGTAAACAATATCCGGATCATTAATCTCGCCGGGCTGCTTAATATTTATAGCATCATCACAAGAGTAAAAAACTCCTAACAATGAAGCAAAAGCAATTACAAATAATTTATTTTTTTTCATCATGCATTTTTTTTAGAATTGAACTTCTACACCAATAGAAAGTGTTTTTGGAGTTGGATATTGAGACTGGTCATTAGGGCGGTTACTTTCAGCATCAAATCCTCTCCATTTGGTCCAGGTAAGATAATTCTCACCCTGAACATAAGCCCTTATACTTGTAAATGGTGTTTTCTCTAATAACTCTTTAGAAAAATTATAACCTACACTAGCATAACGCATCCTTAAATAAGAAGCATCTCTAAGGTTTCTGTCAGAGAAAGAATCTAAAGATTTGTTCGTAGCATTAAGGGCAGGGATATCAGTAACCCTATTATCCGGTGTCCAGTAGTTTAGTAAGCTGTTAGACTTATTGAAGTTACCTATACTTGCAGGATCAAGAAGGTTGGCAAGGTCATAATCAAACCTGTAGATATCTGCAACATAAGTAAACATAGTATTAATAAAGAAACCTTTGTACTCTGCATCAAGGCCAAAACTACCCTGGTATTTAGGTAACGAAGATTTATTATTAAATTTCCTATCAGCATCCGTAGGGCTTTCAGTAAGTGCACCATCCTTATCATAGAAAAGCAGGTTACCATTTGCCGGGTTAACACCAGCATATTTAACAAGGTAATATTGAGAAATAACATCACCTTCCCTGTCAGCTGTAAGACCACCATCCCAGATTAAGCCATCTTCGTTTGCAAGCTTAAGGATTTCGTTTTTGTTGTATGAACCATTAAAGTTAAGGGTAATAAGGTAATCTTTACCTCTTAAAACATCATAAGACAATTGTAATTCAACACCCCTGTTACGAAGTGAACCGAAGTTAGAGTTTATACTTGTGTTACCATTAACTGCAGAAATAGGCACCGGCTGATAAAGATCGGTAGTTTTCTTGTCATAAACGTCTGCAACACCCCTTAGCTTGTGGTTGAATAATTCAAAATCAACACCAAAGTCAATCTGCCTGATTGTCTCCCATTTAAGATCTGGGTTACGAAGAGTAGTTAGTGCGTAAGCAGGATTATTGTTATATCCTGAACTGATACCATACTGGAATCTTGTTAAAGAAGGAGACCCAAAAACACCACCACCGGTAATATCCTGGTTACCCGCAGTACCTATTGAACCCCTTAGTTTTAACATATCAAATACAGACCCCTGCATAAATTCTTCGCGATCTATATTCCAGCGGCCTGAAACAGACCAGAACGTACCCCATTTGTTACTATCAGCAAACCTGAAAGACGCATCTCTCCTTACTGTAGCATTAAGACCAAATCTTGAATCATAATCATAATCTACCGAACCAAAGTAAGAGAACAAACCTGCCTCTGCTTTACTTGATGAAGCATCCGGAACATAGTAGCTGTTACCTGATTGGTAAGCAATCCAGCCTCTACTTGTACCCGGCGAGAAGAAAATAGGATCAAGACCATTTTGTGTATAACCAAAACCTTTAGCATGCGCTTTAAAGTACTCTGTAAAAACTGATGCTTCAAAAGTATGCTTTTCAGCAAAAGTTTTGTTATACGTTAGATTGGTGTTAGTTGTAAATGACACACTACGAGAGAAAGATTCTGTCTGATCTCCGGTATATTCCTGAGGTGTATCCTGAATAAAATATAATGGGGTAAAACCATTAGGATGCTGAGAGCTAAGACCAATGATATTAGTATAGTCTACACCAAATGTAGAACCTACAGTAAGATCTGGCGTGATTTTATAACTTGCCTGAGCCTGGCCAATTGCCTTAACCTCATCAGACTGATTAGTAAAGTTCCTCAACTTATCGTAAAGGAAAAGTGGTGTATAATCAAGCGAGCTATGATTAAGGGCAAGATCAAGACCACTAATATAGTTAGCAGGACTTAAATAAGGAACACCCTGTACAGCACCAACCACAAAGTTTTGGTTAACCGCTCCCGAACCTAAGTTTGAAGCTGTATTACTAACAGAATAGTTAATTGTTAATGAAGTAGAGTAGTTAAACTTGTCATTATCACTCTTACCATTAAGGTTACTCCTAAAGTTAAACCTCTTAAGGTCTGTACCTCTAAGAATACCTTCCTGCTTTAAGAAAGCAAGCGACGTAAAAGACGAAAGGTTTTTACTACCGTTACTAAGATTAAGTACATGGTTTTGAGAAACCCCGGTCCTGAAGAAATAATCTTTCCAGTCATAGTTTGGAGCCGCTGCAATCTGAGCATCTGTTAACGCAACACCATTAGTTCCACCAAGAGCCTCAGGCCTTATACCTCCACCCATACCGGTGTTCATAGTCCTCTGAAGCGTTAGTAACTGCTGGCTGTTAAGCACATCATACCTGCTTTTCTGCATTTCAGAAAAACCTGTAATTCCACTATATTTAATAGTAAGCGGAGCATCATAACGACCTCTCTTAGTTTTAACAATGATTACACCATTAGCACCCCTGTTACCGTATATAGACGTTGCACCAGCATCTTTAAGAACTGAAGCAGACTCGATATCAGCAGGGTTAATACTCCTGAAGTTATCAGAATTCTGAGGAACACCATCAATAACATAAAGAGGCTCTATATTACCATTGATTGAACCTGCACCACGTAGTATTACCGTAGTATTGTTTGCACCCGGCTGTCCTGAACCTGAAGATATATTCAGACCCGGAACCTGACCTTGCAAAATTTGCACGAATGAAGCATTCGGCCTGTTTTCAATAGTTTTTGATGTAACTGTTGCAGCAGCAATACTAGACTTAGCCTTCGAGGTAGTCCTGTAAGCCTCTACAATTACGTCATCCAGAACTTTAGCTCCTAACTGGATATTTAGTACAGATGCATTACCAACTGTAATAGTTTGAGCTTCAAAGCCCGCAAAGGAAACCACAAGCTTGTCGCCGTTTTTAGCATTAATACTAAATTTTCCTTCAAAATCAGTCTGTACCCCTGGAGCAACACCACTAATCATTACATCAGCTCCCGGAACAGGAAAACCCTGATCATCAGTAACTACACCCGTAATGACACGGTCCTGAGCAAAGGAAAACTGAATAAAAAACGCCAGTAAAAGCGTAAAAATCCAAGTAAACTTTGATTTCATATTTAAATTAATTTGAGTTAGTTAAGTTGCAAATCTATTAATTTATTTTAATATAACAAACTTTTAACATTGCATATTCTTAGCCAAAATGACCATTTTGTTTAATGAAGATAAAAAATCCACAACATATTTATGTTTATCCGCCGCATATTTACATATTTATTAAAAAAAACGTCGGTCATACGACCGACGTTAATTCATATATGTATTTATGATGCAATTAAACCAACAAGGTTGCGTTCGTATGTGATTTTATTGCAATTATTTAACAAAAATCTTTTTCACATATTGGCTACCAGACTCATTTATCTTCACAAAATATATTCCTGAAGACAAATTAGATATATTTACAGCATTGTGTGAGCCTGAAATTGATTTCTTTGAAACATTTCTACCCTGAACATCATAAATAGATAGCTCTGCATTATCAAATGACCCGTTGTTAAAATCTATATTTAGTACATCAGATGCAGGATTAGGCCACACAGCAAGACTATCATCATTAAACTCTTTAACTGCATTTGTGCCATCTATACCTGTAACAACAAGCGAATAATCCTGAGAGCCACCTCTAAGAGTGCCCCTGTGCGAAACTTGTAAAGTATAAGTACCTGCCGGAGCTGCTATTTCTACTTTCTCAATATTATCAACATTATTCAGCCCTTTTTCAGCAACAGGATTCGTCCAGCTATTTACAAGCCTCCACGGATAAAACACCTCACCAGAACTACTTGTAAGCTTTAAGTCAAGATTATTAACCAGTACAGCTGTAGATGAATCTGTAACACTATTAGCAGTAGCCCCTGCAGGATCTGTCCATGCAATAGTTGCAACTAACGGATCAACACCGTTAGAATTTACATTTACAGTATACACACCTGATGACTGCAGGGTACGCTCCTGCAATATCTGTGTAACCGCTGTTTCATTGCTTATAAGTTGTGCACACTTTTCAGCATTTATAAGTCCCCAGCCTGTCATGTGGTCCGGACCGGCATTTGCACCTATCTCATCTGCAGTATGTGCTACAAGCGCCCTTACCGTAGCAGACCTCATATAATTTGGAAACATTTCGTCGTCTGAAGGATGCAGATTATTCCAATGCTGTTGCAATAACATTACAACCCCTGAAACCCCAGGCGATGCCATAGAGGTACCATTCATATAATCATAAGCAGTAATACCACTCGCTACAGAAGAGAAAACACTCACACCCTTAGTAGCAATATCCGGCTTGATCCTGAAATCATCTGTAGGGCCATAACTTGTAAAAGAAGCTACACGCACATCGCTCGGCCTTGTATAGTTATCTACTTGTTGTACGGCAGCTACAACTAACACATTTTTTGAAACTCCCATCCATGACAATAAATCATTACCGTTTTTAGTGGGGTTAATACCATCACCTCTGTCATTTCCTGCAGCCGCTACAATTTGATATTTTGGATTATCAAATGCCACTGCATCTGCAGACCTTGAACGGGTTGAATATTTTCCGTAATTATATACCTCCGGCCTGTTTGCAGGAATAGGATCAGATGAATCAAGTCCGTATGAGTGGTTAGACACAACTATCTCTCCAGCTATAGCAGCCATTTCTTCATAATCATTAGTCCACTCATATGTATAAAGAGTACCCTCATATGCTATTCCACGTGCCTGAGGATTACTAAATCCACCAGAACCTATCATTGTACCACCAACATGTGTAGGGTGGTCAGCAGCAGTAGGGCTACCATCCTGAGATGTTGCACGTCCACCAAATGTTGTATGCGATGTTCTTACACCGCCTCCATCCCAGATACCGGCTTTAGTATTAAGACCAGTTAACGAAAGGCCAAGACCTCCACTAGGATATAGCTTATTAGCACGGGACGTTATTGCCGAACCGGCATTAGAAGTAGTATAATATAAAGGAGTACCTTCAGGAGAAACTTCTACAAGCTCTGCAATAGAACCATCAGCTTTTTCTTTACGTACAGGCCATCCTTTTTCTTTAGCCATTTTAAGTGCTTGCTCCCTTAAAGCTCCATATTCTTTTGCAAGAGAAAGGCTAAGCGGCGAATTTGTTTGAGGCTGCCCGGGTTTTTGTGCAAAAGACTGCACCCCAGACAAAAGTATACCAGCGATAAACATACCTTTGATGGTATTTTTTTTCATGATAGTGTATTGTAAAAAATTAATAATTAATAGTACCATCCTGCAAATATCTCTAAAATAATACAGTATTACGCAGAAAGGTTAGCAAAAATAGGAATTATAACAAATTAAATCCATATAATTTAAATTTTAACTTTCAACCGTTGTAATTACCTTATACATTTACGTCAAAATACAATTCTCGGTTTTAAATTTATGCTTTTAACAAAACACTCTGTGTATCAACTCGAAACAGGAACAGATGAAGCCGGGCGCGGTTGCCTTGCCGGACCGGTAACAGCGGCTGCCATTTTACTTCCCGAAGATTTTAAAATGGAGCTTTTAAACGACTCCAAACAACTTACAGAAAAAGTTCGTGAAAAACTCAGGCCGCTTATAGAGCAGCAGGCTTTATGCTATCATATTGTACATATAGAACCCATTGTAATAGACGAGATAAATATACTGAATGCCTCTATCCTCGCTATGCAGGAATGTATTAAGAACCTTACCCCGACACCGCAATATATTATTGTAGACGGCAACCGGTTTAAACCCGTTAACGATATTCCGCACAGTTGTATTATTAAAGGAGACAGCAAGTATTTGAGTATAGCCGCCGCATCGGTACTGGCAAAAACACACAGAGACGAATACATGAACCGCCTGCATGAAGAATACCCAATGTATAACTGGAAAAAAAATAAAGGCTACCCCACTAAAGAGCACAGGGATGCCATAAGAAAATACGGGCTTACAAAATACCACCGCTTATCTTTTAGGCAATTGCCGGAGCAGCTTGAGTTAAATTTTCCTGAAATCAAATAGCTATTAAACTATTTCATGCGTGATTTTTTCTGATACAAAAATCTCCGCCTCAAATAGGCCTGAAAAATAGGTAAGTATTTTTTCCCGCACTTCATTTTCATCAATTTCCCGGCCAAGTTCTGCGTGCATTGATGTTACTGCTTTGCCACGTATGCCACACGGAATGATATTATCAAAATAGCCAAGGTTGGCATTTACATTAAGCGCAAAACCGTGCATGGTTACCCAGCGCGATGCCCTTACACCCATAGCACATATTTTTCGGGCAAAAGGCGTACCTACATCCATCCACACACCCGTTTCGCCGTCGCTGCGTTCGCCTTTCAGTCCATAATCTGCCATAACAAGTATCATGGTTTCTTCCATCAGGCGCAGGTATTTGTGTATGTCGGTAAAAAAATTCTCAAGGTCCAGTATTGGGTAGCCCACAATCTGGCCTGGGCCATGATAGGTAATATCCCCTCCCCTGTTTACCTTATAATAGGTTGCGCCTTTTTCTTCAAGCTGTTTTTCGCTCAAAAGCAGGTTCGCAAAGTCGCCACTTTTACCCAGTGTATATACATGCGGGTGTTCTACAAAAAGAAAGTGGTTTGGTGTTTCTGTTTCCTTCCCTTCTCTTCTGTTCGCAATTTTTATATCCAGTGTTTGCTGAAAAAGCTGCTCCTGGTACTCCCATGTTTCTTTATAATCTTTCTCTCCCAGATCCTGAACATATATTTTCTTATTCATAATTGCAAACACTAATAGTTATGTACAAATTTACGAAACAAATCGTCAGGTTGTGCATCCTGCACAGGTAGGATATAACTACAAAAATCTCAATTGCTTATTCGCCAATAATACCTATCTTTGCAGGCTTAAAAACATAAATAATATTTAGTAATCATGCAGCTTTCAGAACAAGAAATTATCCGCAGAGAAAAACTGGATACGCTGAGAAACCTCGGCATCAATCCATATCCCGCTAACCTTTTTCCGGTAGATACTACAAGTAAACAGGCAAAGGAAGATTTTTCTGAAGGTAAACAGGTAGTTATTGCAGGCCGCATCATGAGTTTCCGCATACAGGGCAAGGCTTCATTTGCCGAAATACAGGACAGCGAAGGCCGTATACAAATTTATGTAAACCGCGATGAAATTTGCCCGGGAGAGGACAAGACAAAATATAATGAGTTGTTTAAAAAGCTTATCGACCTTGGCGATTTTGTAGGCGTAGAAGGTAAATTGTTTACAACACAGGTAGGCGAAAAATCGGTTTGGGTTTCAGACTTTACATTGCTTAGCAAGACCCTGCGCCCACTACCTATGCCAAAAACAGATGCCGATGGCAATGTATTTGACGGCTTTACCGACCCTGAGCTTCGTTACCGCCAGCGCTATGTAGACCTTGTGGTAAACCCTCAGGTTAAAGAGGTATTTGTAAAACGTACCAAGCTATACACTGCCATGCGTAACTTTTTTAATGACAAAGGTTACTTTGAGGTAGAAACGCCTATACTACAATCTATACCGGGTGGTGCCAGTGCGCGCCCGTTTATTACACACCATAACTCGCTTGACATTCCGCTGTATATGAGGATTGCCAACGAACTATACCTGAAACGCCTTATTGTAGGTGGTTTTGATGGGGTGTATGAATTCTCTAAGAATTTTAGGAACGAAGGCATGGACCGTACCCACAACCCAGAGTTTACGGCTATGGAAATATATGTAGCCTATAAAGACTACAACTGGATGATGGAGTTTACCGAAAACCTGCTGGAGCACTGTGCTATTGCTGTTAACGGTACTGCAGAGGCTACCTTTGGCGAGCACCATGTAAGCTTTAAGGCACCTTATGCCCGCGTAACCATGACGGATGCCATTAAACAATTTACAGGTTTTGACATTACAGGAAAAACTGAAGAAGAATTGTTTGAAGCCGCGAAAGGTATGGGTATTGCCGTAGATGCAACTATGGGTAAAGGCAAGCTTATTGATGAGATATTCGGCGAAAAATGCGAAGGCAACTTTATACAGCCTACTTTTATTACCGACTATCCTAAGGAGATGAGCCCATTATGTAAAGAACACCGCGATAACCCTGAACTTACAGAGCGTTTTGAGCTTATGGTATGTGGTAAGGAAATCGCGAATGCCTATAGCGAGCTAAACGACCCTATAGACCAGCGTGAGCGTTTTGAGGCACAGTTAAAACTTAGCGAGCGAGGCGATGTAGAGGCTGCCCAGTTTATAGATAACGACTTTTTAAGGGCGCTCGAATATGGTATGCCACCTACATCGGGCCTTGGCATAGGTATGGACAGGCTTATTATGTTCCTTACTAACAACCCAAGCATACAGGAAGTATTGTTTTTCCCACAGATGCGCCCTGAGAAAAAAGGCCCTGAGCTTACTGAAGATGAAAAAGCGGTTGCTGAGCTTGTAAAGGCAGCAGGACAACTTGCCCTTGATGCCCTTAAAACACAGGCAGGACTAAGCGGTAAGAAATGGGATGCAGCAATGAAAGGCTTAACCAAGCACGGCCTTTTAAAGGTTATTGTAGATGGCGATCTTAAAACGGTAGAGTTTAAAGGATAACAAATTCCTTATTAAATATAAAAGTGCGGCTCCAAAAGGGCCGCACTTTGTGTTTATAATCAGTAGCAATTACTGCTTTATTATCTTCTCAACTTTTATACCTTTTTCTGTACGTACTTTTACAAAATACAGTCCTGATGCCCTCGCAGAAAGGTCAATATCTAGATGTACATCATTAACAATAACCGCCTGTAAAAGCCTGCCTTGTATATCATATAGCTCTACAGAACTTACCAGGTTATCAGCAGCTATTTTAATTATTCCCGAAGCCGGGTTTGGATAGATAACTACAGAAATATCCAGTTCATGCTCATCAACACTCAAGGTTTCAAATACTGTAGTTTCTGTATTAGTCGAAATAGGTGCTTCATAATCAAAAGTTATGCTTGCCATACCGTTAACCTGCCTTGCAGGCCTTCCGGGACGTTTAGGTTTAATTTTGATTAGTATATCACCATGCCCGTTACCTTCTGCTACGTTAGCTCCCTCCATAGTAAACTGCGCTATACCATTAGCTAAACGCGCCACGGTAGGGTGCGAACTATTTAATACTTCAAGCGTGCTTATGTCATACTCTTCTACGTCAAATCTTTGGGAAATAACTACGTTACGGGCAACATCAGCACCGGTATTAGTAAATGATATAACATAATGTAGATAATTATCCATAGCACTGTCAGGCAATGCTTCGCCTTCCAGACATTGTATATAGTTAAGCTGCTGTGCTGCCTGTACTTTATGCCCCAGGGCAAAATCATTATCTGCAGGCAGGGCATCACTACCGGTAAAATCGACGTGTGCCGTAAATGGCAATGCATCTCCTATATTAACCGGAGTAGTATCTGTAGTATTATTTACTGTAAGTGTCATTATGATTTCCCGGTTTTCAAAAGGCTGCAGGTTGGCAAAATTCCATTGGTAGAGGTTTACCCCAACATTGCTTGGCGCAGGATATACGTTAGAGATATTCCTAAACGTATCATAGTTCCAGGTGCAGCTAACAGTACCATCTACTTCTGTATTACCTTTGTTTTTATAAACAACTTTATATCGGGCGGGCTGCCCCGGTACTGCCCTTGATAATGGCACCATTACCACTTCTACATCGCTCTTCACACCATTTGGCGTAACACAAAAATTTTGTGTAGCAACAGAATTGTCAACAACAGGAAATGATATCGTGGCCTGAGATGGTGCCGCACTATAAAAAGCATCATTTTCAAAATCGGGCAGTACGCTGAAGTCACCTTCCCGTGTATAAAAGTTATACCCGCCCTGCTCATTAGTAAAGTTATAACTTGTATCGATACCATTAGTAATTGCCAGTTTTACAAAACAGCGTGGCATATCTTCCGGGCCGCAACCATTATTATTTACGTCGAATATAAGCGCGCCCGTTATGGTATTATAATCGCCGCCGGGAGTTAGAGAACAGTATGTATTTACATTAACACCGGAATATCCGTTTTGTGTAAGCATTATATTTACAGCTGCTATTTCATCTTCATCTGTACATATGTATGCAAGCGGATTATTGCCCCATGAATTGTACGTATATACAGCGCCCTGTACAGCACCGTTTTTAATATTAATTGTTGTTATGTCATTATTATTGCATGAAAAGTCTGCCAACATAGGGCAACCCGAAAAGTCGAGTGACGTAAGGAGATTTTCAGAACAGTCTGCTGTACTTAGCGACTGTAAACCTGTAAAATCAAGCGAGGCTATGTTATTGTAGCTACAATCAAGTTCTACAAGATGATACAAACCATTAAGCGTTAATGTGGTAACTACATTGCTATTGCAATAAAGATATCTCAGCTGAGGATATCCTGAAGCATTCAGAGCCGTAAGGTTGTTAGCAGCACAGTCCAGATACTGTAGATCTGAAAAATATTGCAGCCCTTCCATGCTGTTGATTGACTTGTCAGAAATATTGAGGCTACGTACTGCATCTGCTTCACTCAGTTCTATCTGCCCGTTACCGTTAGCATCTATCACAATAGCACTGCCACTACTGTCAAACGCTATGCTGTTAGCAGCACTGGCTGCAAGTAATGCCGCTTTTAAGTTAGTATCGGGTATGTTTATTACCTGCGCCTTTGCAACAGTTACAATAAGGAATAACAGGTAAAACATTTTAAATTTCATAGCTTCATTTTATTACGCAGGTTTACAAAAATAGCATTCCTGATTTAAGCTGTATGGCCTATTTAGAATTTGCCATTATTGACTTAGAATTCGCTAAAGCGATTTTAGCAACTCCTGTAAACGTTCTTTTTTTCGCTGGCTTATGGGCAGGTTGCTATTATCTGCCATTACCGCATAGCCGCCGTCTTTTTTAATATATGATTTTAAATATGCCAGATTAATAAGATGGCTTTGGTGAATGCGTTCAAAACCCTGCTCGCTTAGCAAATCTTCATATTCTTTAAGCGTTTTTGCAATCAGCACCGGCTTGTTGTTCTTAATGTAAAATTTGGTATAATTATCCTGAGATTCAAGCCTTATGATATCGCTTACCTCAAAAAGGTGAATACCATCTGAAGTAGATAACGCAATACGCTTAAACTTATCTACTTTTTTGCGAATGTTTTCCAGCAGCAGGTCAATGTGCGAAAAACTGTCGTTGCCAGATAATGTTTTTTTAATCTTCTCCACCACTTTCCTGAGTTCTTCCGGATCTACCGGTTTCAGCAAATAATCAAGCGCACTAAAGCGAAAAGCCTTAACGGCATATTGCTCATGTGCCGTTATAAACACTACGTGACATGCAAGCCCTCCCTGCTTTTTTGTAATCTGCTCCAGTATATCAAAGCCAGTACCATCGCCCAGTTGTATATCCATAAAAACCACATCAGGCTTATGGCTTGCTATAGCCGCCGTCCCAGTTTTAACGCTGTCAGCTTCACCGGCTATGGCAATTTCAGGCGCATACATTTCCAGCAATCCTTTCATGGCATTGCGCAGGTTTTTATCATCGTCTATCAGTACTGCCGAAATCATTTTATATCAGATAAATATTGTATGGGTAAATATAATGTAATTTTTGTTCCAACGGCATTGCCCTGATCGTCAGCACCATCTTCTATCGTTACCTTAGCTTCTTTGGCTGTAAATGCCTGTATCACCTCAAGGCGCTTGCGCGTAATTTCAAGAGCCATAGACTTATGCACTGTAACCGAATCTTGCTTCAACTCCATGCTTTTCTTCATACCAACACCATCATCAGCAATGGTACACACCAGTTTTTCATTGTGCAGCCTGAAGTCTACAGTAATGGTTCCGCGCTCTTTTTTAGGTACAAGGCCATGCATAATTGCATTTTCTACAAAGGGCTGTACTAAAAGGGGCGGAAGCGCCATATCATCTTCAATAGTGGGATCTTTAATAATGCTGAAATCAAAAATCTGGTTAAAGCGCAACTGCTCCAGCTCCAGGTAATTTTGCAGGCTCTCAATCTCTTTATCTATGGGTATAAGCGATTCTTTACTATACTCCAGCGTTAATCGCATAAGCTTACTGAACTTTGACAGGTACTTTATAGCCGAGTCTTTACCATTTTGAACGATAAACCCTGATATCGCACCAAGGCAGTTAAACACAAAATGCGGATTCATTTGCAGGTGCAAAGCTTTTTGCTCATATTCAGCAAGGTCGCGTTGCAGCGTAAGGGTCTTTTTTATCTGACGGCGGTTATAGCCCAAAAACATAATACCAAATACTAGTAACGAAAATAACCCGCCAAATATAAGCAGCAGCGACTGCCTTTTTGCCTGCTCATTATACAAAGCCTGTTTCTTTTCTATTTCCAGCTTACGCTGTACTTCTTTGCGCTCAAACTCAAAGTTCATTTCTTCCCTCACAAGAGCTTTAATATTTTCGCTGCTTACAATGCTATCGTGCGCGGCACTGTATTTTTTATAGTGGCGAAAAGCTTCTTCAAGGTTCCCCTGTTTTTCATACAATTCACTCAGGGCTTTTTCAGAATCTTTAACCTGCCCCGTAGCCCCCACTTCAGCACCATATTCAGCTGACTTTGTATAAAGCGCTACAGCCTCCTTATACTTCTTTTCCTGCTCTGCTATGCGCCCAAGGTATTCTAGCGTGGCAGAAGCCCCAAAAAGCGCCTCATCTTCATTAAATAGTGCAAGCGCACGGTTATAATACTCCTTAGCTTCTTGCAACAGCCCTTTTTTACGGTAATAATTGCCATAACTGTTATACAATTCTCCCAGGTAGCTCCTGTCTGTAAGATCAGCCAGGCCTTTCTCAGCTGTTTTATAGGTCGCAAGTGCGTCGTCATCACGCCCCATGGCCAGGTAGATGTTACCTATGTTGCTTGTTGTTACTGTCCAGGTCTCGTCATTAGACGCTTCCTGCAGGCTGAGCGCCTGTTTGTAATACTTAAGGGCTTTATCATATTCTTTTTGCGATTCATACACTACCCCTATGCCATTATATATCCTTGCGGCTATATCATCCTGCCTGGTTTCGCGATAAAGCTTAAGGGCTTTAAAAAAATATTCCAGCGCACGTGCATAGTTATTCTGGCGGTTGCATACTATACCTATACTACCGTAAGCACGGGCAAGTCCGTCTTTAACATCTTCGCTTTTATCTGATTTTATAAGCTCTTCATAAACCGACTGCGAATTAGTAAAGGCCTTTAAAGCATCGGTATATTTACTAAGCAGGATATTGGCATTACCCATATTTAGCCAGGCATCGCCTTGCTGCTGCGGTAATTTATGATTTCTTGAAACAGTTAGGGCCTGTTTTGCATATTCTAAAGCTTTATCAGGATCAGAATCACTATATTCTCCGGAGATAAGATTAAGCAGTTGCGCCCTTGGGGCTGCATTCTTTTCAGCCTTAAGCGCTGTAAAAAGGCTATCCAGCACTACAGTCTGCGCAAAGGCCGGTGCATAGCACCATAAAAGCAGTAGAACAGGCAAGGCCTTTAAAAACTTCATAAACAATTTCTTAATCTGCACAAATGTATCGTTTCCTTTTTAAATATAAAGATACGGTTTAGAATTCGGGGAATATGGATTAGAATTTGACAAAAAAAGCCTCCCGTTTCCGGAAGGCTTTTACTTTATTGCTTAACTATTTTTCGGGAGGTACTGCCTTCCTTCGTAATGATTTTGAGGATATAGATACCGGCTGGCTGCGCACTAATATTTAATGTAGCCGTTAGAGCATCATCTATTAATTGCTCAGAGAGCTTTCTACCCTGGATATCATAAATAGATACTGCGGTAAGTAACGTACGCGATTCAACCTTAAGAATGTCATGAGCAGGGTTAGGAAACAACGTTACATTGCCTAAAGAAAACCCATCTGTTCCCGCAAAATCATCAAATGTAGTTATAGCCTCATTAGTAACTATAGCTTCGTTATAATCAAATACTATGCTGGCCTGGCTCATTACAGCATCGCCTTCGCCAAGCGTATTTAAAGATTTAATTTTAAACGACACATTGCCATAAGCAGCCGGGGCAAGGGCAATGTCATCAAACCTGAAGGTAAGAACGTTACCATCCTGCGAAACCTGTACCGGGTTTGAACTATCTAATATTTCTACTGAATTTATATCATATTTATCAGCATCAATTTCGTTTGTAACTATTACAAATTCTGCCGCCGCGGTACCAATGTTCTCAAAGTTTATGGTATAGTGCAGGTACTCCCCTATTTTTTGTGTAGGTACAGAAGCACCTTCAAGGCAAACAATATTATTAGGATCTAAAGACCCTATAACTGTCTGGGCAAAGTTAAAAGTATTATTATTTGGTGTAGCATCATTTTCTACTACAGCCTGGGCACTAAAATTCAGGATATCTCCCACTGTAACCGCAGGTGTATCTAACGGCGAGTTTACTGCTAGTGTTACAACTGTTGTATTATGTTGAAAAGGCAGCAGGTTTTCATACGACCATGTTATAGTACCAGTTCCTGTTGCTGATGGCGCAAGTGTTGATTCTACAAAATCAAGCACATTATCATCAAAATTAAATATAAATGAACCTGATAACGGCTGGTTGCCTTTATTATAGCATGATATTCTGTACTTGGCATTAAAACCCGGGCGTGCAAAAATGTAAGGGGTTATTATAATTTCAAGATCTGGATGCAGGCCATTCGCTGCCAAACAAAAATCCTGGGTAAACACAGAATTATCTACAGTTGCAAAAACAATACTTGCATTTGCCGGTGCATAGCTAAACAATTGCTGTTCAAGAGCAGGAGATATGCTATAATCCCCATCCTGAGTTATAAAAAAGTAGTCTCCATTACTATCTGTAAAACGGTACCTGTCTATAGTACCATCAAATAATCTGACTTTAACCATATATGGGCTATTGTCGTTTGCATCACATCCATTTCCATCAATATCTACCTGTAAATGCCCTCTTATAGTATTATAAAGTGTAGCTCCTTCGCAGTCTGTCGACATTGTTACATTAGCAAAATCAGAGTTATCAAGCATTATCGCAGCCTCATCTTCATCTACGCATATCGATTCTAATAACGGATTATTTATTATATTACATTCCCTAGGATACAAGATATTACCGCCATTTTTAATATTGATACTTCTAAGATCCGAGTTATTATAAATATTGAAATACTCTAAAAGAGGGCTATTACTTAGATTAACCTCTCTTAATAATGTATTACTTATCGAAATTATCTTAAGGTTTAATAATCCTGAAGTGTTTAGGCTAACAAGTGGATTACTGTAAACATTTACAGTTTCCAAATTACTTAAACCAGCCAGGTTTAAGGCAGTTATGGCGTTATTAGAACAACTGAATTGCTTAAGGTTGCCAAGGCTTTGAACATTAAGACTTGTGAGTTGATTATTTGTACAATACAGATCCAAAAGGTTTGTAAAATAAGAGATGCCCTCTAATGAGGCTATAGATGAAGCCTGAAGTCCTAATCTATATACGCGTAGCGCCTCAGCTTGCTCTATTTCTCCATCGCCATTAATATCTACAACTATATTTTGATACGCAATATCCTTAGCCACCCCATTGGTAAGGGAGGCCTGCAATAATTTATTCTTAAAATTTGCATCAGGTATATTTATAATTTGGGCAAAAACACCGGTAGTAACAAACAGGAAGATAAAAAGTAATTTTAGTTTCATAAAGTGGTTGATTTTAAATGGTTATACAAAACTAAACATTTAAATAAAGAAAAGCCCTACCATGAAATTCATTTTTTTAATAACTAATAAAAAAAGCCTCCCGTTTCCGGAAGGCTCTGTATTATAAAGTAAGCCAGATGCTTATTTTTTTATTTTGAAAGCTTTTTCGCCAGGGAAATAAGCTACATCACCAAGTTCCTCTTCAATACGAAGAAGTTGGTTATATTTAGCCATACGGTCTGAACGTGAAGCAGAACCAGTCTTGATCTGGCCACAGTTAAGCGCCACAGCAAGGTCAGCAATTGTGTTATCTTCAGTTTCGCCAGAACGGTGAGACATTACAGATGTATAACCTGCATTGTGTGCCATGTTCACTGCTGCAATAGTTTCTGTAAGCGTACCAATCTGGTTTACTTTAACAAGGATAGAGTTAGCAATACCTTTCTCAATACCTGTAGCAAGGCGCTCTACGTTAGTAACAAATAAATCGTCACCTACAAGCTGCACTTTATCGCCTACAAGCTCAGTAAGGTACTTCCAGCCATCCCAGTCATTTTCCTGCATACCATCTTCAATAGAGATAATTGGGTATTTAGCAGCAAGGTCAGCAAGATATTCTGCCTGCTCTTTAGAACTACGGATTTTACCTGTTTCACCTTCAAACTTAGTGTAATCGTAGTTACCGTTTACATAAAATTCTGAAGCTGCACAGTCAAGAGCAATCTTAACATCATCTCCAAAAGTATAACCTGCTTTTTCAACAGCAAGTTTAATAGTATCAAGAGCATCCTCAGTACCACCTGCCAGGTTAGGTGCAAAACCACCTTCATCACCCACAGCAGTACTTAGGCCACGGTCATGAAGTACTTTTTTAAGATTATGGAAAACCTCTGTACCTATTTGCATAGCGTGTGTAAAGTTCTTAGCCTTAACAGGGAAGATCATAAACTCCTGGAATGCGATAGGCGCATCAGAGTGAGAACCACCATTGATGATGTTCATCATTGGCACAGGAAGCGTGTTTCCTGAAACACCACCCACGTAACGGTAAAGTGGCAGGCCAAGCTCGTTAGCAGCAGCTTTAGCCACAGCAAGAGAAACACCAAGGATTGCATTTGCACCCAGGTTACCTTTATTTGGCGTACCATCAAGGTCTATCATTGTTTTATCTATAGCATTTTGCTCAAATACAGACAGGCCTACAACAGCAGCAGCTATAGTAGTATTTACGTTCTCTACGGCTTTAAGAACGCCTTTGCCCATATAGTCTTTTCCGCCATCTCGAAGCTCAACTGCCTCGTGCTCTCCGGTAGAAGCCCCAGAAGGAACAGCTGCCCTTCCAAGAATACCGTTTTCTGTAATTACATCAACTTCTACTGTAGGGTTGCCACGAGAGTCAAGTATCTGCCTTGCGTGTACTTTAATAATAATACTCATAATTGCTTTCGGTTCTTTTTAAGTTTTAATTATTGTGTTTACCTTTTTCTATGTTTTGTATAAACTGGTCAAACAGGTAAGTAGCATCATGCGGGCCGGGGCTGGCCTCAGGGTGGTACTGTACTGAGAAACAGTTTTTATTTTTCATACGCATACCCGCTACAGTGCCGTCGTTAACGTGCAGGTGTGTAATTTCAAAATCAGGGTGTTTTTCAAGTGCTTCCCTGTCTACTGCAAAACCATGGTTTTGAGAGGTTATTTCACCCTCACCGGTTACAAGATTTTTAACCGGGTGATTGATGCCACGGTGTCCGTTAAACATCTTATAGGTAGGAATTCCATTAGCCAGCGCCAACACCTGGTGGCCAAGGCATATACCAAATACGGGTTCGTTTTTAGCCAATATCTGGCGTGCAGTTTCCTGCGCTACCACAAGCGGATCTGGGTCGCCGGGGCCATTTGAAAGGAAGTATCCATCAGGGTTAAAGTTGCTCAGGTCTTCGTAAGAAGCATCATAAGGGAATACCTTTATGTAACAATCTCTTTTAGCAAGATTACGAAGAATGTTCTTTTTGATACCAAGATCAAGTGCCGATATTTTATATTTAGCCTCAGGGCCGCCTACAAAATAAGGCTCTGTTGTAGAAACTTTACTGCTTAATTCAAGGCCTTTCATGTCTGGCACAGCAGCAAGACGTTTTTTAAGTTCTTCAATGTCGCAGTCTTCGGTACAAATAGCAGCATTCATGGCGCCATTGTCGCGAATATAGCTAACCAACGCGCGCGTATCTACATCAGATATTGCTACCAGGTTTTGCTTTTCAAAATATTGTTTAAGGCTTTCATCACTGTTAACCCTTGAGTGGCTAAAGCTAAAGTTTTTACAAACCAGCCCGGAAATCATAATCTTATCTGCTTCTACTTCTTCTGCATTAGTACCGTAATTGCCAATGTGGGCATTAGAAGCCACCATGATCTGCCCGAAATATGAAGGATCAGTAAATATTTCCTGATAACCCGTCATACCTGTATTAAAGCATACTTCACCGAAAACGGTACCTTCAAGCCCTATTGACTTTCCGTAAAAAATGGTGCCATCTGCCAGTAAGAGTATCGCCTTGTCTCTGCTCTTGTATTTCATTTATGTAGTTTGATGTTGTTGTGTTGCGTGCAAATTTACTTTAAAAAATCGTGATAGTAAAATACGTACTGACTTTTACACTTACCTTATCCTAAAACGGTTAAGGATTGCAAAAAAAAAGGACAAACTCGAAAGTTTATCCTTTTTTATATTGAAAAATCAGTTAATCATGATTATTCAGTAGCTTCTGTATTCTCAGCTGTATCAACTGCAGGAGCCTCAGCTACAGGAGCAGCAGTGTCTGCTTTCTTGGCAGTACGGCTACGACGTGTAGTTTTCTTAGCTTCTTTTTTAGTTGCGTTGTACAGTTCATTGAAATCTACAAACTCTATCATCGCCATATCAGCGTTGTCACCAAGACGGTTACCCAATTTAATAATACGGGTATATCCACCTGGACGATCGCCTACTTTAGCAGCTACTTCCCTAAAAAGTTCAGTAACGCCATATTTATTGCGAAGGTAAGCAAAAACAATACGCCTGTTGTGGGTAGTATCGTCTTTAGATTTTGTTACTAGAGGCTCAATATATTGCTTAAGCGCTTTAGCTTTGGCTACAGTCGTATTAATACGCTTGTGCTCTATAAGTGAGCAGGCCATGTTAGCAAGCATCAGTTTCCTGTGCCCGGCTTGCCTGCTTAAGTGATTTACTTTTTTACCGTGTCTCATTGCTTTGTAATTTATCTTTACCTAAAAGGCACAGATTTATTCTTTATCTAATTTGTATTTCGTTAAATCCATCCCGAAATGTAAGTTCTTAGAGGCAACAAGCTCATCAAGCTCAGTCAATGATTTCTTACCAAAGTTACGGAATTTCATTAAGTCATTTTTGTTGAACGATACCAGATCTCCTAATGTATCAACTTCAGCCGCTTTTAAGCAATTAAGCGCCCTAACAGAAAGATCCATATCAACCAGTTTGGTTTTAAGGAGCTGCCTCATGTGAAGAGATTCTTCATCATAAGATTCTGTTTGTGCAATTTCGTCGGCCTCCAGTGTTATTCTTTCATCAGAGAACAGCATAAAGTGATGAATCAGTGTTTTTGCTGCCTCAGTAAGCGCTTCTTTAGGATGAATAGAACCATCTGTAATGATTTCAAAAACCAGCTTTTCATAGTCGGTTTTCTGCTCCACACGGAAGTTTTCTATTGTATATTTTACATTCTTTACCGGAGTAAAGATTGAATCTGTAAAAATAGTACCTATAGCTGCATTTTGCTTTTTGTTCTCCTCTGCAGGAACATAACCACGGCCTTTCTCAATAGTAAGCTCCATGTTTATGTTAATGCTGCTGTCCATGTTGCAGATAACAAGCTCAGGGTTTAACACCTGAAAACCTGAAATATATTTCTGGAAGTCTCCTGCAGTAAGCTGGTCTTTACCAGTAAAAGCTATAGAAACAGATTCGTTATCTACATCTTCTATCTGACGCTTAAAGCGCACCTGCTTAAGGTTCAGGATTATTTCTGTAACATCTTCAACAACTCCGGCGATCGTAGAAAACTCATGCTCTACACCTTCTATACGAACAGAAGTAATAGCATAACCTTCTAACGAAGAAAGCAAAACTCTTCTAAGTGCGTTACCAACTGTTAATCCGTAACCAGGCTCCAGGGGGCGGAACTCGAATTTCCCCTGAAAATCTGTAGAATCAATCATGATAACTTTATCGGGCTTCTGAAAATTAAATATTGCCATATTGTCGACTAATGTCAATTATTATTTGTTATACAACTCAACGATCAGTTGTTCTTTGATGTTTTCCGGAATCTGGATACGTGCAGGAACACTTACAAAAGTACCTTCCTGAAGATCGTTGTTCCAAGTAATCCACTCATAAACATGAGCAGAGTTTGATAAAGAATTTGTGATAACCTCAAGAGATTTTGATTTTTCACGTACAGCAACTTTATCTCCGGCTTTTACGTGGTAAGAAGCGATGTTTACAACTTCACCGTTTACCGTAATATGCCTGTGGCCTACAATTTGACGAGCAGCCCTTCTTGAAGGAGCAATACCCATTCTGTATACCACGTTGTCCAGCCTTGCCTCACAAAGCTGTAAAAGTACTTCACCGGTAACACCCTTAGTGGCAGCGGCTTTTTCATACAGGTTCCTGAATTGTTTTTCAAGGATACCGTAAGAATACTTAGCTTTTTGCTTTTCCATTAGCTGAACAGCATATTCAGATTTCTTACCCCTTTTCTTGGCTAAACCATGTTGCCCAGGAGGGTAATTTCTTTTATCGAAAGATTTATCATCTCCGAAGATCGCCTCACCGAATTTACGGGCGATTTTAGTTTGTGGACCAGTATATCTTGCCATTTCTAAAAATTAAATGAACAGGGGATTATGAATTCAGGTCTCATCCTCCGATAATCCTTACCCTGTTCTTTGATTATACTATAAAATAAATTAAACTCTCCTTCTCTTTGGAGGACGACAGCCGTTGTGCGGCATAGGTGTTACGTCGATGATCTCAGTAACTTCGATACCTCCATTGTGTAGCGACCTGATTGCAGACTCACGTCCGTTACCTGGCCCTTTAACGTAAACTTTAACCTTTTTAAGGCCAGCCTCAAGAGCTACTTTACCACAATCTTCAGCAGCCATCTGGGCAGCATAAGGAGTGTTCTTTTTAGAACCCCTGAAGCCCATTTTACCAGCCGATGACCATGAAATAACTTCACCTTTCTTGTTTGTTAAAGAGATGATGATGTTATTAAAGGTAGCACTAATGTGCGCCTCACCTGTAGACTCTATAATAACTTTACGTTTTTTTGTACTCGCTTTAGCCATTACTTCTTATTATTTAGTTGCTTTTTTCTTGTTAGCAACAGTTTTTCTCTTACCTTTTCTAGTCCTTGAGTTATTCTTGGTACGCTGACCACGTAGTGGAAGGCCTGAACGGTGACGTATGCCCCTGTAACAGCCGATGTCCATTAGACGTTTGATGTTCAGTGAAATCTCAGAACGAAGTTCACCTTCGATTTTGAAGTAAGAAACAGCTTCACGGATTGCGCTTATTTCGTCGTCATTCCACTCTTGCACTTTTTTATCTTCGCTAACCTGAGCTTTGCTTAATATCTCTTGTGCCCTGCTTCTGCCAATACCAAAGATGTAGGTTAAAGCAATAACTCCTCTTTTGTTTTTAGGTATGTCTACCCCTGCAATTCTTGCCATAATTATCCTTGTCTTTGTTTAAATCTAGGATTCTTTTTGTTAATAACATATAATCTGCCTTTCCTGCGCACTATAATGCACTCGGCACTTCTTTTCTTTACTGATGCTCTTACTTTCATTTTAGTAGCTTTAGTATCTATAAGTAATTCTTGCTTTAGACAAATCATAAGGGCTCATTTCCAGTTTTACCTTATCGCCCGGAAGCAACTTGATATAGTGCATACGCATTTTTCCTGAAATATGAGCGATTACTATATGCCCATTCTCTAATTCAACACGGAACATAGCATTTGATAATGCCTCAATAATTGATCCGTCTTGTTCTATTGCTGATTGTTTTGCCATAAAAATTATTAAGCGACTGCTTTTCTATTCTTACCACTTTTCATCAAACCATCATAATGCCTATTCAATAGATACGAATTGATCTGCTGAATAGTATCGATCGCAACCCCGACCATAATTAACAGTGATGTACCACCATAAAATAATGCCCACTGAGGCTGTACCCCAAAGTTGCGAACCACTGCCGGGAACACGGCAATGAACGCCAGGAATAACGAGCCAGGGAATGTGATAAGAGACATGATCCTGTCAAGGTAGTCTCCGGTTTCAACACCCGGCCTTACGCCCGGTATAAAACCACCACTCCTTTTAAGGTCATCTGCCATCTTATTGGTAGGCACTGTAATCGCGGTGTAAAAGTACGTAAAAATTATAATTAATAACGCAAAAACTACATTGTAGGCTAAACCAAACACATCCTGAAACTTAGCGGTAACAGTTTGTGCCATATCAGATTTAGAAAGCCCTGCAAGTGCAGCAGGAATAAACATGATAGCTTGGGCAAAAATGATAGGCATAACACCACTAGCATTAAGCTTGAGTGGAATCCATTGCCTGTTTCCGCCAAACATATCCTGCTCAAAATCGCCAGACGCAGTACGTCTTGCATATTGTACAGGTATTTTTCTTACGGCCATAACCATAAGTATACATGCGATTATTACTACAAGCCAAACTACAACTTCAAGAAGCAGCTTTAAAGGGCCTCCGTTATTCTCTGTTACTACAGAGGTAAACTCCTGCACAAAAGCCTGTGGCATCCTTGCGATGATACCTACAAGTATAAGTAGCGAAATACCATTACCAATACCTTTATCTGTAATTTTTTCACCAAGCCACATAGCAAAGATTGTGCCAGTGATAAGGATAACTACTGATGAGAAAAGGAACTGGAACGAGTCTGAAGGCATAAGAAACGCCTCAGGCGGTAGTGTCCTGTAAAGGTTATAGATATAACCAGGCCCCTGAACCATAGTAATAGCGATGGTTAACCAACGCGTAATCTGGTTTAGGGTTTTTCTACCACTTTCGCCCTCTTTCTGCAGTTTTTGCAGGTAAGGAACAGCAATACCCATAAGTTGCACCACAATAGATGCAGAAATATAAGGCATGATACCCAATGCAAATACAGATGCCTGCGAAAACGCACCACCTGTAAATACATCGATTAGCCATCCAATACCGCCCTGTGCCTGCTTAGTTAAATTTGTAAGCCCTGTAGCGTCAATACCAGGAAGTGTTACGTGAGCACCAAAACGGTACACAAGTAATAATCCCAAAGTAACTAAAATTCTATTTTTTAGTTCTTCAATCTTCCAGACATTGGCAAATGCTTCAAAAAATTTTTTCATAAGGCTTTTTGGCGTTTTAGATTATAAATTTACTACTTCGCCACCAGCAGCTTCAATAGCAGCTTTAGCAGTAGCAGTAAATTTGTGGGCACTAACTTTAAGTTTTGCCTTTAGCTCTCCTCTTCCTAAAATTTTCACTTCTTCATTTTTAGTAGCAAGGCGGTTTGCAACAAGTACTGCAAAATCAATAGTATCTGTAATAACACCATTGTCTACAAGAATTTGAAGCGTGTCAAGGTTTACACCAGCATACTCCTTACGGTTTATGTTTTTAAAGCCGAATTTAGGAACACGCCTTTGAAGTGGCATCTGACCACCTTCAAAACCTATCTTTTTAGAGTAACCTGAGCGTGATTTGGCACCTTTATGGCCACGGGCAGCAGTGCCACCTTTACCAGAACCTTCACCACGGCCTACCCTTTTGTTTTTATTATGAACTGAACCTTCAGCGGGTTGTAAGTTACTTAAATCCATTTCCTGTTGTTGTTAGTTAGCTTCTTCTACAGAAACTAAGTGTTTAACTTTGTTTACCATTCCAAGGATAGCAGGAGTAGCATCGTGCTCAACAACTTGCCCAAGCTTACGAAGACCAAGAGACTCAAGAGTCAGCTTCTGAGTTTGAGGACAGTTGATCTTGCTCCTTACTTGTTTTACTTTAATTTTTCCCATGATTTCCTTTGAATTAACCTTTAAATACTTTTTCTAAAGAAACGCCTCTTTGTTTTGCAACAGTCGCAGCGCTCCTCATTTGTAGAAGGGCATCAAAAGTAGCTTTAACAACATTGTGAGGGTTTGAAGAACCCTGAGATTTAGATAATACATCGTGAATACCTACTGATTCAAGTACTGAACGTACTGCACCACCGGCAATTACACCTGTACCATGAGAAGCAGGCATTAGTAGCACACGTGCACCACCAAATTTACCTTTTTGCTCATGAGGAACAGACTGTCCGCTTAGAGGAATTTTCACAAGGTTTTTCTTGGCATCTTCAACAGCTTTAGCAATAGCCTCAGACACGTCTTTAGATTTACCAAGGCCATGGCCTACTACACCGTTCTCATCACCTACAACAACTATTGCAGAAAAGCCGAAAGCTCTACCACCTTTAGTTACTTTAGTTACACGGTTAACAGAAACCAGACGATCTTTAAGTTCAAGGCCGCTTGGTTTTACTATTTCTACGTTTTTATAATTATGATACATAATTTCTTCTTAGAATTTAAGTCCGGCTTCCCTTGCGCCTTCCGCTAATGATTTAACACGTCCGTGGTAAAGGTAACCTCCCCTATCAAAAGAGATAGTCTGGATACCTGCCTGTAACGCTTTTTCAGCGATAAGTTTACCTACTGCAGCAGCAGTTTCGATGTTAGTGCCTTTAGTAACACCTTTGTCTCTTGAAGAGGCAGCGGCTAAAGTTACACCATTTACATCATCTATGATTTGAGCATAGATTTCTTTATTGCTCCTGAATACAGAAAGTCTTGGGTTAGCAGCAGTTCCGCTTACAATCTTTCTGATCCTGAACTTAATTCTTTGTCTTCTTTCAGATTTGTTTAATGACATGATCTTTATAATTATTAAGCTGATTTACCTGCTTTTCTTCTCAATACTTCACCTACAAACTTAACACCTTTTCCTTTGTAAGGTTCTGGCTTACGGAAAGAACGAATCTTAGCCGCTACCTGACCTAAAAGTTGTTTATCAAAAGATGTAAGTTTTATGATAGGGTTTTTACCTTTCTCTGATACAGTTTCTACAACTACCTCAGAAACCACCTCAAGAACAATGTTGTGAGAGAAACCAAGAGCGATATCCAGTTTTTGACCCTGGTTAGACGCCCTGTAACCTACACCTACAAGCTCAAGACTTTTTGTAAAACCTTCAGAAACACCTACAATCATGTTGTTTATAAGTGATCTGTATAAACCGTGCTTAGACCTGTGATCTTTATGATCAGAAGATCTTTCTACTATAACCTGACCATCCTCGATTTTAACTGTAACATCAGAAAATTCCTGAGTAAGCTGGCCATTTTTTCCTTTTACTGTAACAACATTTCCGTTAACCTCTACAGTTACACCGGCTGGTATTGCTACTGGATTTTTACCTATTCTTGACATCGTATAAGTCTTTTTAGATTAGTATACGTAGCAAATTACCTCGCCACCTACGTTAAGTTGTTTTGCTTGTTTACCAGTCATCAATCCTTTTGATGTAGAAACGATAGCAATACCTAATCCGTTAAGGATCCTTGGTAGGTTGTCAGCACCTGCATATTTACGTAAACCCGGTTTACTGATTCTCTGGATATCTTTAATTACACTCTCTTTAGTCTCTTTGTCGTACTTAAGAGCGATTTTGATAACACCTTGCACAGTGTTGTCTTCAAATTTGTAACTAAGGATGTATCCTTGGTCAAACAAAATCTTAGTGATTTCCTTTTTTAGGTTAGAAGCAGGGATTTCTACCACTTTGTGGTTTGCCCTTACTGCATTTCTAACCCTGGTTAAAAAATCCGCGATAGGATCTGTATACATATTAATTGATTTGCGGTAACGGTTTTCGGCCCTATAGGGCCGAACCTGTTACCAATTTATACTCTTTGATATTATTACCAGCTAGACTTCTTAACGCCCGGTATTAAACCGTTATTAGCCATTTCACGGAAAGTAACACGTGAAATACCAAACTGACGCATATAACCTCTTGGCCTTCCTGTTAGTTTACAACGGTTGTGCACACGTACAGGTGAAGCATTTTTAGGTAGTTTTTGAAGTCCTTCGTAATCACCAGCTTCAAGAAGGGCTTTACGTTTTTCTGCATATTTAGCTACCGTAGCTATCCTTTTAACCTCACGGGCTTTCATTGATTCTTTAGCCATGTCTTAGTTCTTTTTAAAAGGTAAACCTAGTTCTGTTAATAATGACTTCGCTTCTTTATCGGTTTGTGCCGAGGTTACAAAGGTAATATCTAATCCTGATATTTTGTTAACTTTATCAATATCAATTTCAGGGAAAATGATTTGCTCAGTTACACCCAGGTTATAATTACCCCTACCGTCAAAACCGGTAGCCTTAATACCGTTAAAATCACGCACTCGCGGTAATGAAGCTGTAACCAGCCTGTCAAGGAATTCATACATCCTCTCACCACGAAGGGTAACTTTAGCGCCAATTGGCATACCTTTTCTTAGTTTAAACGTAGCAACGTCTTTCTTAGAAATGGTAGAAACCGCTTTTTGGCCGGTAACTTTTGTAAGCTCTTCTACTGCATAGTCGATAAGTTTCTTATCAGATACAGCGGCGCCAACACCACGGCTTAAAACGATTTTCTCAAGTTTAGGAACCTGCATTACGTTTTTATAACCGAACTCTTCTTTAAGTGCAGATACTACTCTGTCCTTATATTCTTGTTTTAATCTTGGTATGTAAGCCATCACTATAATACTTGATTAGATTTTTTTGAAAACCTCACGTTCTTATCTCCTTCTTTCCTAACACCTGTTTTTGTAGTTTCCTTAGTTTTAAGGTCTACAAGTGCAATGTTAGAAATATGGATAGGAGCCTCTTTCTTAACGATACCACCCTGTGGGCTTTTAGCGCTTGGCTTTGTGTGCTTAGACACAAGGTTAACACCTTCTACGATCGCTTTGTTTTTCTCACGAAGTACACGCAGTACTTTACCTTCGCTACCTTTATGGTCTCCGGCAATTACCCTTACGGTGTCTCCTGATTTTATTTTTAGCTTTATCATCTTAATAACAATTAAAGCACTTCAGGTGCTAATGATACAATTTTCATGAATTGTTTTTCACGAAGTTCCCTTGCTACAGGACCAAAAACACGCGTACCTCTCATCTCACCGGCAGCATTTAACAATACGCAAGCGTTATCGTCAAACCTGATGTATGATCCGTCAGCACGGCGCACTTCTTTTTTGGTACGTACAACAACTGCGGTAGAAACAGCACCTTTTTTAACGTTTCCGTTTGGTGTTGCATCTTTAACTGCTACCACAATTTTATCTCCAACAGAGGCATAACGACGTTTCGTTCCTCCTAATACACGGATAGTTAAAACTTCCTTAGCTCCCGTGTTATCTGCTACTTTTAGTCTCGATTCCTGTTGTACCATAATTACTTCGCTCTTTCAATGATTTCAACTAACCTCCAACACTTGGTTTTACTTAAAGGACGAGTTTCACTTATCCTTACCCTGTCTCCAATGTTACAGTCATTTTTTTCGTCGTGTGCTACAAACTTCTTAGTTTTTAGTACGAACTTACCATATAATGGGTGTTTTACTCTAGTAGTTTGGGAAACCACAATTGATTTCTCCATTTTGTTACTGGTAACAACACCTATACGCTCTTTTCTTAAGTTTCTTTTTTCTTCCATCTTTCAGCAGAATACAATTATTGTAACTCTCTTTTGCTTAGCTCAGTGGCTACTCTCGCTATTGACCTGCGTACAGACCTGATCTGTAGTGGGTTTTCAATTGGAGTAATAGCATGGGCTGATTTTAGGTCGGCATATGTTTTCTGTAACTCACCAAGTTTACCTTGTAACTCAGCTGCAGATAGATCTTTAATGTCTGATTGTTTCATAATAATTTTGGATTATGCTTCGAAATCTCTTGCAACGATAAACTTAGTTTTTACAGGAAGCTTCTGTGCAGCCAGGCGAAGTGCCTCTTTAGCTACAGACAGAGGTACGCCTCCTACTTCAAACATAATTCTTCCTGGTTTAACAACGGCAGCCCAGTATTCAACTGCACCTTTACCTTTACCCATACGTACCTCAAGAGGCTTTTTGGTGATAGGCTTATCCGGGAATATTTTAATCCATAATTGACCTTCCCTCTTCATGAAACGGGTTGCCGCGATACGGGCAGCCTCTATCTGACGAGAAGTGATAAAAGACGAATCTAAAGATTTTATACCAAACATACCATTAGAAAGTTCGTGACCTCTTTGAGACACGCCTTTCATTTTACCTTTCTGTACCTTACGGTATTTTGTTCTTTTAGGCTGTAACATTACTTCTTTGGTTTAAAATAATTACTTTCTTTTGCGTTGGTTAGGTTTACCACCATCCCTGTTCGGCCTTCCGCCTTGAGGTCTGTCCTGAGATCCTGAAGGTTTAGACTGTTTTTTGTCCATACCTGCTAACGGGGAAAGATCTCTTTTACCGTAAACTTCACCTTTCATGATCCATACTTTGATACCCATCCTGCCATAAGCAGTGTGAGCTTCAGCCAAAGCATAGTCAATGTCGGCTCTGAAAGTTGATAAAGGGATACGACCTTCTTTGAACATTTCAGAACGTGCCATTTCAGCACCATTCAAACGACCTGAGATCATCACCTTAATACCTTCTGCATTCATACGGATAGCAGCGGCAATAGCCATTTTGATAGCCCTTCTGTAAGAGATACGGCTTTCGATCTGGCGGGCAATGCTTGTACCTACTAAGTAAGCATCAAGTTCTGGCCTTTTAATTTCAAAGATGTTGATCTGAACCTCTTTGTCGGTAATTTTCTTAAGTTCTTCTTTTAGCTTGTCTACCTCCTGGCCACCTTTACCGATAATAATACCGGGACGGGCAGTGGTGATAGTAACGGTTACAAGCTTAAGGGTTCTCTCGATGATTACCTTACTAACACTAGCTTTAGATAAACGGGCATGGATATACTTTCTGATCTTGTGATCTTCGGCAATTTTATCGCCGTAATCGTTTCCGCCATACCAGTTAGAATCCCAACCCCTGATGATACCAAGGCGATTTCCTATTGGATTTGTCTTTTGTCCCATACTGTTTATTAATTGCTTTGTGTATTATTGTTTGTAGCTCCAAGTACGATAGTAACGTGGTTAGAGCGTTTCCTTATCCTGTGGGCGCGACCTTGTGGTGCTGGCCTAAGCCTTTTTAGCATCATTCCGCCGTCTACCCTTATTTCTTTTACAAAAAGACCAGCTTCTTCAAGGCTTTCTTCTGCATTCTTTTGCTGCCAGTTATTAATGGCGCTAAGAAGCAGTTTTTCAAGCTTGCGTGAAGCCTCCTTAGAGTTAAATTTCAATATATTAAGGGCTAATTCTACCTTCTGTCCCCTTACCAGGTCAGCAACTATGCGCATTTTCCTAGGTGAGGTAGGGCAGTTGTTCAATTTTGCAAAAGCAATTGACTTATTAGCCTCTTTTCTTGCATCTGCTGCTTCTCTTTTACGAACTCCCATTGCTATTATTTTTTACCTTTGTTTTTAGCACCAGCATGACCTCTAAAAGAGCGTGTTGGTGAAAATTCTCCTAATTTATGACCTACCATGTTCTCTGTTACATAAACCGGTACGAATTGACGACCGTTGTGTACTGCGATAGTCTGTCCAACAAAATCGGGGGTAATCATAGAAGCGCGAGACCAGGTCTTTACAACACCTTTATTACCTTTTTCGATATTTTCCTGAACTTTCTTATCTAACTTATAGTGAACGAAAGGTCCTTTCTTTAATGAACGTGCCATATCTTACTTATTATTTCTTTCTACGTTCTACGATATACTTATTACTCGGGTTAACTTTAGAACGTGTCCTGTAACCTTTAGCCGGAAGACCTTTCCTAGAGCGTGGGTGACCTCCAGAAGAGCGTCCTTCACCACCACCCATTGGGTGATCAACAGGGTTCATTGCTACCGGCCTTGTTCTTGGCCTACGGCCTAACCAACGAGACCTACCTGCTTTACCGCTAACGATAAGCTGATGATCTGAGTTAGATACTGCTCCAATTGTTGCAGAACAGGTTAACAAGATAAGTCTTGTTTCTCCAGACGGCATTTTAATTGTAGCATATTTACCGTCCCTTGCCATTAGCTGAGCAAATGTACCTGCACTACGTGCAATTACAGCTCCCTGGCCCGGGCGTAGTTCGATGCAAGATATAACGGTTCCAAGAGGAATTTTACTCAAAGGCATAGCATTACCAATTTCCGGAGCAGCATTCTCTCCAGAAGTTACAGTTTGGCCAACCTGAAGTCCGTTTTGTGCAATAACATAAGTTTTAGCACCATCAGCATAATACAATAAAGATATAAATGCTGAACGGTTTGGATCGTACTCGATAGTTTTAACCGTAGCAGGAACTCCAGCTTTAGTACGTTTAAAATCGATAATACGATACCTTTGTTTGTGACCACCGCCTGTATAACGCATGGTCATTTTTCCTTGACTATTTCTACCGCCTGAGTTTTTTTTCGGTGCGATCAAAGAACGCTCCGGCTTATCAGTTGTGATAGTGTCAAAGCTATTCACAACTCTAAAACGCTGACCCGGGGTAATAGGTTTTAATTTTCTAACTGACATGTTCTATTAGATATTATTATAAAAATCTATTGTTTCACCTTCTTTTACCTGTACAATTGCTTTTTTGTAAGCACTTGTTTTACCAGAGATTAAACCACTCTTAGTGTATTTAACCGTTCTATCAGCCCTGTAATTCATGGTGTTAACTTCAGTAACAGATACACTATAAGCAGCCTCTACAGCATTCTTAATTTGTATTTTGTTAGCTCTTTTATCAACAACAAAACCAAAACGGTTAAAAACTTCACCGTCTTTTGTTATTTTTTCAGTTACGATAGGTTTAATTATGATACTCATATCCCTATTATTTGCTTAAATTTTCTTCAATTCCTGCTAACGACCCCTCTAAAAGAACCAGACTGTTTGCGTTAAGTATCGCGTAAGTACTTAATTCTGAAGAAGTTACTACACTAGAAGCCTTCAAATTGCGTGAGGACAAATATACATTTTTATTTGTATCACCCAACACAAATAAAGATTTTTTATTCTCTAACCCTAAAGCTTTCAAAACGTTAATGAAATTTTTAGTGTTTGGCGCATCAAACTCAAAGTTCTCAACAACCACTAAATTTGACTCTTTTGCCTTAAGTGCGAATGCCGATTTACGAGCAAGACGCTTAAGATTTTTGTTAAGCTTGAAAGAGTAGCTTCTTGGCCTTGGGCCAAAAATAGTACCACCACCTTTAAACAATGGGTTTTTGATAGAACCTGCACGTGCAGTACCTGTACCCTTTTGTTTTTTGATTTTGCGTGTACTACCTTTTACTTCAGCTCTTTCTTTAGCTTTGTGCGTACCCTGACGTTGATTAGCAAGATATTGCTTAACATCAAGATAAACAGCATGCTTATTAGGCTCAATTGCGAATACTGAATCAGAAAGGGTTACCGTTCTGCCAGTTTCTTTTCCGTTGATATCTAATACTTTTACTTCCATTACTTCTGAATGATTACGTAAGAGTTTTTGTGTCCTGGTATAGCACCCTTAACAACGATAAGGTTTTTATCCGCAACCACTTTTAAAACTCTAAGGTTTTGTACTGTTACATTGTCTCCTCCTGTTCTTCCTGCCATACGCATCCCTTTGAATACCCTTGATGGATAAGATGACGCACCCACAGAACCCGGCGCCCTAAGACGGTTGTGCTGACCGTGTGTAGCTTGTCCAACACCACCAAATCCGTGACGTTTTACAACACCCTGAAAGCCTTTACCTTTAGAAACACCCTGAACGTCTACAAATTCTCCTTCAGCGAACAAATCTACAGTGATAGTATCACCAAGTTTGTACTCTGCTTCAAATTCCTTGAATTCAACGACTTTTTTCTTAGCAACAGTACCCGCCTTTTTAAAGTGGCCGGCTTCCGATTTTACGGTTTGCTTTTCTTTTTTGTCATCGAAACCAAGTTGTAACGCTTCATACCCGTCAACCGCGTTGGTTCTGACTTGGGTAACAACGCATGGGCCAGCTTCGATAACTGTACAAGGAATGTTTTTCCCGTTTTCATCGAAAATACTGGTCATGCCGATTTTTTTACCAATTAACCCAGACATAGATTATTATTATTAATTATTAAATTCCCTTCAATTTGAAATAATAGAATACTCCAAACAGGGGTGCAAAAGTAATTATTAAAACGGGAAAATCAAACAGTTACAAAAAAATAAATGAAAATTATCCGACTTACTGTAATTAAGCCTCTTTATACCCAGGAAAAACCTTTAAAAATAGCCTAAAAAAAATCTCTGGAGGTAAATACTCCAGAGATATATCACATGCACAAGAATCTACTCTGTTTTTTTTTGCATTTCGACAGGCTTTGACTGTGGTTTGTGCGCATATAACACTATCGCCGGAGCCACTAAAGCACTCTTAGGCGGTGTTGAAAAGAAACGATAAGCGTACTCATAATTATACATAGCATTCATGTTAGCTATAAAATCAGTCGTCCCGTCTTTCTTATACCCATCAGCCATACGTGAATAATAATTAGTCTGGTTAGACATCTGGAACTTAATTTTTGTCTGTCTATCCAACTCAGGAGTATACTTTCTACCGTTTTCATCATAATAACCAATTAACTGTATCCACACAAACATCTTTTTAGTAGAAGGCAGGTGAAAGTCATTCGGCAAAGCTACCTCAATCTTATTTTTATCTGTCGAATTAAGATATAAGGTATCTGTCGAAAAAATAAGTTCACCGGGCTTAGCAAGCTGAAAACCCTCGTGCACATACTCCTCATCAACACTGTTAAAGTTCACCTTATATGCAGTTCTAACTTTTACCTTCTCTACATAAAAAGCCAGCTTATCTAAAACATAGTCCTGCGGTGTCCCATTAAAAAAAATTAAACCATAAACCAACTCATTCTGAATTTTCGACGATTTTCTTTTAACAAACCTATTGGCTTCCCCCAGTAATATCTCTTTCTTATTACCCGAACCAATCACCACCTCGTCCAGATAAAATATTTTCTTAGTAAGATAAAATACAGAATCCATATGTTGTTTTGAAACACCCAGGGTTTCATAATCTACCCTGGACAATGTGATGGAATCAAACACAACATCGGGACTGATAGCAGTAACTTTATCTGACAAGGTTATAGCACTATGCACAACCTTTTTATTTTTAAATAGTGAATAGCTTACATCTTCAATAAACTCATGAGTATCTTTATCAATGGTGATGAATACCTGACCAAAAGCAGGCATTGATATTGAAATAAAAAATAAAAAATAAAAAACATTATTTCGCATAGGATATTTTGAGTAGAATTACACATACAAGGAGTCATCTAAAAAGGAAAACCCCGAAAATTATTAAGGCTTTTCGGGGTTTAGATTGCTTTTTAAGTAATAAAACATATTTAATTGATGCCGAGTTATCAAATTCACACCAAAAAATAGAAATACAACAATTAGATTTCCTCTCTAAATTTATTTCGGCTGGGTTTTTATCCATTCCTCATAAGTAGTGTCACAAGGAATTGCTAATGCAAGACCATTACTACTGCGTGGATCAAGAACAATCAACTCCTTAGTGAAAGCTATCCCTAATACAAAATACTGTCTAAAAACCTGTCTATAACACTTACCTTGGTATGGGTACGGAGGACCATATGTGTAATGCCAATCCAATGTTTGATTCGAAGGCGGATCAATGTGACCAGGATCAGTAATAACCTTTATAAGATCAAAACCTTTGGTACCAGCATAATCAGGAGACAAATTAACATCTACAAGTTTAATAACATTCGAAGTTTTATAATCTACAATTTTAGCAGTATAGTTATCTCTATTTATATCTACAAAAAAAAGTGCCGTATGTGTTGCGTTATCAGCAACTTCATATGCATGAGCATCTGTTTCAGCACCTACAAAAACCTCGGTAACAGTATAAATTTTACCCGAAGCTGATTTACTCAAAGCTGAAGCCGTTCCAATTTTAACATTTACAGATTCACCCATCCTGACATTTTGCCCATAAGATGATTTTAAATATGTACTTATATCTGAAGCAAGCTCTTGAGTAGCGCCTACCTCATTATCATTAGAACAACTAATAAAAAAACCTACACTAAAGCATAGTGCAATTAAATTAAAAAAGAAATTAATTTTTCTCATTGTGGTTGATAAGGTGTTAAATTATGCCTACTATCATTAAAAGGGTTTCTGTTCGGCTTATTCCCCTGTAATACAACAACAAAGTAGTAAATATAAAAACGCCTTAATTCATTTTGTGATAATTTTAACAAGAAATAATCCAATAATTAATTGTTAAATTATTTCTTATAGAAAAGAAGAAAATATAAATAAACTAACAAATATTAAATACCAATCAGGCTATCAAAAACAATCCTAAAAACAAAAAACCCGGCCAAAAGCCGGGTTTTTATATATAAGGTGAAATTATCACACTTTTATCTCTACTTCTACACCACTAGGAAGCTCTAATTTCATTAGGGCATCGATAGTTTTTGAAGATGAACTGTAGATATCAAGAAGCCTTTTGTATGAACTAACTTCAAACTGCTCCCTAGATTTTTTGTTTACGTGCGGAGAACGCAGTACGGTAAAAATCTTTTTGTGGGTAGGCAACGGAATTGGTCCTGTTACTACTGCTCCTGTACTTTTTACAGTCTTAACGATCTTCTCTGCAGACTTGTCTACCAGGCTATGATCGTATGATTTTAATTTTATTCTGATCTTTTGACTCATTTTCTTGTAAATTAAGCGTTTCCTTTAGCTTTTTTGATAACTGCCTCTGAAATGTTAGAAGGCGTTTCTGAGTAGTGCGAAAACTCCATTGTTGAAGTTGCACGACCCGAAGAAAGCGTCCTTAGCGTAGTTACATAACCAAACATTTCTGATAGTGGAACAAAAGCTTTAATGGTTTTAGCACCAGCTCTGTCACCCATATCATTAACCTGGCCACGACGACGGTTAAGGTCACCCACGATATCACCCATGTTCTCTTCCGGAGTAATAACTTCCATTTTCATTATTGGCTCAAGGATAACAGCACCGGCAGCACGGCCAGACTCTTTGTAACCCATTTTAGCAGCTAATTCAAAAGAAAGCGCATCACTATCCACAGGGTGGAAAGATCCGTCAAGAAGCGTTACTTTAAGACTGTCCACTTCATAACCGGCAAGAGGGCCTTGTTTCATAGCAGCTTTAAATCCTTTTTCGATAGATGGGATGTATTCTTTAGGAACGTTACCACCTTTTACATTATTTATAAACTGAAGACCTACAACACCTTCGTCTGCCGGCTCAATAATAAACACGATATCAGCAAATTTACCACGTCCACCAGATTGTTTTTTGTAAACTTCCCTGTGTTGTGCAGACCTTGTAAACGCTTCTTTATATTCAACCTGAGGCTCGCCCTGGTTTACTTCAACTTTAAACTCACGACGCATCCTGTCAACAAGGATATCAAGGTGAAGCTCACCCATACCAGAGATGATAGTTTGGCCAGAAGCCTCATCAGTCTTAACCTGGAACGTTGGATCTTCTTCAGCAAGTTTTGCTAAAGCCATACCCATTTTATCCACGTCAGCTTTTGTTTTAGGCTCAATCGCGATACCAATTACCGGAGCAGGGAAATCCATACTCTCAAGTACAATTGGGTTTTTCTCATCACAAAGCGTATCACCCGTTTTGATATCTTTAAAACCTACTGCCGCTCCAATATCACCTGCCTCGATGTACTCGATAGGGTTTTGCTTGTTAGCATGCATCTGGTAGATACGAGAGATACGTTCTTTGTTGCCAGAACGTGTGTTAAGCACATAAGAACCTGCATCAAGACGGCCAGAGTAAGCCCTAAAGAAAGCCAGACGGCCTACATAAGGGTCAGTAGCAATTTTAAATGCAAGAGCAGCAAATGGCTCTTTTACATCCGGCTTGCGAAGTATTTCTTCGTCAGTATCAGGATTTGTTCCTACAATACCTTCTTTATCCATTGGAGAAGGAAGATATTTACAAACAGCATCAAGCATGAACTGAACACCTTTGTTTTTGAATGAAGAACCACAAATCATCGGTATGATAGCCATATCGATAGTTGCTTTCCTTAATGCATTGTTGATTTCTTCCTCTGTAATAGAGTTTTCATCTTCCATGTATTTTTCAAGCAGGTTTTCATCATAAGCAGCAACTTCTTCAATAAGCTTACTCCTTAATTCCTTAGCTTCTTCTACAAGATCTGCAGGAATAGGAACAATATCAAAAGTAGCTCCCTGTGTAGCATCATGCCAAATAATAGCCTGGTTTTTAACTAAATCTACAACACCTTTAAAATCATCTTCTTCACCAATTGGTAAAGTGATCGCAACGGCGTTAGATTTTAGCATATCTCTAACCTGGTCGCATACGTTAAGGAAGTTAGAACCCTGACGGTCCATTTTGTTCACAAAACCCATACGTGGTACCCTGTAGTTATCAGCAAGCCTCCAGTTAGTTTCAGATTGAGGCTCTACACCATCAACAGCACTAAAAAGGAATACTAAACCATCAAGAACCCTAAGAGAACGGTTTACCTCTACGGTAAAGTCAACGTGCCCCGGGGTATCAATAATGTTAAAGTGGTAACCCAGAGTTTCTGGCAACGCTTTACCTTGCTCTGTAGGAAAATTCCAGGTACAGGTAGTAGCAGCAGAAGTAATGGTAATACCCCTTTCCTGCTCCTGAGCCATCCAGTCCATAGTAGCAGCACCATCGTGCACCTCACCTATTTTGTGAGATTTACCGGTATAGAACAAGATACGCTCTGTAGTTGTTGTTTTACCAGCATCGATGTGAGCAGCGATACCAATATTTCTTGTATATTTTAAATCTCTTGCCATTTTATTTTTTCTTTACGCTTTAACTAATTAAAATTTAAAGTGAGAGAACGCCTTGTTAGCCTCAGCCATTTTGTGGGTATCCATTCTCTTTTTAACAGCAGCACCTTCTTCTTTAGCAGCAGCTAAGATTTCGTTTGCAAGCCTTTGAGCCATAGATTTTTCATTTCTCCTCCTTGCATAAAGAATCATCCATTTCATTGCCATGGATATCTTCCTGTCCGGACGTATTTGCATTGGTATCTGGAATGTTGCACCACCTACCCTGCGGCTACGTACTTCTACGTGCGGCATTACATTGGTAAGAGCGTCTTTCCAAGTTTCAAGCGCAGATTTTTCTGCATCTTGTTTTTTGTTCTCTACAATTTCAATAGCATCATAAAATACTTTAAAAGCTGTAGATTTCTTACCATCCCACATTAGGTTGTTCACAAAACGTGTTACCAGTTGGTCATTAAATTGGGGATCTGGTAAAAGTGGTCTTTTTTTGGCCTGTCTTTTTCTCATGTCTTTCTTTTAAAAGCTTTTAATAATTACTTTTTCTTACCTTTTGTAGGAGCTGCCGGAGCTTGTCCTGGTTTAGGACGCTTAGCGCCGTACTTAGACCTGCGCTGAGTTCTACCTGCAACACCTGCCGTATCTAAAGCACCACGAACAATGTGATACCTTACACCCGGTAAGTCTTTTACCCTTCCACCTCTAACTAATACTATCGAGTGCTCTTGTAGATTGTGTCCTTCTCCAGGAATGTACGCATTCACCTCATTACCATTTGTTAAACGCACCCTTGCAACTTTACGCATTGCAGAGTTTGGTTTTTTAGGTGTAGTGGTGTACACACGTGTACAAACGCCCCTTCTTTGAGGACAAGAATCCAAAGCAGCCGATTTACTCTTCTTAGTTATCTGGGCTCTCCCTGTTCTTACTAATTGTTGAATTGTTGGCATAATTAATACTAAAAATTTCTTATGTTTAAATAACCCGCTTTTTACGGGGTTGCAAATGTAGAAATTATAATTTACAAAACAAACCATAATCCATTAATTTTCAAATGCCTTGTTAAGCATCAGGCCAGTATATATTATTTTTGTAATATTTACGTTATTTTTACAGGCAACAAAATCTTCCGTTGAAAAGAGCACTCCTTATATATATACTACTATTTTTTTCATTGCAGGCTACAGCACAAACGCTGTATCTTAAAGCTGAGGGAAAAAATGCACGCGAAACAAAAATACTCGATTCTGTATCCTACCAAAAAGCACACCCTAACGCTAAAGGCATACAAACAGAAGCCAACAGACTGTCTACCGCGCTACAACAAGCCGGATATCTTGAGAGCCGCATTACCGGCAATCTTAAAACCAACGACAGTACTTTTGTATTTATGTATGCGGTAGGCACTAAAACCAACTCACTACTTATATATACCCGCAAGCTAAGCCCTAAAGAAAAAACACTGCTTACCATACAACAGGACAGCATTAGCATTTCACTTGCAGATGCTGATGGCTTTATGAAGCGCAACCTCGCCCTGCTGGAACAACAGGGTTACCCATTAAGCAGCCTCCAGCTCATTAACTATAAAAAAAAAGGAAACCTCCTCACCGCACAGTTAACCATGACACTTGGCAGGCAAAGACAGCTTGACGATATTGTACTGGAAGGCTACCCAAAATTTCCCGAAGGCATACGCCGGAATATTTTAAGGCAGTATCGCAAAAAAACATTCAACAAAGAAAACCTGCAACGCGTATACAACGATTTTAACAGCCTGCGCTTTGTAACACAGCCCCGGTACCCCGAGATATTATTTAAACAAGACACTACCAAGGCCTACGTTTATCTTGAAAAAGCCAAGCCTAACACTTTTGACGGTTTTATAGGTTTTAGCAATGATGACCAGGACAAAGTACGACTTAATGGTTACTTGGATCTGCAACTTGTAAATGTTTTAAATACCGGCGAAAAGCTTAATCTCTACTGGAAAAGCGACGGTAATAAACAAACCACCTTTAACCTCGGCACAGAACTGCCGTATATGTTCCGTAGTCCTATCGGAGCAAAAGCAAGCCTGAAAATATTTAAACAAGATAGTACGTTTCAGAATACTGTGACTGACCTTAACCTGGGCTACTATTTCAATTATAATTCAAAACTTTATCTTGGTTATCAAAAAACCCAGTCTACCGACATACAAAATACAGACAGTAGCAACCTAAGCGACTATAACAGCAAGTTCTGGACAAGTACGTTTGATTTTGCATCCTACAGCAGCACCGATTTTTTATTTCCGCAAAAAGCACTGCTATATATAAAGGGTGGAACAGGAAATCGAAACAGCAAGGCAGGCAACAGCAGCCAGTATTTTTCACAAATTAACGCAGCTTATAATATTTACCTTAACAAGAAGAACATCATCAACATCCGCACGCAAAATTTTTACCTCAAAAGCAACAACTATATTGTTAATGAATTGCAATACTTTGGAGGGATAAATTCTATACGCGGTTTTAACGAAAACAGCCTTCAGGGAAACCTTTACAGCCTCTTACTTGCAGAATACCGTTTTGTAGCTGCCGAAAATATTTATATACATACCATAACAGATTACGGTTATTATCAGGATGAAGCCGCCAATACTAAAAACCGCCTTCTTGGGCTTGGATTTGGATTTGGACTATTAACAAATAATGGATTATTTAACATTATTTACGCAAATGGAAGCACAAATTCACAAAACATAAAGCTTTCAAACTCAATAGTACACATCAGTTTCAAAACATCTTTTTAACACTTTATTTAACACTTAAATAAAATAAAACAAACTATTGTCTAAAAATTATCATAAAATTATTGTTTTAATTAACTTTAATTTAGACATTTGAGATTGACTAACTCAATTTATTTACTAATGAAAACTAAGCTACATGTTTTATTAACACTGCTCAGCGTGTTAATGATGCAAATCTCATTTGCACAGGAGAGAACAGTTTCAGGAACTGTTACGGACGAAACGGGGTTCCCCATACCAGGGGTAACTATTTTAGTAAAAGGTACAACCACCAGTACACAAACCGATTTCGATGGAAAATTTTCAATCAGCGCCACACCACAACAAACCCTTGTATTTAGCTACATAGGTATGGGTACTAAAGAGGTTTCTGCTTCGCAGCAAACCTTAAACGTAGGCCTTACCAGCGAAGCTAAAGAACTGGAAGGCGTGGTTGTAACGGCTGTAGGTATTAAACGAGAGAAATCATCTATCGGTGCTGCCACTACTACACTAAAATCTGAAGAGATTGTAAGGGGTGAGCAGGCAAACATTTCGGATGCCCTTAAGGGTAAAGTGGCCGGGGTTGTAATTTCTAACTCTTCTACAGACCCGGGTGCATCATCTGGTGTAATGATCAGGGGCATTAAATCTTTATCGGGCTCTAACCAGCCACTTTACATTGTTGACGGTATCCCGATAAGCAACGTAACCAACTCTTCATCAAGCCTTAATGGCGGTTATGACTTTGGTAACGGTGTTAACGACGTTAACCCGCAGGATATTGAAAGCATGACAGTGCTTAAAGGTGCATCTGCTACTGTACTTTACGGCTCAAGAGCTGCTAACGGTGTTATTCTTATTACCACCAAAAAAGGTAAGCAAGGCAAACTATCAGTAGATTTTACTACTACAATGACCTTTACACAAATTAACCGTACTCCTAAATACCAATCTACCTTTGGACAGGGATGGGATGGTGTTCACTACCTTGGCGAAAACGGTTCGTGGGGGCCAAAATTTGATGGTCAAGACAGAATTTGGGGTAACGTTGTTAACAACAGCCAGCTTATAAAACCATATTCTGCACAAAAAGACCAACTTGAAAACTTTTTTACAACAGGTACATCAAGGATAAACTCGGTAGCAATATCGGGCGGCCATGGCGACAGTACCGTAAGGCTTTCGTTTTCTAACACAGCACAAGACGGTATTTACCCTACTGATGCCGACTCATTTGAAAGAAATAACCTTTCATTATCCGGCGCTACAAAAATTAAGAACTTTAGCATGAGCGGCAGCCTTAATTATGTTAACACAAGTGGTAGCTCTGTAGCAACAGGTCAGGGTACAACAGTGTATAACAACCTTATGCAAATTCCTGTGGATATTCCTATAACAGAATTTAAGGACTACAATAACCCATTTCATAATGTAGACAATTACTACACGCCTTATGGTGTAACTAACCCGTACTTTTCACTTAATGAAAACGGTAGTAAAAATGGCAAAGAAAGATTTTATGGTAGTACAGAATTTACTTATGAGGCCGCAAACTGGCTATCGTTTACTTACCGTTTAGGTTTAGACAGCTATAATGACCGCACACGCATATGGTTTGCAAAAGTAGACGCAGCACCGGGTAGCCCAAACAACAATACCCAAACCGAAGGCCCTGGTAGCTACTCTGAAAGTTTTTATAACTACAAGCAGGTAAACCATGATTTACTTGCAAATTTCAACTTTGATATTTCAGAAAAGATAAAACTATCAACATCAGTAGGTTTTAACATTAATGATATAAAAACAGGTAGCCTTACTGCTTCAGTTGCATCTCAGGATATCCCGGGATATTACAACCTTGCAAACAGTGCTGAAATACCTGTTGTTGGTACAGTTAATACAAACAGAAAAATATATGGCTTATATGATACCGCAACATTATCATTTAATGAAGAGCTTTTCCTTACCGGTAACATTCGTAATGACTGGTACTCTACCCTGCCGGCCGCAAACAGGTCGCAGCTATATGCAGGTGGTAACGCTAGCTGGGTATTTAGCAGGACGTTTGCCAATATAGAAAAAGTAATTAATTATGGTAAACTACGTGTAGGTTATGGTAAGGCCGGTGGCGATACAGATCCTTACCAGGTTCTTAGTGTTAATGTACCTACCAACATTAACCCTGGGTTTGGCGGTGTTAACTTTCCTATTGACGGTGTAAGCGCTTACAGTATTGGCAACAGAATGCCAAACCCGAATCTTAAACCGCAAATCAGATCAGAATTTGAAGTTGGTACAGAGCTATCTTTCTTTAAAAACTTTATTACCATTGATGCTACTTATTTTAATGCAAAAGTAGATAACCAGATTCTTGCGCTGCCACTTGCTCCGTCAAGCGGCTATACATCGCAGGTTGCTAACGTGGGTACGCTTCGCACTAAAGGTTTTGAAGGTTTAGTTACTTTTAACTGGGCTAAAAACCCGGATGGCTTTGGCTGGAGCACCAGTGTAAACTATACAAAAGCAGAATCAGTACTGGAAGAACTGGACCCAAGGCTAAGCCAGGTAGAACTTGGAGGCCTTAGCACTTATGAATATCTTGCCGTAAAAGGTCAAAATGTAGGACTAATCAACGGTTACGTACCAGAATATGCACCTGACGGAAGCATTGTTGTAGATAACAATGGTGTACCGGTAGCTGCCTCAACCAAGCAGATTTATGGCGACAGCCAATATGACTATACAATGGGTATTAGTAATAACATTAGTTGGAAAGGCCTTTCATTAGACTTTACCTTCGATATCCGTCAGGGAGGTTTGATGTACTCACGTACTGCAGACATTACCCGTTTTACCGGTAACTCTATTACAACCACATACAATGACCGCCAACCGTTTATTGTGCCAAATTCTGTAACACGTAGTGTAGACGGCAGTGGCAATACAGTTTACACGCCTAATGATAAGCCTATCAGCGGCGAATACATGGATGATTATTACCGGGCAGATGCAAATGCCCGCGCTAATGTAATAGATAAATCATTTATAAAACTTCGTGAGGTTGTACTAAGCTATAAGCTGCCATCAAAAGTACTGGAAGGCACTTTTATCAACGCACTCTCAATGTCAATAATTGGCCGTAACCTGTTTATATGGACACCAAGGAGCAACCAGTATATTGACCCGGAAGTTTCTACTTTTGGTAACGACCTTTCAAGCCAGTTCGGCGAATTCAGCGCTAACCCTTCTACCCGTAGCATTGGTTTTAGCTTAAAAGCAAACTTTTAATTAAAAAGCACTATGAAAAATATACATAAATTAGTAATTGTAATGCTTGTAGGGCTGTTTGTATCGTGTGATAAGGATCTTGATATAAATACAGACCCTAACTATCCCGGCGAAATTAATGCGGGGTTGGCATTAACATCTGCACAAGCCAATATCGCCACAGTTGTAGGCGGTGAGCTAACAAGCCTGGGAGGCTTCCTTGCACAATATCATACACAGGCTCCATCTGCCAGCCAGTTTGAAAATATTGACTCTTATAACTTAAACACAGGTTATGCTAATACTCCATGGACACAATTATATGCAGGAGCATTAACAGACCTACAGTATGTATCTGCAGAATCTGAAGAAGCCGGTGATACCGCCACACTTCTTATAGCAGAGGCATTAAGAGCCTATACATATCAGTTATTAGTAGACCTTTTTAATGACGTACCATATTCAGAAGCACTTCAGGGAACAAGTGGAAATATAACTCCAAAAGTAGACACAGGTGCAGAAATTTATACCGACCTGATTGTTAAGCTTAATGCTGCAGTAGCTGCTTATGATGCCAATCCAACAACTGCGGCTTTCCCTAGCCAGGATGTAATTTATGGCGGTGATATAAATTTATGGAAACAGTTTATAAACACGCTGAAATTAAAAATATACCTGCGCATGGCATATACGCCACAAGCCAATCCTGCAGCGGTAAATGCCCTGATGGCAGAGGACAATTTCCTTACACAAGAAGCCGCATTTGCAACTTTTGTAAATGTTGTGAATAAAACCAACCCTTTTTACGGTACCTTTCTCTCAACAGGTGGTAGTGGGCTTGGCGATGGTAACCACATCGCCAGTAATGCGCTTCATGATTTCTATGATGCTAATGATGACCCAAGGCTTAAGGTTGTATATAGGCGTAGCCCCCTTAATGGAGAATATACTTCCATAGCGCAAGGAAGCGGCAATACATTTAACAACACAGCACAGGCTTATGCAAGGCCAAACATAAGGCCTAAAACCCCTGTATTCCTAATGAGTACAGTAGAAAGTAATTTTATGCAGGCCGAAGCACTTATTCGTTATGCAGGCGGTGCAGGAGCTAAAGAAAAATATGATGCTGGGGTGCTTTCTTCTTTGACTATTTATCAAAGTCGTTTCTTTATTAATATCAATACCGATTTTACAAAAGATGATCCAACTCGAGAATCTGACTCTCCTTGGACAGTAGCCCAAACAGGTGTTTTAGCAAATGACCTTACAGGTACGGGTGGTGTTTACGAATATGTACCTAATGGTAATGTTGAAACAGCTCTTAGACAGGTAATCGTACAGAAATGGGCATCATTACCATATATCAATAATATCGAAGCATGGATAGAGTCTACAAGAACTAAATTTCCTGAAGTGGTATCTACGGGCACACAAGATTATAGCATTGGTAATCGTATTCCATCACTAATTTCTGTACTTTCGGGTACAAACCAGCCCAGTATATTATTCTATCCGGATGATGAGGCTAATAGAAACCCTAATATAACCCAGCATGCTAACTTACTTGAAAACGTTTGGTGGGATCAAAAACCTGAATAAAAAAATAGCTTATGAAAAATATATTTAAATTAGGGATTTTGGCAATGGTGTTAGCTACAGGCCTTACATCATGCGAAAATGAAGATCCTATAGGATCGAGGGTAACTGTATACCCAGAGATGACTCTAAATGGAGAAGCCGTGGTGGTACTAACTGAGGGAGATTCTTTTACTGATCAGGGTGCTGTATCTTTAATTGGCGAAGACGAAGTAGAAGTTACAACTACCGGAAACGTAGATCCTACGACACCGGGGGTATATGACCTTTATTACTCATCAGCAAATGAAGATGGCTTTTCAGCTCAACTACGCAGGACTATTATAGTATTAAGTGCCGAACCAAGTACAATTAATCTTGAAGGTACTTTTTATCGTAATGGAAATGCTAATAATATTGTGAAGATTGCAGATAGAGTATATACCTCTGACAATGCAGGGGGATTAGGCATTGCCGATGCAAAGAATTTCATAAAATTTACATTCTATAACATCGATGATGAACGTATTTATGCACCTTATCAGACAAACACATCTGAATCAGGAATAAGTGTGGAAACAAACATTGGCACTATTGTTAGTGAAAACAACTTCACATGGGTGTTATACGCTTCTGCAACTTATGGTACAGCGGTAAGGAACTTTACAAGGTAATTTTAAAAAACTGAAACATGAAAAAATTTAAATATATACTTCTGCCGGTTGTTGCAATCTTATTTGTAATTTCATGTGATGAAGATGGGTATGCTGACTATGATGCTGACGGCAAACCTTCATTAACTATGAATGGTGAATGGTTTATAAATATTAGTGATGAAACCGGCACTGTACAGGTGGCAAATGCGCTACATCGCACTTATGATGATAATAATGGTGGCCTTTGGATAAGTGACCGTTTTGACGCTACCCAGTTTTATGGATGGTACCTGGAATCTGTAGTACAGTATGATCTGCAAAATCTAACCTTTAGTGGCAGTAACCTTACCAATTTTGCAGATGATTCTAAAGTTACCATTACGGAAGGTAAGATTATTAAAAATGGGGCACATACAGAATCAGGTGTTGTAGTAGACAGTATTTACTTTAAAGGTGTATTTGATTATGACCCGGAAACAGTACTTATCTTTTCCGGACGTAAGCGTACAGGATTTGAAGAAGACGAACATTAATAATTTGGTTAGTTAATAAGAAAGACCATCCCTTCGGGGATGGTTTTTTTATACCTTTGCATTATGGAAAAAGATCACCAGATATTTGGCATCAGGGCCATTATTGAAGCAATAAGCGCAGGTAAGGAAGTTGATAAGGTATTTATACAAAAAGACGCACAGGGCGACCTTATGCGCGATTTGATGAAAGCCCTTAAGCAAAACAGTATTAACTTTAGTTATGTACCTGTTGAAAAATTAAACAGGCTTACGCCAAACAACCACCAGGGCGCTGTGGCCAGCATTGCCCCTATAAAATTTCAGGATCTTGAAACACTGGTAGAAACAGTATTAGAAAGCGGCCGTACTCCCCTGTTCCTTATACTGGACCAGCTTAGTGATGCCCGTAACTTTGGCGCTATCATCCGCACGGCAGAGTGTACCGGTGTAGATGGTATTATTGTACAAAAGCAAGGGTCTGCACCTGTAAATGGCGATACCGTTAAAACTTCGGCCGGTGCCGTATTTAATGTGCCTATTTGTAAAGTAGAACATATTAAAGATGCTATTTTCCACCTTCAGGGCTCCGGTATTAAAACCGTAGCCGCAACAGAAAAGACAGACAGCACAATTTATGACCTTTCTTTTAATGAGCCTTTAGCTATTATAATGGGCAGCGAAGACCGCGGTATTAATCCGTCGGTACTTAAAATTGTAGATGAGAAAGCAAAACTACCAATGTTTGGCAGCATAGGTTCGCTAAATGTTTCTGTAGCCTGTGGTGCCTTTTTATATGAGGCTGTAAGACAAAGAAGTTAATTTTGATTTTAAAAAATATGAAACAGCCTTAGTGGCTGTTTTTTTATACCTCAGCTTCAGTATTTCCCTTATCCGGCACATAAATATAAACATAGTTTATAGTAGCAGCGGGTGGCGAAAGTATTTCGGCATCAACCACTTCAATATCTTCCGGCTTGGGTGGATTTACAAAAACCCCATTGGCATCAAAGCGCTTCATAAATGGATCTTTAGATGAGTCAAAATCCGGCCGCTGCCAGTCGTAAACAATTTGCTTTTCATACTCAGGCGTTTCGTAAATACGCGAAAAAATCAGTCCGGCAATAAATCCGCCAAGGTGTCCTTCCCAACTTATCTCCTCATCTACTCCTGGAAAGACATACCAAACCATTCCTCCATACAACAGGGTAACAATCATAGAAACGGCAACTAACCGATAATAACCTGTAAAAATACCTTTAAAAAACACAAAGCTTACCAATGCATAAATGAGTCCACTGGCACCTATATGGTAGCTTCCACCCCGCCCTATTAGCCAGGTAATAGCCCCCGAAACTAATATTCCATATACAATAACCTGCCAGGCATAGCGCCTGTAAAAATACCGTACGGCGGCCACCAGTAAAAACAACGGAATACTATTATTATATAAATGTTCCAGGCTGCCGTGCAAAAAAGGGCTCAGGATAATTCCGCGCAGGCCTTTTAGGGTACGTGGCAAAATACCATATTCAGTAAGGTATATATGAAAACGCACTTCTGTCCAGTAAACAACCCAAAGCACGAGCACAAAGGCAAGTGGCCACAGGATTACAGAAGGCGAGAATTTAAATTGATCGTAATTGTCTTTCATGCGGTAAGCACATCAAAAAGACCACCAAAAATATTTTACTGTTAAAATGTCAGTGAAATCATAAGTGTTTATTGAAAAGCATATAACAATCGCAGTATGCTCTTTTAGCATTTTTCAAACACGCCATATTCATATAAATCTGTAATTTTACACCTATGGAAGCACCTTTGGCAGAACGCATACGCCCGCAGCATTTATCAGAATATATAAGCCAGCAACATCTTGTTGGGCCTAACGGGTCGCTTACCCACCAGATAGCGCGCGGCCTCATACCATCGCTTATTTTATGGGGGCCGCCGGGCACAGGAAAAACTACCCTGGCGCAAATTATGGCGCAGGAGAGCAACCGCCCCTTTTATGTACTGAGTGCCATTAATGCAGGTGTAAAAGATGTGCGCGAGGTTATAGACAAAGCCAAACAGAGTGGTGGTATTTTTACCGCTAAAAACCCCATACTGTTTATAGATGAGATTCACCGTTTCAGTAAATCGCAACAGGATTCGCTGCTTGCAGCAGTAGAAAAAGGCTGGGTTACTCTTATAGGGGCTACTACAGAGAATCCCAGTTTTGAAGTTATCCCCGCATTACTTTCGCGTTGCCAGGTATATGTTTTAAATGCGTTTACCCGCGAAGACCTTGAAGCCCTGCTACACCGCGCCATGGAGGCAGATGCCTACCTGAAAACTAAAAAAATTGACCTTAAAGAAACAGAAGCACTACTGCGCCTGAGCGGAGGTGACGGACGTAAATTGCTTAATATTTTTGAGCTGGTTATAAACGCAAGTGAAGGCGAAGAAATAGAAATAACTAATGAACGTGTAATGCAGCTTGCTCAAAAAAATACCGTTTTGTATGACAAAACCGGGGAGCAGCACTATGACATAATTTCCGCTTTTATAAAATCGATGCGTGGCAGCGACCCTAATGGGGCTGTTTACTGGCTGGCGCGGATGATTGAAGGCGGAGAGGACCTGAAATTTATAGCACGCCGTATGCTGATATTGGCCAGCGAAGATATAGGCAATGCCAATCCTACGGCACTAATCATGGCAAATAACACGTTTCAGGCAGTAAGTACTATAGGTTACCCTGAATCGAGGATATTGCTAAGCCAGTGCGCCATTTACCTGGCAACATCGCCTAAAAGCAATGCCAGCTATATGGCCATTGGCAAAGCACAAAGCATTGTAAAACAAACGGGAGACCTGCCTGTGCCATTGCATCTGCGTAATGCACCAACAAAGCTGATGAAAGAACTGGGGTATGGCGACGACTATAAATATGCCCACGATTTTGATAATAACTTTGCTGATCAGGAGTTCCTGCCCGATGCTATAAGCAACACGCCATTTTATGAACCGGGAAACAATAGCCGTGAGAATGGTACCAGGGATTTTTTAAGAAACCGCTGGAAAGGGAAGTACGGGTATTAGTCGAAACATTTTAAAAGTACAGAGTCATAAAATTGTATCAATTATAAAAAGAAAGTCCCGGGTTTTGCCCGGGACTTTCTTTTTATAACTTCAAGCTTTTGATTTTAATCTAAAATCAAAACTTAATATTCAGTTTCTCACTTACAAGCTTATCATTTTGGTAGTATTCAAAAAACCACTCATTTGCTTTTTTAAATACAACACCGTTTTTACCGTCTCCCTGCGCACTGTATGAATCGGGTTGAGATGTCTTGTACATCTTAAGCACCACTTTAGGTGTAGTATCTACCAGTTGATAACCGTTAGTAATGGGTTGCGCAAAAAGCTGGTTCTCATTATTTACAGGTACCGGCACAACAGCTACTGCAGTAGCTGTTGCCGTAGCAGTACTATTACTATTTGTAGCAACGGCAGTAGCTTGTGGCACTGCCGGCGTAGGTGTAGCAGGCACAGCTATTACAGCACCATTGTACTGGTAGTTAAGATCTGCTAATGATGCCCCTGCAATGCGTGTAGCCTCATAATATGCTTTTTGATAATCTTTCTGCTTACTCTTTCCTTTTTCTGATGTAAATAATACTTTGCCTGTACAGTCTTTCAGTACAATTGAAACTATAGTGGTAAGCATTCCCGAATCATTTATAAGATCACCATATAATGCGCCACAGCGGTTTAGGGCAACCTCAGCGGGCATCTGCTGGTTAGTGTAAAGTACAGTAAAACCATACTTTTCTAAGGCCATTTTTGTAAGGTTGTTAAGGTTATACTTATTTGCCTCCTTAAAGAAGTCAAACTTTTCAGGAATTATTACATACTTATAGTTATTAATATTTTCGCTCTGGGCGAATGCAGCCCCTGCAAAAAGCAGGGCAAAAAACAAAACGATCTTTTTCATATAATTAAAGCAGGTTTTTAAGTTCCAGCAGGTGGTTAACCCGCGGTATAGAAGCGTGCGCTCCCGCACGGTGTTCATCAAAAAATATAGCGTCGATACCACAATCCAGCGCGCCCTGTACATCAGCTTCGATACAGTCGCCTATCATGATGCTGTCTTCTTTCAGGGCATTAGCTGCTGCCAGCGCATATTCAAAAATAGCCGGATGTGGCTTTTTACAACCCGCATTTTCACTATTTGTTACAGTCTGAAAATAACCTTCAAGCCCGCTATTCTTCAGCTTGCCTTCCTGCACGTTATGAAAACCATTGGTAATTATGTGCAGGCTGTACTTTGGCTTAAGATATTCCAGTATTTCGAGTGCTCCATCATACAGATGGTTATTTAACGGAAGGGTTGCGACATACTCCTCAGAAAGTTTGCTAATTAGCACATCGTCTACCTTATACTCCAGTATATCAAATACATCTTTAAGCCTGCCATAACGTAGCTGTTGCTGAGTAACAAGCCCGTCGCGGTACAGCTTCCAGTAATTTGCATTTATGGGTACGTGCAGCGAAATAAAATGTGCCACATCTACCTGTACATTATTTTGTGTAAGTATGTGCTCAAAGGCCAGTGCGGAATTTTTCTCGAAATCCCATAAGGTATGGTCAAGGTCAAAGAAAACGGCTTTTTTATTGGTAATTTTCATGGCTTATTTTTTTACTACAACGGCATTTTCTATATGGTAGATCCAGTCTTCCACATCATTGTCGTTATAACGAAAGGTACCCTGTAGCGTTACATAGGTATCTGTCTTAAACTTTTGTCCCGGGTTTTTAAATTTGATCCCCATAATGGTTTCCGGCCCTGCCTGTCCGCAAAAAAAGCATGATGCAAATACATTTTTGCTAAGTGCATAGCTTTTCTCGTCTATAGGTATTACAAAGCCACTCATTACAATGGTTTTGCTCTGTTTTGCTTTAAGTTTGGTATTTATAACCGGAAACATTACCCCTTCAGGATAATCTTTGCTTGGTTTTTTAAGGTATTTTATCTCTGCGAGTTGTTTCCAGTTCAGGGTATCATTATATACTGCGGTACTTACCGGAGCAGGTTCGGTTTTAACCGATGGTGATGCCATTGAAACAAAAAATAAACCCGAAATGGCCAGGGCTGCCACTATTATTATCTTACGCATTTGCAAGTGTTTTTGAAATATTTAGACTATATGCTTTTACAGCGGGTATTACCGCCGCTAAAATCCCTACAAAGATAGTGAGTGCCAGTAAATATCCTTCTTTTTGCCACACAAACTCATAGGGGTTAAAAGCCATTTTAAACTCAGATTCGCTACTGCCCGAAAGCAGTGCCAGCCCTATGCGCCCAACAACCGTGCCGAAAAGAAACCCCGTAACACATAGCAGCAGGCTCTCTATAAGCACAAGTGCCAGTAATTGCAGGCGGCTTGCCCCATTAACGCGCAAAAGTGCAAATTCGTATTTACGCTCTTTCAGCGTGTTATAAAGTGCAATAAAAATACTGATGCCAGATATGAGCATAATACCCATAGCCATATATTGCAGTGCCTGTAAACCTATACCAAACAATGAGAACAAGCGGTTAATTTCTATAGCCGGCGATGCTGCCTGCATCTTGGTATTCATGGCTACCATGCGCGGCCACATTACTATGGCACGCGGGCCTTTAAATTTTATAAGGGCTGCGGTTATCTCCTTACCTTCTTCACTTATTGCTTCGTCATGGTGCTCTTCATGTTCATGAGTTTCTTCTCCCTCATGATGGTCGTGGTGGTGCTCCCCTGCTTCGGCCACAGCCTCGTCATGCTCATGGTCGTGCATGGCCCAAACGCTGGGTACATTACACAATATAAGGTTGTCTATGACCTTACCTGTAGGTTTTGTAATTCCGGTAACAATATAAGCATGGTCTTCGTGCATTTCGCCCTCGGCAGCATCGCCATGCGCGCCAAAAAATTTTTCACCTATTTTAAGGTTCATTTTTTCGGCAATGTCGCTGCCCACCACTACTTCAAAATCTTTAGTAAAAACCGTTCCCTCTTTAAATACGGCATCAAAATGTGTAAGGTATTCGGGCGTCGTACCCACAATCCTAAAACCTTTATAATTATCGCCAAAGGCAAGGGGAATAGCTGTCTTTACCATAGGGTTGTGCATCCACACCTTGGCTTCGTCATAACTGATGTTTCCCGTTGGGGCATCTACCTGATAAATGGCAGAAAGTATGAGCTGTAACGGGCTGCCCTGTGCGCCCAGTACCATATCGGTACCCGCTATGTTATCACTAAATTTTTTCTCGAATTGTTCCTGCAAAAGTATCAGCAGGGTAATAATGGCTACACTGGCGGTAAGCAGTATAATGCTAAGCGCAGTATTAAGCGGCTTGTACCAAATATTTTTCCAGGCTATTTTGGTTATCATTGTTTACAGGGATATTTGGTTAGGAAAACGGTCTTTAAGCCTTTGGTCGTGCGTAACAATTACCAGCGCGGTACCAAACTGCTTTGCAAGCGCCGAGAGCATATCTGCCACTACATACGCATTCTCGTCGTCAAGGCTGCTGGTAGGCTCATCTGCCAATAGAAGCTTAGGGCTGTTTATAAGCGCACGCGCAATAGAAACGCGTTGTTGCTGACCAATGCTGAGTTGTGACGGAAGTTTATGAAGCTGCTCACCAAGGCCTAATTGCTCCAGTAATTGTTTCGCTTTATCTGTAGCCTGTTTACCTGTTGCCAACCATGAAGCAAGCGCAACATTTTCGAGTACAGAAAGTGCCGCAACAAAATAGGCCTGCTGCAATACAATGCCAATATACTGCCCGCGGAAACGGTCGAGTTGTTTATCTGAAAGTGTGGCGACATTAGTTCCGTCTATAGAAACTTCACCCTGTTGCGGACGCAACAGCCCGCCTAAAAGATGTAAGAGTGTGGTTTTCCCCTTGCCCGAACCTCCTGTTATCAACAGTGTTTCTCCGGCATTTGCAGTAATGTCAGGAAAAGTAAATGATGTGCCTTTATTATAAGAAAAGCGGATAGCACCGGTTTTTATCATACCAAAAAATATAGGTATGCAAGGTAATGATTTTGGCAGGCAAATTAAAATACTTTTATAAGGTTAAGCAAGTTTTAAGATGCCTGTGCCTGCTGTTTCATATCAAACACAAGGATGCTTTGCGGTATTTTACCGTCTTCGTGATGTGTCCATTCACTAAGTTCTACTTCGTGCTGCTGCAACGCTATAAAACAACGGTTATAAATACTTTCGCGCGTCTTCATATCGGCACGGCTCAAGTCCAGCTTTATTTCAACCAGTGTTTTATGCCTGCCACGGGTAGCATACTCAGGGTAATGCTGATAATTCTCTGTAAGATTAAAGTCAACCAGTTCAAGCTTATGCGTTTGCATTTTATCAACTACTTCTTCACGCAGGTGCTTTTGGCGCATCCGCACATCTTCGGGCATAGCGAGGCAGTCCCGGCAGTAAAAGGTCATTGTGTAATTGCTCATAGCCTGTATTTTAATACAAAGTTAAAGCAACGGCAATTATTGGTAAAGCAGATTAACAAACCCATAATATAAAATTTCCTTAAAAATTTATACTTTTGGAATATTAGGATCTCTTTATAAAATATTACACAATAGCAGTACCTCAACTGCATCCCTGCTAAGCATATAGCGGGCAGGTTTTTATTTGCAATAATTTTATAAAAGAGATATCTCATGAACTTACATACAAAAATAGCCGTTATAGGCGGCACCGGAAAGTCTGGCCAATACCTCGTAAAAAACCTTTTACAAAAAGGCTATAGCATAAAAATGCTGGTACGAAACCCACAGCACCTGAAGCCTTTTATGGATAGTGCCGAAATTATAACCGGCGATGTTACTGAATATCAGAGCATATATGATACCCTTAGCGGTTGCTGTGCAATAATAAGCACACTGGGACTGGGATTACCGCCCAGCGAACCTACAATTTTTAGCCATAGTGCTCAAAATATCATTAAAGCCGCTAACATACTGGGCATAAACCGCTACATTGTTACAACCGGACTTAATGTAAGCACTCCGGATGATGACAAAACAGCCGGTACACAAATGGCAACAGACTGGATGTATACCAATTACCCCATCTCTACTCACGATAAGCAGGAAGAATATGAGTTGTTGATAAATAGTAATCTCAACTTTACTATGGTGCGTTTGCCTTTAATAGAACTAACAGATGACCTTGCTGATGTAAGCATAAACTTAAAAGACTGTCCTGGCAATGCCATAAGTGCCACAACACTCGCCAGTTTTTTGGTCAGCCAGCTAAACGATACATCATATCATCGCAAGGCTCCCTTTGTTTTTAATATCTAACTTTTTTCAGGCTCCAAATTGGGGCCTGAATTTTTACAGTGAAGTGATTTAACTTTTTTGATTGAAGCTAAAAATAGGGATTTTTGCTTCAAATTTTGGCTTTTTGGCACTGCATAGCAGCGCTACGGAGTAAGAAAATAGGCGGAATTTGGGGCGAAAAGAACATTTTACAGCCAATTGAAAAAGTTTAAACCACTTCAGTATCAATTTGGATACAACACCCATCAATCTGGCTACAGTTTCAAAATAAGATTATAGCAACTTTGTAGTGTTCAATTATCAATTCAAAAAAAATAAAACATGAGCATTAAAAAAGTAAACTTAGGCAATCAGGGTCTTGTAGTACCCGCCATAGGATTAGGGTGTATGGGCATGACATCATTAGCCGGTGCAGATATTTATGGTAAGGCAGATGAAGCCGAAGCAATTGCAACAATACACCGTTCGCTCGAACTGGGCGGCAACTTCCTGGATACGGCCGATCTTTATGGCCCTATGCTGAATGAAAGGCTTATTGCCAAAGCCATTTCGGGTAACCGTGACAATTATACAATTGCCACAAAATTTGCCTGGGAAATAGACGATAACGAACAACTTACCTGGAAGATAAACGCCTCTAAAGACTACATTAAAAAAGCCGTAGAGCGTTCGCTTAAGAACCTGGGTACTGATTATATTGACCTGTATTATATGCACCGCCTTGACCCCAACGTACCTATCGAAGAAACCGTGGGCGCAATGGCTGATCTTGTTAAAGAAGGCAAGGTAAAATATATCGGCCTATCTGAAGTAGGATCATCAACTATCGAAAAAGCCCACGCCGTGCATCCGGTAACGGCAGTGCAGTCTGAATACTCGCTGTTTGAACGCACTGTAGAAGAGGCAGGCGTGTTTGATACGCTTACAAAGCTGGGCATTGGCTTTGTACCTTATTCGCCACTTGGACGTGGCTTTATTTCGGGTGACATAAAAAGCCCGGATGATTTTGCAGAGAACGACTTCCGCCGCAGTATCCCGAAATTTCAGGGAGAACAATTCTACAAAAACATCGAATTACTGGAAGCCATTACTACATTGGCTACAGAAAAGGGTGTTACACCGTCGCAACTCTCAATTGCCTGGGCAGTAAACAAAGGCTTTGTGCCCATACCGGGTACCAAACGCGTAAAGTATGTAGAGCAGAACATTGAGGCAGCATCTATAGTATTAAGTGCCGAAGAAAACAAACGCCTGGAAAGTATTGTACCTTTAGGAACCGTAACCGGCGACCGCTATGATGCCTGGGGCATGACATTGGTAAACCAATAACAAACTTAAACAACAAATATGACAAAGAGTAAAGGATATGCTGCACAAAGTGCAGAAACAAACCTGGCACCGTGGGATTTTGAACGCCGTGAAGTAGGTGCACATGATGTGTTGATCGATATTTTGTACTGCGGGGTATGCCATAGCGACCTGCACCAGATAAAAAACGACTGGTTTCCGGGGATATTCCCTATGGTACCGGGACACGAAATTGTAGGGCGTATAGCTGCGGTAGGCGCGCACGTAACAAATTTTAAAATTGGCGACCTTGCCGGTGTAGGCTGTATGGTAGACAGCTGTGGGCATTGCGAAGACTGTAAGGGAGACCTGGAGCAGTTTTGTAGCGAGGGTGTGCAAACTTATAACGCTATGGGCAAAGACGGCACGCCTACGCAAGGCGGTTATAGCAACAATATTGTTGTAAAAGAAGAATTTGCCCTGCACGTGTCTGATAAGTTACCACTGGCTGCTGTAGCACCACTACTTTGTGCGGGTATTACTACCTACTCTCCCCTGCGCTACTGGAAGGTAGGCCCCGGGCATAAAGTGGCCGTGCTTGGACTTGGCGGATTAGGCCATATGGCTGTAAAATTTGCCGTAGCCTTTGGTGCCGATGTTACCGTACTCAGTACATCGCCCGCTAAAGAAGAGGATGCAAAGGTACTGGGTGCACACCATTTTGTAGTTACAAAAGACCCGGATCAGGTAGCTGCCGTTACCAAAACATTCGACTTTATTGTAGATACCGTATCAGGCCCGCACGACATCAACCTGTATCTTAATATGCTAAAAAGCCGTGGTACACACATTGCCCTTGGGGCGCCGAGTGAACCGTACCAGATACCGGCATTCTCTTTACTTGCCGGAGGTAAGGCCGTTGCCGGAAGCGGCATTGGCGGCCTGGCAGAAACCCAGGAAATGCTGGACTTTTGCGCTGAGCATAACATTGTTTCAGACATTGAGATCATTGGCATTGAAGATATTCACGATGCTTATGAGCGCATGGAAAAAGGCGATGTACGCTACCGCTTTGTTATAGACCTTGCTACACTTTAATACTTTGCCTCACAAAAGAAAAGCTATCTTTACGGTAGCTTTTCTTTCTAAATTTTAGCACGATGAAAAAAACAGCAACTACAATAGCATCGCCTGAAAGCATTTCTGATATGCACCGCCTGCTGTGTCTTCCTGCTCCGCTGCATCCGCTGGTAAGTGTTATCAACCTAAAAGATGTGCCCTGCATTATGGATGAAAACCTTACAAGCCTGCAATATAATTTTTACTCTATTTGCACCAAACGCGATTTTAAAGGGAGAATGAAATACGGACAAAACTATTATGACTTTGATAATGGGATTATGACCTTTTTTTCGCCAGGACAGGTAATAAGTACCGAGGGTAGTGATGTTAGCGTTAACGGTATGTGGCTGATGATTCACCCGGACTTTTTAAGGGGATATGCTTTGGATAAAACCATTAAAGAATATGGGTTCTTTTCGTATGCTACGCACGAAGCCCTGCACCTTAGTGAGGCAGAAGAAGATATGATAAATGGCATAATGCGTGCAATTGAAAAAGAATACCAACAGCCTATAGATGGTTTTAGCCAGGATGTAATGGTGTCGCAAACAGAGCTATTGCTTAATTATTGCAACCGCTTTTATAACCGTCAGTTCATTACACGGAAACAGGCCAATAATGACCTTATTACTAAAATGGAACAGGTGCTTACCGATCATTTTAACGGTACCGAAGCCTGCCTGCCAAGAGTTAAAGAACTGGCAGATTACCTTAATGTATCGCCCGGCTACCTTAGCGATATGCTGCGTGCCCACACTGGACAAAACGCACAACAGCACATACATAGTAAACTTATAGATAAGGCAAAAGAAATACTAAGTACTACAGAACTTACCGTTAGCGAAATAGCCTATCGCTTGGGCTTTGAACACCCGCAGTCGTTCAGTAAACTGTTTAAGGCTAAAGCCAATGTAAGCCCGTTGGAATATAGGAGATTATTTAATTAAAGTGATTATGCTTATTAGTTCTGTCATTCTGAGCGCAGCGCAGCGGAGTCGAAGAATCTCTGATTATTTAGAGATTCCTCCTACCGTCGGAATGACAAAACTCTACAATATTCCCTCATCCGCAAAGCTCATATAACTGTGTTCTGTAACAATAACATGGTCCAGCACTTTAATGTCGAGGGCCATGCCCGCGGTTTTAAGTTGGCGTGTAACCTGTTTGTCGGCATCACTGGCTATGAGTGTTCCGCTGGGGTGGTTGTGTACCAAAATAATACCCACGGCATTGTGTTCTAACGCCGTTTTATACACCAATCGCACATCTACCACGGTGCCGGTAAGCCCGCCTTTACTAAGCTGGGTTTTATATATCACCTTGTTAGAATTATTGAGATAAATAATCCAGAATTCCTCGTGAGGCAACTCGCCTATTAAAGGCTGCATGATCTCGAATACCGCCTTGCTGCTGGTAATCTTTTTAAGGTCGGGCGCGTCTTCCTCACGCCTTCTTCGACCCAGTTCCATCGCCGCTGCTATGGTTACCGCCTTTGCATCACCTATACCTTTAAAAGCCATCAGCTGTTTATGCCCAAGTTTACCCAGGGCATTCAGGTTGTTATCTACGCTCTTTAAAATGCGCTTACTCAGTTCTACAGCACTTTCATTTCGGCTGCCGGAACCAATGAGTATGGCTATCAGTTCGGCATCGCTAAGGGCAGCTTTGCCTTTAAGCATTAATTTTTCGCGTGGCTGGTCGTCTTCAGCCCAGTATTTTATGGATATGTTTTGTTGCAAGTCTTCCATTGGGTAATGATTGGTTGGTACTAAGATAATTAAAATCGGCTACGCTAAATATACTACAGGCTAATTATATTACGTTGGGGTTATAAACCACTCAACATGAAATACTTTATTCTTTTTATTACGCTTAGCTTATCATCTTTTATGCAGAAAGACTTTTACGAAAAGCTTTCTGATGCGACACTAAGCATTGTAGACAATACTATCGAATATAATTCGCGTTACGCGCAGTTGTCTTACCCTAACGGCGACGTGCCCAAAGGACAGGGCGTGTGTACCGATGTAGTAATCAGAGCCTACCGGAAACTGGGCATTGACCTGCAAAAAGAAGTGCATGAGGATATGGCTGCCAACTTTAGAAAATATCCAAAAATATGGGGACTTAAAAGCACCGATACCAATATTGACCACCGGCGCGTACCCAACCTGCAAACCTTTTTTACCCGTAAGGGGACATCAATACCGGTAACTAAAACTGCGACTGACTATAAGCCCGGCGATATTGTAACCTGGAAGCTTGCCAGCGGTGTACCACACATAGGCCTTGTCGTAAATAAAAAGGATGTCAACGGACGTAATAAAATTGTACACAACATAGGCCATGGGCAGGTGCTGGAAGATGTACTTTTTGAATATGAAGTTACAGGACATTACCGCTATAAGAAATAGATTGGCCGGAAAGTTTAAAGGTCATGAAGTCAAAAGTTAGGTGCTGCGATAAGCTGTGCGTAATTTTTTTACATTACCCAGCCACCACAACGTTGCAATTTTTAGATTTAATATAAATGTAAATTCAGTACACAGTGATTCTGTTCTGCTCAAGGCTGCATACATCTTTAAAAATAATAAAACGCCCGAAGGCGTTTTTATTATTTGTGGTAAATAAGCCGCGTTTCTAATCTTATGTCTGCATCAGTCAAATAACGATCCCTGCTCAAAACAAGTCCGACTCCCGGGCTGTAAAAAGTTTGATAACCTACACCTTCAGCTCCACCATTTTCATTAGGTGTATAATAACTTTCATATTTATATGCGCTGTACGCAGCTCCTTCAACATCAACATCCTGAAGAGCATATAACCTTGTAGCCATAAACCCCAATGTGTCGGCTGAGGTTATTGTAAAAGGATAGTGATCCGTAAAATCAGTATCAGACCCCGGGTGTAAAACCCTTTCATTTTGGTTTACAAGATGCCCATCTTCATTGACGCGTTGGTAAGTGTGTAGAGAATTGACGACCTGCCCTGACATGTAGCTCGTTGTCTCAAAATCAAAATAGGTTTTGCCGTTAAAAATTAGTGTGCCAATAATTTTAACCGTATCTGTTGTTGTAGGCACAAATGTACCTCCATGGTTTTGGTTATAGTTTCTATAAGCCCATACATCGCCCACTTTAAAGCTAAAAAAAGGCTCTTCGTCCGGCGCGGCATTAGAATCATCATTATTAGAACAGGAAAACAATACGGCTGATAGTGCCGCAAAAGCAACGATTTTTTTCATGGTATTATAAATTGGTTTAGTGTATTAACACCGATGAATACAAAATAGTGCCTTTACTGCTACATAAATTTTATTGTGGTGTAAACCATTTTTATTTAAAAAACTAAACTTAGAATTTCACGCCTCTATTTTTGACAAACAAAACAACTATAACGTTGTAAATTTTTATATCTTAGCATAAGTGTAAATTAAACACTTTATTAATCATGCTAAGAAAACTACTATTATGTGGGCTGCTGACTGCAACATTTGCATCATACAGCCAGGTACTTCCACCGCCGGAATTACCGGTTTTACCCTTTAACCCTAAGAACCCCGGTGTACATGATCCTGTAATGGCAAAAGATGGCGACACCTACTATGTTTTTGGAACCGGCAAGGGCATTAGTACCATGTACTCTAAAGACCTTAAGACCTGGACCGAGGGTAAACCTATTTTTGAAACATTGCCCGAATGGGTACTAAAAGCGCTTCCGTCATTTAAGGGAGATATATGGGCTCCGGATATTATTTTCTATAAGGGGCAGTACCATATTTTTTATGCCTGTAATGCTACTCCGGGCAAACCCGATGCAGCGATAGGACATGCTACCAGCCCTACCCTAAACCAAAAAAGCCCGAAATACAAATGGACCGATCAGGGCAAGATAGTGCAGTCTGTACTGGGACGCGACCTGTGGCAGGCCATAGATCCTAATATTATTGTAGATGATAATGGCACGCCGTGGTTTGTATTTGGTTCGTTTTGGGATGGACTGAAAGCTGTGAAAATGACTAATGATATGGCGGGCTTTGCCCTGCCGGAAGAGTGGCATACCATAGCACGCAGGCCAAGTACTCAAAAGCTGTATAATTATGGTTTAGAAGACAGCCAGATAGAGGGCGCATTTGTGTACAAGCACGGTGATTATTACTACCTGTTTGCATCTTTTGATATGTGTTGCCGGGGTGTAAACAGCAACTACCATGTGGTGGTGGGCAGGTCTAAATCAGTCACCGGGCCGTATGTAGATAAAGCCGGTTATGATATGCTGGACGGTAACGGTACCGACTTTGCCATAGGCGACGGCGTTAAATATGCCGCCCTTGGACACAACTCGGTTTATAAGATAGATGGTAAAGAGTATTTTGTGGCACACGGCTACTCCATTGCCGATGGTGGGGCATCCAAGCTCATTATTACCGAACTGAAATGGGATAAAAATGGGTGGCCGCTGGTGGAAATTAAATAGTTCAGAGTTTATAGTTGGAACTTCACTCATACTTCATTACCTCGCAAATGACAGTGTCATGCTTACGCAGGATTATATCTCGTATGAGTGAAGCTCATTCCTTATTTGAGTATAGTGTCGTTTTTCATCTACTCTCAGATGTTGTACAGGGTTAATATAGGCCTTTACAGTGACGGGGAGCAGAGTGAAGCTAACAACAAACTATTAACTTTGAACTATAAACAGAAAAACTAAATAAGGTTTTTAACCTCATCAAAATTAAGTCCACCATAGTTGCCGCTGCTCATAAGCAGCAATGCAGCACCTTTGGTATCATATTTTAATTCGTACAGGTATTGCTTAAATGCAGCGGGGTTGGTGTAAATAATAAGGTCTTCCCTATTAAAAGCCTCCGCTATTTGCTCATAACTAACTTCTTCAAGTTGTTTTATCTTCACCGCATCGGGGCTATAGAACACTACCGCAACATCGGCAGCATCAAGCGCGCCACGGTACTCTTTTAAAAAGTCGGCATTAAGACTGCTGTAGGTATGCAGCTCTAAACAGGCAATAAGTGTTTTATCAGGGTACTGCTCCTTAACGGCGCGTGTAGTAGCGGCAACCTTACTAGGCGAATGCGCAAAATCTTTATAAGCGACATTCTTACCATTTTCGGCTATTTTTTCAAGGCGCTTGCTTGCCCCTTTAAAGGTAGCAATGGCCTCATAAAAGTCGGCTTCATCTACACCCATGTTCTGGCTGATCCATTTGGCTCCGGCAAGGTTATTAAGATTGTGTGCCCCAAATACCGATATTGGCATTGGCCCTTCAGGCGTTTCTAAAAGCGTAATACCATTTTCTACACCATACTGCGGCGTGCTGTAAGGCAGCTTCCGTATGGGGTTAGTCGCTGCTTCGGCAATGCGTTTTACCTCAGGATCGTTCTCATTGTAAACAAGGATACCGCCGTTGGTTATTTGCTGTATGAATATTTCAAACTGCTCTACATAGTTCTCAAACGTAGGGAACACATTGATATGATCCCACGCTATGCCGCTTATCAGGGCAATATTAGGCTGGTATAAGTGAAATTTCGGCCTCCTGTCCATAGGCGATGAAAGGTATTCGTCACCCTCCAGTACAATAAAGTCATTATCTTCGGTAAGGTGCACCATGGTATCAAAACCTTCCAGCTGAGCACCTACCATATAGTCTACCTCAATGTTGTGGTAGTGCATTACGTGCAGTATCATACTGGTAATGGTAGTTTTGCCGTGGCTTCCGCCAATGACTACGCGGGTTTTGTTCTTGCTCTGCTCATATAAAAACTCCGGATAGCTGTATATTTTCAATCCGAGTTCCTGCGCCTTAAGCAGCTCAGGGTTATCGGCCTTGGCGTGCATCCCTAGGATGATGGCTTCGATATCGGCTGTAATGCGCTCAGGGAACCAGCCCAGTGTTTCCGGTAGCAGGCCTTTCTTTTCGAGGCGGGTACGGCTGGGTTCAAAAATGGCATCGTCGCTGCCGGTTACTTTATATCCTTTACTGTGCAGGGCTAGTGCCAGGTTGTGCATGGCAGCGCCCCCTATGGCGATAAAATGTGTACGCATTTATGGAGAGTTTCTTTACGGTCTTTATTTGCGTAAAAGTAGCGAATAGATTTTAAAAATGTAAATTTGGGGAAGAAAGAAGCACCATGAAAAACTTGGATTTTATTTCTGATATGGATTTTAAAAAAATAATGGGGCAGCTCTATAACGAGAATGACTGCAACGGCGATAAAAAGAAGATTTTCCTGAAACGCTTTAAAACAATATTTGCCATTACCCTCATGCTTGGTTTTTTGGGCTATCTTAAATTTTCATCGTATTCCAGTCTTAAAGCGCTTTACGACAAAAAAATAGAAGCTGTAATTTTAGATGTAGCGATGCATGGCCGAAATGGCAGGGAAATTAAAGTTTCTCCCAACGGCGAATACTTTTCTATTTACAGCTATATGGATGATATATTAAAAAAAGGCGATTCTGTATCCAAGCAAAAAGAATCAAACGCGTTTAAAATATACCGTAAATCAGGAGAAAAATGGGAACACCTGAATACAATCCATATCAGGAAGGATTTAGAATTTTATTCGCTTATTGTAAAGGAGAAGGATTAGCGGTTTGCAAACTGTAAATTTAGAGATAAGAACCAATCGTAAAAAAGTAATGCCACACAACCTCAACATAAAACTCGTACACTACAATACCCCAGCACTTGGCGCTGCATGGCAAAAGCATTTTGAATTTGACCCTAATGTGCAGATTGTTGACGCCAATATTTTTGATGCGCAGTGCGATGCTATTGTTAGTCCGGGAAATTCTTTCGGGTTTATGGATGGCGGACTCGATTTGTTTATTTCCCAGAAATACGGCTGGGACATACAAGCTGAGCTTCAGCGCAGGATAAAACAGCTCTCCCTTAACGAATTGCTGGTGGGGCAAACCGAAATAATGCAATCCCGGTCGGGAAAATTCATTGTTTGTGCACCAACCATGAGGGTACCCGGCAGCCAACAAATACCTGAATCGGTTAATGCCTACCTTGCCATGAAGGGAATTTTATCTGCCCGTATATCCCATCCGGAGATAAACAGCGTTGCCGTACCCGGCCTATGCACGGGCACAGGAAAGATGCCTTTTAACGTAGCGGCTAACCAAATGTTTATGGCTTACAAAGAAATTGTAAAAAAAGAAGTCCCCGAATTTCCTTTATTTATTGATGCCGTTAAACACCATCAGTCACTAAAGACAAATAAAGAATTTTTATAATTATGAGATTGCCACACTCCGCTGCGCTGCGTTCGCAATGACAGTACCGGATTTGGATACTTTCTTCACGTACCGTCTTTGCGAGGGAGGAACAACCGTGGCAATCTTATAATTTTTATTGAGATTCCTCCGCTCAGTTCCTCCAAGAAATGCACCGAAAAATCTGCGCTAATCCGCGATTGCGAAGCATCCGTGTCATCCGCGTTCCTTTTTTGAGATCGCTGAACTGCACTGCGCTTGCAATGACAGCACCACACAAAAAAACCGCCCTCATCAGGGCGGTCTATTATCTTCTATCTATTCTCAAAAAAACCAACCTAAACAGCCGGCACATTCAGCATTTGCCAAAGCTTATCTTTAAGCTCTGTAAGCCCAAGTTGTGCTACAGACGATATCATTAAATATGGCGTGTTCTTAAAGGTAACATCAAGGTTAGCTTTCATTTCGGTTGTAAGTTCTGTATCCAGCATATCGCATTTAGAAATTACAATTACGCGCTCCTTGTCCAAAATTTCAGGGTTGTAGCGGCGTAGTTCGTCCAGCAATATTTCATACTCCTTTTTAATATCATCGGCATCTGCCGGAATAAGGAATATCAGTACCGAGTTACGCTCTATGTGTCGCAGGAAGTAATGTCCAAGGCCTTTACCCTCGGCAGCGCCTTCTATAATACCCGGTATATCTGCAATTACAAACGACTGAAAATCTCTGTATGCCACAATACCCAGGTTGGGCTTAAGCGTGGTAAATGGATAATCGGCAATCTTTGGCTTGGCAGATGTAAGCACACTAAGCAGCGTACTCTTACCCGCATTAGGGAAGCCTACAAGACCTACATCGGCAAGTACCTTAAGTTCTAATAATATATCGTTCTCCTCAGCCGGCATACCCGGCTGGCTGTAACGCGGCGTTTGGTTTGTAGAGGTACGGAAATGCCAGTTACCCAAACCACCTTTACCACCTTTAGCAATTATCTGCTTCTGGCCGTGCTCTGTTATTTCAAAAAGCACCTCACCAGTTTCCTGGTCTTTTACCACGGTACCCAGCGGCACTTCTATAAACTTATCATCACCATCGGCACCGGTGCTGCGTGCGCTACCACCGTCGCCACCATGGCCTGCTTTAATGTGGCGTGCAAACTTAAGATGAAACAACGTCCATAAACTCTTGTTACCCACCAGAAAAACGTGCCCACCACGGCCACCATCGCCACCATCGGGGCCGCCTTTTTCAATAAACTTCTCCCTGTGCAGGTGCGTAGATCCTTTTCCTCCCTTACCGGAAGACACATATATCTTTACATAATCTACAAAATTACCTTCTGTCATTTTTTTAGTTTAAAGTTTAAATTCAAAAGCCTGAAAGCCCTAAAAAAAACTTTCAGGGTGCAAAAGTACGTTATTTTTATGAATTTAGAATACTGCCCTTAGTATTACCATGATAGGGCATTGTTAATTGATGCATTTGATTGCCATTATTTTAGTCATAAGTATAACTAAAACCTTTATATCCTAAAATCCGGAAGTTTAACTATATAAGAAAGCTTAACAGAAAATCCTGAAAATAAAAATGCCGGAAGCATATACCTCCGGCGATTTTGTTATCATGTCTATTTTATTGCTTTTTAGTTAACGAAGCAGCCTTCATTTCTTTAACCCCTGCCTTGTCAAAAAAAGTAATATACTTATCTTCGAAGTTAACCCCATTACTACCTGTAGCATCAAATGTTACATTTAGTGACCATGCATCATATGTGTCGTAAAAAAATATAGTAATGGTTTTTGCTTTAAAAGTACTTTCGTTTGCTATTGAATACTTAGCATTAACATATGCTGTAAGCATCATATTATTTAGCTTACTGCTAGTCATCTCGGTATCTATAAACTGAGACTCTTCAGCTAGTAACTGTAGCGCTACGGGATAAAGATTTTTTGCATAATCTTCAAAATATATATTCTCAAAAGTCAGCACTGCCCTGCCATCTTGGATGATGACATCATCTTTAGCTATAAATATTTTCTTTTCTTCAGGCTTCTCTACAGCAGATGTAGCTACAGCAGTCTTAGTTGTAGCATTTTTTGTAACTGCTTTTTTCTTAGTTTGTGCAGTAACTGACAGAGCACCTAAAACAATAAAGAGGTAGATAATTTTCTTCATAATTGGTTGATTAAAATTGATTAGTGCAAATATATACTTTTCAAAATAAGTCCAAAATATTACAGCAACTTTTTACAAAAAAAATAGCCGGAAGTTTTTTACCTCCGGCTATTTTGTTTATTACTTAATGTCATTACTTTAATCGTTCTGCTTATAAGTGAAGCTACTGCAAACCATAACTGATTACTACTCTTTTAACGAACGTACTTTTACGGTATCAATCTTAACACCTTCCATTTTTACAACCTGAAGTTCATACAAATGCCATGCCAGCTTCTCTCCTTCTTTGGGTATATAGCTAAGCTCTGTCATAATAAGGCCGCTTACGGTAGTTACCTCATAATCGGGTATCAGGTCGTCAAGGTCAAAATAGGTTAAAAAGTCGTGAAGCGGATAGTGCCCGTCTACCGTCCAGGTACCATCGGCTTCTGCAACAAGCTGAAACTCGTCTTCGTAGAAGTCGGCAGCATCACCCACAAGGGCTTCAAGAATATCATTTAATGTAATGATACCCTGAAACACACCATACTCATCTGTAACCAGCGCATAGTGTACTTTCGTCTTTTTGAATATCTCCAAGGCTTTATAGGCAGATGTATGCTCTATAAGATACACAGGCTCTTTAATAATGTCTTTCAGGCTAAAGGCCGAGTTTTCATAATTAGCGAAAATATCCTTTAGAAGTACTACACCCATTACCTCATCAAGGTTATTGCCTTCGCATACCGGGTATACAGAATGCAACTCCTCTAGCATGGTTTCGCGAATACTGTCTTTATTATAGTCAGTACTCAGGTAAGAAACAGATTTTCTATGGGTCATCAGCGAGTTTACCTTACGGTCGCCAATATGAAAAACACGTTCCATAATGTCGTGCTCTATTTCCTGTACCTCACCACCTTCTGTACCTTCTTTTATTATTGCCTTGATCTCCTCTTCGGTAACTTTACCATCTGCCGTAGGGCGAATGTTGAAGATTTTCATAAGCCCGTCAGTACTTATGGTAAGCAACCAGATAAACGGCGCTGTAATAATACTGATGTACTTCATGGGTACAGCAACCATTTTTGCTATAGTTTCAGGAAACGTAAGTCCTACCCTTTTAGGCAGGAGTTCTCCTAATACCAGCGAAAAAAATGTAAGTATTACAACTACAATACCTACAGATAAATTTTCGGCATACGGCTTTAAAACAGCAAAGGAAGACACAAATGTATTTACATCATCTGTAACCTGTGCCCCGGAGTATATACCGGTAAGGATACCAATAAGTGTAATACCTATTTGTACCGTGCTCAAAAATTTATTAGGCGCGTTTGCCAGGTCCAGTGCGGTTTGTGCACTGGCATTACCTTTTTTGGCAGCAGCTTCGAGGCGGTTCTTACGGGCAGAGATCAGTGCGATCTCGCTCATAGAGAACACCCCGTTTAAAATAATAAGAAATAATATTATGGCTATTTCCAACGGATGGTTATTTAGTTAAGACTATCTATAACAAGGCTTAACCTCTCGGTTATCTCCTCGATAGACCCTATGCCGTCCACTGCATAATATTTACCCTGCTTAGAGTAATAATCAACAAGTGGTGCGGTCTTTTCATTATATTCCTGGTAGCGGTTGCGAATCAGGGCTTCGTCCTGGTCATCGGCACGCCCGCTTGTTTTTCCACGCTCTAAAAGGCGTGCTACAAGAATGTCGTCATCAGCCTCAAGGCCAATGGTTGCATCAATCTGCCATCCTTTAGAGATAACAAATGTATCAAGCTCGTCTGCCTGTGCCACAGTACGCGGAAATCCGTCAAACAGGAAACCCGCAGTACCTTCATGCTTTTCTATCTCATCCTGAAGCATTTTTATTGTAAGCGCATCCGGAACCAGGTCGCCCCTGTCTATAAAAGACTTGGCTTCTTTACCCAGTGCCGTATCATTTTTGATGTTGAACCTAAAAATGTCGCCTGTAGAAATGTGCGTAAGATTGTATTTTCCTTTTAAAAATTCTGCCTGGGTACCTTTGCCGGCGCCCGGCTTTCCAAAAAGTACAATATTGATCATTGTTGTATAGATTGTGTTTAGTATTTATTCCTTTAACTGGTAAATTTCGGGTAGGTTGCGGCCCAGGCCATCATAATCAAGGCCATACCCTACAATAAACTTATTGGGTATTTCAAAGCCTATATAATCCAGCGGTACGTTTTTAGTGTAGGCTTCGGGCTTAAAAAAAAGCGTAGCTATCTTAAGCTGCTTTACCCCCTGGCCTTCAAACATTCTTTTCAGTTCTTCTATGGTATTGCCCGTGTCTACAATATCTTCTATTATAACCACGCTGCGCCCTGCAAGGCTCTGGCTAAGGCCAATGAGTTGCTTTACTTCGCCCGTGCTGCCTGTACCTTCATAAGAAGCTACTTTTACAAAGCTTACTTCGCAGTTACCTTTATAATGTTTTACAAAATCTGAAACTACCATAAAGGCACCATTAAGCACCCCAATGAATATGGGAGTTTCGCCCTTAAGGTCTTCTGTAACCTGTTTTGCCATACGCTGAAGTGTAGCATCGAGGTCTGCGGCAGATAGAAAAGGGACAAAGTGTTTGTCGTGAAGCTGTATCACCTGTGTATATTGAGTTGTAATTGAATTGCAAATATACTAATTGTACCACAGCGACTTATATGCTTAACGGTATTTTCTACTTTTTTTATGAATGTTAAATTAGCTTTAATATTCAGCCGTTTAACACAACATAAAGGAGGTTTACAACTAAATTAGTGTGATTATTAATTTTCCATCAATAATACCACTCATGAAAACCGCATTATTTTCTATAGCCCTTGCCGGTGCCCTGTGCCTTACTGCCTGTAAAAAAGAAAAACTTGATAAAGAAGAAAAGCAGGAAGCTAAGGCAGAAGGCGGCACTACGGTGCAAACAGCCATAGGCCCGCTAAACCTGCCGGCACCTTTTGCAACCGAAAGTGTTACCCATAGAAACGGCATGGAAGACTGGGGTACTAATACCCCTAAAGCACCTACCGGGTTTACAGTAACCAAATTTGCAGGCGACCTTAAGAACCCGCGAAATACCTATATAGCACCTAATGGCGACATTTTTGTAGCCGAAAGCGGCACTGCATCGAGTGCAGACCAGATAACACTATTTCGTGATAAAGATAAAGACGGCACTTTTGAAACCCGTGTGGTTTTTGCCGAAGACCTTAACCAACCCTATGGCCTGTTAGTATTAAACAACAGTTTTTATGTTGCCAATACCGATGGATTGTACCAATACCCTTATAAAGATGGTGACACCAAGTTACAAGGCAAAGGCAAAAAAATAGTAGAACTACCTGCGGGTGGCTACAACAACCACTGGACGCGCAACCTGATAGCCAGTGCAGATGGATCTAAGATATACATATCTGTAGGGTCTGGCAGTAACGTAGCAGAGCATGGCATGAGTAATGAGGTACGCCGTGCCAACATACTGGAGGTAAACCCCGATGGTACCGGCGAGCGTGTGTATGCCAGCGGGCTACGTAACCCGGTGGGCATGGACTGGAATCCGGTTACAAAACAACTATGGACTGCCGTTAATGAACGCGACGAACTGGGCGACGGCCTGGTGCCCGATTATATTACCAGCGTTAAAGAGGGTGGTTTTTACGGATGGCCCTATTCATACTACGGACAGATTGAAGACCCTCGCATGAAAGGCCAGGGCAAAAAGCTGGTAGCAAAAGCCATAGTACCCGATGTTCCCGTGGGAGCGCACACAGCATCATTAGGGCTTGCGTTTTATACTAAAGACGCATTTCCTGAAAAGTATAAGAATGGCGCTTTTATAGGCCAGCACGGTTCATGGAATAGTGCTTCGCTTACCGGTTATAAAGTACTGTTTGTTCCGTTTAAAGATGGTAAACCCGGCCAACCGGAAGATTTTCTTACCGGATTTTTAGCCGATGCCGAAAAAGCCAAAGCATACGGACGCCCGGTAGATGTTACCGTACTGAATGACGGATCGCTTCTGGTTAACGACGACAGCGGTAATACCCTATGGAAGGTTACCGCCACAAAATAGTTTTTTTCATCTTGCTATATTATTTTTCTGAAAAATCCTGCGGCCGCAAAACCGCAGGATTTTTTTTAATTTTACATGTATTTTTTACCACAAGGGACACAAGGTTTTTCACAGGGAGCACCAAGCTTCGCGATTATAATAGCAATCTAAAGAACACAAAGTCTTGTGTCCTTACGCCAAATGCGATCTACATAGTATACTTTGTGAAAGCCTTTGTGTTCGCTGTGGTAAAATCTTAAATGCACTTATAACCAGAACTAATCAAATGTTAAAAAAACTGCTAGCCACCACATTCATATTATTTTCAACCATTGCCTTTGCTCAGGATACCATCCAAAAGCAAACTACAGCACTTGACACCACTAAACTTACGGTATGCTACACTGTAGGCTATGCCATACCGGCTGTAATAATAAGCAATTACCACATTAGCAACCGCCCTCTAGATGCCCCTGCATCTATAAGTATAGTAAGCGCAAAAGATATTCAGCGCAATGACAATACAAATATTGCTACAGTACTAAACACCCTGCCCGGTGTGCAAATGCAAAGTGGGGCCATTAATACCAACCGCATTTCTATACGCGGTATAGGGGCACGAACACCCTATGGCACTAACAAGATTCGGGCATTTTATGGAAGCATTCCCCTTACATCCGGCGACAGCGAAACTACCATTGAAGACATTGACCTTGAAGTAATCAACAAAATCGAAGTAATAAAGGGCCCACTTAGTAGCCTGTATGGTGCCGGGCTAGGCGGTGCAATACTGATTGACCCAAAATATGCCACAGGCGAGCGAAGCACCGCAACTGTAAGTGCCACGGCAGGATCGTTCGGGTTACTAAAAAACACCTATAATTATGGCTACAACACTAAAAGCGGAAGCCTGAATATTAATTATCATAAACTGGAAAGTGATGGCTGGCGCAAAAACAGCAGCTACTACCGTGAGGGTGTTACGCTGGCAGGCGATCTTTTCCGCAAGGAAAGCAGCAAGCTTACTTACTTTGGCAACTATACCTACATGAAGGCATACATACCCAGTTCGGTATCTAAAACAAGCTTTGATAACAACCCACGGGCGGCGGCACCTACCTGGGCGGCAAGCAAGGGATATGAACAATACCACAGCTATATGGGCGGACTGGCGTATGACTTTAAAATTACCAACTGGTTGAGTAATGCAACCTCTGTTTTTATAAATGCGAAAGATAGTTATGAGCCGCGCCCCTTTGACATTCTTAAACAAAACAGCACAGGCTACGGTGGGCGTACACAGTTTACCGGAAATACAAAACTCGGTGCTATTGCAACTCATTTTATTGCGGGAATTGAATATTTTAAGGATGGTTATGATGGCGGCACTCTCGAAAACAATTACCAGGACAATAACGGCAACGGGACGCTACAGGGCGACAGGCTTACTGCCAACAAACAGGACAGGGATTTTATTAATGCGTTTGCGCAGCTTAGGCTGGAGTTTAGTAAAAAGTTAGAACTACAGGCGGGTGTAAATTATAACAAGACCAGTTTTAACCTCAACAATACTTTTCATGCAAGTGCTGCTTCAACTCAAAACTACAGCTATGACGGCATCTGGTCGCCGCAGGTATCATTATTATTTAAGCCATCAGAATATCAAACCGTGTATGCATCCCTAAGCCGTGGCTTCTCATTGCCGGCAATTGAAGAAACACTTACCGCAAGTGGAACTATAAACCCAAACATTAAGCCTGAGAATGGTTATAACATAGAACTTGGTACCAAACAATTTTATTTTGACCGTAAACTGTATCTTGACCTGAGCCTGTACCGTATGGAAATAAACGACCTGCTTGTAGCGCAGCGTGTGGGCGATGACCAGTACATTGGCGTAAACGCAGGCAAGACACTACACCAGGGCATTGAAGCATCTGCATCTTACATCATACCGTTAACATATAACTTGGAAACGGCTAGTGGGTGGACTCTTATTCCTTACACCGCCCTGTCTGTAGGTAAATATGAATTTAAAGAATTTGTAAACAATGACATTGACTATAGCGGTAACGACCTTACGGGTGTTCCTTCAACTAAAGTTAATGCTGGTTTAACCTTAAATATACCACATGGGCTGTACCTTAGCTCTGATTATTATTACACCGGCACTACCCCAATAAATGATGCCAACACCGTTTATAACAGCAGCTATAATTTGCTTAATGCAAAAGCAGGCTGGCGTTACACTACAGGTTTTGGCCTTGGCCTGCATATCTCGGCAGGTGTAAATAATATTACTGATACACACTATGCTTCTATGGTATTGGTAAATGCAACAGGTGCTAATGGAGCACCTCCACGCTATTACTATCCCGGCTTACCTGTTAATTACTATGGTAATATGGGCGTATCCTATAATTTTTAGGCAATGTCACATAATGTCACGCAGGGTGTCACGCTTTATCACTGAGCAACTTAGCAATCAAGCGGATTGAATGGTTAATTTTATCCTTTCTATTAACTACAATTTTTTAATTAATTCAAAAACGTATTGCTATGAAATTATTATTACTTGTTTCGTGTTGGCTTGGCCTCACGTTTTCGGCCTATGCACAGGCACCAACCATTGAGGGAGATACTATGCTATGCCCCTCTTTTGAATCTTATGGTACTGCTACCGTTACAGGAGATGTAACCTATGACAGCTATCAATGGTATGCTGTACCTGTATATTTTTCAGACGGGATATATCGCCCTGTTGAAGGTGCTACAAGCGCCAGCTTTACCTATGACTGGTATACTTACGATGTTAATAACATTAAAGTAGTAGTTACAAAAGATGGAGAAACTTTTGATTCTAACGTTTTACTTATAGACAGCTACAACTGGGCAAGCCTGTTGATAGAACATCAATATACAGAAACGGTAGTTTACCAATATGAAACCGGGTTCTACATATGCGAAGGCGACAGTATTACAAACACAGTTTCGTCTCCTTATACTATAGTGCAGTGGTACAAAGATGGCGAGCCTATAGAGGGAGCCACAGCAATTACATACACAATTACAGAGCCGGGAGTTTACCGCGTTGTTGCTGCACCTGCAGTTTGCCCTATGAGCACATCAACATCGCCACCTATTATTGTAAATGCAAACCTTAACTGTAATATAGAAAACATTACCCCGGTTATTGATGGCAAAAAGGTGCTTTGCGCCGGCGAAACAGCTACAGCCAGCCTTACAAACGGACTTGAATATGATGAATATTACTGGCAGGTTAAACGCGCTGATGTAGATTATTACGAAGATATTGAAGGAGCAAACGATTCTACATTTACATACAGTGCCGAAGAATATGCTACGACCACAATTCAATGTGTAGGTAAACTAAACGGTCTTTACTATGTATCTAATGAAATTGAAATAGAGCTTGATGCAGATTGTACCGCCAGTGTAAATAACCCGTATGCAACGGCATTCACACTATATCCTAATCCTGCTAATACAGTACTGAATATAAATATGTCAAACGGTAAAAATGCCGAAAGCTATGTTGTATATGATGTTACAGGCAAAACATTACTACAAGGTACATTGAGCGGAACAGCTTCTGCTATTAACATTGAAGGCCTTGCTAACGGAAGTTACCTGATAAAAGTTAGTGGACAAAACACACAATCTACTAAAATGTTTATCAAACAATAAGCCTTCCCATAGCTATTGTTGAAGGCGGAGCCATTGCGGCTCCGCCTTTTTTTATATTTTTGAAAGACTGAATTTAAGCACATGAACCCGCAGGACTTTATAATTGAGATTGCAAACAGCACTGCCCACCGCCCGGTGCGCGACAGATTATCTGGCTTTGTATTTCAGGATAAAGAACTGCTACCTGTGCTTATTAGCTGCGCTTTAGATATTACAGGCAAAAACCACCACAAAGCCTGCTGGATACTGGAGCTTGTACTGGAAAATAAAATAGTATGGTTAACCGAATACCTGCCACAATTTTGCGACACACTTTCTAAATACAGGAATGATGGTGCCATACGCTCTGTTTCTAAAATATGCCTGTTTGCAATAACGCAGCATCAAAAGCAAAAAGACTTTGTTAGCAGTCAACAACTACAGCAAATAACTGAAGCCTGTTTTGACTGGCTTATTAACCCCGGGGGTAAAGTGGCTAATAAAGCATATGCTATGCGTACCCTCTATCTGCTTGGTAAATCAGAACCCTGGATATACCCCGAACTACAACGTATATTACAGGAAGATTTTATAAAACATACCGCCGCTTACAAAGCAGCAGCTAAAGAAATTTTGCAGAAAATAAAATTATAAGCGCTTATTGCTATCTTGTACAACTATAAAAACAAACAAATGGATCGCGATTTTAGCAAAACACAGGTTTTCCTGCTTAAGATAGTTACCAATCTAACCTTTTGGGTTTTGATCGCCATCACGTCGGGTGTAGTATTAGGGCATTATCATCCTGAACAAGCGGTTAAGCTCGAAAATGTAGGCAAGTATTTTATTGAGCTGATCAAAGTATTTATAGGACCTATTATCTTTCTAACCATAGTGCTTGGTATTAGCGGTATGGGCGATCTTAAAAAGGTAGGCCGCATTGGCGTTAAGTCACTCATATATTTTGAGATCGTTACCACATTTGCCCTTGCCATAGGTGTTGCGGTAGCTTATGTGCTTAAACCCGGCCATATAGACCGGTCAGGGCTTACCCTGCAAGATGCCTCTAAGTACGTTGATAAGAGCAGTACGTTTAGCTGGCTACAATTTTTTTTGGACAATGTAACGTTGCAGGTGCTACTGGCGGCAATTATTTGCGGTGTAGCCCTAAACTATTATAAAAAACGCGAAGTAGTTATAGGTTACCTCTACAAAGTATCGGGTTTTGTATTTAAGCTGCTAAAGTTTGTAATGTACCTTGCCCCGGTAGGTGCTTTTGGCGCCATGGCATTTACAGTTGGCAAGTTTGGCCTGCATACCCTCATACCGTTGGCAAGATTAATGGGTGCTGTATATATTACTATGGCGGTGTTTATTTTTGGAATATTAGGTAGCATATTGCGCTATTACAAAATAAGCATCCTGGAGTTTCTTAAATATATAAAGGAGGAACTCATTATTATATTGGGTACCTCATCATCTGAAACCGCTTTACCTAATCTCATGGAAAAACTCCAGAAAACCGGTTGCAGTAAAGAGGTGGTGGGGCTTGTAGTGCCTACAGGCTATTCTTTTAATTTAGATGGCACATCGATTTATCTTTCAATGTCGGTAATCTTCCTTGCCCAGTTGTATGATGTGCATCTTTCTTTTACAGAAATACTAACTATAATAGGTTTATTAATGATAACCAGCAAGGGCGCAGCGGGTGTTACCGGCAGCGGTTTTGTGGTACTGGCATCAACGCTTACGGCCATACATAAAATTCCTGTAGAAGGTTTAGCCTTTTTGCTGGGTGTAGATAAATTTATGAGTGAGGCCAGAGCAATAACTAATTTTATTGGCAATGGTATTGCAACCATCGTGATTAGCAAAAGCGAAGGTGAAACGGTAAGCCTTTTAGCAGAAAAAATGTGAGATTAGCATTTTTAAGCATAATAAGATAAGACAAACACCTACTACAACGTTTTAGAAGGTTGTTAATTACTGTACATTTAACACAAACATTGAGCACTTTCAGCAATTAACCCACATATTTTTTAGCAAAAAAAAGATTTCTCTAAATTTTCAATAAAAGTATCACCCGGCGATAAAGCAAATGTAATTTTATTTACTTTAGTAATAGATTTAAATACCATTTTAAAGTTCGCTTAAATGATGGGTGCCAAGCAAACTACAGATAGTGACGGAGGGGAACGGAACTTGTAAAACTGTACTTTAGGAAGCAAACAGATAATAAGCTGAAGGAATGATAAAATGCAAACAAGCAACTTTCTTCTTTTTTAAAGGCCCGTGTTATGCACGGGCCTTTTTAATGCTATATTTTTATTGTTGCTTGTCATGATCTTCTTCAAAATCAAACTTACGCAGTTCCGGAGCAGCAAAAAACGTTACCATAATAACCCCAAGCGTTATACAGCCCCCGGTTACTACAGCCCTTACCGTACCCAGCCAGTGTGCCATAACGCCACTTTCAAAGTCACCAAGCTCATTACTACTACTTATAAATATGGTATTTACAGAGGCTACCCTGCCCCGCATATGGTCTGGTGTTACAAGCTGAAGTATCGTACCGCGCACCACTACGCTAATGGCATCGAACATACCACTAAACATCAGCGCCGCAAACGACAATACAAAATTAGTAGAAAGCCCAAAAGTAATGATGCAAAGGGCAAAGCCGGCTACAGCAGCAAACAGCTTTTTACCCGGATTTGTCTTTAACGGAAAAAATGCCAGGATACCCAGCGTTATGAGCGCACCTACTCCCGGTGCCGAACGCAATAACCCAAATCCGACCTCATCTACATGCAGTATTTCTTTTTGGTACACCGGCAATAATGCTATGGCTCCGCCAAAAAGTACAGAGAACATATCGAGCAGCTGTGCCCCTAAAAGGGCAGGTGTTTTTACAACAAAACGTAATCCTTGCGAAAGGCTTTGCAATATGGGTTCGCGCTGTTCTTTTTTAACTACTGGTTTAGTCTTTATATATATAATAGGAAACAGCAATAAAATCTGGATAAACACTACCGCAAACATTCCGGTTACAACACCGTCTATGGCAATCATTACACCTGCTACAAGAGGCCCCAGTACTGCCCCTAGCTGTAATGCCATACTGCTCCAGCTGGTTCCGTTTGCATAAAGCTTACGATCTGCCACCACAAGCCCGAATAATGAAAACAGCGATGGCCCCATAAACGACCGTATAACACCGCCTACAAACACCAGGAAGTATATAAGATACAGCGTAGTGTGAAGCCCCAGCTTTTCAAACGAAAAAGGTGTTGTAAGTGTATACAGCGATACCCCAAGCACTACATAAGAAATTACGCAGGCAAGCACCATTTTGCGCTTTTCTGAAAGGTCTACATAATGCCCTGCAAGAAGTGAGCAGCCTACCGCAGGTATAACTTCGGCAAGGCCTACAAAGCCTAGTGAAAGTTTATCGTTAGTTATTTGGTATACCCAGTAAAAAATTGTGGTAATCTGCATGCTTAAGGCAAAGAACAGCCCAAAACGCAGGCAAAGGTAAGCACGGAATTCTTTATTTTTTAGTACAGGGTTTTTGGTATAAAAGCCGGATAGATTTTTACCGGCCGTATCATTTTCCATGATAAGATAAATTTGGTGCAAAGATAGGTAATCAGTTGAAGTGTTTAGCGATCAGTGTTTAGAATTTAGTCGCAGTATTCAGCATCTTAATCAAATAAGATATAATTATAAAAGCAAAAACCCCGGCAGAAGTAGTCTACCGGGGTTTGTAATTTATGTCTCGTCCTTAAAAAAGTTGACTAATAAATGTCAAGTAGTATGAGTAAAGCTACTGAACACTGATTACTTACCACTTACCTACCCTCCCGTAGTAAGCCTGTCCAGCAGTGTTTGTAACTTAACGGTAGCAAAACCCGAGCTATGGTCAGACAATCCGTAAGGAATGATAAGGTCTTCACCGTGAATGATAGAACCGCAACTGTATACAACGTTTGGCACATAACCCTCGCGTTCGTCAGGGTTAGGTAAAATAAGCGGATCTTTTAAGCGTCCTATTTCTATCGAAGGGTCGTTGATATCCAGTAATGATGCACCTATGCTGTAGCGGCGCATACTGCCCACACTGTGGGTAATGATAAGCCATCCTGCATCGGTTTCTATAGGTGAACCGCAATTGCCTATTTGTACAAACTCCCACGGAAATTCAGGCGCCTGAATTTTAATAGGGTCATCCCACTCATTAATGTTATCGCTGTACATAAGGTAATTGTTCCATCCGTCAATACGGCTTAGCATGGCAAACTTTCCGTTTATCTTACGCGGAAAAAGTGCCAGGTTTTTATTTTTAGCCCCTGCCCCATTTAGCGGGCTGGTCTTAAATTCGTAGAAATCGGTTGTACGCAGCAGCTTTGGCATAATGTGCACACCATCATAAGCAGTATAGGTTGCGTAGTAGCTCTGCCTGCCGTTTTCGTCGGTAAACTTTACAAAGCGGGCATCTTCAATGCCTTTACTTTCAAAATCAGATATCGGGAAAATAACACGGTCACTAATATCGGTATCTTTACTAAAGGTTATACGGCGGTAGCTGTCGCTAAGTGCCAATATAAGGTTAAGCTGCCTTAAGGTTTCTGGCTCTTCAATTTCGGCGCGGGCTTCTATCACAATTTTTTTGAGCTGTTCATAATCAAAACGCTCATCCAACTCCTTTGCTACCATGTTTGTAAAACGCTCGTCGATATCGGCCTCTTCGGCCTTTTTAAGAAACAGGCGTTTGTTGTATACCAGATTGTGTATTTTTTCGGCCTCATCTATATAATTACCGGCAGGTATTACGGTAATATTGCATTGCTTATCAATCATTGCCCTGCGAAATACCACCGAACTTACGTGACCCTCGCCCACTGCCCTAAAGCTGATGATAACACGCAACTGGCCTTCCTCCAGGTTAGTCTGGTCAGGATCCGGCACAATGCTGGGATTAAAAAATGCAGCCGATTCTATAGAATATTCGTGCGTAAAATAAGACCCTATAAGCAACTTTGTATTTTCATCGAGGTTGTTGTAGTCAAATCCTGCTGTAGCCACATATTTTTTTACACGCTCACTGTTGCGCAATAATTTACGGGTTATGTTACGGTGCCTTTTAGAAAAATCCTGCAACAGGGGCGATATCAGCGAAAATATCTCTTCTTTTTCCAGCGCCAGTATTTTCTTTACAAGTTCTATGGCGCGTTCCTCTCCATTAAAAAAATAACGGGCTATTACGCGTTTTGTATCCGGTAGTACTTTAACGGGTTTTCTTTCTACAGATAATCTCATAAATGGGGATTTTATATTATAAAAGGCTCTGAATGTTTATTGAACCTCTAAAATACGAATATAAATGCATACCCAAATGCTAAATTTAAGTGAAAAATACTACAAGAATTTACGATTGCGAATTCCTGCCATAATAAGTATCTTTGATGCCAAACAACACGGCTATAATGAACTACTTTTCTTCCGATTTTAAACTTGGAATTTTAGGCGGCGGGCAGCTGGGCAAAATGCTACTGACCGAAACCCGCAAATTTGACATACAAACTTATGTGCTCGACCCCAGCGATGAAGCGCCCTGCAAAGTGGGCAGCAACGTTTTTGTTCAGGGCAGCCTTATGGATTTTGATACCGTTTACAACTTTGGCAAACAGGTAGACGTACTTACCTTTGAAATAGAGCTTGTAAACATTGAAGCCTTAGAAAAACTTGAAGCTGAAGGCATAAAGGTTTACCCCTCGCCAAAAACGCTGAAACAGATACAAAACAAAGGCACACAAAAAGATTTTTACACCACCAATAATATTCCTACAGCGCCTTACAAACGTTTTGAGTCGCTAACCGACCTGAAACTGGCTGTAGAGCAGGAAGAACTTACCTACCCATTTGTATGGAAAAGCACCGAAGGTGGCTACGACGGCAATGGTGTAAAGGTAATTCGCAGTGCCGAAAGTTTTAACGGCCTGGCCGATGTGCAGTGCATTGCCGAAGTAATGATACCGTTTAAAAATGAACTTGCCGTTATTGTAACGCGTACACCATCTGGCGAGATAAAAACCTACCCTGTAGTAGAAATGGAATTTCACCCGGAAGCTAACCAGGTAGAGTATGTTATTTGCCCGGCGCGTATAGATGATGCTGTGGCCGATAAAGCCCGTGCGATAGCGCTAAATGTATCGCAGGCCTTTAACCACGTGGGCTTACTTGCTGTAGAAATGTTCCAGACGGAAGATGACGAAATTCTGGTAAATGAAGTTGCCCCAAGGCCGCACAACAGCGGACACTACTCTATAGAAGCCAGCTACACCAGCCAGTTTGAACAACACCTACGCGCTATATTAGACCTTCCGCTAGGCAATACCGACAGTAAGGTAGCCGGCATTATGGTAAACCTTGTAGGTGCCGAAGGTTATAGTGGCAACGTAGTATATGAAAACATAGAAAAGATACTGGGCCAGGACGGTGTTAGCCCACACATTTACGGCAAAAAACAAACACGCCCATTCCGCAAGATGGGTCACGTAACCATAGTAAATGAAGATATAGCTAAAGCCCGAAAAGTAGCCGAAGAAGTAAAGAATACCATTAGGGTAATTAGCGAGTAGTTATTTTGAATTTTAAATTAGGAAGATGGCAACGGAGTGAAGCTCCTGACAACAGACAACCATCTACCAACAACTAATAAACATGAAAATAGGAATCATCATGGGCAGCATATCGGACATGCCGGTAATGCAGGATGCCATAGACATATTAAAAGAGTTTAACATCGAAACGGAAGTTGATATCGTATCGGCACACCGCACGCCCGAAAAACTTTTTGAATACAGCACTACAGCCCATACACGCGGTATAAACGTAATTATTGCGGGTGCAGGCGGTGCGGCACACCTACCGGGCATGGTAGCCAGTATGAGTCCGCTACCGGTAATAGGTGTACCGGTAAAATCCAGCAACAGCATAGACGGATGGGATAGTGTGCTTTCTATCCTGCAAATGCCTGGCGGCGTACCTGTAGCAACCGTAGCGCTAAACGGCGCCAAGAACGCCGGTATACTTGCGGCACAAATACTAGGCAGCCATGATAAGCTGGTACAGGCAAAAATTATAGCCTATAAGCTAAGCCTTAAAGATGCCGTAAATAAAGCATCGGAAAGCCTGAAACAATAAAATTGAAAGCAGCCTTCGGGTTGCTTTTTTTTGTATTTTAGTCAATATTCTGAACCAAAACACATCCAACCTTAATTATTAAAATGGGATTCTTTCAAAAGCTTTTCGGAAAAGATCAGGTACCACAAAACAGCGAAACCGAGCCGGATAACAACAGGCTTATTAAGCTGATACATATATACAATAAAACAAACCAGAGCGATGACTATAAGAAGGTACTTGATGAACTGATAACAGGCAACTCTTTCCTGCTCCTGCCTTCGGTAAACGACGGCACGTTTGGAAGCGACTGGAAAACCCTTAAAAAAGGCACTACACTCAACCTCACTTCTGTTTATAATGTAGACGGTTTAAAGGTATTAGGGGCCTTTACAAGCGAAAGCACTTTAGAAAATTGGGCTAAGCAGGGCAGTCATTATACCGCGATGGTTTCAAAAGACGTGATTTCCTTTTGCGAGGAAAACCAAATTGACCGGGTGGTGATAGACAATGACACTGACACCTTTTTTGTTTTAGAGCGTAACCGGGAGAATATTAAAACTGTTACTATTGAAAAAGATACACAAGTACAGCTGGGCACACCGTCGAGGCCATTAAACAGCCAGATTATACGCAAACTCAATGACCAGTTCAAAAGGGTGAGCACCATTAAAGAAGTTTACCAGTATGGGCAAACCCGCGATGGTGAGTTTAGTATCGTTTTGGGCTTTAAATTATCAATAATTTCTGAGAATTCCCGTACCGCGGCGATTAATTCTGTTCAATCCGCACTTAAGGATGAAGCCATAGACCAGCTATTAGACCTGTGTATCATTACAGATGAAGGCTGGTATAACACCATAAAAGGAATAGAAAACTCATTGATTTATAATAAGTCATAAAGTGTAGGCAAATGCCAAAATGTCTTTTAAAGATTACGGAATAGTTTTTGTAACTTTGAGGGAAAAGAGATTTGTTATGGATATTCAGGCTTCTAAAATAGAACTGGTAAAGATGATACTTGATTTAGAGGATTCTAAATTGATTGAAAAAGTACGTAATCTCCTTACTAAAGAGAAAAAAGACTTTTACGATGAATTTACAGAAGATCAAAAACTGGAAATTCAATATGGTATAGAACAACTTGACCGGGGCGAAAAAGTTCCTTGGGAAGAAGTCTATAAACGTATATCATAATGAAGGTTGTCTTTTCTGATCTGGCAAATAAAAAAGCAGTCGAAGTTTCAGATTATCTGTCTAAAGAGTGGTCTGAAAAAGTAAAAAAAGATTTCGCCGAAACTTTACGTTCAAAAATTATGCAAATTTCTTCCTTTCCTGAAAGTTGCATAGAATCTGCTATTTTTCACAAACTAAGAATTTGCGTCGTAACCAAACAAACATCTTTTTTATACCGAATTAATAATAACGAAATTGAAGTGATAACGGTTTTTGATAACCGTAGCAGCTTTACATCTGTAACTAAAGAGATACGCAAATATTACGGACGTATCTAAACCTATTGTTATGAGCTTACTTACACAAAAATTTACCACAAAACACGATACTGCGCCTTTTAGCAGCATAAAAACTGAAGACTTTTTACCTGCTTTTAAAGAAGGTATCGAGAAAGCACGCGCCGAGGTTGATGCTATTGTAAACAATCCCGAAGCGCCCACATTTGAAAATACTATTGTAGCCATGAGCTACAGTGGCGATACGCTGGATAAGATTTCAAGTATATTCTTTAACCTGCACTCTGCAGAAACCAATGATGAGATACAGAAGATAGCGCAGGAAGTTTCTCCCCTATTGTCTGAATTTGGTAATGACATTCGCCTTAACGCAGATTTATTTGAGCGTGTTAAAGCCGTTTACGACCAAAAAAACAGCCTGACACTTACTGCTGAGCAAACTACGCTACTTGACAAGCAATATAAAGGCTTTAGCCGTAATGGTGCAAACCTGCCTGAAGACAAAAAAAACCAGCTGCGCGAAATAGACAAACAACTGAGTAAACTGAGTCTTGAATTTGGAGAAAATGTATTGAACGAAACCAATGCCTTTACCCTGCACATTACAAACGAGGCCGACCTGGCCGGTTTACCGGAAGGAGCCATTGAAGCTGCCAGGGAAACGGCTACAAGCCAGGAAAAAGAAGGTTGGGTTTTTACGTTGGACCACCCAAGTTACCTGCCGTTTATGACGTATGCCAACAACCGTGAGCTACGCAAAAAGCTGGCGCTGGCATTTGGCGCAAAAGGTTTTCAGGATAATGAATATAATAATGAGCAAATTGTACTGCAAATAGTAAAGCTGCGCCACGAACGTGCTACATTGCTGGGCTATGCTTCTCATGCTAACTTTGTTTTAGAAGAGCGCATGGCTGAGAGTCCGGAGAAGGTAAAGTCATTCCTTAATGATCTTTTAGCGAAAGCTAAGCCTGCCGCCGAAAAAGAATTTGATGAGCTTACAGCATTTGCTAAAGAACTTGATGGCATTGAACAGCTTGAAAAATGGGACGGTGCTTATTATAGCGAAAAGCTCAAACAAAAACTTTTCAACCTTGATGATGAAAAACTGAAGCCCTATTTTAAACTGGAAAATGTGCTTAACGGTGCTTTTACCATTGCCGGTAAATTATATGGGCTAACCTTTGAAGAGGTAAAAGACATTGATGTATACCATAAAGACGTTACTACCTATGAGGTAAAGGACGAAAAGGGCGATCTTGTAGCTATTTTTTATGCCGACTTCTTCCCGAGAAAAGGAAAGCGTAATGGCGCGTGGATGACATCGTTCAAGAACCAATATGTATTGGATGGAGTTAACGAACGCCCGCACGTAAGTATAGTATGCAACTTTACCAAGCCTACAGCAAGCAAACCAAGCCTGCTAACCTTTAATGAGGTTACCACGTTATTTCATGAGTTTGGGCATGCACTGCACGGCCTTCTTGCCGATACCGTTTATCCAAGCCTTAGCGGTACCAGCGTATACTGGGATTTTGTAGAACTGCCTAGCCAGGTTATGGAAAACTGGTGCTACGAGCCGGAAGCCCTGGCTTTGTTTGCACATCATTATGAAACCGGCGAAATCATTCCTATCGAATACATCAACAAAATAAAAGAAAGCGCCAGTTTTCAGGAGGGTATTGCTACTATGCGCCAACTCAGCTTTGGGTTGCTGGATATGGGCTGGCATAGCGAAGACCCATCGCACATTACAAGCCTTAAAGATTTTGAAACACAACAATTCTCTGACACACAGTTATATCCTGACGTAAAGGAAAATGCTATGAGTACGGCTTTCAGCCACATTTTTCAGGGTGGGTATTCTTCCGGATATTATAGCTACAAATGGGCCGAGGTGTTAGATGCCGACGCCTTTGAGTTATTTCAGGAGAAAGGTATTTTTGATAAAGAAACAGCTACTAAGTTTAAAGAGTTTGTGCTTAGCAAAGGCGGAACAGAACATCCTATGACGTTGTATAAACGCTTTAGGGGGCAGGAGCCTAAGCCAGAGGCATTGTTAAGAAGAGCTGGTCTTTTAAGAGACTAGAAGATAACAGATGTAAGATAATGGACAAACCCCGGAGTGTAAGCTTCGGGGTTTTTAGATTTCTGAATAAATCGAACAAAATAAACTTTCAAAAATTACTGAAAGTTTAAAAACAATTAATTATCTTTGGTGTATGGAATTCAGAGAAGCTAAAAATAAGTTTGTACAAACCTGGGGAGCACTAGGCAGCCAATGGGGTATTAATAAGACCATGGCACAAATACACGCCTTGCTTATGGTTGCACCCGAAGCGTTGTCTATGGAAGACATAATGGAAGAACTACATATAAGCCGTGGTAATGCCAGCATGAATTTGCGGGCTCTTATGGACTGGGGGCTTATTTATAAAGACCTGAAACCGGGGGAACGTAAAGAGTTTTTTATAGCCGAAAAAGATCTTGATGAAGTTGCTGTAAAAGTAGCACAGGAGCGCAGCCGTCGCGAAATAAAGCCAACGCTTAAAGTACTTAAAGAAGTTTCGTCGGCAAATATTAGTGATACCAGTGCCGAAGCCCGTCAATTTAAAGAGCAAACGGCAAAGCTTTACGACTTTGTGCTAAAAGCAGATAATATGATCGAAAAAGTTACCGAATATAAAGACAACTGGATAGGCCGACTGGTAATGAAAATCATGAAATAAAAAATTTTGCTTCGTTATTTCAATTAATTCTGAAAGTTTAAAAATATCAATATTATGAAAATACTAAAATATGTAAACGTATTTGCAGTAGGCTTGCCGTTTCTAATTGCGTTATTGGGTATTATAGACAATGACTTATGGTTTTGGGCAGCATATTCTACTATGCTAACAGGACTTCTTCAGGTAATTATCGCGCTATCCGCCCTGATCATTGGTCATAACCGAAAGGCATTATACATCTATTTTACCGGTGTAATAAGTTACTTCTTTTGCATGTTTCTTAAAATTGATGGCTGTTACCTCTACATTACGCCTGTACTGCTCGCTATATTTCTTACCATCATTATACATAAAACAACGTCTAATGAATCTTAACCTCATTGCATACGGCCTGTTTCTTACTATAACCATTTACATTATCGTGGTGGTAGGGCAAATATGCTATCGCAATGGCAATACATACGTACTATCTCTGGTACCGGGCCATCAGGACTTGTGCACCCGCATAAACAAAATACTGCTTACAGGCTATTACCTGGTAAACCTGGGATATACTGCCACTACGCTAATCCATTGGGAACGCATTACTACCCTGACCGCATTTATAGAGATACTCGCCTCCAGAACAGGCTTTATAATAGTATTGCTTGCCATACTGCATTATACCAACCTTTTTATTATTACCAAATACATCAACAAATTCATTTAATAACAATTAATCATTTACATCATGGAAACTACAAAAATCCTTACCGGTTACTTTATCTATCTTCCTTTGGTGATAGCACTTACCCTGATTGTTAGCCGTACCTTATTTAAAAACGCAAAAGTTTTTATGCTCGATATCTTTAAAGGCCGTGAAGAAATAGCCACAGCTACTAATAAGCTTTTTGAAACCGGTTTTTACCTGCTTAACCTTGGTTTTGCACTCATGATACTTCAAATGGATTTATATAACGATACTTACCAGTCTTTGGTAGAAGCCCTGAGCTACAAAATAGGAGGTTTTAGCATCTATCTGGGTATTATGTTATTCCTGAACCTGTATTTCTTCTTCCGTGGAAAAAGAAAAGCAAGACAAAACACTACTGAAGAACGCATTGTATTTAAAGCCTGAACTCATGAAAACCCTTAACCACCAAACCCTGGTTTATGATAAAGACTGCCCGTTATGCAGGGCATATACGGCTGGTTTTGTAAAAACAGGTATGCTCGATGAAAACGGCCGTCTGCCTTATACCGACCTCAGCACAGATACCTATGCTTTTGTAGACCCTGACCGCGCCCGTAATGAAATAGCCCTTATAGACCACTACACTAAAACAGTAACCTATGGTATAGATAGCCTGCTAAAAGTGCTGGGGCATTCATTTCCCATTATTGAAAAAGCAGGAAAAACAAAATTTGTATATTCATTTCTGAAAAAGCTGTATTCGTTCATTTCGTACAATCGTAAAGTGATTATTCCTTCAGGAAAAAATAATTCAGAAGTACAATGCATCCCCGACTTTAACCTAAAGTACCGCATTACCTATATACTATTTGCAGGAGTAATAACCACCCTGGTACTATACCGTTATGCGCAACTTATGAATTATGGTGTAGCTATCTTACCCTTTTATATGGAGATGATTTTCGCTTTTGGGCAGTTACCGTTTCAATGGATGTTCATTCGCAATCAAAATAAAGAAACACGTTTTGAATACTTTGGTAACCTCATGACAGTGTCGTTGTTTGGATCGTTATTATTAGGGTTAGGGATAATTGCAAATACAATAGTAAACATCCCCGCTGAAACGCACACACTATGGTTTTTAATTACCTCAACCGTCATGTTTTTTGAACACCTGCGCAGGGTTGAATTGCTGCACCTTTCGGCAAGGCTCTGCATAAGCTGGCTGGGTTACAGGTTTCTTATTCTTTTCTTTATTTTCTTTTATTTCTTCCTCATTAAATAATAACCATCATGAAAAAATTAGTTATTGCCGCAGGAACAGGCTTTTTAGGTCAGGTGCTTGTTGCACATTTTAAGGATGTTGCAGATCAGATTATTATCCTTACCCGTGGCAATGCCCGTATAGATGGCAATGTAAAGTATGTGCATTGGGATGCCAGGACTCTTACAGGCTGGGAACGCGAACTGGAACGTGCCGATACATTGATAAACCTCGCAGGAAAATCGGTTAACTGTCGCTATACCGAAAAAAATAAGCAAGAAATTATTTCAAGCCGGGTAGACAGTACGATCATTTTGAGTAAGGCAATACAACAATGCAATTACCCGCCCAAAAATTGGCTCAACTCAAGTACTGCCACCATTTATCGCCATAGCAAAGACAAACAGATGGATGAAGCCACAGGAGAAATTGGCGATGACTTTAGTATGAATGTTGCTAAAATGTGGGAACGGGTATTCTTTGCAGCAGAAACTCCAGGTACAAAAAAAATAGCCTTAAGAACATCTATTGTTTTAGGTAAAAATGGAGGAGCATTTCCTATGTTATTGAAACTGGCAAAGCTGGGGCTTGGTGGCAAACAGGGCAGTGGCGATCAGTTTGTAAGCTGGCTGCACGAAAGTGACTTTGCCAGAGCTGTTGATTTTATTATTAACAGGAAAATTGATGGCGTGATAAACGTGGTAGCACCCACACCGGTAAAAAATGACTTATTTATGAAAGCATTGCGCACAGCTGCCGGTGTACCCTTTGGCATATCACAGCCTAAGTGGTTATTACAAATGGGAGCAACCCTACTTGGTACTGAAACTGAGCTTGTACTTAAAAGCCGTAATGTGATTCCAACCCAGCTGATAGAGCAAGGTTTTGAGTTTGAATTTGAAAAAATTGAATCAGCATTTAAAAATCTCGTATAAGTTCTGATCCTTGATTTTTGTTTTAATTATACAAAAACAAGTTTAAAAACACAAAATTGTAACATTTTAAAAACATCACTAAAATGTAATCCAAGATTAAACGGCTTAACTTTTATTTAAGAAATATGTTAGTTAAAGGTTTATCAACCGTTATGATACGTCAATAATTAACGTATTAACCCTTTCTTAACCTGTATTTTGGTATAAGAGGTAATTTTTGCGCCACTAACTAAAATTAAGAAACAGGATGAAACAATCTTTAAAGGGTTTTCTAATGGCCGCCTTTATGCTTCTCTCAGGAGCAATTATGGCACAGGAAACCATTACCGGTACGGTAAATGATGTTAAGAACCTTCCGCTGCCAGGCGCTACAGTAAAGGTAAAAGGCACACAGGATGTTGCAACAACGGGCATAGACGGTACTTTTACCATCAGCACATCTGTAACATCGGGTAGTATAACCATAAGCTTTATGGGCTTTTCTTCTCAAACCCTCCCGTTTACGGTTGTAGCAGGCACCCCGTTAAATCTGGGCCCGGTAACACTTGCTGAGGATTCTGAAGAGCTTGATGCTGTTGTAATTGTAGGTAAAGGTGTAATTGACCTTGCCCAGGATAGGCGTACCCCCGTAGCCGTTAGTAACATCAGCCGTAAAGAAATACAGGAAAAATCGGGTAACCAGGAATTTCCTGAGGTTATGAAAAATACACCGGGTATATATGTTGCCAGCCAGGCGGGTGGTTATGGAGACTCTAAGATGTTTGTTCGCGGTTTTGACCAGACCAACACAGCCTTTATGCTAAACGGACAGCCTATAAACGGTATGGAAGATGGAAATATGTACTGGAGTAACTGGAGCGGCATGACCGATGTAGCAAACCAGGTACAGGTGCAACGCGGACTGGGGTCTTCTAAACTTGCCATATCATCTGTAGGTGGTACGGTAAACATTGTAACTAAAGCTACAGACCTGCGTAAGGGCGGTTTTGCCCAGTCTATGATAGGTAATGACAATTACAACCGTACAACTGTAGGCTACAATACCGGTCTTATGGAAAACGGTTTTGGCGCAAGTGCCATGCTCACAAAATGGAGTGGTGATGGTTACAACCGTGGTACATATGGCGAAGGTTATAATTACTTTTTATCATTTGGTTACAAGGCAAACGAAAGGCATATGTTTAACATACTTGTATTTGGCGCGCCACAACAACATGACCAAAACTACACAAAAGCGATATCAAGATACCTTGAGCAAGGCCGCAAGTACAACAACAACTACGGCTTTCTTGATGGCGACTATTTAAGCGAAAGGGTTAACTACTACCACAAACCGGTAGCTAACTTTAACTGGGATTTTACCATTAGCGATAAAATGAACCTGAGCACAGTAGCTTATGCTTCCTGGGGTCGTGGTGGTGGTACAGGTAACTATGGGTCATCAAGTAATAAAAAATATACTGCAGATGGCCATATAGATTTTACAACCATTCGCAACAATAACAGGGCTTTGACGGATGGTATAGGTAATGTAGCCAACTCATACCTTATTCGCAACTCGGTTAACAACCACGCGTGGTATGGTGTAGTATCTAACTTTAACCATGAAATAAATGATAACTTTAGCTACAACGCAGGTGTAGATCTTAGAACATACAAGGGCACACACTACAGGGAAGTATCAAACTTTATGGGCTTAAATGGCTTTTTTGTAAACGATAACGTACAGTATCCTGATTACACGGTTACAGAACAGTTTAGCGCTAATCCGTGGAGTGCTTTTACAAACAAACCATCTAACACTCAAAAAATTGATTACGATTATGACGAGCGTATAAGCTACCTTGGTGTGTTTGGCCAGGCAGAATATAAAACAGATGATTTTTCTGCTTTTGTTCAGGGTGCGGTTTCTAACCAGAGCCACGTACGTTGGGATCGTCAGCAATATTCACGTGCAGAAGAAAAATCAGACAAAGTAAACAATACCGGTTACAACATAAAAGGCGGTGCAAGTTATACCCTGGCAGAACAGCATACAATTTTTGCAAATGCAGGCTTTTATTCAAGGCAGCCTTACCACGATAACATCTATCTAAGCTTTGGCAACGCTGTAAACCCATTTACAGAAAACGAAAAGATTACCGGTCTTGAAGCAGGTTACCGCTTTAGGAGTGATATAATAGACATTAACCTTGATGGTTACATGACACGCTGGAAAGACAGGGTAACTACAACCCAAAATACTGCGGTTAATACCATTACCGGTAACGAAGAGCAGCTCTTTACCGTAAACTCAGGCTTACACCAGTTTCATACAGGTGCAGAACTTGAGGCTATAGCACACCCTACATCAGATTTTAGCATTAAGGGTTTTGCTTCTATCGGAAACTGGAAATATAAAGATAATGTGTTTACAAGAATATATGACGAAAGCAGGAACCTTGTAGCAGATGACGTTTATAAAACAGGAACTACTTCTTTAAAAGGCCAGTCTGTAAACGAAATTGATGGCAGAAAAGTAGGTGGTGCAGCGCAAACATCATATGGCCTTGGCGCTTCTTATAAAATAACTAAGGGACTTAGCGTAGATGCTGACTGGAGAACTTATGATAAACTATACTCATCAGCAGTAATAAAAGATAATGTAGAAATACCTTCTTACGATCTTGTAGATGCAGGTGTTACATACAAGCTTAACTTTTCAAATACTTCATTAGTATTCAGATTAAACGTAAACAACGTGTTTGACGAAGTATATCTTTCAGAAATTACCACTGCTAACCAGGTTACACCAACATCTGTTAACTACAGGGGTATAAACGTAACCAATAACGTATTCTTTGGTAACGGCCGTACCTGGAACTTTAGCATGCGTTACAACTTCTAAAAAAATATATTGCCCCAACAAATCAAAGCTCCGCTATAGCGGAGCTTTTTGTTTTATATCCCAGATGTAAGCAGGTATATAAGCACAAGCCATAAAACAGGCACACTTTCTACCCAGAACAATGTATAATATTTATTGCGGTGCGGTGTAGCAAACATGGTAAACAGCCCTACAGCAAGTATCAAAACAACATTAACAATTAGCTGCCTCACATCAACTGTTGTTTTAAAAAATTCAAGAAAGTAAAAAATAGATAATAATAGTATGTTCAGCAAACGCGTATTTTTCAGACCTATTTTTTGGGGAACGGTTTTAAGGGCAGGGTCGTCTACGCTCAGGTCGATGATTTCAAAAATCAGGATGAGGATAATCACGAGTAAGAAGCGCTGACAAAATTTAAGCCAGGCATCATGTCCCAGGTCCAGTCCGGCATTAAGCAGCGGCATCATGGTGGTTACACCTGCCCAGCATAATGCTACGATATAAATTTTTATACCGGCCAGGCTACGCAAATTACCCTTGGGCGAAACAGGCACAGCATACAGTACTGCAAATACTGCCAAAACAAGTGCAGCAAGCTGGGCTTTTAACGATAGCAGCAAAAAGCACCATCCGCCCAGCAGCAATGCTAAAATACTTATTGCTGCCACAGTTTTATGAAAGGTACTTATTGACAAATGCCTGCGAAAACGCTCTTCATATTTTATAAAATTGTAGCCAAACAATGTCCCGAAAAAAGCAAAGCCTGCCATAGGTAAATTAAAGGGCAGCCAAAACATATGGTTAGTCATTAACACCAATGCCAAAACGGCTACAGCTACGTGTACACTGCCATGTATATACAGGTAAAAAATTTGTTTTATCGCCTTCATTCCACAAATTTAGCGAATATCACAACGGTATCATATCTGGAATGAAAAATTCACAAATTCGCGATTCAGTTTGCATTTTAATTTGAAGATAAATCACTAATTTTGTGCCTTTAAAAAACACGCAACTAAATATATGAAAACAGATGCTTTTGCTTTAAGGCACATCGGCCCCAGAGAGGCTGACCTGCAACAGATGTTTAAAACCATTGGCGTAGAAAATATAGCGCAACTGGTTTATGAAACCCTGCCGGATGACATCCGCCTGAAAGCACCGCTAAACCTTGACCCCGCGCTTACAGAATATGAGTACCTAAACCATATTACGCAACTGGGCAACAAGAATAAAATATACAGGTCATTTATAGGTTTGGGCTACCACCCTGCCATTGTACCTGCACCCATACAGCGCAACATTTTTGAAAACCCGGGCTGGTATACTGCTTACACGCCTTACCAGGCAGAGATAGCACAAGGCCGCCTTGAGGCACTGCTTAACTACCAGACTACAGTAATAGAACTTACCGGCATGGAGATAGCTAACGCTTCTCTTCTTGACGAAGGTACTGCTGCTGCCGAGGCTATGGCACTTCTTTTTGATGTGCGTACACGCGACCAAAAGAAAAACAACGTAAATAAATTCTTCGTTAGCGAAGAGATACTTCCGCAAACACTTAGCGTACTACAAACACGTTCTACGCCTATAGGCGTAGAGCTTGTTATAGGTAACCACGAGGAATTTGATTTCTCTGAAGGTTTTTATGGCGCAATATTACAGTACCCTGGCAAATTTGGCCAGGTACATGACTATGCCGCTTTTATTGCTAAGGCGAAAGAAAACAATATTAAAACAGCCGTTGCTGCCGATATATTAAGCCTTGTAAAACTTACATCGCCGGGCGAGCTTGGTGCAGATGTTGTAGTAGGTACTACACAGCGCTTTGGTATCCCTATGGGATACGGAGGGCCACACGCAGCTTACTTTGCTACTAAAGAAGAGTACAAGCGCTCTATGCCGGGCCGTATTATTGGCGTTACTATAGATGTGAACGGCAACCGTGCACTACGCATGGCGCTACAAACGCGTGAGCAGCACATAAAACGCGAAAAAGCAACCTCTAACATTTGTACTGCACAGGTACTGCTTGCTGTTATGGCAGGTATGTATGCCGTATATCATGGTCCTAAAGGCTTACAGTACATTGCAGATAAAGTTCATGCAAGTGCCGTAACAACTGCCGATGCGCTTAACAAGCTTGGCGTGTACCAGACTAATACTGCATTCTTTGATACCATTACCGTTAAGGCAGATGCTGTTAAAGTTAAGGCTGCTGCCGAAGCTAAAGAGATCAACTTCTATTATGTAGACGAAAACACGATTGCTATAGCCTTTAACGAAACTACTTCGCTTAAAGACATTAACGATATTATTGCTGTATTTGCAGAAGCTACCGGCAAAACTGCCGAGGCTGTAACCGGCCTTACCGAAACGGTTCATATTCCTGAGAGCCTTGTTCGTAACAGTACGTTCCTTACACATGATGTATTTAACAAATACCACAGCGAAACGGCGTTGATGCGCTACATCAAAAAACTGGAGCGTCTTGACCTTGCCCTTAATCATTCTATGATATCGCTTGGATCTTGTACCATGAAACTTAACGCCGCTGCCGAAATGCTGCCGCTAAGCTTACCTAACTGGAACAGCATTCACCCTTTTGCCCCTGTAGAGCAGGCAGAAGGTTACCAGACCATGCTTAAGAAACTGGAAGACCAGCTAAGCGAAATAACCGGTTTTGCAGGTACTACCCTTCAGCCAAACAGTGGCGCACAGGGCGAATATGCAGGCCTTATGGTTATACGTGCTTATCAGGAATCTATTGGCCAGAGCCACAGGAATATTGCACTTATACCTGCTTCAGCACACGGTACTAACCCTGCTACTGCCCACATGGCCGGCATGGAGGTTGTGGTTACCAAAACATCTGAAAACGGAAATATCGACGTAGAAGACCTTAGGGCAAAAGCTGAGCTGCACAAAGATAACCTTGCCTGCCTTATGGTAACTTACCCGTCTACACATGGTGTATATGAGGCTTCTATCATCGAGGTTATAAACATCATCCATGAAAATGGCGGACAGGTTTATATGGACGGTGCTAACATGAACGCTCAGGTAGGCCTTACAAACCCGGGTACTATTGGTGCTGACGTTTGCCACCTTAACCTGCACAAAACATTCGCCATACCTCACGGTGGTGGTGGCCCAGGTGTAGGCCCTATATGTGTGGCTAAACACTTAGTACCATTCCTGCCTACAAACCCTGTTATTACTACAGGTGGCGATAAAGCCATTACAGCTATATCTGCAGCACCATGGGGTTCTGCGCTTGTATGCCTTATTTCTTACGGCTACATTACAATGCTGGGCGAAGAAGGGCTTAAGAGTTCTACAGAGCATGCTATACTGAATGCTAACTACATTAAAGAACGCCTTGCAGGCCACTATGATACGCTTTATACCGGCGAGATGGGCCGTGCAGCGCACGAAATGATATTAGAATGCCGTCCGTTTAAGGCGAATGGTGTTGAGGTTACTGATATAGCCAAGCGTTTAATGGACTATGGTTTCCATGCACCTACAGTATCGTTCCCGGTAGCGGGCACACTAATGGTAGAGCCTACCGAGAGTGAAAACCTTGAAGAGCTTGACCGTTTTTGCGATGCGATGATCGCTATCCGCAAAGAGATTGATGAAGTAAGCGCAGAAGACAAGAACAACGTCCTTAAGAATTCGCCACACACACTGGCAATGCTTACTACAGATACATGGGATTTCCCGTACAGTCGCGAAAAAGCTGCTTACCCGTTAGAATATCTTCATGAAAATAAATTCTGGCCGGGCGTACGCCGCGTAGATGATGCATACGGCGACCGTAACCTGATTTGTTCATGCGCGCCAATTGAGGCGTATATGGAAAATTAAGATGACCTAATATATGAAAAGCTGCCCTCGGGCAGCTTTTTTTGTGTAGCACAGTGATGAATAAATACTGATTATTAGTCGATATTATATGGCCAATCTACCTTATAGTACTTAATATCCAGTGTAAGCTCAACCCATTGAGCCGTCCTGAAATCATAATATTTCTTTTTAACCGTAGCATTTATAGTATCGTCATTCACAACATCAACATGATCTGCGCGCCCAAAATCTTCGCCTGACTGATTACTAAATTCAGGAACATTAAGATGTATTACCTTTTTTTTATAATCATACTCAAATAAATAATGAGGCCCGCTGTTTGTGTAGGTATTAAAGCCTTGTGGTGTAGATGGGTATTCAAAATACATATTCATGTGTGGCAGCTTAAAATCTATGAGTTTAGACTTAGATTGGGTATATTGATTATGCTTAATTTCTAAATCATAATAATGCCTGTGCGAAAGTTCAAAAAAATCTGACATCTCATCCAGCATATTATTAGACGCATGGCCGTCATCATTAATATCGACAGCAATATTAGATGTCATAGATCTTACTTTATAGTACCCTGCAATTGGTAAAGTTTGTTCACTCTTCTCATCATTTGTAGTACATGCGCTTAATAGAGCAATCAAAAGGCTAATGCCCAGATAGATTTTTGTTTTCATGATGGTGGTTTGTAGACCGAAGATACTAAAAGCTTTGTACTGCATACAAGGTATTAAATAATTTTAACACGGGTTATTTGTACATTTACTGATAAAAGTCAGTAAACGTACAAACGGATTTCACGAATTTCGTACTACAATTTAATTTGAAATGAAAGACATTCAAACCAGGAATGACCTTAGCATACTGCTATGGGCTTTCTACACAAAGTTGCTGGCAGATCCTGCAATAAATTACATATTTACCGATGTGGCAAAAATTCATCTTGAAAGCCATATGCCATCACTTACCGATTTTTGGGAACAAACCTTACTGGAGCGCAACGGCTATCGTAAGAATGTAATGGAAATACATGTGCACCTCAACGCCATGGAAGCACTTACAGACACGCATTTTGAAGTATGGCTGCGTCATTTTAATGAAACAATCGATACACTTTTTGAAGGGGAAACTGCCGAAAAAGCAAAAACACGTGCGTTATCTATTGCCACAATTATGAAAATAAAACTACATACTACACTATAAGCCAGGTTTTAAAAAAAAATACTATTTTTACAGGCAACAAAATTTATATGCAAGCATAGCAATTTTAACGCTGTTGCATCATTTTTATCGCTACATTAGCTATTACAAAATAAACAGGCACAAATAAAATGAACATCAGAATAACGGGGTCAGGCTCTTACATTCCTAATAAAATTATCCCAAATATAGATTTTGCAAGCCATCAGTTTCTTGATGAGGAAGGGAAACCGTTATCTTACTCTAATGAAGTAGTTACCGAAAAATTTCAGCAAATAACCGGGATAGAAGAACGCCGCTATGCAGATGACAACCTGCTTACAAGCGACATTGCTTACTTTGCCGCAGAGAAAGCCATTAAAGACAGTGGAATTGACCCTGAAACCCTTGATTATATAATACTTGCGCATAACTTTGGCAATGTAAAAAGCGGTACTATACAAACAGATTTAGTACCAAGCCTTGCCAGCCGCGTAAAACACAGCCTGCGTATTAAAAACCCGCGCTGTGTAGCTTATGACATACTGTTTGGCTGTCCGGGTTGGGTAGAAGGCGTTATACAGGCTATGGCATATATTAAATCGGGCATGGCAAAGCGCTGCCTGGTTATTGGAGCAGAAACCCTGAGCCGCGTTACAGATCCGCACGACCGCGACAGCATGATCTACAGCGATGGTGCCGGAGCAAGCATTATTGAAGCTACAGAGGAAGAAGGAGGCATATTAGCTAATATTACAGCATCATATACGTATGATGAAGCTTACTTCTTATTCTTTGGAAATTCTTACAATAAAGAACATAACCCGGATGTACGTTACATTAAAATGTATGGGCGAAAGATTTACGAATTTGCACTTAGTAATGTACCCAAGGCCATGAAAGAGTGCCTTGAAAAAAGCGGCGTGGCACTTAGCGATGTTAAAAAGATACTGATACACCAGGCAAACGAAAAGATGGATGAGGCTATCATTCAGCGTTTTTATAAACTGCATGGCACTACCCCACCCGATGGCATTATGCCTATGAGCATTCACAAACTGGGTAACAGCAGTGTAGCAACAATCCCTACGCTTTATGATATGCTAATGAAAGGCTTACTGCCGGAACAGGCACTTAATAAAGGCGATGTGGTATTGTTTGCAAGCGTAGGTGCTGGAATGAACGTTAATGCGTTTATCTATAAAATTTAAATAAAACAACTGTATTACAGCAAACTGAGATACAAATTTCAATTATTTTCACAAAAACAAACTTTGTGTAGATAATTGAAATTTGTGTCTTTTTTATTTGTGCATATGTTACTTTAATCCCCGAACCTTTATCTCTTTTTTTATTTCCTTAAGATTATTAAAGTTAAGCAAGCCAATGGGTGCAAGCCCTAATGGAATTACACTCATTGCCGAAAATCCATTTTTAAAGCTTGTATAAACTACAGCAACAAGCAATAATAGCATGCCTATAGAAAACATGATTACTATAGCGCTTATAGTCTTTTCAAATCTCAGTAATTTTTCGTCGGGCATGTCTGCAAATTTATTTGCCATGATAAAAGGTTTATTAGTTTGCGCTAAAGTAGCAAAATGTATCCCTTTTTACAAAGGGTAAGAAATTTATTACTACCAAAAGTAAGTCTCTATTGTTTATCAAATTTTTCCAAAACCTTATTTACCCAAACGTTAAGTTGGTAGACTAGCCTTAATTTGTATATAACCATTATGGATATTAAACCATATAGCCCCGTTTTATACATAAGGTTTAAAAGGTGGCTTGCAGTATTCGGCAGCAGATACACGCCAACTCCCGCCAGCAAGAATATCACCCCCATTTTAAAGAACTTAACATCAAAGGGCAGCAGCTTAAACTTTTTATAGATAAAGGCCAGCTTGCTGATGTTAAACAGCGTCATACTAATAAACGATGCCCACGCAACACCTACTATTCCGTAACCCATATTAAGGAATAAGAGATTAAGCGATACGGTTAAAATCACTAAGATACTTACAGCTATAAGATTAAAGCGATAATATTTAGAATAGGTAATAATTTCTCCGTTAAAGCCCGTAGCCATATTAATCAGCACACTAAAACCCAGTATCTCTACAATGGCTATAGAATCTTTCAACTTATTATAATCAGGCATCAGGCGGAAAAGATCTTCAATACCCAAGAAGATACAGCCATACAATACAGCCCCAATAAAGAAAAGCAGGCGGGCTATTTCTTTATATTTTACATCAAGATCTTTTAAATTGTGGTCTTTTAGGTAATTGCTGATAATAGGTGCATACAGGGCAAACATCCCCACAGCTGGAATTTGAAGCGTTGTAGCCAGCATTGAGCCTATACTAAAGGTACCGTTTGCCTCCATCGAAATATATTTCGGAATAATAAGTCCGTCGATACGAAAAGCCAGTAGCGAACCTAAACTACCTGCAAGCGCATATAAACTGTAACGGAAATAATCTTTTCGGGAAATCTCGCCAAACAAGGTTTTAAAACGGTAGTTGAATCCCGGCTTATAATATTTAAACAGGTATACTCCGGTAAATAACATTATAAAAACAAAGCCTGAAATGTACAGCCAAATAGCATCCTGTGTGGTAGCAACACCATAAATAACCCACAAAAAGGCCGCGGGGAGCACTATTTTAGGAATTACCTTTTCAAAAAGCGTAGGTACAGCAATGCGCTGCAAATCCTGTAGCTGTTTTTTAAAAAGCTCTACAAAGGCCAGGGCTATTGCTATAGGGTAAGCATAATATGCCAGGCTTATATATTCATCTTCAATAACATTTGCATAAATACTAAGCCCTAAAAAAGTTATAAGGCTTACAACAAGTACCGATATAATGCTATAATTAAAAAGCTGTTTTTGGTGGCGCTCATCCAGCGCCGGATAAAACTTTATAAGTGCCTGGCTTGCCCCTAACACCATAACAGGAAACAGTAGTTGCGACAAGCTGTCTATGTAGCGCATCATCCCCAGTAGCTCTTTATCATTAGGGTAAATAAACAAGGTAGAAATAACACCTATACCCGTACCCAGATAATTAAATAGCGCAAACCACACCACCTGCTTCATTGGGGCTACTTTTTGTTTTTCCATTACAGGGCGTTTTTTCTGGCAACCTTTATGGGTGCGGTGTTAAATACATGGTTGGCATAATATTTCAGCAATGTGCCCAGCATCTTCCTTGCCTCAGCCTTGCTATAAAACTTGCTAAAGTATTTTGGCAGGCCCAGTGCTTCTTTAAGTCCCTGCTTGTAGGCATTAAAAATGCTTCGGTTAGGGTCTATAAGTGTAGCTAATATTTTATACTTGCTCTGGGTTGTGTCTTTATTAAAGTTGCGGGTAATAACGCGGTCGTGTACAATTTTAGCATCAGTGTCAATACCTATTAGAAATTTATGGTACAACACACGGTCACAATAATTACGGTCTTCACCATAATGCCCAAAAAGCGGCTCAAAGTATCCCACCTTCTTCACACAATCACTACTCAGCATCCAGGCAGCGGCGTTTACAAACGGCACTAATGGTATTCGATTTAAATCTCCGCTTTTACGATTTAGATATGTTGAAAAAGATACATCAAGATCTGTTTCATTAGCTACGTAGTGCATTGGGCTAAGCAAGCCAAGCTGCGTATTAGCTTCCATTTTATGGACAAGGCTTTTTACAGTATCTTTAAAAACCCAGGCATCCTGGTTGAGCAGGAACAGGTAATCAGCCCCTTGCTCTATGGCAAGTTTCATCCCTATATTATTGGCTTTGCCAAATCCAAGGTTACTGTCACTTTCTATAACTTGTACTTCGGGATACTGCTTTAGCAGCGCTACTGAGTTATCAGTAGACTGGTTGTCTATCGCGATAATGCGCACCGGATAAGACGATGCCAGCAACGACTGAATGTTTTTATCGATCCAGCGGGCGCCATTATAGGTAACAATGATTACAAATACGTTCTTATCCAAGGTTTCGTTTTTCGGTTAGCGCAAAATTAAGGATATTTGCAGTTCTTTTATATTTCAGGATGAAATACTATACAATAATACCCGCGCACAACGAGGAAGCCTTTATGGGCGTAACCCTTGAGTCGCTTGCGGCACAAACCATACTCCCTGCAAAAGCAGTGGTGGTAAACGATAATTCTACCGACAGGACTGCTGCCATAGTGCAGGAGTTTGCCGCAAAATACCCGTGGATATCATTGGTAAACAAAGATTCGCAGGCCATACACCTGCCCGGCAGTAAGGTTATACAGGCTTTTAATGCCGGTTATGCTACCGTAGACGAAGAGTATGACATCATTGTAAAGCTGGATGCCGACCTTATACTCCCTCCCGATTATTTTGAAACGGTTCTTGATGCATTTAAGGCCGATGAAAAAGTGGGCATGGCAGGTGGCTTTGCTTATATCGAAAAAAATGGCAACTGGGTAATCGAGAACCTGACTGATAAAGACCACATTCGCGGGGCATTTAAAGCCTACCGTAAAGATTTGTTCAAACAAATGGGCGGCCTGCGTACTGCCATGGGCTGGGACACCGCCGATGAGCTTATCGCAAAATTCTATGACTGGAAAGTAGTTACCATAGAGCGCCTTAAAGTAAAGCACCTAAAACCTACGGGAGCCAATTATAATAAAGCAGCACGCTACAAACAGGGCGAAGCATTTTACACCTTGGGCTATGGTTTTGTAATAACAGCCATTGCAGGTGCCAAGCTTGCCATGCGAAAAAAGAAGCCTTTATTATTTGTAGATTACATAAATGGTTTCCTTAAGGCTAAGCGCGAAGGCAAAGCACTTTTAGTATCTGCCGAGCAGGCAAAATTTATTAGAAAGTACCGCTGGAAAAAGATGAAACAGAAGCTTTTTTAATAACGCAAATATTAAAAAACTATTAACTAACAATAAAAAACGGATGTAAATCGGTACATTAGCCGATATTTCCTGACACTAAATGATAAAAGCATTACATCAGATAGGCAAGTACTTCCTTATGCTAAAAGAGGTATTTAACAAGCCAACCAAGTGGGTGGTTATGAGGCCTCTAATTTTTAAAGAAATCGACGACCTCATTACCGGATCTATGGGTATCGTTGCCTTTATATCGTTCTTTATAGGCGGTGTTGTTGCCATACAAACGGCACTAAACCTTACAAATCCGCTTATTCCTAAATCGCTGATTGCATTTGCCACCAGGCAGTCTGTAATATTAGAGTTCTCTCCTACATTCCTTTCCATCATCATGGCAGGGCGTGCAGGTTCATACATTACATCGAGCATAGGTACCATGCGCGTAACAGAGCAGATAGACGCACTAGAGGTTATGGGTGTTAACTCGCTCAATTACCTTGTTTTCCCTAAAATCATGGCCTTTTTACTATATCCATTTGTAATAGCCGTATCTATATTTTTAGGCATCATAGGCGGATGGCTTGCAGGGGTTTATGGAGGCTTTATAGGTAGCGACGAATTTTTAACCGGTATTCAAAGAGAATTCATTCCTTTTCATATAGTATATGCCTTTATTAAAACAGCCATATTTGGGTTTGTGCTTGCTACAATTCCATCATTTCATGGTTTTTATATGAAAGGTGGCGCGCTTGAGGTAGGTAAAGCCAGTACAACATCATTTGTATGGTGCTGCGTGGTAATTATCCTTATTGACTACATATTAACCCAACTACTACTAAGCTAATGATAGAGGTAAAAGACATAGAAAAAGCATTTGGCGAAGCTAAGGTACTTAAGGGTATTTCTACTACATTCGAGTCGGGTAAGACCAATCTTATCATTGGCCGAAGCGGCTCCGGTAAAACAGTTATGCTAAAAACACTGCTGGGCATCCACACACCCGATGCAGGAACCATATCTTTTGACGGCCGTATATACAGCGAACTTAACCCAGACGAAAAACGTGCCCTTCGTACCGAAATAGGCATGGTATTTCAGGGAAGCGCACTATTTGACAGCATGAGTGTTGAGGAAAACGTGGCTTTTCCGCTTAAGATGTTTACCAATAAGCGCTCCAAGGATATAAAAGATCGTGTAAACGAAGTACTGGATCGTGTAAACCTGAAAGATGCTAATAAAAAATTCCCGAATGAAATATCGGGTGGTATGCAAAAAAGGGTTGCTATTGCAAGAGCTATAGTAAACAATCCTAAATACCTGTTTTGTGATGAGCCTAACTCTGGACTTGACCCTGAAACAAGTATCGTAATTGATGAACTTGTACAGGAAATTACCAAAGAGTACAACATAACAACGGTTATTAATACCCACGATATGAACTCGGTATTGCAGATAGGCGAAAAGATCGTATTCCTAAAAAATGGGGTTAAAGAATGGGAAGGCGATAACGAACAGATACTTGAAACCCGAAACAAGTCGATTGTAGAATTTGTATACTCATCAGACCTTTTCAAAAAAGTACGCGAGAGCCTCCTGGCAGATGAAGAAGAACATCATCATCATGACCAGAACAACAATAACAAAAAAGCTTAGGTAGTACCTAAGCTTTTTTGCTTTAAACCGGTTATCTGTATTTACACCCTTTTTAAAAGATATACCCATCCGGTAACCTGCTTGCCTTCGCTTAGCGTAATTACATAAAAGTAAGTGCCCGTAGGCAAATCGCCTTTATCAGACTGCCCATACCATTCGTTAAGGTAATTGGCCTTTTCATACACCTGCATGCCGTAGCGGTTAAATATCTTTATATGCCTTACATCAAGGTTGCTTAGGTCAAAATTATCATTGTACTGTCCATCACCCGGAGATATCCCCTTAGGTATAAAACAATGTGAATTGTTTACAGTAACATTTCCTGTAGCACTACAGCCATCAGTATTTGTTATCAGGGCTGTATAAATACCCGTTGCGCCATTAGTAATATCTGCCGACTCTCCTACAGCATTAAATCCATCCGGGCCTTCCCATGTTATTGAAGCTATGTCCTGAATTTCGTCAAGGTTACTAACACGTATTATATAACGCTCATTTTCGCAACCGGCTTCTAATTCTACGTTAAAAGCATTGGTATTTGGCGAGACTAAAAATTCTTGTGTTGTTGTACAGGTATTTGTTGTTACTTCTACCTTATAAACACCTGTTTCAGATATCTGTACACTACCGGTAGTAGCCGATGGTTGCAATACATCATCAAGATACCACTTGTAAGTAGCACCGATAAAGTTTGATGCATTTACGTTTAACAAGCCAGTCTGCCCATCGCACAGTACAGCATCGCCGTCAATAACAAACTGCGGATTAGCATTTACCACAACACTTACTGTAGCAGACGGAGAAGGACAACCGTTAACTTCTACAATTAGTGAATAAATACCTGATGCCGCAGGGCTTGCAGTAACAATAACCGGATTAGGCTGGTTTGATGTAAAACCATTAGGGCCTGTCCAATTATATATCGCATTTGGCACAATTGTTCCCGCAGCTGCAAGCGTTACATTTGCTCCTTCGCAAACAGGAAGTATAGGTGCAAGTACCGGTGCTGCTAATATGGTATTAAGCGTCAGGGTAACAATAGCTTCATCTGTGACATTGCAAAAGTTTGTAACAGAATACTTAAAATGATATATACCTCCGGAAACACCCGCTGTGTTAAACACCTCTCCGGTAAGGCTTCCCGCGCCGTCTACATCAGTCCATGTGCCACCTGTGGTATATGTTGCGCCAAGGTAAGAACTAAGCATAATGTTGCCTCCTGTATTACAAATTGTATCAGTTCCGTCAACACCTGCATAAGGTAATGGGCTTACAGTAACCGTAACTTTAGATGGCGGCGAAGTACAGCCAAATGCCGAAACAGTTAGGTAATAATCTCCTGCCTGCGCCAGCGTTATATTTGCCAGTACAGGGTTTTGATCTATTGAGGTAAATCCATTAGGGCCTGTCCATGAAAATGAAACACCCGGTAAAGTAAGCGACCCAAGTATAACCGTAGCTCCTTCGCATACACCCGCAATTGGAGGGAGGCTTGGTGCTGTAGGGGTATCTTTTAAAGTAATGGTTATTGTAGCTGTATCCATAAGATTACAGAGGCCGTTTACAGTATAGGTAAAGTGATAAGTTCCGGCAGATACAAGAGCTGTATTAAATGAGCCACCCGTTAATGCGCCTGTAGCATCATTATCCGTCCAGGCTCCTGACGTATCAAATGATGTCCCTAAATATGTTGTAAGATCCAGCGCTGTAAAAGGATTACAAAGACTGTCTGTACCATCTGCACCTGCATTTGGTATAACATTAGGCGCTACATTATAAGTTAGGGTCTGGTTAAGGCACGACTGAGGGTTTACAGCTTTAATTTCAAGAACGTAAGTACCCGACTGCGTTGCAGAATTATATGCGGTAAACTCCAGCATAGGAGCAGTACTAAGTACAGTGCCGGGATTACCCTGCTTATACCATTTGTAAGTAACAGATACCAGCCCAGGCGCAGTAAGCGTACTGTATTCGCCTTCGCAAAAGCCATCAGGTGTAATGAGTATGGGATCTTCTTCTCTAATAAGAAAATCCCTGTTGCGCACATTACCACAACTATCTGTAACCTGAAAATTATAATTTGCTGGTTCAAGCCCGGAAAATAGGCTGCTACCCTGATTATCTATGTTAAATGACGTATCGCCGTTCTTACTGGTAATGCTGTAAATAAAAGGTGGTACACCTGTAACCTCCAGTGCTACTTCTACCAGGCCATTATCACATGGAAAGGAGTAGGCATCAACTATCTTTGGCCCGCCATCAAAGGTAAACTCCTCTATCGGTTCCATACAACGGCTATTAACGCTTGTTCCATTACCATAAGTATAAAAAAACTTAAGTATCCTGAACCTCCCAACATAAGGGTTATTAATGTTAACCGTATTTACAATTAACGGCACAGCATTGCTCACGTCTGGAAGTCCGGAAGAGTAAGGTACTCCCGTTACCGGATGCCCCCAGGTACCGGTTGCTTCATCATACTTTTGCAGCCAGAATGATTGCGCATACCCACCCGTACTATAATATTCAAGGTCAATATCAAATGATCCACAGTGTTCAATAATTGTAACTTCACTGGAATTCACATGAAACCCTGTTACTGTTATAGTCTGCTCCTGGGTAAACCCGCAGCTGTCTGTAAAACGCATTTTATATTCCCCTTCAGGTAATGAATTTACATAAACGTCTCCGGCAGTATTTCCCGTTTGGTTTATGCTTGAACTAATGTTATAAGGTAAATTTTCAGTAAATGCAGTTGGTGCTGCTATAATCGTAACTGATGTAAAATCTACATTGCCTTCGGCATATATCCTTACAGATCCTTTACCCTCTTCACAACCAGGGCGTGGAATTACCACAACGCCGCCTGTAGCACCCGTAGGTTGTAATGTAACATTGGCTGTATAGGTATCTCCACAGGTATCTGTAATAAAAAATGTATAATCACCCAGCGGCGTATTGCCAAGTACAAAAACACCAAGAGGGTTAATAAACTCCGAAAGATCATCTGGCACAGGCCCTGTATACGCTGCCGGAGCCGCCGTTATGCTAACTGTTGCTATAGTACGCCCCGGCAGGCCAACAGACAAATTGCCTGTAGTGCTACCGCATTCAGCCTCGGTTACAACCCGCTGCAAAATTTCGGGCGGTATTACATTAAATGTACGTACCGCAGTACGTCCGCACGCATCTGTTACAGATACTGTGTAAGACCCCTCTGGCACTTGTTGTGACTGGCTGCCAAACTGAGCGCCGGATGTAGTATAAGTAGGAAATGAGCTGCTATAATCAGCAGCATTAAAGCCTGCCGGAGCCGAAGTAAATGTTACGGTATATGGTGCTGTATAATTATTAGGAGCCAGTATAAAATAACGCCCGTCACAATCAGGAAACTGAAGCTCTGCATTTACATCAAATTTTGTATTTACCTGATTATTGGCACTTGTAAAACTATTACCACAACCATCTGTAATTACAAGGGTATAACTGTACTGCTGACCATTGTAAAATGGAAGTGCAAAAACAGCCTGGCTATCATCCGGTGCAGATGTAAGCGTCCTGGTAATAACAACAGGGGTACCTCCCCCGGAGGACTTACAGTATATCGCAACGTTAATGGGTAAATTACCTGTAATGGTGGCGGTGCCAAAACAATGTTACTAACATTTATAGTATTGCACGATGGCAATGCACCTCCCGGAAGGGTAACAGTCCCAATATTTATACTGGTATTAACCTGTATAAGTGTTACCGAAACCACAACAGCTTCACCACAGTTATCGTATACCCTAACCCCATACAAACCTACAGGGAGACCCGTAAAAATATTTGAACTTTGTAAAGGCTTTGTTACCGGGCCCGATATAATTTGATAAGAAACAGCATTACCCGCCGTAACATTTACCATAATTGTACCATTGTTATTACAGGTAACATTACCGGGAACAGGCGTAAAACTAAGGTCTGCCACAGCATTTATTATTTCGGTAGTAACCGAGGCAGAGCTGGACTGGTTGTTAAGCATTTGTATAGCCTCTACAGTGTATCTGCCGCTAACAAGGCTGTTTAACGATGTGGCCGCAGTAGTGGTAATTGGGTTAGTTGTATCTGGCAATAAATATACTTTGTAAGAAATGCTTGCTCCTGAAACCGTACCCGATGTAGTAAATGTTAATGCCCCATTACCCAGGCAGGTTTGTGGTGTGGGCGTAACAGTTAATGTAAAAGCAGGTAGCTGAGCAAATAAACTTACTGAAAACAGAAAAAAAACAGCAGACAATATCTGCCTTATGTGTAATATTGGTTTCATTAAAGAGGTCTTAGATTGGTAATGCCTAATATAACATTAACTTATTATTAAAAACAAGTAATCTATATTTTTAACATAACAGGTTAAAATAACTTTACCCTATGCAAGAATCTCAATTTTAGATACACTTTATAACAAACAATGCTTAAGGGAGCAATTCTACCTCGGCATTTGGATTAAAAAGATAAACGCGCCCGGTTTTTACTTCCTGGCATTCAAACCTTTTTATACGCTGTGCGCCTTTTTTAAAAATTTTGCCATTGTAGATCCTGAAAAGCGCACCATAAGGCACCTGAAAGATATAGTGCTTATCTTCATCTTTTTCGTCATATTGCTTTAACGCAAGCGATAATGTGGCATCTGTATCGCTACTGGCTTTTGGATTACGAAAGTGGCGTGCAATAAGTGGCAACAAATGTGAAGGAAAAATTTCCGGTCTTATAAATGGCACCATCAGCCGTTGAAATGTAGACTTCCATTCGTCGCCATGGGGCTTTATATTACGCCCGTACTTTTCAAAAGCAGCCAAATGTGCAATTTCGTGTATGAGCGTAATAAAAAACCGATATTTATTGAGGCTGGCATTAACCGTAATACGATGGTAACCAGCACCATCGCGATGATAGTCGCCATGGCGGGTAACGCGCTCGTTTACAATTTTAAGATGCACCCCATACAGCTTTATCAGCTCAAAAGCAGGCTCTACCGCATGCTCGGGCACATATTTAGCTAATACCTCTGTCATTTATTAAGGGGTGGTAGATGATACCTGCAACACCTTACTATTAAAATACTTATTTCCGGTAAGGGCAAAATCAAAAATATAGTCGGCCATTTGCTTTGGCGAAAGCGGTGCTTCGTATCCCGGGAATGCCTCCTGAAGCATCTCAGTATTTACCGCACCTAGTGCCAGTACATTAAAGGCTATTCCTTTTTCTTTATATTCTTCAGCTAATAGCTCACTAAGTGTTATTACCGCACCTTTGCTACTGCTGTAAGCACTTAGCCCCGCAAACTTCATGGTGCCCTGTACCCCACCCATACTACTTATGGTAACTACATGGCTACCCGTAGGCATGTATGGCAAGACAAGCCTGTTAAGGGCAGCTACGCCAAATACATTTACTTTATAAATATACTCGAACTCAGCCGCAGTAATTTCGCCGAAAGGCTTTAAAACTAAAGCCCCTGCATTATGTATAAGGACATCAACCGTTTTAAAATTGCTTTCTATAAACGGCAATACAGTTTCTAAAGACTTTTCGTCGGCAAGGTCTACCGAAAGGCAGGTAATGTTTTCATTACCCAATAAAGCTTGCGGTATTTTGCGCGAAAGTGCGAGAACTTTATGACCTTCAGCGGCAAACTGCAGGGCAAGCTCCAGGCCTATGCCACGGCTTGTACCCGTAATAATTATATTTTTACTCATTATTTTTTTACTACAATATCGCCAGCCGGCGCATTAACCATTTTAGCTATTACCGGTACCATCTGCTGAATAAAGCTAGTCATAGAGGCAAGGTTCATATTTTCATACTCATCATCCACATGATGGTAATAGTCAAAATTTTCAAAGTCAAAGGTACATACCGTTTGCGATGGTTTATGAAACTCGTTATAAAAACTATAGTTATCGCTACGGCGAAACAATTGATATTTCATTTCTACATCAAGATAGCCTACCAGTTTTTTACCGGCATACTCGTTCATTTTGTCCCCCATATTACTGGTACCCCAACCGGTAACATATGCCAGGATATCGCGCTTCATGGGTACACCCACCATTTCAAACTCCAGCATGGTATATAGGTTAAAATCCTGCTTTTTTAATTTGGCAGCCAGCGATCTTGAACCTAACAGCCCTTCCTCTTCACCAGAGAAAAAGCAAAACAACACGCTACGTTTGTTATTCTTCATCTTGCCAAAATAATTAACCATTTCTGCCACCGCCGTAGTACCCGATGCATCATCGTTAGCGCCGTTATAAATACTGTCTGTACCGGTAGGGTTTGCCTCTACCCCTATATGGTCATAGTGTGCACCCAGTACCACAAATTCTTTTTTAAGTACAGGATCTGTACCTTCTATATAGCCCACAACATTGTAGGTAGTGGCTTTATCATAGTTGGTAAGTGTATCTTTAAAGGTAGCGAAGTAAGGCTTTACACCATTTTTCACAAAAATATCTTCAAGGTAAACGGCTGCTTTTTCAAGTCCTTCGCTGCCGGACATACGCCCTTTTAATTCGTCTGACGATAAAAACTTAAGCGTAGCCTCTACCGACTTTTGGTCTACTTTATAATCAGCAGATTTTTTCTTTTTCTGCGCGCAGGATATCGAAATACAGCCTAATGATAAGGCAAGAAGAAATATTTTTTTCATGGTTTGTGTTTGTAGGGCTAAAATAAGAAATAAAAATGATACAGCACCTACTCTGTTATAGTCCTAAATGTAAGGTTTACCCGCGGAGTTGTAACCTTTTTTGTAGGTGGCAGGCGGTGCAGCCAGTAGGTTTGAGTTGTACCTTTCATTACTAACAAACTGCCGTGTTCTAAAAACACATCGACCACGCTTTTGTCTTCCTTATGCTTAAAAGCAAACTTACGCTCTGCACCAAAACTAAGTGAGGCAATGGCGCCGTTTTTCTTCAGGTCTCTTTCGGCATCACTGTGCCAGGCCATACCTTCATTACCATCATGGTACAGGTTTAAAAGACAGGAATTATAGGTTTCTCCGGTAACTTCTTCAGCCAGTTTTTTAAGTTCTAAGAGCTCTGGTGTCCAAGACAGGGCGTGCTTGGTAGTATTACTATAGGTATATTCAAACGGGCGGTCGCCATACCAGGCTACTTTACGTTTTGTGATAATGAGCTTACCAAAAATAACAGCCTCGTCGTTGCGCCATTCTATAGTATTGAGCAGCACATCACGATAATGATTGGCTTTCGCCAATGGCATGATGTGGCCGTAGTAATTCACGGTGCCATCTTTGGGGAGTAGGTTTTGGGAGGTATCGGGTTCAGGGTTAAAAAGGTCTAACATAATGTAAAGATACAATAGCTGTAAGAACAATTTGGCGTCAGTCGATAAACACTATTATTAAAAATGATAATTCTAAAAAGATCGCCACGCTCCGTCCCTCCGCTCGCGATGACAGTACGGCTGAGTGAAGCCGCTCCCTCTCCTTCGGAGAGGGCTGGGGTGAGGCCAAAAAAAACCCGTACTTTTCAGCACGGGTTCATGATATACTATAAACACTATAACTTATGCAAGCATGGTTACAGGGTTCTCAATGTATTGTTTAAGCGTTTGCAGGAATTGTGCCCCTGTAGCGCCATCAATAGTACGGTGATCGCACGTTAGTGTTACCGTCATTGTATTGCCTACTACAATCTGTCCGTTCTTAACAACCGGTTTCTGGATGATAGCACCTACAGAAAGGATAGCCGAGTTAGGCTGGTTGATAATTGAAGTAAACTCGCTGATACCAAACATACCAAGGTTAGATACGGTAAACGTACTACCTTCCATTTCGGCAGGAGCCAGTTTTTTGTTTTTCGCTTTACCAGCAAGATCACGTACCGAAGCACCAATTTGAGTAAGACTCATGTTATCGGTAAATTTAAGTACCGGTACAAGAAGGCCGTCTTCTACAGCAACAGCAACACCTATGCTAATGTGTTTGTTGTAAATAGTAACGTCTTCTTTCCACTGGGTATTAACCTGTGGGTGCTTGCGTAGCGCCATAGCACATGCTTTAACTACCATGTCGTTAAACGACACTTTAGTATCCGGCACAGCGTTAATAACATTACGGCTTGCAATAGCACTGTCCATGTCAAGTTCTATGGTAAGGCTATATTCAGGAGCGGTAAATTTAGATTCAGCCAGGCGACGGGCAATAACCTTACGCATCTGGTTGTTCTTAACCTCTTCTGTAGCAACTTCACCAGACGGAACGTATACAGGAGCAGCAGCCTTAGCAGGAGCAGCTTCTTTAGCAGCAGGAGCAGCTTCTTTAGCCGGAGCCGGTGCAGCAGCAGCCGGAGTATAGTTCTCAATATCTTTCTTAACAATACGTCCGTTTTCGCCAGATCCTTTTACTTTAGCAAGGTCTACACCTTTATCTTTAGCTATTTTACGAGCAAGTGGCGATACAAATACCCTGCCTCCGTTTGCAGTAGCAACTTCTTCAGTAGTATCTTCTTTAGCCTCTTCTTTTGCAGGAGCAGCTTCTTTTTTATCTTCAGCCTTAGCTTCTTCTTTAGGAGCAGCTACGGCAGGAGCACCACCATCTTTAAACGCGCTAACATCAGTTCCCGCAGGTCCTATGATAGCAAGTGTACTGTCTACAGGAGCAGTTTCGCCTTCATTAACACCAATATAAAGTAATGTACCGGCGTTAAAAGATTCAAACTCCATAGTAGCTTTGTCCGTTTCGATCTCAGCCAGGATATCTCCTTCTTTAACTTCGTCTCCTACTTTTTTAAGCCATGTAGCTACAGTACCATCAGTCATGGTATCGCTAAGGCGTGGCATAGTAACTACTATAACACCTTTAGGAAGTTCAGCCGGAGCAGCCGCTTTTGGCTCCTCTTTTTTCTCTTCCTTAACCTCAGCTTTAGCTTCCTCAGCTTTAGGAGCTTCCTTCTTCTCTTCAGCAGGGGCATCGCCACCTTTACCGTCAAGAAGTGCCTTATAATCTTCGCCTTCTTTACCTATAACGGCAAGAACACTGTCTACAGGGGCAGTATCGCCTTCCTGGATTCCTATATATAATAAAGTACCTGCATCAAAAGCCTCAAATTCCATAGTGGCCTTATCAGTTTCAATTTCTGCAAGTATATCACCTTCTTTTATTGTGTCGCCCACTTTCTTTAGCCACGTTGCAACGGTACCTTCTGTCATGGTATCGCTAAGGCGCGGCATGGTTATAATCTTTGCCATGTGTTATTTTAGTTTATGTGGTAAGAATGGATAGTTTTCCTGATCGTACACTACGTCATACATTACGCTTAGCTCCGGATAGTCAGACTCCTCAGCAAATTTCTCGCATTCAGCAACAAGATCTTTAACCCTGTTATCAATAGCTTCTATTTCCTCATCCGTTGCGTAGTTATTTTCTTTGATAACATCAAGCACCTGGGTAATAGGGTCTATTTTTTTGTACTCTTCTACTTCTTCTTTAGTACGGTAGTGCTGTGCATCACTCATAGAGTGACCACGGTAACGGTACGTTTTCATTTCAAGGAAGGTAGGGCCATCGCCACGACGTGCGCGCTCTATAGCCTCTGTCATAGCCTCAGCTACTTTTACAGGGTTCATACCGTCTACAGGGCCACATGGCATTTCATAACCAAGACCAAGTTTCCAGATATCTGTATGGTTAGCGGTACGCTCTACAGATGTACCCATTGCATAACCGTTATTTTCTACGATGAATACTACAGGAAGCTTCCATAGCATAGCCATGTTAAATGCTTCGTGAAGCGATCCCTGGCGTGCAGCACCGTCACCAAAATAGGTCATGGTTACACCACCGGTTTCAAAATATTTATCGGCAAAGGCAAGACCTGCGCCAAGAGGTATCTGGCCACCCACAATACCGTGACCGCCATAAAAACCTTTTTCTTTAGAGAAGATGTGCATAGAACCGCCAAGCCCTTTAGAAGTACCTGTGCCTTTACCAAGAAGTTCTGCCATAACGCGGCGTGGGTCTACACCCATACCTATAGGCTGAACGTGGTTACGGTAAGCAGTTATCATTTTGTCTTTACCAAGTTCCATGGCATGAAGTGCCCCGGCTAATACTGCTTCCTGGCCATTGTATAAGTGGAGGAAACCCCTAACTTTTTGCTGAATGTATAAAGCCGCAAGCTTGTCTTCAAACTTTCTCCAAAATTGCATGTCTTCATACCATTTCAGGTATACTTCTTTTGTTATTTCTTTCATTGCTCAATTAATGTTGCTCGTGGTACTTAAAAAAAATTTAAAGAGATACGCAAACTGTTTTCCTCACACAAATTTGCGACAGGCAAAAATAGCACATCCCTTTTATAACTAAAAAATTTACACCAAGTATTTTACTATTTTTTAAAATACAGGGTAAAAAAATAAAGGGGATTGAAAAAACAATCCCCTTTGTACTATAAATCTTTGCTCCCAAAAACAAGGGGCAGTAAGTTTTTTAACGATTCAGAACAGTATACTTTGCCTTCTTCTCCCATAAACCAGATCTCAATAGGCGTATCCTGCTTTAGCTCATATTCACCTATTGACTGCCTACAGGCACCACAAGGCGGTATAGGACTATCAACCAGCCTACCCTCAGAAGCGGCGGTTATGGCCATTTTCAAAATCTTAGCATGCGGATAAACTGCACCTGAATGAAATATAGCCACCCTCTCGGCACAAAGCCCGCTGGGATATGCTGCATTTTCCTGGTTAGACCCTACAACCACTTCGCCGTTATCAAGCAGCAAAGCTGCTCCTACCCTAAATTTAGAATAAGGTGCATATGCGTTATTCCTGGCCGCTACAGCTTTTTCCATTAGCTGCTGCACATCGGCAGGCAATGCCGCTGCAGACGGATAAACGTTAAACGTTGTGGTAATACTTAATTGTTCCATCTACTAATATTCGTCGTAATCGTCGCCAAAGTTAAAGGTAAGCGAAAAACGTAATGTATTTTCAAGCGGGTTTCTTACTGTTGAAGCAGAGAACAGGTAAGAAAGGTCTATCTTAAGTGTGGTGTATTTAAAACCGGCACCAAGAGAGAAAAACTTACGCGCACCTTTTTGCTGGTTCTCATTAAAGTACCCCATACGCAGGTTGAACGCCTGATTGTAAGTATACTCAGCACCTACAGAGTACGTTATTTCTTTTAGCTCTTCGCCAAAACCACCCGGAGCATCTCCAAATGATTTTAAAGCCCCAGACACCCAGTTTGTACGGTTATAACTACTTAGCTTATCATCATATGCCTGGTTTGCAACTTCCTGTTCTGCACCGCTTATTTCGCCATCGCCATCTGCATCTATAGGAGCAACAGTTGCAGGAGGTGTAGGAACAAGCAACTTAGCAAACTCTACACTAACACCCACAGTATTGTATTCGTCAAAAATAAAATCGAAGCCACCACCCAGCCTTAAATTGGCAGGAATAAAGTTATCATCTATATCATTACCGTCATAGCTAATTTTAGGCCCAAGGTTCTGAAAGTTGAAACCAGCCCTCCAGCGACCATCAAAATCTGTATAAGCCGTTTCTTCGCTTTGATAAAAACCTGCTACGTCAAATGCATATGTCCTGGCTGCGCTTGCATCGCTGCTACCACCTACGGCTTCCGGAATACGAAGGTTAGAGTTAATAAAACGACCTGCAACTGCCATCGAAAAATGTTCGCTAAGTTTTAGCGAGTACGAAAGGTCTACAGCAAGTTCATTTGGGCTGCGTGTTACTACAGGCTCATCCGGATCTGGTGTTTGCCTAAGCTCAATATCTCCAAGACCAAAATAACGAAGGCTGGCGCCAAAGGCGCTCTGTTCATTAATTTTATTGTAATATGTTACCTGCCCAAGCGAAATATCATTTGCAATACTTGTAAGGTATGGTGTATAACTAAATGAAACACCCTGCTCTTTTAATGCAAAAGCATACTTAGCGGGATTCCATTGTTGTGAGTAAGCATCTGATGATGTTGCAACACCCTGGTCTGCCATACCCGCGGCACGGGCATCTGCGGCAATTAGTAAAAAGGGAACACCGGTAGTTATAACACGATCGTTATTTTGGGCTTTAGCCACCTGGACACCTAAGACGCAAAGGGCTGCTAAAAGAATCTTTTTCATTATGTGGTTGTATGAATTTAAGGGAGACAAATATACTATTTTTTACAGCAATACAAGTTTTTCAAACTTTTCTGCCTTTTTATTTGTGGATGAAGAACGTACGGTAAGCTTGTAAATATACACACCCTTACCTATTTTATCGCCAAAATCGTCGCGGCCATCCCATTTAACATCGCGACTCAAAAAGCCATCTGTAGTTACCTGCTGATTAAGGGTACGCACTATCTTACCTGTTACAGTAAATATCTGCACCTGAACATCCAGCGGCTCAAAAGGACGGTTATGATTGAACCAAAACTCTGTATAACTAACAAACGGGTTAGGATAATTAAGCACCTTCTCTAACTGCAATTCATCGCTACCGGTTACTACAAATTGAATTTCTGTGGTAACAAGGTTGTTATACACATCCCATGCTTTAAAAGTAAGGGTATGAATACCTTTAGAAAGGTTTACAAATGGATAATGCACCTTGCCACGTGTATGATCGTTAGCATCGGCTTCATAATAATCGTTCATAAGGAATGGACTTGTTTCATTACCATCAAGTATCCCTATGATATCATGGCCTATACCACTTGATGTGTTGATACCGTGCGCATCTGCAAGATATGCCAACAATATAGGGGCATCATTTGTAATACCGCCCGAAACAAACGATTCATCGTTCATGTACAGCGTAACTGTGGGCGGGGTCGTATCTGCCTCTGCATTAGGATTAACACCACCTACCCGGATAGCAACATCTACCCCCGTCTGATCTTCGAGAACGCCATTCTTTTTAGAATAAAAACTTACGCGCCCGTTACCCACCGGCACGCGAATGTCTCGCGGCACTACAAAGCCAAAATCAAATTGGCCATTAGTTACTGTAGCATTTCCCCTAAAAATGGCTTCGCCGAGTGTAGTAAACGGTCTCTTTATATCTTGATTATCATTATTTAGCGTGGTACGCGCCGTAGGCTTATCAAAAACGGTAGCCTGAACCTCGCCATTGTAACCACTAAGAACAACACCGGCCTCGTTAGTAACCTGTCCTGACAGCTTTACATAAGACAACGATTTTAGTGTTTCTGTAGACTCTGCCACAGGTACATCATTAATTTTTGTAAGTACGATATTAATCTTTGGCACAGCAAGATGCAGCGCAGGATCGCCAATGAAAGATGAACAGGTTTTAAACTGGCTGGGGCCATTTACAGAAGCTTTTGTCCTTCTAAAAGCCTCTGCCATACTGGGGTAATCATATGTATTAGTTGGCGTATATGAATAAAGATACCCGGAAAGCAATTTATTAAGTTCTTTCGCTTCATTTATAAATATAGCACGGGTTGTGGTTATCATAGCAATTGCACCACCTACAGGGTTTTTATATATAAGCTCTCCAGTTGACTCCAAATATGGATTATCAAATTTAGTAAGCTCGCAGGTAGTGGTTATAAACAAAGGATATTTATATTGGTTAGTAAGACCCTGAGCATCTGTTGCTCCAAAAATACGTTCTGAAGCCATACCAAGTTCGCTACCATGTCCCAAATAGTTTACAACAAGCGCTCCATAGTTTATATAACGCAAAAGTTCTTCTTTAGCATCCGGGTAGCGCTGCCCACCCGATGACGCCTGCTGCACATAGGCATCCATGTACACTTTGCGCATATTGATAAAATTTTTATACTGCGCAATTGATCCTGCAATGCCTTCCAGAGAGTCTATAAAAACATCAGTCCCCCTCACATCAACATCATCAGCAAGCATAACATATTCATTACGCCAGCGGCCATACGACTCTTCACTAAGATATTCTACCACCTTATTTATCATTTGCCCGGCATCTGCAACGGTCGTTACCAGCATACGCCCCACAGCTATATCAAGTCCATAGTCTGAAGCACTCGTCATCAACCCCTCATTATCATCCATTGCACCATAAAAATCGTCTGTAACAAAGGTATTTGTAAGGCTATAATTACCCTCTCCCGTGTTAGACAGATTTATACCGTGCACTGTAGGCACTATATTTGTATTTCGGGGAATACGGTTTTTATAATCAAAAGACGCATCTCCAAAAAGGTTAAGGTATTTAACCCGCTTATCTACAGAAGACGCATTGTTATAAACATACTTTACAAAATTGCGTATCGCTCCTATATCCTGCTTACCAGACGAAAACTCTTCATAGATACTTTCGAGGTTTACCACTTTTACATTCAGCCCTTCGCGGTTACGATGGATGGCTGCCAGGCTCTCAGCACTGGCATTTAAAAACTGTGGTGTTATAATAAGGTAGTCAATATCCTGAAATTGCCCCTGAGCATTTTTAAATATTGTCCCTTTAAGGTTTTGGTTAGCCACCCGGGGTTTAGCATCGCGAAGCGGCATATAGTAATCTGACGGTACTACTGCAACATATTGCCGCACCTCGCCCCCACTGCCCGTAAAAGAAAACGAAGCACCCGTAGTATTAGCCATTGTCGTGGCATTATAAATATCAGTAACATCCCAAACCTCACTAATAGAAGCCGCCGATGTGAAATCATATTTTATCGGCCCAAGAGCTGACTGTGCTGCATTAAGCTTAAATCTATATTGCTTTATACCGCCCTTAAGTGTACGTTTTGCCTGCAGGGTTATATAATCGAGCCACGCACCGGCAGAAGGCACACCATTATTATTATAGGTAAGCTTAATTTTTATAGTACTACCCGCAGATACAAATGTGCCCGAATAATAACCATCTATTGCAAGAACAAGACTACTTGGTGTACCTATAAAACTTATCGTACCCGCAGCTGCACCATTTGCTTCAACCGCCATAGTAGACGAACTTACAGAATTAGCAGCAGCACTTACCGCCAGGGTTACCGGCTCTGTTGTTACAATATCGGGTACAGAAAATTCAAAAGTTTGTTCGTTCTCTACATTAAACGCTTCGCCATGCCATTTACGACCAAGCCTTGCAATGTTTACAAGATCTTTTTCATGGTATAGGTAGTCATCAAAAACACCTGTTGTAATTACAGGAGACGCCGTAGGCTGCACCAGCGCCTGGACACGCTTACCCGGTGATGCACCCGCTGTAACGTAGTAATACGAGCGGTCTGAAAAAAGATTATTATTTGTACGGCTTTCCGCATTCCAGTTATCAACCCCTTCGGCATAAAAAAGGATGTAATCATTACTATCAAACACACCATCTTCCTCACCTACAAACCGAACGGCATTTTCAGCCAGATCCATAGGATAATACGTACTGTTTGACATTGGAAGCATACGGCCACCATTGCCGTAAATTTTTATAGTACGCGGATCTGTATTGGTATCAAAACCAAGGCTACTTAAAAAAGCGCGTGTAATTTTATAGACACCCGACTTTTCTACATAAAAACGGTGCCACCCACCGGAATTAAGCACCGAATTAGATATAATGTTAGCAGCGGAAGTACTACGTTGTGCATTGCGGTCATTATCATAAGTAAAGCTAAATGACTTTACACGCTTATAACCCGAACCACTCTTAATAATAGGATTAAGGCTTAACCTGGCAGACCATTGCCCCCTTGCATTTACAGAGCTAAGCACCGCATTAATGACAGACGGCATATTGGCCCGATTAAGACCACCAAGCTGCACCGCACTTACATCTTCATACACTAAATTAGTAATACGCAAAGAACTATCATCAAGCTTACCACCCACAGCAATACCGTAACGAAATAAAAGCACACCCGCAGATGCGTTAAAATCCATATAAGACGCATCAAAATGAGGTATGCTAACAGTATAGTCTCCCACTGTTGTACTGGCTATTTCGGTCCAGTTTAAGATGACATCTTCACGCTGTTGAGCATGTAAAAGCGCTGAAAACAAAATTAGTATATAAAAAAAGCTCTTTTTCATCAATTGGAAAACGCTAAAAAAAGCGTTATATTACAGGTAAAAAAAAATATTTAATAATTCCTTTTGCAATATTACTTCAAAAGGAGCGTTATTAAAATGTACATTTAACATAATTTTAGATTTTTAGCAAAAATATTAAAACAGTGTTGCAGTTTAATGGTTAATTATTATATTGCGCCACGAAATTTATTTACCTACAGAAAGATGAAAGTTAACAAAATCACGGCTTTAAACATGTTACTAGCGCTGGCAGTAACATTGGGTTTTACCAGCTGCAGCAAGAAGAGCTCAGGCGGAGGTAACACCTCGAGCGCTACGGGATGGAAAATTAATGACAAGAAGGGTGGTTTCCAGCACAATTCTAAGTACAAGAAGCAGGAAGCTGCGCCCGGGCTTGTAGAGGTAGAAGGAGGAACTTTTACCATGGGTAGGGTTCAGGACGATGTAATGCACGATTGGAACAATGCTCCAACGCAGCAGCACGTACAATCTTTCTTTATGGATGAAACTGAGGTTACCAATGTTATGTACATGGAATACCTTGACTGGCTTAAAACTATTTTTCCTCCTACAGAAGAAAATTACAAAAACATTTATGTAGGTGCACTACCTGATACCCTTGTATGGAGAAGTGCCCTTGGATATAATGAAACCATGACTAATAACTACCTTAGACACCCTGCTTATAGCGAGTATCCGGTAGTAGGTGTTAGCTGGATTCAGGCTGTTGAGTTTAGCAAATGGAGAACTGACCGTGTTAATGAAGGCGTGCTTGAAAAAGAAGGCTACATTAAAAAAGACGCTAAAATAAAAGATGTTACTGCAGAAAACACCTTTAGTACAGAAGCTTACCTTGAAAGCCCTAGCAAAAGCTACGGTGGTAACGAGGAAATTGCACTAAAAGGGCCACGCAACAAACTTGCTGGTAAAGAAGAGGCTAAAAACGTATATGCTCAAAGAACTTCAGGACTTATACTTCCTGAATACAGGCTTCCTACCGAAGCTGAGTGGGAATATGCTGCTATAGCACTTGTAGGTAACCGTGAGTACAACCTGTACCGTGGTAACAAAAAATATCCTTGGAAAGGTATGTACACCCGTAATGGTAAAAGAGTTAAAAAAGGTGACCAGCTTGCCAACTTTAAACAAAATAAAGGTGACTACGGCGGAATTGCAGGATGGAGTGATGACAATGCTGACATTACTGCTCCTGTAAAATCTTACCCACCAAACGACTTTGGCCTTTATGATATGGCTGGTAACGTAGCTGAATGGGTAGCCGACGTTTACCGTCCTATAGTAGATGATGAAGCAAATGACTTTAACTACTACAGGGGTAACGTTTACATGAAAAACAAAATTGGTGAAGACGGAAGAGCTGAAGTTGTAACAACTGAAACTATACAGTATGACACCCTTGCTAACGGTCGTATCCAGTACAGAAACCTTCCTGGACAAATAGCTCAGGAGCCTATAACTGAAGACGATGCTTACCTAAGGCAAAACTATACAAGAGGCGATAACAGGAACTACAAAGATGGTGATAAGCAATCTATCCGCGACTACTACTCGTTTGGCGCAGAAGATGGAGCTACTCCTGAAAACAAGTTTACTGAAAAGATGTACAACGCTCCTCAAAACAAAGTTTCTGCTGACAGTGCAGGTGAAAGCCTAATCAAAAAAGTAGATACTAAAAGAAGAACTACACTTATTAACGACGACGTTCGTGTGTTTAAAGGTGGTTCTTGGAGAGACAGGGCTTACTGGTTAGACCCTGCACAAAGAAGGTACTATCCGCAGGATATGGCTACAGACTACATCGGATTTAGATGTGCTATGTCTAAAGTAGGACCAAAAAGCAGCAAAAAAACTGCCAGAAACTAATTCTGTAAAACATAAATTTAGAAAATAATGCCCTAATTTTAGGGCATTATTTTTTTTATATACCCTATGCAAATATCAAAACTGTATTCTTACTTTTTAGAATGTTCCGGCATAAGTACCGACACCCGTAAGATAACTCCCGGATGCCTGTTTTTTGCCCTTAAAGGCGATAATTTCGACGCCAACAACTTTGCATCCCAGGCACTGGAAAAAGGTGCCAAATATGTAGTTATAGACAATCCCGCATTTGATAACGGTACTACTACCCTGCTAACAACAAACAGCCTTGAAGCACTGCAACAACTTGCAAGGCATCATAGAGAGCAATTAGGCCTGCCCGTTGTAGCACTTACCGGCAGCAACGGAAAAACTACTACTAAAGAGCTTATTAATGTAGTGCTAAGCAAAAAGTACAGTGTTACTGCCACCATAGGCAACCTTAACAACCATATAGGCGTTCCGCTTACACTGCTTTCGTTTACAAAAGATACTGAGATTGGTATTGTAGAAATGGGAGCCAACCACCAAAAAGAAATTGAGTTTTTGTGTGAATTGGCACTACCAAACTTTGGCTACATTACAAATTTCGGTAAGGCGCATCTTGAAGGTTTTGGGGGTTATGAAGGTGTAATAAAAGGTAAAAGCGAACTGTATGCTTACCTCGAACAGCATACCAAGATGGCTTTTGTAAACCGGGATGATGCAATACAGAGCGAAAAGACAAAGGATATAGCATGCTTTACATTTTCGGCACATAAGCACAACAGTAATGTTACGGTTAGTGATATAGAAGCAGATCCGATGGTAAGCCTTTATTACAAAGATCTGCACATACAGTCTAATCTTATAGGCATATATAATGCCGCAAACATAAGTGCGGCAATAGCTATTGGTAATTATTTTCAGGTACCGGATGAGCTGATTAAAGAAGCCATAGAACGATATGTACCGGTTAATAACCGATCGCAGATGATAGAAAAAAATGGTAACCATATAATACTTGACGCATATAATGCAAACCCAAGCAGTATGGCAGCGGCTATAGCAAACTTTGTACAGCTTGACGGCGAAAACAAAACAGCCTTTTTAGGAGATATGTTTGAGCTGGGCCCTGAAAGCCATGACGAACATAAAAAAGTGGTAAGCCTGCTGGAAAATGAACATGATATTACCGTATATTTTGTAGGCAACGACTTTTATGCTAACCGCACCGCACAATCTAATTTCTATTTTGCACAGAGTTTTGACCTTCTTAAAGAAATGCTGGCCGGCAAAATATTTACACATAGTACCATACTTATTAAAGGCAGCCGGGGTATGGCGCTTGAAAGGGTTTTAGACCTGATATAAATTACCTTAAATAGGGTAAAAGCGGCTCTAACCACCTTTACCCTATTTTGCTTTTTCCGTTTGTTCTGCAAGATCACTCTTTTCAAACTCAGTAGGTGTCATTCCAAAATGCTTTTGAAAATTACGTCCAAAACTTGTCTGAGATTTGTATCCTACTGTTTCGGCCACCTCATACACTTTCATATTTGTGGTTTTAATAAGGTGTGCGGCCTTTTTGAGCCTGCTTAGATTAATCAGCTCATTGGGCGATAAATTACTTAGCTCGCGTATGTTTCTGTAAAGCGTAGAGCGGCTCATGTTCATATAATCGGCTATTTTATCTACACTCAGCTCCTGGTCTTTAAGATTATCTTCTATAACCTTATCAAGCCTGTTTAAAAAAGTGTTATCTACACCCGCACTTGCCAGCGATTTTAAGTGAGCCAGCGGTGAGCTTGAGAAATGCCCCAGTATATTTTTACGGTTTTCAATTAAATTAGCCATCTGTACCAAAAGGTAATCAATAGAAAAAGGTTTTGTAATATAGGCATCTGCCCCCGATTCTAATCCCTCAATCTTTGCACTTAATGCGCTCTTGGCTGTTAAGAGTATAACCGGAATATGGCTGGTTTTCTCTGTCTTCTTTATCTCTTTACATAATTCAATTCCGTTTTTAACCGGCATCATTACATCACTTATTACAAGCTTTATTTCGTGCTTTGCAATCATTTTAAGCGCTTCCTCACCATTCTTTGACACCAGCACATTATACCATTCTGATAGCTCAGAAAAAATAAAATCTGCCAGCTCTTTATTATCTTCTACAACAAGTATAAGTGGTGCCTGCTTGTTAAATGTTTCACTCCCGGTTTCCGTCATATTCTCTATTATAACCGGCGAAGCCTTAAGCGATTTATATTCTTCACTCTGGTGTATGGGTAAACTAAGCACAAAGGCATTAAGCTGTGTTTCGTTACTATCAATATACAGCATACCATTGTGCAACAGAGCCAGCGAATGTGCCAGCGAAAGGCCAATACCTGTCCCTGTGCTTTGTTCATCGGCAGGCATACGGAAAAAAGGCTCGAATATCCTCTTCTGGAAATCGGGAGGTATAAGTTGTCCATCATTTTTTACGATAACCTCAAAACTATCAGCATCAGCAATCAATAATACGCTTACAATGTTTCTTGAATACTTTATGGCATTGCCAAAAAGGTTGCTCAATACCTTACGTAGTGCCTCTTCATCTGCAAAGGCATATACATCTTCAACCGGCATATTCATTTCAAAGCTTAAATCTTTATCTTGTATCATCTGGCTAAAACGCTCATGCGTTTCTGCAATAACCTCAGAAACATTTACTTCTACAAAACTCAGTTTTATGTGTTTCATTTCAGCCTTCCTGAAATCAAGAAGCTCATTTACAAGATTAAGAAGCCTTGACGTATTTTTTTCCATAATACCAAGATTCTTTGGTATTTCGGGCGATTTATATTTCTGCCTGAGTAACTTTTCTAAAGGGCTCTTTATAAGCGTTAACGGAGTACGGATTTCATGCGCCACATTAGTAAAAAACTCAATTTTTGCCTGGTATATTTCACGTTCCATGTCGTTTTCTAACTGTCGGATACGCAGGTTATTTTTACCCCGTGTATACCGGTGATAGTAACGCAATGAGAAATACCCCATGATAACCAGTATTATAAAATAAAGCGCATAAGCAATTTTACCGGCATAAAATGGAGGTAGCACCGTTACTGCCAGTACTCCATATTCTTTACTCCATACACCAGAATTATTGAGTGCCTTAACTTTAAATACATAATCGCCAGCCGGCAGCTCGGTAAAATTAACTTCATGATTTTTACCTAATGCCAGCCAGTTATCATTAAGCCCCTCCATCTTATACCAGTATTCGGTTTTTTCGGTAGAGGTAAAACTAAGCGACGCAAATTCAAGCTTAAAGGTGCTCTGATGATTATCAAGCACAATAGCATCAGAAAATATAATTGATTTTTGTAAAGGCGAATCTTCTTTACCTACAGGCACATCTTTATTATTAATAAATATATCTGTTATGTAAAGCGGCGGATTAAAGTTGTTCCTGGTAAAGGCAGCAGGATTTAGGCTTATCAGCCCTTTTACGCTGCCAAAATACATTTCGCCATCGGCATCCTGAAAAGCAGAACAATAGTTAAACTGGTCGCTCAATAAACCATTTGATTTAGAGAATACTTTTATGCCCTTATTTTCAGGATCAAATTGCACCAGGCCGTTGCTACTGCTTATCCACAATTTATGCTCTTTATCTTCCAGCATGGCATAGGTAACATTGCTGGGAAAACCATCTGCTTTTGTGTAACGCTTAAATCCTTTTCCATTTGCTTCTAAAACATTAAGTCCGTTCTCTGTGGTAACCCATAAGCGGCTCCTGCTGTCTTCAAAAATGCCGTTTATTTCATTACAGCTTATACTCGACTTATTTTTCTGCTCAAAACGATAAAACCCTTTCTTACGGGTTTTAGGATTATAATAATACAGACCATCCCAATATGTACCGGCCCAAAGCACACCGGCATGATCTTCTATCAGGTAGGTATAATGGTACATTTCAGGAAAGCCATCCATTAATTTAAACGAATCCGTTTCCGGAAGATATTTATGAATACCTGACGAAGTAAGTACATAAATATCGTGCGCTTTAGATTCGTATATGTAAAATATAAAGTCGCTCTTAAGACCACCCCTGCCCTGCCCATAATGTTTTATGATTTTACCAGACGGTATATCCATAATATCAAGGCCATGCTCAAAGGTACCTATCCATAGCTCGTTACCCCTCGCAAGCAAACCATGTATATTATAATGTGAAAGGCCGCCCTTGCCTGCTCCTGTAGAGTAGCTTGAAAACTTACCCGTTTTAAGATTAAGTTTATTAAGCCCGGCATCTTCAGTACCTATCCATAAGTTACCGTATCCATCCTTTTTTATTTCCCTTACAGCATTGCCACTTATAGAGTTTTCCCCCACCTTTGGGAAATACCTATTAACAGGTGTAAAAGGCTTGGGGTAATAATTAACACCACCAAAATAGGTACCTATCCACACACCCTGCTCTTTATCTAATACAAGGCAATACACCGCATTATCTGATAGGGAATATGGATCACCATAGTTTTTTTTAAGGCTTTTATAAGCATGGGTGTTATTGTTGTACACATACAAGCCAGACTCTCCTCCTATCCACAGTTCATTTCCTTTCTTTAAAAAATGGCGTACAAAAAGAGGTTTATCACCATCGGGAATTAGCGAACTGAGGTTTCGTTTTTTTAAATCATATAAAAACGCTCCGTGACTTTTTGTACCTATAAGCACACCATTATTACCATCTACGGCAATGGCAGTAATTATAACCCGGCTATTGCCAGAATTAAAATCAAGATCAACTTTTTGAAATGAATTATTTTCCGGCACATATTTATACAACGCATCTGATGAGGCTACATAAACTTCGCCCTTATTATTGTGTGTTATATAGTTTACATAAAGCTGGTCATATTTTTCCGGCCTTGCATCTGCATCATTATTTTTTGTTAACTTAAACAGGCCTCCCGCAGCTATAAACCATAAGCTACCGTCATTATTACTTTCAACATCTAATATGGGTAGGTTTCTGGTAGCCTCAATAAGCGAGAAAGATTCTGTTTTTTCATCATATTTAAAAAGGCCGGTATCTGTGCCTACCCACAAATAGTCATTAAACTCATAGAGGCAACGTATAAAATTACTGCCTATACTACTGCTATCTTCTGGTATATGCTGAAAAACCTTAAAATTATACCCGTCATATCGGTTCAAACCGTCTTTTGTACCAAACCACATAAAGCCTTTACTGTCCTGCAGCATACATATAACAGAGTTATGCGACAGTTTATCTTCTACCTGCAGGTGCTTAAACGAATAATTCTGACCACTTAAGGTAGCAGTAAACAGAAAAAAGAAGGCATATATACATATATATTTCATAGGTGCAAAGTAACGCAAGACAACGTTTTCGTAAGCATACATTTAGTATCATATTTCAACAAAATAGTTCACAGCTGTATTTTTATAGCCAAAATTTTAACATTGGCACGTTTTGAACAAAGAATGAAACATTTTCATACCACCACATGCCTGTTAAATAATCTACTTTTGAAAACGATGTAGTTGAAGTGTTTTTTTAACCAAAATTCTAATATTACAAAAAAAGGCGTATATATATTGTATCATTGGCAATTTACAGTTTTATAACCTGATTAAGAAATACTATAATATAGTGTAAAAGAGCATGCAACTTCGTCAATTTGTATCAATTAACCCTAATGGATCAAAATTTCTAAAATGAAATCTATGAGAACTATTTTAAATTTAATCATTAACACAAAATTCCTGCTATTGCTGGCTGTGTTTGGTGCGCAAAGCGCCTTTTCGCAGGCCGGCATTCAGGTAACGGGAACCGTTAGTACCGCAGACGGTAAACCCGCACCTTTTGTTAACGTTGCCGTTAAAGGTACTGGCACTGCGATTTCGTCAGACCTTGATGGTAATTATGCCGTACAGGCTCCGGCCGACGGTACGCTGGTGTTTAGCAGCATCGGGTTTAAAACGGTAGAAGTTGCTGTAAACAACCAAACCGTTATTAATGCCACACTACAGGAGGATGCCGCCCAACTGGAAGAGGTAATTGTTGTAGGTTATGGTACACAGAGGAAAAAAGACCTTACCAGTGCCATATCTGTAGTTGATGCCAGCCAAATACAAAAAAGGCAAAGCACAACTGTAGCAGAAAGCCTGCAGGGGCTTGCTACCGGTGTTAGTGTACGTGGTGGCGGGCAGCCGGGATCTGAAGCTAAAATAGAGATTCGCGGACTTAAAAACCTCCAGAACTCTAACCCTCTTTATGTAATTGACGGTAACATTACTACCGCTAACCGCGATTTTAACCCGAATGACATCGAATCTATCCAGATTCTTAAAGATGCGGCCGCAGCTGCTATTTATGGGTCGCGCGCTGCAAATGGTGTAATAATTATTACAACCAAGAAAGGTAAAAAAGGACCGCTTAAAATTGAGGCCAGTTCTAAACTGAGTATTACCAATGTGCCTACATACAATCTTGCCAGCAGGGATGAGTTTATAAACATCACCAATATGGCTTATGACAACGCGGGCCAGGCAAGACAAAATTTTAATATGGATGTTAATACCGACTGGCAGAAAGAAACGTTCCGTACGGGTATGATACAAGATCAAAACGTTAACTTTTCGGGTGGTGGAGATAATTCTACATTCTTTATGTCTGCCAACTACTTTGGTAATAAAGGTACTGTGATTGATACTGATTTTGACAGGATATCATTCCGTGTAAATACCAGTGGCAAGAAAGGCATATTCAGCATTGGAGAAAATCTTGCACTATCAAACTCTCAGGCTAACGAAACCGGTGGACCGGAGGCTATGAGGGGTAACCCATTTATTGATGCGATAAGGATGTATCCTACAATTCCGGTTCGTGATGCCCGCAACCCGGGTGGTTATGGTTATGGAGAATCTGGTGTTGCAGAAACCTTTGCAGCAAACCCTGTAGCTATTGCTAACCTTATAGACCAGAATATTAAAAACTTCAGGATAAGGGGTAACGTATGGGCAGAAATACAACCTTGGGACTTTTTGAAATACCGCGTAAACCTTGCTTACGAAAGCAGCTTTGACAGCTTTGTATATCTTAGAAAAAAGGGGAGCTGGACACTTAACCAACCTGATGACCCATCTTTAACAAACCAAAACAGGGCACAATCTCAAAATCAATTATTTGAAAATACAATTACTTTTAATAAAGACTTTGGTAAGCACAGCGTTACCGCTCTTGCAGGTACAACTTACCAGAAACAAAGCTATGAGCAGCTAAATGGCCAAAAACGTAATCTGCTTATTAACCCGTCTACAGGATCGTATTTTGATGTTTTAAACCAGGGTAATAATCCTTTAGTAGGTGGCTTCAGAAACGAATCGTTACTACTATCTTATCTGGGCAGGATAGAGTATAACTACGATAACCGTTACCTTTTAAACGCAGTCGTTCGTAGAGATGGATCATCAAAATTTAGCGATGCTAATAAATGGTCAAGCTTTCCATCGGTTTCCGTTGGCTGGAGAATAAACAATGAAAAGTTCTTTAATGTAAAAGATATAAATGAGCTTAAGCTTCGTGTAAGTTATGGTGAACTTGGTAGTGGTAACATAGGCGAATATGAATATATGGCCTTTATCAACACCTTTGGTGCCGCAGTATTTGGCAAAGACCAGAAAATGCAGGAAGCAGCAACACAGGTAAAGCTTGCTAACTCAAAGTTACAGTGGGAAACACTTAAACAAACTAACTTTGGTTTTGACTTAGGAATGTATGATAACAGGCTTAACGTAACCGGAGATTACTTTATCGCAAAAACCGAAGACGTGTTATTTGGTTTCCCTATTCTTATGAGCACAGGTAACGATGGAGGTAACCCTATCTCTAACGCTGCAACTGTACAAAACAAAGGTTTTGAAATTAATGTAGCCTGGAACGACCAGATAACAGAAGATTTTAGCTACAACGCAAGCATTAATTTTACAAGCCTGAGAAACAAACTTGTAAGACTAGGTAATGGCTTAAATGAAAACTACTCGGGCAATACTGTAACACGCGCAGGCCAACCGGTAGGTATGTGGTATGTGCTGCAAACAGATGGTATATTCCAAAACCAGGCAGAAATTGATGCACACGTAAACTCTGCCGGACAAATAATACAATCTACTGCTGTACCGGGAGATATTCGCTACAAGGATATTAACGATGACGGACAGATAACAAACGAAGATAAAATTGTAGACGGTAGTCCATGGCCTAAATTTGAAATGGGCTTTAATGCAGGTGCTACTTATAAAGGTTTTGACTTTTCTATGAACTGGATAGGATCATTTGGAGCTACAGTTTATAATGGCTATAGCAGTATTGTAGACGTTTTTAACGGCGACCACAATTACCGCGCCGGTGCACAGCCATGGACACCGGAAAACCAAAGCACAACAACCCCAAGAGCCAATAAAGACACTTCACTAAGTAACCGCGGCGATACAGACCGTTTTCTTGAAGACGGTAGCTTTGCCAGGTTAAAGTACATAGGTATTGGTTATACATTACCTAAAGACCTGGTCTCTAAAATTGGTTTTGACAGGGCACGCCTTAGTGTATCGGCTCAAAACGTAATTACAATAACAAAATACGGAGGCCTTGACCCTGAGTTTGTTAACAACAACATTTTTGAAAGAGGTGTAGATTTTGGAGCATTCCCTAACGTACGCACTTATTCAGTAGGAGTGGAACTTGGTTTCTAATCAAAAAACAATTGCAACAATGAAAAAAATATTATTATATAGTACATTACTGGGCGCGCTCCTGTTCTTTAACTCGTGCAACGAGGATGAGCTAAACCTTACAAGCCCCAATGACCTTCCTGCAGACCAGTTTTGGAAATCACCTACAGATGCAGAAAAAGGTGTTAACGCTATTTATGCCATGTTCTATAAAGACGGGCTTTGGGCCAGATGGATGTATTTCCGCATGGATCTTACGTCTGATGAAGGCTTTAGCAAAAGCCCATGGGCAGAACTTGCAGACTGGACACGTTTTAACTATGTAAATTATAACTTTTGGGAAGGTAACAGCGTAACTTTCAGAGACTCTTATAAGGCCATATTTCGTTGTAACCAGGTACTCACAAATGTGCCGGACATTGAATTTACAGATGCAGCCAGAAAAGAGTCAATATTAGCTGAAGCTAAATTTATGAGGGCAGTGCATTACTTCTATGCGGCAGAGCTTTGGGAAAATATCCCATTGGTACTTGAGCCTTCAGAGCCTACAGACCGCCCTGCACAAAACACTAAAGAAGAGGTATTTGCACAGGTCGAAAAAGATCTTAACGAGGCTTTTGCTGCACTACCATTATCATGGGATATTAACAACACCGGAAGGCCTACGAAAGGTGCTGCTAAAGGGTTTCTTGCAAAACTATACATGCAGCAGCACCGCTGGAACGATGCAAAGCTTGCTATGGATTTTCTTATTAGTGGCGAGGGTGCACAATACAGCCTTGTTTCTAACTATAAAGACAACTTTACTGCTGCAAACGAAAACAATACTGAGTCGGTATTTGAAATACAATTCAGTGGAGAGCGTCTGGGTGGTACAGGAGAAGATGCAAATGCAGCCATGTCTAACTCCAGGCAACAGTTTTTTGCTCCTCGCAGCATCGGCTGGTCAGACGGGCAGGCACGCAACTGGCTTATAGGCGCCTTTAAAGAAGAGCCTAACCAAAATGGCGGTATTGATGAGCGCCTGCGCCATACTCTTTTCTACCCGCAGCTACAAGCAGATTTTGGCGACCTTACTTATGGCCGTACCTGGCAGTGGGGAACTGATGAAGCATGGTTCCGCAAGGGAGCAAGAGATTATTACCGTAATAACGAAGATTACTATGCTGAAGTAAATTACAGGCTGGTACGCTATGCCGACATTTTGCTTATGTACGCCGAAGCGCTTAATGAGCTGGGGCAAACAGCTGATGCTTACCAATATGTAGATATGGTAAGAACCAGGGCTAAAATGGTTTCACTTGCTACGGCTCACCCGGAAATAGGCAATAACCATGACTCGTTCCTGGCACGCCTTAAAAAAGAAAGGGTACTGGAACTGTGTGGCGAAAGCGTGCGCTGGTTAGACCTTAAGCGTTGGGGCGACCTTGACACTCAGGCGGCTGTTGATGTTATTGCACAAAGAGATCCTGACTTTAACAACTTTATTGTAGGCAAATCTATACGCCTGCCATTACCACAAAGTGAGGTTGACAACAACCCTAACCTGACACAAAATCATGGTTATTAATTAATACTATTATTCCCATGGCGGTTTATTGCTAACCGCCATGGGATTATGTATCTAAAAAAACACTGAAATGTTACATAACTTTTTAAAAGCATTTTTGCTATGTTGTACAGTAAGCACCTGCTTCGCACAGCAGCCAGACCCGCCCGGGCAGGTAAAAAAAGGTGATGCAGCAGTAAACCAGGCCTATCTTTTTGCCCACATGACGCACGAAGATTATGGTAAACTTTACTACACTGTTAGTACAGACGGGCTTCACTGGCAGCGACTAAACAATGGCAAACGGGTAACCGAAGAATACCAAGGGCATCCTGATATTGTAAAAGGACCTGACGGAAAATATTACATAGCAGGAAATGTAAGTGACGCTTCGCCAGACATTAACATCTGGGCATCAAATGATCTAATTACCTGGAAAAAGCACTCGGTATATACCCCAAACCTTAAGGCAACACCCGGCTATGCCGAAGCTTTACAGCGTATAGGTGCACCCAAACTGTATTATGATGCACCTTCGGGCAAATTCATAATGACATGGCACACACCGCATAAAGAAGGCGGAGAAGACTACTGGGCAAGCCAGCGCACTCTTTATGTAGTAAGCAAAGACCTGAAAACATTTGAAGGGCCGCCTAAAAAACTCTTTGAATGGAGCTTTGGTACTATAGATGTTTCCATCCGTAAGGTAGGCGACAGTTATTATGCCATATTAAAAGACGAAACATATCCCACTCTTTACTGGACTACGGGCAAAACCATACGCATAGCCAAGGCACCATCGCTTACAGGCCCATATTCATTACCGGCAGAATCTATAAGCCCTAATTTCAGGGAAGCCCCCGCCCTGATACCTTCGCCGGATGGCAAAGCATGGTATATGTATTATGAACAATATCCGGGCGTTTCTTACGGACTGTCTATGGCAGATAACCTTAACGGCCCCTGGTACCAGGCATCCGGCTATACGTTTTATAGCGACTGGGATAAATACAGTATGCCAAAAAACGTAAGGCATGGCTGCATGATTACCATCTCTAAACAAGAGTATGATGTACTGGTTAAAAAATTTGGAATAGAAAAATAACCTGAATGAAAAAAGAAGTATTACTGTTAGCATTGTTTGCGTGCATGAATTTGTTTGCGCAAAAAACATTTACAAATCCGCTGTTGCCTTCGGGCGCAGACCCTTACAGTACCTATCATAATGGGTACTACTATTACACACACACACTAGGCAACAAGCTTATGCTGTGGAAAACAAAAAACCTGGCCAATCTTAAGAATGCCGAAAGCACACTGGTATGGTCTCCCCCGGCCGGCACCGCCTGGTCTAAAGAAATCTGGGCACCGGAGTTTCATTTTATTAACAATAAATGGTATGCCTATTTTGCAGCCGATGATGGTGAAAACAAAAATCACCGTATGTATGTGCTCGAAAATAAAAATGAGGACCCTTTTAAAGGTACATGGGAATTAAAAGGTAAAATTGCCGCAGACCCAGACAGATGGGCTATAGATGGCGATGTATTTACCTACAAGAACCAACTGTACATGATATGGGCAGGATGGGAAGGCGATGTTAATGTACAACAAAACATTTACATTGCTAAAATGTCTAACCCCTGGACAATACAGGGTGGCCGTGTGTTGATTTCTGAGCCTACCTATAACTGGGAAAAGCAGGGCGATCTTAACGATGCTGTTAACCCACCACATGTAAGCGTTAACGAAGGCCCCCAGTTTTTACAGCATGGCAATGATGTTTTTATCATATTCTCATCAAGCGGATGCTGGACTGATTTTTACAGCCTGGGTATGCTGCGCCTTAAAGGTACAGACCCTATGAACCCACAATCATGGACAAAACACCCCGAACCTATTTTTGTAAAGAGCGAAAAGAACGGTGTATACGCACCGGGTCATAACTCTTTCTTTAAATCGGCAGATGGCAAAGAAGACTGGATCTTATACCACGCTAACGACAATCCCGGCGAAGGCTGTGGAAACAAACGTTCGCCAAGGATGCAAAAAATAAACTGGAATGCCGATGGTACACCAAACCTGGGCACACCTGTATCTAACAAAGAAATTTTACAAATACCATCAGAATAAATCAATTACCTATGAAAAGAATTTTCATTTTACTCGCCTGTATTACAAGTTTAACTCTATCTGCCCAAGGCCAGAAATGGACCAAAGAAAAAGCCGACAAATGGTATGCTGACCATAAATGGATGAGCGGCGCTAATTTTTACCCTAGCACTGCCATAAACCAGCTCGAAATGTGGCAGGAAAGTACTTTTGACCCTACTACTATAGATAGGGAACTAGGCTATGCACAAAGTATTGGCTTTAATACTATGAGAGTGTTTTTGCACAGCCTTGCTTACAAAGCAGACCCAAAGGGTTTTAAAAACCGCATTAATAAATACCTTGAAATATCAACAAAACACAATATACAAACCTTATTTGTATTTTTTGACGACTGCTGGAACCCTAATCCTGCTATAGGCAAACAACCGGATGTAGTTCCCGGAAAACACAACTCCGGCTGGATGCAGGATCCCGGATACCCGGAAGTTGAACATGCTAACGACAAAGATCTTGAGGTGTATGTAAAAGACATCCTTAAAACTTTTGGCAACGATAAGAGAATATTGCTTTGGGACTTATATAACGAACCGGGCAACAGCAATAAAGGAAACAAAAGCCTTGCACTTGTAAAAAATGTGTTTAAGTGGGCACGTGAGGCAAACCCGTCTCAGCCTATATCAGTAGGATTATGGAAATGGGATTTAGTTGACCTAAACACGATTCAGGCACAAAACTCAGATATTATAACCTACCATTTTTATGAGCAGCTAGATGATCACCAACATATTATAAACATGCTTAAAACGCATGACAGGCCACTTATTTGTACTGAATACATGGCGCGTACTAAAAACAACAGCTTCTTTAATCATATGGCACTTATGAAAAAAGAAAATATAGGGGCTATAAACTGGGGGCTTGTTGCGGGTAAATCGAATACCATTTATGCCTGGGATACCCCGGTACCATCGGGTGCAGAGCCGGATATCTGGTTTCATGATGTATTCCGCCAGGATGGTACACCATACCGCCAGGACGAAATAAATGTTATTAAGAAGCTAAACGGCGTAAAATAATATGAAAGTTTATAAAATAGCAGCTGCTTCATTACTGTGCACTTCGCTACTGCTTTCATGCGAAGGCAATAAAAAGCAGGAAAATAAAGAGCTGGAAACCACTACAGCAACTGATACTACAGCCGCACCATTAAAACAGCAAAACTTTGCCACTACTATAGACGGTAAAGAGGTAGGATTGTACTATATAAAGGCAAAAAACATTAATGTTGCTTTCACGAACTTCGGAGCCCGTATCATTGGGCTCTGGGTTCCTGATAAGGACGGAAAGCAAACCGATGTAGTAGCAGGCCCAGACAGTACCGAAGGTTTCCAGAAAAGTACCGAGCCTTATTTTGGTGCTACTATAGGCCGTGTGGGTAACCGCATTGCTAAAGGTACTTTTAAGGTAGATGGCAAAGAATACCATGTGCCGTTAAACAACGATGCAAACAGCCTGCACGGAGGTAAAAAAGGCTTTCAGTATGTAGTATGGAATGTGCAGCAGCCTAACGATAAGACGCTTGTATTTACCTACACATCTCCTGATGGCGAAGAAGGTTTTCCAGGAAAGCTTGACGTAAAAGTTACCTACAGCGTAGATGACAATCAAAACCTTAAGATGGATTATGAGGCAACTACCGATAAAAAAACACCGGTAAACCTTACTAACCATGCCTTTTTTAACCTTAACGGCGAAGGTAGTGGTACTATCTTAAACCATAAGGTACTGATAAACGCAGACACTTACACACCTGTAGACGGAGGTCTTATACCTTTTGGCAAACTGGATAAAGTAGCCGGTACACCGTTTGATTTTACCACATTTCATACTATTGGAGAGCGTGTAGAAACAAATAATGAACAGCTAAAGAACGGAAAAGGTTATGACCACAACTTTGCACTAAACCGCACAGCAGGCAATGACCTTCAAAAAGCGGCAACTGTTGTAGGTGATAAATCGGGCATAGTAATGGATGTGTATACCCAGGAACCGGGGCTGCAGTTTTACAGCGGCAACTTTATGCAGGGTAAAAACACATTCAAATCGGGTGCTAAAGATGATTTCCGTACGGCTTTCGCTATGGAAACCCAGCACTACCCTGATGCACCAAATCAAAAGAGTTTCCCTTCTATATTATTAGAACCGGGCGCTACCTACCACACTGTTTCTGAATATCGTTTCAGTACTGAAAAATAATACAATTATGAGAATTTATTTATCGCTATGCCTGTTTATAATAAGCGCATTAGCAATGGCTCAAAATCCGCTGCTTGCAGACCCTACTATTTTTGAACACAAGGGAACTTTTTATTTATATGGCACTAAAGAAAATAAGGCTATTAAGGGCGAAGGTTTTTTAGTATATACATCAACCGACCTTAAAAAATGGAGTGGGCCTGCCGGAGCTACAGATGGCTTTGCCTTTAAAAAAGGAGATGGCTATGGCGATACCGGTTTTTGGGCACCGCAGATATTTGAGCACAACGGCAAATTTTACATGGCCTATACCGCTAACGAGCAAATAGCCATTGCAACGAGCGACAACCCGTTAGGACCATTTAAAAACGATGGAAAACCTTTAGCGTCTGATGTGCGCCAGATAGACCCGTTTATCTTTTTTGAGAACGGAACACCCTATATGTACCATGTAAGGCTTGATAATGGCAACCGCATATTTGTGGCTGAGATGGAAAAAGACCTGAGTGCTATAAAGCCTGCCACACTAAAAGAATGTATAACCGCTACCGAGCAGTGGGAAGATACAGAAAAAGTGCAGTGGACAGTTACTGAAGGGCCAACTGTACTTAAAAAAGATGGCCTGTATTATATGGTATATTCTGCTAACGATTTTAGGAGTAAAGATTATGCTGTGGGCTATGCTATTTCTAAAACCCTGTATGGGCCATGGAAAAAGACCACTACCCCATTTATTTCGAGGCAGGGGCTAAAATATCCCGGCACCGGGCATGGCGATGTGTTTTATGATAAAAAAGGAAATATGTACTATGTTTTTCATACCCACTCTTCTGATACAGAAGTTGGCCCAAGAAAAACAGCCATGGTACCATTGGTTCTAAAAAATGGCACTATAGCCATACCAAAAGGAAAGAAGTTAATTTGGTTAGATTAAGTTTAGGTTAGTAAATGCGGGAAGGCCATTCAGTGAGAGAATGGCCTTCCTTTTTTTTATAAAGCCCTAATAATACAACCTGAAATCGAGTGCCTTGCAAACGGCATAATATTTTTCGTGCAGTTCTTCTACAATATCTATCACATCATCAGAATCCTGAAACAGGCTAAAAAATGCTTTATCCAGTCCCGCACTGGTTCCCTGCCCGTAAGGATGACCATAGCCAGATACGGCTTTTGCACGGGTAACATCTAAAAAATATTGTGCCTCTTCACTGGTTAAGTCCAGTGCTTTTGCATTTGCAAAATGCACGATTTTTCCTTTCATCTTACCATCAAAAAGTTCAGCAATCTCTTCCATGCTATAATAGTAATCGTTGATACGAATACTATTTTCTTCCCCGGGCATCACAAGGTAGATGATTTCATAATTTTTAAAATTATGATCGTCATACAGTAATGCGTTCAGGCTCTCTTCCATACCCTCAATGGTATCGCAGGTTTTATAAATACTGCCAATACCCAGGTCAAACGCAAGCTGTTCCAGATTTTTAAGCACTTCTGTCGTACTTTCTGCCTCAACATCGCGAACAGCCTCAAGACAAAAAACAAATTTATCTTCCATAGATTTAAAAACGTTCTGTCACAAATGTACTATTTTATCTCAATCTGCCCGTTAAGTACCATTTTCGAAAAGATAATTTTAAAGAAGCATTGTGACGAACCTCAGCTAAACATTTTTGTCATAAAATTATCTTCAAATTTTATGTTAAGACTGAAAAAATGTTAAAAAACACGACAGTTAAAAAAAATAGTCAATCTGTAGCTAAATTTTCACAATTCGGGTGTTTTGTTATTTTTATTAAATCTAAATAAAATAAATTTGCGGTATCAATATCAATACACAATTATGAAAAATAATTTACTATTGCATTATGTAACTAACAAATACACAGGCACTATAAAAATTGTCTGTCTTTTACTATTTGTTATGCTACAAGTGCACAAAGCAGGTGCGCAAGCCTGGGAAAACGTTGGCTCGCAAGAAGCCGTTTCTGCCGGCGGTGCCTCGTTCAACAACCTTGTCATGGATGGCAATGGTAACTACTATTTGTCATACTATGATACTTCTGTAGCAAAAGGTTCTGTGCAAAAGTTTAATGGCACCACATGGTCCTACGCAGGCGGAAGTGCCGGTATAACCACGGGGTCTGCTACATTTAACGCACTTGCCACAGACAATCAGGGCAATGTATATTACAGTAACCAGTTGGGATATCCTGAGTCTGGTATGGCTGTGCGTAAATTTAATGGCACTACATGGTCATTACTTCCGCAGGTTACTAACGGTGGGGTTAACTACCAGGCCATAGGAGTATCTCAGGACAATGTGGTTTTTGCATATAATAATGAAAACAACGGTACTGTAAAACGCTATGTTAACGGTGCCTGGGAACAGGTAGGTAATACCGGTTTTTCCGGGGGAGCATCTTATGCCGAAATGGCTGTTGCAAACAATACCGTATACACCTGTAATATTGCAGGTGGTGCAGCACAGGTTTATAAAATAAGCACTACAGCTACAAGTTCAGACAGTTGGGAACTTGTAGGCGGTACAACAGTAGGTGCTGCTTCTAGCTCAGAGCAGTACAATACTGATATTGCGATAGACGGAAACAACAATATCTATGTAGCATATGCATCTAACAGTGCAGACGGACAAAAGCTTAATGTAAAGAAATTTGATGGTACAGCCTGGGTACAGGTTGGCGAAGCTAACTTTACCGAAGGAAGGGTACAGTACATTGCTCTTGCAGTAACACTGGGTGGCGAGGTATATGTAGCAGCGAGTAACTGGGAAGATGATAACTTTTTAAAGAACAGGGTTTATAAATTTGATTCTACACTAGGTAGCTGGATTATTCTTGGTGGTGATTTTGTAAGCACCGGGCAGGCTACCTACAACGATTTGATTGTAGATAATGCAAACGATTATCTAATACTAACTTATTCTGAAGGGAATGCAAAAGTAAAAAGGATAAGCATAACTGCGCCTCCGGCTGTGTGCAGCGGGGCTGAGCCAGGACCTAATACAGGCGATACAAGCTGTATTACCCTTACTTATATGGGCGAACAGGTAAACTATGCTACTGTGCGCGGTGCCGATGGTAAAGTATGGCTGCAACAAAACCTGGGTAGTACCGCTATAGCCGGGGCTATTACAGATGAAGCTGCTTATGGCGACCTATACCAATGGGGACGCTGGGCAGACGGACACCAAAAGCGTGATTCGGCTACCAGTGCTTCATCAACTCCTAATAATCCATCAGGACTTGAAAACAATACAGGCCAATATATAACCGGTAGTAGTACCGCTTCATGGTGGTCTGGCAATGCTCTTACAGACACCTGGACAGGTGCTACCCCGGCACAAGCCAGCGACATTAATGGCTGCGACCCGTGTAAAGCACTTCTTGGCCAGGATTGGAAATTACCATCTCAGGAAGACTGGCAGGCGCTGGTTACAGCAGAGAGCATTACAAACCCTGCATCGGCCTTTGCCAGTTCTTTAAAATTACCGGGCAATGGCTACAGGAGCAACACTAACGGCGACTTTACTTATGTAGGTGCACGTGGTTACTACTGGAGCTCTACTACATCTAGCACAGGTGCTAAATATATGTATATAGGTACAACCATAGCTAATCCGGCTGCTGGTGCGCCACGCGGTCAGGGTGCTGGTGTAAGGTGTATCTATGCAAGGCCGGTTGTAGCTGTAGAATCGGTTGAAGTAGCTGTACAAGGCGGAGCACAACCAACAATTACTACTGTGGGCGGAACATTACAACTTGTTGCTACCGTAGCACCTACTACGGCCAGCCAACTGGTGGCATGGTCTCTTGTGTCTGGAGATACAGCTGTAACGTTAAGCGCTACCGGAACTGTAACAGCGTTGGCTAACGGTACTGCTGTAGTACGCGCAAAATCTTTACAGGATCCTACTAAATTTGACGACATTGAGATAACTGTTGCCCTACCTTCTACAGGAAATGGCATTACAGGTTATAACTATGATATTATTGCAAACGGTGTGGGTAACGCATCTGTTACATCACAAATAGGCCTTGACGAAGTTAATTCAAGGGCGCTTGTATCTCTTGACTTCCAAGGTACTGCAGGCAGCACTACACCTGTATATGGCTTACCTGTAAACCGTATAATAAATAGTGCTTCTACCCCGGGCATCAGCTACCAGCTGGCTAACTACTCAGGGTCAAACGCACTATACCTTACACCATCTTATGTAACAAACTCTATCAACAACCAGAGTTCAGGTACGCTTTCTTTTGAGGCGCAAAACAAGCAAACGGTATACATACTATCTTCAGCAGCAGGTGGAGGCTCTACTAACCTACCGTTTACTGCTACAGTAAACTTTAGCGACGGCAGCAGCCAACAGGCCACACTGCAAGCTAAAGACTGGTATGATAACAGCGGATTTGCTATTAAAGGCATAGGCCGTGTTAACAGGACTAACAACAACATGGAGGGTAATGCAGAAAATCCAAGGCTGTATGAAAATAGCATTGCAATTGATGCTGCAAACCAGGCTAAAACAATTACAGGTATTGCCTTTACATTTAGTGGAGATGCATCGGCTGAATATGGCAACGAAATAAGGTTTGCAGTACTTTCTATAGCTACTGTAGATGCGCCTGCAGCAGGCACTGTTACTGTAAGTACACTTAATAATGTACCGGCTACGATTACAACAGCAAACGGAACGCTACAGCTTACAGCCGCTATTGCTCCTGCAACAGCAAGCCAAAACGTTACATGGAGCGTTACACAAGGTACTGCCTTTGCAACAGTAAACGCTAACGGACTTGTTACCGCAACAGCTACAGGAACTGTTACCGTGCGTGCTACATCTGTAGCAAATACCGCTAACTATGGCGAAATACAGGTTGCTGTAACAATACCAGAACCGGGATATTGCGAGGCATACTTCATTAACGGATGTGCAGATTATGTTTATATTTCTGGTGTAGCCACTACCGGTGGTACTACAAATATTAATAATACAAGTACGGGCTGTAGTAATGACAACTCACTTGCCGGTTATGCAAATTACACAGCACAGTCGGTTACTGCTCCTCAAGGCAGTAGCGTAAACTTTAACCTTAACTTCCATACTGCATCATTAGGTACATCATACCTTTCGGCATGGATTGACTGGAACCACGACTTTACGTTCTCTGATGATGAGCAGGTATATGCTTCATCCGGAGAAGAGCCAAGTACACTAACCTTTACAGCCAACGTTCCTCAAAATGCAGCACTTGGTGCAACAAGGATACGCCTTAAAGTAGTTAACGGCTGGATAGGCAGCGGCGCCTGCGGATATAACTCTTTTGGTGAAATTGAAGATTATACTTTCAATATTACTGAAGCACTACCTGCACCTACCGTTGTTGTAACTACACAAAATAATGCAGCGGCAGAGATAACTACCGCTAATGGCACGCTTCAATTAGTAGCAACAGTAACTCCGGCAACAACCAGCCAAAACGTAACATGGAGCATTGTTGCAGGTAATGATATAGCAACTATAGATGCTAACGGACTTGTTACGGCAACAGCTAGCGGTACGGTTACTGTAAAGGCTACTTCGGTAGAAAACACAACCAGTTACGGAGAATTTAACATAACTGTTACTATCGCACCTACTAATGACTGCCAGCCAATAAGTTATTTATATGAGAATTTTGACAGTCTTTCTTGTTGCGAAATGGGCGTTGTGCCAACTTGTTGGGACAGCATTCGCCTGGGAGGAGCGAGCCAGATAATTTCGGGCACACAACCTGCTTCAGGAACAAGCCAGATATATCAGTTTGGGTACGGTGCAAATACTGTTTCGATTGTAGTTTTACCGCAATTCAGCAATGTTAATGCCGGTACGCACCAGTTCAGGTTCAAAGCAAAAGCAAACAATACAGGAGCTTTAGATTTTGGTTACATTACCGACATCAATAATGCAGCTACTTTTGTAATTATCGAGAGCCTTACCATTACAAACAGCAGCTACAACAGCGCAGATGCTGAAAGAACACTTACTGTACCTGTAACAGTACCAGCTAATGCACGCCTTGCACTTAGAAACCCTGGCACAACATGGGCAGGAATGTACTGGGATGATGTTTACTGGGAACCTATCCCGGCAGCCATTACAGTTGCAACACAAAACAATGTAGCAGCAGCAATTACTACAAATGCAGGTACGCTTCAGCTTACAGCTACGGTAACTCCGGTAGCAAATACTGTAAACTGGACAATTACTGAAGGTAGTGCAAACGCAACGGTAGATGCTAACGGACTTGTTACTGCAACAGCTAACGGCACGGTTACCGTAAGGGCTACAATTGCAGGTACTGAGCTATTTGATGAGATACAGATTACAATATCTAACCAAATTGTGGCTGTAACAGCTGTAACGGTTACCGTTAGTGGTAACGCTGCACCGGCTATTACAACACAAAATGGCACATTACAACTTGTAGCTACGGTAACACCGGCAAACGCTACAAATACTACTGTAACCTGGAGCATTGTTTCGGGTACTGAAGTAGCAACGGTAGATGCTAACGGACTTGTAACGGCAACAGCTAACGGAACGGTTACTGTGCGTGCAACATCTGTACAGGATCCTACAAAATATGATGATATAGAAGTTACCGTAACCTATGTAATTGCTGTAGAAAGCATCGTAGTAACTGTTGAAAATGATGCAGCAGCAACTATTACAACAGAGAATGGTACACTACAGCTTATTGCTACAGCTGCACCTACTACAGCAAATCAGGATGTAACCTGGAGCATTGTTAGTGGCGATACTCTTGCAACCATCGATCAGGATGGCCTTGTAACGGCTGTTGCTAACGGTACGGTAACTGTGCGTGCAACATCTGTACAGGATCCTGCAAAATATGACGATATCGAAATTGTTATATTCATAGAAAGCCTGGGCGTTGGCGATGTAAACCAAACAACATTCAGCATTTACCCTAACCCTGTAGAAAACAATCTTAACATTGTTTCTAACCAGCAGGTAAAAGCAGTTAAGGTATACAACCAGATAGGCCAGCTTATTAAAACAGGTAAAACCAATACAGTTGACTTTACCGGAGTTGCACAAGGCGTTTATATTGTTGAAGCAGAATTTAGCAATGGCGCAAAAACAGTGCAAAAAATAATCAAGAAATAGTAGTACGTAAATAGTAGTTAGTTTTTTGGAAAGGTAACGGAGGTAAAATCCCGTTACCTTTTTTTATTTATTAATTTCGCAAAAAAAATTAAACCCGTGGGCAACAGCCAGAACAGCATTACCTATTTCTCTGAAAACGCTATTAAAGGCATAGCACTTCCTGAGCGTTTTACTTTTCCGTTTTTCTATGAGCCACATCCGCTAACAGAAATTGCAGCAAAAGAATTGCAGCAGTACCTTGAAGCCCATACAGATCTTGACCATAATTTTGGGCTTAAAGAAGATCAGGAAGGCCTTGTTATAGGCAAGATGTTTGGTGTGCTCGTGGTTCAGGATGCCGATGGAAAACTGGGTTATCTGTCTGCTTTTTCAGGAAAGCTGGCAGGCTCTAACAACCATTCAAAGTTTGTACCGCCCGTGTTTGACATGCTGTTAGAAGACAGTTTTTTCCTGAAGGAACAGTACATTCTTAACAGTATTAATGACGAGGTAAAAGGTATTGAGGCAAATGAAAATTACCTCAGCCTTAAAACCGGTATGGCGGCACTCTCTGCACAGGCAGAACAGGAAATAGCCGCTGCAAAAAAGGAACTGAAGGATAATAAACAGCTTCGAAAAAAACAGCGTGAAGAACAGCAGCAAATTTTAACCGGTGCTGAGTATGCCGAATTTGAAGCCCTGATGATAAAGCACAGCCTGCACGAAAAGCACCAGTTTAATGTACTGGCTGCCGGCTGGCAAAACCGCCTTGATGAAGCTAAAGCAGAATTGGCGCAATTTGACGACAGGATAGAAACCCTGAAAAAAGAACGTAAAGAAAAATCGGGTGCGTTACAACAACAGCTTTTTGAGCAATATGCATTTCTTAATAAAGACGGCAAGCTAAAGAGCCTGCACGCTATTTTTAGCGAAACCGTATTTGGTAAACCACCTGCAGCTGCCGGAGAATGTGCCACGCCCAAGCTATTGCAATATGCGTTTTTGCATGGTTACACACCGCTTGCCATGGCAGAATTCTGGTGGGGAGCGCCGCCTAAATCTGAGGTAAGAAAACACAAACAATACTACCCTGCCTGCACAGGAAAATGCAAACCCATACTGGAGCATATGCTTGAAGGTATGGTTATAGAAGACAACCCTTTTTTACTAAATCCCGGCGAAGGCAAGGAACTTAAGATTGTTTATGAAGACGATAGTTTTGTAGTGGTTAACAAACCGGCAGAACTACTCTCGGTTCCCGGCATTACAGTACACGACTCGGTTTATGCCCGCCTTAAACTCGCCTTTGGCAATATAGAACCGCTAATTATCCACAGGCTGGACATGGCTACCTCTGGTCTTTTAGTAGTTGCTAAAACCAAAGAAGCGCATAAGGACATACAAAAGCAGTTCCTGAAGCGAACAGTTGTAAAGCGGTACACGGCGCAGCTTTCTAAAGTAATTACCGAAAATGAAGGCGAAATAAACTTGCCATTGCGTGGCGACCTTGATAACCGCCCAAGGCAATTGGTTTGTTTTGAATTTGGAAAAAAAGCCGTAACAAAATGGAAAGTGATACAGCGTAACGAAACCTCAACTAAAATACACTTTTGGCCATTAACCGGTCGCACACACCAGCTACGTATGCACGCCGCCCACGAACTGGGGCTTAATGCTCCCATAACCGGAGATGATCTTTATGGCACCGGTGCTGACCGTTTGTATTTGCACGCGGCTTACCTGGAGTTTGTACATCCTGTAACAGGAGCATCGATGAAGTTTGAGGTAGCAGAAGATTTTTAAATCCATCTCACATCAATCGAAGAAATAAATATTTAATATTTTTGTGGTATGGAATCGCAGTTTCAAAAATACTTGGGTACACAAACTACACTTACAGATGATGCAATACACGCCATTAGCAGCTGCGCCATTGCCCGCACGCTGCGCCGCAACGAGCTGTTGTTAGAACCGGGAGAGGTATGCCGCCACAAAGTATTTATTGTAAGCGGGCTGCTGCGAAACTTTATAACCACCGCAAACGGCAACGAACACGTATTGCATTTTTCGCCAGAACTGACCTGGACGCTTGATGTGGAAAGTTATGATAAAGAAATTCCATCGGCAATTGCCATTGGCGCCGTAGAACCTACCGAGGTATTACTATGGCAAAAAGCCGATTTCAATAAACTATTGGCAGACATTCCGCTGCTTAAACAGTTTTCTGAACAGCTTGTGGCACGTACCATGTACTATAACAGGCAACGCATGGCAACTATACTAAGTGCCAGCCCCGAAGAAAAATATGATGATTTTACGCAACGTTTCCCGGGCCTGATAGCGCGATTACCCCTACACATGATTGCTTCACATCTTGGCATTTCGCTAAAAACACTTACCCGCATTCGTCATGCGCAACTGCTGCGCTAAATTATAAGTATGGTCAAATGACCACGTTTTTACAATCATTATTATAGTTCTTTGTAGTTCTTAAAACACTATAATTATGCGAGTATTTGTTACAGGGGCCTCTGGTTTTGTAGGCTCTGCAGTTGTAAAAGAACTATTATCGGCAGGACACAAAGTATTAGGCCTGGTGCGGTCTGAAAGTGCCGCCGAAACCTTAGCCCAAACCGGTGCAGAGGTGCTCCTTGGCGACATCAACGACCAGGATATCATTCGCCGTGGCGCTACCGAATGTGATGCTGTTATCCATACGGCCTTTAACCACGACTTTTCTCAATACAAAGCCAGTTGTGAGGCAGACCGCCTGGTTATCGAAACTTTTGGCAATGCTACTTCCGGCACAGGAAAACCTGTTGTTATTACGTCGGGTATCGGCCTGCTGCGTGGTGAGAACATTATTACTGAAGATGATGTGCCTACCGTAAGTGCTGAAGTAATGCCGAGAATTGCGTCTGAAGAGGCCGCTGCCAGCGCTAACGCAAAGGGTGCAAATGTATATATTGTGCGCCTCCCTCCTACCACACATGGTGCAGGCGATCATGGCTTTGTACATTTTATTATGAATATCTCAAAAGAAAATGGCAAGTCGGCTTATATAGGCGACGGGCAAAATTTATGGCCTGCAGTACATCGCTTTGATGCCGCTGCCGTATACCGCCTTATTGTTGAGAAAGCACCGGAACAAAGGGTATTTCACCCTGTTGCAGAACAAGGTATTCCGTTTGCAGAAATAGCCGGTAGCATCAGCAAAGGCCTTAATCTTCCCTTAGTAAGCCTTTCAGCAGAGGAAGCACAGCAACACTTTACATGGTTTACACATTTTGCATCGTTTCATTGCCCTGCATCGAGTGCAAAAACAAGAGAGGTACTCGGTTGGCAGCCTACACATACTGAGTTGCTAGCAGATATGGAGGCTTTTTATTTCTAAAATGAACAGTAGTATAGCTTAATTTTGTTGCTGTTTTACCACAAGGAACACAAGGTTTACACCAGGAACACAAAGCTGACTCCAAAATTGTTTTAATAAATGTCGGTTCTGAAAATAGTGACTGAAAGAACACGAAGCTAACATAAACTCCGGCAGTTGCCGGAGTTTATTGTTTTATCAGAAAGAGAACTTGTTTATTTTTTTAAAAAATTCGGTTTTATAAGTGTCCCCTAACGGAAGCGATTTATTAAGTAACCACACCTCATTGCTATCTGTCTTTTCTATTTTTGAGAGTGCAATAATGTAGGATTTGTGAATTTTAATAAAAAGCGGCTCGGGTAAATTCTCTTCAAAATTCTTAAGTGTATTGTAGGTAATAACCTGCTCGTCTTTTGTGTGTATTACTACATAGTTTCGAATACTTTCTATATAATATACATCGTTAAAAGCAATGCGTTTATAGCGGTTCTTGCCATCAGTCTTTACAAAAAAATAATCTTCCGTATTAGTTTCGGGTTGTGTATTGACTTGTACTGCCTCGGCTACCTTCCGGCATTTTTCTACGGCAGTAATAAAGCGGTTAAATGCTACGGGCTTAAGCAGGTAATCAACAGCATTAAGTTCAAAACCCTCTACTGCAAACTGCGGATATGCCGTTGTAAAAATAATCTTTACCTTATCTTTTATAATGGCAGAGAGCTGCAACCCGGTAAGGTCGGGCATTTGAATGTCCAGGAACACAATATCAGGCTGGTGCTGCTCTATAAGTTGTAATGCCTCAATGGCTTTAGTGGTGGTTGCAACACACTCAAGGCCGGGCATTTGTTCGGCATATTTTTGCAGCAGGCGTATAGCAGGCGGCTCGTCGTCTACTATTATGCAGGTAAGGTGTTCGCTCATGGTAGTAAAGGTATGCTTAACGATGCAATGTACATATTTTCCTGTTCTCTTACATCCAGCGTATGGCTGCCGGGGAACATAATATCAAGCCGCTGCCTGATGTTCTTATAGCCTATGCCCGGCTCGTCATAGTGCACACTTCTCCTTATGTGGTTTGTTGCAGTAAATAGCAGCCTGTTATTATTTACTGCAAGATCAAAAAATAAGGGGCAGTTTTTATCGTCTATCACACCATGCTTAAAGGCATTCTCTACAAAGTGTATAAGTAGCAGCGCAGGTATACGGGTATGGCTTTCTTTTGTGGTATGTTTGAAAACTACAGGTATGGTTCCGTCATACCGCCTGTTAAACAAGGCGATATAATTCTCTAAAAACTCAGTTTCATCCTTAAGTAACACCGTATTATTTTCATTCTCATAGGTTACGTACCGCAGCATCTCAGAAAGCTTCATAATATCTGAAGCTACTTTTGGTTCTGCATCATATAGATCTGAATAAAAGCTATTTAATGTATTAAATAAAAAATGGGGGCTTAATTGGCTTTTGAGTACTAAAAGTTCGGCCTGCTTTTTTTCCAGTTGCAGTTTATTAACCTGCTGTATGGTTTCAAAAAGATATTTTACAAAATAGGCTACCAGGCTTATTAGCACAATAGTTATTACATAAGGCGAATTATCGTATACATAATAAGGAGCATCAATATCTCCAAAATAGTTGTGCATACCGGTAATGTGGAAAATAATTATCTCTTCATAAGGATAGCGCAATGCCGGAAAAAGAAACAGGAAACCTATTTGCCCCAACGCAAACCATTTCCACTTTTTTTGCGGAATCGTGCGCGGGCATATCCATAAATAGTTGATGTAGAACACCAGCATATTCAGAACCACAAATCCTGTGTTTTGTAAAACCGACCAAAGTATATTCATGCTTTGCTTACCACTCAGCACGTTGCTAAATAACTGGTCAAGGCAAATAAATACGAGCCAGAAAATGATATGGTAGCGAATTTCTAATTTCTTTGTCATACTGCTAAATTATATGTTTTATCCATAATGCAAAGCCTGCTGCTACCAACTGCAATTTTTAAGGTACAAACCCCTCTTTTTACACAATCAAAACCATGTACCGTTCAAAAAGCCTGTTTGTGGCAGATTTTGTCCGCTTTATATTATTTAGATTTTAAACTTTTTACCACAGTGTAATATTGCTTCAAATTATTACACCATGAAAAAATTACTCCTCTTACTATTCACCTTCACTACTGCCCTATTACAGGCACAGGACATTTCCGGAACCGTTACAGATCGCAATTTAGGTAACGCATTACCTTTTGCATCGGTACTACTTAAAGATGCACAAAAAGAAATTATCTCTGTTACAGCAGATGACAAAGGTACCTTTACCTTTAATACCCCTAATGAATTTACCTCGGGTAAGCTTATCATTAGCTATGTAGGGTATACTCCTCTGGTAAAAGATATTGCAAAAAAAGATTTCCCCCTTACTATAAAAGCTGCCCTTTTACCTGATGCTACGGAGTTAAATGAAGTTACGCTCACATCAAAAAAAGATGCCGTAACCCTAAAGGGGGATAAAATGATATACAGCATTGAAAAAACCGGTCTGGGCAATGGCAATAACGGCCTTGAAACCCTGCGCCAGTTGCCCGGTATGAGCCTTGATAAAGATGAGAACCTCATATTTAGGGGCAGTAATGTTCAGGTTATGATAAATGGCAAAAAAAGTTTGCTACAGGGCGACGCGCTGCGCGAATACCTACGCTCGCTTAAAGGTAGTGATATTGCGAATGTAGAAATCATTGCCCAGCCATCGGCACGTTATGATGCGGCAGGAACTGCAGGTATTATAAACATTGTACTGAAAAAGAACCGGGCCGCCGGGATTAGTGGTAATGTTTATACCTATACAGGTTATGGCGAATATTTTAAGGCACAACAAGGTACCCGACTGTTCTATAACGACTCTCTCTGGACCATAAACGGAAACGCTTCGTACTACGACGGTAAATCTGTAAACCATCGCAAGGTAAAACAAACCATCCTTTTAGACGAAGGTACCCGCAACATAGACCAGCGCAATGAATGGCTGCCGGTAACTACATCTAAAAATGTAAACCTGGCGGCAGAAAGGAAACTGAGCAAAAATGAACTGATAAGTACCGAGCTGCAATATGACTATTCCGGCGCTGATGAGAACACTTACGGCACTACTAAAGAATATATGAATGGCCTGCCCGTAACGACTGTAAACCTTAGCCAACACATTAAAAGCCCCAGCGAACGCATTACAGGCAACTTATTTTACAACTACACATCTGATAGTCTTACTACTAAGTTTGATGCACAGGCTAATTATGCGCATTATAAAACTACCAACTCCGGTTATTTGCGTAACGACTACCCGGCCGATGTGTTTATGCAACTTAACGGGGCTAATAAAACTACGTATGATGTTGCCACGGTACAGGCCGACCTGCTTCAAAAAATAGGGAAGCGCGTTACTCTTGAAGCAGGAGCTAAATATTCGTTTGTTGATATGACGTATTACAACCGCTATGATACTAATAATGCCGGATTGTTAATTATACCCGACAGCCTGCTGGTAAATGATTTTTCTTATAAAGAACATTTAACCTCTGCTTATACCCAGGCATCGCTTGATCTTGAAAAATGGAACTTTATGGCTGGACTTCGTATGGAACACCAGAATTACACTGCGGCATCGCTCATTAATAATCAAACTAACCATAAAAGCTATACCAACTTTTTCCCGTCGTTCTCTGCAAATTATAAAGAAGGCAACAGCCAGTATCAGCTTAGTTACAGCCGACGCATTGGCAGGCCAAACTACCTGGCACTAAACCCCTACTACCAGTATATTGATGCTTACACACTCGAAAAAGGTAACCCTGCCTTAAGGCCACAACTTTACCACAGCCTGCAATTGAGCTATGTATACAAAAGTGCTTTAAACCTCAGCCTTTATGGATACCGGTACAAAAATGGCTTTACCAATGTTATAGATTATCAGGAAAGCGATAACTACAACATTACCTATCAGGCCAATGCGGCTAAAGGCAACAGGCTGGGCTTTTCGGCCTCTATGCCTTATGAGGTAAACAAATGGTGGAGTATGCAGCTAAGCCTTGATGGCAATTACAACAGTGAGTCGGCTTATATACCGGGGTTTACTTACAGCGGCAGTGGTTGGGGCTACTCAGCAAACATGTATGAAAGCTTTACACTTAAAAACGACTGGAATATTAATATAAGCGGATTTTATAACGGCAGGACTACTGCTGCTAACGGCTATTCGCGCGCTACTTATGATATGAGCGTAAGTGTAAAAAAGAGCCTGCTCGAGAAAAAGCTTCAGCTTAGTACCGGCTGTAGTAATCTATTAAAAAGAAGCTTTTACAACACGGTAACACAGGTAAATAATGTAACTACCGACTGGACAAACCGCTGGGAAACGCGACGGTTTTTCTTTCAGGCTGTGTACTACTTTGGTAACGGAAAGTCTAAAAACATTAAATCGGCCTCGTTAGGAGAAGAAACAAATAGGATTTAAAGCCGCCCAAAAACAAAATGACCTTCAGTATGCACTGAAGGTCGTTGTAGCTATTTGTTATAATTTATGGCAAACTTATTCAGTATAAGGCCACATCATTTCTGCTCCTGCTTTTACAGATAATGTACCTGAACTTAATGTTATTGGCACAATTGCAGTTTTACGAGGGTCTACCTTTGTGTTCGAAAAATGGGTATGGAACACGTAGAACATATCTCCAGCCGGATTGTAAAACACGTCGCCGTGACCTGTACCCGGGTAGTTTAGCTGCTGCCTGGATATAAACGGGCTTGAAGTTGCCTTTGTCCAGGGGCCCATAGGGCTTGAAGATGTGGCATAGCCTGCTGCATAATCTTTATTCCTGAAATCGTTAGCCGAGTATATAAGGTAATATAAGCTGCCATTCTTTAGAACGGTAGGCCCTTCTGCTACTGTCCAGCTTACATTTTCAGTATTTTCCCATGGCTGTGTAGCATGTATACATTCGGTAAGCGTTCCGGGTTTAATAGCACTAAGGTCATCTTCCATTTCTGCAACAAAAATGCGGTTGCCGTTATCTAACCTTACATGGTACAGATAAACCTTGCCGTTATCAAAAAACACAAATGGGTCTATTTGCTTACCGGTAGACGGCAGCGGATTACCTGCATTTGTAAATGGCCCTACAGGGCTATCGGCAACTGCTATGGCTATTTGCTCATTGGCAGTATAAGCCATGTAGTATTTATTATTGTGTTTAAATATTTGTGGCGCCCAGAACCCTGTAGTACCATAACCATCTCCTTTTTTAAAAGCAAAGCCATCGTGTGCACCGGCAGGCCCTTCCCACTTTTGCATATCAGTAGAAGTGTATACTGCAAAGCCTTCTCCCTTTACATTGGGATTATTGTTTGTACCATATAAATAATAGGTGCCATTATCCTGAAAGATGGTTGGGTCAGCCTGCATAGGGTTCAGTCGGGCTTTTACAGGTTCAGAACCACTTTTATCATCGTCCCCACAAGAAACCAAAAGCGGACTTATTAAAAAAGATAAAAGTAGTGTTGTAACGTGTTTCGTTTTCATAGATTGTTTGTTTAGCTGATTTAACTATTTCGTTTTCGCAAAATACCCTGTTTTAATCCAATTTACTGGTGGCATTCTATTTCAGAATTTATGCAAATCGTGTCAACATTGCCTTTGAGCAGAAAAATTACCTTACTGTGCGCCGATATGTAGAAGAAAAGCACAAATTGCATACCAATGAGTTTGGGCTGGCTACTTTGTCCCAAAATCAATTCAGATTCGTGTCTTTCAATGCTATTGAAACATTAGTAACAGGTTTTGAAACGATAGTTACAACCTAACCACATTAAAAACAAGAAGTTTACGTCGTGCTGTTTTATTTTAAAAACATCATGCCTATTAACTCAAAACCACACTAAACAATCAAAATTTTATGAAAAAAAATTACGTTTCGTTCTCTAAGAAACTTGGCCTGGCATTTGGCCTGGTAATTTCGTTACTGTCTACTGTAGCTAGTGCCCAGGTAACATATTGTTCCCCTACGTTCAGGACTATATCTAATACCTGCACAAACTACAGTTTAAGAAATGTTACTCTGGGCAGTATAACTAATGCACCTGCCATAGGTCAGTGTACTACATTTAATTATACAGCAATGTCTACATCAGCGCTGCCAGGCACAGCCGTTCCTTACTCTATTACATTAGGTAACTGGATGTCTTTTGCTATTTATGCCGACTTTAACGGCGACGGCGATTTTGATGATACTAATGAATTATTACTTGCAGGCCATCCGGCTTGGGAGTCACCCATAGAAACAACTACAGGAACTATATCCATTCCTGAGGGCGTAGCCGCCGGTTCTTACAGGCTTAGGGTATTAGCCGTGTGGGGCGATAGTAGCGCTCAACAAGTAGGAGCCGGGCAGGCATGCGCTAACTTTAGCGGACGCGAAGCTGGTGGAAATTACCATGATTATACGCTAAATGTAACAGGACCGGTAGCTACAGCACTTGCCGTCACAACAGCAAACAGTGCACCTGCTACCATTAATACAGATGGTGGTACGCTACAACTTGCAGCAGCCATTACACCAGCAGCTGCGCCACAAGATGTTACTTGGGCAGTTACCACAGGTGCTGAGTTTGCAACAGTAAGCACTACAGGACTTGTTACGGCAACGGCAAACGGTACTGTGGTTGTAACGGCAACTTCTTCAGCAACGCCTGCTATCACAGGTACCATAAGCATTACTATTACAAACCAGGTTGTGGCTGTTACCGCAGTTGCTGTGACGACAGAAAATGAAGCAGATGCGACTATTGTTACTGATGGTGGTACATTACAACTATTAGCTACTATAAGCCCTGATGATGCTACTGATGACAGCGTAACATGGGCTGTTACTACAGGTGGTGAATTTGCATCGGTAAGTGCAACAGGACTTGTTACAGCTACAGCAAACGGTACCGTTACTGTTACTGCAACATCTGTAGCCGATGGCACATTATCTGACAGTATTGATATTATTATTACAAACCAGGTTGTAGCGGTTACGGCAGTTACGGTAACTACAGAAAATGAAGCCGATGCAACTATTATTACAAATGGTGGTACGCTACAATTAGTTGCCACTATAAGCCCAGACGATGCTACAGATGACAGCGTAACATGGGCAGTTACTACAGGTGAGGCATTTGCATCGGTAAGTGCAACAGGACTTGTTACAGCTACAGCAAACGGCACCGTTACTGTTACTGCAACATCTGTAGCCGATGGCACATTATCTGACAGTATTGATATTATTATTACAAACCAGGTTGTAGCGGTTACTGCTGTAATAGTTACAACAGAAAATGATGTACCGGCAACAATTATAACAGACAATGGTACCCTGCAACTAGTTGCTACTGTAAGCCCAGACGATGCTACAGATAGTAGTGTAGTATGGTCTGTAGTATCAGGTTCAGAATTTGCATCTGTAAGCACAAGCGGGTTAGTTACAGCTCTTGCAAACGGCACAGCTACAATAAGAGCTACATCTGTTGCAGATGATACCTTGTTTGATGATATAGAAATAGTTATTACCGGCAGCCTTTCGGCCGATAAGTTCAACAGCCTATTGGTTAAGGTATATCCTAATCCTACTAACGGAACTGTATTTATAAAAAGTGACGTTCCTGTAAAGCAGGTTGCTATTTATAACATGTTGGGACAAACTGTTTACGCAAATGCTGCTAATGAGATAAACCTTTCAAATATTGAAAAAGGTGTATACTTTGTAGAGATAGGCCTTGTAAACGGACAAACAGCAACAGAAAAAATTATTAAGAACTAAAGAATTCTCTTATTATACTTTGTGGGTTTTATCAGTGTCCCGGCTGCATTTTTTTGCAGTCGGGATTTTTTACTCCGGCAGTTTACATCAAAAAACAACCTGTTCTAAAAACTCTATGACCTCTCCATTAGGGCTATAAACCAGGCTGTTTGATACCGAAACAGATTTTACTCCGCTATTTAATTGCAATGTCTCTTTATCAGATAGTGGAACGGCTCCATTTTTTAGTGCTGCCTCAAAGGCCGCGGCTGCATCTGTTACCGTAAAGCATATATGCATAATTGCATTTTGCACATAACCCTCACCATGTATATGCTTGCGCCCCTGCGAAGGGAAATCAGCATCTTTATCGCATATCTCTATATAACAGTTTATAAGGGCATTGCGCATCATTACACACTGCTTTAAATTAAAGTCCGGCAGGCTCCAGCCATGCACTATTTCAAACCCAAGGGTTTCATAAAAACGTACTGTTACTTCAAAGTCCTGTGCCTTGATGGCAAAATGGTGAAAACCTGTAATTGTATAGTCCATTATAGTTTATTTTTGTACAAAATTAGTGCAGCAGCACCGTTGATAGTGCTGCTTACAAAATTGTTAGTATGCGAAAAGAAAGTTCTACCAACTTTGAAAATGAGGTTACCCTAAATGCATTTTGCAATGCCTCCAAAACACTTGCCCTTATCAGCGGACGCTGGAAACTATCTCTTGTTTTTTCTTTGTTGGAAAATAATGAACGAACGTTTTCTGACTTTAAAATAGTATTGCCTCACATAAGCGACAGGATACTTGCCCTGCAACTCAAAGAGCTTATTGCCGCAGAAGTTATATATAAAGAAAAATACGGCAGAAGTTTTAACTACATTCTTACGCCCAAAGGAAAAGCATTAGAAAAAGTACTTAAAGAACTCATTAACTTTGAGCATCAATAAGTATGGCAAGCTGAATGCAGGGCGTAGTACCCCTGTTACTCCAGGCATGGTTAGTACCTCTTTGTATTACAATATCACCCGGTTTAAGCAGCGTTTCGCCCTCTTCCATTATAAGGTATAATTCACCTGATAAAATTATAATGTAATCCAGCGTTTGCGTTTTGTGCATCATCGGGTGCTGCTTGCCCGGCTCTGCCTTTACACCAAGTTCTGTATCGGGAGGTATTTGTACATACCTGAAATAAGTACCATTCACTGGTGTGTTAGGGAAAGCAGTATTTTTAATGGTAGTTTGCTCCTGCCCCGCCGGCATTGCATCTGTAGCCCATATATCTGATATTATGAGCCCTGGAAAATGTTCTGATGTATTAGTAGTAATTTCATCTTTTATGATTACCGATTTTCCGTCCTTTTCTCCTGTTACTACTACCCTGGGTATGGTTTTCATGATTTGATTTTAATGGTTAAAGCACAAAACTACCGTGTTGATTGATTAATTTTGTTATAGGTTTACACCAGGTAACCGGTAACATAAGCGTAACCAGTATGGCAAAAATTAACGACAACGGCATCTTGAGAGATACCATATGCAGCGAAGAACTAAGGGCAATACATGACGCCCTTGATATACTGGGTGGTAAGTGGAAGCTGCGCCTATTGCGCTACCTTACCAACAGGGCACACCAGGTTATTAACTTTAAAAAAATGGTACGGGAAATTGAAGGTATCTCTGCAAAAATGCTCAGTAAAGAGCTCAAAGAGCTTGAAGCAAACTTACTTATTACCAGAACCGAAGTACAAACAAAGCCCTTAAGCGTAATATATACTATTACAGAATATGGCAAAACAGTAGTACCTGTTACCGATACGCTTGTACAGTGGGGATTAAACCATCGTGAAAAAATAATTTGCGAAATGACCGCAAACCGTGATGCTTAATCAGTATCTGATCTTAATACTCCATCCACCTTTTTATTAGAGGTATCCTGCTTTTTATAAATGCCGGTGTGTAGAAAAAGTTTGACCAGTCATCAAAGTTTTCCTGATGAAAACCAAAATAAAACAGCCAGAAGCCTAAGCCAAAATATCGTATACTGCTTATCTCATCTTTGCTTACAGGCTTTACTTTTCTATACGCTTCAAGAAACACGTTAAAGCTCCTATCGGCTTCCTCCCTAGTAAGTTTTCCATAGTAAACATCGAAGAAAAAGTGGATATAGAATGTTGTAATGTCGTTTATTAAATATCCTTCTCCGGCAAAATCAAAGTCAAAAAAGGTTAATTTATCCTCGCCATCAAAATGAAAATTCTTTGGCAGGAAATCATACTGGCAATATCCGTAGCTAAAATTTGATGTATCAATTTTTGATAACTCATGTACTGCATCAGCCGCAATCGCTACAAGATAATTGTACTCTTCCTCCATTTCTTTAAAAGCGGGTTGAATTACCTTTAAAGGTTCTGTAAATGTAGTTGCTATTGTATATTTTTTGCGTGGATAATTTAATACGGCAGATGAAGACAGTATATGCAGCTTTGCCATTTCTGTGCCTACCATTTCCAGCTGCTTATCGCTCATCATATAAACATTTTTTCCCTGCGCATAAGTAAAGAGCGCTCCGTAGCGTATACCCTCTGCTGCATTAAAAGACTGAAGCCACTTGTCCGATATGTCTTTTACAGGATAAGAAACACTTGCGCCATTTTTTTCATAATAGTCTAAAAGCTCCATCTCCCCCATAATCTCATTATAAGGCCTGTGGGCATCCCTGTAAATTTTGAATACATATTTGGCCGAAGCAGCCTCAACTAAGTAGGTATCGCTTACATTATGTGTTATAAGCTGACAACCGATGACAGCAAAACCATATTGCTCTGCCAGATAGCTTTGTAAAGCCTTAGCAGATAAAACAGAATATTGCGTAGGAAAAATAGTCATAGCGTTAATAATCTTATTACAGGTTAATCCTTACCTCAGCAGGTGGGTATATTATATTTTAGCTTTTTTCTCTTCTGCAAGGGCTATATCTTCACTATCTGTCTCCAGGGGTTGCTGCTCCAGTTCTGCCGCAGCTTCATACTGGAGGTGAATGTAAATGGGAAAATGGTCTGATTTAAAATTCCTGAGACGCTTCATACCTACGAGTTTAAAATCGGCGGAAACAAAAGCATGATCCAGCGGAAAACGCATAATGGGGTAATGTGCATGAAAAGAATTATAAAATCCCCTGCCCCGCCTCGGGTCCAGGAGCCCGCTCATTTTCAGGAATAATTCAGTCGTGTAGCTCCACGCCACATCATTAAGATCGCCAACCACTATAACGGGTAGTTTACACTCTTTGGCAAGATCTGCCACTAAAAGCAGTTCTTTATCACGCTCTGTAGAACGCGGATTTTCGTTAGGAACGGGCGGCGTAGGATGCACGGCATAAAGCTGTACCTCTCTGCCCGATTTTAAAACAATACGGGTATGTATACTTGGTATACCATCTTCAACCATATAGTGCACCACACTTTCTTTTAGCTCCAGTTTAGAATACAGTAGCATACCATATGTGTTTTCTAAAGGCACTTTAACGCTATGTTTATACGTTTCAGAAAGTTTAGCTGTAGCAGTATCCCAGGCACCGTTAGTTTCAAGCAACAAGACGACATCGGGGTTAGCCCTTTGCACTTCAGCAAGACAGCCTGCATAATTATCATTATCCTGGTACACATTAGATATCATTACACAAATCTGGTCATCTTTCTTTTGGCTTGAGATGCGAAGTACCTGTTTTGCAGAAAAAATAGTAAATGGCCAAATAAGCCAGCCCAGATATATGAGGTTAAGCGCTATTAAAGGCACAAATACTAAAAACATAGTGGAGCGCGCCTCTAAATTTGAAAGCAACAACGTTAAACATACAGCAGACAGAACAAATTTTTGTAGACGAGGATAATCAAAAACTCTGAACACCCAATAGTCATTCTTTATTAGCGACATTATGGTAAACAGCAATAGCAAAGATGAAAAGACAGCTAAAAAAACAGTCATTTGATTAATAATTTTTGTAGGGATTTAAATACTAATAAACCTGTAAATTTAAGTTCTTTTACACTGTATGCTTATGTTTCTTAAGATTATTTTCACAAACTATTTTTACATTCATTATATAGCCGACAGACAGCCAAAGCCGCATTCATGAATTACACCGCGCTTAAATTTAACGCTGTATAAAAAAACCTGTGACTTTGTAAATCACAGGTTTTATGAAACTTGACTACTTTTATTATAAAATGAAGCCTTTTAACAGTAGACTCTGAGATATTTCTTCAAGATGCTTACCGTAATATTTGCTATTTAATAATCAGTTTTTTAGTTACAAATTTATCATCTGCATATATCCTGAATAAATATATTCCAACTTGTAAATTATTGACTGAAATAGTTCTTTCTGTCGTTTCAAATAGTTTGTTGCCTAAAACAGAATATACTTCAACTTTAGACACTCTTAAAAATTCGGAAACGACATGTACCACTCCTGTATCCGTAGGGTTTGGATAGAGTTTGACATCATTATCAAATTGCCTGTCTACAATTTCTAATGTGCAATTATCTCCCACCATATAACTAAAATATTTTGTTACCGATAGCCCGCCTGCATAAGCAAACTTAACCGCATAATTTATTGTTGTACCCGCTGTTTGACCCGTAATAGTTTTTGAAAACCTAAGCCCGGAAACATTATCCATAGGCGTTTCAGAAAAAGGTGCCTGCTGCCACAGATAAGCTACCACACCTACTTTATCAGTATCCAAAAGTTCAAAAGTAATGGTTACATCGTTACCCGTAGTATGAAAGTTGTAGCTATAGCCCGTAGTAAATGTACCGTCCTGTGCTGTAGCACTGGTTCCTGCGCATGGTGTATTGGTATCTTCAAGTGTAGTGGCTGTTACGACAACAGGATTATTAAGTGCTGTGTTTCCGGCTGTATCGCTGGCTGTAACACTAAAGCTATAAGCTGTTTCTGGTGTAAGCCCATTGATAACGAATGCCTGCTGCACGCCCGAAGTACCTGTAACAGATGTTGTAGTAGTGCCATAAGTAACCGTGTAAATTACACTACCGGAATCATCTGTACCATTTAGCAGTAACTCTGCTGACGTTGCCGTTATTGTACCGGCAGTAGCAGTAAAGCCTGTAGGTGCCTGGGTATCTTCGTTACCTCCGCCATCGCAGTTTTCTCCTACTACATAACTTATGTACTGCGTTACCGATAGCCCACCTGCATAAGCAAACTTAACTGCATAATTTACTGTTGCACCCGCCGTCTGCCCCATAATGGTTTTTGAAAACCTAAGCCCGGAAACATTATCCATAGGTGTTTCAGAGAAAGGTGCCTGTTGCCACAAATATGCTACCACACCCACTTTATCAGTATCCAGAAGCTCAAAAGTAACCGTTACATCGTTACCCGTAGTATGAAAGTTATAGCTGTAACCTGTAGTAAATGTACCGTCCTGTGCTGTAGCACTGGTTCCTGCACATGGTGTATTAGTATCTTCAAGTGTAGTGGCTGTTACGATAACAGGATTATTAAGTGCTGTATTGCCGGCTGCATCGCTGGCTGTAACACTAAAGCTATAAGCTGTTTCTGGCGTAAGCCCATTGATAACGAATGCCTGCTGCACACCCGAACTACCAGTAACAGATGTTGTAGTAGTGCCATAAGTAACCGTGTAAATTACAGTGCCGGAATCGTCTGTACCGTTTAGCAACAACTCTGCCGATGTTGCTGTTATTGTACCGGCAGTAGCCGTAAAGCCTGTAGGTGCCTGGGTATCTTCGTTACCTCCGCCATCGCAGTTTTCTCCCACTACATAACTAATATACTGTGTTACCGATAGCCCGCCTGCATAAGCAAACTTAACCGCATAATTTATTGTTGCACCCGTCGTCTGCCCCGTAATGTTTTTTGAAAACCTAAGCCCGGAAACATTATCCATAGGTGTTTCAGAGAAAGGTGCCTGTTGCCACAAATAGGCTACCACGCCAACTTTATCAGTATCCAGAAGCTCAAAAGTAACCGTTACATCGTTACCCGTAGTATGAAAGCTATAGCTGTAGCCTGTAGAAAATGTACCATCCTGTGCTGTAGCACTGGTTCCTGCACATGGTGTATTAGCATCTTCAAGTGTAGTAGCTGTTACTACAACAGGATTATTAAGTGCTGTGTTTCCGGCTGCATCGCTGGCTGTAACACTAAAGCTATAAGCCGTTTCTGGTGTAAGCCCATTGATAACGAATACCTTCTGCACACCCGAAGTACCTGTAACAGATGTTGTAGTAGTGCCATAAGTAACCGTGTAAATTACACTACCGGAATCGTCTGTAGCGTTTAGCAGCAACTCTGCCGATGTTGCTGTTATAGTACCGGCAGTAGCAGTAAAGCCTGTAGGTACCTGGGTGTCTTCGTTACCTCCGCCATCGCAGTTTTCTCCTACTACGTAACTTATGTATTGCGTTACCGATAGCCCGCCTGCATAAGCAAACTTAACCGCATAATTTACTGTTGTACCCGCTGTTTGACCCGTAATGGTTTTTGAAAATCGAAGCCCGGACACATTATCCATAGGCGTTTCAGAAAAAGGTGCCTGCTGCCACAGGTAAGCTACCACGCCAACTTTATCAGTATCCAGAAGTTCAAAAGTAACCGTTACATCGTTGCCCGTTGTATGAAAGCTATAGCTGTAGCCTGTAGAAAAAGAACCTTGGTCTGCTACAGCACTGGTTCCTGCGCATGGTGTAGTTTCATAACTCATGCCTGCAATATCCTTTACAAGGATAGAATTATCAGTACTTTTCACCATGCTGCCACTGCTATATTGCGATGCCAGGATGCAAAAAAGGAGCATGAGAAAACTAAAATGTTTTTGGTAATTTTCTTTCATAAATTTAGATTTAGTTAGTTCAATAAATCGGTTTGGTAAAAAAAAGCAAGGTATCTGGTATGATACCTTGCTCTTAAAGGTTTAATTTCTTTCAACAAGTAATTTCCTTGTTATTGATTTGTTTCCTGTATATATCTTCACGAAATACAATCCCTCAGACAAACTTTCTACGTTAATTTCAGTTGCTGTGGTTTCCATCATTTTGCTTCCTAAAACAGAATATATTTCTATCTTAGATACTATTGCTAATTTTGAGTCAATGTGCACAATACTGCGTGATGGGTTAGGATATAGCGTAACGTATTGACTCCACTGCGGATTTTCGACACTTAGCGAACAATTGTCGCCAACCGTATAGGTAAAATATTTAGTAACGGCAAGGCCTCCCGCAAAGGCAAATTTAACCGCATAGGTAATATCCTGACCAACTGTTTGCCCGTTTAGAGTTTTAGAGAAGCTAAGCCCCGAAACGTTATCCATTTGTGTTTCTGCAAAAGGTGTTTGCTGCCATAGATATGCTACTACACCAACCTTATCGGTATCAAGCAATTCAAAATTGATTTTCACCGTGTTGCCAACAGTTTCGAAAGTTGCCCTATACCCCGTTGAAAATGCGCCCTGTTGTGCTTCATTTGATATTTCTGTACACGTCATAAGTTCAGATATCGTTATGGTAACTACCTGAGATGTACCCTGGGCATTTCCGTTATCTGTAGCTACTGCAGTAATACTATGGTTGCCTACACCCGGCGATGCCCATTCAAAACTGTAAGGTGCTGTAGTGTCTTCTCCTATCAACGTTGTTCCGTCATAAAACTTTACTGACGTTATAGTACCATCAAGATCTGTTGAAGATGCGTTAATAATAACTGTAGCGCCCTGAACATAATTGGCACCGTTAAGCGGTGTATTAATTGTAACCGACGGACTTGCATTTCCGGTTGCTGAAACAATTATCATTACCTCGTCTGTTGCTGTATGCGTGCCGTCGCTAACCGTAAGAGTACATTTATAAATACCCTCTGCAAGATTAGAAATAGCCGGAGACACTACTGCATTATCATTAAATACTATTACAGACGGACCATAAATTTGTTGCCAGCTATACGTTATGTTCTGGCCTGCTGCAACGCTGCTTGATGATCCATCCAGTACGGCTGTAGACGCAGGTAACACAACAACAACATTTTGTCCGGCATGGGCTACAGGTGGAATATAATTTAGAGGCCCGGCCAAAGCAAATGTCATTTTACCAAGATTAAACTCTCCATTGTCTGCAACAAGGCGTAAAATATGTTCTCCTTGTGTAAGTGGTACTCCTGTTATAATTTTATTTGCCCATGTACCCCAGTCTGTGGTAGTAGCAAAAGCTACATTCGCACTTATAGCAGCCCCATCAATCTCGAAATGGAAAGGCCCGCCGCCTGCCGTGTTTCCTGAAGCATACCTTAAGGTTACATCATATAAACCGGATGTTTGTACATTAATACTATACTCCATCCATTCCCCTGCTGTAATCCAGCCTACCGTAGGTCCTTCCTGTGTATCTAAAGAGGCATCTACATATTCTGAGGTTCTATAATTACCCTGATTGTTTACTGAACTGTCGAAATAAGCAATATTCTGACCATTTCCTCCCTGAAACACATCATAATTTCCGGCCTGTACTACACCCGGAATCTGAAATGCAGCGCCATCGTAAGGAACCTGTTCTCCAACTTGTACATTAATGGTATTTGTTACATTAAACTGGTCTTCTACATATACTTTTGCATACATTGTATGAATACCCAAAGTTAAATCAGGTGCCTGTATTTGGTAAGGCGCAGCAACATCTTCTCCAATAAGCGTTTCTCCGTCAAAAAATGCTACCTTAGTTACTCCACTACCTGTTATAGTTGCAGTAAGATTAACACTGCCACCGGGATAAGCCTGATAAAAATCTGATGATAAAACCCCTTCTGCATCAATATCCCTGCTTGTTACCATATCATTAGCAGGCACATTTAACAAATATCCATCTGAGAATGTTACTGTAATGGGTGCATCAGAGTAATTGTGAGCTACATAAGTGGTTACTCCGTTAGCAACAAATGAGGCAGCAATAGGATAGTTTGCAGTAACAGCCGTATTTACTGTTCCTAATGTATTCATGGCATGTAACCAATGATATGTAAAGGCATCTGAAATACCAAATTTCAGTTCCCTATCAGGATAAGAGTCGTATAGATCTATAGCCTGCTGCGGATGGATAAAAGATAAGTATTGCCAGTAAACATCGTGCCACAGGTTAGCATTAGCTTCGTTGCTTAGTATTCCTGTTTTTGTTGTTATTTCATTCCACAAAGACTGTACATAAGCTGTGTTATGCCCTAAGTATAATGATCCGCCATGTATAGGGTACATTTCTATACCATAAGCCGCAGCAATGTCGCCCGTCCAGAATGTTTGGTTATCATACCCATTGCCCCAAATTCTCGAAGCTATTTTATAACCATACCCCGGCTTAAATATTCGTTGGTTCTGGTCAAACCAGTATTCTTCAATTGCCGTTTGCTCTGTTGTGTAAATATAAATACCCAAATCCCTTATGGCATTATTTTCTGTAATTGTACCCCAATGAATCAGGGATGAAGCAAATTGCATACTCTCCGATGTAGACTCCTGATCATTGCCGAAAGGGAAGGTTGCAAAACCATTAGCCCAACTGTGCCCGGCATAAGGGCTGAAGTTTCTTAAATAAGGAAACAGAGGGTCGTTTCTGTCGCTTGTGGCAGCATCTCGCACTAATAAATTTATCATATTGCCCCATTGTGCAGACCAGCCCGGTTGAAACTGTTCTATAAATGCGGCAGCATGAATAAAATAACCCCAGTGAAAATGGTGGTCATTAATATTATTATCCTGCCCGTGCCCTGCCGGATATCCTAATAAGGAAGACCAGGCACTGTTGTAGTAAAACAAGAAAGCTACTTCACCAGACTCTGCTTTAAGCCAGTCTTCAAGGCGTTCTTTTACAGTAGCCACTATTTTATTCCGGGCTGCTGTATTACCCATTTCATCAGCAACGCGTGCTGTTTGTATTAACCTGTTCATAACCTGGCCTTCATTATAAGAATCTGTCCAGGTTGCTAATTCATCATTTTCAATTTGTGAAATTTTATTGCCCAATACAGCAGGATTAAACCCCGGGCTGTAATTATCAAGATAAGGCAATGTGGGCAATATGCCTTTAAACGTGTTTTCAACAGTAAAGGTATTACCATTAAGGGTTTTAAGCTCTCCTCGTATAGAACTGTAACTGTATCCGGCTGGTTGCGCAGATCCTGAAGCCAAATGTGCCCACTGGTGTGGTAATAATCCTAAAAGCACATTCGTTTCAGTACCTTCTTTTACAGCAGTAGTTACATTAAATATCGTTGTTAGCTTAGATGTGTTTTGATTGTAACTCCATGTAGCGGTTGTATTAGTAGGAAATACATAAGCATATTTTTTATACTCATTAGCAACACTTGTTATGTCGGCTGCTGTTGGCGGTATAAATGCCATCGACCAGTAGTTTTTGCCATTTAAAGTAGAAGTGTAAACATTTCCTGTCTGTGTCCAGGTGCTCCCTACAGGCCCATATATTGCAAAATCAGCTCCCTGATGGGAATTAGTTACAATAAGCATCTCATTACTAATCGTTACTGTTCCCTCATTAATTTTTATCTCTGCAGTATCAGAAGTATTCTTGGTAAAGTAAAGAAAGGGCATACCAATACCGGCTGTTGCTGTAAATGAATGTCCGGCATTGCTCCAATTCATATTTACAGTCCAGTCAGAGAAATCAGACACTGTAGCCTGCCCGGCATTTAAGCCCGTAACACCAACAGTTATAGGCTGGCTATCATCTAACGGCTGGCTACTGCCATTTGGCGTAGATGTAGGTACAATATAGCTTACAACAAGCCCCTGATTTACAGTGCGCATTGCCAGTGGATAATTAAACAAGTTACCGGCATGGTTCTCTTTAACTAAAGATGACCACCAGTCATTTGTTGGCACGGGCTTACCTACTGCATTACCACTTACCTGTGGCGAACCTGAAGGAAAACCATTTCTTCCGGCTGAGTCTGTTCCCGGAAATGTATTTGTATAGCTTCCACTACCTACTACTGTAACCTGTGCGTATAGTCCACCGGATAGTAACAGAATCACTACACAACTGATTATTTTAAATTTTTGATAATTTTTCAACATATTTGTTTTGATTTACGCAATATTAGCCGATTTAATCTTTATATGTTGTAGAATAAAGTATATTAAAACTATACATTTATAAAATTCACACTAAAATTCAAACGTTTTCGACTATACATAAACCATACAACTAATACGTTTTCGTTAATAATCAGTAAAGTAAATTATGTAGTGTCCCGTTAATCTTCATTTTATGAAGCCCATCTTTAAGCAGTTCCTAACTTACTTATAATAATATAAAGTTTAACCAAATGCTACGTCAGACTGCCTACTGAGTCAAAATATACTGTTATTAATAAATGTTATTAATCGTACATAGCTTAATAAAAAAAGCCCACCGGATTGCTGTTAACATCCGGCAGGCCTGAGAAAAAATTACCCTAAATCTATTTGTGCTTATACGTTTGGCTTACTGCTTCACGATAAGGAATTCACTCCTCCTGTTTTGTGCGTGTTCAGCATCGGTACATGCTGTGCACTTAACTTTAGGCTCGCTCTCGCCATAGCCTTTGCCTGAGATACGCTCTTTAGCAATGCCTTTTGAGATGATGTATTGTACCGTACTCTTTGCCCTTCTGTTCGACAGGCTCATGTTGTACTGGTCACTGCCGCGGCTGTCGGTATGAGACTTAACCAATACCACAAGGGCCGGGTTGTTTTTCATCGCGGCTACCGCCTTGTCAAGCTCAAAGGCTGCTTCTTTGGTGATGTTACTCTTGTCGTATTCAAAGAATATTTCATTAAGCACGATCTCTGTTGGTTTTACGATCGTTTCGATCGGGTCAAGGTTAGCATTTACCGTTACCTCTCCGCCTGCGGTCTTGGCTACCGGGAAGGTGTTGTTTACATAACCTTCTGCACTGGCCTGTACGGTATATGGCCTGTCACAGTCGATGTTGTAGTTTACCTGCCCTTTATTGTCTGCCGTGCGGGTTTCGATAACATTGCCTTTTTCATCTACTATAGCCACTTTGGCTGCTGCAATGGCTTTGCCTGTTTTTGAGTCCCTGACCATTACAATGGCTTCTACACCACATACCGGGGTAGCAAGGTAGATCTTGTCAAAGCCGTCACGGTTACTTGAGAAGAAACCGATCTTTTTGGTATCGTTAAACGTAAAGGCGAAGTCGTCCTTTCCGGTGTTGATTGGCTGGCCTACGTTTTGTGCCTCGGTGCCTTTTTTAAGGTCAATCACATAAACGTCTAATGCGCCAAAGCCTTTCCTGCCATCGGTTGAGAAGTATAGCTTGTCACTATCGGTGATGTAAGGGAAGCTTTCCCTGCCTTCGGTGTTTACCTTTGGCCCAAGGTTCTGTGGCTCGCCATAGCTGTTGTTGCCCTTGATCTCTACTTTCCAGATGTCGTTGCTGCCACCCATCGAGCCTTCACGGTCCGATGCGAAGTACAGCCATTTACCGTCTTTGCTTACTGATGGGTTGCCTGTACTCCAGGTCTTGCCGTTAAATGGCAGTTCCTCGATGTTGCCCCACTTGCCGTTGACTTTTGTGGCTTTGTACAGGTATACCTGACCTTGCTTGCTGTTGCTTTCCTTGTCTTTTACATATTGTTTCTTTTCTTTAAAGCTCTCGCTTGAAAAGTACAATGTGTTGCCCTCAGGGCTTACCGAAGCAGGGCCGTCATGCCATTTACTGTTCACATCGCTTACCGGGGTGGGTTCGCTGATCGTACCGTTGGCATTATAGGTAGCCTGGTACAAATCAAGGAACGGCTCATCGTTGGCTCCATAGGTTTTCCTTGCCGTGTTCCTTGCGCTGGTAAAGTACAGGGTGTTGTCATTGGTCAGTACCGCGCCAAAGCTGCCGTATTTCTTGTCGTTGATGTCCAGTACCTTTTCATCAAAAAGTTTGGCCTGGTTGCGGAGCTTAGGCAGGTAGTTTGGGTCTTGTTTAAAGGTTACCGCCCTTTGGTCGTTTGGTGCCAGTTGTGCAAACTTCTGCATCTGTACGTTGCTTTCCTCATACTTGCCTTCTGCTTTAAGCATCTGTGCATATTTGTAGTACGTCTCGGCATCCTGGGGCGTTTTGGTGGCTTCTGCAAACCATTTTACCGCTTCCTTGCTGTTGAACATATTGTAGTAGCTTTCGGCAAGTTGCTTTGCTACATAGTTGTCTTTCTTTTTTACTTTTAGGTAGGCTTGCGCCGCGTCTACATACTCAAGCCTCGCAAATAGTTTGTCGGCAGCCTTCGTTTCTTCGCTCTGCGCCATCGCCGAACCAGCTATAAGCAGAAAGCCAAGGGTAAGATATAAATTTTTCATGGTCCTGTCTTTTGCTTTTGGTTAGAAATAACGTGGTGAACGTGATACTTTTTTCGGGAAGTTGACATCAAACAACAGCATGATCTCGTGTGAGGCAGGTGTGGTTACCTTCAGGTCGGATACGATGTGGTCGTATGCATAGCCAATCCTCAGGTTCGGTGTGATGGCATAGTTTACCATACCACCCCATGAATCGTCTAACCTGTAAGTGGCTCCGATCTCAAATTTCTCGAAGAACAGCGCGTTTAGTGAACCGTCGATAGACGGGTCTACACCAAAGGCTGATTTTACCATGAACGAGGGCTTCAGCTTGAAGTTGTCGGTTACCTGGAATACGTAACCTCCTGTTAAAAAGTAGTGCGATACTTCTGAACCAAAACGGTAGTCGGTACCGCTTTGGGTAAGGTCAAGGTGTTTGCTCTTTAGCATGTTGGGTACCGAAAACGCTAAGTAGTAGTTATCGGTGTAGTAGAACACTCCTGTTCCTATGTTAAAGTAGGTGTTGTTTACGTTTTCTGCAAATGCAGGGTCATTAGGGTCCGGTACAAAGCCGTTGCCAATATCGCTGAACAATCCTACTTTATGGAAGGTAGCGCCCGCCTTTAAGCCAAGGGCAAGCCTGTGCGCGCCACCAAGTTTCAGCGTGTAGCTGAAATCGGCATATACATTGGTTTCATTCACCGGACCGATCTTATCGGTGATCGCCGATAAGCCCAATCCTACATTTTTGCCCACAGGGCTGTGGCCTGAAAACGTGCCCGTGCTCGGGGCTCCGTCTACATCTACCCACTGCTTGCGGTATAAAAGCCCAAAGGCTAAGTTCTCCTTGCTGCCAGCGTATGCAGGGTTGATTACGTTCATGTTGTACATGTACTGTGTGTAGTGCGGGTCCTGCTGTGCTACAGCATCCGTAAACCCTACAAAGGCCAGTAAAACTCCAAGATAAATTTTTCTCATATATAATTCCTGTTTTAGTTTTCTTATTACTGTGATCTTATATTTTCTTAACACTGCAAACTAATTGTTATCGCTTCATCGCAAAGTGTGCCTTAAAGGTCCTTGCATGGCCGTTCTCGTTGAACTCAACCGTAAACCAGTAGTCGTCTGACGGTAACGGGTTACCGTTGTAGGTACCGTCCCACCCCTGGCCTTTGTCGGTCCTGCTGTCAGGGCTGAGCTGCTTGATCAGCTTGCCGTAACGGTCAAAGATAAAGATCCTTGCCCCCGTGCCCTGTAAGCCGATGATGTTCCAGTAGTCGTTGATGCCATCACCGTTTGGCGTAAAGTATTTAGGGTAGTCCACTACGCTTACACCCGGTATCCTCAGCATATCACATGGATTGATCTCAAGGGTGTTCGCATCGCGAACGTATACCGTAAAGAAGCCCAGTGGTACATTGGTAAATACATTCGAGTTCTGCCATGGGCCCAGTGGTGTGGCATTGCCGTCTGCATCTTCAGGGGCAAGGCTGTACTGGTAGTCGCCATAGCCTTGTACAAGCACCGTTACCGTCTGGTTGTCCCCAAAGGCGTTGCTTACCACATAGCCTGTATTAATGATCTCCGCTGGCCCCGAAAGGAATACTTCAAATGGTGCCACTGCATCAGAGATACAGTTGTCTGCATTCCATACTTCTACCGTGTAAAGGCCTTCTTCGGTTGCTGTGTACCTTTCTGAGGTGCCGTTCGTGGCTACTGCCGTACCGTTAAGGTACCACTGGTAGGTGTTGCCTGCCGTGGTGTCGCCTGCATGCAGGTACACCGGTTTGTTTACGTTGCCATTGCTGTATTCTACACACAAGGTATCATCGTTGTCTTCACTGGTGATGTTTGGTGTTGGCAGCAAACTTACCCTGATGTTAAAGCTGGTTACTGCATAGCATGGTGAGAACGTGCTGGTGTTGGTTACCCTCACCCAGATCGTCTGCCCAAGGTATACCGTATTGGTAAATGCTGCAGGCGTTGCTATATATTCCGCTGCCGTGATGTCGCCTGCCTCGGCTGCGGCCTGGCTGGTGTAGTAGCCCAGCGTATATTGTGCAGGGTTCTGGCTGCCCAGTACTTCTGCGCCTGCTGGGGTAAGGTCAAAGGCCGTAAAGCCGTCGTTCGTGCTGTCATAGTCACATTCCACCATTGGGCTGTTGGCCGGTGAGGTTACCGGGTTGGCTACCGCTGCCTGTTCGGCGTAAAGCTCAAGTGTTGTAGTGATTGAACAGGTTGTTGTCCTGTTGGTTACCACTACCCATATCTGCTGGTGGCCTGCCGTAGTATTGGTGTACAGGTGTGGCAGTGCCCTGCCTGCTGTTATGTCTGCAATGCTGGCATAGAACCTGATGTCAAAGTTCGTTGGCACTTCGCCTGCGGCCGTAATAAGGTCGGTTACATGGCCGATCAGGTTGAACGTCTCAAAGCCGGTTGTTGGATCGTTACAGATTGCATACAATGGTACTACGCCTGTGCTGTCGTATACCGGTGGCAGTGGGTTAACGTGCAGTGGCAGTGTTACAAGCACTGAACATGCCGGTGAGCCCGGTTGGGTATCGGTACGCGTTACACGTACGATTACCGTATCATCCCAAGGGGTTACGTTCAGGTATTTTGTCTCATCAGGTATCGCAATGCCTGCTGCCTCATCGGCAGCATTGGCATAATAGGTAAGCACTGATTGTGTATCGCCTGCAAGGATGTTAACCGCTGCATCGGTAAGGTCAAATTCTTCGATACCATCGCCTATTGTTGCATCATGGCTGTCGCATAGCTCCAGTGTCAACGGATTGATGTTAGGGTTTGGCGAAGGGTTAACGATCAGCGTAAGGGTTTCTTTGCTGATACAGCCCTGTGGTGTGGTTACCAGTACATATAGCGTCTGGTAGCCTGCGACTGTGTTTTCAAAGGCTTCCGGTGTAGTAATCCAGTTTATGGCTGCATCACGGTCTGCCTCTAATATAAAGTACTGCACCAGGTTTTGCTCTCCTATACCGGTTGGTGTAAGTATCTCGTCGTCTTTCGATGTAAGGTCGAAAAGAGCTTTGTTGTCATTAGGTAATTCATCACATACAATAAGCGGTGTAGCATGGGCCAATTCCTGTGGACGGTCTACAAACAGCTTAAAGCTTGTTACAATGAAACATTCTGTTGCAGGGTATTCTATCCTTACCCAGATCTCCTGGTTGTCAATCCCTGCAAAGGCAGCAGGGCTGGTAATCCTTGGGAAGCCGGCAGTAGCGCTTGGCTCGTCAATAAAGTAACGGATCACAAGGCTGCCCGGTACTTCTCCCGTAAGGGTATATATAGCTGCATCCTGCTGTGTAAGGTCAAATACCACACGCCCGTCATTAGTAGCATCATTATCATCACAGTCCCTTAGGTCGGTAAGCTGTACGTCTGCCGGGGCAGGGTTTACAATAAGGGTAATGGTGTATACAATGCTGCGGCAACCCGTAAGGGTATTGGTCGCTACTACATAAAGTGTCGTATTATCGGTATTTTCAAAGTTTGCAGTACCGGTTATGGCATTATTCCCCCTTTCGGCATCGGTCATGGTATAGTAGAAGGCTACGGTCATGTCCGTGCCGCCATCTATCATTTCTGCTGCGATCCGGTCAAGGTCAAAGTTACCTAGGTTATTATTGGTCGTGCTGCATACTGTAAGTTCATCTGTTGTTGGCTGTACCAATATTGGCAGTGGCTCTACACGGATGTCCAGTAGTACGATACGGTAGCAGCCCGTTACATTATCAGTAACCCTTACAAAGATGGGCTGTACCGCAGGAGAGCTTCTATTTTCATATGTCTCAGGGTTGGGGATTGCACCGGTACCTGCTTCTGCATCCGCAAGGTTCGTGTGGAACGTGGTGGTTAAACCGTTTACGCCTCCTGTGATCTCGTCTGTCTTACCGGTAAGGTCAAATTCCTCGACCTCATCGCCGGGGTTGTCCTCATCACAAAGTACCAGCGGTGTTGGGTTCGTTACTACCGGTAGCGGGTTCACCACAAGGTTTAGCGGTACAATGTCGTAACAGCCCGTAGCGTTGTTCGTTACCCTGATGTATACTGTAGCTGTGGCTGACGTATGTGTGCCCGGGGTAGCGATAGCAGGCGTGCCTAGCTGTGCGCTGCTAAGGTCGGTATGGTACGTTACTGTAAACTGGGCAGGGTTCATCGTGTTCAGCACGATAGCCTGGTAGCTGGTAAGGTCAAAGATTGCCTGCCCGTCGGTATCGCTGGCGCCGTTGTCGCAAAGTGCATAGCCCTCAAGTGGGTCCGTCGCTGTAGGCACAGGGTGCACCACAAGGCGTAGCGGTACTACGTCAAAACATGAGGTGGTCGCTGAGTTTACACGGATGTAAAGCGTCTGGATGCCTCCCGTGGTCTGTGCCTCGATGTTTGTATAGTCATTAAGGTGCGTGGTGATCGGGTTGGTCCCGTTCTGGTAGTTCGCATCCGCTGACGTCTCATGGATCGTAAGGGTTACCGTACCTCCCATTGCCGCCTGGATCTCATCCAGTGCATCCTGAAGGTTGAACGTAGTTACATTATCGTTGTTGAAGTCACATTCTTCAAGATCGGTCGGGTTTGGTGCGATAGGCGCCGGTTGTACTTCCAGTTGGGCCGGTGCAACAACGCTACAGCCCGTAGCCGTATTGGTTACCAGTGCATAGATCGTTTTGTTTACCGAAAGGTACGGGTTGACCGTAATGAAGTTCGCATTGCCAGGTACCGCATCGGCCTGGTTTTCATAGTACAGTGCCGTATAACCGGCCTGCCCGCCCATCATTACAGGGTCCAGCCTGTCAAAATAGAACAAGCCTTCACCCGGGGTTTCTTCACACGCGTAGAAAATTGGGCTGCTTAAATCCGCTAATGGTAGCGGGTTAACGATCAGGGTAAAACTCCCTACATCATAACAGCCGTGTATTGTTTCTACTCTAACCCATACCTGTTGCCTGTCACGGGTTTCATTCTGGTAGCTCGCAGGTGAGATGATCGCATTCTGGTCAAGCTGCGCATCGCTGTTGCTCCTGTAGTAGGTTACAACGTCCGTAGGGTCGCTCGTAGCCTGCGTATTACGGCTCGTAAGGTCAAACACTTCCTTGCCGTCTAATGCAGGGGCAGTGTCGTCGCAAAGTACTATATCCTGGATTGGGTTGATCACCGGGCGTGGGTTTACCGTCAGGATTACCTGCCCTACCGAATAACAGTTGCCTGTCACTCCTGTGGCTACTACCCTGATGTACACCGTGCCACCTGTGCTGCTGTAGGTACCCGGGCTGCTGATCTGGCCTGCTGTACCGCCTGCATCGGCGAAGGCCTGGCTAGTGTAAAAGGTAGCTGTATAGCCTGCCTGGTTGTTGACAACCGCGGCACCCGCAGGAATAAGGTTGAACGTGCCGGAGCCTGTCCTGCCGTCTTCGCAGACATCTAGGCCTGCAACGGGGCTTAGCGTTGGGCTTGACAGTGCCTGCAATTGTAATGGTGTTACAACATAACAGTTTGTGGTAGCATCCTGCACACGGGCATAGATTGTTGTGGTAGCGCTATAGTAGCTGTTGGCAAGCTCGGTACCTGTAGCTCCACCCTCTGCAAGCAGTTGCGTGGCGTAGTAGCGTACCGTGTAGCCTGTATTATTATTGGTTATCTCATTGTTTTTTGCAGACAGTGTAAAGGTAGCCCTACCCGTGCCGTCATCGCATAATGAATACGGCGTCGTGGCCGGATTGACCACCGGAAGCGGGTTGACTGCAATTTGTACACGCTGTCCCAGTTGCTGCACACAATTTGGTGCTGTTGCCGCAGTCATTTCTACAAAATTTACTGTCGTATTTTGTGTAAGGCCATTAAAGATAAGATTACCATTGCCCAAAGCACTTAAAGTTATGTATTGAGGCGATGTGGCATTTGGCTCTATATAATATTCTACTACAGCATTTGGTTCACCTGTTAGTTGAAGTGTCGTATCTCCCTGCCCACAAATTACGGTAGATTGGCTGACATTAAAAGGTGCAAGTGCAGACACCGTAACAGTAGCAGTACCACTTAAAGGCTGGTCGCAAACTACACTTCCGTCAGAGGTTAGAATAGTAGCATTTTGAAGTACAAATGTAGTATTTTGTGTAAATACCTGATTTAAAACATAACTACCCGAGCTACTTAGCGCAATGTTTTGCACCGAACCATTATTAACCTTATAGTACACTATAGCATTAGGTGTTCCCGAAAATGTAACGGTAGTGCTGTCTCCAGAACAAACCTGTGCGGGTGACGCGGAAACCGTAGCACTAGGAAGTGCATATACTACTAATGAAAAATCGGTAACCGAAGAGCAACCGGAAGCATTATTAGTAACCTTAGCATAAATCTGCTGGGGATTTGTACTGTTAGAAATTATATTGTTAAGCGGTGAGATTCCGTCTATAGCGTTTGAAAGAGAGCTATAAAAATTGATTGTATTGTTTGTCGTATCAGGATTAATCTGAGTACGCAGCGCATTAAGGTCAAATATACCAAGGCCTGGCGTATTACTACAAGAACGCACTTCGCCAAGCTGGTTTGCAATAGGCGATTCAGGAAATGCACCGGTACCGTTTGTAGCTGTACCTGTCCATTGCAGGGTAAAACCACCATCTCCTTCGGGGCGGTCTATGGCTATATAGTATGACTGTCCCGGAGAAACCTGTAGCCACCTTACATATCCATTACCATTTGCACCAGGTCCTGCCTGTGTAACTAAAGTACTCCCAGACATACCGGTACGATTATTCGACAAGCCTGCCAACCCGGGATTTGTAGTTGCACAACGTATTGGAGAACCAAGACTACCACACAGCGCATTTGCCGGATATACCCAAAAATCATAATCTACATTTACATCCGGGTCGTCAGGAATAATATCAAAACCAAGCGTACCCGCCTGTACAATATTGATATGGAGCCAAAGTGAATTATGTTCAAGCCCACCGCATCCTGAAACCTCCTGAATATTTCCTATGCCGGTAGCGTTTGATGCAAAAACTCCGTTACCGCAAACTGTTATGGCATTTACGCAGTCGTTTGGCGGATTTTGTCCAAATCCTTTTACACCTAACATCAGGATAAATATTAAAACAATAATCTTTTTCACTTTTTTAACAATATTTTTTCAAAAAAACAGAAATAGACGGTCGCTTAAAGCGAACCGTCTATTAACAAAACTTAAAATCTATAATGCACTTCAGTATTTAGATGCCTATGTTCCAAGACCTGAAATGCAATACTTTCTATACTCAATCTAATGATATTCACTAATTTTTGCGGTTGATATACACCCATCCTGTAACTGTTTTTCCTCCAGCCTGTGTAATGCTATAGAAATAAGTACCGGTAGGCAGCTCTTTGTTGCCGCTGTCCTGCCCGTGCCACTGGTTTGTATATCTACCGTTGTAATGCCATAGTTCAAGACCATAACGGTTAAAGATCGTAATCTTGTCTACCTCCATACCAGTAAGGTCAAAACTATCGTTAAGCCCATCGTTATCAGGAGATATACCTTTAGGAATGTTACACATAATACTTTCTACAGTATGTTGTGCTACGGCAGTACAGTTGCCAACAGAAACCGTTACTGTAAGATTCAACGGTAATGTTAGTGTAGTATTGCTGTAATAATCTGTAATATTAAATTCAGCATTACCAGAACCAACTTCTGCACCAGATGTATTAGTCCATTCAAAAGATACATCATCAGATGCTGCACCATTTATAGTCGCTATAAGCCATGTATCGTTATCCCGGCATTCCTGTGTAATAGTAGCAGACAGGTTACCGTATATAGTAACAGAATCTGTAGACGACCCACCCAAATTACAGGTTGCAGCAGCTATGGTATACTTAATTTCGTAAGTTCCCGGCTGGCTGGCTACGATGTCAATCTCTCCTGTCTGAGAATTAATTACAACACCCTGTGGTGCACTAAACGTACCTCCGGCAGTAAAATCTGCAGGAAGTTCAGGAAGCGCGTTTGCGCTATCAACACAGTAGCTTTCAGCAAAAGTAAATGCGGTAACCGGGGTAACCGGAGCCGTAAACTCAACTTCAAACGAGTGTGTGCCTCCGCTTAAACATTCTGTAGTATTACCGGTTACGGTATAAGTAACTGTATGTGTACCCGCTGTTGCCGAAGCAACATCAATTTGCCCGGTCGTTGCATTAACTGTTAACGTAGCAGATGTATATGTACCACCTGCCCTAAAGCCTTCGGCTGTTACCGGCAGTATAGTTTCATTTGTATCAAGACAAATTTTATCAGCATAGTTAAACTCCGTTATCACAGCTGTAGCCTGGTTAACTATTACCTGAATAGCAGCCCTGGCACCTTCGCAGCCATCACCGTTTACATAAGCTACATAATAATTTGTAGTTCCTGTAGCAGCGGTAGCCGGTACAGGTACGGCAGCAAGCGGCGTACCGCCCAGAGCCACATCATACCATACCAGTGTATAGCCTGTAAGCGCAGGTGCTGTAAGTGCATCGGCCTGTGCATTCTGGCAATATGTAACCGGTGTGGTAACTGCCGGTACGGCATCATTAGCCTGGCTTGTAATTATTACACTTTCCTGGCAGTAGCGGGTAGTCCAGTATAATTTATATGCTCCTGAATGTGTAAAGCCATTTACTGTTGTATTAGCCGAAGTTGCATTTGCAAAAGTAACTTCAGATGGGTTGCCTGCGTCAGCTGTCCATACGCCTACACCTTCTGCTTCCAGATTTGTAGATAGTTGTGTACAGCTAAGTGTAACCGGCTGTGTAAGTATTGCTGTTTGTGCCACTATACTTACCGCATCAAGCATATTGCCTATTCCGTTGTCTTTAGCCCTGAATATAAATCGGGTAACATTTTGTCCCGCAGGAACATTATATGTACCTTCATAATTGCTCCACGTCATAACGCCGTTTTGTTCTTGTAACAACTCAAACGGACCTGCAGGCGGGCCAGCATATAACTGCACGGCATTGCCCTGGCTTCTTGATAAATAAGAAAAACTATATGCGTACTTAGTGATTTCGCTACTATCTAAATCCTGGAACATACCTTTTATGTTTACAAGATCGGCAGGATCCGGCAGGGGCTGATCTGAATCAGGAGCCATTAACTGTACCATTTGTCCGCCTTCATATGGTGTAAAGCCGTCAAGGCCTAACCCACTCTGAATGTACAATGTTTCATATAATGAAGGTGCATCTGTTTCCAGTAAGTTGTTTCTCCATCCCGGTACTATGTTTTGAGAATAGAAGTTACTCAATCCTCCAAAACCGGCCTGAGGGCTCTCAAAGCCTCCGTTTACAATATCCAGTCCACAGGTATCTGCCGGTGTGGTAACACAAACATCGAATGTACTTATGTTTGGAATTGTACTATTTAGCGTTAACCTTACTTTATAGCTTGCTCCAACTTCTAACTCTGTGCTGTAAACAGCCAGGATAATATTGTTGTAAGTACAAGCCATTTCCTGTAATGCCGTACCGTTTACTTTGTATAATGTCATTGTAATTTTTGGCTCAATAACATCGGCACTGTTACCTGCTTCATACTGGTGCCTTGCAGAAAAATTACCTAAAGATATTAAGTGAACCTTAGATGCTGCAGTAAAGTCAAACCATATATCGCCGGCATTAGCACCGTTACAAGACATAGGCTCTGCCGATGCAGTAGCACCCATAAAACTTGCTGTACTTACTGACTGCTCACAAACTTCGCCTGCGTTTACAGGAATTGTAATTGCTCTTGATGCATCGTCGTTGCGTACAAATGTATGAGGCCCTGACCAGAAGCTATTGTCTCCTGAACCACAAATTGCCCTTACAAAAAACTCATAGCTTCCTGATTGCAGGTTTAGGAAATCTGAATCCTGTGGTGTGTATGAGTTTGTAGTTACAATTGTACCTGATTGTGGCAATGTATTATTAGCCACCGGCTGGATGCTTACCTCCCACTGCGTTTCTGTACCGCCAGCCGTCCATGATAGCACAGAGGTTGCACTTACGGCAAGATCTGTAGGCTGCGGACATGTAATAGGCCCACAGGTTGATATTGCCCTGTATATGGTGCTCCTTGGTGTAATGTTACCAAGGTCTCCTGTCCATACAACAGCTCCTTCGCTATTTTTTACTGTAACCATAGCGCCAGGATATTGGCCCGGTGCTGTACCTACTGCATCCCAGAATAATGAAAACTCAACTCCTGTACATAAAAACAGTGTAAAATCTACAGGTACCGGCACTTCGTTCCACGCACTTGTAGGGAACTCCATCGTTTGGAGTTTTACACCATTTTGCATTACGTCTATGCCTCCGCCTACACCACCTGTAGGACCTCCGCTTAGAGTAACTGTATATTCACAAAGATTTTCAAAGCTACACATTGTAGTAAACTCAAACGGCCCTACCCACTCGCTGGTAGTTGTACCGCTACATACCGATTTTACATAGTACTCATATTTTACAGCCGGTGTTAAACCTTCTGCCGTGTAAGGATTAGTACTTACCAGGCTACGGTACTGCGCATCTCCATCTCCTACGGGAGCATCAAGCTCTGCAGGCTGCACATATACATACCATTGTGTTTCTGCACCGTTAGCATCCCACGTAAGTGTGGTAGTTGTATCTGTTACTCCGTTAATAGCCAGGTTAGATGGCGCAGGACAAGCCGGTATATCTTCTACAACAACATTGTCTACAAGCAACATCTGCCCGCGGTATCCTTCCCAATTTTCTTCTTTTTGAGGTATATGCCATGCAAAATTAACATCACCCGTTATACCTGCCGGAATGTTTATGATTTTCTCTTTCCACTCAACATTATTTAGCGGCGGATCATCATAAAAATCTCTTTCATATAACATCGTGGTAAACTCGGCAGGAGCTATACCATTTGTCGATAATTTAACCTCTATATCTTCATGAAAATCTGAACTGTATACCCTGTAATAGTAACGTAAACGCTGCCCTGCCCTAACGGTTATTGTTGGAGAAATTAGCCAGTCATCATTAGCACCGTTACTGCCGGTAAACATACCTGCTGTCTGGTTACCTTCATATGTATTAATGGTTATGTTAGTATTCCATGTATAAGAATCAGAATTTCCGTTGATTACCCTCCAGCATGCCTCTGATGCTGAGTTTGTATTAAATGTTTCTGTAAAAGGTGTTGTAAATGCCTCACAAAGCGTGGTAAAGGTAAATGGCCCTACCCACTGGCTTTGTTCTGTAGCACTACAATATGACCTTACATAGTATTCGTATGTTGTATTTGGCAGTAAAGACGCCGCAGGATAAGCTGTATTATTAGTTGTTAGTGTTCCTGCTGTTGTAGGCAAGCCTGTACCAGCTGTCTGAACTTTAATTTCCCACTGTGTTTCCAGATTCCCTGTAGACCAGGCAAGCGTTGCCGTGCTCTGGGTAATGCCAGATGCGGTTAGTGCTGATGGATCCGGACAGGCCGGAGCATCTTCTATTCTTACATTATCTATATTTAATATTGATGTACCCCCTACTGTAGAGAATGCAGGCGGTACCCTGAATGCAATATAAACAGGTCCGTTAGCATTTATATATATCGTTTTTTGAAGATATTCAATATTAGTAAAAGTCATTAATGGCATTACCACACTAAAACTTTCAGGATTAGTATCTGTAGTAGACATTAAAACCTCAACACCAAATCTTGGGTTAGGATAGAAAACTGAAAATGCAGACCTGTAATCAAACTTTAAGGCTTTAGTGCCCACTACATTAATTGCAGGAGATATTAACCAGTCATCATATGATGGTGTACCCCAAAACCTGTTGCCCTGAATTGATGTTGCGTTAGCTGTAATTTGCCATGCTACCCCGTCTTCATTCACATCATTTGTAGTCCAGCACGATTTATGCGTACCCGGATCGTCATCGTTAAAGCTTTCATAGAATGGCGTATCAAATACACTACACAGCGTTGTAAAATAAAACGGCCCTGCCCAGTTGCTTTGCTGCGCAGAAGAGCAATATGCCCTTACATAATATTCATACTGCGTGGCATGTGTAAGGCCGGTTGCAGCATAAGCAGTATCTGTAAGCAGTATACCTGTACCTGTAGGCACTCCGGTATCTTTTGGCTGTACTACAATTTGCCACTGTGTTTCTGTATCGCCTGCTTGCCATGAAAGGTTAGCTGCGGCTGTTGTAATATCTACGGCAGTAAGCGCTAACGGATCAGAACATTCTGGTTTATCTTCAACAACTACGTCATCAAGAATTAAGCTGTATGCTGTTTCATCTGCTCCTGCATCTACATACCATGCAATATTTACGTTTCCGGTAATATTGGTAGGTATATTTACTATTTTTTCTACAACTTCATAGTCAGTATCCTGGCTAATTGTAGGCATTATTACCGTTGTAAAGTTGCCGGCACCAATACCTGTTGTAGACAGTACTACCGAGAAACGGCTAACGCCACCCGAAGTCTGGTATTTAAACCTTAGCCTTTTTGGTGTTGTGCCAAGGTTTATAGTAGGAGAAACAAGCATGTCGTTATTATTTGTAGCGTTGTTGCCCGTAGAGATCATAAAATTCTCCCACGAGTTTCTCCATACCACATCATCTCCATTTATGTTTAAAGGTGTCCAACATGCTGAAGGGTCAGATTCTGTTGCACCATCAAAAGATTCGGTATATGGCGTGTTAAATGGCTCACACTGCGTGGTGAATGCTAAAGGTATACCCCACTCGCCCGGTGTACCATTACAAACCGATCTTACATACAGCTCATAAGCAGTTCCTGCAACAAGGCCTGTATTAATAAGATTGTCTGTATTTGTATTGGTAACCGTGCCGGCTACTGTAGGAACTCCGGCACCAGCAGGCTGAACTGCATATTGCCAGCTTGCAGCACCCGAAGGATTATTCCATGATACAGATATACTGGTTTGCAATAAATCTTTATATGTATAAATACTTGGTGCAGGGCAAACAGAGAAGTTTAATTCAAAATTAAAGCAGATGCTTGTTGCAGTATCAAATACAGATGATATAACAATAATGTAGGTATGCCCGGCTGTTACATATAAGTTAGAAATGTATTTAGGCACCTCTGTTGTAGTAGTATTTAAACCTGCTAAACAGTTTACCCCTACCGATGCACAATCTTCATATACAAAAACACCGGTTAGTGCATTACCAAAACATCCTGTTCCCTGCTCGTAAGGAAGCGTAAATTGTTTGATGTTTATGTACCCGTTTTGGGTTGGTGTATAAGAAAAGAAAGCCTTATCTCCGTTCAGATAATTTTCAGTAACCGTAGCAGGTAAACAGTTGCTGCCATGCGTAGTATAAGTTACATCTGGATTTTGAAATAAATCCAGGTTTGAGGCATATACATAAGGAGTACTTGTTACCGGAATAACAATTGCCGTGTCGCAAGAGGTTCCGGCTGTACGTGTTGTAAATTCAAATGGTCCTGCCCATACACTTGACGATGATGAGCAAAGCGTTTTTATATAAACGTCATAGGTTGTTGCAGGCTCCAGGTTTGATACATTATAAGTGTTTCCTGTAGCTGTACCTGCTGTGCCAGGCGTTTCATTATTGGCTACTATCTGTATTTCAAAGTTTGTAGCTGTAGCGTGTGCCCACGAAAGTGTGGCTGATGTAGTACTGATACCCGCAGCCTGAAAACTGTCTGCAAGCACAGGGGCACACAACTGTGCCGAAGTTACTGATACATCATCAATATACCATGTATCTGCATCAGGGGCAGCAGCAGGCTGATCATTTATTACCACAAACGCAATGTATACACCAAGACCCGGAGCAATACTCGATGGTATGGTTACCGTTTTGCGTTCGTAGCCTATTGGTGTGGCAGTGTTTAATTCAGCTTCTGTCCAGGTTGCTAAAATAGTACTGAAGCCGGCAGGGTCTGTTTGTCCTGCGGTAGATACTCGCACCTGGTAAATGTTACCATGGTTTACAGCATCAGACTGTTTTGTGTAGAAGCTGATTTCGCCATTGGCCGGTACAGTAACCAGTGGCGTTATAAGGTAATGTGTAGACGTGTTTCCGGCACCTATATTTGCTGCTGCCGGGTTTATATAGGCCGCACTGCTATCCTGGTAACCATCTGTAGAAATACCCCATGTGGCACTGCCTGTAGGTGTGTTTACCTGCGCCCAGGTTGAAGGTATTCCGTTGCTAAAATTTTCGAGCGCCAACTGCGCATTAGCAAAATTGCCACAAAAGAAACAAAAAGCAACAAGTAGCATTGCAATCATGTTCTTCCGGGCAGGCAAATGAGCACCGGTTTGATCCGTCTGGATTTGCCCTGTCAGCTTTTTTGGTCGGAGTAGTTTTACAGCCATTAAGTAAAATGTTTTTTAAATTTTAAACTCAAAAAGCAAATTTGACGAAAACTTAACCCTTTAACTATTTAATGGCTTTTGTAATTCGGGAATTTAGAAAGCTTTTTTACAAATGTAACACATTATACATCGGCACTTTAGTTTCCTAACCCTTTTTTAGGCCTCACGCTGCTGTTGTGTGCTTAATATTAAGTCGAGTTTGTTTTTTTGCCCCGCCATAGCTTTCTTAGACCTTATATAATACCTGGCAGCAAAAAAAACAGTCAATAAAATTACTCCGGTAAGCAGGCTAATAAACTTAAAAAACTGATTATTGAGCATGCTTATACTTTCTTTATGAGATTTGGCAAGGCCATTTACAGAATCGCTGATGGCTTTTCGCTCAGCCTCTTTTATAGTGTTCTGGCTGTTTAAAGACAGTTCTCTATAGTATGTAAATTTTTTTGTATTTCCGGTTAAAAGATAATTTTCTGCAAGGCCATGATATATGGTCCCTTCAAGCAATAAATCTCCCACATCTTTACAAAGTTCAAGCGCCTTTTGCAAATTAGCTATTGCCAGTTCATACTTCTCCTGGTGCAGGTATAAATCTGAAAGTCCCTTTAGTGCAAAAGCCTCAAGGCTGTTAGCATTTACCGCACTTGCATTAGCTATGGCTTTTTTATAACACTGTTCTGCCATTTCATAATTTTGGGATGACGCATAGCATTGCCCCTTATTATATTCTGCTATACTAAGATTTGGATAAGCTTTTTTTATACTGGTTGTCTCTCCATACTTAGCAACGGCCTTGTTAAAGTAGTTTATGGCAAGCTCGCAGCTTAGCTGCTCTTTATATATTATTCCTTTTACCAGAAAATTTGTAGCCTGCAAAAATTCGGCATTTTTTACAGGATGATTTTTTATAAATTCATTCCCTCTATCTACGTTTTCAAGCGCCTTGTCATATATTTTTAATTGCTGATATATAATGGCATGCCTGTTAATTACTAATGCCTGCAAATCAATATCATTTGTTTTTTGAACAATTTCCTGTGCTTTTAAAAGCAATTTGAGGCTTTTTTCATAGTCGCGTTTTGCAGTGTAGCCATTTATCTTAAGCATTAATGCCTTAACCCTTTCCGGAGAATCTTTAGCTGAGCTTTTATAAACAGAATCGCCTAAATATATTAGCCTGTCAGGGTTTTTATACATGCTGAGCTTTGAACGTGCAATAATACTATCTAATGGTACTTGTTCAGTACTACCTTTTTTTTGTGCATAACAATGCAAAGGATATCCCATCCATAACATAAATAGTAGAAAATACAGCAAATATGTAATCTTGCTTATATTCATTATTGTTTGCTTATAACGTTTATAAACTCTGTGGGCGATATTCCTGCAATATTCCTGAATACAGTTGTAAAGCTACTGTGCGACGCAAACCCGCTTTCTTCTGCCAGGTAGCTAATTTTATAATTGAGGTAGCTTGGGTCATTTTTAAGCTTTTCTATTATATAATTTATCCTGAGCTTATTAATATATGTATTATAATTATCGTTATAATGCTTATTTATAACTTCAGACAGGTATTTTGTATTTACATCCGTTTCACCTGCTAACATGGCTAATGACATTGACGGATTGATAAACTTGCCCGACTGTTCAAAAACCTTCAGTTTTTCGAGTATCATACGCTCGGTCTCATCCGGCATGGTAATTTTCTTTTCCTTTATTTTTTCTTCTTTTTTTTCAGTGCCGGGCGCAGGTTTCATTTTCTCCAGGAGCTTGTTAGGCACTTCAAGATAACTTATAATTTCCTTTAGCTTACGCATTCGTAATGTTTTATAAACATACATTGCATACCATAAAATTAGTATTAAGAATACTACCAGTCCAAGTACATAGTAATAAATATATTGCGTTGCTTCTCTGGCTTTGTAGGCATTTTCGAGGTCGCCTTTATATAATTTATAAAAACTGTTTAATGCCGTTATTTCATTCTCCTGTATCTTGTTATAGGCAGCAAGAAATTTCTCGTTATACTTTTTTTGTGTTTCAGGCGTGATGTTTCCGGAAAAATATGTTGAAAGCCTTTCATATATATTGCTGTCTACATAAGGATTTTGAAAAACAGATGTTTCATTTTCGGCATCATGCAATATAGAAATGGCCTTATCCTTATTATTGCTTTCTCGTAACTTATCTGAAAGCAGTAGCAATAGCGTGGCTTTATTAAACTTGTTATAAGCTTTTGCCGGTTTATATCTTTCAAGCGCTGTTACAAAATTTTGATACTTGCTCTCTTTAGTTGCTAAAGCCTTTAAAATAATGTACTCAGCATACAGGTCATTATCAGCTGTAACAGTAGGTGCAAATTGACTATATGTAGCATTTAGCACACTATTTGCGGCTTTAAGCCTGTTATTAGTAATAAGATTATTAGCTCTTTCAAAACCTGCTTTTAGCTGCAAACCTTTACACCAGGTTTTAGTATGTTTTTTTATAATTTCATGAGCAATATTTCCATAATCGTCAAACTGGCTTTGTAGCTTGAGGTTGTGGGCTAAACGTTCTTTTCTTAAAACTATTCCTAATTTTAATGAATCATTTATACTTTCATAACTCGCTCCGGCCCTGAATATATGTTCAACAGATTTATCATATTCTCCCTGGAATAATAATAGTCAGAATACATAATATCTACCTGGGCTGTTTCTTGGTAACCGCTAGCTTTATTACTTAAATAACTAAGAATATTAGTTATATTAGAATGGTCATAAAAAATATTCTCTGAAACTTTTTTGTAGAGTGTACTGAAGTCAGATTGCTGGGCGTGTGCTTTAAAAAAAAGGATTAATACAATTGCTGTGAGCACTTGGCTTAAGTAAGTTTTCCAATTTTTCCTTGCCCCCATTTCGTTGTTTACTTCTACACAAATATATATATTTAAACGGATAATACATATACTATCGGTTTTTTGATTGGTTTAACAACTCAACAGCCATTTCTAGGGACCAAAACCTGTGGGGGAATAAAATAAAAAAACTCCTCAGCTTCCTGAAGAGTTTGTAATTGGTGGGCTGTCAGGGATCACAGTCGAACACCTTATACCTATTTTAACTATATTTAATGAGATTTAAAATATTAAATTCATTGATTATTAATAATTTAAAGAAACGCTTGTTGTCGCATATATTTTTACTTTGGAATATTCATTTTATGATTTCATAACACAATTGGTCAATATTGAGAGCTAAAATTTGGAGTAAAATATCTATTTTTAATGTATGAGGGTTTATCGAACACAATTGTTTAACAAAGTTTGAGTTTCAAGCCTAATCTAAAATATCTACTTTTAGGTTTGAAGAGTGAATAAGAAATTCCATAAATTAGTAACTACCTACCATAAAATTTGTGTATTAAGATATAAATAACTTTCACCTGTTAAATGTAGCTACTTCCTTTGCCATCATCCAATAATGGCTATTTTCATTTCTATAAAAATAATCCTATTGCCATTTAGAAATGAAGTACTAATCTATGGTAATTCTACTACCTTTTCCGTGCGCGCCGTACTCTGGGGCATACATGCTCTGGGCAGTACTAAGCCCGTTACTGTAGTTACCAGCAGTATTTGCTGTAACATCATATTCCAATATATAAGTGCCACGTGGCAGTTTTGCAAAAAAGAAATGTGTGGCGGCATCGCGGGTGCTCTTATAATACCCCGCATCATTAAGGTAATGGTAGCTGCTAAGCACATCGGCTGGTTCTAACGCCGCTGCCCTCAGGTCTTTTACATGCACATATTCCAGATCTTCTTTAACGGTTATTATAAGCCGTACTGTAAGTTTATTACCCACCTTTACTACTGTATTTTCATTTACAGGCTGTAAGGGTGCATCTCCCGTTGTTTTTAAATAGAGCTGCCTGGTAATGTTTATGGCACCATCCGGCAGGGGTTTTACAGCATCGGCATCTTCAAAATACTGCCAGTAAAAACCACCATAACCGGGTACCTTGCCATTATTGGTTATAGTAAGTTGCGCGAGTTCATTTTTAATTTCCTGGGACTGCCATCGCAATTTCATATAACCGGTCGCGGCTTCCTTTTCTACCGCGCCCATCTTATCGCTTATATTCTTTTCGCTATTGCCCAGTTTCATAACCGTGCTTTCTTTTTCGGCGAGCCAGTTGCTGCCCTGCATCATCAGGGCATACACGGCCTCGGTTGTAGCCTTAGTAGTAGCCCAGTTATGGGTTTGCTTTTGCTTAATAAGCCATACCTTCATGGCATCAATACTTTGGGTATCGTTAGCTATTTCGCTAAAAGCCTCCATTAGCACGGCTTGGGTTTCTACCTGGGCATGGTACCAGTAATAGCCCGGAGTATTCGCTATCCAGTACATGCCCCACTCGGTATTGTTTGCCGATGTTTCTTTAAGGCTGGCAATAATTTTACTGGCCATTATACTGTCGCCGCTTCGCGATACTACTAGCGCAAGCATGGCTTTTTCATAAAGCGGGTAGTCCTTCCAATGTGTTTTAGCCTCAGCTACATACAATTCCGCTACTTTTGCAAGGGTATCTCCGGGCTTTAAGGTTGTACCATAAAAACTGCGCATATACAGGTAATGCAACTCATTAGTATGGGTGGTAATTTTATACTCTTTTTGTTTTTTCAGGTTTTTATATCCGTCGAGAAAATCAGCATCAAGATAATTAATTGCCTTTTTAGTAATAAGCGCTACACTTTCAGAATCGCTTTTTTGGAGCACGCCCAGCTTTTCTAAATGCCCCAGCCCGGCTACAATATGGCGGGTAATAAAAGCGTCTTCTTTGCCACCCTCAAACCACGGAAAACCACCCGACGGCATTTGCCTATCCCTAAGTTTATTGAGGTTAGCAGCAAGGCCACTGCTTAACTTATCCATTTCAAAAAGGGTAGCCAGGCGGTTGTTTTGCTCCTCGGTTGTTTTACCCTCCAGTAGCCAGGGGGTTTCTTCCAGTACAATGCTTTTTAGTTCGGCATTCTGGGCAAGTTTATTTAAGTTTGCGCCTTTTTCTCTCCACGAATTAAACACCTCGCTTATTCTGGGGTTGCTGTCTAAAATATGCTTTGCAATACTATTAGCATAAAAGCGTGCAAACACCTGTTCAGAACATTCGTATTCAAATTCGGTGAGATATGGTAATGATTTTAAGGCCACCCATGCCGTGTTAGTTGTATATTCAAGCGATAGCAATTGATGTTTTACAGATGGTGCAGCATCTTTAAGGTTTTGAAGCGTATACGTTTTAGTCTCGCCAGATTTTACCCACAGGGGTACGCTTTCGGTAATTAAAATCGTATTATTCAGTACCGGCAGTATGTTTTCTTCGCCATCGCTAAAATCGCCTGCTTTAGCCACAATTTTATACTGCACGCCCTGTATGCCTACGGGTACTGTAAACGTCCAGCTCACAATGCTGCTGCCTTTAGGGGCAAGAGCAAAAGGCACTACCGGCTGTATGTTTATCATTTGCTCATCAAGCGGCTGCATAGTGGCCGCATCAAAAAGTTGCAGCAGGGCGCTGCCGTTTTTAGCCTCGGGTGTAAGGTTTGTTATTTTTGCCGATACCACAACCGTATCTTTTTCGCGTAAAAACCGTGGCATGTTAGGCACCACCATCAGGTCTTTCTGGGTTACAAAGGTGCCCTGAAAATATCCTGAAAGCACGTTTTTGTTATGGGCTAAAAGGCGCAGTTTCCACTCGGTAAGCGACTCCGGCGTTGTAAATGTAAAACTGATGTTGCCTTTTTTATCAGTTTTTAGCTGCGGGTAAAAAAAGGCCGTTTCGTTAAAGCTTTTGCGCGACTCCACCTGCTTTAGGGCTTCAAGCTCTTTTTGGGCATTTTGTGTATTTATGAGTACAACACCGTTAGCTCCCCGGTTTCCATAAATAGATGTGGCCGCTGCATCTTTTAAGACGGTTACAGAACTGATATCATTAGGATTCATTTTTCTGAATTGCTCTCCCGAAACCGGAACGCCATCTATAATAAACAAAGGCTCTGCCACGCCATTTATAGATGCTGCCCCTCTCAATACAACTGTTGTAACGCTTCCGGTCGTCGACATACGTTGCATGTTTAAACCCGGCACTTGCCCTTGCAGCATTTGAATAAACGAAGCATTAGGCCTGCCTTCTAGTGTTTTACTGGTAACCGTAATAATATCGCCCCCAGCCCCAAAACTTTGTGCATGTGTGGTACCGTAACCTATTACTACAACTTCATCCAAATGCCCACTATTTTCGGCAAGGGCAATGTTTAAAATCTTGCCGTCTACTACCGCATCAGCCGATGTAAAACCTATAAAGCTAAAATACAGCTTACTCCCTTTTGCGGCGGCTATGCGGTAATTGCCATCAAAATCGCTAATCGCACCCAGTTTTTTATCGGTTACTACACTTACACCAGGTAAAGGCATACCATTACTATCAGTTACTATACCGGTAACAACGCTAAGGCCATTGGCGTATACTACATTGCCCACTTCAATTTTCGCATAAATATTATCCGATTTATTGATGTTAAAACCAAAGGTATTTAACCGTTGTTCGTAATCAAAAAAGCCCTGGTTTACATAGCCGTAATTATTATTGTAATTTATACTTAACCGATCGTTACGCGCTAACCTACGGCTTGACAGGTCGATATAATCATTCTTATCCTTTTCATAATCACTAAATATATTATCGTTGTCGGTATTAAATTCCCAATCTGCTTTGGTAAACTTATCTAACGACGCATCATACATAGAGGCCAGTACCTCGGCAGGCATTTTGCCTCCTTTTATGGTAAACGACCAGGTTTCGCTCTTGCCGGGCTTTAGCTTATCGGTAAGGGTTTGCGTTTCTACCTCAAGCCCTTTTAGCGAACGATCTATATATGTATAGGGCGCTTTATGCTCAAACGTATTTTGCCATATATAATCTACCTGGTAGGTAAAATGATCCTGCACTAATGTAACCGGTACTTTTACCGTTATTAAGCCATCTTTTATCTGTACGGTTTTAAAAAACACACTTTTTTTGTCGAGCGTACTGATGTTTATATACAGCGGAAATGTAGAGCGAAACTCCAGTATGGCATAGCTGTTGTTGCCACTGATTTTATAATCGGCCACCCTGCTCTCAAAAAGCAGATTATCTGGCGCGGCCTTATCGTCATCGCGTTTAAGGGTAAACTGTCGTTTTGTTTCTACTTTATAACCCGCCGAATCACGGGCGGTATATACCACTTCATACAAGCCCGATTGCCATGCTCTAAAATCGGTAAGGGTCAGCTCTTTAGCCTCGTCGGTGTTTATTTCTTTTTCGAATACTTTTCCTGAATAGACTACGGTGTCTTTCTGTTCCGACGAATACGGATAATACGGAAATGCTTTTTCAAATTCGTCCTGCGGGATGGTTTGTATTTCCGGTGACGGCCAGGGGCGATTGAGATATGGGCCTTTTTTAGGCACCACTTTATAAATGTTCACCGTTCCCTTTGCCGGGTTAAACGCACCATTAAGGTTAGTGCTGTTTAGCGTAAGCACATTTTTATTTTTAGGATTTACCTCTGGCGTTATTGCTGCCGTAAGCATTAGCGAATGATATCCCACCCTCATACTTCCCTCTGCACTGTGGGTTTCACCATTGATATCGGTTACCTCGGCGTTTGCGTTAAAGGTAAAAACCGGCATTTTAGCCGGAGCCGCCGCCTGGTCTGCCAGGGCTGTAAACTTAAGGGCGAACTTGCCTTCGGCATCAGTAACGGCGGTGCCTTTACCTATCTCAGTGTAAGAATAGCCATTGCCGCTCCAAACCCCGGTTCTTGTTATCTTATAAGTTACCGTTGCCCCAGATACCGGCACACCGCTAAAACTTTTTGCCACACCTGTAAGCGTTGCTTTTTCGCCCAAGCGGGTATCGTCTGTTACGGGTTCAAAGCTTACATCAAACGTAGGCCGTTTGTATTCCTCTACACGAAAACTTACATCGTCGAAATCAAAATCGGCATAGTCCCAAAAAGGATGCTCGTCGTGCCTTTTATTATAGGCTGGGTCAGTTTCCATCTCGTTATCCTCATCCAGCTCTATCATAAACTCGCCCGTCATTACGTTTGTGGGCAGTGTATAGCTGCCGGTAAACGACCCGAACTCATTTGTTTTTAGCCTGAAACTTTTTAACTCGTTATAGTGAGAATCGTTTATAACCACCGATACATACAGGTTAGGCACGGTACTGAGTTTTTGTTTCCGTTTCTGGTAAATAATGCCTTTAAAATATACGGTTTGCCCCGGTCGGTAAATGGCCCTGTCTGTAAACAGCTTTGCTGCCACCGGAAACTCTTCATCATCCTCAGCTTTGGTATCTTTGTAATACAGCGCATACTTGCGGAAATGGTCTATAAGTGTATCTCCTGCTACGGCTACTAAAACATTGTTTGTGGGGTGGTTGGGTATTTTCTTTACCTTCTCTGGTTTGTACATAAAACGCCCTTCGCTGTCTAATTTTACCTTTTTACCGTCTATGGTTACTACTGCGTTTACAATAGGGGCACCCGTTTCGGCATTAAGTATCTGGCATGCATTATTATCGTCTTGTATCTCAACGGTTGCCATGTTAATACCGCTTATGGTAAGCAACTCATAACCCAGCGCTACGCCTTTATCATCTACCGCACGCACCAGGTAAGCACCGGCAGCAAGCCCGGGAATAATAACCTCCGTAGAATACTCAAAATGATCGTGCCGTTCGGGCAGTATGTATTCTATCTTTTTCAACAGCTGTTTCCCTGCGGTAAGCGAATCTGCATAGCTTTTAGGAATCACCTTAGGAAATTCCTGCGCTTTTGTATAGATCAGTTTAAAAACATCAAGCTGAACAAAATTGATGTTTTTATATGTAACCCTTGCCAGTTGCGGTTTACCTGGCAATGCGCTACTGTTTGCAAATATAGCAAGCGTGCGGTTTACCAGTTTGTTCTTTAAAACCTGCGCCCGTGTTGCCACATCGTTTACCCGCAAATGGGCTATTATATCATTGCACAGTTGCAATGCCTTATCGTTATACTCCGGGTGTAGTGTTTTAGTAGCCGTTTGTACATACATGCGGGCAAGCTCTGCTTTTGCACGGTAAGCATAAGGGCTATCCTTCCATTGTTTTATAAGCTCCTGTAGGGTATCCATATACACCTGCTCTTTATTTAGCGCCGAAGGAAACGACACATAAACAAATGCCAGCCTGCGCATTATGGCCCTTTGCAGGCTTAGTGTATCTTTTTTTAAAGCATACCATTTTTCTATATTCTGTAGCAGTTGCAGTTTATTATATATCGGGTCTTTGGTAAAGGCAACACTATCGGGAATGGATATTTTCTGAAAAACGCCATAAGTGCCCAGCAACATTTTTGCTATTTCTTTCGGCATCTCCTTATAGTCTTTTTCATAAGGTTTATATTCATTAATATACCTTTCCGCCAGGAAATCATATAAGGGGCGATCTCTGTCGGGTGCCATCGGGCTTACATCGAGTATTTCGTTATAAACCGAAAGTGGAGTTTTATACAATAGCTCTTTAGGTTCCAGGCTTTTCTTGTATGCTTTTATAATGGCGGCTTTAAAATTATTACTTCCCCATAGTGTTATAGCGGCAGTTTCGGTATCGGTTACATCTGCATGGTTGTTTATTGTAGAACTGTTTCGGTTATACACATCATTCAGCATTTCTGCATAAAGGCTTTGCATAAAGGCTTTAGTGGGCGGCGAAACGGTTTTCATTTCAGCCCGTATATCTTCAATTATGCGAAGCTGGGCATCTTCCTCAAGGGTTTGCATATAGCGCGACCGGAAAAAAAAGGCTTTAAGTAGCTGTGCTTCATTATCACTTTTTTTTGCTTTTAGATAAATAGTATCGGTTTGCGCTGCCGCCGATTTTATGAGTCCTTCAGCTTCAAAAGCTATTACTTTCTCCCAAAGCGTATCATAATCCTGGGCTATGGCATTACTAAAAATAAAAAGGCAGCAAAAAAGCAGTATGTTTTTTTTCATGGCGTTGCAGCAGTTGGTATGGATTACGTAAAAATAGGACTAAAAAAATAATCAATACTTATATAGATTGTTTTTTAATCAGAAAGGTTGGGAAGGCTTAATAATTGTTAAAAAGAACTATCCCAAGTCAGAGTGAAGTTACTATATTTAACCGCAGGAATTTACTTTTAATTTTTAGATATAAACAATCAAATTTGATAATCGGAATAAACGTATCTATGATGATTCATTGAGGGAGATGGCCATAAAACCCTCCAATAACAGAGATTGCACAAGATCTCACTTTTGTTCAGTGTACTATATGGTAGTTTTTTCTCTGGTACTTATTGTTTACTATAGCCATTTTTTGAAGCCGAAAAAATTCTTATAATTTAATAGTGATAGTCGCTATTAAATTTGCCATAATTTATCTACTAAAAAAATATAAACTATGAGGTATCTTATCGAAGACCAAATATCACATTAATTCTTAAAAAATCAACATTTCACTATATAATTAATCATTTTTAAAGTAAAAAATCATTGATTTCTCAATGATTTTCGTAGTGGTGGGCTGTCAGGGATCACAGTCGAACACTTGATGCCAGTCCTGATGCTTTTTGAGTATGTAAAATGAAGTATTTTACAATGCTCCGCCGTCTTACGCAGTGGCGACTTTTTAATAATAAGGATAAACAAGTTTCAATTTAGTAGTTTTCGTCTAAGAAATACTAAAACAGCTATCGCGTAAATAACTATTACCCACAGTTAAATTAGTAATTAGAATGTATTATAAAAGCATCTAAAACTTTTACTGAAAATGATTTAATACTTATAAACCCATAGTTTTTTAATTCCCAATAATTTTTACCCCAAATTGCATTTTCCAGACTTAAGTTATATGTAAATCTACTTCCTAATTGAGCATTTAATTCCTGTACGTAAATAGATCTATCGCCAGAAATATAAAACTTGATTGATAACTTATATCTTGAGAGAATAATATAGGAATCTTTTTTTTCTAATGAAATTAATGCGTTTCTATCTGCACCGTCATTGACTTTTGTGATAAGTTTACTAAGCTCTAAATAGATTTGATTGAAAGCAGCTTCAGTTACTGGTCTTTCTTTTGGTGAGCCAAATGTAATATTTGCTCTAGTAATATTTTTACCATATTTTTTTATAATAGGAATTCGTATGAATTTGTCTATTGCAAAAGATAAAACAAAACTTGTATAAAATGGCACACTATAAAATAAATCTGCAATCCTCCTCAAAGGTCTGTAAAAAATGAGATATCTATATCTAATCCATTTTCCAGAAAGATGCTTTTGAGAAGCTCCTAAATATAGATTTGTTTTTTGAGGTCTTATTTTTTTATTTAATTTTTCTCTTGTTGCATCTGTGTTTAAAATTGAAAATTGTATGTATTGACTTGTTGAGTTTGAATATTGACCTTTGTTATATAAATACAACTTGTCAATGAAAAACCATTTTCCCTCTGGTTTCTTTTGGTAGTATGCTTCTAAATAATAATTACTTGATTTCGATATACTCATTTTTGAGCGGTGAAGAACATCTCCGAGAACTAGATTAACAGAACTGTTTGATTCTGGTAAAATTGTTATTGGATTGAATAATTCATACTCTTGATTTTTAAGTTCGTCAATATTTATTGGAATTTTATTGACTAATTGTGATGCATAGTAGATTGCATTATCTGAATTTATTTCATCTGCTTTGTATACTCTAACAGCGAAATCATATATAACTCCATATCTTTTTCTATGATTACATAATTCTAAAGAACAAATGATAGATTCTAAATCCTCACGATGAGGAGTTTGCCTACTCTCAATAATAACTTTTGTTCCGATATAAATTTTTGGAACAAATCTAATTAAATAAGAATCTATAAACGTCCAAATACCCAAAGTTCCTCCAACTATTCCAAGAATATTTGTAAACCAATTTTGTCCAATGGTTGATAGAATTTCGTTCATTTTTTTTACAGTTGCGGGGTAACTTATAATATCTCAGCTACGTATAGCATATATCTATGTTATTGGACCTGCGTATGTGGTACAGCATAGAGTATAATTTTCACAATAGTATATAAAAAATACAACACATGACTCTTCTTAATAAGCGTTTAAATATTTAATTTATTTATTTTCAATTCTTTATAGTTTTTTATTTATTGCAATTTAGTTATTACTTCAGCTACGCAATCACTAAGTAATGAAATCCAATGAGCAATCAATATTGAGTACATCCTCAAGCGTGTTGCCCAATGTTTCCAAGTTGCCGATTTCTATTTCATTCGATATAAAGTATTCCTCGATAGATACGGAATCTCCTCCATTTTTATGAAGGTAATCTATAATTTCATTTAAAATAAAGGTCAGGTAATAACGGAGGTTTGATGCTATGTGTTCATTATTAGTATTGGTTGCTGCATCATGTATTATCTCGTTTCTTAACCTATAAATTCTCGTAAAATGAATTTCAAGATTAATGCGGTGTTTTGCCAAATACTCCGATGCACTCAAAGGTTTACCTGGCTTGGCAAACCAGCGTTTTAATTTTGCTATTCTAAAAGAAAGAAGAGGATGTTTTGGTAAAAGTTTATCCACTGCCTGATCGTAAAAATTAATGTTCAAGAAATCCTCTAACTTATTTGTAAAAAGTGGGATCTCTGCTTTTAAGACCGGATCTAATTGATTGATATCCTTGAGGACACTACTACTGTTCCTTTTTATATAAGCCCGTGAATGCGCATTAATGAAGTGTTCTTTAATGCGATTTATTGTGTTTTGACTCTCGTAATTTGAAAAAAGATATTCTAATCCAATCCAGTAATTAATGAATTTATGCTCTACTTCTGTCGATTGGTTGCCAAGGCGCAGGTAACGAATTGCTGATTTTATTTTATCTTTTGTTTCTGTCTGTACATTTGCATTTGTAAGTATTCCCGGCAGCTTCATAGTAAATTGCTGATAGTGATCTATAGCAACTCTGTATCTACCATCCAGGATATTAACGTTATTTTGGAATCCTCCCCAAGATGGATTTTCAGTATCAATTACCAATACGCGGTTATGTATGTGCAAAAATTCATCTGACAACCCAAGATTTATCACATCAAGATACTCAGATAGAATGCTTCTTGCCTTTTTTAGCGCTGCGAGATAATCTGTAGCGCTTACAGTACACTGTAAAAACTTTCTCGTTGGGGATGGGGTATTGAAGTTAAGTAATTCATTTTGTCTCCAATCTCTTAATTCTACACCCTCTACGCTGTTGTTTAATATTATTGCTTCAGAGGTTATCGCGGTAATTGCGTCATAAACTTTTTCAGTTGTATCCATTCTGAAGGTCACGTTAAACACAATTTCTTCATGAATAATCTTCTGTTCAAATCCCCTAAAATGATTATCAAACTCTCGTTCTTCGGTTAAAGTATTTACAAAAATTCCGTAGGTAATTTTATACAGGTATCCTTTTGAAAAGCCCATACTTATGAGCTCGCTCAACACTATATTCAAAGTCGTATCAATCTTTTCAAGATTCAAAACGGATGAATCATTGGTATCGATCAGTTGCTTTAATCCTACAAGGGCTAAAGATAAATAATCCGAGTTTTCTTTGATTAGGAAATCAATCGAAGAAATTACTTTTAAATAATTCATCTCATCAATATTTTCCAGAACCTTTTTCAGATAAACTGGCGATACAGAGCTGAAATGAAGATAATTCGGATCTAATTCTAACGCCTGCAAACACTCATCTACTAATGCTTTCTTGCTTTTATCTTTATGCCTTATTGTTTGGAAATGTTTAATCCTTCCTGCTTTAAATTCGCGAAGGCAATAGCGCAATTCTTCCAATACTGTTTTAGGATTGTGAAGCCTAACCCTGTACGAATCAATCGTTCCCAAATACAACATCTCCAATGCTTTTTCTATAAAAAAACGTTGACAAATCGTTAAACGGGTATTTTTGTGGTTGATAAGTTGCATTAATAAAACATATTAACTACTTTTGTAAAGTGATTTACAGACTTTAATTACATTCAATTGTATCAAAATAAAAAAGGAAGATAAGATTTTATTGGTACTGGACGAAAGTTCCGCAATTTAATTCTACTTCCTTAGATATTGAGGAGAGCCTATTGGCTCTCCTTTATTTTATAACCTTTTTCTTTAATTCCGTTGTTTACCTCCAGCATTTGTATCGTTAAAAGTGCCATATCATTTACGCTTTGTATTTCGTCAGCAAAAAGTAAGCATTTAGTTTAATGTTGCTAAGTAATATTTTAAACTCGCTTCAATGCATATCTTTTAAACTTCTTAGAGCATTTTTACCATGAAATTTCCACAAATCAACTAAAATTCATCTAAAGCAAACGTACTTAAATTGAATATGAAATGCAAAATAATTATATTCTGTGATGTCAAAAATACAAATATAATAACAGAATATAAATTCTAAGTATTAGTTTTTCCAAATTAACCAAAGGCTGCAAAAATTAATATATTTGTTAAAGGGACTAACCTTACGTTATATAATTAAAAATCAAAAAAACTCTTACTGTCAAAATGTCGAACAGAGCAACCAGAAGAAAAGTAGAAAGAAATCTAACCTCGCGTCAAACAAGAATACCTTCTGAGAAATTGCTCAGTGATCTCAAGTATTCATTTGACGATACTGAGAAACAATACAAAATTTTAAACACTGTAAGCAACGCTCGTTTTACACAGATAAATGGTGAATCATTACCTAAAAGTTACGCCGATATTGGGAAAGGTGGTCAAACATATTTTAATGATGACCTTACCAAAGAAATAAATTGGTATGCCTATGTTATAGAGAGATATTCAGATCAAGTGAATAATTTTCTTTCGCTTGAAAATCAAGTATATTCGAATATTTTAAAAAGCGAATATGTCGAAGCCAAACTATTAATTGAGAAAATTGAGAGCGATATTTGCTATTCTCAATGGTCAATTGAACAAAAATTGATTGTGGCAGAATACGAGAATGGCTTTAAGAAAAATAAAGAGATATTATCCAATACAGTTAGTTCCAAAAATCAAGGTGTTACAAATGTTTTTGCAAAATATCAAAGCATTCGAATAGAAAAAAATTTATCTTTTTTCGCATTCGAGGAGATTATAGAGCCATTCATTCAATTACATTCAGATCTTCTACAAAACCTCTTAAACTATCGGCTGAACTATTTCAAACATTTCCATCAGGGTAATTTTGGTTTTATACTAGCATATTTTAATGGGTATTCAATTATAGATAAATATATATTATTTATAAATATTATCTTGAATGTTGTATCACACAGAGAGCTTGACGAAAAATTAATGAACACAATAAAAGATGCTGTACTAAAACTTAATAAAAAAATTAACGACCCTAGATTAACAAACATTTTAGTTGCCCTTGGTATTACTGAAAAAATCAACCTTAGTAATTACAATTTAAAATATTTAGAAGTCTTAGATTTATACACTGAAGGAAGTTATTTTGAGGCTTCAGAAAAAGCGAAAAGTTTGTTGACAGTAGCTCCCTTATTCTTTGAGATATATGAAGTTTATATTAAATCGTTAATTAACTTAGACCTACCTTTTGATAATTTTTTTAAAGAAAATTCAATAGCCAACCAAACATTATCAGACCTAAACAACATCATTACTAAAAATTCTAACTATGAGGAATCTATAGCTAACGCTTATAAAACATATAACTCAATTGGGCTCAACCCGTGGACTACAAAATATTTCTATTACTTCAATTCTGAACACTCTACTATTGGTGAATTTATAGACATTCAAAAGTTATCAATTCTGTCTTCGGATTATTGCAACCCTGCCATGACCACATTTTTAAAAGAGGATAGTGAAAACTTTTTGAACAAATTGGATGAGATTTACCCTAACTCGCAAGTAGTTCTTTTTTGGAAACGTATAAGTGCTAAATTAGTTTCCGATAGCGAGATTGTGTATGAGAATTATAAGGTAGCGAGTTTTCGAGAAGCTTTCTATAACATAAAGATCGAGGAAGTCAAAGGTAATTATGAGCGCGCTTTTGAAGAATATTGCGCACTTGAAAAAAATACTTCACTGCAATATGAAGTTAATTTAATTCATAATAAAGAGGAAATTATTTTTTCAAAACTAAGATGTCTACTAAATCTTGATCGTTACAGCGAAGCAGTTAACCTTACAGTCGAAAACATTCTTGCTAACAAGAATTTGAAAAACAGGTTATTTAGTAACTTTTTATTAAATAAAATACGCTCGGAGGATCATAATGAGCTATATTTTGATATTGCTACTTCAATTTATCTAAACGAATATTCCATCCTGTTAAATGAAAACGATTTATGGATAGCATATGATGAGTTTATGTGCAATCAAGATCTGAAATTACCTAGGGAATTAGAAAAAAACAAACAAGATTTTAAATCTGAACAATTAATTTACTTCTTAAGATATATTTGTCGACAGGAAGTATATGATTCGTCTCCTTCGTTTGAAAGTCAAGATGAATTAGATAATGAGAGAGTAGAGGTATGTCGTTTACTCTCAGAAATTGACCGCAATAATTTTGAAGACTATATAAATGAAATCGCAGAAATCAACAGAAATCAATTAATTAGGAAAGGAATAAAACAAATTGATGAAAGTAAAATATATGTTGACGTCAACGGAATTAGGACTTCTTTAGATAAAGACATTAGAGAAAGCTTTGAAAGAAGTTTAAATTTATTGAATTTGCCATTAGATCAGATAAAAAAAATAGATGAAAACACAGAGACTATTTTAATACCTTATTACAGTAAAAATACAGAAAATAAGGCTGATTCTATATCCAACATGAAAATCACAAGCTATTCAAGACTTACTCAATTCATTGATATGTTTTCTAAAATTCGTGATAAATTTATTGCCAGTAATGAATTTGGAATTGACACATATCTTAGTATGAGAATTCGACATGGTACTTTACTAGGTGAAATAAGAAGTGTCTTTGAATTATATAATTTGGTTACTAAAAAAGAAGATTCGTCAAATAATTATCAAGAGAACACATATTGGAAGGAAAAGCTCCATTTGAAACCAGCATTAAATGAAATATTCAATTCTAAAATGGCTGATTTTTCAAGTGAAATTGACACCATTTGTAGTGACTTGAAAAATAAAAAAATACAGATTAGAACTGAAAAGAAGAATACAGAAGGATTGTTTGACTATGCTTTTACAGAAAATGAATTTTGGCAGATATTTAGCTATCAAATAGGAGCGATTGACAATTATGAAGAGTTTTTTGATACCGTGATAAGTATTTTATGGGAAAGAACAGAAAAAATTCTTTATAATATTCGAGAACATATCTCAAGTGTTGTTAAAGCCAAAATGATAAAAAATTTATCTGATTTAGCGAGAAATCTTGAGAGCAATTTGGAAAGAAATGAGTATCCAGAATTGAATGAAATTATAAGTAGTATCACAGCTTGTCAAACTGAAATTTCAAATGAATTAGACAAAATATCTTCATGGTTTAAACGCAGTAATAGCAAAACAATAAATGAATTTGAGATAGATCTACCAATCAATGCATCAATAACAATTCTCAAAAGAATTTTTAAAGATTATGGTAATTTAATACCAAAAATTGCAATTGAATGTCCGACTCGTTTTGAAGGTGAATATTTCCCACATTTCACATATATAATGCAAAATCTCTTTCATAATATTTTGAACCATTCAAAATTAAATCCAAGGGAACTATATATTAGTATTAGTGCAAAGTTGGAAGAAAATATCTTGACTATAGAAGTAGAAAATAATTTTTCAGACAAACTTGATTTGGAAGAAATGAATAGCAAAATTGCTGAAACTAAGAAACTCATGCTTCAGAATCATGATAACGAGAAAACGCGTGCTGAAGATGGAACAGGTTATATTAAAATAAGAAAAACACTCGTGATTGACCTATATCGTAAAGATTATATGATCGATATTTTCGAGGTAGATGAAAAGCGGATTTTTAAAACTAAAATTAAGTTTAACATAGATAACCTACAAAAAAACGATTATGAACATATTAGTTATTGAGGATGATCCAAATAAGTCCAAACAGATATTAGATTTTATATCTAAAAATTTATTGGATGCTACGTGTGAATTAAAAAAGTCATATCAATCGGGTTTGAAAGAGGTTTTATCTAAACCTTACGATATTATACTTTTAGATATGCAACTTCCTAACTTTGAAATCAAACCAGGGGAGGATGGGTATAAATTTAGGAAATTAGCAGGCTTCGATATTCTTCGTGAATTAAAGCGTAAAAATATTCAATCTAGGGTGATTGTTGTTACGCAATTTGAAACGTTTGGAGAAGGAGAGTCTTACATAGAATTAGAGGGGCTCAAACATAAATTAAATAACTCCTTTCCTACTCTTTATGTAGATACAGTATTTTATTCTGCTGATAAATCTATATGGCAAAAACAACTTAACGAAATAATAGTAAGAACGATAAGATGATATCAGTATTAATAGCAGACGATAATCAAAATAAAATAAAAAATCTTAGGAAAGTAATAAGTGAAATATCTACCGATATAAACCTTGATACTACAACAAATGTAATCTTTGCAAAAAGAATGATTACGGAAAATCACTATGACTTATTAGTTTTAGATTTAGCGCTTCCAATGCGAGATGGTGACGATCCATTACCAATAAACGGAATAAATTTTTTGGCTGATATTAATAGAGGTTCAGGAAAATTGAAAAGACCATTTCACATTATTGGTTTTTCAGCATTTGATGAACACATTACAAATTTCAAAGAACAGTTTGAAACTGAACTTTGGAGTTTAATTAAATATGATGAAACAAATACTAGTTGGAGAAATCAAATTAGCACAAAAATTCAGTACCTGATAAAATCAAAATCGGACTTAAGCTCTTATAATTCAAAACAATATGATTTTGATTTAGCAATAATTACAGCCCTGCGTAATCCTGAGTTGAACAGCATCCTTAAATTAGAAGCTGATTGGAAAACACTAAAATTAGATAAAGATTCAACCGAATATCACGTTGGAGTATTCACTAAAGAAGATAAGCGTATTAAAGTCGTCGCAGCATCAGCTCCTCAAATGGGAATGGTTGCCGCAGCTGTATTAACTACAAAGTTGTTAACAAACTTCAGACCAAAATATATTGTTATGACCGGAATTGCAGGCGGAGTTAAAGGAATTGGCAATTTTGGAGATATATTGATCAGTGATATTGCTTTCGACAGTGGAAGCGGAAAAATTAAAACTTCTGAACAAGGAGAGCAAGAATTCTCTCCAGATTTTCGATCTATTAACTTGAATGCTGATTTAAAAGAAAGCTTGTTATCTTGCAAGGGTAGTAGAGAATTTTTAAATGAAATTAAATCGAAGTGGGTTTTAAATAATATGTCTTCAGAACTTAACATTCATGTAGGTCCATTAGCGTCAGGTGCCAGCGTTCTTGAAAATCAAAAAGCTTTAGACCAGATAAAAATACACAGTAGAAAATTGATAGGAATTGATATGGAAACATATGGAGTATTTTATGCGGCTGAAAATTTTATAAAACCTAAACCTATAGCTGCATTATCCATAAAGTCTATTTCTGACTTTGGCGATAAGGAAAAAAATGATGATTATCAACCATACGCATCTTACACAAGCGCATCGTTTTTATATTATTTTGCATTGAATAAAATGGATTTTGATATATAAACTATGAGAAATATTTTTCGAGTAATCTTTTGGAATTAAACATTTCTATAGTAATAAAAATGCCATCTAATCACGATGGCCTTTTTTATTACTACTAAATATTATCTATTCAAAATCTTTTCCAAGTAAGCTACCTTATCCTTTTCAGCCTGCACCAATCTTTCATAAAGCTCAACAACTTTATCCATTGGATTAAAAGTTGGCTGTACATTGATAGCGTTAATAGTTGAACTATCGTTGCTAGTAAAAGTATTAGAGATTATGTTTAGAATAGTTTCTTCAGAGAAATTCTTAATACCTTCAGCAGTAACTCCCAAAGCCTTAGCTATTTCTTCAAGCTTAGCATCTTCAACCGTTTCACTATTTTCAATAGCGGAAACTGCCTGTTGGCTAATACCTAAAGCCTGGGCTAATGCTTCCTGTTTCATATCACGTAATTCACGGATACGGCTGATTTTTCTTCCTATGTGGTTTTTAGTTGCTGTGCTCATAACTCAAAGGTATTCAAAATTCTGTAAGAAATATTCGATTGGTAAAACACAAGCCGTAACCGGTAAGATACAATCCGCTATGGTTCGGTACGCTACCATGAGGTCGTTACTTGCTGTGTATAAGCAAAAATAAGCTTTTTCACTGATGTTTCACAGCAAAATTATGTTTTATGGACTATCAAATAAGGATACCGGATCGTATTCCAATGCGGGAGCAATTGGAAAAGATGCTATACGGCCTGCTCACATTTATTGACGCAGGCAGTATATATGTGAGTTGTAAAACCGGACAGCCTGCAATAGTAACAACCATACTAAAAAAGGATTGCAAGCAGCACGGTATAATGTTGGAACGGTTCTCTGAGAAGCTGGCAAGGGAGAATCCCAATACGATATTCAGGTTTTTAGATGAAAAGATTGCCCGAACAGGATTTAAAAAAGGAAGCCCTTTCCTTTTAATGCACTGCTCATTGTCTGAATTGGTATACTATGAACCCAAAGGTAAAGTCTTTCTCCCTCAATATACTAATGTTGAAAGACTGTTAAAAGGGGTCAATAAACAATCTACCGATGACCTTAACAGTGCGACAAGGCAGTTTGAAGCCTACCAAACACATATCTCAAATAACGAGAATGAGAATGCTGCGGTTTCACTGTACAGTGCCATTTGGAGTGTCTACACGTGCTTTGCTGCTTTCTTTACCGGCTACCTTGAAGAGTATTATGAATATCCGGAGTTTGATTATGTGTATGACATAACCAATCATTATGCGCCTGAACTAACGGATATACTGGATGTTCAAACCAAGGATGGAGAAAAAATATTGATTCCACTTCAAGCAGCCTACAATAGTTCTATCAAAAAGCATCCTATCGAGCCTGTAGAAAAATCAGTTCTTGAACAAGCTGAAGCAAAATACCAGCATCTATATGCAGAACTCGAAAACTATTATTACCGGTATTTGGCAGGTACGAAATCAAAATTTAAAGGGTTTAATCAGTCCCTAAATGGCGGTGCTTCGATACTTAAAGAGAAGCTGTCTACAAATTATTTTGTAGACAGCGCGCTTGTCGAAATTTCAGAAATTATCAGAGGCTTTGTAAAAGTCCGAGCCGTCTACTGCTTTGGGTATTCGGTTACCAGTTCCAATAAAAAGCAAAGAGTATTCAGCAAAGAACTACCAGTCTATCATTTTTACCTGCTGGTTTTAAATAGTGAACACCGGCAAAATATCGTACCGGAATTACAGGCTTTGATTAAAAAGAAGTTTAACGGAAAATATACCGTGACCATCCTGCAACATAGGGTGCGGTACCTGCGCAACCAGGCTGCAAACCAAAAGCATTTTATCAATGCTGTAGTACGCAATGGACATGAAGGGTACAACAATCCCGACCATCCCTTCCACGAAATACCCGTGGCAGCTGACAGGGATTTAGCCTTTAGTAAAAACTATTGGGATAACCGCATGCGCTTGGCAGAGGTATTTCTTGCACTGGTTCATACAGAACAACCGATTATTCTTAATGTCCTAATGCAACAGGCGGTGCAGCAGATGACTGTGGGATTAATTGACCTTTTTATGGGCTACCACCCAAATATATATTCCACTAATTACTTAATAAGGCTATTGGATTGCATACCGAAACTACCAAAATTATTTACCAATTCAGAAGAAGATCGAAGGCTTAGTCAACTTCTCTCTGCCAACATTGATATGCTCAAACATAAAAATATCGGACAGGAAACTATTGAGGACAGCAGCAAACTGTTTAAAAAAGCCAAGGATTTTCACGACAAGATACTGGTGATAGGTAACAAAGAATTGGAAAGACTGGAACAAATTACTGTCCAAATTAATGATTAAAGAAACATCTTAAAAAGAAAGTTACCATGAAAAAAGAAAGAAAAAAAGCGATAAAAAAGTTCGTTAATGCAGAGACCAGAATGTGGATGTTTACCACATTAACAGAGGATACAGGTGATGACAGCTTTGAAGCCCGGCTGCATTTTGACAGCTATAGTGACTTGATGTATACGGTTTCAGACCTACTAAAGATTTCCATGCACGCAATGTATCACGATGGAGACACTAATTCAGGCGAGATAGCAGAGCCAGGTTACCATGTTATAAGTGTTTTGAGAATAGCATCCCAACTATTACCCTTGAATGAATCTGAGGTTTTGGACAACTGCCATCGACTCAATTTGAAACTAGAAGAGTTGAAAAAAAGCAAAAGCTAGAAGGTATTTTGTCTAATGAAAAGTAAAGCAATAAATCACAGTAAAAGTTTGGCGACTCACATCAAAAATCGACTCCGGAGATTTTTTAGCCCCCTGCGCAAGGGCAAGTTGTTTTAAGCTGCTGAAGGATTTCAAGCAGCTCAAGACACAACTTGCAATTGCCACGCGGCAATATTTCAGAAATAGTTTTAAAATCGGAAAGGGCATTAAGCCCTTTTTCTTTTGTCCGGAACAAATCATTTTTTCCACAAGGAAAATGTAGTAATAAAATTCAATAAAATAATTGAGATTACTCATTGATGGCAGCCCTGTAGGCTGCCCACCGTAAATTCAGTATCTCATTACTTGGTTTACTTCCCGGATATAAAGCAGGTAAATTTACAGGTTATATAACTAACCTGGTGGCTTGGAAGTAGGTAATAAAACTATAAGCTTTTACAAGTATAAAAGCGGTAAAGCGGGTATATTACCTTCTTCCAATTTTACCAAAAAGCTTCTTTCTAAGGAGTGCGCTTTACAAGTAAAATGTAAAACAATATGGTAATAAGGTAAAAAAAGAACATATCCTACCAAGAACCAATATAGGTCGGCAGCCCTGATGGCTGCCCGCCCGAAAATTCATTTATCAAACATCTTTTATAACCCGTAGCAGCTTACAGAGAATCAAAGCATGCTATAATATTGGCTCAACAGCTGGCGCGCTTGTCAGGGTTAATGTTAAACAGCCTGTCTGCTTATTAGATGTACATATGTTGGGCTGCTGTAAAGCTGGCGAGCCAGCCAGCTGCATTTCTGTACAGTCGTATTGCCAGCGGTAGGTACATATTTAGCTACGTAGCTAAATATGTACCTAAGTAAATGTGTATCTATGTAGGTACGTACACACGTATTTACGTCTTTACGTATTTACGTAAAGACGTAGTTACACATATACCTGTGTATTACTACACATACCTAACTACCTATGTATCTACATAGGTAAATACATACCTACATACATATATGAATAGGTATGTAGGTATGTATAAAAAAAGCAGCCCCGATTTTCAGGGCTGTAGTCATTCGGTTTAATTGAATTGCAGGGCAGCTGCTCCGCTTTTGGCAAAATCCCCGCAGAGGTCAAAGGCTTTTTGCCCCCGTGCCTGAGCCGTACCGCCCAAACAGATACTTTTAAGTTTATCTTCATCCGTCTTAAAGCTGCGTACATTTTGGTAGTAGCCCGTAACGGCATTGTATGCGCCAAACAAAGTGCCTTTGGTGGTTACAAGGCTTTGGGTATCGTCTGCCATAGCGTACTCAAAGGCAGCCTCACAGGCATTTTTATACATGGTTGAAAGTTCCTCGGTAGCCCCTTTCTTTAAAAGGTTGTAGGTTTCTTTGTTCGGGCAAAGTGCCAACTGTATGAGTTGTTTCACCTGCTTATCTTCAATGCGCACATTAGCCCACTCGTTAAAAATGCCCTCTAACTGTAAAGATAGGTTATCGGCAACGCCCATAACTTTATGCGCTTGCTCCAAACGTTCTTTAGCCCCTGCGGTGTGGCGAATGCGCACCACATTGGTGGCGGTTTTCATCGCTGCATTTAATGTGTTTGAACAAACAACCCTTACAGGCGTAAACGCTGCCATAATTGAACCGCTGCCATCGTGGGAGGTGGTCAGGAAAATATATTTCTGTGTTACATCGTCCCCGTTACCCACACGAATATAGCCGGGTAGCTTTGCCGTAATAAATATGCGTTCCCCATTACCAAGTGCTCCTGCGGTTTCGTAAAGTATGCCCTCGCCACCGCCGACAATGGCATCGAAAAAGGCGAACGCATCCACATTCTGTACAATTTGGTAGTCCTTGCCCACCACGCCAAACACGGCTTTGGTATCGGTGCGCATTGTGGCGAACTGGTCAGGGATTGGAAAACTCTCAAAATTGCCTGCACCCTTAGCGAAAATCGGGGCTTTGGCCACTTCGTAGTCCAGGCCTGCAAATGCTATGGCTTCGCGGCTTGTCGGGTAGTCTTGTACTATCTGCCCAAGCCCGTGCCATGCGGGCTGCTTTACGCTCATAAATGCGTGCTGTCCTGTCGCTGTGTTGAAATTTAAATTATGTGCCATAATTTTTTGAATTTAATAATGATACAATCGTTTTGTATCTCCTTCCAGTTCTCTAATCTGATACAGTCCTGCTACGCTTGCGCTCCGCATAACTTTTTCCCAAAAGAAATTCTCATGACTAAACACATTTTTTTAGAGTCACCAACAGGCATGAAAAAGGCATCGCATATCTCAGTACTTTAGTGTATCAAATATTGAGACTATGAAGGCACAAGTAAATTTTCCCCAAGTTATTGAGCGTGGATGTGGTATGGATGTACATCGCGATACAGTCGTAGTTACTGTAATGGGAGTAGGTATAACTGTTGAGACACGTTCTTTCACAACCTACACGAATAGTTTACGCTCCTTGAGAGATTGGCTCATTTCCTTAAATATTACTCATATGGCAATAGAAAGTACCGGGATTTATTGGAAACCGGTCTACAATATTCTTGAGCAGGATTTTGAGGTAATCTTAGTCAATGCCCGCCATGTAAAGAACGTACCGGGCCATAAAACCGATAAGAAAGATAGTCGATGGCTTGCTAAACTTCTAATCAGCGGCCTTTTGAAAGCAAGTTTCATCCCACCAAAAGATATCCGGGATATGCGAGACCTTACCCGTTACCGTAAGAAATTGGTTCAAAATGCAGCAGCTGACCGCAATCGCTTTGAGAAAATATTACAGGATGCAAATTTCAAACTGAGCAATGTTATCAGTGACATTTTTGGTAAATCTGGAACCCTATTAATTAATGCGCTCATTGATGGAGTTGATGACTTTAATCTCCTTTTATCTCTATGCCATGGAAGAATCAAAAAGAAAAGAGAAATACTGTATGAATCTCTTCAGGGAGTACTCACAGATAATCATAAATACATGCTAAATGCTATTCGAACCAATCTTTATAACACTCTGTTAAAAATTGAATCGGTTGATAGCCAGCTACTCCAATTATCACAGCCATATGGTACTGAGTTAGAATTATTAAAGACTATGCCAGGACTCAATCAAATTAGTGCTACGATGTTGTTGTCGGAAATTGGAGTTGACATGAGTCGTTTTCCAACGGTTAATCACCTTGCATCATGGGCTGGAATATGCCCGGGCAATAATGAGAGTGCCGGCAAAAGCCGCTCTTCAAGAACTAACCAAGGCAATCAATACATCAAACCAATTTTAGTCGAGTGTGCCTGGGCTGCCTCTCATGTTAAAAACAGCTACCTAAAGAAAAAATATGAAAGTTTAATAGGCAGACGTGGCAAAAAGCGGGCATTAATCGCAGTAGGACATAAAATGCTTAATGCAGCATATTACATCATCAGGGACAAAGTCCCGTATCAGGATTTAGGATATGAATATCTTGACTCTCGGAAAAAGCAAAAACAGATACAGTCATACATAGACAAATTAAAGGACTTAGGGGTAGATATTGAAATCCCTAATATCCAATAAGGTCGTGGTTTATTGGTGGTGTATAGTACAACCCCGACAAAGAAATTGACCTCAAGCGCCATGTACAAACAGTTGTTGCCAAGAGCACGCAGAAGAAAATATTACCTTCAGGCGTTTTTATTAATGTGTTTATGTCAAAGAACATCTTTCTTTCAATTAATTTTTTTTCAGAAGAAAACCGAAAAAAGAAAGCAATAACAAGGTGCAGGCAATACGGAAAAAGCAAAAGGAAACGGAATAAGTCCCAAGGGGTGGGTTTGTGAGTGAGCGAGCAAAGCCATTATGCCGTAGTCTTTTGTCTTTTTTTGGATTGACAGCAATACCTTCGCTTGCTTTTATCGGTTTACTAGGGAAAAGTTTCTTTTCTAAACCTATCAAAGCCAACCAATGCCATAAATCGCCGGAAGCGATTTTCAATGAAAGCAATTAGTATCTTCATTCCGATACTGGCAAAAAAATAAAAAGGGATAAAAGGTGGACGATAATAGCACACATAAAAAGCATAAAGGCGGCAGGCATCCTAAAGATGACCGTGCTACCTTCCGCTATTCCATCAGCCTGACAGCTGCTGAAAATGCAAAGTTTTTGACCTTGTTTGAGCAATCGGGCATGAACGTCATGGCCCATTTTATTACTGCCTGTATTTTCCAAAAGACCATTACCACTGTAAAAATTGACAAGGCCGCAATGGACTACCATGTAAAACTAACGGGACTGTTCGCACAGTTCCGCGCCATTGGTGTCAATTACAACCAGTTAATTAAAATGCTTTATAACAACTTTACCGAGAAGAAAGCCGCAGCAGCTTTATATAAATTGGAAAAGCAAACCATTGAATTTGTTGCCGTTAGTAAAAAGATTATTGAACTTACCACTGAATTTGAAGTGAACCATCTGAATAAGTAAGCTATGGTAGCGAAAATCGGTAGGGGTAAAAGTTTGTTTGGAGCCTTATCCTACAATATGGATAAAGTAAAGGCTAATACCGCAACGGTATTGGCAGGCCAGAAAATCATAGAATCACTGGACGGCTCGTTTACTATTCCACAAATCTCGAACTCATTCCAGGCATACCTTGTCGCCAACCGGAAAACAGAAAAGCCGGTGGTACATATCTCACTCAATCCAGATCCTGATGACCAGGTAAGCAGCAACGACTATAAATCTATTGCTAAGGATTACATGGAAAAAATGGGCTATGGCAAGCAGCCGTTCATAGTATTCAAACACAATGATATTGAGCGCAGCCATATCCATATTGTAACAGTTTGTGTGGACGAAGAGGGAAGGAAAATCTCCGATGCTTTTGAAAAACGAAAATCTATGGCAGCTTGTAGGGAACTCGAACGAAAGTACAACCTGAAAAATGCTGTTGAAAAGAAGCAAAACCGAACCGAACCTATTTTTAAGCCAGTCAACTATAAAGCAGGTGATATCAAAAGCCAGATGGCCTCGGTTATCCGCTATCTGCCCAAATACTACCAATACACCACACTCGGCACTTATAACGCGCTACTATCATTGTTCAACATCACCGCTGAAGAAGTCAAAGGACTGTACAACGGGACAGCCCGGCAGGGGCTGGTCTATTTCGCACTAAATGAAAAAGGAGAAAAGGCAAGCAATCCATTCAAGGCTTCACTGTTCGGAAAAGGTGCGAGTTATATTGAACTACAATCGCATTTTTCAACATCTAAAATGCAACTGCAAAAAAGCCCAAGCAGGTCAGCACTCAAAGTTAGCATTGAAAAGGCAATATTGGCAACCAAAAATGAAAATGAGTTTAAAGCACGTTTGAAAGAAGCGGGTATCAATACGGTTGTCCGTCGTACAGCCGATAACCGAATATACGGCATTACATTCATTGACCATAAATCCCGTTCGGTATTGAACGGGTCGCAGCTTTCTAAAAACCTTAGCGCAGGCGTTTTCAACGACTGGTGGAATAACGGTAACAAACCGGAAATTCAGTTAAAAAATGAAGCTAATGAAAAATTAGTCAATACTCATCCTGTAGTTGGAAATATCACTGCTTCAGAAAATGAAAGTATAAATCCAAACCTCTCGGAAGCTGCCAACGATATGGCGGATATTTTTGGCGGTTTGCTGCCACAAACGAAAGGCGAAGATTATGAAGAGGAAGCATTTGCATGGCAAATGAAAAAGAAATCAAAAGGATTGAGGAGATAGCCGGACTATCTCACGAGAACACCCTGCCGTTTTACAGCGGAGCGACGAAGGAGCATAACTGTAAATTGGCAATACCGAACTAGAACTAGAAGGCTTTCCCGACAGAGGAAGGGAGTGCCTTTTAGTTTAATCTGGTTTATAATTATGACAAAGAAAGTCATACTATTCCATACTTAGTCTATTAGTCATAGTCAATAAAATAGATGCCTACATTGAATATAATGTTACTTAAACCGTAATGGCGTTATAAGAAATGGAGGTGAAATATGAAAGGACAAAAACAGAAAAAAGTTACGATTTTCGGAAAATCATTATATGGATTTTCCGAAAATCCACAGTTAACTCCCGGTAAAATACATGATATTAACACTGAAATTGAGCAACATAAAGAACGGGATTTCGTAAATTTGATGGTTGACATCATTGTCTCTATGACACTAAAACAATTATATGAAGAGGGCGATTAGGTATTTAAGGTTTAGCCAACTTGGGCAAAGCAACGGTTCTATTGAAAGGCAGGAAATGTATACTGACCAATACCTGCAATACAACAACATTCAACTGGTGGATACCTTTATCGACAGGGGTAAAAGTGCCAAGACTTTTGACCGCCCGGACTTCATAAAATTACAAGCCTTTATAGCCAAGCACTACAAATCGGTAGACTATCTGCTAGTTGACCAGCTTGACCGTTTCAGCCGTGATGCAGGTGAAGCCATGAACATGGTAAAGCAGTTCCAAAGAAAATACAGTATACAAATCATTAGCGTTACCGAAGGCATAATCTTCGACTACGACACCCCCGGTAGTTTCTTCAGGGCAGGCCTACAATTACTGCTTGCCGAAGAGGATAACATTAACCGCAGTATAAAAGTGCGTGGTGGCCTGTATACAGCCCGTGCAAAAGAAGGGCGTTTCCTTACCCGTGAAAAACCTTTTGGCTATGTAAAAGTTGGGGAAGGTAAACAACGTCACCTCGAAGTAAATGAACTTGAAGCAAAAGTCGTGCGCCAAATCTATGATATGTTCCTGCGGGATGTCCCACTGTATAAAATCAAAGAAGCAGCCTACAAATTGGGGTTTGACAGAAAAGGGAATATGGCTGTGGACCGTGTATTGGTAAATCCTGTTTATGCGGGGCTTGTACGGGTTGAACCGTTCAAAGATTTACCGGGAGGGCTTTTCCCAGCCGTACATGAGCCTATCGTCGATAAAGCGACTTGGCAGATGGTACAATCCAAAATGAAAAAAGCGGACAAGGTTAAAGTCGTTGTCGATGATGAAATACCATTACGTGGCGTAGTAAAATGCCATTGTGGCGTACCGCTTACGGGAGCACCATCAAGGGGTAAATCAGGCAAATACTTTTACTACTACAAATGCAAGCATTCAAAACACAATAACATTAGTGCTATTAAAGCACATGAACAATTCCTGAATGCCTGTAACCTTATGAGCATCCCTGAAAAGAAAATAAAAGAAATCCGAAATGACTGTTATACTTCTATTGAAGAGGAAATGAAAAACAACAGGAAAAAAGCCGTTGAGAAGAAACGTGAACTGGAAGAGGTAAAGCAACGCTTACACGCTGTCGAGGAAAAATGGTTTAAAGACGAAATAAACAAAGATACTTACGACAGGTGGTATTCAACCTACAGCGACCACATATTGAGCCTTACAGCGGCCGTTGAGCGGTTGAGTATAAATCCGGATAAAGCTTTTGAACTACTGGATAACAATCTTGGTATGCTGAGCGATGTGCGTTATATCTATGACAAGGCTACAACATTGCAGAAACGTGAGTTTGTAAACAAGGTGTTCGACGGCAATTTGTACTATCAGGAGGGTATCTATCGAACACCTACGATGCTCGACCTTTTATCTCACAATGCCAGTAAAATGGAGGAAAAGGGGTACTTGATATACAATAAAAAAAGGGATAATCTTTCGACTATCCCTCAAAGTGGGCGATGAGGGATTCGAACTTTACCAGTCAGACCCGCGTCATTGCTGTATTTTTTAAATTTCCAAAAGCATTATTGCCATGAAATTGCCACAATTCACCTTAAATCCTTTAAAACATTGCCTGCTCTAAAATCAGAAAACATAGATAATTCAATACCATATCTTTTACAAAGATACTATTATTAGTAACATTTTAAAATGAAATTTAAATCCTGTATACAATTTACTATCAACAATTTGCTCAACTTAAAATTAATAATAATAGTCATAAAGAATATCCTTCAAGCAGACCCGTTTGTTAGAGATAATATCATATCCATAATCGTCATAGAAATCTGAGACCTCACTTTTCCACGATCGTAATTCTTCATCGATCATGTTAACATGGGAAAGCATATTATAATATGAAACTTTTTCGTTTACAGATTTACTACCAAGTAAAAGCTCCTTTATTTTTGCTTTAAATGTCCCATCTTTTCTTAGTCTGTCAATTAAAGGAATTATAAAGTATCTGTGATAACCATAAACCTCATTTGGATTTAAAAGAGCATCATTTAAGAAATCAACAAGGTTATCTATATCTCTAAATAAAAATTTTAAACTAAAATTAACTTCGTAAGTCGTGTAGATCTTTTTACCAACGAGTTTGTCAAATATTTTTTTCAGTTTCAAATCATTTGGCCACCCATTACAAAGTGCCATTATCCTACCCTGATGAATATGCATATAATCATTGATATTGCTAACAATCTTGTAAACATAATTATCATTTTTAAAATTTAATCCTAATAATTTCCCCGCTAAGATCTGATTACTATGATTTGAATCCTCTAGTAAGCGTATAAGGATACTTCTCAAAATTGAACTTTCAGGGGCTGTTCTGCTTAAAAAATTTATCAGATTTTTATCCTTAATAGCGTCAGCATTTTCAGAAATATATTCCATGATATAATGATAGGACGGTGAAGATTTGACCGATTGCTGAGCGAAAAATCCCCAAGTTTCTTCCATGTTTCTTGAACCTGGGTGTTTGAACATTATCTTGAAATCTTTCTGGACTATCGATATAAAATAATCAAAATTTTCAATAATCGATTTTATTATCAATGTACTTGTACTTCTGTGTAACCTATGCCCATAAAAAATATCAACAGGTCGAGCTTTTTCTTTAGTAGTGCTATCATCATTTTCCAACAAAAAATACTCATCCAATTTTTTTGAAATCAAAAAACCCATAAAGGCAATGTTACGTTGTATCTCGTGATCAAAGCCACGCCCAAATACTAATGGTCGACTTAAGCTGACTATTTTATCAGGGTCAGTTTCCTTGATATGATTAAACAAAGATATCGCCATATCAGCTTTTATTTCATGATCGCCTTCTTCGGAGAAGGAACCGAAATTGTAAGCTATTTTAGAAGGAAAAGAAGGTAAATCGTTAACCTCGTATATTATTAATAATCGAAGTTCATTTGGCAAAGGAAGAGATTTTTTTAACTGCTTAAACCCTTTATCTAAATCCTTATAATACTGACTGGCAATGATAAAAATATCTTTATTTTTATCAATCTCTTTAAATATGAATGATTTTACATCTGGATTAGAACTATAATTCTTAGCTATTTCTTCAATAGCGATGTTATAGGATCCAAAAACATCTTGCGGGATTAAATGGATTTCTTGTAAAAGTTTACTTAGAATATTTTCTTCAAAATATTTACTATCGAGTTCTATTAGCGGAGCAATCGCACGTTCTCTAAAATAGGCTTTTCCAGTAAATACAATTTTTTCTAAGATTTCAATCGCTTCTTTTTTCTCATTTATATCAAAAACTTTTGGAACAAAATGTGCCGCCGCCGCTGTGTTATTAGGAGATGAAGTCCTAAAGTATTCTTTTAGCTTTAATTTGATGTCGTGATCACCAGGCCATCCTTCTAGCAAAGCCATTAAATGCCAGTGTGAAATTCCCGATTTTGGCAAATCACTAAGAATACGTTTCTTCATTTCCTCAGTATTAATGAACATACCTACAAATGCTATTTCATTATCTATGTGATTATATTTATTCATTTTTTTAGACAACCATTCGCTTACAGCAGGCATTTGATCTTTCTTGCCCTTAAAGTAGAATGGCAAATGCCGAAACATATCATGTCTCTCGGCGTTAATAAAAGGGAACTCATTTTCAAATTCTTTATTGACCTGAGCAATAATTTGCTTATCGTTGTTGAAACAGTGGAACAAAACTTTCCAGGCTATTTCTCTGTCAATAATACCTTTGCCATATCTTTCTTCACTTCGAACAGATTTTAGTAGTTTATTTTTCAAAATCTTACTTCTTGCATATCCGTCGATTAATAGATCAATTGCCTCATCTTTTAATTGGTAGGGTACATTATTTACAGCATATAAGACACTTTCTAAATCATCTTCAGAATGTTCCTTATGGAAAATTTTATATTTATGGAGAAATAACTGTACTTCTGGAGATGAGTCAATTATATAATTTAGCGCTGTATCAAGTTTTTCCTTTTCTAAATCGCTGGCAATTATACTATTTATTGCAAACGCTAAGATTTCCGAATTACGGCAATTTAGAATCAGATCATACATAAAACTAAAAATACCATCTGACTTAATGTGTTTTTTCAAAGCATTAGACACATCATATTTTACCTGTATAGTTCCGTTAATTAGTCCAATTTTTAAAAATTCAATCTGTTCTGGTAGTAAGGTTTCCAGATTTCTTAATAAGACAATCCTATTATCTTTATATCTTACTTCATAGGGGAAGAATTGATTGAGAAAATCCTGAGTTCTTTCTGCAAGTCGTCCATTTTGAAGTGTTGCCAATATGCGTCTCAACAGAGCTTCCTTAAAAGAAGAATCTGTTTCATAGATAAAATCTTTCGTAATAGAATCAAATCCATTTTTTATTATTTCTGTGGGCGCGTTTTCAATATTTATAGCTATTTCATAAGAAATCAGAGTCAAGTAATTCTTTTCATATATTTTATGATTACTACTTTTAAGTGACTCAAAGAAACTGCCATATTTTTTTACTTGCTTTTGAGGAATGAGTCCAAATAAATTAACAACTACCTGATGAAATGAAGTATTAGCTCCATATTCTCTGATAAAATTATTGGTGTATTCTTCATCTGATTCAAATAAAAATTGTGCAGCCAAAAATTCCTGAAATTGTTTGTGGCTAAATGCGATTTCATCCGTTGACTTTTCTATTATGATGCCAAAATTATTCGCCCCTACGTCGATTAGCTCCTTACTCTTTAATTTTGCTTTGGCTCGATCATAATCTGTGTACGTTGTCAAATAATTTTCAATTGCTTTCTGCGCCTCAATCTTTGGCACTACACCATCGTTGCTCTGTACTTGAATATATTTTGCCAATTCGCAGAATATTTCTTTAAAGTCTATGTCTTCGTTGATGTTTTGCACGATTCCTGCATCCATCACTCGTTTCGCAGGGTGCTTATTAATTAAATACTGAGTGATTTCTTTAAGCGCATCTAATTTATTTCTTGGCAAGACCGAATCTCGCATTTTTTGAATTATTAGAATACTCAGCAACAATGGTGTTTCGGCCAATTTGCTTAAATCACCGGCCTGATTTAACTCTCTTATAAAACCCTCAGATTGTCTTTTAGAAAAATTTTCATCGGTGATACTGTTTTGTAGTGAAGCCCATTTGTTATGCCATCTTTCAATAAACTCTTTTTGTTGCGCTCTAGAGAAGCCGGCTAAGTTTAATACTTTAAGATTTGTAAAGTAATCTTTTAATAATTTAAAGCCGTATGGCCTGCTAGAATAGAGTATTTTACAGTCAAACAAATCTCTTGTAATCTCTATTCTTTTGATAGCAAGTTGAGCAGACGAGATACTATTCCATTCGTCTATGCCGTCAATAACCAAGAAAAGGCGCTCATCGTCGAGAGCATCTTTGGCAAGATCATAAAGATATTCTTTACCATTACCTTTAAACCAAAGCTTGAGTATTTCAGAAATACTTAGAGTGTCATCCTGACTAAGGTGTTTCGTTATAAAAGCAAATGGCAACCAAATTGGTAGGAGCTTTCCATACTGCTGAGAGATATTCGCCAACTTTGGATTTGTGCTCAATATATCTAAAACCAGATATCTCAACAGTGTACTTTTTCCTGCTCCAGGATCACCGATAATTATATTTTTGTTACTTTCAATTAATGCATCATCGATTTTTATTCTAATATCAATTCTACTTGAATCTAAAGATTCATCAATTTTACTTTTTTTAAACCGTGAGAGAATTCTAACTTCATCATATCTTTCATCATCATAATTATACTGGTCTAATTCGAAACTATTATTAGAATCAGAATCATTAGAATTTTCGGCTACATTTTCCCATTGTGCATTGTCGACTGTAGAAAAAATATCCGGAAGAATGAATCGGTCTTGGATTGTATAAGGGTGATTTAATTCTTTAATAGGAATACCCGGATCTTGTAGATTAAAAATCGTCGAATAGAAGATATAAAGTTCTTTTCGATAATTACGCATTTTAAATGCATCAAATTTCTTGGATTTCGAAATCTCTTGAAGTGCGGGCTCACCATTGAATTTTTTTACCCATGCAGATCCAAAAAAATCAAAAACGATTTGTGGATGATTTTTTAAGTGTCTCGATAGTTGCATTTTGTCCCATTTATGTAAGGTAATCCCGTCTTTTTCCAATTCTGTTTTAAGTTCCTCGAACTTATCCTGAATCTGTGTTTTATTCCATTCGCAGGAAGTACACAAATAAAAATCGTTACTCTGAGAAAAGAATTTTTGTGTCCTAAAATACCCCACGGCTTTTTCTAGATCATCAACCTCAAATTTTTGATACCTTTTACACTGGTAACTACTGTAGTTTCCGCTTGCTTTACGGGCAAAAATGTCGATTCCTCCTTGTGCTTGTCCTTTGATGCCGTAAATCTCACAATCATCTATGGAAAAATCTAGTTGGACTACAGATAAACACAATTTCTCAAAATCCTCCCATGATAATTTTTCTAATGGAAGTTCTTGTAAATTGGTTTCAATAGGAGGCTCGATATAATTTTCTACAGGCGTATGTAAATAATTAATATTTATCATAAAAATTTTTATTGGTCGGTTTAAATAATAGTAACTAAGTATTTGTATGTTAAGTCCTTTGATATTAGTAATTATTGTATTTTGAAATACTCCTTGATATATTCTTCCTTGGTTAGATATTGTTGTTCAGTATTTTGCCACTCTAAATTTTCAGGATTCTGTTGCGCATTCAGACACTTCATATGGTTAGATATAAGCGTCTTTTGCTGACTTTTATAAAGCTTATGAGTTGTCGCAAATAGTAATTCCAAATTATGGTCAACCACATTAGGGGGAAAAACAATGTTAACCCCCATGTATCCAGTTTGAACACTAGGGAACATAACACCTCTCACATCCGGATGTTGTAAGACTAGCTCAGTGTAAGCAGCGGCTATTTTATAATCATTATGGGATTTTGTTTTTCTCGCAAACTGTTCACTTATAAATATTAAAAAATCAGTATAGAATTCTAAGTCATCTGCTCCGGCTTCTTTTGCAAATTCCGTCTGTTTCTCAAAGGCTTTTTTTATGTCTGGATTTATTTTTATTGCTTCAGCAGCAAATACCACTTCAACAACTATAATTTCTGATTTATTCTCCCAACGGCTAATGGTGTAAAGTTCCCCTTCAAGATTGTGACCTTCTGGATCCTGAAATAATTTTGAAGTTTCAGCAATTGCCGTCGCCCGGGGTTTATCCAAAACTGACGATTTTATAGCACCGTAGAACATAGGTTCATGAGGTTTATTTGCCCTTCCAAATTCCGTTAAGTAATTGTCAATTACGTTTTGGTCTTTGATATAAGTTAATTGGTCTGCGCTTGTAAAAAGATCGTTTCCAATATTCTTTCTTGCGCGGTCTACGGTAGCGTATTGATGCAGTTTCGCTAGGGGTATGGGAATCTTTCTAACGGAATTTTTTAAAAGTTCCATAATGTAATTGTAATCAACTTCGTGAAGTTGTAACGATATTTCTTCCAGTCTTTTTAGCGCTTCTCTATTTGTCATTGAAATTTGGCTTTCTTAGCGTAAATATATTTATAAAGTATTTCATTTTTAAATAATAGGAAATGAAATACTTTAAAAACTATTGTTATTATAATATAAATAAACTTCACTTTTGTTACTTGTTCTTATCTTAGTCCTTTTTTCGTTTGCGCTTTTTAAAATGTGTATTAAATCCCTGCGCTGCTCATAATTATTTCTACTTTCATAAGTATATCTAAAAAGTTAGTTATATCAGAGATACTTATTAAATCTGTGATCTTCAAGCTTTTTGCATCGAATTCCTTACCGGTGACACTCCAGTTAAAAATAGATTTTGAAACGTATAAAGGCTTGCTAGTCCTGATGAGAATGTCTTATAATTGCCTTTATATTCGGGATCTCAGATTCAGTATATATAGGTATTGAAAACTATAGACTATTTGATTATAATAATTGTAGGAGTGAATTAAAAGCATTAGGTTTGAAACGTAATTATTCTCATAACAACATTTTAAATATGAAGAACGAAGCTCATGCAAGAATCAAAATAAACCAATTGCTTAATGAAGCAGGATGGCGATTCTTTGACACTGAGCAAGGTACTTCAAATATAGTGTTGGAAAATCATGTCAAGATAACTCATAGTGATATTGATGAATGGGGTAATGATTATGAAAAAGTAAAAGGAGGATCATTGGATTTTCTTCTTCTTGACAGTAATAATAAGCCTATTTGCGTTTTAGAAGCAAAAAAAGAGCGGCTTCATCCACTGATCGCGAAAGAGCAAGCAAGGAAATATGCTAATACTGTTGGAGCTCAATACATAATTCTCTCCAACGGAATTGTTCATTATCTATGGGATTTGAAAAAAGGAAATCCTAAACCGATTTATAAGTTTCCATCGCCTAATGAAATCGGAGCCATTAAAAATTGGAATCCAGATAGAAATTCCTTAGCTACAGAAAGTGTAGAAATCGATTATATAGCTTCAATACAGATGCCTGACTATGCTGAAAGACCTGGATGGAGAGGAAATATTGGGGATAGCAGTGAGTTTATTTGGGCTTATGGACTACGCTTTTTACGTTACTATCAGTTAAATGCGGTAAAAGTACTTCAAAAAGCGGTAACAGATGGGAAAGACCGTTTTCTATTTGAAATGGCCACAGGTACGGGAAAAACATTAACTTCCGCGGCAGTTATAAAATTATTTCTCCGTACTCAAAATGCTAAACGTGTTTTGTTTTTAGTGGATAGAATCGAATTAGAAGATCAAGCGCTGAAGGATTTTAGAAATTACTTGAAACCGGATTATACAACTTATATTTTTAAACAGCATAAATCAGATTGGCATAAGGCGGATATTATTGTCACAACTATCCAATCATTATTATTTAATAACAAATATCGTGATCTTTTTAAACCTACGGATTTTGATTTTATAATTTCTGATGAGTCACATCGTTCCGTTTCTGGTAACTCAAGAGCCGTATTTGAATATTTTAACGGATATAAATTGGGATTGACAGCTACTCCAAAAGATTACCTTAAAGGTGTTGATATTGAGAGGGTAAGGCAGAATGATCCAAGAGAAATTGAAAGAAGAATGTTGCGAGATACATACACAACCTTTGGTTGTGAGAGTGGCGATCCAACATTTCGCTATACTCTTTTAAACGGTGTTAAGGATGATTATTTAAGAAATCCAATAGTTGTAGATGCACGAACTGAAATTACAACCAAGCTTTTGTCTGATGAAGGTTATGCAATAGTGCTTAATTCCGTCGAAGACGAAGAAACAGAAATTTTTGTATCCAGAGACTTTGAAAAAAGATTTTTTTCTCAAGAAACAAATAGTGTTTTTTGCAAGACCTTTTTAGATAATGCTCTACGTGATCCAATTACTAATGAAATTGGAAAAACAATTATTTTTGCAGTAAGTCAAAATCATGCACGAAAAATTACTGAATTATTAAACGAGTTGGCGGAACAAAAATTTCCTAACAGATATAGTTCTGACTTTGCAGTTCAGGTAACCTCTCAAGTTGGAGATGCACAACAAATGACCACTAATTTTTCCAACAATAATTTAAATGGAAGATCCAATTGGTTAGACGGATATAAAACTAGTAAAACTAGAGTTTGCGTTACTGTTGGGATGATGACCACAGGTTATGACTGCCCCGATTTATTAAATATTTGTTTGATGCGACCAATATTTAGTCCATCTGATTTTGTACAGATTAAAGGACGCGGAACTCGTAAAAACACTTACTCACATAAATTCAAAAATGAACTGAATGAAGAAGAGATCATTCAACACGATAAAAAGAATTTTAAACTTTTTGACTTCTTTGCAAATTGTGAATATTTTGAAGAGAGGTTCGATTATGATGAAGTTATAAAATTACCGAAGCCAAAAGATAGAACAGTTATAGATTCTGATGGAACTATCATCATTGACAAATATATTAGTGATCTTGAGGACCTTTTGGTGGTAATGGAAGAAACTCCAATCGGACTTGATGGAATGAAGATTGACCGAATGCTATTTCAAAAATTTGAAGATAGAATTGTAATGGATAATATTATCAAAAAAAATGTTGAACTAGGAAACTGGGAACTAGTTTTAAGTCATATTCAAAATGAGATATTGGACAAACCGGATGAGTATTTTAATATTGAAAAGCTACGAAAAGCTACGAAAATAGACCGTAAGGTTTCTATCCGTGAAATGGTAGAGAAAATATTTGGCATCATACCAAAATTCAAATCAAAGGATGAAATGCTAGACGAAGAATTCGATAAGTTCATTTCTATATTCCCACCTGAAGAAGATGTAAACATTAGGGCGCTACAATATTTTTTTAAAGCATATATCGTAGATCAAGATATTCGGAAAATTATCGAAACAAAAGACTTCCATGCTTTGCAAACGCATCCTACGCTAACTATTTCTCAATTTAAAGATGTGGCCACCAAGTATAGAGAAGTGATTCCTGTTTATATTAATGATTATATTAAATTAGAGGACTTCGCGGCTTAATTATGAACATAATCACTAATAAAGCTGAAATAAAAAGACTACAACAAAAATTGGAGTCATCTTTAAGTCGATATGCAACTGAAGAGATAACCGTTTTAACAGGTCATAAGGGTAATAGTTTACGGGTTACTGCCTTTTATTCGGAAGAATTGAATATGTGGTGGTACTTTACTATTTCAGAAGGAAGATCTGGAGCTAGATATTGGAATGCTTTTGGAACCGGTAAGCCAAAAGAAAACAAATTGTCCAATATTGTATGTGAGATCAATTACCCTGTTGAGGGAATAAATAAACGAGTGGCAGCTGTATGGATGAAGGACGCCGGGGAAAACATATTACTGCACAGTGGAAAAATAGGCGGTGGAAGGATCGGAGTCGGTAAAGTTCCCTTTCAAGAAAAATATATCGGTGAATTTAAGGATTTTCCCTCAGTTGAATTATCAGGAAAATATACTGAAATTGGAAAACTGAACAGTCCTACTCTACCTCAACAAATTAAACTATTCGTAGAAGAAGTAGATCGTATAAAAAAGGAAATTGTCAGTGGTACTGCATCGGCTAAGACTATTGCGAGTCCATTAGAAAAATTAAAAACCACCTATAATGAGGAGTTCTCCGGAACGAAAGAATATGTTTATGAAAGCAACGTTATCACCTCCATTTGTAATCACGGGCTAGTAGCAAACGGACTTAAGGAACAACTGATAGAAAAGGGATTCATGGTAGCCAACGATCAGCAAAGAGACTTATACCTATATAATAAAGTCCCTAAGATAACTCATGTATTTGAAATAAAAACCGCTATCAACTCACAAGTTATTTTTACTGCCGTTGGTCAGCTAATGGTTAATAATTCTAGAATTGAGCCAAAACCGAAACTACTATTCGTAGTTCCTGAGAAGCTCAATAAAAACTTAATTCAGTCATTAAAAAAGTTAAACATTGAACAACTTGTTTATACTTTTCAGAATAATAAACCCATTTTTAAGGACTTAGATTTAAAATTATAATGTTAGATAACATAACAAAAAGAAGAATTGACGATTGCCGTAATATCTTGGTAGGGAAATTACCTGATCCAAAATCGCAGATTGAACAGATTACCATCGCGCTTATTTATAAGTTCATGGACGACATGGATAAAGAAGCAATGGAACTAGGAGGAAAGGCAAAATTCTTTTCTGATTATTCTTTACCAGATCCAAACGACTCTAAAAGAGAAATAGTAGTACCGTTTGGAAAATATAGCTGGGACAATCTTTTTGACAGTAAAGTAAGTGCTACTGAAATGCTAAAATTGTATTCGGAAGCAATTGAAGGGATGGTGAAAAACCCAAACATACCCGAATTGTTTGCCAGTATTTTTAAGAATGCCTATTTACCTTACCGCGATCCGGAAACTTTAAAAATGTTTCTAAAGACTATAAGTGAATTTGAATATACCCATAGCGAAAAACTAGGAGATGCCTTCGAATATTTGCTGTCTGTAATGGGATCCCAAGGCGATGCAGGACAGTTTAGAACTCCAAGACATATAATTGATTTTTTAGTTGCAGCGGTAAATCCTTGCAAGACAGATACTATACTCGATCCTGCTTGCGGAACTGCTGGATTTTTGATTTCTGCCTTTAAACATATCAAGGAACAAAACAATAATATCCTAACACCCGATGAACAGAAGAAACTAGTTAAAAACTTTGTAGGATATGATATTTCCCCGGATATGGTGCGCTTGAGTTTGGTGAATCTGTATTTACATGGTTTCCCTGAACCTCATGTTTTTGAATATGACACCTTAAGTAGTGAAGAACGTTGGGATGAAACATTTGACGTAGTATTAGCCAACCCGCCTTTTATGAGTCCTAAAGGTGGTATAAGACCACACAAGAAATTTGGGATTAGCAGTAACCGAAGTGAAGTATTGTTTGTAGATTATATTGCGGAACATCTAAATCCAAAAGGAAGAGCGGGAATCATAGTACCCGAAGGTATTATTTTTCAAAGCGGCACTGCTTATAAAGCTTTACGGAAAATGCTGGTTGATAAATTTTTATACGCTGTAGTAAGTTTGCCAGCAGGTGTATTTAACCCTTACAGTGGCGTAAAAACTTCCATTTTATTGATGGATGCAGATTTAGCTAAGAAAACCAAAGATGTTTTATTTGTAAAAATAGACAATGACGGTTATGGTTTAGGTTCACAACGCAACGCCGTTAAAGGTGGACAATTGGAAGCAGCCATTGAAATAATAAAAACTTTTAGAGAAAATTCTCTGAATGCAAAATCGTTTGAAAATACAACTTTAGCCCAAGCAGTAAGTAAAACGGAAATTGGTAAAAGTGGTGATTATAATTTGAGTGGAGAAAGATATAAAAAGATATTTTTTTCAGATTCAACTTTCCCTATGGTAAAATTATCCGATGAATCAATTTTTAAAATTATTTCGGGAGGAACACCGAGCTCAGAAATTGAAGAATTTTGGAATGGCACAATAAATTGGGCAACTTTAGCGGATTTACCTTCGTCAGAAATGATTTCAACTATCACAGAAACTAAAAGAAAGATTACTCAAAGTGGTTTAAAAAATTCTTCTGCAAAGATTTTGCCTTGTAACTCTATACTCGTTTCTACACGAGCCACAATAGGCAGAATTGCTATAAATAAGGTAGAATGCTCAACAAATCAAGGCTTCAAAAATATTATAATTAATGATTTTAATAAGGCTAATATCTATTATGTGGCTTTAATGATGACTAAACTTGTTGATAAAATGAATTCAATGGCTACAGGAGGAACTTTTAAAGAACTTTCGACAACAAGTTTTAGAACATTAGAAATTCCACTGCCACCGCTTACTGTTCAGGAAGAAATTGTTGCTGAAATTGAAATCTATCAAAATGAAATCGAAAGGCAAAAAAAATTAATTATTGACTATAAGCAAAAAATAAATAGTCGTATTGGAAAGGTTTGGGGAGAAAAGGAGAAAAAAGTTATACCGAAAAAGTTAAGTAATGATATTTATTTAGCCATGATGCTTAAACATATGGAAAAGAAAATACAACTTAATTATGGAGAAGTAGTTACTCAAAAAACAGTATTTCATTTGAATACCTTCACAAATCAAAAACTGGATTATCCTTTTATGAATTCAAACTATGGAACCTATTCTTATCAGTTGAAAGATGACTTATTAAAGAATCCATATTTGACCAAAACTAAGAAAGGTAACGGTGAAGTATTTGTGGTTACCAGCTCAAAAGAAAGTGAAGTTTTAGAAGCGCTTACAACTCCTGAAAACAAAGATTTTGTTGATGCAATCAATGAGGTTTTAAAGATATACCAAACTCCATTAATCAATAAAGAAACTGAGAACATCGAATTGTTGAATACGGTTTCAAAAGTTATTCTAGATAAACAAAGTACTGATTTAAAGATAGTTTACCAAGTGATGAAAGACTGGGAAATTAATCAAAATGGTTTTAAAACCAAAGCTGATAAATTTACGGAGGCAAGGACGAAGAAAATGATGGAATTGATTGAGAAGTTGGGGTTAGTCGAGAAGTTAATAAAACAATAACCTGTAAATCCTGAGTATGAGAACAGAAAGTGAAATATATCTCGATGTAATTAAGTATTTAAATCACTTGGGTTATGGAGCAGAAACCATCGAATATAAAATTCGTACTCCATCAGATAGTAATGTCGATTTACTTGTTACATCGAATGGCGATAATTTGATAGCTGTAGAAATTAAACAGCAAATTGACATATTTGATTTGAATAGTAGCGATATAGGTTATCAACCAGCTATTAGACAACTTCAAAGAGTTGCTAATGAATTAAAGGCAAATGTCTTTATGATTTCTAATGGAGTTAATTTTATGTGGTTTAAAACTGGTGATTCAGGTCGACCAATAATAATTGAGCCGATAGTATTTAGAGAAATTCATAATAAAAAATTGAGTGATACAGAATTTTTATATGCTCTTATGGAGCATGTATCAAGTTTTCTTGAAAATTTCCCGATTACAGGAGATTTGTCATTTGATTTATCGCTTGCCATATATTCTAAAATCAGTAGTGACTTAAATTTACCTTTTGATATATCATATGATTATTTAAAAACCAATTTTCGGACAGAGGATTTTGTTGAAAGTAAAGATATCATAAAGCAGATTTTAGAAAGGTGGGAGGATCTTGATTTTTCTGAAAGTCGTTTAGAGGTATTAGCTTATATTGAAAAATTTCATAGTAAGAACAAAATAGATTGGCAAGTTCCAAGATGGCTAGCGGACTTTCTGATTAGTTTTTATCCAGAAGACTATCCAAAAGATGAGGCTTTAGATTTATTCTCAAAGAGTGGGATATTAATGAGTAGTGCCTATCTGAATGGTTGGGAAAAAGTAAATTCAAGTTATTTTAATAAAAGTAATGAGTTTTGGATAAAATCTAAGGAATTGTTATCTGGTGGTAAAAAAGATAATTCAGAATTCAACCCGAACTTATTATTATCTGAACAATTTGATAACAGTGATGGTACATTAAATTGCGTTTTTCTAGCTCCTCCTTTTGGTTTAAAATTTGATTCAAATGAGTCGAGTTTAAAAGATTCTGTCGAGCTGTTAATACATAAGGCTTTAGATAAGGCGAAAATTGGCGGTTATGTTATTGCAATTGTTCCAGATGGTATTTTACTTTCATCAAGAAATAGAAAATTCAGACAATTTTTAAAGCAATATAACTCAGTCAAAGGAATTATAAATCTAAGTATCGATACATTTAAGCCATATACATCGGTGTCAACGAGTATATTAATTATACAGAAAGGTGTTGATGAAGATTCAACTTTTTTCGCTTCACTTGAGGAAATTCCTCTTCGCAATAAAAGATCTAATCTTGAAAATATAAAGACTGAATGGAAATCATTTTTACACCAGGGTGCTTTAAGTAATACTAAAAACGGATTTATATCCAATGAATTAAATATTGAAAACTTTCACTTTTCGAACTATTGGCTTAAAAATAATCCAAATGAATTTCAAAACTTACAAAATGGTTTTGAGAATGTGCCATTAAAGGAATTGATTTATGAGTTAAAAAGAGGAAATCCTATCAAACAAGATAAACTTGAGGAAATTCCATTTATAACTCCTGCATCGGTTAGAAGTATGAAATTGTTGCAAGAAGGTATCTCATTCACCAATAGTAAAAATTTTTCCAAGAATATCACTAGAGTCTTTAAAGATGATATTTTAATTAATATTATTAGCACACAAAGAGGTAGTGCCGCTCTGGTTACTGATGAGTTTGAAGGCTTACCTGTTAATCAACATATAATAGTAATTAGACCAAATATTAGGCTCATTAGACCATTATATTTGGCTATCGCTATGAATAGTGAATATGTGCAAAAACAATTGCAGGAGGGGTCAACAGCAACTGTAATTCCAGCTTTAAGTATTCAGAGTTTTGAATCTATATATATACCAGTTCCTCCATTTTTTATTCAAGATGAGATTTGTGACAATTATAATGACATAGCAAATAAAATTTTTCAAACTGAAAAAGAGTTGTCTAAACACTCGCTGAATTTAAAAAATATATTATTAAATTTAGGAAAGGAGGATTTTGATGACAGCGTTTCCTAATATAAACAGACAAACTGTTATTAATTGTTTTGATGCTCTAGTTGCTTTATATGCTGCAAATCCAATAAAAATACTAGACATGGCGGTTATTGTATTAGCTGGTGACCCACTACCTTTTACAATCAATGCTGGTACACATGCAACACAAATAGCAGGTTTAAGGAGAAGAATTGATAGAGTTGGAAATAATTATGGACGTAACTTTTTAATTTCATTAATCGAAGAATTGCACAATGACTTAGTCATCAATAATGGAGCCATTGGAGTAAGCATGAATGATTTTTATCAAAATTGTGTATTAGATGTAGAAAATGGTTATAAAATTTTTTACACAGTAGATGGAAAATGGAAATTAGACTGGACTTTACCTTTACAATTAACTCAAGAATCAATTGTTTTGCCAATTAGAAGCATTTCAGTTAGTAATGACGATATTGTTCCTAAATATATAGTTCAATATGTCAATCAGGCTATAATAGCTTATAGGAGCGGAAGCTATTTAACCTCTTTAGCTTTAATCTCTATCGCATTAGAAGGGACTTTAAGAGATGCTTTAGAAATAAAAGGATATAGTTACAGCCATGGAGTCCAAACTATTGACAGTTATGAAATTAAAGAAGTTGATATCACGCTAAATGGCTCAGATTTTAACGTTCGATTTAGAGATGTAATGCCTAGAATAAGTTCAGATTTTTTAAGTGAAGCAGGTTCAGTTACGCCACATACTACCAGAATAAAAAGAATAAAAAAGAATGGGCGTTGGTTTTTAGAAATAAGGGAAGTTGACTATTTAAAGGATTTCTGGTCTTCTGATGTAATCGCTGTTGCGGGTCAAATAAATATTGGAGGCTTAGGTACAGCTCTCAGCGTTTCACGTGACCCAGCTGAGGCAAATATTTTGGACAATTCCATTTTACCTGACGATATAGATGTTGTTGTACAGAAGGTTCGCAATAATCTCATTCATTTATCTGGAATTGCTATGACGACAACTATCCCATCAATCGGCATGTCTTTAGAAAATTTTGTAAATGACCAATCGAGAGTTTTTGATACATTATGGGCAATATGTGGTGCAATTGACATATTATATACAAAAAAGGCTGAAGGAACTTTGTAAAGAAAAAAGAATGGAAATAATTAAAGATAAATGGCTATATAATTTTGTAAAAGAATTACAAAACACTCAAGATCTAAAAATCATATCACCTTTCATTGGTGATAATATGGTAGCTCACTTATTAAAGAATTGGACGGGAAATAATATTCAAGTTATTACTCGCTTTAATCTTAATGATTTTCGTTCCGGAGTTTCAAGTCTTAATGCATTAAAAAAATTAGTTAGTTATGGCGCAGAAATAAAAGGTGTAAAAGGTTTGCATAGCAAGGCTTATCTTTTTGATCAAAAAAGTACGATCATTACATCTGCAAATTTTACTAATGGTGGTTTTTTTAATAATCATGAATTAGGAATACAAACTGACGATCAACAACATGTATTTGAAACACAGAATTATTTTGAAAAATTATGGAAATTAGATAATTACATATTAGATATACAAGAAATTGATAAATGGCAAACTGAAATTGATAGCAATAAGATAAAAGTTGTTGGAACTAATTTAATGGATTATGGAATATCACCAATTAAAAAAGTCGTTGGCAGTAAAAATTACTTTATAAAATTTTATGGAAAAGGAAATAATAGAGCTTCGTGGGATAAAGATGTAATAGATGAAGTAACAAGAGCGCATTGTCATTTTGCTGTAACTTTTCCTACTGGCCTTGGAAGGCCAATTCGATATAATGAAGGAGATGTTGTATATATGGCAAGAATGATACATAATGAAGAGTATGCAATATTTGGTCGTGCTATTGCGAGAAAACATAACAGGTTACGAGATGTCGCTAGTCCTGAAGATATAGCCAAAATTGATTGGAAAGTAGATTATCCTATTTATATAAGAGTTCATTCAGGTGAATTTTTAAATACCACATTTGGCAATTGTCCTAAAATGGGAGCCTTAATGACTGAATTAGGTTACGAATGTTTTAAAGGAACTAAAAACAGTTATAAAAGAGGGAAAGAGAATATTAATCCTAGACTCTCATTGATGAGAAAACCTGATATCTGGCTTAGTGAAGAAGGAGCTTACTGGGTAGAACAAAAATTTCAACACGCAAAAAAGATATACAACTTAATAGACCAATCCTATATTGATAGTTTATATCAAGGAACTCCATTAATTGTGTAATTCTTGTAATATAAAATAAAAGTCGCAAAATATAGGCTATTCAGTAGATAACATAACATTAAAACATACTTAATTGAGATTCTAATTTTGGATAAAAAACCCCAATTATAACAAATGGGTTTTTACTTCTGCGCATATGCCATTCCTTCGTAGTCCCCAGAAAGAAGTGAACATCCTTATTTTTTATGAAGTTCGTTTCATATTGTTCCTTAACCTTTAATAATGCCGTGGCTACATTTCCTTCCGCTGCTCGTAAACAATTCCAGTATAGTGCGCCTATCTCCCAATCCTCAATCATCATCCTGCTTTTCTTTCCACCTTCATCTAGAAATTTATAAAAGAACTTAAATGGAAGTTTAGGAATCAAAATTTCAGGTGACTGCTCTGTAGCAAATAGATCACCTTGCTTCCTTAATTCCTTCCATTCATTTTTCCATTCAGGATTATCATCTTCGATTTCGACACCTAATATCTTAGAAGGTTTAAATGTAGCCAATGAGCAGTTTGTTGGAGCCTTTGATAGATTTATCAACTCGGATAGGTTTGTATAGACTGTTTTTAAGCAATAGCTTTTTCTTACTAGCCAATTTGATTTGGTACCCACATGAGGATGCAAGGTTAAATCCTTAAAGTCATAATGCTTTGGTGAATAACTTTCAGGACGAAAATCATCAGTACGTTTATTTAATTCTAATTCGATCCAAGTGTACTTAACATTATTTACTTTTCCGGATCCTTTTAGGTCTATCAAAAAGCTTAGTGGAACTGGATATATTCGTATCCATTGCCCATTCTCCAATAATCCGGCTGTGCATACTAGTTCATCATAGCTTCTAGATGGAAGAGGATAAGTCGTAACAGTAATTAAAACTTTGGTTTTCAAGTTATATATGTTTTACCTTATATTCAAATGTAGGTAATTTTTCAATTGCCTCAGCTAAAGGCTTTCGATGACATTGACATATATTTGCTTCAAAGCAGGTCAATGCAATTCTTTGATGCTGCTCAAGTAATTTTAGTATATTCTCTTGAGTGGGAATTGTATCTAATAATACTGTTTTCTTATATTTCTTAAACAACTTGTCATAGTCTTCCTGGGAATCTAATTCTTGACGGAGTTCGGAATTTATGCCAACTTCAGGAATGTGCAGATAACCGATACCCACACTTTCACAATATTTTTTTAACAATGCCTTGCTAAATCCAAATTTCATACTTAAGGGATTCTTCCTAACATCGACAAGCAATCGAACATTATTCCTAATTAATTTATTTAAATATTCTTCAAGAGAATTACCTTCGTAACCAATTGTAAATAACACTCTTTCAAAGCTCTTATTGATTTGTAAATTTACCTTTGCAAGTTGGTCAATATTTAATATTTTATCTGCGATAGTACTTTTCGAAGCATAATAAGGAAAATTTACATACGTGTGTTTTATCAGAGCTTCATTACTCATGTTGCCATATAAAGTAACGACTTCGCTTAATAATTTTTTATCGTCAGGCTTTAAGGCTTTAATTGAATCGACTAAAGTATTTTTTATATATAGATTTTCATTTTCTAGCAAACTTTCTTTTTTCAACATAGTAAGTAGATCAGCTTTTAATGAAAATGAATAGCATCCATACTTATAAGGAACAAAATCATATTCGGCCTTATTTTTTTTTTGACTAAATAAAAAAAGAAGTTTCTGAATGCGAATTTTTTCCAATTCACCGCCCAACATTTGTATTAGCGAGTATATAATTTTTCTTCTATAAAACATTATGCAAATGTATATAATGCATTTTGTATTCAAGCTGATGCCGAAAAATTTTAATTTATTAAATTCCTGGATTTTGGAATAATGCAGAAATTGTCATTTTAATTGCTTTTGTTGCATTCATTTCAAATTCTAACTGGTTGTCAAACCAGTCGTTCATCTTCAAGATATTTTTATTCATGTTTAAATGCACGTAATGATTTCGAAGCTGTCTCAGCCAATTTATGTTTTTTCCTTCGTAATATTCGTCCAATAGTTTTGCAGTGCCGATACAGTTATCCATCGCTTCAGTCTCTCGCAAATGAGCATCAATAACTGAAACAGACATTACGACAACAGAAATCCATGCACCGGCGCAATAGGCTAATTGCATATCCATAAAAAGCGCTGTCGCGTGATCGCTGAGTAAATGACATCCAATTTCAGCATCTTGTAATTCTTTATCGACCCATTCCCTTCTTGTATTCCAAGTATCTCTATCAGTCTGTTCAAAAATATCCATAATTATATATATTAGAAGCTGATGTTACATAGGACTTTACAACTAGGAAGTTGATTATCTAATTCACCAACATTCTTGAAAAATAATGTATTACCTTTTCAGACTTAGCAAAGTTGAGATTTTGAAATAATAGCATAGAAAATAATATTATCATTATTTATTCATAAGCTTTTCTAAGTAAGCGACTTTATCTTTTTCAGCCTGAACTAAACGCTCATATAGTTCCACAACTTTATCTAACGGATTAAAGTTGCAAGTATTATTGTGCCCAAAATTACTACTGGTAACAGCTTCATTAAAAGTATTGAAATAGTTAATCACTCCTTCTTCAGAAAAATTCTTTATCGCCTCTACGCTAACGCCCAGAGCTTTTGCCACCTCAATTAATTTTTCTTCCTCAATAGTTTCACTGTTCTCCATGATGGATATTGCCTGTTGGTTCGTTCCTAAAGCTAGTGCCAAAGCCTCCTGCTTCATATCGCGAAGTTCACGGATACGGCTGATTTTACGTCCTATATGGTTTGGTTTCGCTGTAGTACTCATAATTCAAAGGTAATATTTAGGTGTGTAATTTTCCAAGATGTAAAATACATGACTAAAGATGTACCATACACAACAAATTGATTCGGTACACCTTAAAGTCTTTCTTACTTGCTGGTCATTACAAAAATACAAATTTAAAGGAATGTTCAACAAGTAAAACTCAAAATTATGGATGCAATTATAATCCCATCGGAAAAAGAATTTGAAGCCCTGATCAATGACCTTCGGGTTTTGATGGATGTAACTGCCATCACCCTGCACGAGTCCAATACCGCAGGTAAAATGGGCGATATACTTACTATAGTTATGGAAGGGAACTTCACAGAGATCGCTTCAGAAATGTACGACCGTTCTGAAAAATTGTTCGAAAAATATTCTGTACAGCTGCCCTGTAAAATTGTAGACAGTGCGGACGTGATCCACAAACTCAAAGATGGCAACCTTTATTACCTGAAATGGTATCTGACATGCAGGACACTGTTTAAGAACGATACAGCCTATAGTAAGATGATAGAAAAATTACCTGCGGCACAAAGCGTCTTTCTTAAGGCTATGAAACATGTATTGCAGATGTTTGGAAAAGCCGATGCCATGAGCCGGGGTGCGCAGCACTATATGGGTACTAACAGCCACCAACTTGCATTGCTTACTATTCACCAAAACATAATATCACTGTTTGGCATTGTTGGCGAACTGACTTCCGGCAAAGCGTACAGCGGCAAAAGCGTCAACGACCAACAGGGAATCACTGAAGAGTTCGCACCAGCATTTAGCAAACTTTTTGACCGTTCCAATCCTGAAGAAGCAGAACTGGTGGAACTATTGCATACCGTTACGAGGTCATTCCCCTATACAGGTAACATAAAAATCAAAAAAGAAACCGTAGTAACCGCTTATAAAAAAATGCAGTGGATGCTTAAGGAAACCCGAAAAGTCTATAAAGAGCAGCTTTCTTCATGTGAGGCGGCATTGTCTACTTTTCAGGAACCGGTACGGGAAAAACCTCTCAAGCTCTCAGATACCAATGATGAAAATACCGCACTGGATAAGATCAGCAGGATAATTATCAAGGCTATTAAAACAAAAGCTATTTATTGCTTTGGAAAAAATGAAGCGTTGCCCCCGAGAGACAGCCTTGCTGTTGAAGAAAAAAAGGCCACCATTAATTTTTACCTGCTTGTTTTTGAAGATGGTCTTACTCCCAACACAGCCCACGACCTTGCAGGGAAAATCCGAAGCAAGTCCAAAGGAAGATATACTGTTACATTGCTTATCCATAATGTGGCTGAACTTGAAACGGAGCAGGCTGACCAGAAATACTTTTTCCATAAAGTCATAAGCAGCGGACAGCAGGTATATCTAACTGAACACCAACCGATCTTCAATAGTGTAACACCTCAACAGCGCAACATAGCGCCTGCTATAGAGTACCTGCACTACAGGAATACTATTGCGAACATTCTGTTGGAACATGTTGCCGATGGTTACGATTCATCGTATACACACCTGACAGGTATGTTGCTGCACCATGTTGTTGAACAGGCCTGCCTTGCGATGATACGGCTGTTTTTAGGCTACAGCCCTAATTATTTTTCTATAGGCTACCTCTTGGAGATTTGTGAGCATTTCAGCCCCGAGATCGCCAACTTTTTTCCAACCCGAACTGAAAGTGACCTTCGAATATTAAAACAGCTTAGCCGCCAGCCCTGGACTTTACGCTATAGCGGCAAAGATATGGTCAGCACTGATGAAATGGAACTGCTCGAAGGACGTTGCAATGAGTTCGTTGCCCATGTCCATACATTGGTAAATAAGGCATTAGAAGATATGCAGGGAATGGATAAATCTGAGGATCAGGACTAACTTAAAACTTAGAAAGTATGGACAGGAATAATAAGTCAGAGGCACAATGGATGCGTGGCATTTCAGAGAGCATAGAAGCATCCTTAAAAAAGATATGTAACATTATAGCAGGTACTATAGAAACAGATGCCGTGTATTGCTTAGGCTATCGCAACACTTTAAACACCGTCAGTACAGGAATCTTCATTGAAGGTAACCATAGTGAACAACTCCATTTTTACCTTGTTGTATTTGTAAATAAGCTGCAAAAAAACAGCTCAGCGAAACTCAACAAACTAATCAAGACTAATATAGGCAGCAAGGCAGCAGCCACGCTTTTATTACATAGTACAGCATCGTTGCATGACGTGACCAAAAACCAGCATTATTTCTTTCACATGCTTTTTGAGTATGAAAACATTGTTTATCAAAATAAGGAAGTACAATCCTTGTTGCATCTTGTGGACGAACCTAAGCTATATTATGATGATAGCCGGATATACCTGTACACCCGCAATACAGCAGCACTTGATATCTTGAAGCATTAGCAGCTATTGAAAAGAATGGTAGTACAATGACCAGCGCGGTGCTGCTGCACCTTGCTGTTGAACATATATGCCTGATGTTGATACATTCGTTACTGGGCTACCATCCACAGAAATTCTCAACGAAATACCTTTTTGAATTGTGTGATTACACAACGGCGATTACGCAGGAAATATTCCCACGCAATACGCCCCACGAGCAGGAACTTTTTAAAATACTGTGTATGCGTCCGGGGATGGTGAGAAACAGGCACATTGACGCAATACCTTATCAGGATTTACAAATTGTTGCAAGCCGTTGTAAGGAATTCCAAAGCAGGGCTTTTATAATAGCACATGAGAAAATTGAGCTTTTAAATACAAAATGAAATCATGGAATACACTATAACAATCCCGGAAAACCACCCTGAGAAGCAGGAATTAAAAAAAATTATAAAAGCCTTGTTGGACTTTCTACCACTTCATTCGATATACCTGTCTGTAGATAACAATAGCTTTAGCCCTGAAATTATACTGACGCTTATTATATCTGACGAATGCGAGATGGATGCAACGGACATCAGGCCTTTTGTAAGCAGGTTATTTAAAAACTACCCGCAATTTAAGTTTACTATTTTTGAGAACAGGGTGGCGGTAGAGTTTTGGGAAGAAGGTAGCCTTTATTTAATGAACCATGCTAATGGAGCCAAACTTGCCTACACTTCAGATCCCACTAATCAAACATTCCGGTTGAAAAAAATTAAAAAAGCTAAAAAGCTACTTCGAAATGCAGAAAAAGAATACCTGTTACTAAATGCTTATGCTGATAAAAGCTATATTTATTCCAGATGGTATAGCCAGGTTGACAACTATCTACAGGCAATATTTCATCTACACCAAACATTGAAATACACCTTTCAGAAAGTGGAATTACTAATCATGGGTGAGCATTATCCTTCCCAAAGTTTGCAGGAGCAACAAGCCTATTTGCATCAATTCTATCCTGAGTTTGGAGATTTTTTCGATAAGGAGAGCGAAGAAGAGTCAAATCTTATTACCATGCTTGATGATTCATTTCGGATAATACGATACAAAAATAAGTGCAAAGAAGAGTTCACCAAAGAGATTTTAGACTTAGCTATTACTAAGAAAGGACAAATTTCAATAAAAGCCCATGAGATATTTAAGGAGTGCATGGCACGGTGTAAAATGAATATTAAAAAACTGAAAGTTGAAAGTGCAGAATAAATCCTCTGCATCAATAAAATTATCATGAAATCAATCACTGGCATAATAAAAGTTTGGCGACTCACATCAAAAATCGACTCTGGAGATTTTTTAGCCCCCTGCGCAAGGGCAAGTTGTTTTAAGCTGCGGAAAGCATTTCAAGCAGCTTAAAACACAACTTGCTGTTGTCACGCGACAATATTCTTAGTAAATATTTTAAAACTGAAAAGGGCTTCATGTCCTTTTTCTCTTGATCAGATAAATCAATTTTTCAATTGGAGAGATAAAGCGATAAAAGCCGGTGAAATATCTAATATTTTCCGTAGATGGCAGCCCTGTAGGCTGCCCGCGAGTGAAAAAATCTTGCAATGGATTTTGTTATGCTGTGGCAGCTTGCAGGGAATTAAAAAATGTATAATTAAAGCTATATAGCTGGCTGGCTCGTTAGCTTAAAAACCTTTCATCTGTAGTGTCAGCCTGTTGGCAGGCTGTGCCGTTGTATTTTTGAAAATCCGTACAGCCGTATTGCCAGCTGTATAGTAGTACATAGGTACCGGTAGGTGTATAAATATACCCATATACAACTGTATAGGTGTATGGCTGTATTTACGTAAATATGTATGTACATATCAACGTAGCTACGTAACTACGTAAATACACACATACTTATGTAAATATATATAAACTAACAGCCCTGCAAAGCAGGGCTGCATTTTAATATCAGTTTAGCATTAGTGCAGCTGCCCCGTTTTTAGCAAAGTCCCCGCACAGGTCAAAGGCTTTTTGCCCCCGTGCCTGTGCTGTACCGCCAAGGCAGATGCTTTTTAGTTTATCCTCTCCCGTCTTGAAACTGCGCACATTTTGGTAGTAGCCCGTAACGGCATTGTACGCGCCAAATACAGTTCCTTTAGTCGTTTCCAAACTTTGCGTATCGTCTGCCATAGCGTACTCAAAAGCAGCCTCACAGGCATTTTTATACATGGTTGAAAGTTCGTCGGTAGCCCCTTTCTTTAAAAGGTTGTAGGTTTCTCTGTTAGGGCAAAGTGCCAACTGTATCAGTTGCTTTACCTGTTTATCCTCAATGCGCACATTTGCCCACTCGTTAAAAATGCCCTCTAACTGCAATGAAAGGGTGTCGGCAACACCCATTACTTTGTGCGCCTGTTCCAAACGTTCTTTTGCCCCTGCGGTGTGGCGTATGCGTACTACGTTAGTTGCTGTTTTCATCGCTGCATTTAATGTATTAGAGCAAACAACTCTCACGGGCGTAAAGGCTGCGGTAATGCTTCCGCTGCCGTCATGGGAGGTGGTCAGGAAAATATATTTACCTGTTACATCATCCCCGTTGCCCACACGGATGTAGCCGGGCAGCTTCGCTGTAATAAAAATACGCTCCCCATTACCGAGTGCGCCTGCGGTTTCGTACTGTATGCCCTCGCCACCGCCCACAATGGCATCAAAGAAGGCGAATGCATCCGCATTCTGTACTATTTGGTAATCCTTGCCGACTACACCGAACACGGCTTTGGTGTCGGTGCGCATTGTGGCGAACTGGTCAGGGACTGCAAAGCTCTCAAAAAGCCTAGCGCCACGGGCGAAAATCGGGGCTTTTGCCACTTCGTAGTCCAAGCCTGCAAAGGCAATTGCCTCGCGGCTTGTGGGGTAGTCTTCTACAATTTGCCCAAGTCCGTGCCATGCGGGCTGCTTTACGCTCATAAATGCGTGCTGCCCTGTCTCTGTGTTGAAATTTAAATTATGTGCCATAGTTGTTGAATTTAAAATGATACAATCGTTTTGTATCTCCGTCCAGTCCTCTAATCTGATAACGTCCTGCCTCGCTTGCGCTCCGCATAACTTTTTTCCAAAAGAAAACCGGAAAAAGAAAGCAGATAAACAATGTGGGTAAAGCGGTAAAACAAAAGGAAACGGAATAAGTCCCGAAGGGTGGGTTTGCGAGTGTGTGAGCAAAGCCATTATGCCGTAGTCTTTTGCTTTTACCACCGGCTTTACCCGCAATACATTAGCTGCCTTTTAACGGTGCATCTTGGGAAAAGTTTCTATCAATGTATTTTGATAATACATCAAGGGCTAACAGTTGACAACACCAGTCGGTGTTGGATATATTATAAAAATTGGCCAATTGAGGCCAATGATTGCCATAGCATGACTATACTAGGCTTATCTATAATTTCATAATTATATTCACTTCTATAATAGATAAGTAAAACCGTAAATGGAAAATGATAGCCCGGATAAAAAGTACAAAGGTGGCAGGCATCCCAAAGATGACCGTGCTATTTATCGTTATTCCATAAGTTTGACGGCTGCGGAAAATGCAAAATTCCTATCCTTGTTTGAAAAATCCGGGATGAATGTGATGGCTCACTTTATAACCGCCTGTATTTTCCAAAAAACAATTACTACAGTAAAAATTGACAAGGCAGCAATGGATTACCATGTGAAACTGACAGGACTGTTCGGGCAGTTCCGTGCCATCGGGGTCAACTACAACCAGGTGATTAAAATGCTATACAGCAATTTTTCCGAAAAAAAAGCGGCAGCTGCATTGTACAAACTGGAACAACAAACCATTGAACTTTCAGTCCTCGGCAAAAAGATAATTACACTCACCGGTGAATTTGAAGCCAACCATCTTAATAAGTAACAATGGTAGCAAAGATTGGCAGGGGCAGAAGCCTGTTCGGTGCGCTATCCTACAACATGGATAAAGTGACGAACAATACCGCTGCGGTATTGGCAGGCCAAAAAATCATAGAATCGCCGGACGGTTCGTTTACCATTCCACAAATTTTTAACTCATTCCAAGCACATCTCGTTGCCAACAGGAAAACTGAAAAGCCTGTAGTGCATATCTCGATTAATCCTGACCCCAACGATAAAATCAACGAAAGTGATTACAAAGCCATTGCTAAAGACTACATGGAAAAAATGGGTTATGGCCAACAGCCATTCATTGTATTTAGGCACAATGACATTGAACGCAGCCACATACATATTGTAACTGTTTGTGTGGATGAAGAAGGAAGGAAAATTTCGGATGCCTTTGAACGACGAAAGTCTATGGCAGCCTGTAGGGAACTGGAAGAAAAGTATACTTTAAAAAGTGCTGTCGAAAAGAGGCAAAATCAAACAGAGCTTATCTTTAAACCGGTCAACTATAACGCAGGCGATATCAAAAGCCAAATGGCGGCCGTTATCCGCTACCTGCCGAAATATTACAAATACCCAACACTCGGAACCTATAATGCCCTGCTATCGTTATTCAACATTACCGTTGAAGAGGTAAAAGGTCAGTACAACGGGAAAGCCCGGCAGGGGCTGGTCTATTTTGCGCTGAACGAAAAAGCAGAAAAAGCAAGCAATCCGTTTAAAGCTTCTTTGTTTGGAAAAAGTGCAGGTTATAACGAACTGCAATTGCATTTCAACAAATCAATGGAGCAGTTACAAAATAGCCCGGTTAGGACAACCCTTAAAACCACCATAGAGAAATCCATACAAGCTGCCACCGGTGAGGATGATTTCAAAGCAAGATTAAAAAGCAATGGAATTAATACGGTTTTACGACGGACAGCCGATAACCGTATCTACGGAATTACATTTATCGACCACCAATCCCGATCCGTATGGAATGGTTCCCAACTTGGCAAAACCCTCAGTGCCGGTGTATTCAATGACTGGTGGAATAATGGTATAAAACCAAAAATTGATTTACCTCCAAGCTCAGAAAAATTGGCTACCAATACTACTCACTCTGTTACTCAGAACAAAACTACTGAAAATCAAATCAATCCATCACTTTCAAATGCTTCAAATATTATTTCAGAAATATTCGGTGGCTTATTGCCGCAAACGCAAGGCGAGGATTATGAGGAAGAAGCATTTGCACGGCAAATGAAAAAGAAATCAAAAGGATTAAGGAGATAGCCGGACGATCTCACGGAAACAACCTGCCGTTTTGCAGCGAAGAGACGAAGGAGCGTAGTTGCAAATCGGCAATACCGTACCAAAACTAAGAGGCTTTCCCGACGAAGGAAGGGAGTGCCTTTTTGTTTCCAATACCAGTTAAAGACATATACTGCCAGTGAGTGGTAGAAATACAAAGCCAACAATTACTATAATTATTTTAGGACTATAAACTGAAAATGGAATGGTGATGAGCGAGTATGTTACAAAAGATGACCTGAGGCAATTTGGCCTTGTCATGATGAATGATTTCCGTAAAATCATTGAAGAGTCTAAAAAGGAACAGCACAATAAACCGGTACTGGACTGGCTTAAAAGCCGTGTGGTACGCAAACTACTGGATATATCGGCAGGCTCGCTGCAAAACCTGCGCATCACCGGAAAGATACGCTTTAAAAAAGTACTGGGTTCCTATTACTACAGCAAGGTAGACATCATGAATTTGTTTGATGACAAATAGTTGGCGTATGGAACTGCAAAGCCTTTTAAAATACCTGAAGCTATTTGAGCGTGACACCTCCCTGAACGTATGGCACTTTGCGTTGCTTAGTGCCATCTTGTACCTTGGCTACATGCAGGGGCAGTCAAAAAACATCAAGGTTAGCCGTAGTAAAATCATGGCACTTTCGCATGTCAAGACTTTACCAACATACCATAAATACTTTAAAGAACTTCAGGTAATGGGGTACATCCGCTATACACCCTGTTATCATCCTGGGTATAGAAGTGAAGTCGAGTTGTTATTCATAAAACAGAGATAATTAAATAAGAAAATTATTTACCGGATTATCGGGTTATATATTTAAATATAACTTTAGCCAACTGGAAGAGCATTAGCTTTGTAAAGGATTCTTATTTATCCTCTTGTAAGGACATTATATTATCTTTATATTTTTTAAATCACTTACTACCTGTTAATGAATGTTTTAAAATCTACAACACTTATCGAAGTTAAAATTTATTATTTAAATTTTGCCATTAGTAAATTTATGCGTACCTTTGCATTTCAATACTTCAATATAATCTGCAGATTATAATAAATAGACGGCCGTTTTGGTCAAATCAAATTACCCTTCAAGTTTTCCCGTTTAGGCCTTGCCTTAACATCCCCCGATATTTGCATTATTTTTACTTAAATGAGCAAAAATGAAATTGCTTCAACACTTTTCAGGTTTGTAAATGTACGCAACCCTGAGCCCAGGCGAATCGCAACAATGCCCGTTAATTTTGTCCTTGCACCAGCAGCACTGCAAACATCTTTGTATTATAACTTTGTAAACACGCGTGCTGAGGGCATTACAAAAGCACAGGCTTTACGGGAAGCTTCCCTGCAATTCAAAGATGCACTAAAATCGCAAAACGATGCCATTGCGCTTGCCCAGCCTCTTCATGAACTTGGAGACTGGATTTTAAAGAACAGGAGTACCGCTACAAATGCCGAACTGGAACAACAGGTAGCTAAAATTGCAAAACCAATAGATACAGCTAATGAAGCGAAACTTTGGAATAACTTGTTCTACCAGATCACTACTAAAGATTCTTTTTACATCAAGGAGGCTGTAATGCAAATGCTCCTTGCAAACCATGTGGTGCGCTCTTTGAAAAAAGGCGATGCAGATTTTAATAGCGAACTAACGTACGCAAATATTGCGCTACCTTCACAATTATTTACCGAAGATCTGCTGAATGACAGCGATTCAGAAGATACCGAAGCAGTAATAACCGAAGCGCCTAAAGGCTTGCAAAAGAGACAGGCTTTAATTACTAAGGCCAACCATAAAAGCAAACAGGGTGAGGTTCTGTTAAAGGAACTGCAAAAACTGGAGAGGTCCTATAAAACATCCTATCAGAAAGCTTACGACGCTAATCTTAAGCTGCACGGCAATTCGGTAAAGGCAACATTGGACAAGTACTATAAGGATGTTGAGGATGCACGTAAAAACTTTTGCCAGGTAAGAGAAGCCGGTACAGTATTTAATCCGGAAGATCCCTGTCAACAGCCTGATGCAATACCTTATCCAACATTGCCGGATCTTGATTTTAGCTTTGAACCTGAGATTACACCAACGTCAATTAAAAGTAGTTTAACTCCCGAGAGTTATACTGCACTTACCGAGGCACTGGGCTATAATTATGCTGCCGCTGCCTCAGGTCAAAAAACCGGCGTAACAAAGGAAATGCTTATTGAGGAGCATGGATCGTATGATAGTCTTTGTAAAACCGTTAAAAAATTTATTGCAGATAATAATAAGACGATTGGAGAAAATACCATAGTCGGTCAGACCCAGGTAAGTATCGCAGGGGTAAGGATTCCTGTGAGCGAAGATGGAATGTCCCTTCCGGGCGACCAGAATCACTACGCTGTTTGTGGTGTACAATCAGGGCTTACATTTCTTTATGATATTTATACGTGGCTGCCGGAAGGTCAAAACATCATTAAAGTTGGGGTAAGCCAAACGCTGGATGGTAAAACCACAAAATCTGTTATAAACAAGCCTGTCGTTGCAGCTACTGGCACCGGACAGCAACTTGCAGGGGTTTACGCATTTACTTTTGCCGACGAAAACCTGCAAAACGGGCCGGTTATTGATTTTGATCTTTACCTTTCTTCAGGGGAAGTTAAAAGTATCAAGGATATTGAAGCCGCCCTGCAATTTACTCAAAAGGGATATTTCCAGCAGCCATCTGTAGCAAGGACAGCAAGTACATCTTCAACAACTGCTGTGAAGCATTTTGTGCCTTCCGGATTTGGGCTTAGACAGTTAGGTATTGCCGACTATTTAAAGGTAGAACAATCAGTACATTGCTACATCGAAGGCGAAGTATCACATATTGAAAATGTGATGGCCCGCGAATATAAAGAAAAAGCATCAAGAAGGCTGCTTCGCACGGAAGACACCACTACAACTTCAAGTGAAACAGAAAAAGAAAAGCTTACTGATACAACATCGACCGACCGCTTTGAAATGCACAGCGAAATCGCGCAGGTAATACAGCAAAGCAAAGAAGCATCAGGTTATGCCAATGCAGGGGTAACCGGGGAAGCTTTTGGTGGCTCCTTCCATGCCGATGCAGGACTTTCTTTTGCCAACAGCACATCTTCGGAAAACAGCACCAATTTGGCGGTTACCAAAGCGAAGGAAATAACCCAAAGGGCTATGGACCGCGTGGTAAGCAAGGTTAAGGAAGAACGTATCCGCAAGGTTATCGAAGAATTTGAAGAGAATAATAAACACGGCTTTGATAACCGCCAGGGAAGCGACCACGTTGTTGGTGTCTACCGATGGGTAGATAAGCTCTACAAAAACCAGATTGTAAACTATGGAAGGCGCCTTACTTTTGAGTTCATGGTCCCCGAACCCGGCCGCCTGCATGAATTAGGCATGACCGTTGGCACGCAAACACCGGAGAAAGATCTGGTATTACTTACTAAGCCCGTAGATCCAAGAAAAGTTACGGGCTACCTTGGTATGCCGGACTATTCTTACATTAATGAAACAAAGGCCGCGTATTGGGCCGGGATGTACAATGCGGAGATTGAGCCTTATCCCGACACTACAGTCACAGTTGGTAAGGCGCTTGCCTATGGTAAGGAAACGGCAAATCCAAAAGACAACTCAAGTGGTGCCGGCCTGAAGGATGAAGTTGAGATTCCTGAAGGATACCGCTCTGTATGGTGCACTGTTAATGCAAAAGGTAAAATAAGCAGCGGTGCCACTATGTATATTGCAGTAGGTACAAAAGGCTATCCACCGTTAAATTATTCTACAGCCATTGATGGTATTTCTTACGGCTTTGAATGCGGAGGTTTCACCAAGACAGTGCCAATATCTATAGCTACAGATAGGTATTATTCATTTCAGGCAACAGTAGCTGTTAGCTGTACTGCTACAGAATCTCTTATAAAAGGATGGGAGCAACGTTCGTTCAACGCGATCATGAAAGCTTATGAAGATGCGGTTGCGAAATATAATGAGCAGGAAGCCAAAGAAACAGCGATTGCCCTTGAGACTAAAAAGACAAATCCCGGATTCTACCGCCAGATTGAAAATGTAATACTTAGGAAAAACTGTATTTCATACCTTATTGACCAAAACCCTAATAGTGATGATACCTATGGTAAAAGCCTGTTTACCGGTAGTACTTTTTCAAATTACGAAGTTACTGTTAACAGTAAGCTTAGCAACTATGGAGCATTTGTCCAGTTCATAGAGTCTGCTTTTGAGTGGGATATTATGTCCTATAATTTTTATCCTTACTACTGGGGGTCAAGGGACCGCTGGAATAAGATGTACCAGTTTGATGAGAACAGCGATCCGATTTTCAGGAACTTCATGCAGGCAGGTATGGCAAAAGTAACCGTTACCGTAAAACCGGGCTTTGAAGAAGCGGTTAAACGTTATTTAAAAACCGGAGAAATATGGAATGGCGGCCAGGTCCCTGAAATCGATGATGATAATTACATGGATGTGGTAAGGCAGATCAGGGCCGTTGATAAAAAGCCTGTTAAAGTAGGAAAAGCATGGATTACGCGCCTACCGACCGATCTTACCATCCTTCAGGCAGACAGTATTGGACTAAAGGTGGAGCGTGCATTACCGTGCAATTGCGGTGATACTGACCTTGAAAATCCGCTTGAGGTACCCTGCAGTGATAATTTCGAAATTACCCAGGCGCAACTCAGCAGCGATACTGATATCCCTGTGCCGGTCATTAAGCCGTCATCAGGAGTACGCGGGGTTATCAGAGGCGTCAAAGAAAGGAACATCCGAGTGGAATTACAGGATATAAATGGCTTTATTGTAGATGTTGCCTACACCATAGATGAGCGATGGGAATTAGGCCCAATAGTACCCGGAAAATATGTTTTGGTCATCGATTCAGGCCAGGTTCTCGTTGAACCTCAGTATGTACTCGTAGAGGGAACAAAAGAATCCGTAGTATTTCTCCATGAAGGTGAAGTACTGGAAGTAAACATTGCGGTAGAATTTAAAGGCTAATAATTTTTATACCCCTGCATGTATAATGCGGGGGTTCTTAATTAATTCGGTTGTAACCTTTTTTACAAGGTGCTTTTCGAATAATTTTCCATTACACCAGATATTTGATAAAAACTACATAATGGGAGCTATCAGTAATCTCATTGAATTCCTGCGCTTAAACCGGCGCTCGGAAATAGCCAATAAAAACGTACAGCCATCCAGTGAGGTGCAATTAAACTATCTGGAAGATGGTGGAGAGAACTATCTTGTAACAAATGAAATCTTTGATTATGATACTGCAACGTATCGTAGGCTCTCCTATATTTTTGACGACTTTAACCCAACACACATCTACGTTTTAGAAACCGTTAATACGAGGAAATATTTTGTACAAACTCAAACGAATGACTACTTCAACCTTTACACTGAGCAAATAGAAAATCCTCCTATTGCGCAACTTGTAGATTACCCGGTTGTTTTCCAGTATGATGCATACGTCTACGATAAGTCGAAAAACAGGGTAGTCTATATTTCGGAAATCTTGGATGAAATAATCACATTTCCAGATACAATTGACATAAACGATCAGGAACAATATATTAAAGATATTGAAAGCGGAGAGTACGAATACCTGTTTGCGAATGAAAAAACATTGTTTGCTAACATTGTAAACATACTTGGATATACAGACGCAATCTTTTATAGGTCGGACAGGAAGGTAACGCTTAAAAAATCCGATATTCCGGGTGTTATGTGGCTTATACCTCTGATGGAGGCGGACCTAGCCACAACTACATTTACTTTAAGGTATGTATTCCATAAAAAAGGATATCAGCCTTCCTTTGGTATAGCGGATTCAGATTGTGCCCTTATAATTAAATTTGGCAGTATCGGTGGGCTGCTGTCATTTTTAAATACAACGCTTTTCAAAGAAGGCTTTAGCCTTTCATCATCGGAAGATAATGTCTTAAGAGACACCTTCAGAAGTCAGTTCCGGGATCAGATATTGCGCCCTGTGGAGCGGCTTGTAAGCAATAACTCCCGTATGTACTATCTCGACGCCATGAAGATTCTTAATTACCTGCCTGCCGAGGTAGCGGTAGAATTGAGTACTGATGTGCTTTGGATGCTAGTGAACGAGGGTATTCGCAGAAACAGTCTGACCAATAAGCTGGGAATTGCTGAGGAGAACATTTTTATAAAATTGCTCGAAACGATATTACAAAAGGAAGGTCAGCAAACTAAATTTATTGAACGGCTTGCTAAAAAAGTGGATGAAAAAGGCAAGTTATTGTTAGAGTATCTCTACGACAGGATCCACGGTGACAATGGCGATAAATTTATACAGATGGTAAATACCGCATGGCGTGCATCGCGCTTTGTAAATCCGGATCCAAAAGCAAATAAAGAATTTGCAGCAACAGATGGCCCGCTAATGTTACCGTATGAATCTGAAAAATGGCTTGGCTTTTATTTTAGCAACGCAAAGGCTACTTTTGAAGCTACGCCGCAAAAAGAACGCCTCTTGCAGGTGGCCTATGGAACCGGGAAATACCATACGGTGGCTTCCGCATCAAAAACGGGTGAAAAAACAGAAGAAATTATTGAGTATTTTTGGTACCACCCTTTTCATCCTGTTTACCTTAAGAACCTCGACAAACAGGAAGCTGAATTAAAGCTGGACACTATTATACCTGCTTTTATGCTGCTCGCTAACCGTGATAAACAGTTTTGGAGCAATGTAGTAACAGGCGGTGCGTACGCACTGGATGCTATTGCAATAGCCAGTGGTGTAGGGACTATAGCTGAACTATCAGCGGGTGTCATCCGCAGTTTCACCATTTTGAGGGCCATCGGCGCAATTGCAGAGATTAGTGGCGGGGCGGCGAGTGCTATAATAAAACTTGCCGGGGCAGAAGATTCTGAAGATGGGCAGGCTTTTTGTGAATATATGTTCTGGTTAGAAATGGCCTCGTTGGTGGGAGTTATCACAGCAAGTATCAAAGCAGGGCTAAAAAAATCTGCGCGTAAACTTGTTGAAAAAGAAGAGGACCTCGCCAGGTTAGAGCAAAAATTAGATGAGATTATCGTTGATGAGGAACAGGGAATATCGCGTAAGCTCACTGATGATGAAAAGGACAACTTCCTTGACGATTTGGAAAAAAGGGCCGAACTCGATGAAGGATCTGGTGGAATAAGGAAAAAAAGAGCTAAAAATAGTGAGCCAAAAATTTTCTTAAAGAAAAAACAAATGGCTATCTTTCTAAAAGAATATGCAGATGAGGCATTAACAAAATGGAAAGATGATTTAGTAAGACCGGGCGCTGTAGCAGTTTTAGAAGGTCCGATCAATAACAAAATTTATCAGGTAATTAGTTATACATCTAAAGGGGTGCCAAAGAGTAAAATAGTTGGAGGGAGGCATAAATTAGTACAGGAATGGCTAACAGAGATTGCTAAAGATATAGATAATGGCAGGCTTATAAGAAGGCCAACACATGGAAAATGCGCTGAACCCGTTTGCATATCAGAATTTTTATTTGAAGCTGAAAAGCAGCTGGGCCTAAAAGCTAATAGCATGAATATAACACAAGCAAGGGAGTTTTTAAGTAAAACAAAAATTAAGGCTATGCGAATTCATAATGGCGAAGCCGATAAGCTGATTCATGGCTTAAGTAAAAAGGCCTGCGAATCATGTAACCCAATGCTCCATTATTTTAAAATAGTTGAGATTAAATAATAATCAAAATAGGAAAAATATGTTTAAAAAAGAAGTACAGGACCAATTTAAAAAGGCGGGTTGGTTTGAAGGCAGGAACGTAAAGCAGGCGTTTGATAAGGTAAAAGGCTTCGATAAATTACCATTATTCTTAAAGGAATTTCTGTATGAGTATGGCGATCTGGAAGTCAAAACATTAACTACCTTTTCTGAAGGAGTATTGGATTTTAAAGCATTAACGAAAGGCATATATCCGATTGAAAATTACATAAACAAAAGCAGGTATTACGGAAATATTTTCACCTTTCCCATAGGGGATTACCATCTGGATTCTGCCGCTCTGGAATGTGATGGAAACGGAAGGGTTTATCTTTCCGGGGACTTTCCATGTTTGCTTTCAAATGATTTTAAAACCGGTGTTGAAAAAGTAATTTTAGAAGACTTTAGCAATACTCTACAGTGGGATCCGGAATCAAAGAAATGGGTAGATGAATATTAAAACATGTTAATAGTTTGTCTTGAATTCGACTAAAGCAGCCGTAATGGCTGTTTTTCTATTTGACCGTTACTCAAACTCATATGTCTCGATACAATACTAATCTTCACAAATTTCATGTACGTTTGATAGCAGAATCGATACCGTTAAAAATAAATTGTCGCCGCACTGCGGCGACAATTATAATTCAATCATAATCAAATACTTAATAATTTTAGTGAAGCTGTATCAATATATCCGCAGATATATTCAATCTTTCTTTTAACGCCCGTATCATGGAAAGGCTAAGCTTTCTCTTCCCGGACAGGATTTCAGATTTGCGTGAACGCGCACCTAATATTTCAGAAAGCTCAGCATCAGAAATATTTAATTGCTCCATCCTGTATTTTATTGCTTCAATAGGGGTGGGTTCGGGAACGGGATAGTGTTCATCTTCATATTTTTTCACCAGCATTGAAAGAATTTCCAGTTCATCAGATTCTTCTGTATCCGGTTGTAAATCGAGTTGCATCAATTCGTAGATACGCGCAAGGGTATCTTGATGTTGCGTATCATTTTTTATCAGTCTTAACATAGCTAATCTCTTTTGCATTAATCTTATTGTAATATTTGTGTGTCCCTAACCAGACTAGAAGTACTATCTTCAAACGGTATTCAATATCTACGATCAACCGGTAGGTGTTGCCATGTATATTAAAAACAACCCTTTTGTTTGTCAGTATTGAGGCATTTCCAAACTGCCCTTTTAGTTCGTTTGGGTTATTCCACTCAGCAGCCGCCACATCCTTATACCAATATTGCAGTGGCCTTTCTGAATCCGGAAATTGCTCCCAGAATTCTTTTAACGTTTTTACAGCAATTATTCTCATTGCAAATATATTACAATGTTACCAATTTGGTTACATAGTTGTTTGATTTAATTTTAAGTTCCGATTTGTAATTGTCTCATCACTGATGAGACAACTTATTTCTCTGATTAAAAGCTCATTATAATTGTTGCCGCAGTGTGGCAACAATTATAATGAGCAAAATCTTATTTACATATCCTGAGAACACTTTTGATTTCAGAGTTAGGCTCATTTACAACTCCTAATTGTTTTCTCAGCGAGATAATTTCCTTCTGCATCTTTAAAACATTGGCCGCTATAGGGTCATCCGGGAATTCTGTTTTTTGGTTTAGCCTTAACTGCAACTGCTTCATTTCCCTGCCGACAGACTGCTGTTCGGTTATGGCATATTCCTCGGTCTGCTTTACCGACTGGTGTCCCAACAATTCTTTCACCACATGGATAGGAACGTCATTATTGAGCGTTACGGTGCTTCCGAAGGTACGCCTGGCCTTATGGGTGTTCAAGGTGCTTTCGATGCCGCACAGGTCAGCTATCTCCTTTAAATAAGCGTTCATCTTTTGGTTGGAGGTTACCGGCAACACAGAATTTCTCTGTAAGCAAAGTGGGTGGTCTTTGTAACGTTCCATTACGGCTTTCGCTTTCGGCAGGAGTGGTACATTTATACTACTACCTGTTTTTTGCCTTTCGGTAATAATCCACATTTCCCCATCTATACCCGACTTAATATCGGATTTTTTCAGGTTAAAGGCATCAATATACGCCAATCCTGTGTAGCACTGAAATACGAAGATATCCCGCACGGTAGAAAGGCGTGGCGTAGAAAAGGTGTGGTTTTCCAGTTGAGCAAGTTCATAACTGCTCAGTGGCTTTTTGGGCACCTTGATTTTTTTTGCTTTAAAACGTTTGAAAGGGTCAGCCGTAATGATTTCCTTGTCAATGGCTAGCAATACAATCTTCTTAAAGTTAGTAATATACTTTACCGCAGTATTGTGGCTAATATTCTTAACCGTCTTTAAGTAAAATTCATAATCCTTTACAAATTCAAAATTGAGTTCATGGAAATCCATATCTGCTACATTGTATTTGTAACGCAGGTACTCTTTGACATGTTTCTTGGCTATCTCAAACCGCACATGCGTACCGATTGCATACTCGCCTTTTTTCACTAATGCTAAAAGTTCATCATTGTGTTTTTGGAATTCCTGGACGACCGTTGCCTTTGTGAGGTTTTTGCCTAATATAAAATCCATAATTTTTTGTGTTGTAATTGGATGCCCGGCTAACATGAGCTCACTTTTAAACTGCTGGATTTTCATATACAATGCATCCAGGAAGAAGTTTAAGACTTTCGCATCTTCTCTGGTTCCGGTAGCGCGTTCTGTTCTTTGGCTCCAACGTTCAACTTCCCATTTCCGTTTTGTAGATGTTTCTTTGGGTACACCATCTACTGTAATTCTCAGGTAAACATACCTTTCTTTTGTGCCTTTTGTGGAACTCTTCAAGAAGAAGGTAATTCCGAAACTGTTCTCTAACATAAATTCAACGTTTTTAAAATTAATAAATGTCGAATTATAGTGCTTTCAAATCAAGTCGTTAAGCAGCTTTACCTGTTGATAATCAAAAACTTAAAGCATATTTTGTGGCAATTTTTTTTGCAATTTGAAATTGCCACAGATTTGCCACAAAAACTTTGTGTATTTTTGAAAATTTTGATGGTGCAGGGGTAAAAATAAAAAACCTGCAAAGCCGTAACTTGCAGGTTTTCATTGTTTTAATGTACTTTATAATGATATAAAGCTGAATTGTGGTGGGCGATGAGGGGTTCGAACCCCCGACCCCCTCGGTGTAAACGAGGTGCTCTGAACCAGCTGAGCTAATCGCCCTTTCGGGTTGCTTTACGTTGTTGTTATTAGTTCCGTATTGCGAGTGCAAAGATAGCACAGTTTTTAATATTTGCAAGCATTCTACTATAAAATTTCTGCCACAACAAATGTACTCCCCCCCACATATATAAAATCATCTGGCGCAGCATCCTGAATCGCAGCGCGATAAGCATCTGAAATGGATGGAAATATTTTTCCGCTTAAGCCATATTTTTTTCCATTTTCTTCTAATATAGCTGCATCCAGACCCCTTGGCACATTTGGTTTCGAAAAATAATACACGGCATCTTTTGGAAAGAGCGGCAAAATTTCATCCAGGTTTTTATCATTTACTACACCCAAAACAAAACGAAGTGTTTTATAAGGCTGTGCCATTACCTGCTCAAGCACCGGTTTCAACCCATGGCTATTGTGTGCAGTGTCTGTTACCACAACAGGATTTTCCTGTAGCTGCTCCCAGCGCCCACGCAATCCGCTATTTTTTACCACGTTTAGAAGCCCTGCTTTTACAGCATCTTCACTAATGACAAGCTGCTTCCTTAAAATCGCAACCGACTGCAAAACAGTCTTAATATTGTGTTTTTGGTAATCGCCCTTAAGAGCTACAGGATAATCGTTAAAAACAGCATCTGAAGCAAAAAACAAAGGTGCATTGCACATTGCAGCTTTAACTTCAAAAACCGGCTTCGTTTCATCATTATATTCTCCCACCACTACAGGTACTCCGGGTTTTATTATCCCGGCTTTTTCTTCTGCAATGGCCGCAAGGGTGTTACCCAAAAAAGCTGTATGGTCCAGGCCTATATTTGTAATAACCGAAAGTAACGGCGTTATAATATTTGTACTGTCAAGTCTGCCGCCCATACCGGTTTCTATAACCGCAATATCTACGCCTTCCTGCACAAAATAATCGAATGCAAGCCCTACGGTCATTTCAAAAAAACTAAGGTCATTCGCCTCAAAAAAAGCCTTATTACTGTTTACAAATCGTACAACAAAATCTTCAGAGATATCTTCACCGTTAATTTTTATACGTTCCCTAAAATCTTTAAGGTGTGGAGATGTATACAAACCTGTTTTATAACCTGCCTCTTGCAGTATACTTGCCAGCATACTGCTTGTACTACCTTTACCATTAGTACCTGCTATGTGTATAGCCTTTATTTTACGCTCCGGGTTGCCCAAATGCCTTGCGAGTAAAAGTGTATTTGTAAGGTCTTTTTTATAAGCAGATGCACCCTGTAGCTGATACATGGGTAACTGGTTAAACATCCACTCTGTTGTTTGCTTATAATCCATATAAAATAAAAAAAGGGGCTGTATAAAACAGCCCCAATACTACTATATTTTTTTTAAACCAGCTGCCTTAGTGCAATTTCAAAAGCAGTATTGCTTATTCCGGTTTTACTGCTGTTTGTATTGTATACATTTTGCAGTGCATTTTTTATAATATCGCTGGCATCTTTAAACACAGCCTCATCAGTCATAGAAACCTTTTTCTCCATAAAGTAAGCAAAAACCCTTGCCATACCACAGTTAGAAATAAAGTCTGGTATAAGGCTTACTTTTTCGTCTGTTGCTTCCATAATCGGGCCAAAGAATATTTCTTTATCTGCAAAAGGCACGTTTGCACCACAGCTTATAACCTCAAGCCCGGCAGCTACCATACTTTCTACCTGATCTTTTTTAACCAGTCTTGATGCCGCGCAGGGTGCAAAAATTTCTGCCCCTACACTCCATACCTGTGCATCAAGTTCAGCAAAAGGTATCATGTTTTTTGCTATTAGCTGATTACCTTCTTTATCAAGAAAAAATTGTTTTATTTCTTCAAAGCTAAAGCCGTCTTTATTTAAAAGCCCACCTTCACGGTCTATGATCCCTACAATTTTAGCGCCCATACCTGCAAGGTAATATGCCGCCGCAGAACCTACGTTTCCAAAACCTTGTATTATAGCCCTCTTGCCTTTTATACTACCTCCGTAAATATTGTAATAATGGCCTACAGCTTCTGCAACACCATAACCGGTAATCATATCTGCAACCGTATATTTTTTATTTACATCCGGCGAAAAAGCGGGATTTTCTATTACCTTAACAACACCTTGACGCAATTGCCCTATACGGTTTATTTTATCAGCCTCTGTTGGCTTAAAGTGTCCGGTAAACACACCTTCCTGCGGGTGCCATACACCACACTCTTCAGTCATTGGTATTACCTCATGTATCTCGTCTACATTAAGGTCGCCACCCGTTCCATAATAACTTTTAAGCAAAGGAGAAACGGCTTTGTACCAGCGCTGTAGCACGCCTTTTTTACGAGGGTCGTTAGGATCAAAGTTTATACCGGATTTAGCACCGCCAATGGCAGGACCAGAAACAGTAAATTTTACTTCCATGGTTTTTGCCAATGACAAAACTTCATTCATATCAAGACCTTTGCGCATACGGGTACCACCTCCTGCAGCCCCGCCTCTTAAAGAATTTATTACCGCCCAGCCTTCAGCTTCTGTTTCACTGTCTTTCCAGTTAAACACTATTTCAGGCTGCTTATCTTCAAATTTTTTAAGCAGTTCTTTCATTTCGTTGTTTTTGTTTGAGGGCACAAATATAGTAAACATACTCAGAGTATTTTTATTTTTCAACGCAAAGCAAACTGTACTTTTACTAATGCGCCTTTTCCTTCTTCAGAGTCTATTTCCAGCAACCCGTTTAATGCTTCAGAACGCTTCCTGAGATTTTTAAGACCTATGCCTCCGGCAGCCTTTTTAATATCAAATCCTACCCCATTGTCGCGAACTGTTACCACAAGCTGCCTGCCCTCTACATATACATTTACATGAGCATGGCTGGCCTTAGAGTATTTATTTACGTTTTGTAATGCTTCTTGTACAATACGGTAAATGTTTACTTTATATGTATTAGGAATTTCATCCCAGTCTAAATTTGGATCTATCGAAATTTCAAACTCTGTATCAAAGTTATTTTTCTGGGTATTAACCATAAATTCAAGCATTGCCGTAAAGTCTTTACCTTGCACAAACTGTGCGCTTCGGCTAAGGTCGTGTGATACAGAACGTATTTCTGACTCTACCACCTGCAGTTCTTTTATAAAACCTTTTCGCTTTACTACAGATTCTTCATCCGTCTTACGGTTACTAAATTCAAGGTTGAGCCTTACCGCATAAATGTTATTTAATATGCCATCATGAAGCTCCATCGCAATACGGTTCTTTTCTTCAGAACGGGCACTTTCTATACGGCTTTGCTGCTCAAACATGAGCTGATAAATTTCTTCACTCGCTTTTTGCTGTTCCTGAACATGCAACAGCTCTTTATTTCGGGAGTTAAGATAATAGATTATAAAAATTGCCGCCACAAAAAGCAGCACCAGTACAGATATACCTATTATAAAACTATTTTTTTTGGCCAGCGCATCTTTTTCATCACGCAACTGGTTTGTTTCATACTCTATACGGGCAAATTTATTCCGGTTTTGGAGCGTTGCCTTTTCCAGGCTGTCATTTAGCTTTATGTATTGTTTAGAATAAGCAGTACTATTTTTACTATCTATTGATATTAATTCTTTCAGGGCGTTCAGTTTGTCTGAATTGCTATTTATTTCTTTAGCTTTTTTATAAGCCTTTCCAAGATAATTAATAGCACTGGCGGTATCTTTTTTACTTGCATAATACACACCTATATTAAGGTTGCTGGCTACCAGTTCCTGTTTATTATCAAGACTATCGCTTAGTTTTAGCGCTTCAAAAAACATCCCTTTTACACCATTATCATCACCTTTTTTAAACTTAGCAAGAGCAAGATTATTTAGTATTTTACTTTTCCAGTAATGATTTTCGCGCACAACATCGCTCTTAAGGGCAATATTGTATTGCTCTATAGCCTTATCATACTCCCGCTCCTTTGCATACACAAGGCCAATATTACTATAACATGAAATACTTAAAGACTCTATAAATTCAGGAGCATAGCCATCTCCCTTTAATTTTTCTATTTGCTTTAGCGCTTCCTGGTAATATTTAATAGCCTCTACTGTATTATCCTGCTCATTTAGTGCAAGCGCTATAACTACCAGGCATTGAAACACCTGGTAGTTATCGTTATGTTTTTCTAGTACGGCGAGTGCCATAAACGCTTCAGACTCACACAAAACATACTCGCCTACATCATGAAAAACATAAGCCTTATAAAGTAGTAAAGAACCAAGATCGCGATTGTTTAACGGCCTCAGCACCTTCTCTGCGTCTCTAAAATGACGTAGCGCCTTATCTACAGTACCTTCCTGATAATATGAAAGGCCTGCAAAATAATTTGCCTTTCCCATACTTAATGAATCGCCTGCAAGTGTTGCAAGCCGCAATACCTCATTACTTACCTCGATAGATTTATCATAATTACCAATATCAAAATAACTTACTGCAAGCCTGCGGAGTGAATATCGTAGTATCGAATCATTTTTTTGTAGCCTGAACTGGCTAAAGGCAGAATCAAGATAAACGGTGCGCGTTTGCCCGTCCAGATCTTTATTTTCTGCCCGCTCTATAAGTTTATCTCCCGGCGTTCCTGTTGCTTTTTCCTTATTACAGGAGACAAGAAATAAAATAGCCAAAATGATAAAACAATATGGTTGGATATATTTCAAAATTTTTGAGGGCAATAGTATTTGTACTATTGCCCTCAAAAATAATAATTTTATATGTAACTAATTACGGTCTTGGTGTAACTGGTGGAGTTTTGATGCCGCCATCTTCAAGCTGAAAATTTCCTGCTGTTTCGTTAGTCTGAATATCATCTGCTGTACAAGAAACAAGAGTTGTTGAAACTGTAGCAAGAAGGGCAAGTGTAAGGATAATTTTTTTCATGGTAGTAATTCTTTAGAAAATTGTTGAATGTAATTTTATATTTAATTTTTAGTTGTCAGAACCAGACGTTTACCGTTTGTTTCTGAAGCAAAACTACTACACAAAAACATTCCGGACACCATGATTTATACGGGTTTTAGTGAAATACCCCCGCATACGAGTAACTCGACCGATGTAAAGGGTATCTTAAAAAACCCTTTCAAAAAATTAATTATTAAATATATTCCGGAGCTATTTTCCGGATAATAGTATCTATGTTATCCTTGAATGTTTTTGAAAAAGACACAGAAACATCATTATTATTAAGGTAACATAAGGACTTACCTGTATTAATGCGCGACACGTAATTACTGTTTACTATATAACTGTTGTGTATGCGGTAAAAAAAAGAGGGTAAATTATTTTCATAATGCTTCAGCGTCTTATATGCTGTAAGCTTCTTACCATTATATAGATGAAAATCTGTTGTATTATTATCTGCCTGCAAATATACAACGTCTTTTAAAGCTATAAACTGGTAATCGCCATAAGATTTAATACAAATTTGTATATCCACATCAGATTTTGACACATCGGCCGCCGGACGCTCAGATTCTGGTTTTTCCTGTAACTCCTGCACATTCTCAACAATTTGGGGCACTATGCCCCCGCTAAGCGGTATTACCTTTTGAAATTTTAGCAGTGTACGCCGCAGTTCTGTAAGGGCTACCGGGCTTATTATATAATCAAACACTCCGGTCTTCAATGCTTCATAAGCATATTTATCTGTCTCTGAAATTATTACAAAATACGGTAGCTCATTTATAAAACGGTAAAGCTCTGTTATAATACTAAGTGTTATATCGCTCTTTGAGCTTTTTCCCAGCATTAAAAAAACAAGTTCAGGTTGGTTCGAAAGAATAGTATCTATAGCCTTCTCCCTGGTTTCAGCAGTACCAATACAATAATACTCCGGAAAATCTTCAACTTGCTGAAGCAATTCCCTGGAAATTGATGTATCGTCACTGATAATTACGTAAGAATATTGCACAAATACGGCGATCTACTATTTAGTGGTAAGAATTAGCAAATTAAATAATTAAAATTTAGTAATTTTACGGTAACGCATTTTTTTTAAAGCATTGCGATTATTATTTGTTTCCCCAAAAATGGATAAGACCTTAAAAATACTAATAGTTGACGATCATCCAATGACCGTGAACGGCTATATAAACGTACTTTCGGAAGAAAGTTTTGAAGGATATGACCTTCAGTTCAACAAAGCCTTAAGCTGTGAAGAAGCTTACAACATTATTACTAACCCCGTAACTACTCCTGATATTGCATATCTGGATCTTAGCCTGCCGCCGTATCCTGACCAAAAAATATTTTCCGGTCTGGATCTGGGTATGCTATTAAGAAAGACATCTCCTTCGTGCACTATTATATTTCTAACCATGCACAGCGAGGCATCACTGATAGAAAGACTTATAGAAGCCACAGACCCGCAGGGCATATTATGCAAAAGCGACATTGACATTGACGAGTTTTTAAAGGCTTTCAAGATCATCTTCTCTGGCAAAATGCATTACAGCCACAAAATACTCAAGTCGCTAAAAGACCGTACGCTTGATAATTACAAGCTGGACAATTATGACCGACAGATACTGATGCGCCTTCATGAAGGTATACCTACACAAAACATACCTAACTATGTACCGCTATCTATAAATGCTATAGAAAAACGCATAGCCCACATAAAAACACTTATACTCGACGGCAAAAAAAATGCCGATGACAACGACCTTATTGAAGCAGTAAAAAAAATGGGTATATTATAGCGGTGTATAAACCAGGCCTGCGCTATGATTATGTGGTGCTCCGGTAACGCTGCCCAGCACATTATCATTACCGCGCAGTTTTAAAACCCCTAGTAAAGCAAAAATAAGAGCTTCCTTATATTGTATGGTATTATCATCGGGCACAACAATAGTTGTGTCCGGTAATAAATTTGACATACTTTTTATGAGATAGTTGTTATAAGCACCGCCGCCCGTAACTAAAAGCTGGCCGTTTTGTCCTGCCTGTTTTACAACATTAGCTATCTGGCGTGCAACGTGCCGGGTAAAGGTGCGCAGCTTATCTTCCGTTTGTATATTATACTCTTCAATTAATGGCAGTAATGTTTGTTTTACATATTCAAACCCTAACGACTTTGGCCACGGTTGTTTGTAATATTGTAAATCATCTAGCTTTTCAAGCAGCATGGGGTTTATGCTCCCCCCCTGCGCTATCTTACCTCCATCATCATACGGATAGCCAAGCCTGTTTGCATAAAAATTAAGTACCGTGTTTACAGCACAAATATCAAAGGCGATTCTAGTATCATTATCTTCAAAAGAAATATTACTAAAGCCCCAAGGTTGAGGCAAAATTTATAGCCTGCAAACAACATGCGGTCGCCTATGGGTACAAGTGGTGCGCCCTGCCCCCCATTTTTACATCTTCTACCCTAAAATCGCATACCACCCTTTGGCCGGTAAGCTGTGCAATTTTTGGCAAGTTACCTATTTGTAATGTAATACCATTATGAGGCTGGTGCAGTATTGTATGCCCGTGAGAGCAAACCGCATCAAGATCCTGTATATCGTACTTTTTTATAAACTTATTTATAATATCTGCCAGCAATACAGTGTAACGCTGATTAAGATTTTGGAGTTGGGCATTACTGTAAGTAACCGCAATTTTTAGTTCTGCTACCCATTCATCGCTGTAGGGTATGGTTTCGGCTTCATGAATTTCATAAGCCCACACCCCCTGATTTTCTGATAATGAAACGTATGCCACATCTACCCCATCAAGCGACGTGCCCGACATAACACCTAAAACGTTATAGTTTTTCTCTGTCATGGGCTAAAATTACCATTTAGTTTTGAATTATTACCATTAAATAATTACATTTGGGCAGAATAAAACAAAAAAGTAATTTAAAAATTATGGATTTTCAACTAACCGAAGAGCATCTGATGATACAACAAGCCGCGCGTGATTTTGCACAGCAGGAATTACTGCCCGGCGTTATAGAGCGTGACGAAAAACAGCAATTTCCGCATGAGCAGATAAAAAAAATGGGCGAGCTGGGCTTTCTCGGCATGATGGTAGATCCCAAATATGGAGGCAGCGGCCTAGACACTATTTCTTATGTACTGGCTATGGAAGAAATAAGTAAGATAGACGCATCGGCATCTGTAGTAATGTCTGTAAACAATTCTCTTGTATGCTGGGGCCTTCAAACGTTTGGTACTGAAGAGCAAAAGCAAAAATATCTTACACGCCTTGCAACCGGCGAAGTTATAGGCGCATTTTGCCTTAGCGAGCCTGAAGCGGGTTCTGATGCTACATCTCAAAAAACCACAGCCGTAGATATGGGTGACCATTACCTGCTTAACGGCACTAAAAACTGGATTACAAACGGCAGCACTGCCGATGTGTATCTTGTAATAGCACAAACACATACCGAACTGCGCCATAAAGGCATCAATGCGCTTATTGTAGAAAAAGGCATGCCGGGCTTTGAAATAGGCGCTAAAGAGCAAAAGCTGGGCATACGTGGCAGCGACACACACTCTTTAATGTTTACAGATGTAAAAGTACCCAAAGAAAACCGTATAGGCGAAGATGGATTTGGCTTTAAGTTTGCAATGAAAACACTTGCCGGCGGACGCATAGGTATTGCATCGCAGGCACTGGGCATAGCAGCAGGTGCTTATGAACTGGCACTTAAATACAGTAAAGAGCGTAAAGCATTTGGCAAACCAATTTGCGAACACCAGGCTATTGCCTTTAAACTTGCAGATATGGCCGTAAGCATAGAGGCATCGCGCCACCTGTGCCTTAAAGCAGCCTGGGATAAAGACAACCACCACAACTATGATATAAGCGGCGCTATGGCAAAACTATATGCAAGTAAGACTGCTATGGATGTAACCATAGAAGCGGTACAGGTACATGGCGGTAATGGCTATGTAAAAGAATACCATGTAGAGCGGCTTATGCGCGATGCCAAGATTACACAGATATACGAGGGCACCTCTGAAATACAAAAAATTGTAATATCAAGAGCTATCCTTTCAGAATAAAAAAATTCCCGCCACAGAGCGGGAATTTTAGTTTTTATGCAGCTATATCGCGCAGTTTTTTGAGTAACATCCTAACTCTTTTAATCAGCCCTTTTTTTGTTTGCTGCAGGTTTAAGGTATAAATATTTCCTTGTGTGGTTTCTTCGGCTACGTCTTTAGACAACCCTATTATAATAGGTACTTTAGCGTTATATAGCCTTGAAAGGTCTATAAGTTCAATATCTTCGTGAAGAAAAAATAAAACAGCATCAAACTCTTCTGCTATTTTTGTCATTCCCCGTGTAAAGAGCACAAAGTTAAAACCCTCCTTTAACCTGCTCTTGAGCATTTCATAATAACCAAGCTGGCTATCATAAACAAGCACTTCTTTCATCATGTGTTTTGCTATTTATTTAATGTAATCAATTTTTAATTGTCAATTCTTAACTATTTATCTACATTTCGCCTGTATCTCAACGATTAAACAACGCAACTCATCGAAAAATATAGAAAAGATCATCAATCTTTTTATTGTTTTCTATTTTTACAAAAGATAACAATCTTCAATACTTTTTTTTAAGAAAAGCGGCATTAAGCGAAGCATTACGCAATATGTCGCGGCAAAAGTTTTAGTAACAGAAAAGGCAATAATTTTTGAGTAAGGGTGATTTTTTTACGGTCATGATAAAGTTAGAGCGAAATTTCTTAAAAAAGAGTTATGAATATTATTACGATATAATAAAATATTAAATCTGCATCCTACAACTAAACAAATTATATTATGAATGTAATCGGCCAAAGAATTAAGAAATTACGGGAGGAAAAAGGAATTACCCAGGAAAACATGGCAATCCAGTTAGATGTTACCCAGAGCAACTACGGACGCCTTGAAAAAGACGACAGAAGGCTTAACGTTGTTAAACTTCTAAAAATCGTTAGAATACTTGATGTAAACCTTATGTACCTGTTTAATGGTGTAATTGAGCAAACAAGCGCACAGGGTTCTGACGCCGGCCTTAGCCAGACAAACAAAGAGGTATACGATATACTCGTAGAAAGCCTCAGATCAGAGATACAACACCTAAAAGAAGAAGTTAACTTCCTGAGGGTTATAGTTAGAAGTTAAGAATGGGGCAATTGCCCCATTTTTTATACTTAACCATAGCAACAACCGTTATAAATATTAAGCAAAATGCTTACTTTTATATACTATGGCACAAACACACAAGGCAGTAAAATACAAGGTTATTACAGGTTACCTCTTAATTATTTGCGCAGCGGTACTCTCTGCCTGGTTTGTTTATACAGAGATAATTAAAGCATCCCGGCCAAATAAGCTTGCCGAAGACAACGCAAAAATAATAAGGGTAAGCAACACCATTGCTGCGCTATATTCATCCGAAGCACTGGGGCGTACAGCAATACTTACCTTAGATAAAAAAAAACTAAGGCAGTACAATAAACTTACTGACAGCATTGCGGCACAGCTAGACACTATAAAATCTGAAACAGAACCATCACAAAGAAAAAAGTTTGACAGCATACAACTACTTTTAAAGCGAAAAAAGAATAGTATTGCAGAGATAAGTGCTTTTCATAAAGCCTATAACAAAAAAGACTTTTTTACAGATGCCGTAACCTCTGTAAATGGTACACGTGAGGAGGTTTGGCAAAAAACCAAGCCTGTAAAGATTACAAAAAAATATGACTGGAATGAGGATGTAAAATCAATCCTTACACCAAAACAAATGGACTCCCTGAGTAAGCTGCCTGTAAGCAACGATTCGCTTACCCAAGCCTTTAAAAGTGCACTAAAAGGCGTAAGTTATAAAAACAAGCGACTGGCAATAGAACTATACCACAAAGAGCAAAAACTGCTACAGGAAAACCAGATCATATCAGATAAATTACGCACCATACTTACCTCTATAGAAAACGATTTTATACAAAAATCATATAACGAGGTTGCAAAAACACAAAATACGCTAAACAATACCGTTAGCAAAGTAGCCTGGGTAGGCGCAATTACCCTTATATGCCTCATTATACTTGCAACTATTATTATACGCGACCTGGGCATAAACCAGAACTACCGCCGCAGGCTCGAAGTGCTTAATAAAGAAAACGAACAGCTGCTGCGCACCCGCAGTATGCTTATGGCTACCGTAACGCACGACCTGCAAACCCCACTGGGCAGTATCTTTGGGTTTCATGACCTGCTAAAAGAATCGGGGGTATCTGAAAACCAAAAGCATTATCTGGCAAACATTCGCGAATCTGCAGATTATATCATGAAACTGGTTAATGACCTGCTTGATTTTTCGCGTCTCGAAAACAACAGGATTACTATAGAACAAATACCTTTTAATGTAAAGCATACCATTGAAACCGCCTGTAGCGCATTACAGCCCATGGCAGAGAATAAAGGCATAGAACTAAACTGGGATGTAGAAGAAGTTTTAGACCGAAACTACATTTCTGACCCTTACCGTATTAAGCAGGTATTAACTAACCTGATAAGTAATGCCATAAAGTTTACCGGAGAAGGATCTGTAGAAGTTACGGCAAAAATAGATGGATTCGACATAAGTATATCTGTACTGGATACCGGTATAGGTATTGCGCCAGATAAGCACGAAAATGTTTTTAAAGAGTTTACACAAGCGCACAGTGGCATTGAAAAAAGATTTGGAGGTACCGGCCTGGGCCTTACTATAAGCAAAGGTATTATGGGGATGCTTGGTGGCACCATTATACTTGAAAGCCAGGAAGGGCAGGGATCTATCTTTACCATTACAATACCGTGCATTGCAGCAAGAGAGCTCGCAGAAGATGTTACACAGCCAAAGGTTGCTGCATCTATCAAAGGTAAAAAAATCCTGGTAGTTGATGATGATACCACCCATGCCCTACTCATGAAAGAATTATTACGAAACAATGGTGCTGTAGTTACCATCGAAGCACATGCACCAAATGTTATAAGCCTTTTAGAACTGGCAGATTTTGATGTATTGCTAACCGATATCCAGATGCCGGTAATGAATGGTTTTACCTTAGTGCAAAACATACGCAGTCATAAAAATAACCGTATAGCAGAGATGACCGTTATAGCCTTATCTGGCAGGCGCGATCTTGATGATAGTTATTATATTGAAAAAGGATTTACTGCCCACCAGCCAAAGCCTGTAAACATGGCAGCCTTATCTGCAATTATTGCTAACAGAAAAGATGATTTTTTAACAGATATGGCTAGTGAGGAGATTGATAGCAGACTTTATGACTTACAAAGCCTTTCGCAGTTTACACAAAATGATCCTGAATCTTTGCGCATCATTATCGAAACCTTTACAGAAAGTGCAGTGGAAAATTGCGAAGAATTACTACAGGCAGCCAGGGATAATGACGATGACAGGCTGGCACGCATAGCACACAAAATGATACCCATGCTGCGGCAGATGGAAGTGTGCAGCATTGCCGAACTGCTTTTGCCACTGGAAGAAGGAACACTAAACCTTACCTCTACTGTCCTGCTGGACTATTGCAAAAAGATTTGCGAAAAAATGAGTGAACTTTGTAATTTATTACAAAAAGAAATTGCCTGATTAAAGGTCTATATTGTACAACTTAAGCTTATTATAAAGCGTTTTACGATCTATATCTAACAGCTTTGCCGCCTTAGATTTATTATAGTTTGCTTTTTCAAGTGCTTTTTTTATAGCCTCTTCCTCATTGCCTCTTATGTAGCCAAACTCATCTGCCTGGGTTACCGGTTGTGCGGGTTCACGCATTTCCTGAGGGAGTACTTCAATAGTTATAATATCTGAGCGTTCTAAAAGTACGGCACGTTTAATGGTATTCTTCATTTCGCGCAGGTTACCGGGCCAGTCATAGCTTTTAAAAAGCTGTACTACATCACTGCTAAAACCAGAAATCTCTTTTTCAAGGTCATTATTTGCGGTTTCAAGAAAATGATTTGCAAACATCATAATATCCTGCCTGCGCTCTGCAAGGCGTGGTACACGTATGCAAAACTCATTAAGCCTGTGGTAAAGGTCCTCTCTAAAATCGCCGCGTTTTACAGCTTCAGCAAGATCTTCATTAGTAGCAGCCACTACACGTATATCTACATTAACCTCATGGTTACTGCCTACAGGTTTTATTTTTCGCTCCTGTAGTGCACGAAGCAATTGCACCTGCACTTCGTAAGAAAGATTCCCTACTTCATCCAGAAACAATGTACCGCCATTTGCAGCTTCAAAGTGCCCTGTCTTATCATTAACAGCTCCTGTAAAAGAACCTTTAATATGACCAAAGAATTCGCTGGAGGCAAGCTCTTTTGGTATAGCGCCACAATCTACAGCTATGTAAGGCTTAGATGCACGCTTGCTTAAGTCGTGTATAGATTTTGCTATGTGTTCTTTTCCTGTACCGCTGTCGCCTATAATAAGCACAGACATGTTTGTGGGCGCCACAAGGGCAATATGCTCATGCAGCTCTGTAGATATAGGGCTGGCACCTTTTACAAAAGATGATTTAACCGTAGATTTTGCCGGTGCCTTAACCTGTGCTTTAGTTGTTGTAACCGGTACTGCTGTACCATTACTATCTTTTTCCTGTTTTTTAGCTAACGCGAGTCCTACTATGTGCAGTATTTCATCAGGATTTATAGGTTTTCCTACATAATCAAAAGCGCCGAGTTTCATCGCATTAACTGCCGCTTTTATATCAGTATATCCCGTCATGAGGATAACACTTGCATTTAGCGAATTTTCCCTGATATATTTAAGAAGTTGCAGTCCGTCGCTGTCCGGCAGGCGTATATCGGTAAGCATTACATCAAATGCTGCCTCTTTGAGCTGCTCAATAGCCTGTGCCCCACTAAATGCATTTACCACATCAAAACCTTTTTTTTGTAAAAAAGTTTTAAGCATTACGCAAAAAGCGGTATCATCATCAACAACAAGGATTTTCGGATTCATCAGGGGATATAAGATAATATATGCAAATGTAAGTGAAAAGCTTATTTTAAAATGTTAATAAAAAACAAAAGGAGACGCTCCCGTCTCCTTATGTCGAAGAATTAAATTCTTCAAATCACCTTACTATATTCTTAATCGCTATTTCTTCTCTTTTATAAATTCGCCTTTGGCATTATAATAAACTGTTACAACAGTACTTTCTTTAGCAAGCTCCAGTTTATAATCACTATCTTCAGATGCGTAAGCGGCAGATACATTGTATCCTTCATACTTTTCACTAATTTCTTTTAGCACTGCAACAGGTACTTTATCAGTTGCAATCTTAGAATATACCTTTTCCTGTTTTTCTATAGTTACAGGATTTTCATTATTTCTTACTACAGATGCACTTACTGATGATAAACCTCCAAGTAATAGTGCTGCTATAATTAATTTTTTCATGTTGTATTTTATTAGTCGATTTGATAAGTATAGATACAAAATCGAGCCAAAAACAAAACCACAAGTTAAAAAGGTGAAAAACCACTATAAATCAAGCATTTAAACAAACAGACGCCATGCAAACAATAATACACAGAATGTAGAATTCCACACTTTTAATTGTAGAATTCCACATTATAATGAAATCTGTTATTGAAATTTATCGAAGTAATGAGAAGTGTCCCCTGTAAATGCGCCCATCCTGACGGTTTACAACAAACCAGTAATCTGTGGCCGGCAACCTATGCCCATTAAGAGTACCATCCCATCCGGGGCTATTTGGTGCAAGGCTTGTTATTAGTTTGCCATAACGGTCATAAATATAGGTCATCATGCCAATTTCAAACCAGGAATATTCTATGCGCCATGTTTCATTATAACCGTCACCGTTTGGGGTAAAATATTTAGGATAGTAAAGCAATGCAACTCTTGCATCTACTGTACTGCATTGTTGCCTGTCGCGCACATAAACGGTATAAATACCAGTAGGAAGGCCCGTAAATGTGTTACTTTCCTGAAAAAGAATATTATCTATAGAATATTCATACATCTCCGGATTATTAATATTAACGGTAAATCCGTTATTGTCTTCTGTCCAGTCAAAAGTATCAATCGAAATAATTTCCGGAGGTCCTACGGGCCTTACAATTATCTCTACCTGGGCAGGACACGATGCTATAGTTGTATTTGAAGTTACAATCAATGTATAAGCTCCCGGTTTAGTAACCGTAATACTTTCTGTAACTTCTCCCCCGGAAGCCATAGATAGCCATCAAAGCCAGAACCGGCAGTAAGAGTAAGCGAACCTTCTTCTTCGCATAAAAACTGTTGTTGCGCTACATTTAGAGATGGCCTGTGCCCCACCTCTACTAAAAAAGATTGTATATCATGACAAACATTTATTAGCATATGCTCCATACGGACATATATGGTTTGCGGATTTGATGTATTAACAAAATGCTCAGGGTCATCTATAGCATTACTATTAGCTTCAGCATCTGTAGCTGTAAGAAAATAAGTTATGCTATATACCCTTGGGCTAGCTCCATTTAGTATCGAAGCATCCTGCTGTCTAAGATCAATTTCTTTATATAATGAATCTGCAGGCTGCACACAAAATGGCAAATTAGACGGTGTACCAGAATCTACAAGATCTGGCAGCATAGAAATATCTCTAACTAATGTTTTAAATTCCCTACAGGTATTTTCTACCTTAAACTTGTATACTCCCGGAGCCAGGTTGCTAAAAATGGGATTATTGCCGTTATCAAACACAACAGCATCTGTTACCTGATCTACTATAAAGTAATGAAGTGGCGCCAGGCCGGTTGCATCTATATACACGTCATTAGGATTATTGCTGCACCCCAACTTATAGGCGTTATTAATTGTTACATCATAATAATATTCAAAGGTATCATCCATGGGTATGGCGCATATTTTTGCAGCCTGCCCTGCCCCAACACTGGTAAAAACTTTAAGCACCCTGAATACTCCGAAATAGTGGAAATTATAATTTACGGCATCATTTAGTAATGCAACAGCGTTTGTGTCATTTGGCTGGCTACCTTCTGTATAGGCAATACCCGTTTCCGGATGCCCCCATTCTCCGGGAACATCAGGATTTTGTTTTTGCAGCCAATATGTGGGTATTGCTGCTGATGTATCAGTATCCCTAAGGTCTATATCAAAAGAATTGCATTGCGCAACATAGGTAAATGACAATCCCGCCGAAGGTGTATAACCCGTAATGGTAACATTTACCTGCCCGGACACTCCGCAAATATCAGTACCGGAAAAAGTGTAATCGCCCTGCGGAAGCCCATCCATAAACAATTTTCCTGATGTGGCATCAATTCTGGCACTAACATCCTGCGGCAATACGCCAGAATAGCCAGAAGGTGCTGCAACGAGCGACATAGTAGCCAACTTGCCATTGCCACTGCTTACCGTAACAGAACCTACACCGATGGTACAGTCTGCAAGAGCATTTGCCTCGAAGCCCTTAGGTGTAAAAGCCGGGACGTTAACAGCAACATTTGGATATACGGCACCACATTCATCCGTTATGGTTATTACATAATCGCCCAGCGGCACATTGTTAACAACCAATATGCCAGCGCTGTTTATCATTGATGAAACATTATGTGGAAGTGCCGGCACATAGCCCGCCGGGGCAACAGTAATTATAGCAGAAACAATTTTGCGTTTTGGCACACTTACAATAATACGGCCCGTATTTGCAAAACAGCCATCATTAAAGCCGGCAGCAACAGGCACTATCTCCTCATGCTCAAGCTTAAGGGTAAAGGGTTCGCTCGTACGGTTACAATCATCTGTAATAGTTACCGTATAAGTACCTTCGGGCACCGGTTGTACGTTACCTCCAAAAGGCACAGTAGGCACTGTAAATGGGCCAGGGTATCCGGCATTAAATCTTACAGGGTCAAATCCTGCCGGTGGAGCAGAAAAGTTAATTGTATAGGGAGGATGGTAACCCGAAGCATTAAGATTTAAATAAAACTCCCCGCAAGGAATATCCTGTCTTGTAAGGCTCACTTGCGGAACAGGGTTAAATGTAGCGGCAGAAGTTGTAAACGTATTACCGCACGTATTAACAATATTGATAGTGTAGGTGTAAGTAACACCCGGAGGGGCATTAAATGTATGGCTAAATGTTGCCAAAGCGGGCTGGCCGTCATTAAAAACCTGTGTGCTCACAATATCGGGCGAACCGTCTGAAGGATGAATTGTATAAGTTACCGTAATCGGGTAGCTAATAATAGTTCCCGGCGGATAGGACATTGTATTTTCAAGAGTAACACTATTGCAATTTCCCGTAAGCTGCTCCTGAACCACCGGAGCAGAAAATACAGGTGGATCTGGATCAAACTCTGCCGTATAGGTTCTTGATATGCCCTGATTACACAGGTCGTAAACGCGTATTAGATAAATACCGTCTACAAGGCCGGTAAATACATTAGATGTTTGTGGTGCCGCGGTTACAGGCCCCGAAATAATTTCATACAAAGTAGCTGTACCATTTGTAGTAACTATGGTAATCCTGTTACCTGCACTACAATTTTCCGACTCTTTAATTATAGTATAATCCAGTGGAGGGCCTTCACTAAAATTTATATCAAATTCAGCTGTAGCCGTATTGCTTTCACTCCCCAGGGTTTGTAGTGCAATAACCGTATAATGCCCTGCAGCACGCCCGTCTACAAAAGTATTTGTTGTAGAAACTACCGGAGTAGTAAGATCAGGATGAAGATAAACATTGTATTCTACACGTGACCCTGGTGTGGTATTGTTTACAGAAAAAGTCATGGTACCATTCCCCGCACAGGTTTCATCGGTAATATTTACCGCCAAAGTAAAATCTGCCAACTGGGCACGCACAGTAAAAGGCAACAGCGCAGTTGATAAAAGCAGCGCTAACCGAACAAACGAAACACGAAAAAAAAACGATAATGTTTTCACTACCAATTAATTAATGATAAGCATTTCAAATAAAACGATAAAATGAGCATTATATTTGGTGGCGGAAAACATTTGCAAAGTTGTCAAAAAAATTTATATATATCAGTAAATTAAAAACTTTTATATAAAAAAAGAGCTAACTTTTCAGTTAGCTCTCTATATCCTTTACAGAATGGAATTAGTAATTCCACATATCCTGCTCAAAATTACGTATTTTTTCTTTAATCCTTTCGGCCTCAAGAAGCTGCATTTGCGACTTCTCTTTCAGGTATTTTTCAATATCTCTGTCTCCGTAAACGTTCTCTTCCCTGATAATATTACCAGTAAAACGTCTTGAATTAAGAAGGTGATCAAAAGTAATAGGCATCGCAGAATTCTTTTCATTAAATGCTTTTGCTTTGTGAAGTACCTGACGTGCAGCCGGGAAATAAACCCAGAATATCCTGATATACTCTTTTTCTTCCTCAGATTTACCCATGGTAAACACATCCGGAACAATTGGAGCTATGCCAAGCATCCTATATTTAAGTTCTCCCTGACGCTTATCAAAATACCAGTAACCTAATACTTCGTATCCTGAAACATCAATAGCTTTAATATCAGTTCTTACTACGAATTCCTCACTAATTTTCTTTTTACCACTTTTATAAGCCTTAATATCAGAGTTCATCTCATCAATACCTGCATTAGTAGTATCTATTTTAGCTAATGAAGATTCAATATCTTTAAGACTTTTCTTCGTAATGAAATAACTGTCATCATATACTTCAGTTATTTTACCTTCACGTATAGCACTTACTAGAACATCATAAAGAGGCCTCCTGTCAGGACCAATATTCTGGTCAACCGGAAAATACATTGGGTAGTTAATCCTTTGATTAAGGTCAATAACTTCCCATACTTTCCTGCCTAATAGTATATCCCTGTCGCCTACATAACCGTAAGGAAGCGGATTATCATTATCTAACGAGTCCTGTGCTGCCGTCTTTTTACCAATTTCGCTTGGCGTTTTGGCATTCAAAAGATTTGACTGCGCAAAACCTGCCGTAGCAAAAAGGCTAAATAAAATAGCTAATGAAAAAAACTTCCTACTCATTTGTCTATACTTTCAAATTATTATTATTGTACTTCATAAGTACATGTAGAAACACTCTTAGCTGCTTGCTCTATACCAGAGAATTTAGCTTTGATTTCAGAGATTACAATTACATCTCCACGGCTTGCTTTTTCAACAGCAGCTTTAGCCCTAGAGTCAAGTTTGTTACCAGAAACTACAATAGTAGGCTGGCCAGGAACTTTAATGTTAAACTGTGTTACATTAACATCTACAGGGAAATCGAAATCTTCAAGAGCCGCAGTAACTGTTGAGTTCTGAAGGCTACCTTTAGGACCTTTAGCAGCAGTTTCGCTACGTACTTTACCTGTTGGAGCCGGAATACCCTTGATACGGAACACTTTTTTAGAGCTAAATGATTTTCCACCAGGAAGCTCAGCATTAACATTTACTACAACCTCAGTACCACTGCCTGGATTAAGTAAAAATTTACCCGCACCACCACCTGAACGCATACCCGGAGCAGAAGCTTTAACTTTATCTGCACCAACACCTGCAACAGATACTGAAATAGGGTTGTCTACACCACGGTAAACAACGTTCATTTTATCTGCAGAGATAGTAGCTTCTTTTGGCTGAGGAACTACAACATAGTTACCTTTAAATGGAAGTGGAACAGATTTACCATCTTCAGTAAATACAAATTTACCGTTAATATCATGTTCACCCACACCAGCAGCGTTAAAACCAAGAACAGCCTGACCATTTTCGATTTTACCAGGACCATCAAAACTTGTAGGAACGGTATTTTCGTCATAACGTCCTAATACAACTTTACCGGTTACTTTTTCGCCTTCGAAATAAGCATTTTTATCAAGAACAACAAGAGCTGTATAATTCTTCATTGAACTTTGTTCAAGAGCTGCTTTACCCAAAGCAATGTTGTATACGTTAGCCTCAAGAACTTCAACGTTGTTCTGCATAGCAGAAAGCTTAGTTAGAGAAGCAATTGCAGGAAAACCTTTATAGTGATAATCAAGGAATTTCTTAGTAACGCCTTCACCATCTTTAACGTCTGCTGTGCTGAATTTATTATCGATCTCAGCAATTAGAGACTTAAATTTAACATCATTACCAATAGCAGCTTTCATATCAGCCTTGTACTTGTTGATTGCATCAACAACTTCCTGACCTTTTTTAGAGTAACCATCTCCAGAGAACCAAGCCTCGTCGATTTTGTCACCTTTATCCATCTGCTCGTATGGTAATTTACCATTTTCTTTTTCAATCTCCTTAGTAATATCACCCTTAAGAGTTTCAATATACTTAAAGAAACCTGCAGACACACCTTTTACTTTATCAGCAATAGCAAGTGCCGGTTTAAATGATGGAGACTCAGAAGCCTTAGCAGCTAAAGCCCCATACATTAACTCATTATTCTTGTTCGCTTCTACGTTTGAAGATTCAAACTGTTCGTTCATAAGGCCAAAAGCGGATAGTACCTCTTTTGACATATTAAGGGCCATCATGGCGATGAAAACCAGATACATCAGGTTAACCATCTTTTGCCTTGGGGTTTGTTTTCCTCCTGCCATTTCTAATTAGTCTTTCTTTTTGTTTTTAAATGTAGTTGATTTTACTAATTAGTGCTAATTAGCCCCTGTTACCCATTGCAGATAGCATACCGCCATAAACACTGTTTAGTGAAGCAATGTTTTTAGTCATGTTTGCCATTTCCTGCTGAAGTTTAGCAGCGTTCTCAGCGATATCTTTGTTAGCAGCAGCATTACGCTCAGCGCTGTCTAACTGTACTTTGTAAAGACCGTTAAGAGCTTCCATTTGTGCAGCAGCAGAAGTCATTTCTTCGCTGTATTTTTTAGTAGAAGCAACTGCATCTACAGTTGGAGCGATACCTTTAGCAGCAGATTCAAAGTTTTTGATGCTATTACCAAGGCTAGACATAAGCTCGCCATCAATTTTAGCTTCTTTTAGAAGTGTATCAAGTTTTTGAGAAAGAAGGCCTTGCGCTGCAGTAGGATCTTCTTTTTTAACAGTAACTTTTTTCTCTTTAGCCTCACCACCTGCAAGTTCAGGGTAAACTAAAGACCAGTCAAGATCTTTGTGAATTGGTTCGAAAGCAGAAAGAGCAAAGATCAAAGCTTCAACACCAAGACCTGCAATAAGCATTCCGCTCGCACCTGGCCAGTGCATAAGTTTAAATAGTGCTCCGATGATTACAACCGCCGCTCCAAGACCATAGGCCATGTTCATAACTCTTTGTGGTAGTGCCATAATAAAATAATTTTAGTTTTTAGTTAAGTTAATTAATTTTAAAAAATATAAAAAAGTGCTGGTTAAACAAATTTATTGGTTCGATGTGTTTTGAGTACCCATGAAATCCTGAACAGTCCTGAAACCTATGTAGCTCCTAGCAGAGTCTGCATATTCCCAATCCCTTGTACCATTCTGAAGGAAATAAGCAACATCTTTCCAAGAACCTCCACGAATAACTTTACGGTTATTTTTAAGATCTGATACCGTAGGGTTCATTGTAGAAACATACTCATAAGCATTAGCATCATAAGAAGCGTCTGTCCACTCAGAAACGTTACCTGCCATATTGTACAGGTTAAAATCATTAGGATCGAATGACTGCGCCTCTACAGTATACAAAGCACCGTCAGCAGCATAGTCACCCCTGTTTGGCTTAAAGTTTGCAAGGAAACATCCTGTATCATTTTTAGCATACGGACCACCCCAAGGGAATGTTCCTGACTGCCTGCCACCCCTTGCTGCATATTCCCACTCAGCTTCTGTAGGAAGACGGAACGAGTTTACCTGCTGTCTTTTCTTTTCTTTTTGATAAACATTCTTATTAAGCGTTCTCCATGCGCAGAATGCCTTAGCCTGACCCCAGCTAACACCAACTACAGGATACTCACCATATGCATCATGCCAAAAATAGTCATTGTGCATTGGCTCATTATAAGAATAAGCAAAGTCTTTAATCCAAACTGTTGTATCAGGATATACAGAAACTTTCTCAGTCCTAAGGTATTTACTTCTCTTAGTCCTGCTGTTACCCGTAGATTTATCTTTTGCCGCAGCCTGAATATCCAGCCACTTATAACCAAAGACAAGTTTTGAAACATCAACAGTCCTTAACCCGTTGTAAGACTCTGATTCAGGAAGGTACATTGAATCCATTACCTCCACATAAAACTCATCCGGATATTTTTGCGGATCTTTTATAAGTTTTGCTTTATGATTAAGCTTTCTACCCGCATACGGATCATCATCCGTACCAAGGCTCCAGTAATTTTCATTCATGTATTTATCATACGCTGACTGCTCTTCACCTTCGGCTGCCTGATCTTTAAATGCAAATTCTCCAATACCACCACTTCCCGGGGTCTGGCCTTGCTCATCAGCAAGTATAGCAAGCCTTGTTCTCATAGTAGAATCCTTAACCCACTCTACAAACTGGCGATACTCGCTGTTTGTAATCTCTGTTTCATCCATATAAAATGAGCGAACAGTTACTGTTTTAGTAGGAGCATCCTGAACGTTAGCCAAATCGTCGTCAGACTTACCCATAATGTAAGCGCCGCCGGGAACTAAAGTCATACCATAAGGCTTTTCAGGCCTCCACTTTTTTCCTCTAACACCTACCAGTTCTCCACGGTCACTGGAGCCACAGCTGATTAGTAATGATAAAGTTGCTGTTAATGCAATGAACTTCTTCATAAATTCGGGTTATTAAGTATTCTATTTTTAAGGGCGTAAACCTATTTATAAATTTTCAGAAAAACAATTTTTTTAATAAAAAAACCCATCCTTACCGAAACATTTGATAAGTTGAATAAAAACAGGGTTTATTTGTAACAAAAGCGTTAAATTATGTTTTTTCTTTGAGCTTTCCACAATCTCTGAGGATACTCATTATTACAGGCAGAGAGGTAATCCTGGTAACTACATGGTAATAACGCAACATTTTTAACTTTATTATTGCCAATTTCGTTACTAAAAACATCAATCCACCACCTATCTGTCTTATCACTCTTGTAAAAAACGAGTTCTTCGTCTTCAAAAGCTACTATATATTTGATATAATTATCGCGGCTGCCAAACGGGAACTCATAGCTCCTATACTGCACACCTTCAACAAAATACCATACAACCTGGGCAATCAGGGCTGCTTCCTGCTTTGTATCGTTATGATTAAACAATCCAAAAGCGCTAACCTTGTCACTTATACCTGAATAGCGTGCTAAAGTACAAATTTCTTTGCCATCAAAACCATTTGGCATAAATTTAACAATATTTCCTGAATCGCCAGACTTTACAGCCCCCATATCAAAGGCAACAAAATCAGCATCCCTAAACACCGGTTCTGCAACGGTTATATCTTTACAAACCTCTCCAAGGCGGTAGGCGTCAAAATACAATTTCTCAATAAGATCTATCTCTTCCTGAGAATTAAAATACGTTTGATACCCTACATTACTGTAATTAAAAAGATTATGCGGCTCTTCAATAATCATTCTTGTAACAAAAGAGCGGGCAGACATATCTTCGTCTTCTTTACCAAAATCAAAGCGTGCATCTACATTTACATAATTCACCATTTGCTCCAGCTTATCGTAGCCTCGGTATACAGCATAAGCTATATCCTGCGAGCCACCTATAACTAACGGTATTATATTTTGCTTAAGCAGCTGCTCTGTAATTGTTTTTACCGCATAATAGGTATCCTGTATGGTTTCGCCCGCATGAATATCTCCCAGGTCGGCTACGTTAAGATGCCAGTTACCAGGATAAAGCCCATACAACTCCTTTCGGATATAATTAAGATGCACATGGTCTTTACCATCCATCTGCCCCCTGTTATCTAAAACCCCTATAATGGCAATCTTGACTGCATCAAGCTCAGGAAAATTATCTTTAGTATGCACTATAACCTTTTTACCAAAAGACTGTAGTGCAATATCCTCAAGATACTCTTCAACAATCTGGCTTACCGGCTGTAAAAATTCAAATCCCATACGGTATTATTTCTTTTTTGCTACTGTTTTCTTTGCTGCTGCAGGTTTTTTGGCTGCAGTTTTCTTAGCCGGGGTTTTCTCTGCTATCATAGCCTGAGCCTTATCCAGCGTTAAACCTACTGCATCAAAATCTTTGCTCAACTCTATCTTTATCTTGCCTTTTGTTAGCACAGACCTTCCCCAGCGGGCTTTCTCAACTTTAATACCTTCTGCTTCCCAGTTATGTATAACCTTATCAATATCCTTTCGCATCTTCTCTTCAATAAGCGCTACAAGATCTGCCTGAGAAAGGTTATCAAAGTTATATTTTTTGTTCACATTAATGAACGTACCATTCCATTTAATAAACGGACCAAAACGGCCAACGCCTTTTTGCACAGGCAGCCCTTCATATTCGCCTATAGGCGCATCAGCCTGTTGCTTCTCTCCTATTAGCTCTTTAGCCCTTTCAAGAGTCACATCCAGCGGATCTTCGCCTTTTGGAAGCGAAATAAACGTTTTACCAAAACGCACATACGGACCAAAACGACCGTTACTTACCTCTACCTCTTCGCCATCATGCACACCTAAGACTTTAGGCAGGGCAAAAAGCCCAAGGGCTTCGTCAAGCGAAATAGTACCTATATTCTGCTCTGGCAGCAGGCTTGCAAATTGCTTTTCTTCATCTTCGGCATCACCTATTTGTGCCATTGGACCAAATTTACCCAAACGGACACTTACAGGCTTGCCTGTTTTTGGATCTGTGCCCAAAATACGCTCGCCAGACTCGCGCTCAGCATTTTGTTCTACGTCTTTTACTTTCGGATGAAAATGCCCGTAGAAATTTTCCATCATTTTTGTCCAGTCTTCATTACCAGACGCTATCTCATCAAAATCTTCCTCTACCTTAGCGGTAAAGTTATAATCAAGAATGGTATCAAAATGATTTACTAAAAAGTCGTTTACAATAGTACCAATATCGGTAGGCACAAGCTTCCCTTTATCAGACCCTACATTTTCTTTAAGCTCCTGTTCTTTAATATCGCTTCCTCTTAGGATAAGCTGTGCATAGTTACGCTGCTGCCCCTCAAAGTTACCTTTCTCAACATAATTTCTGCTGATAATGGTACTGATAGTAGGCGCATATGTAGACGGACGGCCTATACCCAGCTCTTCCAGCTTTTTAACCAGCGCAGCCTCTGTATAGCGGGCAGCAGGACGGCTAAAGCGCTCGGTAGCGGTAATATAGTTATTAGAAAGCCTCTCGTTTACACGAAGTGCCGGCAGCATACCTTCCTGTTCTTCGTCGTCGTCATCGTGCCCCTCAAGATATACCTTAAGAAATCCTTCAAACATCAGTACTTCGCCCGATGCTGTAAATATTTCGTTATGATTGTTAGCCTGTATCTTAACATTGGTACGCTCCAGTTGGGCATCGCTCATTTGCGAAGCCAGGGTACGTTTCCAAATCAGGTCATACAATCTGGCCTGGTCACGGTCTATGTTTACCGTGTGCTGTGTCATATCTGTAGGGCGAATGGCTTCGTGAGCCTCCTGAGCACCTTTACTTTTTGTATTATAATTTCGTGGCTTGCTAAACTCTTTACCATACGAGCGGATAATTTCTGCCTCGGCAGCTCCCATAGCATCGTTAGAAAGGTTTACACTATCAGTCCTCATATAAGTTATAAGTCCCGCCTCATAAAGCCTTTGTGCCAGCATCATGGTAACACCTACAGGAAAGTACAGCTTTCGAGCCGCTTCCTGCTGTAGTGTAGATGTGGTAAAAGGCGCTGCCGGAGACTTCTTGGCAGGCTTAGTTTCAAGGTCGGCTACTTTATATTGCGAACCTATATTTTTATTCAGAAAATCTTGTGCTTCCTGTTTTGTTGCAAAGTTTTTAGGCAGTTTTGCCTTTAGTGTTTTTCCGGCTTCATTTGTAAATTCAGCTGTTATACTGTAAGAACCTTCAGCTTTAAAATTCTGAATCTCGCGTTCGCGTTCTACAATAAGACGTACAGACACTGACTGTACCCTACCCGCAGAAAGTCCGCTTTTTACCTTCTTCCAAAGCACTGGAGAAAGTTCATACCCCACCAGCCTGTCTAATACGCGACGTGCCTGCTGGGCATTTACAAGATCATAATTTATACCCCTTGGGTTGTCAATGGCTTTTAATATGGCCGACTTTGTAATTTCATGAAAGACAATACGTTTTGTCTTTGCTTTATCCAGTTTCAGTTCTTCCGCCAGGTGCCAGGCAATCGCCTCACCCTCGCGGTCCTCATCGGAAGCCAGCCAAACGGTTTCGGCCGATTTAGATAAATCCCTGAGTTTTTTAACCAATGCTTTTTTATCAGGAGAAACTTCATATTTTGGTTTAAAGCCATTCTCTACATCCACACCTATCTCCCTGCTTGGCAGGTCGGCAATGTGCCCGTAGCTACTCTCTACCTGATAATCTTTCCCTAAAAACTTTTCAATGGTTTTTGCCTTCGCAGGTGACTCAACGATCACTAAATTCTTTGCCATACAACATTTCTTTGGTCGCAAAAGTATGTGATTTTTTTAAATATCGGCTTTATAACACTTTAAAAAGCACGTTTTTTAAGTGCTTTCCCGTGCTTTTTCGGTTTAACACCTATATATATTAAGGTATAAGCACTAAAAAAAATAACAGATAGCGGGCTGTCAACTTGACAGTATATAGATTTTTATCTATATCTTTGCCCATTCAAAAAAGTATGTGCAGTAGTGTAGTATGGAAAAGATAATTGAAGAGATTAAACAAGGGCAAAGCCTTGTTTTAGAGCAAAAGGAAGGTAATACCAAAAAACTTTTTATAGAAAGCTACGGCTGCCAGATGAATTTTTCTGATAGCGAAATCGTTGCGTCTATACTTGCTAACGAGGGCTATAACACCACACAAAACCTTGAGGATGCCGACCTGGTACTGGTTAACACCTGCTCTATTCGTGATAAGGCAGAGCAAACCGTGCGCAAAAGGCTGGAAAAATACAATGCCGTAAAAAAAATAAATCCCGGAATGAAGGTGGGCGTGCTGGGCTGTATGGCTGAGCGCCTTAAGAGCCAGTTCCTGGAAGAAGAAAAGATAGTAGACATGGTGGTAGGCCCCGACGCCTACAAAGACCTGCCTAACCTGCTTAAGGAAGTAGAAGAAGGGCGCGATGCCATTAACGTTATCCTGAGCAAGGATGAGACTTATGGCGATGTAGCACCGGTAAGGCTAAACAGCAACGGTGTTACCGCATTTGTATCTATAACCCGCGGTTGCGATAACATGTGTACTTTTTGCGTAGTACCCTTTACCCGTGGCCGTGAACGTAGCCGCGAGCCGGAAAGTATTATGGAAGAGATACAGCAGCTTTGGGACAAGGGTTTTAAAGAAGTTACACTGCTTGGCCAGAACGTAGACAGCTACCTGTGGTATGGCGGCGGACTTAAAAAAGATTATGATAAAGCCAGCGAAATGCAAAAGGCTACTGCGGTAGATTTTGCACAATTACTGGACAGGGTGGCTACCGTGTTTCCTAAAATGCGTTTCCGTTTCAGTACTTCAAACCCGCAGGATATGCACCTTGAAGTTATTGAAGTTATGGCTAAGCACCACAACATTTGCAAATACATTCACCTGCCGGTACAAAGCGGCAGCACACGCATACTTAAAGAAATGAACCGCCAGCATACCCGCGAAGAGTATATAGCGCTGGTAGATAACATATACCGCATAATACCGGATATCTCGCTTTCGCAGGATATGATTACCGGATTCCCCACAGAAACAGAAGAAGACCACCAGGATACACTTAGCCTTATGGAGCACGTGCGATACGACTTCGGGTTTATGTTTGCTTACTCTGAACGTCCTGGCACCCTTGCCGCCCGTAAAATGGCCGATGATGTACCGGACGAAATAAAAAACCGACGCCTTACCGAAATTATTGCGGTACAACAAAGAATTGCCCTTGAGCGCACTGAGCGTTTTATAGGCCAGGTGGTAGAAGTGCTTGTTGAAAAAAGCTCTAAACGCTCTGACGAACACTGGAGTGGCCGCACGTCTCAAAATACGACTGTAGTATTCCCGAAAGGCGATTACAAGCCGGGCGATTTTGTAAATGTACTTACATCGCACTGTACTACATCTACATTAATAGGTGAAGCTGTGGGATATAGCGAAATGCAATAGTTTTTTAGCACACACCAACCAACAAACCGAAATGCAAAAAGAAGTTTTAACAACACAAACTATTGATGTCGAAACATTAAAAAAGGCAAAAAAAGCAGTGTTATTTTCTGTAAAACCAAAATTATGGATGTTATACATTGGCATCATCTCTTTGGTGGCTGTTATTAATATTTATACGTCGTCCGATAATGAGCAACCGTTTTACGAAGACAACAACACAGATACGTACACTGAAACCGACCCGGACATTTGGGTTGATGTGATTATTGCGTTAATACCGGTAATAGCTTTTGTAGTTATCTTCATTGTCCTGATGCGTGTGTTCAGAAAAATGAACTCAAAAGAATTAATTAAAACAAGAGCTCGATATTTTACGAATGTAACTTATACAATAAATAATGCTTTCTTCAAAAAACAAGGTGAAGGTTTTGAGAACACTTACCAATGGGAAGAAATCCATAGAGTAAAGGAAACACCCAAGTTCTATTTGATATTCTCTGAGAAAATGCAGGCTCATGTTATTGACAAAGCACAACTAGATCCTTGGCAAACTGAGGATATTAAAGAAATATTTGATTCATTAAAATCAAAAGTAAAAGTATCGCTTAAATAAGTACGGTTAAGGATTCGAGTGGCAACTTGAAACTTTAAACCTGAAACTTTAAACAAAAGAAAATGGAAAGCGTACAAGCCATAAAACAACGATTTGAAATTATAGGGAACGACCCTAAACTAAACCGCGCAGTAGAGAAAGCCATACAGGTTGCCCCTACCGATATATCTGTACTGGTTACCGGCGAGAGTGGTGTAGGTAAAGAAAGTATTCCGAAAATAATACACGCCCTATCGCACCGCAAGCACGGCAAATACATAGCTGTAAACTGTGGCGCAATACCAGAGGGCACTATAGACAGCGAACTCTTTGGTCACGAAAAGGGTGCCTTTACCGGCGCTACAAATACCCGCGAGGGTTACTTTGAAGTGGCAGATGGTGGTACTATCTTTTTAGACGAGGTAGGTGAACTGCCACTTACCACACAAGTGCGCCTACTACGCGTGCTTGAAAATGGAGAATTTATAAAAGTGGGATCGAGCCAGGTACAAAAAACCAATGTACGCATTGTAGCGGCTACAAACGTTAACATGTTTGACGCTATACAAAAAGGCAAATTCCGTGAAGATTTATATTACAGGCTAAGCACCGTAGAAATTACCCTGCCCCCACTGCGCGATCGTAAAGATGACATTCACCTGTTGTTTCGCAAGTTCTCTTCAGATTTTGCACATAAGTACAAAATGCCTCCTATAAAACTGGAAGACGATGCCGTAGTTTTACTTCTAAAATACCGCTGGGGCGGAAATATCAGGCAGCTGCGCAATGTGGCAGAGCAAATTTCCGTTTTAGAAACAAACCGCAATATTACAGGAAACTCGCTTCGCGCTTACCTGCCGGATACAGGAAGTAATCTTCCGGCCCTGGTTCCTGACAAGAAAGCAGAAAGCGATTTTAGCAACGAACGCGAAATATTATATAAGGTGTTGTTTGATATGCGTGCAGATATTAACGACCTTAAGAAGCTGACCATGGAACTGATGCAAAATGGAAACGGCAGTAAGGTACAGGAAAACAACAAAGGTCTTATTCAGCGCATTTATGGCCAAGATGGTAACAATCACCGTGATTATGAAGAGTTGCCACCACGTAATGATGGCTATGCACCACAACCGGTACCACGTGCAGAGCCCATTGTTGACCACCACGAAGATGAAGACGATGATGACCATTACCTCTATGCTGATGCCGTAGAAGAAGATGAGATACTTCGGCTTGATGAAAAAGAAATAGAACTGATAAAAAAGGCTCTTGAAAAGAATAAAGGCAAGCGCAAAGCGGCTGCCGATGAACTTGGCATTTCTGAAAGGACGCTTTACCGAAAAATAAAACAATATGACCTCTAGGCCCATGTTTAAAAGATTAAAAACAGTTGCCCTGTTTACAGTAATGCTCATTTTAATGGGTTGCTCTATTAAATACAACTTTACCGGAACCGGAAAGATTGATGCAAAAACATTTCAGGTAAACTATTTCCAAAACAATGCCGATGTAGTAGAGCCCGGTATAGAGCTTACCTTTACACGAAGACTACAAAACCTTATACAAAACCAGACTAACCTGAGCCTTACAAATACAGGCGGCGACCTTGTATATGAAGGAGAGATTGTAGAATACCGTGTAACACCAATGACTGCCACCGCAGACCAAAGGGCAGCACAAAACAGAGTAACTATATCTGTAATGGTGCGCTTTACAAATAAGAACAAAGAAGCCGATAATTTTGAAAAGCGTTTTAGTTTCTATTACGATTATTCTGCCAATGACCTGCTTACAGGCCCCGTGCTTACTAATGCACTGGAAGAAATATTTGAACGTATAACGCAAGACGTATTTAACGAATCGCTGGCTAAATGGTAATTAGTTGTTAGTTGTTGGTTGTCAGTCATAACAGGCTGAGTGAAGTTACCAACAACCGACAATCAACAACTAAAAATTGACTACAAAAGACTATACATATTTGCTTAATAAGCCTTATTCGGTAACGAACAGGCAGGGTGCGGAACTGGAAAGTATCCTTACGGAGTTTCCGTACCTGCAAAGTGCCCGCGCCATCTATCTTAAAGAGCTATATAATAAAGACAGCTTTAGATACAATACTGAGCTAAAAAAAACAGCTGCCTACACTACAGACAGGTCTGTCCTTTTTGAATTTATTACTACTGAGGCATTCAGGAGCATTGGACTAAAACAGCTCGAAGAAGAGGAAACTGCGCTTGCCGGTATAGAAGTGATTGAAAGCACACCAACGCTGCCTGTAATCGAAGCGGTGCCTACCATAGATAAGCTGGAAGAATCTATTAAACTGTCTATCATTGAAGCAGAACCGGAAGAAGAAATTTCAATCCCCGAACCTGCCATTACTATCCAAGATGCTACCAAACTGGAAGAATCTATAAAGCTTTCTATAATTGAAGCGGAACCGGAGGAAGAAACTACCGTAAATGATACCGAAATAGCAACACCTGCGGCTGAAGATACTGTTATTAATCAAAACGATATAACAATCTCTGAAACAGACGTTGCCATTAATAACCAAAATAGCGCAACTATTGGCAGTCCGCTAAAATTTGATGTAGCAGAAACACATTCATTTGCCGAATGGCTGCAACTTTCGAGGATTGCGCCCGTTAAGCGCGAAGAACCGCAGAAACCTGCGCCACAAGTTTCAGCCCCAATAGATCAACCCATTGAAACAGGTAAAGATGAGCCGGAAACAATAGTACAGCCAGGCGAACTTAACCGTAAACTGGAACTAATAGACCGTTTTATTGAGATCAATCCAAAAATAAAACCGGTTAAAAGCGATACCTCTGCATGGGAAAATCTTAGCAAAAACACAGCAGACTCTCCCGGCCTGATGACCGAAACCTTGGCGCGCGTGTACCTTGAACAAAAAAAATATACAAAAGCTATACAAGCTTATGAAATTTTAATTTTGAAATATCCGGAAAAAAGTGCTTTCTTTGCAGACCGTATTTCAGAAATTAAAGATTTACAATAAAATAACAATTAAAGAGCAATGATCAATTTTTCAATTTTTCTGGTACTTATCACAATAGTAAGCTTTTTGCTTGTGGTAGTCGTGATGGTTCAAAACCCTAAAGGCGGTGGCCTTTCTTCTTCATTAGGAGGTTCTCAGGTAGTTGGAGGTGTACAAAAAACTTCTGACTTTTTAGACAAAAGTACATGGACGCTGGCCTCTATACTGGTAGCGCTAATTATATTTTCGAGCGTTAGCTTTAACAACGGTACATCTGGCGAGAGTCTTACAGACGAAAGCGCTGTACCTGCTGCTCCGGCTGCAACACCTAATGCTGCTCCTGCTGCTAACGGTACTACGCCTGCAGGCACTGCCACTCAACCGGCTCCTGCTGCAAAACCTGAATAATATATTATAAGATACAGTTAAAAAATGCCAGCCTGTCAAAGCTGGCATTTTTTATTGCTGCAAATTTGTCAGATTTTCAAAATGGCACAATTTCTGAAAAACAGAAAACATCAATTTTAATAACAACAAAAAGTATATAATATGGCTTTAAACATTAAACCACTTTTAGACCGTGTACTGGTAGAACCGGTAGCTGCAGAAACACAAACGGCTTCGGGTATCTTTATTCCTGACACTGCAAAAGAAAAACCACAAAAAGGCATTGTGGTAGCCGTAGGTAACGGTACTAAAGACCATGACATGACTGTAAAAGTGGGCGATACCGTGTTGTATGGCAAATATGCCGGTACCGAACTAAAATTTGAAGGTAAGGATTACCTTATCATGAAAGAAGAAGAAATATTTGCAGTTATCTAAGAAGTTTAATTGTACAAACCCTTATTAAAGCACAAACAAAATGGCAAAAGAAATAAAATTTGATATTGAAGCTCGCGACGGTTTAAAGCGCGGTGTAGATGCACTGGCTAATGCCGTAAAAGTAACCCTGGGCCCTAAAGGCCGTAACGTTATCATTAGTAAAGCATTTGGCGGCCCTACTGTAACTAAAGATGGTGTAAGCGTAGCTAAAGAAATAGAGCTTAAAGACACCCTTGAAAACATGGGTGCACAAATGGTTAAAGAAGTTGCTTCTAAAACGAATGACCTTGCCGGAGACGGTACTACAACGGCTACCGTGCTTGCACAGGCTATTGTAAAAGAAGGCCTTAAAAATGTAGCTGCCGGCGCTAACCCTATGGATCTTAAGCGTGGTATAGACAAAGCAGTTAGTGCTATAGTTGCAGACCTTGCTACCCAAAGTACTGAAGTAGGCAGCACATCTGAAAAAATTAAGCAGGTAGCTTCTATCTCTGCTAATAATGACGAAAGCGTAGGCGAACTTATTGCTACTGCTTTTGAAAAAGTAGGTAAAGAAGGTGTTATTACTGTAGAAGAAGCTAAAGGTACTGATACGTATGTAGATGTAGTTGAAGGTATGCAGTTTGACCGTGGTTACCTATCGGCTTATTTTGTAACAAACTCTGAGAAAATGGAGGCTGAATTAGACAGGCCATACATTTTACTATACGACAAAAAAGTATCTTCTATGAAAGACCTGCTGCCAATACTTGAACCGGTAGCACAGTCTGGAAAACCACTACTTATCATTGCTGAAGATGTAGATGGCGAAGCTCTTGCTACACTTGTGGTTAACAAACTACGTGGCGCGCTTAAAATTGCTGCTGTTAAAGCTCCGGGCTTTGGCGACAGAAGAAAAGCACTTCTTGAAGATATTGCTATCCTTACAGGTGGTACTGTAATTGCCGAAGAGCAAGGATATACACTTGAAAACGCTACTCTTGATATGCTGGGTACTGCCGAAAAAGTAACTATTGACAAAGACAATACCACTCTTGTAAACGGTGCAGGCACAGAAGACCTTATCAAAAACCGTGTTAACCAGATCAAAGCGCAGATAGAATCAACTACATCTGACTATGACAGGGAAAAACTACAGGAGCGCCTTGCTAAACTTGCAGGTGGTGTTGCCGTACTTTATGTAGGCGCAGCTTCTGAAGTTGAAATGAAAGAGAAAAAAGACCGTGTAGACGATGCACTTCACGCTACACGCGCAGCGGTAGAAGAAGGTATTGTAGCCGGTGGTGGTGTTGCACTGCTTCGTGCTAAAAAAGCACTTGCTAACATTACTGCTGAAAATGCTGACGAGGCTACAGGTGTACAAATCATAGCACGTGCTATTGAGGCACCGCTTCGCACTATAGTTGAGAACGCAGGCCTTGAGGGCAGTGTTGTTGTTGCTAAAGTAGCAGAGGGCGAAGGTGACTTTGGTTACAACGCTAAAACAGATGAGTATGTAGATATGCTTGCAGCGGGTATTATAGACCCTAAAAAAGTGACACGTGTAGCGCTTGAAAATGCTGCATCTGTTGCGGGTATGATACTTACTACTGAGTGTGCTCTTATAGATATTAAAGAAGAAGGTGCCGCCGGCGGTATGCCAATGGGCGGCGGTATGCCGGGCATGATGTAATAGATAACATCTATTTTAGATTATAAATTAATGGGAACGCAATATGCGTTCCCATTTTTTGTTAATATCTGTTAAATCATATGAAAATTTTGTACGGGTTATAGCTAAAACCTTACCTTTATCGCATACCACAACAAACCAATTATTAATAAAAATGATTAAAATTGCCAACCGCGCCCTGGCTGCGTTATGCCTGCTATGTTCTTTTTTTTTATATGCACAAGACAATAAGGAAACAGCTTCAAAGGCTGTTGCTGAGTATTTTTTTCTTGATAGGGAAAACATACACGTGCAGTGCAACAAAAGTATTTATGTTACTAATGAACAGATTTGGTTTAAAGGATATGTATTTCACCGGAAAAAGAATATGCCTTTCTTTACCACCATTAACGTGTTTGCTACGCTTACAGATGAGACAGGTCAGATTTATGAATCAAAGCTGCTATATGCCAATATAGGGAGCTTCTCTGGCAGTTTTAAACTAAACAGTAAAATAAAATCGGGTAGGTATTACCTTCAGTTTTACACCAGCTGGATGAACAATTTTACCGAAGACGAATCGGCAGTAACTGAAGTAACTATCATAAATGAAAAGTTCGGCCCCGGTAATGCACTTTCTCCTGCCGACACTTCTACTGTAAATATTGGCATAAATCCTGAAGGTGGAACATTTTTATCAGGAGTTTCAAACAACATTGGCATTACAGTTTCAAATTGTAATAAAGAGCCCATGGACGTTTCTGTCATAGACATCGTAGACAGCAAAGGGCAGCTCATTAAAAAGGTACAGATAAACAAGCTTGGTTACGGGCGTTTTGATCTTTTTCCAAAGGCCGGAGAAACCTATAAAGCCATCCTTACAGTTGAAGATAAAAAACACGAACAGGCATTACCGCAGGTTCAGAATACGGGGCTTGCACTCGAAATAAACAACTATACAACTGCAGATAAAACGATAATAACCGTACGCACAAATGCCGATGGGGCAAAAAATTATACTGATCCGTTTACTCTATTAATACATAAAGATGATGTAAACAGCGTTTATGAAATTGATTTTAAAGGTAAAACCGAAGTAAAGTTCGCCATCTCCAAGAACGACCTCTCTGATGGTTTAAACACTACACGCCTACTTGATAAAGACCTTAATGAAGTTGCCCAGCGCCTTATATATAAATACCCTACATCGACAGAGGATGCTACATTTACCCGTAACGGCAGTAATGTGGCATCGCAAACAACAGACTTTAACACCAGGCTTACTTATCCTAATATGGAAGTAAGCATATCTGTACTTCCTGAAAATACTATTTCTATAGATGAAGCAAACGACATTTACAGTTCACTTTGGCTGCTTCCATATATAGATACTGTACGAAAAGCTAACGGAAAGTATTATTTTACAACCTTATCTAAGGCAAAAGCATATGAGCTTGATATATATTTACTCAATCAAAAAAGTAAATACACATGGCAAAACATAACCCAAAATCCTCCTAAAAGTACTAACCTTTTTGACATGGGGCTTATTCTTAAAGGAACAGTGCCTGCAAAACTCATAAATAAATATGCTAAAGTAAGGCTTTACTCTCTTGCACCCCGAATAGACGAGGTAACTGAAATGGATGAGAAGGGCGACTTTTATTTTAATAATTTTATAATTGCAGATTCTACCCACATAAATTTCACACTACTTACCAAAGGTGCACAACCAAAAGAGCTAAACATAAAGCCAATATTACAAAATGGCAATAAAAAGTTCAACAAAACATTTAAGCCATTGCCACGTTGTGTAATACAGGCCGAAACACAAACAGAAATACCGGCGCCTGAGTTTCCTAACTTTACTCCAAACACGATAACATTAGAAGAAACGGTTATAGAAAAAACAAGGTTGAAATATGAAAAAAGCTTTGGCAATAGTAATCTTAACGGACGTAAAATAAGCGTACAGGATGCTAACCTTTATCATACCGCACTACAATACATTACAGCAAGGGGAAGTTTTAAGATAGATACAGACGGCAGCATAGGAGGCAATGTACACCTTTATAGCCGCAGCGGCCGCACCAGTTTAAACGGGGCACAGCAGGAACCTATTATTTACATAGACAATATTCAACAACTGGATCATAACCAACTTAATGTTATAACTATGAATGAGGTGGATGAAATATACATGAACCCTACCGCCATAGTGCCATCTTTGCGTAATTATAGCGGTATCATAAAATTGTACCTTAAGCACGATTATTCTGCTCCCAGGAAAAATGGCACACCAGATATTATGGTTAAAGGTGGATATGCACGTATAGAAGCATTTGAAAACGCACGTTACAATTCTACCACCAGCAAAGGGTTTGAAAACTTTGGGGTTATTAGCTGGGAACCAAGCCTGATGGCAGATGAAAATGGAGTATTTACACTTAAAATACCAACTACAGGTCAAAAAACAGTTAAGGTTTTAATTGAAGGTTTTAGTGCCGATGGCAAACTGATATCTGAAATTAAGACGCTTAATCTGCAATAAGCAGAATGAAGCTGACTTTCTTTTGACATTATAATACTATAAATAGAAAATCCCTGTTTTTATTTAAAACAAGGATTTTCAAAACCAACTAATTAAAAAACACCTGGTGCTGTGCTACTATTACGGCACCATATCGTCAACTATACATATTCGTTTCCAAAAGAGAAAATCCCCATCCCGCCAGGACGGGGATTTATCAACCAACCAATTAAAAAACACCTGATACTAAGCTAGTATCAAATTTTAGCTGTTCATTTTTTAAAGATGACACAGACAATATACTTTTAGGCAATTTTAAAAAATCCTCCCTCCTGACAAGGGAGGATTTTGGTGACCAACCAATTTAAAAAACACCTGATACTAAGCTAGTATCAACTTTTGACAACCCTTTAACAGGTTGCATAATAAGGTACATTTATACCATACACATATTTTATTAAAAAGACTCTCCCTCCTCAGTAAGGGAGAATCTTTAATGACCAACTAATTTAAAAAACACTATGGCATGGCTGCTGACAGCAACTCACCATATATTATGGATCGCCCTATGAGCGACAATAAAATTATATTTGATTTTTTTTGCAATTGCACCTTAGCCTTTTTTAAAGGTTAAAAAAGGAATACCGGACGGCAAACAGGCAAATGCCAATACCGGTATTCCGGGCAATTAACAACTTATCGTTTTACCGGTATTAGATAAACAGGAGGCAATTAGATGCGATAACATTCTGGCAGTTAATATCAGGAGTGATAAAACCAATAGGCTTTAACAAAGTTGCACAACGCAGGTACAATAAAGCGTTTAAACAATCAGGCTAAAACTATAACAGAAAAGGTGTAGGATAATTTAATTACACAGCCGCATCTGGCACTCCGGGATACATAACCGGATAGTAATTATTTTGTAAGAAGATCAAATTTCCAGTTACAGTACAGGTCATAAAGCGGAATGTCATAGCCCTGCGCGAGTACGGCAGATACATAAGCATTTTGCTTCTTAGCTGTATCGGTAAATAAAAATTTAGTGGAATTATAATTTTGAAAAAATATAATGTCGACATCATCTGCATCACCATCCAACAATTGCTGAGTTGCACTGTATGATGCTTCTTTATCATCTTCGGCAGCTATAAACTGCTTTGAAGTTTCTTTAATCGCTTTTACCTTATGAACCGGGAGTGTTAGAGAGAAGCCCTTTACAACTCCTGTAAAAAGAAAAAACAGTACCAGGCCAAAGGTTACAAAACCTTTGTTGCTGTCTACTATTTTTCTTATTGTGTTCATTTGTTTTATTAAAGTAATACAAAGTTAGATGAATTTTAGTTTACAAAATTCATTCCATAGTCACTTTTTTTCAAAAAAATTGCCCCTGATTTTTCAGGGGCAACTATATCGATTTTTATCCGCGATCGTACTGGCAGCAGTGGTGCAGGTTGTTGTAGTCCTCTTCTGTTGCTTTAACCTTATCAGTATCATGTCCGGCCTTTGCAACTGCTTTTCTAACATCATCGGCATTGCATTTTGCCTCATCAACAATTACATGCAGCTTTTGGTCATCGGCATCCCACTGTGCAGATTTTACGCCTTTTACACCATATGCAGCTTTTTCTATACGCTTTTTACACTGGTCGCAGTTACCTTTAACTTCAATATCCTGTTTAGCATTTTTATTTTTTTTATCCTGTGCCTGCATCGTAAAACCCGCAAGCATGATAAGCAGTACTAAAACTATTTTTTTCATTTTTTTTTTCTTATTGTTCTACAAAATTTTTATTACGAACCAAAATACCTCAAGATAAATAATAGGAATAATTTATTGTCACAGCAACTCTGAGATTTCTCCACTTCGCTGCGCTACGGTCGAAATGGAACACAACGCTTCCCCATTTCGACGAAGGAGAAATCTCTACTATGCAAAACACGACATTTTTTTGTTCCTATAACTTATGATACTGTAAGGCCTTGTGGCGTTTCGCTAATTTATTTATTTTATTTTAAAACGCAACCCGGCATAATACATTTGCCCAAACACGGGACCATATACCAGTGATGTATCAAAATATGCACCAAAAGGGTCATTAGCTGCTACAATGGCATTCTTTTGCCTGTAATTACCTATGTTCTCTCCACCCACATACATTTCAAAAACACTGCTAAAACTATGCGTTACCTGCGCATTCATGGTAGCAAATGCCGGTGAGTAGTCACCCATCTGGTATTCGGCAGGGTTAGTTGCTGTATTGGGCAGTAATTGTTTACCCAGCCAGTTATAGGTAAAATCAAACTTCCATTGCTTACCACCTTCGTGTACGTGTGTTTCATAAGAAACATTCGCAAAAAAGCGGTGCTTTGCCTGTAGCGGCTTTTGATATGTGCCAGATGTATAATCGGTTTTAATATCATAATACTTATATGCCGTACGGATATTAAAATGGCGCGTAATTTCATAATTAAGATCTACCTGCAGGCTGTTTGCATAGCTCTTGCCATCAAGGTTATAAAAGCTTACCGCCTGCGGCGAACTAAATACATCTACCACTACCTGGTTTTGAAAATCGGTACGGTAAAAGTCTACGCCTAATTCTGCCGTTTTTCCAAATACGGTAAAGTTTTGCGAGAAGCTAAGGCCGTAGTTCCATGCAATTTCAGGATTAAGCCCATAAAGCTTCCCTCCTTCAGGCGTGATATTAAACGCCCTCGACGAACCAAAGTACTGCTGGTTCTCGGCAAAAATGTTAGCCGCTCTCTTGCCTCTTCCGGCAGAGATTCTTAGCGTACCTTTCTCCCATGGGTTGTAACGCATGTGCACACGTGGTGTAGCAAAAGCCCCCAGGCGGTTATGGTAGTCAAAGCGGCCACCCAGCACCAGGCTAAAGTTATCGGCATTATCGTAAGTATATTCGGCAAACACCCCGGCAGAATTGTCTATCCTGTCATAATCACGCCCATTATTACCGGTGTAGATGTAAGCAAACTCATTGTAATTATCATAAGTTGCATTTGCCCCTACCGAGAATTTGTTCATGGTATTATCTATAATCGAACTGAATATAAGGTTTGCATAGCCACTTTTTTGCGCAATATCATATTGATTGAACCCAAAATAAGATTCCTGGTTATGATAGTTAAACGATGTTTGTAACCCTATGCTCTGGTACGGCATATCCGGCCATACATAACCCAGCTTGGCAGATGCATCTACCTTATCAGTATTTATCTCACTGCCCCAGTAGTTTGTAGTAAACTTATCCCTATCCGGATCAAAGTCTACCTGCCCTGCCTGTTTTTCGTCGTGCATATAGCGCAGGTTAATAAAGCTTACCCAGCCTTTCTCGGCATCTATATACTGCCAGCGGTTCATTACGTTTATTTGCTTAGCCAGCGGATTGTCCAGAAAACCATCGTCGTTCATGTCATACTTACCCACACGGATATTGCCATGCACAAATAATGATGTACTCCATTTATCAGAAACCTTTTTTGTAAAATGGGTATTCAGTTCATAACGTCCGCCCATACCGGCATAAGCATTCAAAAAAAACGGATCGCCATTTACAGGCTTTATCAGTTCATAATTTATCTGGCCGGAAACGCTTTCATAACCGTTTATAACAGGCCCTGCACCCTTAGTTACCTGGATGCTTTCTACCCAGGTACCCGGAACAAATGTTAGGCCATAAGCCTGGCTTGCGCCCCGCACAGATGGTATATTTTCTTCGGCAATAAGCAGGTACGGACTGGTAAGCCCCAGCATTTTTATCTGACGGGTACCGGTAAGCGCATCACTAAAATTCACATCGATAGAAGGATTGGTTTCAAAGCTCTCGGCTATGTTGCAGCACGCCGCTTTTAGCAGTTCTTTACTGCCCATTGTACTCATATTCGTAGCGCTAACCTGGCTACGCCTAAGGCTGGAAAGGGTTTTATCTACCGTAACGCCGGTAAGCTCATTTGCTTTATCAGCTTTTAGCTGGTGCGATATATACTGCGGTGTATGAACATGAATAGTATCGGTAACATAGCCAAGGTAGCTTATTACCAACATCATGTTTTGAGGAGAATATGGTATCGTAAATGTACCATCTGCATTTGTAGATGTTGCAATTGTAGTATCGAGCCAAAGTACATTGGCTCCCGGTAATGGCTGACTTTTTTCGTCCAGCACTTTACCGCTTATAGTATCCTGCGCCTGTGCAAAAAATGCAGGCAACAGCAATAAAATTAAGAGTATTTTACGCATAAAAAAATTTTAACATTAATGATAGTATGATTACCCCAAAGCAGGGTAAACCAGGATCAGAAATATTAAAATTAGGCGTAGAGGATGTATTGACAGTATAATTTGTAGAGCGGTGGCGCATTACCCTCTGCATAAAAAGACGGATTCTCTTTTTTTAGCCTTACTACAGGTAGGCTTAAAAGTTGTAATGGGTTTCCATAAGCCACAGGCATATAAAACACAGCCAGATCGAGCTGTAACGACTTTACCAATGTTTTATCGGTATTGTCCTGCAGCTTTACAATATGGTTTTTACAGCATTTTTTTTGCGATGCAGCTTTCGCTTTCGCGCAGCACGACTTAACTTCTTTTACCTTAACAGCACCGCAATGATCTGTTTTATAAGAAAGGGCAATACCCGAAACACTACCATGACAATAATGCACACTAAACGACAGGCCAATACTACTGAATAGTATAAGCGCCGTTAAAATTATACTTATGTACCTTTTAAGTTTCATTAGTGCAAAATTATACAATTATTTTTACAACAGCCTTTTTAAGTCAGGAATTACTTCATATACCTCTGATAGTAAAATGCAGGCACAAACAGTAATAACAATAAAGGCTGTATTAAAAACCTGCGAAGGTAAAAAATAAGGGTTTGCGATGGTTCAGATGTACTTAGCACTATAAAAAGTAATGTTCCTAATACCACAAAAACTGCGATATATAGTATTGATGTAAGTTTTATGACATCCCTGTCTTTAAACAAAAGCCACAATATACCCAAAGAGAAAACTGTATTTAAGAGATAACGAAATACATAATTTAAAAACAACCTGCCTAAATCATATCCCGGAAAATCTTTAGTTAGTTGTGTTTTAAAAAATTGCAGGAAAGGGTCATAAAACAAGCGGCTTTCAAACAAGCGAACACATATTATAAGGATAAGGAGCACGGTAATGCCCAGCCAATCTGCCGGTTTAAGCTTTAGCTTGTTTTTCATTTTTATAAAATTTAGTAACCCATACTACCCACAATAAAAACACTACCCCATAAATAAATAAAGGAAAAAAAACATCGTGTATAAAAACACTGTACTGCGGGTAGAAGTATGCAGCGGTGGTAATAAGGGCTATCCTGAGTATGTTAAGCACATAAATTATGGCTACACCTGCAATGATGTATAAAGATGTCTTTTTAAAAGAGGTAGAAAACGCTACAATAAAAGCAGTAAAAAGTATCATGACACTAACGGCGTTACACCCCTCAACAATACGGGAAACAGATTGCCCGTTTACATAAAACTTATCTGACGCTTCTCTTGGATGCTGTTCTATATGCGATTCCTGCCCAAAGATGTGTACCACATCCCTTGCCTGGCCTGCTACCATATGTGTAACAGGATCTGTAACGCTTACATCTGTATCATATGGAGAAAGATACCACATATAAAGCCCGGTAAGTATAAGGTAACTGGCAACAAATTTACCCAAAAACATAAAGAAGGCCTTATTGGCAGACAGTATACCCATAGCTTTATTTTTTAACAAAAATATACAAATTACAAGATTTTTACTAACTACTTTTGCGTTAAAATTTGATTTAACGTTATGACATTCGAAGAATTAAAACCTAAGGTTATCGACATATTACACCACGAAGAAAAGCTACGTGATGAAAAATTACTACAAATTTGCCGCCTGTTAGAAGAAAACATTGACTACTACGACTGGGTAGGCTTTTATTTTCGCAACGGCGATAAAGAAGAACTTATATTGGGGCCATATGTAGGCGAACCTACAGACCATACCGTTATTCCGTTTGGCAAGGGTATTTGCGGCCAGGTAGCGGTAAGCAATAAAAACTTTGTTGTGCCAGACGTTGCTGCGCAAGACAACTACATTGCCTGCAGCCTAACCGTAAAATCTGAAATTGTAGTACCCCTTTTTGTAAACGGCGAAAACATAGGCCAGATAGACATCGACTCTGAAGTTCTTGATGCGTTTACAGAACTTGATGAGCGCTTTTTAGAGTTTGTAAACGAAGAGGTGGCGAAACTGTTTTAAGAAGTCGCAAAGCTACAGAGTTACAAAGTATCAAAGTTGAGAACTAACAACTTCAATATTGAATAGATTTTAAGCGTAAGCCGCTTCTATAAATACAGTGTAACTCACTTATTATTAAAAACTTTAAAACTCTGCAACTTTGAAACTTTGCCACTTGCAGAAATAGAAAATTTGTTTACCTTTGCACCCAAATCAGGGAAACCTGACTACATAATAATCATTTTAATAATATTAGCATGTACTTAACTAAAGAAGTAAAAGCGGAAATTTTCGCAAAGCACGGTAAATCAGCAACCGATACAGGTACGTCTGAAGGCCAAATCGCCCTGTTCACTTTCAGGATTAACCACCTTACTGAGCACCTTAAGAAAAATCGTCACGATTTTAACACTGAGCGTTCTCTTGTAAAACTGGTAGGTAAAAGAAGAAGTCTTCTTGATTACCTTAAGAAAACTGAGATCAACAGATATCGTGAGATTATCAAAGAACTAAACATCAGGAAATAATCAAGATGAGAAGAGGTGCCCGCGCGCCTCTTTTTGTTTTTATATAAATTGCATAAAAGTTTTGGTTTTTCATTGGGTACTAAACAACTACGCACACAACAACAACACAACAAACACCCATTGTTTAATCAAAGAATTAAAAACGTATGATTCCAAACGTTATTAAAGAGACCATCGACTTAGGAGATGGACGCACCATTACCATAGAAACCGGTAAGCTGGCCAAACAGGCAGATGGCGCCGTAGTGGTACAAATGGGCAATGCCATGTTGCTTGCTACAGTGGTATCTGCACGCAGTGCAAGCCCGGGCATCGACTTTTTGCCCCTAACATTAGATTACCGCGAAAAATTTGCTGCCGCAGGACGTTTTCCTGGTGGCTTTTTTAAGCGTGAAGCAAGGCCAAGCGACGGTGAAGTACTAACCATGAGGTTAGTAGACCGTGTACTACGCCCGCTTTTCCCTAAAGATTACCATGCAGAAACGCAGGTAATGATACAGCTTATGAGCCATGATGACGAAGTAATGCCGGATGCACTTGCCGGACTTGCTGCATCTGCTGCACTTTCTATTTCTGACATTCCTTTTGAAACACTTATTTCTGAAGTACGTGTAGCAAGGATAGATGGACAATTCATCATCAACCCAAGCAAAGCCCAGCTGGACCTGTCTGACATCGATATGATGATAGGCGCTTCTATGGACTCTATTGCTATGGTTGAAGGCGAAATGAAAGAGATATCTGAACTTGAAATGATCTCTGCAATTAAATTTGCACACGAAGCCATTAAAGTACAGATTCAGGCTCAGGAAAGGCTTCAGGCTGCTGTAGGTAAAAAAGAGGTTCGTACTTATGAAGAAGAGCGTAAGGACGAAACTATACTTGCAAAAGTAAAAGAACTTGCTTATGATAAGTATTTTGCAATAGCGAGCGAAGGCTCTGCAAAACACGAGCGTACTGAGAAATTTGCTGCTGTTAAGGAAGAAGTTAAAGCACTTTTTAGCGATGAAGAGCTGCTTGAAAACGGCGACCTTGTAAGCAAGTACCTTTCTAAAGTAAATAAAGAAGCTGTTCGTAACGTTATCCTTGATAAAGGCAGCCGTCTTGATGGCCGTAAAACTAACGAGATACGCCCTATCTGGTGTGAGGTAGATTACCTTCCTTCTACACACGGCTCGGCTTTGTTTACAAGGGGAGAAACTCAGGCATTAGCTACAGTAACCCTTGGTACATCCCGTGAGGCTAACATTATAGACAGGCCTACAGAGCAGGGTGAAGAGAAATTCTACCTGCACTATAACTTCCCTCCTTTCTCTACCGGCGAAGCTAAACCGCTACGTGGTACATCAAGGCGCGAAGTAGGACACGGTAACCTTGCGCAACGTGCCCTTAAAAACATGATCCCTGCAGAAAACCCTTATACTGTGCGTGTAGTATCTGAAGTACTTGAATCTAACGGTTCATCTTCTATGGCTACCGTATGTGCGGGTACACTTGCACTAATGGATGCCGGTATACAAATGATCAAACCGGTATCTGGTATTGCAATGGGCCTTATCTCTGATGAAGAAACCGGCCGTTGGGCTGTACTTTCTGATATCCTTGGAGATGAAGACCACCTTGGCGACATGGACTTTAAAGTAACCGGAACGGCTGATGGTATTACTGCCTGCCAGATGGACATTAAAATTAAAGGCCTTAAATATGAGATCATGGAGAAAGCCCTTGAGCAGGCTCGCGATGGCCGCCTTCATATCCTTGGTAAACTAATCGAAGTTATCGATACGCCAAGGCCTGAGGTTAAACGCCACTCTCCAAAAATCATTAAAGTTACTATTCCGGGTGCATTCATCGGAGCCCTTATTGGCCCGGGTGGAAAAGTTATCCAGGAGCTTCAAAAACTATCTGGTACTACTATCGTTATCAACGAGGTAGATGAGCAGGGTGAAGTTGAGATCCTTGGTACAAGCCCAGAAGGTATTGATATGGTACTTAAGAAAATTGACTCTATCATATTCAAGCCACAGATAGGCGAAAGCTATTCTGTAAAAGTTATAAAACTGCTTGACTTTGGTGCAGTTGTAGAATATCTTGACGCACCGGGTAACGAAGTACTGCTTCACGTAAGCGAACTTGACTGGGCACGTACTGAAAATGTAACCGATGTAGTGAACATGGGCGATGTATTTGACGTAAAATACATAGGCATTGACCCTAAAACACGTAAGGAAAAAGTATCTCGCAAAGCGCTGATGCCAAAACCTGAAGGTTATAAAGAGCGCCCTCCAAGGGAAGACCGCCCTCGTGATGACCGTGGACGCGACAACCGTGGACGTGATGATCGTGGACGCGACAACCGCGGACCAGGACGTGATGACAGAAACTCTCGCGATCGTGGCCCTAGGGAAGAGCGCAGAAATGATGCTCCTAAAGAAGATAATCAGGACTCACAAGAATCTTAATTATATAAGGTTAATTCCAGGAAAAACCTGCTGCTGAAAAGTGGCAGGTTTTTTTAGTTTAAGGCAAGTTGTTTTTTGATTATATTTATAAAATCACAATCTTTACTGCCAACCAATCTATGAAAACAAAACTCAAGTTCTTACTGTTGTTTCTTTCAGCACTTAGCGCAACAGCCAAAATTACCATCATTAAAGGAAAGATAAAGGGCAAATTACCGGAAGTACTACGTTATACTGCACCTGTAAACGGTGCTTCGGGGTTTGACATTTATTATTCTGCAAAAGTTGACAAGCTGGGTAATTTCGAGATAAAAACCGATATAAATGAGATAACTTTTATTGATATACACTATAACTACTTTAATGCAGGCAACCTTGTGGTTGTACCGGGAGGCGTGTATAATATTACCATAACTAAAACGAAGGAAAGTTAACCCATGAAATAGATGGTTCAGATACAGCTTTCACAAAATTATATGACGGACTTGTACCTGGCTACAGAGTAGATTTGATACATGAAATAGGAAATAATGGCTCGAAAATTGAATCTCCTGAAGCATTGAAAGCTTTTTTTGATACCAAATTGAAAGCTGATATAGTTGAACTGAAAGCGGCTAAGCCCAAAAACTTGTCAGAAAGCGACTTTGAAACATTAGTACGGGAACGTGAATATTTTTATGCTACTTCAATGGGCATAGCTCTTTATTCAAAATACGTCAATGCACAATATGACATTACTTCATCTGTACCCGAAACGTTCAACACTCTATGGAAAGAATTGTTCGATAAAAACCCGGCAGATAAAGCTTTTATCAAAAAACTTCCGTTTAGCTATTGGTTTCTTATACAGTATGAATTTTTCAACACATACCAGGCAGCAGGATTTGACGGTAAAAAAATTGCAGTAAACGATACAGAAACCACAGAACAAAGAAGAAATAGGCGCCTGCTTTATATTCCCGCGCAAAAAGCAGAGTACTATCTTGCCCTTGTACAACATTATAATGTAAATGAAGGACGCTTAGAAAAATATGCCCTTGATGATTATTATGAGTTTAAGAAATATTATCCAAAAAGCACTTACACTAAATATCTTGAGCCTGAAATGCAACCCCTTATTTCTTTTTTCGCAAGAAATGAGGCATTACCAAACGGTGCTTCTTACGTAAATGGTTATGAAAAAATAAATTCGTTAGAGGAGATGTTTAAAAAAACATCCGGCAAAAAATTATACGTAGATGTTTGGGCTACCTGGTGCCATTCATGCCGTGAAGAATTTAAATACAAAGATGATCTTTATAAATTACTGGCTAAAAATGACATAGCCGTATTATACATTTCAGTTGATGACGAATCTCGCAATGAAGGATGGAAAAAAATGATTGGCCATTATGGACTTATAGGTTACCATATTCGTGTAAACAAAACTTTGTATAAAAACTTATCAAATACATTCAGCGATAGTGGTGGGTTGGCTTTGCCGTGGTACTTTTTAGTGAACGATAAAGGCGAAATGGCAGTAAAGTATGCCGCAGCACCGTCTGATCTTAAAGCACTCGAAGCAGACATTAAGAAATTATAGCCTATTCATTTTATATCGGCGTGCAAAACCTCAGACATGTAAAATCCGATGATATCCTTATCTTTGTAAAAAGAGTTTATGTCATCTAAAGCTGCCGCTACCCGCCTTAACATTCTACAAAAAGCTTTTACCCTGGTGTACCAAAACGGATACCGTAATACCAGCGTAGATGAGATTATTGCTACCACCCAGGTAACTAAAGGCGCTTTTTTTTACCATTTTAAAAATAAGGACGAAATGGGCCTGGCTATGATTAACGAGGTAATGTACCCCGGCATGATCGAAGCACTTACCCAACCTCTTGCCGCCGCCGAAGACCCTGCTGCCGAACTTTATAAAATGATGCATGGCTTACTGCTGGAAAATACTTTTTTTGTGGTAAAATATGGCTGCCCTGCTATTAATCTTATTGAAGAAATGGCCGGACAGGATGCTGCTTTTGCTAAAGCACTCCTGCACCTAAGCGATAATTGGAAAAAGGCCATTATAAGTTGCATTGAAAAAGGTAAAGCAATAGGCCTCATAAAACCGGAAACCAACCCCGAAAATGCAGCACTTTACATTATGAGCGGCTATGGTGGCATTCGTAACCTTGGTAAAATTTATGGAAGCTCTTGCTATACGCCTTTTTTAGAGCAGTTTAAAATACACCTCAACACGCTTTAATATTTTTTTCATCAAAAACATACTAATTAGTATGTTTTTGATTTATCTTTGACCCATCATCAAATCAATAACGAATTTTATTATGTATCAATCGCTTTTAATTGTCCATTCTTTTTTACGTTGGGCTGTGGTATTAAGCTTGGCTTACAGTATTTATAGGGCATGGCAGGGTTACCGCAAGCTGCTTTCTTTTACAAAAACAGATAATGCCCTGCGTCACTGGACGGCTACCATTGCCCATACACAATTACTCATAGGCATAGTGCTGTATTCTCAAAGCCCAATGGTAAAATACTTTAATTCAGGTGTAGGAGATATGCAGGGAGAACCTGTTTTCTTTGGACTCATTCACATCCTGCTTATGTTAGCCTCAATAGTAATACTAACCATTGGTTCTGCAAAGGCAAAACGAAAAACTACAGATAGTGAAAAGTTTAAAACCATGCTGACATATTTCAGCATTGCTGCCATAGTAATATTTATAGCTATTCCGTGGCCTTTCTCCCCTCTTGCCCACCGCCCATTAATACGCTTTTAATCATGAAAAAACTATTTACAACAAATATTGGCCGTCTTCGCATCATTGGCTTTTTAGAAGGAATATCGCTACTGGCATTGTTTTTTATTGCCATGCCGCTTAAATACATTTTAAACGATGCCACTATGGTAAAATCTCTCGGGCCCATACATGGCTCACTTTTCCTACTCTTTATAGTAAACACCCTTAGTGTTGGCATCTCTGAAGGCTGGAAATTTAAAGAAACTACCTGGAAAGTATTATTGGCTTGTGTAATTCCGTTCGGCACTTTTTATATTGATAAAAAGATATTGAGTACCAATACCCGTTAAGAATTGATTTGAATAAATTGAAAACATATATTTATTATATTTGGGTAAATACTTTTGAGCTATGAAACTTCAATATATATCAGACAACGAAGGCAATACTACAGCAGTAGTCATCCCAATAGAAGAATGGAATGAAATTAAGGCACGCCACTCTGATATTGCTGAAGCAGAAAATGATTATGAATTATCTGAAAGCGCAAAAGCCATACTTGATGAACGTTTAGCTACCGAAAATATATCAGACTTTATACCTGTTGAGGAAATGCAAAAACGTTTAAGGGAAAAGTATGGCTTATAAAGTTATATTATCGCTTAAAGCTACATCAGACATTGAAGATGCTTTTGAATATTATGCCTCTAAAAGCTTACAGGCATTAAAAAATCTGGATAAGGAAATTGATACTGCCTACAATATTATCAGCCATAATCCGCATTATAAAATTAAGTATAAAAATGTAGTTGGATTTCCTCTCAAAAAATTCCCATACCTGCTTCTTTATACCATAGATGAACTTGAAGAGACCGTTTTGATATATGCTGTATTTAATACGCATCTTAACCCATCAAAATATCCCAAAAGCTAAATTTAAGTCTACCCATTAAACAGTTTATTGCGCTTAATATCCCTACCCTGCCTTATTTGCCAGGCATGCCAGGCGCTGGCTACATCATGCGTCCATCGGGGTAAGAAAAGTATAATAAGGTACACATCGATATGCGAAATAACGCCAAAGATAATTGCCAGCATTAAAGGGATACCTCCATAATTAAAGCCAATTACAGAGCTTAGCGCTATGAACAAGGTTATACCCCAGAGTTTACTTAATATGGCGTGCGTACAGGTTTCTTTACCAAATTTCAGGATACTAAAAACATAGGTAAGCCCTTCCATTACAAATATAGTGGTAATGGCATATTTATTAGCGGTGATGACCTCTGGACTCAGCAGCCATGCACACCACCCTGAACATAGCCAAAATACTACATCTACCTGGCTGTCTATGCGACGCATGGTAGCGGTAGACACATTTTGGGCACGTGCTATAATACCATCAAAAATATCAGATAGTATCCCCAGCAGTAGCAATACCATTAAAAAAATTCGGGCCGTGCTGCCATAGTTATACGTTATGGCTATCATTACTGGCCCTAACAGCAGGCGAAAGCCAATAAGAAGGTAAGGAATATGTTTCATCGTGTTTAATTGTTGGTTGAAGGTTTGTTTATATTAGACTGGTTAATCCATTTAGTTCTTTCGCTTTCCGTCTTGGGCGATTTTGGTGGCTTATTACTAAAATTCCAGTTTATGAATGGCAATGAGCGTTTTTCATTAACATTCCAAAGTCCTATTTGTATTCCCCTAAGTTTTTTAGTCCGGTTTACAATGCCTATCTGCAATCCGCTGAATGCTTCAGGCTTGGTCATCACACCATTGCAAACGCTTATCATAAGGCCGTCATAATATTTATATTCGTTATACCAAAAAGCAAGGTTTACTCCCCTACCCTTATACACATTAGTCTGAAAACCGCCCAACATAAGGCCATTACTATACAGTGCCGATGTATTAAAGAAAGATATCTGTACACCGTTACTTCTGTTGGCACAGGTACCTAACCCCGCTATTGCAATACCGTTTGTATTTTTTAGCGACTGCGTAATGGCAGATAGCGTAATGCCATTAACATTAGCAAAGGCGTTGGTACCACAACTAAGGTTGATGCCGTTTATTATTTCATTAGGCATTTTTTTGTCAAAAGTTGCATAATCTGCTTCTTCTGAAGGGTAGTTTACCATATCTATTGGAAAGATAAGCGTAAAAAACAACAATGATTGTGATATGGGTTCTATGCGCAGCCCGTTAGATCGTACGACGCTAACACTATATTTAGCTTCGCGGATATCAGACCCAATACCTACCGATAGCCCGTAGATATTACTGTTCTCTGTAGTGTATAATCCTACGGGAAACCGCGTTTTACGTTTCTGTACGTCCTGCGACCGCGCAGTAAGCACAATGAGTAAGGATGCAATCATAAGTAAGGTTTTTAGTTTCATGGTATGAGATGATTTCTTACCCAAAGCTATTGTGATTACAGCAACTTAAATTGCGTTTATGAATTAATAAAAACAATACATTTGTGATAATCGCAAAATCAACTTATATATGGAAAGCCACGATAAATTACTAAAAGCCATACGGCAGCAGCTATCGGGTACATCGCTTATTGACGAAATAGCCGGTATCCTTAATATCAGTTATGACGCAGCCCACAGGCGTATCTCTCAAAAAAGTAAGTTTTCTATGGAGGAAGCCATTATACTTTGCAACCATTACGGGCTAAGCATGGATAGGCTGTTTACCGCCAGCGGAAAAGTTATTGTAGAAAAGACTGCCGAGATACGTTCGCTCGAAGACATGGAAACCTACCTGAAACAATCTGCCAAAAACATTAGTGGTTTTGCAGCTATGGAAGGTGCTAAGATGTATTACTCTGCTAAAGACCTACCCTTATTTTATACCGTAGGCGGCACGCTTATAAGCAAGTTTAAATTGTATGTATGGCTAAATCTTTTATCCGGATCGCAACAACAGGAAGCATTCGAGCAATTTACGGTTACCCGTTCGCTGGCAGAGTATGGCGAGGCTTTGCATAATGTATATCATGCCCTTGAGGTGCATGAAATATGGAACGACACTACCATTAACAGCAGCCTGCAACAGGTACACTACTATTTTAAAGCCGGTTTGCTCAGCCTGCAAAATGCAATGCTATTGCTCAATGACCTTGATGCCATATTGCACACAGCCGAAGACCGTTGTTGTAATGGCACAGGTTCATATCACTTATATTATAATGAACTCCTTATCCTTAACAACAACGTTCTTATTACTGCCGAAAAGCAACAGGCACTATTTGTTCCCTACACCATGCTGGGCTATTTTATAACCAATGACGATGCTACCTGTGCTAATGCACTTTCATTTTTTAAGCAGCAGGTAAAAAACTCCATGACACTAAACAGCAGTGGCACCCGCGACCGCAAGATATTTTTTAACCGCGCGGCCCAAAAAATAGCCCTTTACCGCCAACGGATGCAAAACGAAAACGAGATGGGTTTTTAATTTTTTTTTGAATCTGGCGCAACCTTTTTAATTTATGGCAGACTATAAGGTATAAATCAACAAATAGATCGCCATGAAAAAGATTCTCTATTTAGCAATTGCCCTTACAGGGCTTTTGGTATACAGTTGCAACGATGCAGATGATAACCTTATCAACAACGCGCATGTACAAAACAGCATAGACAGACAAGACCAGTTGTACAGCCTCATAGAGCGCACAGTAAATACCGCTACTGATAGCATAAGTATTGATTGTGTAAACTTTTCTTACCCCGTTACTTTACAAGTTTACAATACAGCGCTACAACCGCTGTCTGTGCAAACCGTTGCAGATGATGCTTCTTTTACCAGCCTGATACAAAACCTCGACGCTGGGCAGTCGTTGAGCATTAGTTATCCTATAGCTGTACTTTCAGGTAACGGAGACAGTACAACTATAAATAATAATGACGAATTAATGGCTTCGTTGTTATCCTGCCAACAGGAAGAATATATAGCATGGGCAGGAAGCCTTTTTTGCCCGTCGACACGTAACTGTGTATGGCAGGTTGCCTCTACCAATTGGCAGGGACTCAATGCGAAATATGTAGGTGGATATTTTTCTCCAAATCCTGATGGTACCATAACCTTTCATTACAATGGCGAGAGTTACACCGGTACATGGGTATATCTGTTTACAGGCACTCAGCTTCAGTTAAACATTAACCTCGAAGGTACAAGCGAAGTTGCCCAATACTGGAACCACAGCTACCCTGTTACACTAAATCCGGATAATATCAGCCTTGAAGATGAAAGTGGAATGCGTTTTTTAACCCTGCAATGTGAGGTGAGCCAAACTTATAATATTGGTCAGCAGGGTCCTGCCGGGGGTACTGTATTTTATGATAAGGGCACATATTCTGAAGGATGGCGCTATATGGAGGTAGCTACCACAGATATTGATACCCTTGCACAATGGGGCTGTGATGCCGTAAGCATTCCCGGTACTCAAAATGCAGCTATAGGGCGCGGACTTACCAATAGCGGACTTATAAAAGCCTTCTTTAATACCCTGCCTGATTATTACACCAATCCGGCATCGTGCAGTACAACGGCAGATGGTACTGTGGCTGCAGCGGCATCATTGTGGGTAAACAACAGCTACCAGCAGTGGTTCCTTCCTTCTAAAGACGAATTGCTTTTAGTGTACCAAAACCTTACGGCAAACAACCAGGGTAATATGGCTGCTGCACCGTACTGGACGGCTACCGAAGCAGATGCTGCTACAGCTACAGTAATAGATTTTGCTACAGGACAGCCGGCAGATATACCAAAGGCACAGGCCAATGTAAAAATAAGGGCGGTACGATACTTTTAAAAAGCGCTGTGCATAGTACAAATATTTAGTAAATTTAAGCACCTATACAAACTACCACACTTGACCATTGAAAAGATAATAGCAGGCTGTATAAAAAACAGTGCAAAGGCACAGGAGGCGCTCTATCTGGGCTACCGCAATGTGCTCTTTGCCCTGTGCCTTAAATATTGCCGTAATGAAGCTGAGGCCGAAGATAATCTGCACAATGCTTTTATAGAGATCTTTACAAGCATTAGCAAGTACAAAAACAATGGTTCTTTTGAAGGATGGATGAAACGCATTACCATTAATAAATCCATAGACAGCTATAAAAAAACCATACAACTGCTCCCCGTTAAAGATGACCTGCCCGATGATACCCTTGTTACCGATGAGGAAATGAATGTACCGGCAGAATATATACTAAAGCTTGTACAGCAACTGCCTGACCAGTACAGACTTGTTTTTAGCCTGTATGAACTCGATGATTATCCGCATAGGGAAATAGCACAACTGCTGGGCATTAGCGAAAGCACGAGCAAGAGCAACCTGCACCGCGCCAAGGCAATATTAAAACAGCAACTTACTGTAAAACACTCGTTCCCAAACTATAACGTAAGCAATGGAAAATAAGAAAGACATAGGCCAGGCCGTACGCAGCAAACTTGACGGTTTGCAAAGTCAGCCGGCTCCTGCCGTTTGGGAAAGTATAAGAACCGACCTCGACAGTCGGAAGCAACCAAGGCATTTCCCTTTATGGTTAAGCGTTGTAACTGTTGTTGGAGTACTTGCTGTATTTATTACTTTAGGTTACGTTTTCGGGCTAATACCTTACCCGGATAACCCACTAAATGTACGGGAGCAGAATGTAGAAAACACTAACGCTGGCAATGACAAAAACGATGAGTCGGTTAACACTAGCATCGTGCATTTAGGAGATGATAAATCACAAGAAACAGGAAACTCAGCATCTGAAAATGAAAACGGCGGAACAAACAATACTGAGAATGAAACAAATGGAATTATTAATCCTGATGAAACTACTGCACGAAAACAGAAAAGCATAAATTCTGCGAATAAACGCAATGACAGTAGTGCTCTTGCCGGTAAAGATGCTATCGGCACAAATAAAGATGATACTACGGGAGAGATAAATACTGCCGGATCTGGAAAAACATTGAAAGAGAATAAATCAGGAAAAAAAGTAAATAATGCCCTTGCAAAAGCAGGCCGTAATGATAGTTCCCGCACACGTAATGATAATAATATCCAAGGCGTAAGCAAACAAAAACATAGCAAAAGAAACAGTAAAAGTAGCACTAACCATCAGCAAAGTGTAGCAGGTTCTTATATTAAAAAGAATGTGAGTACGGCTTCTGAAAGCAACGCATCGGCAGATGCAATTAACAAAAATGTTTCAAAACAAGCATCCACAACCGAAATTAGTACCAATAATGAGGAACTGACTATTGTAAAGGAGAATGCAACAGCAACCACAAGCAGCGAAAAAACTGAGCCGGCTGTGATTGACAGCCTCGCTATTGCAAAAGTAAATGACAGCCTTAAAAAAACAGACAAAAATCTTACTGACGAGAAAAAGAACGATAATAACACTAATGATGGTTATAAGCAGTTTTATGCGTACGCTTATGCTGCGCCAACTGCTTTTAGATACCCATCGGGTAAATCATTACTTGACCCAAAGCTTAACGGCAACAAAACCAGCAGTAAGGTTACCTTTAATTACGGAGCATTCCTGGGCTATAAAGTTTCAGATCGCTTTGAAATACGCGCTGGTATAGCCATAACCCGCACCGAACAGGAAACATCGGGAGTTGCGAGCGATACAACAGGTAGCATTATACCTCCTTATACAGGTATCGAATATGACAACGGAGTAAGTAATGAAACACTTGCAACACGCTTTGACGCACAACCTTTTACAATAACACAAAAAACGCAGTTTACAGAAATTCCCGTGGAAGTAGCATATCGTTTAACAGGAGAACAATGGGGTATAAAAGTCATTGCCGGCCTAAGCATTATACATATCTCTAAAAACGAATTAATGGCACATGACAATTTGAATGGTGTATTTTTGGGAAGCCTTAAAAACACAAGTGCAACTAGCTTTAGCGCAGGGCTTGGTGCAGGGCTTTATTATAAACTATCACCATCATTACAAATAAATGCAGAACCCTTTGTAAAATATTATGTCAATACCTTTACCGCTGCAAAACCCATAAGTTTTAGCCTGCGTATAGGCATACAATATAACTTCAACCTGCCAAAAAAGAAAAAGTAGTTACGCTATTTTTAGTTACAGAAAAACCCTGCCTTATCACGGGCAGGGTTTTCTAAATATATCAATTAGCTAGGCTTTTTTAAGCACTATCTTTTCGTTTTGCTTATCTATAATTTTCTGGAAATAGCCTTTTAGTGTTTCATAATAGTCAGCCGGTACTACACCATAGCTTATGTTGTCAATAATCATAAGCTGTATATTATTTCCCTGCTGTTGCAAAGTATACTTAAAGTTACCTACACCTTCTTCCATCGTTACAGCAATAGGTGCTGGCAGCGATTCAACTACAAAACCTTCAGGAAGAGCAATGCTTATCATGTATTTATCTTCATGCGGAAATACAAAATCTACAGGGTACTCGCGTTTTTCCTGCTTAAATGGATTTTCTGTAGTAGTAAAAAAGAACATAGGGTTTACATATATTTTATCACCTATTATCTCAGATGCATTACTGTAAGCAAAGTCGTACTCTTCTGCCACAGGTTTTGTAAGATCTTTTTCGTTAGCAACCTTATATTCTCCTACTTCAAGCCCTTTATGCCTGCCTTCCAGTTTTTCAAGGTAACTTTCTTTACTCAGTCCCAAATAATTCTCCCTGAAAATATAGGCGTTATGATCAAAATACTGGTTGCGTAATTTACCGGTGCACTTGCCCGCATTGTCTAATTTTACTGATACGCTTACCACTTCTTTAGAAATACTTTTTGGAGTAAGGTCTATAGATTCGCTTGTACCATCATCCTTTATAAGCCTGCCAGCCCAGTTTATGGCGCGTACCGGTAGTACATTTGGCATCGCCGATTTTTCATTAGCATCAAGCAATACCATTTTACCACCCAGTTTTACACCGCATATAACATAGTTAAAAGCACTATGGCTAGGAAAAAGTGCTATTTTATGAGAGCGCGTACTAACCAGTACCGGGTTTGCATCAAGGCCCGAAAAGCGTAGCATTGCAGTAAGCATCAGGTTAATATCTGCTACGTTGCCTACTTTTTCTTTATAGGCTTTTTTAACGCCCAGGTCACAACCATAACCGTATGAGCCGTTCCAGTTCATGCCGGTTTTTACATAGCTGAATATTGTCGCAGCTTTTTCTTCGGGTGTGGTAAGGGCGGCAGTAAGTGGTTTTATATCGTCTTCAAAATACCCTGTCTTTTTAAGCTCAGGGCCAAAATCGTCGTATTTATAAATAGTTTTTGCAACATCTTCCCAGGAATTGGCAAAGCTTTTTACCGTTTCTCCCGGATAGTGTATCATGTTTATTTCATGCTCAACACCAGCAGCATAATTTTCCATATTACTCACATAGCTCTCATCCTTAAGAGCAGGAAGGTCATTAAGTACATAACTATTTGTAGTTTCCATATAGTCAATCTTATCACTACTAAAACTAGTTGTAGTTACAAGTCCTGTGCTACGCTGTTTGTTATTAAAAGTAATGCTCCTTGCTATCCTTGATGTTTTAACCTGTGGTGCAAAATATCCCCTGAAGTTAGGATTAAAAACAAAATATTCGGGCATTCTTGTCGTAAGTTCGCTGTGTGCTACCGGTATATCCTGCTGAAATTTCCAGTCGGGCAATGTAGAAATGAACGGCGACATAATGGTATATTTAAATTCTACTATGCTTCCCTCTTTTACATCGGGCATCATTATTTTTTTGCTCTTCCAGCTTTTATTAACCACCTCGTCAAACTCTCCTTCACTTTTAAGTTTGGTCTTTTCTATTTTTCCGTTTAAAAGGTTATATGTGTATGCCTTACTAAAATTGACTACTTCATTTTGCGTAGGCGAATTATAGTATGACACTACCTTGTTAGCATAGGCATACCCCTCTTTAGTATATATTTTGATCTTCATTTCAACATCGGTATAAAGCAAGAAACCCTTAGATTCTGAATATACCATATAATTTTCAGATTTGCTGTACAGCACGGCCGCAGGGGCAGACGGATCTTTAAGGTATGTTTTTTCTTCAAGCTCTGCCTTTGTAACATTGCCCAGTTTATATTCTTGTGATATTGCGCAAAGCGTTGCCATGCAAAACAGCAACATTGTAAACAGTTGTTTCATATTGGTTAGTTTATTTTTGGTTTTATGATTTTTTCAGTACTATTTTTTCGTTTTGCTTTTCAATCATTTTCTGAAAAAAGTCTTTAAGGGTAGTATAATAACTGGCTGATATAACCGGAGAATTTAGCTGGAATGTTGCAGACAGCTGTACTACATTACCGGCAGGCGATGGCTGTACTGTATATTGAAAACTCCCCAGGCCATCTTCCATCGCAAGCTTTAACTGTACAGGTAACGATGCTATACTATAGCCATCGGGCACTTTAATGTTCATGAGATATTTTTCCTGCTGTGCAAATACAAAATCTATAGGAAAGGCACGCTTATCCTGTTTAAAGGGATTAGTATGCTGTGCAAAAAACAACATCGGGTTGATATAGATCATGTCTCCTATTACATCAACAAGGCCATTGTGGGTAAATGAATAATCCTCGCTTACCGGCTTTGTCAGGTCTTTTTCATTGGTTACTTTATAGTCAGTTACCTCAAGCCCCTTGTACTTTTCTTCCAGTTTATCCAGATAGCTTTCTGGCGTAAGGTCCACATAGCGCTCCCTAAATGTATAAGCATTATAATCTATATGCTGGTGGCGCAGTTTACCTGTAACTTTACCTTCTTTAGAAACATCTGCCATTACATTTATAACTTCTTTGCTATACAAATCCGGCATTAGGTTTATCTCTTCGTTGTTACCATTCTTTTTTATCATGCGGCCATCCCAATTAATTGCCCTTACAGGAAGCAGGTTTGGTACAGAAAATTTACTTGTGGCATCCAGCAATATATTTTTGTCACCTTCTTTTACGGCACAGATAACATAATTATAAGCATCTACGCTAGGGTAAACTGCCACACCATTATCTCTTGTGCTTACTAATACCGGGTTAGCTTCCAGGCCGGCTTCCCGAAGCATAGCAGTTAGCATGAGGTTTATTTCGGCAGCATTGCCTGCTTTATTTTCATAGGCCTTTTTTACACCATCTTTACAAAGCAGCCTGTTGTACCCGTTCCAGTTCATCCTGGATTTTACATAACTAAAAATGCTGTTCATTTTTTCGCCATTTGTCTTGGCACCCGCTAAAACTACAGCAAGGTCTGCTTTAAAATAGGAGTCATATCTTAGCTCTCGTCCAAAATTATCGTTGTCATAAACCGTTTTGGCTACCGTTTCCCAGTTTACCGCATAATTTTCTGCCGGACTAAAGGGCTGTGCAAATGCCGCTAACTCATGGCGTATAAGGCCGGTATAATTTTCTATATTATTTACATAGGGCTCATCACCACTTATAGCCTTTAAATTATCAGCATAATAAGTAGATATATTTTCACGAACTTCATTTACACGCTCTATTTTATTTACAATTTCTGTATTTAGACGCGAAAAAGGTTCGTTATGCTTAACATCAACATATCCTAACGTAAAAACATTAAAGTAGAAATAAGTAGGCGCTGCTACATCAAGCCGCACATGGTTAACGGGTATGGCATGTTGAAAATAAAAATCATCAGGGGTAAGCCTCCTGCTGCGCAGCGTATATTTAAATTCTATAATACTGCCCTCTTTTACATTAGGCATCTTAACACTGGTACGTTTCCAGTTCTCTGCGGGTGCATCTTCAAATATACCGTCTGTCTTTAAAAAAGTCTTCTCAATATTTGTACCCACAAGATTATAGGTTGCTCCATCGGTTATTGTTAGCTTAACCAGATTATCTTTAGCATAATACTCCTTTTTCCAGTTAGCCCAATTGTAGCCTTCTTTTTTATAGATCTTAATACGTGTAAAAACTTCGGTGTTCATTACCCATTTATTATCAATAATGTCAAACCAGATATTGCCGTACTGATGCTGCACAGCTGCAACCGCGCTGGTATCTGCAGGATGTGCCGCTTCTTTAAGGTCTGCCACAGTTACGGCAGGAGCTTTTGCTATAGCGGTAAGCTGGGCAAAGGACAGAGAGCCTGTAAAAAACAGGCATATTAAAAAGAAATTTTTAGGCATTGTTGGTCTTATTTTTTAACGAGTACTACCTTAGCATTATCATTGCGCGCTATTTTTTCACGAAATTCACGATACTTATCGTAGTCTTCTTTTGCATATTCGCCATTATTTATGGTAAGCGAACGCTTGTAAAGCAATTGTGTAGGATTAAGCAGAGAAAATTCTGCCTTGTATTCACCAAACTTATCTGTAAGGGTAACATTTTGTGGCATGGCCTCCATAGTGTAACCATCAGGCAGGTTTATGGTTACCTCATCGTGGTCATAAAAACCGGTGTTAATATTAAGTGGCAACCGTCGTGTGCGGTAACGCTGCGGTATAGCAGTATTTTGATTAAAGGCATTCACTGCAAAAATCATACGGCCACCGCTGCTGTTACAATATCCGGCGGCTTCTAGAGCAATATCTTCTGTAAACTGCTGTACATCATCGTCATTAGTAAGTGTAGTTTTCTTTAGCTTAAGATTATTGATGTTAGCAAACGTATTCTCTTTATACATTTTAGAAAGCTCATCTGGAGCAAGTGCTGCCCAACTAAATTTATCATCATACTGTAAACCGTTGCTTACACGCTTAAGGCTACCATTTAAGGCACCATCTGGTAAAACATTATAACTGGCTGTAGTTAGCTGTGTATTACCCTTAGTATCATAAACATGGGTACGCACCAGTTCGCCTTTGTCCGGTTTTACAAGCAGTGCCATACGGTTATCAGTAAAATCGCCCTGAAACCCAAATGGCATACTCTGGCTGGTACACTCCAGCCAAACAAGCTGATTATTATATGGTATAGCAAGTATGGCATGGTTACCCTGCATGCTCACAAAATCGGATGTAAGGCTCCTGTGCCCGTTACCGGCATAAATTATGGTATAATAAGCGGGTACATCTACAGCCTTTAGCAAGGCACGGGTGTAATTGCTCAGCGCTTTACAATCGCCATACCCCAGCCGATCCACATCTTTTGCAGGCATGGGCTTCCAGCCGCCTATACCAAGCTGAATACTTACATAACGGGTTTTACCCTGCATATACTTATACACTATCTTAGCTTTTTTAAGAGCATCTGTCTCAGCGCCTACAAGGCTCCGTATTTTAGCTACTGTTGCTTCCGGAAGCTCATCTGTTCCCTGTAGAAGACTATTGTACATCCACGAACCAAAGGCTTCCCATGAAGCCGCTTCGCCATCTACACCTTCCAGGTGGAACTTCTCAAGCGCAAAAAGAATTTTTGGTTTTGTCCTGTCTAAAGACGGCGCATAGTCTTCTGAACGATATGCCGGAATGTTAGCCGCACTAAAGCTTGAGGTAGTAGCCTGCTGCTGTTTATTAAGTATAACTTCGCCAAAGTTGTATTCTTTATATTTAAGCCCTAATGACGGATCTGAAGTAATATTAATTTCTTCTTTTTCTGTGCTGCAAAACGCTCCCTCTACCGGCGACCATTGCGGAATAAAAGCGGTATTGCTTGTTTCTGTTTCATAAGAAAACACTACCGTAAACGGATATGCTACCGGGGTATAATCTAGGCTAAGCGTACGTCCATCTGTAATTTCTGTACCCGATGAAACCGAGTGATCCAGAAATTCTTTGCGCTTTATCTTTTTTATCTGTGTACCATTTTTATCATAAATAATGGCCTCAACAGATTTTATAGCAGTCGATTTGTCATAATAAACACCGGTGCCCATATAGCGCTGGCCATGCTCATTAAGTATGGTTACGGCTCTTAAAAAAGTAGTTTTCATGCTGCGTCTCGATGCAATTACAATATCATAACGCTCCTGCCTTACTACAGCATTGGCATTTTCGGTAAGGCTTTCGGGAATTAAGGCGTAGTTGTAATTTTGTTGCGCGTGAGACTGTAACCCTATAAGAGCCAGTAAAAACAAAGCAATTCTTAAAATCATGTTAAAATCAGTTGGTGCGCCAAAAGTAATTTATTTCAACTGATTTGTAAAGATTTATTCTTTGTTTTTTGTATCAATTAATATGGTTACAGGACCATCATTTAATAATGAAACTTTCATGTCTGCACCAAATTTTCCGGTTTGTACGGGTTTTCCTAAATCTGATTCGAGCTGCATTACAAAAGCTTCATAAAGAGGTATGGCAACTTCTGGCCGGGCCGCCTTTATATAACTGGGGCGGTTACCTTTTTTAGTATTGGCATGCAATGTAAACTGGCTTACAACTATGATATCGCCGGCAATATCCTGTACAGAACAGTTCATAACACCGGCATCATCGGCAAAAATGCGGAGCTTAACAATTTTGCCTGTCAACCAATTGATATCTTCGGCAGTATCGGCATCTTCAATACCCACAAGTATTAGAAGACCGGTTTTTATATCGGCAACTCTTTCTCCTTCTATCGTTACAGATGCTTCGGTTACGCGTTGTAGTACGGCTTTCATTATTCTTTGGCATCGTTATTTTTACCATCGCCATAAATATCGGTACGGTAATGTTCGTCTTCACCTTCCAACAGTTGCAGGTAACTGCGGTAGCGGCTCCAGGCTATTTCATCATTATCTAATGCTTCTTTTACAGCACAATGTGGTTCATCTTTATGCAGGCAGTTATTAAACTTGCATTGGTCTTTAAGAGCAAAAAATTCCGGGAAATAATCGCCCAACTCATCCTTCTCCATATCTACTACTCCAAAACCACGAATACCGGGGGTATCTATAATTTTAGCGCCAAAGTCAAGATCAAACATCTCTGCAAAAGTAGTGGTGTGCTGCCCCTGGCTGTGTTGCTCGCTAATAGCTTTGGTCTTTAAGTCCATACCAGGCTGTAAAGTGTTTACCAAAGTACTTTTGCCTACACCCGAATGACCCGAAAACATGCTCACGTTACCCGTCATTTCTGCACGAAGCTCATCTATACCCTTTTCATTTACTGATGATACTCTCAAGCATTTATAACCAATGCGGCTATAAATAAACTGAAGGTATAGCTGTTCATCAAGTGTGGCTTCATCAAAAGTATCAACTTTATTAAAAACAAGTATTGCCTCAATGTCATACGCTTCGGCAGTAACCAGGAAACGGTCTATAAAGCTTGTAGTGGTAGGAGGGTTGTTTATGGTAACCAGCAAAAACAGCTTATCAATGTTTGAGGCAATGATGTGTACCTGGTGGCTAAGGTTAACCGACTTACGGATAATGTAATTTTTACGTTCGTGTATCTTTGTAATCACACCTGTTACAGCATCCGAAGCTTCATCAAGGTCAAAATCTACTACATCGCCCACTGCAACGGGGTTGGTACTTTTAATACCCTTCATCCGGAATTTGCCTTTAATACGGCATTCATACGCAGTGCCTTCTTCGGTTTTTACCGAATACCAGCTGCCCGTAGATTTATACACAAGTCCTGTCATGGGGCAAAGATAGACAGTTTAAAACAATCATTTTACAATCCTCTTCACTTTAAGCAACTCAAAATCGTGCGAAAACTGCTGAGTTTGCTCTATAACATAAATATTCCCCATAATATCAGGACTGTTTTGAGAAGTATAACGCTTATGTTTGAGGTACCAAAATTCGCTTAGACCGCTCATTACAGTATAGGGCACGCTCTTTTCTGCACCGGATTTCACAAGGTAATAATCTATGTATTCATTTTGTTCAGAAACCAAAGGCAATTGTTTCTGAGAAACCTGCTGCTTATAAAACACAGCAACTTCTTTCCATGGCTCTTTACCTTCTTTAAATATTTTATTAAGGAATAAGATGTTTCCAGCCATGGTTACCCATAGCAATAATGGCAGATATAAATTTAGTTTCGGAAATTTCTCTGTACGCTCTGTAAATACGTGCGAAGCAAATATAAACAACACAGGCAGTGTTATAATAAGGTAACGATTGTATAGTATAGATTTACCTGTTAAGGATATTATTAAAGGAACAATAAACGTTAACAACACAACTCCATATGCAATAACCGCCAATTTTTTATCGGTTTTAAAACAACGAATTCCGATAAAGAGCGCAAAGAAATACAATGCCAACTCCACTGGGTTTTTACCCGTATAGTCATACATAAACTTAAAAAAGGAGGCTACAGTAGGTATTTCTATCCAGGAAACGGAATTGCTCTTGGCAAACATATACGGCAACCAAGGCGAAAAGGAAAGTAACATTACAATACAGGCTATAACAAACCTACCAAAGTTTTGCCAGGAGATTTCCTTCATCAGTGCCAATGTCAGTGCTATGATACCGTATACAAACAACAGTATTGCGCCATAATAATGGGTATACAAAAGCAATACACCCCATAGTGCAAACCACACATAGCTTTTAAGAGCACTATGGTTAACGATGTTCCAGAACTGCAATAAAGTTAGAGCACTTAGCAAATACATAAGACTGTAGAACCTAACCTCAGTACTATAATACAGATGAAAAAAATTTAATGACACCAACCCAAGTGCAAAATATGCCTTAACCTTACTCCCTGTTATTTTATAGGCTGCCAGCCATGTTACATATATAGAAACCAATGCGAATAGGAACGGTAATATTTTAGCTACTACTTCAGAAGTTCCGAATATTGTGAGCCAGTAGTGCAGCAACAAATCAAATAGTGGCGGATGGCTGTCATGAGCAGCATTTGAAATTACTTCCCTCGGCGATATTCCGGGAGCTGAGTGAATCATACTCCATATCTCATCAAGCCACAAACCTCTTGGGTTTAGCTGGCTCAGTCGGATTACCAGACCGGCAGCAAGCGCACCAAGTGCCAAGAATAAGTAATTTTTTTGAGTATTGGATTTTATCATACATTATTTTGGGTTTACCAAATAATAGCCGCCCGTAGATTTAGATTTATACACAAGTCTTGTTATGGGGCAAAGATAGTAATCTCACCGTAAATAACGCTTTGGGGCTTAAAACTAAAAAGGCTTTCCGCTATCAGAAAGCCTTTTTAACCCGTTATGATTAACGTTAATCTTCCAGGATCATCCTGCCCAGTTTATCGCTTTTTTTCCTCGATGAATAAATAATATATTCATTGTTTGTTTTAGCATAGTTAACGCCGGGACGAATAACAAGCTCATTCTTGATTACTTCCTCCGGATCTTTACGAACAATCTTTCCGTCTTTACTGAATATGAATAACGAAGGAACGGCATTGTTGTAGTTACCCATTGATTTTATTTCTTCAATATCGGTAATGCCTTTATTTTTAACATTATCATTAATAAGTATGCTAAGCTGCCCATTTTTATAGATAGGCAATGCGCCAAGATATTCCGGCCCCTTACCCATTTGCAATAACGGGATCATTATAGTACCACCTACAGCAAAACCATTGCCTGTACCGCTAAAACTAAGCCCCAGCGACATTGTAGTTATTGATGCCGTCTGCGCTTTTGGCAATACATTGCTCCACTCGTGGCTACCGTCTGGCGCCAGCGATGTTACTATAATTTCATTTTTAACGTAAGTTACCGGGGTAAAGGCTAAAGGGCCTATACCGGCAGACTGCCCTATTACCACTAACTGGTATTCAGACACCATGATCATACCGCCATCTTCCCGGCCTATAATATGTATAATGTTATACAACGGCGGAACATCTTTACCTTTTTTAGCCCTGCGCTCGCCTATAAGCTTTACGCGGGTAGGATGGTCAAGGTCGTTAAATTTTGTGCTTGTAACCTTATTATCCTTCATGTTTACCGTGGCTGCATATACCCCTTTAAGCTCTTTATTGCTCCTGCCACTTTCGCGAACGCTTGAGTAAAAGCCCATAAGGTGTAATATATCTCCCGATGGTACAATTTTACAGTTTATAGGCGCCTGATCTTTCACATCTATGTTAATAACCTCTTTTGCATAGTTGTTGTTGCCTTTGTAAGCATGTATTTCAAAGCGCTCTACGCGCTCTTTCTTCTTGTTATCGCGATAACCTTCATTAATAACCACATAAACATCATCATTTAAGCCTGCCTGAAAATCAGGAATATAAAATTCATAATCTTTATGATTGTCATCAAACTTCACTTTCTCGGTAGTACTGAATATAGCCTGAAGATTATCATCAAACAGCTTGATATCATACTTTATAACATCTTCTTTTTTAAAACGCGAGGCGTGCATTACTAAAAGGCCGTTTTCATCCTGAGTTTTCCTGAAATAGAAACCTCCACGCTCACTTTTCTTTTCTACCTCAGACTTAAACAGCACCACGCCGTCTTTGCTTAACTTACCTTCTTCAGAAAGAGGTGTAGCCACAAGATTAAATATCTTGTCTTTCTTATTATATACACTGCCTACAACATACAGCTTACCATTTAGCAGGTACAAGTTTTCAAACTCTACTTCCCTATCGTTAAGATCCGGAATAAGAATTTCATGTGAAGACAATTGCCCCATAGTACTACTGTCAAAAATTTTGAGCATATAAGTGTCTTTCCCTTTAATGGCAAGACCATAAATTTTTCCGTTCGCTTCGCCGGTAATGTCTACCAGTTTTTGCTTATCGTCCGGAAGCTCCTGTCCATAAGATACATTGATCTTATCAATCTTGTTTTGAGCCATTAGGGGTGCAATGCCCATAAACAGCAACGCGGCTGCTGTAACAAATTTCTTCATTGATTGGTTTTATTACTTATTGAGCCGCGATAATACAAAAAAAGCTGTAGTTTCTTAATGAAACGTTAAGGAAAATTTTAACAATTAATCACTTTCTCCTGCTGGCTTATACTTTCCTGGTGTATTGCCTTAAAAATATCTACAATAAATTCTTTGCCCAGGCCTTTATCTATACCCTGTGCCGTCATCTTATCCAGTATTTCATTCCAGCGTTTGTTTTGTAAAACAGCTACGTTAAACTCTTTTTTAAGGGCTCCTATCTGGCCTGCAACCTGCATCCTCTTACCCAGTATTTCCAGCAGCTTTGCATCATACTCATCAATATTAACACGTAGTGCCGCCATGCGCTTATCATAATCGGCATCGGTGCCTATTTCTTTACGCACGCGCAGATCTTCAAAAATTTGTTTAAGTTTTGTAGGCGTTACCTGCTGTGCCGCATCACTCCATGCATTATCCGGATCGGTATGGGTTTCGATGATAAGTCCATCGTAGTTAAGATCAAGCGCCTGCTGGCTCACTTCCTGAATCATATCGCGACGGCCGGTAATATGGCTTGGGTCGCAAATAAGCGGCAGGTCCGGAAACTTATTCTGAAGTTCAATAGCCAGTTGCCATTCCGGTATATTCCTGTATTTAGTTTTTTCGTAAGTAGAAAACCCACGGTGAATAACCCCAAGCTTTTTGATGCCTGCGTTATAAAGGCGTTCTACGCCACCCAGCCACAGGGCAAGGTCTGGGTTAACCGGGTTTTTAACCAATACTATTTTATCGGTCCCTGCCAGTGCATCGGCAATTTCCTGCACCGCAAATGGGTTTACGGTAGTACGCGCACCTATCCACAGCACATCGATATCATGTTCTAAAGCAAGTTTTACGTGGGTAGCATTAGCTACTTCGGTTGCCATAAGCAGTCCGGTTTCAGCTTTTGCTTTTTGCAGCCACTTAAGCCCAATGGCACCTACGCCCTCAAAACCACCCGGACGGGTACGGGGCTTCCAGATACCGGCGCGGTAAATGCTTACATCGCTATCTTTAAGCTCATGGGCTATTTTTAAAACCTGGTCTTCAGTCTCGGCGCTGCATGGGCCGGCTATTACCAGTGGGTGGTCTAATTTAAAATCGTCTAACCAGGTGCGAAGCGCGGTGCTATTTTCCATAATGTGTGTATTTTATATTTTTTTATTGTCCCGGGCGGCACCCGGGGTTATTATATGTGACCCTTTTCAGGGTCTATTGTGGACAAACCTTTTTCGTATTTTTCTAACCACATAGATTTCATAGCTATTAATTAACCTAGAAACTTATTCAGTTTACATAGTAAAAGCTACGCTTTACATAGCTATGTGTAAAATTTATTTCTATCTATTCTTTTTAGAGGTCCAAAAACTATGTACCAATGTGGTTAAATCAAAATTGCTAACTGAACACTATTTAATGCCGTTCAGTATGTCTTTTATTTTATTGGTGTTTTCCATCTCCAGAAATATCCCTTCAAAGTCTTCTTTTTCCAGCAATTGCTGAAAATTTTGCAAGTTGGCAATGTACAATCTCAAGGCTTCAGATACATTCTCTTTATTCTCGCTAAAGATACTGGCCCATGTAGTGGGCGAACTCTTGGCAAGCCTTACCGTACTGGCAAAACCACTGCCCGCCATATCAAAAATATCGCGTTCGTCTTTTTCTTTCTCAATTACGGTTTTGCCAAGCATAAACGCACTGATGTGCGAAAGGTGTGAGACATAAGCTATGTGCGTATCGTGCGAAACGGGATCCATATAACGGATGCGCATACCAAGAACCTTAAACAGCTCCAAAGCTTTTTCCTGAAGCTTAAAAGCTGTGCGTTCTACCTCGCAAATGATGTTCGTTTTCCCGTCAAACAAACCGTGTATTGCTGCCGACGGACCACTAAACTCTGTTCCTGCAATGGGATGCGTAGCAATAAAATTCCGCCTGCGCAGATGGTTCTCTACCGCCTTGCAAATAGCTGCCTTAGTAGAACCTGCATCAAAAACAATGGCATCTTCTTTAACCCTGTCTAATACCTGCGGCAGTACTGTTACAATATGGTTTACAGGAATGGCTACAATAACCCAGTCAGCCTGTGGCACATCATCCATTGTGGCGGCATGCTGTATTACGCCCAGCAAAAGCGCTTCCTCCACATGTTTTTCATTCGCATCAATACCCGAAATCTTAGCCTCCGGAAATGCCTTTTTAATGTCCAGTGCCAGTGAACCGCCTATTAATCCTAGTCCTATTATGAGTACGTTCATTATTTTAGTTGTTGGCTGTCCGTTGTTTGTTGCTAAATCACAACTTTACAACTTTCAACATTATAACTTTCAACTTGTTTAAAACCTATCAATTGCTTCCTTAATCGTTTCCTCCGGCGCGCATAGCGAAAAACGCACATAGCCTTCTCCTGCGCTGCCAAACACCGTGCCCGGCGTAAGAAAGATGTGTTTATCATACAGTATGCTGTCTACATAAGCCTCGGCGTTTGCTATGCCTGCGGGTAGTTTTGCCCAAACAAACAATCCGGCTGTATTTTTATCATATGTACAGCCAAGGTTATCGGCAAGTTTAAAAATAAGCTCGCGCCTTTTACTGTAGGTTTCATTCAGTTTTTCAAACCATGCTACACCACTGTTTAGTGCAGCAATGGCTCCTTTTTGTATGCCATAGAACATACCGCTATCCATATTGCTTTTTACTTTAAGCACAGCATCAATAAGTTCGGGGTTACCAAGTACCATACCCACACGCCAGCCGGCCATATTAAAGGTTTTGCTTAGCGAATTAAGTTCTAAAGCCACATCCCTCGAACCGTTTGCCTGAAAAATCGAGAACTGATCTGTATTCAGTACAAAACTGTACGGATTGTCGTTTATCAAAAGTATGTTGTGCTTTTTAGCAAAATCAACCAGCTTTTGAAACATCGCCTTACTGCCTTTAGCACCTGTGGGCATGTGTGGGTAGTTGACCCACATTAGTTTTACGTCGCTTAAATCCTGCTGTTCCAACGCCTCAAAATCAGGCTCCCAATTATTGGCTTCGCTCAGAGTATAAAATACCGGTACTGCGCCTACCAGCTTTGTTGCTGAAGTATAAGTGGGATAGCCCGGATTAGGAATGAGCACCTTATCACCTTCGTTTAAAAAAGCCATGCTAATGTGCATAATTCCCTCTTTGCTGCCCATAAGCGGCAGTATCTCATTCGCCGGATTTAGGTTTACACTAAAATGGTTTTGATAAAACGCCGCAATGGCTTCCCGCAACTCCGGCAGCCCCTGATAGCTTTGGTATTCATGGGCTTTAGCATCAGTAAATGAACCTGAAATGGCATCAAGTACCGTTTGCGACGGCGGTAAATCAGGACTACCTATCCCCATATTTATTACCTTTTTACCTTCGGCAACCATTTGGCGCACTTCCCTTAATTTGCCTGAGAAGTAGTATTCTTTTACCTCATCAAGGCGTTTTGCAGGTACTATCATTGTTGTCCTTTTTTATATTCGCCAAGTACTTTAAACTCGGTTGTCATCAGTTCTATAATCGCTTTTGCCTTTTGGTAATGTTTATACTTTTCAAAAACCACATCTACAAAAAATGAATATTTAAAAGGTGTTTCGGCTATGGGCATGCTTTGTATCTTGGTAAGGTTCAGCTTGCAGTTATTCATTACATTAAGCACCGTAGCAAGGCTGCCGGGCGTATCATCAAGCACAAATTTTACCGATGCCTTATCAATTTCTTCTATCGGCAATACATTGTTTTGCGTCTTAACAATAACAAAGCGCGTCTGGTTATTTTTAATATTATGTATGGCTTCTGCCAATACCGCAAGACCAAACATTTCTGCTGCCATAGCACTTCCTATCGCGGCTATACCACCTATATTATTCTCACGGATGTAGCGGGCACTTTCGGCAGTATCAGCACTTTCTACCAGCTTAATGTGTGGGTGCTGCGCAAAGAAATTAGTGCATTGCAACAACGCCATAGGGTGCGAATGTATCTCTGTAATATCAGCCAGCGTTTGCCCCGGTAATGCCATAAGGTTCATGCTGATATTGAGGTAATGTTCGCCAATAATGTGCAGGTTGTTGTTATCAATAAGCGCATAGTTAGGGATGATACTACCGGCTATGGAATTTTCCAGCGCCATAATGCCCAACCCAGACGCTTTTGTTACCAGGCTCTGCACCAGCGCAGGGAATGACATGCACTCATCCAGCGGTGCATCGGCTCCAAACCATGCGCCTGCCACCTGGTGGTGAAAACTCCCTTTTATGCCTTGTATGGCTATTTTTGTCGCTACCGTGGTAGCGGTTTCTGTTGCTGTTATTTTCATTTTGGGCAAAAAAAAATCCCGATTTGCATCGGGATTATATCTGGTGTTTGTTTAAATCTTTATTTGTTACACAGCCATACAACCCCCGTCCTCTTTCCAGAAGAAATAAAAATAGGTGTTATAAAATGATGTTGTATACATTTCTGTGTTTCTATGTTTTTGCTAAAGTAGGGATTATTTTAATATGTGCAACTAATTTTTTTATTTTTTGAAGAAACCAGAAAGAAGATATAAAGTAGCGCGAGTGATCTCAGTCTTCGACTTTGAGTACTTTACACATTCTTTCCGCAACTTTGCGGAATGGCCAAAAACCAAAACAGCCCCACTTTCGTGGAGCTGTTTTATATAAACTAAGAATTTGCAATATATTAAAGCGCAAAGGCTTCTTTTACTTTATCAGCATAGTCAAGCTTTTCCCATGTAAACAACTCAACTTCCAGCGTTTTTACTTCACCACCCGGCGATGTAAAGGTTTTAGTAACCACCTCTGGCGTGCGGCCCATGTGCCCGTAAGCAGCCGTTTCGCTGTAAATAGGGTTACGTAATTTAAGGCGTTGCTCTATAAAATAAGGGCGCATATCAAATATAGCCTCTACTTTTTTGGCAATCTCACCATCGGTAAGATTTACCTTTGCAGTACCGTAAGTATTGATGTAAATACCCATAGGCTTAGCCACACCAATAGCGTAAGACACCTGTACAAGTATCTCATCTGCAACACCCCCCGCTACTAGGTTTTTAGCAATATGGCGTGTAGCATAAGCCGCACTACGGTCTACCTTACTTGGGTCTTTACCCGAGAAAGCGCCACCACCATGAGCACCTTTACCACCATAAGTATCTACAATGATCTTACGGCCCGTAAGGCCTGTATCGCCGTGAGGTCCGCCTATTACAAACTTACCTGTAGGGTTAATGTGGTATTGTATAGCATCATTAAATAAATGCGCATACTGCGGATTGTTTTTAATAATGCGTGGTATAAGAATTTCTACGATGTCTTTTTTGATCTTGGCAAGCATAGCAGGCTCTTCATCAAAATCATCGTGCTGTGTAGATATTACAATAGCATCAATGCGCACCGGCTTGTTATCATCATCATACTCCAGCGTTACCTGGCTTTTAGCATCAGGACGCAGGTATGTAATCTCGCTATTTTCACGACGAAGCACAGCAAGTTCCTGTAGCAATTTATGGCTCAGGTTTAGTGCCAGCGGCATATAATCGTCGGTTTCGTTTGTTGCGTAACCAAACATCATACCCTGGTCGCCCGCACCCTGCTCTTCTTTGCTTGCGCGGTCTACACCCTGGTTAATATCCTGGCTTTGCTCATGTATTGCGCTAAGCACCCCACATGAGTTGGCCTCAAACATATATTCGCTTTTTGTGTAGCCAATTTTGCGTATTACCTCACGTGCAATGCTTTGCACATCAAGGTATGTTTTGCTCTTTACCTCACCGGCAAGTATTACCTGTCCTGTTGTTACAAGGGTTTCGCAGGCTACTTTACTTTCGGGGTCGAATGCTAAGAAGTTATCAATAAGTGCGTCTGAGATCTGGTCAGCAACTTTGTCAGGATGCCCTTCACTCACGGACTCTGACGTAAATAAATATGCCATATTAGTCTATAATTTTAGTAGGGAAATGAAAGTGCAACGTGCCAAAGGAGGAGGATTCCTGCTTTAGCATTTTTTAAACGAGGTTGCAATCAGTTCAAATCTGTCCTCTAATTAATTTGGTGGCAAAGGTATAAAACCTAAACGGAATAAAAAAAGCACTAAAAGATATTTTATTTTTAACGTCAATTTAAACTGCTTTAAATACAAAGTATTTAATATATAGCAGCACAAACATCTAAATGTTAAAGTTTTAAATTTTATTTGGCAGATTGAAAAATAGTTTAGAAGTTTGCTAAACAAAAATCGAATAGAAATGAAATTTATTAGCTGTCAAATGTGTTGTATGATGTGGAAGACTTCCGCGGATCGCACTATTGCCTAATTTTAAGTTTCTTAAAAATATACGCAAAGCCTTCCGCACCCCGGGAGGCTTTTTTGTTTTATAATATTGGCTCCAAAAGGTATAACCGTTTAACTAACTCAAATTCCCGAGCTTCTCCCCCTCTTTAACCGGAGGGGAATGGAGGTGAGGTTAAGAAAAGAACAAATGAAAAAATTCGCTAAAAATATGGTAATGTGTTGTTGTATGATGTGCATGTGCACACCGCAGCCCCGTTGCCATAAGCGAAAGAGTTAATCTTTAGTATAGTTCGTTCAAACTATCCGCCCCTTTGGTAACCCACCAAAGGGGCTTTTTTATTTTCACCGAATCTTAGTCCGTTCAAATTCAATAAAATCATTAAAAAATTCAAAGTCATGAGCACACAAAAATTTTCTACAGCAGCACTACACGCAGGTCACGATGTAACTAAAAATGGCGGAACCCGCGCTGTGCCTATCTACCAGACCACATCATACGTTTTTAATAATGCTGAGCACGCAGCTAACCTTTTTGGCCTTGCAGAACCCGGCTTTATCTATACCCGGCTTAATAACCCTACTAACGATATACTGGAGCAGCGCCTTGCAGCGCTTGAAGGTGGTATTGGCGCAGTAGTAACAGCATCGGGCACTGCCGCGCTTACCACAGCCCTGCTTGTATTGCTTAAGGCAGGCGATCATATTGTAGCCAGCAACAGCCTGTATGGCGGCACTTACAATCTGTTTAATGTAACCCTGCCCCGCCTTGGTATTACCACAACTTTTGTAGATCCGGCAGATGCCAAGAATTTTACCAATGCCGCACAGGAAAACACCCGCGTGTTCTTTGCAGAGTCATTAGGCAACCCTAAACTCGATGTACTCGACCTGAAAGCCATTTCGGCAGAAGCCAAAGCATTCAAAGTACCATTTATTGTAGACAATACAGTACCTACCCCCTACCTGCTTAACCCTATTGCCCACGGTGCAGACATCGTAATACACTCCCTTACAAAATATATTACCGGAAATGGCACATCGCTGGGTGGTGCTATTGTAGATGCCGGAAACTTTGACTGGAGCAGCGGTAAGTTTCCTGAATTTACTGAGCCTTCTGCCGGATACCACGGTCTTGTTTACCATGAAGCTTTAGGCCCTGCAGCCTTTATTGCAAAAGTACGCATAGAAGGCCTGCGCGATTTTGGCGCAGCATTGAGTCCGTTCAATGCATTCCAAACCATACAGGGACTTGAAACACTACAGGTACGTATTGAAAAACACAGCAAAAATGCACAGGCATTGGCCGAATGGCTCGAAACCCGCGACGAAGTAGCATGGGTAAATTACCCAGGGCTAAAATCGAGCAAGTATAATGACCTGGCTAACGAATACTTGCCTAACGGCAAAAGCGGACTGGTAACCTTTGGCCTGAAAGCCGGCTTTGAAGCCGCTAAAAAAGTAGCCGACGAAACTAGGCTGTTCTCATTACTGGCAAACATAGGCGATACCAAGTCGCTCATAATTCACCCGGCCAGCACCACGCACCAACAGCTTAATGATGAGCAACAGGAAGCAACGGGCGTTACAAAAGACCTTATCCGGCTATCTGTAGGTATTGAAGATATCGAAGACCTTAAAGCAGATTTGCAGGCGGTGTTTGAGAAGATTGGTATACCTGTTGGGGTTTAAAAATGGAACGCGGATGACACGGATTTAGCGGATATCCGCAGATTTTTAGAAGAAATCCTTACCCTCACCAAATCATCAGGAGAAGGAAGAAAAACATAATGTTTGTTATTTGGTTTGTTGTAAACTGTTCCCCGTCCGCTCAATTGCGGGGACAGTTTTATTTAAAAAAGAAAAGAAATGCCTGACGTAAAAAATATAATACTCCCCTACTGGCAACTGGAAAGCGGCAAGGAACTGCAATTGGTTACGCTGTCATATCAGGCCTTTGGCCCGAAAATTGGCACTGCCCCCATAATTGTGGTAAACCATGCACTTACCGGAAACAGTAATGTTAGCGGCACTAATGGCTGGTGGAATGACCTTATTGGCAATGCAAAAACTATTGACACACGCCATTTTACAGTCATTGCCTTTAACACTCCGGGAAACGGTTATGATGGCATTGCACAAAACCTCATCCATGATTATATGGATGTGACGGCTGAAGATGTTGCTAAGTTATTCTGGCAGGGACTTAACATTTTGGGTGTAGGCAAGCTCTTTGCGCTCATCGGCGGAAGCTTGGGTGGTGGTATTGCCTGGCACATGGCCGCACTTGAGCCTGAACGTACCGAGCACCTTATCCCGATTGCTACAGACTGGAAAGCCACCGACTGGGTTGTTGCCAACACACTTGTACAGGAGCGGATATTAAACAATAGTACCAACCCCATTGCAGATGCACGCCTGCATGCCATGCTGCTGTACCGCACACCACAGTCGCTGCAACAACGCTTTAACAGGAAAAACCTGGATGGCATTTATGATATAGAACTTTGGCTCGACAAGCATGGTAAAAAACTCGAAAACCGTTTTACGCTTCCCAGCTACAAGCTTATGAACCAACTGTTACGCACTATAGATATTACACGCAAAAAGAATTTTCTGGCTGCGGCCAAAAGGATAAAGGCAAAAGTGCACCTGATAGCTGTAGATACCGATTTGCTTTTTACGGCCGATGAAACCCAGATTACCTATGTTTCGCTTAAAGCTGCAGGAGTAAGCGTTACCTATAACGAAATACGATCAGTACACGGGCATGATGCTTTTTTAATAGAACACCTGCAGCTTGGACGAATATTCAAGCCTGTGTTTGAAGAGAATTACACAAAGTTTCACGAAGAAAGCGCAAAGGAACACAAAGTTTGATTTTACGAGTCCTTTGATATGTTGCACAAAGATTTGCAAACACAGGTGCTCGGAAGAGTTTAAAGAGTTAGTTGACTATCCAAATAACCCTGTTCAGCTTCGGAGAAGCGGCATGTCTATAGAAAATGAGTGGAGGGCATGGTCAGGAGTTCCGGAGGAACGGCACATAGTTACAAAAATATGCCGCTCCTCCGGAGCTATATTCACTCTGACGTTACAATTACTATAAATATGTCGCCCCTCCGGGGCTCTTCAACTGGCAAGTCTTCCGAACACCTGTGATTAATAAAACTTTGCGGGATTTCGAGTTCCTTTCCAAAACTTCGCGAAACAAATATGTTAAATATTAAAATTAAATTTTGATAATCGAAAAATATATTGCATTTTTGACAAACAACAAAGAAATCGTCATGAAACTTAATATTTGTCCATCCGTGTACATTATGTGGAAACAGCTTCCGGCAGAGGCGCCGTTGTATTCCTTTTAAGTTTCTAAAAGAACATAAAAATTACAAAGCCCCTGCACAATAAAAGCAGGGGCTTTTTGTTTATAAGATAAGAATACTATTACAAAGTAAAAAAGATATGAATACCGTAACCGTTAATAATTATTGTAAACAGCTAATTTGCCAGTCGTCATCGTGTATGATGCAGGCAGTGCAGCCTATACCCCTACCAAAACGGTCGTCAGTATAAACGTAGTTTATAATTTATGTGCGAAGGCTCTTTTGGTAATAACAACCCGAAAGAGCCTTTTTTTTATTTGTAAAAGTTCAGTTCATCAATCTCAACAACCCGATCATTATGAAAGCACCATCTATCAACGTACTGGGCTACACAGGCCAAAACAGCCAGTTTGTAGTAAAAACATCAAACGCCGATTTGCGCATTAACCAGAGCACACAATATGTACCGCAAACACCTAACCCGTATGAATATATACTGGCAGGTTTTGCAGGCTGTATTAACGCACTGGGGCAAATTGTGGCTGTAGAGCTGGGTATTGCCTTAAAGTCGTTACAGATAGAAATTACGGGCAACCTTACCGGCTCCCAAAAAGAACGCCCCGGCTTTGATAGTATCGAGATTACCCTGAAACCGGCGGCTGCGGCACCGCTTGCCACACTTCAAAAATGGATGAAAGAAGTGCAGTTTCGCAGCCCGGTTTATGAAAATTTAGTAAATAACACACCCGTAAGCCTTAGCCTCTATGAGGATGCTGCGGTAGTATAAATTTAATATTGCTGACCTGTCATTCTGAACGGCGCGATAGCAGAGTGAAGAATCTCATTTTTTTTGAGATTCCTCCTACCGTCGGACATGAGCATCGGGGACTGGCAAAGAAATAAGAAAATTGCTATGCAGCACTTGCTATATTGTAGCTATAAATAAATTCAAACCTACAAGGTTTTAAAACCTTGCAGGTTGAAAACATAAGTTTGTTTTAAGTTGTTTTTTGTTTGTTTAAGAGCTGCCTTTGATTCGGCACCAAAGGCAGTTTCTTTATTAATTTCTAAAAGTAAAGACCATTATGGCACATAAAATAAATATCGTATTGTTTGGCATAGGTAATGCCGGCAGTGCCCTCATAAATAAAGTAACCAAAGACCGGGATAACCTGGTGCAAAACATTCCGGATATCCGTTTTCCGGTAATAACAAATAGTAATGTAGCCTTTTTTGAAAAAGACGAAGATGGCTATGCATGGGAAGCCAATTTTATACGCTTTGCCATTCCTTTTAAAATAGACGATGTGGTAGAGTATGTACTGGAGCACGACCTGCATAACCTTATAGCGGTAGATGCCACACCCAGTGCAGCCCTTGCAGCAGAATATCCGGACTTGGTTCGTACAGGCTTTAGCATCGTATCTATAAACGAGAGCCTGCAATATCTGCCCGAAAATTTTGAAAAAGGCATTAACTTTTTAACTGCCACACGTGGGTTGGGCTATAAGTTTATCAACAGCGTACCGGGAGATGCAACCGCCGCCGGAGATGCCTTATATAAAGGTGTACTGGAAGTAGCAGGAAAAATTAAAGAGGCAACTGTATAGTTGCCTCTTTAATTTTTAAATAGCTGTACTCTACTCTATACGGCTCAATCTATAGTATTGCTACGCCTTATCTGCAATTGAAAACACGAAAATCCTGGCTTTAGTAGGCAAATAATCAATTCCGCCTAACAGTTCAGCAGCATTTTCATTAGGCACAACGTTCAGCACTTTATCTTCGGGCAGGTTTATAACTGCTTTGGCTATATTTTTTGCGCTGTCCACCCCATTAAGGTTATTATTAAACGCTACTTTATCGCTCTTTGGTCCGTTTGAATGCCATGATATCTTTCGCAATATAGTATTCACATTCTTTTTACGCGCTATATGGAGGTGCTGCTTACTATTATCAGAACCTGGTTTTTCTAATCTTTTCCAGTAGTCCATCACACCGCTGTCAGTCCATACGCCTTCATCTCCATTTTCTGTTTCAGCTGTATTACGTACTATTATAATATGAAAGTGGTTTCTTTCATCCGCCTGAGATGCGTTAAGGTGCGATTTAAATGTTTTCATTTCTTATATAAGTTAAAGAACGAATAATCAGTATTCGTACCGTTGCGAATTTACGCTAATATTAATGGATAATCAAGAGGGGTGATTTTGGCAAAGGTAGATGCACTATAAAATAAGCAAATATTTGTACCTAAACTATTATTTGCATTCTACAAATCTATATCTTACTTTTGCACTGTTCTTTAACACAATTGTTATGTTATCACGAAAGGCAGAGGGATTAGACCCAATGAAGCCTTAGCAACCCTTTACTATAAAGAAGGTGCTACATTCTACTTCGCTTAGGCGCAGATAGATAACACAAAAGGAATTTTCTCCTTCTCCCCCTACTGATGACATGATTTTAAGAAACAAATTTCAGGTACCGATTGGCAACCTGAAACTTTAAACTTGAAACAAATTTTATGTCAGTATACAAAGCTATCAATGAAAGGATACTCGTGCTCGACGGAGCCATGGGTACCATGCTGCAGCGCTATAATTTTACCGAAGACGACTTTAGGGGTAGCCGCTTTAAGGACTTCCCTCACCCGCTTAAGGGCAATAATGACCTTTTAACGCTTACACAACCCGAGGCAATAAAAGACGTACACCGACAGTACTTTGCCGCCGGTGCCGATATTGTAGAAACCAATACCTTTAGCGGTACTACTATAGGCATGGCCGATTACCACATGGAAGATTTGGTTTATGAACTTAATTATGAGTCGGCGCGCCTGGCACGCGAGGTGGCCGATGAATTTACAACAGCCAACCCGGAGAGGCCGCGTTTTGTAGCTGGTTCTATAGGCCCCACTAACCGTACTGCCAGCATGAGTCCCGATGTAAACGATCCCGGTTATCGTGCCGTAACGTTTGATGATTTGCTTATTGCGTATAAAGAACAGGTAAAAGCGCTTATTGCCGGCGGTTCAGACATACTTTTGGTTGAAACCATTTTTGATACGCTTAATGCCAAGGCTGCCCTTTTCGCCATCGAAGAAGTTAAAGATGAACTGGGTATTGACATCCCAATCATGGTAAGCGGAACCATTACCGATGCTTCCGGGCGCACATTAAGTGGGCAAACCGTAGAGGCATTCCTTATATCCATATCGCACATTCCGCTATTAAGCGTAGGCTTTAACTGTGCCCTGGGTGCAGACCAGCTAAAGCCCTACCTAAAAAGGCTGGCACATAACACGCAGTTTAGCGTTTCGGCACACCCTAATGCGGGCTTACCAAACGCCTTTGGTCAGTACGACCAGACTCCCGAAGAAATGCAGGTATTAATCAAGGAATACCTTGACGACAACCTTATCAATATAATAGGCGGCTGCTGCGGCACTACGCCTGAACACATAAAATTAATTGCTGCCGTTGCCTCGCAATATCAGCCCCGAAAAACTGAGGTAACCGCATAATGGCAGAACAGAGATATCTTAAATTATCAGGCTTAGAGCCATTGATCGTAACACCCGAAAGCAACTTCATTAATGTGGGGGAGCGGACGAATGTTACTGGGTCAAGAAAGTTTTTAAGACTTATAAAAGAAGAAAAATACGAGGAGGCTCTTGATATTGCCCGTGCTCAGGTAGATGGTGGCGCGCAGATTATCGACGTAAATATGGATGAGGGAATGCTTGATGGCGTGTATGCCATGACCAAATTCCTGAACCTTATTGCCTCTGAGCCGGATATTGCCCGCGTACCCCTGATGATTGACAGTTCTAAATGGGAGATCATCGAAGCAGGGCTTAAAGTAGCTCAAGGCAAGAGTGTGGTAAACTCCATCAGTCTTAAAGAGGGCGAGGAAAACTTTATCCATCATGCTAAAAAGATAAAACGTTACGGCGCGGCGGCCATCATAATGGCGTTTGACGAAGCCGGACAGGCCGATACTTACGAACGCCGTATCGAGATATGTAAACGCAGTTATGATATACTGGTTGAGAAAGTTGGCTTTCCTGCGGAAGATATAATTTTTGACCCAAACATATTTCCCGTGGCAACGGGTATGGAAGAACATCGCCGCAATGCAATCGACTTTTTTAATGCCACAAAATGGATACGTACTAACCTGCCCCATGCTCACGTAAGCGGTGGTGTAAGTAACGTATCGTTCTCCTTTAGAGGTAATGACCGCGTAAGGGAGGCCATGCACTCTGCATTTTTGTACCACGCTATTCAGCATGGTATGGATATGGGTATTGTAAACCCTGAACTTATCGAAGTCTACGACAACGTAGATAAAGATTTGATGGAGCATGTGGAAGATGTACTGCTCGACCGCCGCGATGATGCTACAGAACGCCTCTTGGCCTTCGCCGAAAATGTGAAAGGTGACGTAAAAACCACCGAAAAACAAATACAGGAGTGGCGCAGCCTGCCCGTGCAGGAAAGGCTAACCCATGCCCTTGTAAAAGGCCTTGACGAATTTATAGAAATTGATGTAGAAGAAGCACGTCAACTTGCTGAGAAGCCCATACAGGTTATTGAAATTAACCTGATGAGTGGCATGAACGTGGTGGGCGACCTCTTTGGCAGCGGAAAAATGTTTCTGCCGCAGGTAGTAAAATCGGCACGGGTAATGAAAAAAGCCGTGGCTTACCTACTTCCATATATCGAAGCTCAGAAAGATGGAAAATCATCAAGCGCCGGTAAAGTGCTTATGGCAACTGTTAAGGGCGATGTACACGACATTGGTAAGAACATCGTAGCCGTAGTATTGGGGTGTAATAATTTTGAGATCATTGATCTTGGGGTAATGGTTCCGCCTGAGCGTATTATAGAAACCGCCGTTAAAGAGCAGGTAGATATCATAGGGCTTAGTGGACTTATAACGCCTTCGCTGGACGAAATGGTATATCTGGCCAAAGAAATGGACAGGCTAAATATAAGCATCCCTATAATGATAGGCGGTGCCACCACCAGCCGTGCGCATACCGCTGTAAAAATAGCGCCGCAATACCGCGAAACAGTGGTGCATGTTAATGATGCCAGCCGTGCCGTAACTGTTGCCGGTAACCTGCTTAACAGCGCAAAAACAGAATATGCACAGGGCATACGCGAAGAATATGATAAACTGCGTGAAGGCTACCTTAACCGCAGCCGCGATAAAGATTTCCTTAGTATTGAGGATGCCCGAAAAAACAAACTTCAACTGGACTGGGAAAATTTCACTGCTTTTGTACCAAAGCAACTAGGCGTACATACCATTTATCCTAAGCTGGATGAACTGGTGGAGTTTATCGACTGGACACCATTTTTCCAGACGTGGGATTTGCACGGTAAATATCCCGCCATATTAACTGATAATGTAGTGGGCGAACAGGCACAATCGCTTTTTGAGGATGCACAAAAAATGCTGAAACAAATTGTAGACGAAAACTGGTTTGAAGCCCGTGGTATTTACGGAATATTCCCTGCGAATACGGTTAACGATGATGATATAGAACTGCTAAATACGTCCGAAGCAGGGGTTGGGGGGCTTTTCTTGACACTTCGTCAACAATCTCAAAAAACCAAGGGTGCGCCAAACATTGCGTTAGCAGATTTTATCGCCCCAAAAAACCTGAACAAACAGGATTACATGGGCGCATTTGCTGTGACCACCGGATTTGGTGTAGATGAAAAAGCCGCTGAGTTTGAAAAGGAGCACGATGACTACAACTCAATCATGGCTAAGGCACTCGGCGACCGTTTTGCAGAAGCTTTTGCCGAATACCTCCACAAAAAAGTACGTACTGAGATTTGGGGCTATGCTGCCGATGAACATCTAACAAATACCGATCTTATAAAGGAAGAATATCAAGGCATTAGGCCTGCACCAGGCTATCCTGCCTGCCCGGATCATTTAGAAAAAAACACGATTTGGCAGGTGCTTGATGTAGAGAAACAGATAGGCGTTACCTTAACCGAAAGCCTGGCCATGTGGCCTGCCGCATCGGTATCAGGATATTATTTTGCAAATCCGCAGAGTAAGTATTTTGGCCTTGGTAAAATAAAAGAGGACCAGGTTATAGATTACGCAAAACGCCGTGGCGTACCAGAAACAACTGCCTTTAAATGGCTTAACCCTAATATAGCAGATTAATTGGTTAATGGTTGATAGTTATTGGTTGTCAGGGCTTACTCATGATCATCCAACAACCAACAACCGGCAACTAACAACCAAGAAAAGAATGAAAGTAACCGAACATATAGAGAATGCCCAGGGCAAAACACAATTTTCTTTTGAGATATTGCCACCGCTTAAGGGGCAAAACATACAGTCTATTTTTGATGGTATAGACCCGTTAATGGAATTTAAACCTCCTTTTATAGATGTTACCTACCATCGGGAGGAATATGAATATAAGGAACTACCCAGTGGCCTGCTAGAAAGGCGCGTAGTTAAAAAACGCCCCGGCACTGTGGGTATATGTTCTGCCATACAAAACAAATACCAGGTAGATGCCATTCCGCATATATTGTGTGGTGGGTTTTCTAAAGAAGATACTGAGAACTTTTTGATCGACCTCGATTTCCTTGGTATACAGAATGTAGTTGCCCTGCGTGGCGACGCGGTTAAGAGCGAAATATACTTTCGGGCAGAAAAAGACGGGCACAATTATGCCACTGAACTGGTAAGCCAGATCTCCAGCCTTAACGACGGTATATATCTTGATGATAACCTGCAAAACTCGGCAAAGACCAACTTTTGCATTGGCGTAGCCGGTTACCCTGAAAAGCACATGGAGGCTCCCAGTTTAGACAGCGACATGCATTACCTGAAACAGAAAATAAAAAACGGTGCCCAATACATCATCACCCAGATGTTTTTTGACAACAAAAAGTTTTTTGACTTTGTAGCCAAGTGTCGTAAAGAGGGTATTACCGTGCCTATAATTCCGGGACTTAAGCCCATTGCCACTAAAAAACAGCTAAATACCATTCCGCATCGTTTTAGTGTGGACCTGCCGGACGACCTTATTATGGCGGTGGTAAAAGCTAAAGACAATGATGCTGTAAAACAGGTAGGTATTGAATGGTGCATTGCGCAAAGCAAAGAGCTTGTTAAAGCCGGTATACCGGTACTGCATTACTACAGCATGGGTAAGGCTGAAAGCGTTAAGGCAATTGCTAAGGAGATATTTTAATTTAGAATTTTTGGTATATTAGATTGTCAGAATTACAGATAGTTCAACAATGACATCAAAGGCACAATAAACGGTGCCTTTTTTTGTTTTTAAAAGAAACCTATACCAATCAAAATGAAAAAAGATGTCTTTTTAATGATGCTATTGCTGTGCAGCATTGCAACCTTTGCACAGGATTATCCTTTTCTTACTTCTTCTACAAGAAAGCAAAAAAAACACGAGTTTACAGAATATCTTAATACTTTTCCGCAAAGTAAATACGATAGTCTCTTTTATGCAATAAAGCGACTTAAAGATGATGGTACCACTTACACACGCGCTTATGCCGATTCTATTTTTAAAGCCAGAACCAAAGATGCCTCATATTATACCATAAAATCATACCGCGACACTGTAAGCAACCTGTTTTACGAAATACTGCATAAACGTACAGATGAAGAAGTAAAGGCAGATAATAAACACTGGAACAAATACTTTAAAGAGGATGACAAGAACCGTAAAAAATTAATGCGCTCTACGATTGATGATCTTGTAATGACAGATATACACGGTAACCTTTATACATCTAAAAGTCTTAGTGATAAAATAATAATACTCGATTTTTGGTTTACAACCTGTGCTCCCTGTATACAGGAGATGCCTGACTTGAATAAAATACGCGAAGAATTTGGCACCGATGAAGTAGCGTATTTTGGAGTAACTTTTGATGAAAAGACCAAAGTAGAGACATTTTTGGGTAAGGTAAAATATGACTACACTATTGTAGCTGATGCAAAAAAACTGTGCGATCGTTTTGGAATAAAATTTTATCCTACTACCCTTGTTATTGATAAGGAGGGAAAAATACAATACACCGGAGAGTTTATGGGCTTAAAAGACAAACCTAAGGACTTAAGGAAATTACTAAAAAAACTTACATCGGGTAAAAAACCCAAAATTGTTGCCGGCCCATTAGAAAAACAGGATTAACATTTAAATAACCCATATTTACCTACATTTTTCTTAAATTCCCTTTCATTTCTCATATATTTGCCGCTTAACCAATAAAATGAGGCAAGTAACCCTGTTTCTGCTGTTTTTTTCGTACCTGTTATCTGCTCAGCAAACCCCTGAAGGCAGTTACACTGTTGATGCCAATTATTTTTATGGCAACATTATTCCGCATCGCAAAAGCATACAGCACCTCATTACGGCACATCCTGAAGGTATTATTATCAGCTTTAACCGCAAAACCTTTGGCAACCACGAGTGGGAAAGTACCTTTAACTATCCTGATTATGGTGCAAGTTTTCATTACCAGGATATGAAGAACCAGGCGCTTGGCGAAATGTTTGGGCTTTATGGGCATTACAATTTTTACTTTTTTAACCGCTGCCTTATGTTCCGCCTGGGGCAGGGTGTGGCCTATAATACCAACCCTTACAATAAGGAGACTAATTTTCGCAACTATGCTTATGGAGAGCATTTAATGCCGTCTACTTATTTTATGCTGAACTACACAAAACACGATATTATAAAAGGGTTAGGCATACAGGCCGGACTTATTTTTGTGCACCACAGTAATGCCAGCATGAAGTCACCCAATACCAGTACTAATACACTTGCTGTAAACGCAGGGGTTAACTATACCTTTGGCAGAAAGCCTGAAAACGTATATCATACTATTATGCATGATACCGTTTATGATTACAAACAACCACTACATTATAACATTGTATTTCGCGGCGGCGTAAACCAAAGCGATGTTATAGGCAGCAAACAATACCCCTACTATACCATTGGCGGTTACATAGACAAGCGCATAAGCCGTAAAAGCGGGTTTCAATTTGGAGCAGAATTTTTTATCCCGAAATACCTTAAGGATTATATTCGCTATATGTCTGTCGCTTATCCCGAAACACCAACTAACCCTAATACCGATTATCATAAAGTGGGCGTTTTTGGTGGCTATGAGCTATACATCAACCGTATGTCTCTAGAAGGCCAGGTAGGCTATTATGTATATGAGCCTTATAAAAGTACAGGCAGCCTGTACCAACGCGTAGGTATGAAATATTATTTCTCTAAAAACATCTTTGGGTCAGTTGGCTTAAAAACGCATGGTGCCAAGGCAGAAGTAATGGAATTTGGTATAGGGTACCGTCTTTAATTATTTTGAATTATGAATTACCTGTTTCGGATAGTTATCTTAATACTCGTTTTTGTTACGGTTACATCCTGTAATGGTGATAATGCGCCTGAATGTTTCAGGAAAATGGGTACTACTGTAGCCTATGAACTTGCAGTGCCAGATTTTACAGCCATACACGTTTCGGCAGGTATTGAGTTGGTTATTGTACAGGGTGATACCCAAAGCGTAATTGTACAAACAGGGGAACACCTTAAAGAATATATTACCGCAACAGTTACAGATAGTACGCTGATGCTTACCAATGCTAATAACTGTAACTGGGTAAATGCATATAAAACCACAACCATAACGGTTACCACTCCGCATCTCGAAAAGATCTTTACGGCTACACAGTTTGCCGTGCGGTCTGCTGGTGTGCTTAAATTTCCATCCTTATATGTGCAGTCCGGGCTTATAAGCGAAACCGCATCGGGCACAGTAACCCTTGACCTAGATTGTGAGAATTTTACCGTGGAGGACAACCAAAACTTATACTGTATAATTAACGGTCGGGTAAATAACCTTTCGGTAAATTTTTATGCGGGCGATGCCCGATTTGACGGCACTAACTTAGCAGTAGAAAATGTAAGCATTTTTCACCGCAGTAGTAACGATATTATGGTAAAAGCAAACCAGAAAATAAGCGGTGAGATATATTCTACCGGAAATTTAGTATTGCTCAACCAACCGCCAGTTGTGGATGTGGGTCGGGTATATACCGGGAAAGTTGTATATAAGTAGTTTGGGGTGATGGATTGTGTATGTTCCATTCCGAACGCAGTGCAGCGCAGTTGAGGAATCTCGTAAAAAACTTTATAGAGATTGCTCCTTCTGAAAATCTGAATGAGAAACCCTATAATTTTCTCTTTTTAGGATTCTTTCGGTTAGAAAAAAAAGAAAGCACCTCAACTGTATCGCCGTTAATCTTGTAATAAAGTGTATTAAACGTTACGATTACAACCCTTCTGATATCTTTTTTAATATCTGAAACCTGAAAGAGAAATGGATTTGAGGATATTAGCATCAATGTTTGGTCTAAGGCGGCAGCCAGATTTCTAAGCTCTCTTTCTGTCCAATATTCCTCTAGGTAAATAATAGTCGTTTCTAATTCCGCAAGTGCCAAATCAGTCCATAAAATTTTATAACCATTTTGCATATAACTTCCTTGCTTCGCTGTTTGGGTTTAATTTACCTGCATCTGCTTCAGCAATTCCCTGCTCTACCGCTTTTCTTTCATCCAAAGAAATATCTTCCCACCAGTCTTTCTGACGGTTACGCAACGCTGCTATCTGGTCAATAACAGTCATATCTTCAACGGTAGAAAGCCATTGTATGAGCTCAAGTTTTTTTTTCTCTATCTGCAATTCAACTCCCATAACTTTTCGCTTTTAATTACTATCTCAAATATACAAAATCTTATTTGTAATATCTTCTAACACTTCTCATCGCTATCCTTTTCAGGCAGGTTAGTATCAGGCACAGCTTCTCCTTGTTCTTTATCTTTGTCTATTTCTTCAACCCACCAGGGTAATGGTACGCCACACATGGTTACTTCTTTTTTGTCATTTCCCTGAAAACAGTTTCCAGATTTTTGCCTTTAAGAGTAAGCTGCAGAGTCTTAAGGTTGTTGTCGTGTGCAAAGTCAAACACGGCAGGGCGCATGTCTTTATCGGCAGTAAAGGTAAGTACCCAAATATTATCCTTCAGGTTTGTACTATCGGTAAGTTCAGGAATGGTTTGCAGGGCTTCGGCAGTTACCGGCTGGTCAAATTCCACCTCAATAACCTGTAGTTGCTTATCATCCTTTACAAGATTATTAAGCTTCTTATCTGTAACTATCTTACCTTGGTTGATAATAATAACACGGTCACAAATGGCTTCTACCTCCTGCATAATGTGCGTACTTAAAAATACGGTCTTATTTTTCCCAATGTTACGTATCAGTCCGCGAATTTCAACCAGTTGGTTAGGGTCGAGTCCTGTGGTAGGTTCATCCAGTATTAAAACTTCAGGATCATGCAGCAGTGCACTTGCAAGACCCACACGCTGGCGGTAGCCTTTACTAAGTGCGCTAATTTTTTTATGCGCTTCTGGCGTAAGGCCTGTAAGCTGTATTACTTCCTCAATACGGTTTTTGCTCACATGATATACATCTGCATTAAAGGCCAGGTATTCGCGCACATACAGGTCAAGGTATAGCGGATTATGCTCCGGCAGGTAGCCTACCGATTTTTGCACGGCTTTTTGTGCTGTCGTAACATCGCTGCCATTAACGCTGGCCGTACCATTATCAGCAGCAAGATAAGTGGTAAGTATTTTCATGAGGGTGGATTTACCGGCACCGTTAGGCCCCAAAAATCCTACGATCTCTCCCTTGTTTATTGAAAACGAAACCGCATCAAGCGCTTTCTGTTCGCCATAACTCTTTGAAATTTCCTTAACCTCTATAGACATGTCCTAACGTTTTTACAAAAGTACTAAGAAAACTCTAAATGCTACATTATATTATACTTCATGGTAAAGAATAAATAGCGGGGCTGCACGGTATACTTAGACGTACGGGTACTGAACTGGTTAAAGCTGTCGTCATTTAGCGATGTGGTGTTTAGCAGGTTGGTACCGCTTACTTTAAACTCCCATTTTTTGTTATTGGTAAGGTACATTACACTGGCATTTAAAAAGTCGTACTCGTTATCGCTGGTGTGTGTATCATTATAATAATGATTATAGGTATAATCTGCTGTAATGGTAATATTCTTTAACAACAAGTAATCGAGGCGGGCAAAAGGGCTGTGCGTATAGAATTTGTTACCTGCATAAGCATTTATGTTTACCGAATAGCCTACTTCAAGATTTGGCCAGGTTTTGTATATCGTACCAAGGCTTGCGGTATACGATTGTGTTACCTGCTCGCTTACCTGACGAATGGCATTTGCCATGGTTACCTCATCATCTATGCTGTTATCTGCCCTGAAGTTGTTGTACTTATTCCACGCTACACTGGCATTTGCCGATGCTTTATAATAACGGGCAAAGGTGCGGTTATACCCTACTGCACCCGACAGAATTTCATCGGCAAAATTAGAGTTCTCAACCGTGCCTACCTGGTTGATACCGCTGTAAGCAGCAAGCGATTTGATATCGTTTGCCTTATGGCTGTAATTCAGGTTCGCAAATATCTGGGTAAAGTTAAACATATTATACTTAAAGTAATTCAGGTTATGCGCCTGGTACAATGCTCCCTCAAGATTACGGTTACCGCGAAAAAGCGAGTTGTAATTATTAAGTACCAGCCCACGCGCAAACTTAGCGATATCCGTAAACTGCGTTGTCATATTGTAAGTATACTGTAGCCTTTCAGATTTTTTGATTTGGTAAACAGCATATACATCTGGTAATACACGGGTAAAATCATTAGCTACTGTTGTGCCCAGCTGCTCGTTGTGCGATGTATAACTATGGGCGCTTATACCCGGGTTAAAAGTAAACTTACCCAGTATAAACTTATAGTGCAACCCTAAAAATGCATCGTTAAAAATATAGTTTACATCATTGCGGGTATTGCTGCTCAGGTTATCAACCTCTCCGGTATCTAGTATCTGGAAGACATTAGAATCAAAATTCTGGTAGCTGTATGTGTTACCCAGCGTAATATTGATGTTAGCCTTTGGCGTAAGCATATAATACCAGTCTGCTTTGGCATCTATCTTATTCGTTGTTACAAAACGCTTTTGGTTGATGTTATACTGAATGGCATCGGCAAGGCCAAGGTTTAGTGCACCATCTCCGGTGGTGGCATCAGGAAACGGGTTATTATCGAGCGTTGCGTTGTAAAACGGATCTTCCTCCTGATAAAGGTGTTGCGCTTCAAAAGCAAATACATTTTTATCATCCATGGTATAATACAGGTTTGCATTTTGGTTGAACGAGAAAGGATGTTGCTTTTTATTGGTATAAATATTCTGGCTCTGCTCTGTTTCAGGTGTTACTACACTCATTAAATCAGTATCCTCGCCTTGTTTTGATGTTTTTACAAAAGCATCATAATCAAACTGAAAACGGCTACTGGGCTTATAGCTCGAACTCACTTTTATAAGGCTGAAATCAGTACGCTGTAATGATTTTTCATCTGTAGTCTGTACAGTTTGCGCTTCACCGGTTTGCGGATCAAGTACCGTATTGCGGCTGTGCGTTTGCATCTCTGTACGGCCAGAATTAATAATAGCAAAACCACTCAGGCTCCACGCCTTTGTAGGGTTATAGCTAAAGTTTGCCGCACCAAATTTTGTTTCGATATTTTTTGCCCTGTTATTGCGCAGGGTAGAAATACCCAGGTCGTTACTGCCTACGTTAAAAGTAGTGCCGCCTTTTTTCATCATGTTCCTGAAACCGCCGGTCATTTTAAAATAATCCTGCATGGTAAGCGGCATCTCGCCATTATTATTAAAATTAGCAATCAGGTTTATGCTGTACAATGGGCTATAAAAAAACAGTTTCGGATTCACTACATAACGTGCGCCATCTCCGGTACCTGCCCCTGCGGTAATATCGCCAAACCAAAAGTTCTTTTTACCCTCTTTCAGCTTAATGTTCATGGCTACATTCTCCTCATTATTTTCAAGTCCCTTAAGCTGGCCCACTTCATTGTAATTGCGCAATACCTCAACTTTATCTAGAGCATCTGCAGGAATGTTTTTTACGCCCAGCTTGGTATCACCATCAAAAAAATCTTTACCCTCCACCATTAGTTTAGTAACGGTTTTCCCCTCTACGGTTACATTACCATCGCTATCTACCTCAACACCCGGTAGTTTTTTAAGCACATCGCCCAGCTTACGTTCGGTACCATTCGTAAACGAATCAGAGTTATATACAATGGTATCTCCCTTTATGGTAACCGGCATCTCATGTACAATTTCCAGTTCCTGAAGCTCTACCCCGGCTTTAAGCACTATGTTTTTTGTTATAGTGCCGCTACCTGTGGTAAGATTCTCTTCAAAAGTGGTGTAACCTATATAACTGGCCTTAATGCCATAGGCAGTATTAGCGGTAAGGTTTAGCTGGTAATGGCCTTTCTCATCAGTAATGGCATAAGATTCCATGGCATTGGTAGTTTTATTAACTGCCATAATATTTGCCATCTCCAATGCTACGCCTGTAGAATCTTTTATGGTACCTTCTATTTTTATATTTTGCGAAAAGCCCACTGCCGTGCATAGCAGCATAAGCCCCAGTACTATTTTGTTCATGGGATAAAGGGAATGTGTGGTGATGTATGTAAGGGTAACAGATTAGTTCATGCGTGGAGGCCTGCCGCCACCAGGGCCACCGGGACCGCCCATCTGGCGCATCTCTTCCATTTTTTTAGTTACCGTGTCTTCATATTCGGCCTGGGTAACCTTTTTTCCTTTAGAAGGTTTTTTGATCTCTGCTTTTTCTTTAGGGTTCATAACCACTTTACTGCACAGCAGCGTAGTTTTGCCATCGCTAACTTCCAGTATCAGGCCGGGTAGCCCCCAGTAGTTAGACGGGCCTGTGCTTACAGGTATATCGGGCGTATACCACGCTACGATATTTACCTCTTTAGCCATCTCCATGCTGTCCATAAAATTGGTAGGTTTGGCCTCTGCTTTTTTAGCCTCATCAGTCTTGGCAGCAGCTTCCTGTTTTTTAGGGCGCATATTCCTGAAATCAGTTTTATCTGTAGGTACAGTTGCCGTAGCTTTATAGCAGGTGTACTGGCCTATCTTCCTGGTTTCGGCCTCCATCTTCCATTTTATCTTCGGCAGGGTATCATCAATCAGGAACTCTTTACCAAACACTTCCTTCTCCATTAAAAAACGTTTGTCCTTTACATTTTTATAATGTTTTCCGCCACCGCCCATAAAATTAGCCATCATCCTAAAGCCACCATTTTCGCCCGGCGCATCCAGTTTTTCTTCTTCAAGATACGTGCTCTCGGTACGGTTAAAGGTAAGGATAAAGGTTTTTTCCAGTGCTTTTTTCATACGCTCCTGCATCTGTTTTTCCATCTCGGGAGTAATATCATTTGGGCGGCGCATGCCACTCATATCCGGCAGGGCCGTTTTAGATTCATATGTAGCTACACCCTGAAAATCCTGCGCCGTAGCCACAAAACCTAACAGGCTTATTAGAAACACACTAAATTTTTTCATTGCTATTGATTGCTTTTGTTGTTTGTTAGACTATTGAAACCCCAAATGGTTACAACGATACCGCTAATATTTTGCAAATGTGTGTATTTTATAAGAATCGCTTACAAAATATAGGCTAACCTGTAGTTTTATGGTGTGAATGAACTGTTATCTTTGGCAGCCCAAACTTTAGCAATAGCCTGTTAGGCCTACTCATACTTACGTTTTAGGAACCATAGGTCTTCCAGGCAGATGTTAATGGTAAAGGCATGGTATTTTTCCTGTAGCAAGCGGGTAGAAACAACACCGCGCTGCCCATAGCTATAGGATATATTAAGAAACGATTTTCGCCCGCCCAGCGGAATACCAATACCACTGGTTAACGCAAGATTTTTTATGCGCACGCCGTCTACATCCAGATAGCCATTATCCATATTACAGCCTATGCGGTACTGAAATTTTTCGAAATAGGATGTACGCAGTTTATTGTTTACGTACTGTGCCCCTATGCCAAAAAAGTCAGAATCGGTAAATTTACCTATGTTGTCTTCCATACCCGTGGCATTCCAAAAAAGGTGCTTATAATCGGCATTAAAAGTAAATGACTTATAACTGTACTTAATGCCGGCACCCACCTCAAGCGGCAGTTTAAACCCGGCAATATCCCGGGATGCCTGGGTTTCGTTAGTAGTTACACTATTTACTATTTTTTTAATATCCCTATCCTGGGTACCACTAAGTGTAGTAGGCAGGTTTATTACAGACCCTACTGTAAAATCTTTATCAAACTTATACTGCATACCTATCCCAAAGCGCACGCCTGAATAGTAACTATTCTCTGTTACCGAAAGGTAGTCATACTCCAGGGCAAGCTCTTCCTGCTCTGCTATCTTTCCAAAAAAATAGTTACCTAAAATGCCCAAATTAAGCTTTGGGGTTAGCTTATAACCGTAATTAGCAGCTATATTATTTAAACCACCAGACCCTGTAATATAGGAACTATAGGTATCCTGCGAGCCTTCAATGGTACTGGTTACGCCTTGTAACACATATCCTACATCTGAGTATGGCGACAGCGAAATACCCAGACCAGATTTTTCTGAAAAGGCCAGCGCAAGGCTTATATTACTAAAGTTTGTATTAATGTTTACATTATTGTCCTGGTTATTAGTATAGCTGTTTTGCTCTCCTTTTATACCAATGTCAAACATAAATGAATTTTTAGGCAGGTCTGCATATGCTGCCGGGTTAAGGTTATTAATGCTGTTTTCTCCCGAGAGGGCAATGCCGCTTTTTCCCAGTGCATTTGTAATACCGGTATTTACCTCATTAAAACGGCCAATACCAAATAACGAATAAGGCGAGCTTGTCTGGTTATTGCTTTGCCCAAATATTGCGCCTGTAACTGTAAGAAATAATAATGCCAGTGCTGTTTTATTTATCATAAATAGTGTAGGTAAGTTCTAAACGTGTTTTATACTGGCTGTTGTTTTCTCCGTTAAGTACAAGCCTGTTTACTGACTGGGTATAGTTTAGCGGAAAAAACACAAGCCCGTATTTAAGATATGTGGCGCTATTAAGTATTTTATCTAAAAATGGATCTACCGGTATAATGAGGTATACCTCGTTATTCTCGTTATCGCTCTTATCTATATGCCCCATTACAGCATCTCCGCCAGATGTAGTAAGCGGACCCACAAGGTCGTTATTCTGGTCTGCTACGTAAACTGCTACAGAATCTGGTGTAGCCAGTTTTTTGCTGTAATAGGCATTGTTAAGCCTAATCTTAAGGTTTGCCTTAAATATCTGCCCATTGTTATTATTTACCTGATAGATGTTTCGTATCGACGGAAAATCGACACGCGTGGTTATACCAATGCCAGATTGTATAAATGCAAGATTATTAAGAGATGATGAAGTGCCTTCATTCTCCTGACCGTTCAGGTTACGCAGTAATGTATTGCTGCGGTTACCCTCTATCTTATTAAACGCTTTAGGATCTGAAGTGCTGTAGTAAGTAAAATCCTGGTATTCGCTTTCGGTACTTACATCGTCCGGAATAGAATAATAAACGCGCATATAAGCGCCAGATCTTTCAAAACCTATTATTGAAGCATCTTCAGTATCAGCAGCAGATATTTTAAGTCCTTTAAAATAATCAGTAAGCTGATCTACGTCATTTATCTGGTTGTGCTGTATCTTGTCGAACAGGTTCTGACCAAAGTTGTTAGCCAGCTTTATGGTAAGAGAGTCTTTACTGATACGCGGATAAAATGTTTTGCTGCCTATAATTTCTGAAGCGGTGGCAACATTGCCCGTATTATAAAAATCTGTCTGGTTATTACGCAGGCGTATCTCTTTAGTAAGCTGCTGTACATTAATAGTCTTCTGTGCCAGTGTATCATTATAATAATAACCGTCGTAAGGCAGGTTAAGTACAATACTGTCAAACACGGCATTACTATCAAAATAATATGAAGCCGGAACAAAATCTATAAAAGCGCTAGATTTTATTTCGCCAAAAACAGGATCATCATAGCGTCCTACAAGTAGCCGGCTACCGGTACTGCTTATGCTGTCGTACCTAAAGCTAGACATGTTTACCGCAAAGGTATCTATCTGCACAATTTTAACATTGCTCTGGGTAAAATTACCGCCGGTTTCAAAACTGTCGTACAAACCATCATGTGTACAAGATGTAAAAAGCGCCGTGCTTACCACGGCTACAATAAGAACAATACTATAAAGCCTTTGCATGTTTTTTTAATTATACGGCTAAATAAAGCCACGTCTCCACTTTAAAAAAAACATATAGATAACACAGCTCATTTTAACTACACATTACAACTATTTTACGACGCTTTACCCCTGCCTGCTACTATAGATAAAAAAGCAGCATCCATAGGTTAAAGTGCCCGGGCTATATATTAATGTTTTTGCGGGATTAAAATCAGGATATGTTTGCCCAAAACTTTTTAGCCCTATGCTGCGATATACACTTAGCCTGCTTCTTGTTGCCCTTAACGGCTTTGCGCAGGAAACAGTAAACAGCCTTAATTATGATTACACATCACTCTACAATGCCGGTGCTACATCGCTCACTCGGCATGAGGCAGGCTACAACCTACAAGCAGGTAGCTTTACATATACCGCCGGCATAGCAGCATACACTTTTGATTATGATATGGCAGATACCAATTTTAGTACCAATAGGATAAAAGACATTACTACTATAAAACTGGGAGTGGCTTACACTAATGCCATTAACACAAGATGGAGTGCGGTTGCAAACTTTACACCACAGCTTACCGCTACCCTTAAAAACACCGAAATAAAAGATATATACCCTGGCTTTTTTGCAGGTATAAAATATAAGAATGAAACCGGAACTACAGCACTAACCATGGGTGTGGGCTACCAGGGATATTTTGGCAAATTCAGGTTTATGCCCATCATTAACTATAGCGGGCAGCTTAGTACAAAACTGGCCTTTAACGTGGGCATACCGGCTACATGGCTGGCCTATAAATTTAATGATGCGCATGTACTTAAAGCTGTTGCTTATGCCGATAGTTTTTATAGCCGTATAGAAACAGGCAGTGCTACACAATATGAAACGCCTACGACTATAAAAATAAGTGGGCTTGAAATGGTTACCATTAATACCGGGCTGGAGTATAATTACAATGCAGGTAAAGAATGGGTGGGCACATTTCGCACAGGCTCCAGCGTTTACAACAAACTTACCATACCCGGATCGGGCGGATACGACCTGGGGTTTAATAAAAACATTTACATATCTGCAGGCTTTAAATACAATTTAAATTTTAAATAATGATGAGAAAACCTTTTTTTACCCTAAATGGCAGGATCGCGATGCTCCTACTTGCGGGTGCCCTGGCTGTATCATGCGGCAGCGATGATGGCGATAGTACTATAGGCAACTGGGTAACCAGTACTGTTTTTGACGGATCGCCACGCAGCAGCGTATCGGGCTTTACCATTGGCAATTATGGCTATGCAGGCACCGGTTATGATGGCGACAACTACCTGAAAGATTTTTGGAGATATAATATTGATGGTGGCTACTGGGAGCAGAAAGCTGACCTTCCGGGTAAGGCACGCAGTTCTGCAGTAGCTTTTGCCATAGGCAGCAACGGATATATAGGCACCGGCTATGACGGTACTGATGAACTTGGCGATTTTTATAAGTATGACACAAATACTGATACATGGACAGCTGTAGCCAGTTTTACAGGCACCGCGCGCAGGGCTGCCGTAGCATTTAGCTCTGATACTTATGGCTATGTAGGTTCTGGCTTTGACGGAGATAATGATAAAAAAGATTTTTGGCGTTATAACCCTGCTATTGATGCCTGGGAAGAGCAGTTTGGCTTTGGCGGAAATAAAAGGCGCGAAGGACTTACTTTTACAATAGGCACAAAAGTATATTTTGGCACAGGATCATCTAATGGTACTAATCAGGATGACTTTTGGGAATTTGATACCACAAGTGAAACCTGGAAACGCCTTACTGATCTTGATGATGATAGCGACTATAATGTAAAACGCACCAATGCAACCGGTTTTTCTGTAGGAAATTACGGCTATGTATGTGGTGGCGACATCAATTCGGTATGGGAATATGACCCGTCTACCGACAAATGGAAGCGGAAGACCGATTTTGAAGGATCTACACGCCAGGATGCACTTTCTTTGTACAACGGTTCTAAAGCATTCATACTTTTAGGTAAATATGGCAATACTTACTACGATGACATGTTTGAATTTGAACCGTTTGAAAAATTAGACGAAGATGACTAAGCGTTTTTTTAAATTGTATTTCATATGCTTTTTGGCCGCGGCTTTTTTCTCCGGCTGCGGTACTGGTACAGAGCCACACCTGCAGGGTAACGTTTACCCTGTAGGCGCCGGCTTTGGCTATACCATATCAGCAGGGAAAAAACTGCTCATTAAGCAAACCGTAATACCGGCCATTAATGGCAACCATGTATTTTGCGATACAGCAGATGCACAAAAAATATGCGACTTGGTGCTGCAAAAACTTCAGGCACATAAATCGCCATACGTTTCTAAAGAAGAACTTACCGCACTAAAAATAAAAACAAAATGCTAGACAAAACATATAATGGCCTACCCTTCAGGCTCCGGTTTTTTACCATACACCTGGTGTTCTGGGCGCTGTTCCTGTTTTTGCCTGTAGGCGATTTTATGCGCATGCACGATACCGTGCCCATCTCTTTTTTCATAAAGATACTATTTTGTATTGCCATATTTTATTTTAACTATTTTGTAGTGGTACCTCAACTGTTGCTAAAAAACAAACCGCTACTCTATGCCCTGGCCATTGTTTTACTCATTGGCACATTTTCTTATATCTTTTCTAAGTTTGAGGGGCCAGCGCCTTTTCGCCATAACCAGCAAGGTATACCCAAGCCCCCCATGCAGTTTAAAAAGGGTATGCACGTATTTCCTAATATTATAATGTTTAGCCTGCACATACTGCTAAGTAGCGTACTAAAAATGTATGTAGAATGGAATGCCAGCTACAAAAAACAAAAAGAGACAGAAACGGAGCAGAAAACATCTGAACTTAATTTTTTAAAGGCACAGCTAAATCCACATTTCTTTTTTAACTCCCTTAATACCATTTATTCGCTTTCAATAAAAAAGTCTGATACTACACCCGTTGCAGTGCTTAACCTGGCCGACCTGATGCGATATATGCTTTATGAAACCAATAAAGAAATGGTGCGCCTTACCGATGAACTTTCGTACATAGAAAGTTATATAGAACTGCAAAAGCTACGCCTTACCGAAAACAATAAGGTGTATTATGAGGTAGAAGGTAATCCTCACGGCATAAGCCTGCCCCCGCTTTTATTTATCTGTTTTATAGAAAATGCTTTTAAACATGGCGTTACCACGTCTCGCGGCAGCGAAATATCAATAAAATTTACCATTACAAACAATCAGGTACGGATGCTTGCCGTTAATGATATAAACCCACAGGCCACAAAGGATGATAAATCCGGCCTTGGGATAGATAATACCCTCAGAAGGATAAAGTTATATTATCCTGAAAGTTATAAACTGGAAACCTTTAGTAAGAATAACAAATTTTATGCAGACCTGGCAATAGACCTTAATGGAAATTAAAACCGTTATAATAGATGACGAACCGCTGGCCATAGAGGTAATACAAAACTACTGTAGTACCCTGCCTGAAATTAGCGTGCTTAAATGTTTTAACAACCCGGTGGAAGCACTGGGTTTTATACATAAAAATAGCGTAGACCTTGTATTTCTTGATATACAGATGCCACAACTTACAGGACTGGAGTTTATAGATACCCTGGCCTATAAGCCTATGGTTATTTTTACAACAGCTTACCCACAGTATGCTGTAGAGGGCTTTGAGCTGGAGGCCATAGACTATCTTGTAAAACCCATATCATATAAGCGTTTTCTTAAAGCCTTTAATAAGGTAAATCCCGTAAAAGAAGAATTTGCTCCTGTGCCCGCGCCCGCGGTTGTACAGCTACCTGCAGAAGATAACTTTGTGTTTGTAAAAGCAGAATATGGCAGCGTAAAAATATTTGTATCTGAAATAACATATATTCAAGGACTTAAAGATTACCTGAAGATAAACCTGAACAACGGCAAGTATGTACTTACCCTGAGCAATTTTAAAGGCCTTATGGATAAACTACCGGAAAAAATGTTTATTCGCGTGCACAACTCTTATATTGTAAATCTTAGCTATGTAGACTCTGTACAGCGCAACCGCATTGTTATAGATACACTGCGCATACCCGTAAGCGAATCTTATAAGAAATCTTTTTTTGAAAGGCTGGGACTGTAATGAATTTTCAAAATTCATTACCCACTAGAATTTAACCACATAGAAACATAGAAATTTACAATATCTAGTGGGCATAAGTTATACTTAAAGTATAATTCACATAGTAATGCCTGCGGTCAGTCCCTATGTGTAAAAATATTGCCTAGATACTCTTTCAAACGTCTGTTGGCTATGTTTCTATGTGGTTAAATTATTATTGTTTAATTTGCATGTTTAGCCTACAAAGAACAACAGATGATCAATAAAAAATATCTTGACGAACTTACCTATCAAATCGTTGGAGCCGCCATTGAAGTTCATAAAATAATGGGAAAAGGTTTACTTGAAAATGTTTATCATCAATGCTTAAAAGAGGAGTTGTTACAACGTAATATCAACTTTATGACCGAAATGCAAATTCCGGTCGTCTACAAGGGAAAATTGCTAAATATTGATTTTAGATGTGACCTTTTAATTGAGCAATGTATTGTTGTAGAATTAAAATCAGTTAATGAAATGACAAGTGTATTTGATGCCCAGCTACTTACTTATATGAAGCTTTTAAAATGTCCGAAAGGCATATTAATAAATTTCAACTGCAACAACATCTTTAAAGAAGGCCAAAAAACCTTAGTAAATGAATTTTTCTCTGTACTACCTTAATAAATCTTACAATATACCGCTCATTTATTTCATTACATTTACAGCTTTAGCCTACCTCTATGAAAAAACTGCTCACGCTGTTTGTACTTTGTTTTACAGTAACCACTTTCTCTCAGGAAGCCTTGCTGCCTGTGCGCATAATGGCAACCGCTAAAGAACGCCCCGAGCGTTTTGTGGGCACTGATGCCTTTGGATGGGAGTATGTTATTGCAGATAACGAATTTCGTAAACAGAAAGATGGACGTGTGCTAAAATACAAAAACCTTGCATTGGGTGACATTTACAAAGCCGACCTTCAAAATCCTCTGAAAATTGTACTCTTTTACCGAAAATTCAATACCGTAGTATTGCTGGACAACCAGCTTAATGCCACAAGCGTAATAAGTTTTAATGAAATTCCGAAACCTATTATAGCCGAAGCAGCAGGACTTGCGAGCCAAAACCGGCTATGGCTGTTTGATATTACCACACAGCAACTGGGTTTGTATGACCCTGTGCGCAATGCGTTTCGCACACTTACACCTCCCTTTAACGATGGCATAGCCTGGTACCAGAGCGATTACAATTATTTTTACTGGGCAGACCATAGTGGCAAATGTTTTGCCCTCAACCTGTTTGGCACCGTTACTGCTTTAGGTACTGCTCCCGCATTTGATGATGCACAGCTATTATCGCCATCTATGTTATTATTAAAAAAAGACAACAACCTATACCAGTATGATTTAGCGTCTCAAAAGCAAACACCTTTAACAATAACTGAAAAAACGTTTACCGCTTTCTATTATAAGGACGGAATTTTAAGTATTTTTACCCCAATCGAATTTATACAGTACAAAATTAGTTTACCCAGATAATGCATATAGCTGTAGCAGGCAACATCGGCGCCGGAAAAACCACACTTACAGGCCTATTGGCCAAACACTTTAAATGGGAACCCCATTATGAAGATGTTGTAGACAACCCATATCTCGACGATTTTTACCACCAGATGGAACGCTGGTCGTTTAATTTACAGATCTATTTCTTAAACTCACGTTTTAGCCAAATCCTCCAGTTTAGGGAAAGCGGCAAAAACATTATACAGGATCGTACCATTTATGAAGACTCGCACATATTTGCGCCAAACCTTCATGCCATGGGCCTTATGAGCAACCGCGACTTTGGTAACTACAAATCGCTGTTTGAGCTTATGGAAGGCTTTGTAGGAGCACCAGACCTGTTAATATACCTGCGCAGCAGCATACCCAACCTGGTTAGCCACATACACAAGCGTGGCCGCGATTATGAAAACTCTATTAGCATAGAATACCTTAGCCGGCTAAATGAGCGCTACGAAGCCTGGATACAGGGCTATGATAAGGGCAAGCTGTTAATTATAGACGTAGACAAAACTAATTTTGTAGATAACCCCGAAGATCTGGGCGACATTATTAACCGTATTAATGCCGAACTAAACGGACTATTTTAATTGTTTATAGTTTTTTGTTCGCAGTTTAATGATATGAACCATATAAAATAAAAAAGCAGCACTAAATTTAGTGCTGCTTTTTGCTTTAGAGATAATCCTAAAATTATTTTATGCTGAAAAGGCCTTCCGGCTTGTTTTCGATATTATTAAAACGCTCTGTGCATTCTGCTATAAGCGTTTCAGCAGCAGCGCGGTCGCCCCAGCCTCTTACATCTACAGTTTTGTTCTCAAGATCTTTGTACACTTTAAAGAAGTGCTCAACCTCTTTCGTAAAGTGTTCGTTAAGGTCAGACAGGTCGTTCATTTTGCATGCAATAGGGTCTGAAACCGGCACACAGATTATTTTTTCGTCGTCGCCTTTATCATCAGACATATAAAATACACCTATAGGCTTAACCTCTACAACACATCCAGGAAACGAAGGCTCTGTAAACCATACAAGCACGTCAAGAGGATCGTTGTCAAGCGCAAGGGTTTCAGGTATAAAACCATAATCTGCAGGGTACATCATTGATGAGTAAAGCATCCTGTCAAAACGGATTCTTTTGATATCAAAATCATATTCATATTTGTTCCTGCTACCCCTTGGTATCTCTATAAGTACATCAAATGTTTTTGTTGCTGACATTTTAAATTTTGGATTTTTGTTAACGCTGCGCAAAAATAGCATAAAAATCAAAGTAACAACCGCCACCGCCTAAAAAACTGCCATTGCAGTTAGCAATTTTACAATTCAATAATATAAAAACCAACATTTTAAACGATATACAAAAAAAGGTTCCCAATCGGGAACCTTCTTAACCTTTATATATGTGCAAAATGAATACTTAGTTAGATTCGTTTTTAGTACAAAACTCACCACATCCGTTCTCATTGCAGTAAAATACTTTTTTTCCCTGTAGCCTTATAAATGCCATGTTACAGCCTGTAGCACAACCACGACAGGTAGTACTCGTAAAACCTTCGCTAACACTACTAAAATTAGCATCATCAAGGTACAGGCTAGATGCGCCAACTGCTTTTAACATTACTCCAATACTTGTACCTCCACCATTAGTACCTATAAGCACATAAGTCTGGTCATCAGGATCTGTTTCGTTCTTTTTAAGTTCAAAAAAAATGTCGGTAAGATCTGTTGGCTCTCCCTGGTCTGCCAGTATCGATTCAAAATCTGCAAGAAGAAGATTCTTATTTACCGCAAATTTTGTTTGTCCAACGCTGTTTACAGTTCCCAAAGCTCCTTCCCAAATGCTACCTTTTGCAAGTAATGTACCATTTTGCTGCGCATCATTTTTAACAGACGTTTCATCTGTACTACAGGCGCCTATCAAAAATATAATAGCCAGCACTGCCGTAATTTTTAGTAAAGTGTTTTTCATGTCGATTGATTGTTTAGTTGAATGTGCTACGAATGTAGAACTTTCCTTAAATCTGATTCGCCAAGAAAATGTTAATATTCTACATTACGGGAAATTTAAAAAAAAATCGGTTTTCACACAATCTGCACACTCAGAACAAATAATATACAGAGCATCGTTTTTAGACGAAACGGCAGGCGCACAACCATGTTCACAACCTCCAGAGCAGATGACAGAAGCAATGTCCGGTATAAAAAACAAGTCATTACCTTTACGCTCCAGCAGGGCAGCCATAGTTGTTTTATGGTCTGTGCAGGTAGCCATAAGCATATAATAACTTATAGGACTACCTCCTTTAGACATACCTTTTATAATCTGAAACCCTGAAATTTGACGGGTAGCTCCCTCAGCAAGGAGCTGTGCTTCCCACTCCTGCTTAATAACATCTTGGTTTACCACTTCAAGGGCACCATTTTTTTCAACACCTACACTTATAGCAGGATATGAAACCCCGCTTAAAGGTGCCACATCTTTTTTGCAGGAAACAAAAACAAGCAACAGTACAAGGGATGTACAAAAAATTTTCATAGCTGGGGGTCTGAAATTGTATTGCCACGAAAATACAATTTTTTATCAGATTTTAGCATTTAAAAATAAAACCCAAAAGATCCTTTTACAGCAAATTTATTAGCATCGGGAATGCTAAGATAGCTACCCCTCCAGGCAAAATCGATACGAAAAACCTTAAAGATATTTCCTACCCCGGCATGGTATTCCCAATAAACGTCTTCAGGAGCCCGATATGTAAGATTACTGGCATTAAGCGCAATATTTTTATCCGATACCGTTCCGTAAACACCTTTAATACCAATAATTTCGCGAAGGTTAAGATCCCGAAGTCCCGGTATGCGGCTAAACAGCCTCCCGTTAAAATTGTGTTCCAGGTGCAGCGACACATATTCATCTGCCACAAATTCATAGTAATCCAGCAGGTTATATGTATTTTCTATGCTAAACCAGCTCTGGTTACCGGGTATAACCCCCATAAGGCTTAGCGGCACAGTACCAAATATTTTACCGGCTTCGAACGTAGTAAACAGGCGGCCAAAACCACCTACAAGAACAGGCTGGCGATAATAAAATTGTAGCTTTTGGTATTCAAAATCGCTGTTTAGTATTCCTTTCACGCCCTGGTTAAAGTTAAGAAACAGGTGCGAGTAGTTATAATCTACGTCGCTACGCTCTACACCATAGCCTACAGTGCGGCGTTTAGGGGTATAATCTATAAAGAACCCAAATTCATATTGATTAACAAAACCTTCTGTCCCTTTACTATGGTCGTTAACATCTTTCCAGTAATCCAGGCTAAAGGCATCCCTGTCTGCCGATTTTAATGTGCGGTAGTTAAGACTGGTACGCAATACCAGGTTTTTTACCGGCTCTATCTCTGCGCTAAAGGTTGTAAAATTAATAGATGTAAGCCTGTTATTATTTCCGCTGGAGAATAAAGATGATGAGGCAAAACTACGCCCCAGCACATCGTTAGTTGCCGTTAGGCTTACCCCTATTTGTTCTATATCGCGGCGGTTACCGGCCTGTAATATAATACGCTTACGCTTATTAATCATCCACTTGCCGCTTATACCATATTTAAACTGGTTATCTTTAAACCCATAAGCTGTATAGCCCTCAATTCGCCACGGGTCGTTTTGCCCAAAATAGGTACGCCCACCCGTTCGCAGCCTTATACCCTCTACGTCATTAAACCCAAACGTAGAAAAAATAGGGCCGTAATCAAAATTCCCCATCTGGTAATAACCGCTGCCCAATGTGGCTACAAGGTCGTACATGTGCTTAAACCTTGGTACGGTTTTTAGGGTATCGAGCATTTTATAAACGCCCTTCTCATCTTTATTGAGCGATTCGAAGCGGTTTTCATCCCAAAACTCATCACTCTTATTGAGTATGGTTTCATCGTTAAAATTCACGTCGGCAGCATAAAAATCATCCGGCTTCTTTCGGTCAAAAACATAATCACGGTATAGCGTTGTACGTTTGCCATACACGCCTTTAGATTCTTCTTTTTTGCGCAGGGCAAAATCGCTCATCATATGGTCGCGTTTCAGCAAAAATACAGAGTCGTTTAACACATCAAACTCCTGCTCAATGTAAATATCTTTTACCCAGTTAATGTTAGCACTTTTGCTGGCACTCATGGCTATTTTTTTAATAGCATATGTAGTATCATTTACCCAAAAATTACCCTTAAAGGTAAGCTCGCCCTTACGGCGTGGGTAAAACACTATATTGTAGCACCATTTTTTATCTACAAAAGAGCTGTCTGCAAGCACATAGTTGTATACATTGATACCCGTGCGCGATAGCGGACTCACAAAGTCTTTATCAAAAAACTTTAAGTAGTTGTTATAGATGTCATAATCAGCATACAGGTCTTTTACAAAAGCAATTATTTGCTGGTTGTTACTAAAACCTGAATTTTTGTTAGCAGATACTTTTTCCTTCTTCTTTTTTGTGGTATTATCGCCATACACCTGGCTTAGCTGCTCATTTATAAATATAGGCAGGTAGCTTTTTCCGGTAATATTGCTGGTATCTACTTTTTCAAATATAAACTCCATGCCTTTAAAGAGTTTGCTCTTAGTCATGGCACTGTCTATATTGTTAAGGTCAAATTCTACCTTTTCATATTTATCGTACTCATACTGTTTAAACATATGCAGGCCATTTTTGCGGCGGCGCTCCCATATTTTACGCAGTATATCTATCGCGGGGTTGCCTTTCTTTGGCATCTTGCCGCTGTAGAGCACAACCTCCTTAAGTTCATTACCTTCGGCAAGCTTTATCTTAAGATTGTAGCTTACCGGGTTATCCAGGTGAAATTCTTTTGTAGCAAACCCTACAAAAGATATTTGTAAATCAGTATATGTATTTTTAGACTCCAGGTAAAACTTACCATTCTCATCGGTTATAACACCTTCATTTGTTCCTAAAAAATAAACATTAACATAAGGTAGTGGGAGGTTTTTATCGTCAGATACAACACCGCTAACCTTGGTTTGAGCCAAAGCATTTATTGCAAATAAAAATATGGCCCAAAAGGCAAACAGTAACTTTCTTTTCATATAGGCATATAACAAAAAACTTCATCATTTAGTATGATGAAGTTTCAAATATATAGTAATAATTTGAGAAACGCTGAGTGTCCTGATTTGAAAATTAGCTGCCCATGCAACAGTTTTCAAAATTGACAAATCAACGCATCAAAAAATCTTATTTGTACATAACTTTCTTAACCGCTTTTATAAGGTCGCCTGCATTAGGTAACCATTCTTTTAGCAGTACAGGAGAATAAGGTGCAGGGGTATCTGCAGTTGTTATCCTCTGGATAGGTGCATCAAGATAATCAAACGCACGCTCCTGAACAATATAAGTAATTTCTGAAGCGATAGAGCCAAATGGCCATGCCTCTTCAAGTATTACTAGCCTGTTTGTTTTCTTAACAGATGTTAGTATTGTTTCATGATCCATAGGGCGAATAGTCCTAAGGTCGATAATTTCAAGGCTTATACCTTCTTTCTGAAGTTCTTCAGCAGCAGCAAAGGCTTCTTTGATTATTTTACCAAAAGACACTACAGTAACATCTGTACCTTCACGCTTAACATCGGCAACACCCAGTGGAATTGTGTAATCTCCCTCAGGCACTTCACCTTTGTCTCCATACATTTGCTCAGACTCCATAAAGATTACAGGGTCGTTATCACGAATAGCAGCTTTAAGTAAACCTTTACAGTCATAAACGTTAGATGGCACAACAACTTTAAGTCCCGGTGTGTTAGCATACCAGTTTTCAAAAGCCTGGCTGTGTGTAGCACCCAGCTGGCCTGCAGATGCTGTAGGCCCACGGAATACTATAGGGCAGTTAAACTGGCCGGCACTCATCTGGCGTATTTTAGCTGCGTTGTTTATTATCTGGTCGATACCCACAAGGGCAAAGTTAAAGGTCATGAATTCTACAATAGGCCTGTTGCCGTTCATGGCAGAACCTACTGCTATACCGGCAAAGCCCAGCTCAGCAATTGGGGTATCGATAACCCTTTTTGGGCCAAATTCGTCAAGCATTCCTTTAGAGGCTTTATAGGCACCGTTATATTCGGCTACCTCTTCACCCATTAGGTAAATCGCTTCATCACGACGCATTTCTTCGCTCATTGCTTCGCAAACCGCTTCCCTGAATTGTATTGTTCTCATGTAAAATTATTTCGCGTGGTTAAATGAATGGCAAAAATAAAGATTTTATATTATTTAAAACTATTTTTCAAAGGCAAATAATACTCCTCAAAATTAATTTAAGCTTGTTTTTTTGTGCCGTACAACTCAAACTAAAAATATAATCTTTATTTTTAATCAAATTTTAAACCAACCAATACATTATGAAAAAACAGCTTACTTTTTTGGCACTATTACTTTTTATAAGTGTAAACGCCCAGTTTTACAAAGCAGAGATTTTACTCGCTAATGGCGAAACCCGCACAGGATTTTCAGAACTACCATCAAACAGGCTGCTCGACGGATCATTTAATTTTAAAACTGATGAAAAAGGCAGGCCTGAGTCATTAAAATTTAAAGACGTTAGTAAGGTAACAGTATCTACAGACAACGGAAATACATTTATGTTTGATAATCTTGCTATTCGCCAGGTCATTAAGTCTTTTGGTAAAGTGCGCGAAAAAACTTCAAAAAATAAAAGCTGGATGCTGGTACGCTACGCCACTCCGGAAATTGCATATTACTATGCAGGCCAAAGCTATATTATAGATAAAGACGGCAACATGATAACTAAGACAACAGATAATGGCGGAACCTGGGCATCAATTGCACTGCTATTAAAACGCCCGGGAGAAGAGGCTGCAACCAGCATTTCTGCAATGACAAATGGTGCAACAATAATAGGAGAAGAAAGCCTTTTCAGAAAAACAGCAGCAGCATATTTTACAGGGGAAACAAAGTTTATTGAACGTATAGAAAAAAAAGAATTTAAGGCCGAGGACTTGCTACCATTAGTAAAGGCCTATATTGACTATAAGAAAAACTAACAATATCTCCAACTAAAACATAGTGGGCTTGCAAAAAGACTATATTTTAGCAACAAGCCAATTATTTCACGATAAATCACCAAAAGCCCTTTATAGGGCTTTATTTTTATGGGTATATTATTTTTTTGATGAGTTTTTCATTAAAAACATATTTAATATGCATGCATAGTTTTTTATTTGAAATATTTTATTAACTTCGTAATATCAATAATCAAACGTTATAATTTATATATAATGAAAATATTAGTCTGCATCAGCCACGTGCCTGATACTACCGCAAAAATCAATTTTACCAATGGTGACAGCGAGTTTGATACCAATGGTGTTCAGTTTGTTATAAATCCTAATGATGAATTTGGCCTTACGCGCGCCATCTGGTTTAAAGAACAGGCAGGCGCTACCGTAACAGTAGTAAATGTAGGCGGCCCCGATGCCGAGGCTACACTTCGCAAAGCCCTGGCCATAGGCGCAGATGAAGCTATTCGTGTAAACGCTGTCCCTACCGATGGTTTTTTTGTTGCAAAACAACTTGCCGAAGTAGTTAAAAATGGTGGTTACGACCTTGTTATAGCCGGTAAAGAATCTTTAGATTATAACGGTGGTATGGTACCCGGTATGCTTGCTGCACTAACAGGCGCTGATTTTGTAAACGGCTGTATTAAAGTAGACGTTACCGGAAATGACGCTACCGCAATTCGTGAGATAGACGGTGGTAAAGAAACTCTGAGCGCTAAACTACCTCTTGTTATAGGCGGACAAAAAGGCCTTGTTGAAGAAAAAGACCTGCGTATACCTAACATGCGCGGCATTATGGCAGCACGCACAAAAGCCCTTACCATACTGGAGCCGGTAAGCGCAGATGCTAAAACAAAAGCCGTGAAGTTTGAAAAACCTGCACCAAAATCGGCTGTGAAGCTGATAAGCCCGGACAACCTTGATGAGCTTGTAAATTTACTGCACACTGAGGCGAAAGTAATCTAATTTGAAAATTTGAAGATGTGCTAATTTGAAAATTAGTAGCATCGTTAAAGAATTTTCAAATTTTCAAATTGTACAATTTTCAAATTAAAAAACATGTCTATACTTATATATGCCGAATCGGCCGAAGGAAAATTTAAAAAGACCGCGTTTGAGCTTGCTTCTTACGCAAAGAACATAGCCGGACAAACCGGAACAACCGTTACTGCTGTTGCCATTAACGTTAGCGATGCTTCTGCACTTGCTGCTTATGGTGTAGATAAAGTACTTAAGGTAAACAGCGACAAGCTTAAAGCTTTTAACGCAAAGGCATATGCCGATGTAGTAAAGCAGGCCGCAGCTAAAGAAGACTCAAAATTTGTATTGTTTTCAAGCAACACAGACAGCCTTTATGTAGCACCGCTTGTAGCTGTAGCACTTGAGGCCGGTTATGCCAGCAATGTTGTAGCCCTGCCACAAAGCCTTGCACCATTTCAGGTAAAAAGAAATGCTTTCTCTAATAAGGCATTTAACATTACAGAGATAACAACAGATGTAAAAGTACTTGCTATTGGCAAAAACTCATATGGTTTAAAAGAAAACGCAGCTTCTCTTGTTGAAGAGGATTTTAGCCCATCATTAAATGATGGCGACTTTAGCGTTACCGTACAATCATCAGAAAAAGTTAGCGGAAAGGTAACTATAGCTGATGCTGAAGTGGTAGTGTCTGGCGGACGCGGACTTAAGGGCCCTGAAAACTGGGGATTAATAGAAGACCTTGCCGCTGCCTTTGGCGCTGCAACGGCCTGTTCTAAACCCGTATCAGACCTTGGCTGGAGGCCTCATAGCGAGCACGTGGGCCAAACCGGTAAGCCGGTAGCCGCTAACCTGTATGTTGCCGTGGGTATCTCGGGCGCTATTCAGCACATTGCAGGTATTAACAGCAGTAAGGTAAAAGTGGTTATTAACAGCGACCCCGAAGCACCTTTCTTTAAAGTAGCAGACTATGGCGTGGTGGGCGATGCCTTTGATATCCTTCCTAAGCTAACAGAAAAAATAAAAGCTTTCAAGGCGCAAAACTCATAATTTTATTATAAATTGTGCCCCTAATTGGGCTATCAGGTACAGGATAGTTTTTATCTTTGCCCGATAGCCTTTTTTTGTATACAGGAAAGAACCAACATGAGCTTAGTAAAACTTACTATAAAGGGAATTTCATACAGCCAGACCCAGAATGGCGCCTATGCCCTGATTTTAAATGAAGTAGACGGAGAACGTAAACTACCTATTGTTATAGGCGCTTTTGAAGCACAATCTATAGCCATTGCTTTAGAAAAAGAAATAAAACCGCCAAGGCCGCTAACACACGATCTGTTTAAAAACTTTGCAGACAGGTTTGACATTGTTGTTAAGCAGGTTATAATACATAAGCTTGTAGATGGTGTGTTTTTTAGCAGCATTATTTGCGAACGCGACCGCATTGAAGAAATTATCGATGCCCGCACCAGCGATGCTATTGCACTGGCACTACGTTTCAACGCCCCTATTTTTACTTACAAGAACATACTTGATAAGGCCGGTATTTATCTTAAGATAAATCCGGATCAGGAAGATGAACAGCATGACGATGTACTTGCTCCTACAGAAACCTTTGGTACAGAAAATATTGTTTCCGGCGAGGGCTATTCTCAATATAACCTGCAGGAACTGCACGAGCAGCTTGAAACTGCAGTACAAAACGAAGACTACGAAAAAGCAGCCAAAATACGCGATGAAATATCAAAGAGGGAATCATAATTTGAAAATTCTTCGATTTGAAAATTTGAAAAAAGAGCTGTACTTAATGTGCAGCTTTTTTTATGTGGATAACTCTGATAATAAAAAAACAGGCCATATTACATAATGTATACCTTACTTTTTTACCTTGCAGCAGTAATTCAATAGGGAGATTTGCATGTTACCAAAGTAATTTTCAAATCGTCTTATTTTCAAATTTTCAAATCAAGATCATGAAGCAGTATTTAGACTTAGTGAAACATGTTTTAGAGAACGGTACACAAAAAGGCGACCGCACAGGCACAGGTACCAAGAGTGTTTTTGGCTACCAGATGCGTTTTGACCTTAGCGAAGGCTTCCCGCTTGTTACTACAAAAAAACTACACCTTAAGTCTATTATATATGAACTGCTTTGGTTTTTAAAAGGTGATACAAACATTAGCTATCTTAACGAGAATGGCGTAAAGATATGGGATGAATGGGCTGATGAAAATGGTAACCTTGGCCCCGTTTACGGCGCACAGTGGCGCAACTGGGACAGCCGCGAGATTGACCAGATAACAGAGCTTATAGACACACTTAAAACAAACCCTAACAGCCGCCGTATGCTGGTAAGCGCCTGGAATCCGCGCGTATTGCCCGAAGGTGGTAAATCGTTCGCAGAAAACGTAGCCGAAGGCAATGTAGCGCTCCCACCCTGCCACGCATTCTTCCAGTTTTATGTAGCAGATAATAAGCTAAGCTGTCAGCTATATCAGCGCAGTGCTGATATATTTCTTGGTGTACCTTTTAATATTGCATCTTATGCATTGCTTACCATGATGATTGCACAGGTTTGCGGTTTTGAAGCCGGCGATTTTATCCACACCTTTGGCGATGCCCATATTTACAACAACCACATGGAGCAGCTAGAACTACAACTTACCCGCGAGCCGCATCCACTGCCAAAAATGATACTAAACCCGGATGTTAAAAACATCTTCGACTTTACCTTTGAAGATTTCACCCTTACCGAATACAATGCACACCCACACATTAAAGGTGCTGTAGCGGTGTAATCTATTAATAACCAACCATGAACAAATTTATTTTTTCCCTGTTACTTTTAACGGGACTACAACTATGTGCGCAAAACAGCAATATTCAGTTAGGTGAGCAGGCCGTTTTTACAGATTGTGTTAAGGAGATATCTCCCTACAAATGTACACTGGAAAAATTTGAAAGCGACATTACTGCATTGATAACACCTCAATTTACGGCTGAACTGAAAGACAGGTTACTCATAGATTACTTTTCTTTGTCAATCATATTATTGACAGATGAGAATGGTAAAGTCGTTCAGGAAGAAACAGACATACTTTGTCACTATGACCCATTAAAGAATGAAATACGTCGTTACCTGCATAACCTGCCTGCTCTTTACCCAAAAGATAGCAAAATGAAAGACAGACGAAGCGTTTTCATAATCAACTACGTTTTTTTGTATAGCACCACTAAAAACTGCTACATCAATGCACCACAAAGTGTAATTAGCACTTCTCATATTAAGCAGGAAATGTTAACCATGGACTCTTATCCCGCTTATGAGAACTGCAAACATGAAGGTGTTGAAAATGAAGTTTGCTTCCACAAAACCTTTAGTAAACTCTTAACTAAAAAAATGCGGTATCCGCACAGCAATGAAAAAAATAAAATAATCCGGCTTATTCTTGACCTTAGTTTTTCAAGAACAGGTGAAATAACTTTAGAATATGTTGAAGGAGATGAAGATAATTATTTTCACAATGAATTAACTCGATTGATAAAGAAACTTCCCAGGCCTGAACCGGCTTCTGTAAGAGGCTTGCCTGTTGCTGCCCGCTATAAGCTACCATTAACCATTAGATTGAACAATGATAAAAAACTATGATGTTTTTTATTATCTTTAGTCTAAAAAATAGAAAAATGGAAAAACCACAGCAAGAATTATATGAATATGCCCGAAAACGCGTCAAACAGAAAAAGCGCGTTTACCTGCATTTTATCCTGTTTTTTGTAGGCAGTGTTTTCCTGTTTATCATTAATCGCTGGTTAAAAGTTTACGAAGAATATGACTGGTACCTCTGGGTTATTACTGCATGGGCTTTCGTATTCATATTACACTTTATAAAAATTTTTGTTATCGAGAGCTTTATAAACAAAACCTGGGAGCGCGAGCAAATAGAAAAGCTTGTGGCCCGCCAGGAACGTCGCATAGATCAGCTACAACAAAAGCTTGAAAAAGACAACAACACTACTACCTCTTTATAAATGACCATTACCCTTATAGCTGCTGCGGCAGAAAACAATGCCCTGGGCAAAGACAACCAGATGATATGGCGCCTGCCAGATGATTTTAAGCGTTTTAAGCAGCTTACCACCGGCCATTACATTATTATGGGACGCAAAACCCTTGAAAGCATGAACGGCCCGCTGCCTAACCGTACTAATGTTGTTATTACCCGCCAGCAAGATTACACTTATGAGGGTTGCAGTATTGTAAACAGCCTTGATGCTGCCTTAGCTGCCTGCCCGCAAAACGAAGAAGTTTTTATAATAGGCGGCGGAGAAATCTATAAACAAAGCTTAGCAAAAGCCGACAAAATAGAGCTAACCCGAGTACTGGGTATTAGCCCCGAAGCAGATGCTTTTTTCCCTGAAATAAATCCCGCCGAGTGGAAACTTACCGAAAGCGTTTTTCATGGGAAGGACGAGAAGCATGCGTATGAATTTGTGTTTGAGACGTGGGTAAGGAAGTAATTCAATAAATATAGGTTTAACAACTGTAGTAGCGAGTATTTACAGTCTGCTCCGATAGCGCGGATTTGTAATCCGTGCATATAATACATGATACAAATAGGACACGGATTACAAATCTGCGCCATCGATAAATCGATAACCCATACCATCACACGAAAGTCTATACAAAATTTCTTTCGCAATTTTTCGTTATCTTAGTACTCCCAACCTCAGTCCTATGAAACGATTTTTCACACCACTACTTCTCTTTAGTATATTTCTTTATTCATGCGACAGGCAGATTGCAATTAAAAACGAAGTTTTCTTAATCCCCGATAAGAACCCCATAATTACAGAAGAAGAACCCGAAGTAATCTGGTCAAGCACCCCTCCGCCTAAAAAACTGATTGACGATGCAATGATTTATGAACTGATAAATAGCTGCATGGCAACAGACACATCCTACTTTAAAATGTCTGATATAATTATAGGTACTGAGTTTTCACCTATATTCTCAAGCAGAGAGAAAATTTCAAAAGCCGACAGCATATTTAAAAAAGAAGATGTAGATTTTATTTATGAGCAAGCCCGGTATGGTCCGTTATTCAAAATTGATGAAAGAAAACTTAAGATTAAAAAAAATATCATACTCCCGGAACTTTGTGATGTATTTGGAGAAGACCAAAAAGAATATTGGGAAAATATTCATAACCAATTTGGTTCATTCACTACCATATCAATGCCATTATTCTCAAGAGACCATAAAACAGCCATCATCTCTCTATCTTACGACTGTGGAATGATGTGCGGATATAGCGGTAAATATATTTATAAGAAAACAGCTTCCAGATGGCAATTAATTACAGTTTGGGCAGATTCTGTATATTAAGCCCGATAATGCGTACTTTACAATCAGTGCTTATAAATTTCAGACACAAAAACATGGTATCATTACTAATCTGTACATCTAAATACACTCTTTAAGTTCTTACTATACATTACCCATTATATTACAACAGGGTTAACAAAACTATTTTTATCTTTGCGCCGTAAATAGCTGTAATGTCGCAACAAGTAACCCCCTATAAAGATTCCGGCCTCGGAAAAAAAGAACAGGTAGCCCAGATGTTTGATAACATTAGTGGTAACTATGATGGCCTTAACCGTATCATGACCTTTGGTATTGATATAAAATGGCGTAAAAAAGTGCTTAAAATGGTAGCTGCCAGGAATCCGGAAACCATACTGGATATTGCTACCGGCACCGGCGACCTCGCCATACTGATGGCCGAAACTAACGCTCCTAAAATTATTGGCGCAGACATTAGCGAAGGCATGATGGAAGTGGGGCGCAAAAAAGTAGCCGACAAAGGCCTGAGCAACCGCATTACGCTACAATATGGCGATAGCGAAAATTTGCCGTTTGAAGATAATTATTTTGATGCCATTACAGTAGCCTTTGGCATACGCAATTTTGAAACACTGGAGAAAGGCCTTGCCGAGATACTGCGTGTACTAAAGCCTGGAGGCGTTTTTGTAATACTGGAAACTTCAGTGCCCGTTAAATTTCCGTTTAAACAGGGTTATAAAATATACACAAAATACATACTGCCATTTATGGGCAGGCTATTCAGCAAAGAACATAGCGCTTATACCTACCTTGGCGAATCGGCATCGGTTTTTCCTTTTGGCGAAAAACTAAACAATATTTTACGCAAAATTGGGTTTATAGAAGTTAAGGCACTGCCACAAACTATGGGTGTAGCCACTATTTATTCGGCTTCAAAACAATAAGATGAAGAGATTTCTTTTATATATACTCCTGTTTACAGGCTTTTGCAGCAATGCGCAAATAGGTACGCGCATCTTTGGCAAAGACCCCATTATTCACTTAGAAAACTTTGATAAACAGCGTGTAAGCTGGGGCTACTACCTGGGCTTTAACAGTTATGATTTTAAAATCGACTATAGAATTCCGCCGGCTGTAGATATTTTTGTAAAGGGTACTACAGGCTTTAATGTGGGGCTTGTGGGCAACCTGCGCCTTTTTGAATACCTTGACCTTCGCTTTGAACCGGGATTGTCGTACACCCAGCGTGACCTTACATTTCAGGATGCCCGCCTCATAGAATCTTATGACAAACTGCGTGAGGTAAAATCTACTTACATCAATTTCCCGCTATTGCTTAAGTTTTCATCGGTAAGAACAGGAAATATTCGTCCGTTCTTAGTAGGTGGCGTATCTCGTACGTTAAATTTTGATGCTAACGAAAAAGTAAAAGACGATAACATAACCGGTAACCGTTTCAGGATGAAAAACTGGACCAGCAACTGGGAGTTTGGCGCCGGTATAGATATCTACCTTGAGTACTTTAAATTCTCGCCCTCTATTCGTGGTGTATTTGGCCTTGAAGATGAACTTGTTCGCGATAACGACCCTAACAGCCCTTACACAGGCAATATTTCTGCCATGAGGACACGAGGGGTATTTATCAACTTTACGTTCCAGTAGATTTTTACAATTTACGGCAAAACTCGCTTAATATAATAGCGCCTGCCGTAGCCACATTAAGACTTTCGGTTTGTTGGGTATTCCCAAAACGTGGTATGGCAATACGCTCATTACACAACACCTCTACCCCTACCGATATTCCGTTAGCCTCATTACCTAAAACAATAATCCCTTCAGGCTTTAGCGTTTCTTTATAGATATTAGCACCATCCATAAATGTACCATATACAGGTAATGATGTTTGTGCAAGAAAAGCTTCAAGGTTTGTATACACAACATTTACACGCGATATACTGCCCATAGTAGCCTGTACCACTTTAGGGTTATATACATCTACACATTCGTCAGAGCACACAAGGTTTTCTATACCAAACCAATCGCACAAGCGAATGATAGTACCAAGATTACCGGGATCTCTAACATCATCAAGCGCTACAACAAGCCCAGATTGACTAACTGCCACTTCATCAGGAATTTCAAAAAGTGCCAGGCAGTGCTGTGGTGTGGTTAGTGCCGTTATTTTTTTTAATTCGGCTTCGTTAACTTCGGTATATTTATTGTGTGGTATTCCTGTAAAATAACCTGGCTCAGTATATAAATGACTCAGTGTAAAGCTTGAAGACAATAGTTCTTCGACCACTTTTATGCCTTCGGCAAAAAACAATTTGTACTGCTTTCGGTATTTTTTCTGTTGCAGTCCTGTTATTGTTTTAATTTGGTTTTTACTAAGCATAAAAAATGTATTTTTGATTTTAGTTTCGGCAGTACCGTTTTGAGAAATATAACCACAAAAATAATACTATTTACCATACTAACAGTAGTACTGGTTTCGTGCGAACTTACCAAAAGGGTTCCTGAAGACAGGAAACTACTGGAACGCAATGAAATAAGGGTAAATGGACAATTAAAAGAAGACGAGCAACATTTTAACCAGCTATACCAGCAGGAAAACAGTAACATACTTGGTTTTCACCTCAGACTGCACATGTATAGCTTTGCAAAGCCCAATGCAGACTCATCATACCATGCCATGCTAAACCGCAGGCCGGGCCTGCATAAAACAATGACCGGGGTACTGAGCGAAAAGCAGGTAGACCGTTTAGGCAAGTCTTTTCTTGTTTCGGGTATAAGCAATTTCCTTAAAAGAACAGGTGAGCCTCCGGTGCTTATCGACCTTAACCGTATTAAAAAATCCAAGAACAGGTTATATGCCTACTACTACAAGCAAGGCTACTTTCGCGCCAAAGCTAGTTTTACGATAGATACCCTGGCAAATAAACGCGCTGTTGTAAAATATGATATAGAAACCGGCGAACCTTACCGCATAGACTCTATAAATACTTATATAGAAACGCCTGTTTTAGACGAGATGTACAACGCATCTAAAAACCTTTCGGTATTAAGGAGTGGCAAGCAGTATATGGAGAGCGATTTTGCAGCCGAGCGCGAGCGCATATACCAATACTTTAAAAACAGGGGTGTTTATAAATTTGAACAAAACTACATTAACTATAAAGTAGACACTATTAATACAGGCCGCAAGGCTAATGTAGACATTATTATAGATAACGAGCAGGTACGTCAGGGAGACTCTACATTTACACGTCCGTTTAAGATTTATAAAATAAGCCAGGTAAATATCTTTACAAAAAACCGGGCGAGTAAAGACCAGGCGAAAGACACAGCTAACTACAACGGCTTTAATATCATTAGCACCGGTAAACTTAACTACCGTCCTAAGGCACTTACTGATGCTGTTTTTATTACCCCAGGAAGCGTTTACGCCGATTTTAAGCGCACCCGCACCAGCAGGGCGCTTACAAACCTTAAAGTATTTTACTACCCATCTATACAATATATAGAAGACCCGGCAGACTCTACCGGGACATCGCTAATAGCAAACATAGACCTCAACCCGCGTAAAAAATTCCGCTTTAATATGGCGGCAGATTTTAACCATAGCAACATTCAGGATTTTGGTATACAAGGAAGCCTTGGTGTAACAATACGTAATATTTTCAGGGGAGCAGAAACGCTTGATCTAAGCGTACGCGGAAACATTGGATCATCAAGAGATGTAGCCATAAAAGACCGGGCGTTTTTTAACATTCTTGAATATGGTGCAGATGCAAAACTAAACATACCAAGGATATGGCTGCCTTTTAACACAGAAAGCATTATACCAAAAGACATGCTCCCTAACACACTGGTAAGCCTGGGGGTTGGGCGTCAAAAAAACATAGGCCTTGATAAAGAAAACCTTACCGGCATACTTAGCTACAACTGGATACCTCAACGCAACAGGACTGCAAAGCTGGACCTGCTTAACCTGCAATACATTCGCAACGTAAACCCGGGTAACTATTTTAAGGTGTACCAGTCATCTTACTCAAGGCTTAACCAGATTGCCAATGAATACCCGGATATTGCACAGGGATACTTTGACGAAAACCACAACCTGGATATAGACAGCGGCATGGTAGATGCCTTTATACAGGATGTAAGGAGCAACAATGCCGGCACTGCACTATCGCAACCTGATACAGAAGAGGTAAACAGGTTGGGGGAACGTAAGCGCCGCCTTACAGAGAACAACCTTATATCTGCTACTAACTTTACATATACTACAACTACAAGAGATAATCTTACAGACAACAACTTTTTTATATTTAAAACAAAGCTGGAAAGCGCCGGCGGAATACTGGGACTCATAGCCCCGCTTATGGATGAAAACAAGGGTGTGCCCGTAGGCTCGCGCACAATGTTTGATGTACAATATTCGCAGTATATAAAAGGCGAGGTTGATTTTATAAAACACTTTGACCTAAGGCATAAACGTGTGCTGGCAATGCGTGCCTTTTTTGGCCTGGCAGTACCTTATGGCAATTCTAACTCAATACCTTTTACAAGAAGTTATTTTGGCGGAGGAAGTAATGACAATCGTGCATGGCAAAGTTACAGCCTGGGACCGGGGCGCAGCGGAAGCAAAAACGACTTTAACGAAGCTAACTTAAAACTGGCCTACAGTGCAGAACTTCGTTTTAACATTTTTGGACAATTCTACGGAGCCTTATTTGGCGATCTGGGCAATATCTGGAATGTTTTTGATGCAGAAACAGACAAAGACTATACTTTTAACGGATTTAGTTCACTTCGCGACCTTGCCCTTGGAACAGGAACCGGATTTAGATATGACTTTAACTTTTTTGTAGTACGCTTTGACGTTGGTTTTAAAACTTATGACCCTGGCCGCGAAGAAGGAACACGGTGGTTTAAAGGCTATAATTTCGGCAAGTCGGTTTTAAATGTTGGAATTAATTATCCGTTCTAAAGTTAAAAACATTATTTTTGTAAAGTAATTATTAAAAACCCAATAACTGATGGCCCATAATATTAAGCCCGGTGTAGCCACCGGAGACCAGGTACAGGAAATATTTAACTATGCCAAAGAAAAAGGCTTTGCGCTTCCTGCAGTAAACGTAACAGGTTCTGACACTATTAATGGTGTACTGGAAACCGCAGCAAAACTTAATGCTCCTGTAATTATCCAGTTCTCAAACGGCGGTGCCGCTTTTAATGCCGGTAAAGGCCTTAACAATGATGGGCAGAAAGCTGCTATCCTTGGAGCTATAGCCGGAGCTAAACATGTACACACACTTGCAGAAGCTTATGGAGCTACTGTTATATTACATACTGACCACTGTGCTAAAAACCTTTTACCATGGTTAGACGGCCTTCTTGATGCCAGCGAAAAACATTTTGCAGAAACAGGCAAGCCACTTTTTAGCTCTCACATGATTGACCTTAGCGAAGAGCCTCTTGAAGAAAACATCGAAATTTCATCGAAGTATCTTACAAGGATGGCACCACTGGGTATGACTCTTGAAATAGAACTTGGTATTACAGGTGGCGAAGAAGACGGTGTTGATAACAGCCATGTAGATGTTTCAAGGCTTTATACTCAACCGGAAGAAGTAGCCCATGTATATGAAGAGCTTTCTAAAATATCTGAGAAATTTACTGTAGCTGCTGCATTTGGTAACGTACACGGTGTATATAAACCGGGGAACGTAAAGCTTACGCCTACCATTCTTAGGGACTCTCAAACCTATGTACAGGAGAAATTTGGCACAGGGCCAAACCCGGTAGATTTTGTATTCCATGGTGGTTCTGGTTCTACACTGGAAGAGATCAGAGAAGGTATTTCTTATGGTGTAATAAAAATGAACCTTGATACTGACCTTCAGTTTGCATTTACAGAAGGTATCCGTGATTATATGGTAGGCAAAATTGACTACCTTAAAACACAAATAGGCAGCCCGGACGGACCTGAGTCGCCAAACAAGAAACATTATGACCCACGCAAATGGCTTCGCGAAGGTGAAGTTACATTTATCAAAAGGTTAGAGCAGGCATTTGCCGACCTTAATAACGTAAACACTTTATAGTATACCTGTTGTTGGTTGTTGGTTGTTAGTTGTTGGATTTTACCGGCAACCAACAACTGGCAACCAATAACTTTTTTATTAAAACTTAGATTATGGCTTGGTTTAAAAGAACGGAAAAAGGAATAACAACACCTACCGAAAGCAAAAGGGATGTACCCAAAGGACTTTGGTACAAATCGCCTACGGGCAAGATTGTAGATGCAGATGAACTGGCCAGGAATTTTTATGTAAGCCCGGAAGACGGCTACCATGTAAGGATAGGCAGTAAGGAATATTTCCAGATACTTTTTGACGATAACGAATTTACAGAACTTGATAAAAACATTACCAGCAAAGACACCCTGAAGTTTGTAGATACTAAAAAGTATACTGACAGGCTTAAGGAGGCCATGGATAAAACCAAACTGCATGATGCGGTACGCACAGCGGTAGGAAAATCTAAAGGCAGAGAACTGGTAATAGCATGTATGGATTTTGCCTTTATAGGCGGATCGATGGGTGCAGTAGTAGGCGAAAAGATAGCACGCGCTATTGACTATGCCATTAAAAACAGGTTACCGTTTTTAATGATATCAAAATCTGGTGGTGCCAGGATGATGGAGGCTGCCTATTCGCTTATGCAGTTGGCAAAGACCAGCGCAAAACTTGCTCAGCTTGCCGATGCAGGATTGCCATACATATCTTTATGTACAGATCCTACTACAGGGGGCACAACAGCCTCTTATGCGATGCTGGGCGATGTAAACATTTCTGAGCCCGGAGCACTTATAGGCTTCGCAGGCCCAAGGATTGTTAAAGATACCACAGGAAAAGATTTACCTGAAGGTTTCCAGACTGCTGAATTTTTGCTGGAACACGGATTTCTTGATTTCATTACACCACGAAAAGAACTTAAAGATAAAGTAAACCTCTATCTTGACCTTATTCAAAATAAGCCTGTACGTTAACATAGCTTTAACACTATAAAAAAGCGGAACTTTAAAGAGCTCCGCTTTTTTTATGCTTACAAATGAAGCGTAAAAAACTGCACTCCAATTACTTATATTTAAAACAACCATTACCCTAAACAAATTATTAAATTTAATGTTAACGAAATGTTATAATTTTAACACACAATACGTAGTATTGTTATATATATTTCAAGATAAGACCATAAATAACATAATTATTTGAGCATATTTCATCATTTTAAGCGTTTTTTAATAAATCACACATGATTTTAAGCTAATTTAACAAAGATTTAAAATGTTAAAAATGCATTGATTTATATCATTTATTCATTTATACAAGACTAAGCACAAACAAATCAATAAATTACAAGCTCATTAAGGCAAAATCAATGAATATTTAATAATTAATTAAAGCAATAGTTTTTGTACTCATTAATCTTCTAATTTTAAAACTATCTTTTTAAAATCAAATAGTAATGAGAGAAAATTACAAAACTCCCCTTAAGTGGCTCAGCAGATTACCGGATCTGTTGCGAGCCAAAAATGACACCAGTCCGCCGTGGCTTTTGTCAGCTCTACCACAAAACAGGCTTTCGGCTATCAGGCTAAAAGTTTTAATGCCGCTTATACTTATTTTGTTTTTTATAACCGGAAAAAGTATTGCACAAGCTAACATTGCTAATTACAGCTTTGCATCGTCTACAGGAAATACCTACACTCCCATCACCGGAGGTACTAATTTTATTACCGGAACTTATGACAATACCGCAAGCGCTGTCTCTTTTGGTAATAGTAGCACATTTGTTTATGGTGGCGTAAGTTATACCGGCTGTAACATAAGCACCAATGGTTTCATTACTTTTGGAACAGCCCCATCTGCTTCAACTTACACACCACTATCTACTGTGGTAACGAGTAATAGTGCTATATCTGCTTTTGGACAGGACGGTGCTGGTTCTACAGTATCTGGTGCTGTACCAGTTATCAGTTATGTAAATACAGGCACTGAATTTGTTGTGCAATATGCAGATCACGCAAACTACACCAACAGAGCATCTGAAAGACTTAACTTCCAGATCAGGCTTACTTTTGCGACAGGCGAAATAAACATTATTTATGGTGCCTGCACAAACCCGGGCAGTGCCACGGGCAACAGTACGCCACAAGTAGGCATCAGGGGTAATACTACTACCTGGACAAACAATATAAACTCACTTCAGGTAGGTAATATACCTGCCAATACTACATGCGACTGGTCTAACGCCGTAGCATCTAACACAAACACCAGCACAATGCTGTTCTCTAGCGGAACTAACGCTAATGTTAAGATACCTACAGGCCTTAAATATACCTGGACAACACAATCTACAGTAGCTCCTGTAAGGACGTTTGCCGCTGTTTCTGCTTTAACCTCATATACAGCTACATTAAACTGGACAGCAGCTTCGGGTGCTACACAATATAATGTACAGTACAGGACTGTGGACTCATGTGACTGGACAACCTGGCCAACAGCTGCCACCGGAACATCGCTTAGCCTTACCGGGCTAACGCCGGGCACAATTTACCAAGCCAGGGTACAAGCGAACAACGGAACTAATTATGCTCCATATTCACACATCCCTAACCAGGCTGGATCTGCTACCGGTTACATTGCAGCAGGTACATTTACCACATCATTCCTTCCGTGTACTACTCCTGATGCCGCTACTAACGCGGTATTTGCTGCAGTTACACCTAATACAGCAACACTAAACTGGGCACAGGGTGCTACTGCTCCATCTGGCTACACAGTATTTAGGAGTACAAGTGCTACAGCACCTACTGTTACAAACGGTACTACATATACTATAGGTACATTTTATAACACAAGCTACCTTTGCGTTTATGATGGAACTGCTACTACTAATACAATAAGTAATCTTACGCCAAATACTAATTACTACTATTATATTTTTGCTAAGAACACCAGTTGTACAGGCGCACCTTTTTATGCGACTACAGCACTATCTGCATCTAAACCAACACCTATAAGCGACCCTGTAATGACGGGTGTTGCTAACCTTAGTGACACTAATGCCACTATAGTTTGGGTAGCATCTGAAACAGGTAGCGGCTACAGCCCTGCGACACCAAAATATACCCTTGAATATGCAGACAACGCAGCATTTACAGGCGCAACGGCAGTAACTGGCTTATCAGCTAATACATATGACCTTGCATTATCTCCGGGAGCTGTATATTATGTTAGAGTATTTGCTGTTAACACATACTCAACAACACCATCATCTGTTGTAACATTTACAGCAAAAAAAGAAGAATGGACACCATTTACACTTACATCCGGAAGTTTTAACCAGGATGTAGTACTTGAAGGTAAAAAAGGTGGAGCAGGCAATGCCACAATAGGTGTTGATGGCTCAAACTGGTGTTACTATGAGAACGGATATTCAATCAACGAATGGAATACGCTGCCTTCAACAGGTAACGGACTACCAAATAACCACGCATACAACTTTAACAGTAAGAACTATTTTCTTGGTTCATACAAAGCAAATAACGTATTGAGGTTATTAGGCGGTACATCAAGCTCAGGCGTGCTTGAACTTGCAACACCTACGGCAGTAACAAGCTTAGACATTATTGCTACATCTGGAGATGCTGCATCAAGCTTTACAGCTACTCTTGGATTTACAGACGGCACAACAGCTCCTGCATCTGCTACGCTATCTATTGCAGACTGGAGCAATGCTACAAATAACATAATGTCTGGTATCAGAAGGATCAAAATTGATAACACAGGTGAAGGCGGAACCTTTTACATTGACTATGTAAACGTTACTGTACCGGCTGCTTACCAAGGAAAACTTCTGCAATATGTAACAATAACCAGGACTGAATCAGGAAATGGAAAATTGAGCGTATTTGGTATAACTGGTAAAACAACACCAAACTGTATCGTTCCAACTACCCTTACAACATCAGCCCTTACAGATTCATCTGTAACGCTAAACTGGGCACAATTGTCTCCGGCACCGGCAGGAGGTTATGAATATTATTATTCTACAACTAACACTGCCCCACTTAGCACAGCTACTGTAAACAACTCTAATGTTGTTCTTACAAATACTGCTACAGTTGCACTGCCGGCCATGGGTACTTACTACTGGTGGATACGTTCAGTATGTGATGCTACATCAACAAGCTCATGGGCAAGTGGTGGTAGTTTCTTAACTGCTTGTTCTGCACCTGCAGTAGCTACAGCAGCAACAATTTCTGCTATAACTTCAAGCACACTTACAGTAAGCTGGACACCACCTGCTACAGCGCCAACAGGATACGTTGTAATACGCAGCCTTACACCTACACTTAGTGCTACACCTGTAGCAGGCACTACCTATACGGTAAATGCAGCTTTTGGCGGTGGTACAGTAGCTTATGTAGGCACAGCAGCTACATACAACGCTACAAGCCTTAACAGCAACACACAGTATTACTATACTGTTTACTCTTATAATGGAGGCGCTACCTGTAATGGCCCTGCCTACAGTGCCACTACAACAACTGCAAACGCAATTACCTGCGTAGCAGACCCGCTTATTGTAGGAGCAAGTAACGTTACAAACAGCCAGGCTAACCTTAACTGGTCGTCTTCTACGGGAGGTGCTTCTACCGCAGTAACATATACTGTAGAGGCGTCTTTAGATAACTTTGCTACAACTACCGCATCTGCATCGGGTATTACAAGCCTTCAGTACAGCCTTACCGGCCTTACTGCAAATGCTACCTATGCATTCCGTGTAAAAGCAGTATCTACCGGCTGTACAACAGGCAACTGGGTAACTGCAAATGGTACTTTTGTAGCTACCAATACTTTTACACCACTTGATGTTGCAGGTTATAACTATGATGTTATAGCAGACGGCGTAAGCAACTCTCTTAACTCTACAACCAGTGCTGTTGACGATGCTACAGCAAATGGTAATGGAGGTTATGCATATATGGCAAACAGCTATAAACTTAACACTACAGATGCTGCCCTTACTACTGCACTACCATTAAACCGTGTACTAACCAGCCCGGTTAGCAGCCTTAGTGGCCTTAAGTTCTTCCTTGGAGACTATGCCGCTAACAACACGCTTAAATTAGCCCCGGGACAAGAAGGGTTACTTACACTTTCTACACCGGTAAAACTAACAGATATTTATCTTGCGGTTACAGGTGGTAGTGGTACTCCAATTGTTAAAGCTACAATTACATTTATAGATGAAAATAATGTAGTATCAACACAAGAAACTCCTAACCTGAGTTTTACAGACTGGTACCAGAGTAATGCAAATACTCCTATCCTTATCCAAAACATAGGCCGTACTAACAGAACCAATGGTTCTCGCGATACAGGTGATGCCAGGATATTCCAGGTAGCTATTCCTATACTTGCAGCAAACCAGGGTAAAAAAGTAACCAACGTAAAACTTACCAGTGGTACTGCCGCAGGTTTTGCAAACATGTTTGCAATATCAGGTAAGATCATTGGCGACTGCCCTACTATGGCTACAGTTTCGGCTACATCTCCTGCTTACAACCAGGGTACTATTAGCTGGACACTGGGTAACCCGGGAGGTACACCGGTAAGTGCTGTAACTTATAAAGTTGAAGTATTTACAAATGCCGACTTTACAGGTGCTGTAACCGGCTCTCCATTCTCTAACATAGCGGCCAGCACTTATACCGTAAGCGGCCTTACTGCCCTTACTACATATTACTATAAAGTAACAGCAGGTAATGGCTATTGCGATTCGGCTTCATTAACCGGAAACTTTACAACTACACCAACTTGTATTGTGCCTAATAATCTTGTTGCTGCCGGTAATCTGGGCGGTGCTACACTAAGCTGGACTGCACCAACAGCTTTACCGGATAGCGGCTATCAGTATTACTATAGCACAACAAATACTGCCCCTACAGCTGCAACAACAGTTAGCGGTGCTGTGGCAGCAGGTGTAACAACAGCTACGCTTACAGGCCTTACTACAGACACTACATACTATGTTTGGGTACGTTCTAACTGTAGCGAAACAGACCACAGTGCATGGACTGCATCTACCAGCTTCTTTACAGGATATTGTACTCCTACATATTCAAGCTGTGACAGTACACACAACATCTCTCAGGTAACTGTTTCTGGCGGAAATACTTCATTTAGCAACACTATTGCAGGCGCAGACGCTTGTAGTGCGGCAGGCAGAAACCGTATAAGCACACTTATTAGCGTTTCTCCGGGAGTTACTTACAACGTTACTGCTACTACATTAGGATATATTGGCCTTGGTATTGCCGCTGACTTAACCGGCAATGGCAGCTTTAGTGATGCAGGCGACCTTATAAATCTACCTTTATACTATGATGGTGTAAACGGTACTTATACACACAATGTATCTATTACCATACCTGCAGACCAGCCTCTTGGTCAGTACAGGATAAGGTTCTGGAACAGGACTGCCAATGCAGGAGACGGATCTCCGGTTGCATCTCCTTGTGGAGCATACGGCTACGGTTCTTATGTAGATTACACGTTAAACGTAGTTGCTGTACCAGCATGTTTTACACCTACAAACGTAACTGCTACAACTACAGCTACAGGAGCTACCATAAACTGGACCGCACCTTCTACAGCAGTTTCAAACGGATATAGCTATGAAGTAAGAACATCTGGTGCTGCAGGTAGTGGCGCTACAGGCCTGTTAACATCTGGAACCACAGCTACAGGAATTACTACAGTTAACATATCATCACTTACTGTTAATACCACTTACTATGTGTATGTAAATGCTATTTGTAGCGCTACAGAAACAAGTTCATGGACAGATGGTACAAGTTTTTATTATGGATACTGTGTACCTGTAACAACTACTGTTAACACAGGAGACAGCATAACTAATGTGTCTGTAACCGGCGCTAATGTTAGTTACAGCAACCCAAGTACCACAAATGGTACTACAAATTATTCATCTTACAGCAATACACCTATAGCGCTTGCCGCAGGATCTACCTACTCACTGGCAGTAAGCCTGGGTACAGATAGTATACAGTGGGCTGCTGCATGGATAGATTATAACCAAAACTTAGTTTTTGATTCAGGCGAAGCTATTGCAGTAGGAACGTCTTCTACAGGTGGAAGTTCTACACAAACTTTTACGTTTACAGTTCCTGCAACTGCTACATTAGGTTTAACAAAACTACGCGTAAGAGGTGCTTCTGATAGTGCTTATACTGCAAGTGGCGCTTGTTCAACTACAACCTATGGCGAAACAGAAGATTACAACATCACAATTACAGCTCCTTGCTTCAACTGGGTTGGTACAGACAGCTCATGGACAAACACTGCCAACTGGTGTGGAGGTGTAGTACCAACAGCTACCAGCGATGTGGTAATACCTTCAACAGCCAATAACCCTGTAATTAGTACTGGTACTGCCCTTGCCCACAACCTTACTGTAGGTGCAGGTGCAACGCTAACCGTAGCTACAGGTGCAACACTAAGTGTAGACAACATACTTTCTGTTAACCCGGCTGGTACCCTTACCATAGCTAACAACGGTGCACTTCTACAAGGTGCCGCTACAGCTACTAACGACAATGCGGGTAAAATTACCATCCACAAAAGCAGTAACCCGCTATACAGGCTAGATTACACCATGTGGTCATCTCCTGTGGCAGCACAAAACCTGCTTACTTTCTCTCCGGCAACGTCGGCAACGCGTTTCTATGAGTATAAGTATGCCAGCAATGGTACTGCCATGATAGAAGGTTACTGGTCAGTAACACCGGGCGACCACAGCTTTGAGGCTGCAAAAGGATACCTTATACGTATGCCAAATGCAGATACTCATACAGGATTTAATGAAGGCACCGCTTCTTTTGCCTTTGACGGTATCTTTACAGGTACGCCAAACAATGGTAATGTAAGCATCGCGCTTTCTACAGATAACAACCGCTTTACCGCTGTGGGTAACCCTTACCCATCGCCAATAAGCGTAGCCGACTTCTTTACCGCGAACAGCGGAAAACTGCACACGTCTACAGGCCTTTACCTGTGGAGGAAACGCAACAGCGCGGCATCTTCATCATATGCTACCCTTACACAGGCAGGTTATACTGCTAACCCGGGCGATGCTACAACGGTAAGCCTTGGTGATTTCTACCAGGGTGCAAATGCCACCGCAGGCAACTGGGTTATTAGCCAGGGGCAGGGCTTTATTGTAAAAACAGCTACAGGACAAACTAACCCGCAGCTTAACTTTACAAACAGCATGAGGCGTGCAGCACCGGGAGCCGCACAAGGCTTCTTCAGGACAGCGCAAAGCACAGCTTCTAAACTGTGGCTGAACATGAAGGCACAAAACGGTACGGCAAGCCAGGCACTTATCGCCTACATGGAAGAAGGTACTACAGGCCTTGACTATGGTTATGACGGCCTTAAGCTTACTGATGCCAATACGGTATCGCTATACTCGCTGGCAGAAAACGCGCAGCTTGCAATCCAGGCAAGGCCGGAGTTTGATGCTACAGATGTTGTACCAATGGGCTTTACAGTACCGGCGGCAGGAGAATTTACTGTAGGCCTTGACCATACCGAAGGTGTGTTTGAACAAGGTCAGGTAATTTACCTTAAAGACAATGCTGAAGGTATTATCCGTAATATCTCAGACCGCGACTATACCTTTACTTCTGAAGCAGGTACTTTTGAAGGACGTTTCGAAGTAGTATACCGTACATCGGCACTGGGCACAGACAACCCAACGGTTGACCCTGATACAGTGATCGTTTACAAGCAGGGCAATACCATAAGCATCAATACAGGCAGCACACTTATAAACGGTGTTACCATATTTGATATCCGTGGAAGGCAGCTTTACAGCGCAAATGGCATCAACGATACCAAAGCAGCTGTAAGCAACCTAAACATTGCACAGCAGGTAATTATCGTAGAGGTAAATACTGTAAAAGGTAAAGTGTCTAAGCGCATCGTTTACTAACGGCAGCATACTTTAAAGTTTAAATCCCAAAATAGAGAGCCCCACCGCTACGCGGTGGGGCTTTTGCTTTCTATCTAAAACATCGTGCAAATTAACGCCCTTTACTGACCACCAAACCTCAATATTCATTAACTTTAAAAATAAAAGCCATGAAATCATTGTTCTACATATTGGTTGCGCTATTAGTACTTAGTCCTGCTCGTGCGCAACAGGATTTCTCTGCCGTAACCGAATGGCTTAACGCTCATGCTGAAGACATGGGCGGGCGGGTAATACTGGTAATCCATAAAAACAACAAAACCATATACAGCTACTCGGTAAGCCACATGACACGAAGGCAAAAGGCGGTAACAAAAATCGTTGCCCGCAGGCAGGAACAGGATGCAGATACCGGCAATTACACTACAGCTACCCGACAGCCCATAGCCAGCTGTAGTAAGTGGCTAAGCGCAGCACTGGTTATGACTTTTGTAGACGAAAGCACCCTGAAGCTTACTGATACCGTAGGCAAATTTCTGCCCATACTCAGCAAAAGCGGAAAGGGTGGTATTACTATTAGCCAGTGCCTGTCGCACACTACCGGCATTAAAGCTCCGGAACTGAAAGAAAACATCAAGCAAATGAAAACGTACAAGAATATGGACGATGCGATAGCCGCCATAGCTCAACTCCCAATGGAGGGTAAGCCGGGCATGGTTTTTCATTACAGTAATACCGGCCTGCAAATAGCAGGTGCTGTACTGGAAAAAATAAGCGGCAAAAGTTTTGAAACGTTATTTGCTGAGCGCATCGCACAACCTTTAGAGATGAAGGATACCGATTTTGGCAAAGGCGCAGTAGCACTGCCCGCCGGTGGCGCTTTCAGTACACCCAATGATTATCTAAATTTCCTGGGAATGATACTAAACAAAGGACTGTTTAATGGCCGACGCATACTAACAGAGAAAAGCATCGCCGAAATGCAGGTAAACCGCCTTACTGCGGATGTTACCATAGCCCACTCCCCTGCCCAGGCAAAAGGGTTAGGATATGGGTATGGCGAATGGGTATATGGCGGTGCAGGTGGGCCATCTACCGCAGTTAGCAGTCCGGGGCTTTTTGGCAGTTACCCGTGGGTAGACAATTATTGGCACTATGGTGCTTTTTTAATGGCAGTAAACTTAAAGAGTGACGGCAGACAGGAACTTTATACTGAATTAAAAGAATTAGTGGATAAAGCTATGGGGAAGTAATCCACAGTGATCAACAACATATTGAAATTAAATAATAATGTCAAGAGAAATAAATTTTTGCCTTTTGTCAAATGTAAATGATGATAATTGGACAAATGTTACAACAATTCGATTTAGCCAGTACTATATTCTAATGTATTATGCCTCACTGATAAGTGAAATTGAGGGTCTGAAACTAATGAATGCTTCATTAACAGAGGAAAGTTATAATAATGAAAATGGACTACCTGTAAAAGACACAGATAACAACATGGCATTTTTACGCCCCTAATCAGCTGCAGGATGTCATTAATTTTCTAAACAACCAAGTACTGCCAGCACTTCAGAATGAACAAGAAGAAACAGACCTTGTTATGGATATTTATGGCGGCATCGACAACTTTATTGATCGTTGGTATTCAGGTGCTGCATATTTAAAGAATTTTAATGTTTTTGAAGATGAAATAGAATCAGAATTTTCGGGGTATGTGCCAAATATAATAGATACTGCCGTAACAGTCAGGGACTTTTTCAAGAGTTCAATAAATCAAAATGAAAGCTATGAAATTTTAGTTGAATAAGTATAGTTACTCAGTAATCATTGTCAAACCATAAGATCGCCGCGCTCCATTCCTCCGCTCGCGATGACAGGTCGGACGGGATGCGTTCAACCCGAATGAAGCTCCCAAATAAACGCATCAACAAATCACCACATCGACAAAATAAAACCTACATTCCCGTCCTTATCGCCTCTACAGGATCAAGCCTTGAAGCCGATATGGCAGGCATGATACCCGATACCAGTCCTATAATTATAGACAGCGACGTACCCAGCATGATGTTGAAGAAACTGAGTACAAACTCAAAGTCAAGCATTTTTGTAGCGGCAGCAGCAATACCCCACACCATAAGAATACCCACGAGCCCACCGATAAGTGAAAGAATAACCGACTCAAATAAAAACTGCATCAGGATAAAACGGTTCTTGGCCCCTAAAGACTTTTGGATACCAATGATGCTGGTACGTTCTTTAACCGAAACAAACATGATGTTTGCAATACCAAAACCACCCACAAGTATCGAGAAACCTGCAATAATCCAGCCTACTACTTTAAGCATGCCTATAATCTGGTCGATAAGATCTGTAAATGCCGAAAGGATATCTACCATAAAATTATCGTCCTGCCCGGCTTTTATACCACGCATACCCCGCAGCTTTTGTATTACTTCTGCCTTAGCTTCCTGTGCATCGGCACCGGGCTGTGGTTTTATGATTATAATGGGCGTCATAAAATCGTTGTGGTCGCCATACATATTGCGCAATACATTTACGGGGATAATCACGGCAGTGTCATTACTCTGCCCCATCATGCCACTACCCTGCTTTTCGAGCACGCCAATAACGGTAAAGCGCTTGCCATACATTTTTATCTTTTTTTCGATCGGATTATCATCCCCAAAAAGTGTTTTCGCTATTTCATACCCAAGCACTACAACCGGAGCACCACTGTTAGATTCTGCTTCGTTATAAAACCTGCCGCCTGCTATTTTTAGCGCCTGGATATCTGCAAACTCATACGATACTGGCACAACATTTACACCCGTAGCCGATTTATCTTCATAACGCACAGTTTCGCTCTTGGTAAATATCTGGAACGCCATATACTGTGCCAGCTGCACATTATCTTTTAAATACTGGTATTCATTAAAGGTAACATCCGGAAAGTTATCCATTTTCCAGCGGGGTATGCTTGATGGCCCAAAGCTAAAGCGCTTAAGGTACATGGTGTTCTTGTCTACACTGCTCAGGTCTTTCTTTATTTTTTGCTCCATAGAGTCGATAGCCGCAAGCACGGCAATAATAGAAAAGATACCTATGGTAACGCCCAGGAGCGAAAGGAGCGTGCGCAGCTTATTATTAATAAGCGCGTTCATGGCAAACGAAAAGCTTTCGCCCAGCAGGGACAGATATAACCTCATGTTAATAATGTATTGGTATGCGTAAAATTCAGCATTTTTTTATAACCATGAAAACCATATAGATATTTTTTTCAGGATAATCAAAAATTAGCAGTTTTGTATGTTGAATGTTAGCGGTACAAATATTACTTTTGCAACCTTAATAAACACACAACAAAACTAACGATAAATGAGCACTCTAAAAACGATTTCTTTTGCCCTGATTTCGGTATTTGACAAAGACGGCCTGGAGCCTATTGTAAAAAAACTGCACGAGCATAACGTAACGTTATATTCTACCGGCGGTACCGAAACTTTTATTAAAGAACTGGGCATACCTGTGGTGGCTGTAGAAGATGTAACTTCTTACCCGTCAATACTTGGCGGAAGGGTAAAAACCCTTCACCCAAAAGTTTTTGGAGGCATCCTGAACCGTCAGGATCATGAGGGCGATGTAGCGCAGATGAAAGAATTTGACATCCCGCAAATTGACCTTGTTATCGTAGATCTTTACCCATTTGAAAAAACGGTAGCTTCGGATGCATCTGAAGCAGATATCATTGAGAAAATAGACATTGGCGGTATATCACTTATCCGTGCAGCTGCCAAGAATTTTAAAGATACCGTTATTGTGGCTTCTGTTGAAGACTACAGCCTGTTTCTTGACACCATAACAAACAACAATGGCGCTACTACGCTTGAGGAGCGTAAGCTTTTTGCAACTAAGGCATTTCACGTATCTTCTAACTACGATACTGCCATTTTTAATTATTTTAATACAGACGATACTTTCTTTAAAGCAAGTGTTGCTAACGGGCAGGTATTGCGCTATGGCGAAAACCCACACCAAAAAGGCTTTTTCTTTGGCGATTTCGAAGCTATGTTTACAAAACTTCACGGCAAAGAGCTTTCTTACAACAACCTGCTTGATGTAGATGCAGCCGTAAACCTTATAGGCGAATTTAAGGGCGACAAGCCTACATTTGCTATACTTAAGCACAACAACGCATGTGGCCTGGCATCTCGCGATACTATAAAGGATGCTTACCTTGACGCTCTTGCAGCCGACCCTACTTCTGCTTTTGGCGGTGTACTTATAGCTAATACCAAGATAGACAAGGCAGCAGCTGAAGAAATAAACAAACTTTTCTGCGAAGTAGTTATTGCCCCGGCATATGATGAAGAGGCTACTGCAATACTTCAGGAAAAAAAGAACAGGATTATTTTGATCCAGAATGAGGTGGCACTCCCTGAAAAACAGGTTCGTACATGCCTTAATGGTTTACTGGTACAGGATAAGGATAATGTTACAGACAATAAAGAACACCTTAAGACCGTTACATTAACATCACCTACTGAGCAGGAAATCGACGACCTGCTGTTTGCATCTAAAATTTGCAAGCATACTAAATCAAATACTATAGTTTTTGCTAAAAACGGGCAGCTTATAGCTTCAGGTACCGGACAAACATCTCGTGTTGACGCCCTTACCCACGCTGTAGAAAAAGCACACTCGTTTGGCTTTGATCTTAACGGTGCCGTTATGGCAAGCGACGCTTTCTTTCCGTTCCCGGATTGTGTGGAGCTGGCAAAAAATGCCGGAATCACATCGGTTATCCAGCCGGGCGGGTCTATTAAAGATGAGTTAAGCATCAACTACTGCAATGAAAACGGCGTAAGCATGGTATTTACAGGCACACGTCATTTCAAACATTAATTTTATTACTTTTGTAGGCTTAAACAAACTATATATAAATACCTAATCCGAATAGCAAATATGGGATTTTTTGATTTCATGACCGAGGACATTGCAATAGACCTTGGTACCGCAAATACCCTCATCATCCATAATGACAAAGTTGTTGTAGACAGCCCCTCTATAGTAGCGCGCGACCGTATATCGGGCAAAATAATCGCCGTGGGTAAGGAGGCAAACATGATGCAGGGAAAAACGCATGAAAACATCAAGACCATACGTCCGCTTAAGGATGGGGTTATTGCCGATTTTGATGCTTCTGAAAAAATGCTTACGATGTTCATCAAAAGCATTCCTGCACTTAAAAAGAAACTTTTTCAGCCAGCACTGCGTCTTGTTATCTGTATTCCATCAGGTATTACAGAAGTAGAGATGCGTGCCGTAAAAGAATCTGCAGAGCGTGTAAACGGTAAAGAAGTATATCTTATCCATGAGCCTATGGCTGCTGCTATAGGTATTGGTATCGACATTATGCAGCCTAAGGGTAACATGATCGTAGATATAGGTGGTGGTACTACAGAGATTGCTGTAATAGCACTTGGCGGTATTGTATGCGACAAGTCGGTTAAAATTGCCGGTGACGTATTTACTAACGACATTGTTTATTATATGCGTACACAGCACAACCTTTTTGTGGGTGAGGGTACAGCAGAAAAAATAAAAATATCTATAGGCGCAGCACTCGAAGACCTTGAGAGCCCTCCGGAAGATCTTTCTGTACAGGGACGTGACCTTTTAACGGGTAAGCCTAAACAGGTAGAAGTTTCGTACCGCGAAATTGCCAAGGCGCTGGACAAATCAATACAGCGTATAGAAGATGCGGTTATGGAAACCCTGAGCCAGACACCTCCGGAACTTGCTGCCGATATATACAACACAGGTATTTACCTGGCCGGTGGCGGTAGTATGCTAAGGGGGCTTGACAAGAGAATTTCTCAAAAAACAGACCTACCCGTGTACATTGCCGAAGACCCGCTTAGAGCCGTAGTAAGAGGTACGGGAATGGCACTTAAAAACATACCAAAATACAGGAGCATCCTTATAAAATAAAGACTAGCAAATGCAGCAAATAATAAACTTTTTATTTAAAAACAGTATTAACTTACTGTTTTTGCTGCTTTTAGGCATTTCGTTAACCTTTACCATACAAAGCCACTCCTACCACAGGAGCTTATCAGTTTCCAGCGCAAATGCGGTTACAGGCTATGTATATGAAAAGATTAACGATGTAGAGCAATACTTTAGCCTGCGCGGCCAGAACGAAAAACTGAACCATGAAAACGCAGAACTAAAAAGGTTGCTATACAACACTCAGGACACGGCAAATAAACCGCCGATGCAGCTGCCTGAAAATATGCCCGGCAATTATAAGGTTATAGAAGCTAAGGTTATCTCTAACTCATACAGCACCCAGGAAAATTACCTTACCATAAATGCAGGTGCCGAAGATGGCGTGCACGAAGATATGGGCGTAGTAAGCAACCTTGGGGTTATTGGCTATATAGAAAAAAAGTCAAAACACTACGCTACTGTTATTACCATACTTAACCGTAAGTTTAAGATGGGCGCCAAGATTAAAAAGAACGACCACTTTGGTACACTTACCTGGAACGGGCAAAACACAGGTTTCGCACAGCTGATAGATGTACCGCGCATTGCGGCCTTTAGCAAAGGCGATACCATTGTAACAGGTAACGAGTCTACTATTTTCCCCGAAAACATTCCGGTAGGTACTATTGATAAAGTATACCGCGACAAGGTTACACAAAACTTTACTCTGGATGTCAGGTTATTTAATGATATGACAAGCCTTGGATACATCTATATAATAGAAAACAAGCACAAAGACGAAATTAAAGTATTGCAGGAGGCCACAAAACCTACAGAGGATAAACGATGAACACTACCGTAATTATAAACATACTGCGTTTTATTGCGCTGCTTGCTGTGCAGGTGGTGGTGTTTAACCGTCTGGATCTTTTTGGGTACATAAACCCCTACCCCTACATTTTATTTATCATCCTGTTTCCGGTAAACGGTAATAAGGCAGTACTGTTGCTTTCGGCATTTTTCCTGGGCTTGCTACAGGATATGTTTTGCAACACGGGTGGGCCACATGCCGTAGCCTGTGTAACACTTGCCTTTTTAAGGCCAACGTTCTTCAGGTTCGCATTTGGTGTAAGTTACGAATACCAAACCATTAAGATAAACGACCGTATGTCGCCAGAACGGCTAATCTTCATACTGCTTTCGGTTGTTACGCACCATCTTATTCTATATCTGCTTGAAGTGTTCCGCTTTAGCCTGATATTAGATGCACTGGTACGCACACTGTTTACTACTATTTTTACGTTGATTATCTGTATCATTACCATCTACCTCATTAAGCCAGCAAAACAATGAGAAAAATCTTATTGCCCATATTAATTGTTGCCGGGACGCTACTTATAATAGCGCGGCTTTTTTATTTGCAGATATTAGACGACTCTTATATTAAGAAGAGCGACAACAACGCCATCAAAATAAAATACCAGTATCCTGAACGCGGCTATATTTATGACCGTAACGGTAAACTTATGGTAGCAAACCAACCATCTTATGATGTAATGGTTACCCCACGCGAAATGAAGGATGTAGATACTCTTGCATTGTGCCGACTGCTTAATGTAGATACTATTTATTTTAATGAGCGCCTTAAAAAAGCCCGTGTATACAGCCCTGTGTTGCCATCGGTATTTTTGCCTTCGCTTACTAAAAAAGAATTTGCAGCCTTTCAGGAACGCATTCGCCGTTTTAAAGGTTTTGACATTGTAAGGCGTTCACTCCGCGATTACCAGATGCATGCCGGTGCTAATATATTTGGCTACATTGCCCAGGTTAACGATGCTACCATACAAAAGCACCCGTATTACAAAAGTGGCGACCTTATAGGCAAACAAGGCGTAGAGGAAATGTATGAAGAAGTGCTTCGTGGCACAAAAGGTGTAAAATATGTACAAAAAGACCGTTTTAACCGTGAGATAGGCTCTTTTAAAGAGGGTATCTATGACACACTTGCTGTGCAGGGTAAAGACATTACACTTACCATAGATGCCGAACTACAAAAGTATGGTGAGGCACTAATGTTTGAAAAACGCGGTGGTATTGTGGCGCTTGAGCCTAAAACAGGTGAGATACTTGCTTTGGTTACTGCACCAAGCTACGACCCATCACTACTCGTAGGCCGAGAGCGCTCTAAAAACTACAGGCTGCTTGAACAGGATTCATTAGGCATACCTCTATTTGACCGTGGGCTACTGGCAGAATACCCTCCAGGATCACCATTTAAGATACTTACCGGGCTAATTGGCCTTCAGGAAGAAGTTATAGACCCTACTACCACATTTATGTGCCACCACGGCTTTAGCTATGGACGCGGTGCGTTTATGAAATGTCACGGCTTTGGCCCACACCAGCTAAACAATGGTATTTACAACTCCTGTAACTCTTACTTTGGCAATGTATATATGCTTACTATAGATAAATATACCAAGCCGGAATATGGTGTAGATGCCTGGAGCAGCCACCTTAAGAGTTTTGGCTTAGGCAACTTTATGGGTTATGACCTTCCTCCCGGAAGAAAAGGACTCGTGCCTGACTCTAAATATTACAAGCACTTTTACCCGAATGGCGGCTGGAGAGGATCTACCATCATATCTAACTCAATAGGCCAGGGTGAAATAAAAATGACGCCTATGCAACTGGCTAACATGATGGCAACTGTTGCTAACCGTGGTTATTACTATACGCCTCATGTTATTAAAAACATTAAAGGCCAGGAAATAGACAAGAAATTCAGGGAGCGCCATCAGACAACTATCGAAAAACAACACTTTGAACCGGTTGTAAACGGCCTTTTTGATGTGTATAATTTTGGTACAGCAAAAAGCCTGCGTGTTGAAGGTATTGAAATATGTGGTAAGACCGGTACGGCAGAAAACTTTACTAAAATAAATGGTGTACGCACACAGCTTACCGACCACTCTATATTTGTAGCTTTTGCCCCGCGCGAAAACCCCAAAATTGCCATTGCTGTTTTTGTAGAGAACGGTTACTGGGGTGCCCGTTGGGCTGGGCCTATTGCCAGCCTTATGATCGAAAAATACCTTAAAGGCGAAGCACTTACACAAAAGGCACGTGAAGAATGGATAATGACCAAGGGCCTTAAAGAAGAATATGCAAAAGTAACCAGCGGACAGCCTTTCAAGATTAATCAGGGACGATGAAGAACCAAAAAGTAACCAATAATATCGACTGGATATCTATACTCCTGTATACCGTTTTGGTTATTATGGGCTGGCTAACTATATATTCTGCTTCGCTGCCTAACCAGGATATCAGCATCTTTGATCTCGGGCAGGTATCGGGTAAGCAATTCCTTTTTATCGTTACCAGTATACCTCTTATTATTGTAATACTTACCCTCGACGCCAAGATATACGATAAGTATGCGATGATTTTCTATGCCTTGGGATTACTGTTACTTGCAGGATTATTTGTTTTAGGTAAAACCATTAAAGGGCAAACCAACTGGTATTCTTTTGGCGGCTTTAGTATGCAGCCTTCAGAATTTGCCAAAATAGCTACATCACTCGTTATCTCTAAATACCTGAGTGATGTACAGATAAACTTAAAAATTTTTAAACACCAGCTTATAGCATTTGGTATAATTGCGTTGCCTGTAGGCCTCATTATGATGCAGCCCGATGCCGGTAGTGCCCTGATATTCTTTTCGCTTATGCTGGCACTTTATCGCGAAGGTTTACCAGGCTGGTACCTTGCCACAGGAGCCATTGCTGCAGCTTTGTTTATATTAGCATTACTTATACAGCCCGTAGCACTTATTGCATTTGCCGCAATTATTATGATTGCCGCTTATTTTATGACACGTCGCGCTTTTAGGAATCCTATACTGTACGCCATTATTTTTGTGGGAATAACAGCCTTTGTATTCTCTGTAGATTATGTATTTACTAATGTGCTGGAATCGCACCAGAAAGACCGTATCAACGTGCTTTTTGGTAAAGATGTAAATATGCAGGCTGAAGGCTATAACCTTAACCAGGCACAAATAGCCATTGGTTCGGGTGGATGGCTGGGTAAAGGCTATCTTGAAGGCACACAAACTAAAGGCGGCTTTGTGCCTGAACAGCATACCGACTATATTTTTACAACCGTGGGTGAAGAATGGGGTTTTGCAGGATCTGTAACCGTAATATGCCTGTTTGTTGGATTATTACTCCGCATCATCTATCGCGCTGAACGGCAAAAGTCTAAATTTAGCCGTACGTATGGCTATTGTGTGGCCTCTATTCTGTTTATGCACTTTTTATTAAACATTACCATGCTTATACGCCTGTTTCCTACTGTTGGGGTACCACTGCCGTTTTTCAGCTACGGAGGTTCGAGTTTATGGGCATTTACGCTCATGTTATTCATTTTTATCAAAATGGATGCTAACCAGGTAAATGAGTGGTAGGTTTTTAGGGTTATTTGGTAATGCGTGGATTTGGTAATTCGGAAACACCTAAATTGTGTATTTACCTTAATTTCAATAAAATCACTTCACTTCAATCAGATTGACAAATGCTACTGTGTTGCCGACGACTGCGCGCATCTCATGAGATTTCTCAACTTCGCTACGCTGCGTTCGAAATGGAAAACACTATTATATTATTACCGATAGAGAGAATATTTAAACACATAGAAACATAGTTTCATCGACTGAAAGGAAAAAAGAATTCATAGAAATAAATTTTCCACATAGGCTATATGAAACGGAGCTTATATATTGTCTTTAGGATTTTGAATTAGCTATGTATATATGCTAAAAAAGCATATATACACTTCATACCGCAATTTGTAAAACTACTCTCCCTTTACATCAAGCGCATCCCTTAAGGCATTACCTGCCATCATAAAGGCTAGTACCAGTAAAAGCATAGCGAGCCCGGGAGCCATGGCAAGCCATGGTTTACCCAAAATAATATAATTGTAATGGTCTTTTATCATGCCGCCCCAACTTGGTATGGGTGGCTGTGCGCCAAGACCAAGAAAGCTCAGGCCGCTTTCTACTAATATGGCCGAAGCAAAATTAGCCGCCGAAATTACAATAACCGGTGCCATACTGTTTGGTAATATATGATGAAAGATAATTCGTTCGTTGCCATAGCCTAATGCTCTTGCGGCAGTTACATACTGCATTTGCTTAATGCCCATTACCTGACCACGCACCACACGCGCCACCTCAACCCACATGGTAAGCCCTACAGCTACAAATACCTGCCAGAAACCTTTACCAAGTGCCAATGTTATAGCAATGACCAACAGCAACGTAGGGATGCTCCAGATGATGTTTACCAGCCACATTACAAAAGCATCCACCTTACCTCCGTAATACCCGGCAATGGCACCAAAAAAGATGCCCACTACAAGTGAGATAAATACGGCCACAAAACCTATAGCTATTGATACCCTGCTACCTATAATGAGACGGCTCAAAAGATCGCGCCCCTGGCTATCGGTACCCAGTATAAATTGGTCTATGGTTATGCACTTTTCAACAAAATTACTCTCCGTTATATCTTCACCCAAGGTGCTTAGTGCAATCTTTTTTTTCTGGGCAAGTACAGGATCGTCCTTATACTCTGAGTAAATAAGGCTGTCGCCAGAAATTTCCCAATAAATGATTGGAACTTTATTAGGTGGAATTTTATCGCCAAAAAAGAATTTTGAAAAGCTCCCCTGATCGCTTTCTTTAGTAGGAAAGTGCAGCATATCTGTACCAAACCCTGGTGGTTTGCTGTGTATGGCAAGATCGCCCCAGTTAGCATTCTCAGACTTTTCGGGAGCCAGCGCATAGGCAAACACGGCTACAAGCACCAGCAATGTGATGAATATAAAACTCAAAACGCCCCAAAAGTCCTTCCTGAACTTTTGGAGCGCCAAGCCCGTAAGCGATTTTCCGGTTTTAGCCATTTACGCTTATCGTGTTTTTATTCTTGTTTCTTTTTTAGCTTCGGTAGATGCTGTCTTCCCTCCTTTTGGCTGAAGATCATCCAGCACGTTAAGCGCCTCATTTACATAGGCATCTTTACCAAGGCTTTCATACCAGTCTTTTTTCTTTTCTGCAAGGGCAGGATCGTTTTTAAACTTCTCCTTTTCATACGGAAGTGCGTCAAAAGTAAGATTGCTGTTGTATTTACCCAGTGCCTTGAATTTTTTAGCGGCAACTTCTATTTTAGCAGCATCAGCTTTAAATTTATCAATATTCAGGCTGTAGTTATTGTCATCTTTACGTTCGCTAAGGAATTTAGCATTCTCGTCCATCAGTTTAAACTCAGCACTTTCCGCAATACGTTTTTTACTATTGGCAATAGCTGGAGCAAAGTTATTTTTAAACGGCTTATAAGGAGCCTGCGCTATCTTATCCCAAGGAAGTGCATTATCGCTATCGCGCTCACCTATCTCAATGTAGCTGTATTTATCAGGCATTATGATGTCACTCTTTACACCCTCACGTTGCGTAGATCCACCATTAATGCGGTAAAACTTTTGCGTTGTGGTTTTTAGCGCACCAAGGTTACCAAAAGTGCTGCCACGTACAAAGCGGTTAAGGTCGATGATGTTCTGCACAGTACCCTTACCATAACTTTGCTTACTACCCAATATAAGGCCACGGTTATAATCCTGTATGGCAGCTGCAAAAATTTCTGAAGCCGAAGCAGAGAAGTTATTGATAAGCACTACAAGCGGGCCATCATAATGCACTTTAGGATCGTTATCTGTAAGCACTTCAGGCTTATCAGAAGGCTTACCATCTTCTGCCCGGCTGCGCACCTGTACAACAGGACCTTTTTCTATAAACAAACCTGCAATATCTACAACGGTCTTTAAAGATCCGCCACCGTTATCACGCAGGTCCATTACAATACCATCTACACCCTGTGCCTTTAAGTGGTCAACTTCAGCAGCAACATCTTTAGCAGCATCGCGGTTGTCCTGGTTCTCAAAGTCGATATAAAATTTCGGCAGGTAAATGACGCCGTATGTTTTTCCGCCTTTCTTAACAATGCTTGATTTAGCATATGTTTCTTCGATCTCTACAACCTCACGGGTAATGGCAATAGTTTTTACGCTACCATCTACTTTTTTAACCGTAAGACGCACCTCAGTACCTTTAGGGCCCTTTATTTTTTTTACTACATCATCAAGCCTCATACCGCTAATGTCTACCGGCTGGTCTTTGCCCTGGGCTACTTTCATAATAAGGTCGCCCTGCTCTAATTCTTTACCTCTCCAGGCTGGTCCGCCCGGAATAAGTTCTGATATCTCTACAAAGTCATTTTTCTTTTGAAGCCTTGCACCAATACCTTCAAGCGATCCGCGCATGCTGGTATCAAACTTGTCTTTATCATCTGGGGCAAAGTAGTAGGTATGCGGGTCAAAACGCTCTGCAATAGCATTCATGTAAATGCTAAACCATTCTTCCTGCTTAAGATCGCCTACAAAATCAAAATAATCGTTTAGTGATTTTAAAGTACTTTCACGCGCCTCTTTTTCAAGTTCAGTAAAAGATTTCTTCTCGCCATTAGCTTTTGTTTTGTTTACATCAGCACCCGGTTTTGCCTCAAGCGCCTTTTCATCGCTAAAGCCTTTTTCTTTGTCCTTCAGTTTGTCCTCAGCCGGAGCATCCTGCATTTTTTCTTTATCTGCTACAGAAGAAAGTACGCTAAGCTTTAGCTGTTTCCTCCAACGGTCGCGAAGTTCGGCATCATCTTTAGCAAATGGCATTTTCTCATAGTCGGTATTAAAGCTTTCATCCGCTTTAAAGTCAAATGGCTTAGCCAGGATATCTTTGTAAAAACTATTTGCTTCTTTAATACGCTGTTGCAACCTGCCGTATGTCAGGTAAAAAAAGCTAAGGTCGCGGTTATTTATCTGGTCATCAAGCTGTGTTTCGTATTTAGAAAACTCATTGATATCTGCCTGGGTAAAAAACCTTTTGCTTGGGTCTATGTTTTCTAAATAATCTTTATAAACACCTTTACTAAAAGTATCGTCTATAGCAGCAGGATTATAATGGCCTTTTTCTATAACATAAGTAAGCAACTCAATAAGGAGCTTGTCTTTATCAGGATCGTTCTCTTTTTGCCCGGGTATCATGGTAAACCCAAACAGCGCGCCGGCTAACAGCACAACTAACGCTACAATTTTATAGTTTCTTTTCATAAATTTCAAAAAGGCATTCATTGAATCTTTCGTATAAATGTTAACACAGTAAAAAGTGTGCCAAAATTCATTGTCCGTCCATCTTTATCACGCCACGATAAAAATTGTGTATTTTAGCTAACGTAAAAGTACAACTCTTATTTTAATTTATTGCATGGCCAAGAAAAAACCTTTGATACTGGTAACCAATGACGACGGGGTTACAGCCCCCGGAATACGCGCTCTTATAAGCGTTATGAAGCAACTGGGCGACGTAGTTGTAGTGGCTCCGGACAGCCCGCAGAGTGCTACCGGGCACGCCATTACTATAAACAACACACTACACATCAACAAGATAGACATAGACCCTGAAATTGAGCAGGAATACAGCTGTAGCGGCACCCCGGTAGACTGTGTAAAGTTTGCCGTAAACGAAATACTCCATCGCAAGCCAGATTTATGTGTAAGCGGTATAAACCACGGTAGCAATTCTTCCATCAATGTTATTTACAGCGGTACTATGAGCGCGGCAGTAGAAGCAGGCATAGAAGGCATTCCCGCAATAGGATTTTCGTTACTCGACTACAACTGGAATGCTGATTTTGAACCCGTAAAAGCTTTTGTAAAACAAATAGCAGAGCAGGTTTTAGAAAACGGCCTGCCCGAAGGCGTAATACTGAATGTTAACTTTCCTAAACTATCAGAAAAAGAAATTAAGGGAATAAAAGTGTGCCGCCAGGCAAAAGCCATGTGGACTGAAAAGTTTGACAAGCGCACCAACCCAATGGGTAAAGAATATTACTGGCTAAGCGGCAAGTTTGTAAACCTCGATAAGGGCGAAGATACCGATGAATGGGCACTGGCCGAAGGATATGTATCTGTTGTACCGGTACAGTTTGACCTTACTGCGCACCATGCTATACAAACGTTGAACAGTTGGGGAATGAATGAAAAATAATTGTAAAAAATCTAACCCTGAAACAAAACCCAGTATCCTGAACCTCAACTTAGCCTCTTTTTGAAGCATAAAAAATATGGCATTTCTTACATTTTTGTGTGTATTTGTAACGCAACCCACGGGCATTAGGGCATCCTTATGTCAGAATATCCCGAAAGGGAAATATACAAATAACATAAAAACAATTTTTAAGAACACGCTATGAAAAAAGTTCTTTTTACAGCCCTTGTGGCTTTTGCAATTGCATCTTGCAGTGATGACGACAACAAAACAGCAGACACAAAACTTGAAGGCACATGGAAGCTTTCATCTATTATTGTACCTGAAGCTATTGACCTTAATGGAGATGGCAAAAAAACAAACGACCTTGTAAAAGAGTCGGGCTGCATGGACCAGTCGAGCATTACATTTCTTGCTGATGCTACAAAACCGGCAACTGTTAAGATGCAGGACATTGAAATTACGAAAGATGCTTCCGGAAAAAGTACCGCAAAGTGCAGCGCCGCTGAAACTACCACTAGTGCTTATACCGTAACTGCTGATAAAGTAAAACTTACTTTTGATGGTAAAGCAGCAACTTTTACAAAAACGGGCAATACCCTAAGCCTTACACAAGACAGTACTACAATTACTTTTAAAAAGTAATTACCTTATTGCATAAAACTAAAGCCCTGCCTCGCGCAGGGCTTTTTGGTTTTCACCCAAAAATCACGACAAAAAATAAAATCTGTACATTTGCCTTATATATCTTTTTCATGAAATATTATATTATAGCAGGCGAAGCCAGCGGCGACCTGCACGGTGCCAACCTAATGAAGGAACTTTATAAGGCGGACCCAAATGCTGAAATACGATTTTGGGGCGGCGACCTTATGCAGGCTGTAGGCGGCACACTGGTAAAGCACTACCGCGACCTTGCTTTTATGGGCTTTGCTGAAGTAGTAGCCAACCTGAAAACCATTTTTAATAATATAAAACTCTGCAAGGAGGATATAACAGCTTTTAAACCCGATGCTATAATCTTTATAGATTACCCGGGCTTTAACATGCGCATTGCCCAGTGGGCAAAACAACAAGGCATACCTACACACTACTATATATCGCCGCAAATATGGGCATGGAAAGAAAGCCGTATCAAAGCAATTAAGCGTGATGTAGATAAGATGTACATCATTCTGCCGTTCGAAAAAGATTTTTATGAAGACAAGCACAGCTTTGCCGTAGAATTTGTAGGTCATCCGCTTATTGATGCCATACATAACCGTACCCCTACAAACGAAGCCGCTTTTCGCAAAGAGCACAATCTGGACAGCCGCCCGGTGATAGCACTGCTGCCCGGCAGCCGAAAGCAGGAAATTTCTAAAATGCTTAGCGGCATGTTATCGGTTGTCAATGATTTTCCGGATTACCAGTTTGTAATTGCCGGTGCACCCAGCCAGGAATATGATTTTTACGAACCATTCCTCACTAATGACAGCGTACACTTTATAAGTAATAAAACATATGACCTGCTTAGTATAGCACATGCTGCCCTGGTAACATCGGGCACTGCAACGCTTGAAACAGCACTTTTTAAGGTTCCGGAAGTAGTATGTTATAAAGGCGGATGGATAAGCTACCAGATCGCAAAACGCATAATTACGCTCAAATTCATCTCTTTGGTAAACCTTATTATGGACAAAGAAGTGGTAAAAGAGCTCATTCAAAGTGATTTTAACACAAAAAATATCCACACAGAATTAAAAAAAATACTTGATCCCCAACACCGCGCAAACCTGCTTAAACAGTACGATGAACTGGAAAAAAGACTGGGCGGGGCAGGTGCGAGTTTTAATACCGCAAACCTGATTGTTAAAAACTTTAACAGCCACTACTAAATTTTTATTAATCTAAGTCGTTATATTTGTAAAAACACGAATCGAATTTGATAAAATAAAAGATTTTGAAGCAATTACAATTTTTACCGTTCACCTTACTCTTACTACTCACATCAATGGGCGCCATGGCGCAAAGTGTAACATCTAAGGATGACGCGCAAAAATATGCTTCAGGAAACGACGTAGCACTTGCTACTGAGAAGGTTGTTTTCTTAGATGACGACGTGGTGGCTTACAATGCTCCTGCGCCGGAAAAAACAAAAGGAGGCCCAAACAAGCCTGCCGACAATCCTAAAAAGAAAAAGAAGAAAATAGTTGTAATAGATGAGCCTGCAGAAGCTGATTTTGTAGCCGAACCTACCGAAAACTATCTTGCCCGCCAAATAGTAAACAACGCCATGCAGTTTGAAGGCGTGCGTTACCGTGGGGGTGGCACTACAACTGCCGGCATGGACTGCTCTGGTATGGTGTATGCTACTTTTCAGATATTTGATATTACATTGCCCCGCAGCTCTGCTTCTATGGCAGTAGGCGCAGGCCACGAAATAAAACTTGAAGATGCTAAACCGGGCGACCTGTTGTTTTTTGACAATAACCGCCGCCACAGGGGTATTAACCACGTAGGTCTTGTAACAGAAGTTACCGCAGATGGCGAGGTTAAATTCATACACAGCTCTACAAGCCATGGCGTAATGGTATCGTCTATGAACGAGGCCTACCACAGCCGCACCTTTATACAGGCCAACAGGGTTATAGAAGACGAGCCTGCACCTGCCCTATAAAACAACAACCACCCAAGGAACATGAAGGTAGTAAAATACCCCATTATCCCTTTAACAATATTTATGTCAGCCGGTATTTTTACCGGCTTTCATGTATTATGGCTCTATGGTATTGTTCCCTATTTACTAATAGTCTGCTGCATTTTTACAGCAATAACCTATTACTTTTCCCGCAGAACCATAATCCAAAAACCTTATTTTGCGGCATCGCTTGCACTAATGGCTTTTATACTGGGTTTGGCAGCACAGTCGCTTTACTATGCACCAAATAACCCAAAGCATTACAGTCATTTCTTAGAAGATAACGCCGCACAGGTACTCCGCGGAGTAATTAGCGAAAGGCTAAAACCAAACGACTACAGCGAAAAATATTTTCTTGACATAACCGGCATCGAAAAGCAACTCGCCACCGGAAAATTACTTGTTACTGTACCTAAAGACAGCCTGAATAAACCACTGCACCCCGGAGACGTTATATTTGTAACCGGAACTCTTAGACCCATCACCCCCGCCCTTAACCCATACCAGTTTGATTACGCCGCTTATATGGAAAAGCAAAACATTTTCCATCAAATTAAACTGAAGGATAATTATTTGGCATCCGGGAAGGATAAAGGTTTTAACTACCACATTAACCACCTTCGCAAAACACTCATTAGTAGTTTTAGTATACAGCACTTCTCCCCTGCTACCCAAAACCTCATCAACGCCCTGCTCTTTGGGCAGCGGCAGGATATGGATACCGAAACTAATACTGATTATACTAATGCCGGTGTAATACATATACTCGCCATATCAGGACTGCATTTCACCTTACTGTTTGCCATGCTCAACTGGCTTTTGGCTCCGCTTAAAAGACTCAGAAAATCAGGGATCGTTGTCCACTTTGTCACTATCCTTGCATTAATGTGGCTTTTCGCATTCCTTACGGGGCTATCAGCTTCGGTGGTGCGCTCAGTAGTAATGTTCAGTTTCCTTATGGTGGGCGAAGCTATGCGCCGCAGGGTAAGCATTTACAACTCGCTTGCAGTATCGGCACTGGTACTGTTATTGGTAAAACCCGCCTTTTTATTTGATGCCGGTTTTCAGCTAAGCTACCTGGCAGTACTGGGCATTGTGTGGCTACAGCCCATTTACAAAAAATGGCCACGCAGCAAATACCGCCTCATTGCCATGACGCAAGATCTTGTAGCCGTATCACTTGCAGCACAGCTTGCCGTACTACCACTTAGTCTGTATTATTTTAATCAGTTCCCCCTGCTGTTTTTACTTGCTAATATTGTAGTAATACCACTTTCTAATGCGGTCCTTGTACTAGGTATCATAACACTTATACTGAATTTTATTTTCCCGACACTGGCAATATGGGTTGGCAAACTACTGGAATTTTGCATTATCATTATGAATGGCTTTATAAAATGGATCGCTTCTTTTGAAAGCCTGGTTATTAAAAACATCCCTTTTACATTACTACTCAATCTCTGCCTTTATACTGTTATTATACTTGCAGTCTTATATATTTATAAGCAAACCTACCGCAGGGCAGCAGCGGCACTTGTTGCGGTACTGATATTTCAGCTAGCATACATCGGCACAGCTTACACCATCAAAAACCATAATGAGCTTGTGGTATTCCATAATTACGATTACACATTGCTGGCGCAAAAACATGGCGACAGCGTTATCATAAAAGGCAATGACAGCCTTGCCCTGCAAAACCGGAACATACTGGCATACGCCAAAGGAAACTTTAACCCAAAATTAAATGTCCTCCCATTAACCAACCTGGCATGGCACCACAATAAAAAGATACTTATCATTGACAGTACAGGCGTATACGACAGCCTCAGCAGGCCGGATATCCTTTTACTTACGCAATCACCTAAAATAAATTTTGACCGCACCCTGCACTTCTTACACCCTAAAACCGTAGTAGCCGACGCTACCAATTATAAAACCTACATTACCCGTTGGGAAGCAACTTGCGTAAAACAAAAAATCCCTTTTCACGCTACAGGCGAAAAGGGATCGTATGTAGTAGAGTAGAATTGATTATAGATGCTTTTATAGAGAACTATATGTAATTGGGATAATTTGCTTCTCCGAAGCTATAAAATTTAAATGGCTCAATTTCTGGGATTGATCCAAAATTTTAACAACAGGAGCACTAATGCTTCGGCAGAATCCTTCAACGAAGATCCAAAGCTTCTGAAGTGAGTTCAGAGGTGTAAGAAATGTAGATTCTTTCCTTTTTAGGCTTACTAATTTGCATGCTTAAAATGTAAATCCCAAAACTTTTGGTAGTAATCCTTTTTTTAAGCTGCAAAGGTTTGACACAAATCTGACACGGTATTTAAATAAGAAAACCGAAAAACCCAGTATTTACGGGTATTTCGGTTTCTTTAGTAGCGGGAAGCACTCAATTATCGAACCAGTTTCTAACCGATTTTTATAATATCGTAGACTTAAGAGAGCCCTTCCGTGTCTCTTAGTAATGTCTCAAAATGTCAATATTTGAATGCTGCCGCAGTTGTTTCAAGTGGCAAAGGTAGACATTTTTAAACATAAGTGAGTAATTCATTTAGTTACCATATGATATTGCCGCCTGAAAAGGTTGAAGTCTCTTTATAGTTCTTATAGTTAACAACATTTATCTTATTGCTAAAGTCCTTATTAATATTATCGTAATGAGTCTCTGTAATTTCTAATTCTATGGCCTTAAACAGCTCAAAATTATTTCTGAATATATCTTTTCTTATTGCTAAGTTGCTAGTCAAATATTCATTTCCTACGCTAGGATATATAATGCAATGTAAATCCATATGTTTAGGAGTTAGTGGTTTTTGGAGTATTTGTTCCGAAAAAATTGCGCTCACTACATATTCAAGATGATGTGAAATTTTCTTTTCATATTCTCTCCCTAATAAATGAAAGTATGGTTCAATAAAATCGATTAATTCTGTTTGCCAGGATTCCTTATATTTTTCAAAAAAATTTAATGCATAAGTTGAAATGCTGTTTTTCCCGTATCCCTTTTCTGTATGTGATACGTGGAAAGCATTTAGTATATACTTTTCATGAATGGGTTTCCAAATGCTAATAGTAATTATTTCCCCAACCTCTGGTTTTAGTTCATTAATTGCAGTGTCTATAGACTCACTCCCGTAAAATACTGTGGTGTTAGGTGTGTTTGCCCTATTATACTTATCCATTTTTCGTACAAGATGTTCTGGGGGATAGGTGAGATACTTTGTCTTAGTTATATTATCACCATTACGATTTTTACTGACTCTGTATAGTTGAATTACTTCTGTTTTATTTAGCAAATATGGAATATAATTAAACGCGTAACTAATATAATTTTTAAAATCGAGCAGTTCTTCACGAGTTAATTTTTGATATTCGAACGATTCAAGTTCGTGATATAACATCGCATAAAAAAACTTAAGTTCTCGAAGAATGTTTTTTTCATTATCCGTGATTGGCTTTCCTTCGAACATTTTCCGTGTAATTATATGTTCTTGAGTACCAGAATTATCTTTTAGCCATCTTTTGGCTAGAGGAATTGTTGGTAAATCTTTAAAATTTATCTGCCAATGCGGTTTTTTAAGTTTCTTTTGTATCATAATTCATTATTATTTAGCCTAATTGACTTTCCATAACAAGTTCTCCGGCATAAGCCGGAGAACTTGTTATGGAAAGTCACTAGTGTTTAAAAATTGTTGTATCTTGAACCATAAAAGATATATGCACCTGTTAGATACACAATTGCTAGATAAGCTAGATATTTCAAATTTGGAATTAATTAAAGTTGAGGCAGAATTGTGCAATAGCGAAATTTCTAAATCCGAAGAAATTATTACAAATAAAGCTAATACTCTTTTGCAGATTGTGATAGTTTTTATCACCTCTTTAATTGGTTTTATAATTAGTCAACTTATAGATAGGCATTTTCCGAAAATATTTACCTCTATAAGTTTAATTTTTTTGGTATTTCTTTCCTGTTCACTACGACTCTTATTCAAAGCATGGTATCCAAATAAAAATGGTCTAAGTGGAGTTATGCCGTCTAACTTAGTCGATAGCAGCATTTATTCAGAGCATAATGAGGACAACAAAAAGAACTTTTATAAAAATAGAATATACTCCATAAATATAGCAATTCATAATAATCTCGAAAGTTTGTCGTCAAGGGTCAGACAGTATGAAAAATCTATCAAATTAATAATATGGGGTTTAATTGCTAGTGCGTTATATTGTGCTATCTACTTTTGTTTACACTATTATCAGTGTTTTCACTTCTTTCAACATATGTAGTTGTATCTTTTCCATATGGATTTTGATTTGAGCTTGAATTATTATCTTGTGCGGAACCTTGTGAATTAGAATTGGGGTCATCTACTAGCATAACTTTAAGTTTTTAAATAAAAATAGTAAATAATTTTAATAATTAAGGCAATAACAAAGATTTAAAAATAAATTTAAATAGCCTAACCTAGTTTAGGGTGTTTATATTGTAATTAAAGGCATGAAATTTTCACTAGTAAACGGCATAAGAACAACAGCTTTTAAAGGGGGTGCAGGCGTATGTGAATGCTGTGGTGCACCAACGAAAGCAAAATGTGGGTCTCGCATAGTGCATCATTGGTCTCATGTTTCTTTGATAGAGTGTGACTCATGGTGGGAAAATGAAACTCTGTGGCACAGGAACTGGAAAAATCAATTTCCCAATGACTGGCAAGAAGTAACTCACACCGATTTACAGTCAGGCGAGATACATAGAGCGGATGTAAAAACTAGCTATGGATTGGTTATAGAACTTCAAAATTCACCAATTAGCTATGAGGAACAAACTTCCCGAGAGCAGTTTTATAAAAATATGATTTGGATTATTAATGGGGAAAAATTTAAAAATACTTTTCATATCCTTGATAAGCTTCCAAACCCTGATGATGAATTTACTAAAGATATCAGATTTAATACAAGGCGTAAACAAAGTTTAGGTAAGTCTTTCTTCAGGTATTCACTTAATCCTGACTTGGGAAATCCTAAATATGAAGGGCAATTGTTTTTGGTGAGTAATATGGAAACCATTCAAAAGCAGATTGATGAAAGTTATATAGGACATCACTTATATGATTGGGTAAAACCTCGAAGAAATTGGGAAGGTAGTAACTCAAAGGTATTTATTGATTTTGGAGATGATAAACTTTATTTGTTAATGCGATATGGGGATTATAAAATGAAAGCAGTTAGAACTTATGATAAGGCGCAAATTATAAGTAGACTATTAAACTCAAATAAGTACAAATAATAATCCCGGCGGATGCCGGGATCATTATTTGTTATAATCTTAAGCTGCAATAGGTCGTTTGCTTTCAAGATGCTCTATCATATAAATATGAATCTCTTTAAAACCTATGTCAGTGCTGTATTCGATTTTACCTTTACCAAACACACGTCTTAAAAAGGCTTCATCTGCATGATTCATGTATAGGTACTTGCATTTTAAGTTTATAATATACTGCTCTACATGTATACCGTTAACTTTAGGCTTATTTGCTGAGGTTTTGGTACTGGCAAGAAAATCGTTATTAATTTCTTTAACGCGCTCCTTAAAACGCTTCCAATACCTTTGTATAGTCTTCTCGCTACGTCCTGCTTTATCTACTAGCTTTAATTGTGTTATCTTACCATTAGCCTCAAAATCCCAATTATCAATAGCCAGAGAGATAGCGTCCAGAGTTAACACGATTTTCATGTGTCCCAACTCGTTATTAACTACATGCATTTTTTCTTTAAAAGTCATTTGTACGTTAGGGTTAAACAAAATACGCCTTTCTTCATTGAAGTGTAGTTTCAATATTCCTTTAGCCCTTCCATCATATATACTGGTTACAACTGACTTTATTTCTCGTGCAGATAACTTAGGGTACATTTTTTCGTTAACACTGTTAGCGATTGAGGTGAGCCACGCTTTAGATGTATGAGGATTCAATAAGGCGTACTGAGACAACAAATAATACATCGTGGTATTTCTTTTACCTTCTTTATTCCTTAGTTTAATATAGGGCTTACAAATCATTATTTTTTCATCGAACACTATATAAGGTGTATCATCCGTAAAATAATCATTGATGTTATCAAATCTTATTGATGTATCGCCTGAATATAAAAACCCGTCATTAGTAACTATATACTTCTCCTCTTTTTTTATAGCTACGCATGAGGGGTTTTTAATATCTTTACAGATATAAACCAATGCATCAGGATTATGATTTAATTCAGGGTCAAAGCTCTGTATTGTTTGCTGTGTGGCCTTTCTTGCCCCTGCATCACTATCTATACCAATGAGTTTAGATAACTCATTATAAGTCTCCTTATAGTTGTCTAACGTTAGACCGTCAACCCTCACCAGCAAACCAAATCCAGTATTAGATATGGATTTCCAACTAGCAAGAATGTATGGGCTATCGGGTATTTCCTCTACATCATCACAATCTAGATAGATTAATCCTGTAGGACTTATTATATTAGAGTTTGCGGCAGAATCTTTAAATAAAAAATTAAATCTAAAGGTGGGTAACTGTTCCGTCTTTATAGTTGTGTAGACTTGGTTTTCTTTACCTAACAGTCGTGCGGCTTCTATCAGCCTTTGGTTATCATCACCGTTTTTGATGATATTTAATACAGATTCCAAGGTGGTAATCTTTTCAACTTGTGGTTTTTTAGTACTCGCGTACTGTGTGATTTGCATTCATAAATATATTTGCTTCACGTTATTAACGACTCGGAAAGCCGTTCTATGCAAATATACACACGAAATCAACTTTTTGCAAGCAAATTAATGTACTTTATGTCAAAAAAAGTGAAGATTATGCAATTATATATGTCCTTTATGCATCTTGGTTAGCACGTACAATAGTAGATAAACGAGCTAAATAAGACTATAAAGGCCATAATTTCCCATTGGTGAGCAAAGTCACCCCTCCTCCGGTACGGAGGAGGGGAATAAATAGAGCCTTGCCGAAACCTCTCTTAGTTATCCACTTATATAAGTGCTTTGAAATCTTTCAACTAGATTGGCTTAAAAATCCTGGAAATATTTTTTGGTGTAGAATTTAGACTGTCCTTGTTAATTTTTAAATAATCAGATATTTATCTATAAAAGACTAAAGATGAAAAAAATAACGCTTACATCAAAACAACTCCTTATGGTTCTTAAGACCCAGACCGTGAAACTGCCCATAAATTTTGACCTATCTAAAATAAGTAAGAAAGAAGCGCATGAAATTATTAAAGTACTTATAGGTAAGAGCTCAGATTAATCCTCTTTGTCTATTTTCAAACCATTTAAAAGTTCCGACGGAGTTTTATCTAAAGCGGCAGCAAGTTTAAAGAACAAGTTTAGGGTCATTCCTTGATGATTGTCGAATAACATGCGTATGGTTTTCTCATTACACCCAGCAGCCTTAGCAAATTGTCGGTTATTCCCATCAAACTTTACTTGGAATTCCTTGTAAATCCTTTGGGTTACCTCAATCTTTATTTTATCAAGCTGTTTACGCATTACACAAAGTTGCATAACCGCAATAAAATTAATAGGATTTGGCTTGCGGGGTTTTGTCCGCATCTGTATATTTGTCATATAACCAACCGCCTTAAGCATGGATAAGATTACAAAACTTAATGAGCTTAGTGTTCTATTAAAGACAGGTGCTATAACTGCCACAGAATTTGAAATACTTAAAAAAGAAGCTATTGCAGCACCAATCGAAAAGACAATTATTAGGAATATAGCTAGTAAGCCTACAACTCACGATGAGAAGAGTTTTGAGGACGAGCAAATTCATATAGATTACGAAGACGACGGATTTAACCATCCGTGGTACGCTATATTGAGCGTATTATGCTCTGGATTAACCTTATATATGATAATGATTTCACCAGTTATGATTTTTATTTTCGGTTGGGGTAGCTTTTTACTGGGCATATCGCTCTCTGTAACAGTCCTAAACAAGTTGAACGCTACCAAGCTCGATAAAACACTAGCTTATTTAGCTATTATGCTAAGCATTCTTTCAGGTTTCATTTTTTTAACATGGAAACCATCTTGATAATCCTTCACATATATAACAATCAACCTTACCTACTATGGATAAAATAGAAAAACTCAAACAACTCAAACAGTTACTGGATGATAGTGTAATTAACTCAGACGAGTATAACGCTATGAAGCAGGAAATTATAGCAGGCAACGCTACATACACCTTACCTGAGACATCTTCAAGTCCTGAACGTACAAGCCCCGTCATGAATAAAAAAGGTGATATAAGGCTTGTCTTTGCAGGATGTAAAGGTTTCTTTTTTGATGTGAAGACCAAAATCTTTATTAATGGCACACTGCTTTCAGCGGAATCGACAAAGCGAGGATTTGATTTAATAGCCCCAATTAGCGGAAGGGAATTATCTATTAGGTTAGTTTTGGGTGGCATGAAATCTACAACTTATGAGATTACAGAAATCGAGCCTAACAAAGATTACACCATGACATTCAGCTATGATTTGACTTGGGGAAAATATAGTAATAATTTTAATCTTTCTTAAATGGCTAAAGCACGCGTAAAATCATCGTCAAGTCCACTATATATTGCTATTATATTAGCAATCGTGGCATTTATAGGTTTTAAATCAATACTGAGCGATGGTAACAGCTCACATTCTAGCGGCGGATATTCAACAAAAAAAGCAAGCGAAAGAACCTATGAGGATTGGAAACAAATAGCAGATGGCTATACGAGAGAATTGGAAGAATGCTCCACGAAGCTCATTAATGATGATGGATGGAGGTCTGTCGGCGACGTATGCGTGGCTCAGCATAGAAATAATTGGGTCAGCTTTAGAGACGGCTTAGATGATTTATCAAACCTTACCTTTGAGCAGAGGGAGAATTTAAAGGGATACTGGGACAGCCAATTTGATTTAGCTATGACCAGAATTCGCGCTAAAATTGATGAGAGGGAACGTAGCGAGCGACCCAACAGATATTAAGCAGGATGTTAACAAAACAAAAGATCGAACCGGAATCCGGTTCGATCTTTTGTTTTTATACCTCATATCAATCTAGTAGTGACTTACCGTAATAATTAATTTAAAATTTTTTAAATTTTTTTTCACTTGAAACTGTCGGCCTTTAAGTCATCCTAAAAGGATAGATGCGTTGGTTTTTAATGTAGTAGTTTTTCGAAACTATCCAATGTTACAAATATAGTACTATATGTTCTGTTTAACAGGTGTTTACGGAATTTTGGTGCTTGGAAGCTATGCTTTTTATTGGTATATTTGCATCAGAATTATTCTACAACGCTATGCATAGCAAAATGATAATCACCACCACTTAGGATTGATTATCATTTGGTTTACGACTTGAGTAATCGTATCCAAACAACTAATAAATAAACATGATTAATAATCGGCATTTCCCGAAAGGGATATCTATGCCATAAAAATAAGATATAATGAAAGCAAAAAGACAACTAACTAACGAGGAGTTCGCAGCAATTTGCGAGTATATAGAAGGTACAGTAATAGATTATACTTCTGAATCTTGGATACAAAGTTTAATTCTTACGTTTCAGCATGATGAACGTTTTAGTGAACTCTGTATAGCATATAATATTGACATAACAAACTTAGCCATTACCTTAGGACTTCATTCAGAAAGGAGGTTCTTAGAGCTAATGGTTAATGTTGATGAACGTTGCAATCGGGATAAAACTTTTTATGAAAATCTGGGTTTAATCTCAGCCAATGATAAACTTATAGAATTTACAAGCAATTATCAAAAACATAAGCCTATTATTTGGAAAGAAGAAAATGGTTCATTATATGATTTTTTAAGAGTGTGTAATGGCCTTGATTTTGATTACGTCATTTATGTGCGAGATGTAAATAATGAAAACCTAAGTATATGGGGGACATTTGAGGAAGACCTAATAGATTGTTTTACTACATTTTCAGAATCACATTATTTTGGTAGGATACAGCCAATACATGAAAGTATAATTTATGGATTTACAGGTCTATCTTAGAATGTAGAGCTGAATTACATAATGTACAGAGAATCCTGGAAAACCAGGATTTCTCTTGTGTATTAAAAACCAGGATATTACATTCGCATACGGTTGTAATAAATCATAAACGACCGTTCAACATTTATAATAATTTACGCCATGCAGAAATTTATCGCCTATTACAGAGTTAGTAGAAAAGAGCAAGGGGCTAGTGGTCTCGGTCTTTCTGCGCAAAGAAGCGCAGTTGAAAAATATGTTGCCTCACAAGACGGGAAAATCTTAATGGATTTTACCGAGATTGAAACGGGTACTAATAAGCGCACAAGGGTAGAGATACAAAAGGCTATCCAGTTAGCAAAGAAAGAGGGCGCAGTCTTGATAATTGCCAAACTTGACAGACTTGCGCGTAATGTGAGCTTTGTAAGTTCTCTTATGGATGCGAGTATAGAATTTTTGGCAGTTGATATGCCGTCTGCTAATAACTTTACAATTCACATTTTTGCAGCCTTAGCTGAGGCAGAAGCTAAACTAATCAGTAGTCGTACCAAACACGCTTTAGCAGAGCTGAAATTACGAGGTGTAAAGTTAGGTAACCCTGACAATCTTACTAAGGAGGCTCGTGCTAAGGGAGTAAAAGCAATTAAAGATAACGCACTTAATAATGATAGGAATCGTCAAGCTCAATCTATTATCAGTAATTGCAAAGAAAAAGGTATGACGTTTCGCCAAATAGCGGCTTATTTGAACGAGTTAAACTTTAAAACCCGTTATGGTAAGCAGTTTTTACCTGCATCGGTATACCAGTTACATAGTAGATTAACAACTTTAACAGCCGTAAATAATGAAACAGTTTAAAATCAGGATGTGGGTTGGCAGCAGTCCAACACAAATAACTATTGCTGCTTATAATTCGGCTAATGCATTATCAATAGCTAGGAAATTATACCCATTCGCCAGAATCATAAGCGCGACAACGTTGCTATAAGATACCGTACAGCATTTTTTTGGCCTAAAATCCTTCCTGAACAAGGTTCGGGTTGGATGTCCTTTGCCAAGAATTGGCAATAGCCTGCTTAAGGCTTGAATAATCCTCAGCCGGTACGGCTGAGGATTGATTTACCACAATACATGTGCATAAGCGTGAAATAAATAAATCAGATGTACCAAAACTCACAATAGATGAAATAAGGTTATACGAAGGGTTTGAAAATTTATCAGACTTGGAAGCTGAGGAAGCAGTTGCCTCTATATTACAACTAGCATTGATAATATTTAACGATTATAACTAATGACGGATTTAGAACAATTCCAGAAATTTAAAAAGGTGAAAGTCCTTAAAGATAGTAGTAGAAAAGAAATTTGGGGTTATACACGAGTAAGCTCCAAAGACCAAGCTAAAAATTTCAGTTTAGAAGAGCAAGAAAAAGAAATTAGGGATTATGCTATTAAAAGCAATTATGAACTGACACGAGTGCTAGGGGCTACTTACGAGAGTGCTAGGGCAGATATAAGCCGTAAAGAATTTAATAAACTTATTAATGATGTAGCAAAGGCAAAAATTAAGCCTTTCGCGATAGCCATTAAGTTTATTAATAGGTTTTCACGAAGCGGAGGTAATGCTATTGCAATAGTTGAGGAATTGGCAAAAGTTGGAGTGCATCTTATAGAGACCTCTACAGGGCTTTGCACTGCGAATGAACATGATAAGTTGCAAATTCAAAATAAGCTATTAGAAGCTAAGAGAGAGAATATGGAGAGGCTCGAAAGAACTATTCCTGGGATGAAAATATTGTTAGGACAAGGCGACTGGCTTGGTAAACCACCAAGGGGTTATACGCTTCTTGGAACTAAAGTCGTTGATTTTAACAGAAGACAATCTAAACAGGAAATCATTATAAACGATGAAGGGAAGCAGATTGCTAAAGCCTGGAAATGGAAACTTGCGGGAGAAAGGGACTTTATTATTCGTGAAAAGTTAAGCCATCTAGGAGTTCTTATCACAAAACAACAGATTAGCGCAATGTGGAGTAAGCCGTTTTATTGTGGTGTAAGTACAAATGCTTTGATTGATGAAGTGGTAAAAGGCAATTGGGAAGCGATGGTTACTCATCGGGAATTTATGCGAATTCAGGATATAGTTGCCGCTAATAAGCCTGATGCAAAGAAACAGTATTCTAAGGATAAAATACATATAGACAGGCCGCTTGTGGGAACTTTACGCTGTACATGTGGTAAGCTACTTACAGGATATCAAAATAATCTTAAAGGCATACATTACTATAAATGTCAGGGTTGCAAGAAAGCTAATTTTAACGCCTATACAACAAGAAAATCTTTAACAGAAGGTCTTAACAACCAGTTTGAAAATTTATTGCTTAGATACTCTTTAAAAGAGAAACTCATCAAGCCATTCTCAGCGCAGTTAATAAAGGTTTTAGAGACACTTAACGAAGATGGCAAGTTGGAAGTTGAATCTCTAACTAAACAGATTGATGAGGTAAGACTAAAATTAAATACATTACAATACAAGTTTGCCACTAGTGAGAGATTTGATGAAAACCTTTTTTATAAGCTCGAAGGCGAATTGAATAGAGAGTTGGCAGGAAAATCAGCAGCTTTAGTAACAGCGAAGAAAAAAATATCTAACCATAGCGAACACGTTAATAACGCTATCGAGAAAATAAAAAACATCAGCAAAATATGGGCTTCAGGAGATATTGAGAACAAATTAAGAATACAAAGGCTTGTGTTTCCTGAAGGTTTACAAATAGAGCCAAAAAATAGGCAATATCTAACCAATAAAGTTAATACAATATTTAAAGAAGTATCAATATTTACTGGGGCTACCGAATGTGATGAAAATAAAAAACCCACCAGTTTTACTGATGGGTCTTGCTTAGTAGCGGGGACTGGACTCGAACCAGTGACCTTCGGGTTATGAGCCCGACGAGCTGCCTACTGCTCTACCCCGCGTTGTTCGAGTGCAAATATACAACCATTATTAAGACTCGCAAGCGTTTTGGTGAAAAAAAATTACAAAAATCTTAGAAAGTACCCTGCCGTTTTACGAATTTGCTCTGCCATCAACTAACCCTTAAGCTTTTACAACGAATAAAAAATTTCGGCCAGACATAAAAAAACCCTGCACGTGGCAGGGTAAAATCTTAAATAACGCCTCTTTCATACGGAGACGTACCGTTTTCTCTTCTTCGTTAATTGATTTTGATGACTGAACTCAATATAATAAGACGTACTTAACACGAAATTGTTACACATTTTGTAACTTTATAATGAAAATTTAATGGTCATGAAGCAAAAAATACTCATAGGTTGTGCTCTGGCTTTTTTCCTGGCCATCCAGTTTTTATATTTTTGGGAACTTCGCCGCGGCATAAGTTTCTCGTTAATGTTCTTTATGCTTACCGCATTTTCAGTACTGGGTGCCGTATGGATCTATAAATTTGTAAAGGCAGCGCGCCATAACTTCAGGCATCGCAACCGCAATGTTATGCTTATCATTGTTGGGCTTGTACTGCTTGCCACTCTCTTTAAACCTTTTGGTCTCATAGACTATGAAAACTGGAACAGTTGCGATGTACTTGTAGCCGTAGAGAAAAGTTCTGAAACCTGTAGCCGTACCCTTCGCCTTAAAGACAACAATGCCTATACCCAAATGTTTTCCTGCTTTAGTATCAGCAAAGAGCGCGGCACGTATACCAAAAACGGCGACACCGTATTTTTCAAAAATCATTCTGAAAAATATGACTATGGTATTATCTTCAGGCATAAAATTTCAGCAAAATACATTGGCAGGCTTATTATGCACCGCTACAAAGAGGCACACCATGAAATAGATACTGTTGGTTTTTTAATTACAAAACTAAAAGTATAAGTATTTTTGCCCATAAAACATATTATTATGACAGCCCTGTGCCCTTGCGGATCTCAGCTACAATTTAACGATTGCTGCAAACTTTATATAAGCCTTGCCCAAACAGCACCTTCAGCCGAAGCTTTAATGCGCTCACGCTATACCGCATATACGCTTCACGACGCTGATTACATTTACAACACTACCGCACCACGAGAGCGCAGGCACCATATTAAGAAAGATATTTTGGCGTGGGCAAAAGGCAATACATGGCTCAAGCTGGAAATTTTATATGCGTCAGAAACCATTGTAGAATTTAAGGCTTATTTCCTCGATAACCGCCTGCAGGCACAGGTACACCATGAACGCTCTGTTTTTGTAAAGATTGAAAATGTATGGTATTTTAATGATGGTACCTATCCGTCTTAAATAATTTTTACATATTTAAACAACTTGTAAATACCTGAATACTGGATAATTAAATTTTTCAACCAACCTTAATTCTTACAAAAATTTATTACATTTATCGTGTTTCAACGCAACCAGTTATGGATACGATAACCTACTTACTCATTACATTACTGCTACTGCTACCGTGGCTGGCAATATATATTTATAAAGAAAGGCTTCGCAAAAAAATGCTTAAGACAAGCTTTATGGGTGGCCTCGCCGGATTTATTGCCGAATATTGGTACTTTAAAGATTACTGGCACCCACCTACCATTATGGGTAAATCAGTAATTTCTTTTGAAGATTTTATATTCGGGTTTACCATTACAGGCATCTCAGTAACTATATATGAAACAGCTTTTGTATCAGCCTTTGGCAAGTGCAAAAAAAACCGTAAAAAATTATTTGGCATCATGTTCCTTTGTGGTGTGGCTGCCATGATAATCTTCAACCAGCTATTGGGCGCTAACTCCATTATTGTAAGTTGCACCGTGTTTATGATATTAGCCACTGTAATGATTACGCTACGCCCGGATCTGTTTCGAATGGCTATTCTTTCAGGCCTGCTGATGATAGCGGTAGTATTACCCGTATATACCCTGCTGTTTGACCTGCTCAATACCGATTATTGGGATGATTACTGGCTATTAGCACATACCCCACTAGGAATTACCGTTTTAGGAAACATACCCTTAAGCGAACTGTGCTGGTATTTCTCGTGGGGAAGCTTTGCCGGCATTGCCCATCACTTTGCCTCAGGAAACGTACAAATAAAGCACGCTGCCATAGCCAGACAGGTAACTTTACCATAATAGCAATAAACTTAACAACCTGCATTGTAACATTTTTGCATTATCGCTTACTAATACAGTACAATCAAAATCAATCGATAAAAAAATGACCGCACACGAAATTGACTACCATATTTATGGTGAAGAAATGCAATATGTAGAAATAGAGCTTGATCCGCAAGAAGCCGTAGTGGCTGAGGCCGGTAGCTTTATGATGATGGATAATGGCATACAAATGCAAACCATTTTTGGCGACGGCACCAACCAGGACCAGGGTTTTATGGGTAAGCTGTTCAGCGCCGGAAAGCGTATGCTAACGGGTGAAAGCCTTTTTATGACGGTATTCTTAAACCAGTGGAGTGGCAAGCGCAAGGTAAGCTTCGCATCGCCATATCCTGGTAAGATCGTACCAATAGACCTGAGACAGTTTCAGGGGAAATTCATTTGCCAGAAAGATGCATTTTTATGTGCCGCAAAAGGCGTATCAGTAGGCATCGAGTTTTCACGCAAGCTGGGGCGTGGGCTTTTTGGCGGCGAAGGCTTTATAATGCAAAAGCTGGAAGGCGATGGTTTGGCGTTTGTGCACGCAGGCGGTACACTGGCACGCAAAGAGCTTGCACATGGCGAAGTGTTAAAGGTAGACACAGGCTGTATCGTAGGTTTCTCGCCATCGGTAAATTATGACATTGAGTTTATAGGCGGTATCCGCAATACTGTTTTTGGTGGCGAAGGCTTATTCTACGCTACCCTTACCGGACCGGGTGTGGTATATATACAATCGTTGCCGTTTAGCAGGCTTGCAGGGCGCATTTATGCATCTGCGCCTCAGGGTGGTGGTAGCCAGCGCGACGAAGGCAGCATACTGGGCGGTTTAGGTAACCTTCTTGATGGAGACAATCGCTTTTAATAAGAGTTTTATTTCTGATTTTAATAGTTCTGAGGGCTTCGGCCCTCTTTTTATTGGCTTCTATTTAAGCGAATTACCTATTTTTGAAGAAACCAAAATACCATGACTAAATATTTACTTCTTATCATAGTGCTTATTTCAGGCTGCAAAACACCTGGTGTAGCCAAAAATGATGAAGCTATTGCATATCTTAACGAAGTATTGTCAATAATGGAAAGCCACTCCGTTAACAGGCAAAAAATCAACTGGGAAGATTTTAGACAAAAAGTAATGGCTAAGGCTACCAATGCTAAAACAATAGCCCAAACATATCCGGCGGTGCAGTATGCCATAAAACTACTGGGAGATAAACACAGTTATTTTGCTCCTGTAAATGATGATACAGATGATGCGCTGGGTCCTCCACCCATATTACCTGATTTAGAAGTGCCTGATGATATTGGCTATATAAGAGTTCGCTATTGCATGGGTAACGACAGTATCAAAAAGGCTTACATTACCCAAATAACCGAGGACATAAAAACAAGGGACAAAGACAACCTTAAAGGCTGGGTGGTAGACCTTCGGGGTAACTTTGGGGGCGACATGGCGCCTATGCTACTTGGCATAAGCCCCATACTTGGAGATGGCATAGCGGGATATACAGCTTATCCTGACGGGAAATATGTAACGTGGCAATGCCATGACAATAAACTTCTTTTTGACGATGATGTAGTTACAAACCCAGACACACTTATTTTAAAAAATCAAAATCCATATGTTGCCGTACTTACCGATACACTTACGGCAAGCTCTGGCGAAGCCGTAACTGTGGCATTTAAACAACGCCCTAAAACACGTAGCTTTGGGCAACACACCTATGGCGTTTCTACTTCAAATGAAGGATTTACATTGTCAGATGGGTCGCGTATGTTGCTAACTGTTGCCGTATTTGCCGACAGAAATAAAAACAAATACGGTATTCCTGTACAGCCCGATGAAATTATAGATCCTTCAAAGGCTTTAGAACGTGCTATACAGTGGCTAAAAACAAGATGATTGTATAGTTTATCTTTCAGGTTCTAAAACCTTATAATTTTAAACCGGAAACCTAAAACAAATTTTATAACTTTACACTGGCTTTAGGGGTATTCTGAAAAGAATTGAGACAGTCCCTTTGAACCTGACACGGTTGATACCGTCGTAGGGAAAAGCGTAGCAATACCTTCAAAATTTCCGCGTGCCGGAAACTCTATAGCCATATTTATTTACTCTTAAAACTAAATAATTATGAAAGAGCATTTATGGAAATCCATCCAAAATGTAAGGCAAACATCTCCCCTTGTACATAATATTACCAATTATGTGGTAATGAACAATACCGCAAATGCCCTGCTTGCCGTTGGTGCTTCGCCCATTATGGCGCATGCCCACCCTGAGGTTGAAGATATGGTAGCACTGTGCCATGCCACGGTTATCAACATTGGCACCCTAGATGAATATTGGGTAGAAAGCATGCTAAAGGCAGCATCAAAAGCCCATGTACTGGGCAAACCCTGGATACTCGACCCCGTGGGCGTAGGCGCAACAGCCTATCGAGATGAAACAGCGGCAAAACTCCTGGAATTTAAGCCTACAGTCATCCGCGGTAACGCATCAGAAATTATGGCTTTGGCAAATGCAGGTATTACAAAAACCAAAGGTGTAGACAGCCTGCACAAAAGCACCGAGGCTGTGGCTGCCGCCCAATGGCTTAACCAAAATACAGGGAGTGTAGTATGCATATCCGGCGCTACAGATGTTATTGTTTCCGGCAATGAAACCCTGATGCTTAAAAACGGACACCCACTTATGCAGCAGGTTACCGGGCTGGGCTGTAGTGCCACGGCTTTAATAGGCGCTTTTGTAGGTACAGCACCCGCTAATCCATTTTATGCAACTGCCGCCGCTATGGCATTGCTAAGCATAGCTGGAGAACTTGCCGAGAAGCAATCGGCCGGGCCGGGCAGACTTCAGGTTAATTTGCTGGACAAGCTACACAACCTTACCGAAGAAGATTTCTATGCTATTTTAAACTGGGAGTTTACTAATGCAGGCATTTCCGTATAAATTATACTTGGTTGTAAGCGAGGAAGCCTGCGTTGACCGCGACATACTTTGGGTTACAGAAGAAGCCATAAAAGGTGGTGTAGATATAGTACAACTGCGCGAAAAACACAAAACCACAGCCGAATTTACCTCGCTAGCCATTAAACTAAAAGCTCTGCTGGATAAATACAATGTACCGCTTATTATAAACGACAATATTCAGGTAGCAATGAAGGTAAACGCGGCAGGCCTGCACGTGGGCAATAGCGATATGGCACCCTCTCACGTTAAGGAGCTTTGGCCGGAATGTAGTTTATTGGGATATTCTATCGAATATATTGAGCAGCTATCGGGTATTGAAGTACATTATGCAAATCATTTGGGCATAAGTCCGGTTTTTAGCACGTTAACAAAGACGGATACCGTTACAGAATGGGGACTTGAAGGTATTGCAAAAATCTGCAAACTTACCCATAAACCATTGGTCGCCATTGGTAACATCAATGCAAATAATGCTAAAGCCGTTATCAATGCCGGTGCAAATTGCCTGGCGGTGGTTTCTGCCATTTGCGGTGCCGATGACCCAAGGCAGGCGGCGATGGAAATTAAAAATCAAATAGGAATATATGATCTCAAAAAAATATAAGTACCCTGTAGCACTAACCATTGCCGGATCTGATTCCGGTGGTGGGGCTGGCATACAGGCCGATTTAAAAACATTTAGCGCACTGGGTTGTTATGGCACCAGCGTTATCACGGCGCTTACAGCACAAAACACACTGGGCGTAACCGGCATACACAGCATACCCCCCGATTTTGTAAAAGAACAGTTGCGTGCAGTACTAACTGACATTAGGCCACAGGCCATAAAAATAGGCATGGTACATACCCCGGAACTCGCAACTGCCATTGCCGAAGTCCTGACCGAATATAAAAACATACCCGTAGTGCTTGACCCCGTAATGGTAGCCACCAGTGGTGCGCGCCTTATAGAGGAGTCGGCCACAAACCGTATTATTTCAGAATTATTTCCACTCGCTACTATTATTACCCCAAACCTTGACGAGGCTGCACTACTGGCTAACCTGCCTATAAGCGGTGTAGAAGATATGTATGAAGCCGGCAAAGCCATACTGCGCGAGGGTGCTAAAGGCCTACTGTTAAAAGGTGGCCACCTGCCGGGCGAACAAATAACGTCGCTACTCTACATTAACAGTAGCGAGCCAAAAGTGCTGGTATCGCAAAAGGTAGCAACCGATAACACACATGGTTCCGGCTGCACATTGTCGAGCGCCATAGCGGCATTTATTGCCCGTGGTGAAACTGCTGAAACCGCTGTGGAGCTGGCCGGAGAGTATGTGTACAACGCCATACTGCACGGAGCCGATGTAGCGACCGGAAAAGGCTTTGGCCCGCTTAACCATTTTTATAACCCTGAAAAACTCATTAAAAATGAAATGGAGTGATGATGCCTGGCAGGCTGCCCTGCCCGTGTACAATAAGATTATTGACATGCCCTTTATAAAAGAACTAGCGGACGGCACTCTGGATATAGAAAAGTTTAAATATTACCTGCAACAGGATGCCCATTACCTTGAGTACTTTGCGCGTACGCTTGCCATTGCCGCTGCTAAGTTGCCAGATGTAGATGCCATGCTGCAATACATTCGCTTTGCCGAGGGAGCTGTGGTGGTAGAACGCGCCCTGCACGATTCATACTTTAAACAATACAATGTGGGAGAACGTGCTGCTATATCGCCTACGTGCCACCATTACATACACTATTTACAAAGCACCGCCTACAGTGCCGATGTTTGCGTAGCATTAGCTGCTGTACTGCCCTGTTTCTGGATTTATAAAGCCGTAGGGGACCATATTGTAAGCATTGCAAAAAACATTGGCAATCCCTACCACGACTGGATTGCTACCTATACGGGTGAAGAATTTGGCCTCTTAGTTGAAAAAGCTATCATGCTTACCAACATTGCTGCCTGCAATGCCACGGCACTACAGCACGAACGCATGACGGAAGCCTTTGTATATGCCGCACGCCTGGAGTATGGTTTTTGGGATAGCGCTTACAGACTGGAGGTTTGGTAAATATGTTTAATGAAATAGCTGTAATAGACAATGTCGATTACCAAATGCTTTAATCTTTCAGAATAGGAAAGTACAGTATATTTGGTATTCAAACGTATTATTTATAATTCAACCAAAATGAAAAACACCTTAATCCTGTTTTTACTTATTCCTCTTTGGGGTTTTGCTCAAAATGAAAAAGAAAATAAACACCCTATAGATATCCAGTTTGAAGACTGTAAAAGTGGAAATACTGCAGAAATGATAGCATGTGCGAACAAGGAGTATGACACTTGGGATAAAGAAATGAATAAATACTATAAACTATTGATGGGCGTATTAGGCACAGAAGAAAAAGCAAAACTTAAGGAAGCACAACGTAGGTGGATTACCTATCGTGATGCGGAAATAGAATTTGCCGCCACGCTAAACCGCAATAAAGAAGGTACTATGTGGCCTGTTTTTTTTGGCAGTACTAGAGCATCAATTGTACGCACAAGGGCATTAGAACTAATAGAATATTATGAGGTAGAAACCATGAATTAAATTATAGGACCATCTCACTATATGGCACTATAGTTTCGAAGCCCTTAGCAGTAAAATATTCAATTGGGTTATCTTCGGCTACAGCCAAAACAAAATCGCCACCCCAGGCACCAAGGCTTTTTACCACCCCTTTAAAATCAGGAAACAGGCGTTCCTGTACCGGGGCAATGCCTAATACACCGCCTAAAAGAGCCTCCTGTTTTTCTAATGCCGACGAAAAGGAGTTAAGGTCGGGAGCATAAACAAGTTCATCTATGAGCCTGTTTATGCGTATTACCAAATCATTCTTATCAAACGCCCTTTCACGATAGGCCATAATGGCATCGCGGCTGTTTTGCTTTTGGTTTAGGTATACAAAGTAAAGTTTATCTGCAAAGGCAGGATAAAAATCTACCGGAGTAACTTCCGGCTGCCCATTTTCGAGCGTATATATAATAGGAGTATCGTGTTGTGCGCAGGCAATGTCATAACCGCTGCCGCCAAAGGTAGCCGCAAGTAACGCATAAGCATCAATGCCAAACCAGGCTGCAACCATGGCTATAAACGTAGAGCTGGTGCCCAAGCCCCAATTTCGCGGAAAAGTAAGTTTTGTGGTTACATCAAACCCTGAGCTTAAAATTTCAGGATTTGCCGTGTGGGCGGCATGCAATACTTTTAAAAGCATGGTGTTTGGACCCGGGTTCGATTCCCGGCGATTCCACTTTATATCTTCAATCGAAAAAGAAGCCTCCAGCCATATCGACCCGTCAGCATCATGACTCGCCCAGCGTAGCACGTTATCATCATTTGGCTCGATATCCATAGACTGTCCAAACTTAGTGGGCACGGCAAAAGCACGCGAACCGTCGAGCACGGTATATTCGCCCATTAAAAACAGTTTCCCGTTAGCGTATAAAGTCTTCTTCAATTTTGGCAGGGTCGTTAGTGCGTAAAAGTTCTAAAAATTCGGCTGCGGCACTATGGCTCACAGTATTTTTTTCAAAATGCTTTATAGTAGCATGCTTTTCGAGGTCATTAGCACCCAGCTGGTTCAGTATGTTCATTAGGTGCATTTTCATATGCCCCTGCTGTATACCCGTTGTGGTAAGCGAACGCAGGGCTGCAAAGTTTTGCGCCAGTCCTGCTACGGCTACTATTTGCATCAGCTCTTTCGCTCCGGGATTACCCAGCATTTCAAGCGAAAATTTTACAAGCGGGTGCAACGTTGTAAGTCCGCCCACGGTTCCTAAAGCCAACGGCACATCAAGCCAAAAGGTAAAAATACCATCTTCTACCTTAGCATGGCTCAGGCTGCTGTAATGCCCGTCTTTAGCTGCATAGGCATGAACACCGGCCTCTACTGCACGAAAATCATTTCCCGTTGCTACCACCACAGCATCAATACCGTTCATTACACCTTTATTGTGCGTTACCGCACGAAAAGGTTCCACTTCGGCAATCTGTACGGCGGCAACAAATTTTTGCGCAAACTCCTCCGGCGAAATATTCTTATCTTCATTCAGGTCGGCTACCGGACAGCTTACCTCGGCACGCACCACACAATTGGGCACGTAGTTGCTAAGGATGCTCATGATTACCTGGATGTGCTTTTCACTTTCGGTAAACAGCTCAAAAGCCAGCGCTTCTTCACGCAGGGTCTTACTAAACTGCTCCAGGCACGAATTGATAAAGTTAGCACCCATGCTGTCTACCGTTTCAAAAGTAGCATGCAGCTGGTAATAGCCTTCTATCAGGTTTGTTTTATCGCGCAGTTCGATATCAAGGATACCACCGCCACGCTTTTGCATGTTTTTAGTAAGGTCTTCGGTTTCGATAAACAGCTTTGGCTTAATCGCTTCAAAAAAGGCAACCAGCTTTTGGCCATCGCCAAAGTATTTAAAATGCACCTGCCCTATCTTCTCAGTACTTATAACGGTAGCCTTAAAACCACCGCGAGTAGCCCAGAATTTGGCCGATTTACTTGCCGCAGCCACTACAGAACTTTCTTCGATGGCCATGGGTATGGTATAGTCTTTACCATTTATGGTAAAATTTGGCGCAATACCCAGCGGCAGGTAAAAATTACTTACCGTATTTTCTATAAACTCGTCGTGCAGCTTTTGCAGAGCGGCATTATCATTCCAGTATTGTTTGAGGGTTTCGGTAGCTCGTTCGGGATCCTGAAAGTAGCCATTTGCCAGCCATTCAATTTTTTGCTCTTTGCCCAGTTTACTAAAACCGCTTATCGCCTTGCTCATTTACAGTAGGTTATTGTTTTATAGTAGCGCAAAGATACAGCTTTGGCGGGGTGTTAAAAAAAATAATTATGGCTCGTTTTACCACCCTATTCAGTTTAACAAAAAAAAGCCCCAATAAGTCATAAAAAATTACTAAAATTGGAAGTTTTTTATCATACACAAAATGAAATACGCTAAAAAGTCGATTTTATTCTTTTTATTAGCCGCAATGCCTGTTTTTGCTCAGCAAAAAATAACACTCGAAGAAATTTGGGGAGGCGCTTTTCGCACCAAAGGCATGGACGAGTTAATTGCCCTTGAAAACACAAACCAGTATACGGTTTTAAACAACAACTGGAATGCCGGTACAAGTGCGATAGACCTTTATGATTTTGCTACCTTAAACAAAGTAGGCACTCTGGTAGAAAGCAAAAGCTTCTCTCAACTGCATGGCATAGACAGCTACACGTTTAGCAAGGACGAAAAAAAGATACTTTTAGCTACAGACAGTAACCCTATTTACAGGCATTCTTTTACTGCCGACTTTTATATTTACGATACCGCTACTAAGCAAATAACGCAACTTGCAGAAAACAAAGTACAGGAGCCTACTTTTTCGCCGGATGGCAATAAGGTTGCCTATGTATTTGATAATAATATATATGTACACGACATTGCTAACGGATTTACGCGACCGGTAACTAAAGATGGCAAGAAGAACAGCATAATCAACGGCGTATGCGACTGGGTATATGAAGAAGAATTTTCTTTTGTAAAAGCCTATCAGTGGAATGCCACGGGAGATAAAATTGCGTATATCCGTTTTGATGAGACTGACGTACCTGAGTTTACCATGGAAGTGTACGACCAGGGGCTCTACCCTAAGCCACAAACCTTTAAATACCCAAAGGCAGGCGAAAAGAACAGCATTGTTACGCTGCATATTTATGATGTAAAGACCAATACTGATAAAGAAATTAAACTGGGTAATTATACCGATTTCTATATTCCGCGTATTAAATGGACTAACGATGCCCAAACACTGAGCGTGCAGGTTATTAACCGCCACCAGAACAACCTCGACCTTATTTTTGTGGATGCCAACAGTGGTGCTGCAAAAGTAGTACTCAACGAAACAGATAAGGCGTATGTAGACATTACCGATAACCTTACCTTTTTAAACGACAATAGCTTTATCTGGACCAGCGAAAAAGAAGGCTACAACCACATTTACCACTACAGCAAAACCGGCAAATTACTGGATCAGGTTACTAAAGGCAAATGGGAGGTAACATCGTACTACGGCTTTGACGATAAAACCGGTAATATTTTTTACCAGAGTACAGAGAACGGCAGCATCAACCGTGATGTATACCGTATTAATATCAACGGAAAAAACAAAATAAGGCTGACAAACCAGGCAGGTACGAACGATGCTAAATTCAGCCCGAATTTCGACCTGTTCCTTAACTTTTACTCAAGTGCTACACAGCCGCAAATTTTTACGCTTAACAGCACTAAAGAGGGCAAGCTTGTAAAAGAGGTAATCAATAACAATCCGCTTAAGGAAAAGCTTACCAAATACAGCCTTTCACCAAAAGAATTTACAACCATTACAACAGAGAAAGGCCATGTGCTTAATGCATGGTTTATAAAACCTGCCAACTTTGACCCTGCTAAAAAACATCCGGTACTTATGTACCAATATAGTGGCCCGGGCAGCCAGCAGGTAGCCAATACCTGGAATACTCTTAACGACTACTGGTATTATATGCTGGCACAAGAGGGGTATATTGTAGCCTGTGTAGACGGGCGCGGTACAGGTTTTAAAGGTGCAGAGTTTAAAAAAGTTACTTATAAAGAACTTGGTAAGTTTGAAGTAGAAGACCAGATAGATGCTGCAAAAGTTATAAGCAAATACCCTTATGTAGATGCAGGCCGCATAGGCATTTGGGGATGGAGCTTTGGCGGCTTTATGAGCAGTAACTGTATCCTGAAAGGGGCTGACGTGTTTAAAATGGCTATTGCCGTTGCACCGGTTACCAACTGGCGTTTTTATGACAGCGTATATACAGAACGTTATATGCAGACACCTCAGGAAAATGCAGGCGGGTACGACCTTAACTCGCCGATAAACTTTGCTAAAAACCTTAAAGGAAAATACCTGCTGATACACGGTAGTGCAGATGACAATGTGCACCTGCAAAATACCATGCTAATGGTAGAGGCACTGGTACAGGCTAACAAGCAGTTTGACTGGGCCATTTATCCTGATAAAAATCACGGCATCTACGGCGGTAAAACCAGGCTGCAACTGTACACTAAAATGACAAACTTTATTAAAGAAAACCTGTAATGAGCAACACAAATACGGTTACACTAGAAGACATACAAAGTTTTAAAGGCAAGTACCCTAAGCAATTATGGGGCTTTTCTTTTCTGAAATGTGGGAGCGTTTTTGCTTTTATGGTATGCGAGGCGTGCTTACATACTTTATGATAACACACCTGATACTGGAAAATGGCGGCCACATGAGCGAAACTCAGGCTAACCTTCAGTATGGTGCTACACAGGCATTTGTATATGCTTTTACATTTATAGGTGGTTTATTTGCAGATAAGATACTTGGTTTCCGCAAGTCGCTCTTTTGGGGTGGCTTCCTGATGATAATTGGTAGTGCTATCCTGGCATTTGACCCGTTCCCAGAAAATAGTTTCTTTTTAGGCATAAGCTTTACTGTAATTGGCACCGGATTTTTTAAGCCGAATATTTCAACTATGGTAGGGTCATTATACCGCAAGGGTGATAACAGGCGCGATGCCGGTTTCTCACTATTTTATTCAGGTATTAACATTGGCGCACTGCTTGGCGGGTACGCTTGTATTGCTATAGGTAAAGGGCAATTATTCAGCGGCTTTATCCCAGCCGATAAGACATGGAATGTAGCCTTTGGCCTTGCAGGTATTGTAATGACCATAAGCCTTATTACTTTTATCTTTACCCAAAGAAGCCTTGGCCCCATTGGATTATCGCCTTTTAAGAGCGAAGATGGTAACCTTAAAAACAATACCGAAGCCGACAGCTTTGGTACCGTAACGCCTGAGCCGGGCAAAGTTGCCGTAACCGTTAAATCAGGCAAAGGCTGGTATGAATATGCAGTTTATGCACTTACGCTTGCGCTGATACCTGTAATTATGGTAATGGTGGCAAAAACAGAATATACCGACTATTTTATGTACACCATAGGCCCGCTTACTTTATTGTACCTGGTTTATGAAATGACAAAACACACCTGGGAAGAAAGCAAGAAACTTATTGCAGCCCTTGTGTTTATAATATTTTCCATCATCTTCTGGGCATTCTTTGAACAGAGTGGCGGATCGCTGAGCATCTTTGCCGCAAAAAACCTTAGCAATGTAGTTGCAGGCACTTTTACGTTAGATCCTAATGGCGTTAATAATGCTGCAAACTCTGTCTTCGTAATCATCTTCGCACCTATCGTTGGGCTTGTATGGCTTGCCATGAAAAAACTGGAACCAAACACCGTTATCAAATTCGGCCTTGGCTTCCTGTTTCTTGCCGGAGGATTCTACACATTCTACACCACCCGCTTTTTTGAAGTGGCCCCGGGCATTGCCAGCCTTGATGTTTTTGTAGTTGCCTATTTTATAATTACTTTTGGCGAGCTTTGCCTTTCACCTATAGGCCTATCGATCATGACCAAACTGTCGCCACAAAAGCTACAGGGGGTAATGATGGGTATGTGGTTCCTGGCAAGCGCCTACGGACAATATGCAGCAGGTATATTAGGCGCAGGTCTTTCTGAAGGGGGCGAAAGCGACAGCCTGCAGCAAAAACTGGTAACCTATACCGATGGCTACCTGCAACTAGCCATATATGCTGTAATAGCAGGCGTGGTTTTAATCATCATATCGCCGCTGGTGCGCAAGCTTATGCAGGATGTAAAATAATTTTGTAAATACAATTAACACTATATATGTCTACAAACACGACGACTATTCAAAACGACTTTTTTAAATCTACCGTTTTGGGGCATCCATCAGGATTGTTCGTACTGTTCTTTACAGAAATGTGGGAGCGCTTTTCGTTTTACGGGATGAGAGTTTTGCTTATCAACTTTTTAACGATGTCTATTCTCGACAAGACAAATCCCGGTTGGGGCTGGTCTGCCGAAAATGCTGGCGCA